>NZ_AP027292.1:0-2400000 GCF_030295765.1 Neptuniibacter halophilus | reverse complement strand
CGCTCATTTCTGCCGGCTTCTCCAGCTCCATCAGCGCCAGCAGGGTGGGCGCCAGGTCACAGAGAGCACCATCTCTCAATTTGATGGATTCATTTCGGTAGCCTTCATAGATCAAAGCGACCGGCCAGTTCGTGTGAGAGGTATGCGGCTGCCCGGTTTCCGGGTTCACCATCAGCTCAACATTGCCGTGGTCCGCCGTGATCAATGCTTCGCCACCTGCCTCTCTGATCGCCGCCAGCACCTGACGCAGACTGTCGTCCACCACTTCACAGGCTTTAACGGCCGCATCGAACTTACCGGTGTGTCCTACCATATCGCCATTGGCAAAGTTACATACGATCAGGTCGTATTTACCGCTGTGGATAGCTTCCACCAGCTTTCCGGTCACTTCCGGCGCGCTCATTTCAGGCTTCAGGTCGTAGGTAGCCACATCCGGCGAAGGTACCAGAATCCGGTCTTCACCGGCATACACCTCTTCCTGACCACCGTTAAAGAAGAATGTTACATGAGCATATTTTTCTGTTTCTGCAATGCGTAGCTGAGTCTTACCCAACGAGGAGAGGTATTCACCCAGATCATTTCTGATCGGCTGCGGCGGGTACGCGCAGGCCGCTTCAATATCTGCTGCATACTGCGTCATCATCACATAGTGCAGAGAGGGACGCTGTTCCCGGTTAAAGCCATCAAAGCTGTCACCCTCAGTGAAAGCACGGGTGATTTCACGAGCCCGGTCAGGACGGAAGTTCGCACAGATCAGCGCATCACCCTCAGCCAGCGTTCCCTGTACCTGCCCATTGGCATCGGTGATAACCGTTGCCTGAACAAACTCATCGTTTTCATCTCGTCCGTAGGCCTGCTCTAAAGCCTCCAATGCAGAAGCCGACTGACAAGGCGCTTTGCCCTGAGTCATCGCGTCGTAGCTTAACTGAACCCGATCCCAGCGGTTGTCACGATCCATGGTAAAGTAGCGACCTGCCAGCGTGGCGATCGCACCTGTGCCCAGTTCTGCCAGCTTTTCTTCTGTACGCCGGATCGATGGCTCAGCAGAGCGCGGCGGCATATCACGTCCATCCAGAATCCCATGGACATAAAGTTTTTTCGCACCGCGCTTCACCGCCAGTTCCAGCAGCGCAAAGATATGCTCTTCATGGCTGTGAACACCACCCGGAGAAAGCAGGCCCATTACGTGAACCGCTTTATCTGCAGCGACCGCCGCATCAATCGCTTCCAGCAGTACCGGATTGGTAAAGAAATCACCGTCATCAATCGCTTTGGAGATGCGGGTAAAGTTCTGATAAACAGTACGCCCCGCACCGATATTCATGTGCCCCACTTCCGAGTTCCCCATCTGCCCTTCGGGCAGACCTACCGCCATACCGGAGGTCTGTATCCGGGAATTCGGGTTCTCTGCCAGCAGCTTATCCCAGACGGGAGTACTGGCAGCCTGAATAGCGGAGGATTCTGAAGTTTCTACACCGTAACCATCAAGGATGATCAGAGCTTTGGTTGCGCGCTTTGCTGTCATAACGAGAGGATTCTGTCTTTAACCGATAAATGAATAACCGAGGATTTTACTTGGAAAGGCAGGGCAAGGCTAACCATTGCCGACATGTTACAAAGAAAACCACCAATTTAAGAATTTTAGAGCGGTTTTCCCCTTATCCCGTCAAAAATCGCAAGGTATACTAGTCCGCCTTTGTAAGCATTTATAGCGGCCCATTTCGGCCTAATCTGGATTAGCAATGGATCAATATATCGAGTTTATCAGCAACCACCCATTCATGGTTGCCGCCTGGGTACTGACCCTGGTGATGTTCCTCCTGTTCGAACGCAGTAAAGCCGGCAAAGCAGTTACCCCTGCTCAGGCCACCCAACTGATCAACAAAGACGATGCGATCATTGTTGATATCCGTCCGAAAAAAGAGTGGGCGACCGGGCATATCACCAATGCCAAACATATCCCTCTGTCCGATCTGGACCGCCGCATGGATGAACTGACCAAGTTCAAAGAGCGTCCGATTATTGTGGTTTGCAATCTGGGTCAGGCTGCCGGTACCGCGACACGTAAGCTTAAGGCGGCCGGCTTCGAAAAGGCTGTACGTCTTTCCGGTGGCATGACCGAATGGAAAGGCCAGAGCCTGCCCATCATTAAGTAAATACTATGCAAGAGATTATTATTTACACCACAACCTGGTGCCCCTACTGCATCCGCGCCAAGATGCTGCTGGATCACAAACAGGTTGAGTACACCGAGATCAAAGTCGACGGCGACCTGAGCAAGCGCCAGGAGATGACCCGCCTCAGTGGTGGCCATACTGTGCCGCAGATTTTTATCGGTGGAACCCCTATCGGCGGCTGTGATGAGATGTTTGCTCTGGAGCACCAGGGCAAACTGGATGAGCTGCTAAGCGCCAACTAAATTTAAAAAATAAGGATAAGTCATGTCCGAGAACGATCAGAACACTGCATCTCAGGAAGCGCAGCAGGGCCCTCAGTTTGCGGTTCAGCGCGTCTACATTAAAGATGCTTCTTTCGAATCCCCGAACTCACCTGAAATCTTCATGAGCCCATGGCAGCCTGAAGTTGGCCTGGAGATGAACACCCAGACTAACCAGGTCGGTGAGTCAGCTTTCGAAGTGGTACTGACCCTGACCGTAACCGTTAAAAACGAAGATAAAACCGCGTTTCTGGTTGAGCTGCAGCAAGCCGGTATCTTCGCTATCTCCGGCCTCGGCGAGCAGGAGATGCACCACACTCTGGGCGCGTTCTGCCCAAGCATTCTGTTCCCGTACGCACGTGAAGCGATCGACAGCATGGTTGTTAAGGCAAGCTTCCCTGCACTGATGCTGTCTCCGGTTAACTTCGATGCTCTGTACGCTCAGCAGATGAGCCAGATGCAGCAGCAAGCCGCAGAAGAAGCGCAGCACTAATCGCGCTGAGAACCGATAAAAAAACGGAGCCCGGCTCCGTTTTTTTATGTCTGCTAATTCACTACCCCGGCCTGAGCCACCTTACTCATCCCCCGGGCTTTATAATTTAACCAGCGCACCAGATCAGTCCACATACGATCGATATCGCGCGTCTCAGGCATGATGCCTGCGTGCGGCAACTCAATCGTCACTACCGGAATATTCTTCACAAACCAGCCGTAATTGCCCAACGATCCGGGATAGGTGCCCAACTGACGTAGTTGCAGGGGACCCAGCTTTCTCGGTGGCTGAATACCCCCGTCAAAATCCAGAATGCCATGAGGAGCATGAACCGATACGATTACCGTGGGTTGGTATTCATCAATCAACTGATGAATCACCTGGCTTTCAGGCTCACTCAGTGGCGCGTGACCGGGAAAATAGCGCAAACGCTTCTTTGCGCGTTTCTGCCAGTGTTCAAGAGGCTCCGGGAATTCCGGCGCAGGGAGAAAATTGCGGTTCAAATCGACCCGGTTAGCGTTGACCCTTGTCGATTTGCGCTGCAGCAGACCGTCCGGATTCAGCAAGGGAACAAAGTGCCAGTCAAACGCGCCGGAGTGATGGGCTTTCAGAGTATTCAGCCACTTAAACGTCACACTGACGCTGGAGTACTCATCACCGTGAATACCGCCAATAAACAGCACCCGCGGCACCCTTTCCTCACTCCCCTTCCGGGCCGGGAAATGCGTTTCCAGAATCGGCTGTCCCCGAACGGAGTGAAACCTGGGGGCAACGTATTGATGACTGAGACACTCATCGGGTGAAACACTGGCCAGTTTTTTTCCAATCTGCTGGCAGATCTGCCTGACTTCCGGATGCAGCTCCGCTGCAGAAACACACCAGGGCATCACGCCCAGAAGGCCGATTGAGAGCAGATTTATTAGCTTTTTGGGTATCACAGAGAGCCCCGTCCCCTGATCGAAACAACAATTTAATGAGGCGCTGATTTTAACACTCTTTCAGCGCGAGGCTGTCGAGAATCTCTCCACCCCGGCCCGCATCCAGAATTTCTCCGATTGACGCCGCCGGCAGCGGGACAATACTCACCAGTGCAGTGGGCGGAACCGTGAGTCGGGACTCACTTACCCGGATCAGTTTATCCGCCAGCAAAACCAGAGGCAGTTGCTGATTTTTCAGCGTCTGCACATTCACCTGCTGACCCGCATACCCCTGAAGGGTGATACTACGCTGTTTGTGATCTTCCGCATTGAGGCAGAGTAATTCACCGCCCTGCTCCGCAGTAAAGGACTCTATCCGGCAAATAATCAGTGCATGTTGCATTCAGGTACCTCTGTCCAATCCGCTTTACTATAGCGGCTCAGGGTTGCGCTGCGCCAGCAAAGTCCAACTGCCGCCAGGCCTCATACACCACCACGGCACAGGCGTTGGACAGGTTAAGACTGCGGCTGTCAGCACACATCGGTAAACGCAGCCACTGCTCAGATGGAAATTCCGCCCGCACACGCTCTGGCAACCCCCGGGTCTCCGGGCCGAACAGCAGCATATCTCCGGCCTGAAAGTCGGCCTCGGTATGCCCACGCGTGCCTTTGGTCGTCAGCGCCCAGACCTTGCGCGGCGCCACCGCCTCAATGCAGTGATTCAGGTCAGGATGAATCTGAACCGCCGCAAATTCGCGATAATCCAGCCCCGCCCGCCGGAGCCGCTTATCATCAAAATCAAAACCAAGCGGCTCAACCAGATGTAACTGAAACCCGGTATTGGCACACAGACGGATAATATTCCCGGTATTCGGCGGAATCTCCGGCTCGAAAAGTACGACGTGTAACATAAAAAAATCCCTGCAACGCTAGCTGCAGGGATTATATAGGAAAAGCAGGAACCCGAGGCAGCGAATCATGCCACTTCGTGATCCTCCGCTTTGCCTTCATCCATTCCCAGCTCTTTGATTTTACGGGTCAGGGTATTTCGCCCCCAGCCCAGTAGCTCTGCCGCATCACGCCGACGTCCGGCGGTGTGTTTCAGTGCCACTTCAATCATGATCTTCTCGAAGGCAGGCACCGCACTATCCAGCAGTGAACGCTGGCCCAGACTGAGCTGCTGATCCGCCCAGTTGCGCAGTGACTGCTCCCAGTTACCACTGGCCACCACCTCACTGCCGGATTGTTCCATCAGTTCAGGAGGAAGATCATCGATCAACACCTCACGGCCAGTGGCCATGACTGTCAGCCAGCGACAGGTGTTTTCCAGCTGGCGCACATTACCCGGCCAGGCCAGGTTACAGATATAGTTTTCAGTATCCGCTGCCAGCACTTTGGTCTCTACATTCAGCTCTTCGGCTGAAGAGTTGAGGAAATGCCGCGCCAGACGGGGAATATCTTCGCGTCGCTCAGAGAGTTTCGGCAGATGTACCCGAATCACATTCAGGCGGTGAAATAAATCCTCACGAAAACGCCCTTCCTGCACCAGCTTTTCCAGATTCTGGTGGGTCGCTGCAATAATCCGCACATCGACCTTTACCGCTGTATGGCCACCAACACGATAGAACTCACTATCCGCCAGCACCCTTAACAAACGGGTTTGAGCGTCGGCCGGCATATCCCCGATCTCATCCAGAAACAGGGTGCCGCCATCCGCCTGTTCAAAGCGACCACGGCGGGCTGCCGCTGCACCGGTAAAGGCCCCTTTCTCATGGCCAAACAGCTCTGACTCGATCAGGTCATGGGGAATCGCCGCCATATTAAGCGGGATAAACGGCCGGTCACGACGCGGGCTGTGTTTGTGCAACGCGTGGGCAACCAGCTCCTTACCGGTTCCTGACTCACCATTAATCAACACGGTAATATTGGACTGGGAGAGGCGGCCGATGGCTCGGAACACTTCCTGCATCGCCGGGGCTTCGCCGATGATTTCAGTGCTCTCCTCCATGACCTGCTCAACGACCTGCTCACGCTGCTCCATAGCATGTGCGAGCGCACGTTTAACCAGCGCCACGGCTTCGTCTACATCAAACGGTTTGGGCAGGTATTCAAAAGCACCGCCCTGATAAGACGCTACCGCCGAATCGAGATCCGAGTGGGCAGTCATAATGATGATCGGAACCTGAGGATGGCTGGTCTGAATCTTATCCAGCAGCTGTAAACCGTCAGTCCCGGGCATCCGGATATCACTGATGATCACATCCGGAGCATCGTGCTCGAGACGCAATAAGAGACTGTCTGCGCTATCGAAAACGTCAGTAATCAGCCCCTCGGCAGACAGGGTTTTTTCCAGTACCCAGCGGATCGAACGGTCATCGTCGACTACCCAGATTTTACCTGACAGATTCATTGTTCAGCTCCAGCGGTATAAATAATTGAAATCTTGTTTCACCGGGACGGGTATCACATTCGATCAGTCCCCGGTGTTGATTAATAATGGATTGAGCGATGGAAAGCCCAAGCCCGGTACCTTCGGCTCGCCCACTCACCATCGGATAGAATATTTTGCTGAGGATATCTTCCGGAATCCCCGGACCGTTATCAGTGATCTCAACACAACAGGCCAGCCGGTGCTTTTCGGCGCCCAGGGTTATCTGTCGCAGCGCCCGGGTTTTGATCTGAATTTCCGGTCGGGGAGTTTCAGCCGCCTGCATCGCCTGCATACTGTTGCGCAAAATATTCAGAATGGCCTGAATCAGTTGCTCTGAGTCACCAATAAATTCCGGGATACTGGGGTCATAATCCCGCACGAGCGCCACCGCCCCTTTGGTTTCCGCCTGAATCAGGTGACACACCCGCTCCAGAATGGCGTGGATATTCACATCCTCCATTTTCGGCAGAGTTCTTGGTCCCAGCAGGCGATCGACGAGATTTCTCAGCCGGTCCGCCTCTTCAATGATCACCCGGGTGTAGTCATGCAACGCGGGGTCTTCAAGTTCACGCTCCAGCAACTGCGCAGCGCCGCGAATCCCCCCCAGCGGGTTTTTGATCTCATGTGCCATACCACGGACCAGTGATCTGGCCGTCTCATGTTGCGATAACAGATCTTCTTCCCGCTCAATACGCATCAAGCGGTCCCGCGCTTCAATCTCTATCAGCAGTTGTCGTCCTGAGGAGATGAACAGTGGATTGATACTGTAATCCACGGTGAGATGATTACCGCTCTGAGTTACCAGCTTGGCTTCGCGACGGGTATATGGATGACTGTTTTTCAGGCAGGCCTGCAGATCCGCAAAACCTGTTTCATCGGGCAAAAACCACTCCGACACGGGCACCTGAGCCAGACGTCGCAGACTGGCCTCAAGTAACATTTCCGCTGCGGGGTTGGCGTACTCCACCTGCATGCTGGCATCCAGCAGCACCACAGCCGTAGAGAGGTTTTCCAATATCTGTTTGTATAGTTCTATTCTTGGCATCTGGCTGCTCTCTTTATCCCTGCCCTGTTTCTGCAAAAAGCAAACCAATTTTCTGAAGCCGCGCCAGTTTTATCAAACCAGCGGTATTACTGGGCTTGCCTCTGTTCAGTGTAGCTGCTCGAAAAGACGATCGCACCATTATGGTGCGCCACGCACAATCTTATCCCGCTCACTTTCACGATTCTGGTGCAGCCTCTCAGCCAAAACCTGTCAGCAAAGCAAAAAAAAGCCTCCACAAGGGAGGCTTTTCTTCAGTTAAGTCGCGACTTATACAGAGTAGTACAGGTCAAACTCAACCGGGTGAGTAGTCATGTTCACTTTAGCAACTTCTTCACGCTTCAGACCGATGAACGCATCCAGCATGTCGTCAGTGAATACGCCACCTTTAGTCAGGAAGTCACGGTCAGCTTCCAGAGCATCCAGTGCTTCTTCCAGTGAACCGGCAACTGTTGGGATCTCAGCCGCTTCTTCAGCAGGCAGATCGTACAGATCTTTGTCAGCCGCATCGCCAGGGTGGATCTTGTTCTGGATACCGTCCAGACCTGCCATCATCAGTGCAGCGAAGCACAGGTATGGGTTAGCAGATGGATCAGGGAAACGGGTTTCTACACGGCGTGCTTTCGGGTTAGTCACGTAAGGAATACGGATAGACGCAGAACGGTTACGTGCAGAGTAAGCCAGCATTACCGGTGCTTCGAAGCCTGGTACCAGACGCTTGTAAGCGTTAGTAGAAGAGTTAGTCAGCGCGTTCAGAGCTTTAGCGTGCTTGATGATACCACCGATGTAGTACAGAGCCGTTTCAGACATGCCTGCGTAAGCATCGCCGGAGAACAGGTTAACGCCGTCTTTAGACAGAGACATGTGAACGTGCATACCGGAACCGTTATCACCTACCAGCGGCTTAGGCATGAAAGTAGCGGTTTTGCCGTAAGCGTGAGCAACGTTGTGTACGCAGTATTTCAGAACCTGAACTTCGTCTGCTTTTGCAGTCAGGGTGTTAGGACCAACACCGATTTCACACTGACCTGCAGTGGCTACTTCGTGGTGGTGTACTTCTACAACCAGATCCATTGCTTCCATTGCGTCACACATTGCGCCACGCAGGTCGTGCAGGGAATCGATTGGTGGTACAGGGAAGTAACCGCCTTTCACGCGTGGACGGTGACCAGTGTTACCGCCTTCAATTTTGTGGCTGGAAGCCCAGGAAGCTTCTTCAGAGGCGATGGTGTAACCACAACCACTGATATCAGCGTGCCACTGAACTTCGTCAAATACGAAGAACTCAGGCTCAGGACCGAACATAGCAGTATCAGCAATGCCAGTAGACTTCAGGTACTCTTCAGCACGCTTGGCAACAGAACGTGGATCACGCTCATAACCCTGACCGGTAGCTGGCTCAACGATGTCACAACGAACGATAACGGTTGTTGCTTCAGCGAATGGGTCCAGCAGAGTAGCACTGTCGTCAGGCATCAGAATCATGTCAGACTCGTTGATACCTTTCCAACCAGCGATAGAAGAACCATCGAACATTTTGCCTTCTTCAAAGAAGTCATCGCCCATGTCAGAAACAGGGATCGTTACGTGCTGCTCTTTACCGTGAGAATCGGTGAAACGCAGGTCAACCCATTTAGCGTTGCTTTCTTTGATCAGATTCAGAGTCTTCTCTGACATTTGCTTTCTCCACTTTGTAATTACCAGGCTGTGTCATGCACAACCCTGAGAAATCGAAATTATTTGTCGGTGATATGGATAGCAACTACCATGCCAGATAACCTTTTACGCTAAAGCCCTGAAAAAACAGGCCCTGCAGATTAATCCTAATCACCAGAATGCACCAAAACAGAACATGACTCTTTAGAGTGCACCACAACAGTGCATAGAAGAGCTTTTCAGGTCTACTACCGCCATCGCGCTAAACATAATACTCCATGATTTCGCCAAACGCCTACCGCAATGCAGCGTTTTCGACTTAAGACGTAGCCAGATCAAGATGCATGTCGTTCGCAGACAAATCAGCACCAGGCCAATCCGCAAATTGCTTAAGAAATATGCAGTAATTTCCCACCAAACACGTATAATTCCGCATTCGCAAAAATATCTCACAGGTATACACACGTGATCGAAAAGCTAAGAAATATCGCTATCATCGCGCACGTTGACCACGGTAAAACCACTCTGGTCGACAAGCTTCTGCAGCAGTCCGGTACTCTGGGCCGTCGTGATGAAGGCACTGAGCGCATCATGGACTCCAATGATCAGGAGAAAGAGCGCGGCATTACTATTCTCGCTAAAAACACCGCTATCCGCTGGAATGACTACCGTATCAACATCGTAGACACTCCGGGACACGCTGACTTTGGTGGCGAGGTTGAGCGCGTACTGTCCATGGTCGACTGTGTATGCCTGCTGGTTGACGCCGTGGACGGCCCGATGCCGCAAACCCGCTTCGTAACCCAGAAAGCCTTCGACCAGGGCCTGCGCCCAATCGTGGTAATCAACAAGATCGACCGTCCGGGTGCCCGCCCTGACTGGGTAATCGATCAGGTATTTGATCTGTTCGACAGCCTCGGCGCGACCGATGAACAGTTGGATTTCCCGATCGTTTACGCATCTGCACTGAACGGTATCGCCGGACTGGATCCGGAAGAGATGTCAGAAGACATGACGCCCCTTTTTGAGGCAATAGTAGAACATGTTGAGGCACCGCAGGTTGATCTGGACGGTCCTTTCCAGATGCAGATCTCCGCACTGGATTACAACAGCTACGTGGGTGTAATCGGTGTTGGCCGGGTAACTCGCGGCAGCGTTGCAACCAACACTCAGGTTAAAGTGATTGACCGTGAAGGTGCTGTCCGTAATGGCCGTGTACTGAAAATCATGGGCTACCACGGTCTGGAACGAATTGATGTAGACAGCGCTACCGCTGGCGACATTATCTGTATTACCGGTATCGATGAACTGAACATCTCCGATACCCTGTGTGATCCGGAAAAAGTTGAAGCACTGCCTGCGCTGAGCGTCGATGAGCCAACCGTTTCCATGACCTTCCAGGTAAACGATTCTCCGTTCGCAGGTCAGGACGGTAAATTCATCACCAGCCGCAACATTAAAGACCGTCTCGAACGCGAACTGATCCACAACGTGGCGCTGCGCGTTGAAGATGGCGAAACCCCTGAGAAATTCAAGGTTTCCGGCCGTGGTGAGCTGCACCTTTCCGTACTGATCGAAACCATGCGTCGTGAAGGTTTCGAACTGGGCGTATCCCGTCCGGAAGTAATCCAGAAAGAGATCGATGGCGAAATCCAGGAACCATATGAACTGGTGATGATCGATGTCGAAGAGGAACACCAGGGCTCCGTTATCGAAGAGCTGGGTAAACGTAAGGGCGACATGACCAATATGGAAGTGGATGGCAAAGGCCGGGTTCGCCTGACCTTTATGATTCCTTCCCGCGGCCTGATCGGTTTCCGCTCCCTGTTCCTGACCATGACTTCCGGCACCGGCATCATGACCTCTATCTTCGACCACTACGGTCCGGTTAAAGAGGGTGATGTGGTCAGCCGTATCAACGGCGTACTGGTTTCCATGGTTACCGGTAAAGCACTGGGCTATGCCCTGTGGAACCTGCAGGACCGTGGCCGTCTGGCGATCGATCCAAACATCGAAGTCTACGAAGGCATGATTCTGGGTATTCACAGCCGCAACAACGACCTGGCAGTTAACCCAACCAAAGGTAAGCAGCTGACCAACGTTCGTGCCTCCGGCTCTGACGAAAACATCCAGCTAACACCGCCTATTCGCTTCACTCTGGAGCAGGCGCTGGACTTTATTGAAGACGACGAGCTGGTTGAAGTAACGCCGAACCATATCCGTCTGCGTAAGAAACTGCTCAAAGAAAACGAGCGTAAGCGCGCCAAGAAGAGCTAAGCAAACCCCGAAAGGCAGCCAGATGGCTGCCTTTTTTCTGCCTGCATCTTATAGCCTGCCCCCGCATTGCTCTTTATACTAGTCAGCGTTCAGGTCACCCATGCGGCAGCGGAGGCTCTATGCGCGTACCCTATCCCGACATCCACCCCTATCATGAATTTCAGCTTCAGGTTTCCGATCTGCATAGCCTCTATGTAGAAGAAAGCGGTAACCCGAAAGGCATACCTGTCGTATTTATTCATGGTGGCCCGGGGGGCGGTACAGCGCCTGCTCACCGCAGCTTCTTCGATCCGGAAAAATACCGCATCATTCTATTCGATCAACGCGGCTGTGGTCGGTCAACGCCCCATTCCTCACTGAAAGAAAACAGCACAGATCACCTGATCGCCGACATGGAAAAGATCAGAGAAGCCCTCAATGTTGATCAGTGGCTGCTTTTTGGCGGCTCATGGGGATCAACCCTGGCTCTGCTTTACGCTCAGGCACACCCGGAACGGGTACTGGGCATGATACTGCGCGGTATCTTCCTCTGCAGAGATCAGGATATTCAGTGGTTCTATCAGCGTGGCGCCAGTGCCATATTCCCCGATTACTGGAAAGAGTACGAACAGGTGATCCCGGCAAGTGAACGGGGAGATATGCTCAGAGCCTTCTACAAACGCCTGACCGCCGACAACGAGATTGCCCGCATGTCAGCAGCCAAGGCCTGGTCGGTCTGGGAGGGACGCTGCTCTACACTGGCGCCGAATCACGATATTGTTGATCATTTTGCAGATCCGCATTTCGCCCTCGCCATGGCACGTATTGAAGCCCACTATTTTATTAATCAGGCGTTTATCAAACCCAATCAGATCATTGATGACTGTCATAAAATAAGCCATCTGAAGACCACCATCGTCCATGGACGCTACGACATGGTCTGCCCGATTGAACAGGCATTAGCACTCTATGATGCCTTACCGGAATCTGAGCTGCATATTGTTCGCGACGCTGGACATTCGGCCTTCGAGAAAGGGATCACCGATAATCTGATCCGCGCTACAGACAACTTCGCCCTGTCGCTGGCATAATGCCGCCGAAATAAATAACCCTGAGACAAGGCAAGTTATGAAGGCATTAATTCAGCGCGTGAAATCCGCCTCGGTAGAGGTTGAGGGTGAAATTACCGGTGCAATCAATCAGGGAATTCTTCTGCTGTTAGGCGTGGAAAAGGGTGATGACGAAGCCGCTGCGGATAAGCTGCTGAAGAAAATACTCGGCTACCGGATCTTCGCTGATTCGGAGGGCAAAATGAACCTGAATCTGCAACAGGTTAATGGCGGCCTGCTGATTGTGTCTCAATTCACTCTGGTCGCGGATACCCGCAAAGGGCTGAGACCCAGCTTTTCCTCAGGAGCACCACCCGCGCTGGGGGAAGAACTCTATGATTATTTTGTCAGTCAGGCCCGCTTACTCCATCCAGACATTGCCTGCGGTCGCTTTGCTGCCGATATGCAGGTATCCCTCGTTAATGATGGCCCGGTAACCTTCTGGCTGGAAAGCTAGATGAGTGAGAGCGACGCCAACCTCAGAAGGCCTGCTGGTACGCCCTGATAAGCTGTTTAGCCTCAGTATCCTCAATCAGCGGGCGGGTCAATCTGGCTGCCCGATAATGCTCATTAAAGATCGAGAAATAGGCAGCCAGTATATCCCCACCCGCCTGGTCACCCGCCATACGCAACATCTCTGCCGCTACCTCAGCGGTGCATAACTGCCCCTCAACTGCCGCTTTTCGTAACCGGTAACCGGATGCCTGTTCGGATACCGGCTGAATCACCGGCAGATGTTCGAGATACCGGCTATGCCTGAACATACGTCGCGCCTGTCGCCAGGTACCATCGAGCACAATAAACAGGGGCCGTTTCCCCGGCTTATCCACAAATGGCACCATCCGGGACTCGTAGCCAACGCCTTCCGGAAAAACAATATAAGGATCCGCAGCAGGATCATTAATCGCCGAAAGTAACGCCTGTGAAGGCTCTGTGCGTGACCAGGTATGACGCTCAGTACCGGCAATACAGTCCTCAATGAGACGACCGGTATTGGTCGGCTTAAAAGTTTCATTATGGTGCATCAGCAACAGAAACCCGGCACGTGACTGATAACTCAGTTTATAACTGCAGATACAAACACGTTTTGCCAGCAGACAGCCCGCACAGCGATCCACCCGCGAACCGCGGGCAACAAAAGGCTTACTCATGGTTATTGCAGAGTCTGACTGTGCTGAGATGATTCAAAGAGCGCAGGTGCTACCCCCCAGTCAAGCGCCTTAGCCCCCTGATGCAACAGATGAAGGACCTGATGCAACTCATCGTAACGCAACGTACTGACAGCAACCGGGTCATCAGAGCCGGTAAAAAAGGTAAGCCGGTACATTCCATCCCGGTGACTGATATCGAGGCGACTGAGCAGATCATGTGTAGTCGCAACCAACGCGCCGTCCTCTTGCATCCCTTGCAGCGTTTGCCGGGCATTTTCATGATGAAACTGAGCTAATTGTGCACGATGCTGTTGTGGCACATCCGCTATCTCAGAAGAGGTTTTTTCAATCAGCTCAGGCGCCGCAGACAGCAAACGAAGTACCAGCTTGCGGGTAAGCCAGAAATCGATTCGCGGGGATTCGTTATGCAGGTTGCCAACCAGGAGGATGCGATCCTCAACAGAGTCATAGTTAAATGTAAAAGTACCTATCTTTAGCATCAGGAAATCCCAATAGTCGGCGGCATTGACCGGAAACAATCTTATACCTTGATCGGCTTGTGAAACTACACCGAGATAATAGAATTACAAAGTGTCAGACATTGTATAATGCGGCACGTTCTATCTTATCAGCTATTTGGAATTGTTGTATGCCGTCTATTCCAGCCACATCCGTAAGCTATGCCATCCCGGCTCGTCCCGAGGTACTGATCGGCATCACTGAAGCGCTCAGAGCCACAGAACCCGACATTCAGCGCATCTGCGATCTGATCAAACAAGATGTTGCTCTCTACACCTCAGTGATCGCTACTGTGAATTCTTCCTATTTCGGAATCAGCAGCGAGGTCACATCGGTCGAACGGGCGGTATCACTGCTTGGCATCAAGCGGGTGTTCACCATCATACGTCTGGCCACGCTGAAAAACAGCTTGAACAAATTAGGCACGATTGAGCGTTTCTGGGACACCGCAACGGAGGTCGCTCAGATCAGTTCCGCACTGTCACTGCAGTTCACGAATCTTGACCGGGATGAAGCCTACACTCTGGGCATGCTTCACGATAGCGGTATCCCGATCCTTATGCAGGCCAGACCTGATTTTAAAGACTTCCTGCGGGGCATGAATGGCTGCAGCCTGACCGAAATCCATAACCGGGAAATCGAGCGTTATGACATCAGCCATTACGAACTTAGTGCAAACCTGGCTAAAAAATGGCACATCAGCGAAAGTACAGCAGAAGCGATCCGCCGTCAGCCTTACTATGAGCAGACGTTTGCAGAGCCCCCCGACGAAAGCGAAGAGATGCGCCTGCGCCTCTGCCTGCTACTGTTAGCCAGAGACATCAGTGACGTATATCGCCATTTCTGGCGCATACCTGATAACAAAGCCCCCCTTCTTAACCTGAGCCCAATCCTCAGCTTCCTTGGCATCAGCGATTTTGACTATGCCGACCTGAAAGAAGACATTGTTAATAGCCTCGCGCTACACCAATAACAACAAGCACGAAACATGGTGCAATACGCTGCGCTATTCACACCCTACGGAGCCTGTTAACTACGTAGGCTGGGTTAGCGCAGCGTAACCCGGCGTTTCGTCGGTGGCGTTGGCAGGAATGGGAACTATCGGTGCAATACGCTTCGCTATTCGCACCCTACGGAGTCTGTTAACTACGTGGGCTAGGTTAGCGTAGCGTAAGCCGGTGCTTTGTCGGTAGGGTTGGCAAGAATCGGTGTTATCGGTGCAATACGCTTCGCTATTGGCACCCTACGGAGTCTGTTAACGCGTTAGGCTGGGTTACCCGGTGTTTCGCAGGTGGGCTGTCTGTGATGACCTACCATGATCAGAAACCGGTTTCTGACCCTGCGGGCGCCGTTGTAGTGACCGAAGATAACGCGGGCCAATAACGAAAAAACCCCTACCGCGTAAGCGATAGGGGTTCTTCGTAATTAGATGCTTGGCGATGACCTACTCTCACATGGGGAGACCCCACACTACCATCGGCGATGTTGCGTTTCACGTCTGAGTTCGGGATGGAATCAGGTGGTTCCACAACTCTATGGTCGCCAAGCAAAACTGTTACAACTCGGATCTGATTCTTCTTAGTATTTGATTTAGAGTTTTGACTGCTTTCTACATACCGTCAATTCGTTACTCTCTATCGTCGTGCTTTCGCACTTACAAGTCACTTGCCAAACGCCTTGGGCGTTATATGGTCAAGCCTCACGGGCAATTAGTACGGGTTAGCTCAACGCCTCACAGCGCTTCCACACCCCGCCTATCAACGTCTTAGTCTTAAACGGCCCTTTAGGGGACTCAAGGTCCCAGTGAGATCTCATCTTGAAGGAGGCTTCCCGCTTAGATGCTTTCAGCGGTTATCCCGTCCGAACATAGCTACCCGGCAATGCAATTGGCATCACAACCGGAACACCAGAGGTTCGTTCACTCCGGTCCTCTCGTACTAGGAGCAACTCTTCTCAAATCTCAAACGCCCACGGCAGATAGGGACCGAACTGTCTCACGACGTTCTAAACCCAGCTCGCGTACCACTTTAAATGGCGAACAGCCATACCCTTGGGACCGGCTTCAGCCCCAGGATGTGATGAGCCGACATCGAGGTGCCAAACACCGCCGTCGATGTGAACTCTTGGGCGGTATCAGCCTGTTATCCCCGGAGTACCTTTTATCCGTTGAGCGATGGCCCTTCCATACAGAACCACCGGATCACTAGAACCTACTTTCGTACCTGCTCGACGTGTCTGTCTCGCAGTCAAGCACCCTTCTACTCTTGCGCTCATTGCATGATTTCCGACCATGCTGAGGGTACCTTCGTGCTCCTCCGTTACTCTTTGGGAGGAGACCGCCCCAGTCAAACTACCCACCACACAATGTCCCCGATCCCGCTTAGGGACCTGGGTTAGAACCTCAATATTACCAGGCTGGTATTTCAAGATTGGCTCCACCTTATCTGGCGACAAGGTTTCAAAGCCTCCCAGCTATCCTACACAAGTAATATCAAAGTCCACTGTGAAGCTGTAGTAAAGGTTCACGGGGTCTTTCCGTCTAGCCGCGGGTAAACTGCATCTTAACAGCTATTTCAATTTCACTGAGTCTCGGGTGGAGACAGTGTGGCCATCGTTACGCCATTCGTGCAGGTCGGAACTTACCCGACAAGGAATTTCGCTACCTTAGGACCGTTATAGTTACGGCCGCCGTTTACCGGGGCTTCGATCAAGAGCTTCGCTTACGCTAACCCCATCAATTAACCTTCCGGCACCGGGCAGGCGTCACACCCTATACGTCCTCTTTCGAGTTTGCAGAGTGCTATGTTTTTAATAAACAGTCGCAGCCACCTGGTATCTTCGACCGCCAACAGCTTAGAGAGCAAGTCTCATCACCATCAGCGGCGCACCTTCTCCCGAAGTTACGGTGCCATTTTGCCTAGTTCCTTCACCCGAGTTTTCTCATACGCCTTAGTATTCTCTACCTGACCACCTGTGTCGGTTTAGGGTACGGTTAGTCACAACCTGAAGCTTAGAGGCTTTTCCTGGAAGCATGGCATCAACCACTTCAGTCCACATGGGACCTCGTCATCAGTTCTCGGTCTTAAGCGCCCGGATTTACCTAAGCACTCAACCTACTACCTTAAACGCGGACAACCAACGCCGCGCTGGCCTAGCCTTCTCCGTCCCCCCATCGCAGTTGTGAGCAGTACAGGAATATTAACCTGTTTCCCATCGGCTACGCTCTTCAGCCTCGCCTTAGGGGCCGACTCACCCTACCTCGAATAGCGTTGGATAGGAACCCTTGGTCTTCCGGCGGGGAGGGTTTTCACCTCCCTTATCGTTACTCATGTCAGCATTCGCACTTCTGATACCTCCACCCTGCCTTACGGCTTGAGCTTCAACGGCTTACAGAACGCTCCTCTACCATGCCATAAATGGCATCCGCAGCTTCGGTGTCATACTTAGCCCCGTTATATCTTCCGCGCGGGCCGACTCGACTAGTGAGCTATTACGCTTTCTTTAAAGGGTGGCTGCTTCTAAGCCAACCTCCTAGCTGTCTAAGCCTTCCCACATCGTTTCCCACTTAGTATGAACTTTGGGACCTTAGCTGGCGGTCTGGGTTGTTTCCCTTTCCACGACGGACGTTAGCACCCGCCGTGTGTCTCCCATGATTGCACTCATTGGTATTCGGAGTTTGCATCGGGTTGGTAAGTCGGGATGACCCCCTAGCCGAAACAGTGCTCTACCCCCAATGGTGAGACATGAGGCACTACCTAAATAGTTTTCGAGGAGAACCAGCTATCTCCGAGTTTGATTAGCCTTTCACTCCTATCCACAAGTCATCCGCTGGCTTTTCAACGACAGTCGGTTCGGTCCTCCAATGCGTGTTACCGCATCTTCAACCTGCCCATGGATAGATCACTCGGTTTCGGGTCTACTCCTAGCGACTGGACGCCCTATTAAGACTCGGTTTCCCTACGGCTCCGCAAACGCTTAACCTTGCCACTAAAAGTAAGTCGCTGACCCATTATACAAAAGGTACGCAGTCACCGTCCGAAAACGGCTCCCACTGCTTGTACGTACACGGTTTCAGGGTCTATTTCACTCCCCTCACAGGGGTTCTTTTCGCCTTTCCCTCACGGTACTGGTTCACTATCGGTCAGTCAGGAGTATTTAGCCTTGGAGGATGGTCCCCCCATATTCAGACAGCGTTTCACGTGCGCCGTCCTACTCGATTTCACGGTATATAAGTTTTCGCATACGGGGCTATCACCCACTATGGCCACACTTTCCAGAGTGTTCTGCTAACTACAATACCGCTTAAGGGCTGGTCCCCGTTCGCTCGCCGCTACTTAGGGAATCTCGGTTGATTTCTTTTCCTCCGGGTACTTAGATGTTTCAGTTCCCCGGGTTCGCCTCCTATAGCCTATGTATTCAGCTATAAGATACCTGTAAACAGGTGGGTTTCCCCATTCGGAAATGCTAGGATCAAAGCCTGTTTGCCGACTCCCCTAGCCTTATCGCAGGCTACAACGTCCTTCATCGCCTCTGACTGCCAAGGCATCCACCGTGCACGCTTAGTCACTTGACCATATAACCCGAAGGCGTCTGGATCACAGTAACTTGTAAAAGTAACGATAGATTTCGCCGAATTGGCGCATGTAGAAAATCTACATGTCAAATCTAAATCAAATGAATCAAATCCAAATTGTTAAAGAGCGTTTAAAGCAAAAGCTTTAAAAGATAAGGCATCAGTATGCGTTATGTTTTAAAACTCTTAAGAGTAATGGTGGAGCTATGCGGGATCGAACCGCAGACCTCCTGCGTGCAAAGCAGGCGCTCTCCCAGCTGAGCTATAGCCCCATACAGCGTAATTTTCACAAGACAAGGCGTGGGACGGCGAAGCATAGTGTACTATGCGAGTCGTGCCACAACGCAGCATTGTGGAAATTTGGTAGGCCTGAGTGGACTTGAACCACCGACCTCACCCTTATCAGGGGTGCGCTCTAACCAGCTGAGCTACAAGCCTATTTCTTTGCGTGTCTTTTTACGCAGTGCGGCGTTGCTGCCTTCGCTCATTCGGTCATGTACTTATGTACACTCCCTCATTCGCTCAGCCCGCGCCTTGCTCTTCGCAAAAATCCAGGCAAATAAACCACTTAGCCTACAGACTTAGTAGCTACCTTTCCGCTCTCTTCACTTTCTGATCAGATAATTCGTGTGAACGCTTGCCGAGACGCGGCATTCGTTAAGGAGGTGATCCAGCCCCAGGTTCCCCTAGGGCTACCTTGTTACGACTTCACCCCAGTCATGAACCACACCGTGGTAACCGCCCTCCCGAAGGTTAAGCTAGCTACTTCTGGTGCAATCCACTCCCATGGTGTGACGGGCGGTGTGTACAAGGCCCGGGAACGTATTCACCGCGACATTCTGATTCGCGATTACTAGCGATTCCGACTTCATGGAGTCGAGTTGCAGACTCCAATCCGGACTACGACCGGTTTTCTGAGATTAGCTTACCCTCGCAGGTTCGCGGCCCTCTGTACCGGCCATTGTAGCACGTGTGTAGCCCAACTCGTAAGGGCCATGATGACTTGACGTCGTCCCCACCTTCCTCCGGTTTGTCACCGGCAGTCTCCTTAGAGTTCCCACCATTACGTGCTGGCAAATAAGGACAAGGGTTGCGCTCGTTACGGGACTTAACCCAACATTTCACAACACGAGCTGACGACAGCCATGCAGCACCTGTCTCTGCGTTCCCGAAGGCACCAAGCTATCTCTAGCAAGTTCGCAGGATGTCAAGAGTTGGTAAGGTTCTTCGCGTTGCTTCGAATTAAACCACATGCTCCACCGCTTGTGCGGGCCCCCGTCAATTCATTTGAGTTTTAACCTTGCGGCCGTACTCCCCAGGCGGTCTACTTATCGCGTTAGCTGCGCCACTAAAAGATCAAGTCCCCCAACGGCTAGTAGACATCGTTTACGGCGTGGACTACCAGGGTATCTAATCCTGTTTGCTCCCCACGCTTTCGCACCTCAGTGTCAGTATCGGTCCAGGTAGTCGCCTTCGCCACTGGTGTTCCTTCCTATATCTACGCATTTCACCGCTACACAGGAAATTCCACTACCCTCTACCGTACTCTAGACTGGCAGTATCAGGTGCAGTTCCCAGGTTGAGCCCGGGGCTTTCACATCTGACTGACCAATCCACCTACGCGCGCTTTACGCCCAGTAATTCCGATTAACGCTCGCACCCTCCGTATTACCGCGGCTGCTGGCACGGAGTTAGCCGGTGCTTCTTCTGCAGTTAACGTCACAGGATGCAGGTATTAACTACACCCCTTTCCTCACTGCTGAAAGTGCTTTACAACCCTAGGGCCTTCTTCACACACGCGGCATGGCTGCATCAGGCTTGCGCCCATTGTGCAATATTCCCCACTGCTGCCTCCCGTAGGAGTCTGGGCCGTGTCTCAGTCCCAGTGTGGCTGATCATCCTCTCAGACCAGCTAGAGATCGTTGCCTTGGTGAGCCATTACCTCACCAACAAGCTAATCTCACGCAGGCTCATCAAATAGCACAAGGTCCGAAGAGCCCCTGCTTTCTCCCGAAGGACGTATGCGGTATTAGACCAAATTTCTCTGGCTTATCCCCCACTACTTGGTAGATTCCTACGCGTTACTCACCCGTCCGCCACTCGTCAGCAACTAGCAAGCTAGTCCTGTTACCGTTCGACTTGCATGTGTTAGGCCTGCCGCCAGCGTTCAATCTGAGCCATGATCAAACTCTTCAGTTTAAATCATATGTGTTACCAGGAATGTGGTAACGGGCTCTAGTACTAAACAACCGGATAACATTCTTAAGAACGTTAAACCTATTTGTAAATCGCTTAAATGAATTCACTTGGTTGCTTGTCTAGACAAGTAAATGTTGCGTTGTCTCAACAAGCGCCCACACGAATTATCTGATCAAATTGTTAAAGAGCGTTGCTTGATGTTTCGTCTCAAGCGAGGCGCATATTCTACTTTGCGCTCATTCAAAGTCAACCGTTTATTTTGCAATTTTGTAAAATTTTTTACTCAGCAACCGGACTTTGAATCCTGCTCCGTAAGCACCGTCAAAATCCAATGGATTCAAGCACTTACTAAGCACCTTGCTTAGTTCAATCAGCCCCGTTTCGGCGGCCTCCCTAAGCAAGGACGGCGAATTCTACAGCGTTCTGAAAAAGGGTCAACACCCTGTCGTAAAAAAACTGAAAAAAACCGTAAAAAAGTGTCATTACGGCCTTTTTTGATCACTAAACAATCAGCGCTGTTCGTTATCTGTACAGAGCGGGTCGTTTTACGGCGGGCAGAAACAGAAAAGGCGCCTGACGGCGCCTTAAAGTCTGATCAATTGGTGTCACCCAATCGGGGAGAAATGCTGTATATCAATCTGCTGAATCTCGCCTTCCCTTATCTGCCCCGTATAAAAGTGCTTAGCTACACGAGCGAAGCGACCCGGATCATCCGTAACCAGAAAACAGACTTCACCCCTTTCCTGCTTATTAAGCAATTCCTTTTCAATCAGGAATTGCCTGACCGCTGCAGCCGTAGTTTGCGCAGAATCTACCAGGGTAACCTGATCACCCACTACTTTGGCGATACTCTGTTTCAGTGCAGGGAAATGTGTGCAACCCAGTACCAGAGTGTCTATTTTGCTCTGACAGTCAGCACGAAGCACCGGCCGTAGGCATTCACTGACGATCGCTTCAACCAGCTCACCGTTATGCCAGCCTTCCTCTGCCAACGCGACAAAAAGGGAGCACGGCTGCGCTACGACTGATGCATCCGGATTATGCTTTAATATTGCGGTTTGGTAGGCCTGATTATTTACAGTGCCCTCTGTAGCAATAACCGCTATATGGTTATTGGTTGTGGCAGCAATACTGGCTTGCGCGCCCGGCTCGATAACGCCAAAGACAGCAATGCCCGGATTTAGTTGCTGAAGGTGCTCTACAGCCACGGCCGAGGCCGTATTACAGGCAATGACCAGCAGCTTAATATCACGGGAGGTGAGTGCAGCGGCAGCCTGTTCCGCATAGCGGATGACTGAGGCCGCACTTTTGGTGCCGTATGGGACGCGGGCGGTATCTCCGAGGTAAACGAGATCTTCACCCGGTAACAGGTCCTTAATCGCATTAAGGACGGTTAACCCGCCTACACCTGAATCAAATACACCTATAGGCAGGTTGTTACGCATTATTTTTTACTTTTCTTTTTCTTATTCGCTTTCTTAATCTGGCGAATATGATCACGGAAGCGCTCTTTCTTTGCGAGCTGGCGTGTTGTCAGAGGGTTCTTTTTACCTTCGAACGGGTTTTCGCTGGATTTGAACTCAAACCGGATCGGCGTGCCCATAATCCCCAGTACAGAGATAAACTTGTTTTCGAGGTAACGTTTATATGACCCCGGTAGGGCATTGGTCTGGTTACCATGAACAACGATAATCGGCGGGTTGGATCCACCCTGATGTGCATATCGCAGTTTAATTCGGCGTCCCTTTACCATAGGAGGCTGGTGATCAGCTACGATATCTTCCAGCAGGCGAGTCAGTTTACTGGTAGACCATTTCGCCATGGCAAAGCCATATGCCTCATCGACTGAATCATACATATTACCCACACCACTGCCATGCAGCGCAGAGATAAAATGCATACGGGCAAAATCAGCGAACTCCAGTTTACGCTCGATCTGTTCTTTAACCCGTTCTTTCTCTTCACCGTTCATACCATCCCATTTATTCAGGGCGATAACCATTGAACGGCCAGTGTCGATAACAAAGCTGAGCATGTGCATATCCTGCTCAGTTACACCTTCCCGGGCATCCAGCACCATCACAACCACATGGGCATCTTTTACTGCCTGCAGGGTTTTGACGATAGAAAACTTCTCAGCCGCTTCGGTAATATTCTTGCGTCGGCGAATACCTGCGGTATCAATCAGCGTGTAGTTTTTACCATCACGTTCATAAGGGATATATACGCTGTCACGGGTAGTGCCGGCCTTATCAAACACCACAACCCGGTCTTCACCCAACATACGGTTTACCAGGGTGGACTTGCCTACATTGGGTCTGCCGCAGACCGCAATCTTGATGCTCTTAGATACCTCTTCCAGCGTTTCTTCGGATTCCGTTTCCAGATCCGGAAGCGCTTCCAGCACCATTTCGATAAGTGCCGTTACACCCCGCCCGTGTGAAGCCGCAATGGCATAGGGGTGCCCCATACCCAATTCATAGAAATCACTGACTACAATATCCGGGTTCAGACCGTCGGTTTTGTTGACAACCAGATAGTAGGGCTTCTCACTCCGGCGCAGGTAGTTTGCAATCATCTCGTCAGCAGGATTAATACCCGCCCGACCGTCTACCAGAAACAGAACAACATCCGCTTCTTCGACTGCCTGTAATGACTGCCGGGCCATCTCATAGTCGATACCCTGCTCATCGCCGGTGATACCACCGGTATCTACCACGATATAGTCCTGCTCTTCATTGGCCAGACGACCTTCACCGTATTTACGGTCGCGGGTCAGCCCCGGCAGATCAGCAACAAGCGCATCTCTGGAGCGAGTCAGACGGTTAAAGAGTGTTGATTTGCCGACATTAGGCCGACCTACGAGTGCAATTACCGGAAGCATTTAAATATCACCCCTGCATACAGGCAGGTAAAAACAAAAACGGCGGCTAGCTGCATAGCAGGTAGCCGCCCGAAGAATTTAATTCGTTTACTGCAGCGTTACTGCAGCCAGACGACCATTATTGGTCAGCAGGTAAAGCACATCGTCTTTAACTACCATATCGCCATAGACCCCGGAGGAATCCACTCTGCCACGCGCGACAAAGTGGCCATCGGTCTGAGACATAAAATGAATATAGCCTTCAAAGTCAGCTACCGCGACTGCAGTGCCCAGCGCTGCCGGCGCGCTGATCGCACGATTTTCCAGCTTTGACTGACGCCAGACGCTCGCACCTGAGCTGCGATCAAACGCCTGTACCGCATCATCGGCTTCACTCACGTAGACATTACCGAAACCGGCCGCCAGAGAGTGGTAACTCGATACATCCTGCGCCCAGACGATCTGCGCACGGAACGGGTTAATCGAGACCAGACGTCCCTGATAGCTACTCACATAGAGAGTCCGATCAACCAGCAATGGTCGACCATCAATATCGACCATACGCTCCAGCTCTGAACGACCTTCCGGCAACGCCACCCGGTTTTCCCAGATGGTGGTGCCTTTTACGTTATCAATGGCAACCAGCTTACCGCTGGCAAACGCCGCGAACGTCACATCACTGGCGACGATCGGTGCACTGGTGCCGCGCAGTGTCAGACGGGGAACCTGAGCATCAAAGGTCCAGCGACGATTTCCGGTGCTGGCTTCAAAAGCCACAACCTTACCATTGATCAACTGGAATACGGCCAGCTCGGTATTAAACTGCGCGGGCGCTGTGACTTCAGAGCTGACGTTAGCGCGCCAGAGCTCACTGCCGTCTTCAGCCGAGAGTACATACAACATACCTTCTTCGCTGGCGACAGCCACTTTACCAAAACCGCTACCAACACCGCCGACAACCGGAACTTCCAGCTCAACCTGCCATAGTTTGCTGCCGGTTGTGCGGTCCACCGCGACGACGGTACCTTCCTGATCTACCGCAAAGATTCTGTTGTCATCGATGGCCGGTGTGAACTGATGGAATTTTTCTCCCATGCCTGAACCGATCGATACTGACCACAGGGTTTTCACCTTTTTCTCGGCATCAAAAGAGACCAGAGGCGACGGTACGACCTCTTCACCATCATCACCCCAGAATCCACAACCCGCTACCAGGGCAGTAATCAGCCCTGCAGCGATTGTCCGGTAGATCTTAATCATTTAGCTGTCCTCTGCCGCCAGATCATTCAGTTTCATTTCAAGTACCGGGCGAGTGTTTGCCTGAGCCGCATCGACCGCTGCCTGATAAGCACTGCGCGCGCGCTCCTGATCACCCTGCGCCAGGTACAAGTCTCCCTTCAACTCTTCAATACTGCTCTTGTAGCCACCAACCGGTACCTGATTCACCAGCGTCAGTGCCTGATCAACATCACCTTCGGCAGCAAGAATCCGCGCCTTACGCAAAGAGGCCAGGATGAAGATGGACTCATTTGGCTGATTTGCCAGCACCCAGTCCAGCTCCTGTCGCGCTTTGGCGAGTTCATTCTGGTCAACAGCAACGCGGGCCATAATCAGTGCCGCATAGCTCGCGTAACTGCTGCCTTCATACTCATCTTTAAGCTGTTCACTCAGGTGGTTTGCGGTGGCAAATTGCGCCTCATCCTGCTTAGGACCGATAGCGCCAACCACAGCATCAAGCAGATTCTGATAGAGAATCGATGCATTCTGTGCTTTCGCAGCCTGCTGATCCTGCCAGCCTTTCCAGCCCAGTACTGCGGCCAGTGCAACAGCAACACCCAGAAGCAGCGATTTGCCGTTTTCTTTCCACCAAGACTTCAGTGCCTGAACCTGTTCTTCATCGGTGCGTAGTTCTGCCACCTTAATCTCCTGTACCCAATAGACCTAAATACGTTACTTTGCCTGCCAGACTGAGGCGATTTTCTCCTCAATCTGTGCAATTTCGAGATCAAACGCAGGCTCACCCTGATACCACAATGAGCCACAAAGCGACTGATTATCGTCCTCTTTCATCAACAGAACAACCGGGGCGCCGGTTTGCTGTGCTTTCTGGCTGATATTTTTCAGGCCACCGCAGTGAATACGTACTCTCAATCCCGGAAAACGGTCACGTAGCTGATCGGCAAACAGCACCAGTTTCGACTGAATACCTTTTTGATCAGCCGCCAGATAAACATCAAAAGGCTGACGCACTGCTTCAGGGATCAGGTTCAGGGTTTCCAGCATCAGAATCAGGCGCTCTACACCCATAGCGAAACCCACAGCCGGGGTTGGTCGTCCGCCCAACTGTTTCACCAGGCCATCATAACGACCACCGGCACAGACGGTTCCCTGAGCACCCAGCTTATCAGTCACCCACTCAAAAACGGTTTTGCAGTAATAATCGAGGCCACGCACCAGACGAGGGTTGATCTCATAGCTGAGACCCGCTGCATCCAGTGTTGCGGTCAGTTCAGCGAAATGCTCACGGGATTCCTCATCAAGATAGTCGCTGAGAACCGGCGCACCATCCAACAAAGACTGTGTTTTTTCGTCTTTGCTATCAAGAATACGCAAAGGGTTGGTTTCCAGACGGCGCTGACTGTCTTCATCCAACTGATCTTTGCGCTGCTCAAGATACTCAACCAGAGCCGCTTTATATTCAGCGCGGGCTTCATTGCTGCCCAGAGAGTTAAGCTGAAGGGTAACGGAATCGAGCAAACCCAGACGCTTCCAGAGGCGCGCACTGAGCAGGATAACCTCTGCATCAATATCCGCGTTGGCCATACCAAAGGTTTCTACACCAATCTGGTGAAACTGACGATAACGGCCTTTTTGCGGGCGTTCATAGCGGAACATCGGCCCCTGATACCAGAACCGCTGCATCTGATTAAACAGCAGACCATGCTCTTCTGCCGCCCTGACGCAGCTTGCTGTCCCTTCAGGTCGCAGGGTGAGGCTCTCACCATTACGATCCTCAAAGGTGTACATCTCTTTTTCAACAATATCGGTTACTTCCCCGATAGAGCGTTTAAACAGATTGGTTTGCTCTACAACCGGCATACGGATTTCACTGTAACCGTAGACCGACAGTACATCTTTAACGGTGTTTTCCAGATACTGCCAGACCGGCGTCTGTTCAGGCAGGATGTCATTCATCCCGCGAATGGCTTTTATCTTGGCCAAAACTGCAACCTTAAAAAATCAAAAAATTATTCTGCGATGGGCAAACTAATGCGGACGATATTCTTACGGCTATGCTCAGACAGATCAAGCTCTGAGCCGTTATAACTGAACCGACCAACAGCATCAGCAGCCCCGATCAGCACATTCAATGGCCCCTGCCCGGTAACACTGAGGCTCTGTCCTTTACCTCGAAGATTGTTAAAGAGTGTTTTGCCGTTCGCATCTTTGATCGATACCCAGCATTCAGCAATAAAATCAGCCGTTACACTCACCTCGCCATCGGCAACGGACGGGCTCGCAGCCTGCTCCGTTGCTGCAGGCGCGATATCCTGAGCGGCCGCCGTTTCTTCCACTGCGGCTGCAGAATCAGAGCCGGCATTGCTATCAATGGCCTGCTGCAATTTTTGTATCTCATCATCCGACAGATATTCCGGCTCTTCCGCGCTCTCCGGCTTCTCCGCTCCCGCCTCTGCCGGAGCACTGTCCGCCGGCGTATCATCCAGCTTTGGCAGCACCAGTTGAGCACTGCCATCTTCCATCTCTACGACACCGGGGGCGGTTGTTTGCGAAGGCTGATCAGCCCCTTCGGGCGCTGACTGTTCGGCATCGCCCAATGACAGATCACCCCCATACTGAGTCTGCCACCACCATACAGACACCCCGATAATCGCCAGAAAGAAGATCCAGCTAAACAGTTTCATCACCGGATCACCCATACGCACCTGCTGACGCACACGGCTGACCGGACGAATCTGACCTTTACCGGTTTCTCCATGAATCCGCTCGTACTCGCAGACCAGTTCACTGTCGTTCAGGTGTAATAACTTGGCATAGGAACGGATGTAACCCCGGGCAAATACCATACTTGGCAGACCCTTGAGTTCACCGCGTTCAAGTTTACGCAGGTAATCGACTGGCAGATTAAGATCAGCGGAGGCTTGCTCTATGCTGATGGAAAGACTTTCTCGTGCAGTTGTCAGGCGTGCACCCCACTCCTCGGCCAGCAGTTCAGGCTGACATTCTTGTTCTTCTGTACTCAACGAGCGGACTCCTCATATTCCCGGTATTCATCAGACTCAGGATATAGATTTTTCAGTATCAGGGCATAAGCTGCGGAGCGGTTAGTGTTACCGCTGTGACGCGCGAGCCGGATTCCGACCCACAGGCTTTTTGCGTAATGTTCTATACGTCGATTCTCTACCATGACAAGGAAGCGATCAAAGTATTTTTCAGCTTCCGGGTAATTCGATTCGAGAAGATAGAGTTCGGAAAGTTCAACCAGTGCGACAGGCCGGTTCCCTGTCACCTGAAGCGAGCGCTGAAACGCATGTTTCGCGGCATCATTCCGGTTCAGCAGACGGTAACAACGGCCTAAGTTTTCAAACGCCTGGGAACGCCGGTTATAGAAAGGATCTTCGGTCGCCCGGGCCAGTTCCTGACAAGCCTCAGCATAGCGTTTGTTCGCAAACAGGAACGCACCGAAGTTGTTATGCATCATAGCGGAGTCTGGTGCCAGAGCCGTGGCCTTGCGGTAATACTGCTCGGCCAGTTGATCATCCCCTTCTAACTGGAATGCCAGTGCCAGACCATTGTGCGGTTCTGCGTAATCGCTGTTGAGCTCAATAGCACGCTGAAAGGAGGTCTTGGCATTACTGGTATCACCGGTCTGGAGATACTCAAACCCCAAACGGGAGTACGCTTCGAAGGCGGGGGTTTTATCCCCTACGCTGGAGGAACCTTTTGTTGCACACCCTGCAACGACCAGCACCAGTGACAAAGTAAGTACCAGTTTGATTCCTCTCACGCTTAATCCCTCTTAATGCGTTGTTTGCGACTCCTGCTGCGGCTCTGCCTGGGCAACAGGGATATATTTTTGGCTACGTCGTGTCCGGTCCGCCACCTGTCCGACCAACTGGCCACAGGCTGCGTCAATTTCATCGCCCCGGGTGCGCCGGACAGTAGTCACAATGCCACCATGAACGATAATTTCTTTAAACGCCAGAATTCTTTCTTCTGACGGCCGCTCATATCCGGAATTAGGAAACGGGTTGAACGGAATAAGGTTCAGCTTGGAAGGCATCTTCCGCAGAATCTTCACCAGCTCTTTCGCATGTTCAGGCTTGTCGTTAACCCCATTAATCAGGGTGTACTCGACAGTGATAACCCGCTTATCGTTCAGATTATCGAGGTAGCGGTTACAGGCTGCAACCAGCTCTTTAATTGGATAACGGCGGTTAATCGGCACCAGGATATCGCGCAGGTCATCATTCGGTGCATGCAGCGAGATCGCCAGAGACACATCAGTGACCTCACGCAGCTTGTCGATCGCAGGCACAACCCCTGCAGTAGACAGCGTGACACGGCGCTTGGAAAGACAATAAGCGTTATCTTCCATCATCAGGGTAATCGCGTCGACCACATTGTCGAAGTTCATCAGTGGCTCGCCCATACCCATGAGCACGACATTGGTTACCACACGCTGTGAAGTCGTGTTGTAATCACCATAGGAGCGGATAGCGATCCGTAACTGACCAATAATTTCAGCGGTCGTCAGGTTACTGTTAAAACCCTGCTTGCCGGTTGAACAGAAACTGCAATCAAGCGAGCAGCCCACCTGAGAAGAGACACAGAGTGTTTTGCGATCCCCGTCGGGAATCAATACGGCTTCAACACTCGATCCACTCTCTGTACGCATCACCCATTTACGGGTGCCATCTTTGGATGTTTTTTCAAGCAGGACTTCCGGCTCACGAATCTCCGCCACTTCAGCGAGTTTCTGACGCAGGCCTTTGCTGATGTTTGTCATCTCATCAAAGCTGGTTGCACCCAGCTGATGAATCCATTTCAGCACCTGAGTTGCGCGAAATTTCTTCTCGCCAATCTCTTCAAAGAAAGCGGCCATTTTAGCCGGCGACAGGCCCAGCAAATTTACTTTTTTAACGGATTCAGTCATGGATGACGGGTACTCAAAACTTGGGTCAATCAGTAGACCACCAGTAACCAGTTTAGGTTACCGGCGGCCTGGACGGTAATTAGTTACCGAAGAAGTAAGCGATTTCGCGCTCAGCAGAAGCAGGGGAATCCGAACCGTGAACAGCGTTCGCATCGATAGACTCTGCGAAATCACGACGGATAGTGCCTTCAGCCGCTTCCTGTGGGTTAGTCGCACCCATCAGTTCACGGTTCAGCGCGATTGCGTTTTCACCTTCCAGTACCTGTACAACAACAGGGCCAGACGTCATGAATTTAACCAGATCACCAAAGAATGGACGCTCTTTGTGCTCAGCGTAGAAACCTTCAGCTTCTGCCTGAGTCAGCTGCTTCATCTGCATCTCAACGATTTTCAGACCGTTGGATTCAAAACGAGAAACGATTTTACCAATAACGTTTTTAGCAACTGCATCGGGTTTAATGATGGAGAACGTACGTTCAAGGGCCATTTTCTAAGCTCCAAAATAAATTAAAAAAAGAGTTATCTGAAAACCTCTCAGATCCACTTAAACTCAGCGCCCCACACGGGATACCGGGATCTGCAATTAGGCTTTCGGATAGCTCCTGAAATCAAGCGCGCAATTATACGCCAGAGTGATGACAGAAAACAGTAGGTCGTTTAAACAACAAAACCCGGCAGTGCCGGGTTTATTTGCCTTGAAAGAGGGGTTTAATCCATCTCCTCGATCCAGGCCATCTGGATACCTTCAAGGATCTTTTCACCACAGCGATCCGGATCGTCATCGAACTCATCCAGCTCCATCACTTTCTGGTAAAGGTCAGGAAAGCTGATGGTCATTGGATCCTGCTCAGGGAATTTTTCCGAAAGCTCAATCGCAATATCCAGCACATCAACCCATTTCAGGCTCATAAATGCCTCCTTAGTGTCGCTCAGATACCTGATTGATAGTGTAGCGCGGAATCTCTACAACCAGATCGTCGTCAGCCACAACCGCCTGACAACTCAGGCGCGACTCCGGCTCAAGGCCCCAGGCCTTATCCAGCATATCGTCTTCCAGCTCATCCGACTCCTCGAGGGAATCAAAGCCTTCACGCACAATCACGTGACAGGTTGTGCAGGCACAGGATTTCTCGCAGGCATGTTCAATATCAATACCATTGGCCAGTGCCGCATCGCAGACAGTCACACCAGGCTCAGCTTCAATCACCTTGCCCTCAGGACATAACTCATCATGTGGCAGAAAAATAATCTGCGGCATTACTCACGCTCCCCCAGCTCTTCAACACTATGCCCCTGCAACGCTTTCTGAATATTAAAATCCATCCGCTTTGCAGCGTAATCATCAGACGCCTTAGAGAGCACTTTAATCCCCTCTTCTATGGCGCCTGCATCACTGCCCTGTCGCAGTGAAACCAGTTTATCAATCTCAGCGCGCAGGCTCTCTCGCTCCGCATCACTGAGCAACAATTCACCATCTGCAGCTAACGCCTCCTGCAGTGAGACGATCAAACGATCCGCTTCAACCTGCTGCTCCCGCAACAGACGAGCATCTTTATCTTCTGCGGCGTTGAGGTAAGAAGATTTCAGCATCTCTGCGATCTCGGAATCCTCAAGGCCGTACGATGGCTTAACCTGAATACTACTTTCTACTCCCGAGGTCAGTTCCTTTGCGTGCACCCCAAGCAGACCATCCGCATCCACCTGGAAGGTGACCCGGATTTTCGCAGCACCTGCTGCCATCGGCGGAATTCCACGGAGCACAAAGCGCGCCAGGGAACGACAGTCCTGAACCAGTTCACGCTCCCCCTGAACCACATGGATCGCCATCGCAGTCTGCCCATCCTGATAGGTGGTAAACTCCTGCGCCCGGGCAACCGGAATAGAGGTGTTACGATGAATGATTTTTTCGGTCAGGCCACCCATGGTTTCCAGACCCAATGAGAGAGGAATGACATCCAGCAGCAGCATATCGCTGTCAGGCTTATTACCCGCCAGCACATCCGCCTGTATCGCTGCACCGACGGCAACAACACGATCAGGGTCGATATCAATATGTGGTTTGCGGCCAAAAAACGCTTCTACTTCATTCCGCACCAGCGGGACGCGCGTAGAACCGCCTACCATGACAACCTCAAGCACCTCATCTGCCTCCACACCCGCATCTTTCAGGGCGCGACGACAGGAACGGATAGTGCGCTTGACCAGTGGCAGCACCAGCGCATCGAACTGCTCACGCGAAATGGTCAGCTCGTGACAACCGGAATCAAGCTCCAGCACAACAGCAACCTGATCCTGAGCACTTAACAGCTCTTTGGTTGCACGTGCTTTTTCGGTCAGATAACGGGATACAGATCCTGTAATATCGGACAAACCAACCTGTTCTGCGAACCAGGTAGCCAGCGCCAGATCGAGATCATCACCGCCCAGTGCACTGTCACCACCAGTAGAAAGTACTTCGAATACACCTTTATTCAGACGCAGGATAGATACATCGAAGGTACCACCACCCAGATCATAAACAGCAATAACACCTTCTCTGCCCTGATCCAGACCATAAGCGACCGCAGCGGCCGTCGGCTCATTTAAAAGGCGCAGAACCTTAATATTGGCGATTTTGGCTGCATCCTTTGTCGCCTGACGCTGGGCATCATCGAAATAGGCCGGAACCGTAATAACAGCCCCTACCAGTTCACCACCCAACGCTTCTTCAGCCCGATGCAGCAATGATTCAAGAATATCAGCAGACACCTGGACCGGGCTTTTTCGACCCGCAGCCGTTTTGATATAAGGCATGCCGCTCTCACTGCTTTCGAAGTGATAAGGCGCCTCATCGCCCAGACTTTTAACATCTTCAACGCCGCGCCCCATCAGGCGCTTGACGGAAATAATGGTATTGTAAGGGTCTTCAGCGGCATGTTTGCGGGCTTCGTAACCGACCTGACTGGAGCCACAAGGCATGTAGCGCACGACGGAAGGTAACAGATGCTCCCCGTCCAGATCTGGCAAGGTTACCGCCTCACCGCTTTTTACCGATGCCACCAGTGAGTTGGTAGTACCCAGGTCAATTCCTACTGCCAGTTTATGTTGGTGCGGAGCCTGGCTCTGCCCCGGTTCAGCTATCTGTAACAGCGCCATAGTTTGCGTCAGCCATCCAGCTTATCTTCAAGACGTTCAATCTCGAGCACAAGCTTTTCTAAAAATTGCATTTTACGCACAGCAGCGGTGGCAGCATCCAGATCGGCTGCCTCAAAGGTCTGTGCAAACTGTTCCCGCAACTGCCGAAGCAAGCCATTCACCTCTTCAAGCAGCGTTTCGAGTGCCGCATAGGGATCATCGCTTTCCGGGATCTCCTCCAGCTCTTCACGCAGCTCCATCTGCTGCATCAGAAACATCGGATCGATCGGCGTGGACGACTCTACAGTCGTATCAATGCCCTGCAGTTGTAACAGATACTGAGCACGCAGCAGCGGGGATTTCAGTGTTGCAACACCTTCATTCAAATGAGCCATGTACTGAACAGCGATACGCTGCTCTCGCTCAGACTGGTGCGCATAACGATCCGGGTGCAAAGTTTTCTGCAACTCCCGGGAACGATCAGACAGCTCGGCCTGATCGATATGAAATGAGATCGGCAGACCGATAAACTCAAAATAGTTCTTATTGATATCCATCTATCTGCCGAAGCTATCAGACGTTAAAGCTTTCACCACAACCGCATTCGCTGGAGACATTCGGGTTATTGAATTTAAACCCTTCGTTCAGTCCCTCTTTGACGAAATCCAGTTCTGTACCATCCAGATAAAGCAGGCTTTTCGGATCGATAATGATCTTAACATCCTGTGGCCCGGTAAAGATCTCATCCTCTTCCTGAACTTCATCAACAAATTCAAGAACATAAGCCATACCAGAGCAGCCCGATGTACGTACACCCAGACGAATTCCTTCGCCATGGCCACGTTTTTCCAGATAGCGGGCGACGTGATCCGCCGCCGCATGAGTCATGGTAATTGCCATAAACGCCTGCCTTCTCCCGGCAAGTAAGCGATCGCTTACTTGCCCTGTTTCTCTTTGTAATCCGCCACTGCAGCTTTAATCGCATCTTCTGCCAGAACAGAACAGTGGATTTTCACCGGCGGCAACGCCAACTCTTCGGCAATCGCTGTGTTTTTCAGTTCTGCCGCTTCATCGAGCGACATCCCTTTAACCCACTCAGTGATCAGTGAACTGGATGCAATCGCAGAACCGCAGCCATAGGTCTTAAACTTGGCATCTTCGATGATACCCTCGTCACTTACCTTGATCTGCAGGCGCATAACGTCACCACAGGCTGGCGCTCCAACCATACCCGTACCCACGTTGGCATCTTTATCATTCATTTTGCCGACATTACGCGGATTCTCGTAATGATCGATTACTTTTTCACTATAAGCCATGACGACCTCCAAATACTCTTAGTGCCGGGTTAGTGGTGAACCCACTCAACCTTGCTCAGATCGACACCGTCTTTAAACATATCCCACAGCGGTGAGAGCTCACGTAACTTGCCTACAGCTTCCTGAATCTGCGAAGCCGCGTAATCAACTTCTTCATCTGTCGTAAAACGACCAAATGAGAAACGGATCGAGCTGTGCGCCAGCTCATCATTCAGACCCAGAGCACGCAACACATAGGAAGGCTCCAGGCTCGCTGAGGTACAGGCTGAACCAGAAGATACCGCCAGATCCTTCAGTGACATCAGCAGGGATTCACCTTCAACAAAGGCGAAGCTGATGTTCAGGTTGCCGGGCACCCGCTGCTCAGTAGAACCGTTGATGTATACCTCTTCCATATCGCCCATGCCCGCCAGAAAGCGGTCACGCAGAGCGATAATACGCTTGGTCTCTTCTGCCAGCTCTTCCTTACAGATCCGCGCCGCTTCACCCATACCAACAATCTGGTGAGTTGCCAGCGTACCGGAACGCATACCGCGCTCATGACCACCACCGTGAATCTGAGCTTCCAGACGAACACGTGGCTTACGACGTACAAACAGTGCACCGATACCTTTTGGTCCGTACATCTTGTGGCCTGACAGTGACATCAGGTCGACTTTAGCTTTGCTCAGATCGATATCGATCTTGCCGGCACTCTGCGCTGCATCAACGTGGAAGATGATGCCCTTAGAGCGGGTCAGCTCACCGATAGCTTCAATATCAGTGATGGTTCCGATCTCGTTATTCACATGCATCAGAGACACAACAATCGTGTCTTCACGAATGGCTTCAGCTACCGCCTGCGGCCCAATCAGACCATCAGAACCAGGCGTCAGATAAGTAACCTCAAAACCTTCACGCTCCAACTGACGGCAAGTATCGAGTACCGCCTTATGTTCAATTTTGGAGGTAATGATGTGCTTGCCTTTTTTCTGGTAGAAGTGTGCAGCACCTTTGATCGCCAGATTGTCAGACTCGGTCGCACCGGAGGTCCAGACAATTTCACGTGGGTCGGCATTGATCAGATCAGCAACCTGACGACGGGCATTCTCTACCGCTTCCTCAGCTTTCCAGCCAAACAGGTGAGAACGTGATGCCGGGTTACCAAAATTGCCATCCATAGTCATGCATGCAACCATTTTTTCGGCGACACGCGGATCAACAGGTGTAGTGGCAGAATAATCCAGATAAATAGGTGTTTTCATTCAATTTCTCCAGCGTGCTTCAGACAGCCGCTTCTTTACTTCCGGCGATTCGCTCTGTGCCCATAATGACCTGATCAACGTGGATCCGGTCCTGACGTTCAGAGATCTTTTGCACATCTTTACGCGCAACAAGGTCGGCGAGGGAAATACTACTCAAAAAGCCATGAATCTGATCGCTCAGATCACACCAGAGATGGTGCGTCAGACAGGTATCGCCCGCCTGGCAGTCGCCCTGACGATTGCAGCCTGTAGCATCCACAGATTCATTCACAGCATCTATGACTTCAGCCACATTAATGCCGGCCTGCTCCCGGTTCAGCTGGTAACCACCACCCGGGCCACGGACACTGCGAACCAGCTCGTTACGGCGTAACTTGGCAAACAATTGCTCAAGATAAGACAATGATATGCCCTGCCGCTCAGAAATGTCGGCCAGACTGATCGGCCCTCTACCCTCATGGAGCGCCAGGTCCAGCATCGCTGTGACGGCATACCGCCCTTTTGTTGTCAGTCGCATAATTTTCACCCTGATGCGTTTTAGCACTTGGCGGGCATTATGCAATACCCGACTAAAAAGGTCAATTAAATAACCTACCTCTATTGTAGGTCTTTCTTGAAATTAGTGCGTGGATTTTAACATGAAAAATGGCAGACCCCAGCCCCAACGCCTTATTCGTGCTCTTTTAGGCGCTTCTGTGTCGCGGTCAGTATCCCCCTGAGCACATTAACCTCAACTTTGTCAGGCAATGCGCGAAGATACAGCCGTCGCAGGCGCGGCATCAGCTGGCGGGGATTGTCCGGGTCAAGAAAACGGATATCAATTAAGGTTTGCTCCAGATGCTCAAACAGACGCTCAAGCTCTGCACTTTCTGCCAGCTCAATATCCCAGTCCGTTCCCCACTGCGGCTTATGCTCTGCATTTGCATCGCTATACAATTCGGCCATGCGCAGTTCGTAGGTCAAAACCTGTACCGCCGCCGCCAGATTCAGAGAACTGAATTCAGGGTTGGACGGTATATGCACGTGATGGTGACAGAGATGCAACTCCTCATTGGTCAACCCGCGATCTTCACGGCCAAAGACAATGGCAATTTTTTTCCCCTCAGACTGCTCAGTGACCAACGCCGGCGCAACAATCGCCGCCAGCTCTCGCGGATCAACCACCGGCCAGGGAATATGCCGCCCCCGCGCACTGGTACCCACCACCAACTGACAATCCGCGATAGCCTCTTCCAGTGTTGCATGGACGACCGCACGCTCCAGCAGATCCGTTGCACCTGATGAACGGGCCGTGGCTTCGGCATGCGGAAATTTCTTTGGCGCCACAAGATGCAGCTCGGTGAAATTCATATTTTTCATTGCCCGGGCCACTCCACCAATGTTGCCCGGATGAGTGGTATTAACCAGAACAATACGAATATTTGCTGTCATTTACGCGCCTGCCCGACCTATAAAGCGCGCTATTCTATCAGAGCACGCAACTAGTGTTGAGCGACTTATTCACAGCCCACCCTATCCTCAGGTATAATTCCGCTTTAAATTTCCACGAACTCTCTTCAGGTTTCTTACAGATGCAACCCATGGTTAATATTGCTCTGCGCGCTGCACGCGTTGCAGGTGAGCAGATCGTTCGCGCAGTTGAGCGCCTTGATCTGGTTAAATCAGAACAGGCGGATGTCGCTAAACTTCTCAGCGACACTTGCCAGAAGGCAGAGCTGAGCATTGTTCACACCATCCAGAAGGCTTACCCAAGCCACACGGTGACCGGCGAATACACTGGTGAACACGCACCATTGAGCGAAGGACCCGAGTTCAGATGGACGGTTAACCCGATCGACAGCATCTCCAATTTCTCCAACGGTCTTCCGGTCTTTGCCATCAGCATGGCAGGCCAGAGCAATGGTCGCACTGAACACGCCCTGATCCTGAATCCGATCACCGGCGAAGAATTCACTGCCAGCCGGGGCAACGGTGCACAGCTTAACGGCAAGCGCCTTCGCGTCAGCAACCACAAGACTATCGACAACTCCCTGATCGGCACAGGCTTCTTCAACCGCCCGAGCGACAAAGCGCATCTGGAAGTTTACCTGAACGTCTTCCGTGACATGACCCTGACAGGCGGCACCATCTACAATGGCGGCTCTCCTGCGCTGAATCTGGCTTACACCGCTGCCGGACGCATCGATGGTTTCTACCAGATGGGACTCAATCCATGGGAGATGGAAGCCGGCATTCTGCTGGTTCAGGAAGCAGGCGGACTGGTTGGCGACTTCATGGGCGGCAACAGCTTCCGCCAGAGCGGCAGCCTGATCGCCGGCAACCCGAAAATGTTCAAAGCACTACTTAAAGGCCTGCAGTCCTCACTGACAGAAGACCTTAAGTAAGCAGCACACAAAATTCAGTCACAAAAAAACCGGCCTGAGCCGGTTTTTTTATCTCCTGCAGACCCTTACGCTTCGTAAGGGTTGCGCAGCACGATCGTTTCTACACGGTCAGGACCGGTAGAGATAATATCCACGGGGGCTTCAACCAGCTCTTCCAGACGCTTGATGTAAGCAACCGCCTCTGCAGGCAGCTCCTCAATTGACTTAGCGCCTACAGTAGAAGCTGTCCAGCCAGGCATGGTTTCATATACAGGCTCTACCGCTTCGTAATCTTCACTGCCACTCAGAGAAGTCACTACATTGCCCGCCGCATCTTTGTAGCCTACACAGATGCTGATCTCTTCCATGCCATCCAGCACATCCAGCTTAGTCAGGCAGAGACCGGAAACCGAGTTGATCTGAATTGCGTGCTTAAGCGCTACCGCATCAAACCAGCCGCAACGACGCGCACGGCCCGTAGTAGAACCAAACTCGTGACCACGCTCAGCCAGACCCTGACCCACAGAACAATGCAGCTCAGTCGGGAACGGACCGCCACCGACACGCGTGGTGTACGCTTTGGTAATACCCAGAATGTAATCCAGATACAGAGGACCAAACCCACTACCCGTAGACGTACCGCCTGCCGTGGTATTTGAAGAGGTTACATAAGGGTAGGTACCGTGATCGATATCCAGCAGGGAACCCTGCGCACCCTCAAACATAATGTTCTTACCCGCTTTACGCAGGTCATGAAGCATTGCAGTCACATCAGCAACCATCGGCGCCAGATTTTCACCCATCGCCAGCGCTTCATCCAGCACTGTCTGATAATCAACCGCTTCAGCTTTGTAGAAGTTCACCAACTGGAAGTTGTGATATTCCATCACCTCTTTCAGCTTGGCAGCAAAACGCTCTTTATCCAGCAGATCAGCCAGACGCAGACCACGACGCGCCACTTTATCTTCGTAAGCGGGGCCGATGCCGCGACCGGTCGTACCAATCTTAGCTTCACCACGCGCCGCTTCGCGCGCCTGATCCAGTGCAACATGATATGGCAGAATCAGCGGACAGGAAGGACTCAGGCGCAGACGCTCACGCACCGGCACACCCGCTTCTTCCAGACCTTTAATCTCTTTCAGCAGCGCTTCAGGAGAAAGCACCACCCCGTTACCGATCATGCACACGACATTTTCGCGCAGAATACCTGAAGGGATCAGGTGCAAAACAGTTTTTTCGCCATCAATAACCAGTGTGTGACCGGCATTGTGACCGCCCTGAAAGCGCGCCACAGCTGAAGCCTGATCAGTCAGCAGATCTACGATCTTGCCTTTACCTTCATCACCCCACTGGGTACCCAGAACAACTACGTTTTTGCCCATTGTTGCCTACTTGAGATTACTTTAAAGAAATTTTACCGGTTACAGGTCAACCGTGACCCATTCACCATCACGCAGTACCAGCTCAGCGGTACACTCATTTGCCGGTTCCGCGCCCGGCAACGCATAAATCACCCGCACACCTTCAGCACGAAGCTGCTGCACTTTGGCCAGCAACTTTGCATCTTCCTCGGCGGGTGCCAACACCTGCTGAGCGTTCTGTACTACATCGGAGGAGAGCTCAACCAGTGTTTTAAGATCGGCACTGAACCCGGTTGCCGGGCGCGCGCGACCAAAATCACGTCCAATTTCATCATACCGGCCACCTTTTGCAATCGCCTGCCCGAACGCCGGGGTATAGGCCGCAAAAACGACACCGGTATGGTAGTTATAACCACGCAGCTCGCTCAGATCGAAATACTGATCCAGCTCCGGGAAACGCAGCGCGATACGCTCTGAGAGCTGCTGCAGATAATCGATAGCCTCAATAACCTGAGCAGGCGCCTCAACAAATAGCTGTCGTGCCTTGTTAAGTACTTCAACCCCACCGTTCAGGGTTGGCAGCGCAGCCAGCATCGGGCGTACGCGTTCAGCCACATCCAGCGCAGCCACAAAACCTTCCAGCTCAGGCAGCGCTTTACGCTGCAACATATCCAGATAGGTTTCTTTTTCTGCTTCGCTGAGTTCTGCAATCTGCATCAGGCCTGTGAAGACACCGACATGACCGAGGTCGATGCTCAGCTCCTGATTCACCCCTGCGGCATGCATGGTCTCAACCATGAGCGAGATCACTTCGACATCACTCTCAACACCGGAGTGACCGTAAAGCTCTGCACCCAGCTGCATCGGGTTACGCGAAGCCAGCGGCTGAGCCGGCAGGGCATGCACTACAGAACCGCAGTAACAAAGCCGGGTTACACCAGACTGACGCAGGCGATGCGCATCGATACGCGCCACCTGCGGAGTAATATCCGCACGTACACCCAGCGTATGACCGCTTAACTGATCAGTCACTTTAATGGTATTCAGATCCAGATCATGGCCGACACCCGTCAGCAGTGATTCCAGATGTTCAAGTACCGGCGGCATGACCAGGTCATAGCCCCAATGCTCATACAGATCCAATAGACGTCTACGTAACAGTTCAACGCGACGGGCCTGCGGTGGAAGCAGCTCCTGCACGCCCTCCGGTAGCAGCCAACGATCTGCCAATGCCATGCGGTACTCCGTTAAATCTAATCCAGACAACCAGCCGGAATGGCCCGTTATCAGTTCACTATGTAAAGGGTAACAACACCCAGCAGCATACTTGCCAGCCCGATCATTCTTAATGATGAATCACTGATCAGGGCCAGTTGCTGAACCAGATTACGCCAGCGCTGCGGGTACAAAAATGGAATAATTCCTTCGAGGATAAGCATCAGGCAGAAGCCAATCGCCAATTCATGAAGCAGTTCTGACGACATCCCTCAAACCCGGTTTTCCAAATCCTATTACCACAAAAAAACCGGGCGTGAACCCGGTTGATATATTCTACCACGGTTTCAGGGGAATGCCCTCCCCTGAACCGCTTTTTTGTTCATTTTAACGCCAGAGCAATTACTCAGCCTTAGGTTTCGCCAGGTACTTGAAGAAATCACTGTCCGGCTTCAGAACCAGAACGTCGCCATTCTTGCTGAAGGATTCACGGTACGCCTGCAGACTACGGTAGAAAGAGTAGAATTCAGGGTTACGGGAATAAGCCTCTGCATAATTATTCGCAGCAATGGCATCACCCTCACCTCGAATCTGCTCTGACTCTCGGTAAGCCTCCGCTTCGATAACTGTCTTCTGTCGATCAGCATCGGCGCGAATACCCTCGGCCAGCTCTTTACCGCGAGAACGCAGCTCACGAGCCTCACGCTCACGCTCGGTGCGCATACGATCATAGACCGATTCAGAGACTTCCTGCGGCAGATCGATTCGCTTAACACGCACGTCAATGACTTCAACACCGTATTTCTTGATGACATCTTCACTGATGGCAGAAACCAGCTCCTTCATCAGCTCTTCACGCTCACCGGAAACCACCTCTGTCACGGTACGACCACCGAACTGGTTACGCAGCTCAGCATCGACCCGGTCAGAAAGCAGACGGGACGCGGTGAACTCGCTACCGGATGTCGCGGTGTAGTACTTCTGAACATCCGCAACACGCCACTTAACAAAGGAGTCCACGATCAGTCGTTTCTTCTCCAGCGTCAGGTAAGCCTGAGGATCCGCATCAAGCGTCAGCACTCGTGAATCAAACTTGCGCACCTTGTTAACCACCGGAATTTTAAAGTGCAGGCCTGGCTTAACGTCAGCTTCAGCCACCTCACCAAATTTCAGCAGTACCGCACGCTCAGTTTCCTTAACGATATACAGTGAACTCTGACCAACCAGTACCAGCACCGCAAAGGCAATAATCAATACAAAAGATTTAGATTGCATTATCGACCCTCCCGACGCGTGCTCTGACGCTGACGCAACTGATCAACCACCTGATCGGTCACCTCACGCAGACTCTGACTGTCCAGTTGCACTCCCCGGCCTGAATCAACGCCAACAGGACGATTCTGCATCAATTTATCCAGCGGCAGGTACATCATGTTATTTCCACCTTCAACGTCAACCAGCACTTTTGGATTCTGTGACAACACTTCCTGCATCGTATCCAGGTAGAGACGCTCACGCGTAACTTCCGGCGCCTTCTCATACTCTTTCAACAGTGCAGTAAAACGGTGAGCATCACCCTCTGAACGGGCAATAACCTGTTCACGGTAGGCACTGGCTTCCTCCAGCATACGCTGAGCCAGACCACGTGCTTCCGGAATAATACCGTTGGCATAGGATTCCGCTTCGTTCTTAACTCGCTGCTCGTCCTCACGCGCCTTGATCACGTCATCAAATGCGTTCTGCACCTGATTCGGCGCTTTCGCTTCTTTGATGTTCACCTTGGAGATCTGCAAGCCGGTTGCATACTCATCCATATAGCGCTGCAGTCGGTTCTGCACCTGAACCGAGAGCGCTTCACGCCCCTGAGTCAGGATAGAGTGCATATCGGTTGAACCCACAATATGACGCAGTGCCGATTCAGCCGCATGCGAGAGGCTGGCCTCGGGGTCGCGCACATTAAGCACAAAGTCACGCACCATACCTTCTGAGATGATGTACTGAATCGTCATTTCCACATCAACGATATTTTCATCTTCAGTCAGCATCAGCGCCCGATGATCACGGGTACGCAGACGGGTTACATTCACCGGGAAAACGGTGTCCAGCAGCGGCGGGTTCCACTGCAGACCCGGCCCCACCGTTTCGTGGTATTTACCCAGACGCAGCACAACGCCACGCTCCTGCTGGTCTACGGTATAAACACCCATACCGGCCCAGATCAGCAGCGCAATCAGCAGAATAATCCAGAAAAAGCCCATGCCGGCAGATGAGCCGGAGCCATCACCATCGCCACCAAATCCTCCACTGGTGCGCTTACCTGCACCACCGAAGATTGCGTTCAGTTTATCCTGCAGCTTACGCAGCGCCTCATCCAGATCCGGCGGCCCCTGATCGCCACCTTTCCCTCCGCGGTTCTTATTACCACCGCCCCAAGGGTCCTGGTTATCACCATTACCACCAGGCTCATTCCAAGCCATACGTCACTCCGTTAAAAACAACTATTGGGCTGATTAAAACACACATCTGCGAAAACTATTATTCGTCAGATATTACTCATAAATTAACTAAAATCGATCCTTTCGGCCAGACCGGTCGATTTTCCACCCCTACCAGGGGTTAACATCAACCGGGAAACAGCGATCCCGCGGCATCGATAACCGGCTCAGTAACTGCAGCATATCTTTCTTCTGCATACGTACTTCAAGAATAATAGATCCTTTTTCATCGACATGTTCCGAAAGCACAGCGCCGCTCTCATAGAGCCGGGCCCGAAACTGACCCTCATGGGGCTGCAGCGTCACGTTATCATGAAAAACATCATCTGCCAGTAGCTCGCTTACCGCCTGAAACAGCAGGTCGTGCCCTTCACCACTCACGGCCGATAACCAAACCCGGACAGGCTGCCCCTCTTCATCCCGGTCGATCCGCGGCTGACGCCCTTCGATCAGATCAATTTTGTTGTATACCTCAAGCACCGGCACCTCATCAGCACCGATCTCGCGCAACACATGCTCCACTTCCGCGATATGGTCATGCCGGTCGTCATCATGACAATCAATCACATGCAGCAACAGCGTTGCCTCAATGGTTTCCTGCAGCGTGGCACGAAACGCCTCAACCAGTTTATGCGGCAGATGACGGATAAATCCTACCGTATCCGCCAGAATAGCCTGACCCACATCTTCGACTTCTATCCGGCGCAGGGTTGGATCCAGCGTGGCAAACAGCTGATCCGCAGCGTACACCTCAGAGGTCGTCAGTGAATTGAAGAGGGTCGATTTGCCAGCATTGGTATAACCCACCAGCGACAGCGTAGGAACTTCCGCCCGTTTCCGCGAACGACGCCCCTGATCACGCTGCTTACGCACCTTTTCCAGACGTTTGTAGATTGATTTCATCCGCGCCCGCAATAACCGGCGGTCGGTCTCAAGCTGAGTCTCACCCGGGCCACGCAGACCTATACCACCTTTCTGGCGCTCAAGGTGAGTCCAGCCACGCACCAGACGCGTAGACATATGATCGAGCTGCGCCAGCTCCACCTGCAACTTACCTTCATGGGTACGTGCCCGCTGGGCAAAGATATCCAGAATCAATCCGGTGCGATCCAGAACCCTGCACTGAATTTCGCGTTCAACATTGCGCTCCTGAGCAGGACTCAGGGCATGGTTAAAAATGACCAGTTGCGCATCGTGCATATTCACCAGATCACGCAGCTCTTCCAGCTTACCCTGACCGATGAAGAATTTTGGATTGGGATGAGCGAGCGACCCGGTGAGGAATTCAACCGGGTCAGCTCCTGCAGATAGGGCCAGCTCTTCGAGCTCTTTTGGACTTTCCTGATCGGCTTCAGCAGCCAGATTCATATGGACTAGAACGGCACGCTCACCGCTCTTGGGACGCTCAAAGAACAATGATTATCAGTCCTCTGACTTAGCTTCATCAGCAGATGGCAATTTAACCGGACGTGCAGGCACAACCGTAGAAATCGCATGCTTGTAAACCATCTGGCTGACCGTATTTTTCAGCAGGATAACAAACTGATCGAATGACTCAATCTGACCCTGCAGTTTGATACCGTTTACCAAGAAAATAGATACCGGAATACGCTCTTTACGCAACGCATTCAGATAAGGGTCTTGTAATGACTGCCCTTTTGACATGTGCAAACTCCTTCCCGAAAAAAATTTTATAATTTGTCGTTATTGTATGGCTGGCGGCGCACAATAAACCCCGCTTCAGCTATATAAACACTGAGTATATAGCTTTTTTGCAGCCCAGCATGACATTATATAATGCTACCCTCTATTAATTTCAAGGCATTAGCTAATAGTTTTCTGTCATGGGTGTCCATCCAGTGCAGATTTTCCCAGCTTCTCAGCCAGGTGACCTGTCGCTTCGCCAACTGCCGGGTCGCCACCACACCTTTGTACTTCATGGTGTCGTAATCCCAGTTTCCGGCAAAATATTCCCACATCTGCCGATACCCCACACAACGCACAGACGGCATCTGCAGATTCAGATCTCCCCGTTCCCATAAGCGCTGCACCTCTTCCTCGAAGCCCTGTTCGAGCATCAGATCGAAACGCTGCGCAATACGCTCATGCAATTCCGCCCGCTCCTGCGGCATCACCGCCAGCGAGATCAGAGTAAACTGCAGTTTCGAAGAGGCCTGTTCAGCCCAAAGTTCAGTCATACTGCGTCCGGTGATCTCATAAACCTCCAGCGCCCGCTGCAAACGCTGCGCATCATTGGGGTTGAGACGAGCAGCAGACTCGGGATCGACCTCGGCGAGCCGGGCATGGATGGCCGCCCAGCCTTTCTCTTCTGCCTCGCGCAGCAACCTTTCCCGAACCTCAGGATCCGCTTCGGGAAGGTTCGCCAGACCGTTCTTCAGCGCATGAAAATAGAGCATGGTGCCACCGGTCAGAATCGGGACTTTACCCGCCGCATGCACCTCTGCAATCTGCGCCAGCGCATCCTCCCGGAACTCCGCCGCTGAATAACTCTCCGCCGGATCACGGATATCGATCAGCCGGTGAGGGTACTGAGCCAGTGTTAACGCATCCGGCTTGGCCGTGCCTATATCCATGCCCCGATAGATCATGGCCGAATCGACACTGATGATTTCACAGGGCATCGCATCAAACAATTGCATCGCCAACGCGGTTTTACCCGAGGCGGTCGGCCCCATCAAAAAAACTACCGGTAAGTTACTCAATCTTTGTTCCTACTGCCCGCGCATAAATAGCTTATCCAGATCAACCAGCGTCATCTGACTCCAGGTCGGCCGCCCATGGTTACACTGGCCACTGCGCTCAGTCTGCTCCATATCACGCAACAACGCATTCATCTCAGGTACTGTCAGTTGCCGGTTGGCACGTACCGCCCCGTGACAGGCCATAGTCGCCAACAATTCATTGATGTGCTGTTCAATCCGCTTACTTTCGCCATAAACCAGCATATCGGAGAGCACATCCCGGATCAGTTGCTCAACATTCCCCTTTGCCAGAGAAACCGGAACCTGACGCACCACCAGTGTTTCCTCACCCATCCGCGCCAGTTCAAATCCAAGCCGACCAAAAGTAGCGGCCTGCTCTTCAGCACAGTCGGCCTCACGCTGACTGACCGCCAGACTCAGCGGCACCAGCAAAGGCTGCGAACGCACCACGTCCTGTTCATAGGACTGTTTCATCCGCTCGTAGACGATTCTCTCGTGAGCCGCATGCATATCCACAACGATCAGCCCCTGCTCATTTTCCGCCAGAATATAGATCCCGTGCAGCTGCGCAATGGCATAACCCATCGGCGGGCACTGCTCACGCTCCGGCTCTGCGGCAGGCATGCCTGACGGTGCAGGTTCAGCAGGATGCAACGCGGCATAAGCACCAATCTGCTCCCGAACCTGACCGGCACCCGGCGCAGACGGTGCAACATAACCCGAGCCCGTGGACGGTGCAGAATACTGACTCCCGGAACCGGGCCTAAACGCCATACGGCTCTGTTCATAATGCTGTTGCTGCGGCTGTTCCGGACGCGCCATGACCGGCGCCCCTTCACTCTGGGCAACCTCCGTAAGCTGATCCTGAGGACGCATATCTGCAATCAGGCGATGCAGGGTTCGGAACAGAAAATCATGCACCAGACGACTTTCACGGAAACGCACTTCATGTTTGGTCGGATGGACGTTTACATCCACCAGCGCCGGATCCAGTTCCAGATAGAGCACATAGGCAGGATGTCGGCCATGATAGAGCACATCGGCATAGGCCTGACGCACCGCATGCGTTACCACCTTATCCCGGATCATGCGCCCGTTAACAAAGAAATACTGCAGATCCGGCTGGCTGCGCGAAAAGGTCGGCAACCCTACCCAGCCCCACAAACGCAGACCCGAAGCTTCTGCCACCACATCCGCTTTCAGGGCATTATCAATGAATGCCGAACTGCAGATGCTGGCTACACGACGCTCGCGCTCCAGTTCGCTGTCAGCCTGCCGTAACTGATGGATCACTTTCCCGTTATGGCGCAGTTGAAATGCCACATCAAAGCGGCTCAGCGCCAGGCGTTTCACCACTTCATCGAGATGTCGAAACTCAGTTTTTTCGGTTTTAAGAAACTTGCGTCGCGCCGGGGTATTAAAGAACAGATCTTTAACCTCCACCGTCGTGCCTTCGGGATGCGCAGCAGGCTGCAGTTGCGCTTCCATATCGCGCCCTTCTGTCAGCACCTGCCAGGCACTCTCCTGATCGGCCTGACGTGAGGTCAGTGTTAACCGCGAGACCGAACTGATACTCGCCAGCGCCTCACCACGAAAGCCAAGACTGCCCACCGCTTCAAGATCTTCCAGCGCACGGATCTTTGAGGTTGCATGACGGCTCAGGGCCAGCGGCAGATCCTCTTTATCAATACCCGACCCGTTATCACGGATCCGCATCAGTTTGACGCCGCCCTGCTCCACATCCACATCGATTTTGGTCGAGCCCGCATCCAGACTATTTTCGAGAATTTCTTTGATAACAGAAGCAGGGCGTTCAACAACTTCACCCGCCGCGATCTGGTTGGCAAGCCGCGGCGAGAGCAGATGAATCTTGGGCATGAATCTACCTTTGGGTTAGCTGGTCGGGATACGCAGAACCTGGCCGATCCGGATACGATCATGCTGCAGGTTATTAGCTTTGCGCAAAGCCGCTAATGATACACCGTTTCGGGAGGCGATCACGGAGAGGGTATCCCCCTTGACCACCTTGTAGGTTCGGTTATCTGCTGCTTTACGCTGGGCGATATAGGTCATCGCCGGCGGTTTACGTTCGAAATGCTGGGTTATCCCTTTGAAGACAGCCTCCGCCATCTTCTTCTGATAACCCCGGGTTTTCAGCTTCGCAGCCTCACCGGGATTAGAGATAAAGCCCGTCTCCACCAGAATCGACGGAATATCCGGCGATTTCAGTACAACAAACCCGGCCTGCTCCACATGCGCTTTATGCATTTTCGCAAACCGTTTGATGTTGCCATGAATCTGGCGGGCGATTGAACGACTGTCTTCGCGACTGGCTGTCATCGACATATCCAGCAGCACACTGGCCAGTACATCATCTTTATCTTCCAGACTGACACTACCGACACCACCGATCAGGTCAGCGCTGTTCTCTTTTCGTGCCAGCCAGCGGCCCATTTCGCTACTCGCGCCACGGGATGACAATACCCAGACGGAGGCACCACGGGCACGGGGATCACGAAACGCATCCGCATGTATCGACACAAACAGATCAGCATTCTGCTTACGTGCAGCCTTGGTTCGGCCACGCAGGCTGATGTAGTAATCGCCGGTCCGGGTCAGCTTGCCCTGATAGCCGGGTGTTGCATCCAATCGACGCTTAAGCTCTTTAGCGATTGCCAGAACCACATCTTTCTCACGCACGCGCCCGGGGCCGATGGCACCGGGGTCTTCACCACCATGACCGGCATCAATCGCTACGACAATATCCCGCCCGGATACAGCTTTAGGCTCCGCACTCTTTTTGGCTTTTACAAGGGTTTCTTTTTCATAGAGATCCAGCACCAGCCGATGGCCGTATTTCTGGTTAGGCTTCAGGGCAAAACTTTTCGGCCTTACCGGCCGCTTCAGATCCAGCACCAGACGCAGGGTTTTTCCGTTTTTACCTGAACGCACCTGTTTCACCGGGCTTTTATCCAACCCCAGATTCGTCAGCGACGCATTCAGCGATGCCTGCTCAACATCCAGCACGATGCGGTTCGGGTTATCCAGAGTAAACACTTTATGGGTCGCCGCGCCGGTCATATCAAATACCAGACGCGCATGATCCGGTGCCAACCACATCCGCACGTTCTTAATCTCAGCCGCCTGCAACAGCGAACTGCTGAACAGCAGTCCGAAAAAACACAGCCAGACGTGAAAAATTCTCGTCGTTATCTTCTGCATAGAGCCTTAGCTTTCCCCTTCATCCAGCGGCTTTGGCTTGTAACAGTTTATCGGCCATTGTCCGGCCAGTTTCAGTTTTTGCTTCCCAATTGAGACGGCGGCCACGGCCCTCAAGTTCAATCCTTAAAACCAGATCGGGTTCCGGCAGTATGCCGCGACCACGCTCTGGCCACTCAACCAGACAGAGGGACTCAGCATCGAAATAATCTCGAATTCCCAGATACTCGAGTTCTTCCGGGTCGGCCAGTCGATACAGATCAAAATGGTAAACCCGCTGCGTGCCTATCTCATAAGGCTCGACCAGCGTATAGGTCGGACTCTTAACCGCACCTTGATGCCCGAACCCCTGCAGAATTCCCCGGCTCAGGGTGGTTTTCCCCATGCCCAGGTCGCCCAGCAGAAACACAACGCCCTGACCACCGCTGGCCACCGCAATCTGGCCACCAAAAGCCACCATGGCCGCTTCATCCGGCAAACTGATCTGATTCTGATCACTCATAAACTTTATTAATTACTCCCGGTATTTCGACTAACAGATCTGAGGGCAACATACCGATCTCCCCCCGTTTGGCGGCTACCCGGTCTGCCGCTGTCGCATGGATATAAACCCCGATGCGAGCCGCATCTTCCGGGCTCAGCCCCTGCGCCAGCAGGGCACCACAAATCCCGGACAGCAAATCGCCCATACCACCGACGGACATCCCCGGATTACCGGCATCACAAAGAAAACTCACCTCTCCGGCGTTGACCAGACTACCCGCACCTTTGAGCACAACGGCTCCACCACACCGGCGCTGCAATCGCTCAACCGCAGCAAAGCGATCCGCTTCCAGCTCTGCCACTGAACAATTCAGGATTCGGGCCGCTTCCCCCGGATGGGGTGTAACGATAGTCCGCTCCGGCCCGCTGAAAGGAAAACCGCCGTTAGCACAGAGCAGGTTTAGTCCGTCCGCATCAACCAGAAGCGGCTTCTTCGCCGCCAGCACAGCCCTGAGCATCTGTTCTGCCCAGGCATTCTGCCCAAGACCCGGACCTATGACAATCACATCCGCCTTTTCCAGCAGATCCGGCAACTGCCCACCACTTTCAACGGCGTGCACCATCACCTCAGGGCAACGGCACAGAGAGGCAGCCACATGCTCCTGCCGGGTTGCCAGAGAGACCAGCCCGGCACCACTGCGCAGTGCAGCCTCGGCAGTCAGCAGTGCGGCGCCGCCCATACCGCGATTACCGCCAACCACCAGCAGATGCCCGAAACGGCCCTTATGTGAATTCCGTGAACGGGGGGGCATGCACTCGCGCAGATCTTCGTCTGTTGTACGGAAAGCACTGACCGGAATCGGGTCGTAGACTTCATCCGGCACTTTCAGATCATCAAATAAAATCTGACCACAGCAATCCACCGCCTGAGCGGTAAACAGGCCTCGCTTCAGGCCGATAAAACTCAGCGTGAACCGGGCACGCACCGCGCAGCCCAGTATCCGCCCGCTGTCGGCGCACAGCCCTGAGGGGATATCCACTGCAAAAACCGGCTTATGGCTGGCGTTGATCTGCCTGATCAGGGTGGCATAATCACCACGTACATCGCCGGTCAGGCCGGTTCCCAGCAGCGCATCCACCAACAATTCGCCTTTAAGCTCCACACCGGGGTGATAGCACTCGAACCCCGGCGCTGCGGCCTCCAGCTCCTGCCACGCCTGCAGGGCCTCCCCTTGCAGACGCTCAGCAAAACGCTCCCCGCCAACACAAATCACCTGCACACGCAGATTGCGTTGCCTCGCCAATCGGGCGACCACAAAACCATCCCCTCCGTTATTGCCGCCGCCACAGAGGATCGTCAGATGCCGTATACCGGGAAATCGTTCCAGTATTTCAGCAAAAACGGCATGCCCGGCCCGCTGCATCAGACGGATACCGGGAATAGAAAACTGTTCAATTGCGGTCCGATCCAGCACGCGGGTTTGTTCAGCCGTGTATAATGGGGCCGGAAGCGCAGCTCTGTTAACCGACATCTGCTCTACTCATCGCTTTTTCTGCCATTATGAGGAATCCGCCCCTTCCTGGGCAAGCCTGAAAACTATGCCGGACCTATCACCCGAAGCGCTGGCCGGACTGGCCGATAACATCAAACGCTGGGCCCTCGAACTGGGCTTTCAGCAGTGCGGTATTACTGACTGCGATCTGGAGGCGGAACGGGCACACTATGAGGCCTGGCTGACACAGCATTTCCATGGCGAAATGAGTTATCTCAGCAACCATATGGATAAGCGTTTTGATGCCGCCCAGTTGGTACCCGGCGCCCAACGTATTATCTGCGTGCGCATGGATTACCTGCCTCCGGACACCCGCCCGCTTGAGGTTCTGGACAGCGACGGCAAAGCCTATGTCTCGCGCTATACGCTGGGCCGGGATTACCACAAACTGATTCGTAAACGCCTCAGTCAACTGGGTGATCGCATCAACGCTGAAACCGGCGAACGGGTATTTCGCGCGTTTGTCGACAGTGCTCCGGTACTGGAACGCCCTCTCGCCGAGAAGGCCGGTATTGGCTGGCGCGGGAAACACACGCTGGTGCTGAACCGTGAGGCCGGTTCGCTGTTCTTTCTTGGCGAACTGTTTATTGATCTGCCACTACCGGTTGATCCGCCGACCGACGAGGAGCACTGTGGCAAATGTACCGCCTGTATCGATGTCTGCCCGACGCAAGCGTTTCCACAACCTCACCTGCTGGACGCACGGCGCTGTATCTCCTACCTGACGATTGAACTGAAAGGCGCGATTCCTGTTGAGTTACGCCCACTGATGGGCAACCGAATTTTCGGCTGTGATGATTGCCAACTGATCTGCCCCTGGAACCGTTTCGCAAAGATCACCGCCGAAGCAGACTTTCATCCGCGCCGGAAGCTGGACCGGGCCGATCTGCTGACGCTGTTTTCGTGGAGTGAAGAGACGTTTCTGGAAAAGACCGCCGGCTCGGCGATACGTCGTACCGGCCATGAAGGCTGGCTGCGCAATATAGCGGTTGCGCTGGGGAACAGCCGTGGCGGCGAAGCGGTGGAAAACGCCCTGAAGGAGAAGCTGCAACATCCTTCAGAGCTGGTCAGAGAGCATTGCCAGTGGGCACTGGACAACCTCTCCCGTGGACAACAAGCGACGCTGCCGATACAGCAGCACCCTCGCCGGAGAAAAATACAGTTCTGATCAGAGCTTTATGAAGTGCTCGCGATAATGTTTCAGTTCGTTGATGGAATCACGAATATCATCCAGCGCAAGATGCGAACCCTGTTTAACCACGCCGGCTGCTACCTCTGGTTTCCAGCGTTTTGCCAGCTCTTTCAGCGTACTCACATCCAGATTCCGGTAGTGAAAGAACGCTTCCAGTTCGGGCATATATTTGTGCAGGAAACGTCGATCCTGGCCAATACTGTTACCGCACATCGGCGATGCGCCCGGCTCCAGATACTGACGCACAAAGGCCAGTGTCGCCTGTTCGGCCTCAGCCTCAGTAATCACACTCTCTTTTACCCGCTGCGTCAGGCCGGATTTACCATGTTGATTGGTGCACCATTCATCCATCGCATCCAACGCAGCGTCACTCTGATGAACCACCATACTGGGGCCCTCAGCAAGCACGTTCAGATCCTTATCGGTAACGATGGTTGCAATCTCAATAATCAAATCTGTTTCCGGCTCCAGACCGGTCATTTCCAGATCAAGCCAGATTAAATTATCTTTATTTACCACTTCTGCCCTCCAAATTTGACGCAGGCACTACTATTTCCCTTAGAATACCCTACCTGCATCCATCTTGCTTCGATAATAACGGGGATAACCGGCGATAGCTCAGGCCTTCGCTCACAAACTATGGCGAAACGTAAACTGACCCGCCGTCAAAACTGGCGCATTCAGAAAATTCAGGAAGAGCGCACGGCCCGTGCGTCGAAAAAAGATGCCGCCATCGAGCAGCAGCTCGACAGCAGTGATCTGGGCCCGGAAGAACACGGCCTGATCATCTCCCACTATGGCCGCAGCGTCGACGTGGAAGCTACCGATGGAAGCGAAGCCGGCGAGATCATTCGCTGCCATATGCGCACCAACCTTGGTCAGTTGGTCACCGGAGACCGGGTTATCTGGCGACGCGGTAAAGAGAGTGGCGTAGTGGTTGCCAAACTGGAGCGAAAAAGTGAACTGCTCCGGCCGAACCCTTATGGCGACATGAAACCGGTCGCTGCCAATATCGATTTCATCGTCATCACAGTGGCGGTAGAACCAACCCCGCACGCCAACCTGATAGACCGCTACCTTGTTGCCTCCGAGATCAGCGGCATCGAACCGGTGATTCTGCTCAACAAAACAGACCTGTTGAACGACGACAACCGGGAAACGATTGACACTATGCTGACGCGTTATCGGGAGATCGGCTATCAGGTGCTGCTTGCCTCCAGCGAGTCGGAGGAGGGACTGGCGGACCTGAAGGCCCTGCTGGATCAACGTATCAGCGTTTTTGTCGGTCAGTCGGGGGTTGGCAAATCCTCCCTGATCAATGCCCTGCTACCCGGTGTTGACCTGAAAGTAGGCGAACTCTCAACTCAAACGCGAAAAGGCCGACACACTACTACAACGGCACGTCTGTTTCACTTTCCCGATGGCGGCGATCTCATCGACTCACCGGGGATCAGGGAATTTGGGCTATGGCATATTGCCCCAGAGGATGTTATTAAAGGATTCAAAGAGTTACAGCCCCTTGCCGGTTTATGCCGGTTCCGTGACTGTCAGCATGAACAGGAACCGGGCTGCGCCCTGAAAAGCGCCGTAGAAGAGGGCAGCATCAGCGAGCAACGCTGGCTGAGCTACAAACATATTCTCTGCTCCATAGAAGAGCAGAACAGTTAACAGATAAAGGCTGAAGTCACTAACGATGCAAGCAGTCGAAGAACAGAGTAACTCCCCCATCTATGGCGTGGAGGCTTGGGTAGAATACTTAAAAGAGCGGCCCCTGCCGGTGCGCAACAGCGTTCTTCGCCGACTGCAGAAGCAGTTACAGGACCCTAATGTTCCGCTGCGTTCTCTGAACCGCACCATACAATCCGACCCGGTTCTCAGCCTGCATGTGGTGCGTAAAGCCTCCGAGCTGCACGACAAGTTTGATTCCAAAGTTAAAAGCATCGACCACGCCATTAATTCCCTTGGCCTCGACAACATTCAGGCGGTGCTCAAGGAAGCCACTCCGTTACGCCTGAACCCGTCCAGCGTAGCCCAGAAAATGTACTTCCGTTATATCTCGGTCAGTCATCATGCGGCGGTTCAGGCAACCGACTGGCTACAGAAGCGCAAGGCTCCCTTTATTGATGAGACCTATCTTGCCACCCTGTTTTATGGTGTCGGGCATTGGCTGCTGTGGCAGCATGCCGCCCTGCACATGAGCGAGATCCAAAGTAAAATTCGCGAACAGCAGACCGATGTAGTCCTGGCCGAAAATGATGTACTAGGCTGCACGGTTCAGGAGATCTCACAACGGTTGATCGCGGACTGGGGCATATCCGAACTCGCCGTCGTCAGTCTGGAACATGAGACCTCACCCAACAAAAAAACGTTATCCCAGCTACATCAGCGGGCGCTGGGAGATCCACGCCTGAGTGATCAGGACCTTCGCGAGATCAACCATCTGGTTCAGGAAAAGTTTTTCCCGGTCAAACTGGCCAACTGGATCGCCCTGACCGCCAACCTTGGCTGGCAACAGACTAAGACCATGAAGATCATCGATATTATCAATGATTTTCTCAAAGGCGAGATCTCTGAAACCATCGCCATGCTGCACGTGAATTGTGCCAGCGCCTCGCGCAGCTTCCACGTGGCCGGCACTCTGGCCCCGGCCGCCGAGATGCTGATGCTCCCCTCCGAGTTGATGATCAACTTCAAACTCTCGGAAAAAGAGCGGGCCCAGCTACAAGACAAACACCCGGCGGTGGAGAAACCGGTCCAGATAATCGCCCCAGTTATCGAACCCGAGGAAGCAGACGAAACCCCACCCGCTGAAATCAAGCCGGATTATCTGGATCAGGCCCTGTTTGATCAGATCTCGGAGCGCTTCCTGAAAGGTTACAACCTCTATACCCGTCCTAAGCATGTGCTGCAGGGGCTGATTCAGGGCCTCAATCGCGGCCTCGGCTTTGAGCGGGTTTGCATGTACCTGATTAATGGCAAGAGTCATCGGATGAAGACCGCTTTTTCCGCTGGCTTTGAAGAGACCCACCCCATTATTCAGTTTGAATATGATCTGGAAATACCCAGCCTGTTCAAAAAACTGCGTGAGCGGCCCGGCTGCATCTGGGTTAAACCCGCCAATCAGGAACAGATGCAGCACATGCTGCCGGAGATCTACCAGAACTGGTGCTGCGAAAACGGCTACCTGCTGATGTCGCTGTTTCTCGGTAAAACCCCGATTGCGATCATCCATGCCGATTACGGCAGCCACGGCAGCGAGATCAGTGAGTTTCACCATGAGCGCTTCCGTTACCTCTGTTCTGCGGCCAGTCTGGGACTGAAAAAACTGACCAAACCATGATCAGGTAAGCGCTCAGGCAGTTTTTACAGCCACTTAAGAACCCAGTATCATCTGCCAACCTGTATTCCCCGGAGCTCATCCAATGACGTTACCCCTGCTGATAGAAGCAGCCGAACTGAAACAACAGCTTCAGAACCCGGACCTGATCATCATCGATCTGTCCAGTGAAGAGAATTACCTGAAGGGGCATATCCCGGGAGCGATTCATCTCCCCGCCAGCCGCCTTCTTTGTGGTCAGGCTCCCATTCCGAATAAGCGCCCTACTGATGAGCAGTTGGCTGACCTTTGTCGCGATATTGGCTTAACCGAAAACAGTCAGGTTGTTGCCTACGATGATCAGAAAGGCCCCTGGGCGGGACGACTGCTTTGGAGCCTGAATATCGCTGGCTTCGACCGCTGCTCCGTACTCAACGGACAACTTAACGCCTGGCGCAACGCCGGCCTGCCTCTGGAGCAACAGGCTAACACCGCCACCCCGGGCAACTATGAAGTATCCATCGATACACGCTACGTAGCTGATGCCGACTTTATTCAGCAACACCTGCAGGATCCTCAGGTTCAGATCTGGGACGCCCGCAGCCCGGAAGAGTACCGGGGTGAGAAGATTATCAACGCCCGGAAAGGCGGGCACATCCCCGGCGCCCGGTTGCTGGAATGGACCGACTGCCTGATCAGCGAAGATGACCTGCGCCTGAAGCCTGCGGAGGATCTGCTCGAAGCGCTGAAACAGTCCGGCCTCAACCCGGAAAAACTGACCATCACCCACTGCCAGACCCACAGACGCTCCGGGCTTACCTATCTGGTCGCCCGTCATCTGGGCTTCGAAGATATCCGTTGCTATGACGGTTCCTGGTTTGAGTGGGGCAACCTGCCCGATACGCCGGTAGAGAAATAATGAAAAACGTTAAAGACAACCTGTTTATCCTGTTCCAGCATATGGTTCCGCAGCACCTGCTTTCCCGTCTGGTAGGACGGATCGCAGACTGCACTAACCCCTGGGTAAAAAACACATTTATTCGCTGGTTCGCCAAAAAGTATCAGATCAACATGACTGAAGCCCGGGAACCCATTGCGACCAACTACCCGAGCTTCAACGCCTTTTTCACCCGCGAGCTGAAGGATGATGCACGCCCTGTCTGCAACACACCCGGCGCCGTTGTCAGCCCGGCCGATGGTGCAATCAGCCAGTTAGGCGCGATTGAACACGGCCGCGTTTTCCAGGCAAAAAGCCGTGGCTACGGACTCAGTACACTGCTCGGTGGCGATCAGGAGCGGGCAACTCAGTTCATCAACGGTAATTTTGCCACCATCTATCTGTCACCGCGTGATTACCACCGGGTTCATATGCCACTGACGGGCACCCTGACCCATACCACCTACGTTCCCGGCGATCTATTCTCCGTGAACCAGACCACGGCAGAGGGCGTTGAGCAGTTGTTTGCGCGTAACGAACGTCTGATTGCCTACTTCGATACCGAACACGGCCCCATGGCCATGATTCTGGTCGGTGCCATGATCGTTGCCGGTATTGAAACCGTCTGGGGCGGACAAGAAGCTCCGCGCTTGAAAAAACCGATTCACACCCCATTTAATAATCAGACAGCCGAGCCCGTCGTGTTAGAGAAGGGCGCTGAAATGGGTCGCTTTAAACTGGGCTCTACGGTTATTCTGTTGTTTGCGAACAACCGGATTAACTGGGACGATCAGTTACAAGCCTGCAGTCCGGTCCGTCTGGGTGAGTCGATTGCCAGCCCGGCCACCACCCCGACCTCTGCTGACTGATAACCTCATACTGTCCGCCGGGCGATACCGTCGCCCTGCGGATCCCTGAAGTAGGTACGAAGAAAAACAATGAGCACTCTGATTAACCTGCTAGAAGAACAAGGTATTACCCTCAACCCTGAAAAAAACGCAGTGCTGAGCCACAGCAACCGCACCACTCAGGTCATCCCGCTGATTCACCAGCGCGTACTTTCTGTAAAAGGCCCCGATACGGAGAAATTTCTTCAGGGTCAGTTGACCTGCGATATGCAGCAGGTATTCAGCCGTGGCAGCTGCCTTGGCGCCCACTGTAATATTAAGGGCCATATGCTGAGCCTGTTCCGTGTAATCAAAGCCGCTGACGATGCCGTCTGGCTACGTATGAACCACGAGATCTTTGACACAGCGGTTAACAACCTGAAGAAGTACATTATCTTCTCCAAAGCCGAAGCAACTGAAGTCTCCGACACACTCAGCGGCGTAGGCATTACCGGCCCGGGTGCAGAAGCCTTAATCGAGAAACTGTTCGACCGGGCCCCCAGTGAAGATGATGGCACCCTTTCACTGAGCAATGGCCGGGTAGTCCGGGTTCCGGGCAATCGGTTTGAAATCTGGATGGAGAGCGAAAGCCTTTGCGAAATCCTCAGACACCTGCCTGACGAAGTCGCCATCGGCGCTACGGATAACTGGCTGCTGAGCGAAATCGATGCGGCAATTCCCGATCTCTACAGCGCGACTCAGGAAGCGTTTATCCCGCAGATGACCAACTTCCAGGCGCTGCGTGGTGTCAGCTTCAATAAGGGCTGCTATACCGGTCAGGAGATTGTGACCCGGCTGCAGCATCGTGGCCAGCTCAAGAAACCGATGTATCTGGCAGAGATCAGCAGCGACAAACGCCCGTTACCCGGCACAGCCATCAGCAGCCCGGACAAACCCAACGCCGGTCTGGTCGTCATGGCAGCTCCCTGCGGAGAAAATCGTTATCGCCTGCTGGCGGTCATCACCAAGACACTGGCAGAAGCAGGTGATCTGCAGATTGGCAGCGCCGCGCTGGAACTGCAAACCCTGCCCTACCCGCTCGACCCCAAACTGTTTGAGCCGAAATAATCGAGCACCACAGAATACCGGCGCTGTAGTCACTGTGCCGGTATTCAGCTCTGCTTTTCCCTACTGAGCTATTCAGAATCAGGCTGCGCGGGTAACTGCCACTGAATCGGTTCCCGGCCGACACTTTGCAGGTACTGATTAGCCTGACTGAAGTGCTGACAGCCCAAAAAACCACGATGCGCGGATAACGGAGAGGGGTGCGGAGCTTTCAGAACCAGATGCCGGTCAGCGTCGATCGTGGCGCCTTTTTTCTGGGCGTAACTCCCCCAGAGCATAAACACCACATGCTCACAATGCCGGTTAATCAGACTGATCACCTGATCGGTAAACAGCTCCCAGCCTTTACCCTGATGTGACCCGGCCTGACTCTGCTCAACGGTAAGCACACTGTTCAGCAGCAACACGCCCTGCCTTGCCCAGCTCTCCAGATAACCGTGACTGACCGGTTCAATATCCAGATCAGCTTTAAGCTCTTTGTAGATATTAACCAGCGAGGGGGGAACTTTTATCCCGGGCAACACCGAGAAGCACAAACCATGTGCCTGCCCCGGCTGGTGATAGGGATCCTGCCCAAGAATGACCACCCTGACCTGATCCAGCGGTGTTACTTCCAGTGCACGAAACCAGTTATCCGAGGGCGGATAAATAATCTTGCGCTCTGCTTTCTGCTGTTGCAGAAAAGCCTCGAGCTGCTGCATGTAGGGCTGCTCAAACTGTTCCGCCAGCGCTGCCTGCCAGTCGGGTGCGTGTTCTAGTGCCATCGTTGACCTTATCCGCCACAATCCTTTATTTCACCGGGCATTAACTCAACAGGATCGAGAATTACCCGGCGATGCCAGAGGGAATAATACCTCAGTCGGCCCGGGGCATGGGAGACGATAGCGGAAATGATAATCGCCAGAAGATAGATCACCGCATTGGGCTGATCAAACCACCAGATCAGCGTCGACAGCAGCAGCAATTTGATGCCGATCGCGGTGCCACGCATCTGAATTAACCATATCGGATGACTGTAAATCTCCATGGCAGCCATCAGCAACCCGCTGATAATCGTCAGCAGAAGGAAGGGCAACCAGCTCTCCGGCGGTTGCTTATAGAGGTGCGCACCCGCGAGGCCAGCCATGCCGATCAGGTGAAGCGTGCGCAGGCTGATACTCAACCAGCGTTTATGAGGTATCTCGCGCTTTTCGATAGTGAACAACCTATTCATCACCCTATTGTAGCGACAAATGATGTCCAACAACCATGCGCGGTTCGGTTAACTGACCAAAGAGCTGTATAACGGCGTAAAAACCCGATTATGCAGTTCATCTTCGACCAGCGGGGGCGAGAGGAAGTACCCCTGAATCAGGTGACAACCGATCCGCCGCAGAAGCTCCAGCTGAGCGGCTTGCTCAACCCCTTCGGCGACCGTTTTAAAGCCAAAATGACCGGCCATAGATATTACGGTTTCGACCAGACGCTGATCCTGCAAACTGTTATGCAATTCACGCACAAACGACCGGTCTATCTTCAACACCGAGACCGGCAACGCTTTCAGGTACGACAGGGAAGAGTAGCCTGTACCAAAATCATCAATGGCGATGCCGACTCCCGCGCGATTGAGCTGGCTCAACTGGTCAGAGGCCATCTGCATGTTTTTCATCAGACCGGATTCGGTCACCTCAACTTCAACCCTTTCAGCGGGTATTCCGAAGCGAACGATCTGTTCTTCTAGGCGGATTGCAAAATCCTCCTGCATCAGTTGATTGGCAGACACATTAATGGCCAGTGAAAAATCCTCGGGAACCAAACGCTTACTGCGCCAACGGCTCAGGCAACCCAATGCCTGCTGAATGACCCAATTTCCCAGCTCAATAATCTCGCCACCGGATTCTGCCAGAGGAATAAACTCAGCCGGTGAAACCCAGCTAAACTCGGCGCTGTTCCAACGCAGTAACACCTCTGCCCCAACCATATAGCCACTGTTCAGATCCACCTTAGGCTGAAACATCAGGCTCAGTTCCCGCCGGGCCACCGCCTGCTTCAGGGCTTCATGCACCCGCCCTGAGCGGGTTAAGGCATGATCAATTTCCAGTGCATATTCCCGGCTGCGCCCCTGCTGTTCAGGCAAAGCCAGGGCAGCCATTCTCATCAGTTGCTCCGGAGAATGATCACCACGGGAATGAGCGATACCAATTTTGACCTGAACATGCAGTTGCCGGCTCTGCACCCAGAAGGGTTTATTAAACTGCTGCAGTAACTGCTGCGAACGTTGCTCAGCGTCACCATTCACCTGGCTCTGATCGACCAGCACCCAATCTGAACTACTCCAGACCCCAAGCAGATCACTCCCGTTCACCTGCCGGTTCAGGCGCTCAGAGATCAGGTTGACCAGCTCCTCCGCGGCTGAAAGCCCATGCAACATGGCGGCCTGTTCCACCCCCTGCACCGAGATCATGTAGACAACGACAGGTTGCCGGTTCTGCCGGGTCTGTTGCAGCATTTCGAGCAGCGCCCGCCGATTGGGTAAGGCCGTTGCAGGATCCTGCCGTGAAAGCTTCTCCAGCTCCACCGTGCGCTGGCGTACTAGCGTCTCCATCAGTTCAGCCCGCGCCCGGTATTCCATTTTCAGCGAATTCCGCTGAAGTATATTCCGGATGCGCTGCATCACTTCCTGATGATTAAACGGTTTCGTCAGAAAGTCATGCGCCCCCAGAGACAGAGCCTGATGACGGGTATCCTCATCTATCTGGGCCGTCAGAAAGATCACCGGCGGCATATCAGCACCCAGTGACTGCATTAACCTTTTCATCAGTTCCAGACCATTGAGCCGCGGCATCCGCACATCCAGCAGGATCAGATCCGGCCGGTTTTCAATCACCCGCTGTTCCACCTGCAGAGGCTGGGTGATCCCTTCGATCTTCCGGTACCCCTCATCTTCCAGTAATACCTGCAACAACTGCACATTAACCGGATTATCGTCCACGATCATAATGGCGGCAGTCATGCAGGTTGAAGCCGTAACGTTCATTGCTGCGCGCTCCCGGATAACAGGTGGCGGATGGTCCGGGTCAACCGGGTGATATCCAGCGGCTTAGTCAGGTACGCGGCAAAACCTGCCGTACTGGCCTGCCGGCGCTCCTGTTCTGTTACGCCTGCAGTCACGGCAACAATGGGCACATGCTCAGTCAAAGGGTTATTTTTCAGGATCGTTTGCGCGCTGATTCCACACATACCCGGCAGATCAATATCCATTAATATCAGCGCAGGCGGCTGTTCCAGCGCCTTTTCAATTCCCTGCTCCGCGTCAGGGGCACAGCACAATGCGCAATAATCCAGCTCGGCAAACACTGCCTCCATCAGGCTTCGGTTGGCAGGATTATCTTCGATATACAGAACCCGGTGTACGCCTTCTACATCTGCAGTCAGCGCACTTTCCGGCATCTCCGCAGCTTCCTGCAGGGCACACAGATGATCCGTCCCCGGCAGTTCAAACCAGAACTCACTGCCCCCTTCCGGGTTCGCTTTAACGCCAATATCACCGCCCATCAGGGTTACCAGTTTATGAGTCAGGGCCAGCCCGACGCCCGTGCCCTCGATCGGGCCGGACTCCGCGCCAAGACGATTAAAGGGCTGAAAAAGCAGATTGAGCTTTTCCTCGGGTATTCCCACACCAGTATCCTGAACCTTAATCCTGAGCTGTTTACCCCTCTCTTCGCAGGAGAAGCTCACCTCCCCGCCGAGGCGGTTATATTTGATCCCGTTGCTCCCCAGATTCAGGAGTATCTGCTTAACCCGGATGTAATCCGCAAATATCAGCCGTTCGTTCAGGCACGGGTGAGCAACCAGCGTTACCTGATACTGCTCTGCCATGGGCTGCAGCAGCTCACAGACTTCGGCACAGATCTTGTTGACCTCGATCGACTGCGGAGACAGATGCATATAACCTGACTCAATTGAGGCCAGATCCAGCACTTCATTAATCAGATCCAGCAGGTGCTGCCCGCTTTGCCGGATCTGCTCAACCTGACATAGCTGCGGCTGCGCAAGGGGGTCTTTGCCAAACTGCAGCAACTGCGCAAAACCAAGAATCGAGTTCAGGGGTGTACGCAACTCATGGCTCATGGAGGAAAGAAACTCGGTTTTCGCCTTATTCGCCTGCTCAGCCTGTTCACGCGCTCCCTCGAGACCCTGCATAAATTCAGCCTGATGATTTAACTGCCGATAAAGATTGATCAGCAGTGCACAGGTCGATGTAAACGGTTGCAACCACTCCACCATTGAAAGGTCATAATCCTCATCTGCGTTGGCCACTGCATACATCCCAATCACCTCGCCACGATCAATGATCGGCACCCCGATATAGCGGTTTAACACGGGATGGCCCGGCGGCATATCACCCTGTTTGGCGTCATTCAGCAGGTCATTGCTCAGAACCACCTCACCACCGGCAAAGACCCGTCCCAGCATGCTCTCCGGATTGGTAAGCTGCATATCACCGCTCACCAGCTTCGCCATAAGCTGTTTGGATTCCTCATTCCATGACAGATCAGTCACTGCATGAACCTTCAGAGTCGGCTGCCCCTCCCTGCTCTGCACTTCGCCGATCAGGGCATACTGACTACCAGTCAGTTCGACCAGCGCATTTTTAAGAAACCCCCATAAAGTGTTTCCTGACAACAACGCATGATAATCTGTCAGTCCCTGATGCAGCACACGCAGCAGGGCACGCTCCTTATGCTCCCGCTCGCGGGCGCTGTATACATCCCGGAGATCTGACAGAATGCCGATAAATTCCCGGCTCTCCTTCTGCTTCTGCCCACTCGGGTACACCACCTCACTCACCGCCAGATGCACCGGTATTTCATACCCTTCCCGATGCAGCGCAGAAACCTCCCGACCTTTCCCGATAACCCGGGCCCGGCCGGTTTTCATATAACTGTTCATATAACGGGCGTGCTCACAGGCCCACTTTTCAGGCATGAGCATCTCTATTCGGCGCCCGATCAGCTCTTCGGGTTTGTACCCCAGCAGCGTCTCAACCGACGGGTTGACCTCCAGCATAATCCCCGCAAAGTTCGTCCTGATAATTCCCGCACCGGCCCCTTCAATAATCGCCCTATACCGGGCACTGCTGCGAAATTTACCCTCCATATCCTTCAATAACTGCTGCCTCTGTCCATGCATCAACAACATCTGCTCGGCTTGCTTTGCCAGCATCTTCAGGTGCTCCAGCGCTGCATCAGACAGAGTCCGCGGCTGGTAATCAATAACATTCAAGGTTCCCAGCACATACCCTTTAGGTGAGCAAAGGGGTATACCTGCATAAAAGCGTATGCAGGGCTCATCCGTTACCAGTGAGCTATCCCTGAAGCGCCAGTCAAGTTGCGCATTCTCTACAATCAATGGTTCAGCGGTCGCCACCACATAGGAACAGAACGAGAGATGTCGCCCCGCCTGACTGATCTCCAGACCAAAACGCGACTTAAACCAGAGCCGGTCATCATCAACCAGAGACACCAGCGCAGTTGGCATATCAAAGATGCCTGAGGCCAGTTCAGTGAGATTATCGAAGCACTCTTCAGGCGGGGTATCGAGTATTTCAAGACGCTGTAACTCGATCAGTCTTTGAGCTTCATAAGATTCCGTAGAAGGCAGGAGTTGAGACATAAGCCAGTTACCTCAGATAAACAACTTTTACTATCTGACTTAATGGATTGTTGGCGCAGCCATTAAAAACAAAAGCCAAATAACTGCAAAAAATTATAGTCCTTGTATTAGGTATGTCTACTCCTTCCCTGCAATTTTCAAACAAAGAACAAGCCCTGTTTGGTACCAAACAGATATAAAAATTAATAAATTCAGAGAGATAAATTTGAAGATATGAACAAAAAAGAAACAGATTTACCCGAAAAGGGAAAGATGAATCGAGGAGAGGATGATCGGTTGGAACGCTCGCCGCCCCGACGGGGCGACGAGAGTAAATGGCGGATTAACCGCGCGGGCGCATCGCCGGGAACAGAATGACGTCACGGATCGACGGAGAATCAGTAAACAGCATTACCAGACGGTCGATACCAATACCTTCACCAGCGGTCGGTGGCAGACCGTATTCCAGTGCGTTGATGTAGTCGGCATCGTAGTGCATCGCTTCATCATCACCCGCATCCTTTTCAGCAACCTGCTGCTGGAAACGTTCCGCCTGATCTTCAGAGTCGTTCAACTCGGAGAAACCGTTCGCCAGTTCACGACCACCAACAAAGAACTCAAAGCGGTCAGTTACGAACGGGTTATCGTCGCTGCGACGCGCCAGCGGAGAGACTTCGGTCGGGTATTCGGTGATAAAAGTCGGCTGCTGCAGACGATGCTCAACGGTCTTCTCGAAGATCTCAATCTGCACCTTGCCCAGCCCCCAGCTATCCTTAACATCGATATCCAGACGTTGCGCAATCTGTCGCGCGGCGTGCTCATCAGCCAGTGCTTCAGCCGTGATATCTTCGTTAAAGTGAAGAATAGAATCGAACACACTCAGACGCAGGAACGGCTTAGAAAGATCGTATTCGAAGGTTTCCAGCACATCGCCCGCTTCGTTACGCACGGTGTTAACGATCGTAGTGGTACCCAGAACATCCTGTGCAACCGTGCGCAGCATATCTTCGGTCAGATCCATCAGATCACGGTAATCGGCGTAAGCCTGGTAGAACTCGATCATCGTAAACTCAGGATTGTGACGAGTCGACAAACCTTCATTACGGAAGTTACGGTTGATCTCGAACACGCGCTCAAAGCCACCGACCACAAGACGCTTCAGGTACAGCTCAGGCGCAATACGCAGGTACATATCGCGGTCCAGCGCATTGTGGTGAGTGATAAACGGACGCGCAGATGCACCACCGGGAATCACCTGCAGCATCGGGGTTTCTGCCTCGATGAAGCGACGCTCAGTCAGGTAGCTGCGAATACCGGAGACAATCCGGGAACGGGTTTCAAAAACCTTACGTGATTCGTCATTGGTGATCAGATCAACATAACGCTGGCGATAACGGATCTCAGTGTCCTGCAGACCCTTATGCTTATCTGGCAGCGGGCGCAGGTTTTTGGTCAGTAGCTGGTATTCACCCATATCAACGTACAGGTCGCCTTTGCCGGACTTGTGCAGCACACCGGTAACACCGATGATATCGCCCAGATCCAGGCTTTTCGCAAACTTGCGCGCTTCTTTGTTCACATAGAACTGAACCCGGCCGGTCATATCCTGAATGACACCAAAGGCACCGCGGTTCAGCATCACACGTCCGGCGATGCTTACCTTGATAGCCGCAGCTTCCAGCTCTTCCTTACTCTTATCGCCATATTCTGCCTGCAGGTCCTGGGCATAGCTGTCACGACGGAAAGTATTCGGGAACGCGTTACCCTCTTCACGCAGGGCGCTCAGTTTTTCCCGGCGCTCCGCAATCAGGCGGTTATCATCTTGTTTCTGAGTGTTATCAGACATCGGTGTGGTAAACCTTTAGTTTGTGAAATTCTTACAGGCCCGCTTTCAGGCTGGCCTCAATAAACAGGTCCAGATCGCCATCCAGAACCTTATCGCAGTTGGAGCTCTGCACATTGGTACGCAGATCCTTGATCCGCTGATCGTCCAGAACGTAGGAACGAATCTGGCTGCCCCAACCAATATCAGCTTTAGAATCTTCCAGCTCCTGTGCCGCTTCGCTGCGCTTCAGCATCTCCATCTCATAGAGTTTCGCGCGCAGTTGCTTCATACAGGTATCTTTGTTCTGATGCTGAGAACGCTGACTCTGACTCTGCACCACAATGCCGGACGGCTCATGGGTAATACGTACCGCAGATTCGGTTCGGTTGACGTGCTGACCACCGGCACCGGAAGCACGGTAAACATCGACACGCAGATCCGCCGGGTTGATCTCGATCTCAACGTTGTCATCGATCTCTGGAGAGACAAACACGGAAGAGAAGGAGGTATGACGACGACCACCTGAGTCAAACGGTGATTTACGTACCAGACGGTGAACCCCGGTCTCAGTGCGTAACCAGCCAAACGCGTACTCACCTTCAAACCGGATCGTTGCTGATTTAATACCCGCCACATCACCGGCTGAACATTCCAGCAGCTCGGTTTTGAAACCTTTGCTTTCACCCCAGCGCAGATACATACGCAGCATCATCTCGGCCCAGTCCTGTGCCTCAGTACCGCCGGAACCCGCCTGAATATCCAGAAACGCATTGTTCGGATCCGCTTCGCCGGCAAACATGCGACGGAACTCGAGCTGCTGAAGCTTCTCGACCATTTTCGCCACATCCGCTTCCACCTCGGCTACGGTGTCGGCATCGTCCTCTTCCACCGCCATATCCAGCAGGTCACGAGTGTCTTCAACCCCGGCGGTCAGCTCATCAATCGTGCCGACAACGCCCTCCAGTGTGGAGCGTTCTTTACCCAGTTGCTGTGCATATTCAGGGTTATCCCAGACAGCCGGATCTTCCAGCTCTCGGGTCACCTCTTCGAGGCGTTCCTGCTTGCCTTCGTAATCGAGAAAACCACGTAGTGCTTCGGTGCGCTCACTGATGTCTTTCAGGGCGTTGAGAATCGGATTAATTTCCATGATATAAGATCGGTAGCTGGCTGTTAGAAAAAGGGCAGTATTTTAGCGAAATTACGCCCATAACACTACCAGTTTAACCAGATATCCTGAGTTAATTCCGTGCCGCAGATTCCGGCAAAGGGGCTCATTACAGAAGGGGCCGACCAGACACGGATGGATCAGAAAACATTCAGAATTCACGGATTGCAGCGCCGCCTTTCAGCCTCCCGGGGTGGAGGCAATCGCGGTTGCCTGAGGGCGCCTTAAGGTGTCTGAAGGTAAGTAAAAGAGAGTAGCGTTTTCAACTGAGCAAGATAAAACGGCTCAGGGCCCGGCCACTGATGCCCGAAGTCAGCCGCGGGCATCGCCACCTCAACAGGTCACACCGGGAAGTACGGTCAATTAATACCAAACTCCTGCATCACCTGCTGACACCATTTTTCAACCCGCTCATCTGTTTCGCTACGCTGACAATCTTCGTCGATCGCCAGACCCACAAACTGCTGATGGTCCGCCGTCAGCGCTTTGGACGCTTCAAAATTGTAGCCCGCAACCGGCCAGTAGCCTTTAAGCTGAGCACCACGGGCCTGCAGTTTATCGTGCAACAGCCCCATCGCATCCAGAAACCACTCGGCATAGCCAATCTGGTCTCCCAGACCGAACAGCGCACAAGGCTTGCCCTGCAAATCCAGTTGATCCAACTGATCCCAGAGATCCGCCCAATCTTCCTGCAACTCGCCAAAGTCCCAGGTCGGAATACCGAGGATCAGGTAATCATAACTCTCAATATCGCCGACACCATCGGCCGCAACATCGATTCGCTGTACCCGGTCAAAGCCGATCTTTTCGGCAATCAGCTCGCCAACGGCTTCCGTATTCCCCGTTGTCGAGCCATAAAACAAACCTATTGGTGCAATCATTCCACAATTCCAGAGACACAAAAAAAAGCAGCCACCGGCTGCTTTTTAACAAACATGATACTTACTTATTAAATGCATCGAAGGTGGAGTGAGCCATATCTTCAATCTCCGCCCGCGCATCCTGCAACGCTTTTAAATTCTGTTCACTGGTATTTTTCAGGGTATCTTCCAGCTCTTTGGCATAGCTGCGCTGCAGCTCAATCAGATCACTCGCGGACTGGCACTTCTGCATCTCTTTGGTCTGCTGAATGGTCGCTTCAATGCAGGATTTTGTACACGCCATCTGCTGTCGCGTCAGCTCCTCCAGCATCTTGGTCTGAATATTTACCAGCTCTTTGAAAGGCCCCATAGAATCCGTTATTTTTTTATTCATATCTTGGAACATAGTCACCACCTTCCCTCGCACCCGGGATCTCCACCCGACTCATTTCCGGGCATCTGCAGGATTTCTTGATCAGTATCATTATAATAGAGCACGCTGCCACGGCAATGGCAAAGCAGAACGCAATGATACCAAAAACTGATTCCAAGGATGCTTAAAGATGCGCCTTTTACACACAATGCTTCGCGTGACTGACCTGGAGCAATCGATTGAGTTTTATACCCAGCTCATGGGCATGCAACTGCTGCGACGTAAAGACTATCCGGAAGGCCGCTTCACTCTGGCTTTTCTGGGTTACGGTGACGAATCAGAAAACACCGCTCTGGAGCTGACCCACAACTGGGACACTGATCATTATGATCTCGGCAATGCGTATGGCCATATCGCCATCGAGGTAGACGACGTCTACGCCGCCTGTGATGCGATCAAAGCAAAGAACGGCGAAGTGGTACGTGAAGCCGGCCCAATGAAACATGGCAACACCGTGCTCGCTTTTGTTAAAGACCCGGACGGTTATATGATCGAACTGCTCGGCACCAAGCGCAACGATTAAGCGACGTGTCTCACTCGCAAGGCCATATTCTGGTGGTCGAAGACGAACCCAGTATTGCCGACAATATCGTTTTCGCGCTTCAGCTTGACGGCTTCAGCAGCCAGCATCACCTGCTCGCTGCTGACGCACTGAACGCTCTGAGACAGCAGCCGGCCGATCTGGCTATTATTGATGTCGGCCTGCCGGATTTCAGTGGCTTTGATCTGTGCCGCCAGATTCGCCAGTTTTCAGATATTCCGATTATTTTCCTTACCGCAAGGGGTGACGAAGTAGACCGCATTCTGGGGCTGGAACTCGGCGCCGATGACTATGTCACCAAGCCGTTCAGTCCAAGGGAACTCAGCACCCGGGTAAAAGCCATTTTGCGACGGGTCGGCAGTAACGGAAATCCCGCTGGCCGGGGCGCCTTATGGCATGACCCACGTCGGGCAGGCATTTATTACCATCAGCAAAAACTCGATCTGACCCGGATCGAATACCTGTTGCTGAGCCTGATGATCAGACACCCTGAACAGGTATTCAGCCGTGAACAACTGATGCGTGCAGCCTGGGATCACCCGGAGCACAGTCTGGAGCGGGCAGTCGATACCCATATAAAAGCCCTGCGCGCCAAACTTAAAGCCGTTATCCCTGAACAGTCGCCGATCAAAACCCATCGCGGTCTGGGTTACAGCCTGGAGCAACCGGAGTGAAATTCGGCCTGAAGCTATTTCTCGCCTACTTCGCCATCCTCGGCCTCGGTGTCTATTTTTTTCTTAACTCTATGCTGCTGGAGATCAAACCGGTTCTGCGGCAATCGATGGAAACCGCCCTGATCGACAGTGCAAACCTGCTGGCCGAACTGGTAGCCCCACCGAGTGCCGACCAGCCGATCCGGATAGAACGGTTACAGCCTGCGGTCAGCAATACCCTGCAGCGCCCAATCAACGCCACCATCTGGAGTCACAAGCAGCAACAGACAGAGCTGCGGATCTATATCACCAATCGCCTCGGCCGGGTGATCTACGATTCTGAAAACCGCGATCCCGGCGCGGATTACTCCCAATGGAACGATGTGTACCTCACCCTGAAGGGGCAGTACGGAGCACGCAGCACGCAGGAAGACCCGAATAATAAGTTCAGCACCGTCATGTATATAGGAGCCCCGATATACAGCCAGCAGGATGGCCAGAAAACACTGGTCGGGGTTCTCAGTGTCGGCAAACCCAATGTGAGTGTTGAACCGTTCTGGCAACTGGCGCGGGATAACCTGCGCTCAAAAGGGTTATGGCTGCTGTTGATTGCTGCCATCGCCGGTGCGCTTTTGGCCACCTGGCTTAGCCTGAACATTCATCGTCTGGTGGAGTATGCCCGCAAGGTGAGTCGCGGTGACCCCGGCAAAGCCCCGAAACTTAGCGACCCTGATCTGGCCCGACTGGCCAGCGCCATGGAGGAGATGCGTCGGGCCCTCGACGGAAAAGAGTATATTGAAGATTACACCCTGACCCTGACCCATGAGCTGAAAAGCCCCCTGACCGCGCTTCAGGGCGCTGCCGAACTGATCACACTCGCCACAGATGAACCTATGCGCCAGCAACTGGCCAGCAATATTCAGCAACAAACGGAACGCTTACGGGCACTGGTAGATCAGGTTCTGGCGCTGGCCCGGCTGGAAAACCAGCACCGCCTGCAGCAAGCGGTGCCGATTCAACTGGAGACGCTCGTGCGACAGGAGTCTGAGCAACTGAGCATCCGTTTACAGCAGCAAGCGATCCGCCTGCAACAGAGCCTGAGCCCGGTCAGGCCCGTTCAGGGTGATCCGCTGCTGCTGGCTCAGGCGATCCGGAGCCTGCTTGAGAATGCGCTGGACTTCAGCCCCCGGCACAGTGAAATTCAGTTGCAACTGAAACAGAACGATCAGGGCCCGCAACTGATCATCAGTGATCAGGGCAGTGGCATTCCGGATTATGCCCTGCCTCGCATCTGGCAACGCTTTTACTCACTGCCTCGTCCGGATAGCGGACAGAAAAGTACCGGGCTCGGACTGAGCTTCGTACAGCAGATTGCACAACTTCACAGTGCCGATATCAGCCTCAGGAACCAGCCCGGCGGTGGCGTTCAGGCCTGTCTGCAATTTCACACAGAAAACACACATTCACCACACTGAGCACACACAATCGCGGGTTAGCCTGAAGGAAATTCGATTGGAGCCCGCTTATGTCAAAACGTATCACACTGAAACTTATCCTCATCGGCATCCTTGCCCTGTTCCTCTGGATACCTCTGCTACTGGTGCAGAATGTAATCTATGAGCGCATGGATTATCGCGCTCAGGTGACCCGGGATATCGCCAGCAAATGGACCGGTCAGCAGACCCTTTCCGGCCCGGTCATCCGGATCCCCTGGCAGCTCAGTTATCTTGAAACCAGCTGGGATGACAAAAACCAACAGAACCTGCAGCACCGGAAAACCCTGCATGGCCAGTACCTGCTGCTGCCTGAACAGCTCAGCAGCGAAGCCGTGATCAGCAACAGCACCCGCCACCGCGGTATTTATCAGATACCGGTATACCGCGGAGATGTGCAGATGAGTGCGGCCTTTTCCGCTGCCGAACTACAGCAACATCAGGCACAACTTGAGAAGAAATATCAGGGCCAGCTTACCTGGGGGACGCCAGAACTGTTGTTGCTGATCTCCGATATGCGAGGCATCACCAGCCAGCCCACGGCTACCTGGCAAGGCACCCCCTTGCAGTTCAGCGCGGGCAGCGGGATGAAAGCCGCCACACAGGGTATTCATACCGAACTACCGGTTACCGATCTGACCGGAGAGCTGGAACTGAGCCTGTCTCTGCGCGGAATGGAACAGCTTCTGCTGACCCCTACGGCGGCAAACAGCACCATTAAGATGCAATCAGACTGGCCTCACCCCAGTTTTAGCGGACGCCATCTGCCCGAATCTTATGAAGTTGACGACAATGGCTTCACAGCCCTGTGGCAAACATCACCTTTTTCCGCTGACCTGCGCAGCGTGCTGAACGCTTGCTCCCAGGAGAACTATTGCGACCTCAGCAGCCAGTCGGTCGGAGCTGAGTTCATCGACCCTGTGGATATGTATGCGCAGGCTGAGCGCTCACTAAAATACGGACTGCTGTTTATTGCCGTCAGCTTTATGTTGTTCTTTCTTTTTGAGGTACTAAAAAAACTGCCGATCCACCCCATCCAGTACGGCATGGTGGGGCTGGCGCTGGCCCTGTTCTACCTGCTCCTGATCTCGCTGAGCGAACACATTGCGTTTTATCAGGCTTACCTGATCGCAACGCTGGCCTGCTGCGGATTGCTGGCGGTCTATCTGAGCGCAGTGCTGAAGAGCCTGTGGCGTGGCTGCGGCTTTGCAACAGGTCTGGCCGCCCTGTATGGCCTGCTTTATATGATCATCTCTGCCGAAGGGTTTGCTCTGCTGATGGGATCTTTCCTGATCTTCTCCTGTCTGACCCTGTGCATGCTCGCCACCCGCCAGATCGACTGGTACCAGGTCAATCCCGATCCACGCCCCAAAGCCTGACTCATGCCCCGCCCCGCGATGGCGGGGCAATAGGTGTATTTATTATGCATCTTATGTAAAATTGACCCACCGCAAAAGAAGCGGACATTGGCTAGTGCCGGCACCGGCACATCGGATAGAATGAAACTGCTAATTTAGATAAACCTAAATTAACAAGATAAACAAACCTTCTGATACTGCGGATTAATCGTTCAGAGAGTGAACATTTATCGTCCGATTTAGTTATAATCGTCGGCCTCTCTCGAACCCTAACTCATTTAATGGGCGTTACTCGATGAAGAAACAGATTCTTTTTGCAGCAAGCCTGATGCTCAGCGTCAGCGCAACCAACCTGATGGCCGCTAATCTGGGAAAAGGTAGTGCCGCCTTCGATAAACAGGATTATGCCACCGCATTTAAAGAGCTGAACCCACTGGCAAAAGAGGGTGATCCGGATGCGCTGAACCTGGTCGGGCAGATGTACGAAAATGGCTGGGGCGTTGATAAAGATGAGGAAAAAGCGGTTCGTTTCTATAACCGTGGCGCGTCCATGGGTCATTTAGGCAGCGTAAACAGTCTCCGTGTTTATAAAGACAAAGGCTACAGGGTTGAACTGGAAACCGTGCGCCCGGCCGCCGAATCCGGCGACGCTCAGGCACAGAACCGTCTTGGCGAGATGGCTGAATTCGGTTACGGCATGCAGCGTGACCCGAATCAGGCTTTCCAGTGGTACCAGAAAGCCGCAGAGCAGGGATACGTTGCTGCTGAGCACAACATCGGCCGCTGCTACAACTTCGGCACTGGCGTAGCACAGGATTTCAGCGCTGCTGAAGAGTGGTACCGTAAGGCCGCCAAAAAAGGTCATACCGATGCCATGTTCTTCCTCGGCACACTCTATTCCAACAACCATGGCAGCCAGCAAGATCAGGACACCAACATCCTCGCTTATGCGTGGATGCACAATGCCGCCCTGCTGGGTAACCCAACCGCCATTGCCATCGAGAAGCGGCTGGTCATGAAACTCGACGCGGCTCAGTTGGACAGCGCCAAAGCACTGGCTGAGGAGTACCGCCAGACTTACGTTGGCCAGTAATCCAGCAGCATCAGCTTACTAAAGGCGATCATCAGGTCGCCTTTTTTGTTGCCCGGCCGGACAGATCTCGCGATTCTGGCGTTAACTCCGTGTTTGATAGTAATATCGGCCCTGCACAGCATCCGATTCAGCACTTAACTGAACGCCCGACAGCAAACACCCCGGTTCAGATAACCGAGGGTCAGATAACCGGCCTGCCGTGCTGATATTCACCCAAACCCCGACTGAAAACCTTGTTACCTATGAACCGATCCTTTAAAGAAACCTACGACGATATCCAGATTGCTTCCCCACTGCGTCGTGTCGGTGCCTTTGTTTATGACATGTTACTGATCATCGCCCTGCTGATGGTCTCCTCCGGGTTGATGCTGACCCTGAATGATGGCGAAGCGATGGATAAAAGCGGCTACTTTGCACTGTATCAGTCCGCTCTTTTTATTCTGGTCTACCTATACCTTGCCTATTTCTGGATGCGTAATGGGCAGACGCTGGGCATGCTGGCGTGGCGTTTGCGGGTGCAGACCACGGAAGGACAGCGCCTGAACTTCACCCAGTGCCTGCTGCGTTATCTGGTCGGCATTATTTCGCTGATCCCCTGTGCTGCCGGCTTTCTCTGGATGTTTATTGATAAGCAGAAGATGACCTGGCATGACCGGGCCTCAGGTACTCACGTCGTGCAACTACCCAAAAACGCTAAGATTCTTGAATAAAAAAACCCCTCTCAGAGGGGCTTTTTTATGACTCACATATTACCGGGCACGATTGAGTAACCAGAACCCGACCCCGATACAGACGAGTATCGGAATCAACACCGCAATAAAAGGTGAGAAGCCGAATACGGTACTGGTCGGCCCGAGAATATCCTGACTGAGTTTGAATGCCAGTCCGACAATAATCCCGGTAATCAGACGCTGCCCCAGGGTTACACTGCGCAACGGACCGAAAATAAAGGAAACGGCCACCAGCACCAGCGCAAAAATCGCCAGCGGCAACAGCACCTTGGTCCAGAATGCGACCCGGTACTGAGCCGATGCCAGCCCCTGCTCAGTCAGATAATCACTGTACGCCAGCAAACCGCTGATTGAGAGATTACCGGGCTTAACCATCACCACCCGCAGCAACTCCGGTGTCAGACCACTCTGCCAGACTTCACGCTCAACCTGAGCCGTGCGGATCGCCTCTGCCGCCGGATCCGCCGCCCCACGCACTTCAGGGAAACGGGTTTCACGAATATCAGTAAGCACCCACTCACCATTTTCGTAATGTCCACTGCGAGCAAAGCTGGAACGCGCCAGACTCAGATCCTCATTAAACTCATAACGGGTGATACCCCGCACTGAACCATCCGGTATCACCGCATTGATATGCAGGAAGGTCATATTATCCCGATGCCAGACCTTACTCGCATTGTGGATCGCGGCATTCCCGGTTCGCATCACCTGACGATGACTCTGTGCCTGTTGTTCGGTGTGAGGTACCACAAACTCCCCCAGCCCCAGAGCCAGAACGATAATCAGCAGCACCGGTTTCATCACAGACACCACGATGCCCAGCGTCGACACACCCGCGGCCCGCATCACCGTTAACTCAGAACTGGAAGCCAGAATCCCCAGCCCCAGCAGACAACCGATCAGGCTCGACAGAGGAATAAATTCATACAGCCGGCGTGGCAGTGTCAGCAGTACATATTTAACCGCAGCAGCAAAGGTGTAATCGCCCTGCACATCTTTAAGTTCTTCAACCAGCGCAAACAGCATATCCAGCCCTGCCACCACCAGCAGAACCACCAGAAAACCGCCGAGTACATGACGGGCAACATAAAGATCAAGCAGCTTCATGAGGACTTTCTCCCCGGCAGTCGCAGCCGTAAGGTCGGCATAGGAATCTGGTTATAGAGGCGGCTCCAGAAACGCCCGAACAGAATCATATTGACCGCCAGCGCGGCAAACAGCAGATGTATCATCCAGATCGCCATGGGCGAACTCTCCCCCTCACTGACCTGACTGGTGGTATTACTCAGCAGCGTCAGGTAGGTGAGGTAGATCAAGATAGAAGGCACCAGCCGGGCAAAGCGCCCCTGCCGTGGATTGACCCGGCTCAGCGGCACCGCCAGCAGCGTCACCACCAGCGCCAGCACCGGCAATGACAAACGCCAGTTCAACTGCGCCCGGTGACCTGGCTGATCAGAGACCCAGAGCGCCGCGGTGGGCAGTGCTTCAATCTTGTCATAGCGAATCGCCTGATTACGCCGCTCAATTTCAGTGCCGTAGCGTTCAAAGCCCAGTTCCTGATAGTCCGCCAGCCCCGGAACACCTTCGTACCGGTAGCCGTTTTCCAGTACCAGAAAGCGCTGCTCACGCTCAGTATCCAGCATGGTAGAGCCCGTTTCAGCCAGAGTAATCTGCAGACGCTTCGTGGATTTATTCCGATCCGCCATAAACACCAGCCCCAACTGACCACCGGCACTGACCTCATCGGTATAGGTGACACGGGAGCTATTCTCTTTTTGCTGAAAGCGCCCCGGCACCAGACTTTCAAGCTCACTGCGACTTTCCTGCTGATCAAAAATCAGATTGGTCTGGGCCGCGCCATAGGGTGCGAGGTAAACCGACAGTATCCCTACCACGATCGCCACCAGCAGGGCCGGCCCCATGGAATAAGCCAGCAAACGTTTCTGACTCATGCCGCAGGCTTCCAGCACCGTCATCTCACTCTCGAGGTAGAGACGGCCGTAACCCAGCAGAAACCCGAGAAACAGACCCAGTGGCAGGATCAGCTCAAGAAACCCCGGCAGGCGGTAGCCCATAATGGCCATCAGCACATTCGGGTCGAGTTCACCCGCGGCAGCCTGACTGAGGTATTTAACAAAACGGCCGCTCATAATGATGACCAGCAACACCGAACTCACTGCCAGCATACTGAGCAGGACTTCCCGCGCTAAATAGCGAAAAACGATCACACTATATCCTTGCGAAAACTGTTACCGGCAGCAAAATGGTTTATATTATTCAGCCTTACAGCGGATCAGCCAGTGTAAAACCAGGTGCCGGGTTATATCGACATAAAACATACCGGCATTATCCTTGAATCCGCCACCTTTGTCTCGTTTATAGGGCCACGGGCCCGAGTTTGGAGCTAACATGGATTTTGAAATCGTCAGCGGTGATATTCCCTCTCTGGAAACTGAATGTCTGGTAGTAGCCATCGAAGCGGATGGTGCGTTGTCCCCGGCCGCAACCGCTGCGGATCAAGCCAGTAACGGCTACCTCAGTGAAATTCTCAATGGCGGCGATATCAGCGGTAAAACCGCTCAGACTCTGCTACTGCACAAGGTACCGGGACTGACAGCAAAACGGGTACTGCTGCTCGGCGTCGGTAAAGAGGACGACCGTAACAACCGCAACTTCCGCAAAATCATCAAGTCTGCGATGGGCGTGGTTAAAAGCACCGGTATCAGCAGCGTCACTTTTGCTCTGGACGCGCGCCTGACAGACGATGCCGATCTGTACCGTGAACTGCGTCATCTGGTGGAGTGGTCCGGTAACGAACTCTACAACTACGACGAAACTAAAAGTAAAAAAGCGGATCCGCTGAAACTGGAACAGATTGCGATTCATGTCAGCGAAAACGATTCAGACCTCGCCGAAACCGCCCTACTGGACGGCACCGCCATTGTTAATGGCACCAGCATTGCCCGTGATCTGGGGAACCTGCCCGGCAACATCTGCACCCCGACCTATCTGGCTGAGCAGGCACTGGAACTGGATGACGAGTTCGACGATCTGACCACCACCATCGTTGACGAAGAGGAGATGGCTGAGCTGGGTATGCACTGCCTGCTCTCCGTAGGCAACGGCAGCGAACAGCCATCTAAGCTGATCGTTATGGAGTACAAAGGCGGCGAAGAAGGTGACAAACCCCACGTACTGGTCGGTAAAGGGATCACCTTTGACACCGGCGGCATCTCGCTGAAACCGGGTGCCGGCATGGACGAGATGAAGTATGACATGTGCGGTGCCGCCAGCGTGTTTGGCGCCATGACCGCTATCTGTGAAATGGCCCTGCCAATCAACGTGGTCGGCATCGTAGCCGCTGCGGAAAACATGCCAAGCGGCCACGCCACCAAGCCGGGCGACATTGTGACTACCATGTCCGGTCAGACAGTTGAGATCCTCAACACTGACGCCGAAGGCCGTCTGGTACTCTGCGACGCCCTCACCTATGCCGGCAAATTTGAACCGGCTTCTGTTGTGGATATCGCGACCCTCACCGGCGCCTGCATTATCGCACTGGGTCATCATGCAACCGGCATCCTTGCCAACAATGACGAGCTGGCAGCAGAACTGATTCAGGCTGGCGAGCAGGCCGAAGATAAAGGCTGGCAGCTACCGCTGTGGGATGAGTTCCAGGAACAGTTGGATTCCAACTTTGCCGACATCGCCAACATCGGCGGTCGCCCGGCCGGCACCATTACCGCAGCCTGCTTCCTCTCCCGTTTCACCAAAGAGTACCGCTGGGCGCATCTGGATATTGCCGGCGTTGCCTGGAACAGCGGTGGTAAAGAGAAAGGCGCCACCGGTCGCTGCGTACCGATGCTGACCCAGTACCTGCTGAATCAGGCCGCTGAAGAGGAATAATCAGGCGTGACCAGTAAAGCTGACTTCTACGTTCTGCCTTCCAGCGATCCCGATGCCCGGGGTCGCTTTCTCTGCCGACTGGTAGAGAGGATTCGTGCACTGGAACATAAGATTTACATCCAGGCAGCCGATGAACCGGAAGCCAGACGACTGGATCAGTTGCTCTGGGAGTTTCGACCGGATGCGTTCATCCCCCACGCAATGGTGGGGGAACAGCCGGCCGCAGAAGTAGAGATCGGCTGGGCCGAACAACGCCCTTCGCATCAGGATGTGTTTGTAAATCTCAACCTCGAAATCCCCGAAGATGCTCTGCAGTTCGACCGGATTCTCGAAGTCGTTGTGCAGACAGACGACGTACTCAGCGCCACCCGTGCTAACTACAAACGCTATCAGAGCCAGAATATCCCCGTCGATATGCACGATATGCGTAAGCGATAGCCTGGGAGTGGGGGCGGTGCAATACGCTGCGCTATTGCACCCTACGGGCCAGGGGCTAACAGTCTGTGTGAACGGCCTTGAAGCCATAAGCATGTTCTGGCCAGCGAAGCGTCTGGCTCCTGGCAAGTCTGCATCTACCCTGACACTCGCTTTATAAGGGCACCCAACATTTTTTGAATCTGAGTAATCTCTTCAAGCCATAAGCCTGCCGTCTCATCCGGGATAAACCCAACCCGCTTACCTATCTGTATTTGAGTTTTCAGTTCTGCTCCTGAACCTCGGGCGTACAGCAGAAATTGCCGCTTTTCTTTGCGACCTCCTCGCTCATATCCCTCCGCAATATTACTGGGAATCGATAAACCACTGCGGGTTACCTGATCCTTAAAACCGTAATCCCGACAATGAGCCAACTCCAGATACAACTGACAACTTAGCCGACAGGAGCGTTTCCATACTTCCAGATTTTCATAACTCACAGGCACCTCCTTGTACCCAATCCAAGCCCCAATCCACCGGCAGACCGGCACTCTAGCAAGCGAAGCGTCTGGCCCCCAGCAGCCGAAGGCGCTCTAGCCCCTTTCTTTCTTATACCCCCGGGTTTCATCAATCAGGAACTTCAGCCAACGCAGATAAGGCGTGCCACCGGTACCCTGCTGATCATTACTGCGCCTTGCTATGTATTTAATGGCCCAGTGATAATGCACTTCACGGAAGTTTGCCATCAGCTCCAGTACGGCATCATACTTTTGCGCTTTAGCAATCGGTCGGAGATCCGGCATGGCCTTGACCTGCTCCAGCAATAACCGATGCGGCTTCGGCATATACTGACGCATATCCAGCAGATGGCGGGTGAGCCGGTTATCCTGATGCGGAATTTTCATCAGCTCCGTAAGCAACGGCATGACTGAGCTTTGCGCGCCGGTTTCTCCCCGAAAGCTGATCGGCTCCATCTTTACACTCTCGTAAACCACATCATGAAACTGGCCGATATAGGGACGAAAGCGGGAGAAATACAGCTCATCCGACATTTTCTCCGGTATTCGCTCAAGAACCTGAATGATCTCACCCAGCGCTGAAGCGATCTGATCCAGTGCCTCATCCACCTGAAACGGCCCGGGCTTACCCCCCAATTCCAGCACCGCTTTTAAAATCTGCGCAGCTTTCGCTTCAATCTCTACATGCACCAGAATAAACCAGTGCTCATCGTAAAGATGGACAAAGTTCTGCAGCGTATCGATATTTCCCAGCGCCACCGGCTTCTGCGGATCAAACCGACGCCAGTTATACAGGGCATAACCGTCGTAGCTGAGTATCGGCGGACGCTCCAGCAAAGCAGCGATTTTACACAGCGGACGTGCCAGATTGGCAGGCAGAGAGTGACAGGACGGCTGACCAATCTGATTAATATAACCCGATGCGATAAACCCCAGGCGCAGATAATAGAGGCATGCCTGAGGCCAGAGGTCGCCGGGAATATTCACGTAGGGCCATTCAGGAATATGAGCCCCGCGCAGGTAGTTCCGTGCATCCGGCTCCAGCAGCAGGCTTGGCAACATATGGCCGAGGCGGTCCAGTACCCGGTACGATTCACCCAGCTCCAGTTCAGTGGCAGGATCAACACAAGGCAAAAAACCGCGGTTGGCGTAACAGAGTTTCATGTTCGCCCCTCCGTATACAGAGATATCACTCAGTATAGTGATGATCTGCTGGAGGGTGCGGGCCGAACCTTCCGGATAGGACGTCAGCCCGCAACAGCGGGAAGGAATCGTTTACTCGCCAGATTTTTTAACCGGAGTTTGCACCCGGTAACCATTTTCATGGGCCAGATAGCCTGCGGCTGCACCCGCACCGGCCACCACCACGGCGGAACAACCCTGAATAAGCAGAAGGGAAACAATAAGCGTTGCTGTCGCTACAGTATTCGCTTTCATGGGATAAACTCCTTTATCAGCATAGTTACATGTCCACTTAGCCCGCCAGACTCCGGTAGACAACAAAGCCAACAGTTCGTTCAGTTTCCTGCAGCTCTGAGGAACTCACCCGCTGCTGAATCCGGCGAGTAAACTACTCGCCAGCCGTAGCCGAAAAGCTGTATAATTCCCGGTTTATCCGCGTTGCCCCAATAGCCCGGGCAGCCAGTATTTTTGACAAGAATTCGGTGACAGAGAGCGCAATGGAAACCACTTACCAGCCGCATGAGATTGAGAAGTCCTGGTACAAAACCTGGGAAGAAAACAACTACTTCGCCCCGAATGGCGAAGGTGACTCATACTGCATCATGATTCCGCCGCCGAACGTCACCGGCAGCCTGCACATGGGCCATGCGTTCCAGCACACCATCATGGACGCCCTGACCCGTTACAAACGCATGCAGGGTAAAAACACCCTGTGGCAGGTCGGCACCGACCACGCCGGTATCGCCACCCAGATGGTGGTTGAGCGCAAACTGGCTGCAGAACAACAGCAATCCCGCCACGATCTGGGCCGCGATGCGTTCATCGAAAAGATCTGGGAGTGGAAAGAGGAATCCGGCGGCACGATTACCCGCCAGATGCGCCGTCTGGGCAACTCCGTAGACTGGGCCAACGAACGCTTCACCATGGACTCAGGCTTTTACAAAGCGGTACAGGAAGTCTTTATCCGCCTGTACGATGATGGTCTGGTCTATCGTGGTAAGCGTCTGGTCAACTGGGACCCGAAACTGCACACCGCCATCTCTGACCTCGAAGTAGAGAACAAAGAGGTTAAGGGCAAAATGTGGTACCTGCGCTATCCGCTGGCAGACGGCCAGACTACCGCAGCAGGTGATGACCACATCGTTGTCGGTACCACCCGTCCGGAAACCATGCTGGGTGACACCGGTGTGGCAGTCAACCCGGAAGATGAGCGCTACAAAGACCTGATTGGTAAGTTTATCGAGCTGCCGCTGGTAGGTCGTCGTATCCCGATCGTTGGCGACGAGCACGCCGACATGGAGAAAGGCACCGGCTGTGTAAAAATCACCCCGGCGCACGACTTCAACGATAACGAAGTAGGCAAGCGTTGCAACCTGCCAATGATCAACGTCCTGACCCTGAACGCCGATATCCGTGATGAAGCACAGACCTTCAACACCGATGGCAGTGTCAACAACGAGATCAGCGGTTTTATCCCGGAAAAATACCGTGGCATGGAACGTTTTGCCGCGCGTAAAGCGATCGTTGCCGATATGGAAGAAGCCGGTCTGCTGGTTAAGATCGAAGAGAACGATATGACCGTGCCTTACGGTGACCGTGGCGGCGTGGTCATCGAGCCAATGCTGACCGATCAGTGGTTTGCCGATGCCAAAACGCTGGCAAAACCGGCGATTGAAGCGGTCGAAAACGGCGACATCAAATTTGTTCCTCAGCAGTACGAAAACATGTACTTCGCCTGGATGCGCGATATCCAGGACTGGTGTATCTCCCGTCAGTTGTGGTGGGGTCACCGCATCCCGGCCTTCTACGATAACGAAGGCAATGTTTACGTTGCAGCCGATAAAGACACCGCCCGCAGCAAGTACGGTCTGGACCCTGAACTGGAACTGCGTCAGGACGACGACGTACTCGACACCTGGTTCAGCTCCGCCCTGTGGACCTTTGGTACTCTGGGCTGGCCGGAAAACACTGAGCGTCTGAAAACCTTCCACCCGACCGATGTACTGGTGACCGGTTTCGACATCATCTTCTTCTGGGTCGCGCGCATGATCATGATGACCATGCACTTCTGCAAAGATGAAAACGACAAACCGCAGGTACCGTTCCACACCGTTTACGTGACCGGTCTGATCCGTGATGAAAACGGTGACAAGATGTCCAAATCCAAGGGTAACGTACTCGACCCGCTGGATATGATCGACGGCATCGCGCTGGAAGATTTGCTGGAGAAACGTACCGGTAACATGATGCAGCCGCAACTGGCTGAAAAGATCGGTAAACGGACCCAGAAAGAGTTCCCTGAAGGGATCTCCGCCCACGGTACCGACGCCCTGCGTTTCACTCTGGCAGCGCTGGCATCCACCGGTCGCGACATCAACTGGGACATGAAGCGTCTGGAAGGTTACCGTAACTTCTGTAACAAAATCTGGAACGCTGCACGTTACGTGCTGATGAATACCGAAGGCGAAGACTGCGGCCAGAACGGAAGCGAGGTCGAACTGTCTCTGGCAGACCGCTGGATCGCCAGCAAACTGCAGCGCGTAGAAACCGAAGTCACCAGACACTTCGACGAATACCGTTTCGATATGGCGTCCAAAACACTCTATGACTTCATCTGGAACGATTACTGTGCATGGTACCTTGAGCTGTCCAAGCCGGTACTCTGGGACGACAACGCCTCCGCTGAAGCCAAGCGCGGCACCCGTCGCACACTGGTTCGCGTGCTGGAAGTGATCCTGCGTCTGGCCCACCCGATTATGCCGTACATCACCGAAGAGATCTGGCAGCAGGTGAAAGGGCTGGCCGGTGTTGAAGGCGACACCATCATGACTCAGGCTTACCCGATCGCCAACAACGACAAGCTGGATGCCGAAGCCGAAGCCGATATCGTCTGGCTGCAGGGTGTGATCACCGGCGTGCGTAACATCCGCGGCGAGATGGGTATCTCCCCGGCGAAGGAACTGGACGTACTGTTCCAGAACGGCAACGTACAGGACCAGCAGCGTCTGGAAGCGAACCGCAACTTCCTCTCCAAACTGGCCTCCCTGAGCAGCATCACCTGGCTCAATGCCGGCGATGAAGCACCGATGTCGGCAACTCAGCTGGTTGGCGATATGGAAGTACTGGTACCGATGGCCGGCCTGATCGATAAAGACGCCGAACTGAGCCGTCTGCAGAAAGAGCTGGATAAACTGCAGAAAGAGATCGGCCGCGTTGAAGGTAAGCTGGGCAACGAGAAATTCGTATCCAACGCACCGGAAGCCGTTATCGCTAAAGAGCGTGAGAAGCTGGCAGGTTCCAAAGCTGCATTTGATAAACTGAAAGAGCAGTATGGGAAAATCGAAGCGCTGTAAGCGCTTTGATTTCCAGCGACTAGGTCGTTTCACTCGCTAGCACGCGACTCCGTCGCTGCGAGTGACCAGAAAGGGACAGTAAAAAGCCCGGACTGTGTGCCGGGCTTTTTTTTGTAAAACGAGCAGTCATCATTCCTCACAGGCAGGGTTTCTGATCCTCCCCCGCCCTTTGCACACGGAAACCAGCCAGCCGTGACAGCTCACCAGCAGCACTCCCGCCATTATCAGACAGGCGCCAAGAATAAAGTTGGCATCAATCTGCTCGCCCAGCCACCAGCTCCCCATCAGCACGCCGAATACCGGAGTCATAAAGGAGAGGATACCCAGTTGCGAGGCTTTATAGCGGGTCAGCAGCCAAAACCAGAGCAGAAACGCGAGAAAGGCGACACCAATACCGTGGAAGGCCAGACTGGCCATTACCTCAGGGGTCGGATTGATCCGCGCCTGCCCACTCCACAGGGACCATACGCCGAGCACCACAAAAGCAACTAACAGCTGATAGAGCAGCGTCTGTTTAGCGGGTAGTGCGGCTAATCCGGTGGCCCGCACAACCACGGTTGTCGCCCCCCAGGAAGCGCCGGCCAGCAGGGCCAGAAAGTCACCCCAGAGTACAGCGCTGTTCAGTTCAGCACCCGGCTCTCCGCCGAGAAACGCCAGCGCCATTCCGCCAAAAGCCAGTGTAATACCAAGCCATTGCAAACGCGCCATACGCTCGTTCGGGATCTTAATGTGCAGGCCAATCGCGGCGAAGATGGGTGAGGTGTAAAGGAAAACCGTTGCGTGGGAAGCACTGGTAAAACGCAACGCTTCCCCCAGAAACAAAAACTCCAGCGTAAACAGAATACCGATCCACAACGCCGGCATACGGTTTTCCGGCGCCAGACGCACCTCTGAGCGCTTACTGCGGATCAGCAGTAACAGCAGGGTAGCTGCGATACCGTAGCGCAGGGCGATCTGGAACACCGGAGCGATATCCTCAACCACCGCTTTCAGCACCACCTGCTGGGAGGCCATAACCAGACAGAACAGCAGCATACAGCCGAAGGCAAACAGATCGAGTGATTGACGGGTTCCCATACCGGCTCCTCAGCTAGAATCAGAAAGCCAGACATTATCTTTTGTCTGAATCAATACATATAGCTACAATCAGACAATCGATAGCACAGATCCGTCAGCCAGAGATGAGTCGCCAACCTTTTATTCACACCCCTTTGTCCATGACGCACCTCCCGGAACCGGTTTTTTATCTGGAACGGACCATGCCTGAGGATACAATCTACCCACCCCATGGGCACCACTGGGGGGAGTTTGTCTATTCCTTCAGCGGCGTACTGGAACTTCAGGCTGAAGGCGCTGAATTCAGGGTGCCGCCTAACTTCGGCCTCTGGCTACCGCCTGAAACCGAACATAAAGGGGTTAACCGTTATGCCTCTTTCCATTGTTCGCTGTATATCGATGCTGAACTGGCTCGCACAAAGGGGATGCCTGCCAGTACCTGCGCCCTGACAATCAACACAATGTTACGGGCGATGCTCAATCATCTGCGGCTGAGCCCGCCCCGCCCCCCCTACTCAGCAGAAGAAAGCCGGCTACTGGAGGTGATGCTCGATCAGTTGATCACAGCCCCCAGCGCCGGCAGTTATCTGCCTGACTCTGCCGATCCGCAACTCGCCAATCTGCTGGCTTTTCTGGAACAGAATCCCGGTAATAACCAGCCCTTAAAACAACTGGCCGAACAGTTCGGCAGCACAGAACGCACTCTGGCGCGAAAAGCCCAGCGCGACCTCGGCATGCCCCTGAGTGAATGGCGCCAGCGCCTGAAAGTGATTCGTGCCATGCAGCAGTTGCAGGCGGGCGCTACAGTAGAAACGATCGCGCTGGATCTGGGATACAGCACCGCATCGGCGTTTATCGCCATGTTCCGCCGCCTGCTGGATATGACCCCGGATGAATACCGCAGGAAGGTAGGTTAGAGGGATTGATGCAATACGCAGGGAGATTGGTGCAATACGCGGAGCTATTGCACCCTACCGGCTGCCTTCAAACCACAAGCCCTTTCCAGCAGCGAAGCGCTCTGGCAACCTACAGCCACAGGCACTTCACCCCTATCGAACAAAGCGTTTCTTAAACTCCCGCGGGGTCTGGCCGGTAATTTTATGGAAGGTTTTGCGGAACGCACTGAGGTCTTCATAGCCCACTTCGCTGGCTATTTTCTCCATGGAGCCGCTGCCGCTTTCGATCAGTTCGCAGGCTTTGCGGATGCGTAGCTGCTGCAGATACTGGGTCGGTTTCAGCCCGGTGGCTTTAACAAAACGGCGCAGGAAAGTTCGCTCAGTCAGATGAGTCAGTTCCGCCAGATGGCGGATTACCACGGTTTGCTGGAACTCCCGCTGCAACTGGTGCTGGGCTTTGAGAATCGCCTGATCGCCATGGTCCAGTTTCGGGGTAAAGCTCTGGTAATAGCTCTGCTCCCGCGGGCCGGTATCAACAATCAGATAACGTCCCAGCTTGCGCATAATCTGGCTGTTACTGAACTGCGCCACCAGCTCCAGTCCGAGATCAACCCAGCTCATCAGGCCTCCGGCCGTGATGATATCGCCATCGTTGATCAGCAGTTTATTGGTATCCAGTTCAATTTGAGGAAATGCCGACACAAAACGATCACTCAGCGCCCAGTGCGTTGTCACTTTCCGTCCATCCAGCAGGCCCGCACAGGCGAGGACAAAAGCACCGGCGCAGACCGAACAGATAATGGCTCCCTGCCGGTGCTGCGCCTGCAACCACCCCAACAGGGCCGGGTCCGGGTTTGCATAATAGCTGTCATCAAGACAGGGCGGCAGGATCACTACATTCAGCCCGTTGAGCCCATCCTCACACCAGCCCGGAATACTCTGGCTGTCGCAGATCTGGGTGCTGAAAACTGCTTCCATACCTTGCTGCTGACAGATGTGGTTGGCCAGATAAAACTGTTCTGACAGCCCCTGAACCGCCGAAAGCAATGAGCCCGGATAGTGAACAATACCGATCTTTAGCCTGCTCATTGTCAGTTACACCCTCTTTTATGCCATTTCCGCCCTTAGTGTAATCGGCCAGACTGGAAAATAATAGTCAGCAGAGTTCATCACTAAACAGGAGTCATACAGATGAGTAAAACAGCCCTGCTGCTGATCGACCTGCAAAACGATTATTTTGAAGGCGGAAAATGGGTTCTGCGTAACACCGATAAAGCGGCTGCCAATGCAGCAAAACTGCTGGCAAAATTCCGTGATCAGGCCAGGACCGTGATTCATGTCCGGCATGAAGCGGCCTCAGCCGATGCCCCTTTTTTTGCGCCGGGCTCTGAAGGTGCCCATATCCACAGCTCCGTAGCGCCTCTGGAAAGCGAGACAGTGATCCTGAAAAATCAGATCAACTCTTTCCGAGATACTAACCTCAGACAGGTACTGGATGAGCTGGAAATTACGGATCTGGTGGTGGTCGGTGCGATGAGCCATATCTGTATCGATGCCGTGGTACGCGCCGCTGCCGATATGGGTTACACGGTTTCCGTTGCCGAGGATGCCTGCACCACGCTGGATCAGGAGTTTAACGGCCGCAAAGTGGCTGCGGAAGATGTGCATGCCTGTTTTATGGCTGCGCTGCAGTTCGGCTATGCCGAAGTCACCCAGACCGATACCCTGCTGGCCAGTCTGGACTGATCAGGCTCCCGGATTCCCCCCGACCCGAGGGCTCTCCTGAAATCGGGTCAGGGGGACGACTTCGCGGTACATTTAGGGCCGGCATTTGTCTATCATAGGGTCTTTCCACTTACTCTGGCCTTTTCCGGATGCAGACTCCCTGATGATATGCCGGCTATTTTTAACACTCCTTCTCAGTACGGCGATGGCAACAGCAGCGATCGCTGATGAGATCTCCGAAAAACCAACCCTGCGTTGGCTGGTCTGGGAACTGAGTCCGGAATTCATCCCCCAGGGCCCGCTCAAAGGGCAGGGCTATGCCGATAAGTTTCTGGCGTTTTTCATAGAGCGTATGCCCGAATATAAACATGAAATTGTCTGGACCAACGTCAATCGCTGGAATGTGGAATCACAACGCCCGAATCACTGCACGCCTCATGTCTGGGGAGATTTCTTTAAAGACACCAGCCTGCTCTCCCGACCCTACACATTCACGGCGCCCCATGTACTGATAGCACATCAGCGGATGCAGCCACGTCTGGGGGTGCCGGGCTCTGTACTCTCCCTGCAAACGCTGTTACAAGATCCGCAGCTACGCTTACTGACCGTGCCAGTCTATATCGGGAAAAATGAAAAGCACTCGCGTTATCCGGTGCTTCATACCTACCTTAAACCCTACATCGGCAAACCTAATCTGGTGCAGTACGAAGGTTCACGCAATGAAATTAACCTGCAACTGCTGAAACGGGGCCGGGCCGACTATACCCTCGGCTACCCCAACACCATCACTTCACAGAAACGTATTCAGAACCTGCCTGATGAATTTATCAGTTACCGCCTGCAGGAACATAACCTCTATAAACAGATCTACGTTTCCTGCCGGAATACCGACTTCGGCCAGAAAGTGATCGCCAGGATCAATACCATGCTGACCGAATCCACTTTACTGACCTTTCTTAAGTATCAGGAAGAATGGAACGCCGCTGATGAGTTTTTCCGTCAGGTTACAATCAACCATCTGATTCGTGGTATCCCTCAGCCCAATGTAGTCCCTTGAAAAGCGCCGCTGCCATGTTGTGTTTATTCTGAGCTGAACTAGTCTGAATCCTGCTGCTGACGTATCAGTAGTCATATCAAAGCAGGAGTGCGAGCCATGCCGAATCAACCACAACACCCGATCCCCCAGGAAGCCTTTGACTGGTACGACGAATACGCCCACGGCGACATAACCCGTCGGGAGTTTCTCGCCCGCCTCGCAACCCTGACAGCGGTCGGCGTGAGCATGAGCGCCCTGACCGCCGCCCTGACGCCTGACTATGCACTGGCCGAACAGGTTTCATTTAATGACCCGGAGATCAGCGCCGAGTACCTAACCTTCCCTTCGCCTGAAGGTCATGGTGAAGGGCGCGGCTATCTGGTGATCCCCAAAGGGCTGCAAGGCACCGCTCCGGTCGTTCTGGTGGTGCATGAAAACCGTGGCCTCAATCCCTATATCGAAGATGTGGCCCGGCGCGCGGCTAAGGCGGGCTTTATTGCCTTCGCTCCCGATGCCCTTTACCCTCTGGGCGGCTACCCCGGCAACGATGACAAAGGCCGGGCGATGCAGAAATCTATGGATCGCAGCAAGATAGAGCAGGACTTCATCGCTGCGGCTCAGTTCCTGAAAAATCACACGATGAGCAGCGGTAAGCTGGGCGTTGTCGGGTTCTGTTTTGGCGGTTATATCACCAATATGCTCAGTGCGGCTGTGCCGGATCTGGTTAATGCCGGTGTGCCTTTTTACGGTACCCCCCCAGCCAGGGAGATCCGTGCCCATATTAAAGCCCCGTTGCTGATCCACCTCGCCGAGCTGGATAAACGTGTAAACGCCACCTGGCCGGAGTATGAAGCGGATCTGCGGGCCAACGGCCAGAAATTCACCATGCATATGTATCCGGGGGTCAATCACGGCTTCCATAACGACTCAACCGGCCGCTACAACGAAGCTGCCGCTGAGCTGGCATGGAGCAGAACGCTGGAGTTTTTCCAGACCCAACTGAGTTGAGTTTTAAATGCCCCGAAGTTATTTCTATACTGTAAAAGAAATCCACCGGAGCAAGGGAATGTTCCCCGTTATTTAGGGCATACATTTTGATCAACACTATCCGGGCTAAATTACTCCTGCTGCTTCTGCCACTGTGTATCGCCACCACGCCCCGGGCTGAGACGCTGATCGTGGGAGTGGATGCCTGGCCCCCTTTCCGGTTTGTCACCGAAACCTCTGTGTCAGGCATTGACCATGAGCTATGGACTCTGCTCAGCCAACGTATGGGGTTCAAAGTCGAGTATCTGCGCTGCCCCTGGAAGCGCTGCCTGAAAATGATGGAATCCGGCAAGATAGACGCGATGAGCGGCCTTGCCTGGCGAGCCGAGCGGGCGGAATATATTACCTACACCGCACCGCACTACTATAGCTGCAGCACCCGGCTTTATGTCCTGAAAGGCATGTCACGGCGGATTACCAGACACCGCGACCTGCATGGTATGAACATAGGCATGGTAGGCGGTTCGGCCTATTATCCGGACTTTGATCAGGATTCGATGATCAACAAAAAATCAGCCAAGCAGGAAGCAGTACTGCCTAACCTGTTGCTTGAAGGGCGCATCGACAGCTTTATTGGCACTGACTGTCAGGCCGACTACGAACTCAGTAGCCGCGGGCTGAACAACCAGATCGACAAAGCCCTGTTTAAGCCCGGCAACCAGGTCGACCTGTTTGTCGGCCTGTCCTCCAATTCGGGCTGGGTCAACCGGAAAACCGATTTTGATAAGGCACTCAAACAGTTGCGCGAAGAAGATTTTGAGGGCAATGCGCTGAAACTGCTCAGTAACTTTTCTGACTAAAGCCGCTCAGTAGCGTCGCTGTAGCGGTTTACTGATACCCGGGGTGCCGTACCGGTCATCATCGCGGTCATAAAGCTGATAATGCTCATTCGCCAGTACATCCCAGACACTGTGCACTGCAAACACCGGTGGCAGGCGATAGACGCCCTTCGCCAGAGGCTCTATCGGGTAGAGCTCATCCGGCGGGTTAAGCATCAGGTTTTGCAGCTCCGCCGCGCTCCAGCTATACGCTCCTCCCGTCAGACCATACCCTCTGGCAATGATCGCCTCTGCAAACGAGGGCTCCACCAGACTCAGCGGGTAGCAATCGGTACTCTGCTCAAGACACAGCAGACCACGTTGGGTATCCAGCAGATAGAATTGCTGATCAATCTGTTGCCGAAAGCGATTATCACAGGCAGCCAGACTCAACCCGAGTAACAACACATACACACTTGACCACCTGCCCATCATCGTCCCCCCTTACACGCTCGGTTGTCGGTTAGACCTGTAGCGATCCGCATAATTCCTCATCACGAAAAGTTGTCCCCATATTCTGTGGGCAACTCTGTATATTGATTCTGGGTAGCTAAGGCAGCGCCCGTCACTGCTGACGTTGCAGCAACTGGCTGCTTTTTGCTCTGGTTCACACAGGATAGCTATCAGGTCACGAAACAGCAGGTTTCTGATTCAGCTCCTGAGTCAGTTCAGTAAACTGACAGCTCAGAGAATCAGAACTTCTCGCCCCCTGCACGAGCTCCGTCTGCTGATCCATGGTACTTGAAACCCGCCCTCTGCAACCCGCTGGAGCTCCTGCCTGTGGATTCTGATCGTTCTCCCCAGTTTCTGTGCATAAGCCTGTGCATTTATTATTAACATCTCCCCTGAGCCCGATAAACAAAGGGTTTCAGAAATGCGCTCAATTTTTAACCTTGTCCACCGGATAACTGTTCACAGGCATAAATCAACCCCTTTCGCGGAAAAAGTGGATAATTATTTTTTTGTCTGTTTTTTATACCAATTTGATCTTTTTTTGCTCACTATACGGAAAAAACTTACCCCCGCATTCTGTGGATAAGATTGTAGATTGATTATGGGTATCCGCCACAAACCCCGTATTTACTGGCCATGCAGAGACTGGTTGTTTTTTATCCCCAATCTGATAACTGCCCACAACGAAACATTTTATTTGCCAAAGCACAACGCTCTGTAGTAATTCTGTTTGCCCTTTTTCAGAATGAGTCGAGCCGAGTATCTGCCATGTCGTTAACCCTGCTCTCGCTGTTTATCCCCACCTTTTTTATCGTCTCAATTACGCCGGGCATGTGCATGACCCTGGCTCTGAGTCTGGGTATCTCCATCGGGGTTAAACGCAGTCTGCATATGATGTGGGGTGAACTGATCGGCGTGGGTCTGGTGGCTTCGGCAGCCGCACTGGGGGTTGCCACCCTGATGTTGCAGTACCCGGAAGCTTTTGTGATTCTAAAACTCGCAGGCGGGGCTTATCTGTGCTGGCTGGGATATGAGATGTTTCGCTCCCGGGGCAAACTGGTGATAACGGAGCCCGGTGAAACCGAAACCGAAGTCTCTGCACTGCAGTTAGCAATGAACGGTTTTATGACGGCTGTCGCCAACCCCAAAGGCTGGGCATTTTTTGTCACACTACTGCCCCCGTTTATTGATCAGAGCCTGCCTATGGCACCGCAACTGGCGATGCTGGTCGCCATGATTCTGCTGCTGGAATTTATCTGCCTGATTATTTATGCCAGTGGCGGCAAGTTACTGCGGCATCTTTTGATGGAGCGAAACAACGTACGTCTGATGAATAGGATCGCCGGTAGTCTGATGATCGGTGTCGGTCTCTGGCTCGCCCTGGGTAAGTAATCGGTGTCAGAGTCGTCTTCCCTACCCGAATGCGGCTGACACCATTGTTCCACTCATGGCCCTGTTCTGACTGCAGATACACCGGACCTCTTTCCTTGCCGACCCAGCCATGCTGCAACACCTTTCTGCGCACCCGGTTGTCATGCTCCGGTTTCAGGTTCACGACCTGATAAGCACGCAGCCGTGGCAACCAGCGGTAGAAAACGCCACCATGGCGATAGTAGTCCTCACCCTGAATGACCACCCGCGTACTGCCGGAGGGTAGAGCCGGAATCCGACTGCCTGCGGGGAAACGAACCGCCACATAACGATCCCCGGAGTGGCGATAGTAAAAACCATTCACCAGCCAGAAGTGAATACCATTCAGTTTAACGGCGATCGCACTCTGAGGCAGGTGGCGGTAACTCTGTCGCCGGGAATCATCGACCCCCGAGGGTGAGGCGTGTAACTGATAACTGCAGAGCAATAACAATCCGGCCAGCAGCACCACGATCATTCTCTCCATTACCCGATCTCCCGCTGTTTCTTAATCTGATTGCCTGCATCAGTATGACGCAGGAAAGATGAAGCGAAGTTGAACAGAAGCAGCTCTGTCCGGGTTGATCGTTCGGGCTATCCAGACAGAACGGTTCTCGCCCCGGGTTGCGATGTTTTCAAGTTAAGCCTGGCAGGCACGGCTAAACTTAGAGTATGAATGCATTCGGAGGGCTCGGCTATGTCAGTACCTGCAACCTTAAACAGCTATCTACAAAATAAATCCTGTGCCTACGATACGCTCAGTCATACCTTTTCTTCCACAGCCAGCGAAGCCGCGCTGCTCTCTGCGGTGCCGATGAAACAGATGGTCAAAGCTGTAGTGGTACACGATCACAACCACTATATGCTGGCCGCAGTGCCGGCGATGAATAAAGTGATGCTGCCTCAGCTTGAGCAGATAACCGGCTGCCGTACGGTGCTGGCGAAGGAATCCGAAATTAAGCGTATCTTTGGCGATTGTGAAACCGGTGCCGTTCCTGCGCTGGGACAGGCCTATGGGCTGGATGTAATCTGGGATGACGCGTTGAATGAAGATGAGGATCTCTACATTGAAGCCGGCGATCACCGCAGCCTTATCCACCTGAAACGGGAGCAGTTTCAGGCGCTGATGAAAAATCATCGCCACGGACAGATAAGCTGCGCACCTGAAGAACTGTATGATCTGACCCACTACTGATTCATCCGCAAGGATCCGTCAGTGATGATGGTATGGCACCAATAAACGACACCAAAAAGCCCCGTAAAAACGGGGCTTTCTGATATCTTCTTCCGGCTGTCAGGCCAGCGTATTCAAGCGACTAACTGCCACATTTCTTCCAGCCGCCTTTACAACCACCCGGATCACCGCCGCCAGAGTCACCTCCGCTGCTCACGGCAATTTCACCACTGACTACCCAGGCAGAAACGCCTGCGCTGTTCTGGGAGCGAATCCGATACTGGTAGGTACCGTCGAGGCCGGTATCCTGATAACTGGTAGCGTCCGCCGCTACGCTGATTCCGGAACCAAAGCCAGACCATTTTTTACGGTTTTTCTTGCGTCGTTCGATGTAAAAACTGGTTTCATTGTCGCTGTTATCCAGCCACGTCAGATCGATTACACCGGCCCCGGCTGTTCCGCTGAAGCTTCCGGGGGCATCCGGCACAGTCTCTTCAACCGGCGGTGGCGGAGGCGTTCCCCCGTCCAGAGCCGCTAAAGCAGCTCCGGCATCGAGCAAACCGCTACCGCAGTTGGTGCAGGTTCCGGGGAAGCTACGGGCCGTTCCGGTCAGCAGTGTTTCCACCTCCGCCGGTGTCAGATTAGGGTCTTTCACATAAAGCAGGCCAGCCGCCGCAGCTACATGCGGGGTCGCCATGCTGGTTCCCTGAGAATAGGCGTAGATATGATTACCGGGATCAGTCGTCCCGTCATTCAGGGTAGAAAGCACGCCGTTCGCACCGGAAGTATTCATCTCACCACCCGGCGCAGCCAGATCTACCACATCACCGTAATTGGAATAATACGCCCGGGAACCACTGCGTCCGGTGGCTGCTACGGTAATCACATTGTCACAGTTAGCAGGACGGAATCCCCCGGCGTCAGTACCGGAGTTGCCTGCAGCTACTACGACGGTGGTTCCTGCTGCGACCGCAGTATCGATCGCCTGCTGGTAAGTAGAACCACACGCACCGCTTCCGCCGAGACTCATATTGATGACTTTCGCCGGATTGGGATTTGGCCAGCCATTTAACCCCTGCGCAGCCCAGATGATGCCATCGGCTATATCCGACACATAACCACCGCACTGCCCCAGCACCCTGACCGGCACTACGTTCAGGTGATTGTAGCCAACCCCGGCCACGCCCTGCTGGTTATGAGTAGCCGCATTGATGGTGCCAGCAACATGGGTACCATGCCAACTGCTGTCGTTAGCACGTGAGCCACCACCACAATAGTTAACCGCATTCCAGTCACCCGGATCAGAAGGGTCGCTGTCCCGGCCATCGCCATCGTTGGAGATATAAGTATCAGCGATCATATCGGCACCACCGCTGTAGTTACCCGTCAGATCAGGATGGGGCAGGATACCGGTATCCAGCACCGCGACATTCACCACCGGGTCTGTGCTGTCGAGCTGCAACCAGGCGGACTTCGCGTTCATCCCCGCCGTCGCCTCATAGTAGTGCCATTGCAGATTGTAGATCGGTGTACCCGAGGTGGTGGTTCCCTCTTCGGGTGGCACGGTCAGCGCCTCAATCGGATGCATCAACTGGTCAGCTTCGGCATTTTTGACACCCGACACAGCCTGCAGTGCCCGGGCATAACCCCGAACCCGGCTCAGGCTTTCCATGTCTGGCAATTTATAAACCTGTGCGCCCAGCGCGGTTTCGCGGACAAACACCAGTTCTTTATTGATCTGCCGGGAAAGCCCATTGGCTTTTAACACACCGGATTGCCCCGGGGTGTCAAACTGCACAATAAGCTGATCGGTAATATCCGGCCGCGCAGCAGCACTGGCGTGGCCTGCAGTAAAGGCGAGGGTGAAGCCCGTCAGGAGCAGGGATAAAAACGGAGGATAACGCATACTTCTTTACCTGTGGATGAACGGTTTCAGTACGAAACGTGATCAGTAAACGCCTCAGTTTCCATACTGATCAAGCCATTCCGGCCAGCCACCCTGCTGGCAAAGCGTTATCAGAAAATCACGGTGACCCGATTTAAGTTTAGTAACCAGGAATAATATAGCTATCGACCGTTTTTCAGATAGCATGATGAATAAGTGAGCAGGATTGATACACCCTGAATTGCAGCTCAGGGCTAACAGGCCGTCGCCGTGTTCAGAGATCCGGCCACCTGCAGTGCACTGCGGCCATTTCGCGGGTAATCCACCGGTTCGATCGTCCGCTCAAAGCGCTCAATCAGTTCAACCAGGTTATAACCATTCTGAGGTGCGACCCTAAGCAGAGGGAGATTCGCCGCATGACAGAGCTCCTCCAACTGAAGGTCCTGTTTCTTGAATCGTTTTTTATCGAATTCGTGGTCATCCAGCTCTACCGCACAAACCGGCGCACCACTTCGAATATCACTGACAACATAATCAAACTGCAGATTACGCAGCGGCTTTAAAGCACGACGACGCGCCCGTTCAGTGAGTTCCGGTGAGGCCTGAAGCACCTGATTCATTGGCACTTTACAGTGGATCAGGTAGTGGTCGCCCACGGCCTTTTCCAGTACAGAGCTGAACATTTTCTCTTTATGGGAGAGGCTGGTATCAAGCGTATTCCGGTCTTTTGTCCTGACCAGTAAGAACAGCGCGATAGCGCAAAACAGCAACCCTGCTAACAGATAAATCCATGAAAATTCAATCACGCTACAACCTCTGTCACGACGAAGGCGGCAATAGTACCGGGAGTAAGGGGCGAAAGCATCTCAATTTTTACCTTCGGCGTGAATTATCCAAACAGGTTAATCGGCTTAATTTACCAGCCTGTGACAACGGCCCGACAGGGCCGGGAAGATCTGCTCAACAAGTCATCAGGCGGGCGTTTTTATCTGAGTTTCAATCACTTCCTGCAACGACAGAATAGGCTTACCAATGTGATAACCCTGCGCGAACGTAATACCGGAATCGGCCACCAGTTGCATCACTTCCGCCGACTCGACAAACTCTGCCACGGTCTCAACCTCCAGCTCCTGAGACAGTTGGGAGATGCTTCTGACAAACGCCATATCGCGGTTGTCATTCGCCATATTGGCAATGAATTCACCCTCAATTTTGACGTAATCGATTGGCAGGTGCTTGAGGTAATGGAACGAGGAAAAGCCAGAGCCAAAGTCATCAATCGCCAGTTTGAAGCCCTGATTTTTAAGATTCAGAACAAAGCTTTCCAGTACGGCAATATTCTTCACCGTATCCCGCTCGGTGATCTCGAACACCACCGTATTCGGATCAATCGCATAGCGCTCGGCAAGATGGCTGATGGTCGGGATGAAATCACTGATCACAATCGAGCGAGGGGAGAGGTTAATAAACACCTTACCCCCATAACCGGAGTCGCGAACCTGAGAGAACGCTTTCTCCATCACGATATAATCCAGTTGATGCACTTTACCGATAGATTCAGCGATCTCGATAAATTCATTAGCACTCATCAACTGATCGCCCGGCAGCTTGATGCGGCTCAGCACCTCTACCGCATGCAGATCGCCACTGCGGGAACAGACGATGGGCTGAAACGCCGGAATCAGATCCCGGTTTTCAATTGCCTGAGTCACCAGCAGCGTCTTATCTGACATCTCCTTAAAGATATCCACCAGCTCGTTTTCTTCTGGCAGCGCAATCTGATCCTTACCCAGCTTCTTCGCCCGGTACATCAGGTTATCAACAAACATGAACAGGTCTTTTTTATTTTTCGCATGATCCGGGTAGATACCCATCCCCAGCGAACCTGTCAGTTTCAGATCGGTATTGGCATCGTAAACCAGACGGTGGCTACGGATCGTCTGCATTACTCGCTCCGCCACTTTAGATGCTTCAGCGGCGTCACTTTCCGGCAGTACAATCACGAACTCATCGCCGCCGTAGCGGGAGATGATCGCATCTTTGCCCAGTGCAGCCTGCAGGCTGATCGAGAAATCAGCGAGGAGTTTGTCGCCCCAGCTATGACCGTAACCATCATTGATCGATTTGAAGTTATCCAGATCCAGCAACAACAGAGCCGCCTTATAGTCATGCCGATCAGCACGGTCCAGCTCGTAATCCAGCAGTTCCCAGAACATACGCTGGTTGTAGAGGTTAGTCAGCGGATCGCGGGTCGCATAATATTCCAGATCTTTGGTGTATTTGTAGATCGCCCGGACCGATCCCACCACATTCAGCAGGGTAGAGAGGATACTCTCCAGCACCAGCAGTTTGGTTGAATCCTGTATCGTATCGGAGTGCACTCCGATACCAACAATGCCCCCGATCTTCGGTGTTTCTACCAGCAGGGATTTGGTCTGAAGCTCTACCGCTTCCTGATCCAGATCCAGTTCTTCGGCCTGCTCATTCACCGTGTTATGGCGCAGATTGATACCCCCCATGGCAAATTGAGGGCTGTCCTGTTCGAGACGACTCATAATCGCCGCTTCCATCAACTCACGGGTACGCCGGCTGGGTGGCTGCAACCAGAACACTTCCAGATCAAACACCTCATTTTCCACTTTGAAAATCGAAAACATGGTGTAGACATTCATCACCTTATTGATGTCCACCATCAGATAGCAGACATACTCCCGCCAATCCTTCACCACTTCGGAGGTGATCACAAACTTCTCAAGCAGCCGGATCTCGAATTCGAGCAACTCCTTATCAACAGCGATATCTTTCAGCTTGCTCGCAAGCGAACTCACCTGGCTGAAGATCACCTGCAGCTCTTTAAAGGTGATCGACTCCCGGTCCTGATTAATACGCGCCAGATCGGAGACCGATTCAATCGACTCGATACTTTCCGCCAGCTCATTAATGGAACGGTTCACCCCTGAAGAGATATGCCGGGTCGCCAGAAATGCCAGTAAAATCGGTAAAGGCGAAACCAGAATCAGCGTCAGTATCAGCTCCTTCTGGGCGTTAAAGAAGGAACGATCCAGTTTCTGTGTCACCTCAATCACACCGAGGGTATCCCCCTCTTCAACATTGGTATGACAATGGGTGCATACATCTTTTGCAGTGAGGGCATAATAGTAACTCACCTGCCCCTCGCTACTGATCAGACGCGACTCGCCCGTGCTCAGTACCTCCTGATGGATTTGCCCCAACCCGGGTGATTCCATCACACCAAATTTCTGATCGACTTTATCCCCCCGGTAGAGACTGACATGCATGTCGCTCTGCTGGTTATCCTGCTCCATCTGGTAGATAAAGTGCTCCAGTTGCTGCCGACTCCAGCCCTGGCTCATCACCAGATACATAGAATTGAACGTCTGTTTCGCCACCCGCTCAGCCACTTCCACCGCCGTGCGCTCTACGCTTTTATTAAAGGCATAGTTGGTGACCCAGAACAGGACCAGAAACCCCAGTAAAGAGTAGATAAATGTACGTTGTAGCAAAAAACTACGAATAGACGCAGCGGACTGTTTGCTCACTTGGCGACCACACCCAGAAATTTGTAGGATCGCTAAACATACGCATCCCCTGCTTAACTAGCAAACAGACCGATTGACCTGTATCAACTAATTGAAATATAGAGAGGATAGACTAACGTCTGAACAGGATGGGTCAGGCCGCATATTCCAGCCAGGTGAGGTAGATTCGCAGATCCAGTTCGAGCTGGTGATAATCGGGCAACATATGCTCACACAGACGGTAAAACGCCTTGTTATGATCCAGTTCGCGGAAGTGCGCCAGTTCATGGACCACAATCATATGCAGAAAGGGTTCCGGCAATTGCTTAAACCGGCTATCGATACGGATCTCTTTTTTCGCCTTGAGCTTGTTACCCTGCACCCGTGAAACCCGGCTGTGAGTACCCAGCGCATTGATCGCTGAGACTTTGTCGCTGTATTCAGCCTTACTCAACGGATCCGACTTACGCAGATAACGATTTTTCAGATCCTGAACAAAACCATAGAGCGCTTTGTTACTCTGCAAAGGATTCAGATCCGGGTATTTACGCTTTAGCATCGCGCCCAGCTTATCAGCTTCAAGCAGATCCCTTACCTGCTGCTGCAGAGACTCCGGGTAGTGGTTCAGGTATTTCAAACGTGACATAAAAAATTCTGCGCAGCCTCACGGCTGCGCCTGTGTGTTAATTTAACAATTAAGCGATCTTTCTGATCTTCAGGGTCATGCCATCACGTGCAAACACCTCAACCCTGCAGCCCTGCTGCAGCGCTTCATCAGTATCCACTTTCCAGAAAGTATCGCCGATCTGTGCCCGGCCCTCACCACTCTCCAAATCCTGTTGCAGAGTAAATTTACGCCCCACTAACTGACCGGCACGATCATTAATCGCCCCGGCTTCATCTGCTTCGTTCTGCTTGCGGAACAGCTTCCAGACAACCACCGATGCGATTACCGATAACAGCGCAAACAGCAAAAACTGAAACTGCCATGCCTGCACAAGTCCCAGCGCCATCGCCCCTGCCACCAGCAGGGCTGAAAGGGAGATACCCAGCAAAAATCCGGCCGCCCCGAGCGCTTCACCGCCGAGCAGAACCAGCGCCAGAATAACCCAGTGCCAATATGAGATCGATTGTAACAATTCCAGCATTTACGAACCTATCTTGGTCTGTTTCAGCAGCTCACTGATGCCAGCAACGGAGCCAATCACACTGCTGGCTTCCAGCGGCATCATAACGACTTTGGAATTCTCCGCCGAGCCGATATTCTGTAACGCTTCGGTATACTTCTGCGCGACAAAATAGTTCAGCGCCTGAGGGTTACCCTGTGCAATCGCTTCCGAAACAACCTTAGTCGCCCGGGCTTCCGCCGTCGCCAGACGCTCCCGTGCTTCCGCCTCACGGAAGGCAGCTTCCTTCTCACCTTCTGCTGTCAGAATAGCCGCCTGCTTTTCACCCTCTGCCACTTTAATCGCCGCTTCACGCTCACCTTCGGCGGTTAAAATAGCCGCACGTTTTTCACGCTCAGCTTTCATCTGGTTAGCCATCGCCTCCACCAGATCAGCCGGTGGTGAGATATCGCGGATCTCAACCCGGGTTACTTTAACTCCCCAGGGATCGGTCGCCTCATCCACTTTGTTCAGCAACTGGCTGTTTATGGCATCCCGATTGGAGAGCATCTCATCCAGCTCCATAGAACCGAGTACCGCACGAATATTGGTCATCACCAGATTCTGCATCGCCCGGTACAGGTCATTGACTTCATAACTGGCTTTGGAGGCATCAAGCACCTGATAAAAACAGACCGCATCGGTGGTGACCTGAGCATTATCGGAACTGATCACCTCCTGCGGCGGCACATCCAGCACCTGCTCCATCATATTCAGTTTTGCCCCGATCCGATCCACAAAAGGGATAATCAGGTTCAGCCCCGGTTTCAGGGTTTTGGTATATCGACCAAACCGCTCGGCGGTCCAGTTATATCCCTGGGGTACCATTTTCACCCCGGAAAATATAAAAATCAGTGCCAGTACGACCACCACACCTGCGGTGATTTCAAAGCCAAACATCCTGTCCTCCTGTGAAACCCTGAGCGGTCTCTGAAATACTTTTCGGAAGCTCCATCTTAATACTGATTTGATGACAACTGAAATGGCGTTTGGACGTTCCCCCCATTTCGGCGGCAAAAAAAAGAGCGGCCACTGGCCGCTCTTTTTAGAAACGATGCTAAGAAAATTATTTCGCTTTCTTCAGCAGTTTTTTCAGTTTCTTCAGTTTACCTTCGTGCTTAGCAATTTTAGCCTGACGCGCTTTGATTGCTTTTTTCACTGCTTTTGCTTTTACTTTCTTAGCCATCTGCTTGTTCCCCTTTGCGGTCTTTAAGTTCAGAGCAGAACCATAAGCAGAGATTAATCTGCGGACTGTTCATGCTCAGCCAGAAAACTTCGTATAAACCGACGTACTTCACGGGCGGCGCTGGTATCCAGTTCATCACAGAGAGAAACGAACTCATCCCGCTCCTCCTGATTAATTCGAATCACCAGCTGGCTGTTTTTCTTCTTTGCTTTCGACTTCTTTTTATCAGGCATCATCGTCTGACCTTTAAAATAGATTGATGCAAGAATACAGCAAACTGAGCGTCACCCCAATGCACATCTAGAAAATATACTTTGTATATACAAAAACAGTACACGTAATTTATTTCGTAAGTCAAAGTATCTGCAAAACTTTAATCAAATTGCAACATTTGGCACTGAGCGCTCCCGGGAAAAGCCCCGCAGAATCCTCTGCGCCTGTGCTAAAATCTGCGCCTTCAAACAGCGCTATCGGCACAGAGAATCATGGAAATACTCAGCAGTCCTTTCGGACAGTTTCAACTCAGTCGTTTTCCCAAACGCAAACGTGAACAACTTCGTGCCTGGGATGCCGCCGATGAATATATTCTGCAGCAGATTGATGAAGAGTCTCTTCTGCGCCCGACTCCCGGCAAGACTCTGATTCTGAACGATCAGTTTGGCGCACTGGCTGTTTCAATGCATCAGTTTCAACCTGAGGTAATCAGCGATTCCTGGCTGGCGCATGCAGGCATTCAGGCAAACCTTGCGGATAATCAACTTCCGCAGGAACAGGTACCGCTGCACTCCAGTCTCGACTATCCAGCCGAGAAGTTTGATCTTGTCCTGCTGAAAGTACCCAAAAGTCTGGCCATGCTGGAAGATCAACTGATTCGCTTACGCCCTCTGCTGCATACAAACAGCCGGGTGATTGCAGGAGGTATGGCCAAAGCGATCCATACCTCAACCCTGAAGTTGTTTGAGAAATACCTCGGCCCGACAACAACTTCACTGGCCCGCAAAAAGGCCCGGCTGATTTTTCCTCAGATCGGTGAAGGCCTCGCACCCATCGATTCCCCTTACCCCTCCAGATATATGCTGGAGGGAACTCGGTATCAGATCATCAACCATGCCGGTGTATTCTCCCGCGACAGTCTGGATATCGGCAGCCGTTTTTTTCTCCGGCACCTGCCCTCCTCCGATCAGTACAAGAACATTATCGATCTGGGTTGTGGTAACGGTGTTATCGGTTTGATGGCTGCGCAAAACAATCCGGGCGCACATATCGATTTTGTAGACGAATCGTTTATGGCCGTTGCTTCAGCCAAAGAAAATTTTGAAGCGGCCTTTGGTGCAGAGCGCAGCGCCACTTTCACCGCAACGGATTGTCTCAGCGGTCTGGCGAAAAACCGCTATGACCTGGTATTAAACAATCCACCGTTTCATCAGCAGAATGCCGTAGGAGATTTCATCGCTTTACAGATGTTTCGCGAATCCCATCAGGCATTACGCAAAGACGGGGAGCTCTGGGTGATCGGTAACCGGCATCTGGGCTACCATCTGCGGCTGAAGAAACTGTTCGGCAATTGCGACACCGTCGCCAGCAACAAGAAATTTATCATTCTTAAAGCACGTAAACAGTAATCACCATTCATGATCAGTGAGGATCTTATGTCTATCGCCTTACCGCTCCACCTGCTCGCCGCTATTATCTGGGTTGGCGGCATGTTTTTCGCTTATGTCTGCCTTCGCCCGGTTGCGGCGGAACTGCTTGAAGCACCTCAGCGCCTGCAACTCTGGTGTGGTGTATTCCGACGCTTCTTTACGTGGGTAGGCATCGCCATCCTGACCCTGATTATTTCGGGTCACGGCATGATCGCGCTGTTCGGCGGCTTTGCCCAAATTGGCATCCATGTACACATCATGCTGGCTACGGGCTACCTGATGATGTTGATTTTCGGGCACCTTTATTTCAGCCCATTCAAAAAGCTGAAACGGGCAGTCGCCGCACAAGAGTGGCCTGCGGCAGGAAAGCAACTGAATACGATCAGAAAGATAGTTGGGATCAATCTGGGGCTGGGTCTGTTTACCGCTGTCGTTGCGACGGGTGGAAAATTCTTCTTCTGAGTGGGGATACCGGGCCAGTATCGACCACTGGTCCGGTTATCCGATCATTAAGCACTCTTGCTCAGGGGCATCGGAATATACTCACCGATCTCGTCCGGCTGCTGATCCAGTTCCGATTCCCATCCCTCTTCACCGGGCTTCATTTCGTCAGGCAGTCCCCATACATCACCACACCAATAGGCGGCGATCCAACGCTGACCATAACGGACCTTATAAAAGCCCTTTGCTCTGTTATCCTGCACTCACGCTCTCCTTCGTTATTGTTATCGGCTTACCCCATACCCTCAGCCCCGCCATTCCCGGCAGAACCCAGAGTAAGGTTCTCTACACAAACGAAGTGTACACAAATTGAGCAACAAAAAACCGCGATTAAGCCTAAGGTGTAATTACACCATTAGGCGAACATTGCGCAGAACCATGGGGAGGACAAAACAACAATCGCGCAGAGTGCGCTGAGTTACAGGCATAGCTCTTTCACGACTTGAAGCGAAAAGCGCCAACCTGATTCAGGACGGGTCACAGGCATAAAAAAAGATCACCTTACGTGACCTTTTTTAGCAAGACAATCAGCTAACCCTTCCGAAGCAGGTGACAGACTACTTCCGGTGTTACTGGCTGATTACTTATTCTGATCCTGATTCATCAGGCCGCGAACTTTGAAGAAGCCCCAAACCATAGCGCCAGTCATGGCAACAATCATCACCAGGCTTGGTACCAGCACTTCCATACTATATACATCAACCATTACGACACCCTCACAAAATTTATTGTCCGTAGTTATCGTGGTTAAGAGTACTTGGTCACAGATTAAACAATATTGACGCAGCTCAACAAATAAACCGCGTCAGATCATGAAAGTTTTTGCTATTGATCCAGGTCAATTTGAAAAACCGCCCTGGCTGAACCATAAAGTAATAACAGGTGGCTGTGCTCTCCGGCACCGGTTACACCCTGCTATGAAGACAAATCGGGTTTTCAGCGTGTAGCACAAGTCACCATTAACAGGAGATTATTGCTATGCCATATCTGACCCTTGCCTGGACACCAGAGCAACTCGACAAGATGAATCGCGAACCCTTTATGGTGGATTTTCTGGATACGTTCAAACTCTCCCCCCTGACCCTCGCGACCGATCAGGCTATTGCCAGCATGAATAAAACTCTGGACAGGGTAGAAGCTGAAATTGCCAAACCCTGAACAACCCTTCCGCTTTTAACATCCCCAGGGCAGAACACTGCCCTGGATGGCTGCCTCTCTCCCGAAACAACCTTACCTGCTTTCGTTTCTGATCAAGGCCCTTATCAATCCATTCCCCTTTTCAGATCAAAAACCCCTGACATATTATCAATATAGATTTTTGATCATTCCAATATTAATTAAGATCACTTAAAGCTCGAAAAACCCCAATAATTCTCACCTTACCCCCTCAAGTAAAAATCCTTTATTTTCAGATAGTTAGAGCCAAAAAATCAGGCAATCCCCAGACCTGAAATTATTTTATTTTTTCCTTTAAAATCAGATAGTTACAAGGCAATAATCCTCTACATTTATTTGAGATTTATCCATATTTAATTTAAACTTATCAATATAGATAAAAGATACTTCAAATATGAGGATATGAAGATGCAAGAGAAAGAAGTGAAGTTACTTTTTAAAGCCGGTGTGTTTGATTCCTGTCAGGCAATTCCGATCTCTATGGCCCGAGGCTGGACCCTGAAATTCGTTACTAAACAGGACGAAGTGATCACTCTGGATCTGCAACGCTCGAAAAAAGAACGTGAGTTTAAAAGCCTGGATGGCGCGGCTGCGGTGGCTAAACGGATTGGGTTTGAATGGCTGAAAGTTCAGATTGGTGAACTGGAGTGGCAGGAAAAAGTTAAATAACAGGCATAAAAAAACCGTTCCAGATGAAACGGTTCAGGAATATCGGGATAGCAGGTATTACCGATCCATGGCGTCTTTAATCTTCTGATCAGTTTTGTACTGGCTCAGCGCATAGACCGACCAGATCGCAGCCGGAATCCAGCCGATCAGCGTCAACTGCAGAATCAGGCAGATGATGCCGGCAATGGGACGGCCGATGGTGAAAAACTGCAACCAGGGAATTAACAAAGCAAGTATCAAACGCATCTTTTATCTCCTCATAAACTAAACCGGGGCAGGGTCACCTCCCCGGTTTTAACATCCCTGACAGCTCAGAGCTCCACACGGCCCGCAGCCAGTTCCTCAGCAGTGGCCTCACGGACCTCCATGATCTCTACATCAAAGTTCAGAGTCATGCCGGCAAAAGGATGATTCGCATCCACGGTGACCTCTTCCGGATCAATTTTGGTGACAGCAACCAGTTGCAGTTCACCATTATCATCTTCCATCTGACAGACCATACCCTCTTCCAGCTCGCTGAATTCCGCAAACGAGGCACGATCAATCAACTGAACCTTGTCTTCATCGCGCAGGCCGTAGCCCTTTTCCGGTGGCAGGGTCACCTGAAAACGCTCACCCGCCTCACGCCCATCTATCGCTTCTTCCAGACCGGGAACGATATTTTTATGGCCGTGCAGATAGGGCAGTGGTTCGCCCGCTCTGGAACCGTCCAGCGCTTCGCCTTCGGCATTAACCAGCGCATAATGAAACAAAACAACTTTATTTTCAGAGACTTTCATTATCTTTTACTCTTTGTTTAAGCGCCCAGACGGGCTTCTATCCAGCGCCCGATCTGTTCAATCTGAGGCAATGATACCTCATGTCCCATCGGATATGTCTGCCACTCGGGCTTGAGCCCCATCTGCTGCAGATGCGCGACCGCCTGTTCACCTAACTGCAACGGGACCACATCATCGAGCGTACCGTGAGCCACCCACACCGGTAACTCCGCAGCATGCGTTGCCAATGAGTCGCCAATCTCTTCTGCGGTTGCCATGTAGGTAGACAGTGCCAGCAGACCGGCCAGACGCTGCGGACAGCAAAGTGCCGTCTGATAAGCAACCGCACCACCCTGAGAGAACCCCGCCAGAACAATTTTATCGGCCGGAATACCCTCAGCGATCTGACGGTCAATCAGATGCTGAATACGCTCACTGGAGCTTAACAGGGAGGCTTTATCGACCTTACGATCGATATTCATCTCCAGAATGTCATACCAGGCACGCATCGGCATACCGCCATTCACCGTGACTGGCATCACTTCCGCATGGGGAAAGATAAACCGCACGCCGGCATCCGGCGCCAGCTTCAGGTAGGGAATAATGGGCTGAAAATCAAAACCATCCGCGCCCAGACCATGCAGCCAGATAACACAGGCCCGAACCTCGCCCTGAGGTTCCACCTGCACCAGGGTGTTTTCATTCTCAACACTCATGGCTGCAACCTCTTCACCTGCCAGCCCTCATCAGTCAGGTTAAACTGGAACCGGTCGTGTAATCGGCTCTCACGTCCCTGCCAGAACTCAAACCGGGTCGGCTTCAGCAGGTAACCACCCCACTGCTCAGGATGTGGCACATCCCCTTCAGGGTATTGCTCCTGTAACTGCTGAACCTGAGCTTCCAGCGCCTCGCGGCTGGCCACCGGGTGGCTCTGGCAGGAAGCCGCCGCACTGAGACGGCTGCCCAGTGGACGTTCATTGAAATACTTACGCCCCTGTTCCGGGCTCAGTTTCTCTACCTGTCCCTGAATCCGCACCTGACGTTCAAGGCCATACCAGTAAAACATAATCTCGGCCTGAGGATTCTCCGCCAGATCATCACCCTTCTGGCTGCGGTAGTCGGTGTACCAGGCAAATCCCTGCTGATCAAAATGTTTGAGCAGAACGATCCGCGCCGAAGGCATACCCTGCGCATTGGCAGTGGCCAGAGTCATGGAGGTCGCATCATCCGGAGAAACCTCCATCGCGGCATCCATCCACTCGGCAAACTGAGCAACCGGATCTGCATGCAGATCATTCCGATGCAGCGGCTGTGCCAGATACTCACGCCGGGTGGCAGTAAGGTCACCTTGTTTTTTCATATCACTCTCTTTGTGCTTTGAATTCGGCTTAATCGCGCCACTATAGCATTAAACATAGCGCTCGATAACGCGCTCCACCTCTGCCCGATAGGCACCACCAAACAACAGCAGATGATTCAGCAGGTGCCAGAGATTGTAGAGGTCGAGTCGTTCCTGCCAGCCCGGCTGTAATGGAGCAACCCGGGCATACTCGCGATAAAAACCGGCACCGAAACCACCAAACAGCCGGGTCATCGCCAGATCGGCTTCCGGCCAGCCCCAATACACTGCCGGATCGATCAGTACCGGCTCACCGGCAGCGCTGCAGAGCAGATTGCCGGACCAGAGATCACCATGCAGCAGTGCAGGCAATTGTGGTGGTATCCGCTGTGGTAACTGCCGGCAGATTGTCTCAATCTGACTCATCCTCTTTTGGCTGAGCAGCCCTCGCTCCCGGCAGCGCTTGCCCAGATACAGCAGACGCTGCTCGGCAAAAAACCGGTAGCCTTCGTCTGTTGGTGTGTTCGGCTGCAACGTAGCACCGCAGTAGGTATCACACTCGAAACCAAAGTCACTGACCGTCTGCAGGTGCATCTGTGCCAGCCCCCTGCCGAGCCGCTGTTCAAAATCGGCCGGGCGCGGGCCCGGTGGAATGTATTCCAGCAGCAACAGATCCTCCGCGCAGAACACCACCTCCGGTGCAGGCAGGCAGCCACTGGCCCGAATCGCCTCTAAGCCCCGGGCTTCCGCCCGGAACATTCCTGGCGTGGAATCCGCCATGGTTTTGGCCACCAGCATGCGGCCATCAGACAGTTCGAGCAGGCTCACCGAGGCGATATCACCGCCACTCAATGCCTGCATCTTTTGCAGTTGCACCTGTTCGCTTTCCAGCCAGCGCTGTAACCGGTTCATGTTTCACCCTTGCCTTTGCGGGAATAGTAACTTTATAGTGCGATGTAAGTTTTTATGCATCGATTAGGGACAACATGCGTTTTTTGATCATCCTTTCTATCCTGATGCTCAGTAGCGGTTGCATGGATCAGAATGCCAAGCCGTTTGAGGTAAAAAATCTCGCCAAGTCAGATATCGATATGGTGGCGGATATTAATCTGAAAACCTGGCGTAAACTGACCCGGGATCTGACGATCAAACTCTACAAACGCAACCCGAGAGAGCTACGCAAAGTTCCCGGCATGACCATAGAGCGGCGTCTGGATCAGCTATTCCCGATTGCGCGCCTTGAAACCGGCTTTGCGGAACTGAACCATCTGGACGGTGCAGAAGCCATTCCTCTGGCCTTTTCCGATGAGTTTCAGGGGGATCGGGTATTTGCCCTGATGGCGGGTATTACCGGCATGCTGGACCGCGCGTACAACGGCAAAAAGGAGATTTTTCTGCTGGACGAACTCGACCACCAGAAACTCTACCATTCAGCCCGTAACCTTGAATCTGCGGCCTGGCACCTGAATAACCGGCGCGATCCCCAGGGCAATCTCTATCTGCTGAGTAATGGCATTGCCGGCAATGGCGTCAGCAATTACAGCTACGAACGTATTCTCGGAAAACTGATCGGCATTCAGGACCTGATGGCGGAGGTGATTGCCGATAAGACTAACCGCACCATCAACCGGGTGGTTCACGGTGCAGCGTCGATGACCTTTTTCCCGATCTGACCTCAGCCCTGTTCCATCTGTTTGATAAAACGGTCTGATTCAGTGATTGCTTTCTCCATATCGCGAATCAACAGATCAATGTTGTTTTTAATCCCGCGATACTCCGCTTTCAGCGAGCCTATCGCCTGTGCATTCAGATTATGCTTCAGAAACAGGACATTATCCTGCAGTGCATCGAGTACCGGAGGCATACGTTTCTCGGCCCGTTTCAGTGAGCGCAGCAGCTCTGCGTAGCGCGCTTTGGTGGTTCGCAGCTTGGCCGCACTCTGGTCACGCAGCTTACGGTTGCTGTATTGAGTCAGCTCCTCTTCCCACTCATCGAACAGGTCTTCTGATACCTGTTCTACCTTACTGATCCGGTTACTGACCTCTTCTGCCGCTTCGACACTGTCGTCGTATTCACCCTGCAAGCGGTTATAGAGACTGTCGAGTTCTCCCCCATCAAAGCTGACGACCGAACGGAACTGCTCCAGTGCATCACGAAACTGCTCCTGTGCCTCCTCCTGAGATTCACGGGCCTCTTCGACCCGGTCCACCAGAATATCGCGTTTGTGCACGCCCACCTGCTCCATCGCCGAATAGTAAGCGCTCTGACAACCACTCAGCGTCAACAGGGCCAGCGGCAGGATAAGGGTTTGTATCAGTTTTTTCATAGGTGTCCTTTTTAGCCGCAGTTATCCAGTGGCTGATTGATAATAATCTCGGCGATCTTATGGTTATCGTTGAGACACAGCGTCACATCTGCCCGCTCCGGCATCTCTTCCAGCATATGCCGGGTCAGCCGTTCATAGTGCTGGATAAAGCGCTGAATCTGCTCCTCATTCATAATCCGCAGGTGTTCAGTCGGCTGCTGGGTGTCATAGAAATACTTCACCCGTTCAGCCAGTTTCTGTTCCTGTAGCGAGCGCCACTCGAACACCGCATCCATACTCGGCACCTTGAGCATCACCAGCACCTGAATCATGGAGAACAGTTCCTGATAAGGGCCGGCTAACTGAGCATTAACGTAATCCCGCCAGGCACCGCTGGGGTCCATCTCTCTTTCCAGCTCATTAATCGGCTCGACCAGTGCCTGTGGTGACTGCGGATCAGCCCCGACGCACCAGCCCTCCAGCACAATTATATCGGCCGGGCCCACCCACTCCTGCCAGACCGCAACCTGACAACGATCGTCGGTGGATTTATCGAATACGGGAATCTTGGTAACCTGATCTTCACCGCTGTTTGCCAGCGAATTGAGGATCTCAATACCCAGCGAGACATCATGGGTACCCGGTACGCCACGGGTACGCAGCAGCGGGTGTACGGTCTCAGACAGTTCGACCCGTTCATCATAGGTTTTGTAAAGATCATCAATCGAGAAGCCCACCACCCGCAGACCAAAACCTTCTGTCAGAATCACTTCGAGCAGATTAAACAGGGTCGACTTGCCTGCGCCCTGAGCCCCATTGATGCCCACCACCAGCGGGCCCTGCTGGCGTTTTTTACGGCAGGCCAGCCAGGCCCCCAGAGGAACATAGATCGCCTCAAACATGTCCACCAGACCGATATCGACCTTAAGTGACTCCAGCGTTGTGGCAAAAGCCTGCTCAACAGCCCTTACGGCCTCTTCCCGTTCCCGGTAACTCAGGCATAGCTGATCCTGGGGCCAGCGGGTAATCACTGCCATAAATAAGGTTTCCTCTACTTATTTCGATGGGTTCGCAACCAGCTCTGTACCCGCAGAATCTGCTCCTCCTCCATCAGCGAGGGAACATGAGGTACGCCGGGCACAGAAAACAGCTCCAGTTTATCGTTTGCCTGCATCCGCTGCACGGTTTCCGCCTGTAATACATCGGATTCTTCACCCCAGATCAGCAGTTGCGGTATATCGATCGCCGACCAGAACGGCCAGAGGTTCACATCTTCAGTGACGCTTGCCTTGAGCGAACTGGCGATGGCCGGATCATAGCGCAGACAGAACTCGCCCGTCGCCAGTTGTTTACTGCCGTGCAGAGCCAGATGCTGCCACTGACGATCACTGAGATTGCGCAACGCCAGATAGGTCTCCCGCATAAAGGCTTCTACCTCATTGAGGCTGGCGAAGGTTTTTTCACCCAGATAATCACTGATCCGCTGCAGCGCCGAGGCGGGAACAAACGCCCCGATATCATTCAGAACCAGCCGCCGGATCGGTGAGCCGGGCATTGCAGCCAGACAGATCCCGATAATGCCGCCCATGGAGGTGCCTACCCAGTCCACTTCGTCAACGTCCAGTCGCGCCAGCAGCGCCGTCATATCATTCAGGTATTGAGGAATCGCATAGGCCTGTCCGGCAGGCAGCCAGTCGCTCTGTCCACGCCCCACCACATCCGGGCAGATCACCCGGTAATCCCGGGAAAGTGCCAGCGCCAGATCATCGAAATCGCGACTGTTACGCGCCAGGCCATGGACACAGACCACCACCCGTTCGTTATCAGCGCTGCCCCACTCATGGTAAACCATGCGGTGAAATCCACTGGCGTTCAAACAACGTATGCTACTGGTACGCATAGTCTCTCCCGATGCAAATGATTTCAGTAAGTTAGCACGGACACTCTAATTGTAAAGATCACCGACAAAAGCTGACTGCGGCGAACGGAATCAGATACTATGTCAGCCAAGAGGTGTCTCCCGTTGAGTAATGGATTCGGAACATGAGCAATTCTTCAACTGCAAATCACTCCCGTCTGGTTAAATGGCTGCTGCCACTGATCATCGTCAGCGTTGCTACAGGTGCCTTTTTCCTGCTGATAAAAAGTAAACCTCAGGCCCCCTCCCGCCCGGTCACCGAAAAAGTATGGAGCGTGCAGACCGTCAGCGCCGAGCCCGGCAACCATCAACCGGTACTGACGCTCTATGGCAAGGTTGAATCACCGCGAATGACCCACATGACGGCCGCAGTCACTGCATTTGTCCAACGCGTTGATACCGATGAAGGGCGTGCCGCTGAAGCGGATCAGTTATTAATTCAGCTGGATGACCGGGACGCCCGTCTGCTGGTCGAGCAACGTCAGGCCGATGTGGACAACTATCTGGCTCAGATCGATGCGGAAAAAGTCCGCCACCAGACCGACCTCAACGCACTGAAAATCGAAAAACAGCTACAGCAGCTCAGCCTGAAAACCGTAGAGCGCTATCAGAACCTGATTAAACGCAAGGTGAGCAGCCAGGAGCAACTGGATACCGCACGCCGGGACTACCACCAGCAGTCTCTCTCCATCACCCAGCGTGAGCAGGCGATTGCAGACCATCCTAACCGCCTGAACCAACTGGAAGCCCAGCTTAAACGTGCCCGCAGCCTGCTTCAGGCCGCCGAACTCGACCTGCAGCGCACCCAGATCCGAGCCCCGTTTACAGGCCGTATTGCCAGCCTCAACGTCGCTCCCGGCGACCGGGTTCAAACCGGTGCTGCGCTGCTCAGTATGTACAGTCAGGAACGACTCGAAGTACGTGCACAAATCCCCAACCGCTTACTGCCCCTGCTACGTCAGCAGATCGATGCAGAAATACGCGGTCAGGCCAATCTGGACGGTCAGACCCTGACCCTGAGTCTCGACCGTGTCGCCGCGGCGGTCGGTTCCGGTCGGGCCGGGGTTGATGCCCTGTTCCGGATTGAAAACGGAACCTACCTGCCCGAACCCGGCCGTTCTCTGGCGATAAAAATCCAGATGCCCGCTGTAGAACAGAGCATCGCGGTTTCTCCCCTCGCACTCTACGGCCTGAACCGTGTCTATCTGGAAAAAGAGGGACGAATGACTGCGGTTGAAGTGGATCGGATCGGCGATCTCGTCACCTCAGACGGGGCTGAACGGGTGCTGATTCGCAGCCCGCAGATCCGTGCCGGCGACCGGATTATCACCACTCAGTTACCCAATGCGATCTCCGGGCTCAGGGTGAAAGACGTCACAGAACCCGACGTAATCGCGGCTCAGGGAGCCTCTGATGAATAACTATCAGGGGCCTATGCAAAATCTGACAGCCGTCTTCGCCAGCCACCGGGTGGCAGCAAACCTGTTTATGATGCTGATGATCCTCGCCGGTGTCTGGGGGCTGAAAAATCTCAATACTCAGTTTTTCCCCAGCTTCGAGCTGGACATCATCACCGTGTCTGTCCCCTGGAGTGGCGCCGCCGCCGAGGATGTAGAAAGTTCCGTCATCCTGCCAATTGAGGAGGAGCTGAAATCCCTGACCGGTATCGACACCCTCTACTCCACCGCCCAACAGGGCTCTGCCTCCATTCGTATCGAGGTGGATGAAGACACCGATGTTGATTACCTGCTCGATGAGGTAAATCAGAAGATCGACAACGTGCGCCGGGAGCTACCCTCCGATGTGGAGGAACCACTGGTGCAGCGGGTAATCCGCTACGAGCAGATCGCCAGCCTGATTATCAGCAGTGAAAATGGATCGCTGGAGGAGCTGCGTCCTTTCGCCCAGCGCTTTGAGCAGGAGCTGCTCGACCGGGGCATTAACAAGATCGACTTTACCGGCCTGCCCGACCGGCAGATCCGGATCGAGCTGGCCGCAGAACAACTGAACGAACTGAACATGACCATGGCCGACGTGGCCAGCAGCATCCGCCTGCGCAGCCTTGATCTGCCCGCCGGCACCGCCGCGAAAGGCGACGGCGCGCGGCAGATTCGCAGCCTGAATCAGCAGCGTGATGCAGAAGGGTTTCGCCAGTTACCGGTAATCACCGATCAGGAGGGGCGTCTGGTTCGTCTCGGCGATATCGCAGACGTCAGACTGACCACTAAAGACAGTCAGGTACTGCTGCAGTACAAAGGCAACCCTGCGGTGATGATTCGCCTGCGCCGCACCGAAAATCAGGACACCCTGAAATCCGCCAGAATTCTCAACCAGTGGCTGGAGGAAACCCGGCCCACCCTGCCGGCCAATATCAGCATGGTCACCTATGACGAGCGCTGGCAACCGGTGCAACAGCGTATCAACCTGCTGCTGAAAAACGGCCTCAGTGGGCTGGTACTGGTCATCGCCATTCTGTTCCTGTTTCTGAACGCCCGGGTCGCCTTCTGGGTCACCGTGGGCATTCCGGTCTCGTTCCTGGCGACGTTGGCAGTACTGTACGGTATTGGCGGCACGATCAATATGATCAGCCTGTTCGGCCTTATCATGGCGCTGGGGATCATTGTTGACGATGCAATCGTCGTCGGAGAGGACACCCTGACCCACGTTCAGCGCGGCGAACCCGGCCTGCAGGCCGCGATCGGCGGCGCCCACCGGATGCTGGCCCCGGTTACCGCCTCATCTCTGACCACCATCGCCGCGTTTTTGCCACTGCTGCTGATCAGCGGCCGGATCGGTAATATCCTCATCGATATTCCGACGGTCGTGATCTGTGTGATTCTCGCCTCGTTGGTCGAGTGTTTCCTGATCCTGCCCGGCCACCTGCACCACAGCATTAAAGGGGTTCAGGACCTGCACCCTTCGCCCCTGCGTATCCGGCTGGACAATGCGTTCAACCACTTCCGTGACCACCGTTTCCGCCGTCTGGTGAAACTGGCGGTGCGTTACCGGGGAGCCACTGTGGCCGCCGCTCTGGCGATGTTTATCCTTGCCATCGGTCTGATGGCCGGCGGGCGGATCAAATTCACCTTTTTCCCGGCGGTTGAACGCGACAGCATGGTTGCAAACGTACAATTTGCTGCCGGTACCGACAGCCAGATCGTCGACCGTTTTATCCTCCATCTGGACAAAACGCTGGCAGAGACAGACGCAGCACTGGGAGGAGGCAATGTTAAAGTAGCCTTCCAGCGACTGCGCAGCGCCGCCTTCTCCCGCACCTCCGCATCGGGCAACAGCGGTGACGAATTTGGCTCCCTGCTGATTGAGCTGCAGCCCGGCGACAGCCGCGAAATCAGCACGGCGGAACTGAACCGTGCCTGGCGAAAACGGATTGTGCTCCCGGCCGGTATCGAAAAGTTCTCCATCGATGTTTCCCAGACCGGGCCACCGGGCAAACCGATCGAGGTTAAGCTTTCCGGCACCGATATCCGCAATATCAAACAGGCATCACTGGATTTGCAGGAGTTGCTGAAAGGTTATGTCGGCCTGAGCAATATCGACGACGACCTGCCATTTGGTAAATCTCAGTTGATCTACGAGCTGACGCCGGCCGGTAAAATCGCCGGTATGACGCTGGACAGCGTCGGCCGTCAGTTACGGGCCGCGTTTGATGGCATGGAGGTACAGAACTTCTACCAGAATCGTGATGAGGTAGAAGTACGCATTCAGTTGCGTGAATCCGAGCGGGACCGGCTCAGCAGTATCGAGCAACTGCCGGTGGTACTGCCCGATGGCGGCACCACACCGCTGAGTAACGTCGTCAGTTTCCGCGCTAAACAGGGGCTCGATACCCTGACCCGGGTGGACGGACAACTGTCGATCAAAGTGACCGCCGATCTGGATGAATCCGCAGCCAACGCCGATGAGATCATCGCCGACCTGAAGGCAGGCAAACTGGATCAGATTCTCAGCCAGTACGGTATCAGCGCCAGCTTTGAGGGTAAAAACAAGAGTCAGCGCGAAACCCTCGACGACATGAAGCTCGGCCTGTTCCTGGCTCTGACGCTGATTTTCATTATCCTCGCCTGGGTCTTCGCGTCTTATAGCTGGCCGATTGCGGTGATGCTGGCGATTCCTCTGGGGCTGACCGGTGCGATTCTGGGCCACGGCGTAATGGGCCTGAGCATGACCATCCTTTCGCTGTTCGGCTGTTTCGGCTTGTCCGGTATCGTCATTAACGACTCGATTGTGCTCGTGACGTTTTACAAACAACTGCGAAAAACCGGTATGGCCGTAGAAGAGGCCATTGTAGAAGCGGCGTGTCAGCGTTTGCGGGCGGTATTACTGACCTCCCTGACCACCATTGCCGGTCTGACGCCGATTCTGTTTGAGACCTCGCTGCAGGCCCAGTTCCTGATTCCGATGGCGGTTGCTATCGTTTTTGGTCTCGCTTACGGCACACTGCTGATCCTGCTGTTTGTACCGGCAACCCTGACGTTTATCGAAGATATGCGCAGCAGGCTGGGGCTGAAAAACCATGACCTCCCGGAGCAGGATAAACAGGTGACTGCGCAATAGATCGTGGCACCTGCTTAGTGCAGGTGCCGATCAATAAAGCCCTGCAGCACCTGACTCGCCTGCTGGTCGATGCTGAGAATAGACAGGCCGTAACGCAGGCATGTTTGCGACTGGCGCTGGTTGTAGACCACCCGGCAAAGGCAGTGCAGGGGCTGATCATCGATACCAAAATGCAGGTACAGCTCCAGCGGAGCCCCGATAACCGGTGGCTTCAGCCCGGCCATTTCAGGCCCGCCTTCCACCAGCATCCCTCCCAGACTGAGGTTAATCAGACTGACGTCCACTGACTCCCCCTCCCGGGTTGCCAGCTCAGCCGGTAACTGCACATGGATGCGGGGATGAATTCGTCTCTCGTTCATAGCATTGGCTGTTTTTTCAAACATTTGTTAGTCGTTTCTTTGCAGAATAGTTGTATTTTCCCCGGACTCCAAGTGATGAGATCAGAAACAAACACGCCAAGCTGTTGCTTTACAATGCTTTAACCTTATTCCTCCCCACTCGGATGGCAGGTTTTTCATGCCCGCCAACCACAACTGAGCAGCGATAATTCAGCCAGAACCGACAAAAAATAGGTCTTAATCCTAGTGCGGTTCTCAGGTATAATTTTGCGCCTGAATTTCTGCTCTCTGTTTTCACCAACCGGCCCGGCCAAGGGCGTTTATAGGACCTGTATGAACCGCGATCTCAGTCTGCTCCAGCCCTACCCATTTGAAAAACTGACCGCACTCAAAGCTGAGGTAACGCCACCGGCGGATCTGGAACATATTGCCCTCTCCATCGGTGAACCGAAACACCCGGCACCACCGTTCGTCGCTGAGTGTCTGACCGATAATATCGATAAACTGGCCAACTACCCGACCACCAAAGGGATGCCGGAGCTGCGTCAGGCGATTGCTGAGTGGTGCACCCGTCGCTTCCAACTGGCCGAAGGCAGCCTGAATGCAGAAGACCATGTCCTGCCAGTTAACGGTACCCGTGAAGCGATCTTTGCCTTCACTCAGGCCGCGGTCAACCGCGCCCCGGATGCGCTGGTACTGTCGCCAAATCCGTTCTATCAAATATACGAAGGCGCCGCTTATCTGGCAGGTGCAGAGCCGTACTACCTGAACTGCCTGCCGGAAAACGGTTTTATCCCGGATTATGATGCCATTCCTGAATCCGTATGGCAGCGTTGCCAGTTGCTGTTTATCTGCTCACCGAGCAACCCGACCGGCGCAGTAACCGATCTGCCCACCCTGAAGAAACTGATCGCACTGTCCGACAAGTACGATTTCATTATCGCTTCAGACGAATGCTACTCCGAGATCTATCTGGATGAAGCGCAGCCACCGGTTGGCCTGCTGCAGGCCTGTGCCGAGCTGGGCCGTAACGATTACAAAAACTGCGTGGTCATGCACAGCCTGTCGAAACGCTCCAACCTGCCGGGTCTGCGTTCCGGGTTCATTGCCGGAGATGCGTCTCTGCTGGGGCCGTTCCTGTCCTACCGGACTTACCATGGCTGCTCCATGCCGATTCAGCACCAACTGGCGTCGATTGCAGCCTGGAAAGATGAAGACCACGTGCTCGATAACCGCGACCAGTATCGCCATAAATTCGATGCGGTGATCCGCATTCTGGAGCCGGTGATGGACGTACAGCGTCCTGAAGCCAGCTTCTACCTCTGGGCGAAAACCCCGATTGCAGACGACAAATTTGCTCAGGGCCTGTTCGCTTCACAGAATGTAACCGTACTTCCGGGACGTTATCTCTCCCGTGAAACCGAAGGTCAGTTGCCGGGTGCCGGATTTGTCCGCATGGCGCTGGTTGCCACCGTAGATGAGTGCGTGGAAGCAGCCCAACGTATCCGCGATTACGTTGAATCACTGTAAGCGATGACCGGAGAGTACCCATGATTACGATTTACGGAATCCCTAACTGCGATACCATCAAAAAAGCCCGTAAATGGCTGGAAGCCAATGGCGTAGACTATCAGTTCCACGACTTCCGCAAACAGGGCCTGAGCGCAGAGCAGTTGCAGGGCTGGGCAGATGAGCTGGGGTGGGAAACCCTGCTCAACAAACGCGGCACCACATGGCGCCAGCAGCCTGATGAAGTGAAAGCCAATATCGATGAAGCATCCGCCATCGCGCTGATGCTGGAACATCCGGCCATGATCAAACGCCCGGTGCTGGACACCGGCGCGCTGCGCAAGGTCGGCTTTAAAGATACAGAATATGCGGCGTTGCTGGGTTAACCCCCACGCCGAGAAGTCACGAATTTAAATTTATATCTGGAGATTAACATGGCAAATTTTGCATTCGGCCTGGGTGTAGGCACCAAGTCTTCCGCCGGTGAACTGCTGGAAGTTTATTACAACGCACCTCTGCTGAACGCAGACGAGGCGATGCTGAAGGCGGTTGCCGATAAGGTCGGCTATAACGGCGGCAATCAGGCGATTGAACTGCAGGAATCACAGCTCAAAGATCTGGAAGCTGCCTTCCTGTCTGTCGGCGCTGAAGAGCAGGCAGAGATCGTAGAGATTCTGGAAGGCACTCAGCAGCCACTGCTGCTGTGCATTCTGGAAAACGACGAAGCGCCAGCCAGCACGGCTGAAGCCTACCTGAAGCTGTCCCTGCTGTCGCACCGTCTGGTTAAGCCTCATGGTATCAACCTGACCGGCATCTTCGGCCTGCTGCCTAACGTTGCCTGGACCAGCGAAGGCGCTATCTCTCTGGACGATCTGCCAAAACGCCAGCTGGCTGCCCGTGCTCAGGGCCGCATCCTGAGCGTTAACTCTGTGGATAAATTCCCGAAAATGACGGATTACGTGGTACCTGCCGGCATCCGTATCGGTGACGCGACCCGCGTTCGTCTGGGCGCACACGTGGGCGAAGGCACCACAGTTATGCACGAAGGTTTCGTTAACTTCAACGCCGGCACACTGGGCGTAAGCATGGTTGAAGGCCGTATCTCTGCGGGCGTTGTGGTAGGTAACGGTTCCGATCTGGGCGGTGGATGCTCTACGATGGGCACTCTGTCCGGCGGCAACAACGTAGTGATCTCTGTTGGCGAAAACTGCCTGCTGGGTGCCAACGCAGGTCTGGGTCTGCCTCTGGGCGATCGCTGCACTCTGGAAGCGGGTCTGTACGTCACTGCGGGCTCCAAAGTCACACTGCTGGATGACCAGAACAACGAAGTCGGCACCGTAAAAGCCGCTGAACTGGCCGGCAAACCTGACCTGCTGTTCCGTCGCAACTCCCAGAACGGTCGTATTGAGGTGAAAACCAACAAAAGCGCGATCGAACTGAACGAAGAGCTGCACAAGCACAACTAAGTGCTGAACGCCCGGCAGATCTCTCTGCCGGGCCGCCTGCGGCCTCCCGCCGCTGCTAAAACAGACTATCCTTAACCTGCCTGACGCGGAACCCAGATTATGACCCAACACCTCTCTGCCACCATTGAACTGGCTAAAGACCTGATCAACCGCCGCTCGGTTACCCCCGAGGACGCCGGCTGTCAGGACCTGATGATTGAGCGCCTGGAAGCACTGGGTTTTAAAATCGAGCGACTGCAGTTTGAAGAGGTTAAAAACTTCTGGGCCCGCCGCGGCGATTCCGGCCCGTTGTTCTGTTTTGCCGGCCATACCGATGTCGTCCCTTCCGGTCCGGAAGAGCGCTGGGAGTTCCCGCCGTTTGAAGCCCGGGTTGAACAGGGCATGCTCTGTGGCCGTGGCGCTGCCGATATGAAAGGCAGTCTGGCTGCGTTTATGACCGCTCTGGAGCGCTTTATTGAGCACCACCCGGACCATGACGGCTCCATCGGCCTGCTGATCACCAGCGACGAAGAGGGCCCCTGGGTCAACGGAACCACCCGTGTAGTGGATCATCTGGAAGCCCGTAACGAGAAGATCACCTGGTGTATCGTGGGCGAGCCATCCAGCACTGAACAGGTCGGTGATGTAATCAAGAACGGGCGCCGCGGTTCTCTTGGCGGTAGTCTGACCGTGCGCGGCGTGCAGGGCCATGTTGCTTATCCGCATCTGGTAAAAAACCCGATCCATATGGCGGCACCAGCGCTGGCTGAACTGGCGGCTGAAGTCTGGGATGAAGGCAACGACTTTTTCCCGCCAACCAGCTTCCAGATCTCCAACATTAATGGCGGTACCGGCGTAACCAACGTTGTGCCGGGCCATGTGGATGTGATGTTTAACTTCCGTTTCTCCACTGAAGTCACGGCGGATGAACTGAAAGACCGGGTCCACGCTATTCTCAACAAACACAATCTGGAATGGGACATCGACTGGACGCTGTCCGGCAACCCGTTCCTGACGGCCGAAGGCAATCTGGTAGAAGCCTGTCAGGCATCGATCAAGGCCATTACCGGTCTGGATACCGAGCTGTCCACCTCCGGCGGCACCTCCGATGGTCGTTTTATCGCACCGACCGGTGCTCAGGTTGTTGAACTGGGCCCGATCAATAAAACCATTCACAAGGTGGATGAACGGGTAAGCTGCAAAGATCTGGACACCCTGTCCGACCTTTATGAGAACATTCTTGCCCGTCTGCTGAGCAAGGGCTGAGTCAGCATGCAGCTAACCTGCCCGGTCTGTCAGGCCCTGCTGAAGCAGCAGGAAACCAACCTTCGCTGCGATAATAACCACAGCTTTGACGCTGCGCGTCAGGGCTACTGGAATCTGCTGCTGGCGCATAAAAAGCGCTCCAGAGATCCGGGCGACAATCCAGCCATGGTGCAGGCACGCCGGGCATTTCTGGATCAGGGGTTTTATCAGCCCCTGTCTGATCAGATCAATCAACTGGCCCTTTCGTCACTGGGTGACACAGAGCACCCGTCGGTTCTGGATATGGGCTGCGGCGAGGGCTATTACACCGATCGCCTGCAACAGGCCCTGCTAGAGGCTCAGGTCGATGCAGAACTATACGGGCTGGATATCTCCAAGCACGCAGTCAAAGCGGCCTGCCAGCGCAGCAAACAGATCCACTGGCTGGTTGCTTCCGGGGCCAGCACACCACTGCCTGATAACAGCCTGAGCCTGCAACTGGTCTTGTTCAGCCGACTGATGCCGGAAGCGTTAGCGAAACCCATGCAGCCCGGTGCCGCCCTGTTGGTTGCCTGGCCCGGTGAACAACACCTGATAGAACTGCGCAAACTGATCTATCAGGAGATCCGCGAAAGCCAGTTTGACCCGGTAAGCACGCTCGCAGAGCAGTTCAGTCTGCAATCAATCCAGCCGGTCAGTTATTCGTTCACGCTGAACAGCCCCGAGCAGATCAGCACTCTGCTGCAGATGACTCCTCACGGCCAGCGACTTAAGCAGGAAGCCCGCGAACGTATCTGCCAGCTACCCGAACTGGAGCTGACACTGGATGTCAATCTGGGCCTGTTTCTGCGTCGATGAAAAACCGCCTGAAACGCTGGTTTTACCAGCTGACGCAGAACCCCCGCCGCAATCTGGCGATGCTCGGCATCGGTTTCGTGGTGTTCTTTATCGGCCTGATTCTGCTGGGCAGTGCCGAGTTTCTGCTTAAAAGCTCTGTTTCTCAGGAGTTACTCGCCCTGCTTGGCTTGATCATCCTCTGCGCCGGCCTCATACTGGCGGCCATAGGCTATATCAGCCTCAGCATCCTGCGCATCATCCGATTTATTAGCGACGACAAACATGACTGACCAGAGACACCCGGATATCGAGATCTACGTTAAAAACTGCTCCCGCGAGCAGATTGAGGAGTGGTTACGCAGCAGCGCCGAGGCCGTGGAGTTCCTCTCCAGCAAAGGCCAGATCCATGAACTCAGCCTTCAGTTCGGCAGCGAGTCAGTTGCTGTGATGATCCATGAAAAGGTGGCCGGAAAAGCCTGGACCAGCGTCTGGTTCAAGTCTGACAAAACCCCCTGGGAGAAAGATCTGGACTGCGCTCACGCGGCCTCAGAAGGACTGGCAACCCAGATCCGCTGCATCGCCTCAGGCTGGAACGACGGCGATGATCCGGATGAATACTGGAAGGTAGAAAACGGCAACGCCGAAAAGATTCAGTGGCAGAACTGAGCGCTACAACTGCGCTTTATCGATCAGGCAGCCGTTCGGATCTGCTGCCGCGACGTTTCGATCTCATCGACCATCAACTGACCCGTTGAGATCAACCCCACACGGGCATACTCATCAGACGCCAGCGCCTGCTGGCGCGGACTGTGACTCAGGGTGTGCAGATAGCCGTTCACATAAGCAAAATCGCCCACCAGCCCGTCATGCACTGCGGTATTCAACCGCTCCACAACCTGATCGTTATGCAGCTCATTAGGATCAGGGTAAACCGACTCATCCTGTGGCAGACGAAACTCAGCGGAGGAGGTTTGTGCGGCCTGTTCCGGACGCATCAGCTGCTGATTGGAATGGATCAGACTCAACAGCATGGAGAACTGCGCACCGCTGCCGCTCTGAACCGCCTGGCTCAGACCTGAGGTGTAGCCCTCAATCCGGGTTTGAATCTGTTCGGTGCGCATCTGATCGATCTGGAAAGTCTGCAAAAGAGTGTCCCGTTTTTATCGGCGCAGGGTTAAAATTCTTTATCGGAAATTTTCATCTATTTGAGAGGGAGTCTGCAGATGGGCAGATGGCGGGCACCACAGCCACGGAGTTCTAAATACATCACCGCCGAAGGCTACAAAAGACTTAACGATGAACTGAAATACCTGTGGAAGGTGAAGCGTCCGGAAGTGACCCAGTCGGTCAAGGAAGCCGCCGCTCAGGGAGACCGCTCAGAGAACGCTGAATATATCTATGGCAAGAAACAACTGCGTGAGATCGACCGCCGGGTGCGCTACCTTTCCAAACGGCTGGAGGATATGGTGGTGGTCGACCGACCACCCACCGCAGATAAACGGGATACGGTTTTCTTTGCCGCCTGGGTGACGTTGCTGGACGAAGATGAGCAGGAGAAACGCTACCGCATCGTCGGCCCGGATGAGATCGATGCCGGCTCGGATTATATCTCGATGGATTCCCCCCTCGCCCGACTGCTGCTGAAGAAGCAACTGGGAGACGAGGTCTGCCTGACCAAACCCGATGGCAGCGAGATCTGGTATGAGATCATCGCCATCGATTACAACGAGGCCAGCCCGCTCTGACCCGCGTCAGAGCGCGAGCCCGAATTCCGGCGCCTGATGATCCAGCGCCTCGGTAAAGTTCAGCAACAACTGCCGCACCTTACCCAGATCTGGCCGCTCCGCATTGTCAGGTGAAGACCAGAGCGCGATATCCCGCCGGGTATGACGCTCCCCCTCCACCGCTAACATCTGCTCCTGTTCAACCTCTCCGGTCATCAGCGCCAGCCTTGCCGGCAGGCGCACCAGCATGTCACTGGTCTGCAACAGGTGCAGAACCGAGCGAATACTACCGGTAAAGGCAACCCTTGCCGCGGCAACGCCAGCCGGTGCCTCTTCATCTTCGAGAAACCCCGCGCTGGCCCCGGCGGTCATCCAGCTCTGCCGGTTCAGCTCATCCCGGCTGAACACCCGCCCACTGCCTGTCAGGTCTGACTGCTTCCCGGCGAACACAGCAGAACGATCACGGAACAACACCTGCCGGTCCAGCTTGCCGTGAGCCACTGAGAGATGCGCGGGGGCCAGCAGGAAATCCAGTTCGCCTTTATTCACCAGATCGATCTGAGCAGCCGCCGAACCGGTACGAAAATGAAACACATACTGTTTTTCTCTGAGAAAGTAATCACTCAGCTCCCGGAAGGTCGCAAACTCCCACAGCGGGTCGACACCGATAACAAACTCAGTTTTTACCCCACTATGAAACTGACGGATCGCCTCCTGACCCTGCTCGGTTTCAGCCAGAATACGTTCGCCGATACGCGACAGCCGGGCACCAATCTCGGTAGGGCTTACGCCATAGCGGGTGCGGATCAGTACCGGCGCTCCGACACGCATTTCCAGTTGTTTGATACTTCGGGTAAGGGTCGGCTGGGTCACATGCAACTGCTCGCAGGCCGCACTGAGCGAGCCCTGCTTCACCACGATAGCCAGTTGTTTCAACAGGTTAGGATTCATCTATTTAATTTCTTTTAGTCTGAAGAAAAAAACCAATTTTTCTTTATACCTTAAGTTAACTAGAGTGAATCGCAAATAACAAGAGGAGACCCCCATGCAGTTTCATCTAGATGGCTTCCACCCCGGCGACCCACGTTACAGCGATCCACAGGACCGGGTTGTTCCGCCCCCGCTTAAGCGCCCACTACCACAGCAGGTTGATGTGATGATCGTCGGCTGTGGCCCGGCAGGCCTCAATCTGGCCGCACAGCTATCCCAATTCGGCAGTATCAGCACCTGCATCGTTGACCAGAAGGACGATCGCCTTCTGGTAGGCCAGGCTGACGGAATCGCCTGCCGCACCATGGAGATGTTTCAGGCCTATGAGTTTGCCGACCAGATTCAACAGGAAGCCTATTGGGTGAACGAAACCGCTTTCTGGAAACCCGATGCCGAACATCCCGGCCAGATCAGCCGCAGCAGCAAAATTCAGGATGTAGAAGATGATCTTTCCGAGTTCCCTCATGTGATCATCAATCAGGCACGGGTTCACGATCACTTCCTTGAGGTAATGCGTCAGAGCCCGGGCAAAGTTGAACCCCACTATTCACGTCGTCTGGTTGACCTTCAGGTAGACACTGAAGCAGAGGACTACCCTGTTACGCTGACCTTTGAACGGGCGGTTAACTACTCCCAATACGGCAAGGAGCAGGAGATCGTTAAAGCCCGCTACGTCGTCGGCTGCGATGGTGCCCGCAGTAGCGTCCGGACGCTGATCGGGCGGGAACTGGTGGGCGATTCCATCAATCAGGCATGGGGGGTCATGGATGTTCTGGCCGTAACTGATTTCCCGGATATCCGCCTCAAAGCCGCGATCCACTCCAACAACGAAGGCAATATGCTGATTATCCCCCGAGAGGGCGGCTATATGGTTCGCCTGTATATTGAGCTGGATAAACTGAAACAGGATGAGCGGATCTCACGGGATGAGATTACCGCCGATTACCTGATCTCCGCCGCCAACCGGATCATGCAGCCCTATACCGTTGAGGTAAAGGAGGTCGCCTGGTGGAGCGTCTACGAAATTGGCCAGCGCCTGACCACCGCCTTTGACGACTCAGAAGAGGGCCGTCTGCCACGTGTATTTCTGGCCGGCGATGCCTGCCATACCCACAGCCCTAAAGCAGGTCAGGGCCTGAACACCTCCGTCAATGACACCTGGAATCTGGGCTGGAAACTGGCCCACGTACTCACCGGTCGCGCAAACCCCGAACTGCTCTCAACATACTCCGCCGAACGTCAGCACGTGGCGCAGATGCTGATCAATTTCGACCGTGAATTCTCAACCATGTTCAGTGCCAAACCAAAATCTGCCGACAACCCAGACGGCGTCGACCCGGCCGAGTTCCAGAAATACTTTGTCCGGTTCGGACGCTACACCGCAGGCACCAGCATCCGCTACAACCCTTCCTCTCTGGTGGGCAGCGGCGAACATCAATCGCTTGCCACCGGACAGACTACGGGGATGCGCTTTCATTCAGCTCCCGCAGTCAGGCTGGCCGATGCCAGACCTGTACAACTGGGCCACTGCGTTAAAGCGGATGCCCGCTGGCATATCTTTGCTTTTGCCGGTCAACAGCCCCCCATGAGCGACCAGTGCCGGGTCAGAGCCCTGTGCGACTTCCTGCAGAATGAACACAACTCTCCGCTGAAACGCTTTACTCCAGCAGGCGCCGATGTAGATTCAGTGATCGACCTGCACGCCATGTTCCAGCAGTATCACCGGGATATAGATGTCGACCAGATCCATCCACTTTTACAGCCGCTTAAGGGCCGTTACGGACTACGGGATTATGAGAAAGTGTTCTGTACCGACCACAGCGGTGCCGGTGACTTTTATGCGCTGCGTGGCATCGACCGGGAACAGGGCTGCCTGATTATTGTTCGCCCCGACCAGTACATCGCTGAGATTCTGCCACTGGACGATTACGCAGGCCTGAGCCGTTTCTTTGAAGGTGTACTCACGCGACCCTGAAACCATCCGCCCTGCTGCCACTGGCAGCGGGGCTCAGTTAAGGCAGGCAAGATCACTCAACCCGCAGACGACAAGTTTGCTCCGGCTGACGCTGATCCCAGACCAACAGCGCTTCCTCGCCTCTGGTCCAGAAATAACGTCCGAACTCCCCGTTATAGCGACTGCCACTGGCGCTGATGGCGGCCGTAAAAACCTGACGCTGGTCGCCATACTCGATAATGGCGGCGGGCAGGGTGCTGGTCTTCACCGGCTGAAAATACACCTCATTGGCGAGGTTATCGCCACAGACATAACGCCGGACGCTGCCCGACTCTCCGCTCCCCCAATCAGCCTCTAACTGAGCGATACGTTGCTGATAACGCTTCAGGGTACAACTACGTTTCTCAGCCATGGCTTTCCAGCACGCATTCCGTCCTTTAATCCAGCCACGCTGCCGGGCCCTGAGTTGCTTAACAGCCTGATCCGGCCTGTCATCCAACCCGGCCGCCCGCCTCAGGCTGACCCGAAAGACCTCATTCAACAGATGATCCAGACGGATCAGCTCCTGATCACCACAGACCAACTGCTCAATTTCGTGTGCTGCCTTATCACAGCTATAACCTGGCTGCTGTGGAGCACTGCCCTCTCGCAGCATCACATTCCGCACCCAACCGACATGGCCCTCATAGGTAACCTTACACCAGACCTTCCCGGCGGCATCTATACGCTGCTGCTGATCCAGCTTCGACCAGTCAGCAAAAGAAAGCCTGCCGACACACCCATGATTGCGCAGCCCATTGTGCCGCGCCGGAATCTGGGTAAGAAGCGTAGCCCCTTCAGCCGGTGCTGACAGTACAGCGGTAACCTGCTCTGTCCGGAAATAATCAGGCCCATCCGCCTCAGCTAACAGCAGAGGGCTTATCACACTCATCAACGAAGCCATCATCAACCTGATCATTCTCACAACAATTAACTCCTCGGCAACGGGCAGATAAGGATGAATTCAGAAAGTGCGGCATGCTAATAAGGGCCGACAGTACCAGAGCTTAATAACCATGAGGTTAGCAGAGAAACATTAAGGTAATACGAGGGTGCGTGGCATTGGGTTCCGGGAGCCGCCCGGCTCGAACCTTTAACGGTTCTCATCCTATACGCAACGCAGTTTCTTGCAGGCATAAAAAAACCAGCCGAGGCTGGAGTTTTTAAGTGGCCGAGACCGAATAGACGTATAGGATTGCTATGCACCTACGGTGACGCCCTGCGGGTCGTTGCCACAAGTGGCAACGCGGTCTCGCCGCTAACACGGCTCGGCTCCGTATCGGTTTCACCATAAACAATGCTAAGACTGTTTTATAAAGTGGTGGGTCGTATAGGAGTACTGCGCACCTTCGGTGCTTGCCCTTCGGGCCATGCTCGCCTGCGAGCATGTTGTCTCGCGGCAGAGCCGCTCGGCTCGAACCTTGACGGTTCTCATCCTATACGCAACGCAGTTTCTTACAGGCATAAAAAAACCAGCCGAGGCTGGAGTTTTTAAGTGGTGGGTCGTATAGGATTCGAACCTATGACCAATTGGTTAAAAGCCAACTGCTCTACCGACTGAGCTAACGACCCAACAGGTGCAGAATCATCTGCTAGATTTTTAAGAGTGGTGGGTCGTATAGGATTCGAACCTATGACCAATTGGTTAAAAGCCAACTGCTCTACCGACTGAGCTAACGACCCAACTCTTAAATTGGCTCCCTGAGCTGGACTCGAACCAGCGACCAATAGATTAACAGTCTACTGCTCTACCAACTGAGCTATCAGGGAACTCTGACATCCTAATGGCGGAGGGACAGGGATTCGAACCCTGGGGCCCTCTCGGACCGCTGGTTTTCAAGACCAGTGCTTTCGACCACTCAGCCATCCCTCCGTAGGATGGGCGCGTATGTTACCCTACTGATTTTTCCTGTCAACCGAATAACGTACTGTTTTTTAAAAAAATCGAGATTATTTCCAACGACCTGAAACACCCGCCCAAAAGCGTTCAGGGTTTAACCAATATAGGCTAAAAAACGACCTGCTGTTGGCTTATTAAGCGCTCACATATTCGGATAATTAGGTCCGCCGGTACCCTCTGGCACAACCCAGCGAATATTCTGCGCGGGGTCTTTAATATCACAGGTTTTGCAGTGCAGACAGTTCTGACTATTAATCTGAAAACGCGGGCCCGCTTCATCCTCAACCACCTCATACACACCCGCCGGACAATAACGCTGTGCAGGTTCTGCATATACCGGCAGATTATTCTGCAACGGTACGTCCGCATCTTTGAGTTGCAGGTGGCAGGGCTGATCCTCTTCGTGGTTGGTGTTGGAGAGGAAAACCGAACTGAGTTTATCAAAGCTGAGTACACCATCCGGTTTCGGGTACTCAATCTGCTTTGCTTCAGCGGCCGGCTTCAGTTGGGCATAATCTTCATGGTTATCATGCAGGGTAACAGGCATCTTACCGGCGAACAGGTTCTGGTCGATAAAGTTAAACGCCCCACCCAGCAATGGACCGAATTTATGCATGGCCGGGCCAAAGTTGCGTGAGCGGAACAGTTCATCGTACAACCACGAACCCTTAAACCGTTCAGCAAAATCCGTCAGTTCTTTGCCACCTTCAGCACTGCTGCTGAGCTCAGCAAATATCGACTCAGCCGCCAGCATCCCGGATTTCATCGCCGTATGCGTGCCTTTAATTTTGGCGAAGTTCAGCGTCCCTGCATTACAGCCCGCTACAATTCCACCCGGGAATGTCATCTTCGGCAGCGCATTAAAACCACCTTTAGTGATCGCCCGCGCACCGTAGGAAACCCGCTTTCCACCCTCCAGATACTGTTTCAGGACCGGATGGTGTTTCATCCGCTGGAATTCATCAAACGGGCTCAGGTAAGGGTTGGCGTAGTTGAGATCCACAATCAGGCCAACAACCACCTGACAGCCCTCGGTGTGATAGAGGAAGAAACCACCACTGGCACCGTCACTCAGCGGCCAGCCGGAACCATGCACTACCAGACCCGGCTGATGTTTATCCGGATCGATATCCCACAGCTCCTTGATGCCCAGTCCATAGTGCTGCGCATCAGCCCCGGCATCCAGAGCAAAACGGCCAATCAGCTCTTTGCCCAGATGGCCCCGGCATCCTTCTGAAAAGATCGTATACTTCGCGTGCAGCTCCATCCCCGGCATATAGCTGTCTTTCTCTTCGCCGCTGGCACTGACCCCCATATCGCCGGTGGCGATGCCTTTAACACTACCGTCTTCGTTATACAGCACTTCAGATGCAGCAAACCCCGGAAATATCTCAACACCGAGCGCTTCGGCCTGTTCCGCCAGCCAACGACAGAGGTTACCCAGGCTGACAATGTAATTGCCTTCGTTATGCATCGTCTTAGGCACCAGAGCATTAGGCACTTTGACCGACTTATCAGCGCTTTTCAGCATAAAGATCTGATCTTCGGTGACCGCAGTATTGAGTGGGGCACCGCGCTCTTTCCAGTCAGGAAACAGTTCATCCAGTGCACGGCTCTCGATCACCGCACCAGAAAGAATATGCGCACCGACTTCAGAGCCCTTCTCTACCACACAAACCGTTAACTCTTTCCCGGCTGCATTTGCCTGCTGCATCAATCGGCAAGCTGCTGACAAACCGGATGGTCCCGCCCCTACGATGACGACATCAAATTCCATCGACTCTCGTGCCGTTGCACTCATCTGTTCACCTCACTCTGTGCTCATGCCACATATTCTGTAGCAATAACAATGGGCTTACAGGCCGATCCTGATCGTCTGTTGCCCGATTAATCTTATTATGGGGAAATGCAGCCCAATCTTCCCGCCGGGGCACGCCAACGGCAATAACAATAAAGCCACAAAAAACTAACAAAAAAGACCAGAATAAATTCAAGCCCCATATTCCGGGGCTTAAACCAAGAGATCAGGAGCCCATTTGCTGGCAATAGGTGTCACTGCGACGATATTCGCCGGGCGTCATCCCCGTCCATTTTTTGAATGAACGGAAAAAAGCGGAGGGTTCATCGAACCCCATCAGACCTGCCACATCGTTGATCGACAACTGAGGGGAGTTCATATAATTGAGCGCAGCCATCTTGCGACACTCATCTTTGATCTTCTGATAGGAAGTATCCTCTTCCAGCAGTCGCCTGCGCAGGGTAGATACCGACATATGCAGACGGTAGGCCACCTCCTCAGCACTGGGCAGTTCCTGGCTGAAGTCTTTACCGATCAGTGCCACCACCTGGGATTTAAGGCTGGTGTCATCATCCACCATCACGATCAGCTGATACGGCGCGGTTTTAAGGAAGCTTTTCAGTGTTTCCGGCGTCTGTACGATAGGAAAATCCAGATAACGTGCCGGAAAAACCAGCGCGTTATCATGCTGATCGAATTTCACTTCAGACTGGAACAGGGTTTTATACTGAGCCACATCCCCCGGTTCAGGAAAGGTGAAATACGCCGCTTTCAACTCCAGCCGCTTACCGATCAGCCAGCAAAGAAAATGGTGCCACATCGACAGTGAGGTCCGGATTCGGCCGCCACTGGCCTCCTTCAGCAACGTCTCCAGAGAGACTTCGGCAGCGTCCGTCGTGGTAAAGGAGAGTTTGGCATAGCGCCCTTTACGCACCAGAAATGGCTTGATTTTGGTACCGCGGCAGATCTCATGGAAATCACTGGCCCGGTAGATAGCCCGCTCAAGCGTTGTGCAGTGGATCAGACAATGACACATCATGCGGAAAGTACCATTAGGTACCTTGCCTCCGCTCAGCAGACCGAAGTATTCATCCTGCGCAATGTAGTAGATCCGCTGGTATAGCATGCCGAATTTTTCCGCCGGAAACTCGGTCTGGCTACCGATTTCAGCAGGATCGATACCCACGTGGTGCAATAGCTGTTCAACACTAAACCCCTGCTCCTCCACCAGTTGCAGCAGATGTTTAACATAGCCGGCAGGCACCGTAATTTTACGCTCCATTGTTATAACCACCTATGGTTTGTTTATTTGATGAAACGCATTTCCCCTATCTATTCTTGAACGAATATGTCAGGCATTTCAAGCCCGCGAACAATTTTGTTATCCAGATTGGCTGCTATTGTTATTGTGAGATTTCCTTAGGCTGGCAATCATAGACTCCGTTACTTGTTTGAAAATTCTGTCCAAGCTAGCACCATTACTAGATATTTATTAAAAAACCAGATAAAAGCTAAGCTGCAAATTTAGCGACTTAAAAAAATAACAACGCTAGGTGAACGAAATGGCAATAAAAAAACGGTTTTTGCGCTGCAGCAAAAAACCCGTGCCGGCACTTAACCCCCGGCTACTTCCTCTGTTGATTGGCTGCGCCCTGGGAACCACCCAGGTACAGGCCGTTGAATTTAACCTTGGTGAAATTGAAGGTCGCTTTGATTCGCAGATCTCCGTTGGTGCAAGCTGGCGGATGGATGAACCATCATCTGACCTTATCGCTCCGGCTAACGGCGGCACCAGCAAAGGCGCAGGAAGCTACGACGATTCCACTCAAAACTTTGAACAGGGAGAAACCTTCTCTCAGATCATCAAAGGCGTACATGACCTGGAACTGAGCTATGAGAATGTAGGTTTCTTCACCCGCGCCAAATACTGGTACGATGCGGAGCTGGAAACCGGTTCCAGAGCACACGGTCATACCGCGAATGGCTATGTACCGGGTGCAGAACTGGATGATTCCGGTTTTAACGATTACGCAAAATTCTCCGGCATCGAAATTCTGGACGCATATTTTTACGGCGCGTTCGATTTAGGCGAGAACCCACTGGATGTCCGAGTGGGCCGTCAGGTCGTGAACTGGGGTGAGAGCACCTTTATTCAGGGCGGCCTTAACGCAATCAACCCATTTGATGTTAATGCTTTCCGCCGGGCTGGCGCGGAAGTCAAAGAGGGGCTGCTGCCTGTTAATATGGCTTTCGCCTCCCTCGGCGTCACCGACAACCTCAGTGTCGAAGGTTTCTACCAGATTGAATGGGAACCCACTGCGATTGACGGCTGTGGTACCTACTTCTCGACCAATGATTTCGTCGCAGAAGGCTGTAATGGTATCCGTATTGGCACAGGCGCTCTGGGCACACTCGATGACTCCACTTATTTTAACCAGCCCCTGGCCCTCGGAGGACAGGACCCGGTTGTTTACCGGGATGCGGATGGCCGGCGTGAAGCCGATGATGATGGCCAGTTCGGTATCGCTTTCCGCTACTTTGCGGAGGAGCTGAATAACACTGAATTTGGTTTATACGCAGCTAAGTATCACAGCCGCCTGCCAATCGCCAGCGGCATCTACGACCTCGGCGCGTTCATGGGGTTACCTGCTACCTTAGGCTCACGATACTTCGTTGAATACCCTGAAGATATCAAGATGCTCGGCCTGAGCTTTAACACCAACATTGGTGAGATCGCATGGTCCGGTGAGATCAGCCACAAAACCGACGTACCTATGCAGATCAACGGTACCTCTCTGATTGCAGGCATCCTGACAGCCGGCGCAACCGGTAACGCAAGTCTGGACAGCTACATCCAGAATGCCACCAGCAGTGGTGCCGCACCGGGCAGTGAGGTTGCAGGTTATCAGACCTTTGACGTCACTCAGCTCCAGACCAGTCTGGTGAGTTTCCATGATCAGGTATTAGGCGCAAGTCGACTGGCCCTGATCGGTGAATTTGGCTGGACCCATGTACATAGCCTGGACGAGAGCCCGGATGCCCTGAAATTTGGCCGCCACGGCTCCTTTGGCTATGCGGCGGGTGATAACGAGGGCTTTGTGACTCAGGACTCCTATGGCTACGTGCTCCGGGCCAGCCTGAATTACCCGGATGCTTTCGCCGGCGTTAACCTGACACCTCAGATCAGCTTCAAGCATGGTATTGAGGGTTACGGCCCGGCCCCCGGCGCAGCATTCCGTGAGGGTGAAAAAACACTGGGCCTCAGCCTGACCGCTGATTACCTTAATAAATACTCGGTTCAGCTCTCCTATACCGACTACTTCGGTGGTGATTACAATGAGCTTGAAGACCGTGACTTTATTTCACTCAGCGCATCTGTTTCTTTCTGAGAAACAGTCGTAGGTACGGAGAACAGATTCATGTTTAATACGAAAAAACTGCTGCTGAGCACGGCCATTCTGATGTCCTCTTCTGCACTCTATGCAGCAACTTCGGCAGAAATGGCTTCTAAACTGGGTAGCGAATTAACCCCGATTGGCGCGGAGAAAGCGGCTAATGCTGAGGGCACCATCCCCGCATGGGATGGCGGTCTGGCGACGTCGACTGATCGCTACAGCAACCCGTTTGCTGATGAAAAGCCCCTGTTTACAATTACTGCCGCCAATGCGGATCAGTATAAAGACAAACTGACACCCGGCCAGCTCGCGATGCTGAATAAGTATGCAGATACCTATTCCATCCCGGTCTATCCGACCCATCGTACTGCAGCGCTGCCTGCCGAGGTTTATGCAGCAGCTAAAACCAATGCCACTCAGGCGAACCTGACCGATGGTGGCAACGGTTTGCAGAACTTCACTACCGCCGTGCCTTTCCCGGTGCCGGAAAACGGTCTTGAGGTGATCTGGAACCATATGACCCGCTATCGTGGCGGCGCACTGGAACGGACCTTTGTTCAGGTTCCGGTTCAGGCGAATGGCAGCTTCACCCCGGTGAAGATCAATGAAAAAATGTCCTGGCCGACCTCTCTGGAAGGCGGAGCAGATCCAAAGAAAGACGCGAACATCCTGTTCTACTTTGTACAGCAGGTTGAAGCGCCGGCCCGACTGACCGGTAATGTGCTGCTGGTTCATGAAACCATGAACCAGATCACGCAGCCGCGTCAGGCCTGGACATACAACGCCGGTCAGCGTCGTGTTCGCCGTGCCCCACAGATCGCCTACGATGCACCGGGTACCGCCAGTGATGGTCAGCGGACCACCGACAATCTGGATCTGTTCAATGGCGCACCGGATCGGTACAACTGGGAACTGGTCGGCAAGCAGGAACTATATATCCCTTATAACAGCTACAAGCTGGCTGATCGCGGCCTGACTTATGAGGATATCCTCAAGCCCGGCCATATGAGCCCGGAACTGACCCGCTACGAACTGCACCGGGTCTGGAAGGTAGAAGCAACACTGAAAGAGGGCGAGCGCCACATTTATGCCAAGCGCACCTTCTATATCGATGAAGATAGCTGGCAGATTGCTGTGGTCGATCACTACGATGGTCGTGGCGAGTTGTGGCGCGTCGGTGAAGCTCACCAGTTCCAGTACCGGGATGTAAACGTGCCGTGGCTGACCGCCGAAGCTCTGTACGATCTGCAGTCCGGTCGCTATCTGGTCGGCAGCCTGACCAACGAGGAGGGTGACGGTTTCGACTTCACCCAGCGCTTCAAGCACAAAGATTTTACTCCGCAGGCGATCCGTCGACTGGGTAAATAACCACACCTGATCCAGCAAGCTTAGGTGTAAGCCTTCTCTCCGGAGAAGGCTTTTTTATTTTCGCCCTTTTATCTTGGCGCCTGGACTAAGATAATAGGCAGCTAATCACTTCCACACCAACAGTTGCAGGTTCCCGCATGGCCGAAATCGGCAAGTACAACACCCTGACCGTCCTGAAACAGAAAGATTTTGGCGTCTATCTTGATGCCGGAGAGCTCGGCGAGATTCTGCTGCCGAAGAAATACTGTCCTGAGGACCTGAAACCGGGTGATTCCATCCGCGTGTTCATCTATCTGGATACGGATGACTATCTGATTGCGACCACCGAGAAGCCCAAGGCGATTGTCGGCGAGTTTGTCATGCTGCAGGTTTCGGAGGTCAACAAAGTGGGCGCTTTCCTCGACTGGGGACTGCCAAAAGACGTACTGTTGCCCTACAGTGAACAGCGCCAGCGGCCGGTGGAAGTCGGTAAACGCTATCTGGTGCGACTCTATCTGGATCAGCACACCAACCGGATTGTAGCATCCACTAAAATCGATAAATTTCTCGATCAGAGCACACCACGTTATCAGGTGGGTGATGAGGTCCAGCTGGTGATCGCCAACCGGACCGATCTGGGGCAGAAAGCGATAGTAAACCACACTCACTGGGGGATGCTGTTCCGCAGCGATCTGTTGCGTACTGTTTATCCCGGCCAGAAGATGACCGGCTACATCAAAGAGGTACGTGAAGACGGCAAGATTAACCTCTCACTGCAAAAACCGGGCTATGCCAAAGTGGTGGACACGGCAGGGGCGATTCTGGCCATGCTGAAAGAGCAGGACGGATTTATCACCGTGAATGATAAGTCGTCCCCGGATACGATTTTTAAACTGTTCGGAATCAGTAAAAAAGCGTTCAAAATGGCGGTCGGCAAGCTGCTGAAACAGGGGCAGATCACTCAGGAACCGGGTGGCCTGCGCCTCAAAGACTGAACCATGAAGCGCACCTGATGAAAAACGCACCTTCAGAGAGGTGCGTTTTTTTTAAGGTTCCGGGGTTAGGGTTAGCCCTGCACCCAGGCCTCCAGTTCATCGGCTCCGCCGATTAGATTTCCGTCCACAAAAATCTGTGGCGTTGTACCGCGACCGGTAACCGCCTGCAGTGTACTGAAGCTGACACCTCCACTGCCCAGTTCGATCTCTTCAAAACGGTATCCGTTAGCGGTCAGCACCTGTTTAGCACGGGTGCAGTGCGGGCAACCCGGTTTGCTCAGAATAGTAACCCGCTTTGGCAGTACCGCTTCACAGTTGATGTAGTTGAGCATGGTATCTGCATCAGACACCTGGAACGGATCGCCCGGCAGATCCGGTTCGATAAACATCTTATCGATCACACCATCACGCACCAGCATGGAATAACGCCAGCTTCGCTTACCAAATCCCAGCTCCGCCTTATCTACCAGCATACCCATACCCGCGCTGAATTCGCCGTTGCCATCCGGAATAAAGCGCACATTGTCGGCGTGCTGATTCTCTGCCCAGGCGTTCATCACAAAGGCATCATTGACTGACAGGCAGATGATCTCATCGATGCCGTTTTCGGCAAATACCGGTGCCAGCTCGTTGTAACGCGGCAGGTGAGTGCTGGAGCAGGTTGGTGTAAATGCTCCGGGGAGGGCGAAAACAATAACGTTTTTGCCACTAAACAGTTCCTGACTGGTCAGATCGACCCAATCATTCCCCTGACGGGTGCGAAAAGTAACCTGGGGGACGTTCTGGCCTTCACGGTTCTGCAACATGCTCTGTTCCTCTTAAGTGGATCGGCCAGCTCTCCCTGACCTGTTGCGATCACTATATCCAAGAGAAAAAAACATGAAAAATTATAAATAACCAATAGCCTGATAGCTTCTAGCTATTACGCAGAAGTTCGCTGGCGCAAGCCTTCAACAAACTGATCAAAAGGTTCAGGCCGGCCCAGATAATAGCCCTGCCCATAGTCACAACCATAGGCGATCAGCACATCCAGTTGCTCCTGATCTTCTACCCCTTCGGCGATCACTTTGATCCCCAGGGTCTGGCCCATTTTGATTATCACCTCCACCAGTGTCCGGTCCTGTTCGTCCACCAGCAGGTCGGTCACAAAGCTGCGATCGATCTTCAGGTACTCCACCGGGTAGTGGCGCAGATAGTTAATTGCCGAATAGCCGGTACCAAAGTCGTCAATCGAGAAGGCTATCCCCTGATCGCGCAGTGCCTGAATTTTTTCCAACTGACTGTCGCCCCCTTCCATCAGCAGGGACTCGGTAATTTCAAACACAATCTTATCCCGGGCCACCCCATGCTGACCGAGAATCTGCATCCAGCGTTCGACAACGTCTTTGGGGTAGAACTCGGCGACAGAACGGTTAACCGAAATCTGAATATCGATCCCCATATCCTCAAAGCGAGTGGCCAGATGACAGGCTTCATCCAGAATCCACTCACCCAGTGCACGGATCGCCCCGGTCTGTTCAGCAACCGCAATAAATTCGCCCGGAGAGACCAGACCCCGCTGTGGGTGATTCCATCGTACCAGTGCTTCGCACTTCTGCACCGAATTATCATCCAGCCCCATAATCGGTTGCAGATACAGTTCAAACTGCCCCCGACGCAACCCGTCAAGAATCTCGTTATGCACCTGAACATGGCGCTTCACTTCCTGACTGAGGTCTTCGTTAAAGAAAAAGATCCGGTTCTTACCTGCGCGCTTAGCCTCATACATCGCCCGATCCGCATTCTGCAGCAGGCTCTCCATATCGGCACCATCATCCGGGTACATAGCAATGCCCAGACTGTGAGTCACAGACAGATACTGTCCCTCAATCAGATAGGGTTCTCCGAGTTCCAGTTGCAGTTTTTCCGCCAGCAGCTCTGCCTGTGTCGCTGATTCGAGATCACGCAGAACAATCACAAACTCATCACCTGCCAGCCGGGCCAGCAAGTCATCACTGCGGACAATTTTGCTCATGCGCGCTGAAAACAACCGCAGCAGCTCATCACCGACACTGTGGCCCCAGTTATCGTTAACCTCTTTGAAGTAATCCAGATCGATAAAGAACAACGCAAAATGGTGCTGATTCCGCTGGTGTTCCATAATCAGGGCTTTCAGGCGCTGGCCAAAATGATATCGATTAGATAAACCGGTCAGCACATCATAATTGGCGCGGTAGTTGGCGGTTTCGATCGCCAGGACTTTCTCCCGGTAGTTGCTTGCGATCAGGTAGGTGGCCATCGAGGTTGCAAGGCTAACCAGAAAGCCAACAAACCAGAAGAAAAAAAGCTGCCGGGGTGTTGCCCGCCAACCGTTTCTGGCATTCGCCGCTAACTGCCAGCGACCGGCAGGAAGAATCACATCCACACTCACCGCTTCATCATTAAACACCTCGGGTGATCCATAAAAAACGTCGCCTTCAGCTCCCTGACCATCTTTACCGCGGATGGCGATATCCAGTCCCCACAGATGGCTGTCTACACCGGCGCGCTGCAGCAGATCCACATCATCAATGACCGCCGCAATAATGCCCCAGAGGTTATCCTGCGAATGCCCCAGAAAAACCGGCACACGGGCAATCAACCCGGTTCCGCCCTGTACCAGATTGACCGGACCAGAGAGCAGAATTTCATTCAACTCGACGGATTTCATCACACTGCTGAACTGCTCAGGCACACTACGATAATCCAGCCCGAGGGCCGCTTCATTACCTTGTAACGGATGGATACTGGAGATGATCAGATTGGGGGCCAGGGCGATATGCCGGATACTGAGCTGAGTACGCAGATATTCAGTCACTAACTGCTCAAACTCATATTGGGTGATATCTGTATTAATCGCAATTTCGGCGCGCAGGCCGCGTAATACAACCAGATGGGCATTAATCTCGCCTTCAAGGCGCGCCCCCAGCGTCAGAAGATTTACAAACGCCTGATACTTTACTTCCTGCTTGTTACGTTCCAGTTCATGGCTGATAAACAGTGCCGATATCACCAGAATAAAACCGAACACCATCGCAGAAAACGCGAACGGTCTAACGGTCAGAAATTTAAATATCCGGTGAAACATCTCAGGGCAGCTTCTCTTACCTGACTGGAGCCCGACCACAGCCGGATTCAAACAACAATCAGGGCAAACTAACAAACATGGCTAGGCTTACTTATACAGGCTTATGCCATGAGATGAAAGCTTCGCCGGGAGTGCCTGTACTCAGGTCTTTAAAATTTCATGCTCACGCTCTTCAGCAGCGTAGAGCAGGCAGTCACTGAGGGCGATATCCGGCCGGGTAGTGATCATGAAAAGTTTCAAAGGCACCGCAGTAACCAACTGATTTCCATGAATTTCAAATAAACGACTACCAACATCTTCCCCCTTGGCATTGTGGACTCTCAGGCAGCGCTCTGCCGCCTCACTGCCAAGCCAGCCAATCAGCGTTCCACGCTCTACCGTGCCAAAATTATGTCGATCCAGATCCGCCGGAACCGTCAGATCGGTACCGATCACATAGCCCTCAGCAAACGCCACCACAGTACCGGGAATCAGCTCCAGTCGAACAGGATGACGATAGATATCCATCTGCTTCCCATGCTCCAGTTGCAAAACCTCCGGCTGGTGAAGATAACGCTGCAGCCCCTGCCATGCGACCTCGTTAGCAGCCTCATCTGCCGCTCCCCCGCACTCAATCGTCACGACCGGGCAACGCCGGCTGCTGCGTTCCATCAAAGCCCCCAGCCGAAGATCCGTGATGACCAGACGATCACAGAACAGTGAAACCAGCGCCTCATGAGGCTCACTTTCGTAAGTCACCACCGCAAAATCCGGGCTGTGGCCCGAGGTATTGTGGATATCCAGCACCGCTTCCGGCTGGTATTGTTCAAACAGATCGACAATCTCTTCAGCGACTTTGCCGGGACGGTCCTCATAGGGGGGAAAGAAGCATCGGTTCATATCCCGTTCTCCGGGGTACACCCGGTGCTTGTGCAGAGAGTCCAGTAACGCCGCTTCCACCGCCGGGATAAAACACAACAGATTGCAGCAGGGACGCCTCCCCTGTCGCAGCCAGCGGTGTAACGCCCTGAGGCCAGAGGGCTCATTTCCGTGCAGGAGTGTCACCAGCCCCCGGGTCCGGGTGCGCTCTTCACCCTCAACATAGATCATGCAGGGCTCTCCCAACAGGCGCAGAAAGGCTTCCGGGGTTTCACCGAGTTGCTCCACTGTCGGATTGATCAGTTGCTTCATTTAACTATCCTTATCTGCCCGGTTACTCCACTCGGAAACCGGCTGGTTAGCCGCAGAGTAGCGCATATAACGTTGTGTCATTCGGGTAAGCGCCTGAGACTCATTCATCTTGCGGCACAATCGCTGATACTCCCTCCGCTGCCAGATAGCGCCGGTCATACCGCTGTCCAGCCGCCGGGCAATGACCCCCAGATAATGGCGCCTCTCATCTTCCGCAACCCCCAGCCGGGACAACCCTATGTCGGCCAGCGGCAGCAACTCTTTGGCGATCTCTGTCACCGTCAGCTTACGTAACGGCGCCGGCGGCTCCAGCCCGGGCCACATCAATTCGGCATTCAGGCCGCGCTCTGCAGCCAGATAGAAGTTATTTTCCAGCACCTGAAATGGCAACGCGGGAATAAAATCGTTAACCCGATCCTTCAGCCCTTCTGCCAGACCAATTGCTAACGCTGCGTTGGCCGCCATATCCGCCACCGTAGGCCCGGCTGGCAGGGCTCTGAGTTCAATTCGCAAATGCCCACCCTGTTTCGGATCGTACACTGCCCGGTTCCAGGGCCAGACGGTCCCGGAGTGCATCCTTAACTCTGCCAGCGCAGGCACCTCACCCTGTTCAATCAGTTTACTGATATCTTCCTCAGCACATACCGGAATAATCGGCTCATGCAGATGCACCATTTCAGCAAAAAGCTCATAGGCCCCCTCACGCACCCAGCCACTGCCAAAATCCACCCGGGAGGGCAGCGCATGATCACAAGCCTCATGGCTACGCCCGTCTATCGTCTGCCGAAATAACGGAATCCGGGTCTCGTGCCAGAGTTTGTGGCGCAACATAAAGGGCGAATTACTGGCCAGAGCCAGCACCACCGGCGTCACCAGTTGCAGGGCGTTAAACGTATTCGCAAAGGCGCCCGGCGTGACCCGCATATGCACCTGCAACGAGCTGTTTGCCCCCTCCAGTGTGACATCGTTAGAGCGCAGAGAAATGGGCGGATCTCCGTCGATGTGAACACAGAACATTCGCCCACGCATCTCCACCAGTGCCTGGCTCAGGGCATAAAAACGGGATTCATCGGTCATCGCCTGCATACCGAAGTCACTGCGTCGTAAGGTCGGTAATATACCAATCGGCAAAGCGCAGCCCTGCTCAGACTGCAGGTGATGACTGATCAGACTGATCGCGTCCTGCATTTCGTGTTCCAGACGACTGAACGGCTGCCCCGCGGCAGGCACGGGTTTCAGGTTGTATTCCAGATTGAATCGATTCAGCTCCAGCGCTAACTGCGGATGCCCGCTACGCTCTATGACTTCGCGGTTAAGCGACAGAGGCCGGGCCTGCGGGTCCACCAGATACAGCTCCAGCTCAGCCCCCAGCGTCGTGGTTCCCTCGCCAAAGCCGGGTCGATCCAGCAGCGCCTTCAGCCCCTCCAGATTGAGTAGCAAGCGCTCCCTGAAACGCTGGTGATCGGCATCTGTAAAGCTGTGTGAACTGATCTCTTGTCCCATAACCCCTTGCAGCCCGCTGTTCTCCTTTACTTTAAGATAGCCAGCTCTGCTCCGATCTACCATCGAAGCGGGGAATTTCATTACTCCCTCAGGTTTAGGGTAAAATGTCCGTACTGCTACGGAGAGCTGAATATGTCCATTGAGAAAATAGCCTGTCACTGCTGCGATCTGGTGCAAGAGCTCTCCGCTATCCAGCCGGGGCAAAAAGCGCACTGTTCACGCTGCGGTCATCTCCTGACAGTCCATCACACCGGCGGACTGGATACTCCGATGGCACTGGCCTTCAGCGGTCTGGTATTTCTCCTGCTCTCGCTGCCTTTTCCATTTATGGCCTTTGAGTCTCAGGGTCGGGTGCAGGAGGTTTCGCTGGCCAACAGCGGCTTTGATCTGCTGCAACAGGGCTTTCCGCTGCTCGCCCTGCTGCTGACCCTGTTCATTCTGTTAATTCCGGCTCTGACCCTCTGCACTTACCTGTTGATTCTGTTCACATTGAGACAGGAACAGAGTCCACCCTGGCTCTATCGCCTGACCCGGATGCTGTTTATCCTGCACCCCTGGGGAATGGCTGAGGTGTTTCTGATCGGCGTGCTGGTCAGTCTGGTAAAGATCGCCGGAATGGCCGATATCATTATCGGTGTATCTTTCTGGGCCTATGTACTGTTTGCGCTCTGCCTTATCACCACTATCACCCGGGTTGACCCGGCACAACTGTGGCAGAAACTTGATCAGATCGCTGGCATCCACCGCAAACTGCCATCCACCGAGCCGGGCAGCGCGTTGAAAAACCAGCTACAAAGTTGCCACCACTGCGGCCTGCTTCATCCGCTGGATACAGCCAACTGTGAACGCTGCGGCAGCCCGCTGCATGCCCGATTCCCGAACAGCTTACAAAAGACCTGGGCCTACCTGATTACCGCAATCCTGCTCTATCTGCCGGCTAATCTTTATCCGATTATGAACACTACGCTGCTGGGCAATTCAGAACCCAGCACCATACTCGGTGGCGTACTGGTGCTCTGGGAGATGGGCTCCTATCCAATCGCTCTGATCGTTTTTATCGCCAGTATCATGATCCCTATCGGCAAGATGCTGGCACTGATCTGGCTGGCTTACAGTGTTCAGCATGGCCATCAACACCGGGTATCGGAAAGGATAAAAATGTATCGACTGACCGAGCTGATCGGCCGCTGGTCGATGATTGATGTGTTTGTGGTCGCCGTTCTCGCTGCACTGGTGCAACTGGGCGGGCTGGTCAGCATCACGCCGGGAATAGCGGTGATCGCCTTCGCCGGTGTGGTTATTCTGACTATGTTATCGGCACTGAGCTTTGACCCCAGATTAATCTGGGATAGTCTTAGCCAGGAGGAGATGGCTGCAATTAACCGTAGTCAGGTTCCACTTAATGATCTACTGGATGATCTCAGGTAATTATGGCCCATTCGAACCCCACTGACAGCCATCCGCTGATCAGCAGCAAACGCAGTTTTTCCGCCATCTGGATTCTCCCTCTTGTTGCCCTGTTGATGGGTGGCTGGATGGTTTATCACGAGTGGGCCAACCGCGGTCAGTTGATCACTATCAGTTTCTCCACCGCCGATGGCATAGAAGCCGGAAAAACTAAACTCAAGGTGAGCAGCGTCGAGGTTGGTAAAGTCGAATCGGTGCAACTGAACTACCCGCATAACGATGTGATCATCAAAGCCCGCGTCGAACCGGAAGCCGAAAGTTTACTGAAGAACAACACCCGTTTCTGGGTGGTCCGGCCTCGCATCGGCACAACCGGCGTGAGTGGGCTGGGTACTTTGCTATCTGGCGCCTACATAGAGATGAGCCCCGGCGATGCCAGCGCGACCGCCAGCCATTTCACCGGGCTTGAAGAGCCGCCTCTGACCTCTGAGTCGGAACCCGGCCTGCGCCTGCAACTGGTCAGTGACAATGCGCACTCATTGAGTGTCGGAGATACCGTTCTGTTCCGTGGTTTTCCCGTCGGGGGCATTGAACAGGTCAGCTTCGACCCCAAAGCCCGGGAAGCGATCTATGACCTCTTTATCAAAGCCCCTTTCGATCAGTTAGTCAGCAGCGACAGCCGTTTCTGGAATAACAGCGGTATCAATCTCAGCCTCAGCGCCGATGGCGTTAATATCCAGACCGGCACACTGGATACACTACTCAGTGGTGGCGTCTCATTTGATGTACTCGATGACAAAGAACAGGGACGCCCCGCCGGCAATGGCGACCGGTTCAGGCTTTACCCTGATTTCAGCAGTGTCCGGGACCAGCCGTTTGCTTTCTACAACGAATACCTGCTGTTGTTTGATCAGTCCGTGCGTGGGCTGGTAGCCGGCGCACCCGTTGAATTTCGCGGGGTACGTATCGGCTCGGTTGAGCGTATTTTCTTTACCATCTCAGAAGTCGCCAGTGAAACCGACCCGCGCATTCCTGTCGTCATCCGGCTGGAGCCCGGACGCCTTGGCTATCTGGATGAAAAGGACACCCTCCCCACGGCACATGAGACGATGAACTACTGGGTCGAGCAGGGGATGCGCGCCAGCCTCAAATCCGGCAACCTGCTGACCGGCAGCCTGTTTATCGACTTTGACCTGTACCCGGAGACAGATAACCAAAGCATGACTGAGTATGATGGCTATAGCGTCATTCCTACGGTATCCGGTGGCTTTGTCCAGCTTGAGAATAAGCTGCTTGCTGTACTGAATAAGATCGAGCAACTCAAAGTCGAGCCGGTACTGGCCCAGCTCGATTCCACGCTGGGCAGCTCTGAACAGACCATACGTCAACTCAACACCACCCTGAAAGCGGTGGAAAAGCTGGTTGCAGACAAACAGACACAGGCATTGCCGGAAGCGCTGCACCGCACCCTGCAGGAGATCCGCCTGGCCGCAACAGGTGTCAGCCCACAGAGCCCTCTCTATCATGAACTGGGTCGAACGCTGGAGAGCCTGCAACAGACGCTGAGTCAGTTGCAGCCCCTGCTGAAAACTCTGGATGAGAAACCCAACGCACTGATTTTTGACGCCCCCAAAAGTCCCGACCCGCTTCCCGGAGGTATGAACAATGAATAAGCTGCTACGCCCCCTGCTGGGCCTGCTTCTGATCGCCGGCCTCAGTGGCTGTGCACAGCAGGCTGAACGGGAAACCAGCCGTTACTATCTTCTCAGCAGTGACAGCCCCGGCTACAGCAAATCCACCTCCGGTCCGGTGATCGGTATTCAGCCGGTTCGGGTCGCCGCCTATATCAACACCCCGGGTATCGCCCTGCTCACGCGCGAGCAACACATACGGATTGCCAACAATCATCTCTGGGCCGAAAGGCCAGAGCTGGCAATTACCCGCGTGCTGCATAACGAACTGGATCGGAATCTGGCGCAATACCAGTTGGTCAACGGCGAATTCGGTCAGCAACGTCAGTGGGATTACAGCCTGACAACCCAGATCGATCAGTTCCACGGCACCGAAGCCGGCGAGGCTGTGATCAGTGGCTACTGGACGCTGCAGAAAGGTGACACGGCCATCAGCCAGCAGCGCTTCAACCTGCACAAGCCCCTGCCAGAAGCAGGCTACGCGGCACTGGTACAGAGCCTGCGCCATCTGCTTGCGGATCTGGCCCATCAGCAGGCGGCGACGCTGACCCAACTCACCCCCTGAGCATCCGGCAAATTACTGATCCAACTCAAAAGCGGGTTGGTTGCTGAATATTATGCAACCAATCTGTTTTATTAATGGGCTATACTTGGGGTCTATGCCGACCGATTGGTCCGGCTAGTTGTTTAGATATTATCGATTGGGTTAGTTTTTATGCAGAACAACGCTATCTCTCCGGGCCTCAATCCCGCCTTTACTACAGGGCGTGAAGGGCTCCAGACGGGCAATTCGGCCACCCCGAACAATGCCCAGCCTGTCGCTGCGCCGGAGCAACCGAATCAGGTCGCCCTGAATCCTGAGCTGCCGCCCAGCAGTCAGGTCAGCCAGACAAGTTCAACCGACCGTCCGGCAACAAACAATCCGGGGGGCGCTGATCAGGGGATCGACCCGGTCGCCCGTCAATTGCAGATCGAAAGCTTTCTTGCCGAGCAGACCGGAGAAAGCCCGGAGAACTTCCGTGGTATCGACCTGCAAAGTGCGCTGGATCTGCAGGAAAACCTGCGTAACCGTCCAGCACCTGCGGCGGCTGAAGCCTCAGATGAAACCCCGCCGGACAGCAATGCTGTGCAGGATCAGGCACTGCAGGAACGCTTACAGAGTCGTCTGGCCCAGCAGATCCCGAATGATCCGGGTACCGAATTCCCGCAACTGATTGAAACCGTTGCCTGAGAATTTTAAGCACTAAAAAAGGCCGCTGTTGCGGCCTTTTTCGTTTCTGCTCGATCAGATCTCAGCCGCCAGACGCGTGCCCTGATTGATCGCCCGTTTGGCATCCAGCTCTGAAGCCACATCCGCACCACCGATCAGGTGCACCGGCTTAGCCGTGATCTGCGCCTGCAGATCGCGACACGGCTCCTGCCCTGCGCAGATCACTACGTTATCCACTGGCAGCACCTGAGGCTCGCCATCCACCAGCAAGTGCAGCCCCTGGTCATCAATCTTCAGGTAGTCACACTTGTTCAGCATCCGCACGCCTTTCTTCGCCAGATCTGTACGATGAATCCAACCGGTGGTTTTACCCAACCCGGCGCCTACCTTGGTTTTTTTCCGCTGTAACAGATAAACCTCACGCGCCGCCGGCTCAAACTGCTGCGGTATATTTTCCACACCACCACGGGCCTGCATATTCATATCCACACCCCATTCCTGCATAAATGCCGTGATGTTCTGACTGGTCGATTCACCCTGATGCACCAGCACCTCGGAGATATCAAAACCAATGCCGCCAGCACCAATCACCGCCACTTTCTGACCGACATCTGCCCCCTCCATCACATCCAGATAGGTCAGCGCTTTCGGGTGATCTACACCCTCCAGCTCCGGTTTACGCGGGGTAATGCCGGTTGCCAGAATCACTTCGTCAAAATCGGAGTTATTCAGTATTTCAGCACTGATGCGGGTATTCAGCTTCAGCGTGACTCCGGTCAGCTCGATCTGTTTTCCAAAGTAACGCAGGGTTTCGTAAAACTCCTCCTTACCCGGAATACGCTTGGCAACATTAAACTGTCCACCGATCTCCGAAGCGGCATCAAACAAAGTCACCTGATGACCACGCTGAGCGGCGGTAGTAGCGAATGCCAGCCCAGCAGGGCCAGCCCCCACCACAGCCAGTTTCTTCGGCTCAGAGGTTGCCTCAATCAGCAACTCGGTTTCATGGCAGGCGCGCGGGTTCACCAGACAACTGGTGAGTTTATTGGCAAAGATATGATCCAGACAGGCCTGGTTACAACCGATACAGGTGTTGATTTCATCTGCACGGTTCTCTTCGGCTTTGCGCACAAACTCGGCATCGGCAAGGAACGGCCGGGCCATCGATACCATATCCGCATCCCCCCGTGCCAGCACCTGCTCCGCTACATCCGGCATATTGATCCGGTTTGACGTGATCACCGGCACTGTCAGGGCTGCACGCACCTTAGCCGTAACCCAGGTAAACGCAGCCCGGGGCACTTTGGTAGCAATGGTTGGAATCCGCGCTTCGTGCCAGCCAATTCCGGTATTAATGATGGTGGCACCCGCTTTTTCCACCGCCTGTCCCAGACTGACGATTTCCTCATAGCTGCTGCCACCCTCAACCAGATCCAGCATCGACAGGCGGTAAATAATAATAAAGTCAGTACCTACCGCCTCCCGTACGCGACGGACGATTTCCAGCGGGAATCGGATCCGCTGCTCATACTCCCCCCCCCAGTCATCATCCCGGTGGTTGGTACGGCTGGCGATAAACTGGTTAATCAGGTAGCCCTCAGAACCCATGATTTCAACACCGTCATATCCCGCTTCCTTCGCCAGACTGGCGCAACGAACAAAATCGCTGATCTGCTCTTCGATCTCCTCCGCGCTCAGTTCTTTCGGCGGGAATGGATTGATCGGTGCCTGCAGGGCTGACGGGGCCACTGGCTGTGGGTTATAAGCATAGCGTCCTGTATGCAGAATCTGCATGCAGATCTTACCCTCTTCAGCATGCACAGCGTCTGTCACAATACGATGATTGGCCACATCTTCGGCGTTCAGCATCTGAGCTGCATGCCCATGAACTGCGCCGACTTTATTCGGACCGATGCCGCCTGTCACAATCAGGGCAACACCACCCCGGGCACGTTCGGCATAAAACGCCGCCATACGCTCAAATCCATTCGGAGCCTCTTCCAGGCCGGTGTGCATTGAGCCCATCAGGACACGGTTTTTCAGCGTCGTGAAGCCCAGATCAAGCGGGGCCAGCAAATGCGGGTATGGGTGATTACTCATAAGTCTGCTCTCATCCTGTTCAGGCGGCTCCGGGCCTGCCTGCTGTTATTGTTGTCAGTTTCATTCCGCCTTGTGCAGGGCCGGAATAATGGGCCGCAAGCCTTCATATTCCGGAGCTTTGCCGGACATTTTAGCGCTGAAAGTTTGCAGCATATCAGCAGGCTGGAACATACCTGCCTGCCAGGTGGCCATATAGCTCAGACTGTCACTGAGACTGTGGTCACGGGCATAATTGATCATCTGCTTCGTGCCGGTTACTGCCAGAGGTGAACGTGCAGCAATCTGAGCGGCAACCGACATGACACCATCCAGCATACTGCTGTGATCGGCAAAGACCTGATTCACCAGACCCGCCTTAAGCGCCTCCGCAGCGCTCAGTTGGCGGGCCGTGTAAGCCAGTTCACGGGCCAGCCCTGCGGGGATCAACTGCGGCAGGCGCTGTAGGGTGCCCAGATCGGCGGTCATGCCGAGCTCGGTTTCCTTGACCGTAAAATAAGCCTCTTCCGTGCAGTAACGTATGTCCGTCGCACAAACCAGATCCAGCGCACCACCGATACAACCGCCCTGAATCGCACTCAGCACCGGAAAACGAACCTCTTCCAGAACCGAAAAACAGGCTTGCAGTTGCAGCACCAGACGACGCATCGCTTCACCACGCCGCCCGGCTTCGCCGTTAAACATCTGCGGATCCGGCTGGGTAAATACTTCCAGATCCATCCCCGCCGAGAAATGCTTACCTGTTGAAGAGATCACCAGCACCCGGGTTTCAGCCGCAACATCCAGTTCCTGAATAGCCGCGGGAAACTCCTGCCAGAATACCCGGTTCATCGCATTGCGCTGCTCGGGCCGGTTTAACTGCAGGTGGGCAATCCCGTTGTCCACACTCAAAGTAAAGGTCTGATAGCTCATCGGACTTCCTTTTATTTTTATGGCCGGTGATGATGTACAAAAAACAATCTAGACAGCGTCAAGATAAACCTCTATTTTGACAGTGTCAAGATTGATTGATAGATTGCCAGCCATGACTAACACTAAAAAAACCTATCACCACGGTGATCTCCGAGGCACGCTGCTGGCGGCCGCAACCGACATCATTGCCGAAGGGGGTGTAGAAAGCCTCTCGATTCGCCGTCTGGCCGACCGGGTCGGGGTCTCCCGCACCGCGCCCTATCATCACTTCAAAGATAAAAACGCCCTTCTGTGCGCCATAGCTGAACAGGGGTTTGAACAACAGGACGCGCTGGTCGAATCCATCGCCGCCAATCCGGATCAACTGACAGCACGAGAGTTGTTCGAGCGCTACGTGCTGACCTACATCCGCTTTGCCGATGAACAGAAAGAAACCTACGACCTGATGTATGGCCGGGATATCTGGAAATCAGGAGCACCGACCGAGTCACTGCAGCAGATCTCCAAAAACTGTTTCCGCAACTGGCTGAAATGGGTTGAAGTGCTGCAGCAACAGGGAATCTTCGACCCCGAACAACCGACACTGCGTGTAGCACAGTCTAGCTGGGCTGCTCTGCACGGGCTTTGTCGCCTGTTTAACGACGGTATCTACCTTGATCGTGCAGATATCGATGAGATCGCCCGAAACAGTGTCCAGATGCTGATCAGGCAGCCTTAAAAGGTAACCCGATGTCCACCATCCAGTTCAGCCATGCCAATGGTTTTCCCGGCAGCAGTTACAACTTCCTGTTCAGCCAACTCGCGGGTTGTCAGGTCAGTTATGTCGAGAAAATGGGGCATGGCGATTACCCGCTGAACAATGACCTCAGAAACTACGCCCGGGAGCTGATACGGGATATTGAGCAACGCGGACAAAGCCCGATTGTAGGTATGGGTCACTCAGCCGGTGCTGTGGTTACCCTGATTGCCGCCGCGCTGCGCCCGGACCTGTTCTCTCAGGTCATCCTGCTGGATCCGGTTCTGTTCAGTCGACGCAAGCGCTACCTGCTCAGACTGATTAAAAAGATGGGGCTGATCGACCGAATTACACCGGCCGGGCGCGCGGAAAAAAGGCGAGCGGTGTTTACTGATCGCCAGCAGGCAGCAACCTACTTTCGCGGTAAGCGCCTGTTTAAGACATTCCACCCGAACTGTTTTGCTGACTATATCCGTTATGGACTCAGAGATACCGATCAGGGTGTCGAACTCAGTATCGCGCCGGAAATAGAAGCCGACATATTCCGCAACGTACTGCTTAGCGCCCCCCGCTGCCTTAAAACGGTCAGGGGCTGCGTCATATACGGTGAACACAGCGATCTGTTCAGCCGCAGTGACCGGCAGTGGTGGCGTCGCAATTTCCCGGATATACAACTGGTCGGCATTGAAGGGGGCCACCTGTTTCCCTTCGAGCAGCCAGTGGAAACCGCTGCGCTGATCCGCAAACAACTTGAATCACCCCCGACAGGGAACTGAACCGGCGCAACACGATCTGAGTATTACTGACCCTCAGGGAGTTGAAGCATGCGTCCACTGATCCAGACTGTTCCTGTTCTATTCAGTTACCTGCTCAGTTTGTCAGCCTACGCCGGCGAGGTAGAGATCCTTGCCGCTGAGGCGAACAGAAACAGCGATGGTAGCTACCATTTTCAGGTGACCCTGAAGCACGCCGACAGTGGTTGGGAACACTACGCCAATCGCTGGGAAGTCGTTACCCCTGAGGGGGCGGTGATCGCTACCCGGGTTCTGCACCATCCTCATGTGGATGAGCAACCCTTTACCCGCGGACTGAATTCAGTAACCATCCCATCCGGTAATGGGCACGTTTTCATTCGTGCTTATGATTCCAGACATGGCCGCAGCGCCTCTGAGTACCGGATTTCACTCCCTCAGCCTGACTGAGGTACACTGTGCCTGTTTACCTCTGCAGGTTACCCCATGCCCGATAAACAGGTCTTTTTCTCTACCGCCGATGTTGCCGACGTAGCCTCCCGCTTACAGCAGGTCACAGCAGACTACGAAGCCCTGTTCGAAAATCTGGGTAAACAGATTTATTCCACCATCGAATCCCTCGATAACCCTTCCGATCAGTTGGCGGTCACCTGGCAGTATATTGAGGATGCCCGGCTGGCGTTTACTCAGCACTTCCCGGATAACAGCAAAATAGCCTGCCGTGAAGGCTGCAGTCACTGCTGCTCATTTCCGATCCAGACCCCGCATCAGGCTATTCAGGATATCGCCACTCACCTCAGAAACTCTCTGAGTGACGGCTCACTAAAACAACTTTGCGATAAACTGCGCGACAACATCGCCCGGCGTCAGCCGCCCCTGTTCCGCGCCCCCTGCCCGTTTCTGGATCAGAACCAGCGTTGTACCATCTATGCCCACCGCCCGCTCTCCTGCCGCTGGTTCAGCTCACCCGATGCCGCACTCTGCGAACAATCCGTCAGGAGTGGCCAGAGCATTCCGCAGAATCCGTTGCAGTCACGAATATTTCAGGCCGCCAACGCAGCCCTTCTGGCACAACAGAAAAGGCAAACCGGCACCGATCAGCAACTTGAGTTTATTCCGGCGCTTCTGGCAGAACTGGAAACTGGCTGATACATCTGTACACGGCTAAACCGCCAGTTCACCCACCTCATGTTTTAAGGCTTTTCATCACCCTCAGCAAAGCCGCCCTGACCGGTTATAGCCGATGATTCTGATGACGGTCCCGGCTCAATACACTACACTCTCTAAGTAATTTTTCGAATTGTGCAGTAAGGACTTACCCTATGGATTTTCAGGATTGCCTCACCCTTCTGGCAAAGCGCGATGGCTCCGACTTATATCTGACCACTGGCGCCCCGCCCTGCGCTAAGTTTGAAGGCAAACTGACACCCCTGAGCAAAGAACCCTACAAGCCGGGAGAGATCGAAGCGATCGCCCGTTCGCTGATGGATGAACAGCAACAGGCAACATTTGAAGAGGAGCTGGAGATGAACCTGGCTTACTCCATCCCGAAAGTTGCGCGCTACCGTATCAACATCTTTAAGCAGCGCAATCAGTTCTCCATCGTGGCGCGTAATATCAAAGCCGAGATTCCCCAGATGGAATCATTGGGGCTGCCCCCCGTGCTGAAAGATGTGATCATGGAAAAACGTGGGCTGGTACTGTTTGTAGGGGCGACAGGCTCAGGTAAATCCACCTCACTGGCGGCCTTGATTGATCACCGCAACCGCAACAGCGGCGGCCATATCATCACCATTGAAGACCCGATTGAGTTTGTCCACACCCACCGAAAATCGCTGATCAACCAGCGTGAAGTCGGTGTGGATACCCGTAACTTCCACAGCGCCCTGAAAAACGCCCTGCGTCAGGCACCGGATGTTATTCTCATCGGTGAGATCCGCGATCAGGAGACCATGGAACAGTGCCTGACCTACGCTGAAACCGGCCATCTGGCGATCTCAACCCTGCACGCTAACAATGCCAACCAGGCAATCGACCGTATCATTAACTTTTTCCCACAGGCCCGGCACAAACAGATCTTTCACGATCTGGCCCTGAACATTAAAGCGATCATCTCGCAGCGACTGATCCCGACCATCGACGGTAAGCGTTGCGCCGCTATTGAGATCATGCTCGGTACTTCCAGTGTGCAGGAACTGATCATGAAAGGTGACGTTAAAGCCATCAAGGAAGTCATGGCCAAAGGTGGTGATACAACGGGAATGCAAACGTTCGATGACTCCCTGTACCGTCTGTTCAAAGAGGGCAAGATCACACAGGATCAGGCGATCATCAATGCAGACTCTGCCAATGATATGCGCCTGCGCATGAACCTGACCACCGAAGAAGAAAGCGCGCCTGAAGAAGCCCCTCAGGATAAGCCAAAAGCCTCCTACAGCGACGATGATCCGCTCGCCGGTATGGAGTTGCTCGATGAGGATGAAGATATCTGAGCAACGTCCGTCAGGGTGTCGAATAATGCAATAAAGCCGGGGAAACCCGGCTTTATCGTTTCAACTCACCCACTGAGGATTATCTATAAAAAAGCCCCGCCATAAGGCGGGGCAAGATAGCTTAGAGCGAAGTCACTCAAGGATGCGTAACTGAGCGGCCCGATCAGAGCCGTTCAATTACAGTGGAGATCCCCTGACCCATGCCAATACACATAGTCGCCAGGCCTAATGTTCCGTCCTTCTGTTCCAGAACGTTCATCAGGGTGTTGGTAATACGGGTACCGGAACAACCCAGCGGGTGACCCAGTGCGATCGCACCACCTTTCAGGTTTACTTTTTCTTCCATCTGGTCGAGCAGATTCAGACCTTTGAGCACAGACAAGCCCTGTGCCGCAAACGCTTCGTTCAGCTCAACATAATCGATATCGTCGATCTTCAGACCCGCGCGTTTCAGTGCTTTCTGTGTTGCCGGTACCGGACCGTAACCCATGATGGAAGGATCACAACCCGCGACGGCCATGCTGACAATGCGCGCGCGTGGCTTCAGGCCCAGCTCTTCCGCTTTCGCCGCAGACATCACCAGCATGGCTGATGCACCATCAGAGTAAGCAGAGGATGTACCCGCCGTTACCGTACCCACTTTCGGCACAAATACCGGTTTCAGTGCGCTCAGGGTCTCCACCGTGGTTTCCGGACGGATCACCTCATCGGCTTCGAGCAGAGATTTAAAGCCATGCTCATCGTGACCTTCTACCGGGATGATTTCGTTATCCCAGAGACCATCAAGATGCGCCTGGTGTGCCAGACGGTGAGAGCGGGCGGCAAACTCATCCTGCATCTCACGGCTGATACCGTTCATCTTACCCAGCATCTCTGCAGTCACGCCCATCAGCATTGCGGCTTTAGCCACCTGCTTGGACATCTCCGGGTTAACATCAACACCATGAGTCATTGAGACATGCCCCATATGTTCTACACCACCGGCAATGAAGACATCGCCGTTTCCGGTCATGATCGCCTGTGCTGCTGCATGCAGGGCTGCCATGGAGGAACCGCAGAGGCGGTTAATGGTCTGCGCCGCTACCGTATGCGGAATACCCGCCAGTACCGCTGCATTACGACCGATGTTGAAGCCCTGTTCCAGAGTCTGGTTAACACAGCCCCACATAATATCTTCAATCGCTTCCGGCTTAAGCTCCGGGTTACGTGCCAGCAGGCCTTTCATCACCGCAGCAGACAGCGCTTCAGAGCGCACATTGCGGAATGAACCATTTCTGGATTTACCCATCGGGGTACGAACACCGTCAACGATAACTACGTCAGTTGGTTTCAAGTTCATTTTTTCTACCCCTTAACCGAAATACTTTTCGCCGGAAGCGGCCATCTGTTTCATTTTCTCAGTCGGCTGATAGAGCGGACCAAGCGCTTCATATTTCTTCGTCATTTCACAGAACGTATCCAGACCCATCTGATCCAGATAGTGCAGCGCGCCACCACGGAATGGAGGGAAGCCGATACCGTAGATCAGACCCATATCCGCTTCGGCCGGGCTGGCGACGATACCATCTTCGAGACAGCGAACCGTTTCGATACACAGAGGAATCATCATCCGCTCGATAATCTCCTGATCGCTGAATTCGCGGGAGGCAGCCACCACATCCGCCAGCAGAGCAGGTACCTCTTCATCTTCCAGCTTCTTCGGCTTACCTTTACGATCAATCTCGTAGCGATAGAAACCTTTGCTGTTTTTCTGACCGAAACGCTCCAGTTTATACATACGGTCGATAGCGTTTTCACCTTCGTGACTCATACGGTCAGGGAAACCTTCAGCCATCACTGCGTCCGCATGATGCGCGGTATCAATACCGACCACATCGAGCAGATAAGCCGGGCCCATCGGCCAGCCGAAGCCTTCCATCACTTTGTCGATCTGATGGAAGTCAGCGCCGTCGGATACCAGCGCACTGAAACCGCCGAAGTAAGGGAACAGTACCCGGTTAACCAGGAAGCCCGGGCAGTCATTAACAACGATTGGCGTTTTACCCATCGCTTTTGCGTAAGCCACGGTGCGGGCCACGGCCTCTTCGGAGGTTTTTTCGCCACGAATGACTTCAACCAGCGGCATCTGATGTACCGGGTTGAAGAAGTGCATACCACAGAAGTTCTCCGGTTTTTTCAGTGCCGTCGCCAGCTCTGTGATCGAGATCGTAGACGTATTGGAGGTCAGTACCGCACCTTCCGGCAGAGTATCTTCGACCTCAGCCAGCACCGCTTTCTTCACATTCGGGTTTTCAACCACCGCTTCGACAACCAGATCAACCGAACCAAAATCGCCGTAATTCAGCGTCGGCGTGATCTTGTTCAGCACGCCAGCCATCTTCATGGCATCCATGCGGCCACGGGAAACCTGTTTGTTTAGCAGTTTGGTCGCTTCATCCAGACCGAGCTGCAGGGCTGCATCGTTAATATCCTTCATCAGGATCGGGGTGCCTTTAGAGGCAGACTGATAAGCCACCCCCCCGCCCATGATACCGGCACCCAGCACAGCGGCTTTCTTCACCGGCTCTGCCTGCTTTTCAAAGCCTTTGCTGATCTTCTTGATCTGCTGATCTTTCATAAACAGGCCAACCAGTGCCGCACAGACATCGGATTTAGCCACTTTAACGAAGCCTTTAGCTTCGACTTCAATCGCCTTCTCACGCGGCAGATTAGCGTGCTTCTGAATGGTTTTCAGTGCCGCCATCGGTGCCGGGTAATGAGGCCCGGCCTTGCCGCCGATAACACCCTTAGCAGATTCAAAGGCCATCATCTGTTCGATCTGATTCAGCTTGATCGGGCTCGTTTTCTCGGTGCGGCGAGCCTGATAATCAAACTTACCGGCCTGACAGCCCTTAACCAGATCCAGCGCTGCCACCTTCACCTGATCCTGAGCAACCACGGCATCCACAGCACCGTCTTTCAGTGCCGCAGCAGCACGCTTCTCAACACCACCGCAAACCCACTCATTGGCGTTATCCACACCAATCAGACGCGGCAGACGCACGGTGCCACCCCAGCCCGGGTAGATACCCAGCTTCACTTCCGGCAGACCGACTTTTGCGCCCTCTGCCAGCACCCGGTAATCGGTGGCCAGACAGACTTCAAATCCACCCCCGAGCGCCAGACCATTGATCGCGGCAACGGTCGGGCATGGCAGGTCTTCAATCGCATTGAAGATCTCATGGATACTCAGCAGACCCGCAACGATCTCGTCCTCTGTGGCAGAGAACATCTGCATAAATTCTGTAATATCAGCGCCTACAATAAAGCTCTCTTTGGCGCTGGAGAAAATAACACCACGAATACCTTCGGTGCCCGCTAACAGGGCTACCGCTTCACGCAGTTCAGCCAGTGTTGCCTGATCGAGTTTGTTAACAGCGTCTTCTTTGCGGTTGAAAACCACATCGTAGATTCCATCTTCGACCGACGTCACCTGAATCGTTTGTCCTTCGAAAAGCATCTAAGTTGCTCCGTAGTTTCTGGCTCCGGGTAAACCGGAGCGGTTCGGGATTATTGTTATACTACGGTGCCTTGCCAACCGGGCCCGGCACCCCCCTGATCAAAGTTTACCTTGCAGTTCCGGTACTGCTTCAAACAGGTCTGCAACCAGACCGTAATCCGCTACCTGGAAGATCGGGGCCTCTTCATCTTTATTGATAGCCACGATCACCTTGGAATCTTTCATTCCCGCCAGATGCTGAATTGCCCCGGAGATACCCACAGCAATATACAGTTCCGGTGCGACCATTTTGCCGGTCTGCCCCACCTGCATATCATTTGGCACAAAGCCCGCATCGACTGCAGCGCGGGAGGCTCCCACCGCTGCACCCAGCTTGTCAGCAACCTGATAGAGCAACTCAAAGTTTTCACCGTTGCCCATACCGCGACCACCGGAGACCACAACCGAGGCTGCGGTCAGTTCAGGGCGGTCACTCTGTGCCAGCTCTTCACCAACGAAACCAGACACACCGGCATCACAGGCTTCAGCAATCATCTGAATGTCTGCACTTCCCCCGGTACTCGCGACCGGATCAAATGCTGTACCACGCACGGTGATCACTTTCACCGCGTCGGCAGACTGAACTTTAGCAATGGCATTACCCGCATAGATCGGACGCTTGAACGTGTCTGCTGATTCCACCGCGACAATGTCAGATAGCTGATTTACATCCAGCAACGCAGCCACACGAGGCAGTACGTTCTTACCGGTGGTGGTCGCCGACGCCAGAATATGGCTGTATCCGGCCGCCACCGTCAGCATCAGTTTGCCGACGTTTTCGGCCAGTTGATGCTCATAGGCAGGGTTATCTGCCAGCAAAACCTTACTTACGCCCTCCACCTGAACCGCAGCATCGGCTACCGCCTGGCAATCACTGCCCGCGACCAGCAAATGGATCTCACCACCGATCGCCTGTGCTGCAGCCAGAGTATTCAGCGTCACCGGCTTCAGCTCTTTATTGTCGTGTTCCGCCAATACAAGAATAGTCATTGTTTCAAACTCCTCAGATCACTTTGGCTTCGTTGCGCAGTTTTTCCACCAGCTCATCAACAGAACCGACTTTAATACCCGCCTGACGCTCTGCAGGAGGTTCAACACTCAACAGGGTGATATTGCTGGAGACGGACAGGTTCAACTCATCCGGGGAGATTACGTCAAGCGGCTTACGCTTGGCTTTCATGATATTGGGCAGTGAGGCATAACGTGGCTCGTTGAGGCGCAGATCAGTGGTCACGATTGCGGGCATAGCCAGCTCGACAGTTTGCAGGCCGCCGTCGACTTCACGGGTAACCTGGACTTTATCTTCGGCCACTTTCACCGCCGAAGCGAAGGTACCCTGCGGGCGATCCAGCAGCGCTGCCAGCATCTGACCCGTCTGATTATTGTCAGAGTCGATCGCCTGCTTACCCAGAATCACCAGACCCGGCGCTTCTTTTTCAACGATCTTTGCCAGCAACTTAGCAACAGAGAGAGAATCCGGCGCATCCTCAGTATCGATACGGATACCACGGTCAGCTCCCAGCGCCAGTGCTGTGCGGATCTGCTCTTCACAGGCTTTGCTGCCGACAGAAACTACAACCACTTCGTCCGCCGTGCCTGCTTCTTTCAGGCGCACCGCTTCTTCAATCGCAATTTCACAGAAAGGGTTCAGGGCCATTTTTACGTTGGCCAGATCGACGTCGCTTTGATCAGCTTTGACGCGAACTTTTACGTTGTAGTCAATTACCCGTTTTACGGCAACCAGTACTTTCATAACCGCCTCAATTTCATTGTTATTCTGAAGCCTGAAAATATCGCTGTGGCAGGCTTCCTGTCAGATGGGAAATTCACTCCCAGAGCCATGCATCAATCTTAGTTACGAGCTCAGATTCAACAATGACAAAAAAAACCGGGTTCGCTGACAAAAAATATCATTTTCGCGCAAGCTATTGATAATATTTAATTTTAATTCACACAACCTAAGTACAAATAGCGCCAATAATAATTCAACAGCTACCAATCCCGTTCATCTGCCACCTTCACTGCGCCCCTGTTACCACTGATCAGGCACAAAAAAACCGGCCTCAAGGGCCGGCAGGAAGGTTGAAGGTAATAAAAAAGATAAGCTTACAGATTCAGGATTTCTGCTGCAGGAAAGCACTGAACGCAGCTCTGGCCTCTTCAGAAAAGAGCCGTTGATAGAAGCGCTCCCCTTCGTCGTCCATTACCCGGTGGAGTTGCTCCAGGTACGCCTGTTTCATCAGCCTCTTGGAGATCTTTACGGCTTCGGCCGGCATGCCAGCTAAATCCGCCGCACGGCTACGGGCAGTTTCCAATAACTTCTCCGGTGCCAGCGTCTGATTGACCAGACCAATCGACTCAGCGGTTTCTGCATCAAAGCGGCGTCCTTCAACCAGTAATTCGAACGCTTTACGCTGCCCGAGTAGTTGCGGTAACAGCAGCGTCGAGCCGCCTTCAGGAATGAGTCCCAGTTTGACGAACGGCATCTGGCAACGCAGGTCGTCGGCAGCCATGACCAGATCACAATGCAGCATCATGGTGGTGCCGATACCCACGGCATCACCCTGCACCACAGCGACAACCGGTTTCTCAAAGGCCGCAAGGGTATGCAGAAACTCAATGATAATACTGATTCCATCCTGATCACCGGCGCAGGCAACAAAGTCACCTATATCATTCCCCGCGGAGAAGGCCCGGCCCTCACCGCGAATCAACACCACATGAACCGTGTCATCACTGGCGGCCTGACGTAACAACGCGACCAATTCAGCATACATGGCGAGGGTTAGTGCATTTTTCTTCTCCGCGCGGTTCAGAATGATTTCAAAGACCTGTCCACGCTTCTCACTCAGTACCAGAATACTCATGCCCGGTTCTCTCCTTCCCTCGTTTCACTTTCTGCATCACGATAATGTTCCGGCAGGTAGTGCCTGACCATGGCACTGCTCTGCCCCCAGGTATGACAGCTATTGAGCATCAACTTTGCCCCCTCGGTCAGAACCTGTCCCCCCATGCTCGGCCACATACTCTGAACCGCCGTGGTCGCAAGTACCGGCAACAGCTCATTCATATGCGTACAGCCCTGAACCCCGCCGAGCAATTGTTTTGCCTGACTGAGCCAGCCGGGCCCGATACGGGTTCCTTCAAGCTTGCGGAACGCATTGCTGATTGCACTGCACATACGAAAAGGGGAGCGATCGATACAGGCCTCTACCTGATGAATTGTCAGACGCTGATCCAGAGTCAGGCGGATGCTCAGATCATGGAAGGCTTCACCGGCCGCCACATAACCGCCCCGCTCTTCGTTATCCACATCATGGGTTTTAACATCGGTCATCGCCGCTTCGATATCCCATAATCCGTCTTCCCTCAGGAAGCCGTTACAGAAGATGGTGCGATTATGCTGCGCCCTGCGCCGGGCCGGCTTGCTCAAAGGCATCTCTTCCCCGCTCAGGCAGCATTACTGTCCGAGGGGACGTCTTTCAGCATTCTGCGCAGTACCTTACCCACATTGGATTTAGGTAACTCATCGGCAAACTCAACCTGTTTCGGAATTTTGTAACGGGTCAGCTTATCCTTACACCAGTCACGCACCTCTTCACGGGTCAGGTCAGGGTTGCTGCTGACCACAAAGACTTTGATCGCCTCGCCGGATTTATCGTCTTCGATACCGATGGCAGCCGATTCAACAATATCAGGGTGCTGCGTGAGCACGTCTTCGATCTCATTCGGATAAACATTAAAGCCCGAGACAATAATCATATCCTTTGCCCGGTCAACAATCTGGAAATAGCCCGCCTCATCCACTCTGGCGATATCACCAGTGATAAAGTAACCGTCGTCGGTAAATGCCGAACGTGTCTCCCGCTCGCGCTGCCAGTAGCCACGCATCACCTGCGGGCCTTTTACACAAAGTTCTCCCGCTTCGCCCTGCGGCACATCACCGCCATCAACGCCAATAATACGCACATCAGTATGCAAGACCGGGGGGCCAATGGTGCCGGGACGGTTTTTCAGCGGAGGATTAAAAGTAACGGCTGGGGAGGTCTCGGTCAGACCGTACCCCTCAATAATTTCGCTGCCGGTCTTCTCTTTCCACAGCACAGCGGTCGAGGGATTAAGCGCCATACCGCCTGAAGCGGTGAATTTAAGGTTACTGAAATCGAGTTCAGGAAATTTCGGGTTGTTACACAGCGCAACAAACAGGGTATTTAAGCCTACAAAAGCGCTCATCCGCCATTTGGACAGCTCTTTGACGAACCCCGGAATATCACGTGGGTTCGGAATCAGAACACTGTGACCGCCCATCAGCGAGATCACCTGAGCCACGGTAAAGGCATAGATATGGTAAAGCGGTAGCGGCGATATCACCGTTTCTGTCCACTCAACCCCCGGCACTGTCAGACGATCTACGGCCTGTAGCATATTCGAGATCAGATTACCGTGAGTCAGTACCGCCCCTTTGGACACACCTGTGGTGCCTCCGGTGTACTGCAATACCGCAACATCCCCTGTTTCAGCAGAAACCGGGGCGGGCTGCTGGCCGTCGTATTGATACAGAGCCTCACGCAATGGAACAGCCTGCGGCAAGTTGTAATCCGGCTCCATCTTCTTCAGATATTTAACCGCAGCATTCAGCAGATTGCGCTTAATGAAATCATGCAGATCGCCTACCTGGGTCACAAACAGGTGTTCGATCTGGGTGTTAGCAATAATTTTTTCCGCGTTGTGCGCCATGCTTTTGTGAATAATCAGCGCTTTGGCACCCGAATCGTTGAACTGATGTTCCATCTCTTTCGGGGTATAGAGCGGATTGGTGTTAACCACCACCAATCCCGCCCGGAGTATTCCGAACAACACAATCGGGTACTGAATCAGGTTGGGCAGTTGAATCGCAACCCGGTCACCCGCCTGCAGGCCGGTTTCTTTCTGCAGGTAAACAGCAAAAGCCGCAGAGAGGCGGTCGAGTTCGTTGTAGTCTATGGTGCGGCCAAAACTGGTAAAAGCAGGCCTGGCCCCGAACTGCTTGACGACGTATGCCAGTACGTCAGGAATCGTTTTAAATCCGTAGTGGTTCAGATCGGCCGGAATCGTATCGGCGGCAGGTAGCTGCTGCACCATCTGAGGTTCCTCGTATAATTATTGTTATCGAGAACCCTTGCAGGTTCTTCCTTCAGAGAAAAAGGGCACAGAATCACCCCTGTGCCCTTCCAGCTTAGGCTACCGGAAAAATCGCAGCCAGTTTAGTCGCCAGCATAATATCACCATCCGCCTGGATACGGCCGGTCATAAATGCCTGCATACCATCGGTTTCGCCGGACATCACTTCCGCCAGCGTTGCGCTGTCCATACGCAGGGTGACGGAAGCATCATCACTGCTGCCTTCAGCAACTTCGCAGGCACCATTTTGCACAGAAACATACCAGGCACCGCCATCACTGATCTCATACTGGAAAACCGCATCGGTTCCCGCTGCAGCTTCAGCATTGAAACGGCCCTGCATCTCAGCAAATGTTGCTTTCAAATCACTCATCTCACTCACCTTTACATCTTTATTATTTTTTAGCTGGTAGCGCATCGCATTCAGCTTAAGCAGGCCGCGCAACAAAGTGCGGCCGGCGACGTTGTTAACCACTTTTTTCATCGGATCAGCCTAGAAAATGAAATCTTCCTGATCCATTGCCATTAGGTTGTCTGAACCGGACTGCATTGTCACCGCCAGCGAGCGGGTGCGTGGCAGAATCCGCTCGAAGTAGAAACGGGCAGTCGTCAGCTTAGCCTGATAGAACGCCTGATCACCCTCGCCGGAGGCGAGTTTTTCCTGCGCCACTTTTGCCATACGCGCCCAGAAGTAACCCAGCACTACATAGCCGGAGTACATCAGATAATCCACCGAGGCAGCTCCCACTTCATCACGGTTCTGCATCGCTTTCATACCGATCTTCATGGTCAGCTCGCCCCACTCTTTGTTCAGCTCAACCAGTGGTTTGATAAACTCAGACATCTCTGTGCAATCCGATTCGGCCTGACAGAACTTATGCATGATCTTGGTGAATCCCTTAAGTGATTCACCCTGAGTCATCAGGACCTTACGGCCCAGCAGGTCAAGCGCCTGAATCTGGGTAGTACCCTCGTAGAGCATGGAGATACGGCTGTCACGTACGTTCTGCTCCATACCCCACTCTGCGATGAAGCCATGGCCGCCGAAGATCTGCAGACCGTGGTTAGCTGACTCGAAACCTACTTCGGTCAGGAAGGCCTTGGCGATCGGTGTCAGAAAGGCCAGTTGCGCATCGGCCTGGGCCTGCTCTTCACCCTCTGCCAGTTTTACTTTGTCTACCAACTGGGCACAGTAGTAGATCAATGCACGACCCGCTTCAGCAAAAGCTTTCTGAGTCAGCAGCATTTTGCGTACTTCAGGATGAACAATAATCGGATCTGCTGCTTTTTCCGGGCAGGCAGGGCCATTCAGGGCACGCATCTGCAAGCGTTCTTTGGCATATTCAAGGGAGTTCTGGAAGCCCCATTCCGCGTGAGCCAGGCCCTGAAGAGCGGTTCCCAGACGTGCCGTATTCATAAAGGTGAACATACAGTTCAGGCCTTTGTTCGCCGGACCGATCAGGTAGCCTGTCGCATTATCAAAATTCATAACGCAGGTGGCGTTACCATGAATCCCCATCTTGTGTTCCAGAGAGCCACAACTGACGCCGTTATCTGCACCCGGTGCTTCCGGCAGGTGTTTAGGTACAATGAACAGTGAGATACCCTTAGTCCCTTCAGGCGCATCCGGCAGGCGCGCCAGAACGATATGCACAATATTATCGGCCATATCGTGCTCACCGGCAGAGATAAAGATTTTAGTCCCGGAAATTTTGTAGCTGCCATCGGCCTGCGGCTCTGCCTTGGTTCGCAGCATCCCCAGATCGGTACCGCAATGCGGCTCGGTCAGACACATCGTGCCGGTCCACTCTCCACTCACCAGCTTGGTCAGGTAGGTTTCTTTCTGCTCTTCAGTACCATGTGCGCCCAGCGTGTTCATCGCTCCGTGACTCAACCCCGGATACATGCTCCAGGACCAGTTCGCGGTGCCGACCATCTCGTTGATAACAATACCCACAGACTCCGGCAGACCCTGACCGCCATATTCGGTTTCATGGGAAAGGGAAGGCCAGCCGCCTTCAACAAACTGCTGGTATGCCTCTTTAAAGCCTTCCGGGGTCGTTACCTGCCCGTCATTCCAGGTGCAACCCTGCTGATCACCCACCTGATTCAGGGGTGACAGTACCCGCTCGGCAAACTTAGCGCCCTCTTCCATGATCGCAGAGAGCATATCCGGGGTGGCTTCTTCACAGCCGGGCAGATTGCTGTAATGCGCTTCCGACTGTAAAACTTCATTCAGCACGAAGCTCATATCACGCAGGGGGGCTTTATATTCAGGCATTGTGATTATCCTCACTGTTATTTTTATTCCTCCGCCCGAAAGAGGTGCAGCTGTAGTAGAAGGTTTGCATCGATTGCAACGGGCTTTGAATATGCCATTAAGCATGGTTCAAAGGCCCAAACTCGCCAATAACAAAAGTTACCAGTTTTGCTGACAAAATATTTCAGCCTGTGGAAAAAGCCCTTTCTTGCGGTGATTTACGCAGTTTCAAATAACAGCAAAAAGCAGAATTTATGACATAAACGTGCAGCACAAAAAAAACCGGCGAATGCCGGTTTATTGATAACTCATCTCTGCACAACGGCCATACCGCTAATTGATAAAGTTGAACAGGTTAAGTTCCTGGACGCGGGCAAAACTGGAGTAGGATGCCTGCAGCACGGTCTGCTGCAACTGGAAGCGGCTGATCGCCTCGTTATAATCCAGATCTTCAAACGAGGAGAGCGCTTCCTGAGTAAACAGCTTGTAATCCTCGTTAACCAGATCCTGCTGTTCCAGCGCATTCTGGCGGCCACCGATGCTGGAACGGGCTGCTACGTTACGCTCCTCAATACCCGCCAGATTATCGAGTATAAAATCCATCTGCTGATTGAACTGCTCGCGGGCTTCACCAGTACTGCCGTCATAGTTGTTCAGGGCATCGCGAAGATCTACGGCTGTATTGAGGATATTATGCTGATCGAACACATCCAGTGTTGCCGTACCATCGGCCCCCGTATTCAGCTCGACTTCCACACCCGCGATTTCATAAATCGGCGCATTCGGGTTAGCTGCCGGGTTATAACCGTTTAATGCAACAGCCGGATCGTCGGCCGTGACCGGCTGACCTTTACGGTCAGTTACTGTTAACAACCCGCCGGTCACTGTCACCGTCAGAGGGCCATTGGCCGCCATAAAATCACCAAAGGCTTCCGCATCACCGCCGACAATATCCACATCACCGATCAGATTCAGACTCTGCTGAATATCCGCCTCTACGTAGCCAGAGACCCGGGGAATTTTCTCGAACACTTCAAACCCTGAATCGGTTGAAGCAACTTTATTTTCTGGCCCCACCTGCAGAAAACGCTGCCCATCGTCACCATTAAAAACGTAGCGGCCGGTACTGGCATCTAAGGTATAAGGCTTAGTAAAACCCTTGTTACCCGAAAACAGATACTCGCCCTGAACATCCTTCGTATTCATCAGGCTGTCGAGCGACTTCACGATCTCTCCCACCTCGGAGGCAAGTGCCTGCCGGTCAGTGGTACCGAGGGTACCGGTTTTACCCTGAATCGCCAGTTCACGCAGACGAATCGACAGGTTATTGACCTGCTCGATGGTCTCCTCTTCCAGCGCCAACCGGCGCTGAGCCACGTCAATATTGCCTGCGAACTGCTCGGAACGGGCAATTTCTTTCTTGAACTTCTGAATCTGCGCCGATGCCAGCGGATCATCCGAAGGCTGCAATACCCGCTTACCTGTGGACAACTGCTGCTGTGTCTTGAACACTTCAGAACTGTTTTTATTCAGGTTATCGATATTATTCAGGAAAACCTGTTGTGTAGAGATTCGCATAATTTATCTCCTATACACTCTGCAGCAGAGAATCAAAGATCGTCTGAGCTGCACGAATCAGTTGCGCGGAGGCCTGATAGGCCTGCTGATACTGCACCAGTTTTGCGGCCTCTTCATCCAGGTTAACCCCGGCAATACTGGAGCGCATCTCGCGGTTGGCATCCAGCACAGACTTGCCCGCCTGAGCATTCACCTGAGCAACGGACGCCCGGGTGCCGACACGCTCGACATTCTGGCCATATTTATCCTGATAAGACGCACCCTCAACAGTTTTAGTGAACTGCAGATCTGACAACAGCAGCGCATTACGGTTATCCGATACACCGCCCTCATTCAGAGTGATGCTGAACCGGTCATTGATATCCGGGCTGTTGTTGATGGTGACATCGAATCCCTGCAGGGTGATCGTACTGCCCGGAACATATTCACCTGCCATGCGGTCACCATCCGCATCGACAAACTGATAGAACCCGACATCCGTCGAACTGTCATGCTGGATCGTAAAACTCTCACCGCTGCCGGCGGCTACGCCGGAAATATCCAGGGTAATACCAAAACTGGCGCTCAGATCCAGCTGCCCACCCGCCAGGGCCACGCCGGTTACGGTATTGGCCGGCGTTGAGGAATCGCTCACATCAAAGTTGCCGGCGCCATCCTCAGTAATGGTCAGCGGATATGTCACCGTAGAAAACACCGCTTCATCGGTCACCGTCAGGTTATCTGCCACACCGGTATTTCCCACCGCCGGAACGATCTCAAGCGGAGAGAGAAAACTGATATCAAACGGCGGTGTCATTTCACCGGTGACCTGAGCCCGGTCCATAAAGTCCTTATCGGTGATGGTTACCGAGACGCTGCCGGTGCCAATATTGGCAGAGTCTGCGGAGGTCGCTAAGGGCGCGGCCAGCGCCAACTGGCTGGCTTCGGTTAACACACTGTCGATCTCGGATGCCGCATTTCGCGTAGGCCGCAGAATAAACGAATCACCGGCCCCAAATGCGCCTGACGCTGACATGGTCAGTGTAAATCCATCAACCCGCAGGGTCAGATCACCATTGATGCTGTCAAAGTAAAACTCACCATCCTCATCGACATCAGTGGCCGCAGCCACGGCAGTCAGGGAGCCATTAGTCCAGCGCTCGCCGTCCTGCTCCCGGGTCAGGGTGAAACCACCATTGTTGTTGAAATCCAGCGAATACTCTGACGCCTCCAGTGCCGCGACATCATCAATATAGATCCGGGAGCTGACCTGTATCGCATTATCCCGCTCTGCCAGAACCCGGTCCGAAGCGGCCTGAGTGCTATTGATATCGGTAAACATCAAACCGCCCATCATGCCATTCAGGTCCATGCCTTTCTGGTGCTGCTCATTCATCGTATCCGCAAACACCAGAGCGATACGGCCCAGTTCATCCAGCGTAGAGCCCAGCACATCTTCACGGTAATCCAGAATCCCGCCGACCTTACCACCCGATACCTGATTGGTAATGTCCGCAACCGTGTTACCGCTCTGAATACCGATATTCAACTGGCTGCTGTCGGCCGGGCTGAGGATGGTCGTTAGCGAGTTGGCAGACAGCCCCACAACCAGTGGCTCACCATTGCCGATAAACACACTGACCTCACCGGATGGCTGATCCAGTGTGGTAAACCCGATATAACCGGACAGCTCTTCGAGCTTGGCGTCACGATGATCCAGCAGCTCACTGTTTACATTGCCTGAGGCCTGAGCAATAGAGATCTCATGGTTCAGCTCAGCAATATGCCCGGCGATTGCGTTGATCGTCTGCAGGTTACTTTCCAGACGGCCATTAATGGTGTCATTCTGCCGCCGGATATTCGCATCCAGATCGTTAAAGCGCTGCACCAGCGCTTCCGACTGGGCAATAAACAACTCTCGGTTTGGCAGGCTGACCGGATCATCCACCGCCGTCTGCAGCGCGCCAAAATAGTCATCCATCGCTTTGGATACACTGGTCACATCCGACGCCATCAGGTTATCCAGTTCGTTGGCAAAGCCCTCAAACTCATAGTAACTGTTGTAGGTTGCGCTATCAGCCCAGATCTGACGGTTAAGAAACGCATCGGCGACACGATCAATCTCATCGATCTGCACACCGGCAATGCCCTCACGCGACTGAAAAATCGGACGCTGACGGGTATAACCTTCCGTGTTAACGTTACTGATATTCTGCCCGGTAACACCCAGCGCAGTCTGGTTGGACTGCAAACTCTGGACACCAAGGTTCAATAAACCGTAGGACATAACTGACTCCTTTTGAGGCGGCCCGGTTGGCGGCTTAAGCGATTAAGGAGAACTGAGACATAGCTTATCGGCTACGGCTCACCCCTCTTTAGAACTACCGCTGCGGCTGGCCAGCAGCTCACCATCAAAAATATTTTTAATCTTCTCGGCATATTGAGGATCGGTCGCATAACCCGCCTCCTGCAGATGCCGAACGTATTCATAGGGATCGCCGGCACTTTCCAGTGCCATCTGATAACGAGGGCTGTTTTTCAGAAAATCGACGTAGTCCCTGAAGCTATCTTCATAGCTGTCATAACTACGGAAAGCCGCCTGTTCGCGCTGAGCAATACCGTTACGGTATTCCAGGGTAGAAACCTGGGCGCGCGCTCCTGCCCAGCGACTGTCCGCTTTGATATTGAACAGGTTGTTACTGTTACTGCCGTCCGCTGAGCGGACCATATATTTACCCCAACCGGTCTCCAGCGCTGCCTGCGCCAGAAGCACCCGGGAATCCACACCCAGCTCAGCGGCCACTTTTTCCGCCAGTGGCGCCAGCGTGTCTACAAACTCTTCCGGTGATGAAAAGCGATCCGGCATCTCAGCCCGGGTCTGTGACTGCTGTGACAAGGTTTCCAGTTGCTGTTCAAAAACCGTTTGGATGGTCTGCTTCTGCTCGTCGGTCAAATTAATGCCCGGCGGATTTTCCTGTCCCTCGGCTTTAGCCAGCAGCGCTGATGCGGCGATCGCTGCAGCCTGGTCCCAGGCCTGACTGAGTTGACGGCTCTCCGGGTTCAGCGGTTTAAGCTCGACTGAATCGGGCTGAGTCTGCCCTCCCAGTTGGCGTACCAGCACGTCGGTCAGACCAATACCTTTTGCCGAAGCGACTTCCAGTGAGATCTGGTTGTCGAACATGCTCTGGTAAAGTTTGGTCTGGCTGCTGTTCATAAAGTTATCGTCACCGAAAGCGGCATTCGCATCACGCATCGACCGCAACAGCATATTCAGGAAAAGCTGCTCGAATTGCTGCGCCGCCTGATGCAGACCTTCGTCACTGTTCGAGCGGGTTTTGCTCTTCAGTTTCTGCAGTTCCGCCAGGTCTGAATAAAGTTGTGCGTTGCCGCCGCCGGTTTTAATCATCAGATCACCACCAGTTCCGCTTTCAGGGCGCCGGCCTGTTTCAGCGCTTCGAGTATGGCCATCAGATCACCCGGTGCTGCGCCCACCTGATTGACCGCTTCAACGATGTCACTTAGGCTCGCCCCCGGAGAAAACTCAAACATATGCCCGGAGCCTTCATCCACTTCAATGCCGGTACGCGGTGTGACTACGGTCGCGCCCCCAGCCAATGGATCTGGCTGATCGACATCCAGATCTTCGGTAATCGCAACGGTCAGGCCACCGTGGGTAATCGCCACCGGTGATACACTGACATCCTGACCGATAATGATGGTGCCTGTGCGCGAATTGATCACCACTTTCGCCGCATCACGGGCCGGTTCAACATTCAGGTTTTCCAGTACAGAGAGAAACGAAACCCGCTGATTCGGATCCCGCGGCGCCCGCACTCGAATCGAAGCGGCATCCATGGAAGCTGCCATACCCGGCCCCAGCAGATGATTGATCTGCTCAGCTACACGCCGTGAAGTGGTAAAATCAGGGCGGTGCAGATTCAGTACCAGACTGTCACCCTGAGCAAAACCGCTCGGTACCGCCCGCTCAACCATGGCGCCATTAGGAATACGGCCTACGCTGGGTACATTGAGTGACAAACGCGAACCATCAGCACCCTGTACGCCAAACCCGGAAACCACCAGATTACCCTGAGCAATGGCATAAACCTGACCATCGGCACCTTTCATAGGAGACATCAGCAGGCTGCCGCCACGCAGACTTTTCGCATCACCGATTGCAGACACCGTGATATCAATCGCCTGACCGGGTTTAGCAAATGCAGGCAGCTCTGCATGGATCGCCACCGCGGCAATATTCTTGGATTTCGGATTAATATCCGACGGAATTGCCACACCGAAATTGTTCAGCATGTTGCGGAATGTCTGAGAGGTGAATGAGGTCTTATCCCCGGTGCCATCCAGCCCGACCACCAATCCATAACCCACAAGCTGGTTGGAGCGAACACCAGACACACTCACCATATCTTTCAGTCTTCCGGCTTCAGCGACAACGCTGAACAGGAGGGCCGCGATTATCAGGATTATCTTATTCATACTCATTACCGCCTCAGAACGGCCAGATTGCGCTGATAAAGAAGCGTGACATCCAGCCCATCACGTTGGAATCATGTACCGCACCGGTACCGCTGTAGGCAATACGTGCGTCCGCCAGCTTGGTAGAAACCACAGTATTATCGGAGCTGATATCCTGTGGACGAACCATACCGCTGATACGGATATACTCATCGCCCTGATTCAGGGTCAGCCACTTCTCACCTTTGACCAGCAGCGTGCCATTAGGCAGAACATCGTGGACTGTCACCGTGATATTACCGCTGAGGTTATTACTCATATCCGAAGAGCCATCGCCGCTGAATTCAGTCGTACTGGTCGGCAGGGAAAAACTGACCGGTTTGCCAAATGCGGTGACGGGTTCACCAAACGCCGTTGCCTGCTCCAGAGTGGTGGTGCCCTCCTTATCGATATCCGTGGTGGCACTCTTCTGCGAGCTGGTACTTTCCTGCAGGGTGATTGTCAGGATATCTCCCACCCGATGCGCCCGACCATCGCCGTATAAATTGATGCTGGTAGCGGCGTTATAGATCGATCCATTCTGTGGCTTTGGCTGCATCAACGCTTGCGGCCGCACCGGTGCGTATTCCGGATTATTCGGTTTTACCTGTTTCTGTACACAACCGCTCAACAGCAGACAGGCACTCATCACCATCAGGATTACAGATTTCACGTTAGTCTCCTCGAACCGTTACTTAGAGCTGCTGCGAAACGAAGGACAGCATCTCATCCGCTGTCGAAATCACTTTCGAGTTCATCTCATAGGCACGCTGGGTGGTAATCATGTCAACCAGCTCCTGTACCGCATTTACATTGGAACCTTCGAGCGCCCCCTGAACCATAATGCCGGTACCGTTTTCTCCGGGGTTACTCAGAACAGGTGCGCCACTGGCAGCACTTTCCTGAAACAGGTTCTGGCCCAGCGCCTGCAGGCCCTGGGGATTTACAAAATCCGCCAACTGCAACTGACCAATCTGAGTGGGTGTGCCATCACCCGGCGTTGTCACTTCAACCACACCATCACTACTGATGGAGAACGAAGTCACCTCAGCAGGTAAGTTGATGACCGGATCCAGCAGATAACCTTCTGCAGTCACCACTTCCCCATCCGCGTTCAGATGCAACTGACCGTTGCGCGTGTAAGCGGCATCACCGTTGGGCAGCGTCACCGGGATAAAACCACGACCGTTGATGGCCACATCGAAGGCTTCATCGGTAATCTCTATGGAACCGGTACTGAACAACTTCTGTGAGCCTACGGTCCGAACACCCAGACCCACCTGAAGGCCAGAGGGTAACTGCGCTTCTTCAGCACTCTGCGCGCCCGGCTGGCGGCGAACCTGATACATCAGATCTTCGAACACCAGCTTGTCACGCTTAAAGCCGACCGTAGAGACGTTGGCCAGGTTGTTTGAAATCACCTTCAGGTTAGTGTCCTGAGCGGTCATTCCTGTTTTTGCTACATTCAGTGCACCGTGCATCTATCTTTCCTCAGGCGATTCTTAACTCATTTTCAGGATGGAAGCTGCCGATTCAGAATTTTCTTCGGCGGTTTTCATCATTTTGATCTGCATCTCAAACTGGCGGGATGAACTGATAATGCCTGTCAGTTCACTCACCGCATTCACATTACTTGCTTCGAGATAGCCAGAACGGATTCTTACATTCGGGTCAGGCTGTTCCGGGTTGGGGTTACCCGTGGTCATCAAACCATCCGGCCCCTTAAACATTGTTTTCGGATCGGGATTCACCAGTTTAATCTGATCAGCCACCAGCAACTCCGCAGCATTTTCACCCAGCGGTCTCACGGTAATGGTTCCATCTGTGGCGATCTCAACGCTGTCAAAGGGCGGCAAAATAACCGGAATGCCGCCATTGCCCATCACCGGCAAACCACTGCCTGTTACCAACTGATTGGCGGCATTAATCTGCAGTGAACCGGCACGGGTATAGCCTTCAGTTCCATCCGGACGGATCACCGCAAACCAGCCCTCTCCGGCCACAGCCACATCCAGCTGGCGCTCGGTTTCTATCAGGGTACCGCTGGTCACGTCGGTGGCCGGACGCTCCGTCTGGGCATAAACCCGTGAAGCATGACCCTCGCCAAACACTTGCATGGCGCGGGCTTGAGCCAGATCAGCTTTGAACCCCGTGGTATTGGCATTTGCAAGGTTGTTGGCATGAGCCTGCTGCGCCAGCATATTTTCCCGCGCCCCGGTCATTGCTAAAAACAGAACCTTATCCATCTATCACTTCCCGTTCCGGCGGCATTGCCGCTTTGATTGCCGTCATTTAATAACGTTGTCTGATAACAGATAAAGCAAACCTTGTGCCAATAAAAAAGGGCCGCGGTTAGCGGCCCTTTCAAAAGCTGACTGAAAATCTGTTTAGATCTGCAGTATCGCCTGTGTCACTGTGTTCTGGGTCTCGATGGTTTTCGAGTTTGCCTGGAAGTTACGCTGCGCTTCAATCAACGCTACCAGCTCGGCTGACAGATCCACGTTGGACTGCTCCAGCGCTGCAGATCGCAGGGTACCGTTCAGACCGGTTCCCGGCGGGTTCACAATCGCATCACCTGAGGTCAGCGTTGAAATCCACTCCGTATCACCCGCAGGCTGCAGACCCGACTGGTTTTCGAAGGTGGCAATCGCAACCACACCCAGATCCTGGTTCTGGCCGTTAGAGAAGCTGGCAACCATTTCACCGGTTTCACTAAAGCTCACACCGATCAGGTCACCCTTGGTATAACCGTCCTGAGCAGAGGATTTAACAATCGATTCAGATGCAAACTGCGTGGTGTTGGTCACATCCAGCTCAATCACCGTCGTGGAATCCGCAGGGTCGGCACCGGTAATCGTAATGGTCGGCACTACCGCACTGGCAGAAAAGGTTTCCCCATTAATACCGTTCAGCAAACCATTGGATGGGTTAAAGTTGATCAGAATCGGGCCCGGCTCAGTACCTGTACCTATTTCGCCCGGATCCAGCGCTTTACCAATATCAAGCTGCTCAGTGCCATTGAGGTAGGCATACATCCGGTAAACCCCCATAAAGGAGTTATCACCCTGCTTAATTGTTGGCTGAGTACCATCCCAGATAGGATTGGTTGCACCGCCACCGACGTTGGCATCGACAAGGATACCCGGATTTACATCACCAGCTTCTGCTTTGTAGGTAACCACTACCTCGTTAGAAGCATTATCATAGATAACCGATTCTACATCCGGGTTGGCATCCAGAATATTAGCTTCAACTGCTGTAATCGCCTGACCCACGGCATCCTGTGTCATGCCCGCCGCCAGACTGATGGTGATACCACCCACTTCGATCACGGTATTTTCCTGAAGCGAATCCACCCCACCAAAGGCAGTAGCAGCATCAAATGCAAAGGTATGGGTCTCATTCGCCGCTATTTCATCCACTTCGAGCGCAGTCAGGCCTGATGATATAGCGACCAGATCGGGCTCCGGGTACTCCGCTTTGAAGCGGATCGTGAAACCTACAGGGTCCGTATTGTCATCAATCGTAATACTCTGAATACGTGGGTCACCATTAATCGCATCGGTCAGTTCAGAGAAAAAAGATGAACCAGAAGAAGAATCGATTACATCACCGACGTTGTAACCTGTTAATTCGGCCATATGCGTACCCGGTGTTGCTGCCGGTCCGGTAATGGTTACACCCGAAATAGATTCACCTGTAGTAATGCCTGTGACCTGCTGCTGAGCCTGAAAAGGACGCGCTTCGGCAAAGTTAAACTTGATGGTGTGTTCATTACCCAGACTGTCGAAAGTTCGCACTGTCGTACTGTAGGTAAAGGAGCCTGGCTCATCTTTATCGTAGTCAGCCAGCAAGGTTGCGGCGTCTTCGCGGGAATCGATGTTAAACGACAGATCAATCTCTTCGGTCGCCTTTGGCGGGCTTTCCTTCTGGGTTACTGCCAGATTACCGATCGGCAATCGGTTCCCTTCGGTATCCAGACCGTAACCCTGCAGGAATTTACCGGATTTGGAGACGATAAAGCCGTCTTTGTTCAGCTCAAACGCACCCGCACGAGAATACGTCACACCGCCCTGACCATCATCCAACTGGAAGAAGCCGGAACCATTGATCGCCAGATCAAGGTTGTTATTGGTGAACTCAATGGTACCTGCCTGGAAATCCTGAGCGATATCCGTAACAGTCACACCGGAGCCGGCCACGTTTGAGGAACCTGCACCCACAACTGCGGTTGCGTAAATATCACCAAACTCGGTGCGTGAGGTTTTAAAACCTACGGTACTTGAGTTTGCGATGTTGTTACCGATCACATCCAGGTCTGTACTGGCTGCTTTTAGACCGGTTACTGCTGTATTGAAACCTGCCATTTTTTTGTCCTCACGCGCCGATCTGTTTCACTTCGCTAACATCGAATGTGCCAGCCGTCGTATTCACCTGCATACCAATACCGTTCTCACCCAGGGTCACACTGTTGACCCGATAAGACATGTTGGTATTGACTGCGCTGTATTCACCGTCATCCAGTCGCTCAACCACAAAGGTGTAGTCCCCTGCTGGCTGAAGTGGATTGCCGTCTTCGTCAAAATCCATCTGCCAGGCAAACTCATGCTCACCCGGAGTTACTGAGCCCAGTTGCATGGTATCCACCAGCGTACCGCTGGCGTTATAAACCTTGATCCGCATATCACTGGCGCTGGAACTCAGGTTAAAAGAGCCCTTGGCATAAGGATTAAGGGCAGTGCCCACTTCCGCCGTATCACCCGCAATATACACGGAGCGCCCGACCATAGAGGAAGCCTGCAATGCCGCCTGACTGGCCAGCATTGACTGGGACATCTCATTCACCGATGTATTGAGCTGGTTGATACTCTCAACCTGAGACATGGTCGCAATCTGCTGCATAAAGTCAGTGGTATCCGCCGGACTGGTCGGATCCTGATTCTGCAACTGCGCGATCATTAAGCGCATAAACATATCGCTGTCTTCCTGAGACTGGCTTTTCGCCGTACTCGAAGCCTGGTTGGCCCGATTTATCTGGTCGAAGACATTTTGGTTTACGCCATTTACATTACTCATGGCTTAGAACCCCATCACTCAGTTATTGCTGGCCCAGACGGATCGTCTGTTGCAGCATCTGCTTAGCAGTATTCAAAATTTCAGTATTAATCTGGAAAGAGCGCGAAGCGGAGATCATATCCGCCATCTCTTCCACGACATTCACATTCGGGTAATAAACGAACCCCTGATCATCCGCCATGGGATGCGCAGGGTTATATTCTTTTCGCAGCTCAGCTTCACTCTCAACGATGCCAAGCACCTGCACGCCCTGCCCCGCAGCAATGCCCGATTCGTTATCAGGCTCTGCCAGCGGATCTACCTGCTGAACCGCAAAAACAGGTTTTCTGGCACGGTAAGTCTCATCCACACTGGAGCTGACACTTTCAGCATTGGCCAGGTTACTTGCGGTGGTATTCAGACGGATTGTCTGCGCATTCATCGCAGAGCCGGCAATACCGAAAACATTACTTAATGACATGTTTATTCACCCTTGATAGCTGATTTCAGCCCCGTAAATTTACGGTTCAGAAACTGGAAAGAGGTTTGGTAATCCAACGAGTTTTCGGTGTAGCGCGCCATCTCCTGCTGCAGCTCTACGGTGTTGCCATCTACGGAGGCCTGATTTGGAATGCGGAACATCATATCCGCAGCCAGATCCGGTTCGAGCAGTTCAGTTTTGTGGCCCGGCGAAGTGGCCGTCTGCTTTACCTGCAGCTTAGACGCATTTTCCAGTGCATGGGCAAACTCAAGATCCCGCGCTTTGAAGTTTGGCGTATCTGCATTGGCAATATTATTCGCCAGCACCTCGGCACGGCGTGCCCGATGGAGCAAAGCGTCATCATGAATACCTAAAGCTGCGTCAAAACTGATGGCCATTGGCTTGCCTCTATTTTCAGATGGTCAGATAAAAGCAATCCCCGTACCAGAAACAAAAATCACTTATTTAACAATGAGTTAAGATTTTTAGCTCCTCTGCACTTGTAATACATCACTCAAAACCGGCAATGGAAGACCGCCGTATTGCCGCAGCGGCAAAGCGGCAACCGCCGGCAAAAAGGCAGGCATAAAAAAACCGCCATAAACGGCGGTTTTAGAAAACGTCATAACAGAAGGTCAGATAGCCTGATAAATTATGCCCGGACGGCAGTGAATCATCTGATATTTATCAGACAGGCCAGACAGAAACTCAGAGGCACCCAGAATCAAATAGCCGCCCGGCTTCAGAACCCCGTGCATCTTGCTGAGAATCTCAGTTTTCTTCTCGCTGGAAAAATAGATCAGCACGTTACGGCAAAAAATCACATCAAATTTGCCCATAGCACTGTACTGCCCCAGCAGGTTGATGCTCTGAAACCTTACCCGTGATTTGATATCCGGTTTTACACCCCAACTGCCGTTAGGGAGCTGTTTGAAGTGCTGAGTCAACCGCTCCTGAGATAAACCACGGCCAATAGCCAACATCTCATATTCACCCCGGCGGGCCTGTTCCAGCACCTGAGTCGATATATCGGTCGCCATCACTTCTTCGGCACTGAGCTTACCCGGAGACTTCTTGCGAAACTCATCCAGCGTCATGCTGATGGAGTAGGGTTCCTGCCCGGTAGAACAGGCCGCCGACCAGATACGCACCTTAGAACCGCCGGGCTTTGCGGTCAGCTCAGGCAGAATGCGGTCGCGCAGAATGTCAAAAGGGTGTACATCACGAAACCAGAGCGTTTCGTTGGTGGTCATCGCATCGATAACCTGCTCACGGAGGCGTTTTGCCGCAGGGCTTTGCAGCTTGGAGATCAGATCTTTAAGACCTGAACAATTCTGCTCCTGAACAATTTTACCCAGACGGCTCTGAACCAGATACTGTTTGTGTTTCGCCAGAAGAATTCCGCTGTTATCTTCAAGGAAACGACTGAACAGCTCAAAGTCCGCGTCGGTGATCGTAAAGCTCGACCTGCCAGCAATGCTCATCGATATGATTTACCGCTCAGTTATCGTTTTTCGACTTGCTGGATACGCTGTACCACAGCCGTCGCCAGATCATCCGGGTTAAACTTCGCAAGGAACCCATCGGCCCCCACTTTCTTAACCATAGATACGTTGAACCCACCGGACAGCGAGGTATGCAGCACTACATGCATCGAACTCATCCGTTCGTCGTCACGAATCATAGAGGTAAGGGTGTAGCCATCCATTTCCGGCATCTCAATATCCGAAATGACCATCAGAAAATGATCCGTCACATCGGTGCCGCGATCAGCCATTTCCCGCAACAGATCCCAGGCCATCCGACCATTATTGCAGGAGGTAACTTTAACACCCAGGTTTTCGAGACTGCGCTGCATCTGATTACGTGCAACAGAAGAATCATCAACAATCAGAATGTGATGTTCGCGCGCTTTTTCACGCACCTGCTCATTCGCAACATCCTGGCTGACTTCAGTTGGCATTGGATACAGATCTGCAAGAATCTGTTCAACGTCGAGGATTTCGATCAGCTTACCTTCGTGCTCAAAGATAGCTGTCAGATAGTTCTCTACACCGATCTCTGTCGGTGGCGCCATAATCTGATCCCACTGGGTATTCAGGATGCGATCCACTTTGCGAACCAGAAAGGCCAGTGTGCGGCGGTTATATTCAGCAACAATCAGGAAGCACTCCTGACGCTGATCGGAAGGTACCGTATCCCTGCCAATCGCCTCAGACAGATCCAGAACAGGAATTGTTTCGCCACGGATATGCGCCATCCCTTTAATCGCTGAAGTCTGACGCGGAACTTCCGTCAGATCAGGGCACTGCAAAACCTCGCGAACCTTGAAAACGTTAATACCGTACTGCTGCTCCGTTTCCAGACCAAACAACAACAGCTCCAGTCTGTTCTGCCCCACCATCTGGGTACGCAGGTTTACACTATCTAGGATACCTGACATGATCTAACAATCCCGTAGAGGTTTAATCTATTCTGGTTATACGCTGATACTTAAACATAATGTTAGTTTCAACAACGTGAATAAGCATAATCTAACACGACTTTTCCTGCTAACCACTTTTCTTTTGGCCCCCATCCGCCTTTTTGCAGCCGATCAGACTGACATTCTGGAACAGGAGGCTGTCCTTTTCCTGCAGGAACACTATAAAAAAGCACAACCTGACGCACGGACCGAGATCAAACTTAACCCGATTAGTCGCAAAATCAAACTAAAAAACTGCCAGGCACCTCTTGAATTTCAAACACCTAGGGGCAACAGCAGCCGAATCACCTTTCGTGCACGCTGCCCGGCACCGGGATGGCAGCTATTTATTGCCGCCGAAGTTAAACATTTCGGTCCGGCCGTTGTCAGCAATATCAGCCTGCCTCGAAATGCACAGCTCCGCCTCAGCAATCTCACACTTGAAGAGGTCGACCTGACCACACTGCGCTCCGCTTACTTTACCCGGCCAGCAGATATTAAAGGCTGGACCACGAAACGCAGCATTCCTGCGGGCAGCGTTATCACAGCGAGCATGCTTAAAGCACCACTGGCTATCAGCCAGGGCAATGCGGTCATCATTGAAGCTAAACGCAACAGCGTGACCATCCGCGCCTCAGGCACCGCACTGGAAGATGGCGAAGTCGGCGAACAGATCCGCATTCAAAATGACCGCTCAGGCAATATTATTAAAGCCCGGGTCATAGGCCCCGGCCTGGTCCGCGCGCCCTGAACGGCTGATTGGTTAGCGCTTTCTTCTGCTGCTATACTGCTGGTTACGTTTAAGACATTTTTTTAATTTTTTTCTAAAGTTGCCACTGCAGCCGCCGATAAGCTGGTTCAGATACAAGTTTGAGGACGGATAAATGATCAATGACATCACGGGCCTGTCATCGTCGCAGACGACAAGCACTCGTGCACGCTCAGGTGATACCCCTGCTGCCAAGACTGGCGGTAACGGCACACCTACGCAGTCTCCGTCCAGTAAAGGTGACACAGTCAAACTCAGCAGTGCTGCAGTAGCACTTCAGAATGTTGAGAAAAAACTGGCCGATACACCTGATGTGGACAACGAGCGTGTCGCGCAACTAAAACAGGAAATTGAGAGTGGCAACTATCAGATTAACGCCGAGCGCGTAGCTGAAAAGATGCTTAACTTTGACAATCTGCTCTGATTTTAGACATGACCGAACAGCAATACTCAGAACTGGATACCCTGCTTAAGCAGGGTATCTTACTTTTGGACTCCCTCAGCGAGATCTACGATCAGGAGCTTGAAGCCCTGAGCAGCAAAGATCTGGATCGTCTCAGCGATACCACACAGGAAAAAATGGGGCTGCTTAACAGCTTCCATACCTTTACCCAACAACGGGTAGAATTACTCAGCAGCTTCGGCGTTCAGGTAGAGGTTGGCGACTACAGCCTGCCAGATACCTCCTCACCAGCCGCCCGCCTGACCGGGGAACTGCACACCGAGATCAAGCAGAAACTGAAACAGCTCCAGCAGAAAAACAAACGCAACGAACAGGCGATCTATCGCAACCAGCAGAACGTAAACCAACTGCTGGCTATCGTTCGCGGCCACAAGAAACAGGATCAGCTGTATAACAAATCCGGTAATTCCGGGCTGTACAAAGCCCAGAGCCGACTGGGTAAAGCCTGAACCGCAGCCTGCATTGCCTATCGTTACCTTTCAGGCTAGAATCCGGCAGCATTCGTCATCTGCCAGCATGTCCCAGTAGCTCAGGTGGATAGAGCGGTCCCCTCCTAAGGGACAGGCCAGGGGTTCGAATCCTCTCTGGGACACCACTCTCCGGATCGGATGATCTCTTTCAGCTACTCATTCAGAAGCGCAGTACACCGCTTAACGCAGAAGATTCCCTAATGAGCCCTGAGGCAACAGAGCCGGGTCGTGACCCAGATAGCGCTTTAACTGACTCTGCTTATCTTTCTCGACATCCTCCAGTGGTAAGCGACTGGCGAGCGCCAGATAACGCTCAACCATTTTCAGGCGTTCCTGGCGTTTTTCGCGACTATCGCGGGCAGATTCCAGAAATAGCTGTGCAAGATTAAGCAGGGCCCCGGCATTGCTGGCATCATATTCGGTGGCCAGCCCGAAGTACTTCAATGCCTGCGGCATCTTGCCCGACAGGTAATGCTTAACGCCTAACCGGTTTACTTTAAGGCTCATCTCAGGATCATGGGTTCGCGCTGTGACAGGCTCAGACCGAACCGATTCTTCCTCGAGAATAGGCACAGCATCGCCGGTGACACTCAACAGTTCACGATCAAGATCCAGGGGTTGTTCCAATTCGTCATTCAGGCGCTGGGCATCACGGGTACACTTACTCGCCTGCTCAATATCACCCTGCTGCTGATATAACTCGCTCTTCAGCAGCGCCGAACGTACCTGAAGTGCTTTATCATTGGGGAATGCCTGATTCGCCTGAGCCAATACTTTTTCAAATTCGCCCTGCAGCTCATTTGTCACCAGACCGGCAGAGTGTTTCATCTCCAGACGCTTGACGTTAGCAAGGCGCAGGTAAGGCTCTGCCGAACGGTGACAACTGCGGCGCCCCAGTACAATCGATTTTTTATAGGCCCCGCCGGCAAGATCCAGTTTTTGCGTCTGGGTAGCCAGCCTGCCTAACTCCATCTGCCGCGGAATACCCATCGGACTTTTCTGCGTAGCTTCCGCCATCACCTCCCGGGCTTTCTCCAGATCCCCACTACTCTCATGGGCACGCACGAGCAGGTCATAAGAGGCAATAAACAACGGGTACTCTTCAATCAGCTCCTGCAATAATGCCTTGGCTTTTTTGGGCTTTTTCAACGCCAGCAAGGCCTCAGCCCAGAGCAGGCCCGCCTCTTTGTTGTGAGATTTCCAATACTGTTTTTCAGCAACGCTGGCCGCTTCGGCGGGGCGCCTGAACTGGATCAGAAGACGTGCCAGAATTAACTGGGCCTCATCGTATTCCAGATCGTAAGGCGCAAAATTGTGTTTACAGAAATTGATCGCGGAGGGCAGATCACCAATCTCAATCGCCTCATCTACAGGCTGAAAAACAGATTTCCGATAGAGAATGTTATCCAGGCGGTGTTTGAGCTCATCCACCGAGAAAGGCTTCATGATCAGATCATCAGGGTGACTGTCTATTGCATGCAGGACGACCTCCTGTGAGGCATCACTGCTCATGAAAACCCAGCAGGCACTTGGCTTGATGTATCCCCGGTAACGGCACTCTTCAAGCAACTGAATACCGGTCACACTGTCACTGACATTATGCCCCAGCAAAATGACATCATAATCGACTTCAGCAATCTCGCTGAGAACACGATCATTAATGGTGATCGCCTTGAGGTTGACGACCCCCAGGCTGCGCAGCATATAGAAGATTGTCGAGCGCATGTTGCCACTGCTTTCTATCAGCAACACCTGCTTATCGGAATAATCTATTTTTGCCACTCAGCTATCCATAACTGTCACTGTAATTTACTGAGTATAAAAGCGTAGCCGCAATGACAAAAGCATTTTGCGCAAACAAAAAAAAGCACCGGGTGTAGGGTGAAACACGCGGTGCCAAGACAGTTCTATGCTGTACTGCCTATCCTAGCGATGACTGGGCCAAACACTAATGACTTGGATCAAGAAATATCCCACTCCATAGCGTCCCATGGAATATTGAGACAATATGATAACTTCCTGTTTCTATGGTTTAAGGTACACTGAGGAAAAACCTAATAATAATGAGACTATGACTACTGCCTTCATCACCCATGAGGATTGCGGCCTGCACAATATGGGGCCGGAACATCCAGAAAGCCCAGTCCGTCTATTGGCCATAAAAAAAGTTCTGGAAAAAACAGGACTGATTCAGGAACTGGAACGGATTGAATCCACCCATATTCTGCCGGAACAGATTCAGCTTGCGCACGCTCATCTGCATCAGAAGCGTCTCGAGATGAAACTGCCTGAGCACGGTGTAGTCTACACCGACGAAGATACTGCGCTCTGTCCTGATTCCCTGCACGCTGCCAGTCTGGCTGCCGGGTCTGCCGTGATGGCGGTAAACCGGGTGCTCAGCGGTAAAAATAACAACGCCTTTTGTGCCGTCCGCCCACCCGGGCACCATGCGGAACACAATATTCCGATGGGTTTCTGCTTTTATAACAACGTTGCTATTGCAGCCATGCATGCGCTGCAGCAGCCGGGCATTGAACGGGTCGCCATTTTCGATTTCGATGTTCATCACGGCAATGGCACTGTGGATATTTTTAAGGACCGGCCCGAAGTGCTGGTCTGCTCCACCTTTCAGCACCCGTTCTACCCTGAGCGCTACAGTGATATCCAGCGCGACCATATTATCAATTGCCCCATGGATGCGCACAGTGATGGTATGGTGTTCCGCTCACTGGTCGAGGGTCGCTGGTTACCGGCAATTCAGGCGCACAAGCCTGATTTGATTCTGATCTCCGCCGGATTCGATGCACATCACGAAGACCCCATGGCCGATATCAAGCTGAATGAAGAGGACTACCGCTGGGTAACCCAGCTTCTGATGGATTCCGCCCGCACCTATAGTCAGAACCGACTGATCTCCGTGCTTGAAGGGGGTTACAATCCGGTCTCTCTTGCCTTCAGTGTGCAGGCGCATCTGGAGGTACTCGCCGGCCACTGAAGCCGGGCACCAGACAAAAAAAGGCTGCCATGAAGGCAGCCTTTTTTAGTTTATGCGTTTGTCAGATCAACTTACAAACTTGATCATCACACCCGCGGCAATTGCAGATCCGATTACACCGGCTACGTTTGGCCCCATTGCATGCATCAGCAGGAAGTTCTGAGAGTTATACTCCAGACCAATCTTATTTGATACACGGGCAGCCATTGGTACAGCGGATACACCGGCAGAACCAATCAGCGGGTTGATGGAGTTACCACCGGCCAGCTTGTTCATAATTTTGGCCATGATGACCCCACACGCCGTGCCGATACAGAAAGCAACGATACCCAGCGCCATAATACCCAGCGTCTGAAGATCCAGGAACTTGTCCGCAGACAACTTAGAACCAACAGACAGACCCAGAAAGATGGTCACAATGTTGATCAGAGCATTCTGTGCTGTATCGCTCAGACGATCCACTACGCCACATTCACGCATCAGGTTACCGAAGCAGAACATACCCAGCAGCGGTGCCGCATCCGGCAGCAACAGTGCAACCAGAATCAACAATACGATCGGGAACAGAATCTTTTCCAGCTTGGTCACATGACGTAGCTGGCTCATCTTGATCTTACGTTCCGCCTCTGTGGTCAGGGCGCGCATAATCGGCGGCTGGATCAGAGGAACCAGCGCCATGTAAGAGTATGCTGCTACGGCGATTGCACCCAGCAGGTGCGGTGCCAGCAGACTCGTTACATAGATAGCCGTCGGGCCATCTGCACCACCGATGATACCGATCGCGGCTGCTTCCTGAATATTAAAGTCCATCAGACCTAAAGTAGTCAGACCAACAGCGCCCAGTACGGTAGCAAAGATACCAAACTGCGCAGCGGCACCCAGGAACAGTGTACGCGGGTTAGCCAGCAGCGGACCGAAGTCGGTCATGGCACCTACACCCATAAAGATGAGAAGCGGCGCAGCCGTTGAGCCAATCGCTACACTGTAAAAGTTGTACAGCATACCGTTCGCGTAACCACCATCCAGAGCCACATTGATGGCCGCCTGATGTTCTGCTGCCGATGAGCTGTGATAGGCGTGCAGAATATCATGCGGATCAGTGCTGGTGATGTTCAGCGCTGCAGCCAGCCCGTTCATCACCTCCGGAACAGCGAAATGCACGGCGTTTTCTACCGCCGTGTAAGCCAGACCTGCTTCAGGGATATTAGCCAGGATGCCACCAAAACCGATTGGTACCAGCAGCAGGGGTTCGAAATTCTTTTTGATGGCCAGAAACAGCAGTAACAGACCCACAAGAATCATTACGACCTGACCGCCCGTGATGTTATAAGCACCCGAGGCTGTTAACAGTTCGATTAACTTTTCCATCGAGCTACTACCTTATGCCAGAGTCAGCAGAGTGTCGCCAACCTGAACGGCGTCACCTTCCTTAACATCGACGGTAGAAACTGTACCAGCGCGAGCAGCACGTACTTCAGTTTCCATTTTCATCGCTTCAAGGATAACCAGCACATCACCTTCCTGAACCGCCTGACCTGCAGCAACCTGCACTTTCCAGATGTTACCGGCCAGAGGCGCTGCTACGTCTTCTGCATCTCCAGCAGGTGCCGCAGCAGGCGCTGCCGCTGCCGGCGCCGCAGCAGGTGCAACTGCAGAAATATCACCACCTTCGGTTACTTGTACAACGTAGTTCTGACCATTGACATTGATTGTGTAAACTTCTGGTCCGGATTTCTTAGGTGCAGCCATTGCTAGTGCGTCCTCTAATGTAGGTGCTGGTTCAAATGCATCAGGGTTGTTACGGTTTTCCAAGAATTTCAGGCCGATCTGCGGGAACAGAGCGTAAGTAAGAACATCATCAATTTCGTTCTCACCGGTAGTCAGCTCAATACCTTTCTCGGCAGCCAGACCTTTCAGTTCGTCAACCAGCTTGTCCATTTCTGGCTCAAGCAGATCTGCCGGACGACAGGTGATTGCTTCACCGCCGTCGAGAACACGTGCCTGCAGTTCAGCATTGTAAGCCGCAGGAGCTGCGCCATACTCGCCTTTCAGAATGCCCTGAACTTCTTTAGAGATCGTTTTGTAACGCTCGCCCATCAGTACGTTGATAACCGCCTGGGTTCCAACGATCTGAGAGGTTGGGGTTACCAGCGGAATCCAGCCCAGATCTTCACGTACACGCGGGATCTCAGCCAGTACATCATCAAACTTATCCGCTGCGCCCTGCTCCTTGAGCTGGCTTTCCATGTTGGTCAGCATACCGCCCGGAACCTGAGCAACCAGGATACGGGAGTCTGTACCACGCAGGGAACCTTCGAACTTAGCGTATTTTTTCCGTACTTCACGGAAGTAAGCCGCAATTTCTTCCAACTGCAGCAGATCCAGACCTGTATCGCGGTCGGTACCGGCCAGCGCAGCAACCACGGACTCAGTGGCTGTGTGGCCATAGGTCATGGACATAGAGGAGATTGCAGTATCAACACGGTCAACACCGGCTTCAACCGCTTTCAGAATGGTCATATCAGACAGACCGGAGGTTGCATGTGCATGCAACTGAACTTCCAGATCAGTCTGTGCTTTCAGACGGGAAACCAGATCAAAGGCGTCGTAAGGCGTCAGGATGCCGGACATATCTTTGATCGCAATAGAGTCTGCGCCCAGATCTTCAAGAGTCTTAGCGTATTCCACCCAGTTATCGATGGTGTGGACCGGGCTCTTCGTGAAAGAAATGGTGCCCTGAGCATGCTTACCAGTCGCTTTAACTGCTTTGATTGCAGTATCCAGGTTACGCGGATCGTTCATCGCATCGAAGATACGGAATACATCCACGCCGTTGGTAGCCGCACGCTCAACAAAACGGTTAACAACATCATCTGCGTAGTGACGGTAACCCAGCAGGTTCTGTCCTCGCAGCAGCATCTGCTGTTTAGTATTTGGCATCGCCTGTTTCAGCAGACGGATACGCTCCCAGGGATCTTCCCCAATAAAGCGAATACATGAGTCAAAGGTTGCGCCGCCCCAGCTTTCTAGGGACCAAAAGCCTACTTTATCCAGCTTTTCCGCGATCGGCAGCATGTCTTCAACTCGCATACGAGTAGCAAACAGCGACTGGTGAGCGTCACGCAATACTACATCAGTAATGCCAAGTGGTTTCTTTGCGTCGGTCATGGGTAATGGCCTTCTGTCGATTAATGCAGATTATTCGTTATTGTTCCGTTCAGGTTATGAACGGTATTTGTGAACCGCAGCCGTCATTACAGCCACTAATTCATCATTATTATTGGTTGCAGCCGCCGCTGCAGGTGCAGCTTTTCGTGCTTTAGGCTGCGGAGGCGCTTCCGGGAAATACTTACCAACCACTTTTGACATTCCCACGGTGGAGAAGATCAGCAGCGTCAGAAAGACGAAAACAAAACCCATACCAAAGACCATCAAGCCGAGGCCTTCTGATAACAGATTATCCATCTAATGGGTGCTCCTGTACTTATCGAAACCCATTCGTCAGGCGAGCGGCTTTTGGCCTATAGCACCGGATGCGCTATTTCACCTAACGGATGTACTGGTTGCAAATGGACCACAATTAAACCTGAAAAGTCTAGGTCAGGCAATAAAATGAGGTGAAATTTCGGCTAAAGGAAGGATATGGATCAGAAATTGCTTACAACTTCCGATCCATAGGTGGAAACAGATAAGTATTAGTCGCTATTACCCGGGCGATAGACTTTTACATTTGACAGGCCGCGCTCCTGCAACTGGTGGGCATGCATCTGGCTCATCACACCCTTTTCACAGTAGAGCAGATACTCTTTTTCTTCTGAAAACTGTTCCGCTTCTGCACCCAGCGCAAAGAACGGAATCAGACGGATCTCACAGCCCGGAATATTCAGCGGTTTTTTCTCCTGCTCATGGGGCGCACGAATATCCACTACCACCTGATTGGGCTGCACTTTAGTCAGCGCTTCAACCTCAGCATGAATATTCACGTCTTCAACGATCTCATCGATACTGATCACCTGACGCCGCTCAAGCGCACGCTCCAGCACCTCGTAATCGAAATCTGACTCTTCCTCTTCGACCCGCTCCTTTTTCGCACAGGTGGTCGGGCGGTCAGAGATCACACCGCAGTACTCCGGCATATTTTTAGCAAAATCATAAGCACCGATCTGACGGGTAATATCGATGATGTCCTGCTTGTCCATTGTCACCAGCGGGCGCACAACCAGTTTACTGGTCGCAGCGTCAATGATCGCCAGATTAGGCAATGTCTGGCTGGATACCTGAGCAATACTTTCACCGGTCACCAGCGCCTCAATCTTCATTTTATCTGCGACTTTTTCGCCGGCACGCATCATCATCCGCTTCAGAACCACACCCATATGAGAGTGATGAACCGACTGCAGAATCTCACCCACCACCTCATCAAAAGGAATAGTAATAAACTTAACCCGGGCCGATGAACCGAACTTCTGCCAGAGGTAGAGGGCAACCTGCTTCACACCAATCTCATGGGCGTGACCACCGAGGTTAAAGAACAGGAAATGCGTTTTACAGCCCCGGCGCATCGACATGTAGCTGGCGACGATAGAATCAAAACCGCCGGAGATCAGAGACAGGGTAGCGTCCTGCGTACCCAGCGGGAAACCACCCAATCCTTTGTAAATCGCCGTCACCACGTACAACGTGTCGTTACGGATCTCCAGATCAACATAAACCTCCGGGTTATGCACATCCACCCCGGCCGCTTCAGCATGCTGGTTCAGACCGCCGCCGACATAACGCTCAACATCAATGGATCGAAACTCATGCTTACCGGAACGCTTAACCCGAACCTTGAAGGTCTTACCCTTAATCTCAGGCCCATAGACCGCCAGTGCTTTCTCGAAGATATCGTGAAAGTCACCCAGCGGGTAATCAGTCACTTCGATGAAGCTGTGAATACCCGGCGTACGGCTGAGCAGATCGATCACATCTTCACGCTTAGACTCATCTGCTTTACCACACTCCACATCCAGCTTATCCCACTGTCCGCGAACTTTGATCTCTTCGTCGATGCGACGCAGCATATTCTGCAAATTACTTTGCAGACGCTGAATCAGGCGCTTACGCACAGGACGGCTTTTAATGGTAATTTCAGGAAACAAACGAATTGAGAACTTCATGGTCTTAAGCTCAAAGATGGCAACTAAAGGATTCGGGTAATTATAAAGCGGGGAGAGGATCTTATACAGTTCAGATGGCGCGCCCGAGAGGATTCGAACCTCTGACCGCCTGGTTCGTAGCCAGGTACTCTATCCAGCTGAGCTACGGGCGCATAATCTGATTTTCTGCAAGGAGTGGCGCGCCCGAGAGGATTCGAACCTCTGACCGCCTGGTTCGTAGCCAGGTACTCTATCCAGCTGAGCTACGGGCGCATTCCAAGAAAAACGTTGTGATAGTGGCGCGCCCGAGAGGATTCGAACCTCTGACCGCCTGGTTCGTAGCCAGGTACTCTATCCAGCTGAGCTACGGGCGCACATCAAATGGCGGTGAGCGAGGGATTCGAACCCTCGATAGGGGTAAACCTATACGCCCTTAGCAGGGGCGCGCCTTCAGCCACTCGGCCAGCTCACCTAACAACGGCGCGTAATATACATAACTGATTGAGAAAAGGAAAGAAAAGATTTAAAAAAATTATTCCTGATTCCCTTCTTCAGCTTTTTCACGCTGAATCCGCTGATAGATCTCTTCCCTGTGAACAGATACATCTTTAGGCGCATTTACACCAATACGTACCTGATTGCCTTTAACACCGAGAACAGTGACAGTAACGTCATCACCAACCATTAGAGTTTCACCAACACGGCGAGTTAGAATCAACATATCTTAGGATCTCCTTAGTACTTCCCAGGCTAGCCCACCGAATACAGCAGACTGCACGTTGGCATTCATCCAAATCCCTGCCAACACACTGCCTATATGAAACAGCTAACCTAACTATAGACCAGCTTCATAAATAATCTCGATTATTCACTGACCGAGTCATTAGCGTCCATATCAAACGCTGAATGCAGTGCACGCACCGCCAGCTCAAGATATTTTTCCGCAATGACAACAGACACTTTGATCTCCGATGTAGAGATCATCTGAATGTTAATATTTTCTTCTGCCAGTGCATCAAACATCTTACTGGCGACACCCGCATGAGAGCGCATGCCCACACCCACAATGGAGACTTTGGCGATTTTGTTGTCGCCTGCAACACCACGGGCGCCGAGCTCTTGCGCAACCTGCTGCAACACTTTCTCAGTCGCATCATAGTCGTTACGATGCACGGTAAAAGTGAAATCAGTGGTATTATCAGCCGCGACATTCTGAACGATCACATCGACTTCAATATTAGCGCGACTGACCGGCCCCAGAATACGTGAGGCAACACCCGGTACATCCGGCACACCCACCACAGTCAGTTTGGCCTCATCCCGGTTAAACGCAATACCAGAAATTACTGGTTTTTCCATCGTCGAATCATCCTCTATGGTGATCAGCGTACCCGGCCCTTCCGTAAAACTCGAAAGCACCCGAAGCGGTACCTTGTATTTCCCTGCAAATTCAACTGCACGGATCTGCAGCACCTTAGAACCGAGACTGGCCATTTCCAGCATCTCCTCAAAGGTAATCTGCTCCAGACGCTTAGCGCCCTCAACCACACGCGGATCGGTGGTATACACCCCATCTACATCAGTATAGATCTGGCACTCATCCGCCTTTAGCGCTGCGGCCAGAGCGACACCGGTGGTATCAGAACCGCCACGACCAAGGGTGGTGATATTGCCTTCAGGGTCAACCCCCTGAAAACCCGCCACTACAATGACGCGCCCGGCTTTGAGATCCGCCTGCATAGACGATACCTCAATATCCTGAATGCGCGCCTTGGTATGTGCGCTGTCGGTCAGAATTTTGACCTGAGAACCGGTATAGGAACGCGCAGGCACTCCGCGCTTCTGAAGCGCCATACAGAGCAATGCGATGGTCACCTGCTCCCCGGTGGAAACCAGCACATCCATCTCACGCGGGCTGGGCGTATCCTGGATATCTTTAGCCAAACCGATCAGGCGATTAGTTTCACCACTCATCGCTGATACCACAACGACAATATCATGCCCTTGCTGCCTGAAGCCCCGGACTTTGTCTGCCACCGCCTCGATCCGCTCTACACTGCCAACCGAGGTACCGCCATATTTCTGTACAAAGAGCGCCATGTCCCTTCCTTATGCTCGTTAAAGCGCGCTATCAACCAGGCCTGCCACCGCATCCAGCGCAGCGGGCAGTGCAGCCATATCCGTGCCGCCGCCCTGAGCAAAGTCAGGACGACCGCCACCTTTACCACCCAGACGTGCCGTCAGATCTTTAATCAGATCACCGGCCCGTACCTGACCGGTCAGCTCTTTAGTCACACCGGCAGCCAGAGCAATTTTGTCATCGGCAACCGTTGCCAGCACAACCACGCCGCTACCCAGCTTATTCTTCATCTGATCGACTGTATCGCGCAACGCTTTAGGCTCCACTCCATCGAGCTTAGCCGCCAGCACTTTAATGCCTTTCACTTCAACCGCTGAGCTGATCAGGTCAGATCCGGCAGCCGCCGCCAGCTTCGCTTTCAGTTGCTCAAGCTCTTTCTCTAACTGACGGTTGCGGTCCGACAGACCTTTCACTTTTTCAACAACCGTGTCACGGGAACCTTTTACCAGAGCACTGACCTGACCCAGCGCCGAATCGGTTTCATTCAGCCAGGCCAGAGCACCGGCACCGGTGACGGCCTCGATACGACGTACACCCGCGGCCACACCACCCTCAGATACAATTTTCAGCAGCCCAATATCACCGGTACGTGCGGCGTGGGTACCACCACAGAGCTCGACCGAGAAGTCGCCACCCATGGAGAGTACACGCACCTGTTCTTCGTATTTTTCACCGAACAGAGCCGCCGCGCCTTTCGCTTTCGCAGCTTCCAGCTCCATGATTTCAGTCTCTACTGCGGAGTTGGCACGAATCTGATCATTCACAATGGTTTCAACTTCTGCGATCTGCTCAGCCGTCATCGCTTCAAAGTGAGAGAAGTCAAAACGCAGACGCTGGTCATCATTCAGTGAGCCTTTCTGCTGAACATGTTCGCCGAGCACGATCCGCAGCGCTTCATGCAGCAGGTGTGTTGCGGAGTGGTTCAGCGCAATCGCCTGACGACGTTCTGCATCAACCTGTGCAGACACCGTATCGCCCAGTTTCACTACACCCTCTGACACACTGCCGTGATGCAGATTATTCTTGCCCTCTTTGGTGCAGTTATTCACTGCAAAGAGACCTGAAGAGGCCTGCAAAGTTCCGGTATCACCGACCTGACCGCCGGACTCGGCGTAGAACGGCGTTTCGTCCAGTACGATCAGACCGGTTTCACCTGCATTCAACTGCTCAACCGATTCGCCGGCTTTAAACAGGGCGACGATTTTCGCACTGTCGCCCGCCAGCGTTTCATAACCGGTGAACTGCGTTTCGCCGTCCACACGGATCGCATCGTTATAATCTACAGAGAATTTACCTGCAGCGCGGGCACGCTCGCGCTGAGCATCCATCTCGCGTTCAAAACCTGCTTCATCAACGCTCAGCTCATGCTCACGCGCCACGTCTGCTGTCAGGTCAAACGGGAAACCATACGTATCATACAGTTTGAAGACGGTTTCTCCCGGAATAACACTGCCTTCAAGGCCATCAATCGCTTCCTGCAGCAGGCGCATACCATGGTCCAGCGTTTTCGCGAACTGCTCTTCCTCTTTCAGCAGAACCCGCTCTACCTGGGCCTGTTTCTCTGTCAGTTCCGGATAGGCCTCGCCCATCTCTTTTACCAGCGCAGCTACCAGCGTGTTAAAGAACGCACCGGTTGCCCCCAGCTTATTACCATGACGAACCGCACGACGGATAATGCGACGCAATACATAACCTGCACCTTCATTGGATGGCAGCACACCATCAACAATCAGGAATGCACAGGAGCGGATATGGTCAGCAATCACGCGCAGTGATTTATTATCCAGATCATCAGTGCCTACTGCGTCAGCAGTCGCTTTCAGCAGATTCTGGAACATATCAATTTCGTAGTTGGAGTGTACGTTCTGCATCACTGCAGCAATACGCTCCAGACCCATGCCAGTATCCACAGAAGGTTTTGGCAGAGGCGTCATCTCACCATCGGCACTGCGGTTGTACTGCATGAATACAACATTCCAGATCTCGATGTAACGATCGCCGTCCTCTTCCGGGCTGCCCGGAGGGCCACCCCAGACTTCAGGACCGTGATCAAAGAAAATCTCGGTACATGGACCACATGGCCCTGTGTCCCCCATAGACCAGAAGTTGTCCTCGTCCAGTTTAGAGAAACGCTCAGGATCAACACCGATCTCTTCTTTCCAGATCTTCTCTGCTTCCGCATCAGAATGATGCACAGTGACCCAGAGCCGCTCTTTTGGCAGGCCCATCACTTCTGTGAGGAATGTCCAGGCAAAACGGATCGCATCCTGCTTAAAGTAATCGCCAAAGCTGAAGTTGCCCAGCATTTCAAAGAAGGTATGGTGACGAGCGGTATAACCCACGTTTTCCAGGTCGTTATGTTTACCACCAGCACGGACACAACGCTGCGACGTTGTAGCACGGGTATAGTTACGCTTATCGCTGCCCAGGAATACATCCTTGAACTGCACCATACCGGCGTTTGTGAACATCAGGGTCGGGTCATTGGCGGGTATCAGCGAGCTGCTCGCGACAACCTCGTGTCCCTGCTGTTTGAAGTAATCTAGAAAAGCCTGGCGAATTTCGGCACTTGTCATGTATTTCATTAGATGAACCGTATGCGTATCCGTTCTGGTAAAACCGCAGGGTTTACAGGCCCTACGGCATAATAGCCACCACAAATTTGGGCGCAATAGTATATCCCGTGTTCGAAAATTGTTCGAATATTTTTAGGATAAGGTAGCAGAACGGTGCTATTTCGGTAGCATCAATGAGGGAGGGGTTGTTTAATCCGGGTGTCTATTGCTGATTTTCTGCGTCCAGCGCATAACGAATCTCATCCATGGTGTAACCTCGCTGGCTCAGATAACGCATTCGTTTATTGCGTGTTTTGTGGTCTCCGCTTTGCAACGGCTCCGCGTATTTTCGTTGATACAGTTCTCTGGCATTTTCATACCAGTCCATGTCCATCTCATCCAGACACTCACTGATCTGTTCAGACTCAATTCCCTTTCGCTGGAGATCAAACCGAATCCTGATCAGCCCATGCCCCTGCCCGACACGCATGCGGATAAAGCTCTCGGTAAAGCGTTTGTCCGACTGATATCCGGCCTCCTCCAGTGCCTGCAACAGGGCATCCAGATTTTCATTTTCTGCTAAAGGCTTCAGTTTTTGCTCCAGCTCCGCCCGGCTGTATTCACGTCGGGCTAACAGACTGATCGCTTTATTCCAGAGCGCTTTATCCCATTCCATTTCAACCCCCTAAAAAAAACAAAACCCCTGCCCAGAAGCAGAGGTTTTATATTGTCAAACAAGGTGTCAGACTCAGATCAGATCCAGATTTTCTGAAGCATCTTCCTCTTCAGCTTCCGGTTTTACCGGGCTGGATAAGAGGCGATTACGCAGCTCAGTTTCGATCTCGTTGGCAACCGCCGGATTTTCTTCCAGGAATTTAGCCGCATTAGCCTTACCCTGACCGATCTTATCACCGTTGTAGGCGTACCAGGCACCGGATTTATCCACCAGCCCCTCTTTAACACCCAGATCGATCACCTCGCCCATATGGTAAATGCCCTTACCATACATAATCTGGAACTCTGCCTGACGGAACGGAGGTGAAACTTTGTTCTTCACTACCTTAACGCGGGTTTCATTACCCACCACCTCATCGCCCTGTTTAACGGCACCCGTACGACGGATATCCAGACGTACCGAGGAGTAGAATTTCAGAGCGTTACCACCGGTCGTGGTTTCCGGGTTACCAAACATGACCCCGATCTTCATACGGATCTGGTTGATAAACACCAGCAGGCAGTTAGAGCTTTTCACGTTACCGGTCAGCTTACGCAGGGCCTGAGACATCAGACGGGCCTGCAGACCCACGTGGGAATCACCCATATCACCTTCGATCTCAGCTTTTGGCGTCAGCGCAGCAACGGAGTCAACGATGATCACATCAACCGCATTGGAACGTACCAGCATATCGGTAATTTCCAGTGCCTGCTCACCCGTGTCGGGCTGGGAAACCAGCAGGTTGTCTACATCCACACCCAGCTTTTCTGCATAGATAGGGTCCAGCGCATGCTCAGCATCAACGAAGGCACAGGTTTTACCCTGCTTCTGAGCTTCTGCCACCACCTGCAGGGTCAGCGTCGTTTTACCGGAAGATTCAGGACCATAGATCTCAACGATACGGCCATAAGGCAGACCGCCGATACCTAACGCGATATCCAGACCGAGAGAACCGGTGGAAACCGAAGGGATTGCTTCACGTGGCTGATCCCCCATACGCATAACTGCGCCTTTACCGAACTGTCTTTCAATCTGACCTAACGCTGCATCCAGCGCTTTTTTGCGATTCGCGTCCATCTTCAACCCTGTTCTGAATTATCACGTTGCGTTGAACAAATACTGTATGTATGGACAGTATTATTTCACAACATTTCCGGAATGCAAGCCTCAGTCTGACAGGTTCTCTAAAAAACCTTGCAGAGCATGGCTAACCGCTTGTTTTCGAACAGATTCACGATCACCCTCAAATTGCATTTTATGGCAACGGGTAGGTTTACCCCTCTCCGCCCAGGCAAACCAGACTGTACCAACCGGCTTTTCTTCGCTGCCGCCACCCGGCCCGGCGATGCCACTGGTGGCCACGCTCAGGCCCGCATCACTGCGTGCCAGCACTCCCTCCGCCATCTCCTTCACGACCTCAGCAGAGACTGCACCAAACCGGCTCAGACTCACATCACTGACGCCCAGCAACTGCTGTTTGGCACGGTTACTGTAGGTGACGATGCCACAGTCAAACCAGTCTGAGCTACCGGCAACGGCAGTGATCTGCTGAGCAATCCAGCCCCCGGTACATGATTCCGCAGTGGCCAGCATTACACCTCTGGATTTCGCTTTCCGTGCAATTTCATCCACTAGATCCTGCATCTTTTTCTCCATAATAATCTCTGACTACCCGCGCTTCCGGTATTTCTGCTGCAAGCATAAGCAACTGCACCATCGAAGTGAATCTCAATGCGAGCGCTCCCCTTCCCCGGAAATACGATTCAGACGGTAGTGCCCCGACTCACAGCTATAAACCGGGTCAGGAGCCCTCAGGCAAGTGATTGAATTCCTGAACGATATCTGTACTGTTAGAGATCAGTTATCACCGTATAGACCTGCCTGAGCAGCCAGTAGTCGAAAAGCACATGTTCCGTTATTTTGGTTTTGGTTCCAATCTGAACATCACCTCCCTGCGCGCTAAGGGCGTGCAGCCCGTTTCGGCCCGCAGAGGCACACTTCACGGCTGGCGCCTGCGCTTTAATGTTCAGCATTTCTTCCGTCATGAAGGTGGGGTCGGCAATATCGAACCCGGCACTCAGCCTGATCATCAGGTTCTTGGTATTGTCTATGAGTGCCCTGACGAATCTCTGGCAGCACTGGATGCCACGGAGGCATACGGTCACGGCTATGACCGAATAGAGGTCACCGTTGAGGTAGATGGAGAATTGGTTACCGCACTGACTTACGTCGGCATGCCCGGCTTTATTAATGACAACTGTCTGCCTTGCCAGCGCTATCTGAACATTCTTGTTGCCGGGGCCAGAGAAGCAACGCTCGACTCAGATTACATACGAAAGCTACAGGCGCATCCGGTACTCGCCAGCCGCCATTATCCCCTTTTTAAGCACCCGGCAGGTGAATTCCCCCGGTTTAATGCCCAAACGCTGGCTGAAAATCCACACTGTACCGCTTTGCATGGTGCCGTATTTGATATGTCTGCGGCCCGGCCGATGCACGATTACCTGAAAGGTTTTTTTGGCGGCCGCGACATGACCCTGTTTCATATCAAACGCCTTGATAGCAGTGACGGCAGCGAATCCCTCGATGATATCCGCTATAGCCGACTGAACCCGGCACAGTTAGAGTATCTCAACGCCTACCTTAATGAGTACGCCAGAGAATACCGTTACGTGGGCCGCTTCAGTTATGAAAATTAAACGCCTGTGTTAACGACTCAACCCGTAAAGGAATAACCCCATGGACCCGTTTCCAGAAGCACTTGAGCATGGCCCGATAGAAGAAGTTTTCCCCAATGTTTTTTTCGTTACCGGTGCAATGGAAACGGAACTGCAGGGACTGCAATGGAAGTTCAGCCGCAACATGGTGATTCTGCGTGAAGAGGGGCGTCTGGTCCTGATTAACAGCATTCGCCTCAACGAACAGGCGCTGACTCAGCTTGATCAACTGGGTAAAGTCAGCGATGTCATTCGCCTTGGGGCCCTGCACGGCCGGGATGATCCTTTTTATCTGGATCGTTATCAGGCACAGTTCTGGTCTCTGGATCCTGCTACAGCAGAACAGACTGGCTCCGACAGCCACCACCTCATCAGCGACAAACCGCTGCCCATATCAGACGCGTCGGTGTTTGAGTTCAAGACCACCCAGGTACCGGAGGCAATTCTGCATCTAGATAGAAATGACGGCATGCTGATCGCCTGTGATGCTCTGCAGAACTGGCTTCGCCCGGATAGCTACTTCTCTGAGGATTCACGACAGATGATGCAGGAAATGGGTTTCTTTACCCCGGCGAATCTGGGTCCGGTCTGGGTTCAGGTGGCGGCCCCACAGGCAGAAGATTTTATCCGTCTGCAAGCGCTCAATTTCCGCCATGTTCTCTGCGGCCATGGCGAACCTCTTCTGGAAACTGCAAAAGAGGATTATGCTGCCACCTTCCGTCGGATGTTTAGTCTGTAGTCTGGTAACGAGGGTTTTCTGAGTGACGCAACACCTGCAATTGCCCGGATATGAAACCGGCCCGGTCCTTTTCAGGTATGCTGATCGTGTGGTGTTTTATGCGCGCCGCCTGTCTGATGCCAGCCCCGTTGCTGTAGAAACTCTGGATACGGAATACCCCAATCGCCGCCAGGCCGCCGCTATCAGGCGCGAGGGCCTGATAGCCCAACGTCTTGCCGCAGTTGACGGTGTCCGTAAGGTTCATCAGATACTGCACCACGGCAGCGGCAATCTTGCACTGGTGAGTGACCTTTACCGCTGCACTCTGCGCACCATACTCGAAGCCGAACATAATGTCGGCCTTACCCCTGCCAGAGTGCTGCAGATCGGCCTCAGTGTCAGCAGAATTCTGGCGGCACTGCATGAACAGGATATCATCCACAAAGCGATCACACCCGACCATATCCTCTATGATCCTGAAACCGGGCATATTGCACTGGCCGGCTTTGCCATCGCCTCAGAACTGGATCAGGAGCGTCAGGCCGCCCAACTGTCACGTAGTCTGGAAGGCCCCCTGGCCTATATGTCTCCGGAACAAACCGGCCGGATGAACCGCGATCTGGATTATCGCACGGATTATTACTCGCTGGGTGCGGTACTGTTCGAGCTGCTTACCGGCAGACCACCCTTTAATGCCGACAGTATGCTGCAATGGGTCCATACCCATATCAGTCAACCGGCCCCCTCTCCCCGCAGTTTAAACCCGACACTGCCGGAACCGATCGCAGCCGTGGTACTCAAGCTACTCGAAAAGTGCCCCGAGCAGCGCTACCAGAGCGCAATTGGTCTGAGCCACGACCTGCAACACTGCGCCGATGTACTTCAGGCCTCGGAACCGGACTCAGCGTTCGTACCCGGGAGCAGGGATCTTGCCCTGAAATTCCTGCTGCCTCAGAACCTGTATGGACGCGAACATGAATTAGAACAACTGTTCGCGCTGTTCGAAGCAGCCGTCTGTGGCGCGAACGCGCTCTGCCTGGTCCATGGCCATTCCGGCGTCGGTAAATCCGCGCTGGTCAACGAAATCGACCGACCGCTGGTACGCGAGCGCGGTTTTCTGGTTCAGGGTAAGTTCGATCAGTACCAGCAGGGAGAAACCTACGCCGTACTGGCGTCAACCTTCCGCAGCCTAACCCAGCAGGTTCTGGCCGAATCGGAAACACAACTTGAACAGTGGCGCCACCAGTTGCAACAGGCACTGGCCCCCAATGCTCAGTTGGTTATTGATCTGGTACCGGAGCTGGAACTGATTATCGGCCCACAACCCGAAGTCGCTGAGCTCCCACCTGCCGAAGCCCGAAACCGCCTGCAAATTGTGCTCAGTGCATTCCTCAGGGTGTTTGCCGGCGAAGGTCATCCGGTTGTCCTGTTCCTCGATGACCTGCAATGGAGCGACCAGCCCACCCTTGAACTGTTACATCGCCTGACCACCTCCCGCGAGCTGACCCATCTGTTACTGATTGGGGCCTACCGCAGCAATGAAGTCAGTGCCGGTCATCCCCTTCGGCTGATGCTTGATGCGCTACAGAAACAGAAAACCATCAGTCAGATTCCGCTCAATTTACTCGACCCGGACTCGGTTACCGCTCTGGTCGCGGACGCGCTCCGTCGCGACAGAGATGAGATCCTGCCCCTGAGCCAGAGGCTCTACGAAAAAGGTCAGGGTAACCCGTTCTTTACCACAGAACTGCTACGTCACCTGTATAAAGATGGTGCAATATCCTCCGACCCGGCAAGCGGCCACTGGCACTGGGATCTGGATGCACTGCGCTGGTCAGAGGTCAGCAGCGACATTGTCGCCTTCATGCTGGATAATCTGCGAACGCTGCCGGACGAAACCCAGCAAGTATTAAAACTGGCAGCCTGCATCGGTAACCGCTTTGACCTGAAAACACTGGCAACAGTTAATCAAAAGAGCATGGCAGAGACCGCAGCGGCGCTGATGCCTGCTCTGAAACAGCATACGTTGCGGCCACTGGACAATGATTACCGCCTGATTCACGAATCGGCTGAAGGGCAGAGTTTTGACCCACACTATCGCTTCCAGCACGACCGGGTACAACAGGCGGCTTACGCACTGATTGATCCCACAAAGCTGGGTCAACTGCATCTGTCTATCGGCCAACTGATGCTGAAAAGCGTCAACGAAACCGTGCCAGACGAGCGTCTGATAGAGATCGTCGGACACCTGAATCAAGGGCACGAATTATTACGCACAACCAATAAAAAGCAGCAACTGGCTGAACTGAACCTGCGCGCCGGTCAAAGAGCCAGACTCGCCTCGGCCTATCAGGCCGCGCTCAACTACCTGCAACTGGCGGTTAAACTGCTGCCGCCTTCCCCCTGGCAAGCCTGCCCGCAACTGATGCAGACACTGGCGGCGGAGACGCAGCAATGCTGTTATCTGACGGGGAACACGAAGCAGGCAGATCAATGGATCGAGCGGATGCTGGAACATGCCCGATCCGATCTGCAACGGGCTGATATTATGGCCATCCGCACCCGGCAATATGCCACCCTTGGCAGAATGGAGGAATCGATACATTCGGCCATCAGGGGGCTGAAGTTGTTAGGCATCGAGTTCACCGACCAACCCGACCGCACCGACATTCTTCTCGAACGTCAACGGGTGTCAGACAATCTGGGGAAACGCCGCATTGCCGATCTGGCAGATGCACCTGAAGTCACCGACCCTGCGACACTCACGGCAATGCGCCTGCTGATGGAAATTTTTGCGGCGGCCTTCCTCTCGGCCAGCGGCAACCTGTTTCCCTATCTGGTACTGAAATCTGTCAACCTCTCATTGCAACATGGCAACTCCCCTGAAGCGGCATTCTCTTACGCGGCCTACGGCATGCTGCTCTGCGGTGAACTGGATCAGCCGGCAGAAGGCTTTGAATACGCCCGGGTAGGGATGGAAATAAACCAGAGGCTCGACGACCTGACGCTGCGCGCCCGGGTAATTTACGTCTATGCCATGTTTGTTCACCACTGGAGTCGCCACTGGTCCAGCCTGACACCGATGTTCCGCAAAGGAATTGAGGCGGGCTACCAGTCCGGTGATCTGCTCTATCTGGCCTACAGCGCACAGGACTGTGTGATCTGGGATCCGACACTGGACCTCGAAACCGCACACCAGTTGCACACGGAAAATCTGGAAATCGTCCGTGAATGCGCCTATCAGGACTCACTCGATTCAGGCACGCTTTTCCGCCAACTGCAACGCAACCTGCTGGGCCTCACCGATTCACCGTTCAGCCTCAATGATGACAGCTTCGATGAACAACACTGCCTCGAAGGTATGCGTCAGCGCCAGTTTATGACCGGCATCGCTAACTACCATATCTACAGTGCCGAGATCTGTCTGCTGTACACCGATTATGATCGGGCGCTGGCTCACGTCCGGGAGCAGGACAAGCTGATCAAATCTGCCATGTCTCTGCCCCAGCTCACCCGCTTTTATATCGTCGCCTTCCTGACTCTGGCAACGCACTACCCGGCCATGACGGCTGCGGCAAAGGCCGGGACACGCCAGCGCCTTGAACAGGATCTGCAACGCATGCAGCGCTGGGCCGCGAACTGTAAAGAGAACTTTCTCCACCTGCAATTGCTGATGGAAGCCGAACTGCTGCGTCTGGATCAGCAACACGACGCCGCCATGCTCCGTTACGATGCAGCCATTGATGCGGCTCAGGCCAGCAGTTTCCTGCGCGATGAGGCGATGGCTTGCGAGCGCGCCGCCCGCTATCTGCTGAGCCGGGATCGCAAACGTTCTGCCGAAGGTTATCTGAATACCGCCTATCGTCTGTATGAGCGCTGGGGAGCGAAGCGAAAGGTGCAACAACTGCTTCAGGAATTCCCCGAACTTCATCAGCTGACGCCCACGCAGCCCGGCCATGCTGAACAAGTGCAGTTCAGCAACCTCGACCTGGCTTCTGTAATGAAAGCTTCCCGCGAGATCTCCGGCGAAATTGTGCTTGAACGTCTGCTGCAGAGAAGTATGCAAATACTGCTGGAAAACGCAGGTGGGCAATGGGGCTGCCTGCTCGTCCGTCACGAGGATCGCTGGCAAGTTGCCGCTATCGAACCGGCAGATACCCGGCACCATTGCAGCAATCTGCCCGCACACTCGATGATCACCGACACAAACGGACAGCGACTGCCACTGCCCATCAGCCTGATCAGCGAAGTGCAACACACAGGTCAGGCGGTGATACTGGATGACGCCAGCCGGAGCGGCCAGTTTACCCAGGATCCCTATATACGCGCGTTCACACCGAGCTCAGTATTATGCCTGCCGATTCGCCGGGAACGGTTCCAGGGGGTGCTCTACATGGAAAATAACCTCAGTGCTGCGGTATTTACCGCCGAGCGGACTGAAGTGATCCGGTTACTGGCCGCGCAGGCGTCAGTCGCGATCGAAAACGCGCGTCTTTATGAACAGGTTCAGGACTATTCGCACACATTAGAACAAAAAGTTGCCGAACGTACCGCCCAACTGGAACAACTCAATCATGAGCTGCAGGGGCTGGTTGATCGGGATGGTCTGACCGGCGTTGCTAATCGGCGCTGCAGTGACACATACCTTGAACAGGTCTGGGGAAGGCTGCGCAGAGAACAGCAGCCGCTGAGCATTCTGATGCTGGATGTAGACCACTTCAAACCCTATAACGATAACTACGGTCATCAGGCCGGGGATGACTGCCTGATTGCGGTAGCCCGTGCCATCGAGGCTCAAATACAACGCCCCGCAGATCTGGTGGCACGTTATGGCGGTGAAGAGTTTGTTCTGATTCTGCCTGACACCGATGTAAGCGGCAGCAGTATTGTTGCCCGGAAAGTGCTTACTGCAGTGGAGTCACTCGGCATACCGCACCAGTATTCCAGCGCAGCCCCCGTCGTTTCTGTCAGTATCGGTATCGCCACCCTAGTACCCAATCAGACCCTCAGCGCCGGTCAGTTGCTGCGAGATGCCGATATCGCCCTCTATCAGGCGAAGAAAAACGGACGCAATCAGATCGCACATAGCGCAGACAAACACAGATCGTGACATTCTCCGCAGCCGACTCAGTAACGAGCCCCCGTTCAGGAGACGGGTCAACCGCGACTGAAGCCGGTTTAAGAATCAGGCATCCCTCTACCCTTGATAACAATCAAAACCGATCACGGGTCAGACATTGTTCATGCATCGCGGTACATTCCCCCAATAACAAAACCAGAATCCCCCTGAAGCTCGCTGCCGTTATAGCGTCCGTAACGCCTCTGCCTGCAGGCGTTTCGAGATAGCGATTCAGGCAGCGATTTGTTAGGCTGCATCGTCTGATAAACTCGTCATCCGTATCTGCATGACAGAGGTATAAGGTCAGCAACAAATCATCGCTTGAGATGATTCAGGCCTGCGCAATTAACAGCCTCCGCTGACGGCTGAATGACGCGTTATCCATACCCCTGCACAGATCACCCACGAGATAGCAACGCCAACTCAACCCATTGTTTTTATCTAAAAACAAAGAAGACCATGACCCAGAAATCCAGCACGGCAGCAAGCAAGAAAAGCGAACACACCCCGATGATGCAGCAGTACCTGCGGATCAAAGCACAGCACCCGGACCAGTTGCTGTTCTACCGCATGGGCGACTTTTACGAGCTGTTCTATGACGATGCGAAAAAAGCCGCCGAACTGCTGGATATCTCGCTGACGGCGCGGGGCAAATCCGGCGGCGAACCCATCCCGATGGCGGGCATTCCCTACCATGCAGCCGAGAGCTACGTTGGCAAGATCGTCCGTGCCGGCGAGTCCGTCGTGATCTGTGAACAAGTAGGTGATCCTGCTACCAGTAAAGGGCCGGTAGAACGCGCGGTCGCCCGTATCATCACACCGGGCACCCTGAGTGATGAAGCGCTGCTGGATGAAAACCGGGATAACTTTCTGGTTGCATTGAACCAGCAGGGAGAACAATTTGGTTTTGCGATTGTAGATATCGCCTCCGGTCGTTTCAGCCTGATGGAGGTAGAGGGTCAGGATGCACTGCTCAGTGAGCTGGAGCGCCTGCGCCCTTCGGAGACCCTGTATAACGAAGATTCTGCTCTGGCTAATCTGCTGGAGAAACGCAAAGGTTTGCGTCCCCAGGCCCCCTGGCTGTTTGATCAGGACAGTGCCGAAAGTCTGCTCTGCCAGCAGTTTAAGGTTAAAGATCTGGCGGGCTTTGGCTGCGACCACCTCGGCCTTGCGATCACCGCAGCAGGCTGCCTGATGCAGTATGCCAAAGACACTCAGCGTACAGCGCTGCCGCATATCAGACGGATTCAGGTGGAGCAGCATAACGAATGCGTTTCACTGGATGCAGCGACCCGAAAAAACCTGGAGATCGACCAGAATCTGTCCGGGGGGTTTGATAACACTCTGGCTAAAGTCATTGATAAGTGCCGCACCCCAATGGGTAGCCGGTTGTTGCGTCGCTGGCTGCACCGTCCTCTTCAGGACCGCGCAACGCTGCTCGCGCGTCAGGCTTCTATCCAGTGGTTGCAGGAGAATTACCGCTTTGAAGAGATTCGCCAGTGCCTGAAAAGCATTGGTGACAGTGAACGTATACTGGCACGTATTGCCCTGCGCTCTGCTCGCCCCCGGGATCTGGAACGACTCAAAACCGCCCTGAACGTGCTACCGGAACTGCAGCAGCAACTGGATCAGGCAGCAGCACCGCTGATCAACGAACTCGCAGATCAGATCTCACAATTCCCCGGGCTCTCGGAGGTCCTCAACCGGGCCATTATCGAAAACCCACCCGTTGTCATCCGGGATGGCGGCGTGATTTCCGAAGGCTTCGATGCCGAACTGGATGAACTGCGCGGCATCAGTGAAAATGCCGGCGCCTATCTGCTGGAGCTGGAAAGCCGCGAGCGGCAACGTACCGGCATCGCCACACTGAAAGTGGGCTACAACCGGGTACACGGTTACTTTATCGAGATCGGCAAGGCACAGAGCGCTGAATTACCGGCCGAGTATATCCGTCGCCAGACGCTGAAAAACGCCGAACGCTATATCACCCCGGAACTGAAAGAGTTCGAAGATAAAGCCCTGTCGGCGAAAAGCCGCGCACTGGCCCGGGAAAAAGCACTGTACGAAGACCTGCTGGAAACACTGGCAGCGGAACTTGCAGAGCTGCAGGATTCGGCATCCGCCTGTGCCGAGCTGGATGTTCTCAACAATCTGGCAGAACGCGCGGTCACGCTCGACTATGTACCGCCTGTGCTGACTGAAGAGCCGCAGATTAAAATCCAGCGCGGCCGTCACCCGGTGGTCGAGTCCGTACTGGAAGACCCCTTCGTGGCGAACGATCTGGATCTGGACAGCCAGCGCAAAATGCTGATCATCACCGGCCCGAACATGGGTGGTAAATCCACCTATATGCGCCAGGCAGCCCTGATCACCCTGCTGGCACATATTGGCAGCTACGTCCCTGCTTCCGCTGCGACCATCGGTATTGTCGACCGGATTTTCACCCGCATGGGCTCCTCAGATGATCTCGCCGGTGGCCGCTCCACCTTTATGGTGGAGATGACCGAAACCGCGAATATTATGCATAACGCCACGGAGCGCAGTCTGGTATTGATGGATGAGGTCGGCCGCGGCACCAGCACCTTCGACGGCCTCTCTCTGGCCTGGGCCTGCGCCGATAATCTTGCCCGGGAAACCCGTGCTTTTACCCTGTTTGCAACCCATTACTTTGAGCTGACCAGCCTGCCCGAACAGGCACCGGCGGTGTTCAACGTGCACCTGACGGCGGTTGAGCACAATGACCATATCGTCTTTCTGCATGAAGTACAGGAGGGCCCTGCCAGCCAGAGTTACGGCCTGCAGGTGGCTCAGCTTGCCGGGGTTCCGCTGGGGGTGATCCAGCAAGCGAGGCATAAGCTACTGCAACTGGAGCAGGATGTAGCGGTAGGCGCGCAAATGGCCGCGCCACCACCGCCGGTACAGAATGATATGTTCGCGGCACCGGAGCCGAAGGTGGTTAAGGAACTGAAGAAACTCAGCCCTGATGACCTGAGCCCGCGCGAGGCACTGGACCTGCTGTATAAACTCAAGCAGATGCTGTAACCCGGCATCGTTGAGATCTGAACATAAAAAAACCGCCCTGCGAGGCGGTTTTTTTATCTGAGGAGTCTACTGCTGCAGCAGGTCTTCGCCACTGAGGCCATTTTTCTCGACAATGTCCCGCAGTTTACGCAGCGCCTCAACCTGTATCTGACGCACCCGTTCCCGGGTCAGGCCGATCTCACGACCCACCTCTTCCAGTGTGCTCATCTCATAACCACGCAAACCAAAACGCCGCGATAGTACCTCTGCATGCTTCTCGGGCAGCGCATCCAGCCACTTGTCCAGATTGCCACTGATATTAGAACTCTGCAAAAGCGAGGCAGGGTCTGATGAAACCGGGTCAGGAATCGTATCGAGCAGAGATTTATCAGAATCTTTACCCATCGGCGTATCAACTGAGCTGACCCTTTCGTTCAGGCCCAGCATACGTTCGACGTTTTCTACCGGTTTATCGACCAGCTCAGCGATCTCTTCCGGTGAAGGCTCATGGTCCAGTTTCTGGGCCAGCTCACGCGCTGCACGCAGATAAACGTTCAGCTCTTTAACCACATGAATCGGCAGACGGATGGTGCGGGTCTGGTTCATAATCGCCCGTTCAATGGTCTGACGGATCCACCACGTAGCATAAGTCGAAAAACGGAAGCCCCGCTCCGGATCGAATTTTTCTACTGCGCGGATCAGGCCCAGATTGCCCTCTTCAATCAGATCGAGAAGGGTCAGGCCACGATTGATATAGCGCCGGGCAATTTTAACTACCAGCCGCAGGTTACTCTCGATCATCCGCTTGCGCGCCGCTTCATCACCTTTCAGCGCCCGACGGGAGAAATAAACCTCCTCTTCAGCACTGAGCAGGGGGGAAAAGCCGATCTCATTAAGGTAAAGCTGGGTAGCATCCAGATTCTTGGCATTCAGCAGGTCTTTATGCGCCATACTACCGCGGCCGCGGCCACTGTTGAGAAACTCAGGTTCCTCTTCAGCATCGGAATCAGTATCAGCGTCGTCCAGCTTATCCTCTTCGAGCTCTTCGCTTTCCAAGGCAAGATCCTGCACATCCGTGTTGCAGTCATTATCGATATTTTCCATCGCCCGTTCCCTTAACCTATCTGTATTCACAAAAGACTATATTGTTATTGTTATATTTTGTTATCTATCTTTTCGGCAGGTACTTCAGAGGGTTGATCGGATTGCCATCGCGCCGGATCTCAAAGTGCAGCATGATCCTATCCGCTCCTGTACTACCCATCTCAGCAATTTTTTGGCCTGCATCAACCATATCATTTTCTTTTACTAAAACTCGACTGTTATGTGCGTAGGCACTTAAAAATTGCTGATTATGATCAATGATCACGAGATTGCCATAACCAAGCAAGCCATTTCCGGCGTAGACCACCTTCCCCTTCGCAGCAGCCTTGACAGGGGTACCTCTGCTGCCGGCGATATTGATCCCTTTGTTCACGGAACCCTTGGTTTTAAAGGTACTGATCACCCTGCCACTGGCCGGCCACTGCCACTGTATCGGCCCGGACGGCAGTTTCTTGGGCTGTTTTTTTACCGGCTCAGGCCTGGCCCGGGCAGAAGGCGCAGATACAGGCTTCTGTGCAACGGGCCTGGTACTGCTACGCACAGGTTGTTTAGCCGGATCAGGCGTTTTTTGCCGGGCGTCACGGCTGGAGGTGATCACCGGCTTAGGCGCCGTGATCGAAGCATCACGTACGATAGAAGAACTGGCAGGTTTAGCGCTGCTGTTTTTCAGGCTGAGGCGCTGACCGGGGTAGATACTGTAGTCCCGGCCAATACCGTTACGCCGGGCCAGCTCCCGGTAATCCATGCCGTAACGGAAGGCGATTGAGTAGAGGGTATCTCCTTTGCGCACCAGATAACTGTCCGGGCGCGGTTGTGCAGCGGCGGAAACAGAGCGATCGCTGACCGGAGCGTAGGTTTTACCACCACATGCCCCCAGCAGACTGACCAGCCCCAGTAAAACCGCCGCTCGCCAAAACACAGACTATCCCTCGGGCCTCCGCCCCATAAGCTCGATGGCAAGCACCAGTATGGCCCCCAACAGCATCAGAGCAAACGCATAGGCAAAATAGGCGGGTTGTCCCGTCATCGACTCAAATACAAAGGGAGATATATTTTCCTGAACCAGAGGCACCTGCTCACCATGACGGTTGATGCTGTAAGCGATGGTATATTTCCAGGGCCATACCTTATTCAGGGAACCCAGCAGGAATCCCCCCAGCAGCGCCAGTGTCGTGGTTCTGAATTCACTGAACATCCAGCTCAAAACCCGGGAAAAGCTAAGCAGACCAATGGCACAGCCTGCTGCAAAGATACCTAATGTCACCAGCTCCAGATTTTTGATCGCCAGCAGTACAGTGCTGTACATCCCCAGTAACAGCAGGATAAAACTGCCGGAGATCCCCGGCAGTATCATGGCGCAGATCGCCACCATACCTGACAGGAAAATAAACAGCGGCGTTGCCTCGATGGATGTAGGCGACAAGGAGGTAATCAGATACGCCGCCACAGTGCCCGCAAAGAATGCGGTTAGCCGATTAGAGTTCCAGCGATCAATGTGCCGGCAAACCGACCACACCGATGCCAGTATCAGGCCGAAGAAAAACGACCAGAGCAGTTCCGGATACTGATCCAGCCAGTGCAAGATAACCCGCGACAGGGTCAACAGGCTGATCAGAATGCCCCCCAGCAACGCCAGCAGAAACGATCCGTTGACGTGTTTCCAGGCCGCCACCGGCCCCTGGCGAAACAGAACCATTAACGCTTCCGGACCAAACTGCTTAATGGAGTGAATTAACTCCTCGTAGATTCCGGTAATAAATGCGATGGTGCCACCAGAGACACCGGGCACCGCATCGGCCGCGCCCATCATCATTCCCTTGCCCGACAGCGCGAGATAATCGCGCCAGCTTCGACCTTGCTGCATTCAAACTCCGTTAGCGAACCGTACCACTGAGTAAAGGTACAAATTTTACACATTCCAGCACCTGAGTACTGAATTCATCCTCCGACTCACGGATAACCAGTTTCAGCTCCTGATTATCGCTGCCGCCGACCGGAATAATCAAACGCCCACCGATCCGGAGCTGCTGTTTCAACTCCTCAGGTACCTCTTCAGGCGCGCAGGCGGCGAGGATTCCGTCAAAAGGCGCTTTACCGCTCCAGCCCATACCCCCGTCCGTATGTCTGAACTGCACATTATTCAGTCCGATCATGCGTAACCGCTGGCGGGCTTTATCCTGTAACGGCTTAATCCGTTCGACACTGTACAATTCTCCCACCAGAGGGGCCAGAATCGAGGTCTGATAGCCAGAGCCAGTACCGACTTCAAGCACCCGCTGCAGGGGGCCGTCAGCCAGCAAAGCTTCGGTCATGCGTGCCACAATGTGCGGGTTGGAAATGGTCTGGTTATAGCCGATCGGCAGGGCGGTATCTTCGTAGGCCCGATGAGACAGCGCTTCGTCGATAAAAATATGCCGGGGACACTGACGCATCACCTCCAGCACCCGCTCATCCTTAATCCCCTGCTCACGCAGGCGGTTGATCAAACGATCCCGGGTTCTTTGTGACGTCATACCGATGCCACGTAATTGCTGATCGTTCAAAAACTACTCTCCAGCCAGTCTCCGACGTTATCCATTCCCGGGTACTGAGTCATATCGACATGCAACGGGGTAATAGAGACACACTGCTCTGACAGGGCAAAGAAATCGGTCCCCGGTTCGGCATCGACGGCCGGGCCAGCACCGGCGATCCAGTAGCGGGTACGTCCGCGGGGATCTTCAGTTGCAATGGGTTTATCCGCCATTGAACGATGACCCAGGCGTGTCACATGCACACCCTTAAATTCATCATAACTGCAGTCCGGCACGTTAACATTCAACACGGTGCGGGGCGCAATGTTCAGGGTGCGAATATTCGCCACCAGATCCCGTGCAACCTGAGCCGCCGCGGCATAATTTGAGGGATGAAAATTCCCGGAGGAGATGGCTATCGCCGGGTAGCGCAGATGACGTCCCTCCATCGCGGCAGCAACCGTACCGGAATAGATTACATCGTCACCGAGATTGGGGCCGGCGTTGATGCCGGAAACCACAATATCCGGCTCCAGACCCAACACGCCGGAGCACCCCAGATGAACACAGTCGGTCGGCGTGCCATTGACCCCGTAAAAACCGTTATCATGCTGATAGGCTTCCAGCGGCCGATCCAGCGTCAGAGAGTTACTCGCGCCACTGCGGTTCCGGTCCGGAGCCACAACCAGTATATCCCCCAGTTCAGACAATGCCCGGGCCAGAGCTGCCAGCCCCGGGGCGTAGACTCCATCATCATTGGAGATCAGTATTTTCATGTTTGCTACTCTACTCAGGCTGCGCCGTCAGACAGATCTCACGCAGCACACTGGTGGCAAAAGATCCGGATCCCAGTGAGAACGAGATCCAACACTCTTGCTCATTTATAATTTCTGACTGTAACGCCTCCGGCTGAAGCCTCAGCGAACGCCGCTCCTGTTTAAGGCTCAGCGTCTCCAGCAGGTCAGTAACCTCCTGCCAGGGTTGTAACTGTTCACGTTCCCAGCTTTCGGCATCGGCTGTGGCCAGCATATCACCTTTCCCCCAGAGAGGGCCCGTCAGGTTGATATCACCGGCCGACAAGCGTTGCTCCAGCTCGGCGGAAACGTCGGTTTCAACAAAACAGCTCTGGCTGCCGGCCAGCATCAGCGCATCACCCGGCATCATCTGTTGCCACAGGTTCTGCTCAATCCGTCGGGAGAGCAGTTGGTTAAACACCCAGGAACGCACCGCCGAGATATAGATCCCTTTCTTATTGCGCTGCCTTTCCTGAATTTCACCTCGCAGCAACGCCAGCCCCCGCCAGAGATTAGCGTAATCCTGACCAAATCGCTGTTCACCAAAGTAGTTAGGCACACCGCTCTGACGAACCTGCTCCAGCCGGGTCTGCAGATCAGCCATATCACTCACCTGGCGCAGACGCAGTCTGAAACGGTTTCCCTGCAAGGTACCCAGACGCAGCTTACGCGGGTGACGCTTTGCCTCCAGCACCTGAATAGTGTCGCCGCCAAACAATTTCCAGTTCAGGTTACGCTTGATAGGAAATTTTACACAAAACCACTGTTCGGTCACCGCATGCCGGTCTTTCTTGCCCGCATAGCTGACATCTCTCAGGCTGACCTGGGCAAAATTCGCCAGTTGGCGGGCAACCCAGTCGGTATTCTCACCGGTTTTACGGATATAGAGAAAAACATGCTCGCCTTCACCTTCCGGTTCGAAACCGAGTTCTTCAATCACCTGAAAATCTTCCGGTTCGGTTCGGATAATCGCCTCAGACTGAGGACGGTCATGCAGATAGGCAAAGTCTGTGGGTAAGTTATTCACCAGTGATTACTTCTCTTTGGCAGGTTCCACCAGTTGAAAGAAGGTCTCGCCCTCTTTAATCATGCCGAGCTCGCTGCGAGCCCGCTCTTCAAGCGCAGAACGGCCCTTTTTCAGATCCTGAACTTCCGCTTCAAGTTCACTGTTCCGCTGGCTTAATTCCTGGTTGACCGACTGTTGCAACTCAATCTTTGCCTGCAGGGCCCAGATATCACGCAGGTTGTTCTCTCCAAACCAGAGACGATACTGCAAACCCAGCAGCATAATGACAATGATAGCGATCAACCAACGGTACATAGTTTCTTTTTTAAGCGAAAAAAAGGGGGCCGGAGCCCCCTTTATATATCAGACTATTAAGGACCAGGCTATTACTGGCCTTTGATTTCAGACAGGCCGTTGTAGATTGCGGCGCTGCCCAGCTCTTCTTCGATGCGCAGCAGACGGTTGTACTTAGCAACACGGTCTGAACGACACAGAGAACCGGTTTTGATCTGACCTGCAGCCGTACCCACCGCCAGATCGGCAATGGTGGTGTCTTCAGTTTCACCGGAACGGTGAGAGATCACAGCAGTAAAGCCGGCATCTTTAGCCATTTTGATCGCATCCAGCGTCTCAGACAGAGAACCGATCTGGTTAAACTTGATCAGGATGGAGTTACCAATGCTCTGCTCGATACCACGAGACAGGATTTTGGTGTTGGTTACGAACAGGTCATCGCCCACCAACTGTACTTTGTCACCGATCTTACGGGTCAGGCTGGCCCAGCCATCCCAGTCAGATTCGTCCATACCATCTTCGATAGAAACGATCGGGTAGTTTTCAGTCAGGTTTGCCAGGTAGTCGCCAAAGCCTTCGGAATCGAATACTTTACCTTCACCGGACAGATCGTATTTGCCATCTTTGTAGAACTCGGAAGAAGCGCAGTCCAGTGCCAGAGTCACATCTTTGCCCAGCTCGTAACCGGCTTTATCGATCGCTTCTTTGATAACAACCAGTGCTTCTTCGTTAGACGCCAGGTTAGGTGCGAAGCCACCTTCGTCACCTACGGCAGTGTTCAGGCCTTTCGCTTTCAGCACACCTTTCAGTGCGTGGAAGATTTCAGCGCCACAACGCAGACCTTCAGAGAACTTGTCGAAGTTAACCGGCTGAACCATGAATTCCTGAATATCAACGTTGTTATCCGCATGCTCACCACCGTTGAGGATGTTCATCATCGGTACCGGCAGAGAGAACTGACCCGCGGTGCCGTTGATCTCTGCAATGTGAGCGTACAGTGGAATACCTTTTTCGCTGGCTGCTGCTTTCGCCGCTGCCAGTGAGACTGCCAGAATCGCATTCGCACCCAGATTTTCTTTGTTCTCAGTGCCATCCAGCTCAAGCATTTTGTTGTCCAGCGCACGCTGGTCAGTCACATCCATACCGATCAGGGCTTCACGGATCACACCGTTAACCGCCGCGACTGCTTTCCGAACACCTTTGCCCAGGTAACGGCTTTTGTCGCCGTCACGCAGTTCCAGCGCTTCGCGGGAACCAGTAGACGCACCAGATGGCGCACAGGCGCTGCCGATGACGCCGGAAGCCAGAATCACGTCAGCTTCTACAGTTGGGTTACCGCGGGAATCCAGAACTTCGCGGGCTTTGATATCAGAGATCTGTGCCATGGGTTAATAACTCCAGAAATTTTCATTCTGGGAGCTGCGCGCTCCCGATCTAAATGCGTTTATTATTTTGCCTGCTGCTCAACCGCAGCCCGGATGAAGCCGGTGAACAGGCCGTGGCCGTCACGCGGCGTCGAGGTAAACTCAGGGTGGAACTGACAGGCCACAAACCAAGGGTGATCAGCCACTTCCACAACCTCTACCAGCTCGCCATCGACGGACCGACCAGAGATGCGCAGACCCGCCTGTTCAAGCTGCTGCACATAGTTGTTGTTCACTTCATAACGGTGACGATGACGCTCGGTAATCTCGGTGCTGGCATACGCCTTAGCCGCCGTTGAGCCTTCGCTCAGGTGGCATACCTGCGCCCCCAGACGCATGGTGCCGCCCAGATCATCCTGCTCGCCACGGGTTTCCACATCACCTTCGGAAGTGGTCCACTCAGTAATCAGACCGATTACCGGGTGTTCAGCATTGGCATTAAATTCAGATGAAGTCGCGCCTTCGATACCTGCCACATTACGAGCAAACTCGATTACAGCCACCTGCATACCCAGACAGATGCCCAGATAAGGAATTTTGTTCTCGCGGGCATAACGCACCGCATTGATCTTGCCCTCTACACCACGCTCGCCGAAACCGCCCGGTACCAGAATAGCGCTGGCGCCGGAGAGGATCTCAACACCTTCACGCTCAACACGCTCAGAGTCGATACATTCGATACGCACCTTTTTCTTCAGCGCAATACCGGCATGGGAGATCGCTTCAATCAGGGATTTATAGGCATCCAGCAGCTCCATGTACTTACCGACCATGGCGATGGTGACTTCACCTTCAGGATTCAGGTGTGCATCAGCAACACGATCCCACTCAGACAGATCCGCATCACCACATTCCAGATTGAAACGCTGAACAACGATATCATCCAGCCCCTGCTCGGAGAGCATACGCGGGATGTTATAGATGGTGTCTGCATCCGGCAGAGATACCACTGCACGCTCTTCTACGTTGGTAAACAGCGAAAGTTTACGACGGGAGGAGTCCGGCAGCGGGAAGTCAGAACGGCAGACCAAAATATCCGGCTGAATACCGATCGAACGCAGCTCTTTAACCGAGTGCTGGGATGGCTTGGTTTTGATTTCACCGGCGGTGGCGATATACGGCACCAGCGTCAGGTGCATAAACATAGCCCGATGTGAGCCCAGTTCTGCTTTCAACTGACGTACTGCTTCCATAAACGGCAGGGATTCGATATCACCCACCGTACCACCGATCTCTACCAGTGCTACATCAGCATCACCGGCACCTTCAATCACACGGCGTTTGATCTCATCGGTGATATGCGGGATAACCTGAACGGTGCCGCCGAGGTAATCACCACGGCGCTCTTTGCGCAGCACGTGCTGGTAAATTCGGCCAGCGGTGAAGTTATTGCGCTTGCTCATGGTAGTACGAATGAAACGTTCGTAGTGACCAAGGTCGAGGTCAGTTTCTGCACCATCCTCTGTGACAAAAACTTCACCGTGCTGAATCGGACTCATGGTCCCTGGATCGACGTTGATATACGGATCCAGTTTCAACATAGTTACTTTAAGCCCTCTGGCCTCCAGAATGGCAGCCAAAGAAGCGGATGCGATGCCTTTGCCCAATGAGGACACAACACCGCCAGTGACGAAGATATAACGCGTCATGCAGAACCTGTTTGATCGTTTTGAAAGCGAGGATTTTTTAAGATCGAGATGGCGCTACAGGATACCAAATCAGGCCTTCTCAGACAACGAAAAGGGACGCCATAAAAGCGAAAAACCTGACTTTTCTGACCACCAGCCGTCACAAACACAAATACCCACAACCGCCACCAGCTCATCATCATGGTAAAGCAGCGGCCAGGCGTCACGTCGCCAGGGCGGAACAGCGGATTCCTGAAGAAGTTTTTTCACCGTGACTGAGCCGCCACGCCCATGCGGACGACAGCGCTCTCCCCCCTGCCGACGAACGACACGAAGATCCTTCAGGGTTTTCAGACCGGCATCGGCCGGTGCCACGGTCAGACAGCCATCAGCGAACTCATGGGTACCCAACTGCAATGGCCCCGGCTGAGCCATTGTTTGCGGGATAGGCAACACCAGATAGAGCGCCCCCTGAAAACGACGAATGGAGCAGGTTTTCAGTTGGTAACAGGGGTTCGCATCCTCCCGTGCCAGAATAAGGTCACGCTCAATCTGTGTTAACTGCCGGCCATTCAGCAACTCACCGCAGAACTGCGCAACCCAGAATCGCAGCAGTTCAGGCTGGCGGACCAGCGGGAGCGCCTTAAGCGCCGCCAGACAGAGCTGATCGGGTGCCCGCAGACATTGATCGAGATCCTGCTGCAGATAACTCTCTAACAGCAACTGGTTCTGCTGCATCAGCTCAGCATTGGACTGCCAGCGCTGCAACAGCCGCGGCCAGCGCTGCTTTAATCCGGGCAGAATCTCTGCCCGCAGGAAATTACGATCGTAGTCCAGCGAATGATTACTGGGATCCTCAATTGAGGAGAGCCCCAATGCAGCCGCCGCTCCTTCGAGCGCCTCTCGGGAACAATGCAGCAGAGGCCTCAGCAGGCCCCCCCCGGCAAGCGGACGTGAGCGCGGCATACCACAGAGTCCGGCGACACCGCTGCCCCGGAGAAAACGAAACAACAGGGTTTCGGCCTGATCATCGGCATGATGGGCCAGCAGCAAACACTCCCCCTGCTGCAGATTTTCCGCAAACGCCTGATAACGTGCATCCCTTGCGGCCTCTTCTGAATCACTTTGCGGATACACATCCAGCCGGAAAAAACGGAGCCCCAGTGCAGCAGCCTGAGCCTGCGAAAACTCGGCCCACTGCTCAGCGTCGGCCTGAAGGTGGTGGTTAACATGCACCACCCTTAGTTCAGAGGTATCGAAATACCGGGCAGCGAGATGGAGTAATACCTGAGAATCCAGCCCGCCACTATGGGCTATAACCCAGTTGCGAGGCCGTTCAGCAGAGGGAAGTTTTTGCAGATAATCAGTAATGAGCGCAGCCATGCTGCGCTCACACTGTTTCAGATCGTGGTTGAAACCTGAATCAGGCCTCACCACCGAATCCGTAGGACATCAGGCGCTTGTAACGACGCTCAAGCAGCTCATCCTGAGACAGATCCTGAAGTTTAGCCAGCGTTTCGCTGAGATGACGTTTCAGATTCGCTGCGGTCAGTGCCGGATCACGGTGTGCGCCACCCAGTGGCTCACTGACAATCTGATCAACCAGACCCAGCTCATGCAGACGCTCGGAGGTAATACCCATCGCCTTAGCGGCATCCGCAGCACGCTCAGCGCTTTTCCACAGAATCGATGCACAACCTTCCGGCGAGATAACCGAGTAGGTTGAGTAGCTCATCATCATCAGCTCATCACAGACACCAATCGCCAGCGCGCCACCGGAACCACCTTCACCAATCACGGTGGAGATAATCGGTGTTTTCAGCTGCGACATTTTAGCCAGGTTAAATGCGATCGCTTCTGACTGGCCACGCTCTTCGGCATCGATCCCCGGATACGCACCCGGTGTGTCAATAAAGGTCAGAACCGGCATTTTGAAGCGCTCAGCCATCTCCATCAGGCGCAGCGCTTTACGGTAGCCTTCAGGACGCGGCATACCGAAATTGCGTTTCTGACGCTCATGCACACCACGACCTTTCTGATGACCGATAACCATCACAGGCTTCTCGTCCAGACGGGCAATGCCGCCTACGATCGCCTGATCGTCCGCGAAATGGCGGTCACCGTGGATCTCATCGAACTCGTCGAAAATATAATCGATGTAATCCAGGGTATATGGACGCTGCGGATGACGCGCCAACTGCGATACTTGCCAGGCGCTCAGGTCAGAAAAAATAGATTCGGTCAGGCTGCGGCTTTTGTCTTCCAGACGTGCGATCTCATCGGAGATATTCAGTTCAGCGGAATCACCGACCAGACGCAACTCTTCAATTTTTGCCTGCAACTCGGCAATCGGCTGTTCAAAATCCAGATAGTTCGGATTCATATGACTCATCTATTTATTAAGTGAAAAAATTGTGCAAAGTTTACCTTTTTGCTCGGATAAGAACCAGACCTACATCGGCAATGGCCAACCCCGGTCTAATAGGTCAGCCTCACTGCATCGCTGCCAAAGCGTTCCATTAATGCAATCAACAGCTCGTCGCTGGCCTCAACCCGCCAGTTATCCCCCAGCACCAGCGTCGCCTCCGCATCTTCACGCTGATAACGCAGACGGAGCGGCAATCCGCCCTGCCCCCGATGCGACTGCAGCAGATTCTGCAGCTCCTGTAACCGACGCCCGGCAAACTGCCCAGCCTGACAGCGCACCTGAACACCCGATGCATACTGCGCCCGGGCCTGAGGAATACTCAACACCTTGCTGACCCGCACCTTCATGCCGCCGGAAAAGTGATCTTCTGCCACCTCCCCCTCAACGATCAGTACCGCATCTTTGGCGACCATATCACGCACCGCGTCATAGGTATCGCCAAACAGGGTAACGTCAATCCGGGCACTGCGGTCATCCAGTGTAACAAAGCAGAGGTTATCGCCCTTTTTGGTTTTTTTCAGGCGCAGATCCACCACCAGACCCGCCATTTTCTGAGTCTGTCCCCGTGCAGGTTGCAGCTCAACAATCCGCTTGCTGATAAAGTGGCGCAGCTCCGATTCATATTCATCAATCGGATGACCCGTCAGATACAGGCCCAGTGTGTCTTTTTCGCCTGTCAGGCGCTCTTTGTCGGTCCAGGAGCGTACATTTCTGAAGTCTTCATAACTGCAACGATCGGATTCAGCTTCCACTTCGCCGAACAGATCAAACATACCGGCATCCTGATTCTTCGCCGACTGATCTGCGGCTTTTAGCGCCGCCGGGATCGCTTCCCAAAGCACCGCCCGTTCTGCGCCGAGGTTATCCAGCGCACCGGAGCGCACCAGCGCTTCGAGTACCCGTTTATTCAGCTTTTTCGCCCCGACCCGCTCACAGAAATCAAACAGGTCTTTAAACGGACCACCTTCGTTACGGGCCTGAACAATCGCCTCAATCGGGCCTTCACCCACACCCTTGATCGCGCCGAGCCCGTATACAATCACCCCTTCATCATTAACCGTGAACATATATTCACCGCTGTTGACGTCGGGCAGTGCCGGCGGTATTCCCATAATCCGGCACTCTTCGATAAAGATCACCACCTTATCGGTGTTCTGCATATCGGATGACATAACCGCCGCCATAAACGGCGCCGGGTAGTGGGCTTTCAGCCAGGCGGTCTGGTAGGAAACCAGTGCATAAGCAGCCGAGTGGGATTTGTTAAAACCGTAGCCGGCAAACTTCTCTACCAGATCGAAGATATTCCCCGCCAGATCTTTGTCGATACCGTTTTCAACTGAACCATCCAGGAAGGAGGCCCGCTGCTTGGCCATCTCTTCCGGCTTTTTCTTACCCATGGCCCGGCGCAGCATATCCGCGCCGCCCAGCGTATACCCGGCCATCACCTGAGCGATCTGCATCACCTGCTCCTGATAGAGGATGATGCCGTAGGTAGGCTCCAGCACGGGCTGCAGAGAGTCGAGCTGATAATCGGGGTGCGGCCACGCCATCTCAGCACGGCCATGCTTACGGTTGATAAAGTCGTCCACCATGCCTGATTGCAGCGGGCCTGGGCGGAACAGCGCCACCAGTGCGACAATATCCTCAAAGCGCGACGGCAACAGACGCCTTACCAGATCCTTCATACCACTGGATTCAAGCTGGAATACCGCAGTGGTTTCAGCCGCCTGCAACAGATCGAAGGTCTTTTTATCCTCCAGATCGATCAGGGCAATATCCAGAGGTTCCTCGCCCTGCTTCTCCCGAATCCGGTTCACGGTCTGCAATGCCCAGTCGATAATGGTCAGGGTACGCAGCCCCAGGAAGTCGAACTTAACCAGCCCCGCCTCCTCTACATCTCCCTTATCAAACTGGGTTACCAGACCGTTGCCCTCTTCATCGCAGTAGGTTGCTGCGAAATCAGTCAGCTTGGTGGGCGCGATGACCACGCCCCCGGCATGTTTACCCACATTTCGGGTCACACCTTCGAGCTTATAGGCCATCTCCATGATCTCCTGCGCCTCTTCGCTGGACTCAACGAATTCACGCAGCATGGGTTCCTGATCCATCGCCTTTTTCAGGGTAATACCCACCTCGAAGGGGATCAGTTTGGAGAGACGGTCTGCAAGACCAAAGGGTTTGCCCTGAACACGGGCAACATCCCGCACCACCGCCTTCGCGGCCATGGTACCGAAAGTCACAATCTGGGATACCGCATCACGGCCATATGTCCGAGCCACGTAATCGATTACCTTATCGCGGTTATCCATACAGAAATCGATATCGAAGTCGGGCATGGATACACGTTCAGGGTTAAGGAATCGCTCAAACAGAAGATCGTATTCCAGGGGATCAAGGTCGGTAATTTTCTGCGCATACGCCACCAGAGATCCCGCACCGGAACCACGTCCGGGACCTACCGGAACGCCGTTTTCCTTACCCCATTTAATGAAGTCCATTACGATCAGGAAGTAGCCGGGGAAACCCATCTGGATAATGATATCCAGCTCGAACTCCAGCCGGTCAATGTAGCGCTGACGCTTCTCCTGATACTCGGGATCAGCTTTATCCAGCAGGATTTCCAACCGCTCTTCCAGTCCGTCATAGGAGACCTTGCGGAAGAATTCATCCATCAACATCCCTTCAGGGATCGGATATTTCGGCAGGTAATAGGTGCCAATTTCGATTTCGATATTACAGCGTTTGGCGATCGCCACACTGTTCTGCAATGCCGATGGAATATCGCTGAACAGCTCGACCATCTCCTCCTGTGAACGGAAATACTGCTGTTCGCTGTACTCTTTTGGCCGGGTTGGGTCTTCCAGTGTCCGCCCCTGGTTAATACAGACCCTGACCTCATGCGCCTCAAAATCCGAGGCTTTAACAAACATCACCTCATTGGTTGCAACCAATGGGCAATCGTGGGCTTTAGCCAGTGCGACAGAGGCATGGACAATCTGCTCATCCCCCGGTCGCCCGGTACGCTGTATCTCAAGGTAGAAATTTCCCGGAAACACCTGCATCCAGCGTTCGAGAACGGCATCTGCCTCGCCCTTATCCGCCAGTATCGCCCGGCCTACCTCACCTTTACGGCCACCTGATAGTGCGATCAGGCCAGCCGATTTAGCAGCAACCCACTCCGGCTTTACCAGAGCCAGATCAGGAATAATATTCTGCCCCTCAGCATATGCCTGAGAGATCAGTTCCATCAGATTCAGGTAGCCCTGTGCATTGCAGACCAGCAGTGTGAGGCGGTACGGTTCACCACCAGGTTCATCGGTATTTTCTACCCACAGGTCGGAACCACAGATCGGTTTGATCCCGCTGCCAGTCGCCGCTTTGAAAAACTTCACCAGACCAAAGAAGTTAGTCTGGTCAGTCATTCCGACCGCAGGCATCCCGTTGTCCTTAGCCGCGGCCACCAGCTCCTTCACCCGGACAAGGCCGTCTACCAGGGAGAATTCAGTATGGGTGCGCAGATGGATAAATTGTGCTTCAGACATAGGATCTCAATATTCTAATTCTGTTCCAGCCAGTCCCGCACGGGCCTGAAGCTGCGACGATGTTCAGTCAGTGGACCATGTTCAGCCAGCGCAGCAAAGTGAGCCGCCGTCGGGTAGCCTTTATGTTTGGCAAAGCCGTACTGCGGATATTGCTGATCCAGCAACTCCATCTCACGATCCCGGTCGACCTTTGCCAGAATCGAGGCGGCTGATATCTCTGCGACCTTGCTATCGCCTTTCACCACCGGCTCGCTCGGACAGGGCAGTTCCGGGCAACGATTGCCATCCACGTAAACAAACTCCGGTTCAACCGGCAGGCCGCTAACTGCACGCTGCATCGCCAGCATAGTCGCATGGAGTATGTTGAGACGGTCAATCTCTTCTACCGATGCGGATGCCACACACCAGGCCAGCGCCTTCTCTTTGATTTCAACATAGAGTTGCTCACGTCGTTTTGCTGTGAGCTTCTTCGAATCCGCAAGCCCCTGAATAGGTCTGGCCGGATCGAGGATAACCGCCGCAGCCATTACAGTTCCTACCAGCGGCCCGCGACCTACCTCATCAACACCGGCGATCAGCTTCCCCTCGGAAAAATCAAACCCCTGCGTACTCATGGCAGTACACCTTTATCCTTAAGCAATTCGACCACTGCGTCTGCGGCTTTCTCATCCGCGTCCTGATGCAACTGTTGCTGAATCTCGGCGAAGCGTTGATGCAGATACTGTTTGTAGTTCTCATCTTCCAGCGCCTTGAGCAGGGCAGGCCCCAGCACCTCAGGCTTCACCTGATCCTGCAGAATTTCAGGCACCAGCGCCTCATCCGCCAGCAGATTGGGCAGGGAGATAAAGCGGGATTTAACCATCCGTGAATAGATTGCATAGGTCAGCGAGGCCATTTTGTAGGCCACGACCATCGGCTTACCAAGGATCGTTGCCTCCAGCGTGGCTGTCCCGGATGCAATCAGAATCGCATCGGCAATCGCCATGACTTCACGGGAGTTTTTCATCACCAACTGAATATTCAGATCGGCGAACTGCTCACTGACCATCCGGTGTAACTGATCGTGGCGCTGCTCGTTCGCCGCAGGAATAATAAACCGAAGATTATCGTGACGTTCGGACAACCAGCGGGCCGTTTCCAGAAAAGGCTCCGCCAGATATTTAACCTCACTGCCACGACTTCCCGGCAGCAGGGCGACAATTTTCTCACCGGCTTTCACAGCAAAGCGCTTTCGCTCGGCTGCCGGATCGACACTACGCGGGATACTGTCGGCCAACGGATGTCCGACAAATGCGATCCGCTGTGCCGTGGGTTCATAATGCCGGGCTTCGAACGGGAACAGACTCAACACCAGATCGGTTGTCTGTTTAATCTTGTAGATTCGCTTCTGTTTCCAGGCCCAGACAGAGGGGCTGACATAATGCACGGTCGGGATCCCCGCCTGCTTTAGCTGCCCTTCCATCGCCAGAGTGAAATCCGGCGCATCGACACCGATAAACAGATCAGGCGGGTTATCAATAAAGTGCTGAATCAGCTTTTTGCGCAGTTTAAGCAACTCAGGCAGGCGGCCAAGCACCTCAACCAACCCCATAACGGAGAGCCGTTCCATCGGATAGTGCGATTGACAGCCAGCGGCTATCATCAGCTCACCGCCGATGCCTTCGACTTTAAGATCGGGAAAGCGTTTTTTCAGAGCCCGGATCAGGCCACTGCCCAGAATATCGCCGGAGGCCTCCCCGGCGACAATACCTATACGCAGAGATTTCGGCATGGTTGAGCCTAGCGGATAATGCCGCGGGAGGAGGTTTCGACAGACTGAATTAACGCCGCAACTTCAGGGCATTGTGGCAGCAGCTTATTCAGCTCAGCCAGTGCCTGTGCAGTGGTAAGTTTGTTCCGGTAAAGAATCTTGTATGCCCGACGCAGGTCGCTGATCGCCTGCGGGCTGAAACCGCGTCGCTTCAGACCTTCGGTGTTGATTCCGTGCGGCTCGGCAGTGTTTCCGTTAGCCATGATATAGGCCGGAATATCCTTCAGTACCACCGTACTGGTGCCACACATCACGTGGGGACCGATTTTGCAGAACTGATGAACGGCCGTAAAACCACCCAGAATAGCCCAGTCACCCACATGCACATGCCCGGCAATAGCCGTGTTATTCGCCATAATCACGTTATTACCCACAACACAGTCATGGGCCACATGGGCATAAGCCATAAACAGGTTATCGTTACCGATGGTGGTGGTGCCGGCATCCTGTATCGTACCCCGGTGAATGGTCACCCCTTCGCGGACAACATTGTTATCCCCCATGGTCAGGGTCGTAGGTTCACCGGCGTATTTTTTATCCTGACAGTCTTCACCGACCGAGGCGAACTGAAAGATACGGTTGTTTTTTCCGATTGTGCTGGGCCCTCTGATCACAACATGAGGCCCGATCACTGTACCCGCTCCGATCTCCACATCAGGCCCGATTATCGACCAGGGCCCGACCGTGACATCATCGGCCAGCTTCGCAGAAGGATCTATGAGTGCACGGGAATCGATCAAGACTTAAACCTTTCTATCAGCACACAAAATGGTAGCAGTACTTACGGTATCACCATCTACGGATGAGCGCACTTCAAACTTCCAGATACCACGGCGTTCTGAAACCACTCTGGCTTCCAGCTTCAGTTGATCACCCGGCACAACCGGGCGCTTGAAGCGCAGATTATCAGCACCAACAAAGTAGTAAATAGAACCATCCTGAGGCTTTTTATCCATGGTTTTAAAACCAAGGATTCCGGCAGCCTGAGCCATGGCTTCTACAATAAGAACGCCCGGCATAACCGGATGATCCGGGAAGTGGCCATTGAAGAAGGGCTCATTGACCGTAACATTCTTGTACGCAACAATGGATTCTCCCTTTTCCAGCTCCAGCACCCGATCCACCAACAGGAACGGATAACGATGCGGAAGGTATTCCCTAATTTCGTTTACATCCATCATCTTATTTAAACCCTTAATCCTCAGAAATCTTTGCTTCAACGGCTTTTAGCCGGCGGGCGATATCGTCCAGCTGCCGAAACCTGACCACATTCTTCTTCCATTGCTGGTACGGCATCATGCCGGTACCGGAAGAGTACGCACCGGGTTCGGAAATCGACTTGGTAACAAGAGACATTGCTGTGATATGCGAGCCACTGGCGATGGTCAGATGACCGGTAATGCCGCAGGCACCCGCGATTGTACAATGGTCGCCAATTCTAGTGCTTCCGGCCACTGCGGTACAGCCCGCAATAGCAGTATTTTTGCCAACCTGAACGTTATGCGCAATCTGAATCTGGTTATCGAGGATCACCCCGTCACCGATCCGCGTATCCTCGAGTGCACCACGATCAATCGTCGTACAGGCACCCACTTCTACCCGGTCCCCCAGCACAACACCACCGAGCTGGGCAATCTTCACCCATTCACCCCGGTCACTGGCAAAACCAAAACCGTCACTGCCCAGTACCGCACCGCTGTGAATCAGGCAGTTACGACCCATACGTACACCATGGTAAAGGGTCACATTGGCTTCAAGCACCGAATCTTTGCCAATCTGGCAATCATCGCCCACAACGGTATTGGCACCGATCCGTACCCCGGATTCAAGGGTTACCCGCTCACCAATGACTGCCCCGGCCGCAATATACACATCACTCTGCAGCACGGCGCTGTCAGCAACGCACGCACGGGGATCGACACCTGCGGTTTCAGTCACGGATTTTGCGAACAACTGACTGACATGTGCATACGCCAGATAAGGATCATCGACCACCAGCGCATTACCACTGAAGCCGGACAGGAGCTCTTCTGACATCAGTACCGCACCCGCCGAAGTCGAGGCGAGATGTTTCTGATATTTGCTGTTAGCAATAAACGAGAGCTGGGTTGCAGAGGCCTGCATCAGGGTAGCAATACCGCTGATGCGGCACTGCGGATCCCCATGTAGTTCAGCAGAGAGCGTCTTGGCTATCTCCTGAAGCGTAAATTCTTTTGCCGACATCTAAATCAGAACGCCTACTCTTGGTTCAGCAGTTCAACAACACGGGCAGTAATATCCAGCTCTTTCTTAACAAACAGGGTGGCCTGCTTGGCTACCACCAGATCATATCCCTCTGATTTGATCAGGTTACGAATCACCTTATCCAGTTTTGGACGCATCTGCTGGATAAACGCCTGTTCACGCTGCATGCGCTTCTGCTGCAAGGCCTGTCCACTTCGCTGATACTCTGCATAGACTTTCTGGAACTGAACCTGCATTCGCTTCAGTTCATCCGCAGACACCAGATCCTTGTTCTTCTGAATTTTGTCACGGGTCGCTTTAACCTGCTTCTCCAGATCCAGCGCTGCCTGTTCATCTTTAGCAAATTCGGTTTTCAGTGACTGCCGAAACTCTTCCGCTGCTTTAGAGGCCAGAAGCGCCTGCTGCACACCCAGCACAGCAACCTTTTCCGCCTGGGCATTAAAACTGATACCTAGTGCCAGGATCACTCCCAGCATCGTTTTAAAATTCATAATCTATTCCTTAGAAACTCTGACCTAATGCGAACTGGAACACTTCCGTTTCATCATCTTCTTTATCGTTCAGCGGTGCTGCAATCGCGATCGACAGCGGGCCGAACGGTGTCAGCCAGCTCAGGCCGAAACCGGCGGACAGGCGCAGCTCGTCCAGTTGTACACCGTCTTCACAGACACTGGTCGAAGAACAACTGGTATCGAACACGTTACCTGCGTCGACAAACAGCATGGTGCGCCAGCTCTGCTTATCATCCACAAACGGAGTCGGGAAGATAAATTCGGCACTACCCGCTACCAGTACGTTACCACCAAACGGATCATCCTTACTGTCACGCGGCCCCAGGGTATTCTGCTCATAACCACGTACGGTTTTCAGACCACCCGCATAAAAGTGTTTATAGAAAGGATACTCATTACTGCCCAGTTCACCACCGTAACCCAGACGCCCTTTAACACCCATGACCCAGAAGCGATCTTCAGTCAGCGGGTAATACCACTTAGCGTTATAGTTAGCCCGGTAGTAACTCAGATCACTACCCGGCAGCCCCAGCTCCACAGAAGCACTCTGGGAATACCCTTTGGTTGCGAAGAAGCCACGGTTCAGATGGTTATCACTCCAGCCGGCACTCAGGCTGTAGTTGAAGTATTTATCCCCTTCATCCGCGATAAACTGGAAGATCTCATCCGGGGTCTCTGTGGAGTTGGTATTAATCGTGATCTGCTCCACCTCAAGACCGAAGCTGAGGCGCTGGAACTCATCGATCGGATAACCAAAGTTAACCCCGCCACCAATCTCATCGGTAGAGAAGGCACTGGTGTTATCTTCATCAAAGTCACGTTCGCGGTAGTACAGGTTGAAACCACGGCTAACGCCATCAACCGTATAATACGGGTCCAGATAGCTGTACGAGTACTCGGTCAGGGTATCACTGTTGGAAAGCCCGATACCCACCTTCTTACCACTACCGAGGAAGTTATCCTGCTGTACCTTCAGACCAAAGATCAGGCCTGAGTTCTGAGAGAAACCGATACTGGCGGAGAAGTTACCGGACTGCTGCTCTTCTACGGCAAAATTCACATCAACCAGATCGTCATGCCCCGGCACGGCAGAGGTCTCTACGTTAACGGATTTGAAGTAACCGGTTTTTTCCAGACGGGATTTAGACCGTTCAATTCGCTCATTCGATGCAACAGCGGCTTCCAGTTGCACCAGATGCTGACGGATTATATCATCGGCGGTACGGGTGTTACCGCGAATATTTACCCGGCGCACATAGGTACGCTTGCCCGGATCAAGGAAGAACTTCACCGTAACGGTATTATCATCATGCAGTTCCGGTGCCGGCGCGACGTTAGCAAACATATACCCGGCATCACCGATTTTCTTCACCAGCGCTTCCTGAGACTCGGTAATGCGTCGACGGGAGAAGGTCTGCCCCTCTTCAACCAGCACAACCTGTTGCAGTTCAGCCTCATCAATCACCATTTCACCGGCCAGATCGACGCCACGTACAGTGTACTGTTCACCCTCAGTGACATTAACCGTGATGTAGATATGCTTTTTGTCCGGCGTAATTGAGACCTGCGTGGAATCAATTGAGAAATTCACATAGCCACTGTCCAGATAATAAGAACGCAGCCGCTCCAGATCGCCGGACAGTTTCTGTCGTGCATAACGGTCATCTTTCTTATAGAAAGACCAGAAGCTCGGCAGCTTAAGTGAGAACAGATCTTTCAGCTCTTCATCACTATAGACGTTATTACCCACAATATTGATGTGCTGAATAGAGGCCACCTGGCCCTCTTTGATATTGATATTAAGCGCAACACGGTTACCCGGAAGCGTCTCAACCTCAGTATTCACATCCGCACCATAACGCCCCTGAGACGCGTACAGACGTACCAGATCCTGCTTAATCTGTTCCAGAGTCGAACGTTTGAAAACGTCACCCTCCTGCAGACCGCTCTGTTTAAGCCCTTCCAGCAGGGCCTCACTTTCCAGAACATCATTGCCTTCCAGGCGGATAAGGCTGACCGAAGGCCGCTCCTGCAGCTTCAGCACCAGTACGGAATCATCACGCAGCAACTGGATATCATTGAAGTATCCGGACTCAAACAGCTTATGCGTTGCTCTCGACAGCTCGGCTGAATCCACCTGATCCCCGGCGGTCAGGGGAAAATTGCGGAATACAATCCCCGGGGAGACCCGCTGCAGACCCTCCAGACGGATATCCTCGATAACAAATGAGGAAGGTGAGTTAGCCTGAGCAGCCGTGACCCAGAATAAAAGCGCTACCAGAAGTCCAATTCCACGTTTCATGAATTACTTCTTATTTTCCGTAATCAATAATTGATCCAGCCGCAACCCGGAGGGTTACAACCGCATGAAGTCGTTAAACAGTGCCACAAACATCAGTGTCAGCAGCATTGCCATGCCTATTTTAAGTCCAAGCAACTGAATTTTTTCACTTACCGGTTTGCCAGTTACCAGCTCAACCGCGTAATAAAGCAGATGCCCACCATCCAGCACCGGAATGGGCAACAGGTTCAAAATCCCCAGGCTGATACTCAGATAAGCCAGAAAACTGATATAGGATTCCAACCCCGAGGCTGCTGAAGCACTGGCCACTTTAGCAATGGTTATAGGCCCACTCAAGTTTTTTACCGAGAGCGCCCCTTCGATCATCTTCCAGATCGAGTCCAGAGTCAGACTGATCATCTGCCAGGTTTTACTCAGGGCCTGCCCCAACGCATCGAAGAACCCGTACTGGATGCTACGGCGATACTCATCCGGCCAGCCTACCGGCTCAGCGGCGGCACCGATATAACCAAACACATTTCCGTTATCATCAGCTCGCTGCGCAGGCGTCAGAACCAGTTCAAGCCACTCAGCCTGTCGCTGCACGCCGAGAGACAGCGGCACCTCAGGATTTTCCCGCACCAGACGCACCAGAGCGTACCAGTCGCCTATCGGCTGATCATTGACCGTCTCTATCCGATCGCCAACCCGGAGCCCTGCCGCCAATGCACGTTCACCGTCAACCAACTGGCCGATCACCGCCTCGACCTCAGGCCGCCATGGAATCAGTCCCAACGCGGTAACCGGTGATTCTTTCTCTACATCCACCGACCAGCTCTGCAGTTCTACAGAGCGATCGCGTACCGAGTAGCCATTTGCATCTTTTGTCTGCAGATGCAGACTGCCGCTTTCACCGACCCGCGCCGCCAGCCGCAGATTAACCTCATCCCAAGATGAAGTGAGCTGGCCATCAACCTGCACGATCTCGGCTCCCGGGGTTACCCCTGCCCGCGCGGCCAGTGAACCGGGAGCAACCTCACCCACAACCGGCGCAACCGTAGCCACGCCATAAACAAACAGGAACCAGTAGGCCAGAACAGCAAAGAACAGATTAACCAGCGGCCCCGCCGCCACAATCGCAATTCTCTGCAGAACCGGTTTACGGTTAAACGCCTGCGACAACTGATCAGCCGGTACTGCTTCCTCGCGCTCGTCGAGCATTTTGACATAGCCGCCCAGCGGAATTGCGGCAATCGCGTACTCAGTACCCTGACGATCTTTCCAGCTATAGATCGCTTTACCGAAACCCACCGAAAAGCGCAGAACTTTCACCCCGCAGCGACGGGCCACGTAAAAGTGCCCCCACTCATGAATGGTCACCAGTATGCCCAGTGTCACTATGGTTGCCGCAAGGGTGTGTAACAGTTCCATAAAACCTCAGACCGGAATCAAAAAATGCATTCCCAGTACAAATAATGGTGAAGCAGCCGTCAGACTATCAATCCGGTCAAGGATACCACCGTGCCCCGGGAGTAACTGACTGCTGTCTTTGATGCCGCGATATCGTTTGAGCATGCTCTCAAACAGATCCCCCAGCACAGAAATCATGCCTGTGAGCAGTGAGACCAGCAAAAGCATCAACAGTTGCATCTGATCAAAGCCGTTAAACAGGCCGTAACCTAACGCCACCAGCAGGCAACTGAACAGACCACCGTACAAACCCTCACGGGTTTTACCCGGACTTACTGCGGGTGCCAGTTTACTGCGGCCAAAGCGCTTACCGGCAAAGTACGCGCCCACATCAGCCCCCCAAACCAGCAGGAACAGCAAGAGAATCAGCAACTCTCCGTTTTCTGAAGCTTTCATACTGACAAAGGCAAACCAGCAGGGAATGAGTACAACGAACCCTATCAGAGCCCGCTGCCACTGTTGCTGCCAGCCCTGACTGTCCGGATAACGCACCACCCAGAACAGCGCCAGCAACCAGCCAAACAGCGCGAGCAGCAAAATACCCTGAACAGGCAATAGCGTATAAAAACCGTGCGCCAGACCAATGACCAGCGCCATCAGTCCGAGATAGATCAATCGGCTGTTTTTCTGTTGATAACCGGCCAGATTGGACCATTCCCAGGCTGCCAGTAAGATTGCGCCATCGAGAAGATAGATAAAAGCGGGAAGTGGCAGGGCAAAAACCCCCAGCAGAGCCAGAGGTGCAAGAATCAGGGCGGTAAAGATACGCTGTTTAAGCATTCTGCTCAGCCTCTACCTGCTCACTGGTTTTGCCGAAGCGGCGCTGACGTCCACTGAAATCTTCTACCGCCTGACGCAGATGCTGTTTATCAAAGTCAGGCCAGTAGGCATCGGAAAAATACAATTCGGTATAGGCAAACTGCCAGATCAGAAAATTACTGATTCTTTGCTCCCCACCTGTACGTATACAGAGATCAGGTTCAGGCAGATCACCGAGCGAGATCTCCTGCGAGAATAGCGCTTCGGTCAATTCAGCCGGTTGCAATTCGCCTTGAACACAACGCTCAGCTAACTGCCGGGCAGCGTTGACAATATCCCAGCGACCACCGTAGTTAGCGGCAATATTAAGCTGCAGACCGTCACACGCCCGGGTCAGCTCTTCCGCCTTGATAATTTTTTTCTGTAACGACTCACTGAACGCCGTTTTGTCACCGATCACCCGCAGGCGGATGTTGTTCTTAAGCAGCTTCTTCGCTTCGCGATCGAGCGCCAGCTTAAACAACTCCATCAGGCCTTTTACTTCAAGTGGCGGGCGCTTCCAGTTTTCTGAACTGAATGCGAAAAGCGTCAGCGCTTCTACACCCATCTCGATGCAGCCTTCGATCACAGACCGGACGCAGTCCACCCCCGCTTTGTGACCCGCCAGACTGGGAAGATTGCGCGCTTTGGCCCATCGGTTATTGCCATCCATGATAATGGCAATATGGCGTGGAGGCTTACTTAGGGGTACAGAGGAATTATTTTCAGAGGCCATCGGCAAAATTCAGCGGCCCCTTACGGAGCCGCCGCTTGATCAAATTTCCATCAGATCTTTTTCTTTCTGTTCCAGCAGGCCATCTACCTCTGCAACGTGCTTATCTGTGATTTTCTGAATCTGATCTTCACCACGACGCTGATCATCTTCAGTGATCTCTTTTTCTTTAAGCAGATCTTTCAGATCGCCATTCGCGTCACGACGGATGTTACGGATTGCCACACGCGCCCCTTCAGCTTCCTGACGCGCCTGCTTGATATAACCTTTACGGGTTTCTTCGGTCAGCGGCGGCATTGGCACACGAATATTCTCACCCGCAGTAGCCGGGTTCAGACCCAGATCAGAGGTCATAATCGCCTTCTCAATGACCGGAACCATCGGCTTTTCCCAAGGCACGATAGACAGGGTACGCCCATCTTCCACTGAGATATTAGCCACCTGACTCAACGGCACATCGGAACCGTAGTAGGAAACCTGAATCCCTTCCAGAATGCTCGGATGAGCACGTCCGGTACGGATTTTCTTGAAATTATTTACCAGCGCTTCAACGCTCTTCTGCATACGTTCGGTAGCATCCTGAGTGATTTCATTCAGCATATTTTTCTCCAACCGTCTCACTGCAATCAATCAGGGTTCCCTCATCCGAACCTACCACGAGGTTCGCCAGGGCACCCGGCTTATTCATATTAAAAACACGTACCGGCATCGAATGATCACGGGTCAGACAGATTGCAGTCAGATCCATGACACCCAGCTGTTGCTCCAGCACTTCATCATAACTCAGGTGGCGGTAGCGACGGGCCGTCGGATCCTTCACCGGATCTGCGGTATATACGCCGTCAACTTTGGTCGCTTTCAGCACCACATCCGCCTCAACCTCAATACCACGCAGGCAGGCAGCGGAATCTGTTGTAAAGAACGGGTTACCCGTTCCCGCCGCAAAAATCACTACGTCGCCCTGATTCAGGTAACGCATAGCATTTCGACGGTCATAATGGTCTACCACACCGCTCATCGGAATCGCCGACATAACGCGGGTATTGATATTGCTGCGTTCCAGCGCATCACGCATGGCCAACGCATTCATTACCGTAGCCAGCATTCCCATATGGTCACCGGTTACCCGGTCGAGGCCCGCCGCATTCAATGCAGCACCACGGAACAGGTTACCACCACCAATAACCATACCGACCTGGACGCCTATGCCCACCAGTTGACCAATCTCGAGAGCCATACGATTCAGCACATTGGAATCGATACCAAAGCTCTCATCACCCATCAGGGCTTCACCACTTAATTTGAGCAGTATACGTTTGTATTTGGATTGTTTTTCGGTAGACGGCATCCGTATATCTCCGCAGAGTTTGAGATCAGGAGAGTGTAGCAGGAAAAGAGTGGGTTGCGCATGCAGAACATGCGCAACCGGGAGGTTTTACAGCAAGTTAGCCTTTCAGCTGAGCAGCAACTTCTGCAGCAAAATCCACTTCTTCAACCTCAACACCTTCACCCACTTCGATACGGGTGAACGCAGTTACAGTTGCGCCAGCATCTTTTGCTACCTGACCTACTTTCAGCTCAGGATTTTTAACGAACGCCTGCTCTACCAGGCTGTTCTCAGCCAGGAACTTGTTGATACGACCAACAACCATTTTTTCAGCGATCTCTGCAGGCTTGCTAGCCATGTCTGGCTGCGCCATGATGATCTCTTTCTCTTTGGCAACCACTTCTTCAGGCATATCTTCTTTGCTGACAACCTGTGGGTTAACCGCAGTAACGTGCATAGCGATATCTTTTGCAGTTTCTTCGTTACCACCTTCCAGCTGAACGATTGCTGCAATTTTGCTGTTGCTGTGAACGTAAGCGCCAACAACGCCACCTTCAACCAGGAACAGACGGCGTACACCGATGTTCTCACCGATTTTCTGAACCAGCGCATCACGTGCTTCGGTCAGCTCACCAGCCATCAGCGCTTCAACGTCAGTTGCTTTTTCAGCAAACGCTTTTTCCAGCACAGTCGCGGAGAACGCCAGGAAGTTTTCATCACGTGCAGCGAAGTCAGTCTCAGAGTTAACTTCTACTGCTACAGCGTAGCTGTTATCGTCAGCAACTTTAACAACCACAACACCTTCTGCTGCAGTACGGCCTGCTTTTTTAGCAGCCTTCATTCCGGAAGCTTTACGCAGCTCTTCGATCGCTTTCTCGATGTCGCCATCAGCTTCTTTCAGTGCTTTTTTACACTCCATCATGCCCAGACCAGTGCGGTCGCGCAGATCCTTAACCATTGCAGCGGAAATGTTCGCCATATCGAATACCCCTATTAATCATCGCGGGTTAATCAAAAAATCCAAAAAAGGGGGCCAGGCCCCCTCAAAAAGTCAAAGAGAATAATCAACTGTTCTGACAGTTAGATTACTCAGCCGCAGCCTGGTTTTCTTCAACTTCTACGAATTCGTTTTTGTCGCCAGCAGTTGCTTCAGAACCTTCCAGGCAAGCATCAGCAGCAGACTTAACGTAGATCTGGATTGCGCGCAGCGCATCGTCGTTACCAGGGATAACTACATCAACACCGTCCGGGTTGCTGTTAGTATCAACCACACCGATAACCGGGATGCCCAGCTTGTTCGCTTCGTTTACAGCGATACGCTCGTGATCAACATCGATTACGAACAGAGCATCAGGCAGACCGCCCATCTCTTTGATACCGCCGATAGAGCGTTCCAGTTTTTCCATTTCACGCTGACGCATCAGAGCTTCTTTCTTGGTCAGCTTTTCGAAAGTACCGTCCTGGCTCTGGGATTCCAGATCACGCAGACGACGGATAGACTGACGAATAGTTTTGTAGTTAGTCAGCATACCACCCAACCAGCGGTGGTTTACGTAAGGCATACCTGCACGAGCCGCTTCTTCTTTAACGATCTTGCTGGCAGCACGCTTAGTGCCAACGAACAGAACCTTGTTCTTGTTAGCTGCCATGTTCTGGATGCTATCCAGCGCACCGTTCAGTGCAGGCAGAGTGTGCTCAAGGTTGATGATATGGATTTTGTTACGAGCACCGAAAATGAATTTAGACATTTTCGGATTCCAGTAACGGGTCTGGTGACCGAAGTGAACACCTGCTTTCAGCAGGTCACGCATAGTAATTTTAGCCATGTTTTTTTCCTAAAATTGGGTTAGACCTCCACGACCCCCAACACTCAACCCGAAGGCACCCTGAATGCTGTGACGGAACGTGTGTGATTTGTATCTCTTTGCTCTCGCAAATCGAGCGCGGATTTATACCACAACCACCCGGTAATATAAAGTTTATTTCGCTTCCCAGCCATGATTGCTACAATCCACTGCTGCACCCTTTTATCCATCCGTGGCAACGGACTCAGAAGACAACCGGTATACTATGAGCATCAAAATCAAGACAGTTGAAGAGATCGAAAAAATGCGCCTGGCAGGCCGCCTGGCCGCTGAAGTTCTGGAGATGATCGAACCCTATGTCAAACCGGGCGTCACAACTAACGAACTGAACCAGATCTGTCACGACTATATTGTTGACCAGCAGCAGGCCATTCCCGCTCCCCTCAACTATCACGGTTTTCCGAAATCAATCTGCACTTCGGTCAACCAGGTTGTTTGTCACGGCATCCCGAATGACAAAAAACTGAAAGATGGCGATATCATCAATATCGACATTACAGTTATTAAGGATGGTTACCACGGCGACACCAGCAAAATGTTTTTTGTCGGCAAAGAACAATCCCATGCCCGCCGTCTGGTAGATATCACTCTGGAATGCATGTACCGTGGAATCAAACTGGTTAAGCCCGGCGCACGCCTTGGCGACATTGGCCACGCGATTCAGACCTACGCAGAGCAAAATCACTACACCGTTGTTCGCGAATACTGCGGCCACGGCATTGGCGCCGAGTTCCACGAAGAACCTCAGGTACTGCATTACGGCAGACCGGACACCGGCGAAGTCCTTGAAGAGGGCATGATCTTCACCATCGAGCCGATGATTAATGCCGGTAAACGTCAGGTTAAGCTGTCCAAGAAAGATGGCTGGACCGTAGAAACCGCCGACCGCCGCCTCTCTGCACAGTGGGAGCACACCGTACTGGTGACTGCCGATGGCTACGAGATCCTCACCCTGCGCAGTGATGAAAGCATCGACAGAATTGGCAAACCGGCTTAAACCGCAACCGCTGGACAGATAACAGGTAATCTTCAGATGTCGACCACCCTGCATCAACAGTTGGAGCAGGAAGAGATCATCGATCTCTCCGCCTTCGAAAATGCATTGGCAGAAGCCGCTTCACCGATCCCGGTCTATAAAGAAGCACTGAAACAGATCCGCAGCAGCCTCGACGAGCGCTTCCGCGATGGCGAAGATATCCGCAAACTGGTTTATGGTCGTGCCCGGGAGATCGACCGCCTGTTACAAACCGCCTGGTCAACCTTCGACTGGCCGGAACAGCAGGTCTCGCTCATAGCTGTCGGCGGTTACGGCCGCGGCGAGCTGCATCCGCACTCGGACATCGACCTGCTGATTCTGCTTCAGGACGGCGTCGACCCGGAACAGTATCACGATTCCATCAGCGGCTTCCTGACACTGCTCTGGGATATCAACCTGGATCTGGGCTCCAGCGTCCGCAGCCTCAGCGAGTGCTACGAAGAAGCCCAGAACGACATCACGATTGCGACCAATCTGATCGAATCGCGCACGCTGATGGGTAACGAAGACCTGCATCAGCAGATGTACGACAAGGTTACCTCTGAAGGTGCCTGGACCGACAAAGAGTTCTTCATTGCCAAACTCAAAGAACAGAAGGGCCGGCACGAAAAGACCAACAACACTGAATACAACCTTGAGCCGAATCTGAAGAACTCCCCCGGCGGCCTGCGCGACCTGCAGACCATCGGCTGGGTTGCGAAACGTCATTTCGGTTCGACCTATATCCGCGATCTGGTAGAAGACGGCTTCCTCACCGAAACCGAGCTCGAAACCCTGAACAAAGGCGAGCTCTACCTCTGGTCGGTACGCTATGCACTTCATATGCTCTGCGGCCGCCGCGAAGATCGCCTGCTGTTTGATCATCAGCGCACACTGGCTGATTTTTTCGGTTATGAAGATGAAGCCGGAAAACTGGCGGTCGAGCAGTTCATGAGCAAGTACTACCGTATCGCCATGGCCATGTCCGAGTTCAACGACATGCTGCTGCAGCACTTCGACGAAGCCATTCTTCGTGCTGACGAAGAGCAGGTGATCACACCACTCAACAACCGTTTCCAGATTCATAACGATTATCTCGAAGTCGCCTACGACAGCGTATTTGAGCATCACCCCTTCGCCCTGATGGAGCTGTTTGTTCTGCTCGCCCAGAACCCGGAGATTAAAGGGGTACGCGCCTCCACGATACGGATGATCCGCGACAACCGGCACAAAGTGGATGAGGAGTTTCGCTCTGACATCCGCAACACCAGCCTGTTTATGGAACTGCTGCGCTCGCCGGAACGGGTATCCACCGAGCTGAAGCGGATGACACGCTACGGCATTCTCGGCCGCTACCTGCCCCAGTTTGGTCGCATTATCGGCCAGATGCAGCACGACCTGTTCCATATTTACACGGTCGATGCGCACACGATGAAGGTGATCCAGAAATGCCGCCAGTTCAGGCACAACGACTTCCGCGAGGAGTTCCCGATCGCCCACAGGATCGTCAACCAGCTACCGAAAATTGAGCTGCTGTATATTGCCGCGCTGTTCCACGACATTGCCAAAGGACGCGGCGGCGATCACTCCGAACTCGGTGCGGAAGATGTCATGGAGTTCTGTGAAGGCCACCACCTCGGCAAATGGGACAGCCATCTGGTCGCCTGGCTGGTACGCAACCATCTGCTGATGTCGATGACAGCCCAGCGCAAAGATATCTCCGATCCGGAAGTTATCCACACTTTCGCACAACAGGTCCGCGACGTGGTCCATCTGGACTACCTCTACGTGCTGACTATCGCGGACATCAATGCCACTAACCATTCGCTCTGGAACAGTTGGCGCGCAACCCTGATGCGGAAGCTCTATACCGACACCAAGCGCGCCCTGCGCCGCGGTCTGGAGAACCCCATCAATAAAGAGGACCGGATAGAACAGATCCAGAACGAAGCCCTCTTATTACTGCACCGTCAGGGCGTCGACGAAGCGGAGATCAAGAATCTCTGGTCCACCATCGGCGATGATTATTTCCTCCGCGAAACCGCCCAGAGCATTGTTGAACATACCCAGGCAATTCTGGAACACACCAATCAGGATGAGCCTCTGGTATTAATTCGCCAGACCTCTCACCGGATGTTCGAGGGTGCCACCGAGATCTTCATCTACAGCAAAGATATCAAAAACCTGTTTGCCGCCACGGTATCGGCAATGGACCAACTGCACCTGAACATTCAGGACGCACGCATTATCGTTACCGACAGCGGCCAGGTTCTCAATACCTACACCGTACTCTCCGATGACAACACCCCGCTGTCGGAAAACCCCGATCACCTGCAGCATATCAAGCAGAGCCTGATTGAAGAACTGGACGACCCGGATGACTATCCGGAGATTATCCAGCGCCGGGTACCCCGCCAGATGAAGCTGTTCGCCATGCCGACCAAAGTGTATCTGAGCAACGACCCCATTCTGCAGCAGACCGTCATCGAAGTTATCACTCCCGACCGCCCCGGCCTGCTGGCGAGAATCGGCGGTATCTTTGCAGAACATCACCTGTCCGTCCGTAAAGCACGGATCGCCAGTGTTGGCGAACGGGTAGAAGACTTTTTCTTTATTACCGATGATCAGGGCCAGCCCGTCTCCGACCCGCAGCTCTGTCAGACACTACAGGACGAGATCTGTCAGCAGCTGGATGAACACATCCAGCACGAACACTGAACAGAAACGCATTGTTAAGCGAGGAACCTATGGACCAACAGACCCAGAACGAAATTGAAGCGGGCGTTTTCCGCCGTTTACTGGAGCATCTGGACAGCCGCAAAGATGTTCAGAATATCGAACTGATGAATCTGGCAGGTTTCTGCCGCAACTGCCTGAGCAAGTGGTATATGGCGGAAGCAGAGAAACAGGGCATCAGCGTTGATTACGACGCCGCACGCGAACGCGTTTACGGCGAATCTTATGATAGCTGGAAAGAGAAGTATCAGACCGAAGCCACACCTGAGCAACTGGCGGCTTTTGAAGCCAGCCGCAATAAGTAAGACCTGCTAAGGGGTAGCCGCACCCTGCTGAGCTACCCCGATTTACCTTACTGACTGATCCAGGCGCGTTGCACCTGATTCAGATCCACCTCCAGCGTAGTGGCGTAGGTATCTTCCTGAACCGGGAAGGTTTTCACCACCCGCGCACCGCGGACAATACCTGACACTGCGGTTTTGAACTGATCGCTCTGCAGCACCATATCCTGCACGGTTGTAGTACCAAACAGATACTGACCATGCACAACCCCGGCCAGCTCCTGATACGCCCGCAACTTAGAAGCACGCATCGCCATCAGCATTTTATGCTGCTCAGTCTGGCCCGGCTGCAAGCTGATCGGCGCATAGCCGGTGGCACGCACCCAATTTGGCTGTCTTGGCTCCTCCACCCGGGGCGGAAAATTAATATCCGGCAGCGCTTCAACCACATCAATTGTGTTCTGCACCGCCGTTTCACAGCCCTGAAGCAAAGAGATCAGCAACAGCATCGGCGCCAGTGTGAAGAGTATTTTTTTCTTAATTTTTAACATCACAATTACCTGCCTACCGGCCCGCCCTGATTCTCAACAATCATCCCCTTGTTCAGCGCTTCAAGTGGGTTATAACCGGGAATCCCCCCTTCAAGCCGGGCGTTGGAGATATGCGACTGCCCCGTCGCCAGCACCTGTCGCGTGGTGGTATCAATTACCCGCGCATTGATGACAAGACCATCTGAGTGCTGAGCATAGGTCCCGGTGACCAGAAAATAGATTTTATAGCGGGTGCGCAACGCCGACATATTCTGTTTCGATAAGGGCTGTTTGGTTGAAGTCGTCAGCCCCGCCGCGCGGTAATCAATCATATTGTAACCGTGCTGCTGTAGCTGATAGATAAACGCCTGCTCCATCCGCTCACCAAACCGGCCCACTCTGCGATCATTGTGCAGATTGGTGAAAGGTACCACGGCCACCGGGAAACGCTTTACCCGATTCTGCTGCAAGCCGGCGTTCATCTGCACTGCCATCTGCGCCACCGCTTCACTCAGGGGATCAAGGCCATTCGGAACGATTTCCACCTGAACCACCTGACGCTGCAGCATCGCCTGCTCTTTCTCCAGTAATGCTTCGCGCTCGGCGATATGTGCTTTCTCGAGCTTATTCAACTCAGCAACCACTTCAGGACTCATACTCTCAATATGGACTCGCTCAGGCGGCGAATCGGCCGATTGAGTCTGCTGCAGGCATCCACCCAGCAGGCAGCCCGACAGCAGCAGTAAAATTTTTTTCATCCTGATCTTCCAAACTCGAGGGTTACGCACCACAATCTACCATATTCATAAAGGTAGCCAAACCAAAACCACCCGGAACCGGCATTTACAGGATCCGGTGATTTGCCTACTGTTTTTATCTTTAATCGGTCATTGGAGAGATATGTTTAATCTGGCGTCCAGGCTTTTCCTCTTCGTTTACCTTTTCATCTTCTCGCAACTGGCCGCAGCCGTCATGGTTGAGGCACAGGGTCAGGCGATCATCAGTAACGGCGACATCAGTGCCGCACGACAGGCCGCCATCCGTGATGCCAGCCAGCAAGCCTCCATGCAGGCTGCGGTTTATGTCTCCAGCAGTCAGGTCGTCAGGGATGGCATTCTCGAAATCGACAACATGCAGATCAGCACGCTGGGTCAGGTCAGCAATATCAAGATTATTGATGAAAAGGTGGTAGGTCAGACCCTGTTTGTGCATATCAAAGCGGATGTGCTGATTGACGAAGGCTGCAGCAACGGCGTCAGCAACAGCTACAGAAAATCGGTCGCCATGACCGCTTTTCCGTTACAGCATCTGCAACAGAGCAATCTGGGCGGCCTCTACAACATCAGCAGCGAACTGCCGGCGCAACTCGCTCAGCAACTCAATTCAGGCAGTCCGGTCAGCGCCCTGAACGCCGGTCGCATCAGCATCCACCCCAATCCCCAACTGGCACCGGTGACCCAACTGGACGATGGCTCCCTCAGCAACCTGTTCAGTGAAGCCGGGCAGATGGAAGTAAACTATATTGTTTCCGGTGTCATCCGCGACATCACCATGGTCGACCCGCGCACCCATGCGGAGAACAATTTCTTTATCGACCTCTACAACCGGCTTGATTACAAAAGCCGCAAGCATCTGCGCAATTTCACTCTGGATCTTTACATACACGATGGTTTTTCCGGCCACCTGATCTGGCAGAACCGCTATCAGACAGCAGGACTCTGGAGCCTCGACCCGACCATCAAAACCGGTTTTGCCACCCCGGGATTTATGAAACAGGATTACGGTCAGAAAGTTAGCGCTCTGCAGAAACAGATGGCCGACGACCTGAACCAGGCATTACGTTGCGAACCCTTCACCGCGCGTATTATTCGCACGCAGGATCGTGATATATGGATCAATGCCGGCAGCCAACAGGGCCTGAAACGGGGTGACAAACTCACCATATACCGCAAATCCACCTTTTATGCCCCGGACATGAAAGCCAACTCCTCACTGGATAACACCCGCCAGACGCTGGTGATCGATGATGTGCAGGTCAGCACAGCATCAGGCAAGATCAGCGGCACGACCGAGAGCTACAACATCCGGCCCGGTGATCTGGCAATCGCCCGGTAACGGACGGCACTCATTTACGCATTAAAAAGCCCGGTCCGAACCAGTCGAACCGGGCTTTCTTTTACCTGTTTGCAGATCGATCAGCGGCGGGTACCACTGATATTGATCTCTACCCGACGATTCTGGGAGCGGCCTGCGGCTGAACCGTTATCCGCCACCGGATAGCGCTCACCGTAACCCCGGGCATTGATCCGCAGTCGGGAAATGCCGCTGCTGGCCAGATAATCCGCCACACTGGCAGCTCGGCGCTCAGACAACTGCTGGTTATATTCAAACGAACCGCTGCTGTCGGTGAAACCATCCACATTCAGCTCAGTCTGATCAAACTTCAGCAACACCTTAGTCACTGAATCCAGTACCGGATAGAAGTTACCCGCGATCCGGTCAGAGTCGGTCGCAAAGGTAATATTGCCCGGCATTATCAGACGGATTGAATCCCCGATACGCTGCACCCGGACGCCGGTGCCTTCCAGCTCCTGACGCAACAGCGCTTCCTGCTGATCCATGTAGTAGCCGATACCGCCACCAACAGCACCACCGACCAGCGCGCCGGTCAGGGCACCTTTTTTGCGGTCATCTTTACTTGAAACAGCAGCGCCGAGAACGGCCCCTGCAACTGCGCCGATACCTGCGCCCTTGGTAGTATTTCCGACCTTCTGTTCACCGGTGTAAGGATCCAGCGTCTGACACCCGGCCAGCAATACCCCTGCAACAGCGACGGCAACCAGTTTTTTCATTTTCTACTCCTAAGACTCAACAGTTCCCTGAATTAAGCAATAGTAACACTGAACGCTCACTGACTATCAAGCGGCGAAAAAGTTCTCTCTCCAGGGCCCCCAAGGCCCCTCTCGCGAACACGACTCGCCGCCGAAAAATTATAGACTTTATTCACCGGATACCTAGTCAGTACAGGTAAACACCGATAAAATAATCCGATTATAAACTGGCACAAACCGGCTCCACTGCTGAGGCTAGGACCGTGCCGAAGTTCTGTTGCTGTCTGTACCTCTGAGGAGAATCCATTGTCCCAGCTACCTGTCATTGTCGGTTTTGGTGGTATAAACCCCGCCGGGCGAGCCTCCTTTCATCATGCTTACCGACGCCTGATCATTGACAAACTGGACCCACAATCGCGGACAGAAACGCTGACCGATCTGGCGATTCTCACTGGCCTGACCACCACCGCCGATGGTAAATACATCAACCAGAACGGCGCGCCCTGCGACGCTCAGGAGCTGGTTCAGACCCTGCAGACTCAGCTACTGGAAAGCACCCTGATTCGTCGCATCGAAAAAAGCTGCTTTGACGTTGAACAGGTGATGTTTAACCGCCCGGCCAGCCTCAACTGCGGTGAAGAGGGGCTGCGCTTCCGTCTGCGTAAACGGCAGATGCCACAAAACATTCCGACCAACTGGCAGGTCACAGAGACCGCTCCGGGACAGTTCGATATAGAGGTGAATGGCCTGCTGGAAGCGATCCTGCCTGACAGCAAGAGCGCACCCGTACAATCTGCCGGCCAGCTTCCCAGCGGGTTTCAGCCGGGCAAGTTGTATCAGTCGCGCAATCATCCGCGCAACCTGCAGATGACCGTATTCGCCGCATCCGATGCACTCTCTTCAAGCGGCATCCCGTTTGAGACGATCGCCAGCCGCGTGGCTCCGGATCAGATTGCCGTTTACGCCAGCAACTCTATCGGCCAACTGGATGACTTCGGCTTTGGTGGTCTGACTAAGTTTCCGGCACTGGGCAAACGCACCACCTCCAAACAGATGCCTCTGGGTTATGCCCAGATGCCCGCGGATTTTGTTAACGCCTACATTCTGGGCAACGTGGGCACTACCGGCGGTGCACTGGGCGCCTGCGCCACATTCCTTTACAACCTTCGCAGCGGGGTCAATGATATTCGCAGCGGACGTCGCAAAGTGGTTTTGGTGGGCGGCAGCGATGCACCGGTCACACCGGAAGTCATTGAAGGCTTCCGCGCCATGGGCGCGCTGGCCGAAGACAAAGATCTTAAAGCACTCGATAACCTGACTGAACTGACCGCCGACAGCTACCGTAAAGCCTGCCGTCCGTTCGGCAACAACTGTGGTTTCACCATCGGTGAGAGCAGCCAGTTTGTGCTGTTGATGAGCGATGACCTGGCGATCGAGCTGGGCGCTGAAATCTACGGCGCAGTACCTGAGGTATTCGTGAACGCCGACGGCCACAAAAAATCGATCTCCGCACCGGGTATTGGCAACTACATTACCCTGGCCAAGTCTGCGGCACTGGTACGCAAGATGCTCGGCGAAACAGCGCTGCAGCAGCGCAGTTTTGTTCAGGCCCACGGAACCAGCACCCCACAGAACCGGGTGACTGAATCCCATGTCATCAACGAAACCGCCAAAGCATTTAACATTGGTAACTGGCCGGTTGCAGCGGTGAAGTGCTACCTTGGCCACTCGCAAGGCACCGCTGGCGGTGACCAGCTAAGCACCTCTCTGGGCACCTGGAAATATGGCTATATTCCCGGCATTGTCACCACACCGGAGTTTGCTGACGACGTTCACCAGAGTAACCTCCATCTCAGTAACCAGCATATCGAAGTGGGTGCTGAGGGGATGGACGCCGTTCTGCTTAACTCGAAAGGCTTTGGCGGTAACAATGCCTCCGCACCGGTACTGGCGCCGCACGTCGTCAAAACCATGCTCAGCAAGCGCTACAGCCGTGAACAGCTTAACGCCTATCAGGACAAACTGGAGCAGACCCGTCAGGTGGCCGCCGCCTACGATCAGGCCGCACTGCGTGGCGAAGCCAAGCCCATCTATCTCTATGACAACAATGTACTGCTGGGTGAAGAGCTGACCATTACCGATCAGCAGATTGAACTGCCGGGCTATGCTAACCCGATCAGTCTTGAACTGAACAATCCTTTTGAAGACCTCTGCTAAACAAGGAAAGATGCATGCGCAGCGTTACACTTTTGATTGCTTTTCTGGGCCTGAGCGGCTGTATGAGTCTGGACTCTATCACTCCGGGCAAAGGTGAACCTGTCGACACCAGTTTTTATCTGATCGACATCCAGAACCGCTTCTACTGTAACGGTAACAGCCGGGTCTGCAGCGACATGACCAAAATTGTTTCATCCCGCGCCCAGTTGCAGCCGCTCGAAGAAAGTTACGGCCAGCCTGTAAAAGGGCCAAATTACCCGGCCAGTCTGATCCGCATGGTGATCAAACCGATGGATGGCAGCTATCAGTCAACGCCGGTAGGTGACGAGGGCCGTTATTTCAGAGTTCCGAAAAACGACAAAACCGATCTGGTCTGGAGAACCCTGCAGAAGATCCAGAACGGACACGGCATGATCGATCACTCCTTCTGATCCAGGCCTAATAACTGACGCGTGGTTGCCGTGGTTTGCGCGGCAACTTCCTGCAGCGTCACTCCCCTTAAATCCGCCAGCGTCTGTGCTACCTGCAGTACCCGCGCTGGCTGATTCGGCTCATCTCTGTACGCCGCCAACGGCATATCCGGCGCATCGGTTTCCAGCACAAACGCTTCCAGCGGCAGGGTTTTCACTAATCCTCTCAGTTTTGTTGCCCGCTCATAGGTGATGGTTCCCCCTATGCCCAGCCTGAAACCGAGATCCAGATATTGAGCCGCCTGTTGAGCACTGCCTGAAAACGCATGCACGATGCCTCCCCGCGCCAGCGACTGACGCCGCAATTGCTTCAGCATCTGGTCGTGCGCTTTGCGCACATGGAGAAGCACCGGAAGCCTGAATCTGTCGGCCAGCGCCAGTTGCGGCTGCAGAAAAGCTAATTGCCGCTCGAGATCCGCATCAGCGATAAACAGATCCAGCCCGATCTCTCCCAGCGCACAGATGCCACCCGCCTGTAACGCCTGCTGTAACTGCTCCAGATCCTCCTCACGGTGCTGCTGCATAAAACAGGGATGCAGACCGAGGGCGGGATGCAAGCGCATAGCCGGGTGTTTGTGCTCAACCAGACTCAGAAGCCGTGGCCAGTCCGCCGCACACACGCCGGGCACCACAATATCAGCGACACCCGCAGTGAGTGCTTGCTGCATGACAGCGTCGAGCTGGTCTCGGAATACAGGAAAATCCAGATGGCAGTGACTATCGATCAGATGCATAACTGCAGCTTAGGGGGAGGAAAGTAAGGCTGCAAGCCGGATGGCCTGCAGCCGGAGGTTTAGTGCTCGCGGGTCGCGCGGAAGCGCACATCCGGCCAGCGCTCTTCGGCCAGGCTCAGATTAACCCGGGTAGGTGCCAGATAGGTCAGCAGACCACTGCCATCGATCGCCAGATTGTCGTGGTTTTTCTTCTGGAAGTCCGCCAGCAGTTTATGATCTTCGCACTCCGCCCAGCGCGCCGTCTGCACACTGATCGGCTCATACTTACAATCAACTTTGTACTCATCCTTGAGACGGAACACCACCACATCAAACTGCAGCTGACCCACCGCACCCAGAATCAGGTCATTGTTCTTCAGTGGCTGGAACAACTGCACGGCTCCCTCTTCAGAAAGCTGCTGCAGGCCTTTCTGCAACTGCTTCATTTTCAGTGGATCCAGCGGCCGCACACGACGGAACATCTCCGGGGCAAAGTGCGGAATACCGGTAAACTTCAGCTCTTCACCCTCAGTGAAGGTATCACCGATCTGGATCGTACCGTGATTGTGCAGACCGATAATATCGCCGGACCAGGCCTCTTCCACGTTCTCACGATCACCAGCAATAAAGGTCACCGCATCGGCAATCTTCACATCCTTCTTAATCCGGCTGTGGCGCATTTTCATGCCTTTGCTGTATTTACCGGAACAGATCCGCATAAAGGCGATACGGTCACGGTGTTTCGGGTCCATGTTCGCCTGAATTTTAAAGATGAAGCCGCTGAATTTTTCTTCGTCTGGCTCAACATCACGACTCAGGGTAGAACGCGGAATCGGTGACGGCGCCCACTTCACAAAATCATTCAGCATCTCACGGACACCAAAGTTGGCCAGCGCCGTACCAAAAAACACCGGCGTCAGTTGTCCGGCGAGGAAAGCTTCCTGATCGAACTCGTGGGTTGCGCCACGCACCAGCTCAACCTCTTCCAGATAGTCCTCATACTCTTCACCCAGCAGCTCGCGCGCTTCTGCGCTGTCCAGCCCCTGAATCTGCAGATCATCCGGAATGGTGTGACCCTGCCCCGGCTGGAATACATGAATGGTATCGGTGTAAAGGTTGTAAACCCCTTTAAACAGTTGCCCCATACCGATCGGCCAGGTAATTGGCGCTGCAGCGATCTTCAGAACCTCTTCGATCTCATCCAGCAGCTCAATTGGATCACGGATATCCCGGTCCATTTTGTTAACAAAGGAGAAGATCGGTGTGTCACGCAGACGGCAAACATCCATCAGCTTGATGGTCCGGTCCTCGACACCCTTGGCGCCGTCCACCACCATCAGCGCGGAATCCACAGCAGTCAAGGTCCGGTAGGTATCCTCAGAGAAATCCTCGTGACCCGGTGTATCCAGCAGGTTAACCACCCGCCCATTATAAGGGAACTGCATCACCGAGGAGGTGATGGAGATACCACGCTCCTGCTCCATCGACATCCAGTCGGAGGTCGCGTGACGGTCACTCTTTTTACCCTTAACGGTACCCGCCTGCTGAATAAGCTGTCCGAACAGCAGCAGCTTTTCAGTGATGGTGGTTTTACCCGCATCCGGGTGCGAGATAATCGCAAAAGTGCGACGCTGATTAACTTCTTCTTGCAGGATACTCATCGGTCAAATTCATACTAGGATGGCAGAAAGGGGGCATTATACTCTTACTGCGCAAAATTGCCTCAACTGCGACATTTTGCCTCGCCTGCTCCCCCACCGGCTGAGGTATAATTCCGGCATGGCCAACCATCGCGATAATCTGCTGCAACTTTCTTATATCCGTACCCTGACGCTGTTCGGTCAGTCACTGGCGGTTCTGTTTGCGGTTTACATTCTCCGCGCCGACCTGAATATCTGGCAGATCATCCTGACGCTGCTGGTTCTAGCGCTGCTCAACCTGATTACCTACGCCCGACTGAACTCCTTCTGGCCGGTGACCGAACCTGAATTTTTCAGTCAACTGGTCGCTGATATGGCCCTCTATGGCGCCCTGCTTTTTCATATGGGCGGCGCAACCAACCCCTTTATATTCCTGTTATTAGTCCCCCTGATTATCGCTTCCACGACTTTATCGAAGCGCTATGTCTGGTTGATTGCCCTGATGGTCGTCGCGATCTACAGCTCTCTGCTGGTCCATTACGAACCGCTGGTACAATTGCAGAGCAATCATCAGCACCGGATTATGGCCCTGTTCGATATTCACATTACCGGGATGTGGATCAATTTCCTGCTGACGGTACTGGTGATCACCTACTTCATTGTCCGCATGCGCCATTCTATGCATAACCAGCAGGAGAAGCTCGAGCAGGAGAGAGAGAAGCGCATACAGGATCAGCAACTGCTTTCTCTGGCGACCATGGCAGCCGGAACCGCACACGAGCTGGGCACCCCGCTGAGCACCATGCAGGTTCTGCTGAAAGAGCTGCAATATGAGCATCAGGACAAACCGGAACTGCTTGAAGACCTGCAGTTACTGCAACAGCAGACCAATATCTGTGCCGAACGCCTGCAACAGATGACACAAAGCGTTAAGGAGGAGCAATCCACCAGCCGCAGACTGCCCGCCACTGAACTGGTCGATGACGTGCTTGAACAGTGGCAGGTACAGCGCCCTGAAGCGAGTTACCGCTACCGTGTTTCTAACACTGCGGCTGCCCCTCAGCTCAATTGTACAACCTCCCTGCGCCAGTCCCTGCTCAATCTGCTGAATAACGCCGCTGATGCGGAGCCGGTGGGCATTGAGATAGAATTGGACTGGGATAAGCAAAGTGTGTTTTTCCGGATCCATGATCAGGGCCCCGGCATCAGTCTGGAACAGAGCGATAATCTGGGTAAACCCTTTATCACCACTAAGGGCAAAGGCCTCGGTATCGGCCTGTTTCTGACCGCCACCACACTGGCGCGATACGCCGGTGATGTCCGGCTCTACAACCATCCGGAAGGGGGCACCCTGACCGAAGTCACCCTACCTGTAAGGCACTGAAATGGCTGAACGCTTTCTGATTGTTGATGACGACCCCGCATTTACTCAGGTATTGAGCCGGGCCATTGGCCGTCGCGGGTTTGAGGTGCAGACCGCCGCCAGCGTAACTGAAGCCGAACAACTGCTGCAAAACTGGCAGCCGGATCTGGCCACGGTTGATCTGAAGATGGACGGCGCTTCAGGGCTTAATCTGATTCCCCTGCTGCGCAGCCTTAATCCGGAGATGAAAATCCTGATGCTGACCGGCTACGCCAGCATCGCCACAGCGGTGGAAGCGATCAAGCTGGGGGCCACTCAGTACCTGCCAAAACCAGCAGATGCTGATCAGATTCTGGCCGCTCTGAACAAAGTAGAAGCCGACGCAGAGATTGAAGTTACCGAGCAGCCGATGTCGGTTAACCGGCTGGAATGGGAACATATTCAGCAAGTGCTGAAAGAGCATGAAGGCAATATCTCTGCCACCGCCCGGGCACTGGGTATGCACCGCCGCACCCTGCAACGCAAGCTGGCCAAGCGCCCGGTACAGCGCTGAAATCTATTGCTCGTCGATATAGCCTTTGGCGTCAAAGGTCCGCACCCAGTCAGGGTGAAACACCAGCATTCCGGTCAGAAAGATCCCGTTGAGCAACCCTTCCGGGAACATAATCAGTGGCAGGTAACGGATATATTCGTGATAGATCTTATTCAGATCATACACCCCGTCCAGCCATAACACCGCACTGGTTGAGAGCCCTGCAACCGCGGTAGCGACTGCCGCGCCGATAAAACCGCAGACAAACAGAAAAATAAAGAAGTTCTTCTGCAATCGCCGCTCAACAAAAAAGCAGATCAGGTAGGTAGCCGCCACTGGCAGAAGCACAGAACAGATCCCGTTTATCAGTAAACCATCCCAGCTCTCTTTACCGATCAGCGCCATCGCCAGCAACACCACACTGGCCGCCAGAATGGCCAGATCCCAGCCAAAGACCAGTGTCATTACGGTAATTCCGAGAAAATGGATACCCAGACCGGGAGAGATCCCGGCCCGCATTGTCCAGAGCACTGCCAGCAGCGCCGTTGCACCACCCAGCATATGCTGCAACACCCGGTTATCCCCCAGCACCCGCCAGGGCGCATGCCGGGCCGCCTGCAGTAACGCAAACAGATAAATCGGGGCCGCAGCAATCAGCCAACCGGTACTCAGCAAACCGTCAGTAAAACTCATAATCAATCATGTTCACGGATAAATGACGTTATTTTACATTGAACATCAGAATCATACGCATATGATCATAGGGTGGATGTACTCTATTTGACCCATATCAGCAGAACACGGACGTTCCGCGAGAACGGAATACTGCATGAATATACTTCTGGTTGACGATGACCGCTACATCCGTGAGATCATCGGTAGTGTTATCAATGATGCCGGCTACCGGCCGCTGTTTGCTGAAGATGCCGAACAGGCCATGAAAGCGCTCGATGAGGAAAGCATTGATCTGGTTCTGACCGATGTTGAGATGCCCGGCATGAACGGGTTTGAACTGACCCGGCAGATACGCGATACCTATCCCGACACCTGGTTCCCGATTATTTTTCTGAGTGGCCAGAGCGACGAAAAACACTACAAAGAGGGAATCGATGCCGGCGGCGATGACTACCTGACTAAACCTGTCAGCCCCGTGGTACTGAGAGCCAAAATCCGGGCGATGGAACGCATTGCCAATATGAAAAAAGCCCTCGACAACGCCAACGCCAGACTCGAAAAACTCAGCAGTCAGGACCCGCTGACCCGCCTCTACAATCGCCGTGCACTCGATCAGCACATGCTGCGGGAGTGGAAACGCTGCAAACGAGACGGCAAAGAACTGACCGCAATGATGCTGGATATCGACCATTTTAAACTGTACAACGATCACTTCGGCCACCCGCAGGGCGATGAATGCCTGAAAGCCGTCGCAAAAGTCCTGAAGAAGAGCTTACTTCGCTCCCACGATCTGGTCGCCCGTTACGGTGGCGAAGAGTTTGCCATTATCCTGCCGGAAACTTCCATTAAGGAAGCAGAGGTGGTCTGTCAGCGGATTTGCGAAACACTGGCCCAGCGGGATTTAGCCCACGCCCCCGGAGCCTCTGCAGACAGGGTTTGCCTGAGTATTGGCATCAGCAGCACCCAGCATCAGGCGGAAACGCCTACCGCTCTGCTACGGCAGGCAGATCAGGCCCTGTATGCAGCCAAACAGGCCGGACGTAACGGCTGGCGTAGTTTCAGTGGTGAAGGCTAAGGCTCATCAGCAGGGCATCTTCTCGTGTGCCCTGAGAACCTGCTGGCGGATAATAGCCTTTACGCCGGCCATCTTCAGCAAACCCGAGACGATGATAGAGGGCAATCGCAGGCAGGTTTGAGGCCCTGACTTCCAGCAACACACGCTCCACCTGTCTGTTACTGAGCATGCCCAGCGAGGCATCCAGCAAATTCCGCCCCAGCCCCTGCCCCTGAGACTCAGGTAATACTGCCACCTGAAGCAACTCAGCCTCATCCAGCAAGGTGGAAAACAGCGCAAATGCGCTCAGAGCAGGCGTGAACAGCCCCAGTGCCAGCCCTTTTTCAGAGAGCACACGCTGCATAAGCTGGGATTCACTCCAGGCCGAGGTAAAACACTGTTGTTCCAGTGCAGACAAGGCAGGCAGATCCTCCGCCCGGAGCAGACGGATCTCAGCGCGCATTAAGCTGTTTCAGGAGGGGTTGCAGGTCCAGCCAGATCTGTTTCTTGATTCCCGGCAGTTGCATCGCCTCAGTCAGACTGTGACTGGCGATCACCTTAACATCGCTGCGCAGGGTAAAGCTGATCCCTTTCAGTTCTGCCAGCTCTTCACTACGTTCCAGTACCATCTGGGCAGCCGCTTCGCCAAACAGCAATACCGCGCGGATATCACCCGACTGAAGCTCTTTAGATAACTTATGCTGAACCGCGATACGGGCCTGCTGCGGCCCCTGATCCAGAGTTTTACTCGCAAACATAGGCCAGGGAAGCATAAATGGCTGAGCGATCTCTCCCCGACTGCCAAGTGCAGCCACAATCGCAGTTGCCAGATGCTGATAATGCTCCGCAAAAGCGCCACCCTGCGGCGGCAGACTATCGACCACCAGCAGATCAGCAATCCGCTGAAATGCCAGCTTAAACCGCGGCGGCTGAACTTCAGCGCCGGTTTCCCGCGGCCCTTCGGTTTCAACGGTCGCCTCTTCCGCTGCCGGTTCCGGGTCAGTTTCCCCCGGGACAGAAGAGAGCCCCAGAGCCGCCCTTGCCGCACTCATACCCTCGCCGGGTGGTGCCGGGGGCGTTTTGGCAACCGGTGATAAAGGTGCCGGATTCTGACTGTTGAGCCCTAACTGAGAGCGGGCTGTGGCAGAGCGATCCGAAGCAAACGGAATCTCCGGCGCCGGATACTGAAAATCATTCAGCCAGTCTGCAGAGGGTGCGGCACCGGGAAGCGGGGCACAGGGTAACCAGCTACTGATCCCCATCGCTTCCAGATACTGATGACGCAACTGCTCCTGCTGCAGACTCACGGTTTATTCCTCATTCAGTCCGATCAGACCTGAGGGTGAGCTTTCTGAACGTTAGCATCCAGCATGTTCAGCGCATGAATATAAGCTTTGGCAGAGGCGATAATAATATCGGTATCCGCACCAAGGCCGTTGACGATCCGACCGCCTTTCTCCAGTCGCACCGTCACTTCACCCTGAGAATCAGTCCCTTCGGTCACCGCATTCACGGAGTAGATCTGCAGGCTGGCGCCGGAGTTTGCAACCGATTCAATCGCTTTGAATGCGGCATCGACCGGGCCACTGCCGGAAGCTTCAGCGGAGACTTCCTGATTACCCATGCGCAGAACCAGCTTCGCCAGAGGTGTTTCACCGGTCTGGGACGTCACTGACAGGCTGCTCAGTCTGAACTGCTCACTGCTGGCACTGGCGCGGGTGTCGCTGACCAGTGCGATCAGATCCTCATCGAAGATCTCATGTTTTTTATCCGCCAGCTCTTTAAACCGGGAGAACGCATTGTTCAGCTCGGCATCGGAAGCAAAGCTGGTGCCCAGCTCCTCGAGACGGCTGCGGAATGCGGCGCGGCCGGAGTGCTTACCCAGCACCATCCGGTTGGTGTTCCAGCCCACATCCTGTGCGGTCATAATCTCGTAAGTCTCGCGGTGTTTCAGCACCCCATCCTGATGAATACCCGATTCATGGGCGAAGGCGTTAGCCCCCACAATCGCTTTGTTAGGCTGTACCGGGAACCCGGTAACACTGGAGACCAGACGCGAAGCTGGCACGATCTGCGTGGTGTCGATGGCGGTTTCTACGCCCAGCGTATCCTTACGGGTACGGATCGCCATCACGATCTCTTCCAGCGAAGCATTACCCGCTCGCTCACCCAGACCATTGATCGTACATTCAACCTGACGGGCACCTGCGCCCACCGCTGCCAGCGAGTTGGCGACCGCCAGACCCAGATCGTTATGACAGTGCACCGAGAAGATCGCTTTGTCGGCGTTCGGGATACGCTGAATCAACTGACCAATGGTATGCGCAAACTCAGCAGGCACCGCATAACCTACGGTATCCGGAATATTGATTGTGCGGGCACCGGCATCGATCACTTTCTCGATAATCCGGCACATAAAATCCAGTTCGGAGCGGCTGGCATCTTCCAGCGAAAACTCTACATCGTCGATCAGGTTACGCGCCCGGGTTACTGCCTTAACCGCCTGCTCAACCACTTGATCCGGTTCCATCTGCAACTTGTACTTCATGTGGATCGGCGAGGTTGCGATAAAGGTGTGGATCCGGCCCATCGCGGCGTTCTGCAACGCTTCGCCAGCCCGATCGATATCAGCATCCAAAGCACGGGAAAGAGAACAAACCCGGCTTTCGGTCACCGCCTCAGCGATCGCTTTAACCGATTCAAAGTCGCCCGGGCTTGCAATGGCAAAGCCGGCTTCAATCACATCGACCCGCATTTTTTCCAGCTGTTTTGCAATCCGCAGCTTCTCGTCCCGTGTCATTGACGCGCCGGGGCTCTGTTCACCGTCACGCAGGGTGGTATCAAAAATAATTACACGATTGTCGTTACTCATAGCGGTGCTCCACAGGGTCGGACAGGGGTTATCTTTTAAGTATATCGCCTGTCACTAAAATCTTTACCAAACTGGACACAATTGGGGGTCCGGGAGAACTATACTTTGCCCATCGGGATCGATTTGCCATCGGCTCGACCAGGCTTTGCGCTGGCATCAACCGGCGTGGCTGTAATACTCTCTAGAGAAGCGGTAGTTCCGGGGTTTGCGAGGTTATCCAGTGACCACCCACTATAGCGCCAGACCCGTGTTTTGCAACCAACAAAATAAAGAATCGAGTCGTCATGGAAAAAGAGTTTGATCGTCAGGTAGACAGGAAAGGCACCGCCAGTCAGAAATGGGAGAAATACGCTGATCGGGACATCCTCCCCATGTGGGTAGCAGACACCGATTTTCAGGCGCCCCCTGCGGTTATTCAGGCCCTGCATGAGCGGATTGAGCATGGCATTTTTGGCTATACCAATGTACCCGGCCAACTCAATCAACTGATACAGGCGCGGATGCAACGACTCTATGACTGGCAGATAGAACAGGACTGGCTGATCTGGCTTCCCGGTCTGGTCTGTGGCCTCAATCTGGCCTGTCGGGCAGTGGGTGAGACGGGGGATACGGTGCTCAGCCCAAAACCGATCTACCCACCGTTTATGTCATCTCCACGCCTGTCTGGCCGGGAAGTCTGCACTGTCCCGCTGCGTCAGAATGGCGATCACTTTGTCCTCGATCTGGCAGCACTGGAAGCCAGCATTACCGGGAACACCCGCCTGCTGCTCTTCTGCAACCCTCATAATCCGGGCGGTGCCGTCTATCGTCGTGAAGAACTGGAACAACTGGCGGAGCTGATCCTGAAACATGACCTCTACCTCTGTTCCGATGAGATCCACTGCGATCTGATTCTTGAACCCGGTTTACAGCATATCCCGATCGCCTCCCTCGGAGCAGACATCCGGGCCCGTACCATCACCCTGATGGCACCGAGTAAAACCTACAACATTGCAGGCCTTGGCTGCTCTTTCGCGATTATCAGCGATCCGCAACTGCGCAAGCAGTTTATCGATGTCAAAAAAGGGATCGTGCCGGATGTGAATCTGCTCGGCTACACCGCCACTGAAGCAGCCTACCGCGATGGTGATGAGTGGAACCGGCAACAACTGGATTACCTGCGTGGCAACCGCGACTATCTGCACCGGGAGATCAACCAGATCCCCGGTCTTAAGCTGCTGCCGGTAGAAGCCACCTATCTGGCGTGGATCGATGTTTCCGGGGCTAAACTGAGCAATCCGGCCCACTTCTTTGAGCAGGCCGGCGTCGGCATGTCACCGGGACGCGACTTTGGCGACAATCATTACATGCGCCTTAATTTCGGCTGCCCGCGGGAGACACTTGAGGAGGCGGTCCGACGGATCAAAGTGGCCCTGAGCAACGAACTACCCGCCTGACTCCGGCGTTAATCAGGCTCGCGTCAGATCAAACGGGATCACGCGGGCCAGCTCCGTTTCCGCCTCAGCCAGCATCAGCAGACGGTCAACACCCAGTGCCACGCCGGCACAATCCGGCAGCCCTTTTTCAGCGCTTCGACCAGACGCATCTCCAACGGCCGCCGGGGCAGGCCCAGTGCCTGACGCTGCTGCTGATCTGCCAGCAAACGGCGCTCCTGCTCCTGCCAGTCGGTCAGTTCATGATAACCGTTGGCCAACTCAACGCCTTTAATAAACAACTCAAACCGGGCCGCCACCGGCACCCCGTCCGCACCCTCGCGCCTGGGCCAGCGCTGCCTGAGAGGCAGGGTAATCCGTGACAAACACAGCATCCAGCTCAGCCAGTTGCGGCTCTATCACATGAGACATCAGCAGGTTCAGCCAGCTATCCGGATCAGAATCATCCATCTGGATATCGATATGTTCACGGGTCACGCTGATCAGTTGCTCCAGTTCAGCCTCCTCCGGGCGAAACCCCAGATAACGCTGAAACAGATCACTGTAGCGAACCCGGGGAACAGACTTCAGCGCCAGCAGAGGCCCGATCAGCGCCTCCACTTCATCCATCAGGCGGGCATCGTCAAAACCGGGCCGATACCACTCCAGCATGGTAAATTCAGGATTGTGCCGACCTCCGTACTCACCATTGCGATAGACTTTGCCCATCTGATAGATCGCCCCACTTCCCGCAGCCAGAAGCCGCTTCATTGCATACTCCGGTGAGGTCTGCAGATACATTGTCTGCGCATCATGGGCCAGCGTTGGCCGATAACTCACCTCAATACTATCGATAAAGGGGTCACTGACCGCACACTGCGACAGCACCGGAGTGTCAACCTCCAGCACCTGACGCTGGCGGAAGAAATCACGAATGTAGCTGAACAGCTCAGCGCGTTTGTGCAGCATCTCAATGCTGGCCGAGGGTTGCCACGAATTCATAACAGAGCTCCAAACAAAAACGGCAGCCGAGGCTGCCGTTTCAGAGATAATCAGCGATCAGGCGCGGGAAACGTACTCACCGGTACGTGTATCGATCTTCAGCACTTCGCCTTCGTTGATAAACAGAGGTACACGAACCACTGCACCGGTGCTCAGAGTTGCCGGTTTAGAACCACCCTGCGCAGTATCACCTTTCAGGCCCGGGTCTGTTTCAGTCACTTCCAGCTCAACAAAGTTAGCCGGCGTTACAGAGATCGGGTTACCGTTGAACAGAGTCACCATTACCGTGTCCTGCTCTTTCAGCCATGGCTTCGCGTCAGCCACCGCATTTTCATCCGCACCCACCTGCTCGAAGGTGTTCGGGTCCATGAAGTACCACAGTTCACCATCGTAGTAGGAGTATTCCATGCTGGTGTCGATTACATCAGCCGCTTCCACACTTTCACCGGACTTGAAAGTACGTTCCCAGATACGACCTGACATCAGGTTGCGCAGTTTAACCCGGGTGAAGGCCTGACCTTTACCGGGTTTTACAAATTCAACGTCAACCATGGAGCATGGATCGCCGTCGATCATTACTTTCATACCGTTTTTAAACTGGTTAGTAGAAAAGCTAGCCATAATGTTCTCTGTATCTCTTGTATAAGTTTTTTCGCCCCGCAGCCCTCTGCTGGCGTAAAATTGACAGACATTCTACTAGAAAGGAAAATGCGGGCAACTTTCCGCTCCAATTCCTTACAAAATCAGCATGAATTCTTTTCCAGACATCACTCAGCTTCCGGCAACGGAGGAGTGGCAGCAGCTACTCAGCAACACCATTGATGAACCTGAAGCACTCCTGCGCGAGCTCGACCTGCCGCTGTCTCTGCTGGATGGTGCCGATCAGGGCGCGCGTTTATTTGCGCTGAAGGTACCCCGTCCGTTTCTGCAGCGAATGGAGAAAGGCAATCCCAACGACCCGTTGTTGCGTCAGGTACTGCCGCTGGAGGCGGAAACACTGGAAATCCGTGGCTATGTTACCGATCCGCTGGCGGAGATGGCCGCCAACCACAGCGACGGGCTGATCCACAAGTACAAAGGCCGGGTACTGCTGATTCTCAGTGGCGCCTGCGCAGTCAACTGCCGTTACTGTTTCCGCCGTCACTTCCCCTATGCCGATAACCGTCTCGGCAGCGAACAGTGGAACAAAGTGCTCGATTACCTGCGTGCTGATGACAGCATCAGCGAAGTGATTTTCTCCGGCGGCGATCCTCTGGCCACCAGCGACAGTCGGCTGCAGCGGATGATCGGCGATCTGGAGCAGATTCCTCACCTGCGCCGCCTGCGCATTCACAGCCGGCTGCCGGTTGTTATCCCGCAGCGGGTCACAGCCCGGCTCTGTCAGATGCTTGAGCAGAGCCGGTTTGATACCGCTCTGGTACTGCATGCCAACCACGCCAATGAGCTGGACCGGAACGTGGCTAAGGCTGCCGCTCGTCTGAAGCAGGCGAACGTCACCCTGCTCAATCAGGCCGTCTTGCTGAAAGGCGTGAATGAAAGCGTGAGCGCACAGGCAGCCCTCAGCGAAACCCTGTTCAGTATGGGCATACTGCCCTACTACCTGTTTACCCTCGACCCGGTACAGGGTGCGGCTCATTTTGATATTCCTGATCAGCAGGCGATTGCCCTGCATGCCGAGCTACAGACCCTGCTGCCGGGCTATCTGGTGCCGCGTCTGGCCCGGGAGATACCGGGGCGCGCTTCCAAAACCCTGCTGCACGACTGAAAAAAATTCATCCGCCTGAGAAGCACTGAAGTTTCAGCCGGCACAGCCGATACCCCGCCTATGGTTAACCAGAAATCGCAGGTGGAGTATGCGTATAGCCGCAGCAGAGGTCGCCCTTGACAGCGCGGCCAGTAGCAGCCGCTACAAAGAGGTCAGGGAGACATTAACCGAAGGCTTTGTCCGTGCCGGAGATACCTTCAACAGGCAAAATCTGGTGGCGGGTACACACCGTGAACGGGTTGAGCGGGAGGTCGTCACAGAGGTCCGTGAAACTCAGGCCAGTTACAACGACCCCAGACAGGTGATCGCCAAACAGGATCTGGGCAAATACAGCTTCGACCAGCTCCTCGGCAAGCGGGATTCCGCCGGCCCTTCGCTGTTTGAACTCAGCCCGGAAGACAAAGTTAAAATCGAACTGCTGAAAAAACTGTTCGAAAGCCTCACCGGCAAGCGTTTCAGTGTCGGCATGCTGGATCTGCAGGGGTCCGGCGGGGGCGGCAGCGGCGTTCAGACCAGCGCACAGAGCAGTAACGCCGAGCTGAACATCAGCTCCGGGGGTTCAGCGGCCGAAGCAGGTCTCGAACATGGCCTTGTTTATAACTACAGCGAAACCCATGTTTCTCAGTCTCAGGTTCAGTTTCAGGCCACCGGTCAGGTCAAAACCGCTGATGGCCGGACCATCGACCTGAATCTGCAACTGAACATGAGCCGTACCCTGAGTGAGAACCGCAGCTTTCAGATCCGCCTCGGCGCCGCCCTGAAAGATCCGCTGGTCATCAACTTTGCCGGAAAAGCCGCCGAGCTCAGTGCCGATACCATCAGCTTTGATCTGGACAGCGATGGGGAAAGCGAAGAGATCCAGCGCCTTCAATCCAGCAGCGGCTATATCGCGCTGGATAACAATGAAAATGGCGTGATCGACAACGGTAGCGAATTGTTCGGCGCCAACTCCGGCAACGGCTTCCTGGAGCTGGCCGAGTATGATGAAGACAAGAATGGCTTTATTGATGAAGGCGATTCAGTCTGGGAGAAGCTGAAAATCTGGGTTCAGCATGCCGATGGCAGCAGCAGTCTGTTCAGCCTTGCCGATAAAGGCGTTGGCGCACTTTATCTCGGATATACCGAAACCGAGTGGGATCTGCAGGCGGGGTCCGGCAGTGACGAACTGGGCGGTAAGATCCGATCATCCGGTCTGTTCCTGTTCGAAAACGGTAACACGGGCAGCCTGCAGCAGGTCGATCTGGTTGTCTGAACTGATCAATCAGGGCTTAGCCCTGATTGATTAATCTTTTTTCGGCGCCGGAGTCAGCGGAAACGCAGTGATGGTGCCTTTCGCTTCGGAAACCTTAGCGATCCCTTCCTGCTCGACTTCATCAATGCGGATCACAGCATGGCTGGGGATATATGAGCGCTTAACGCCGGCAAACTGATTCTTCAGCTTCTCTTCACCCGGGTCGATCAGTAACTCGGAACGATTACCAAAGACAAACTCTTCAATTTCCAGAAAGCCCCACATATCACTCTGGTAGACATGTTTAGCATAGAGCTCAAATACCTGATCCTGATTCACAAAGATCACACGGTAGATACGATCTTCTTTAGCCATTGATTACCCTGATCGAAAACGGGCCCTGACGGGCGGAAATAATTAAACCTGCTAGATAAGGGCAAAACTGAATCGTTTCAAGGGAAACGCACAGGCAATCGCTGTGCAGGCAGAAAAAAAGCACCCCAACAGACCGCCTTAGCGGGTGCCGGGGTGCTGTATTCCGTCCAGGTTTTTTTATTTTTATTTTTCAGATCTGCACCGATCTACCTGGCCTACAAATAGCAAAGCCCGGGCCAGAATATTAAAATTCTTTATTTTCATGAAGTTAAGAACACAGCCAACGCGTTGACTGCTTTTTCCCCGAATATACCTGAGTGATAACAGTGCACAACTCAGCGCGTTCGCCCCGAGTCGGTGCCCGGTTGACGGTGCGACATTCCCTGCTCAGCTAAACTGTTCATTATCTGGTCGCTTCAGTATAATGCGCGGTCCTTTACAGACCCCGGCAGAAACAGACCCTCCGGGCTTTTGATCCAAACAAACTACAGGTGAACAATGGCGAAAAAGCTGTTTATTAAAACCCACGGCTGTCAGATGAACGAATACGACTCTGCCCGCATGGCAGATCTGCTGGGGGAAAGTCATGATCTTGAGCTGACAGAAAATGCCGATGAGGCAGACGTTTTGCTGCTCAACACCTGTTCGATCCGTGAAAAAGCTCAGGAGAAGGTGTTCCACCAGCTGGGTCGCTGGCGCAAGCTGAAACAGAGTAAGCCCGAGCTGAAGATCGGCGTGGGTGGCTGCGTAGCCAGTCAGGAAGGGGACAACATCCTTAAACGCGCCCCTTATGTGGATATGATCTTCGGCCCCCAGACTCTGCACCGCTTGCCGGAGATGATCAGTGAAACCGACGCCGGCGGTGTCGGTATCGTCGATGTATCTTTCCCTGAAATTGAGAAATTTGATCACCTGCCTGCCCCTAAAGTGGAGGGCGCAGAAGCCTTTGTATCGGTGATGGAAGGCTGTTCAAAATACTGCACTTTCTGCGTGGTGCCTTATACCCGTGGTGAAGAGGTGAGCCGCCCGCTGGATGACGTGATCGCCGAGTGCGTTGAACTCTCCGAGCAGGGCGTGCGTGAGGTCAACCTGCTGGGACAGAACGTCAACGCTTACCGCGGCGCGACGCATGATGGTGACACCGCCGATCTGGCTGAGCTGATCCGTTGCGTTGCCGCAATCGAGGGGATCGACCGTATCCGTTTCACCACCAGCCATCCGGTAGAGTTCAGCGACTCTCTGATCGACGTCTATGCTGAGGTTCCCGAGCTGGTCAGCTTCCTGCACCTGCCGGTGCAGAGTGGTTCCGACAAGATTCTGATGGCGATGAAACGCGGACACACCGCGCTGGAGTACAAATCGAAAATCCGCCGTATTCGCAAAGTACGCCCGGACATTGAGATCTCCTCTGATTTTATTATCGGCTTTCCCAACGAAACCGATGCTGATTTCGAGGCCACCATGAAACTGATCGATGAGATCGGCTTCGACAACAGTTACAGCTTTATCTACAGCCGTCGTCCGGGGACACCGGCATCAGACCTGCCGGACAACATTGACGAAGAGACCAAGAAGCAACGTCTGCAGATTCTGCAGAGCCGGATCATTCAGAACGCTCAGCAGATCAGTCGTCGCATGGTCAACAGCACCCAGCGTATTCTGGTTAACGGCTACTCGAAGAAAGACCCGGGCCTGCTTTCCGGTCGTACCGAGAACAACCGTGTGGTTAACTTCCGCTGCGCCAACCCGGACCTGATCGGCCACTTTGCCGATGTGAAGATCGTCGAAGCCTACGCCAACTCGCTGGTAGGTGAACTGATCTGTTCCGAACTGGACGATACTTTTACGGCAAAGGCGGGCTAAGCATTGACCACAGCACAATCGATCAAACTGACTCTGGAACCGGAAAACGCGGAATTCCTCGCCAACCTGTGCGGCCCGTTCAATGAACATATGAAGATGCTGGAAAAGCGTCTCGGGATTGAGATCCGTAACCACGGCAACCACTTTCAGTTGCTGGGCGACATGCAGGTCATCAGCGAAGTCTCCGACATGCTCGAGAGCCTTTATGCCGATGCCCGTGAGGATAAGCGCCTGACCCCTGAACAGATCCATCTGCTGATCCAGCAGAGTGGACTCGAACAGGCGATCAGCCATCAGAAGATTGAAGACACGGATATCAGCATCCGCACGAAAAAAGCCCTGATCCGCCCGCGCGGTGAAAACCAGCAGGGATATGTCCGCTCTATTCTGCAACACGATATCAACTTCGGCATCGGCCCTGCCGGTACCGGTAAAACCTATCTGGCCGTCGCCTGTGCCGTGGATGCGCTGGAACGGGAAGAGGTTGACCGCATTCTGCTGGTGCGTCCGGCGGTTGAAGCCGGCGAAAAGCTCGGCTTCCTGCCCGGCGATCTGAGTCAGAAGGTTGACCCCTATCTGCGCCCGCTGTACGACGCACTTTACGAGATGCTCGGCTTTGAGCGGGTTGGCAAGCTGATCGAGCGCAATGTTATTGAAGTGGCTCCGCTGGCGTATATGCGCGGCCGCACCCTGAACAACTCGTTCGTGATTCTGGATGAAAGCCAGAATACTACCCGCGAACAGATGAAGATGTTCCTCACCCGTATCGGCTTTGGCTCAACCGCGGTGATCACCGGCGACATCACTCAGGTAGATCTGCCTAAGGGAACCCAGTCGGGCCTGATCCACGCGATGCAGGTGCTGGACGGCGTGAAGGATATCGGCTTTACCCGCTTCACCGCCAAAGATGTGGTACGCCACCCGCTGGTGCAGCATATCGTGCGCGCCTATGATCGTTTTGAACAACGTCAGAACAAGGACTGAATCATGGCCTTTGATTGTGATATCCAGTACGAAGTCGAGGGCGAACTACCCACTGAAGCGCAGTTTCAGCAATGGGTCGATGCCGCCCTCGGCGGCCGTCGCGATGAAGGCGAGATCTGCATCCGCGTGGTCTCTCCTGAGGAAAGTCAGCAACTGAACCGTGACTATCGCGACAAGGATAAACCCACCAACGTACTCTCCTTTCCGTTCGAAGTCCCGGAAGGAGTCCCGCTCAGCCTGCTCGGCGATCTGGTGATCTGCGCTGAGGTGGTGGCAGAGGAAGCCCAGGCACAGAAAAAAGCCCTTTTTGACCATTGGGCACACATGGTTGTACATGGCTGCTTGCATCTGATCGGTTTCGACCATATAAATGACGCTGAAGCCGAAGAGATGGAAGACCTCGAACGGCAGATTCTGGCAAGTATAGCGATTGCAGATCCCTACCGGGACGACAACTAATTTCAGGACCCCGCAAAACCATGAGCGAAGATCGAACGGGACAGCCCAAAGGCTGGTTAGGCAAGTTAACTCAGGCATTCAGTGACGAGCCGCGCAGCCGCGAAGACCTGTTAACCGATTTACGTCAGGCGACCGACGACAACCTGCTGGACAATGAGGCCCTGACCATCATGGAAGGTGCCATGCAGGTGTCTGATATGCAGGTAAGGGATGTGATGATCCCGCGCTCGCAGATGGTTGTGGTAGAAGCGGATCAGACCCCGCGCGAATTCCTGCCGGTCATTATCTCCAGCGCTCACTCACGCTTCCCGGTGATTGGTGAATCACCGGATGAAATCCTTGGTGTCCTGCTGGCAAAAGATCTGCTGCCGCTGATTCTGGAAGAGGGACTGGAATCGTTCGACCTGAAGAGCAAACTGCGCAGCGCGACCGTTATCCCGGAGTCCAAGCGACTCAACGTCCTGCTGAAAGAGTTCCGTGTTAACCGCAATCATATGGCGATTGTGATGGATGAATACGGCGGTGTATCCGGCCTGATCACCATCGAAGATGTACTGGAACAGATCGTCGGCGAAATCGAAGATGAGCATGACCCGGAAGACGATGAAGGCAACATCAAACCGTTTGATGACAACACCTTTATCGTCAAGGCACTGACCCCGATCGAAGACTTTAATGAGTTCTTCTCCGTCGGCTTCCCGGATGAAGAGTTCGACACCATCGGCGGCATTGTCACCCAGAGTTTCGGCCACCTGCCGAAAAAAGATGAAACCGTCGACATAGACGGCTTCCAGTTTAAGATTCTGTCCGCAGACACCCGGCGTATTCGCCTGCTGCAGGTCGTTCGCCACACATAAACCGATGCTGATCGCCGCCCTTACAGCCCTGCTCGCCGGTGCCCTGATCGCTCCGGCGATGGCACCTTTCGAAGTTCCCTATCTGGCGTTACTGCCACCGGCTCTGCTCTACCTCTGCTGCACTCATCGCTCCGTCACGCAAAGCGGCTGGCTCGGTTATCTGTTTGGCCTCGGCTTTTTCGGCAGTGGCGTCTCCTGGGTGTATGTCAGTATCAGCGAGCACAGTCAGACCCCGTTACCGATCGCGGTTATTCTGACACTGCTGTTTGTAGCCGGACTGGCCCTGCTGTTTGCGCTACAGCTTTACCTGTGGAGCAAACTGTTCAGTGCCCGGCTTCGAGCACTGGGCTTTATTGGCCTGTGGATCGTTTTTGAGTGGTTGCGGAGCTGGCTGTTTACCGGCTTTCCCTGGCTTTATCTGGGCAATGCTGCGCTCGATACCCCCTTTGCCAACCTGTTGCCGATCGGAGGCGTCTGGCTGGCCAGCCTCGGCATGCTGCTGACTGCACTCTGCGCCGCGGAACTGCTGCGTCTGCGCCGGGTGGCGTTACTCCTCGCCCTGCCGCTGCCTCTGATCGCCAGCTACCTGTTACACCAGAGCTGGACCGAACGCGGAGAAGAGCCCCTGAGGGTAGCGCTGGTGCAACCGAATATCCCGCAGCAGATCAAATGGAACCCGGACTACCGTCCGGACATATTCAGCCGTTATCAGGAACTTTCCCTGCCGCATACCGATACTGACCTGATGCTCTGGCCGGAAACCGCAATTCCGGCACTGTTCCATCAGGCCGCTCCGGCACTCGGTGAACTGCTCAACACACTGGATGCGGAGAATGTCACTCTGATCAGCGGTCTGCCCAGCAGTGAACGGGATGCCAGCCGCCCCCGTGGTTACCGGATTCACAACAGCTTAGCGATACTCACCGTCGGCAGCGGCATTTATCATAAACAGCGGCTGGTGCCGTTTGGTGAATACGTCCCGGTTGAGCAGCAGTTACGCGGGCTTTTAGATTTTTTCAATCTGCCTATGTCGAGCTTCTCGCTACCTCAGGGCAAGCAACCTCTGTTGCAGGTTAAGGGCCAGCAGATCAGTACAGCGATCTGTTATGAGATCGCCTACCCTGAACTGGTCCGCAGCGGCGCAAGGCAGGCAGATATATTGCTGACGGTGTCCAACGACACCTGGTTCGGACGCTCCATTGCACCGGCTCAGCATATGCAGATCGCCCGGGTGCGGGCGCTGGAGAATGGTCGCTGGCTGATTCGCGGCACCAACAATGGTATCAGCGGTCTGATCAACCCTCAGGGGGAACTGGTCGCCCGACTACCCCAGTTCCGCTCCGGTGTTCTGCGTGGAGAGGTCTACCCGATGCACGGAGAAACACCCTTCCAGCAATACGGCTCTGCTCCGGTACTCGGCGCCGCTCTGCTCCTGTGCCTGTTTAGTCTGGGACGGCGGCGACCACGCAACCCGCTTTCTGAGCTGAGCTGAATCACTCAGGGCCAGGGGTGTGACACCCGCTTGTAATAGCCCTGACCACAACGTTCACAGCTTTCCAGTTTTTCAGTCCGGGTCAGTACCCGCTCGCAGCCACAGTTAAGGCATTCCAGCGTGCCGACCGTCGCCAGCTCGCCCGCCAGATACTGATCCTCATCGTGTTCCAGCCGCTCCCGGAGCTGCTCCTGCCCGATCCGGGTCTGATCAGCGATAAGCCGTAACTGCTCAACAAAACGCTGCTCCAGCACATCCAGATCGAATCTCAGCCAGGCGGCAATTCCGGCACTGGTTTCATGAGCATAGAAACCAAGTTTCTTCAGATCCCTTGCCAGATAGGCCTTGAGAAGATCCAGTTCATCCCGGGTCATATCCTCTGCCGCCAGTTCCAGTTCCACCGCATCGTGGATTTTTTCCTGCAGCAGATCCCATGAGCCGGCCTCAGAAGCCTGCAAATCTTTAGTCAGGCGCAACAGCACCCGGTCATAGTCAGCAGAAGCCAGTTTGCTTTGGTTCTCAGTTTTTTGCGTCATAAATACACCCCGATATGCCCTGAAACCCTGTTTGCTCTCCTGTATATATTGTATGCTATGCCCCAATTAGCAACCATTTATCTACCGGTATCACCTGAGTTTCCGCTTTTACCCTGTGCGAACTCAACGGATACCGGTTTTTCATCATAGGCATTACGATTCACGAACATGAACGAACAATATCGCCCGCAAAAGATTGAGCCGCAGATCCAGAAACACTGGCAGGAAAACGACAGTTTCAAATGTGAGGAAGACCTGCAGAAGGAGAAATTCTACTGCCTGTCTATGTTCCCTTACCCCAGTGGCCGACTGCACATGGGCCATGTTCGTAACTACACCATCGGCGACGTAGTCTCCCGTTATCAGCGGATGCAGGGCAAAAACGTACTCCAGCCGATGGGCTGGGATGCGTTCGGCCTGCCGGCTGAAAACGCGGCCATGAAAAACAACGTGGCACCGGCCAAATGGACCTATGAAAACATCGATTACATGCGTAACCAGTTGCAGCAGATGGGCTTTGGTTACGACTGGAACCGCGAACTGGCCACCTGTCACCCGGAGTATTACCGCTGGGAGCAGTGGTTCTTCACCCGCCTGATGGACAAAGGCCTGGTCTACAAGAAAGAAGCTGAGGTCAACTGGGACCCGGTTGACCAGACCGTACTGGCTAACGAGCAGGTAATCGACGGCCGCGGCTGGCGCTCCGGCGCGCTGGTTGAGCGCAAGAAGATTCCTCAGTGGTTCCTGAAGATTACCGATTACGCCGACCAGTTGCTGGAAGATCTCGACAAGCTGGATCAGTGGCCGGAACAGGTTCGTACCATGCAGAAAAACTGGATCGGCCGCTCCGAAGGGGTCGAGCTGATCTTTGATGTCGCCGGTTATGGTGAACTGGAAGTCTTCACTACGCGTCCTGACACGCTGATGGGTGTAACCTACGTTGCGGTCGCAGCCCAGCACCCGCTGGCACTGGAAGCGGCCAAAAACAATCCAGAGCTGGCCAGCTTTGTAGAAGAGTGCAAGAACATCAAAGTGGCCGAAGCGGATATGGCCACCATGGAAAAGAAAGGGATGGCGCTGGGCATCAACGCCATCCACCCACTAACTGGTGAAGAAGTCCCGGTCTGGACCGCTAACTTCGTGCTGATGGATTACGGTTCCGGCGCGGTGATGTCGGTTCCCGGTCACGACCAGCGCGACTGGGAGTTTGCCAGAAAATACGACCTGCCAATCAAACAGGTGATTCGTTCTCTGGAAAACGATGAGATCGATCTGGACGAGGAAGCCTTCACTGAGAAAGGCGCACTGGTCAATTCCGGTGCCTACGATGACCTTGAGTTCGAGATGGCGTTCAAGGCGATCGCCTCCGATCTGGAAGCCAAGGGCAAAGGTAAAGTCACCGTTAACTTCCGTCTGCGCGACTGGGGTGTATCCCGTCAGCGCTACTGGGGTGCGCCGATCCCGGTCATCAACTGCAACAGTTGTGGCGCGGTTCCGGTACCTGAAGATCAGTTGCCTGTCGTCTTGCCGACCGATGTTGAGTTTGACGGCAGCGGTTCACCCATCAAGAAGATGGCTGAGTTCATCAACACCACCTGTCCGAAATGCGGTGCTGATGCAGAACGTGAAACCGATACGTTCGACACTTTTATGGAATCCAGCTGGTACTACGCACGCTACGCGTCTCGCAGCGCCGACAATGCGATGCTGGACCCGGAAAAAGCTAACTACTGGCTGCCGGTAGATCAGTATATCGGCGGTATCGAACACGCCATCCTGCACCTGCTGTACTCCCGCTTCTTCCACAAGCTGATGCGTGATGAAGGCCTGGTTAACAGTGATGAGCCGTTCACCCGCCTGCTCTGTCAGGGCATGGTGCTGGCCGACAGCTACTACTACGAAGACGACAAGGGCGGTCAGGTCTGGGTTTCTCCGGCCGAGGTAGAAGTAAAAACCGACGACAAAGGCCGGGTTCTGAGTGCCAGCCACCGTACTACCGGTGAGGCGCTGCAGCACGACGGCATGTCAAAAATGTCCAAGTCGAAGAACAACGGCATCGATCCACAGATCATGATCGACCGTTATGGTGCCGACACCGTGCGTCTGTTTATGATGTTCGCAGCCCCACCGGAACAGTCTCTGGAGTGGTCCGACTCCGGCGTTGAGGGCGCACACCGCTTCCTTAAGCGTCTGTGGAAACAGGTGCATGACCACCTCAACACAGGCGGTGCTGTCAGCGCACTGGACAAAGATAACCTGACCGATGTGCAGAAAGAACTGCGCCTGAAAGTGCACGCGACCATCCAGAAAGTCAGCGACGATATTGAACGTCGTCAGACCTTCAACACCGCCATTGCCGCGGTTATGGAGCTGTCTAACACCATCGCCAAGTTCGTCGATATCAGCGAGCAGGGCCGTGCTGTGATGCAGGAAGCGCTGGAAGCGGCAGTCCTTCTGCTGGCGCCGATTGTGCCGCACATCAGCCATCAACTCTGGCTGGAGCTGGGTCACGACGAAGAGGTGCTCGGCAGCCGCTGGCCAGCGGTGGATGAGTCGGCTCTGGTGCAGGACAACATCCAGCTTGTCGTACAGGTGAACGGTAAAGTGCGTGCCAAGATCAATGTGGCCGCTGACGCCGATGAAGACGTGGTTCTGCATACCGCTCTGGCGGATGAAAACGTACAGAAACATATGGCCGACAAAACCATCCGCAAGAAGATTGTTGTCCCAGGTCGTCTGGTCAACATCGTTGTAGGCTAAGGTCCAGCAAGGAGCAGAGCATGACCCAGCATTGGCAAAAGATCACCATTAAACTGATTCTCAGCAGCCTGCTGCTGACCCTGCTCGGCGGCTGCGGATTTCACCTCCGCGGCGCCCAGGATGTTTCTGAGGAGAAACGTCAGGTAACCCTGATTGCTGGCAACAGCAGCCGGGAGTTGCTGCAGACCCTGCGCCAGAACATGAAGTTCAACGGCATGCAGGAAACCGCCAATGCCGCCTATCAGCTACATATCCTGAATCATAATTACAAGCGTCGTACCGCGACGGTCAGTAATTCCAGCGTTGACGAGTATGAGCTGATCCTCTCGGTCACAGTGATGATCGCTGATCGTGAGGGTAATCCGCTGAGTAAAGAGATCCGTATTCAACGGGAACGCTACTACAGTTACGACAAAGACGCTGCCGCTGCCAGCTCCGAGCAGGAAACCCTGCTCCGCCGTGAGCTCTACAATGCCGTGGCACAGAACATTCTGCGGCTCTATCTGAGCAGCAATCAGAAAAACCGCTAAGTCTGGCCCGGCATGAAACTGCGCCCCGAGCAGCTTAGCGGCCATCTGAAAAAGGGACTCGCGCCGGTCTACCTGATTACCGGCGATGAGCCTCTGCTCTCTGAAGAAAGCTCTGATCTGCTTCGCCACAGTCTGCAACAGCAAGGCTTCAGTGAACGCGAAGTCCTGCATGTTGATGGCAGCTTCAGTTGGGAATACCTGCTGGAATGCGCCAATGCTCTGTCTTTATTTGCTGAAAAGAAAATCATCGAGCTGCGCCTCGGCAGCAGTAAGCTGAATAAGAAATCCAGCGAGATTCTGCAGCAGTACCTGAGCAACCCGGCACCGGACAACATCCTGCTGATCACCGCCGACAAACTGGATGGCAGCGCCAAGAAAAGCGCCTGGTTTAAAGCGATCGACAACAGCGGGGTGATTGTCGAGATCTGGCCGGTGGAGAGCAATCAGTTACCCAACTGGATCCGCCAGCGCGCCGCGCAGATTGAGCTGCAACTGGATGACGAAGCCATACAACTGCTCTGTGACCGGATAGAAGGTAACCTCCTCGCCGCCAAACAGGAACTGAGTAAACTGAGCCTGCTGTTTCCCGGCCAGAGGGTCAGTGCGGAGGATGTGGTCGATGCGGTATCCGACAGTTCCCGATATGACATCTATGGTCTCGCCGATGCCGCATTGCAGGGGCTCTCCGGCCGCTGCTGTAAAATACTTCAGGTACTGCGTCAGGATGGCACTGAACCGCCGGTTGTACTCTGGGCGCTGAGCAAAGAGCTGCGCTCTCTGGCGGCGATTCAGCAGGCGCAGAACAACGGCCAGTCATTTGATGCGGTCTGCCAGCGTGAACGAATCTGGGGTAAACGCAAACCCTTAGCCCGCACCGCGGCGCAGCGAATCAAACCAGAACAGATCAATCAGGCTCTGCAGCAATGCGCCGAGGTGGATAAAATCGTCAAAGGCCTTGCCAGCGGTGACGCCTGGCTGCTCCTCACCTCGATCTCCCTGACCCTGTCCGGTACCACACTGGCCCTTTAAAAAGGGACAACCGGTCTTGATTTCCGTCATTCCCCCCTCATAAGGCGTTTACTATGCTGCTTATCTGGAGATGGCTTTCTGCCATTTCAGGAGGACAGGCAGATGCCACAACAAAACAATCAGACACCAACCACGCATGCAGAACCGCTGCTGGAATTTTCCAACTGCCATCAGGGAATCATTGAACACCTTGAACGCCTCAGGACACTGAGTGAAACCCCGCCCGGATCTCCTTTAACCCCGGAAAAACGTAAGGCTGCGGCTGAAATTCAGCAATTTTTCCACGGTGTCATTCTGGCACACCATCAGGAGGAGGAAGAAGAGCTGTTCAGCGAAGTGAAAGACTCCGCCCGCTGCCGATCGCCGGAAGCATTACAGGCATTGGATATGATCAATCAGCTCACCGCAGAACATCGCCTCCTTGAGGCACAATGGAAACCTCTGGAGAAACAGTTAAAGCAGATAGCCCGCGGCAGATCCGACCGGCTGAACCCGGAGGCCAGTCGCAAACTGGTAGAGGATTATCTGGCACATGCCCTGTTTGAAGAGCAGCAGTTCCTGCCTCTGGCAGCACGACTTCTGGGTGATAAAGGCCTCTCTTCCCTCGGGTTATCGCTGCATATGCGCCATAACCCACTGAAACTACCCACCTATATTTAGTGATGCAGTACAGCCGGGCAGATCTGGTCTGCCTCCGTCAATTCGACTACACTGCTTATAAATCATATAGATAGATCAGCATGCGACCGACAAAACTCAGCCTTACTTTACTGGGCAGCCTGTTGCTTACGGGCTGTTTTGATGAGGACCCTGCCCAACTCAGCTCGGGTGAGGATCTCTACGCTTATTACTGCAAAAATTGCCATCAGCAGGAAGGGGCCGGTGCTTACCTTGAGAACCTGAGTAACCAGACTCACATGGAGCACTACAAGATTATTCTGATGATCAAGTACGGTTACAATCAGGATAAACATCCGATGCCGGTCTTTAATCAGCTATCCGAAGCCCAGGCGGACGCCGTGGCCCGTTACGTGGTCGGGATCCAGCTTAATCCGCCCCAATAGCCGTTTGCGCCCTACACCTTAAACAACTTCACCTGTTCATGCATACCTTCAGAGAGGCGGTGCAGGGTCTGAGAGCGCTGTAACCGGGCGTTGGCGTCTTCCGACATCTGATCGGCGATCATTTTAATCTGACTGGTGTTATCCGTAATCCCCGCGTTCACCGAACTCTGCTGTTCCGTTGCGGTTGCGATCTGGGCAGACATATCGCGAATCTTGTTCACCGAATCGGTAATCTGCTGCAACTGATCAAAAGCCAGTTGCGACTGTTCTACCGAATCCTGAGCCATCGATTCACTGCGCTTCATACTCTCGACAGCTTCCTGAGTCGTTGTTTGCAGGGTCGTGATCATGCTCTGGATATCATCCGTAGAGCGGGTAGTTTTCTGCGACAGTTCGCGTACCTCATCAGCAACCACCGCAAAACCGCGGCCCTGATCACCGGCCCGGGCCGCCTCAATCGCGGCATTCAAAGCCAGCAGATTGGTTTGTTCGGCAATTCCCTGAATAGTCGCCAGTATGGAATTGATCTGCTGTGAGTGATCGTGGAGACGGCTGATCACCTCAGAAGCGCCGCCGACCTCAGTCGCCAGATTGCCAATTTCATCACGGGTTTTCATCACCACACCCTGCCCCTGCTGACTCAGATCAGCACTGTCACTGGCTGCACTGGAGGTATTTTCCGCATTAGCCGCAATTTCCTGAGTCGCCATCGACATCTCTTCAACCGAAGTGGCCACCAGCGTGATCTGATCCAACTGATTGCGCACCTCTGACAACGAACTGTTGGCACTTTCAGCTGCCGCCACCGAACTGACCTTGAGCTCCTCTGACAAGCCGACAATCTGCTGAATAATCGACTGCAGCTTAGCAATAAACCGGTTAAAGGAATCCGCCAGCGCACCCACCTCATCTTTACTCTGAATATTCAGCCGCGCGGTCAGATCCCCCTGCCCTTCGGCGATATCTTTGAGCATCATGGCGACCTGATCGATAGGTCGGGTAATCAGTTTCGCCACCACACCACCAATCAGAATAAACAACGCACTCAGTACCAGCGCAAAGATCAACGCCAGCCAGGCCAACTGGTTGGCGGAAGCAAACACCTCGGCCTTAGGTACCAGCGCAATAAACTGCCAGCCCAGATCAGGCGAACGGATAATCTGCGCCAGATAAACCTCACCGTTACGCTCAAGCTCCAGCATCCCCTCCAGATGTTTATTCACAGCCTGATACAGCGGCGTCTTAATTTCAGCGGCTTTTTTGAAGTTATGATCGGGCAGAAGTGGGTCAACCAGTACGGTACCGTTATCCTCCACCAGTACCACATGCCCCTCTTCACCAATTTTTATCGATTTAACAATCTCGGTCAGTTGATTCACCGACACATCCATCGCCTGCACACCGATCACTTGACCACTGTCATCAGTGACGGTTTTCACCGTTCCCACATAGGTCGCATCATCACCGGCCCAGTAGTAGGCTCCGGTACGGGCGACCTGCCCTGGGTTTTCCAGCGCCTTTTTATACCAGGGGCGGGAGCGTGGATCATAGGCCTCTTTCATCGGTACATCCGGCCAGGCCACATAACCGCCATCAGCACGACCGCCATAGACATAAGCCAGCCCCGGATGATTCTCACCAAACCGTTCGTAAAGCCGATACAGTTCCGCCTCTTTTTCACTGGCATCGATGTGCCGGGTAAAACTACCCGGCCCCTGAGTAAAGTTGGACAGTTTGAAACTGTTATCCCGTACCAGCGGAGATTCCGCGAGGTAGGCTACATTCTCTTCAATTGCTTTAAAGAAAATACCGAAGGCGTTATCGATCTGAGTGATCTCTTTTGAACTGCTACTGACAAAATTATCCAGTGCCGACTGACGCGACTGGTAAATAGCAAACAGGGAGATAACGCAGATAGGGACAATGACGGAGACCGAAATAACGGCGAGAAGCTTAGTTCTTATTTTCATGAGCCGGACAACGCTGCAAGTTAATGAGGATTAACCACGCTGACCCGGATCTCCGATATCGATAATTTCACCCCATGTGAATCAGAGGATTAGCCGTGATTAGTATTCACTTTAGCAAAGGAAAACCAGGCAGTGGCCGAAAACGCTGATTAATGGGGTAAATAGAATAAAACTGGTCGCTGTTGATCAACTCAGTTGATGGACGACCTCTGTAGCCAGTTTAATATTGTCATGCAGCGGGCAACGTTCACAGACAGCATCCAGAAAGACCTGCTTCTCTTCGCTACTCAGATCCGCATCGATACTGGCTTCAACCCGTATCTGCTGAAAACCGACCCGGTCCTCAGTAGCTTTACCCAGCAGTCCCATAGGATTCAGATCACCCTCTACCTTAATCGCCATACTGCGTAGTTCGATCTTTTGCTGATTGGCTGCGATGCGGGCAATGGTGCCGATACACCCCGCCAGTGAGAACAGAAAGTATTCCAGCGGTGTCGGGCCTTCGTTGGTACCCCGAGCCTCCAACGGCTGATCAATAACCACTTTATGATCACGAATATCCGCCTGAACGGCCCAACCTTCACCCATCGTGGCATTAACTGAAATACACTTATTCGCCATTGATTGACTCCCATCACTTATAATTAGATGGAACTAATATATAAGCATCAGGTATATATGAGAAAGAACCAATAGCAATAAAAAAGGCCGTTCTAAGAACGGCCTTTTAAAATCGTGCGGCGGGTTAAGTTACCCCACCTTCTCACCTTTTGCCTGCAGATCAGCATGATAAGAGGAGCGCACCAGCGGCCCACAGGCCGCATGTTTAAAGCCCAGCTCTTTGGCGATGCGGCCAAACTCATCAAACTCTTCCGGGGTCACAAAGCGCTCAACCTTAAGATGGCTGCGGCTTGGCTGCAGATACTGGCCGATGGTCAGCATATCCACATCATGGGCACGCAGATCCTTCATCACCTGAATGATCTCTTCGTTAGTCTCACCAATACCGACCATCAGGCCAGACTTGGTGCGCACATCGGGATTGCGCGCCTTGTATTTTTTCAGTAGTTGCAGAGACCACTCGTAATCGGAGCCCGGACGTACCGCTTTATAAAGGCGCGGCACGGTTTCCATATTGTGGTTAAACACATCCGGTGGTGTCTCGGTCAGAATATCGATGGCGATATCCATACGTCCACGGAAGTCCGGCACCAGAATTTCCATCTGAATCGATGGAACCTGCTTCCGGGTTTCAGTGACGCAGTCAGCAAAGTGCTGAGCCCCGCCATCACGCAGGTCATCACGGTCCACGGAGGTCACCACGACGTAGCGCAGCCCCATATCCGCAATCGCATCGGCCAGCTCTTTAGGTTCATTCTCATCCAGTGCATTAGGTCGCCCGTGCGCCACATCACAGAACGGACAACGACGGGTACAGATGTCGCCCATAATCATGAAAGTTGCAGTACCGTGACTGAAACATTCACCCAGATTCGGGCAGCTTGCCTCTTCGCAAACGGACGCCAGTTTATGCTTGCGCAGGCGCTCTTTAATGCGCTGCACCTCGGCGCTGGAACCCATCCGCACACGTAGCCAGTCGGGCTTGCGCGGCATATCCTCTTTTGCGGTCGGGATCACCTTAACCGGGATACGGTCAACTTTATCGGCCCCACGGAGCTTTACCCCCTGCTCCACTCGCTTCTTCACGTCAGTCGTACTGTTTTCTTCTGCCATCTAGGATCAATCCAGAGTGTTTTTACGGGTGATCTGATTATACCCGAGTTTTGCTATCAAATGGTTGAGCAGTCGGTCGGTTGCTTCAGCCTGATCAAGATTTTCGCTGAGGGCGTTAAGCTGAGTCATCGCCATACCTGCATAGCCGCAGGGGTTTATGCGCAGGAAAGGCTCCAGATCCATCGCCAGATTCAGCGCCAGACCATGGAAAGAACAGCCCCGACGTACCCGCAACCCCAATGAAGCGATCTTTGCCTCGTTGACATACACACCCGGGGCATCCGGTTTGGCATAGGCCTCTACCTGATAATCACGCAGGGTATCGACCACGGCCTCCTCCATGATGGTGACCAGCTCGCGCACCCCGGTTTTACGCCGTTTCAGGTTCAGCAGCAGATAGACCACTGCCTGCCCCGGGCCATGATAGGTTACCTGTCCGCCGCGATCGACCTGCACAACCGGAATATCACCGGTCTCCAGCAGGTGCTCCAGCTTACCGGCCTGCCCCTGGGTGAAAACCGGTTCATGCTGCAGCGACCAGATCTCGTCGATGACGTCCTCATCCCGCTGGTTGGTAAAGTCCTGCATCCGTTGCCAGGTCGGCTCATAGGGCTGCAAGCCCAGATCCCGGACAATGAGCTGATCCTGCAGCATCAGATCACCATCTTAACGAGGTCAGAGGCGATCAGCGCTTCATGCAAAGCTTTGAGCTGATCAACGCCCTGAGCGGTGATCCTGAAACGTACTGACTGGAAACTGCCATTACGGCTGTCCTGCACACTGACCGTGGTCAGATCGAAATCAGGTACGTGGATCTGCACAATCTCAATCACGTGGGCACGAAAGTCCCCCTGATTCACCCCAACGGCCTTGATCGGGTAGTTCGGGCAGGGAAACTCTATTTTAGGTGGTTCTTGCTTGGTATCCGTCATAGTTTCAACGTCAATTATTCGGTTACTGCCCACTCATCAGCCTGCTCTGATAGTCAGCAAAGAGTTCAAACATACGCCGCCAGACCGGACCTTTTGTTCCGTCGCCGATGGTGTTTCCATCGACTTCCACAACCGGAATAATCCCCCGGGTAGAGCTGGAAACCCAAGCCTCATCCGCATTGAGCAGGCGGTCGTAATCGATATCAATCTCCTGATACTGGATACCCTGACTGTCGGCCAGTTCCAGAATCAACTCCCGGGTGGTTCCACCGAGAATTTCAGAGCTTCGCTTCGGAGTGAACAGCACCCCGTGGTTGACCAGAAACAGGTTACAGGTACTGCCTTCGGTCAGTTTGTTGTCCCGCGAGAAGATCGCTTCTTCAACGCCTTCATCGCGCGCCTGCTGCAGGACCAGAATATTGGGCAACAGGCAGGTAGATTTAATATCACAGCGGTGCCAGCGCAAATCCTCGGTAACAATGGCCCGGCTCGGCCGGACAGCATCCGCACCGGACTGCCAGACGTTCTTAATGGGTGTACAGCAGGCAAATACGGTGGGCTGCATACTGTCATCGTAGGCATGACTGCGAAAGCCGGCACTACCGCGGGTTACCTGCAGATAAACCGACAGATTCCCGCCGCCGTTGCGTTCGACCAGTGTGTCCATGATGCCACGCCAGTCCTGATCATTACGGATCCTGACGGCGCGCAGGCTATGCGCCAGCCGTGCCAGGTGCTCTTCTAACCTGAAGCCCTGTCCCTGATAGTAAGGGATCACTTCATAAACACTGTCAGAGAACAGAAAACCACGGTCAAACACCGAGATTTTCGCCTCCTCCTGTGGCAGGTATTCACCGTTTAGATAGACGATTGCCATAGCACCTGAACACAAATGCCCACACCTGGGTAAGATGCGGGCATTTCCGGGAAATTAAAGGCCTTACGACCGTTTTTTAGCCAATCAGACTGGTAAAGAACAGCATGATGGCGTGCCAGATCCGCTTCAGCAGTCCCGCTTCAGGCACTGCTTCCAATGCCACCAACGGCACTTCGCTGACCGGTTGTCCATCCAGTGTTACACGAACCTTACCCAGTTCCTGACCCGCACTGATCGGTGCCTGGATAACCCGGTCAATATCCATTGTAGCCTGCAGCTTATCTGCCTGCCCACGCGGAATAGTCACTACCAGCGCCTGATTGATACCAAGACGTAGCTGATCCTGCTCACCCGACCATACCTTCGCCGTGTTCAGCATCACATTGCCATCGTACAGCTTGTGCGTGCGGTAGTAGCGGAAAGCGTAAGAGAGCAGCTTCTGGCTCTCACGGGCCCGCGCCTCTTCATTATCGGTACCGAGTACCACCGAGATCAGGCGCATACCATCACGTTTAGCAGAAGCCACCAGACAATAGCCTGCTGCGTCGGTATAGCCGGTTTTCAGGCCATCCACGGTTTTGTCACGCCACAGCAGTTTGTTACGGTTTGGCTGACGGATTTTGTTGTAGGTGAAATACTTTTCGGAATACATGCCGTAGCGATCAGGAAAATCCTGAATAATCGCTTTAGCCAGAATTGCCAGATCATGTGCTGAGGAGACGTGGCCTTCAGATGGCAGGCCGGTCGCGTTGTTGAAGTGGGTATTTTTCATCCCCAGCAGCATGGCATGCTGATTCATCAGATCAGCAAAAGCCGCTTCACTGCCGGCAATATGCTCGGCCGCCGCCACGGATGCATCATTACCCGACTGAATCACGATACCACGCAACAGATCACCCAGTTTGACCTGCGTCCCCTCCCGGATAAACATCCGCGAGCCCTGTGTACGCCAGGCCTTTTCGCTGACCAGCACCAGATCTTCTTCGCTGATATTGCCTTTGGCCAGCTCATACTCAAGGATATAAGCGGTCATCATCTTAGTCAGGCTGGCCGGAGCGAATGGCTTGTCTTCATTTTTTGACGCAATTAACTTTCCGGTATCGGCATCCATAACCAGATAGGCTGTCGCCGCGATCTGCGGCTCCGCCGGAATCAACCGGGTAACGGCACTGGCCTGAAAGGTCAGCAGAGCCAGAAAGATAAAAGAAAAATACTTTGAAACCTTAGTAAACATTGTCATCCAGAATTACTGTTTGAGATTAAATGAAGTCCACGTAGCGCCGCGAATAACTCTACTTAAGCGTTCAGGGGAAGTCCACCAGTCGCGGATTGGCATAGCCCATCTGTTCTACCTGACGGGTAAGCTCAGGCAGTGAGTTATCACTGCGCAAAGGGCCGATCTGCACCCGGTAGAGCGTCCGGTCACTGCTGCTGACGGGCCTGATCATCACCGCCAGACTGGTCATCAGCGGCCGTAACTGACTCTGAACAAACTCCGCAGCGTCACGGCTGGAGTAAGCCCCCACTTGCAGATAACGACCTTCAATGACTGGCTGAGCAGCCACCACCGGCGCCGCCACCAGTTGGCCTGATTTCTGCCATGCCAGCGGGTCAATCGCTTCAAGACGCACCCGTGCCGTGCCGTGTTTCAGCATATCCAGACGTGAGGCCGCCGCATAAGAGAGATCGATCAGCCGGTCCCCATGAAAGGGGCCACGGTCATTCACCCTGACGATGACCTGCCGGTTGTTCGCCAGATTGGTGACCTTAAGAAAGGTGGGCAGTGGCAGGGACTTATGTGCCGCCGACATTTTGTACATATCATAGGTCTCGCCATTGGAGGTGAGATGACCATGAAACTTCTTCCCATACCAGGAGGCGGTCCCCTCCGCCACATAGCCCTGAGAGGAGGGCATGACGTGGTATGAACGGCCCAGCACCTGATAAGGGCTTTTGTTACCGCCCCGGCTTTTCGGCTCTACCCGGGGCACTGCATCCTTAACGTGGGATACATCAACCGGCTGGTCCGGCGCTTTGTCGTGACGCATCGAGTAACGCCCGCTATTCCCTCCGGTTGAGGAACAGCCGGCAATCACCAGTGCCAGCAACAGCAGTAACAACTTCTGACAGGTCATACGCATGCCTATGATTTTCCACTCTGCTGAGCCACCTGCGGCGCAGCTTTCTGATAAGCGGCTTTAATCTGTTCACTCAGGCGGTAAACCGCCATCGCATAGAGTTTGCTGTGATTGTAGCGGGTAATTACGTAGAAATTGTGTAACCCCAGCCAGTACTGCATATCCTCATCGATCTCCAACTGCATCAGGATCGCTTTCTCATCTGCAGACAATCCGGGCAGATGTGCCTGAACGCCCCGCGCCTGCCATTCGGCCAGCGTCAGTTGCGGCCTCAGCCCTGCACGACCAACGCTGTACCAGGATTCATCCGCAGGCTGGCTGAAATCCACCCCGCTGATGACCGGCTGCCCCGGCTTCCATTTATGTTCAACGAAGTAGTTGGCAACGCTGCCGATCGCATCACTTTTGTTGTTCCAGATATCCCGTTTGCCATCCCCATCAAAATCGATAGCAAAGTTACGATAACTCGACGGGATAAACTGGCCAAACCCCATCGCCCCGGCATAGGAGCCTTTCAGCGCTGTCAGGTCGGCCTGTTCTTCGCGCACCAGACGCAGGAATTCTTTTAGCTGACCGAGGAAAAACTCGCTGCGGCGCGGGTAATCAAACCCCAGTGTCGCCAGCGCATCCAGTACCCGGTAACTGCCGGTGATCCGGCCATAACGGGTTTCCACACCGATGATCGCGACAATAATCTCCGCCGGGACTCCATAGGTCTGTTCTGCCCGATCAAGAATTTCGCGATTTTCCTGCCAGAACTGAACCCCCTGATGAATCCGTTTCTGCTGAACGAAAATATTCCGGTATTCGCCCCAGGTCAGACTGCGCTCCGCAGGCCGTGAGATCGCTTTAAGAATCGAGGTCTGACGTTTAGCCTCGGACAACACCTGACGCAGGTAGTCTTCAGTGAAGCCTTCGGCTTTCATCTCTTCGATAAACGCGCCGGCTTGTGGGTAATCAAGGTAGGAACCGCCCCGTACAGAGGCCAGTAACTCCTCCTGGGTCATGCGCGTTGAAGTGGTTTTTGCCGGCTTGCTCGCAACCGGTTTAGCCTCCGCCGGTTTCGTTTCTGCCGGCTTCTCTTCTACCGGTTTTTCAGCGGTTGCTTGACAACCGGTTAATAACAGCCCTGCGGTCAGCAGCGCTGTGACCATTGATCTCTGCTTCATCCCTGAACTCATAGTGCACCCCTGTTAAATTCCATAAAGCTCCCCTTACGGCCCGACCAGATACCACAAAAACGCGGGCTCAATTGTTACTTTATCACCATGGTGCGATAACTATGCACCGACATAATCATGCCAAACCCGGCCATCAGGGTCACGATCGACGTACCCCCGTAGCTCACCAGTGGCAGTGGCACACCCACCACCGGCAGCAAACCACTGACCATACCGATATTCACGAACACATAAACAAAGAACGTTAATATCAGACTTCCAGCCAGCAAACGACCAAAACTATCCGCCGCGCGGGAGGCGATCACCAGCCCACGGGCAATAATCAGCAGGTAAAGTACCAGTAGTATGAGTACTCCGATCAGGCCAAGTTCCTCAGCCACCACCGCAATAATGAAATCGGTATGGGATTCCGGGAGAAAGTCGAGCTGCGACTGAGTACCACTCAACCAGCCTTTACCGGAAACGCCCCCGGAACCAATCGCCGTTTTTGACTGAATAATATTCCAGCCGGAGCCGAGCGGGTCACTCTCAGGGTCAAGAAACGTCAGCACCCGCTGCTTCTGGTAATCTTTCATTACCGCCCACAATCCCGGCAACGCCGCAGCCGCGAGCCCCAGTGCCGTGAAGATATAGCGCCACAGAATACCCGACAGCAACAAAACAAAAATACCTGAAGCCGCAATTAACAGCGAAGTCCCCAGATCAGGCTGTTTCATAATCAGGACCGTTGGCAGACCAATCATCACCAGCGTAATCAGAATTCGCTTGAAGCTCGGCGGCAGAGGGCGATGAGCCAGGTAATATGCCACCGTCAGCGGAAGCACCAGTTTCATAATCTCCGACGGCTGGAAGCGGAAGCCCGGTAGCGCGATCCAGCGCTGCGCACCTTTGGCGCCGACACCAAAGAGCAACACCCCGACCAGCAACGCAACGCCGATCAGATAGAGCCAGGGGCCCCAGCGCCCCAGAAAACGCGGGGTCAACTGAGCCAGCACAATCATGACAAAAAATCCGGCGCCCATACGGACTGCCTGTCGCATGACATAGCCCATATCCTGACCGGAGGCACTGTAGAGAATAAACAGACCAAAGCCACACAAAGCCAGCAGCAGCACCAGCAGCCAGCCATCCAGATGGGTGTAACTCCACAAACTCGGACGCTGTCTCAGGTGGTCATGCGCTTCCGGCATGTAACGCTGAAACTCCCGGCTCATCCTTCACCTCCCGCAGATTCTTCAGCCAGAGGATCAATACCCAGCAGGTAGGCATCCATCACTTTTCGGGCGATCGGTGCCGCTGTACTGGAGCCACCCCCGCCATTTTCAACAATCACCGCCAGCGCAATCTTCGGATCATCCAGCGGGGCAAACGCGACAAACAGGGCGTGGTCACGATGAATTTCCGCCAGTTTTTCGGCATCGTACTCTTCATCCTGCTTTATCCCCACCACCTGAGCGGTACCGGTTTTACCGGCGATTTCATAGGCTGCCCCGGCACCGACACGACGAGCGGTGCCACGCTCTCCGTGCATTACTTCACGCATACCGAAGATGATCTCATCCCAGTTTTTCTCATTATTCAGTTTGATATCCTGCGGAGGACGTTCCACCCCGCTGATATCCGGCATCACCAGAGATTCGCCGCCCTCTTCATCGTACTTCCGCATCCCTTTCAGCATACGTGGCGATTGCCATTTACCCCGGTTTGCGACCACCGCAGTGGCAGCGGCAAGTTGCAATGGCGTGGCAACAAAAAAGCCCTGCCCGATACTCATGTTCAACGAGTCCCCGGTATACCAGGGGGCTTTGCGGGCACGTTTTTTCCACTCCCGGGAAGGCAGGATCGCACCCAGCGCTTCCGGCAGGTCGAGACTGGTTACCTGACCAAAACCAAAGCGTCCCAGATAATCAGACATCCGGTCCACTCCCATTTTATGGGCAACATCGTAGTACCAGACATCACAGGACTGCGCCAGGGAGTCATACATATTCACCCAGCCGTGCCCTGTTCTCTTCCAGTCGCGGTACTTACGCCCACCCTTGCTCAGGGTATAAAAGCCGGGGTCGAAAACTCTGTAATTTGGCGATACCACACCCGTGTCGATGGCTGCGAGCGCTACCATCGGTTTGATCGTCGAACCCGGCGGATAACGGCCACGGATCGCGCGGTTAAACAGCGGCAGATCCTTAGATTCCCGCAGGGCATTGTAATTTTTCGATGAGATCCCGGTTACAAACAGGTTGGGATCATAGGCCGGGGTGGAAACCATGGCCAGAATACCACCGGTCTTAGGATCCATCGCCACCACGGAGGCGCGCCGGCCCTGCAACAGTTTTTCAGTAATCTGCTGCAACCGCAGATCCAGATGCAGAACCAGATCCTGCCCCGGCTTCGGATCGTTCTGTTCCAATACCCGCATCACGCGCCCACGGGCATTGGTCTCCACTTTCTGGAAGCCGACTTCGCCATGCAGCACCGATTCATAAAACTTTTCGATGCCCAGCTTGCCGATATAATGGGTCGCGGCGTAGTTGGTCGGGTCTACCGACTTCAGTTCGCTCTCATTGATACGGCCCACGTAGCCCATCGCATGTACCAGCGACTCACCGTAGGGGTAGTAGCGAATCAGTTCCGCCTCAACCCGGACACCTGGCAGCCGGTGGTAATTCACCGAGATCCGGGCGATCTCCTCTTCGGTCAGGCGGAAACGTACCGGAATCGACTGGAACGGACGTCGCCGCTGATTCATCCGTTTATGGAATCGCTCCAGCTCGCGGTCCGTAATCGGAATCAGTTCCTGCAGATCCTGCAGGGTCTGTTCGAGATTCCTGACCTCTTCTTTCAGCACCGTAACGCTGTAACTGGGGCGGTTATCCGCCAGCAGAACGCCATTACGGTCATAGATCAGTCCACGGGTAGGTGCTACCGGTTGCAACTGCACCCGGTTTTCTTCGGACATGGAGGAATAGCGCTCATGCTCCATCACCTGCAGGTAGTACAGACGACTGAGGAGAACACCAAATAAAACCAGCACTACAAGAAACGCCAGCACAGCCCGCACCTTAAAGGTCCGACTCTCTCTGCTATAGTCCTTCAGGCGTTCAGCGGCCATATGCTCTGTGGTCTTTTACTTGTGGTAGGGGTGGCCCTGAATCACAGTCCAGGCACGATAGAGTTGTTCTGCCAGCAATACCCGCACCAGCGGGTGGGGCAGGGTCAGCGCGGAAAGAGACCATTTCTGATCAGCCATGGAGGAGCAGCGCGGATCAAGCCCGTCAGGGCCACCAATCAGCAGACTGATGTTATAACCATCCATGCGCCAGGCTTCCACTTTCTCTGCCAGTTGCCCGGTCGACCAGTTTTTACCCAGCACTTCAAGAGCGATCACCCGATCCCCCTTAGGAATCGCCGCCAGCATCTGGTCGCCCTCCTGACGCATGGCGCGGGCGGGATCACTGCCTTTACCACGGTGACCCAGAGGAATCTCAACCAGTTCAAGCTGGAAGTCGGCTGGCAGGCGCTTGGCGTATTCGGCGTAGCCCTGATTGACCCAGGCGGGCATCTTCCCGCCCACCGCAATAATACGTACCTTCATGCCTGACTTAAGCGCCGGCTTCGACGCCCCAGAGGCGCTCCAGATCATAGAAAGAACGCGCGTCCGGCATCATTACATGCACAACCACGTCGCCCAGATCCACCAGAATCCAGTCGCTGGACTGCTGCCCTTCTGAACCCAGCGGCATCAGGCCGGCTTCTTTCACTTTTACAATCACGTCTTCAGCAACCGCTGCAACGTGTCGCTTCGATGTACCGCTGGCAATCACCATGTAATCGGTGACAGTGCTGCGCCCACGTACATCCAGATCGATGATCTCTTTGGCTTTCATATCTTCCAGTGCGTTGTGCACCAGGTCTAAAATCTGTTCAGTTTGCATTTGCTCATTTCATTTTTGAAACCCGCTACGGGGTTTCGTTAGGTTTTCAAACCGTATAAACGGTTTTCCTGAATATAGTGCCAGACCGCATCCGGCAGCAGATAACGGGGTGATTCCCCACGCAGGATACTTTCACGCACCTGTGTGGCAGAGATTGCCAGCGGGGTCAGCTCGTGGAACAGCAGACCTCCCGCCGCCCCGGGTAACTGTTCCGGGCTATCAACTTTGTGCTGTTCAGCGAAACGTGCCAGAACAGGACACAGCGGCTGCTGATAACCGGGCCGCTGCACCACCAAAAGATGAGCGTAGTCGGTTAACTGCTGCCAGCCATGCCAGCCGGGCAGTGAGAGGAAAGCATCCATCCCCATCACCATCATCACCGGCCGTTCAGGGCCCAGTTCAGCACGCAGCCCCAGCAGGGTCAGCAGCGAGTAGGACGCCTCAGCGGAACGGATCTCCCGATCGTCAGCAAACAGCGCCGCTTCATCTTTGACGGCAAGCTCTACCATCCGCAAGCGCTGCTCAGAGCTGCAGCCGGGATCACCGCGGTGTACCGGTGTTTTCGCCGGGATCAGGCCGACCCGGTCGACCCCAAGCCAGTGCCGGATCTCCAGTGCTGTTCGAAGGTGACCGTTATGGATGGGATCAAAGGTCCCACCCATAAACACAAAAGCATCGTCCTGCATCAGATCATTACTGACGGATATGACCGTCGCCCAGCACCACGTATTTCTCTGAGGTCAGCCCTTCCAGACCGACAGGGCCGCGAGCGTGAATCTTGTCGGTCGAGATACCGATCTCCGCGCCCAGACCGTATTCAAAGCCATCGGCGAAACGGGTCGAGGCATTCACCATAACCGAGCTGGAGTCCACTTCACGAAGGAACGCACGGGAACGGGTGTAGTTCTCGGTAATGATCGCATCGGTATGGTGCGAGCCATAACGATTGATATGGCGAATCGCCACATCCATATTATCAACCAGACGGATCGAAAGGATCGGCGCAAGATACTCAGTTTCCCAGTCGGCTTCGGTCGCGGCTTTGGCAAACGGCAGCAGCTCACGGGTCTGATCACAGCCTCGCAGTTCGACACCTGCAGCCTGATATCGCTCGGCCAGTTCAGGCAGAATCTCCGCAGCAATGTCTTTGTGCACCAGCAGCGTTTCCATAGTGTTGCAAGTGCCGTAGCGATGGGTTTTCGCATTCAGCGCAACGTTTATCGCCTTACCTTTATCAGCCTGATCATCGATGTAAACGTGGCAGATGCCATCCAGATGTTTAATCACGGTAACCTTGGCATCACGGCTGATACGTTCGATCAGCCCTTTACCACCTCGCGGTACAATGACATCAACATACTCAGGCATGGTAATCAGGTGACCTACTGCTTCGCGATCTGTGGTTGCAACCACCTGCACCGCGTTTTCCGGCAACCCGGTTTTCTTCAGCCCCTGTTTGATGCAATCCGCCACGGCCTGATTGGAATGAATCGCTTCCGAACCGCCACGCAGAATCGTTGCGTTGCCGGATTTCAGGCACAGGCTAGCCGCTTCAACCGTCACGTTTGGACGAGATTCGTAGATAATACCGATCACACCCAGCGGTACGCGCATTTTGCCTAACTGGATACCACTTGGCAGAAATTTCAGATCGCTGATCGCTCCCACCGGATCAGGCAGTGCGGCCACCTGACGCAGGCCTTCAATCATGGTGTCAATGCGAGCATCGGTCAGTTCAAGACGATCCAGCATGGCATCATCAAGGCCCTTATCCCGCCCCGCCTGCAGATCTTTAGCATTGGCGTCACGCAGCGCCGGTCGACTGTTCTCGATGGCATCGGCCATAGCCAGCAAAGCCTGATTTTTCAGGTGAGTGTCCGCTTTAGCTACCAACCGGGCCGCATCACGTGCCTGCTCGCCCAGCTCGATCATATATTGTTCTACGTTCATAGCTGTCCTTCCCATCGATAAGCCGCCCATTATAGCGCCAGCCGCAGTTAGGTCATACCTCTAATACAAATCATCTTCACCCTGTCGCGAACTAGCTGTTATTATCTGCATCTGCATTCCGTTTTGAGCCAATCCGACCTGTGACAGAGACGCAAAACCATAAGTTCAACCTGAAACAGAATCTGACCCTGTGCGTCGCTCTGATCCTGTTTTCCGGTTTTCTGCTCAGCGCGGCCTATCTGGTAACCAGCAGCAGCCGGCAAGCCGAAGCGGACACTCTGAAACTCGGCCAGTCACTGGCACTGCAAAGTCAGTTCCTTATCCGCCCTCTGATACTGGCAAATGACGGTGTCAGCCTGAACTACCTGCTGAATGAACTGGAACAACTGGACTATGTTCAGGGCCTGCAGGTGCAGGACCCCTCCGGTTTTGTCACCGCCCGAGCCGGAAGCACCGCCGAACTTAAGCTGCAGCAGCACCTGAAACAGCAGAACAAACTGATCGGCACGGTCACCCTCTGGCTGGACCCGACCCCCTCACGTCAGATGCAGCACCGCCAGCTATGGCCCGCAGCCATTCTGGCTCTGGCCACCATCGCCATCGCCCTGCTCTGTATCTGGCTGCTGAACCGACGGGAAGATGAGGGCACGTTTAACACCGGCGAAACACACGCTGACGCCGACAAGATCCACTTCGACCAGCTACTGGCCGAACAAACCTTCTCCGAACCGGAACCGGAACCGGAACCGCAGCAACCGGCCGACCCCGTACTGACGCCAGCGGAAGAGACGCAAGCAGATCCGTCTCCGGCCGGGGACACGGCCAGCGAACCACCGATCATTCAGCAGGAAACATTCTCTGTCAGCACCCACGCCCAACCTGTTTCGGGCGATGCACAGCCGACCGAAACACTCAGCGCCGGGGACAAGCCCGATCTGCTGCACACCCATGATCTGGTCGACCTGCTGAAACCGGAACGGGAACAGACACCGCGGATGCCAAAGTTCGAGCACCACCCGGAGCCATTACCGGAAGAGAATGCGCAGGATGATCCACTGGAGTTTGAAGAGGAGGAACTGCACTCTCAGCCCGTTCCCCCACGTGCCGCCAACCCCCTGCGCAGCATGGTCGAACGGCATGAAGAACAGCTCAACCTGTACTCATTTGAACAGGAACTGGAGCTGCTGCTGGCCCCTCAGGATGCGCTGTATGTGTTTTATATCGACAGTCAGACGGCCAGTTCAGAGAACATGCCCGCCGATGAGAAAGCGACACTGCTGAACGTGTACCACCATCTGGCGAAACAGGTCGCACGCATCTACAACGGTGAAGCCGAATTGCAGGAGAACAAAGATATTCTGCTGCGCTTTGAGATGCACGACTCCGAAGATCGTCATGGTATCAACGCCCTCTGCGCCGGCATGCTGTTCTCACTGCTTTACAAAGGATTTAACCAGTCCAGAATCCGAGGCTTCCAGCCGGTACTCAGCCTGCAGATGTCGCTGGCCCGCGGCCATCAGAGCAAATATCAACTGGTGAAAGAGGAAGCTCACTTCCTGACCCGCACCACCAACAGCAACGAACTGATCAGCCACACCGCGCTGACTGAGGCGCCACACCTGAAGCAGGCATTGCTCGAGCAGGCAGAGATCCGACGGGAAGATGAAGATAAGGTTCTGCTGCTCAAGGTCACCCCGAAACACCAGACGCTGCTACAGAAGCAGGCCAATCACCTGCTGACCAAAATCTTTAAGAAGCAGGCCTGATCAGCCCTGCAGATAAACACCATTTTTACCGCTTTTCTTAACGCAGTACATCCGCTGATCCGCCATCCGTATCAACTCATCCATACTATCGCCCTCATCCGGGAAAAACGCACCGCCCACGGAACAACTGACACTCATCTGCGGCATGATCGAATCAAAACTTTCATTCAGCACCTCATGCAGGCGTTCTGCAAGACGCTCACTGTGCACTGCTGACTCCGGGCACTGAACGATCATAGCGAATTCATCCCCGCCGAGCCGGGCAACAAAGTCCTCTTCGCGAAGCGCCGACAAAAGTCTTGATGCCACCTCGACCAGCACTTTATCGCCCACTTCATGTCCGTAGCGATCATTAATATCTTTGAAGTCATCCACATCAACAAACAACACCGCAAGGCAGTCGTTCCGCTGCCGTGCCTGATCAAGCAGCTCCCGGCTCTGTTTCATAAATGCCTTACGGTTAGGCACCCGGGTAAGCTCACAGTGGTGCGCTTCGTAATCGAGCTGAAGCTGAGTCTGGACCGCTTCGGCTGCCAGTGCAGCGGTATCTTCCAGCTCACGCTGAACCTGCTTTTTCTCTACCGCCAGCGCCACCAGCTTCCCCATGACTCGCTGATACTGATAGGCCATCAGGACTACAAATGGCATCGCCAGAAGCCCAAACAACAGCGTCCCCATCAGCCTGTCTATCTGCTTTCTCATCTCCTCGCTGACACGCTGACTGAAGCGCCGGTTCTCCTGTTGCAGACGATGCAAGGCAGACAAGGCCGGCGCATCATTCAGCCGCACCCGGGAATCGATGGCCTGCGGAGTTTCATCCCGGATCACCCCCATCTGCACCACTTCAATGCTGCGCTGATAGCTTTTTAACTGAGAGCGGATGATCTCCAGAGCATCCACCTCTTTTTCTGTGAGATGCAGTTTCTGATAACGATCCAGAGCAGAATATGAACGTTTCAGATCAGCGTTCAGACGCTGCAACTGCCCCTGATCCTGACGCAAAACGTAATTTTTGAAATTGTGAATAAAGCCACCGTAACCGATTGCACGATGCAGCTCGGCCAAGGCGGTTGTGCGGCTGGCCGAGGTTTGGCTGTAGTTAACCCAGGCGGTGCGCACCTCTGATGAGAGATAGAACAAAACACCGCCCATAAGCAGTATTGCGCAAAGAATAAACACCGCCATCACAGCAATGCGCTGCCGGTATCGTTTGCTCAACAAATGCCCATCCATGGTGCTTCCACCTCTCGGAACTTCTATTAGTAAAACAGAGACAACTTATTCTTGATCCTCAATACTAATGCGTTTAGATAATGCTGCAAGATAAAATATAAAATTTTATTAAATAATAAATTACACAAATATTAATCTCTATAAAACAACAAGTTATATGATTAATAAATATTAATACACACAAAATATAAGTTTATCATCAACACCAAAAACTAACACATTTGTTTGAATCCCGAATCATTACTTGATTTTATGCAAGTAAAAAAATACCCCCGCCAGCTCAGGCCGACGGGGGTATGGAAGCGCCTTAAGAAACTTACGTATCAGGCTTCCGGTGACACTGCCACCTCCGGTTCAGGCACCCGGTCTGTCACCACCTCAAGGCTATCCACGCGCTGGTATCCGCGCGGCAGTTTATTACCACGCCGGCCACGCTCACCACGATAGTGTTCGATATCGGCGGGCTTCAGGCGCAGGTGCTGCCTGCCGGCATGCACCAGCAGGGTATCCTCCGGCGACAGAATCGCCAGCGCCACCACCAGCTCCTCTCGTGCAGAGGCACGGGCTGAAGGGATATTAATAATCTTATTACCTTTACCTCTGGCCAGTTCCGGCAGCTCCTGGACAGGGAACACCAGCAGACGCCCCTCATTACTCACCGCCGCCAGCAACTGCTCAGCAGAGGCCTGTACCTTCTGTGGCTGAAGAATTCTGGCATTTTTCGGCAGGGTCAGTGCTGCTTTACCGTTCTTGGTTTTGCTGCTGAGGTCACCGATATTGGTAATAAAGCCATAACCGGCATCTGACGCCATCAGCACTTTATCACTCTCTTTACCGGCGATTGCCGCATCGATTGTCGAGCCTTTTGGCAGGGTCAGACGCCCCGTCACCGGCTCCCCCTGCCCCCGTGCTGAAGGCAGATTGTGGGTTTCTATCGTAAAACTTCGCCCGGTGGTATCCAGCAGGATCGTCGGCTGGTTGGTCCGCCCCAGACAGGCCAGCTTAAAGCCATCACCGGACTTATAATTCAGACCGGCCGCATCAATATCATGCCCTTTTGCCGCTCGAATCCAGCCCTGTTTGGAGATCACCACGGTAACCGGATCAGAAGAAAGCAGGTCTTTCTCACTGAACGCCTGTGCCTCTTCGCGCTCAACAATCGGCGAGCGACGTGCATCGCCATATTTCTCGGCCGCTTCTTTAATCTCGGTTTTAATCAGTTTGCGCATCTTCGCATCAGAGCCAAGAATGCCTTCGAGGTGCTTGCGCTCCTCTTCCAGCTCATTCTGTTCGCTCTGAATCTTGAACTCTTCCAGCTTCGCCAGATGACGCAGTTTCAGATCCAGAATCGCATCTGCCTGAATCTCCGTAAGACCAAAACGGCTGACCAGTTCTGCTTTAGGGTCATCCTCATGGCGGATAATGGCGATCACCTCATCGATATTGAGGTAGGCCACCATTAAACCTTCGAGGATATGCAGACGATCCATCACCTTCTCGAGGCGATGTTGCAGACGCTTACGCACCACCTCGGTTCGCCAGCTCAGCCACTCCACCAGAATCTGGCGCAGATCTTTTACCTGAGGTCGTCCATCGACCCCGATCATGTTCATATTGACCCGGTAGGTGCGCTCCAGATCCGTGGAGGCAAACAAGTGTGCCATCAACTGTTCCAGATCGACCCGGTTTGAGCGCGGCACAATCACCAGGCGAGTCGGGTTTTCATGGTCAGATTCATCGCGCAGGTCACTGACCATCGGCAATTTTTTCTGCTGCATCTGTGCCGCTATCTGCTCCAGCACTTTAGCACCGGAGACCTGATGTGGCAGCGCGGTGATCACAATCTCACCCTGCTCCCGGACATAGACCCCCCGCATCCGTACCGAGCCACGACCCGTTTCGTAGATTTTTCGCAGCTCACGGCGCGGGGTAATAATCTCCGCATCGGTCGGCATATCCGGCCCGGGAACAATCTCTGTCAGCTCATCCAGATCCGCCCGCGGATGGTCCAGCAGGTGGATGCAGGCACTGGCCACTTCGCGCAGGTTATGCGGCAGAATATCGGTCGCCATCCCCACCGCAATACCCGTAGTGCCGTTAAGCAGTACGTTGGGCAGCCGTGCTGGCAGAATCGACGGTTCACGCATGGTGCCGTCAAAGTTAGGCACCCACTCCACCGTACCCTGACCCAGTTCGGCCAGCAGCACCTCGGCATAAGGTGCCAGACGGGATTCGGTATAACGCATCGCAGCGAAAGATTTCGGATCATCCGCCGAACCCCAGTTACCCTGACCATCGATCAGCGGGTAACGGTAGCTGAACGGCTGCGCCATCAGCACCATCGCCTCATAGCAGGCAGAATCACCGTGCGGATGGAATTTACCCAGTACGTCACCCACTGTACGGGCGGACTTTTTGTATTTCGCCGTTGCCTTCAGGCCCAGCTCCGACATCGCATAAACAATACGCCGCTGCACCGGTTTCATCCCGTCACCGATATGCGGCAGGGCACGGTCGAGAATGACGTACATGGAGTAATCCAGATACGCCTTCTCAGTAAAATCTTTTAACGACAGTTTTTCAGTGCCGTCTTCAAAGGTGGTTTCTACGCTCATCTCTGTGTCTTACCACTCAAACTTAAATTCGGTTGCCGGCGAACCGGATTAAACCTCAGCCAGGTTGCCTTTGCTTTCCAGCCACTGCTTGCGGTCAGGGGAACGCTTCTTCGCCAGCAGCATATCCATCACCTCATTGGTGCCGTCACCCGGCTCGATGGTCAACTGCACCAGACGCCGGGTATCCGGAGACATGGTGGTTTCACGCAGCTGCAGGGGGTTCATCTCACCCAGCCCCTTAAAGCGCTGAACGCCGATCTTGGCATTTTTCCGTTCCGCCCTGATCCGCTCCAGAATCCCGTCACGCTCGGCGTCATCGAGGGCGTAGTAGACCTCTTTTGCGACGTCGATACGGTACAGCGGCGGCATCGCCACATAAACATGCCCCGCCGCTACCAGCGGCTTGAAATGACGCACAAACAGCGCACACAGCAGAGTCGCAATATGCAGACCATCGGAGTCCGCATCGGCGAGGATACAGATCTTTCCGTAACGCAATCCATCCAGATTATCCGAGGCAGGTTCAACCCCGATTGCCACTGAAATATCATGAATCTCCTGAGAGCCCAGCACCTCTGCCGGATCAACTTCCCAGGTGTTCAGAATCTTACCGCGTAGCGGCATGATCGCCTGAAACTCACGCTCGCGGGCCTGCTTCGCAGAGCCACCCGCGGAATCACCTTCCACCAGAAACAGTTCCGACTGCATGGTATCGCCGCCGGAGCAGTCTGCCAGTTTGCCCGGCAACGCCGGCCCCTGAGTAACCTTCTTGCGGACCACTTTTTTGTTGGAACGCATCCGTTTCTGGGCGTTGGCAATCACCACCTCCGCCAGTTGCTCGCCCTCTTCCACGTGGCGGTTCAGCCACAAAGAGAACGCATCTTTAATCGTGCCGGAGATAAACGCAGCGATCTGTCGTGAAGAGAGACGCTCTTTGGTCTGTCCGGCAAATTGCGGGTCCTGCATCTTCGCCGAGAGCACGTAACAACACTTTTCCCAGACATCGTCAGCACTCAGCTTAACCCCACGCGGCAGCAGGTTACGGAACTCGCAGAACTCACGCATCGCTTCCAGCAAGCCGGTACGCAAGCCGTTAACGTGAGTACCGCCCTGAGCCGTCGGAATCAGGTTAACGTAGCTCTCACAGGTCATCTCGCCGCCTTCCGGCAACCACTGCACTGCCCACTCAACCGCATCTTCCTCACCCTGCAGCGAACCGGAAAATGGCTCCGCGGGCAGTGTTTCAAAGACCTGAGTCGTGCCTTTGAGGTAGTCCACCAGACCATCTTCATAGTACCACTCGTCTTTCTCACGTTTGGCACCGCTGAGGTCGGTAAACGTCATCTTAAGCCCCGGACAGAGCACCGCTTTAGCGCGCAGATTATGCTTCAGCCGGGAGACACTGAATTTCGGTGTATCAAAATACTGAGGGTCGGGCAGGAAACGTACGGTGGTACCGGTATTGCGCTTACCGCAGGTGTCGATCACTTCCAGATCGGACACTTTTTCGCCATCAGCAAAACCGATCCGGTAAACCTGACTGTCTCGCCTTACCTGAACCTCCAGCAGCTTCGACAAGGCGTTAACCACCGACACCCCTACCCCATGCAAACCACCCGAGTAGTTGTAGTTGTCGTTGTTAAACTTGCCCCCGGCATGCAGTTTACAGAGAATCAGCTCAACCCCGCTGACACCCTGCTCCGGGTGAATATCCACCGGCATCCCACGACCATCATCGGTTACACTCAGGGAGCCATCCTTGTTCAGGACCACATCAATCTGTTTGGCATGACCGGCCAGCGCTTCATCGACCGAGTTGTCGATTACTTCCTGCGCCAGATGGTTAGGCCGGTCGGTTTCGGTATACATCCCGGGACGGCGTTTTACCGGCTCCAGGCCACTTAATACCTCTATGGAATCAGCATTATATTGCTTGGACATCAACTTGGTTCCTGTCTGACCGGGCAGGGCACCCGGCCTGAAATCTGTATGGGTTAAACCGGAACAGGCTCCGGCAGGGCCACCCGCCCTTCGGCAAATGCCAGTATTGCCGGTATCAGTTTTTCGAACTGTTCAAAACCATGGCTGCCACCGGGCTGCACAAACTGCGCGGAATCGGCAAACTTTTCGACCCCTTCCCGATAGTCCAGAGTTTCGTCTGCGGTCTGGGTTAACAGCAGATAAGCCTCGGGGCGGGTTATAACCTCGCAATGCAGATCCAGCAGTTGCTGCATATGCTCCCGGGTCAGTTCGTATTTCTCACCGGTGTAGAGATTCTGATTTTCCCCCAGATACTGAGGTAGCAACTCAAACGGGCGTACCGCCGGATTGATCAGCACTGTGCGCACATGCGGAAAATGCTCAGTCAGCCAGGTACTGTAATAACCACCCAGAGAGCTGCCAAGCAAGACAACCGGTGCAGGAGCATGCTGCTCCACCAGATTCTGCAGCAGAGCCATCGCCTCAGCAGGCCAGTGCGGCAATTCCGGCACCTGTACCTGATCGGCCATCCCCCTTTCAGCCATAGCGCGCTGAAATACCTGCGCCTTCATGGACTGTGCCGAGCTGTTAAAGCCATGTACGTAGATAAATAAAGGTTTTTTCATTCTTATCCTCTGAGGGAAGAACTTACCGGAGGGGGCAGGCAGGCGCAATAGCCGGGATCAGTCGACAGCCAATCGATTGACCCTGACCTGTATTTCACCATCAGCCAAGAGCTGATAACGGGCATAAGCAGGGCCTGCCAGAGTAGTATCGGTCTCAATTTCCGGGCTTTCACAGCCCGCTTTAAACTGGGCTGCCGTTGCCGGCACAGAAAACAGGCGAACACTACCACGCTGAAGTTGCCAGGCCTGATGCACATGACCGAAAACCACACCCCGAACCTGTGGATAACACTCAACAACACTCCAGAACTGATCACTGTTTTGCAGACCAATACGATCCTGCCAGACACTGTTCACCGATACCGGGTTGTGATGCAGTACCAACAGCAGGTGCTGCTCCGGGTCACTCTGCGCCAGTTCCGTGGCCAGAAATTCCAGCTCCGGTTCTGACAACGAGCCCGCTCCCTGACCGTCAGGACTGGCGGTACTGTCGAGCAGAACGATCTTCCAGCCGTTCTGCTCAATCACCTTTTCGCCATAACCCAGCCCGGCAAATCGGAACATCTCAGCGGGCAGATCATGGTTACCGGGAATCCAGCGTGCCGGATAAGGCAATGTTTGCAGGTAGTCACTCAACCGGTCATAGGCCGCCGGCGCATGGTGCGACAGATCCCCGGTCAGCAATAACCAGTCTGCGCTTTCGCTACGAATCTGTTCCAGCACCGATCGCAGGCGTGCTTCCGGTTGTTCTTGATGTAATAGCTTTTCAGGCGCCTGCTGCAGATGCAGATCACTGATCTGCAACAGACTCAACACCGGCTCAGCCACTGAACACGGTCTCCATCCGATGGCCGTGACTGAGGCATTCGCTGAGCCACTCACCCAGATATTCGTTCAACTGCACCTTTTCATCCGGCAGGTGCATATTGCGGTTCGGGTAGGGGTATACGCCGGAGAGCTGTTTACGCCGCTGCATGCAGATCACCTCAGCCATAGACGCATCATGGTACAGACGCACCACCAGCCCCGGGCACTCCAGCCAGGGTGAACTTTTCGCGTAACTGTGACTGACCAGCAGGGTTGAGGTGTACTTGAAGCGCTCATCCACCTTCAGGCGTAAAAACGCCTGATGCTCAGGCCAACTGACCTGAAACTCTCGTTCATCGCAGGTGTCCAGATCCGGCAGCAGCTTCATAATGCGATGGTAGTTCGCCTCACATTGCGCCATCTGACGACTCAGATCCGGGATATATTTACGCTTCATAGCTCCCCATCTATCGTTTGATTTAACCCCAGCGCTGATCCAGATCGGCCTGATTCAGTTGCAACCACTGCAAAGCAATGATGGCAGGGGCATTATTAATTTTACCCGATTGTACCAGTTTATAGGCATCCGCAACTGCCAGCGTATGCACTTTGATATCTTCACCCTCTTCCGCGAGACCATGAATTCCCTCAACACCCTCAGAATCGACGCTGGCACAGAGCAGGTCGATATACTCCCGGGTTCCCCCGGTACTGGGTGCAAAACGGGTAATATGCAGCACCTCACCCAGCTCGGCACCGGCTTCTTCCACCGCTTCGCGCCGGGCCACCTCTTCGCTGCTCTCACCAGGTTCCATAATCCCCGCCACCAATTCCAGCATCCAGGGGCCCTCAGGGCTGTCATAAACGCCTACCCGAAACTGCTCAACCAGAACCACCCGCTGCCTTGGCGCATCGTACAGCAGCACACAAACCGCCTCATCACGCCAGAACAACTCGCGCTGGATACTGATCTCGCCACCGGCAAAGGTTTTGTGCCGCAGATATAATTTCCGCATTTTAAAGAAACCATCGTAGAGCGTTTCCTCCCGCTCAATGCTGAAATCGTTTGTGCCGAATGTCGGTTGCCACTGCTCAGACATGAACCTTCCCTAATCGCTGCCAGAAAAAAACAGACTATAGCAGCCATCCACATCGCTACCAGCCTGTATTAGAAAATTACATGGGATCAACCGATCCGGTGTGACACTTTCATATCACACGCCAGACCGGCGCAGGGTAAGAAACAATGAGCTGAAGAGAGAAAAAAAGGCCGATTACAGAGCGTAACCGACGCTTAGGGTCAGGCCTGACGCCGGGACTCTTTCCCCGGTATGCCGGTGCAGCGTCGCTGCGAGATAAACAGTGAGCTCTCGCTCTGCCGTTTGGCCTCTTTCTTTGCCATGGCGGCCAGCTCAGCCACTTCGTGAAAGCTGCTGCAACGGTATGGGTCAGGGTGGACCACACCGATCGCCAGCCCCAGCAGAGGGAAAAAGGTGCTATCGCCCTTACGGTCGCTGGCCCAGATGCCACCGGCCTGCAACTCTTTTGGAGAATAGAATTCACGCACCTCACGATCAAAGTCACGCAGGATGCGTTCACACCTTAACTCCCAGTCCTGAGTGCGGAAGATCACTACAAAGTCATCGCCGCCGATATGGCCGATAAAGTTACCCGGATGGGACACATGCCGCCCGAGCAACTCGCCCAGCAGACGAATCACCTGATCCCCTTTGGAGTAGCCATAACAGTCATTAAAGGGTTTAAAATTATTCAGATCAAAATAAGCCACATGGAAATCGGCGGTTTGCCGCAACAGACTGTCGAGCTCATTATTGATCGGCACATTACCCGGCAGCAGCGTCAGCGGGTTAGCATAACGGGCGTTCTGAATCTTAAGTTCGGTCAGGCGCTTGAGCAGATCACGCAGATTCCCCATACCCAGATAACATTCATCTTCGGTGATGATAATATCCTGCTGCAGAGCACTGTGTTCCTGCTCGGTCACCAGCCGGGAGACCTCCACCAGACTCATTTTGCTTTCTACAAACAGCACATTTTCACTGAGCAGCCGGGCAGCGGGCTTCTTCTCATACAAAGCCCGGCCATACTGGGTTGAAAACAGCTCCAGCAGATCCGATTTACGCACCACTCCAACAGGCACACCATCGCGCACCACCGGCAGGGCGGTCATCTCAGGATGACTGAAAAACAGTTCGCTGACCGCCAGTACCGGATCCTCCGGCGCGACCGCCGGTGCACAACGTAGCAGCGCCATCGCGGTTTCACTGCTTTTCAGTTGCTCTACAGGCTGCGGCTTCAATGATTCACACAGAGCAACAGGCGTCCAGACCGGAGCAGGATCCGGGCTCGGATAACCGAGGTAAAAACCCTGACCAATACCGATGCCCAGCTCCATCAGCGTGGCCACCTCTTCCTGACGCTCAATCCCCTCAGCAAGTACCTGACACCCCAGCGCATTGCTGATATTAAAAATCGCCCGGACAAACTCGCGCTTTACCGCATCACGATCAATATAGGAGACAAAGTGACGATCGATCTTGACGTATTCAGGATTCAGCTCCGACCATAGTTTGAGGCCGGAGTAACCGGTCCCCAGATCATCAACCGCTACCTGAAAGCCCATATTGCGGTAATACTCCACCGCACTCAGGGTCAGGCCATGCTGATCAAACGGGTGCTGCTCAGAGAGCTCTATGACAATATCTTCAATGGAGATACCCAACTGCTGCAGCAACTCAGCGGTAAAACCCTCGGTATGCTCAGGGGTACCCAGTAACGAAGCACTGATATTAAGGAACAGCTTGCCGCCCGGTTTGAGTTCGGCAAAACGCTCCAGTGAACGACGCCGGCAGAGCAGCTCGAGGGTATGCAGCAGATTATTCTCGATCGCCGTCTGAAACAGCGCTCCCGGCGAAGCCATTGCGCTTCCCGCCGGCCCACGGATCAATGCCTCGTAGCCGATCACCTCATTCTTTTTCAGATCCACAATCGGCTGAAAATGAGGATAAAGGGCTTCGGTCTCAAGAATCTCTAAAAGCAGATCACGACGCTGAACCGCATCGATCCCCTCTGTTGCAAATACCATATACTGCTAACCGGCTAAGACTGCACAAACCCGGAAGGCTAGCGTATGTATATTACATTTGAGTGAAAATGTTTAAGCGGGTAAGCCGCCGCATCAGGATCCGACAGAGCCCTGCGGCGGATTGTCTTATTATCGCAATCTCAGCATTGAGGTCAGGCTTCGCCCGCCGCAAACTGACGCAGCAACTGAATCTCGTCGGCCCAGATGGTTTCATCGATCGTTTCCAGCACCAGCGGGATACCCCGGAATCGATCATCAGACATGATAAAACGGAACACTTCCAGACCGATCTCGCCCTGCCCCAGGCTGTGGTGCCGGTCTAAGCGGGAGTTAAAACCCCCTTTGGAATCGTTCAGGTGCATCCCCTTGAGATACTCAAAGCCAACAATCCGCTCGAATTCGGAGAACACTTCGGCACAGCTCGCCTGCGTCCGGATATCATAACCCGCTGCGAACATATGACAGGTGTCGATACAGACCCCGACCCGGCTTTTATCGTCCACGCCATCAATGATCGCTGCCAACTGCTCAAAGCTATGCCCCAGATTACTGCCCTGTCCGGCCGTGTTTTCAATCACCGCCACAACATCCTGTGTCTGTGCAACCGCAAGGTTGATCGACTCAGAGATTCGGGCAATGCACTCCGCCTCGGATATTTTCCGCAAGTGGCTGCCGGGATGAAAATTCAGATAGACCAGCCCCAGTTGTTCGCAGCGCTGCATCTCATCGAGAAACGCCGCACGGGACTTCTCCAGCGGCTCTGATTCAGGATGTCCCAGATTAATCAGGTAGGAGTCGTGGGGCAGAATCTGTTCCGGCTGCAGGTTCAGCGCGGCACAATTCTTTTTAAAGGAGGCGATGGTCTTACTGTCCAGCGGCTTAGCCTCCCAGCGACGCTGGTTTTTAGTAAACAGGGCAAAGGCGTTGGCACCAATCTGTCTGGCATTCAGCGGCGCATTCTGTACGCCGCCGCTGGCGCTGACATGGGCACCGATATAGTAGGGGATCTGCTGGCTCATAATCTACTCAACTTCAATTCAGGCGCAGACGATACCAGCAATCCCCTCAGGGCAACAGCCCCGGATATTACAGCTTGCAGGCACCGCCGAGGCAGTCGTCAAACTGCATCTCTTCCAGCTCCTGCCGGTTAGCCTGAGCGGCCTTTAACCGTTGCAGCATTTCGCCCTCTTCTCCGGCACTCTCTTCAACGCCTGCTTTGGCAAAGACCGCCAGCAGCAGGTTTAACTCATCCAGGGTAAATTCGTTCATCAGAAACTCCACTATCCGTTTCAGGCAGGCAGCAGGTGATCCACTAGCAACTGCACCGTTTTTTGTCCACGAAACTCGTTCACATCCAGCTTATACACCACCCGGACCCGGGTGATTGATTCATCAGGCCACTGCTCCATATCGGCATTAAACTGGATTGCATCCAACGCCAGCCCGGAGACGGGCTCCATCAATACCATTTTCAGATGGCGCTGACCAACAACTCTCTGTTGCAGTAATGAGAACTCGCCTTCAAACAGGGGTTCCGGGAACTGATGCCCCCAGGGCCCCGCCTCGCGCAGCATCTCGGCCAGCTCCAGATTAAAGTCTGCGGCACTGAGGCTGCCATCTGTCAGCACCTGCTGCTGCAGGTCGGCCTCAGATAGCTGGTTTCTTACTTCGCTGTCAAAAGCCTGCTGGAACAGTTCCAGATCACTTTCACGAATGGTCAGCCCGGCCGCCATGGCATGGCCGCCAAACTTACGCAGTAACTGTGGATAACGTGCTGCAATGGCATCCAGACCGTCACGTATGTGAAACCCGGGAATGGAGCGCGCAGAACCTTTCAGTTCACCCTCATCACCCTGTGCAAAGGCAATTACCGGGCGATGTGTCCTCTCTTTAATGCGCGATGCGAGAATACCGATCACCCCCTGATGCCACTCGGGCTCGTACAGTGAAAGTCCGTAGGGCAACCGGGCATCATCAAGCTGCAGACTGGTGAGTAGTTGCAGCGCCTGTTGCTGCATCTCCTGCTCAATTCCCTTACGCTCTTGATTCAGATCGTTGAGGGTCGCCGCCAGCTCTCTCGCCCGCTGCTCCGATTCTGTCAGCAGGCACTCAATGCCAATCGACATATCCTCCAGCCGTCCGGCAGCGTTCAGGCGTGGTGCCAGCGCATAGCCCAGATCAGCCGAGGTCACTTTGTGCTGCTGGCGTGCGGAGAGTTCGATCAGCGCTTTCAGCCCCGGGCGACAGAAACCCGCCCGGATCCGCTGCAATCCCTGATAAACCAGCACCCGGTTGTTCTGCTCCAGCGGTACCACATCCGCCACCGTACCCAGTGCTACCAGATCCAGCAGAGTAGCCAGATTCGGCAGCTCCAGGCCTCGCTGCCGGAACCAGTCCTGCTGCTGCAAAGCCCGGCGCAGAGCGATCATCACGTAGAAGATCACACCCACTCCACAGGTAGACTTGGCACTGAAACCACAGGCGGGCTGGTTCGGATTCACAATCGCGCAGGCCGCCGGTAAGCTGGCACCCGCCAGGTGATGATCCGTGACGATCACATCCAGCCCCGCTTCGGCGGCGGCTGCGACACCCTCAATACTGGAGATGCCGTTATCGACCGTAATCAGCAGATCCGGGGCCTGCTTCAGGGCTTCGGCGACGATCTCCGGGCTGAGACCGTAACCGTACTCGAACCGGTTGGGCACCAGATAACTGACCTCTGCCGCCCCCATCATGCGCAGCGCCAGCACCGCAACAGCCGTACTGGTAGCTCCATCACAGTCAAAATCGCCGATAATCAGAATCCGCTCGCCCCGCTGCAGGGCTGTAACCAGCCGCTCTACCGCTTCAGGTATGCCTGACATCGTCTCATCCGGCAGCAGCTCTTTGAGATTACGCCCTAAACCTTCGAGATCATGGATCCCCCGGGTGGCATAAATTCGCGCCAGTACCGGGTTCGTCTGGGAGAAAACCGGCAGGTCCGGGTCAACCGCCGGCCGCTGACTGATACTGAGTTGCTTCATGGTTGTTCCCGGTTATCCACAGGTCCCGGCAGCCACTCGGCGGTTTTTCCGGTGAGGTAATAGGCGGCCAGACCAATCCATTCGCGGACCGCCGTATTGAGATCTGCCATATTGCTATTCAGATTCGGCGAAAAACGGTTTTCCGATACCCGGTAGTCCACCGGATAAGGCAGCACATCAATCCCTGCCTGACGGTACAGGCCCATCGAGCGCGGCATATGGAAGGCCGAAGTGACCAGCAGCCATTTGCCCTCAGGGGCAGGCTCCATCTCGCGGATCAGCTCTTTGGTATACAGGGCGTTCTGCCAGGTGTTACGTGAGTCCCGATCGAACAGGACCCGGCTTTCGATCCCCTGTTCATCCAGCCACTGCTTCGCGACATCCGCACCCCGATATTCAGGCCGCAACAGAGAGCCGGAACCGCCGCTGAAAATCAGTGTTGCCTGCGGGTAACGTTTCCACAGGGCCGGCGCACTCATCAGTCGTTCTGCTGCGTCATTAAACTGCGGCTGATCAGAGAGCACAGAACGCTCGGCATCTTCGCCACCTCCCAGCACGATAATGCCCGCGACAGGCGCTTCAAGCTGTTCCAGATCTGTTTTCGGAAAACGCTGTTCCAGTGGTTCCAGCAGGTAGTTGCCCAGAGGAAACGCGCTGATCAGTAACATCAGTAGAACCGAACCCCACACCAGAATGACACCGAGTACCCGCCGCCAGAGCAACAGACCCAGCAACAGCATCAGCAGCAGGAAGTGATCCGGCTGGACGATAATCCAGAACAGTTTAGAAAGGGAAAAAAACAGATCAGTCATAAATTCAGCGTCCTTGTATGCCTGCAACGTCCGCCCGGAAGATACAAAAAACCCGACGGATTGCGTCGGGTTTTTAGACTAACACATTACGCTTATTCGGTGTGTACGTGGCTGGCAACAAACTTCTGTACGGTAGCCAGATCGTTGTCCAGCACCTGCAGTTGCTCTTCGCGCTCGAACAGGTCGCTCATATGTGCAGGCAGTTGCGGCGCTTCCAGACCCGCTTTAACCACCGGCTCAGGGAATTTCACCGGATGTGCGGTTGCCAGTGTGATCATCGGTACCGCCGGGTCACGGTTGCATTCGCGCGCGGCTTTAACGCCGATTGCGGTGTGCGGGTCGAGCAGGTACTCAGTTTCTGCATAAACCTGCTTGATTACATCACAAGTGGTTTCATCATCCACCGCATAGCTGTCGAACAGTTCGCGTACTTTTTCCCAACGTGCCGGATCCAGTTCTACCGATTCTTTGGAGAAGCGGGACATCAGCTCGCTGATCTCAGCGCCATCACGACCGTAAACATCGAACAGCATACGCTCGAAGTTAGAGGAAACCATGATATCCATTGACGGAGACAGGGTGTGAACCAGCTCACCTTTGGACATATCATTGCCGGAGATAACCCGGTGCAGAATGTCGTTACGGTTAGTTGCCACAACCAGTTGCTTAACCGGCAGACCCATCTGCTTAGCCAGGTAACCGGCGAAGATATCACCGAAGTTACCGGTCGGTACCGAGAAGCTCACCTCACGATGAGGGCCACCCAGCGCCAGCGACGCAGAGAAGTAGTAAACGATCTGGGACATAATACGTGCCCAGTTGATCGAGTTTACTGCACCCAGCTTCATGCCGTTAAGGAAATCCTGATTGGCAAAGCTGTCTTTAACCATCTGCTGGCAGTCGTCGAAATTACCTTCCAGCGCGATGTTAAATACGTTGTCTTTGATGATGGTTGTCATCTGACGACGCTGCACTTCAGACACACGATTGTGCGGATGCAGGATAAAGATATCCAGATGCTCGCTGTGACAGCAGCCCTCAATCGCCGCAGAACCTGTATCACCTGAGGTTGCCCCCATGATCACCAGATGCTCACCGCGCTTTTTCAGGGCGTAATCCATCAGACGGCCCAGCAGTTGCAGCGCAAAGTCTTTAAATGCCAGAGTCGGGCCGTGGAACAGTTCCAGTACCCACTCGTTGGTGCCCAGCTCTTTCAGCGGCGCCACCGCGGTGTGATTGAAACCGGCATAGGTTTCATCAATCATCCGCTTCAGTTCAGAGTCATCAATGCAGTCAGCCACGAACGGCTGGATCACGTTGAACGCCAGCTCGTTGTATGGCAGACCTGACCAGGAAGCGATCGTTTCTTTGCTGAACTGAGGCAGCTCTTCCGGTACATAGAGGCCACCGTCACTGGCCAGACCTGCCAGCAACACCTCTTCGAAGTTCATCGCCGGAGCCTGGCCCCGGGTAGAGATATATTTCACGGGGTTAACTCCTTAGCTGTCAAAGTGCTCAACACGGATGCGGGTTACGCTGCCGTTGATCTCTTCCAGTGCTTCGATCTGGGCAATCGCATCGTTAACCTTCTGCTCCAGAACCGACTGAGTCAGGATAATAACCGGCACCTGATCTTCGCTGGTCTCTTTCTGGATGATCGCTTCGATATTGATCTCCTGAGAACCCAGAATGCTGGTGATCTTCGCCAGAACACCCGGTTTTTCCTGCGCATCCATCCGCAGGTAGTAGGCAGATTCAGTCTGCTCCACCGGCAGGATCGGCGCATTCGACAGCTCGGATGGCTGGAACGCCAGATGCGGCACACGGTTATCCCGGTCAGCCGTCAGGGTACGAACCACGTCAACAATATCTGCAACCACGGCAGAGGCTGTCGGCTCAGAGCCCGCGCCGGCACCGTAGTACATAGTCTGACCGACCGCATCGCCGTCAACCAGCACCGCATTCATCACACCATTAACATTGGCGATCAGCGCACTCTCAGGGATCAAAGTCGGGTGAACACGCAGCTCTACACCGTTGTCAGTGCGGCGGCTGATACCCAGATGCTTGATGCGGTAACCCAGCTCTTCAGCATACTGTACGTCTTCACGAGTGATCTTGCTGATCCCTTCAGTGAAGGCTTTTTCAAACTGCAACGGAATGCCAAACGCCAGAGAAGCCAGAATAGTCAGCTTGTGCGCCGCATCGATACCCTCAACGTCGAAAGTCGGATCAGCTTCCGCATAACCCAGCGCCTGCGCTTCTTTCAGTACGTCATCGAAATCACGGCCTTTGTCACGCATTTCGGTGAGGATGAAGTTACCGGTACCGTTGATGATACCTGCCAGCCAGTTGATACGGTTCGCTGCCAGACCTTCACGAATCGCCTTGATGATCGGGATTCCACCCGCCACAGAGGCTTCAAACGCGACCATCACGTTTTTCTTCTGTGCCGCTTCAAAGATCTCGTTACCGTGAACAGCAATCAGCGCCTTGTTGGCAGTGACAACATGTTTTCCGTGCTCGATCGCAGTCAGCACCAGCTCTTTAGCTACGTCGTAACCACCAATCAGCTCAACAACGACATCGATTTCCGGGTTTTTAGCTACCGCGAAAATATCGTCGGTAATATGGGTGCCTTTGGTATCGCAGTCCGGATTGGTATGACGCGCACCAATCGCTTCAACCATAATTTTACGCCCTGCCCGACGAGCAATCTCCTCGGCATTGCGTTTCAGCACATTAAATGTGCCACCACCGACTGTACCCAGTCCGCAGATACCCACTTTAACCGGTTTCAAACCTGCACCTCGCATGCTGTTGAACTAATAAAAACCGTCGCTTTGTCATTTTCTGAGGCAAATGCGGCGATCAGCAAAAAATAAGGCGGTTATTATAGCGAATCTGAGGCCATAGCTCTATCTCTGACCCGGTATGCAGCAGAAAATAAAAGGGGACCCGAAGGTCCCCTGAAATTGCCACCAGACGATATGCCGCTTACTTTACGCCCAGCATATTCGCAAGTTGTCTGGCCGGTACATAACCCGGTACCAGACTGCCATCTTCCAGCACCAGCGCAGGGGTACCCGTTACGCCCATTTCATGGCCCATACCGTACTGTTCCATCACCGGGCTGGCACAATCGGAGCCTTTAATACCTCCGCCTGTTTTAGCCTGATCCATCGCATCCTGACGGGCCTGAGCATCACCCGCACACCAGATACTGTTCATCTGACGATGCGCCTGTGAACCTGCCCCCGCACGCGGAAAAGCCAGATAGCTGACCTCAACACCCATTTTATTCAGCTCCGCAACTTCACCATGCAGCTTCACGCAGTATGGGCAGGAGATATCGGTAAACACATGGACACGTGCCTTCACCTCACCTTCAGGTGAGAAGGTCACTTTCTCCTCAGTTTTGATCTTAGCCAGTGTCGCTTTACGCTCACCGTTGCGCGCAACACTCAGCTCCTGCTTTTTCACCTCGGTCACATTAACCAGCCCCTGCTCTTCCGTCAGGGTCACCATCTGGCCGATCAGAAAACTTTTAGCTTCACTGTTGACATACAGAATATCACCATTACTCAGGACCACTTCATCGATCCCGCTTACCGGTGATGACGCCACCTCCGCAACGCTCAGACCCGGTGCCAGTTGCTCCAGCACCTGATTGACGAAGCTCCGGGTATCCTCAGAGGCATTAACAACTGAACTCAGCCCTGAGAAGATCAACAGAGCAATGCTAAGCAACTTTTTCATAATTTCCTCAATATAAACGTAGAGAGACCCGGTTCACCTGGTCTTTCCAAGTGACAGCAGAACACCCGACAAAGTTCAGCAGTGTAGCAAATTAGCCGCGCGGATGGTGCTGTTGATGCAGGCTTTGTAAGCGGTGTTTTGCCACATGCGTGTAGATCTGGGTGGTAGACAGGTCGCTATGACCCAGCAGCATCTGTACCACCCTCAAATCAGCACCATGATTCAGCAGATGGGTCGCAAAGGCATGACGTAATACATGCGGAGACAGCGGTTTATCAATACCGGCGATCAGTGCATGGCGCTTAACCCGGTGCCAGAAGGTTTGTCGCGTCATCTGCTGCCCCCGCCGGCTGGGAAAGAGCACATCAGCCACCTGCTCTCCCATCAGCAACGGACGAACCTGACGCAGATATTGCCGCACCCAACTGATCGCCTCCTCCCCCATCGGCACCAGCCGCTCCTTGCCACCTTTACCCATAACCCGGATCACCCCCTGATTGAGGTTTACCTCATGCAACTGCAGACTGACCAGCTCTGTCACCCGCAAACCGGTGGCATACAGCAGCTCCAGCATAGCCCGGTCGCGAAACTGCACCGGATCATTCAGCTCTGGCGCTTCCAGCAGGGCTATAACATCTTGCTCAGTCAGGGTTTTCGGTAGACGACGGCCTTTTTTCGGACTCTCTACCAACAGGGTCGGGTCTTCGCTGATCTGCTCTTCGCGCAACAGGTAATGATAGAAGCCACGTAAACAGGAGAGCATCCGAGCGGTCGAGCTGGCACGCAGCTTCTCCCGAACCCGCCATGTCAGATACTGCTGCAGATCGGCCCGGCTACAGGTCAGCAGATCCATGTTCCGGGTGAACAGCCAGCCTGCGAACTGGAGCAGATCCCGGCGGTAAGATGAGAGCGTATTTTCGCTGAGCCCCTTCTCCATCCAGAGCGCATCCAGATAGGTATCGATCAGTTGCTGATCTTCCGGGGTCAGCTCTACAGTTTGCCGGGGCGCCACAGAGTTTCCGGCCGTTGGTCAGTGATAAAGCTTAGCAGTTTCGATCTTTTCCATCGCAATCGGGTAGGTAGCCGTACCGCGACCATCAACCAGACGATGTTCAATCGTCACCTCTTTTGACGTGGCCGAAATCAGCTTACCTTCAACCTTGCGGCCGAAATAGGTGTACAGCGCCACCGTTTCTCCCAGATGAGCACTCAGAGAGGAGACGGAAATCGGCTTAAACGACTTACGCTGCGGAGTACGGTCAAACGAAGACACCACGGGCGTTTTCGGCTCGGCATCCGCTTCAGGCGCCATGTCAGAGGCATCCTCGACAACCTCTTCAGGCTGTACCAGATCATCGGTCTGATCACCCGCAATCGCCACCTCCGTATCGGAGACTGCTGGTTGTTCGACCAGTGTCGGGTCAGGCAACTGCCAGCTCACACCGTCCAGACTGACCGGCTTGCCGGACAGCTCAACGTAAGGATTCAGTGCATCGAGCAGATCAGACGGGGTCTGAATCAGCGCCATAGACTGAACACCAAAGCCCTGCGGGATATCCACCCGCATGGAGAAAGACCCACCCGGATTATTCAGGGTATCGATGCTGGCCATCACCGGCTCCGGAATGATCCAGCCTTCACTCGCCAGACGCTGAGCCAGCAGGCTACGATAGCGCTCGCGATAAGCCGGTTCCTCTTCCTTATTCAACTTGGCACAGAAGCGATTGCGACGCTTGTTGTAGCCGCGATCTTTAAATTCCACCTCAAAACGGTTCAACTGCGGCTGTGCAAACATCAGGCTTTGCATATCCAGCTCACTGGTAGCAACCTGCAAGGTAACCGAAGCCTGCATATCCGCCATGCGTTCAGTTTTCGAGTTAACATCGAGGAAAATCTGGCGGTCGACTGCGTCAAACCCGTACTGCAGGGAGAGATCAGAGCTCAGACTGCCGTAACCCATTTTCCGCAGCTCATTCACACCGACATAGCTCAGATCACCACAACCCAGTGTTTCATAGCTCTGCCCGGTTATTTCCATGCCGCCCTGCATATCTTCCGCCATACGGTTCCAGTCGCGGACATAATCACTGTTCAGATCAAGCACAATGCCGGTGAGTTTAAGATCGAGCGATTCCGGTATCTCACCCTGATTCAGCTTTTCACTGAGATCCAGCAGAAAACCCCAGGAGGGAGCTTTCAGGGTCGCCGACTGCATCTGGATACTGTTGCTGTTTCCTGCCGGCGTGAAGCTCATCTGCTTCAGGCCGACTTCAGAGCCCAGCAGATCGATATGTACCTGCTGGTATTGCATGGTGGCAAAGGGGGCGATTTCGCGGGCGAATTCATCGGCAGCGGAGGAAACTTTCCACCAGATAAATCCATAGGCACCGGCGGCCAGCACGACAGGAATAAGGATCAGAACCAACAGCGTACTCAGTGTCTTGATCAGTTTCTTCTGCATAGGACCCCGAAACCTCTCCTTAATCGCAGGGAATAGAAAACAATGCTTTATTATGGGCTTGAAACAGCAAAGCTGTCCAACCCTTTGCCCTTTTCAAGGCACAAAAAAAGCGGCATAAAGCCGCTTTTTTCAATCTGCTGATCAACGAGTCGCTTAGCCCAGCTTCTCTTTGATACGTGCAGATTTACCAGAACGCTCACGCATGTAGTAAAGTTTCGCCTGACGAACGTCACCGCGACGCTTAACTTCGATGCTGTCTACAGTCGCGCTGAAAGTCTGGAAAGTACGTTCCACACCAACACCGTGAGAGATTTTACGCACAGTGAACGCAGAGTTCAGGCCGCGGTTACGCTTGCCCAGAACAATACCTTCGAACGCCTGCAGACGTGTACGAGTTCCTTCAACTACTTTTACCTGAACCACAACAGTATCACCTGGTGCGAATTCTGGTACTTCTTTGCTCATCTGTTCAGCTTCAAGCTGCTGAATAATTAGGTTTTTGCCGCTCATCGGTCACTCCTAAACATTCAACCTTCGGACCCTTGGGTCTCCCGGATAAAATCGGTTAACAATGCCTTCTGCTCAGCGTCCAACTCCAGAGATTCCAACAGATCGGGCCGGCGTTGCCAGGTTCTCCCTAACTGCTGTTTCAGACGCCAGCGTCTGATCTCTTTATGGTTGCCGCTCAGCAACACTTCAGGTACCTGCATATCATCAAGCTGTTCCGGGCGGGTGTAGTGCGGACAATCCAGCAAACCGTCGTGAAACGAATCCTCGATGGCTGAATCCTGATGTCCCAGTACGCCGGGCACCAGTCTGGAAACCGCATCAATCATGGTCATCGCCGGCAGTTCACCGCCGCTGAGGACAAAATCCCCTAATGACCACTCTTCATCGATCTCCGATTCAAGCAGACGCTCATCAATACCTTCATAGCGTCCTGCCACCAGAATCAGCTTCTCACGCGAAGCCAGTTCCTGCACACCCGCATGATCCAGTCGGCGCCCCTGAGGTGACAGATAGATCACTTTGACCTCATCACCTGCTGCCTCTCTGGCAGCCTGGATAGCATCCCGCAGCGGCTGAACTTTCATCAGCATACCGGGGCCGCCCCCATAGGGCCGGTCGTCTACAGTTTTATGCTTATCGTGCGCGAAATCCCGGGGACTCCAGCACTGCATCTGTATCAGACCGTTTTTAACCGCCCTTCCTGTTACGCCGTAGCAACGAATTGCTTCAAACATTTCAGGAAAGAGTGTTACCACACCGAACCACATGGTTCAGAACTCGGGGTCCCAATCGACCCGCATGGTACCTGTTTCCAGGTCAATTTCTTTAATCACCTGCTCAGGAAGGTAAGGCAGTAGTCGCTCTTTCTGATCGACACTGTCCTTGGTACCTTTCACCACCAGCACATCATTTGAGCCGGTTTCCAACAGGTGGCTTACCTTACCCAGTAATACACCGGATTCGGTATAAACAAGCAGTTTCTGTAACTGGTTCCAGTAGTACTCACCCTCTTCCAGTTGAGGAAGCTGGTTTGCATCGGTTGAGATCTCTAAACCGCAGTAGCTGCGAGCCAGATCACGATCATCCACACCGGCCAGTTTTGCGATCAGTCCTTTGCCGTGGCGTTTGCTGGATTCCACTTCAACCGGTTTAACCCGGCCGTCGATCTTCAGCAACCAGGGCGAATAGTCGAAGATGTTTTCCATCGGGTCGGTAAAGGAATAGATTTTCACCCAACCTTTAACCCCATAGACCGCAGTAATTTTACCGAGAACCATTGTCTCTTGTGCTGAACTACTGCTCATCTTGCCGCCTGATCCAGAAACTTACTTTTAATTACTCAGCTGCTTTGGCTTCTTTAACCAGTGCAGCAACACGGTCAGACAGCTGTGCGCCTTTACCCTGCCAGTATTCAACACGGTCCAGAGCGATACGCAGACGCTCTTCCTGGCCACGTGCAGAAGGGTTGAAGAAACCCACACGCTCAATAAAACGACCATCACGCGGATTACGCGAGTCAGCTACTGAGATGTGATAGAAAGGACGCTTCTTAGCGCCACCACGAGACAAACGAATTGTTACCATGCGTTAGATCCCTTTATTGAGTGGGTTTTAGTATCGCCCACTGTTAGATTTACCAGCCGACCGTGAGGACAGACTGGGCCATTAAAAATCAGGGCGGCAATTCTACGCGAATTTGCCGCCCTGATAAAGCCTTTTGTCTATTATTCAGACATTCTGATGTGCGCCGGTTACATGCGCGGGAAGCCGCCCGGGCCTCCCATACCACCCATGCCGCCCGGACCACCGCCCATACCCGGCGGCAACATACCTTTCATTCCACGCATCATTTTGGACATGCCGCCTTTGCCGCTGAATTTCTTCATCATTTTCGACATCTGCTTATGCTGTTTAAGCAGGCGGTTCACATCCTGGATCTGGGTGCCGGAACCCATGGCGATACGTTTTTTCCGTGAACCGGAAATAATATCGGGCTTTCTGCGCTCTTCCGGGGTCATGGAGTTGATGATCGCCTCCATCTGATGCATCCCTTTTTCGGCGTTGGCAGCGTCCGCCGCCTGAGCCAGCTGCCCCATACCCGGCAGCTTGTCGAGCATGCCCATCATGCCGCCCATGTTCTTCATCTGGCTGATCTGTTCGCGGAAATCTTCAAGATCGAAGCCTTTACCCTTCTGGATCTTCTTCGCGAACTTCTCCGCCTTGGCCTTATCGATCTTCTGTTCTGCTTCTTCGATCAGGGAGAGCACGTCACCCATGCCGAGAATTCGGGACGCAACACGATCCGGATGAAACGGCTCCAGCGCATCGACTTTTTCACCCACACCGAGGAACTTGATCGGCTTGCCGGTAATCTGACGCACAGACAGTGCCGCACCACCACGGGCATCACCATCGGTTTTGGTCAGCACCACACCGGTCAGCGGCAATACTTCATTAAAGGCGCGCGCGGTATTCGCAGCGTCCTGACCGGTCATCGCATCAACCACAAACAGGGTTTCGATCGGGTTAACCGCCTGATGCAGACGCTTGATCTCACCCATCATGTCTTCATCCACATGAAGACGACCGGCGGTATCCACCAGCACTACGTCATGATGCTGAATCTTAGCGTGGGCAATCGCCGCATTCGCGATATCAACCGGGTCCTGATCGGCGGTTGAAGGGAAGAAGTCTACCTGCACTTCGCCTGCCAGGGTTTCCAGCTGCTTGATCGCCGCCGGACGGTAGACGTCAGCAGAAACCACCAATACTTTTTTCTTCTCACGCTCACGCAGGTGACGACCCAGTTTCGCAACCGAGGTGGTTTTACCCGCACCCTGCAGACCGGCCATCAGTACAACGGCCGGCGGTGTCGCGGCCAGGTTCAGCTTTTCATTCGCCTCCCCCATCACCTTGACCATCTCTTCATTGACGATCTTGACGAAGACCTGACCCGGGGTCAGGCTTTTGGTGACTTCGGTGCCAACTGCCCGCTCTTTAACGCCGTTTACAAACTCTTTAACAACCGGCAGCGCCACGTCCGCTTCAAGCAGGGCCATACGCACTTCGCGCAGGGTGCCTTTAATATTGTCTTCCGTCAGTTTCGCCTGACCGGTGACTGAGCGCAGCGTTTGCGTAAGTCGTTCTGTTAAATTCTCAAACATGTCCTACCTCAAATACCCCGCGCCCGGGCGTCTACAGCATGGCAAAGGGAAAACTTAAAATCTCGGATAGATAATCGCGGCATTATACCGTACTCACCGCGGCCTTAGCAGCCCCCTGCTTCTTTTATCCGCCCTCCATCTATGCCAAACTAGCCATCTGCTGCAGCGATCTGCCGGATCTGAGGCCACAGCAGGCCCCGATCAACCCTCAGGCAGGTCCACACAGTACCACCCTGAAACACCGATACTGTTCTGTCGGAACACTGGACTGTAGAGACAAACATGTTACTGATTTCCACGTTGCTTGCCGTACTCCTTTACTCCGCTACTGCCGGTCTGCAGTGGCAGGTTATGAAAGGTCAGCGACAGCAGTCCCGCAGCCTCAACCAACTGCTTGGCCTTGGCGGCCTGTGCGCCCATACACTGGCGATCTATCTGGTGCTGCATCAGCCGGGCGGCATCAACCTCAGCGTTTTCAGCGTCGGCTCGCTGATCTCCTGGCTGGTTGCCGGGCTGGTACTGCTGAGCAGCCTGCGCCAGAGTATCGACAACCTGTTTATCGGTGTCTTTCCGATGGCAGCTCTGACGGCACTGGCGACCTTACTGGCCGGTGTAGCGCCGGGCCGCGATTATGATTCCGGCCTGATCCTGCATATTCTGCTGTCGATTCTGGCTTACAGTATCTTTACCATCGCTGCGATACAGGCCATCCTGCTGTCGCGCCAGATTGCTGCCCTGAAACATCACCACACCCGGGGTCTGGTGGCGTCACTTCCGCCGCTGCAGACCATGGAGCGCCTGCTGTTTGAGATGGTCTGGACCGGACTGATCCTGCTCACCGCCTCGCTGCTGACCGGATTCATTGTCTTTGAAGATCTGTTTGCTCAGCACCTGGTCCATAAAACCGTTCTTTCGATCATCGCCTGGGGGCTTTACGCTACACTGCTGTTCGGCCGTATCAGCTTCGGCTGGCGCAGTCTCACCGCCGTTCGCTGGACCCTGACCAGCTTTGTTACGCTGGCACTTGGCTTCTTTGGCAGCAAGATGGTCATTGAGTGGCTGGTCTGAGCGCTGTCACTGGACTAAAGTTGCCCGCAGGCCCGATTAATTCTGCTGTCATTCCCTTGACAGCCAAGGTGCCAAATTTAAAAATGGCACTCCATTCATAAGATAGGCGTACAGTCTTGGAAGACGCATCGATCGGCTTTCTCCTTGGAGTTCTCTGCTTCCTGATTCTTTGTTCTGCTTTTTTCTCCAGCTCGGAAACGGGCATGATGTCGCTCAACCGCTACCGGCTGAAACATCTGGTTAAAAAGAAACATCGCGGTGCCCGTAAGGCCAGCAAACTTCTGGCCCGTCCAGACCGTCTGATCGGGGTTATCCTGATCGGTAATAACTTCGTTAACATTCTTGCCTCAGCCATCGCCACCGTGATCTGTGTACGCCTCTGGGGCGACACCGGCATTATGATTGCCACCGCCGGTCTGACCGTGATCATTCTGATCTTTGCTGAAGTATCGCCAAAAACCATGGCAGCTATGCACCCGGAGAGGATCGCCTTCCCTGCTGCCTATGTGCTGTCGCCGTTACTGAAGCTGATCTACCCACTGGTGTGGGTTATCAATGGCATTACGAATACCTTCCTGCGCCTGTTCGGAATCAAAGTCACCGGTGAGAACAGCCATCACCTGAGTACCGAAGAGCTGCGTACACTGGTTAATGAAGCCGGTGCACTGCTGCCGCAGAACAACCAGAATATGTTGCTGGGCGTGCTGGAACTGTCCGAAGTGACGGTTAACGATATTATGATCCCGCGAAATGAGGTGGTCGGCATCGATCTGGATGACGATATCGATACCATCATCGAGCAACTCAGTTGTACCGACCATACCCGCCTGCCGGTGTATCAGGGCGAGCTGAACAAGGTGGTCGGCCTGCTGCATATGCGTAACCTGGCGCAGGTATTCCATAAAGGCACCGTAACCAAAGCGGCAATTTTGCAGGTAATCCGTGAGCCTTACTTTATTCCGGAGAGCACTCCGCTGCAGACGCAATTGCTGAACTTTCAGGCCCAGAACCGGCGTATCGGTCTGGTGGTGGATGAGTACGGCGATATTCAGGGCATCGTGACGCTGGAAGACATCCTCGAAGAGATTGTCGGCGAGCTCTCCTCCAATAACCGTGATGATGGCCACGATGTTTTCCTGCAGGAAGATGGCAGCTATTTCGTTGAAGGCTCAGCTTACATCCGCGATGTAAACAAAGCGCTGGACTGGAACCTGCCGACCGATGGCCCGAAAACGATGAACGGACTGATTACCGAGACGCTGGAATCGATCCCGGATGCGAACGTCTGTCTGCAGTTGGCCAACTATCGGATTGAAACCCTGCAGATCAGCGATAATGTCATCAAAACAGCCCGAATTATCGCGCTTGAGATCGAAGACGACGACTGACACCCAATAAGCTGAGCCTGTTAAACCGGGCTCAGCTTGTCTTCTACACTTCGCACTTTGTCATCCATGCTCTGCTCCCGGTCGGTCCGGGTTCCCATCCGCATAGAGGTGGTGATACGCGGCGCGCCCATCGCATGAACCACTTCATGGCAACGCTTCACCGCGGCCATCACCTGATCCCAGTCACCTTCCACATTAGTACCATAGGCATGCATCTGGTGCTTTAATCCGGCATCCTGCAACACGCGCTGACAGGCCGCCACATAGTCGGAAACCGAGACACCAACGCCCAGCGGAACAATACAGATATCGATCATCACTTGCATACAATCACTCCTTCAGCACACCCTGCTCGCGCAGGTGAATCTTGCGCCAGACTTCGCGCTTTTCCTCATCGCTGTAAACACCCCACTCAGCTATTTCAATGCCGCTGCGCTGACAGGCGATACACAGATCGTTCTCATCCAGCGCACAGACACCCACGCAGGGGTTAGGCACAGGGCGGTTCGTTTGCTCCGTCATAGGTTTTCCTGCGCTTGAAAACCGCTGTTGAAACGGCGCATATTCTCAACATAGTGTCGGGCATTCTCCTGCAATCCGGCCACCTGCTCCGCATTCAGGGTACGTTTTACTTTTGCCGGTGAGCCAACCACCAGCGAGTGATCAGGTATCTCCATACCTTCGGGTACCAATGCATTAGCTCCGATCAGACAACCTTTACCGATCTTCGCGCCATTGAGTACCACCGCGCCGATACCAATCAGAGAGCCATCTCCCACCTCGCAGCCATGCAGCATCGCCATATGTCCAACCGTCACGTCAGCGCCCAGACGCAGCGTGTAACCGGGATCAGTGTGCAATACCGCACCGTCCTGAACATTACTGCCGGGGCCGATAATGATCGGATCGTTATCACCACGAATAACCACGTTAAACCAGATGCTGCTGCGATCATGCAACTCAACATTACCGATCACCGTCGCGTTGTCTGCAACAAAATGTTCTTTACCAAGCAGGCGCACCGCCTGACCTTCCAGGGAATAGAGCATCGCTCCTCCTGTTAAATGAATAAGGTTAAAAGTGACGGATCTTGTGCTCAGGCCGCGGTTTCATCGGAATGTTCGCATCGCACCCCGTATTCAGCAACTCGACCAGCATGTAAGCAGTCAGCCCCCAGATAATATGCCCCTGATACTCCCAGGCGGGAACAAAAGTGCTTTTGCCTTTAAAGCGGATCTCATCGGTGGAATAACGCTGATCCTGCATAAAGAAGCTCAGTGGCACGCTGAACACTTCATCCAGCTCTCCCGGGTTAGCCACCAACTCGATCTCACGGGGAATCACACCGACCCAAGGTGTGACCTGCAGCCCATGTTTAGACACGACCTGACCCAGAGGCCCGATCACATCAACCGCTTCGGGCACTATGCCTACCTCTTCATGGGCCTCGCGCAGGGCGGTATACAACAGATCGGGATCGGTATCATCATGTTTACCACCGGGAAAGGCGATCTCCCCACTGTGGGTCGAGAGCCGGGAGGAGCGTTTAGTCAGGATCACTTCCGGATCGGGGTCGTCGGTCAGCGCGATCAGCACACTGGCCTTAGGCTGGTTGGTGGGGAAGCGCCGCGGCTCAAAATCCTGCAGGCGCTGACGGATCTTTCTCAGCATAAATTCACTTCTATTTGACTGACAGGTCCACAATAATACTCCGAAGGTCGTAGATAGTTTAACTCCGATACATGCTTTTGTTATACCCTGAACCTCAGGCGGGCAAATTTACCCACTGAACTCGCCCCAATAAGGAAGCTATATGAAATATTGCAGTAACTGTGCAGGCCCGCTATCAGTGGCGGTACCCGATGATGACAACCTGCCCAGACATATCTGTGACGGCTGCGGCACTATCCACTACCTGAACCCGAAGATTGTCACCGGCTGCCTGCCGGTCTATGAAGATAAAGTCCTGCTCTGCAAACGGGCAATCGAGCCGCGTCTCGGCTACTGGACCCTGCCCGCCGGGTATATGGAGAATGCGGAATCAACGACAGAAGGTGCTCTGCGTGAAACCCGTGAAGAAGCCAATGCTGAAGTCACCATCAGCCACCTCTATACGCTGACCTCCATTGTGCATGTTAATCAGGTACAGATGCTCTATCTGGCCGAGCTTGATAAACCGGAATTTTCCGCCAGCAGCGAGTCACTGGAAGTACGTCTGTTCCGGGAAGATGAAATTCCCTGGGATGAGCTGGCGTTTACCACCATTCGTAACGCGCTGCAGTTTTACTTTGAGGACCGGCAGAAGGGAACATTCCCCCTCCGCGAAGTGATACTGCGGGGTAACTAGCCAGCGCTGGTAACCCCGTTTATTCAAAGAATAGCTGCTGTATTTTTTCTGCCGGCAGTGGCCGTTCGAACAGATACCCCTGCCCTTCAATACAGCCCATCTCCGCGAGGAAGCTCGCCTGCTCCGGCGTTTCAATCCCCTCCGCCACCGTGATCAGGCCCAGATGGCTGGCGACATCGATTATCGCCGACGTGATCGCCGCATCGTCCTGATTGTCAGGTAACTCGTCAATAAACGCCCGGTCGATCTTCAACTGATCCAGATTAAAGCGTTTCAGGTAGGCCATGCAGGAATAACCGGTACCAAAATCATCCAGCGACAGTTGAACGCCCAGCTTTTTCAACTCCTGCAGCAGGTGCAGGGTGGTTTCCTGATTTTGCATCAGACTGCTTTCGGTGATTTCAATTACCAGCGCCTCAGGCGGCAAGCCCGCCATCACCAGCGCTGAACGCACCTCCTGAACCAGATCCGGGCGGAACTGACGCACCGATACATTCACCGACATAGTAAACGGATGTTCCGACTGAGCCAGCCACCGGGCGCCCTGCCGGCAAGCCTCCTGCAGTACCCAGTTGCCGATCTGCAGAATCAGCCCGGTCTCTTCTGCCAGCGGGATAAAATCATTAGGCGGCACCAGCCCCGTTTCCGGATTACGCCAGCGGATCAACGCTTCAAATCCGGCCAGACGACCGTTCTCCAGTTGTAGCTGTGGCTGATAAAACAGTTCGAACTCCTGATTTTCGATCGCTTTACGCAGTGCGATCTCCACCTTGAGCCGGTTCGAGGCATGCTGATTCATCTCAGCGGTATAGAACTGGTAGTTATTGCGCCCCTGCTTCTTGGCAAAGTGCATCGCGGCATCGGCGTTACGCATCAGCTCATCGAAGCTATCGCCATCATCCGGATACACCGCTATGCCGACACTGGGGGTGATCGTCATATGGCCTTCAGCCTCTAACGGCTGAGCTACCTGCTGCAGTATACGATCCGCCAGATTGGCCGCCTGCTCTGGTTTTTCCAGCGCCGGCATCAGAATCATAAACTCATCACCGCCCAGACGGCTGACGGTATCCCCGTCACGTACCTGTTTCTGAATCCGTTCGGCGACCTTTTGCAGAATCTCATCACCAAAGCGGTGACCCAGACTGTCGTTAATGTTTTTAAAGTGATCCAGATCGATCAGCAACAGGGCGAACTGCTGACTCTGTTTACGCTTACTCAGGGAGATCGTCTGTTCAACCCGATAGCCGAGCAATCGCCGGTTAGGTAGATTGGTCAGAGGATCATAATCGGAGAGATAACGTAGCTTCTCCTCAACCTGCTTCCGTTCTGTCAGATCCGCGATAGAAGCGATGTAATGCTGCACCATGCCATGATTGTCGGTCGATGCGATGATCGATATCCACTGCGGGAACAGTTCACCATTTTTACGGCGGTTCCAGATCTCACCGCTCCACTGACCATGCGCATTCAGGTTTTGCCACATCTGTGTATAGAACGCGGCATCATGCCTGCCTGACTGCAGGAAACGCGGGTTACGGCCAATCGCCTCTTCCGCCGGGTACCCGGTGATCTCAACAAACGCATCGTTAACCGCCAGCAAGCGATTATCCGAACCGCTGACCATGATCCCCTCACTGGCACTGTCAAACACCTTAGAAGCCAGCTCCAGCGCCTGCTGCTTGTTTTCGATCTCATTGTGATAGTCGGTAAAACGGCGATTAAGCCAACCGGAAAACAGCAGGCTCAGCGCCAGTGTCACCAGTGTTGCCAGAATCAGGAACAGATAGATCTGCACCCGGTCTTCGCGCATGGTTTCTTCGAGCAAGCGCTGCTGCGAATCCAGAAGCTGGCGGATATCTTCCGGGTAAAAACCAGCCACCAGTATCCAGCCCAGTCCGGGCACGGTATCCACCAGTGAGACCTTAGACGCCAGATCTCTGCCATTCGGGAAATACCAGTCGTACTCGACAAAACCTCCGCCGTTCTGCGCCGCAGTCATAATCGTGGCCAGCACCTGCTCTTCCTGAGCCTTCTGCTCAGCCGTCAGTTGGTGCTTACCCTGCAACGAGCTGATACCGGGTGACGTCAGCATCGCCCCATCCGGGCTGAAAACCGCGAAATAGCCATGCTCGCCAAACCGAATCGATTCCAGACGTTTCAAGGCTTCAACCTTGAGATCATCTTCAATGCGGTAGAGATAATCACCGGCACCTATCACCCAGGAGAAAGGCTCAAAGGCTTTCACAAAGGCAATTTTATCCGCCATATGCTTCTGATCATGGGGCGGATACCAGCGGTAACGTGAAAAGCCTTCGCCTTGCGGGTTATCCACAGCTTCCAGCAGACCGCGCATAATGTAGTGCCCGGTATCATCCTGATTATCGTAGAGCGATTTACCCTCCACCTGAGGTGAAGTCGGCAACAGGACACAATTACCCTGATCATCATCGATAAAGATATAACCACGGCCATTGAAAAAACGGATATCACGCAGCGTTTCGCGGATCAGCTCTTTGATTTCCACCAGCGGACGGCGATCCCGCTCGCGCTGATAAATAGTCTCGGCGATGCTGTGTGCTTTAAGAACCTCAGCTTTGGACTGCTCCTGCAGCACCTGCTCCGCCCGGGCCAGAGTGTAACTGATGTAGTCCTTGGCGCTATTCACTTCGGCCAGCAACTGATCGCGGCCTTTCTGCATAATCTCCTGCTCAAGCGCCGCCAGGCGCTGCTCGTTATCGCGCAGGTTTTTATACAGGAAATGACTGGCCACCGAAGCCAGCAGGAGAACGGCAATAGCCACTGTACCGAACAACAGGTAGCGAGACAGCGAGGTAGCCTTGATCTGAGTCATATAGGAAAGCGGGTAATCATCAGCCGGGGGTGGAATTTAATCATCCCCGAAACAGATACCTTGCAGAGGGATGGTTTATTGTGACGTCTCTGACAACACCCGTCCTGGCGCTATCTGTAAGTCGGGGCCAGCGGTCAACTGTAACAGAACTGCCACCAAACAGACCACTCATCCGGTAAAAAATATGACTCAGATCAATGCTTTCAGGAGGCCAGTCGGCAGAGCCCTTTAATCTCCGCCAGATAGCGCCGGAAATCCGGCCCCTCCGTGCGACTGTAATTGAGGTTACGGAATAACCCGGTCAGCTTCACAAAGTGCTCCCGTACCGACTCTTTATCGCTGAACTCAGCGGGCTGCAACAGGCACTCCCGGAGCAGATTGAAGACCTGTTTCTGCCGCGCCAGCGGCACAGAAACATCCACCGGGTCAAACGCATCCTGCTGCAGATACACCTGATCGAGGCAGATCGATTTATGGTAAAGAATATAGTCTTCCAGCGTCACACCCTCTTCGCCGGTGACTTGCATCATCTGCTGTACTGACTCTCCCTGAACCAGCAACTGCTGCATCTGCTTGACGTTGCCTACCCACTCTTCACCCAGCTCCTGCGCATACCACTCAGCCATCTGATCCAGATAACGGGACCAGGAGATCAACGGGTCTACCGCCGGATAAGCGCGTTTATAGGCCCGTTCCGCACTGAGACCGAGGAAGGTTTTCACGGTTCGCAGGGTCGACTGAGTCACCGGCTCTTCAAAGTTACCCCCTGCCGGTGAAACAGTACCGATCAGGGTCAGACTGCCCTGATCCCCCGCGTTATTGCGGATCAGCCCGGCACGTTCATACAGCGCCCGAATGGCAGAATCCAGATACGCCGGAAACGCCTCCTCGCCCGGAATCTCTTCGAGCCGGCCAGAGGTTTCCCGCATCGCCTGTGCCCAGCGCGAGGTAGAATCGGCGATCAGCAACACGTTATACCCCATCTGCCGGTAATACTCAGACAGGGTAATGCCGGTGTAGATCGAAGCCTCGCGGGCCGCTACCGGCATCGACGAGGTATTACAGATAATCACCGTCCGGTCCATCAGGGTGCCGCCTTTCGGATCCGACATATTCGGGAATTCTGTAATGGTTTCCACCACCTCACCGGCACGTTCACCACAGGCCACGATCACCACAATATCCACCTCGGAGAAACGCGATATCAGGCTCTGCAGTACAGTTTTTCCGGCACCGAACGGCCCCGGAATACATGCGGTTCCGCCACGGGCAATCGGGAAAAAGGTATCAATCAGACGAATAGAGGTCAGCAGGGGCTGCTGCGGATATTCACGCTGGCTGTAACCTTCATGCAACAACGGCTGACTCACCGGTACCCGCACCGGCCAGCGCTGCTGCATGGAGATTTCACGTTCATCACCATGGGCGGTACGGATTCGCGCCACCGGCGTGTCTACGGTGAACGATCCCTCCTGAATCCAGCTAATCTCGGCCTCTCCCTGCAAGCCGAAAGGCGCCATGATCTTGTGGGCAAATCGCCCCTCCTGCACCTGACCGATGCTGTCACCGGCCCGGACTTTATCACCCACCTTCACCCGCGGCTGAAACGCCCAGTGCTGCTGGCGGTCGACCCCGTCTACCTCAAGCCCACGGGGAAGAAAGAAACCGTGCTGGCCGGCAATGATTTCCAGCGGGTTTTGCAGGCCATCATAGACCTGACCGAGCAGACCCGGCCCCAGCGTAACGGAGAGCATATGGCCGCTTTGTCTGACCGGATCTCCCACGGCAACGCCACGGGTATTCTCAAACACCTGCACATCGGCCTCACCGTGCCGCACCCGCAGGACTTCAGCCTGCAGGTACTCCTGACGCCCTTCACTACCCGGTCGGGTCGGACAGATAAACACCACTTCATTTTTCAGGATGGGGTAGAAACTCCCCTCTGCATCTTTCAGCAGCTCCACAGTTACTATATCGTCCCTGACGGCCACAACCCGGGCGGTGCTCTGCTGGTTCACTGGCCAACCCCCTGTATTAACTGCTTCTCAAGACCGCATCCGCGCAACAACTGAGCGGTGCTCCGGTTAAAAGATTCAAGTGCCTGACGGCTGTTATAGGCCAGACTGCGTTCAGCGATTCCCCAACGCAGCACAAAACAGGCCAGCGCTTCAAACTGAAAAGTAAACTGATGTTCGGTACGGGCCAGATCCTGCCACAGGCACTGATCCAGATAGCGCTGCAGGCGCAGCGGCTCATCCTTCTCCAGCAAACGCTGAATCTGCTCCAGTTCCGGGCATAACTGCTGCAGGGAAAAATCCGGCTCAAACCAGTGTTTGCGAATCCGCGGCAGCCAGCGCCCGACTCCATGAAACTGCTGAGGGTTTTCCAGACCTGCCGCACGACTGCGCAGGGCCGCCAGCAGAGTACGTAACTCCATCTGGTAGATAACCCGCTGCCGCAGTACCGGCGACGTCAGCCCTGCCAGTTGATTCTGCCACTGCCGCACCAGATCCGGATCGGTCATCTGCAGCAGCGTTTGCTCTGCGGGATGGTAAAGCTGCTCCACAACCGCCAGTTGCTCAGCATCGCTATCCGTGAGCATACTCAGGCGGCGCTCCAGCGCGATCCGCGACAGCGGCAGTTGCCGGCACTGGCTCAATTCCGGCAGCCAGGGCAGCGCGGTGATCAGGGTATAATAATCCGACACTAGCGGATCACTCCCTCAATAATGGCCCGGAAACGCGGTTGCAGGTGTTTCAGCAGCAGTTTCGCTACGGCCTCACTGCTCAGATCAACCTCCACCTCTTCACCACTCAGGCGCACCCGGATGCCCTTACCCTCGTAGAGCTCAAACTCGATACCATCACGCATCTGCTCGGCTGCCAGCGACTGCACAAACTGACTCAGCTTACCCTCACGGTACTCCTTCGGGTTGCGCCGCAGCTCATCGAGACCGATAAAGTCTTCCGGCAGCAACAGTTCAATCTGCTTCGCCTGACTGATTCCCTGATCGCGACTGGCTTTACTCACCAGCGCCATAATCAGCTCACGCATAAACGCCTGATTATCCATCTGCGAGGCCACCAGCCTTTCCACCTGATCGGTAAAGGAGTGGGACAGGGTTTCACGCACTTCCAGATGCATATCCCGGGCGGCGATACGTAACGCATCTTCACCGGCCTGACGCAGTTGGCCCGCTTCCCGTTTCGCCCGGCTGACAATCTGCTCCGCTTCCTGTCGCGCCTGCGAAAGTAACCAGTCGGCACGGTGCTCCGCCTCTTCTACCAGTTTGGCCGCATCCTGCTGACCCTTCTCCACACCCTGCTGACGCAGCTTATCAATCAGCGCTTCGACACCGGATGAGGCATGGCTATTCTGTTCACTGGACATCACACCCTCCCCCTTTCTGACTAGGCTGGCACACCGGCACTGATGACCAGAGCAAAGATAAACGCAAACACCGCAAACCCTTCAACAATCGCAGCCGGTGCCAGAGACATACCAAAAATCTCCGGACGGATTTTGGAAACATTGATTGCCGAAGCACAGCAACGCCCCTGCCAGGCAGCACTGAACAACAGCGCCAGACCACAGAGCAAGCCTATTGCAGCCAGGCCCGGCGCATTTTCCGGTGTAATCTCCCGGTTCAGCGCAAACATCACCACAATGCCGTAGATCGACTGGGACGAAGGCATCGCGGCGATACCGATGTAACGCCCATGACCGGTTTCGGTTTCCAGCAACGCGCCACAGGCTGCCTGCCCCGCCTGAGCACAGCCGATCATACTGCCGATTGCGCCCAGCGCCATAGGCCCGTAAAGGCCCGCCCATCCCAGGGCCATAATCAGGTTATCCAAGGTGAAACCTCCCGTTTAGCAAATGGCGCAAAGGCATAGCCCTCATCAGCCAGACTCCAGTTATAAAATTCAATCAGGTTTAAGCGCAGTCCGTGGATCACCCCACTGATCACGGTCAGCACAAAATTCAGCAGATGACCCAGCAGCAGAATCAGCACCTTAAATAACAGACCGATCGCCGGTAGCGCGGCAGCCACATCCAGTGCCAGTTGATTAAAAGTCATCGCCAGTGAGGCACTCGCCAGCCCCAGCGCGAACAGGCGCAGGTAGCTCAGCACATCACCAAAAATTTTACTCACTCCACTCAGACCGAGGAGTCCATCGAGCAGACGCCGCCAGCCCCAGTCGCTGCGCTCACTGGAAAACAGCAGCACCATCCCCAGACCGGCTGCAAACAGCACCCAGTGCAGCGTACTGAAACCCCAGATCCAGCCCAGCAATGCCACCAGCACCGCGAACGCCCAGCCCACTGAGGCCAGTGCCTGAATACGCCGCCGGCGTACCCAGGCCATCATCAGATTACCCAGAATCAGATGACCTGCGCCGATACAGATCGACAGCAGCATCATGCTGTCGAAATCGTTCAGATCCATGAGCTTCAGACTGCCAAGCCATTCAACCGGTGGCCCGGCGCCGAAGTAACTGCCCACCAACACACCCCAGATCAGCCCGGCACCCGCCAGCGCCGCGCCCAGCGCACGCAGGCGCACACCGCTCTGGCTGTACCCCATACGCTGCCAGTAGAAGATCAGAATCGCCGCCAGCAGCAGAGAGTAACCGGCATCGGACATAATCAGGGCAAAAAACGAAACAAAGGAGAAAAACACCACCCGCGAAGGATCCCAGCTTCGATATCCCGGCATCTGGAAAAACTGCACCACCTCTTCCCCGCCCGCCAGCGCTGTCGGGTTATCCAACAGGGTCGGCGGCAGCTCATCAGGCTGCACCTGCTCTATCAGCAAGGCCATCTCATGCTGATCTGCAAACGCTTCCAGTGCCTCGCGCTGATCGGCTGCAAACCAGCCCTGCAGGGCAAAAATCTGTTCCCGGTCCAGAGTCTGATCGGCGACCTCTGCCAGTTGGGCATTGTCTTCAGTGCCGGCGATAGAGCGCTGCAACAGGTAGATCCAGCGAGTCAGACCCTCGCGCTCAGCTTCGACGGTCTCGAGCTCAACTTCGATATCTTCCAGTTCACGCTGCAGCTCGGTCAGGGGAACCGCGCCGGTATGGGTGCGCACCACCGGCATGGCATTCAGACCTGGCTCCTGTTCAGAGATCACAGCGACATAACTGTACCGGTTATCCCGATAAACCTGTTGCCAGATCAGGTCACTCTGCAGCACCTCTTTCATCTTGTAGTTGGGCACCAGATAAAACCAGAGCCGCTGGCCATAGAGCCCGTTTTCGCCGGGCAGGTTAAAACTCCCCCAGGGCTGAAGGTCTTTGATGCGCTTCTGCAGAAAATCACGGCGCTCCACCAGCGCAAGCCGGCGTGAGCGGTTCTGTTCCGCGTCATCGACCACCTGAGGCAGATCAAAATGGCGTTCGCTGAGCACCTGACGGCGTTTTATCCGGGCATTCAGCAGATAGTGCAGCGCACCGCGCAGTTGCTCCGGACTGACCTCATGCTGTGCCGTGGTGGTGGACTTCTGCGGTTTAGCCTGACGCAATGGAATGATGTGCATCAGCCCCAGAGCCTGAAGCTGATCGAGAATCTGTACTTTCTCTTCACTGAGTCCGATCAGGGTCGCTTTCAGCAGCGGACGAATACTCATAACGCCGCTCCCAATGACCGTGCTGCGGCGATACGTGCCCGCTTACCCTTGGCAATTTTGGCGCGGACCACACCCGCCCGCTCGGCATCCGACAGGGCGATCTGAATCTTACGGATATTGCGTTGCGCCTCAGGAATCAGCACCTTATCGAACAGATTAAGCCGCTGAGTGGTTTTCTGCAGACCCTGTTCCAGCATCTCCAGCCGCTGCTGCAATACCCGAATCTCCACTTCGGCCCGCAGTGCATCCGACTGCAAACTGAGCAGCGCATCAACCCAGTGCGGCAGAAGCAGCCGGGAATACTCGGCCCGCTGTAACCTCAGCTCACCCAGTTCCGGCAGTTCCAGCCCCACCAGATTGACATAGTTGATCTGTAATTTTTCCACCTGCAGCAAACCGGAAAGCTCCAGCCCGGCCGATGCCAGCATCGGTAGTTGTTCCGCTACCCGGGCCTCTGACTGCTGTAACTGCGCCTGACAGTCGAGTAACCGCTTGCGGGTATCCTCGCGGGCCGACATCAGTTGTTTGCGTTTCAACTCCAGCGCCGGAACAAACTGCCGGAACGACTTGAGCCGGCGGCTTTCACGATTCAGCGTGGTTTTATTCAGCGCTAACTTCGCCACAGCTTAATCCTCAACCGCGGCAGAAGCTGACGTTGTCTGTGGGAAATATTTATCCACCAGCCCCTGTTTCATCAGCAGTTCGTGGGCGGCAAAACATTCGCCCAGTGTCTGCCAGCAGAGATCCAGCGCCTGTTCCAGTGGCATGGTGACACTGATATCCATAAACCGTTTGCGAAACAACAGGCCGAACTTAAGCAGCCGCTCATCATATTCACTCAGCTCAAATGACATCGCCTGTTTCTGCGCTGCATCCTGAGATTCAGCATAGAAACGCACCATGGTATTCATAATCTGGCTATGATCCTCACGGGTCACTTTGCCGATCACATGCTGCTTCAGACGGGACAGGGAACCAAAGGGATCGATGACTCCATCATGCAGGTAGAACTGCCCTTCCGTGATATAACCGGTGTTATCCGGCACCGGGTGGGTCACATCATCCCCCGGCATTGTTGTCACTGAGAGGATAGTCACCGAGCCCGCGCCTTTATAATCACAGGCCTTCTCGTAACGTCGCGCCAACTGAGAATACAGATCGCCGATATAGCCCCGGTTAGAGGGCACATGTTCCATTGAAATACCAACCTCTTTCAGAGCGTCGGCGTAAGCGGTCATATCGGTGAGCAGCACCAGTACACGCTTACCCTCTTCCACGGCAAAGCGCTCGGCTACCGCCAGTGCCATGTCCGGCACCAGCAACCCTTCTACCGTCGGATCTGACCCCTGATGGACAAACATCACGGTACGCGCCAGCACACCGGCTTCTTCAAAGGCCTGACGGAAATAGTGGTAGTCATCAAATACCAGACCGATCCCGCCAAACACCACCACATCGGCGTCGGCATGGGTGCCGATCTGGGCCAGCAACTGGTTATAGGGCTCTCCGGCAACGGAGAAAACGGGTATTTTCTGGCTTTCAACCAGACAGTTGAAAACATCAATCATCGGCACATCGGTGCGGATCATATGTGAAGCCAGTACCCGTCGGGCAGGATTAACGGTAGGGCCATCGATTTCGATTTTGGGCTCTTCGATCAGCGCGGGGCCGCCATCGATGGCGCGTCCCGTACCGGAAAATGAGCGCCCCAGAATATTCGGAGAGAAGGTCACTTCCATCGAGCGACCCAGAAAACGAACCACAGAGTGGGTGGAGAGGCCTTTGGTACCGTTAAAGACCTGTAATGAAACCTCCTCCCGGTCGAGCATGATCACCTGAGCCAGTGCTGAGCGCTGGGCCTGATTCTCCTCATTTTCAATCAGAGCCAGATCACCGAAGCAGATCAGCGACGTGCCTTCCCCGGAGAGGGGCACCTGTACTTTTACAATATCACCGACAATTTCCAGAATCCTTGAGTACCGCACCAGCAACTGTGTCACTTGACTCTCCCTTTCCCTTTCCGGGCAATCTGCCAGGATCAAATATCTTCCAGCTTCCAGACCTCATATGCGGGTTCTTCGTAGGGGTGTGCCTGCTTCATCGCTGCCACTGCCTGCCGGATCAGTTGATCGTCACAGACCAGCTCCACCTTCCACTCTTCGACCTGTTCTACCTGCCCCTGCGCCCCGATATGGGGGTCGCTGCCGGGTAGCGGTCGAAACTGCCCTAGTCCTTTAACCTGCCAGCAACAGTGATCATACAGGCCGATTTTCCCGGCACCGCTGGCAAATACCGCCGCTTTCACCGCTTCAAGGTTCTCATCCGGAACAAAGAAACTGAGTTTATACACTAAACGATTTCCTTTTTATTGCACCGCAAAATAATGGTTCAGCCGTTGATTAAAATCAACAAGTAACGCCGGAAAACGCGCCTGCAGAGTCGCTGACAGTGGCTGCATCGGCTGCATCATTTGCGGCTGGATCAGATACAGCGCGAGCTGCGGAGGCTGAATCTGCAGCGCCTGTAACAGTTCCAGCGCCTGCTTAAGGCTCAGTGAATGACTGCTGAGCTCCCGCTCAGGCGCCTCCGTCAGAATCGACGGGGTCGGATAAAAACGCGCTGCGCCCGGCTTCTCCCCCATCTCGGCTGCATCCACCAGTAACAGTTTTGAATAGGTTTGCAGACAGTTAAACAGCTCCAGTCCGGGACTGTTGATCCACTCCAGCTCAACCCCTTCCGGCACGGACTCAGGAGGCAACTGCTCCAGCAACGACCAGCCGATCTGATCATCACCATGGTGTGAGCCCAGCGCCAGTATTCCCTGTCTCTGCCGGCTCATCCCTGACGTTCCACGCTCATCTTAAGGAAGTGAGTTGCACAGGAGATACAGGGATCATAGTTACGGATCACCTTCTCACTATGCAGGCGCAATGCTTCAGTTGAATGATCCAGGCCAAACTGATGCAGCGAATGACGCAGATCCTGCTCGATCCGCGCCTGATTCTGACTGGTCGGCGGCACTATTTTCGCTTCCTGAATCAACCCCTCAGAATCCACCCGGTAACGGTGCCACAGGAGCCCTCGTGGCGCTTCGCTCCAGCCACAGCCAACCCCCGCTTTGACCTGCAGTTCCAGCGCCGGGGTGTCCGGCTGATACTCCCGCAGAATAGTGATCGCCTCATACAACGCCAGACAGATCTCGACCCCGCGGGCAAGCATACTGTGGAACATATTCTGACTCGGAAACGGATTGCCCAGACGCTGCAGATGGCGCTGTAAAAAGGCAGGCAGCACCGCCTGATTCAGGTTCAGCCGCGCCAGCGGGCCGACCAGATAATCCTGTCCGTCGAGCAGGCTCCAGAGCGCGGTGGAATGAGGGCTCTGCAGCTCTTTAAAGTGAGATTCATACTGCTCGGGTTGTAGCCTGAGTCCGGTCGAGCTGATCAGTTCGCCCTGTTCAATCGGGTATTCCTGATGCGCCAGCGTCACAGACGTAAATGCCTGATTCTGCTCCGGCAACGCCATCCCGGCCAGATACTCCAGTAAGGCTTCTGCCTGAGGTAATGTATCTTCAAGAAAACTCAGCAGGGAGCGGGCCTCAGAAACCGCAGGCGCATGATGAAAACCGCCCACCTGAATACCCACCGGATGCACCGAGCGCCCACCGAGGAAACGAATCAGCCGATTTCCCGCCTCCTGTATCGCAAAGCCACGTCGCACCAGCTCCGGCTCTTTAGCTGCCAGCCCGAGCACAGTTTCCTCCGCGAAATAGTCTGGCAGGGCTAACAGATGGATATGCAGGCTGTGGCTCTGAATCCACTCACCGCAGTAAAGCAGGCGGCGCATATTACTGATCCAGGGTGTCGTCTCCAGCGCAAACAGCGACTCCAGCGCGTTCACCGCGCTGACCTGATAGGCCACCGGGCAGATACCGCAGATCCGCGCGACAATATCCGGCACTTCAGTGTAGTGACGCCCCTGCATGAACTGTTCGAAAAACCGCGGAGGTTCATAGATGCGAAACTGCAACTGCTCAATCCGGCCCTGTTCGATTTTCAGGTGCAACGCACCCTCGCCTTCGACCCGGGCCAGACTGGGCACATTAATCTGAATCTTACGCCGGGTCATGGTCACCTCCCGACAGTTGAAGCGGATCTTGCTGTTGTTGATCCGGGTGAATCAGCCGGAACCGCGCTGCAGCTCGCTCTGGTGCCAGCCCAAGCCCTTCCAGCCGGCGCTGCAATGCATCGCCGTTGCTCAATTCAGCCTCGCCATAACAACCATAGCAGGCACGACCAAAGGCCGGACAGAGCGCCCCGCAACCCGCCCGGGTCACAGGCCCCATACAGGGCTCACCGCGGGTGACCAGCGTACAGACCTGACCTGCCCGCTTACACTCCAGACAAAGTTTTTCGCGGTTATCCACAGGGCTCACTCCCTGCAGCAACTGTCCTGCCGCAGCGACCACCTGCCGGCTGTTAACCGGGCAGCCCCAGAGTTCAAAATCGACCCGGACATAAGCCTTCAGCGCATGCGAGCGGTCCAGAGAGTCGATAAACTCAGTTTGCGGGTAGAGCTGACCGACCCAGGCCGAAGGGTCCTCCGCCAGATTTTTAAGCGCCTGAATCCCCCCCGAGGTCGCACAGGCTCCCATACTGATCAGGTATCGGCTGTTGGCACGCACCTCTCTGATCCGTGTTTCATCCGCCGCTGTGACCACACTCCCTTCCACCAGCGCAATATCAACAGGGGCAGACTCATTAACGATTCCGGCTTCAGCAAAGTGCTTAATCTCAAGCTGTTCAGCCAGCGCCAGCAGATCAGGCCCCATATTCAACAGCGCCAACTGACAACCATCACAAGAGCTGAATTTATGCACCGCCAGAGTAGGTTTAGCCATCTTCACACTCCCGCCAGCAACAACCGGTCACGGATATCCGGGTACGCAAACACCGGACCGTCCTTACAGATAAAATCCGCTCCCATCTGGCAATGCCCGCAATGGCCCACTGCACACTGCATATTGCGCTCCATGCTCAGGTAGAGCGAATAGGCTGACAACCCCTGCTGCAGCAACGATTCCGCCACCGCATGCATCATCCCCTCGGGGCCGCACACCATCGCCAGCGTATTTTTCAGATCCACCGTGACCTGCCCCAGCAGCTCAGTGATCAAGCCGGTATGAAACGGCCAGCCGGGCCCCGACTGATCCGCCGCAAGAAATACTTCAACCCCCTCCAGCGCCTGCCACGCCTCATACTGCCGCCGCCAGATCAGGTCATCACTGTGCTTAACACCCTGCACAATATTGATCGTTTCGTAATAGGCTTTGCGCTTGAGAGCAAAATTGATCGCCGCCACGACCGGCGCACACCCCAGACCACCGGTCACGATCAGCAGGTCTTTATTCCGTGCCAGCGCCATCGGCCAGCCCTGTCCGAAAGGGCCACGCAGCCCGACCTCTGCCCCGGCTTCCAGTTTGGCCAACCCGCGCGTCACCCGGCCCACACTGCGAATCGTATGATCGATCACTCCCGGATCCTGCGGATCGGATACGATCGAGATCGGCACTTCCCCCACGCCGTAGAGGTAGAGCATATTAAACTGGCCCGGCATAAACTGATAACTGGCCCGGTGCTGCGGATCACTCAGTTGCAGACGTAGCGTAAAGATCCCCTCAGACTCACGGATATTGTCCAGTACGGTGGCACGCATCGGCGCAAAAACATGGGAGTTCATCAGCCATCCCCCGTGATTTTGTTGGCTTCTTCGACAAAATCAATCGCTGCCGGGCACCAACTCATACAGCGGCCGCAGCCGGTACAGCCAGAACGGCCGTACTGCTCCTGCCAACTGTCCAGTTTATGCGTCATCCACTGCTGATAGCGCTGCTTAACGGTGCTGCGCACCTGAAAACCCGCCAACTGCCCATGGGATTCAGAGAAACAGCTATCCCATTCACGCTGATGCTCACTCGCTTCGCCAGACAGTTGCAGCAGGTCCTGCTGGTGATGGCAGAAACAGGTCGGGCAAACCTGAGTGCAGTTACCACAGGCCAGACAACGATCTGCCACATCGTCCCACTGCGGATGCTGGCGTTGCTGCATCAAGCTGCCGGGCGACACAGGCATCAAGCGACGCTGCTGAGATCGGGCAACCTGTTGCACCTGCTGTTCCGCTGCGTCGATCTGCCCGGGCAGCGCTGCCTCTAATGGCAACTCTGCCAGCAGCACGGCACCGGAGTCTGAACCCGAACGGATCAGGAACCCCTCCTCCAGCTCATCCAGAAGCAGATCATAGCCCTGCTCTATTGCCGGGCCATCGCCGGTGGAAACGCAAAAACAGGTCGCCGCTGCACGGCTGCAGTTAACCCCGACCAGAAACAGCCCTTTGCGCCGCGCCAGATAGCCCGGATCCTGATATTCAGCCTGTAAGAAGTGTTGATCCTGCAATGCCAGCGCAGCCAGATCACAGGCTTTTACACCGATAACCGCAACCTTTTCCAGCGCCTGATCCGGGACAATAAATTCCAGCTCACCGCTTTCTCTGCGGCGCGCCTCCCAAAGCACCTCACGGGCGGGGAAGGTCAGGGGTTTGATCGCCTGTGGCCCATTGGCCCAGTCAAAATAACGCGGGGAGTCGTGCTGTTGCAGACGATAGTGACCGGGCTGTTGAGTATCACGCCAGCCCCGGGGTAAAGCGGCAGTGTCAGCGAGGTGGTCATAAACAATGGTGCCGTCACGGACCTGCGGGCCACAAAGACGGTAGCCCTGCCCCTGCAATAACTGCAGCAGCCGGTTCAGATCTTCACGCGCAAGAAAAGCAGGTGCTGTATGACTCATCACCAATCCTTTTGTGGACAAACCCTCAACCCAGAGTAAACCGGCCCCGTGGATAAACCAATGCCGATGATCAATAAAACAGGAACCGAAATATAAAGCTTCAGTATAGTCAGCCCATTTCATCCACAACGGCATAAGCGGTGGAAAACAGACGAAAAAAAACCGCCATAAAGGCGGTTTTTATCATCAATCTTCAGCAGCTCAGGCGATTTTCGGATCCAGAGCACCGGACTCGTACTGATCAGCCATATCTTCCAGCGAGATCGCTGTCAGTTTGCTGGCGTTACCTGCTGTACCAAACGCTTCATAGCGGGCGATACAGATCTCGGTCATCGCATCCATCGATTTCTTCAGGTATTTACGCGGATCGAACTCAGCCGGGTTTTCGGCCAGGAAGCGGCGGATCGCACCGGTAGAAGCCAGACGCAGGTCGGTGTCGATGTTCACTTTGCGCACACCGTACTTGATACCTTCAACGATCTGCTCAACCGGCACACCGTAAGTCTCCGGAATCTCACCACCGAACTGGTTGATCACTGCCAGCCACTCCTGAGGCACAGAAGAGGAGCCGTGCATAACCAGATGAGTATCCGGGATACGTTCGTGGATCGCTTTAATACGGTCGATCGCCAGAATGTCGCCAGTCGGTGGACGGGTAAACTTGTATGCACCGTGTGACGTACCGCAGGCAATTGCCAGCGCATCAACACCGGTTTTGGAAACAAAGTCAGCCGCTTCGTCCGGATCGGTCAGCATCTGGTCGTGGGACAGAGTGCAGTCTGCACCGATACCATCTTCTTCACCCGCCTGACCGGTTTCCAGCGAACCCAGGCAGCCCAGCTCACCCTCAACGGATACACCGCAGGCGTGAGCCATCTCAACGGTACGACGGGTTACGTCGACGTTGTATTCGTAGCTGGACGGGGTTTTGCCGTCATCCATCAGCGAGCCATCCATCATTACCGAGGAGAAACCCATCGCAATAGAGCGCTGACAAACCGCCGGTGAGGTACCGTGGTCCTGATGCATACATACCGGAATGTGCGGGAATTCAGCAATTGCCGCTTCGATCATGTGACGCAGGAAGTTGGAACCCGCGTACTTGCGCGCACCCGCAGATGCCTGAACAATCACCGGAGAGTTGGTTTTCGATGCCGCTTCCATAATCGCGCGCATCTGTTCCACGTTGTTCACGTTAAATGCCGGAATGCCGTAGCCAAATTCTGCAGCGTGATCCAGCAGCTGACGCATGGAAATCAGAGCCATTTTGTCACCTTTAAATGTTCGTTAACTTTGCCAACAGGCAGGGATGGGCAGAGTTTACCACCCATCCACTCATATTCAGAGCCCGGCGTTGTCGCCGGGCCGCTTTATCAGGCGCTTTTCGCTTCCAGTGCGGCAACCGCCGGCAGCACTTTACCTTCAACGAATTCCAGGAAGGCACCACCACCGGTAGAGATGTAGGAAACCTTATCTGCAATCTCGTACTTATCCACAGCCGCCAGCGTGTCACCGCCACCTGCAATAGAGAAGCCCTGATTATCAGCGATCGCCAGCGACAGGGTTTTAGTACCCTCGCCGAACTGATCAAATTCGAATACGCCCACCGGGCCATTCCAGATAATCGTACCCGCATCTTTCAGCAGCGCCGCCAGCGCCTGTGCCGACTGAGGGCCGATATCCAGAATCATGTCGTCTTCAGCCACGTCATCCACAGACTTAACCGTCGCTTCTGCCGTTTCCGCAAACTCTTTGGCCACCACAACATCCACCGGCATCGGGATGTTTACCTTCGCCATCAGATCCTGAGCAACCGGAATCAGATCATGCTCACAAAGTGATTTGCCTACCGGCTTGCCAGCAGCCGCAAGGAACGTGTTAGCGATACCGCCACCCACGATCAACTGATCAACCTGATCAGACAGCGCAGTCAGCACTTCCAGTTTAGTGGATACTTTAGAACCACCCACGATGGCAGCCAGTGGGCGAGCCGGATTATCCAGCGCCTTACCCAGTGCATCCAGCTCACCCGCCAGCAGAGGACCTGCGCAGGCAACCGGCGCAAACTTAGCCACGCCATGGGTAGAAGCCTGAGCGCGGTGAGCGGTGCCGAATGCATCCATCACGTAAACATCGCACAGTGCAGCCATCTGCTGAGACAGGGCTTCGTTATCTTTTTTCTCGCCAACGTTAAAGCGTACATTTTCCAGCAGAACCACTTCGCCTTCGGCTACGTCAAAACCGCCATCCAGCCAGTCTTTGATCAGGGGTACTTCACGGCCCAGCAGTTTGCCCAGGTGGTCTGCAACCGGCTGCAGGGAGAACGCTTCGTCGTACTCACCTTCGGTCGGACGTCCCAGGTGAGACATCAACATCACCCGGGCACCGGCATTCAGCGCCAGCTCAATGGTTGGCAGAGACGCACGGATACGTGCGTCAGAAGTCACTGCACCGTTTTTTACCGGTACGTTCAGGTCTTCACGGATCAGAACGCGTTTTCCGCTCAGATCCAGTTCACTCATTTTCAGTACGCTCATTGACGTGCCCTGCTTATATTTCAAAAATTAAATCAGATATTCGTTTCTGCCGGGGACGGCTGTTCCCCGCTCTTCAGTGCCAGCCAGTGACTCGCCACATCCAGCATCCGGTTGGCAAAACCCCACTCGTTATCGAACCAGCAAACCAGTTTAATCAGACGCCCCTCAGACACTTTGGTCTGGGTTCCGTCGACCACCGCGGAGCGGGAATCGCGGTTGAAGTCTACTGAAGCATGCGGCTCTTCGGTATAACCCAATAGTCCTTTTAACGGCCCCTGCTGTGAGGCCTGCTGCAAGATCTGGTTCACCTCGGCAACGGAGGTTTCGGTACGCACATTAATCGACAGATCCATCAACGAGACGTTAATGGTCGGCACCCGCATATGCAGGCACTGGAATTTGCCTTCCAGATGCGGCAACAGACGGTCGATCCCCTTATCCAGTCCGGTATCCACCGGCACGATCGACTGCATTGCACTGCGGGTCAGACGCAGATCGGTCTGGTGATAACTATCGATCACCGGCTGGTCATTCATCGCCGAGTGGATCGTCGTGGTGACACCATTTTCAATGCCCAGACGTCTGTCCAGCAGATCCAGCACCGGGACGATACAGTTAGTGGTGCAGGACGCGGCGGAAACCACCTGATGCTCAGGCCGCAACAGCTCTTCGTTCAGACCATAAACAATCGTGGCATCCACCTCCGCCGTAGCGGGTTGCGAAAACAGCAGGCGCTGTGCGCCACTGTGCAGATGCAGATCGGCCAGAGAGCGGGCCTTGAAGGAACCGGAACACTCAAACAGCAGGTCGATGCCCAGCGCGGCCCAGGGCAGATCTTCCGCATCCGATTCACTGAGAATACGGATCGGATCACCGTTCACCAGTAACTGGTTGCCATCATGCTCAACCGGCACCGGGAATCGGCCATGGGTTGTATCGTAGCGGGTCAGGTAGGTGACGGTTTCCAGATCAGACAGTTCATTAATCGCGACCACCTGAAACAGGTCCTGAACACCATTCTCATAGATGGCACGCAGAACACACTGGCCAATTCGGCCATAGCCGTTGATCGCAACGCGGTAACTCAATCTGAAACCCTACCCGAAAAAAAGAGAAAGACCCGGCAAGCCGGGTCTTTGCAGATCGTTCAATCAGAGAACAGACTTCACAGTCTCAACAACGTTCTCAGTTGTAAAGCCGAAGTGTTTGAACAGGTCGCCCGCCGGAGCCGACTCACCGAAGGTACGCATACCAACGATCGCGCCGTTCAGGCCAACATATTTGTACCAGAAGTCAGCCTGAGCCGCTTCAACAGCAACACGCGCGGTTACCGCTGCTGGCAGTACAGATTCGCGGTATTCAGCAGACTGCTTGTCGAACAGCGCAGTTTCCGGCATGGAAACGACACGGGCTTTCACGCCATCGGCTGCCAGAGCTTCCGCCGCATCCATCGCCAGGCCGACTTCAGAACCGGTAGCAATCAGAATCGCATCTGGCTGACCGTCTGTATCACGCAGGATGTAACCACCCTTAGCGATATTCGCAAGCTGTTCAGCATCACGCTGCTGGTGTGGCAGGTTCTGACGGGAGAAGATCATCGCCGTAGGCCCATCCACACGCTCAAGCGCCGCTTTCCAGGCAACAGCGGATTCAACCGCATCACACGGACGCCAGCAGCTCATGTTCGGGGTGTGACGCAGGTTAGAGATCTGTTCGATCGGCTGGTGTGTCGGACCATCTTCACCCAGACCAATGGAGTCATGGGTGTACACGTGGATTGCACGCTGCTTCATCAGCGCCGCCATACGTACCGCATTGCGGGCGTATTCCATAAATACCAGGAAGGTTGCGCCGTAAGGGATGAAACCGCCGTGCAGGGCGATACCGTTCATGATTGCGGACATACCGAATTCACGAACACCGTAGAACAGGTAGTTACCGTTGGCATCGTTTCTCTCAACACCTTTACAACCAGACCACAGGGTCAGGTTCGAACCGGCCAGGTCAGCCGAACCGCCCAGCAGTTCAGGCAGCATAGGGCCGTATGCGTTGAGTGCATTCTGGGACGCTTTACGGGAGGCGATGGTTTCGCCTTTATCAGCGATCTGAGCAATGTATGCATCGGCTTTGTCGGAGAAGTCTGCCGGCAGCTCACCAGAGATACGACGCAGCAGCTCATCAGCCAGTTCAGGGAACTCAGCACGGTACGCAGCGAAACGTTCGTTCCACTCGTTTTCAGCGTGAGTGCCAGCTTCCTGAGCATTCCAGTCTTCAGCGATATCCGCAGGGATTTCGAATGCAGGATGAGTCCAGCCCAGACGTTCACGGGTCAGTGCGATCTCATCATCGCCCAGAGGTGCACCGTGACAGTCCTCTTTACCTTCTTTATTAGGCGAACCGAAACCGATGACGGTTTTGCAGCAGATCAGGGTCGGCTGTTCAGTGTTCGCCTGAGCCTGTTCAATGGCTGCACGGATCTGATCCGCATCGTGTCCGTCTACTGCCGGGATAACCTGCCAGCCGTAGGCTTCGAAACGTTTAACGTTATCGTCGGTGTACCAGCCTTCTACTTCACCGTCGATGGAGATGCCGTTGTCATCCCAGAACGCGATCAGTTTACCCAGACCCAGAGTACCCGCCAGAGAGCAGGCTTCGTGGGAGATACCTTCCATCATGCAGCCATCGCCGAGGAACGCATAGGTGTTGTGATCGATAATCTCGTGACCTTCACGGTTGAACTGCGCAGCCAGTACTTTCTCGGCTACCGCAAAACCTACCGCATTGGTGATACCCTGACCCAGTGGACCGGTTGTGGTTTCTACACCCGGGCAGTAACCGTATTCCGGGTGACCTGCCGTTTTGGAGTGCAACTGACGGAAGTTTTTCAGGTCGTCGATGGACACATCGTAACCGGTCAGGTGGAGCAGGCTGTAGATCAACATAGAGCCATGTCCGTTAGAGAGGACAAACCGGTCACGGTCGAACCACTGCGGGTTTTGCGGGTTGTGCTTCATGAAATCATTCCACAGCACTTCGGCGATATCCGCCATACCCATTGGGGCACCCGGGTGACCAGATTTTGCTTTCTGTACGGCATCCATGCTCAGCGCGCGAATCGCGTTGGCAAGTTCTCTGCGAGAGGACATTAACTCAGCTCCTGGGCGGCTCGCCCAAATAGAAGGTTCAGGAAAAAATTGGGCGCAATTTTCTCGCAGATAGCCATTCGCTTCAAATAAGTTTTGCCTTTTCCGGGCAAAAATGAGCGTTTTTCATTCAAAAAGTGATAATTCTCATCTTGGCGGGGCCTCAATCCTATATATTTTTAGCTGCCCACGCGTACAATACGCGCTTATTTATCCAGACGGATTGTCGCCTGCTAGACTTTCAGTGTTTCAGGCGCCTTGTTCCAGCCTCTTTGGATCATCTATTGAAAGGTATTAATGACAATGAGCGAATACAGCTTATTTACTTCTGAATCGGTTTCCGAGGGTCACCCGGATAAGATCGCCGACCAGATCTCTGATGCAGTTCTGGACGCCATCATCGCTGAAGACAAATACGCCCGCGTTGCCTGTGAAACCATGGTAAAAACGGGTGTAGCAGTGGTTTCCGGCGAAATCTCTACTTCCGCGTGGGTCGATCTGGAAGATCTGGTTCGTAAGGTGATCTGCGACATCGGCTACACCTCTTCTGATGTGGGTTACGACGGGGATACCTGTGGTGTGATCAACATCATCGGTAAACAGTCTATCGATATCGCTCAGGGCGTTGACCGCTCCAAGCCTGAAGATCAGGGTGCCGGCGACCAGGGTCTGATGTTCGGTTACGCATCCAACGAAACCGATGTTCTGATGCCTGCGCCTATCACCTACTCTCACCGTCTGGTTGAGCGTCAGGCTGAAGCACGTAAATCCGGCCTGCTGCCATGGCTGCGCCCGGATGCAAAATCACAGCTGACCTTCCGTTATGAAAACGGCAAGCCGGTTGCTGTAGATGCACTGGTACTGTCCACCCAGCACAACCCGGACGTCTCTCAGGCAGATCTGCGTGAAGCGGTGATGGAGCTGATCGTTAAGCACGTCATTCCGGCGGAGTGGATCACCAAAGACACTCAGTTCCACATCAACCCGACCGGCAACTTCGTGATCGGTGGGCCTGTCGGCGACTGTGGTCTGACCGGTCGTAAGATCATCGTAGACACCTACGGCGGCATGGCTCGTCACGGTGGTGGCGCGTTCTCCGGTAAGGATCCGTCCAAAGTAGACCGTTCCGCAGCATACGCAGGTCGTTACGTGGCGAAAAACATCGTTGCGGCAGGCCTTGCTGACCGTTGCGAGATTCAGGTTTCTTACGCGATTGGTGTCGCTCAGCCGACCTCGGTATCGATCAACACCTTCGGTACCGGCAAAATCTCCGATGAAAAAATTATCCAGCTGGTTGGCGAGCACTTCGATCTGCGTCCTTACGCGATCACCAAAATGCTCGACCTGCTGCACCCGATGTACCAGCCAACTGCGGCCTACGGTCACTTCGGTCGCAACCCGTTTGAGATGGAGTACAAGGGTGAAACCTTTACTGCGTTCACCTGGGAGCGTACTGATAAAGCTGACGAACTGCGCGCTGCAGCCGGCCTCTAAGCCGTTTCCGCAACGCCAGATTCAATTAAAAAGCACCTTCGGGTGCTTTTTAATTGCCTACAAGAAATCATATGACAATAATGTGTCTGTTTTTTCCGGGCCTTGGACATAATGCAGCTGAGTAATTTTAGTATCCGCAGCAAACTGATCGGACTGGTGATGATTCTCGCGCTGGGCATTATCGTCGCCTCCGGTCTGGCGTTCTGCTTCTCCTATCAGGACACCCTGAACGGTAAGAAGGAGCAGATCCGCAGTGTTATTCAGGCATCGGCTAATCAGATCAGCGCTCTGCGCAATCAGCAACAATCCGGACAGATCTCCCAACACGAATATCAGCAACGCCTGCGCGATCTTATCTACACCGTCGGCTATGGCGAAGAGGGTTACCTCTACCTGATTGAAAACAATCAACTGCTTCTGCACCCCAGACTCCCGCAACTGGAAGGTCAGGCGATCAGCGAGCTTCCTGAGCAAATGCGCCCCAACCTGATTCTCAGCGGGCTGGATGAACTGTTTCGCCGCTCTGCCGGGCAGCACTTCTGGAATATTTACTGGCCCCGCCCTGAGGGTGGCCGCTCGATCGAAAAGCTTACCTATATGCAGCAGATTCAGGGCAGCGATCTGGTACTGGGCACCGGCATCTATCTGGATGATCTGTATCCGATCTATCTGCAACGTGCCCTGAGCTATCTTGGGCTGACCCTGTTTATCCTGATCAGCGCTCTGATCAGCGCCATTCTGATTGCGAGAAATATTGTCCGCCCGGTTAAGGCCCTCTCCGAACAGATGGGACAACTGGCCCACGGCGACATCGATCAGGAGATCCGTTTTACCCACCACCGCGACGAGATCGGCAAGATCGCACGCGCGATGGACCACTTCCGCGACCATCTGCTGGAAAACAAGCGGCTGCGCTACGTTCAGGAACATGTGCAGTTTCTGGAAAACTTCGACCCGGTCACACGCTTGTATAACCGCCATGCGATTGGCGAGGCACTGGAGCGGGAGATTATCCGTAACTTTGATACACAGGAGAAAGTTTACTTCCTGTTTATCCGCCTCGATCTGCTGCGCAACCTGACCATCGAACTGGGTGACGAGCAACGTGACGAGATTCTGGTCGAAACCGCCAATCGACTGCGCCTGCTGCTTTCCGTCAATCACCGGCTGGCGCGTCTTTCTGAGGGCAGCTTCGGTCTGATTCTGATCAACAAGCCGGATGACCTGAAACTGGAACAACTGGCCCAGAGCATTCTGGAAACCATGCAGCAACCGATCAAGCTGGGTAACCTGCAGATTCAGATCGGCGCGCGCATCGGTGTCACCAGTTTCCCGGAAGATGGAGACCAGCAATTCGAGCTCATCGGCCGGGCCGAAATCGCGGCCAAAGCAGCCCGCAAACGGGAACAGAACTGGCTTTGCTATAACCAGATTCGCGATCAGGAAGCCCACCAGCGCCTCGAACTCTGGCAGGACCTCTCCACCGCGCTGGAACAGGATCAGTTTCATCTGGTGTTCCAGCCCCTGTTTGATCTGAACCACAACACACCGCTGAGCGCTGAAACACTGTTGCGCTGGAACCACCCGAGGCTTGGCCCCATATCGCCGGCGGTCTTTGTTCCTCTTGCTGAGCAGAGCGGTCTGATCTCCAGCCTCGACTACTGGGTACTGAGCGCGGTGGCAAGGCAATGCCGTCACTGGATCAACAAACAGCTCTGCTTCCCGAGGATTGCCGTCAACCTCTCCGGCATCAGCTTCCTGCGCAGCGATTTTGAGCAGCGGCTGACCGAAATTTTCCGCCGTTATCAGGTGCCCTTATGGCATCTGGAGCTGGAACTGACCGAAGGTGTCCTGATCGAAGACCTGACCCATATTCAGGAGAAACTGAAACGGGTCAGAGCCACTGGCGTGAGCATCTCCATCGATGATTTCGGTACCGGCTACTCCTCCCTCAGCCGAATCAAAAATCTGCCGGTGGATCACATTAAAATCGACCGATCCTTTGTCGAAGACCTCGACAGCAACCCACAGGATCTGAAAATTGTGCAGGCCATTATCCTCATGGCTCACGGCCTGCAACTCAAAGTGGTCGCCGAGGGTGTTGAGACCGAGCAGCAACTCTCTATACTGCGCGAAGCACAATGCGATATTGTTCAGGGTTTCCTGCTCAGCAAACCACTGGCTGTCGAGCAGTTTGAATCCCTGATAGATGAAGACCTGATTATTGAAGGTGCCTGAAGCCGACCATGAGAATTCCGCGCTTTTACGAAGACCAGCCACTGCAGGCGGGCACAGAGATTGAACTGAGTGATGCGGTGGTACAGCACGTCAGCCGCGCGCTGCGGATGCAGAGCGGGGATCTGCTGACCCTGTTCAATGGTGACGGCTGTGAATACCGTGCCCGCCTCAGCCGTGTTGAAAAACGCAACGCCTATGCCCATATAGAAGAACAGGTTACCCGCAGCAGTGAAAGCCCGTTGCGGGTGTCTATCGGCCAGACGCTGTCCCGTGGCGAACGTATGGATTACGCGGTACAGAAAAGTACCGAGATGGGCGTTGCAGCCATCACCCCGCTGTTCAGCGAGCGCTGCGAGGTTAAACTACCGAAAGAGCGTCAGCCGAAACGGGTCAGCCACTGGCAGCAGATCGCCATCAGTGCCTGTGAACAGAGTGGCCGCCAGATCCCGCCTCTGATCCATACGCCGGAAACGCTTGAAACCTGGCTACAGGCACAGGATGCGGAACTTAAACTGGTATTACATCATCATAGTGAACAGCCTCTGGCGCAGATGGATGCCCCCACCTCGGTGGCACTGCTGATTGGCCCGGAAGGCGGGCTCAGCGAAGCCGAAGTAGAACTGGCAATCAGTCACGGTTTCAGGCCCCTGACACTGGGGCCTCGGGTAATGCGAACAGAAACAGCCCCGGTTGCTGCGTTGAGCATTCTCAACTACCTCTGGGGCGATCTGGGCGGATAAAAAACGGGCTGATTCAGACCCGGTAGTCGCAGTATTAACAGAACAGGAAGCAGCAATGGCAATTAAACTTGGCATCGTGATGGACCCGATCGATCACATCAGTTTCAAAAAGGACAGTTCGCTGGCCATGCTATGGGCTGCGCAGCAGAAAGGCTGGGAGCTGTGGTACATGGAACAGCACCACCTGTTCTCACTCAACGGTAAGGCTCAGGCCAGCATGGCACCGCTACAGGTTGCCATGGACCCGGACAACTGGTTCCGGCGCGATGAATACCAGACCCGCGATCTGGCGGATCTGGATGTGATCCTGATGCGCAAAGACCCACCGTTTGATAACGAATTTATCTACACCACCTACCTGCTGGAACAGGCAGAGATGGAAGGCACCCTGATCGTTAACAAACCGCAGAGCCTGCGCGATTACAACGAGAAGCTGTTTGCCACTCACTTCCCCCAGTGCTGCCCGCCGGTACTGGTCAGCCGTGATGAACAGCAGTTGCGTAAGTTCCATCGCGAGCAGGGCGACGTGATTTTCAAACCGCTGGACGGTATGGGCGGCTCCCAGATCTACCGTATAAAAGAAGACGGACTGAATCTGGGCGTGATTATCGAAACCCTGACCAACCATGGCCAGCAGACGATTATGGCGCAGAAGTTTATTCCGGAGATCGTGGACGGCGACAAACGCATTCTGCTGGTCGATGGCGAACCGGTGCCTTACGGTCTGGCACGTATTCCGACCAACGGCGAGACCCGGGGCAACCTCGCTGCCGGAGGTCGTGGCGAAGGTCGTGAACTGACTGAACGCGACTACTGGATCTGCGAACAGATCGCTCCCACCCTGAAGGAAAAGGGATTATTGTTTGTAGGACTGGACGTAATCGGCGATTATCTCACTGAGATCAATGTCACCAGCCCGACCTGTATCCGCGAACTGAACGATCAGTACGGGCTGGATATCGGCATGCAACTGATGGATGCCATCGAGTCCCGCCTGACGGCTCGCTGAGCATCGACCAAAGGAAAGCGCTGCGCGTGAATACCGCTGTATCCTCCACTGCTACCGCCACCGAAAGGTTTGGCTTTACGCTGTTTTTCGCGACCGCGCTGCATGCGGTCGCGATCATTGGTATCAGCTTTACAACGGAAACTAAAGTCCCGCCACAACGCACCATTGAAGTGACTCTGGCCCAGTTTCAGGAGGAAAAAGCGCCGGAGAAAGCCGATTTCATCGCCCAGTCGAACCAACAGGGCAGCGGCCGCAGCGAAGAGAAACTGCTGCCTTCAACCCCGCAGAAAGCCTCGATTCAGGACAGCAAGATCAATCACACCGCGCCCGCTCAGCCGCTGGCCAATGCGCCGGTACAGCAAGCCCAGCCGGCACCGGCTACCGCCAAGCAGGACGCGCCGGAAAAAGCGCCTGTAAGCCAGCCGAAAAAGCGCCCCGAGAAAAAAGTTGTTACCAGCACCAAAGCCAAACAGCATCAGGCTGCCGACCAGACTCAGCAACGTAAAACCAGCCAGCGTAAGCCACAGGAAACGGCCGGCGCAACCTCACTGCTGGCACGCAGTCTGAAGATGGCCAGCCTGCAGGCCGAGCTGGACGCGCACCGGGAGATGGAAGCCAAACGCCCCCGCGTCAAACGACTCACCTCCGCCTCCACGCAGAAGCGTGAAGATGCCCAATACCTCAACAACTGGCGCAAAAAAATCGAAAAAGTCGGCAACCTGAATTACCCGGAAGAAGCACGCCGCAACAAACTCTACGGCAGCCTGCGGTTGCTGGTTGCAATCGAACCGGACGGCTCGGTACGCAGTGTTGAGATTCTGGAATCCTCCGGCCAGCCGGTACTGGATGATGCTGCCATTCGCATCGTCCGCCTCGCCGCACCGTTCCAGCCGTTCCCGCTCGAGATGAGAAAAAGTACGGACATTCTGGAGATTATTCGTACCTGGAAGTTTGAGAAAAAAGCCCGGGTATACTAATCCTTTATGTAGTGCTCCAAAAAGAGATCAATACTATGAGCTCCCCGTGCTACAGCCTGCGTAATCAGTTCCTCATCTCGATGCCTCACCTCAACGACCAGAACTTCTCCCAGACGGTCACCTACATCTGCGACCACAGCGAGTACGGCGCTATGGGGCTGGTGGTCAACCGGCCGGTAGGTATCACCCTTGCAGAATTGTGCGACCATCTCGAAATCCCCTGCCCCTCTATCGCCAACCAGCAGCAGGAGATATACAGCGGCGGCCCTGTGCGCAGCGACCGGGGCTATGTGCTTCACCGCTCCGGCCATCCGGAGGAGTGGCCCGGCAGTCACTGTGTCGCGGATGACATCTACCTGAGCACCTCCATCGATGCGATTGAAGCCGCAGCCGAGGGCCGTTTTAACCATGATTATCTGGTTGCACTGGGCTGTGCGGGCTGGAGCCCGGGGCAGTTAGAACAGGAGATCAGCGACAATGTCTGGTTAAGCTGCCCGGCAAATTCGGATATACTATTCGGCATTCCGGCTGGGGATCGTTTACAGGCAGCCGCATCCATTCTGGGCGTAAACCTCGATCTGCTGACCGCCCACCCAGGACACGCCTGAAGTCGCCTCTGATCAGGCAGATTTGCCGCACAGGCATAAGGATCCGGCAACACATGAGCAACAGCATTGAGCAGGTACTGGCCTTCGATTTCGGTACCACACGCATCGGCGTGGCAGCAGGCCAGTCGGTGACGGCCAGCGCATCGCCTCTGCCACCGGTCAGAGCCCGGGACGGCATCCCGGACTGGGAGCAGCTCGACGCCATGATTAACGAGTGGCAACCCCACGCGCTGGTCATCGGCATTCCGTTGAACATGGACGGTACGCTTCAGGATCTGTCACACCGCGCGCGTAAATTTGCCAACCGTCTGCATGAGCGCTACAAAACCCCCTGTTTTTTAATGGATGAACGCCTCTCCACTGTCGCCGCCAAGGAGATTCACTTTGCCGCGGGCGGCAGTAACAATTTTAAGAAAGAGTCGGTAGACGGGATTGCTGCCCAACTGATTCTGGAAAGCTGGTTCAACTGCGACATCCGCATTCCGAGCCATACCCGTTTGGAGGATGCCTATGACATCAAACGCACTTAATGCCACCGCCCTGCTGGGCAAGATGGAGCAAGAACTCAGCGCCCTGCTCTCCCAGGGCACGCGCCCGGACCCGATGATGATCGGCATCCACACCGGCGGTGTCTGGCTGGCTCAGCGCCTGCACAAAGCCCTGAAGCTGGAGAGTCCGCTCGGCGTGCTGGATATCTCCTTTCACCGCGACGATTTTGACCAGAGCGGCCTTAACCCCCGGGTGCAGCCCTCGCAGCTTCCCTGCACCACGGAAGGACGGCATATCATTCTGGTCGATGATGTCATCATGAGTGGCCGCACCATTCGCGCCGCCATGAACGAGCTGTTTGATTATGGCCGCCCGGCCTCGGTCACTCTGGTGACCCTGCTTGACCTGCAGCAACGCGAGTTGCCGATTCAGGCGGATATTATTGGCGGCACTCTGGCGATCGACCCTGACCAGATTGTAAAACTGACCGGCCCGGAACCTCTGGCCCTGGAAATTCGTAACCGTTCCGCAGACTGAGTTTAAAATCATGTTTGAACCCACCGACCCGAATCAGATTCAACTGACCCCTGAGGGTGAGCTGAAGCACTTTATCACCACGGAAGGTCTCTCCCGTGAGCTGCTGACCGAGATTCTGGATACCGCTGATTCCTTTGTGGATATGAGCGCCAAGCAGGTTAAGAAAGTCCCGCTGCTGCGGGGTAAAACTGTGGTAAACCTGTTTTTTGAAGCCAGCACCCGGACTCTGTCCACTTTTGAACTGGCCGCCAAGCGCTTGTCCGCCGACGTGCTCAACCTGAACATCAGCACCTCGTCGACCTCCAAAGGCGAAACCCTGAAAGACACCCTGATGACCCTGCACGCGATGCACTCTGACATGTTTGTGGTACGTCATTCCAGCAGCGGTGCAGCGCACTTTATTGCCGAACATGTCACACCAGATGTCGCGGTCATCAACGCCGGTGACGGCCGTCATGCACACCCGACACAGGCCATGCTGGATATGCTGACTATCCGTCAGGCGAAAGGCGAATTTGCGCCGCTGACTGTGGCGATTGTCGGTGACATCCTGCACTCCCGTGTGGCCCGCTCACAGATCCACGCACTGCGCACACTGGGCGTTAAAGAGATTCGCGTTATCGCACCTAACACCCTGCTGCCCCGCCATATCGAGACCCTCGGCGTTAAGGTATACACCGATATGCTGCAGGGCATTCGCGACGTCGATGTTGTGATGATGCTGCGCCTGCAGAAGGAGCGTATGAACAGCGCCCTGCTGCCAAGCGAGAGCGAATTCTATAAACTCTACGGCCTGACTATGGATAAACTGGCGCTGGCTAAACCGGACGCGGTGGTGATGCACCCGGGTCCGATCAACCGCGGCGTGGAGATCGCCTCCTCTGTGGCTGATGGTGATCGCTCACTGATTCTGGATCAGGTCACCAACGGTATCGCCGTGCGAATGGCCGTGATGTCCATGGCCATGAGCGGCCAGACCAAAACCCGTGCGAATCTAATCCAGGCTGGAGAGTCATAACGATGAACATGCTTATTCAGGGTGGTCGCGTTATCGACCCGGCCAATCAGATTGATCAGGTCACCGACCTTTACATTGTCGATGGCAAAGTCGCCGCACTGGGTTCTGCCCCGGAAGGCGTTGAAGCCGGACAAACGATTGATGCTACCGGTCAGGTTGTCTGCCCGGGCTTTATCGACCTCAGCGCCCACGCCCGTGAACCCGGCCCTTCGCAGAAAGGCTCCATCAAAACCGAAGCAGCTGCGGCCGTAGCCGGCGGTGTAACCACCATGATCACCCCGCCTACCACCAGTCCGGTTGTGGATACCTCCGCAGTCGCCGAACTGATCCGGGATCGCTGTGAAGAAGCCGGCAAGATGCGCATTCTGCCGATGGGAGCACTGACCAAAGGCCTCGAAGGGGAGCAACTCGCCCCGATGGCTGCACTCGCCTCTTCCGGTTGCATCGCGTTCAGCAACAGTCGCCTGCCGATTGCCAACTCGCTGATTCTGATGCGTTGTCTGGAATACGCGGCAACCCATGATCTGCTGGTGGTGTTTCAGGCTCAGGATGAATCTCTGGCCCGTGGCGGCTGCATGCACGATGACAGCACCTGCACCCGACTCGGTCTGAACGGTATTCCGGAGTCCGCTGAAACAATTGAAGTCGCCCGCTGCCTGCTGCTGACTGAGCAGACCGGCGTTCGCGCCCACTTTGGTCAGCTCTCCTGTGAACGCTCCGTGCGCATGATCCACGAAGCCCGTGAACGCGGCCTGCCGGTCACCGCCGACGTTGCGATTCACAACCTGCTACTGACCGACGAGTGCGTGACCGGTTTCAACAACGATTTCCACGTATTGCCCCCCCTGCGCAGCCAGCTAGACCGTGCCGGCCTGATTCAGGGTGTACTCAGCGGTACGATTCAGGCGATCTGTTCCGATCATCAGCCACACGAGCGTGCGGCCAAAGAAGCACCGTTCGCAGATACCGAACCGGGCATGATCGGCCTCGAAACCCTGCTGCCTCTGTCACTGCTGCTGGTTGAGCAGAACATTCTGGAACTGCCGCAACTGGTAGAAAAACTGACTTCCGCGCCGGCAGAGATCATGCGTCTGGAAGGCGGTAAACTGAGTCCGGGCAGCGCCGCTGACATTACGATCTTTGATCCGGCCATGGCGTGGGAACTGACACCCGAAAGCTGCCATTCCCGGGGCAAAAACACTCCGTTTATGAACTACCCGCTGAAGGGCCGTGTCACTCACACCCTGTTCAACGGCGAACTGGTTTATCAACTGGAAGGCGGTAACGCTTAAAGCGTTTGGTTATGCTCAGAAAGCAAAAAGCCCCGGACTTCGAGCCGGGGCTTTTTAATTGTACAGTACGCAGTAGCTGACTTATTTCAGGCCAAGGATATCCTGCATATCAAATAAGCCCTTGTCCTTATCACCCAGCCACTTGCTGGCACGTACAGCGCCTTTGGCAAACGTCAGACGGTTACTCGCTTTATGAGTGATCTCAATGCGCTCACCCTCAGTGCCGAACAGTACGGTGTGATCTCCCACTACATCACCGGCCCGGATGGTTTCGAAACCGATCTCACCACGCGGACGAGCGCCAGTCTGACCTTCACGGCCATAAACTGCACATTCGTTCAGATCGCGTCCCAGTGCGTCGGCCACCACTTCACCCATGCGCAGCGCCGTACCGGAAGGTGAATCCACCTTATGCCGATGGTGCGCTTCAATCACTTCGATATCGTAGTCATCGTTACCCAGCGCTTTTGCTGCGATCTCCAGCAGTTTGAAACAGAGGTTTACACCTACGCTCATGTTCGGTGCAAAAACCACCGCAATGCTTTCAGCAGCCTTTTCCAGCACCTGCTTCTGAGCATCCGTCAGACCCGTGGTACCAATGACTACCTTCTTGCCGTGCGTGGTGCAGAAACGTACGTTTTCCAGCGTCACTTCAGGTGCCGTGAAGTCGATCAGCACATCAAAGTCTGCCACGGCTTCATGCAGAGAGCCGACAATGGTGACACCCAGCTTACCAACACCCGCCACTTCACCGGCATCAGCACCGATCAGGGAACTATCCGGTTCGACAATCGCAGCGCCCAGCTCAACGCCTTCGGCCATCTGGATCGCTTCAATATTTGCCTTACCCATACGACCAGCCGCGCCGGTCACTGCCACTTTAATCATGCTACCTTCCGTTTATTTTTTCTTATCGTGCAGAACGTTCTGATCCATATCCAGCGCGGGTTTATCACACTGCGGATGACCCACAGCACGCGCCGGCACACCTACCACCGTGGTGTGCGCAGGAACACTGTCCAGAACCACACTGCCGCCACCGACCTTAGCGCCGGCACCGATCTCAATATTACCGAAAATTTTCGCACCGGCGGCAATCATAACCCCTTCGCGAATCTTAGGATGACGATCGCCACACTCTTTACCGGTACCACCCAGGGTAACGGACTGAAGAATAGACACATCATTTTCGATCACGCTGGTTTCGCCAACGACAATACCGGTCGCATGGTCGAACATAACCCCATGACCAATCCGCGCTGCAGGATGGATATCCACCTGCAGTACACTGCTGACACGGCTCTGAATATACAGCGCCATGCTACGGCGACCCTTGTTCCACATGTAGTGCGCCACGCGATAGGCCTGAATGGCATGAAAACCTTTCAGATAGAGGAGCACGGTGGCGTATTTATCGATTGCCGGGTCACGGGTGCGTACTGCAGCAATATCAGCGCAGACCGCCTGCAGGATCTCAGGTGCATCGCGGAACACCTCTTCAATCACCAGACGAAAGGTCACCGCCGGCACCGCATCATCATGCAGTTTACGACTTAACAGATAGGCTAATGCGGAGCAGAGGCTCTGATGTCCAATAATGTTGGCGTGATAAAAACCCGCCAGCACCGGCTCTTCAATCACTTCCCGCTCAGCTTCCGCTGTAATCTCTTCCCAAAGCCAGGTTGGGCATTCTGGATTCTGGCTCATGCCATCTCCGTTTCTTATAAAGCATTAAGGGGCTGTGTCCGCAGCCCCTTAGTTTCAGGTCATATCTTCAAAGAACTTCTTCACAGAATCGAAAAAGCCATGCTTTTTCGGACTGTGCTTGTGGTTACTCTGATCCATCTCATCCTGGAACTCACGCAGCAGTTCTTTCTGCCGGTTGCTGAGTTTCACCGGAGTTTCGAGCACCACCTTCACCAGCAGATCGCCGGTGGCACCGCCGCGTACCGGAGAGATCCCCTTGCCACGCAGGCGGAACATCTTACCGGTCTGGGTCTCCGCCGGAACTTTCAGTTTAACCCGACCATCCAGCGTCGGCACTTCCAGTTCACCACCGAGTGCTGCATCAACAAAGCTGATCGGCACTTCGCAGTACAGATGCTTGCCATCACGCTCAAAGATCGGGTGATCCTTGACGTGTACCTGCACATAGAGATCACCGGCCGGCCCGCCGTGGCTGCCCGCTTCACCCTCACCCGCCAGACGAATCCGGTCACCGGTATCCACGCCGGCAGGGATTTTGACGTTCAGGGTTTTGGTTTTCTCTTTACGGCCATGACCGTGGCAATCGGTACACGGATCGCTGATTACTTTACCTTCGCCATGACAGGTTGGACAGGTCTGCTGCACAGAGAAGAATCCCTGCTGCATTCGCACCTGACCCTGACCGCCACAGGTTCCACAGATTTTTGCACTGGTACCCGGCTTGGCACCGGAACCATCACAGGTCTCACAGGCAACCAGCGTCGGGACTTTGATGCTGCGCTCTACACCACGGACCGCTTCTTCCAGCGTCATTTCCATGTTGTAACGCAGGTCAGCACCGCGCTGCACGGAACTACGGCCGCCACGGCCACCACCGCCACCGAAGATATCGCCGAACACATCACCGAAGATATCTGAGAAGTTTCCTTCGAAACCGCCACCATGACCGCCACGCATGTTCGGGTCGACCCCGGCATGACCATACTGATCATAGGCTGCTTTTTTCTGCGCATCAGACAGGACTTCGTAGGCTTCATTCACCTCTTTGAACTTGTCTTCGGATTCCTTATCGTCCGGATTACGGTCCGGATGATATTTCATCGCCATACGGCGGAAAGCTTTTTTGATATCGCGATCGGATGAGTCGCGGGACACACCCAATACTTCGTAATAATCTCGTTTCGACATAGTCAGTCACAACAGTTGCACGGCTTAGTGCCGGATATGACAACGCGGGCATAAAGCCCGCGGTGCCGAGTTATTGTACCTCCCGCCAACATTGCAGCGGGAGGCCTACGCAATTAACAGGTTTGTTAAGGCGACTTATTTTTTGTCGTCTTTAACTTCTTCAAACTCTGCGTCAACTGCGTCGTCGTTACCGCCAGCCTGCTGTTCAGCACCGCCTGCAGCCTGCTCGGCTTCCGCCTGCTGTGCTGCTTCAGCGTACATCTTCTGAGCAACGCCGGAGATCGCTTCGGTCAGCGCTGTAGTTTTCGCTTCGATTGCCTCTTTGTCGTCACCCTTAAGGGCTTCTTCCAGTTCAGCAATCGCTGCTTCTACTGCAGCTTTCTCTTCATCAGTCGCCTTGTCACCCGCTTCTTCGATTGTCTTCTTCGCAGAGTGAACCATTGCATCACCCTGGTTACGGGCAGTGGTCAGCTCTTCGAATTTCTTATCTTCTTCTGCGTGAGACTCAGCATCGCGAACCATCTGGTCGATCTCGTCATCGCTCAGACCGGAGGACGCCTTGATCACGATAGACTGCTGTTTACCCGTTGCCTTATCCTGAGCGGATACGTTCAGGATACCGTTGGCATCCAGGTCGAAGGTTACTTCGATCTGTGGAACACCACGCGGTGCTGGCGGGATGTCAGCCAGATCGAAACGGCCCAGAGATTTATTCTGTGCAGCCTGCTTACGCTCACCCTGTACAACGTGGATTGTTACCGCGCCCTGATTGTCATCTGCTGTCGAGAAGATCTGCGATTTCTTGGTAGGAATCGTAGTGTTCTTATCGATCAGCGGCGTTGCAACACCACCCATGGTTTCGATACCCAGTGTCAGAGGCGTTACGTCCAGCAGCAGAACGTCTTTAACGTCACCGGCCAGTACCGCACCCTGAATCGCAGCACCCATGGCTACCGCTTCATCCGGGTTAACGTCTTTACGTGCTTCTTTACCGAAGAACTCTGCCACTTTTTTCTGTACCAGTGGCATACGGGTCTGACCACCCACCAGAATCACTTCGTCGATCTCAGACGCGCTCAGATCAGAATCCTGCAGAGCAATCTTACAAGGCTCCAGAGAGCGGATAACCAGTTCTTCAACCAGAGATTCCAGTTTCGCACGGGTGATCTTAACGTTCAGGTGCTTAGGACCGGTCGCATCTGCAGTAATGTACGGCAGGTTAACATCCGTCTGCTGCGCAGAAGACAGTTCAACCTTCGCTTTCTCAGCCGCTTCTTTCAGACGCTGCAGAGCCAGCGGATCGTTGTGCAGATCGATACCAGACTCTTTCTTGAACTCGTCTGCCAGATATTCGATCAGACGCAGGTCGAAGTCTTCACCACCGAGGAAAGTATCACCGTTGGTAGACAGTACTTCGAACTGGTGCTCACCATCGACTTCAGCGATCTCAATGATAGAGATATCGAAGGTACCACCACCCAGGTCGTAAACCGCGATGGTTTTATCACCTTTGGACTTGTCCATACCGTAAGCCAGTGCCGCAGCGGTTGGCTCGTTGATGATACGTTTAACTTCCAGACCCGCAATCTTACCGGCATCTTTAGTTGCCTGACGCTGCGCATCGTTGAAGTAAGCCGGTACGGTTACAACCGCTTCAGTCACCGCTTCACCCAGGTAATCTTCTGCAGTTTTCTTCATCTTCTTCAGAACTTCTGCGGAGATCTGAGGCGCAGCCATTTTCTGGCCTTTTACCTCAACCCAGGCATCACCGTTGTCTGCCTCGATAATTTTGTACGGCACCATTTTGATATCTTTCTGAACCACATCGTCTTTGAAACGACGACCGATCAGACGCTTGATCGCAAACAGTGTGTTGTTAGGGTTAGTTACCGCCTGACGCTTGGCAGGCTGACCTACCAGAATCTCGTCGTCATCCGTGTACGCGATAATTGAAGGGGTAGTACGATCACCCTCTGCGTTTTCAATTACCTTCGCGCTGTCACCGTCCAGAATGGAAACACAAGAGTTGGTGGTTCCCAGGTCAATACCGATGATTTTACCCATTTGTATCTGCTCCACTTGCTAGCTGCCCGGTTAGGACGGGCAGTCATTGAATCTCGTTTGACTGTTTTTCAGTCAGCTTGAAACCTATATAAGTACGATTTGTACGGTTTCAAGGCTGTCTGTTAAAAATTATTAACCTTTAGCGACAATCACCATCGCCGGACGAACCAGACGACCATGCAGGGTGTAACCTTTCTGCATGACTTCGATAACGGTGTTAGCCGGGGTATCAGGCACCTCGATCATAGACATCGCCTGATGCAGTGCCGGATCGAAAGTTTCACCTTTCGGGTTCACCTGCTCCATCTGAAACTTGGCCAAGCCGGAGAGGAACATATTCATGGTCATCTCCACCCCTTCACGCATCGGCTGCAGAGTTTCATCGTCGCCAAACACTTCCAGCGCACGTTCCAGGCTGTCAACAATCGGCAGCATTTCGTTGGCAAATTTTTCCACACCAAATTTATGCGCTTTCTCAACATCCTGCTCGGCACGACGGCGCACATTCTGCGCTTCGGCCTGAATCCGCAGCATCTGATCTTTGAGCGCTTCTATTTCTGCGGTGGCAGCAGCCAGGTCCTGAGCCAACTGTTCTGCATCATCCACCTGCTCAACCTGATCTGCGGATTCTTCTGCATTCACGTCTGCGGCCTGCTGCTCTTCTGCGGCCTGCTCTACAGGTTCTGCGGTCTGCTGTTCAGCCGGTTTCAGTTCTTCGTTCGCCATTGTTAATCTCCAGCCAGCCTGATGCCGGCAATAACGCGTCTGAATTAGGGAAAAAATTTGTTGCCGATTTATATGGGGACAAAGCTCAACCTTTCAACACTCTTTAGCGGATTTTTTTATCCTTCCGGCAGATAAAGTTTGCATCCACCGAAAATATGGCTTATACAGAAACCACTGTATAAAAACACATGTATTTGACTATGCTCATTCAGCTCACTATCCGAGATTTTGCAATCGTAGAAAGCCTGGATCTGGAACTCAGCCAGGGCATGACCGTCGTCAGCGGTGAAACCGGTGCCGGAAAGTCAATTATGCTGGACGCTCTGGGTTTAGCCCTCGGCGATCGCGCTGAAAGCGGTGCCGTCAGACACGGCGCCGACAAAGCCGACATCAGCGCCAATTTCTGCCTGGAACAAATCCCCGAAGCCAGCCGCTGGTTGATCGATAACGATCTTGATAACGATGGCGAATGCATACTGCGCCGGGTCATCACCAAAGAGGGCCGCTCACGTTGCTACATCAACGGCAGGCCTGCACCCGCTGCAATGGTCAAATCTCTGGGTGAATATCTGGCAGCCATTCACGGTCAGCATGAGCACCAGCGACTACTGAAAAAAGAGTATCACCGCACTCTGCTCGATGAGTTTGCTGGTCAGAGCCCGCTGGCTGAGCAGGTTCGCCATAGCTATGAACAGTGGCACCAACTCTCCAGCGAGCTGAAACGCCTGTCGGAACAGAGCGCCGAACAGACCGCCCGGGTACAGTTACTCAGTTATCAGGTTGAGGAACTGCAACAACTGGCGCTGCAGGAGGGCGAGATTGAGCAACTGGAAGCAGAACAAAAAACACTGGCCAATGCCGGTGAGATTATCAATACCGGCCATCAACTGATCAGCCTTGCCAGTGAAAGCGACGATAACAACTGCGTTCAGGTACTCCATCAGTGCCTCCACCTGCTGACGAATATGCAGTCAGAATCACCCTCTGTACGCCAGGCTATCGAGATGTTTAACTCCGCCCTGATTCAGGTGGAAGAGGCCAGCAGCGAGATTCGCCACTATCTGGATCGGGTTGAGATTAATCCGGAGCGTCAGAGCGAAGTCGAAGAGCGCCTCTCCGGCATCTTTGAAATCGCCCGCAAGCACCGGATTCACCCGAATGAGCTGCTGCAGTTCCAGCAGAATCTGGAACAGGAACTGGCAGGGTTAAACCGATCTGACGCAGAACTCGAACAGATGGCCGAGGAGGCCGAGGCCGCACGACTGGCGTTCCTCAATAAGGCAGAAAAACTCAGCAAAAAACGCCGTCAGGCCGCCAGCCAGCTAAGTAAGCAGGTTGACCAGCAGTTGCATAGTCTGGGCATGCCGTCTGCAGAGATCTCTGTCGCCCTCACTCCGCTGCATAAACCCGCAGCTCAGGGGCTGGAAGACGTGGAGTTCCTGATTATTACCAACAAGGGCCAACCGGCCAAACCACTGGCAAAAATTGCTTCCGGGGGCGAACTGTCGCGTATCAGCCTAGCAATTCAGGTCATTACCGCTCAGACCTCGACCACCCCAACGCTGATTTTCGACGAGGTTGATGTGGGGATCGGTGGCGCCATCGCAGAGGTAGTTGGCCGCCTGTTAAGGCAACTAGGGGAACGCGCCCAGATTCTCTGCGTGACCCACCAGCCGCAGGTCGCCTCTCAGGGTCATCAACATCTGTTTGTCAGTAAACGCAGCGACAAAACCCAGACTCACACACGGATTAATCAGCTGGATAATGAAAGCCGGGTTCAGGAAGTAGCAAGAATGCTGGGGGGGATCGATATCACCGAACGTTCCGTTGAGCACGCCCGGGAGATGCTGGGGCAAGCCTGAAGACGGACATTCTGAAGGGTTATTGCAGTAACGAAAAGGCCAGCTTATCGCTGGCCTTTTCGTTGTCACTGATTCAGTTAAAGATCACTTCTCTTCAGCGTCTTTATGCACACCGTAGAGATAGATCGTGCGATCCGTCACGGTGAAGCCCATAGATTCCGCAATCTCATTCAGCAAGGCATTCAGGCGAGGGTCGTTAAACTCTTTAACGATACCGCTCTTTACACAGACAATGTGATCGTGCTCTTCATCACGCGCCAGTTCGAAAACAGAGTGACCGCCCTCAAAATGGTGACGGGTCACCAGACCGGCTGCTTCAAACTGGGTCAGAACACGGTAAACGGTCGCCAGACCTACGTCCTCACCTTTTTCCATCAGCAACTTGTAAATATCTTCAGCACTGAAATGGTCGCCTTCGCCAGCCTGCTCCAGTATCTGATAAATTTTTACACGCGGCAGGGTAACTTTCAGTCCTGCTTTACGAAGTTCCTGATTTTCGAGTGACATAATAATTCTCTATGCTTTGGATATATACTGACGGCACAGTATGCTAAGCGCTTGTTCAAATGCGCACGAAACTTTATTATCCGCATTTACGCACAATAGTGGAAGCAAAAATCAGATGCAAAAACTTCTTATTGCTGCAGTTTTAACTGTTGCTCTGACAGGCTGCTCCGGTTTCCCCGGTGTTTATAAAATCGACCTGCCGCAGGGCAACGTCGTCACCCAGGAGATGGTTGATCAGCTACGTCCCGGCATGACCCAGAATCAGGTTCGTTTCGTCATGGGTTCACCGCTGGTCACTGACACCTTCCACGAAGGTCGCTGGGATTACATCTACAGCATGAAAAGTGGTTCTGACGACAGCTACACCCGTGAACGCATTTCGCTCTACTTCACCGATGGTAAGCTGAGCGGCCTGAACGGCGACTTCCGCCCGGGCGGCGGCTCCGAAGGCTAAACCTCACGCATCGCGCGCAGCTTCAGCTTCCTTTTTCGCTTTCATTTTAGCTGCGCGTTTCGCCCGCGCCTCTTTCGGATCGGCGATCAGAGGCCGGTAGATCTCTACCCGCTGCCCCTCTTTCAGCACCGTTGTTTTCGGATCTTTAATCGCCTTGGCAAATATCCCCATCGGATCATTTTCCGGATCGATCTGTGGGAACATCTCAGCGATACCCGATTTAATAACCGCCTCATAGGCAGTGCACTCTTCCGCCACGTTCAGCGAGATAATCTTCTGCTCGGTGGGTAGAGCATAAGCCACTTCAACAATCATCTTCAGCTCTTAATCGTAGATTTGATCGGCACGGGTCACAAACGCATCCACCAGAGTCGTTGCGACCTGATTGAATACCTTGCTCATCGCCAGAGAGGCAAGCTTACCAGAAAATTCGAAATGCAGATTCAGACTGACCTTACAGGCCTCTTCACTCAGGGCTTTGAAATCCCAGACACCACTGAGCGAGGAAAACGGCCCCTCTTCCAGTTCCAGAGTCATCTGCAGTGGCCGGTTTAACTGATTTCGGGTGGTGAAACTGTATTTCAACCCGCCTTTGGCAAGATAGAGCGTGGCGACTAGCTCAGTTTCACTGCGGCTGATCACCTCGGTTCGACTGCACCAGGGCAAAAACTCAGGGTAGCGCTCCACATCATCAATAAGATCAAACATCTGCTCTGCGGTGTGCAAGACCAATGCACTGCGGTTTACCTGAGTCATGCCGTTGGAACTGTCCTTACTTCAGTTTCTCAATCAGATTGAGAACAAAAATAGCTGCTACCGCAACCGGTGAAATATAACGCAGGGCAATATACCACGCATTGAACAGCAGCGGTGAGGAGATTGCCAACTCATCTTCAGACATCTTCCGGGTTACAAACCAGCCGGTGAAGATAGCGATAAACAATCCGCCCAGAGGCAGCATGATATTCGCGGTCATGAAATCGAGGAAATCGAAGGTATTGAAGCCCAGCAGGGTAAAGTCAGACATAAAGTTGAATGACCCCAGCGCAGCAACACCCAGCCCCCAGACCAGCAGGCCTAATGCAATACACGCCGGCACACGGTGCCAGCCAAACTTTTCCACCAGCCAAGCAGCTGCCGGCTCAATCAGCGAGATAGCCGAAGTCCAGGCCGCAATACCCACCAGCAGGAAGAAGACAAACCCAAAGACCTGACCACCCGGCATCTGACCAAAGGCGACCGGCAAGGTGACAAACATCAGCCCCGGGCCAGCCCCCGGATCCATACCGTTAGTAAATACGATCGGGAAAATTACCAGACCGGCAATCAACGCCACCAATGTATCCATCACAGCGATTGTAATAACGGCACCGCCGATGGAGGTTTTCTTCGGCATGTAGGAGCCATAAGCCATGATCGCCCCCATACCCAGTGACAGGGTAAAGAATGCATGACCCAGCGCTACCAGCACCGCGTTCCAGCTCAGTTCAGAAAAATCAAAATGAAACAGGAAATTCCAGCCCGCAGCAAAACCCTCGGTCTGCATGGAGTAACCCAGCATCACCAGCAAAAGCACAAACAGGGCAGGCATGAGGAATTTAACCGCATTCTCCAGACCCTTGTTTACACCCCCGGCAATAACCAGCATCACCATCACAACAAAGACACTATGCCAGATCAGCAGGGTCTGTTCATCGGCAAGCAGTGCATCGAAAGCCGCACCGGCATCGCTGCTGCCGATCGCAATAAAGTCACCTACGCCCATACCCGCGATGTAGTACAACACCCAACCGGCTACAACGGAGTAGAAGGAGAAGATCATGAAGCCGGCAAGGACACCCATCCAGCCAACCAGCGACCATTTCCCAGAATGATTCGCCTCGATCGCCACATCACGCATCGCGTTGATCGGACTCTGCCGACCGCGGCGACCTACCAGCACTTCCGCCATCATGATCGGCACGCCGACCAGCAGAATACAGAACAGGTAAACCAGAACGAACGCACCGCCGCCATTCTCACCTGTGATATAAGGGAACTTCCAGATGTTACCCAGCCCAACGGCGGAACCCGTGGCCGCCAAAATAAAGATCCAGCGTGATGCCCAGGCACCATGAATTGACTTCTTTTCCTGCATGAACTGCTTCTCTCTAGAATCACTTAAGCGAAAAGCCGGCGATTCTTTCATTTTTTAAGACCTAAGTACACCGAATGCTGCCTGTTTTTTGCACAGATAATTTATTCCCGAAAATTTCAGAAAAATTACCTGACATTCCGGCCAAAGCCAGTCGTTTTACCCACAAATTTTATCCTGCTTCTCCTGCCACAGCGGCGACCACACCCCACTATAAACTGCTGCATTCTCTGCTTTTATTACTGAGGGCGGCACTATATAATCGCCCGCCATGGCCAAAAAGAAGAAAGCCCCGTCGGGCAACACCATCTGTCAGAACAAAAAAGCACGTCACGAATATCTGATTGAAGATAAATTCGAGGCGGGCCTCGCGCTGACCGGATGGGAGGTCAAAAGTCTGCGTGAAGGTCGCGCCCAGTTGGTTGACTCCTATGTGATTATTCACAACGGTGAAGCCTGGCTGGTTGGCGCCCACTTTACGCCGCTGAAAACGGCCTGCACCCATGTGGTTGCCGACCCCACCCGAGACCGCAAACTACTGCTGCATCGGCGTGAGATCGAGAAAATCATCGGTGCCACTCAGGCCAAAGGCTACACCTGCGTCGCCCTTTCCCTCTACTGGAAGCAAAGTCACGTTAAATGTGAAATTGCTCTGGCAAAAGGTAAGAAGATGCATGACAAACGTGCAGCCGATAAAGACCGCGACTGGGCACGCCAGAAACAACGCGTGATGGCGGCGAAATAAACTTTCTTCTTATCTTTGTGTCATAAGGCTATAATAGCCGAAATCTGGGGATGACTTGGCTTCGACGCCGATTGCAAAACCTTAGGTGCATGTCGAGATCGTAGTGAATCTCGTAAATACATCGCTACACTAGTTATAGTTGCTAACGACGATAACTACGCTCTAGCTGCTTAAGTCAGCTTGTGCCGCTCCTTCAGGTGTCTGTAACTAGAGGATCTGCGGTATCATCCGAGACAGAATCGCCCGGAAGCCTTGTCTCAGGCTGAACGGTTAAAACCTTTAGAGGCTCGCCCATAGCACCCTGGCTCTCGGGTCGCGACGGGTTAACTCAATAGAGTAGCCTAAACATGTAGATCCTTGGGCGGAGGATTGGCGGACGCGGGTTCGAAACCCGCCATCTCCACCAAATTTTAAAAAGCCCCGCAGGCGCTGTCTGCGGGGCTTTTTTACGCCTTTCTGCCAGCAATACGCTACACTCATGCGTAAATAATTCTTAAATTTAAATACCATGCTGAAACGATTTAAACACCCCGTATTCATAACATTACTGATTTTCGCCTTCCCCAGCCTCAGTCTCGCTGACGCTATCGGCAATGTGGTGCTGGCCACAGGAAAGCCTCTGTTAGAACGTGGTGAACAGCAATTGATGCTGAAGCGTAACGATGCGCTTTATCAGGGTGACATGCTGATCACGCCTGCCGGTAGTCGCGTATTAATCAGGCTCATGGATAAAACCACTATTACTCTTGCGCAGCAGAGTCAGTTCCAGCTTTCTCGGTACACATATGATGAAAACAGCTCTGATGTACGTTTTAAAATGCTTAAAGGTGCTTTTCGCACGTTAACCGGCGCCATCGGCAAGCAGGCCCAACCCCGGTTTGAGATCGAAACACCCGTCGCCACTATCGGCGTCAGAGGGACTGAGTTTATTGGCGGCTTTCTTTTCTCGGATGATCTGGACGTGACTATGCTCAGCGGAAAAGGCGTTTATGTCGAGAATGAACAGGGCCGGGTTGAGCTGACTCAGGCTAATGAGGGCACCACGGTTAAGTCCGGTACCGCTCCGGCAACTGTGAAGCGATGGGGTGAAACCAAGCTGGCCCGGGCCAAAGCGGCCACCGAACTTCAGCCTGAAAGTCCTGCGGGAATCGAGCAGTAGTCGGATACCATTCCCACGCCGGCACTAAAAAGCCGGGCAGAAGCCCGGCTTGCAATCGATTTTATCAGCTCACTTAGCGTGGCTTAAACTGGCCATCATCTTCGTTGTGAAGAAAATCATCCTCTTCCTGCATCTGGAAGGACTGCTCTTCCATCTGGTCAGCCAGTTCCGGATTCGTATCCGCACTCAGCTTGATCAGCAGGCGCAGGTCGTTGGCAGAATCCGCATGGGCCAGCGCAACCTCGTAGGTAATAACGCCATCTTTATAGAGCTCAAACAGCGCCTGATCGAAGGTCTGCATCCCCAGGTTGGTGGATTTCTTCACTACCTCTTTGATCTCGTGCACTTCACCTTTACGGATCAGATCCTGAATCAGTGGGGTGTTGATCAGCACTTCGATGGCGGCACGACGGCCTTTACCATCTTTGGTCGGCAACAGTTGCTGGGCGATAATCGCCTTAAGGTTCAGCGACAGGTCCATCCATAGCTGGTCGTGATGCTCCGGCGGGAAGAAGCTGATTATACGGTCCAACGCCTGGTTGGCGTTGTTAGCGTGCAGGGTTGCCAGCGTAAGGTGGCCGGTCTCTGCGAATACAAGACCGTGCTGCATGGTGTCCTTGGTTCGGATCTCACCCATCAGGATGACGTCAGGCGCCTGACGCAGGGTGTTTTTCAAGGCCACTTCGAAGGATTCGGTATCAATCCCCACTTCACGCTGCGTGATAATACTCTGCTTGTGATCGTGTACGTACTCAATCGGGTCTTCAATGGTAATGATATGACCACGGTGATTGGTATTTCGGTAGTCGATCATGGATGCCAGTGAGGTCGATTTACCCGTCGAGGTTCCCCCCACAAACAGGATCAGACCACGCTTGGTCATCGAAAGATCACGCAGAATCGGCGGCAGATTCAGCTCTTCCAGACTGGGGATATAGTCACTGATTTTCCTCAGTACCATCCCTGCAGAGTTGCGCTGAAAAAATGCCGAGACACGAAATCGCCCTAGCCCTGGCGCGCTGATCGCGAAGTTACACTCATGAGTGCCTTCGAACTCGGCCAGTTGTTTGTCATTCATTGTGCTGTAAACCAGCGCCCGTGACTGGGAAGGTTTGAGAGTATCCTTGGTCAGAGGCTTCAGTGTTCCGTCCACTTTGATCGTCGGCCGGGCCCCGGCGGTCACAAACAAGTCGGATGCGTCCCGCTCCACCATCACTTTCAATAGTTGCGTAAAATCCACGCTTTTCTCCTACAACCGGTTTAGAACTGAGCCGGGTTCGCCGCCCGCTCACGCGCTGTATCCTTGGAAATCATGCCTTTCTGTAGCAGCTCCATCAGTGACTGATCCAGCGTTTTCATCCCGAATGAGGCACCGGTCTGAATGGCTGAATACATCTGTGCCACTTTATCTTCCCGGATCAGGTTTCGAATCGCCGGAGTACCGATCATGATCTCATGTGCTGCCACACGACCGCCATTAGGTTTTTTCAGCAGAGTCTGAGAGATAACACCCATCAATGATTCAGACAACATAGAACGAACCATCGCTTTCTCTGCTGCCGGGAATACGTCGATCACACGGTCAATGGTTTTTGCCGCTGAGGTGGTATGCAGGGTACCAAATACCAGGTGACCGGTTTCCGCCGCTGTCAGCGCCAAACGGATGGTTTCGAGGTCTCGCATCTCACCCACCAGAATAATATCCGGGTCTTCACGCAGGGCTGAACGCAGGGCGTTGGCAAAGCTGTGGGTATCACGGTGCACTTCACGCTGGTTCACCAGACATTTCTTACTTTCATGCACGAATTCGATCGGGTCTTCAATGGTCAGGATATGATCCGCACGAGTGTCATTGATGTAATCGATCATCGCCGCCAGCGTGGTACTCTTACCGGAACCGGTTGGCCCGGTCACCAGTACCAGTCCACGGGGTTTTTCCGACAGATCCTGAAACACTTTGCCCATACCCAGATCATCCAGCGTTAATACCTTGCTGGGGATGGTCCTGAATACGGCGCCGGCACCACGGTTCTGGTTAAAGGCGTTAACACGGAAACGGGCCAGACCCGGCACCTCGAACGAGAAATCCGTCTCGAGCACTTCCTCGTACTCTTTACGCTGTTTATCGTTCATGATGTCATAAATCAGGGAGTGGACCTGTTTGTGATCCAGTGAAGGCAGTTTGATACGGCGAACATCCCCGTCAACACGGATGATAGGCGGCATTCCTGCGGTAATATGCAGGTCGGATGCGCCCTGCTGTACGGTGAATGATAAAAGTTCGGTAATATCCATAGCGATCCTGTAACCCGGTACTGCTTGCTTGTAGGATTAGTTCTAGCAGAATACCTGTTGCAATCCAATTGCCAAGGCGACAAATTAGTATGTCAATCATAGCAGAGAACCTTGATAAGGTTCGCCTCCAACTGGCGGATTCAGCCCGCCATTGTCAGCGCCAGCCGGAAGAGATTACCCTTCTGGCGGTCAGCAAGACCCGTCCGGCAGAAGATATCCGTGCCGCTTATGCGGTCGGCCAGTGTGATTTCGGTGAAAACTACCTGCAGGAAGCGTTGGAAAAAATACACCAACTCCATGATCTGAATATCTGCTGGCATTTCATCGGACCGCTGCAGTCCAACAAAACCCGCCCCGTAGCTGAGCACTTTCACTGGCTGCACACCGTAGACCGCCTCAAAATTGGTCAGCGCCTGTCAAAGCAGCGTCCTGAGGGAATGCCGCCACTGAATATCTGTATTCAGGTGAACATCAGCGACGAAGCGAGCAAAGCCGGCTGCAACCCGGAGGAGCTCCCGGAGCTGGTCTCTGCACTGAGTGGGCTGCCTAACATCCGGGTCCGGGGGCTGATGGCAATCCCGAAAGCCACCGACGACAGCAACGAACAAGCCGCAGCATTTAAGCGCATGAATAGTCTGCTGCTTGAATTACAGGCCGCTCACCCTCAGTTAGATACACTGTCTATGGGCATGTCGGGCGATATGCAGCCAGCAATCGAGCAGGGCTCCACCATCGTCCGTATAGGCACCGCGATTTTCGGTGCCAGGCCAGCCAGGCCGGCCTGACACCTGAACAGTAATGAAAGGAAACCATCGTGAATAAACAACCCGTTCTGGCATTTATCGGCGCAGGCAATATGGCTCGCGCAATCATCGGCGGCCTGATCAACAATGGCTACCCGGCAGAGAAAATCTGGGCCAGCGAACCCGATGCAGAACGTCTGCAGGATCTGCAGGCTCAGGGCCTGAAGACAACAACCGACAACAACGCCGCCGTAGCTTCTGCCGATGTTGTGATTCTGGCGGTCAAGCCACAGATCCTGAAACCGGTCTGTCTGGCGATGGCCGACGCGGTTCAGACACATCAGCCGCTGATCGTGTCTGTGGCCGCAGGTATTATGAGCAGCAGCATGCAACACTGGCTCGGCGGTAACCCGGCGATCGTTCGCTGTATGCCTAACACCCCGGCTCTGGTTCAGACCGGCGCCAACGGCCTGTTCGGTAACGCGCAGGTCACTGCCGAACAACGCCAGCAGGCTGAAACTGTCTTGCAGGCAACCGGCCTTACCCTGTGGGTAGAAACTGAAGAGCAACTGGATGCTGTTACCGCCGTATCCGGCTCAGGCCCGGCTTATTACTTCCTGATGATGGAAGCGATGATTGCGGCCGGCAAAAAGCTGGGGCTGACCGAAGAGGTGGCCACCCAACTGACGTTACAGACAGCACTAGGCGCCGCAAAAATGGCACAGGCCAGCGATGTGGATCCAGCCGAGCTTCGTCGCCGGGTTACCTCGCCTAACGGCACCACCGAACAGGCGATCAACTGCTTTGTCGAAGGTGGCCTGCCCGCGCTGGTTGAAGAAGCGATGCAGCGCTGCAATGATCGTTCGGAAGAACTGGCAGCAGAACTGGGTAAAGACTAAGCGTCACTCTCCGCCCGGTCAGGGGGTTGGGCACAACTTCCTGGCCGAAAGGTTCACCCGGCACCAACTAGGCTCTATACTTCTGGGTTGAACCTAACAGGGTTTTGCCAACTTTTCAGTCACATAGGAATGACCATGGCTCAGGATCCCATCGTTCTGATTATCCGCATGCTGGGTGAGATGTACGCGTTTATTGTCATCATGCGTTTTCTCCTGCAGATCTCCCATGCCGATTATTACAATCCGATCTCTCAGGCGATTGCCCGCCTGACCAATGTACCGGTACTGGCGATCAGCCGCGCGGTGCCAAGGGTAGGTCGCATTGACCTGTCAGCACTGCTCTACGCCATTGGCATTAAACTGGTGGTACTGCTGCTGATCGTGCTGGCTTCCGGCATGGCAATGCCCAACCTGCTGCAGTTGCTGATGCTGGCACTGGTAGGAATACTCGATGCCATCCTCACCATCTATTTCTGGGCCGTACTCGGCTCTGTGATTATCAGTTGGGTGGCTCCGGGTAGTTATCATCCGGGCCCGCAGCTTATCCAGCAGGTAACCGAGCCGCTGTTCAGCCTCGCGCGCAAAGTGATTCCACCGATTGGCGGGCTGGATCTGTCACCGATTCTGATCTTCATCGTGATCCAGTTGATCCAGTCGCAACTGGGCCGGTTGCTGTTCTGATATGCCCTGGTTTCAATGGCAGTCGGGGGATCTTATTCTCGACTGCCACCTGCAACCTAAAGCCAGCAAAGATGAGTTTTGCGGCGATCACGGCGACAGCCTGAAGATCAGAATTACCGCGCCGCCAGTCGACGGTAAAGCCAACGCCCATCTGGTGAAATATCTTGCCAAACAGTTCGGCGTGGCTAAAAATGCAGTTACTATTGTCAAAGGCGAGCTTGCCAGACAAAAACGCGTTAAGATAACGCAACCGGTTAAGATACCCGAATCACTGAATATTGAGATTCCCTGACGTGACAGTTACTACCCACATTTCTCTCGGTCGCGTGCTCATCTTCTACGAGATGTGAAGCTCGACTCCCCTGTGCCCGGTGCACTGCTTCATCTGCCACACACCAGCCTTTACTGTTTGAGTCGAGTTGAGAGATGCCTGCTGTAATTCCTGAAGATTCCGTTGGAATCGTAGAACCACAGAAAATTGAATTTAACCAGCCGCTGCAATTGCAGTGCGGCCGTGTTCTGAACAACTACCACCTGATGGTGGAGACCTATGGCGAACTGAACGCCAACCGCTCCAATGCCATTCTTATCTGCCACGCGCTGTCCGGCAACCACCACGTTGCGGGTTATCACAGCGCAGACGATAAAAAGCCCGGTTGGTGGGATTCAGCCATCGGCCCCGGCAAAGCCATTGATACCAATAAGTTTTTTGTTATCGGCCTGAACAATCTGGGCGGCTGCCATGGCTCCAGCGGACCAAATCAGATCAACCCTGAAACCGGAAAGCCCTTCGGGCCGGACTTTCCTATCGTCACCGTCAATGACTGGGTCGAAAGCCAGGCGCGTCTGGCCGATTACTTTGGCATCGACCAGTTTGCCGCTATCATCGGTGGCAGCCTCGGTGGCATGCAGGCGCTGCAATGGTCGATCAACTACCCGGACCGTCTGCGCCACTGCATGGTGATCGCGGCAGCCCCAAAACTGTCGGCACAGAATATCGCCTTCAACGAGGTGGCGCGTCAGGCGATCAGTCAGGACTCACAGTTCTACAACGGCCATTATTACGAACAGGACGAAGTACCCCGCGTTGGTCTGATGCTGGCGCGCATGCTCGGCCATATCACCTACCTCTCCGATGACGGCATGCGCAGCAAATTCGGCCGTGAACTGCGCGCCGGGCAGATCAGCTACGACTTCACCCCTCAATTCGAGGTGGAATCCTATCTGCGCTATCAGGGTGAACGCTTCTCTACCACCTTCGACGCCAACACCTACCTGCTGATGACCAAGGCTCTGGACTACTTTGATCCGGCGGCGGCAACGGAGGGTGATCTGCCTGCCATCCTGCAACAGGCCCGGGCTAAGTTTATGGTGATCTCGTTCACCACTGACTGGCGCTTCTCACCGGAGCGCTCCCGGGAGATCGTCGATGCACTGGTAGAAGCCGACAAACAGGTCAGCTATGCCGAGATTGAAGCAGCCCACGGGCATGATGCTTTCCTGATTCCGATTCCCCGCTATCTGGATGTTTTCAGTGCCTATATGCAACGGGTTGAGGCGGATACCCAGGCCCTGTCTGACAAGGAGAACCACTGATGCGTGCGGACTTAGACCTGATTAAAGAGTGGGTTGAGCCGGGTAGCCGGGTGCTCGACCTCTGTTGTGGTGACGGCGAACTGCTGCACCATCTGCAAAACCATAAGAATGCCAGCGGTTACGGCCTTGAGATCGGCCCGGAAAACATCACCGCATGCATTCGCAAAGGCGTTAACGTCATCGAGAAAGATATCGAGGAGGGGCTGGCCTCCATCAAGGATAACACCTTTGATACGGTGATCATGACGCAAGCTATCCAGATCATGATGCGCCCGGATGAAATCGTCGACGAGATGCTGCGAATCGGTAAGGAGTGCATCGTTACCTTCCCGAATTTCGGCCACTGGCGCGCCCGTGGCTATCTGGCGTTTCGCGGTAAAATGCCGGTCTCCAAGTTCCTGCCCTATACTTGGTATAACACGCCAAACACCCATTTCTGTACCTTCAAGGATTTTGAGCGCCTCTGCGTAGAGCGCAATATCTATATCATGGAGCGTACCGTGGTGGATAACGAACACCAACACCGGTGGTGGATTCACCTCTGGCCGAATATGCTGGGCGAGATTGCCATCTACCGGATTACCAAATAAGCGAGGCAGATCATGAATCGGATAACAACATGGATTTCAGCCGCTCTGATCGCAGCAGTCAGTCTGCTCAGCCAGCCACTGCTGGCCGAACAGCTTGTCGCCCATGGCGAATACGAAATTCATTACAACGCGTTTAACAGCACTTTTATACAGCCGGATGTCGCGCAGAAGGTCGGGATTTCGCGCAGTAAACGGAAAGCGCTGGTAAACGTCTCTGTACTGAAAGTAAACGGTGATCAGAAAACCGCTGTAAGCGCCGTGGTAACAGGCAAAGCAACCAACCTGATTCAGCAGTCCCAGGAGATCCGCTTTAACAAAGTGGATGAAGGTGACGCCATCTACTATCTAGGCGAATTCGGTTTTACCGACGATCAGGTGATTCGACTGGCACTGGAAGTTCAGCCTGATCCTAATCAGCCGGCATTCAATGTAGCCTTCGAACAGAAGTTCTACGAAGAGTAAGTAAGCGATCACTAAACATAAAAGGCGCACAGCTCCGTGCGCCTTTTTTCATTCAGAACCCTCGGGAAACCACAGATGATTACTCAGGTCGTATTAGCCAGCGGCAATAAAGGCAAACTCAAGGAGTTTAATCAGGTCCTTGCGGATCTTAAGGTCACGGTCCTGCCACAGTCCGATTTTAATGTGGGCGATGTCGAAGAAACCGGCCTGAGCTTTGTCGAAAACGCACTGATTAAGGCCCGTCATGCGGCAGAAGTTACCGGCCTTCCCGCGCTGGCGGATGACTCCGGGCTCGAGGTGGACGCACTGCAGGGCGCTCCGGGAATCTACTCTGCCCGTTTTGCAGGTGCTGGCGCCTCTGATGCCGACAACAACCGCCTGCTTCTGGAGAAACTGGCCGGTCTGCCAGCGGCCGAGCGCAGTGCCCGTTTCCGCTGTGTACTGGTGTTTATGCGCCATGCAAACGACCCCACCCCGCTGATCTGTCAGGGCAGCTGGGAAGGTCAGATTCTTGAGGCGCCAAGTGGTGAAAACGGGTTTGGCTACGACCCCCTGTTCTGGATTCCTGAGCTGGAAAAAGCCTCTGCAGAACTGGCACCAGAGCAGAAAAACCAGCTCAGCCATCGCGGCAAAGCGGTCGCTCAGCTTAAGCAGCTTATTGCACCCTACCTGAAGTAAGTTATGTCGCTGCAACTGCCCCCTCTTGCCCTGTATATCCACGTACCCTGGTGTGTGCGTAAGTGCCCCTACTGCGACTTTAACTCTCACGCCCAGCGGGGAGAGTTGCCCGAAGCCGAGTATATCGCCTGCCTGCTGGAGGATCTGAAGGCAGAGGCGGAACTGGCTCAGGGCCGTAATATCAGCACCATTTTCATTGGCGGCGGCACCCCAAGCCTGTTCTCTGCGGATAATTACAAACAGTTGCTGCAGCAAATTGATCGCATAGTTCCGATTGAGGCCGATGCAGAGATCACCCTTGAAGCGAACCCCGGAACCTTTGAGCAGGAGAAATTCCGGGGCTATCGGGAAGCGGGGATTAACCGCCTCTCCATCGGCATCCAGAGTTTCGGTGACCACCAGTTGCAGGCGCTGGGCCGGATACACTCCTCGGCAGACGCCATTCAGGCCGCAGAGCTGGCGCGGGAACTGTTTCCGCGACTCAATCTGGATCTGATGCACGGCCTTCCCGGTCAGGATCAGGCCGGAGCGATGCACGATCTGCAACAGGCGATCGCCCTGCAACCTGACCACCTGTCGTGGTACCAGTTAACGATCGAACCCAATACCGAATTTCACGCCAGACCACCGCAACTACCGGTGGATGACACCCTCTGGGCCATTCAGGAACGGGGACAGGCATTGCTGGCCGAGCAGGGTTATCAACAGTATGAGATCTCCGCTTACGCCCAGTCGGAAAAAGACCGGTCGCGACATAATCTGAACTACTGGCAGTTTGGTGACTATCTGGGGATCGGCGCCGGTGCCCATGGCAAAATCACATTGTCAGAGCAGGACCGGATGATCCGCCGCTGGAAGCAGAAACAACCGAAAGCCTATATGGACCCGCAGCGCCGTCTCGGCGGTGAAACCGAACTGCCAACCGAAGAGCGGGCTTTTGAGTTTATGCTCAACGCCCTGCGGCTGTATCAGGGGGTTCCCGCTGAACTGTTTTCCCAACGCACCGGCTTATCACTCGAATCAATCCGCGAGGAGCTGACTCAGGCGCGCCGGCAGGGGCTGCTCACAGCAGACACCCGCTACCTCCGCCCCAGCGAGAAAGGCCGCTTATTCCTCAATGATCTGTTATCCATCTTCTTAATTTAATTGAATAAACTTTCCTAATCGCCGTTTATGTATTAGTTTTGAAGTAGTGCATATGCACAATCCGCAGGCAAAGGATTGCTACCGTCACTTAATTGAGACCGAGATACTTCACCATGACGATCAAAGCAAAGCTTTCCTGTCTGATCCTTGTGACTATTATTGCCATCGGGGCCGTCTATTCATTCCTGCATTTTGCCCTCGACAGTGTGGGTCGCCTCAAAGACGCCCAGACCACCGTCAGCGAGCTGGAAAGCAGCATGCTGACCCTGCGTCGCCACGAGAAAGACTTCCTTGCCCGGGACGACAGCAAGTACCTGGGCCGTTTCGATGAAACCGTCGACACCTTCCATAACCAATTGATGCATCTGGCTAATCTGCTGGAGCAATCCGGTATTGATAACAGCCAGCTTGAATCTCTGGATCAGGTACTCCTTCAGTATCAGAGCCACTTCAAAGCGGTTGCCAATACCAAAGCCGAGATCGGCCTGACCCATGAAGAGGGGCTGCGCGGCAACCTGCGTAAAGCCGTGCAGGGCGCGGAAGGTAAAGTGAATGAACTGGGCTATCACCAGTTGGTCTCCGGCATTCTGCAGCTACGCCGTAATGAAAAAGACTTCCTCCTGCGCAAGGATCTGAAATACCGGGAAAAATTCGAGAAGAACTTCAGCAAACTGGATAACGACATTGCACAGGTCATCGGCGATCCCAATCTGGCAAAAGAAACCAAAGCCCTGCTGAAAATCTACCGCGAAGGCTTCCTCGCACTGGTCGGTCATTACGAAAAACTCGGCCTGAGCAGCAAAGAGGGCCTGTTCGGCCAGATGCGTAGCACCATCCATCAATCTGAAACCCTGCTGGCAGAGCAGGAACAGGTGATCGGAGAGCGCCTGAAACAGGAAACGGACAATATTTTGCTGTTTTCTGCCGCTAAGTCTCTGGTATTGGCGGTCGTTATCGCGCTGATTGCCTTCTGGATCGCCCGGAATATAACCTCCCGTGTCGATTCGCTAAAGAATGTGATGAGCTCAGCCCGGGATGATAAAGACCTGACCCTGCGCTACCCGATCACCTCCAATGATGAACTGAGCGATATGGGCCGCAGTTTTAACAGCATGATGGAGGAGTTCCAGTCGCTGCTGGATGATGTCAGTAAATCCTCCCTCTCCCTCAGTTCCTCTGCGGAAGAGGTATCGGCCATTGCTGCGGATACCTCGAAAGGCCTTGAGGACCAGAAACATGAGGTAAGTCAGGTATCTTCAGCCGTCCGTGAAATGAAGAACGCCATGCATGAGATCTCTCATAATACGGATCTCACCGCACAGACCGCTACCAGCTCTCAGGCCAGTGCTAACGAAGGTCAGGCGATTATTAATCAGACCATCGGTAATATTAACCAACTGGCAGAAGAAGCGAATCAGAGTACGCAGGCTGTACAATTACTGGAAGAGAACAGTAACCGTATCGGCACCGTACTGGATGTGATCAAGACCATTGCCGAACAGACCAATCTGCTGGCACTGAATGCTTCTATCGAAGCCGCCCGTGCCGGAGAACAGGGCCGGGGCTTCTCGGTTGTTGCGGATGAGGTCCGGGCGCTGGCCGGTCGCAGCCAGTCATCGGCCACTGAAATTGAAGAGATGGTCAACGCCCTGCAGCAACAGACGGAACAGGTATCCGGCCTGATGCAGCGAAGCGTGGAACTGAGCACCCGCAGCGCAGAAGAAGCCAGCGGCACTATCAGTGCACTGGCGAAAATCAACGAAGACGCCAACAGCATTGTCGATATGACCACTCAGGTCGCCTCGGCCATTGAAGAGCAGGCCGCTGTAGCCAGCGAGATTGACCTGAACGCCGAGCGGATTCAGGCGATTGTTGAGGTGGCAAACGAACAGGTTGGTCAGAATGCGATGGCCAGTGAAGAAGTGGCTCAGCAGGCCGCAAATCTGCGAGAGATTGTCAGCCGCTTCAAGCTGCACTGACAACCACACACACGCCTAGAGGGTGACCCGTCGCTGCGCTGTCTGCCGGATCTTTTCGACCAGATCCGGCAGGCGGCTGAGGCAATCAGTCTGTTCTGTTGCTTCGGCGCAGGTACCCGCGCCTGAAAGATCAATCCAGATAGTCCAGATTCCAAGCGCAGCCGCGCCCTGAATATCGTGTTCCGGGTTATCGCCCACATGGACTACCTGCTCCGGGCGCAGACCGGTATGCTCCAGCATCTGCAGGAACATCAGAGGGTGGGGCTTCATCTGACCAACATCATCCGCCTTAAACTGGAAATCGAACAGATCACCCAGGCCAACCCGCTGTACATCCGCATTGCCGTTACTCAATGCGCCCAACTGATAACCGGCGTCTTTCAACGCCTGCAGTGTTTCGCGGGCATGCTCAAAGAACACCACCTCCTGACGCGCCTGAATAAACACGGAAAACGCCTGTTCAGTCAGACGCTCAACCTGCTCCGCCGTGTAGCCTGCCGCCCGGAGGCCATGGCGAAGCTGGGCCTGACGAATCAGGGTGACACTGTGACCAATCTCCGGCGCTTCTTCCAGTACAGCATGGCGCAGCTGGGGCAGATCTTTAATCTGATATAACCGGGTAAAGGCCGGTGCGTTTTCTGTCAGCCATTCGAACATCGTCTGATTGGCGTGAGTGATCACCGGATCAACCGCCCAGAGCGTGTCATCGAGATCAAAGGTAATACAACGAATCATTACTTATCCTTTTTTTGCGCCCGGGGATGCGCACCGGAGTAAACCTGCATCAGGTGCTGAAAATCGAGGTGGGTATAGATCTGGGTGGTGGATATATCTTCATGCCCCAGTAACTCCTGCACTGCACGCAGGTCACCACTGGATTCCAGCATATGACTGGCGAAGCTGTGACGCAACCGGTGCGGGTGCACCCGACCGGTGATTCCCAGCCTTTTGCCCCAGTATTCCATCCGTTGCTGCACAGTACGCACACTGATCCGACCACCCCGGCTGCTGACAAACAACGCAGGTTGAGTGTAATCGGCCAGCTGGTCCCGGTAATCAAACCAGCGATCCAGCGCCTGCAGGGCTTTACGCCCCACCGGCAACTCCCGTTCTTTATTACCTTTACCCAGCACCCGCAGACTGTGCTCTGCCAGTTCCAGATTCTGCATATCCAACCCGACCAGTTCAGATACACGCAGACCGGAGGAGTAGATCAGCTCCATAATCGCCAGATCACGGGCGGAGAGGGCGTCAGACACCGGAATATCCAGCAGTCGGGTGATCTGATCTGTATCCAGTGTGTTGGGGAGTTTACGCGAGGCTTTCGGTGCCTGCACCGCCTCGGCCGGGTTCTGTTCCACCCATTGTTCCCGGGCGAGAAAACGGTAGAAGCTGCGTACCGCTGAAAGGGTACGCTGAATGCTTTTTCCTGCCAGCCCCTGTCGGTGGATCTGTGCCGCAAACTGGCGCACATGGCGGGCGCTGACATCAGCCCATTGCGCCAGACGGTGCTCTTCGACAAATTCGAGGAAGCGCAGCAGGTCCCGGCTGTAGTTGTTCAGGGTATGAGGGGAAAGCTGCCGCTCTGTTGCCAGATAGTGCAGAAACTGCTCAAGCTGCGCCTCTTTCACACCCGCGACACCGGTTTGTTCAGCGCGCCGGCTGACGAAGAATCCGGCTGACCACCCGGCTCAGCACTTCGCCTACATAGCTCAGCAGTACCGTGCCCTGACTACTGGTGAAGTAGTTCGGGTCAAAACTGCCTATCGCCAGAAGGCCCAGTGTTTCACCCTGAACCAGCGGTACCACCGCGGCAGACTGCACCTTGACCGCCTGGTCGGCGAAAATGAACTGATTTTCGGCATCATTAAGACGACCACAGCTCGGCAGATTAGTCCCGATCAGGCTGTTCACCGCTTCGGCATCTTCACGCAGCATCAGACGCAGGTTATTCACATCCATCGACTTACTGGTAAACAGGATCAGCGCGGTACTGTCACTGGCAAAGTCCTGACACAGGCTTTCATCGATAGCGATGGCGACATCATCCAGCGTTTCAGCTTCCAGCAGGGCCAGTACCATCCGTTTGGTTTTCTCAAACTGCAGATCGTTGTGACGGGCGATATCAATCAGATCAGACAGATGCGCCGTCAGATTCTGATTCTTTTCCCGGAGCAGACTGGTCTGGCGCTCAATCAGCGATACCGCGCGACCGGTTTCGTGCGGTACCTGCAGTTTCTCCAGCAGTTTACTGTTGCGGGTAAAAAAGTCACTGTGTTCCAGCAGGTAAGCCGCTACCTGCGCTTCTGTCAGCCGATCCATTGTTGCATCGCTCATACAAAAATCTGTCCTTCGTATACGGTTGTTGCCGGCCCGGTCATGATCACCGGATGACCGTCACCCTGCCATTCGATCTGCAGATCACCACCCGGAAGATGCACCGTTACCGGCATATCCAGCTCGCCACGCAGTTTACCCGCGACCACCGCAGCACAGGCTCCGGTACCACAGGCAATGGTCTCACCCACACCACGCTCAAACACCCGCAGATTGATCTCATTGCGAGAAATCACCTGCATAAAGCCAATATTAGCCCGCGCCGGAAATCGCTCGTGGGATTCCAGCACCGGCCCAAGGCTTTCGACCGGCGCGGTTGCGGTATCCTCCACCAGCAGAACCCCATGCGGATTGCCCATAGACACCGCACTGAGTTCAACCGTTTGCATCTGCCCGTTCAGCGCTACCTGCAGTGGATAAACCGCTGCCTGCTGATCAGCCACAAAGGGAACCTCTGCTGGCGTCAGGATCGGCTCACCCATATTGACCTCAACCCGCTTGTCCTCATGGATCTTCAGGGTCATGCGACCATTACTGGTCTGTACCCGGACCTGAGATTTGCCGGTCAGGCGCTTATCACGGACAAACTTGGCGAAACAACGGGCACCGTTACCGCAGTTTTCCACCTCGGAACCATCCTGATTGAAAATCCGGTAGCGGAAATCAACATCCGGTTCAGAAGGTGGCTCAACAATCAGTAACTGATCGAACCCTACACCGAAATTGCGGTCACCGAGCTTTTTCACCAGCTTCGGCGTCACTTTTACCCGCTGGGTCACCAGATCCAGCACCATAAAATCATTACCGAGGCCGTGCATTTTGGTAAAGCGAACTAGCATGGACCTATCCTTATCGATCTTTCGGCAGCAACTGCTCGCCTTTCACCAGATCAGCCAGAGTCTCACGCTTGCGGATCAGGTAATGCTTATTGTCATCTACCATCACCTCGGCCGGACGACCACGGCTGTTGTAGTTAGATGCCATAACAAAGCCATAGGCACCGGCAGAGCAGACCGCCAGCAGATCACCCGGCTCCAGATTCAACGAGCGATCTTTGCCCAGAAAATCACCGGTTTCACACACCGGACCGACCAGATCCCATGATTCTTCAGACCCGGTTTCCCGCAGCATCACCGGAATAATTTCCTGATAGGCGCTGTACAGTGATGGCCGGATCAGGTCGTTCATGGCACCATCAATAATGGCAAAGTTTTTCTCACCGGAACGCTTCAGAAACTCAACCCGGGTCAGCATCACACCCGCATTCGCGGCAATAGAACGGCCCGGTTCAAAGATCAGCTCCAGATCACGGCCTTCGAGCTTTTTCAGCACTTCAGCGATGTATGCCTGCGGTGTCGGCGGCGTTTCATCGGTGTAGCACACACCCAGTCCGCCACCCAGATCCAGATGCTTGATATGAATGCCCTGCTCAGCCAGTTGATCCACCAGCACCAACAGGCGATCCAGTGCATCAAGGAATGGCGCCACTTCGGTCAGTTGGCTGCCGATATGGCAATCCATCCCGACCACGCTGACATTGGCCATTTCGGCCGCACGACCGTAGATACGCAGCGCCTCATCAATGGCGATACCAAATTTGTTCTCTTTCAGGCCGGTGGAGATGTAAGGGTGGGTACCTGCATCCACGTCCGGATTAACACGGAAGGAGATCGCAGCGACTTTGCCTTCTTCTGCCGCTACCTGATTAATCCGCTCCAGCTCCGCTTCCGATTCAATATTGAAGCAACGGATGCCCGCTTCCAGCGCGCGGCTAATCTCATGGGGCTGTTTACCCACACCGGAAAACACCACTTTATCTGCGTCACCACCCGCGCGCAGAACACGCTCCAGCTCACCGATAGAAACAATATCAAACCCCGCACCCAGGCGCGCCAGCACATTCAGCACAGCCAGATTGGAGTTGGCTTTCACGGCAAAACAAACCAGAGAACTGGTGCCTTCCAGCGCTTCAGCATAGGCCAGATAAGCACGCTCCAGCGCATCCCGGGAATAAACATAGGTCGGGGTGCCAAACTCTTCTGCGATTTTTGCCAGAGCAACTTCTTCGCAGCATAACTGGCCGTTTCTGTATTCAAATGTATCCATCAGTGATCTCTTAAATTCTGCTTACTTCTGCTGCGTGTTTTGCTGCTCTTCACCATCCGGAAGGTAGAGCGGTCCTTTCTGTCCACAACCGGCCAACATAACCAGGCTGAACAGCATTAAAATTCCAATACGCTTAGTCTGTGTTTTCACAGCAAATAATCCCCGCAAAACGGTTGAATCCACGGATTATACCTGTATCCGGAGCAATTCTTAAAAACGTTTTTCAGAAACCCGCCCGACAACACCAGCTCGACCCGCAGAAGAGGGAATGATAAGCATTCTTCGGCTTTTTCCGTTTGCTTGCTATACTCTGCGGCCTGAATGGTTTTTTATGACCCGCAGGGTCGGAGAGATAGATGACTGAGAGCGAATTTAACGATCGGGTAGACCAGACTCTGGAGCAAATCGAGGAGATTCTGGACGATGCCGAAACCGATATTGACGTCCAGCTGGGTGGCGGCATCCTGACCATTATCTGCGAGAATCGCTCACAGCTGATCTTTACCCGTCAGGCCCCGGTTAAACAGCTATGGCTGGCTACCAAGAGTGGCGGTTTCCACTTTGATTACGATACTGATCAGGCAGGCTGGGTGCTGGACAGCGATGGCCAGCCCCTCGGCCCGTTCCTGAAGAAAGCCTTTGCCGATCAGGCAGGCGAATCCCTAGAATTTGATCTGACAGGAGCCTGAGCGCATGTCTTTTGCTAATGCCCTGCAACGCCATTTTGATACCTTTAACCAACTGAACAGCCTTGAAGCGGGAAGTCAGTTGCTGGCCGATCAGATTGAACAATGCTTCAACAACGGCGGCAAACTGATCTTTATGGGTAACGGTGGCAGCGCCGCCGACAGCCAGCATCTGGCCGCTGAGTTTGTTGTTCGCTACAAAGCAGAACGCCGCCCGCTGGCTGCCATTGCGCTGACGGTAGACAGCTCAATTCTCACCGCCCACAGTAACGATTACAGCTATGACTCAGTATTCACCCGACAGATGCTGGCACTGGCTAAAGCAGAAGATCTGGTGATCGGTATCTCAACCTCAGGCAACAGCGCCAACGTGATTGACGCGATCGAAGCAGCCAAACAGATCGGCTGCACCACCTGGGCCTGGACCGGTTCCCACGGCGGCAAACTGAATGACATTGCGGATCATCTGATCCGGGTACCTTCAGACGAAACTGCGCGCATTCAGGAAGCGCATATTTTTGTCGGCCACTGGCTGTGCGAAGAGATGGACCGCCGCCTGTCCGGCGAAGGCTGATTCAACGCCGGATACACACCGCTTCAACCAGGGCGTAAAGTCTCTCTAATGCGCCCTGGTTCTGCATCACAAAGTCATAGCCTTTCTCACCCTGTGCCCGGGCTGTCGAAGCATCGGCCAGCAACTCTGCGCAGCGTTGATAAAGCGCTTTTTCATCGGCTACCACGCTCAGGCCACCGGCTTGCGCTAACTGCTCACAGATCTGCTGAAAATTAAAAAAGTGTGGCCCCATCAGCACCGGCTTTTTCAGCACAGCCGGCTCGAGCGGGTTATGCCCTCCCCGCTCAATCAGACTCCCGCCAACAAAGGCGATATCCGCTGCCGCCAGCAGCTTCATTAACTCGCCCATGGTATCTCCCAGATATACCTGAGTGGTCGAAGCTGGCTGCTGCCCCAGACTGCGACGGGCCATTTTCAGCCCCGCCGCTTTAACCAGTTCAGCCACCGGGCCAAACCGCTCCGGGTGTCTGGGCACCAGAACCAGAAGCAGCTCAGGATGATCACTCAGCAACCCCTTATAGAGCTCCACCAGCGCCTGCTCTTCACCCTCATGGGTGCTGGCACCGATCAGCACCGGGCGCTGCGCCCCCCAGAGCTCGCGCAACCCATACGCCAGACGCTCAGAGCCTTCCGGGACGCTGATGTCGAATTTAATCGAACCGGTCACCTGCAGATGTTCCGGCGCCAGCCCCAGCTCAACAAAGCGCTGTCCGTCGGTCGCATTTTGCGCAGCGATCAGCTCCACCTGCTGCAGCATGGCCGCCGCCATTTTGGCAAAACGGGCATAGCCTCTGGCCGATCGTGCCGACAGTCGCGCGTTGGCCACCAGCACCGGCACCCTGCTGCGATAACACTGATCGACCAGATTAGGCCATAACTCAGTTTCAACAATGACGCAGGCCTGCGGCTTCACATGATTGAGAAAACGCTTCAGCGCACAGGGCAGATCGTAAGGACAATAATAGTGCTGAACGCTATCACCGAAGCTGGCCCTGACTCGCTCCGCACCGGTAGGCGTCATCGTGGTCATCACAATCGGCAACTGCGGATAACGCGCCTGAATCAGCTTAACCAGCGGTACAATCGCCAGCGTTTCGCCCACAGAAACCGCATGAATCCACAGCGGCTGAGCATTCGTCAAAGGATCTGACTGATAAACACCGAGCCGCTCCTGCCAACGCTCCCGGTAAGCCGGCGCTTTCCGCCCGCGCAACCACAGCCGCAACAGAATAACCGGCAGGGCAAGGTAGAACAGAGCGGTGTATAACCAACGTGGCATCAGGTTTAAACCTTATACTTACGGTAGGAGTATTGAGCTGCATAGCGCGCCGTTTTTATCCCTACGATGCCATCCAGATACGCTTGCTTCACAAAATACCACTTCCAGAAGGCCGCAATCGCACTGGCAATCGCGCGCGGCGTCGAATTTTTTCTTGGCGCAGAGCCTGATTTCAAACGGCGCACATAGGCATCCAGTTTCCGGTCCATCGCTTCCTGAGTTTCAAAAGTGTGGTGATCAACTTCACCGGCAAGGATAAAATCCTGATCAAAACCGATGACCTTATCGTCCACCACACTGTCATTGAAGCGACACTGCTTCCGGTTGAAGAAACGCACCACATAATCCGGACTGGAGCATGGATACATGGCATGTACCTTACGCCCCAACACATACCAGTTTCGCTTGATCCGCCCTGCCTGACCTGTCTGTTCCGGGTCAAAACTTTTCAGCAAGCCCTGTAATTCCAGAATAAACTGATCATCAGGAATCTCATCACTGTCCATACAGAGGACCCAGTCGTGACTGGCCTGATCTATCGCATAATTCATCTGATCAGAATGACACTGATACGGACGGTCAATTCGGCGCACATTGCCCTGTTCAGACGCCTTGTGGATTATATCCAGCGTACGGTCACTACTGCCGGAATCAACCACCACCATCTCAGCATTCAGCTTTAACAATTGGTCCAGTAGCGGCTTGAGAGTTTTATCGCTATTAAAAGTGAGGACGCAGATAGAAATTTGCATAGTTGGGATCACGAAAAACAGATATCAGGATTATCGGCCTATTCTAACAGCCGCTCAGGGATATGTCGGTAGCTGAATGGGCAGCCTTTGTCGCGCAAACGGACTCAGGTATAATCCCCTCCAGTTTCAGTGTCATTCAGGGCTCAGGGCTCTAGCAACAGGATTCCAGTGTGAATAAAGAGCCACTCTCTGCCGTTATCATCACGCTTAATGAAGCATCTAATATTGCGGATTGTATCGCCTCACTCAGTTTTTGCGATGAAGTGGTCGTGGTTGATTCCGGCAGTACGGATGACACGGTAGCGATCAGCGAATCGCTGGGCTGCAGAGTGGTTGTGCAGCAATGGCTGGGCTTTGGCAAACAAAAGCAGTTTGCGGTTGAACAGGCCCGGCACCACTGGGTACTCTGCCTCGACGCCGATGAGCGGATCAGCCCGGAGCTGCAGCAGAGTATCGAGCACTTTATGCGCAACCCTGCCAGCCATGCCTGCCAGATGCCCCGGCGAAACCGGTTTATGGGCCGCTGGCTTTACCATGGTGAAGGCTATCCGGATATCAGCCTGCGTTTATTCCACCGGGCGCACGCAGCCTGGAGTGATGACCCGGTTCATGAAAAGGTGGTCAGTCAGGCTGAACCGGCAACACTCAGCGGAGATATACTGCACTTTTCTCAGGAAACGCTTGAGCAGTACCTGAATAAGCAGAACCGCTACACCTCGCTTCAGGCGGAGCAACTTTTTCAGAAAGGAAAAAAGATTGGCGTGGCTAAACTGCTGCTCAGCCCTTTGCTGCGGTTTATTAAATTCTATTTAATCCGTCAGGGGTTTCGCGACGGGCTCCCCGGTCTGGTCCACATCCTGATTGGCTGTCTCAACTCATTTTCCAAATACGCTAAAACGATCGAAAAAATCAAAGTTAACGAGAATAAGTAGTCCCGTGCCGATTTCATTGCCTAACCCGATCAGATCAATGCTGACCCTTTTATCAGGCATACTCCTGATTGCTTTCTCTATATCAGTCCAACTGAGAGATGCACAGGGCGTGATGCTGTCTGCGTTAGCGGCACTGCTGTTACTGTCCTCACCCGAGTTCCGAAAGCTGATCGCAATCCGCTCGGGTCTCATATTGTGGGCAGCCCTGATCGGCCTTGCCGCATTGTCGGTAAACTGGAGCGTTGCCCCGGATCTCACCCTCAGCGCCATCAAAAAAGAGCTGCTTTATCCCCTGTTTGCTTTTGGCATTTTTTATCTGTGTTGTCAGCAATCAACCCTGCAGAACTACACGATCATCGGTCTGGGAATTGGCTATACCGCCCTGTTATTTCTGTCCATTAATTTCAAGCTGGGTCTGATAAAAGGGGGAAGCGACTATTACCTGATGGTGGGCGATACTTCGACCCTGATCACTTTAGCCGTCTGTGTCTTCTGCTCGATCTGTATCAGCAACCGAAGACTCTGGATACTGTTACTTGCCTTAACAGGGCTGGCTGTGAGCGGTTACAGCCTTTCTCTGATCCAGAACCGAATGGCTATTATCTGTGTCGGTTTTGTTGCGGCGTTTTTCAGTCTGGTAGTCCTCTTCGATGTTGTTAAATGCCGCAAACAAAGAGGCCTGGTACTCATCCTGATTCCCATACTCCTTGCTGTTTCCACCCTAACTGCACTGAATATGAAGCAGAGCGGCAACATTAGCGAAGTCACCGCGCTGAAAAAAGACCCACGCGCTAACACGCTCTGGCCGTTCTATCTCAGCCAATATGACCGCGCTCCTCATCGTGGTTTTGGTTATGGTTATTCGATTCCGGGTCAGGCGCTATCTGATGAGATGCCAGAAAACTTCAACAGCAATTACCGTCTTCACGCCCACAACGTCCTTTTAAACCGCTATCTGCAGTTAGGCTGGCCGGGGCTGTTGTTATTTATGGCACTGTACGGCTGGCTGATTTACCGTATGGTATTACTCTGCAAGCAGCCGGAAAACCGGCACCTGGGCCTGCTTGGTATCAGCCTGACACTGGTATTTTTCCTGAAAAGTATGACGGATGATTTTTTTATCCGGAATAACATTATTATCTTCTGGGCGCTGATGGGGCTGATTCTGGCATCCGCGGTTCGACCTGCAAAAAAAACTGAAACCGAGGCCATCAAGTGAAACAGATTCTGGTTGTACGCAGAGACAATATCGGCGATCTGGTATGCACAACTCCCATGCTCACCCTGCTGCGTCAGCGTTATCCGGATGCCGAAATCACCCTGCTGGCCTGCAGTTATAACGCGCCGATTCTGGAAAATTGTCCGGATATTGATGACCTGTGCTTCTACGTTAAAGCCAAGCACCGTGGCACCCGCAGTCGTTTTTCGATCTACCTTGAGCGCTTCCGGTTACTGCGTCGGCTCAGACGTAAACAGATCGATCTTGCCATTCTGGCGACACCCTCACCTGACCGTCATGGTCTGAAACTGGCCCGTCAGGCCGGTGCGGCCCGGATTATCGGTGTTGATGATGGCAGCCTGGGGATCAAAGACGCCGTTACACCAGACTCATTAGAAGGTCTGCATCAGGTAGAAAAGATCTGCCGCATCGCCGGTTTTAAGGATAAAGCCATTCCCGCTCTCAGCCTGGCGGCCACCCCGGAAGAACAGCAATATGCCCGACAGCAACTGGCGAACAGTGGCGCAACCCAACTGGAACAGGGGATCGCGGCTTTTCATATCAGCGCCCGTAAAGCCTGTAACCAATGGCCTGCGGAAAAATTTGCCGAACTGATCAATGCCTACCGGGCGGGTTCTGACAGACCCGTCATGCTGCTCTGGAGTCCCGGCTCACAACACGACCCGCAGCATCCCGGCGATGATGAGAAGCTTGAGCAGTTACTGCAACTCACTGACCAAGTAGACAATATTATTCCCTTCCGCACCGAAAACCTGCGGCAACTGGTGGGCGCGCTCTCTCTGGCGCAGATTATGGTCTGCAGTGATGGCGGTGCCATGCATGTTGCCAGCGGGCTGGGTGTACCGGTTGTTGCCCTGTTTGGATACCCCGGCGCAGATCAATGGCGCCCCTGGGGCCAGCATCGTATTATGCATAAAGAACCCCTCACCGACCTGACCAGCGCCGAAGTGCTCGACGCTATGCAACAGTTGGCTTAATCAAATGAGTGAATCTATGTTACGTATTGGATTGTTGATCGACTCCCTGATCGGCGGCGGCGCCGAGCGCGTGGTATTGAATTTTGCCGGGGGCCTGGCCGATATGGGACACGATGTTCATATCATTCTGGTCAAAAATGAGCAGCAACATCAGGCCGCCTCCGACCGCTACCAGATACACTACCTGTCTGAAGACGGAGAACTGGCCGAAAACCGCTGGCAGAATAAAAAACTACTGGCGCAGGCGCTGCGGGATAAGGTCACACAGATCGAGAACGATGGCCAGAAGTTCGACTTCTTCACCTCCAATGCAGAAGATATGGATCGCCTCAGCGGGATGGCCGCACTGGAAAACGTCTATATCCGCTACCGCAACTCGATGGTCAAGTACATCGAAAACAAAGTCGGTAATAAAACCGGGCTGAAACGCTGGATACGGCAGTGGCGGTGGACCCGAAAGTTCCGCAGCATCTACAGTGGCAGAAATATTGTTACCGTATCCGATGCCCTGCAGGATGAACTGGTCAATCAGGTCGGTATTAAACCGAAATCGATCCGCACCATTTACAATCCGTTTGATTTCGATCTGTTACGCAGCAAAGCTGCCGAACCGATCGATCCGGCCCTGAAACCCGATTCTCCGTATATCATCTACGCGGCTAAGTTTGAAAATCGCAAGCGTCAGGACCTGCTGCTGAAGGCCTACGCCAAAGCCAATATCGAACAGAAACTGGTCCTGATCGGTGGCACCTATACCGAGTCAGACAAACGCTGGTATGAACAGATGCTGGCGTTGATTGACGATCTGGGCATCAAAGACAAAGTGATTCTACCGGGTTTCCAGAGCAACCCTTACGCCTGGGTCAAAGGGGCCGAGCTGTTTGCCATGTCCTCCGACAGTGAAGGGCTGCCCACGGTTCTGATCGAATCCCTGATCGTCGGTACGCCGGTAGTCAGCACCAACTGTCCGACCGGACCTTCCGAGATTCTCACCGGAGAGTTCAGCCGCTTCCTGTCACCCACGGACGATGTCGACGGCCTTGCCGCCAATATCCGCGCGGCGCTGGAGGAATACCCGGCAATCAGCGACGAATACCTGCACAAGTTTTCGATCCGAAACTCGCTGCAGCAATATATCGATCATCACCGCCAGTTGCAGGGTTAAAAGTGATCCTGATGCAGCAGCGACGCCAGTTGCTGCTGCACCTCCTGCAGCGTAATAGCCTGCATACAGACCGCTTTTTCGCAGCGATCAGTGCCACGATTACAGCGCTGCAACCAGGGTATTTCCCGCTTGAACATCACATGCTGATCCCGGCAGGCAACCGGTTTATGAATCGCCCGATAGTTATCCTGATTCCAGAAGCGACAGTTACCAAAGACTGCGGGGTTACCCGGCCCGAACAGGCACAGCGTCGGCGTATCACTGAGCCGGCCGAGATGACTGATACCCGTGTCCGGGCAAACCAGCGCAGCGCTTTGCTGCAGCAATCGGCAGAGCTGTGCCAGCGACAGCTTACCGGCCAGATTGATCTCCCCCGGCATGACACCGATCGCTTCAACCAGAGGCTCCTCACCCGGGCCTCCACTCCAGACCACCTGAAACCCCTCTGCGGTCAGTCCGTCTGCCAACTGTCGCCAGAGGGCAGGGGACCACAGCTTCAACGCTGAACTCGCCCCCACATGCAAAACCACAAACCGGCCCGGGATCTCAGGCAGTATCTCAGCCTGACTGGTCTCCGGAAGCGGCCACTGCTCAGGACTGAAGGGCGCCGGATAGTCCCCCTCCAGCATCAGGGTATTAATATCCGCCCAGTGCATAGGTGTATCGGGGTAATCGTAAAACTGATCTACCAGCCAGCTTTTATACGCCGGGCGATCACCGGAAAACGCTTTGATCCACCGGGCTCCCATCGCATAGGCGAGAATACTGTAACGATTATCTGCCGGTACGAAGGCCAGATCGTAGGGCCCCGAAGCGATCAGCTCACGATAACGCTCGGTTTCAGAGGGATGATAAGGCAGATAATTCACACCATAAGGCTTACCGGCATAGAGTGAAGCTAAGGCTTTCTGGCCTAACATACAGATTTCCGCATGCGGGTACTGCTGCCGAATTTTTGCCAGCAGCGGCGTCAGCATCAGGGTATCGCCCAATAGCAGATGGTGTGCAATCAGAACCTTTTCCGGGGCCTTTTGTGGCGCCCGGCGGAACAAGTGGCCAGGTAACCGTTTCAGAACCGCACTCAGCGTCACCAGACGGGATTTAAACCGGCTCACGAACGCGTCCCCCCGTGCCAGACAAAAGTGACTGATACAGCGCCAGCAATTGCCCTGCCAGATTTTCCGGAGTACAGGCCGCCACTCTCTGTCGGGCCGCGACTGAAGATCGCTGCCACTGCTGCGGATCTTTTAACTGCCCCAGTGCAGCAGCCATAGCATCAACATCGAGGGCATCAGTGACAAACCCCTCTTCGCCCTGTCGGATAAACTCCGCGCCGCCGCACTTACGCGAGGTGATTACCGGCAGACCACTGCTCATCGCTTCCAGTATGACATTGGGAAAGGGATCATACAGAGTTGGCAACAACAGCAGATCCGCTGCGTTGTAATACTCCGGCATCTCTTTTTGTACGCCGGCAAACAGGACCCGTTCAGCACACCCAAGACGGGCCGCAAGTTTCTCATAGCGACGCTGTTTTTTATCTTTACCCACCACCAGCAACTGATAGTCAGGCTGTTTAGCCACCGCCCCGATAGCCGCTTCCAGACCTTTCCGCTGAAAACCCGAACCCACATAGATCGCCACTGGTTTATCAGTTGCCAGCCCCAGTTTCTTTTTCAGCGCCTGTTTTTGATCTGCGGTGACTGGCTTAAAGCGCTCGCCATCCACCGCGTTATAGATCACATGAATCTTATCTGTAGGGGTGGCGAAGTGCTGGATGATTTCCTGCTTAACCATCTCCGAATTACAGATCACTGCCTTGAGCTCAGGATGAGTGAACAACGCCTTTTCTGTGGCGAGCTGGTAGCGGTGAAAAGCACTGCGCTGCTGCCAGAAACGCTGCAGACAACCAATAACCCGATCACGCTGCTGCAGCCAGACTTTATGTACCCCGTCTCCGGCGCGATAGATATCACAACCGGGAATACGCTCGTGAGACTGGACCAGATCAAACTGATGTTCCTTAAGCAGTTGCAGCGCCTTCCCGGCAAACGCCTGCTCACGCTCAACCCTGCCCCGCTGTTGCGGATCGCACTGCAGTACCTGATAGCCGGAACGGTTTTCCCCTTCCCAGCCGCGGGTAATCACGCTGACATCCAACTGAGACGTTTCAGCCAGTGCCGCCAGAGCCTGAGAGACAAAACGTTCTGCTCCGCCATCCGGCCGGTAGCGCTGTCGGATAATTGCCAGACGGGTCATTCTGTCAGCCACTCCATCGCCGCAGCGCACACCCTCTCGACCTCAATCATCGTGAGACAGTCGCTGACTTTGCTGCCGCCGCAGCCATCCTGCCCGCAAGGTCGGCAGGAGATGTCCGATGCAATCACCTGATTCGGTGACATCCAGGGGCCCCATTCGTTATCGCCGCTGGGCCCGAACAGCGCCACCGCAGGGGTCTGCATCGCCGCTGCAATATGCATGGGCACCGAATCGACCCCCACAAACAGATCGGCACGATCGATCGCTGCGGCCAGTTGTTTCAGGCTGAGCTTGCCCGCCAGATTCACAACCGGCTGTTCAACCGACTGCAGAATTTCTTCGACCATGTTCAGCTCTTTTTCTGCCGGGGCAGCGGTCACGACGATATTCATCCCCTGCTGCTGCAGATAACGGATGACCGCTGCAACCTTGTCTGCGGGCCAGGTTTTAAACATCCAGCGCGAGGTCGGGTGTAGCAACACCGTTTTACCGGCTGCTGCAGGCCACTGATCAGCAACCTTTTTCACGTCAGCCTCTGCCACCGCCAGCAGCAATTTTTTGTTTTCACTCTGCGGCTGAACACCAATATGACGCAGTGCATCCAGATGCATATCTACCGTATGGCGTCGGTTGCCGGCCGGTGACGCATAGTGATGAGTAAAACTGTTTTTCCACAAGCGGTTACTCCGGCCGGGGTATTTTCGAACCACGGAATAAGCCGGTTTCAACAGCCGGCTCAACCAGGCACCGCGCCAGCTCTCGGTCAGGTGGATCAGCAGATCATAATCGCGCGCTTTTAACTGCTTCAGCAGGCCGCGCTCCTCCGCCAGATGCTTACCGGCACCCAGCTTTTTCCACTGACGATCAATACAGTGCAACTGGCTGATCGCAGGATGCCCGGCCAGCATTGGCGAAGTATCCTCATACACCAGAGCATCGATCTCAAGATGCGGGTATTGCTGTTTCAGTACCTGAAACACCGGTGAGCTGAGCAGGACATCGCCATGATGCCTGAGCTTGGTCACCAGCACCCGCCGGCACTGGCTCAAATCGATCTCTCGCGACATTAACAACCTGCCTGCTTATACAGTTTCTGTTCGCCATCCGGCTGGGTTTTAAAGCGTTTGTGCACCCACATATACTGGGTCGGCGCTTTGCGAATCCCCTTCTCCAGGGTCAGATTAACGATTTCCGCATCCTTCAGCTCATCGCCACTGGGAAATCCGGGCACCGGCTCAATCTCAATAATATAACCACTACCATCCTCTTTGCGCCGCTGGGAGAGCGCCACCATCGGTGAATCGTTGAAGCCCACCATCTTCGTGGTTGCGGTGACCGTCGCGGCAGTCTGCCCGAAAAAAGGCACAAACACCGAGTTGCGACTGCCGAAGTCCTGATCCGGACCGTACCAGACCACTTTATTCTTTCGCAGGCTGCGAACGATACTGCGCAGATTAGCCCGCTCAACCGGCTCTCCAAAGCGCTCACGGCCTCGCTGAATCAGCCGTTCCATCAGTGGATTATTATGTGCCCGGTACATTGTCACCAGAGGTTTGTCATAGAAGGAGAACAGCATCCCGCCCAGATCCAGATGCGAATAATGAGCCCCCAACAGAATCACGCCTTTACCCTGCTCAAGCGCCTGATCCAGAACCTCCCTGCCAAGCACCTCGGTGTGTCTGCGAAACCAGTCCGGATCACTCCAGTATGCCCACGCGGTCTCGATCACTCCCACCCCGTTATGGCGAAAGACATCTTTAACAAAGTTTTGTTTTTCTGCAGCACGGAGCTCGGGAAAACAGAGACCGACATTCACCTCAGCAACCCGCCGTCTCTTTGGAATCGCATAGTAGAGCAGCATCCCCAACGCATTACCCACAGCAACACCCAGCCGGAAAGGTAACAGAGAGGCGATTCTCAACAGGCCAAAGCCAAGCCACACCGTCCAGTATTTTGGCGCGTAAAAAGAAGTAGTTTTAGCCACAATAGATCATTTCGCTGAAGACAAAAGGCAATTATAACGGTCAGGATGAATATCAGCCAGACAGTTGGGTGTTGCGCCGCAGAACGGTACAATAACCCCTGTTTCATCAATTCAAAGTAACGATTCATGACAGAAACCACGGCTGCTCCGGAAACCGGTATGCGGGTCTACCTGCGCCTGCTGAAATATGTACGCCCCTATCTGCTCGCCTTCTCGGTCGGTATTGTCGGCTTTATCCTCTATGCCGCGAGCCAGACCGCTTTTGCCGCTCTGATGGAGTATCTGGTCGACGCCATCGGCGATCAGAATAAAGAAGCCTATATCTACGGCCCTCTGGCCCTGATGGGAATCGCGTTTGTCCGCGGCATAGGTACCTTTACCGGGAACTATTTTACCGTGTATGTGGCCCGCAACATCGTCCACAAACTGCGTACAGAAATGTTCGAGCGCCTGCTCTCTCTGCCGTTGCAGTATTTTCATGACAATGCGTCCGGCCAGGTACTCTCCAAGCTTTCATTTAACGTCGAGCAGGTCACCAGTGCCGCCACCCATGCGCTTAAAATCGCCATCCGCGAAGGGATGACGGTTCTGTTGCTGCTCTGCTACCTGATCTTCCTCAACTGGAAATTGTCACTGGTATTTGCTGCCACCTCGCCGTTCATTGCTCTGGTGGTGATGTACGCTTCAAAACGCTTCCGCCGGCTCGGTCACCGCATTCAGGATTCAATGGGCCATGTTACCCATGCGGCATCTGAAGCGATTCAGGGGATCCCGGTTGTCAAAATTTTTGGTGGTGAACAGTTCGAGAAAGAACGCTTTTTCCGTGCCAGCGAACATAACCTTAAACAAAGCCTGAAGATGGCAATCACCGAAGGGCTGAGCACGCCTATCGTGCAGTTAATTGTCTCCTCGGCTCTGGCGTTGCTGATCTTTCTTGCACTGCACCCGATGATCGCTTCAGACATGAGTGCCGGTGAGTTCATCGCCTTTATCACAGCCGCCGGCCTGATCGCCAAGCCGCTGCGCTCTCTTACCGAAGTCAATGCCACTATACAGCGAGGCATCGCTGCATCTGAAAGTATCTTCCAACTGCTCGATGCTGAACGGGAAGAGGATCAGGGCAATCTCAGGCAGCAGGGTGTTAAAGGTCATCTCGAGCTGAACAACCTCAATTTTTCCTATGCCCCTGACAAACCGCTACTGAGAGATCTCAATCTGGATATCCAGCCAGGCCAGACCATCGCACTGGTCGGCAAATCCGGCAGCGGTAAGTCGACGCTGGCCAACCTGATTCCGCGTTTTTACGATACCCAACCCGGGAGTATCCTGCTCGATGGCAAAGCGCTGACCGATTACTCCCTGAGTAATCTGCGCGAGCAGATCGCACTGGTAACCCAGAATGTCGTGCTGTTTGCGGGCAGTATCCGTGACAATATCGCCTACGGCAGTATGGAAAATTGCACTGATGAAGAGATTCTGGCCGCCGCCGAAGCCGCTCATGTGATGGAATTTGTCAGCCGCCTGCCGGAAGGGCTCGACACTGAAGTCGGAGAGAAAGGGATCAAACTCTCCGGCGGTCAGCGACAGCGTATTGCCATCGCCCGGGCGATTCTGAAAAATGCACCGATCCTGATTCTGGATGAAGCCACATCAGCGCTGGATACCGAATCGGAACGCCATATTCAGGCAGCGATGACCAACGTTATGCAAGGCCGGACCACGCTGGTGATCGCGCACCGTCTCTCAACCATTGAGGATGCCGACCAGATTGTGGTGATGGACAAAGGCCAGATTATTGAACAGGGCAGCCATCAGGAACTGCTCAATCTGAAAGGCGCTTATGCCGCCCTCTACAATATGCAATTCAGCGAAGACAACACAGTGACAGGCGATAACGCCGGTAGCGGAGAGAACTAGATGAAAATTCAAATGCCACGTTTCGACAAAGCGCAGGTTCTGGTCGTTGGCGACCTGATGCTGGATCGCTATTGGCACGGCCCTACTTCGCGCATCTCCCCGGAAGCTCCGGTTCCGGTTGTCAAAGTGGAACAGCATGAAGATCGTCCCGGCGGTGCCGCCAACGTAGCCCTGAACGTTACCGCGCTCGGCGCCGGTGTATCGCTGGTAGGTCTGGTAGGTGAAGATGAAGCCGGGCGTGCGCTGAAGGAGCAATTGAGTTCCGCACGGGTCAACTGCGTCTTTGCGCATACCGATCAGGAACCTACGATTACGAAACTCCGCGTGATCAGCCGCCACCAGCAACTGATTCGTCTGGATTTTGAAGATAAGTTTGCTGCAGATTACAGTGCCCGGCTGGAAAACTCGGTCAGCCCTCTGCTCGATAATGTCAGCGTGCTGGTGCTGTCTGACTACGGCAAAGGCACCCTGTCCGACTGCCAGAGCCTGATCAGACAGGCGCGCGAAAAACAGGTTGCGGTGATGGTCGACCCTAAAGGCTCCGACTTTGGCCGCTACCGCGGTGCAACGCTGCTGACACCGAACCTGTCCGAATTTGAAACCATCGTCGGCCCTTGTGCAACCGAGGAAGAGCTGGTCAGTAAAGGCCAGCAGTTACTGGCAGATCTGGAACTGGAAGCCCTGCTGGTAACCCGCAGTGAACAGGGTATGACCCTGATCCGGGCTAATCAGGAGGAACTGCATTTCCCGGCCCGGGCGCGTGAAGTTTTTGATGTAACCGGTGCCGGCGATACCGTGATATCTACCCTGGCAGCCGCACTCGCTGCCGGTGAAGATCTGGCGAATGCCGTTGCCCTTTCCAATATCGCCGCCAGTATTGTGGTTGGCAAACTGGGTACCGCTGCAATCAGTGCACCTGAACTACGTCGTGCCGTCAGCCAGGAACAGGGAGCAGAACGCGGCGTAGTCACCGAAGAGCAGCTCAAAATTGCCCTTGCTGATGCCCGCGCAGCCGGTGAAAAGATCGTCTTTACCAACGGCTGTTTCGACATTCTTCATGCCGGTCATGTCGGCTATCTGGAACAGGCCCGTGCTCAGGGCGATCGTCTGGTTCTGGCCATTAACAGCGATGAATCCGTCAGCCGCCTGAAAGGCCCCGGTCGCCCGATCAACCCGGTTGAACGTCGGATGGCAGTCCTTGCCGGACTCGAAGCCGTGGACTGGGTACTGTACTTCAGTGAAGACACCCCTGAGCGTCTGCTGGAACAGGTACGTCCCGACGTACTGGTGAAAGGCGGTGATTATGGTATTGAGGGCGTCGTCGGCGGTGAATTTGTCCGCAGCTACGGCGGGGAAGTCAAAGTGCTCTCGTTCCTCGATAACTGTTCAACCACGGCGATTGTGGAAAAAATCCAGCAGGACAAAGAGTAATCTTTTAAGCGGACTGGCCGGTAAACCTTACCGGCCAGATACTTGCTCCAACGCTTTCACATTGGCTTTCAGGTGCTCTGGATTGATCGTACCGACAATCGCAGAAGACACGCCCGGATGCGCAAAGATAAACTCGAAGCTGGCAGCCACCGGGTCGCGCTCCTGATCCAGACAGAGATGTCCCGATGCCAGCGCTTTCTTCAGCAGAATACCTTTCCCCTCAGCAGCCGCGTAATCGAGCACCGGCTCCTCTTCCCGATGCGCCAGATTGTAAGTCACCATGGCACAGTCGGATTGAGACAGGGCCAGCAGGCCACCCGCCACCGTTTTAGTCGACATACCGGTAACACGGATCTTACCTTCCGCTTTCAGCTCCTGAAGCTGCTGCAGAATACCGTAGCGACGAATAATCTCTTCATCATTCCCATCAGAATGCACCAATAGCATATCGATATAGTCGGTATTGAGGCGCTGCAGGCTGCGCTCCACACTGTAACGCACATGTTCCGGAGTGAAATTAAAGCTCGATTCGCCCGTCTCGCTGTCGAACTCTTCGCCCACTTTGGAACAGATCAGCCACTCATGCCGCTGCCCTTTGAGCAACTGGCCGAGACGTTCTTCACTGTTACCGTAAGCCGGCGCAGTATCGATCAGGTTGATCCCCAGATCACGCGCCAGATTGATCAGCGCCAGCGCCTCCTGATCCGAAGGAATCTTAAATCCAGACGGGTATTTAACCCCTTTATCACGCCCGAGTTTGACCGTTCCCAGCCCCAGTTGGGAGACCTCAAGGCCGGTCCCGGCAAAGTTACGTCTGATCAAAATAACTCTCCCATACCGGACGCGTAGTTGCGGGTTTCGGCAGCAGCGACAGAGCGCTGAGGTCAGCCTGTGGATAACCCGGTTCCGGACAAAGCGCTAAGACCTGATCCGCCAGATCCGGGGATAGCGCCAGCTTGGTCGGCCAGGCGACGATACAATTACCTGCCGCCTGCGCAAAACCTGAATCGGGCCGCACCAGTGAAGACTGTTTTGGCTCAGCCCGATCCACACGGAGGCAGTTCCACTGTGCATCGCTCAGATCCACCCAGGGCAGCAGATCCGCCATCGCCTTGCGGGCAAAAGCGATCTGCTCATCATGTCCGCGCTCAACACCGGTTTCTGCAATATCCCCGCCCAGATACCAGACCTGAGCCCCATCTTCGCAAGGATGCGTAGTAATCGTCGCCACCGGTTTACTGCCGGTACCAATGCAGTGGGCGAAAGTTGGCAGGTTAAGACGATGCTTCACCATCACCATATGCAATGGACGCCGCTGCATCTCTGGCTGGTTCAGGCCCAATTGTGGCGCCAGCTCGGCAAACCCTTCACCCGCAGTCAGCACGACCTGCCGAGGTTGCAGGCACAGACCATCGGGAAAACGAATGTCAGTCAGTTGATCGCCGGAAAACACCAGCTCAGCCTGACAGATATCTGCCTGAAAAATCCGCTCTTCAACCGGTTCCCGCAGAGCATCAATCAGTGAAGGCACATCCAGCACCAGCTCATTCAGCCGATACAGCGAACCTTTAAATCCGGGATTGCGAAATACCGCCGGACGGTCAGCGGCAGACACCTCTTCCACCCGACCACGGAACGCCTTAGTCGCAAAGAAGGTCGTCATCCTTGAGCCCAGAGAGCCTTTAGACCACATATAATGGGCATCCGATAACAAGCGGACCTGAGTCAGGTCGAGCTCGCCATGCCCGGCGAGACAGTCGCGCCAGCGCTGCGGCATCTCTTTGATGGTATTCGATGCCTGAGTCAGGACGCCGTTCAGCGCGTACTTCGTACCGCCGTGAATGATCCCCTGAGAGCGCACAGTCTGGCCCCCGCCCAGGCAATCCTTTTCCAGTAAAATCGCATTCAACCCGGCTTTAACCGCCCGGTTCAGCGTCCACAGTCCGGCGACACCGCCGCCAATGATGATAAGATCAAGCTGCACATTATTCATGCCGGCATTATAAGCGCAGGCCGGGCCAAGTTAAATCAAAGAAGCGGCCTCACCGATCTGCAATGACCTGACGGAACTAAAGCCAACACAGGCAGACTAATGCTATCAGCCCGCCCGATTTTGAGGATAACCCGCACACCATGAAAAAACTCTCCCTGCTGATATTACTGGTTGTTGTGGTTGCGGCAGCGTTTTTCGCCTTCGATCTTGGCCAGTACCTGAACCTTGAATTTATCAAAGCCAATCAGGCGCAGTTTCAGCAGCAACTGAGTGAGCAGCCGCTGCTCACCTCTGCGGTTTTTTTCACCCTCTACGTACTTGTCACCGGCCTCTCTCTGCCCGGCGCCACGATCATGACGTTGATTGGCGGGGCCTTGTTTGGTTTCAGCACCGGCTTACTGCTGATCTCTTTTGCCAGCACGCTGGGGGCGACACTGGCGTTTCTCTGTTCACGTTTTCTGCTGCGCGATCAGATTCAGCAACGCTTCGCAGGCACGCTGGATAAGATTAACCGGGGTATCGAGAAAGAGGGTGCCTTTTATCTGTTTACCCTGAGACTGGTTCCGCTGTTTCCGTTTTTTGCTATCAATCTGGCAATGGGGCTGACCCGGATCCGCCTCTGGACTTTTTACTGGGTCAGCCAACTGGGGATGCTGGCGGGCACGGCGGTCTACGTCAATGCCGGTACGCAACTGGGCCAGTTGCAATCCACCCGCGACATTCTCTCCGGAGAAATGATTCTCTCTTTCTCTCTGCTGGGACTCTTCCCTCTTGTAGCAAAAAAGTTGCTGGATCGATTCCGCGCGCACCGGGTTTACGCCGGATTCAGAAAACCGGATAGATTTGACACTAATCTGCTGGTGATTGGCGCCGGCTCGGCCGGGCTGGTCAGTGCCTACATCGCGGCGGCGGTCAAAGCCAAAGTCACTCTGGTGGAGAAACACCGGATGGGCGGTGATTGTCTGAATACCGGCTGCGTTCCCTCGAAAGCGTTAATCCGTTCGGCCCGGTTTATTGCCGAAAGCCGAAACAGCGAGCACTACGGTATCGCAGAAGCGGAGCTGAAATTTGATTTCGCCGAGATCATGCAGCGGGTCTCCCGGGTCGTGAAGCAGGTCGAACCCCATGACTCCATCGAGCGTTACACCAACCTGGGTGTCGACTGCATACAGGGTCAGGCGACAATACTGAACCCCTACGAAGTGGTGGTAAACGGGGAGATTATCAGTTGCCGTAATATCATCATCGCCAGTGGTGCCCGGCCGCACATCCCGGCGATTAATAATATCGAGGCGATGCAACCACTGACATCAGACAACCTCTGGCAACTACGTGAGCAACCAAAACGTTTACTGGTGCTCGGTGGCGGCCCGATCGGATGTGAGCTGGGGCAATGCTTTGCCCGTTTTGGCAGCGAGGTTACGATGCTGCTGCGCGGCAAGCGGATCTTGCCGAAAGAGGACCCGGATCTCTCTGCGGAGGTCAGCCGTCAGTTGCAGAGCGAAGGGGTCAACATTCTCACTCAACGCAAACTGCGCGAGTTTATCGAGCGCGACGGGGAACGTTTTCTGATCTGCGAATACCGCGGCAAAACTGAGGAGATCGGCTTCGATCAGGTGCTGGTGGCCACCGGCCGCCAGGCCAATACTGAAGGGTTCGGGCTGGAGAATCTGGCTCTGGATCTCAACCCTGACGGCACCCTGCGGGTCAATGAATATCTGCAGACCCGGTTTCCGAATATCTACGCCTGCGGCGATGTGGCCGGGCCTTACCAGTTTACCCACGCAGCGTCACATCAGGCCTGGTATGCATCGGTTAATGCCCTGTTTGGCCGTTTCAAACGTTTTAAAGTGGATTATGCAGTGATCCCGATGGCAACCTTTACCGATCCGGAAGTTGCCCGGGTTGGCCTGAATGAACAGGAAGCACGGGCACAGAGTATTCCCTACGAGGTCACCCGGTTTGACCTCAGTGAACTGGACCGGGCAATTGCCGATGGCAGTAATCGCGGTTTTGTTAAAGTCCTGACCCAACCGGGTCGCGACAAAATTCTCGGCGCCACTATTGCCGGCCCCCATGCGGCGGAACTGATCAGCGAGTATGTCACCGCCATGAAGCACGGGCTTGGTCTTAACAAGATTCTTGGCACCATCCATATCTACCCGACCCTGAGTGAAGCCAATAAATATGCCGCCGGGGAGTGGAAACGCGCCCATGCGCCGCAAAGAATCCTCAACTGGCTGGCGAAGTTTCACCGCTGGCAACGGGGTCAGAAATAACGGGGCTCAGAAATAACGCAGTCGGATAAGCCGGATCAGTTCCGGCAGTGCCTGACGCAACCAGCGCCATTGGTAGGTCAGCGTCAGCCTGATCCAGCCCTGATTCCTGTAGCGGCGGGCGCTGGTATAGAGCGGCCGGGTGCATTCATGCAGACAGATGCCACGCTGACGTAACCGCCATACCAGCAGATGATCTTCACCGTACCGGGCTTCCGGGTAGCCTCCCGCTGAGCGGAACAGCTCACGGCTCAGGGCAAAGCCCTGATCACCAAAAGGCACGCCGAGCCATCGCGAACGCAGATTCGCTCCCCAGGCGTTCACCCCCATGGATGCAGGTCCGTCGTTCATAAACGCCAGACGGCAATAGTGCAAACGCTCAGGGTAACGCTGCAGATTAATCAGCAACTGCTCACTCAACTCTACTGAAAATCGGCTATCCAGATGCACAAACCAGAGAAACTCGCCGCGCGCCTCAGTTGCCCCAAGATTCATCTGCTGCGCCCGCCCCGCCGGCGCAAACAGCCATCTCAGTGAACAACAATCCGCTATCGACCGGGTTGCCTGTTGCAACGACTGTTGCGCGACAGGGTCGCAGCCAACAAAGATCAGCTCCCAGGCTCCTTTAATCTGACGCAGATCGGCCAGCAGTCCCGATGGAATTCCGGTCTCTCCGGGGCCGACCGGTACAATCACCGACAATCGCGGTTCAGGCACTCAACAGATCCAGCAGCTCAGTTTGCGCCTCATTCAGTGCTGAGCGAGGGGTCAGTACCGCCGCTGCCAGACTACTGCGACAGCCGCAATCGCCACGGTGCAGTGGCCGGCGAATATAGGCACTTAATACCTGTTTCGCCCGTTCCAGACTTTCACCATAACGGCTGATCACCTGCTCAACGCTGACATGCTGAGCCGGGTCATCCTGCCAGCAATCATAATCGGTGGCGATCGCAATGGTGCAGTAACAAAGCTGGGCTTCACGCGCCAGAAACACCTCCGGCACATTGGTCATCCCCACCAGATCACAACCCGCTGCACCCCGCAGGAAGAAGCTCTCTGCCCGGGTGCCCAGGCGCGGGCCATCAACACAGGCATAGGTTTTATTCCGATGGACTTTTTCCCCGACGGAACCTGCCGCCTGCTCCAGCCCGTCCGCCAAACAGGCACAACTCGGTTCAGCCGTAGAAACATGCGCGGCGATGCCATTACCGAAAAAGGTTTTCTGCCGCGGACCTTTAACAAAATCAAAGTACTGATCAGGGAGCGACAGATCGCCGGGGCGGATCTCCTGTTGCAGACTCCCCACCGCAGACACCCCGATCACCTGAGTCGCGCCCAGTTTTTTCAGCGCCCAGATATTGGCCCGGTAGTTCACCTCCGATGGAAGTAGCTGATGCTGCTGACCGTGTCGCGGCAGAAACAGCAGTTCCTGACCTGCCATCTGCCCCTGAACAACCGGTGCAGAAGGATCGCCAAAAGGGGTCGACAGCGCATGCTCCGCAGTGACCTCCAGTCCGTCCAGTTGATAGATACCGGTACCGCCAATAATTGCTAACAACGTGCTCTCCTTAACCTTCACTGCAGGAAGCGCCGTAAGCAAAACAGCTATAGCAACGATGATGCTTCATGCTGATTCGCTCTTGCAGGCTCTGTTTCAGGCTTGCGCCCAGATCATACTCTTCATCATCATCGACCAGCGTGCAGGCATAGACCCGCATCCGGCCATTTTTCTTCACAATCATCTTACTGTAGGCACACATAAACTCCCGCCGACTCGCCTCATCCTGATAAGTCGTCATACAGGCGGTCGTTACCTGAGGCACCTGCGGCAGACTGCCGGGGGTCGCAAAATCGGGAAACGCGACAATGTTCAGATCCTGCGGTAGTTCCCAGTCAGCAAACAATGCCCGGTACGCCGCTTCAACTGCCACTTTATCTTCATCTTTTCGCATATGCCGGGCCACTGAAACGGTAAATCCAGCCTGATGCAGTCGCTGTAACCCGCACATCGCTTTAACGAAATTACCTTCGCCCCGCCCCGCATCGTGCGCCTCCGCCGAAGGATGATCGATACTGATACGGAAACTGACCGGATGTGCGGCCTGCTTTAAGCCGGCTACCTCATCCATGCGTTGCTGAATCGCCTCAGTGCCATTAGTCAGAACCAGACAAGGCCGGTGCTGTGCTGCATAGGCGAGAATTTTAACCAGTTGTCTGGCAAGAAACGGCTCCCCCCCCGTGAAAGAGAACTGCTCAACCCCCAGCTCAAGCGCTTCATCGATATAGGGCTTAACATCGTCAAACTTAATCAGTTCAAGACGTTTATCACCCGGTGCCGAGCCCTCAAGGCAAAACGGGCACTGCAGGTTACAGGCGGTGCCGGTATGAAACCAGAGCTCACGCAGCCGGTGTGGATCAATATAGCCCCGCGCTTCGCCCTGCGGGGTGTAAAACCAGTTTTCGCTACGGATATACTGCATCAGCTTCTCTTCGGTATCAGTCCCGGGTTAAGAATTATAAAAACGATTTTGGGAGCACCTGCGCGATCTGTTTGAGTAAAGCCTGACGCGCAGGCCGTGGGTCAGACGCCAGATCAACGGCCAGTTTAAGCAGATCATCCTGCAGATCGATATCGTAACCCGGTCGGATAAAACCCGCTTTGAGCCCATGATCCGCGCAGGTCTGACAGAGCGCTTGCCCCAGCCGTTCGGTACTCCATGGCAACGGCCCCAACTCAGGCCATGGCTGTCTTGCCCCCATCAGGATCACGCCACCATCGTCGGCAGCACTGAAAACCACCGGGTATTCCGTCAGCGCCTGAGCCGCTTCTGCATAATGCTCGGCGGTCAGCATCGGCGCATCGCTGCCGATAATGATGATTCTCTGATGCCCCTGTTTCCTGAGCACCTGATCCACCTGATTAATACGTTCGCCCAGATTACCCGAAGGCTGTGGCTGCACCAGAAGATCCGGGCGCTGCGGCAACAGGGCCTGTGCCCAGGCGGTATCCTTTGCCGTTGAAGGAGAGATCACCACCGGCCCCGGCCAGTCCGCCAGATCCTCCAGCGCACAATTCAGCAGTGCACGGGCCAGCAACACTGCACTTTCAGCCCCCAGCGTGGCGGCCAGTCGTTGTTTCCCCTGATTTAGAAGCGGCTTTTTACATACCAGCAGCAGAGTGGCAGATACCTGTTTTTCCGGCAAGATCACATTCTCTTAAACGCTAACTTTTTGATAGACCAGAGCTTAACCTCAGAGTTCAGCAGATAACACCGCTTTAATCCTTTATCAGAGCTTCTGCTAACCCGGCGGCTGTGTTAAAAAAGGGCTACAGAAAGAGACGCAGGATTCCTATGAACAAGGTTATCGATTTACTCAACGCCCACCGCTCAATTCGAAAATTTACCGATCAGACCGTCAGCCAGGAACAGGTCAACCGATTTGTTCAGGCAGGCCAGGCCGCCGCCACCTCCAGCTTTATTCAGGCCTGTACCGTCATTCAGGTAAATAATCCGGAAAAACGCAGCTCGCTTGCCGAGTGGGCGGGAAATCAGGCGTACGTAAAAGACGCTCCTGTGTTCCTGGTGTTCTGCGCCGATATGCACCGACATAAAATCAGTTGTGAAATGCATCAGGCCGAGATGCTCTCCGGATTCACTGAACAGTTTATTACCGCCACGGTCGACTGCGCGCTGTTTGCGCAAAATGTCGCGATTGCCGCAGAGTCCGAAGGTCTGGGAATTGTTTACATCGGCGGTCTGCGTAACCGGATCGATCTGGTCGCAGAGAGCCTGAACCTGCCGGAACTGAGTTACCCGGTATTTGGTATGTGCATCGGCCATCCGGATCAGAATCCTGAGGTGAAACCTCGTCTGCCGCTTGAAGTGGTCCTGAAACAGGACAGCTATGATGACAGCGCTGACCGGGAGATCATCGCCGATTACGATCATGCGGTCCGCGAGTATTACGCAACCCGTACCGGCGGACAGAAAGAGATGACCTGGAGTGAACAGATCTCCGGTATGCTACAAAAAGAGGCTCGTCCTCATATGCTTTCTTTTTTACAATCTAAAGGTTTTATCAAACAGTAGTCCTTTTTCAAGGTAGAAGTTATGCGCAGTCAGGATGTCGCCGGAGAAAAGTTATGAGCGAAGTAATCGATACTGAAGAATCGCTTGATCTGTTACTTGCCCGGCAGCCCGTATTTAACAAAAGCCAGGATGTAGTCGCCTACGTATTGCTGTATCGCAATGATGCTGAGAAAGCACCGCAGACGATCAATGACCATCTGGCCACCTCTTCAGTTATTCTCAATACCTATGCCAGTATCTGTCAGGATGGTCAGGTCCGCTCTCTGCCCTGCTATATCAAGCTGACCGACAAGACCCTGATGGCCGACACCTTTCCGGAGTTGCCAAAAGAGCACTTCATTCTCGAAATTCTCGGCCACTCCGATATCACTCCTGAGTTTGTTGAACGGGTAGCCGAGCTGGCCAAGCAAGGCTATCGTCTGGCCCTTTCCGACTACCGGCCCGACAGCAAATATGAGCCACTGCTGAAACTTATCCACATCCTGAAACTGGATATGCAGACTATCGGTCTGGATCAGCTTCCGCAGGTTGTGCAGAAGTTGCGCCCTTACCATCTCGAACTGCTGGCCGACAAAGTCGAAAGTCAGGATGAGTTCCGCCGCTGCCATGAGCTGGGCTTCGCTCTGTTCCAGGGTTACTTCCTGAGTAAGCCGGAAGCGGTTAAAGGGAAAAAGCTCGGCAGCAGCAAAGTACTGCTGATGCAGATGATGGTCGAACTGCAGAACCCTAACGCGACGGCTCAGTCCGTAGAGCAGCTGGTGATCAATGACCCTCTGCTGACATACCGGATTCTCCGCGTGGTTAACTCTGCCGCCTTCAGCCTGCAGCGTGAAATCGAATCGCTTTCCCACGCCATCAGCCTGCTCGGTTTCGACCAGATCCGTAAATGGGTCAGTCTGTTCCTGGTCACCGACACGCAGGAGAAACCGGAGGAGCTGACCCGCAGCATGCTGGTTCGCGGCCGGATGTGTGAACTGCTGGCGGAGATGCTGGGACGCGATCAGCCGATCAATAACTTTATTACCGGCCTGTTCTCCAAACTCGATGTCCTGCTGGATATGGAGATGGAAGACCTGCTCAAACAGGTACCCCTGCAAGCCGAAGTGAAAGCGGCACTGCTCAATCACGAAGGCCAGCTCGGTCAGATACTGCAGCAGGTGAGCCAGTATGAAAGCGGTGACTTCGAGCAGATGAACCTACTGCTGGATCAGGCTTACTACGAGGCTGCCTACCGTCACAGCCTGACCTGGTCACAACAGGTGATGATGACCCTGTCTGACAGCGCTGCAGCCTGAGTTCCGTGCCACTGCTGGAAAACATAGATCTGGTCCTGCTGCTGATTGTATCAGCGGCGGGCACCTCTTTCGTCACCGCAGCGATGGGCATTGGTGGTGGTGTCATGCTGCTGGCGATCCTGGCGTCCGTACTGCCAGCCGCTGCACTGATTCCGGTTCATGGGCTGGTCCAGCTCGGATCAAACGGCAACCGCGCGATCATGACCCGGCAACATATCGACTGGTGCATGGTAAAAAGCTTCAGCGCCGGCGCTCTGCTGGGTGCGTTCGCCGCCTCCTTTGTGGTTATTCAGCTCCCCCTGGAACTGATCCAGCTCTGCGTGGCCCTGTTCATTCTCTATCTGGTATGGGGCCCGAAACCCGGCTCCGCCCAGCTCAGTGAAAAGGGCCAGTTTCTGGCCGGCGGCGGTACGACCTTTATCTCCATGTTTGTCGGGGCTTCCGGCCCGCTGGTTGCCGGCTTTGTGCATCGGCAGAGTTACGACAAAGAAGCCACCACCGCTACCTTTGCTGCCTGCATGAGCGTGCAGCATCTGCTGAAAATGCTGGTATTTTCACTGGTCGGCTTTGCTTTCTGGCAGTGGCTGCCGCTGATTATCCTGATGATTCTCGGGGGAGTGGCCGGTACCTGGCTCGGACTGAAAATGCTCAACCGTATCCCGGCTGAAAAATTCCGGCTGATATTTAAAACGCTGGTCACCCTGCTGGCGCTGCGTTTGCTGTGGCAGGCGCTGCAAACCTACCTCTGAATCCCGTTCACAAAAAAGGCAGCCCGAGAGGCTGCCTTTTCATTTTTACTGCAACTAAAACCTCTTAGTCGAGCTGAGACAGGTCGCGTACGGCGCCTTTATCCGCAGAGGTCGCCAGTTTCGCATACGCTTTCAGCGCGGCAGAGACTTTACGCGGACGCTCTGCAACCGGTTTCCAGCCAAGCTTATCCTGCTCTGCACGACGCGCCGCCAGCTCTTCATCAGACAACAGAACATCGATGCTGCGGTTTGGAATATCGATACGGATAATATCACCGTTACGCACCAGACCGATCGCACCACCCGCCGCCGCTTCAGGAGAAACGTGACCGATAGAAAGACCAGAAGTACCGCCAGAGAAACGACCGTCAGTCAGCAGGGCACAGGCTTTACCCAGTCCTTTGGACTTGATGTAAGAGGTCGGGTAAAGCATCTCCTGCATACCCGGACCACCTTTCGGCCCTTCGTAACGGACAATCACAACCTCACCGGCAACCACTTTATCATCCAGAATATTGGCCACCGCCTCATCCTGAGATTCCGTGATATGGGCAGGGCCTTCAAACACCAGAATCGACTCATCAACACCGGCAGACTTAACCACACAACCGTTTTCTGCGATGTTGCCTGTCAGCACTGCCAGACCGCCCTCAAGGGAGAACGCATGTTCAAGGGAACGGATACAGCCGTTTGCACGGTCACCATCCAGTGATGTCCAGCGCTCGCTCTGACTGAAAGCCACCTGAGTCGGAATACCCGCCGGGCCGGCTTTATAGAACTCCTTCACGGCATCAGACGGGTTACGCATGATATCCCACTTATCCAGTGCTTCTTTCATGCTTGGCTCATGTACCGTCGGTACATCAGTATGCAGTTTACCGGCACGGTCCAGTTCACCCAGAATGCCCATGATGCCACCGGCACGATGCACATCTTCAATGTGATATTTCTGCGTATTCGGCGCGACTTTACACAACTGCGGTACTTCGCGGGAAAGACGGTCAATATCATCCATGGTGAAATCGATCTCCGCTTCCTGAGCGATGGCCAGCAGGTGCAGAATCGTATTGGTGGAACCGCCCATAGCGATATCCAGTGTGATGGCGTTCTCAAACGCCTTGAAGCCAACGGAGCGCGGCAGAACCCGCTCGTCGTCCTGCTCGTAGTAGCGTTTTGTCATCTCAACGATAGAACGACCCGCCTGCAGGAACAGCTCTTTACGATCCGCATGAGTCGCCACCACCGTACCGTTACCCGGCAGCGCCAGACCCAGCGCTTCCGCCAGACAGTTCATGGAGTTGGCAGTAAACATACCGGAACAGGAGCCACAGGTAGGGCAGGCAGAACGCTCAACCGCATCCACTTCTTCGTCAGAAGCGTTCGGATCAGCCGCCAGTACCATCGCATCAACCAGATCCAGCTTGTGCTCTGCCAGCTTGGTTTTACCCGCTTCCATCGGACCGCCGGTGACAAAAATGACCGGAATATTCAGACGCATAGACGCCATCAGCATCCCCGGTGTGATCTTGTCACAGTTGGAGATACAAACCAGCGCATCGGCACAGTGCGCGTTAACCATATACTCCACGGAGTCAGCAATGATATCCCGCGAAGGCAGTGAGTAGAGCATGCCATCGTGACCCATAGCGATGCCGTCATCCACCGCAATGGTGTTGAACTCTTTTGCCACACCACCCGCTTTTTCGATCTCACGTGCCACCAGCTGGCCCATATCCTTAAGATGAACATGGCCCGGTACAAACTGGGTAAAGGAGTTGGCAACAGCGATAATCGGCTTGTGGAAGTCTTCATCCGTCATGCCGGTTGCACGCCAAAGCGCACGCGCACCAGCCATATTACGACCCGCAGTCGATGTTTTTGAGCGATATTGCGGCATAAAATTTGACCCTTGGAGTAATTATTTGTTCTCAGGTCGCCGAGTATAGCAGAAGCCGGGTTAAACCGTTGCCAGCCGGTATTGCTTTGTTCGCAACAACATGTGCCGGGAAATAGATCATCCGTTGTCTACACTGTAATCGATACGGTTGGGTCAAGGAGATTCAGGATGAAGATCGGCATTCCCCGCGAAATAAAAGTGCACGAATACCGGGTGGGCTTAACCCCCGATGGGGTCAGAGAGCTCAGCACACGAGGCCATGAACTGCTGGTAGAACATCAGGCAGGAGCAGCGATCGGGTTCACTGATGATGATTACCGGTCCGCCGGCGCTCAGCTCTGTGAAGTGGAGGAACTATGGCAACAGGCAGAGATGATCATCAAGGTCAAAGAGCCCCAGGCCGAAGAGGTCGCTCGCCTGCGCTCCGGCCAGTTGCTGTTTACTTACCTGCATCTGGCTGCAGATGAACACCTGACCCGGGGCCTGCAACAATCCGGTTGTACGGCTATCGCCTATGAAACTATCAGCGATGCTCAGGGTCACCTGCCGTTGCTTGCACCGATGAGCGAAGTCGCGGGGCGGATGTCGATTCAGGCCGGCGCACATTGTCTGGAAAATGCCCGTCAGGGACGGGGTGTACTGCTTGCCGGGGTACCCGGTGTCGCTCCGGGCAGGGTAGTGATTATTGGCGGCGGCGTGGTCGGCACTAACGCTGCACAGATGGCCGTCGGACTCGGCGCCGATGTGACACTGCTGGATAACGCTCCGCAACGCCTGCGCCAGCTTGACGCTCAGTTTATGGGGCGACTGAAAACCCGCTACTCCAACCGGGCTAATCTGCAATCACTGTTGCCGGACGCCGATCTGGTGATTGGTGCAGTGCTGATCCCCGGCGCGGCAGCACCGAAGCTGGTCAGCCGTGAGGATCTTAAAATCATGGCAAATGGTTCGGTGGTGGTGGATGTCGCCATCGATCAGGGCGGCTGCTTTGAAACCAGCCGGGCGACAACCCACCAGAACCCCACCTATATCGAAGAGGGCGTGGTTCACTACTGTGTAGCCAATATGCCCGGCGCGGTTGCCCGCACCTCAACACTGGCCCTGACCAACGCCACTCTGCCCTACATCCTGCGACTGGCCGGACAGCCCTGGAAGCAGGTACTGCAGCAAGATCCGCTGTTTGCTAAGGGGTTGAACGTTCACGCCGGTGAGATTTACTGCGCTGGTGTGGCCGAGGCTTTTCACCTGCCTCTGCGACCAATAGATCAGCTTTGAGTAAGACAGGGCTTGAACCCGGATAAGCCGGGCACTACTCTGTAGCCCTGTCAAAAACTGAGGAGTTTCTATGTCCAGTGTCGACCGTAAGGCGATCCGTTCCGATAAGTGGATGAGCCTGCTGATCAAAACCGGTATCCCGATCGCCCTGATCAGCGTCCTTTCGCTCTGGGTAGGCTGGTATTTCAAGATCCCCGAGCTGGGTAATCTGTTTATTGTCACCGCGGCTGTAGCACTGGGTCTGGGTATGATCTATAACGTCCGCTTTGTGATTCTTTCACTGCGTCAGTTGCGGGAGAAACAGGCAGACAAATAAGCTGCTGTTGCCCGGTTAAACGATTCACCCTGTATACAGTTTTATGCTGCCAGAATGGGTAGCAACCGATTTTCACTCCAGGCCCTCCCTTAAAACCGTAGCCGGGGTTTAACATTCAGTTGCGGATGCATAATACTCTAACAAGCAAATCGATCTGATGAACAAGTATGAGGTTTAAGTCGATGCTTCGGCAGAAGATTTATCAAGCGGTACTCGTACTGTGTCTGGTTACCGGCACAGCGTCGCCTGTTGCTATCGCCAGGGAGCCTGCGCCACTGAGCCTTAAGCAGGCAACAGAACAGGCCACCCGCACTCTGGGCGGAAAAGTTGTCAAAGCTGACACCATCGCCAGAGATGGACGAGCGATCTATAAGATCCGCCTGCTGAATGACGGCCACGTCAAAGAGGTGTTGATTGACAGCCAGAGTGGTAAAACCATTAAGCCCTGACATGGAGTAGTAAGCATGAAATTATTGGTTGTTGAGGATGACCCGGATCTGCGTCGTCAGTTAGTCACTGCACTGGGCTCTAAAAACTACACGGTAGAAGAGACCGCCGATGGTGAAGAAGCGTTGTATATGGGGCAGGAGTACCCCTATGATCTGGCGATTGTCGATCTGGGCCTGCCAAAGCTCTCCGGCATCGAGGTGATCAAACGCTGGCGCGATGAGGGCAAAGAGTTCCCCATTATTATCCTCACCGCCCGGGGCGACTGGCAGGATAAAGTCGAAGGGCTGGAAGCCGGCGCCGATGATTATCTGGTCAAGCCCTTTCATATGGAAGAGCTGAGCGCCCGTCTTAACGCGTTACTGCGTCGTGCCGCCGGCCATGCCAAACCCGTGCTGCAGTTCGGCCCGCTGAAAATTGATACCACCGGCCGGGTTGTCTATCGGGATAATGAAGCGGTCAATCTGACCAGTTACGAATACCGAACCTTTGAATATCTGGTGCTGAACAACGGCAAAACCATCTCCAAAAGCGAGTTGACCGAACACCTCTATCATCAGGATTTCGATCGCGACAGCAACGTGCTGGAGGTTTTTATCCGTCGCCTGCGACAGAAACTGGACCCGGACCAGACCCTGCAGCCGATCACCACGGTGCGCGGACTGGGTTATCGCTTCTCCCTGACCCCGGATAATCAGGACGGATAAACCGCTTTGAATATCCGCTCCCCACTGCATTCACTGCAGGGACGATTACTGATCGCCTCTGCAGTGGTGCTGCCGCTGGTACTGCTGATTGCCGCGCTGGCGTTAAGTAATGCCTACCAGTCCAGCCTTGAAAACTCAGTTAAGGACCGGCTTCAGGTTCAGGTCTACCTGCTGCTTGGCGCGATTGAGATTAAGGAAGACCATATCCGCTTTCCTGAACGACTACAGGAACCCCGCTACGAACAGATCGGCTCAGGACTCTATGCCACGATTCACGACCAGAACGGCGGCCTGCTGTGGCGTTCACTCTCATCGGTATTGCTGGACAACCCGCAACTCACTGCGGCGATCAATCACAGCGGCCTGAATACCGGCGAACCCAAATTTGAGCATCTCGATGAAGCTCAGCTATACCGCTTTCAACTGCGCATTATCTGGGAGCAGCAGGGTGAAGAGCGCTCCTTCCTGTTTACCGTGATGGAATCCGATGAGCTGGTAATACGTGACAGCAAAGCCTACAACCAGCAACTGATCCTTTGGATGGGAATTATCTTTCTGGTGGCTCTGCTCGCTCAGACCCTGATCCTGAGCTGGGGCCTGACACCGTTACGCCGGCTGGCACGAGACCTCAAAGCGATCGAGTCAGGCAACGCAGAGCGCCTCAGCGGCGTTTACCCGGACGAAGTACAGCCGGTCACAGAAAACCTCAATCTGCTGATCGACAGTGAGCGCAAACAGAGGGAACGTTATCGCAATACCCTGGGTGATCTGGCCCATAGCCTGAAAACCCCCCTGGCGGTGATTCGCGGCGCCAGCCATGAGCAACATGACCAGCAGCGTTACGAACAACTGGTCAGCGAGCAGATTGAGCGGATGGATCAGATCGTTCAGTACCAACTCAGCCGGGCGGTGAAAAGCCAGCATCCGGCGATGGGCAAAGCCGTAGCCGTGACACCGCTGGTTGAGCGTATGCTGTCAGCACTGGGCAAGGTCTACCGCAACAAAGCGATCCACAGCCAGTTGGATATGCAACCGGCGCTGAATTTTTACGGCGATGAACGCGACCTGATGGAGCTGCTCGGAAACATTCTGGAGAACGCATTTAAGTACGGTCACAGTCAGGTCAGCATTCGCGGCAGACGCACAGCAGATGCGTTGCAACTGGAGATCGGTGATGACGGCCCGGGGGTCAGCCCCGAGATGCGGCAGGTTGTCCTGCAGCGGGGTGAACGGCTGGATACTTCGATTCAGGGACAGGGGATCGGCCTTTCGGTCGCCACCGATATTATCAGCAGCTACAACGGCCAGATAGAGGTCACCGACTCCCCTCTCGGGGGCGCCTGTTTTATTATCACCCTGCCCGGTTAACGCCTAGAGCGCCTGCAGAAAAACCTTGGAGTTACGCTGCAGGTTGAACAACGCTTTTTTCTCGCCCGGTAGCTGCTCAACCTCACCTTCGCTGAATCCGCGCTCGACAAACCAGTGCGCGGTTTTAGTGGTCAGCACAAAGAGCTGCTGCAAGCCCTGTTGCCGGGCCTGCTTCTGGATCGCCTGTAACAGTTTGTCACCCCGCGCGCCTCCCTTATACTCCGCAGAGACAACAACACAGGCCAGCTCGCCCATCTGCTCCTCGGGGAACGGATAGAGAGCCGCACAGCCGATCACCACCCCGTCACGTTCGATCAGGGTAAAGCGTTCAATCTCATTCTCCAGTACCTCACGGGAGCGACGCACCAGCGTGCCATCCTGCTCCAGCGGCTGGATCAGCTCCAGCACCGCGCCAACATCTTCAATACTGGCCTGACGCAACTGCTCATAGGATTCCTGCAACACCATGGTGCCGGAACCATCGCGGGTGAACAGCTCGCCCAGCAATGCACCATCTTCCTTATAGCTGATCAGATGACAGCGCTTTACACCACCCCGACAGGCATTTACCGCGGCCTGCAGATGGCTGGAAAGTTCAGTATGAGGCTGCTGCGGATCATCCAGAGAAGACAGGTACTGGCTGACCAGCCGTTCCGCCTTGCGTGCCAGCAGCTCGCTGCGCAGCTCTCCCGAGCTGTCCATCACACCCCGGTCTGAACCGAGCAGAATCAGTTTATCGGCATTCAGCGCCGACGCTGTGCAGGTCGCCACATCCTCAGCCGCCAGATTAAACAACTCACCGGTCGGCGAATAACCCAGATGGGAGAGCAGTACAATATTGCCCCCATCCAGTTGCTGGCGGATGCCATCACTGTCGAGACGACGTACCTGACCGGTATGGGCCATATCCACACCATCCAGCACCCCCACCGGCTTGGCGGTGACAAAATTGCCGGAAACAACCTTGATCCGGGAACCGGCCATCGGCGTGTTCGGCAACCCCAGCGAGAGACGTGCTTCTATCTCGGCACGGACAATCGCCGCCGCTTCAATTACGCAGGTCAGGGTAGCCTGATCGGTGACACGCAGGTGATGGTGCAGCTTTGACTCCACCTGTCGGTTCTGCAACCGTTCACGAATCTGGGGGCGCGAGCCATGCACCAGCACCAGTCGCACGCCCAGACTGTTCAGCAGGGCGATATCATGCACGATATTGGCAAAATTCGGATCAGCCACACTCTCGCCGCTGAGCATCAGAACAAAGGTGTTACCACGATGCGCATTAATATAGGGCGAAGAGTGTCTGAACCAGTTGACGTATTGTTTAGTGTCGTCGTTCACGGCGTGTCTACAGGCAGTATTGTTCAATCAGTTTTTCTAACACGGCTACTGTAGGCTTAATCTGGTCAAAAGCCAAATACTCATCCGGCTGGTGCGCCTGATCGATAAAGCCCGGCCCCATCACGATGGTATCCATACCCAGCGCCTGCATAAACGGCGCTTCCGTACCAAAGGCCACACTCTGTGCGGTATAACCGGTGAGCTTTTCTGCGGTTCTGACCAGATTCGAATCACGCTGGTTGGCAAACGCTGGAATGCCCGGAAACAGCGCTTTGGTCTGGATATCCACAGCAAAGCGATCTGCCAGCGGCGCCATTCGGCGACTGACTTCCTCACGCAGGTTATCCAGATCCATCCCCGGCAAAGGCCTCAGGTCGTACTCCAGCTCACAGCTACCACAGATCCGGTTGGGGTTATCGCCGCCGTGAATACAGCCCAGATTCAGCGTCGGCTCGGCGATAACAAAGTCACTGTTGTGATACTGTTTCTGCATCTCGCCACGGAAGGCGATCAGCTCCGACAGCACACTGTGCATCGCCTCCAGCGCGTTCGCGCCGAGCGAAGGATCAGATGAATGACCGGCTTTACCTTCAACCCGCACCGACTCCATCATCATCCCTTTGTGCATATAGATCGGTTTCATCCCGGTCGGCTCACCGATCACCGCATAACGGGCTTTCGGCCGCCCCGCTTCTGCCAGCGCCCGGGCTCCGCTCATAGAGCTCTCTTCATCAGCCGTCGCCAGAATAATCAGCGGCTGCTGTAAGGTCTTATCAAGAAACTGCTTCGCCGCTTCAATCGCAATCGGAAAGAAGCCCTTCATATCGCAGGTACCGAGACCGTAAAAACGGTTGTCCCGCTCGGTCAGCTTAAACGGATCGCTCTGCCACAGCTCAGCGTTAAACGGCACCGTGTCGGTATGTCCGGCGAGCACCAGGCCGCCCGGACCAGAGCCCAGCGTCGCAATCAGGTTCGCCTTGCCGGGATGACCGGGCACCGGCACCACCTCGGTCTGAAAACCCAGATCAGCCAACCAGCCCTCCAGCAGCTCAATGACGCCCAGATTGCTCTGATCCCAGTCCGGCTGGGTACAACTTACTGACGGGCTGGCAATAAGCTGGCGCAGCATGCTGACCAGATCGGGGCAGTTATTAGACATGGGAAGGCTCCTGACAATGACGATATTCACTCCCATTGTCGCCGGTTTATCCAACCCGGTTCAAGCCTGCCCTTTTTCAGCATGATTACGGTAGACTAGCCGGATAATGAACCTGCGCATTAATCCGCGGCAAGCGCTGAAGCCAGCGTGCCCGGGCAACCTGTTTGCATGGTTCCATAATAAGCTCAGCCAGAGTAGAGAAAGAGAGAATGGCACTGGAAGTAGAATTAAAACTGACCCTGAGCCCGCACCACGTAGAATCGCTGAAACTGCAACCCCTGTTCCGCTCCGCCGAAGTGCGCGAACTGGGCAGCCAGCGTCTGGGCAATACCTATTACGACACCCCCGATCAGCAACTCACTCAGAACCGGGTCGCGCTGCGTATACGCCGCAAAGGAGAACAACTGATCCAGACCCTGAAGAGCAGCGGCAGCAGTGCTGCCGGGATGCACAGCCGTAACGAATGGGAGTGGTTGCTGACCCGCCCACAGCTGGATTTTGACCTGCTGCGCAGCGCCGAATGGCCTGAGTCGCTGAACTGCGAAACCCTGCAACGCAACATCGCGCCGGTATTCAGTACCGATTTCAATCGCACCATCTGGATCCTCGACACCACCGATAGTCAGGGACAGCCGCTGAAAGCGGAGATCGCGCTGGATCAGGGACAGGTAGCGACCCCGGAACGCGAGGAACCGATCTGCGAGCTTGAGCTTGAGTTACTCGAAGGTGAACCCGGTGAGCTGGTTAAGGTCGCTCTCGGACTGGCGCGGAATGTCCCGCTGTATATCAGCGATATCAGCAAGGCCGAGCGAGGCTACCGTCTGCTGCAGCCCGAAGCCTATCAGGTAAAGCGCTCGCTGCCAGCGTTCGATGACGAAACCACACTGGAAACCGCTTTTTGCCGTCTGGTGCAGAATGAACTTGCCCTCTGGCCGCGCTACTTTGAAGCCTGGCAATTCAATGATGACTGGCAGCAGATTCCGCTGGCACTCGAGTCACTGCGTAATATCGGTGCCTTTTACGAATCCTTCAGCGAGATCGTCCCGGCGGAGCCGGACGGTCAGATCGATCATCTGCTCGGAAAACTGATCCGTCAGATACGGGATATCGATGCCTGGCGCCGTACTGCGCTGCTCAGTAACAGTCAGGAGAGCGGCTGGATTAAACGTCAGGCAGAACGCGCCCATTCGCGAATGGAAGTATTGCTGCAAACCTCAGAACCGGGTTTACTGGCACTCTTGATCTCGGAACAACTGATTGAGCAGAGCTGGCGCAAACGCTGGAACAGTAAACATCAGATGCTGGCGCAACAGCCTGTGCATAAAGCGTGACGGGTGTCACAACCCGGCCCCGCACGCGCTGTTAGACTTTAAAGATCTGTATCTCAGGAGAATTTCGCCCCATGCTGCAACCACAAATGGATTTAATTCCGGAGACTCTGCAACCGCTGCTGCAAAAGCACTGGGAAGCTTTGCAGACCGTGCTGGATGGTCTGGAAAACCCTCCGGACACTCTGGTTGATGACCTCAGTCGGGTGCTGACCGGCAGTAACTTTGTGGCCGAACAGCTCAACCGTAATTCCGGGATGCTGCCTGACCTGCTGAGCAGCGGTGATCTCAGCCGCTGTTACGACGAGACAGATTATCAGACCCGTCTCGCCACACGGCTGGCCGAAAGTGATACAGAAGAGAGCATGCAGAAAGCAGTACGCCAGTTCCGGCAGCGGGAACAAACCCGGCTGATCTGGCGCGACCTGACCCGCAGCAGCGATATGCGCAACACCACCCGGGAGCTCTCCCTGCTCGCCGACGCCTGTGTTGAGCAGACCATGAACTGGCTCTATCAGCAGGCCTGTGAACGCTGGGGCACACCCACCGGTCGGCACAGCCGTCAGCCACAGAAGATGGTCGTGCTTGGCATGGGTAAGCTCGGCGCCAATGAACTGAACCTCTCCTCCGATATCGATCTGATTTTTGCATACCCGGAAAACGGCGAAACCGAAGGCAGTAAAAAGTGCCTCGACAATCAGGATTTCTTTATCCGACTGGGTAAAAAACTGATTCAGGCTCTGGATAACACCACCATCGATGGCTTTGTCTTCCGGGTTGATATGCGCCTGCGGCCGTTTGGTTCAGCCGGCCCTCTGGTGATCAGCTTTGACGCCATGGAGGGGTACTATCAGGAGCATGGCCGGGAGTGGGAGCGCTACGCCATGATCAAAGCCCGGGCGATCGCCGGGGATCGGGAAGCAGGCGAAGAACTGATGCAGATCCTGCGCCCGTTCGTCTATCGCAAGTATATCGATTTCAGTGCCTTTGACTCGCTGCGCGAGATGAAAGAGATGATCAGCCGGGAGGTACGCCGCAAGGGACTCAGCGGAAACGTAAAACTCGGCGCTGGCGGCATCCGTGAAGTGGAGTTTATCGTTCAGGTTTTCCAGTTGCTGCGTGGTGGGCGGGACAGCCGGTTACAGCGGCGCGAACTGTGCAGGGTATTACCCATGCTGCCTGAAGCCGTCGGCATGCCACAACAGGCCGCCGATGAATTGATGCTGGCCTATGAGTTCCTGCGCAATGCAGAACATGCGATTCAGGCCGTGGCCGATAAACAGACGCAGGAGCTGCCTCAGGATCCACTGGAGCAGCAACGCCTCAGTTTCAGCATGGGCTTTGCCGACTGGCAAAGTTTCAGCACCGAATTACAACGCCATCGCGATAATGTCAGCGCGCACTTCGCTGACCTGATCGCCCCCTGCGAAGAGACAGAAGACGCCGGGCAGATTGCCCGGAATGAGGTCTGGCTCTCCCTGTGGAAAGATGAACTGGAGGATGAACAGGCGATCGCTCTGCTGGAGCAGAACGGCTTTGATGATCCGGCTGCCGCCTGGCAGCAACTGGATCAACTGCGCAGCTCGCGCACCGTCGTCATGCTGCAGCAGATCGCACAGGAACGTCTCATGGCGGTACTGCCGGTACTGCTGCACGAGGTCGCCGCCACCGAAAATTCAAGTGAGACCCTGACCCGTGTCCTGCAGCTTATTCAGGCGATTTTGCGCCGCTCCGCTTATCTGGTGCTGCTGGCAGAAAACCCGGTTGCCCTGCAGCAACTGGTTAAACTCTGTTCCGCTTCAAGCTGGTTCTCGGAGAACCTGACCAAACAACCGATCCTGCTGGATGAGCTGATCAACCCGGCCAGTCTCTACTCACCGCCGGACAAGGTACAACTGGATAACGAACTGCGCCAGCAGTTGCTGCGGATTCCCGAAGAGGACACCGAGCAGTTGATGGACGCGTTGCGCTACTTTAAGAACGCCCACGTACTGAAAGTGGCAGCCTCAGAGATTACCGGCGTGCTGCCGCTGATGAAGGTCAGTGATTACCTGACCTGGACCGCCGAAGTGATCCTGCAGGCGGTAGTCGAGATCGCCTGGAAACTGCTCACAGAGAAACACGGCTTTCCACAGAAGGAAGCGGGCGTTGCCTGTAACCCGGACTTTATCGTTCTCGGTTATGGCAAAATGGGCGGCATTGAACTCTCCTACGGTTCCGATCTGGATCTGGTATTCATCCACGATTCCGATCCCAACCTGTTTACCGATGGCGACAAACAGATTGCCAACTCAGTCTTCTTTACCCGCCTGGGGCAGAAAATTATTCACATCCTGAATACGTTCACCACCTCCGGCCAGCTCTATGAAGTGGATATGCGCCTGCGCCCATCCGGCAATTCAGGCTTACTGGTCAGCTCTCTGAAAGCGTTTGCTGACTATCAGGAAAAAGAAGCCTGGACCTGGGAACATCAGGCACTGGTGCGTGCCCGGGTGGTCGCCGGTGACACGGCGCTGCAGCAACGTTTTGAAGCGGTTCGTGCTGAGATCCTTGCCCGCCACCGCGATCAGGCCAAGCTGCTGGAAGAAGTCACCGAGATGCGGGAAAAAATGCGTCAGCATCTGGGCAGTAAAAACAGCGGCGATGAGACCCCGGTTTTCCACCTTAAACATGACCGTGGCGGAATTGTGGATATCGAGTTTCTGGTGCAGTACCTGACCCTGCTTCACGCGGAAAATCACCCGGCGCTGTACGAATTTACCGATAACATACGGATTCTCGATGCTGCTGAGAGCGTCAACCTGCTCAGCAGCGAGGATGCCGAGACCCTGCGCGAAGCTTACAAAGCCTACCGGGCTATCGGCCACCGCCAGACCCTGCAGGATCGCTCCAGCACCATTTCCGACTCGGAGATCAGCGAACTGCGTGAAACCGTAGCAGCGATCTGGGATAAAACCCTCTGCTGAGGGGTGCAACAGATACAAAAAAAGCAGGCCAGTGGCCTGCTTTTTTATGCTTCGCGCTAAACCGGATCAGACGTCAGTCAGCCAGCCATGCTTGTCTTCTGCTTTACCCCACTGAATATCGTTCAGCGCTTTACGCAGTTTCAGAGTGGTTTCACCGATACCACCGTTACCGACTGTATACTCCTGATCCTGATAGATCATAGTACCCACCGGCGCCAGTACCGCTGCGGTTCCGGACAACGCTGCTTCGCAACCCGGTTTGGCAATACGCTCCAGCATCTCCTCTACGGTCAGACGACGCTCGGACACCTTAAGACCCAGATCGCGGGCCAGAGTCAGCAGAGAATCACGGGTCACACCGTGGAGGAAGCTTTCGTCCAGATCACGGGTAATCACTTCATCACCATCGATCAGCAGGAAGTTGGCCGCACCGGTTTCCTGAACATCACCGTTCGGGCAGAACAGTACCTGATCAACACTGTACTTCTCTTTTGCCCGCATGGTTGGCAGCAGAGCGCTGGCGTAGTTACCGCCGCTCTTGATCATGCCATTGTGGGGTGCACAGCGCAGACCGGTATCATCCACCAGCAGGCGCAGGGTACGGTCACCACCGGCAAAGTAGTCACCTACCGGAGAGAGCAGTACGTAGAAGCAGGCGGTTTCAGACGGTGCCGCCGCTTTACCGATCGCCGGTTCAGTACCAAACAGAGTCGGGCGAATATACATGGAGCCCGGAGGTGCCGGTACATCGGCTGCGAAACGCTTCACGGTGTCGAGGATCATCTTGCTGACCATCTCTTCGTCCAGCTCCGGCAGCGCCAGCAGACGAGCGCTTTGCGCCATACGTGCTACGTTACGGTCGATGCGAAAAACCTTAATCGAACCGTCTTCATGGCGGAACGCTTTCAGCCCCTCAAAGCAGGTACTGGAGTAATGCAGTACGTGCGCCCCCGGATGTAACTGAATGCTGTCACTCGGGACCACTTCAGCGGCACTCCAGCTAGAACCGTCAAACCACGAGATTGACATTTCAGGCATAAATTGGGAGCCGAATGCAGTAGCCATGATACCTTCCTTAAATATTCCGGGTGCCTGCTCAGCCCGACATGGGCCTGAGGCGATATGATTAGGTGTTCTCAATATGAGGCCTGATATTCTAATCCTGAAGCCGGCAAATTGGAATTACCCTGAATGCTGCACACGTTCTTGCTGCAACAATCCGCGCCACACCTGCCGCGGCGTGTTCTGTATAGCCCTTAACCAGGCTTTCATTGTATGATTAGCCGCTTTAATTAAGACCCTGCCATCAGCGTCCGTCTGTCTCCACCATCACGCAATGAAACCGGGCTGACCTGGCGACCAACCAACTCTGTAGTCTGTTGTAGTCTGTTGATGAATAACATTTTCGCACTCTGGGTGGAACGCGGCAAAGCGTCCCCTAAGCTTTTCTTTTTACTGATTTTTATGGCGCTTGCGATCTGCGACCTTCTACTGGTCCGCGATCTCAGTTGGCTGCTGAATCATCTGGAGGGCAAACGTTTCTGGGTCAACTACAGCTTCAGTCTGGCCAGCCTGTTTCTGCTGATGATCTGTATGGCACCGATCCGCAGCGGGGTCATCCGCTCGCTGTTTCTGTTTTTTATCCTTGGCACCCAGATCGCCCAGCAATCCTATTTTGCAGTCTATGGCAGTTTCGTTTCGGTTTTTGATCTGCGCTTTGTCGCCGCAGACCCGCTGTTAACCCTCGAACTATGGCTCGGCAACGCCATTATTCTTAAGCCACTTCTGCTGTTACTGATTGAGTTACCCCTGCTGATGCTGCTGTTCCGGCTGGAGCTGCGGCCACACTGGTTGCTCAAAGGCAGCAGCCTGGTCCTTGCCAGCCTATTGTTCCTGCTGGTGACTTTCAGTTGGTACGGGATCAGCAAATTCCAGTTCAGCTCAGTTGCTTACGCGGGTATTTTCCCCGGTCTCATCGAACGCCACGCCTTTGAAACCAAACTGGCCGAAAAGCCTGCGGTGCCTGAGCAAACGCCCGCTGCTGACGCACCCAACATTGTCTATGTCATCGGCGAATCCCTGACGCTGGATCACCTTGGCATTTATGGCTACGAGCGCCAGACCACACCCCGGCTGCAACAGATGATGGACCGGAATGAAGTGCTGCTGTACCGCAATGCGGTGAGTATCGGCACCCGCACCCTCAGCTCAGTACCCTATATGCTGACCGGACTGCAGGGGATCGATCCGGCCGGGCTGGTCTACAGCAGCCCGACCCTGTTCAACTACGCCAAAGCGGCGGGTTATCGCACGGCACTGATCACCGCGCAGGATTTCCAGTGGCGTAACGTCGATCAGATCTTTGTCGACCCGGATATGGATTTTTACCAGAGCGGCACTGATTTCAGTGCTTCGGTATCGGTTTCCGATGGGGCCGACGATATCAAAGTGCTGGAAGAGGGCATTCTGCCCTTCCTCGATCAACACTTTACCCGTCAGGATAACGCGCCGTTGATGCTGGTCACCCAGATGAACGGCAGTCACTACCCCTATACCACCCATTCACCGGCGTCCATAAAGCAGTTCCTGCCAGAGCTGGATGAAAATGACATCAACGCCTACGACAATACCGTGCTTTACACCGATCTCTACCTGCAGCGGCTGGTTGAAGGTGTACGGGCCCATGACCCGGAAGCCTGGGTCTTCTTCTCCAGCGACCACGGTCAGGATATCTCGAAGAACAAAACCCAGTTCAACCGGGGTTACAGCTCCGGTGTTATCCACAATGCCCTGATGGTGTTCCCGCCGAAGTCTGCGCTGAACGCCCTGCCCGATAACATTAACAGCCCGGTGAGCCAGGCAGATATATTTGCCACCATCCTCGATCTGATGCAGATAGAACCGATCTCCGAAATTAACGGGGTCAGTCTGCGCCAGCCGATCGATCCCGAGCGCCTGCGGGTGGTTTCAGCGTACATGAAGACCCTGCACAATGAGCCTAACGCCGTGCTGGTGTTCCCGGATCTCGGGTATATTCATGTGGACTTTGACCGCCAGAGTGCGACCCTGCAGGATGGCCAGAGCATCATCCCCTATGCAGAGCTGGATCAGCGCTACCGGGATTATTTTGAACGACGCTTAACCCCCACCACCGAAGCGCAGTAGAATGACGACTTATCCATGGCAACAGGAAATCGCGTGAAAACACTGATTATCGGCCCATCCTGGGTGGGCGATATGCTGATGAGCCAGTCGCTCTACCGCCACCTGAAGCAGCAGAACCCGGAGCGCGAAATCGATGTGCTCGCACCGGACTGGTGCCGCTCAGTACTGGCGCGGATGCCGGAAGTCAATCAGGCGATCGCCATGCCTGTAGGCCATGGCAGCCTGCAGTGGGGTGTGCGTAAGGCCGTTGCTGCCGAACTGGAAAGCACCGGCTATCAACAGGCCTTTGTTCTGCCCAACTCACTGAAATCTGCATTGATCCCCTGGTTTGCCCACATTCCACTGCGAACCGGCTGGCATGGTGAAATGCGCTATGGCCTGCTGAATGACCGGCGCCGGCTGGATAAACAAGCCTTTCCACTGATGGTACAGCGCTATGTCGCACTGGCCTGCCCCGCTGGCGCCCCGGCTCTGTCCCGTGCCGAGATTCTGCCGCCACAGTTGCGGGTCGACGCAGAAGCGCAGGCCGCTGCCCGGACACAGTTCAGTCTCGACGACACAGCGGCTGTGGCCTTTTGTCCCGGGGCCGAGTTTGGCCCGGCTAAACGCTGGCCGGATTACCACTACGCAGCGCTGGCCCGCAAGCTGATCGATCAGGGGCTGCAGATCTGGATTTTCGGTTCACCTAAAGATCGACCGGTAGCCGAACAGATCATCGCCCAACTGAAGCCCGGACAACGCGCCCACTGCCGCAATCTGGCGGGTGAGACCAGCCTGCCGCAGGCGATCGATCTGATCGCAGCCTGTCAGGCCGCCGTCAGCAACGACTCGGGGCTGATGCACATTGCCGCCGCAGTGAATACGCCGCTGGTAGCGCTCTATGGCCCTACCAGCCCGGATTTCACCCCGCCGTTGTCCGAACAGGCCGAAGTGATCCGTCTGATTGAAGGCTTCCATAAAATCCGCAAGGGCGATGCGGACCAGGGCTATCATCAGAGCCTGATCGATATCACCCCGGAGATGGCCCTCGAATCCCTGCACAAATGGCTGCCGCAAAGATGAAGGTACTGATCGTCAAAACCTCCTCCATGGGAGATGTTATCCACACCCTGCCAGCCCTGACCGATGCTGCCCGAGCCATTCCCGGCATTGAATTTGACTGGGTTGTCGAAGAGAACTTCCGCGAAATTCCTTTGTGGCACAGTTCGGTAGGCGAAGTTATTCCGGTAGCCATCCGCCGCTGGCGGAAAAACCTGCTGCAGACCTGGCGAGGTGGCGAATGGCAGCGCTACCGGCAACAGTTACAACGCACTGAATATGATGCGGTCATCGACGCTCAGGGGCTGTTGAAAAGCGCCCTTCTGGCGACACGGCTGGCCAAAGGCCCCAGCTTTGGTCTCGATAAAAGCTCAGCCCGGGAACCACTGGCCGCGCGGTTTTACGATCATCCCATCCCGGTGGCTAAAAATCAGCACGCCGTAGAGCGGGTTCGGCAACTGTTCGCGGCGGCACTGGGCTACCCCCTGCCAGCCGAACGCGGGGATTTTTCCATCCGCCATCACTTTGTCGATGCAGAGCAGGCACACAGCCCCTATCTGGTGTTTCAGCACAGTACCACCCGGTTCGATAAACACTGGCCGGAACCCTACTGGCAACAGTTAATTAAGATAGCCGGAGACGCCGGCTGGAAGATCAAGCTGCCCTGGGGTAATGCCAACGAACAACAACGGGCAGAGCGCCTGGCACAGAGCCACCCAAACTGCGAAGTGCTCCCCCGGCTCAGTCTGAATCAGGTAGCAGCGGTGCTGGCCCATGCGCAAGCCTGCGTGTCGGTCGACACAGGTCTCTCCCATCTCGCGGCGGCACTGGATATTCCGAATATCATTCTGTTTGGCCCAACCGACCCCGGACTGGTTGGTGGCTACGGCAAAGACCAGGTTTGTCTGAAAGCGGCGGACTACCCTGCAGCAGAAAGCAACGTCGAACCTGAGATCTTCCGCAACCTGACCCCGGAAATTGTCTTCGCTCAATTAAAGGCCCATCTTTAGCGTTCAACCGGCTTTTTATGCCTGAAACGGGCAACTTTACGTTTACCCGATGCGAGACAGCGCCTAGGATGAGATAAGCCCTCGCTGAAAAGTTTACAACGTTATGCTGGAGTCACTCTTAGAACGGATCGACCATCAGGCCTTTGCCCGATTCTCGGAACAGATCAAACATGCGCTTGCCGAGCACCACCTCTGGTTACAGCGGATAAATCTCGCCATTGCGGCACGGGAATCAATCGATGAACCATCCTTTACCGCAGCCGATGCCCACCAGCATTGTCATTTTGGTGGCTGGATCGAACAACTGCTGCGTGATGAGACCTTTCACAACCCTACCTGTATAGAAATCGAAACCCTGCACCAACAGCTCCACCAGAGTGCACGCAACCTGTTACTGGACTTCGATCAGAACGGTCAGTTTAACCGCGAACGTTATGCCGAATTTCTCGACATTCAACGGCTGTTTTTCAATAACATCCTGCAACTACTCGAATTTGCCGTAGCCAGCCAGCAGCAGTTCGACCCACTGACCAATCTGCTCAACCGCAAGAGCATCATGACCATTCTCTCCGGGCAGATCTGTCAGATCAGTAACAGCCCGGAAGCAAACACCTGCTGTGTTGCCCTCGCCGATATTGATCATTTTAAGAAAGTGAACGATCAGTTCGGGCACGACGTGGGCGACAGGGTATTGCAGCATACTGCCAGCCTGTTCCAGAAGAGCATCCGGCGTCACGACTCCGTAGCCCGGATTGGCGGCGAAGAGTTTCTGTTTATTCTGCCCGATATGAGCATGGACGATGCACTTCAGGTCATCGAGCGGGTCAGGCTGCGGCTGGCTGCTAACCAGATGCACTTTCAGGAGCAGAGCATGGTTGTGACTGCCTCCTTTGGCCTGACCCGGCTGGAACCGGGCGAACAGATCGAAACGCTGCTGAAAAAAGCAGATACGGCCATGTATCAGGCCAAAGCCGCCGGCCGCAATCAGACCTGTTGCTTCAGCACAGACTGTCCACAGCAGAGTTCCCCCCTGCGCTCCTGAAACTGAACTTTTAACCTATTGAATCTTATAGGTAACTGTTATTAACTGTGGTTAATCAGTCAGATCCTGAAGCCAGGCCCGAAACCCTGAAGGGGAGAATCATGACCCAGAACAAATCCCCGGTAAGATATTCGCCCGCTCTGTTGCGGCAGCGAGATCCCGGTTCTAAAGTAGATTAATCTGAGTGATCAACCTGGCAGCCGCCCGCCCATAAAAATAAAATCCGTTGTAGCAGGCTTACCTTGGCAGATAACGTTCAACTTCCTATCAAACATTCCAACCCCACCCGGGTCTTGCTGGCGCTGATTATCCTGCCGCTGATACTGGTGGCTTTCGGTGCCGGTCTGGTTTATCTGAACCTGTTCTCGCAGACCGAGCTGGAAGCCCGGGCGCACAGCCTCAACGTAACCAAGCTGCTGGCCAGCCAGACCAATGCCTTTATTCGCAACCGCAGCCACTCCGTCAGCCTTCTGGCGGGTGAGGGTGAACTGCGCGACTATCTCGAACAGGGCGCTCCGGCGTCCGAGTGGCATCAGATCCACCTGCTGCATAAGCGTTACTGTGAAACCCTGCAGGCTTCGATCTGCTACCTGATGAATTCCGAGGGGCTGACACTGGTCGATAACCGACTCGGAAAACGCTCACTCACGGGTAACAACTACAGTTTCCGTCCCTATTTTAAACAGGCTCTTCAGGGTATCCCCAGTGTTCATCTGGCGCTGGGAGTGACCACTAAAAAGCGCGGCATCTATTTCAGCAGCCCGGTTTACTCCAGTCATCAGAAGGTGATCGGCGTCAGCGTCATCAAATACGAACCCGGCCTGATCGAAAGCTACTTTTCTGAGCTGACCGGACAGGCCGCATTGATGGACCCCAACGGCGTGATCTTCGCCTCCAATGAAGCCGGCTGGTTATATAAAACCCTGTTCCCGATGACTGAGCGCCAGCAGATGCAGATCGCCGAGTCTCGTCAGTTTGGCGATACGCTTCCGGAAACACTGGGCTTCCAGAGCAATGCTGTCGGTCAGGCCAGCGCGCCTGATAAAAGCACCTACCTGCTGGAGCAGCAAACCATCGACGCACTGCCGGGCTGGTCCATCGCGTATCTGTTGCTGCCCGACAACTACCACACCCAGAGCCAGCTCGGGCAGCATCGCTCGGCACTGGGGATACTGCTTCTGCTGTTCATTTTCACCCTGGTTGCGGTTTTTAAGTTATATCAGCGGCTGCAAACCAGCATGGTGACCAGCCAGCGTTATCAGCGCCAGCTCGAACAGAGCGAAGATCGTCTGCAGCGCTTTGAACAGGTCAGCTCGGAAGTGATCCTGATCCATAACAAACAGGGGATTGTCGACGTAAATCGTCAGGCTGAGGCACTGCTGGGCTACACCCACGAGGAGTTTCTCAATCTGGATGCACGCGATCTCTTCACCCCGAAGAGTCTGGAAACAGCACTGAAGCATATCCGGCAGGGCTCAGAACAGCCTTATCAGGCCAAGGTCAAAACCCGTCAGGGTGAAATCATTCCGGTAATTGTCACCGGCCGTTCAGTGCTGTGGGAGGGACGCGCTGCCCGCGCAGCTTCCTTCCGTGATATCCGCAAGCAGCTTGAGGTACAGAAAAAACTCAGTGCCAGTGAATTCCGTTTCCGCCAGCTCTCCGATCTGGTCGCCGAGGGGCTGTTAATTCACAGTAACCAGAACATCATCGATGTAAACCAGTCGTTCTGCAGCATCATCGGCGAACGCCGGGAAGATCTGGTTTCAAAGTCACTCAGTCACATTTTCAGCCCGGAAACCCTGCAGAAGATCATCACAGAATCCGGACGTAATCAGAGTTTTGAACTGACGCTGCAACGCCGCGACGGCAGCCTGTTCCCGGCGGAGATCACCAGCGCCAGTATGCAGTTTGAAGACGGCCTGTATAACGTGCTTTCGATTCGCGATATCAGCCGCCAGAAGGAGCAGGAAGAACATATTCTCTATCAGGCTCAGTATGATCTGTTAACCCATATTCCTAACCGTTTTCTGGCCAAAGACCGGGCGGAACAGGCCATCCGCGCCGCTGACCGCCACCAGCAGAAGCTGGCGCTGATGTTTGTTGATCTGGATGGCTTCAAGAAGGTCAACGACAGTCTCGGTCACGACGTCGGCGACCGCCTGCTGCAACAGGCCACCCAGCGTCTGAAACACTGTCTGGAACCCCACCATACACTGGCCCGGCAAGGGGGCGATGAGTTTCTGATCCTGCTTGACGAACTGCAAACCCCGGAACAGGCTGAACTGGTAGCTGAGCAGATTCTGGAACAGTTCTCACAACCGTTTGATGTGCAGAACAAGCAACTGGTAGTCACCACCAGCATCGGTATCTCCATCTACCCTGATGATGCGGATGATTTCCCGGCACTGCTGCGGGCGGCAGATATCGGCATGTACAAGGCGAAAAAGGATGGGCGAAACCGCTTCCATTACTACACTCAGGAGATGAACGATATCGCCACCCGGCAACTCGAACTGGATAATAATCTTCGTGATGCACTGGATAATGGCGAGTTCAGTCTGGCGTTTCAGCCACTGATCAGTAGCAATGGCGGCGAAGCCAGGATCAGTGGCGCAGAAACCCTGCTGCGCTGGCACTCCCCTACGCTGGGAATGGTATCACCCACCGAATTTATCCCATTGACCGAACAGACCGGCCTGATTATTCCGATTGGCCGCTGGGTACTGGAGCAGGCCTGTGGTCAGGCCCGAAAATGGATCGATCAGGGCCATAGCCACTTTTCTATCTCCGTTAATGTCTCGCCAAGGCAGTTTAAAGGCAATAATCTGGTGGATGATCTGCGATATGCGCTGGAGCGCCATGACCTGCCCGCCCGGCATCTGGTGATTGAAGTCACGGAAGGCCTGCTGATTGAGGCCACACCAGAACTGAGTCAGACCCTGAATGAGATCTCAGCGCTCGGGGTCAGGCTGTCGATGGATGACTTTGGTACCGGCTACTCTTCTCTCAACTATCTGAAGACCTTCCCGTTTAACAACCTGAAGATTGACCGCTCATTTGTGATGGAGCTGCCAGCCAATAAAGATGCTCAGATTCTGGTCACGGCGACCATCGCCATGGCTCACCAACTGGGGCTGAGTGTCACCGCCGAAGGGATCGAAACTGAAGCGCAGTATCAGTTCCTGCAAAGCCAGCACTGTGATCTGTTACAAGGTTTTTATCTTGGTAAACCCTTGCCGGCAGCCGAGTTTGAGAAGCTGTTCAGCAGCCGTATCCCGGCCCGTTGATACCTCTTCCGATGGCTGTATCCCTGGCCTATACTCCAACCAGATTCAGCGCAACATAAGAAGAATAGGGATATGCCTGTGAATATTTTATTTGTCTGTCGTCATAATGCGATTCGCTCCCAGATAGCGATGATTCTGGCAAACCATCTGGGAAAGGGAAATGTCACCGCGGTCAGCGCAGGCATCGAGCCGACACCGGTTCCGGAATTTATTCAGCAATGGGCTGCAGGGATCAACAAGCAGGCGCAGCCCTTACAATCCACTCAACTGGAAACGTTGGCTGACCAGCATTTTGATATGATTATTACGCTCTGCGATAAGAGCCATCAGGCCATTCCTGAACTGGCTTCAGACCGGGAGCACATCCGCTGGGATTTTTCTCATCCGGATGACCCGGAGCAGCTACGCCATCTGGAGATAGAGCTGGCCGAAAGGCTCCGTCTGATGTTTCTGGCTAAAGGCCTGATCCACTGACAGCGCGAAACAGGGCTAGGGCTCATATATCTGAGCCCCGGCACTGACGGCAATAGCATAAAGCCGCTGCCGGTGTTCCTGTAACAGTGTATACACGTTCAGATCAATCTGCCCTTTCGCAGCCATGCTGTCCATTATCTGCAACACCTCATCCACACTCAGCCGATCCCGGTAGGGGCGCTTCTGACAAAGTGCCTGAAAGATATCCGCAATACAGAGAATCCGGGTGGGCAGGTCGATCTGTTCAGCATGCCAGCCAAAGGGATAACCGGAGCCATCCAGTTTTTCATGATGTTCAGAGGCCCAGCGGGCAATCGGAGTATCAGGGAAGATGGCCTGCAAAACCCGCTTACTGTCCAGCGGGTGGCTGTGCATCTGCGCAGCCTCATCGGCCGACAGAGGCCCCGCCTTTTCCAGAATTTCATCCGGGGTGCGCAACTTACCCACATCATGGAGTAAGCCGGCAATACGCAACAGCCGGGCATCGTAAGACCCGACTCCGGCCAGCCCGGCCAGCGTATAAGCCAGGTCTGCCACGCGCAGGCTGTGGTAGTGGGTAAACGGGCTTTTGGCGTCCACTACCTGAGAGATCAGCTCCCCGAGCGCTTCGATCTCATTAAAATTCAGCGAGATCTTATAATCCCCGGAATCCAGCGTCTCAAAGATTGCCTCATCCAGATATTCATCGCGCAGCTCCAGCCAGAAGCTGTCTTTCTCGGCCGCGACCCGCAGCGCCTGATAGAGCGTTTCCGAAAATAGCGTACCCACATAAGGCAGCAGATCGTCGAGCAATTCATGGCGCTGTAACAACACCTGATGATAGGGGTGTTCACTGACAAACACCGCATAGCGTACATCGAGCCGGTCAGCGAGAAAGATCAGATTGGCATATTCACGGGTTTCCGGATCAAGGGTATCCGGCAAAGACGCCCAACGGGTGTGGTGATAACGAATCGCCGGAGCATAAGCCTGAAACGGTGGAAAACTACGGAGAAACTTATCGCCGCGGATACAATGCTGTTCCGCCCCCTGCCACTCCATCTCATCCACCAGTTTCTTATGCACCGACGTGGATGAAACGCCGCAGTCATGCAACATACCCGCCAGCAAACTGAAATGGCGGCGCTGACGATTCCAGCCCAGCAGATGCGCTATCCGGTGACAGATCAGACCGACTCGGCGGCCATGACTTTTGTCGTCAATGCCAACATAATCCAGCGCTTTAGTCAGGGTGTGTGCTGCGCGGCCAACATCCACATCCATGCCAACAACCGTTTCGGCGGCCACTTCCACTCTGATATCCAACACCTTTCCCTCCGGAGCTGCAGCGAGCGCGACAATACTACCAAGTAAAGTTCAGACGGGGGGCATTCGTCAAACCAGACCACACCGGTCTGGTTTGACTGCAAAATCAGAGAATGCAGTGCTTGGTAAAGTCCTTCAGCTCATTGGCGCTCCAGTCGCCCTTAGGCTTCTCTTTCAGTTCTGCACACCACTCTTTTGAACCCACTTCAGGTGAGCAGCCCTGCAGGGTCAGCAATGGCAGAGCAAAGAGCAGAGCAACCGTGAGTTTCGTCAGCTTTTTCATTTTCAGTCCTTTCCTGTTTAAAGTCCCGGGGTACTCCCGGGGCACCCCATCATAGCAACCCGGCCGTCCTGATCCCAAGCGTAAAATCCGCAAGCCCTGACTGCATCCTGCTACCAGCCCGGTTGCAATATGTATATACGTTGCATATATATAAATTATCCATTCAGCCAGTGAGGAGAGAAGCGATGCACCTGATCCGAAGCTTTTATCTGTGCCTGAAAAACCTCAGCACCGGCGAACAACTCCTCTGTCTCTGTGTTTTACTGGCCCTGATCCTCGGCGCGGTCACTGCAGAGCACCTGATGGTACAACTGTATCTGATCATCGCTGCCTGCCTGTTACCGGTATTTATTCTGATACGGGGCTGCATTCAGGATCTGGATAAGCTGATCTCCCTGTACGATCAGATCCTCGCAACCATGAAAAAGCACGAGCCCCGGTGAGCGATGAGCGCTCTCCAACAAGCCGTTTGAGCGTTATCCGCGCCTGTCTTTCAAAGTTTCGGCACATAAACCGGGCATTCCTGCTCTGGCATCCGTTTTGCTCTGTGGATTACAGACAACATCGATTCGGGGTACCCATGCAAAAGCAATCGCCCACCCCGGTCTGCCTCAGAGGAGTGACCCATGACTACAGCAAGACCCAAAGCACAACCTACCCTGCAAATTGAAAATGACCGCGTGATTGTCACGGAGTGGCGGTTCCCGCCCGGCGCTGAAACCGGCTGGCATCAGCATGGCCATGACTATATCGTCATCCCCGGACTTGACGGTGATCTGTTACTGGAAACCGCCGAAGGCGAGAGCCGCAGCGCACTGAAGCTCGGCCAGTCCTATTTCAGAACAGCCGGGGTAAAGCACAACGTGATTAATGCTAACGATTACGAGTTTGCGTTTGTTGAAGTAGAACTGAAATAAAGCGGCAAACGGTAAACAGGTGATCTGGCGGGTAGAACGCTGTCAGATCTCGTAGGTGACGGGCGAATGGTTCAGAGTCATCAGTTGCTCAAAGTGAAGCCGATGCAACAGCTCGAGCACAGCCCCGTGAGGGTTCAACAGACTAAAGCGGCATTCGTACTGCGCGGCTATCTCATTCAATTCCAGAAAACAGCCCAGCAGCACCTTATCCAGCGCCTCGGTCTGGCTCAGATCCAGCGTTACCGAGATCCCGCCCTGCAGGTGAGACAAGCACTGATTTTTTAACGGTGTACAGAGATTTTCACCGCACTGTATAGGCAAGCTGATGGTAGCGCCACGCCCATGCTCGTCGGTAAATTCAAACAAACTGCCCACGCTTAAACCCTGTATTTATCATTATGTTGTACAAAGCTAGCAAACAGAGATCGGTTTGTCCTTATGTTTTTATAGCGTTGCAGTCTGGGACTATTAAAACGCCATCATCTTAATGATCCACCCAGGAGAAACAGCTCTACTCCGTTGTATTGGAACTAATGGGCTAACCTCTATCTGGTTTCACACGGGCTAATTCATGCTACATTTTCCTTGTGAAAAACTGATTCTTGTTCTCGCAGGGTGAAAATGGAGTATCCATCTATGCAGAAGAATACAGGCTTTACTCTGATCGAGCTGATGCTGGTGATTGCTGTCATCGGCATATTGGCCGCGATTGCTGTTCCGACTTATCAACGTTATATCCATTCGGCCAAGTCGGTGGATCTGATTGAAAAAATTGAAACTCTGCGTGAGCGCGTAGCCATCGAAATAAGTCAGGCAAACTGGCCGGCTCAGTTACAGACCCCGCCGCAATCAGGATTATGGCCTGCACCCCTGAAGCTGAACCCGGAACTCTTAAAAACCCCGCACTTTCTTACCCAGACCGCCATTAGCGGCAGTAACCGCCCTATTGCCGTATTTATGGCCTCAGATGCTGACGGTCGCTTTATCATTGACGAAGCGCGTAAGCACCTACCCGAGAGCTGGATTCATGGCTATTACAACCGGACTATGCTCAGTGTCTGGCTCGCGGATCCACAACCCTCGGGCAACACCCAGCCCCCTGCTCATTCCAGCCCGGCAGCAGAAACGCCCTCACCGACGGGTAGCACAACCGCCTCTACCCTGAATCCGGGAACGCCAGTTACAAGTCATGCAGCAGCATCGCTCGCCGTCCAACAATCACAGCAATCACCTCAGACGAGCAATCCCCCTGTGACTCAGGCACCGGCACAAGTAACAAATTCACAGCCGCCAGCCGTCCAGTCGACACACATTCAGGTGGTAACTATTCCACCTGAATGTATCAAACGAAACGGCGGTTATTATCACCGCAATCCCCACCGGCCTAATTGTCCCCTTTGAACTGAAGGTACCGTAGTATGAGTGAGATTCAAGATTACATCGCCATGGCCGTTGCGAAGGATGAATCCAGCGGCACAAGTCATCAGGTGAGCAAAAGACAAAACAAGCGGTTTAACCTGTTCCTCTGGCCTTTGTTAATTATTCTGATTCTGGCTGAAGGCGAACATTACAAACTGGCTCACGAACTGGCACCGGACGAACACCATCTCAGTAATATCGACCAGTTGTACGACGAAGCTGAAAAGCAACTCACGCAACGCTATCAGGCGGGCGAATCACTTCTGGCTCCTTTTGAAAACCCTATATTGGCAGCTTCGATCGGGGTTTTGCCCCAAGGTAACAACAAAATCACCCTGTTCTACCGAGGAGATCATACACAAGCCCCGGGTCGGGAACTGATTTTCAGCGAGAGTTAACCCATGAATTCCCTGCAATGGCTTCAACTACTGTTAATTAAACTTTGTCCGGATCATGCTACGGAGCTAGAGAAAACAATCCTCACAGAAGACCCATCACAGAGCTGGAAACGTCTTTGTCAGGCCACAGATCTGGGCAGTACAGAGTTGTTCAACTTTTTACACGAACAGACTCATATACCCTGCGCTACCCCCGACCGTTTAAGCAAGAGCCGGGTATCGCAGATCAAAGAGTCGATTGCCAGAAAGTATGCGGTGATTGGCTGTGGCAAAGAGGGCAATACCCTGCACCTCGCCTGCTGCGATCCATTTAACGAAAAGCTGGCCCACGAACTTGCGTTTCAAATGGGGCATAAGGTGGAGTTATTCTTCGCACCGCCGGAAGAGATAGATAACGCTATCAACCTGACCTACGCCTTGCCAGTGGAGTCGAGCCGCAGTTTGTGGATATCTGATGAAGAACTGACGCAAGCAGCCAGCCCTGATCAGGTCATTGAACGGATCTCACTGCTGATTCTGGATGAAGCCGTGAAAAAAAACGCCAGCGATATTCATATCCAGCCTTTTCTCGGGGGCGGACTGGTCCGATACCGGGTCGACGGACAATTGATTCGCGGCCCCAGCCTGCCAAAAACGGTGCAAGACTCGGTTATTCGCTTCATTATGACCTGTGCGCATCTGGATACCTCCAACCACAGCACGCCACAAGACGGGCGAATCCAGATGAACATTAACGATCAGGCATTTGACCTGAGGATCTCCATTCTACCCAGCCATGACAGCCAGAGACTGGTGATTCGTCTGCTGAGTCAGAATCGAAAATTTTCCATGAGCAAGCTAGGCTTCCCATTAGCAGAACAGCATGCTCTTGAGCGCCTCTGTCAGGAAAGCCGTGGCCTGATCCTGTTTACGGGCCCAACAGGCTCAGGTAAAACCACCAGCCTGTACACCTTGCTGAGCCAGTTAAACACACCCAACCGAAATATCATGACTGCCGAAGACCCGGTCGAATATCGCATCCCGGGCATCAGTCAGATCGAAGTAGATGATAAGCGCGGCCGAGGGTTCGGCAGCATTCTAAAATCCATGCTCCGGCAAGACCCCGATATCATTCTGATTGGTGAAATTCGCGATACGGAAACGCTACAAATTACCTTACAGGCCGTAATGACAGGGCATCTGGTATTTGCCACCCTGCATACATCTGATGTACCTGGCACTATCCGGCGCCTTCTGGATCTGGGCGCTTCACAGGGACAACTGGCTGAAGGGCTCAAAGGCATTATCGCTCAGCGTATGGCTCGCCAACTGTGCGATACCTGCGCTGAGCCGTTGGTTCATCATAACCATCTGGAAAAACTATTTGCGGAGGCGACCCAGGAAAACCCGGCCATGAGAGAAGTCGGTTGCGAAGCCTGCAACTATACGGGTTATAAAGGCCGCTTCCCGCTTATCGAGGTATTTGAGCCTTCTGACCAGCATATTGAGGCTCTGCGGCTGGATAAGTTTCTTGAAACCACCCAGACGGAATCTCAAAGAAGCATGAACGTGATAGCAACCGAAGCAGTAGTATCGGGTATTACCAGCATTGCCGAAATCAGTCGGGTTCTGGGGGCCCATTATTGGCGAGCATTCAACTCTCTGATCATGCAGGATGCACTGAACACAACTCAACAGGATCAGGGAAGCAGTGAAACCAGCCTGTTGTTTATCGGCACGGACAAACCGATCGGAGATGAGATCGATACGACACTCCCTTATCCTCTGTTCAGGGCTGAAACCCCTGAAAAAGCTCGGGAGCTACTGCATCAACATGCAGGCATCTTCGCACAGTTCATTATGTTAAGAGAGGATCAGGAGATCACTCAGCAATTGGCAGAGATACGTAAGTCTCTGGCCTGGGCCGGGTTGCCTACGGTATTCATTATCGAATCTATAAAGCCTGAACATGAGCAATTATTCAACAAATTCAAAGTTACCCGCTGGCTCAGCCTGCCATTGGAAAGCGATCAATTGCAGCAGATTGCTGCAGAGATGATCGAACACTGAGGAGACATCACGACGTCACTCTCCCACATCACGATGGCTTGCCGGGTGTCCTGTCTTTGCCCTCGCAGGAGGACAGCATAATGAACGATCCCAGAGGCAAAATTACTGTTTTTTATGACGGCAGTTGCCCCCGTTGTATTCAGGACAGAAAAAATTATGAAGCAAAAGAACCAGCAAACCTCGAACCTGTCGAGTGGTTTGATATCACGGGTCAGGAAAAGCTGCTGCAACAACTGGGAATCGAGCCTTACAAAGCTCTGACCGAATTACATGTCCGTAACCCGGATGGTGAGATTCTCTCAGAACTGGATGCCTATCAGGTCTTATGCCGCCGTATCCCAGAATATCGTCTGGTTGGCTGGCTGATCGGCTTGCCATTCATTCGCCCTGTCGCCAGTGGCCTTTATCGCTGGATGGTACGGCGCAGGCTGAGAAAGCAGGGGCGATTATAAAGCACAGCTTCACCCCTCCCCATCCGTTGACCTGAATCAGCTTTCAGACCGATTGGTTGGTTTAAGTCAGCTTAAACACCTACACTGGTTCCACCCAACCATCAGGGGAGTCTGCGCGTGGAGAAAAATAAACACCTCACCTGCGGCCAGTGCTTAAAGCAGGCCGTCGATATCCAACTGGGTGTCAGTAACCAAAACTGGGATGAACTGGGCAAAGGCAAATCAAAATGCGGCCCCTGCCTGCAAACCGTGAAAGCGCAGTTCAGCGAGACCGGGGAACAGGTTTCAACCGCCGGCACCGCTACAGTATGTAACCCCTGATCAGCCCGTATAACGCAGAAGATAGAGCACCACAGGGAGCGTTCCCAACCCTGCCGTTAACAGAATACTGAACCTGCCGGGCCTGATCAGCATACTTTTCTCCGGTTTATCCGGGTGGTGATACACCACGATCGATCCATCCGCTTTGTGCTTAATTCCCTTTAACTGCAGCAGCGACACACCCCGCAGGCTCCCACTGGCAGACATAACCCAGGAAGATACTTTACTGCCCCGATATTCACGCCCTGCCACCTGATAAACGTAGAGCGCTTCAGCCATATAGTGCTGTTCAGTCGCCAGATTCTCATGTCCGACCTTTACGGCACCTGCCTGCAGCAATTGCCCATCAACCGCTTTCCAGCGCTGCATCCGCAGTTGTAAAACAACCGAGACAGCGCAGGCCAGACACCCATATGCCGCGATACAGAAAAACAGAGCCTGATGGTCTCCTGCCAGGGCTTTCTGAAAGATCTCATACAGATACATTGTGCTGCCTTTTCTTCTCAGCAATTCGATGATGGTTGCGGGCTACATACGATCACGAACCAGATTAACCCGATCCGCAACTGGAACCAATCCATATCAGCTCATCTCGCGTACAGGACAAAAACCATCAGGGAGACTCAGATGAACTGGCTTTACTCTGTCACCATTATGGCGCTGCTGGGGTTCCTGATGCTCAGCAAGCCCCTGAATGCAGCAGAACCCAAACAGAGCCCACTCTGCCCTCAGAGTCTGGATTTCACATTTAAACGTTTGGGCGAAGCTCAGCAGGTGCACCTCTGCCAGCATTATCTTGGCAAGTTAATACTGGTCGTCAACACCGCGAGTAAATGCGCCTACACCCCGCAATATGATGGCCTTGAGCAACTTTACCGGGAATATAAAGACCGGGGTCTGGTCGTGCTCGGTTTTCCCTCAAATGATTTTGCCGGTCAGGAGCCGGGAACCGAGCAACAGATTCTGGAGTTTTGCCGCCTGACCTACAGCGTTGAGTTCCCTATGTTCGAAAAAGTTCACGCCGCCCGGGGCAAAGCGGACCCGTTCTACCAGTTTCTGGCCAGAAAGAGCGGCGAATACCCCGGCTGGAATTTTCACAAATACCTGATCGCTCCTGATGGGCAGGTAGTCGGCAGCTTCAAAAGCCATATCAAACCTTCGGACCCTGAATTCAGGCGCTTTATCCGGGGTTACCTGCCGTCCCTCTGATGCGTAAACGACCGGGGTGCATGAGCTCAGGGTTTCCAGTGCAGTTCGGTCTCAAGAAAGTCCGGGAAGACTGTTTCTGGCTGACCGACCATTTCATCGTAGCTGCAGCAATCCCTAACCAGTTGAAAGCGATCGACCTGTAGCGCCTCAAATTTGTCTTTTATCTGCCCCAGACTGTTAAACCGGGCCGGCGCTTTCCCGGCGTAAAGAAGCACAAGCGAATCACCGGTTTGTACCCGAACCTGATAAAGCGACCAGTCGATCGACCGGATCTGAACCCGTTTCAGAGGTTGTAAGCTGATGAGCTGATCAAACTGTAGTTTATCCATATGAGCTAACTCCTCAGTCAGCAGGTAATCATGCCATCTCCGCTTTCAGCGGGGATGTAAACTGACGGATCACTTCCCCAGCAAGCAGGGAGGCACTTCGCCAGGCACCCTCAGCTCCCCCCACCGCCAGCCAGTCACCACAGGCGCCAATAGCGCTGCGCTCATCCCAGAGAAAAGGCTCACCCAGCCCCTCATGACGGGCATACAACCAACGATGCGTTCTCTCTGATATCACCTTTGGACTGGCAGGCAACAGGCTGGAAAAAGCCGCCTTAAGACTGGCGGAGATTTGCGCCGGCGGGGCATCACAATACTCCGCGCTCCACTGCTCATTTGCCTCCAGCACCCACACCTCGCTCTCAGCCGAAGCGATCCGGCCCGGCTTATGACTGTTATGACACACCCGCAGCAACTGTGGGTGTTCACCCAGTATTAACTCCGATCGCGGGCCTGCTCCGGCCGGAATTTCCAGAACCTGAACCCAGCGAGGAAAAGTAGCCACGGCAGCAGCCCTGTGCATAAAGCGTGGTAACGCCTCCAATAACGCAACTGCCTGTCTGGCCGGCGTAGCGACCACCACTGCATCGTAATGCCCGATCGCCTTGCCGTGCTCATCACGCAGCACCACACCCTGACCGGAACCGACCCGCTCGGGCCAGAGCGATCCCACCCGTAACTGCGGAATAAACTCAGCGCCCTGAATCAACCGCCGGGTCAACGCACTCTGACGAGGGCTGACCACGAAGTATTGCTCCGGTTTAAGAGACTCACCCGAAAAGTCACTGCGTTTTGGCTGCCAACGGCTTATCTCGGGTTGCTGCTGCAGCCAGTCGCAGAAAGCACCCGGATCTATTTCAAACAGTGGCGCACCCAAATCAGCCACCTGATCACCCAGACGACAACTGGCCAGCCGCCCGCCAGTACCACGGCTCTTATCAAACAACGTAACGGACATGCCCGCCTGCAAAAGGTGAGACGTTAAAACCGCGCCGGCCAGACCCGCACCAACCACAGCGATATGGGGATACGTAGATTTCATGGAATTTTCAGTACCTGATCACTTATAAAAGACGCAACATGCTTTGAATAACAAGCTGTTACGCTTATCAGGCGGGAATGGTTCAGTTAAGGAACAGCAGAGAGACACAGACAGCTTTGTTGTTTGCAAAAATTACTCGTAATAGTGAGCAACCAGATCCGCTACATAACCTGATTGCTTCAGCACCTGAATCGCCTCAGCAAAGCGTGCAGCCACACTGCCCTGAGCAGGGATAATATCGGGATTATCAGCCGATACGGGCAGGGCAGGATTATAATCGGGGTTTGCTACCGGCTGAAAATGAGCAGAAGCGCGGGAAAAACCCAGGTACATCGGTCTGGATTCACCGCAACAGGGATGAATTCGAACGCCGCTCTGAGGATGTTTTTTCAGGTAATACAACAGAGTGTCACGATGGTAGAGGTAGAAATCAGCCCGCCCCTCATCGATCATGGCGATCGCCCGGTCCAGATCCAGATTTTCGATAAACGTCACCGGAATACCGTAACGCTCTGCACCGAAGGTCGGGCCACCGTTCGCGACAATCAGCCTTCTGCCTTGCATCTGGCTGAGCTCGGTCACTTCAGCCAGACGATCCGACGAGAGAATACTGATCTTCGTTTCCAGACCATTCTCAATAAAAACCGCATAGCCGGCGCGAACCTCATTAAAGGAGAAACCCGGATAAAAATCGATCACCCCGGATCTCATACCCTGAATCACCCGCTTTTTAGGCAGACGGCTAACCTTCAGATTACAGCCAATCTGCCTTGCCGCTTCGTTGTACAGGTCAAAATAGAGCCCCCGGTTATCCGGAGCCTGATCGATCAGGGGCAGACGCTCACTGGTCCGATACCCCATCACCAACTCACAACCGAAGGCATTGGAAAATCCCAAAAGCAGCACAAGTGCTGCCACTACCTGTCTGGCTAAACCAGCCATCACTCACCCTCACTGCTATACGAACAGAGACATCGCCTCTGCTATTTATAGTAGATGAAGTGAGGGGGTGGATGAAAGCAAGCGTGGCAACTTACACAAACTCATCAGAGCAGCCGGTTATTCTGCGAGCAACTCCAACAGATACGCCTGTGCATCAGTGCTGCCTTCATCCGCAGAGCGCTGCAACCAATGTAACCCGGCCTCGCGGTTCTGTTCGGTGCCGATTCCCAGATAAAGAGCCTTACCATAGTGGTAACGCGCCAGTATCGAGTAGCCAGCCTCATCATCGGACTCAGCGCCCCGCTTCATCAGAGCAGTGGCATACTCCAGATCGCGGGGAACACCAATACCGGTTTCGTAGATCTGTGCCAGCCAGATCATCGAATACACATCATTCCAGCGCCGGATACAGTCTTCGAAAATGCTGATCGCCGCCCCGTGATTACCGGTTTTATCGGCAGCATAACCGTATAAACATTTAATCCGCTTATCTGAGTCGATATAGGCCTCATAACTCAGATCACTGGCCGCAGCCTCAACCGAGACCAGCCCCATTAAACCGATCACTATCGCTTTTACATTCATTATTTTTCGTCCTTGTGTAAATGAATCCATGAATTACATTCTGCGCTATCAGAGCGAACCCCATACACAGACCTTTTGCTTCACTCCCTGTGGTTGTAGAACCTGTATGCCGCACCGGCAATAGATACAAACAAAAACAGGGCCAAAGAACGAAAAGGATAAAAGACAAAAGTGCAGTGGGCAGGTACATAGGGAGCAGGTCACAGAGGCTCCATTCCCTTATTCTGAAGTTTGCAGCTAGACTTATCATCCAGATACTGAATTTGCGAGGTTAAGCAGACGTTGTTCGATCATCAAAGACGCTCCCTGACAATCGGAAGCCTCTGCTTATCCATATTACTTATCGGCTATTCCTTACCCGCGTATTCCACAGAAAAGGGTAGCATCCGGGTTGCCACCGTACTCTTCCCCCCTTACGTGACACTGAATAGCAATCAAGAGGTTTCAGGTCAGGCGGTTGATAAAGCCAAACAACTATTCAAACGCATAAACCTGACCCCCATCTTCATCCCGCTTCCCTGGAAACGCGCAATCCAGTCTGTAGAAAATCAAGAAGCAGACGTCATACTGCCTATTTTTCGCACAGCTACCCGGGACAGGCTTTTTCGATTTACGACACGTCCATTCATGGAACTCGACGTTGTGGTGTTTAAAGTGAAAGGCAAGCAATTATCGTCAGTGGATGGAACTCTCTCTTTCTTAAAAGGATTGCGCATCAGCAGAATCAGAGATGTAAGTACCTCAACTGAGTTTGACAAAATGGTCGCTGATGGGGAGATAACCATCATGCATGCTGACAGCATCCCACAACAAATGAATCAGCTACTTCAGGGGAGGGTGGATTTAGCTGTTGGTATTTCAGGAACACACCTACCGTTTTCAGGCGAAGGGAAACCTGAAATCATCCCCATACCGATTTCAACTCGCAGTGCCTTCATAGCAACCAGCTTTTCTGCTCAGCACGCCGGTTTGTTTGAGCAAATTGAGTCTGCTCTGCTCTCAATGGAGCAACAGGTTCAGGGGGAATGACATCCCACCGGCACTAAGAGCATTGTGCGGCCAATAACAGATACGCACCGCCAACGTTTTTCGGTACGCCTTATGCTCAGGTGGAAAGGCCAGCAACAATCGAAGGGGAACGAGGAGGTAGGGGAGATAAAAATGGCGTGTTTGGAAGGATTACTCGGCTTCGCCTCGCCCTTCGGGTCGTTGCCAAAATGCGGCAACGTTGTCTCGCTGCGCTCGGCTCGAACCCCATCGGGGGTTGCTCACCCTCCAGTTCAGTACTCTAAATGTCGAACGGGTATAAACTGAAAGATGTGAAGAACTATAAAAAAGTGGCGCGCCTGGAGAAAGTCAAACCAATATCTCACAACATCCAATAACACCTTACAATAAAGTAACTTAAAGCAAAACGAGTCTCACAACGTCCATCAAAGACTAACCAAATCCATGCCATTTTAGGGTATTATTTAGGGTATACAAAGAAAGGACACCTCCATGCAGAGAAAACTAACTGACGCTAAGGTCAAAAATCTAAAACCCAAAAGTAAGAGCTACAAAACAGCAGATGGCGGCGGCCTTTATGTATTAACCAGAACAAACGGTACAAAGTCTTTTCGTTATGACTTCAAGCTTCATAACAAATACGCGACTATCACATTTGGACAATACCCTAGCCTATCTCTTTCTGAAGCTCGTCAGCTTCATGAGCAAGCACATCACGACGTTTTAAAGGGCAAAGACCCCAGAGCACAAAAAGACGCTGAGAAGCTCTTAGCGAAGCCATTCAGCTTCTACGCTCAAGAGATGATGTCTACACAGGACCTTAGACCTACAACTGCGAAAAAGAAGTTAGCCAAAATGGAGCGGCACTTGTTTAAACCCTTGGACACAAAACCAGTAGATCTAATAACCGCCATTGATTTGCTCAACTTACTCAAGCCTATTGCTGACAAGGGAAAACGAGAAACAGCAAAAGACTTAGCAACATATTGTCGCCAAACGTTCAATTACCTACTTAGTTTACAGCTTATCCAGAACAATCCAGCTGCAACCATTTCCGAACTCTTACCCAAGCCTAAAAAGTCAGTCAATTTTGCTCACATAACCGACCCAAAAGACTTTGCAAAAATCCTTCGCGGAATAGACACCTTTGATGGCGACCCATCTGTAAAGCTAGCTTTGCAACTCATGCCTCTAGTCATGCTGCGCCCATACAACATACGCTTTATGAAATGGGAATATATTAATTTTGAAGATAAGCTAATAAAAATACCTTCTAATGAAATGAAAATGGAAAGAGAGCATAAAATCCCTTTAGCAAAACAAGCCATTAAAATATTAAATAAAGCCCACCAGCTTTCACAAAAGCACGAGTATGTTTTCCTCACTGCATTTGGCTTAAGAACCGGAAAACCAATGAGCGAAAACACTCTAAACCAAGCCATCATACGCATTAGAGATGAAGATACGCACCAACCTATAGGCAGAGGAGTTATGACATCTCACGGATTTAGGCACACAGCATCAACCATGCTTAATGAACTTGGTTTTAACGCCGACGCAATTGAACTTCAACTAGCTCATGCAAGTAAGGACAGAATAAGAGCTACTTATAACAAAGCAGAACTTCTAGAGCAGAGAACGGTAATGATGCAGAAATGGGCTAACCACTTAGACTCAATAAAATTAGAAAAGAAGTAAGCCATAGGTTTTTCGAGATAACACAAAGGGCCTCAATACTCGCTAACCACTGCCCAACTTTGCTAGATATAGCTAGAGTATACATATAGCGCTTCACTGACACCCAGAGCTGCATTCATTATCAGTGGTAAATGAACAGATAAAGAAAAAATTAGAAGAATGCGGTGCTTTTAGTAGTGTAAAAAGATCTATGTCAATGGCATTCTGGGTACGTGACGAAAAGCACACGGATGTGAAATGGGCACAATAGGAATGAAACATTTAACACCCAATATTATCACCTTAATCGCCACTCTCCCCGAAAGAGAGGGGCTGTTAAAGCGCGCCTGGCTGTCGGTCTGTGCGCAAAGCTCATTACCATGTGCTTGCGTTATTGTCGTGGATGACGATAGTTCAAACACTGAATACATCCCCAAACTCAGCACTTCTTCATTTCCAGTACACACCCTGAAAAATACCGAATCCTCCGGTGCCGCTTCCAGTTGGAACATGGGGATTCATTTCATCGAGCAACATTGGCCTGACTCTTATATAGCTATTCTTGATGATGACGATACCTGGGACACAAATCATTTAGCCTTATGCTTTGACCAAGCTAACCGTAACGACTGGCCCGACGTTGTCATTTCCGGGCTTCGTGTTATTTGCAATGGGGAGATTCAGAATAGGGAGCCCCTTAACCAGTTAACACTGCAAGATTTTTTAATCGGAAATCCAGGATGGCAGGGATCAAACACGTTCATCCAACTCTCAACACTAATTACTGCAGGCTGCTTTACAAGCCGACTTACGAGCTGCAATGATCGTGACCTAGCTATTCGTGTGTGCAGCATCGAAGGAGTAAGGTTCGCCTTTACGGAGTCGCATACTGCAAACTGGACATTGAATACTAATCAACAGGCCCTCTCTACCCGGTTTAGTGAGACTAAACTCGATGGGCTAGGACATTTTTATCATTTGCATAATCATCTAATGACTGATGAGATTAAGCATCTCTTTTTTATGCGGGCAAGCACACTCTTTGGATGGAGTGAGAGAGAAATAAAGAAACGTGCTAAGGAATGGCAAGATGCATACAAAAGCCCCTCGAGTAACTGAGTGCGTACTATCTCCGCGCTTTTATCAGTTGCACTCCCCTCTCAGTAACGAAGCTCTCAATGCCACAGCCATTATTGGCATTTGTATTAAGAACCAAGCTAATCATATAAAGCCAGCCCTGGCTTCAGCGATGGCACAAAGCATCGTTCAACAGGGTGATGGGGCTGTTCTGATTTTAAATGACAACTCATCAGATGAGTGGTTAGCAGGTATTGATGAGTGGCTTGATGACCCTCGATTAATTATCGTTCATGCACTATGTGGCACAGCAGCTCGAGCGCGCAATGCCTTGCTAGATTGGGTCGATGCGGAACTCCCTACCGCCACCTGGGTCGCTCGGTTAGATGCTGATGATAAATTCGCTCGCACAAACTCTGTACAGGAGATGCTGCGCGAAACTTCTGGTGAGCCCCCCCTATATCTATTGGGTAGCAATCACCTCGAAGAAAAAGGCGAAATACTTCCCGACAGCAACATCGCTGATCCATCTGTACTGCAGAATCGGGAGCCACTTGTCAGATTTATCGATGACTTTTGTTCTGGGCGCTCAAGGCAAGAGCTTCCATCATGCAACCTAATACTCCGCACCCATAGCGGAATTCGATATCCGGATGTAAAGAGTGCAGAAGACCATTGGCTGGTAGCGGAACTTCTCATGCTAAAACCAGAACAAGGCTTCGTCATTCCCCACCCTATCTATTCTGTCTACTCACTTGATGGCGGGTTAACTGAACAGAACCGAAAATCTTCTCAATGGTCACAGCAACGCCATAAGCTCGCTGCCGCGACTAAACTCTGGCTCCAAGCACTGAACAATCCAGTAAAATTACTAGGTGTGGGTCAAGAAGGGATTGTATGGCAAGACCAACAGGTCATTTGGAAGCGCTTTTATCCACATGCCATGAATGATTTCGAAGCCAATCGGATTCAGTCACTGACCACTAATACCGAAGGACCGCTCCCCTCTGTCAGTTGGAATAAAAGTGATGATGGGACATGGTGTTGTCAGTACCCTTGGTTTGATAGTGAGCCGGTACCCACGTTTCTCCCGGCGGAAACAGCTCGTCAATTTTTAAAACGTTTACATGCTAGCGGCTATGTCACCAGCAATATTAAACGGACGAATCTCCGGCTAACTGAAGGTCAGCTGATTTATATTGATATAGGTAAGGATATCGTTCCCCTATCGCCCTCAAGATTTCTTGATGCCGCCGCTCGGTTATACAGCATCACCGTCTTAGGGCAATCAGACTTCGAGTTAGCGCGTAGAGAAACCACCATGCGACTACACGAGTCTCTAGCAACATTAGAAGGTTTTAATGTTTTTTACAGAAACTTGATCGAAGAACTTTTCCCACACTGCATCGATGTAGATGAATCCCCCATACTCCCGTTGCGGGATGAGCCACAAGTAACCTTGCTGATCAAAAGCTGTCCTCAAGATGCAGGCTTATTACAGGATCAGGTCGAGCATATCGTATCCCAGTTATCCTACCCTGCCGCCTTTGCCAAAAAAGTGCTGCTGATTGATCCATATACAGGCCCTTTTCTCAGGCAATATGCAAAAGGCGATCTCGAACAAGCTCAAAAGATCGGGCTGCACTTACTAGCAGAAGAAATAATAGATGACGTCTGGCAAGCGCCAGCCGACACGGATGAGATTAGAGATACCTATCTTAGATGGTTTGGGAGAAATGACATATCGTCCAGCCACACCAGCATCTTCGCCCCTGTATTTTCCCAACTGTGGGCATTCGAGCAAGTAAACACCCCTTATGTCCTTCAGTGTGATTCCGATGTGTTAATCGGTCGACGTGATTTAAGCCATGACTACTTAGCTGACATGATTAAAGCGTTAACAAAAGAGAACGTTGTCTGCGTTGGCTTCAATATTCCACAACCATCAACCGACCTTAAGCCCTACCATGGCAATGCAGGGGAGTTTGCTCCTGAAGTGCGATGTGGACTGCTTCACCTACCTCGCCTACGAGCTCTATGCCCATTGCACAACACAGTGGATCATGACCGATTCAACCTAATGTGGCATCGCAGCGTGCAACAGACTACACACCCACATTGTCGGTCTGTTCGTGGAGGGGACCATCGCTCTTTTTATGTCCATCCGATGAATACGGAGAAAGACAAGCCCGGTTTCCCTGTTTGGCGAGATCTGATCAGCCAAGGTATGGAGCCGGATCAACAAAAGGGAAAATGGGATTTATTCCCTGACACCCAGTGGCAATACCCCATTCGAGATGAACCCCTGATATTTCTATTGAAAGGCAGAGATACCAGTATTGGTAAGCTACGTCGGAGTTTAGCCTCACTGAAGATGCAGCGCGAACAACGATTTGGCCTGATTGTTATCGATGATGGGGGCTCATTTGCCAACAATTGGCACCTGCCTCTTTTACTGGGAACAATGAAGAGTCGTACCACTCTTATCCGCCGCAGAGAACGGTTCGGGTATATCAGAAACTTCAAAGCGGCAATAGGCGAGATCTGCTCAAACCCTGAGTCTCTTATTGTGACGCTGGACCTAGACGATGCACTGATGTCTTCAGATGTCGTGGCCAAGCTATACGAAGCGATTAACTCCGGTGCAGATCTAATCAACGGCGGTATGTTTCGCCCCGACAAACCCTTTCATCTCTACATACCGAACTACCAGAACCCTCGTCATCAAGGGGGAGCCAATGTTTGGGCTCACTTACGAGGTTTTCGTAAAAAATTGTTCGACCAATTGCCCTCCCACTACCTTGAATATCAGGGAGACTGGGTAAAAGATGTTACGGACTACGCCCTTATGTTGCCGCTTTCGGAAATGGCGAAAAGTCCAATGTTTATTGATGACCTCTTCTGCTATTACCACCAGCGTTATCCATACTCAAAAGCCAAAAAAAGCTCCCAACACGCAATCCTCTCCCATTTATTTAGTTTACCTGGGGCTGAGAGTACAAATGCTGTTGTACCTGCATTAAACGCAACTGAAGGCGATTAATGAGAGGAGATAGATCATTGCGATACAACCACCAGTTGGGAGTCAGCGGTTCTTTCCTTGAGAGGAATAGAAAACGCTCCAATGCTTGCAAAGCACTCTTATTCGAAGAATTTAACCAAACATCGAGCGGCAACTCCGAAAGCCTCTTTAATTCGGTGATATCAGTGTCAGGCAAGCCAGCATGGGAGGAAAACCAGTCCCATAGATCCGTTAAAGGCTCCTGGATATTAGTCGGTTCTAATTTGCTTTTTCCGCACGCCAAGAACAATTGCGGCCAATGCCACCTCTCTTTTTCTCGAAGCAACAACTGCCAAGCCAAACGACGTTCACCCAACCAATTATGGAAGGCCGCAGGTAAAGGTTCGCGCTCTGATAAATGTTCAGATCTGATGAGACTTGGGCACAAAGGCATTCGGTATAACTGTAATGTAACCCCCATGCAAGATAAGGCATGGGCTGTCGCTAGGCCGACTGACGGCAAGCTATCCAGTTCTCGCTCGAGATCTTTTGCTGTTAGGGACAACTGGATTTGGAACCGGTCACACCAGCTATCTGAGGCACCCTCGCTACTCACTAGGAAAGGTAAATCTCGGTTTCTCAGCCCAGCTACTTTCCTATTTGAGACTCGGATTGTCACCCCGCTTTCCAAGCGAGTACCTGATTTATTAAAAATGACATATGGACAAGCTCCCGTGTTAACGGGCAAGTCTCCTGGTCCATTCCCTAACAGCAGCATCCGTTCAAAGTCCATGCGTGGTATGTCCGTATGAAGAAGTATGATTCATCCAATAGTTATCGATATCACCCAGATTACCCACACCGATACATAAGCCTTGTACGCTTGTGGTTCACCTTAAAAAAAGCATGGCGATGGGTACGTATTCAAGGTCCCATGACACGTCTACTGGGCTATCAATATAAACCGGCAACAACTTTGATAGAAATTGATATTACCTACCTGTGCAACCTTCGGTGCAACAACTGTAACCGTTCCAGTGCCCAAGCACCTGAAGCGAGCCATATCAGCCTGGACGACATCCGGCAGTTTGTAGATGAATCGATTAACAAGGATAGGAACTGGGAGCGCATTAGACTTCTAGGTGGTGAACCGACACTACACCCGGATTTCCAGAACATAATTAATGAAATGGAACGCTATCTTGAGTACAACCCGACAACTTTGATCGAGGTCGTAAGTAACGGTTATAGCTCAAAAGTTCAGCGTATACTGAGCCAGATACCCGACTCTATTCAAATTGAAAATTCGTCAAAAAATAACAATATCCAACCTTCGTTTGGTCCGTTCAACTTAGCCCCCCAAGACAATCCTTGGTATCGATTTGCAGACTTTCGAAACGGATGCTCTATTTCCTCAACTTGTGGTATTGGGCTAACACCTCAGGGCTACTACCCTTGCGCTGTTGCTGGTGGAATAGACCGTGTTTTGGGTATAAAAAACGGCAGGAAAAGCCTGCCGTCAACCAATGATGAAATGCGGGATTTGATGGCAGCAGCCTGCCGATTATGCGGGCGTTTTCATGACGGCCATTACGTACCACCAAAACTTCGACCACCGCTACTAGAACAAAGATCATCCAAGTCCTGGGAAAGAATCTATCAAGAGTGGAAGAATCGCAGATCTCCTTCCTCCCCCCTTATCGAATGTATTGAGGTAGAAAATGTAGACTAATCCTTCCTTGAGCTATTGATAAGCAAATAGTTAAGGGCCTACCAAACCACCGCTGAGGGTGACTTAATGGGAGGATTACCACCTAACCAAGCACCGATTTCTTCTGCCAATCAAACTGGATTGCAAAGCATTTTTTTTGTTGAACATATTTCGAAGTCGGGACAGCAGGATCTGACCTCGTATCGAAACTGAGATACTAAAAGACTCGCAAAGGGAACGCTGAGGTGTATTCTCACATATTAGATTGCTTCCTGTTTCTTCGCTTTCACCACTTCCCTGGCCATAGTCTTTTAGCACAATGACCTTTCTAAACCCTTGGGTTATGATTATGCAAAGTTACGCATCTTGGTGAGCGAAATGGCAACGGTTAGGACGACTGTACCCCTCTCTGAGGAGCAGTATAAAGCTCTCCGGAAAAGCGCGGGCGACAATGAATTAAGGCACCTAAACAAACAAGCCGGAGAGGGACCGATGGCAGCTCCTAGTAACTTTGATTTTTTACGTGAACACGACCCCATCTTCCTGCAGTTAGCATCAGCAGCTGAGCGTACATTTTCTAACGATCCCAACACCACCCTGCTCAAGCTCCGTCAGCTTGGCGAAGCACTGGCCCAGGATTTAGCTGCTCGCTGCGGAATAGAATTTGATGACCAAACCTCTCAAGCAGATCTGCTATTCAAGCTAAATCGTGAGATACATCTCGACCCAGTAATTCGAGACCTGTTCCACACACTGCGGAAAGAGGGCAACAAGGCTACTCATCAATTTCGTACCCAACACAAAGAAGCGATGGCAGGTCTTCGCATCGCGCGTGCCTTAACGGTCTGGTTTCACCAGTCCTTTGGGAAACAAGGTTCGTGTTTCAAGCCTGGGCCATTTGTGCCACCACAAGATCCCAGTTCACAGCTCAGAGAATTGCAGACACAGATCGAGCAGCTAAAGTCACGCCTGATCGGTGCCAATCAGCAATTGGAATCCAATCAGCAGCTAGCTGAACTGGTTGCTAAAGAGAATGAAGAATATGCAGTATTGGCTGAGCAGATGGATGCTGAAGCTCGTGCCTACGAGCAACTGGCACTGGAGAACGAACAAGCTCTCGCGACTCAAAAAGCCGATTTTGAAGCGCGCATCGACGCTCTGCAAAAAGAACTTTCAGAACACAAGGAGCTGGCGCAGCAAGCCACTCAGGCGGTTTCAACCTCGACTCAGAAAGCCAGCGCCAATTTCACTCTCAACGAAGAGCTGACTCGCATCCTGATCGACCAGCAGCTCATTGACGCGGGCTGGGAAGCCGACTCGCAAGAGCAGACTTATCAAAATGGTGCTCGCCCCGAGAAAGGAAAAAACAAGGCGATTGCAGAGTGGCCTACGGTGGGCAAGCAAGCAGCAGACTACATTCTATTCGCCGGTTTGGTGCCGATTGCGGTGGTTGAAGCCAAGCGTGAGAACACAAATGTCGCTGGTAAGATCCCGCAGGCCGAGCGTTACGCTAAAGGCTTCACACCCATCGAGCCAATGATCGCTGCGTGGACGGAAGAAGGTCGCGTCGAACCTTGGGACGGCCCCGAGTCCACGACATATCAGATCCCGTTTGTTTACTCCTGCAACGGTCGCCCTTATGTGAAACAGTTGGCGGAGCACTCCGGCACCTGGTTCCGCGATGCCCGCATGGCCTCTAATACCGCAAAGCCGCTGCATGACTTCCACAGCCCTACCGGATTGCTAGACAAGCTCAAGCGCAGCCGCTCTGAAGCGGTGGCCAAACTCCAACAGGAAGGCTTCGGATATCTCAAGCTGCGGGACTATCAGCAAAAAGCGATTGAATCAGTAGAGACTGCACTCGAGCGAGAACAGCAAAACTGCTTGTTGGCGATGGCGACCGGTACCGGTAAAACGCGGACGATCATTGGTCTGATGTATCGTTTCCTCAAGGTCGAACGGTTCAAGCGTATTCTGTTTCTGGTGGATCGTACTGCGCTGGGGCAGCAGGCAATTGATGCCTTCAATGAAGCCCCGTTAGAGCAGAATCAGACCCTCTCCAAGATCTACAACGTAGCCGAACTCGGTGATATGGCCGCTGAGGCGGAAACCCGTATCCAGGTCGCTACCGTTCAGGCGATGGTGAAGCGGATCTTCCAATCCGATAATCCGCCCACCGTCGATGCCTACGACTGCATTATCATCGACGAAGCCCACCGGGGTTATACCCTCGATCAGGACATGACCGAAGGCGAATTGGCCACCCGTGATGCTTCGCTCTATCTGTCCAGTTATCGCCGCGTGCTCGATTACTTCGATGCCACTAAGGTCGGCCTGACCGCAACGCCAGCCAAGCACACCACCGAAATTTTCGGCAAGCCTGTTTACACCTACTCCTACCGCGAGGCTGTCGCTGACGACTGGCTGATCGATCATGAACCGCCGATCCGTTATGAGACCTTGCTGACTCAAAAAGGGATTCACTTCGATAAAGGCGAGCAAGTCTCATCGATCAATGTGAAGACCGGCGAAGTTGAGCTGGCTGAGCTCAACGACGAGATGAACTTCGAGGTCGATGCCTTTAACCGTCGCGTGATTACCGAAGGATTTAACAAGGTGATCTGTGAGCAACTCGCCAAAGAGATCGATCCGCATGGTGACGAAAAGACCATGATTTTCTGTGCCACCGACCTGCATGCCGATATGGTCAAACGATTGCTGGATGATGCCTTCACCGAAGTCTGGGGCGAGGATTACAACGAAGCGGCCGTACGCAAGATTACCGGTGCGAGCGACAAGGTCGATCAGTTGATCCGGCAGTATAAGAACGAGCGTTATCCCTCCATTGCCATCACTGTGGATCTACTGACCACGGGCATTGATGTACCGAAGATCTGTCATCTGGTCTTTCTGCGTCGCATCCGCTCGCGGATTCTGTATGAGCAGATGATCGGGCGGGCCACACGCCGCTGTGATGAGATAGGCAAGACCGTATTCAAGATCTACGATCCTGTCGATATCTACGCTGCTCTGCAAGATGTCAGCACCATGAAGCCGCTGGTGAAAGATCCTAATATCTCGCTGGAAGATCTGGTCGAGGAATTGTCCAACCCCGAGTCACTGGAAAAGGCGCTAAACACCAAAGGCAACGAGGCCGAAACCAGCCACGCTGACGATGTACTCAATGCCTTGAGCCAGAAAGTGATGCGGGTGATGCGTAAAGCGCAGAAAAAGGCCGAGCAAAAGCCACCGCTCAAAGAGAAACTCAACGAGCTGGAGCAGCTCTGGGGCGTACCCGCCAGCAACCTGCATCAGCATCTACATGAGCTGGGGCCAAGCTCAGCGGCCCAATTCCTTCGCACTCATTCGCAGCTGGTCAATCAGATCGCTAACGTGAACGAGCTATTGGGATCAGACAAACAACCTCTGATTTTCGATGGTGATGACGAGCTCAAAGGCCGTACCCAAGACCCCGATGGCAAGCGCCCGGAAGACTACCTAGAGAGCTTCCACGATTTTATTCATAACCAGCTCAACCAATCGGTTGCGTTAGGTGTGGTGGTCAATAAACCTAAGGACCTGACACGCGAGCAACTGCGGGAAATCCGCCTGCTATTGGATCAGTACGGCTACAACGAAGCCAAGCTGAAAACCGCCTGGCGCAACCAGACCAACCAGGAGATCGCAGCCAGTATCGTTGGCTATATCCGCCAAGCTGCGCTGGATGAAGCCCTGATTCCGTTTGAGCAACGCGTCGCCAAAGCGATGCAACGCATCTTGGGGCTACATGCCTGGACACCGGTACAGCGTAAATGGCTGGAACGGATGGCCAAGCAGCTCACCCACGAAGTAGTCATCGACGAGCAGTTCGTTAACCGCGCCTTTGCTAAAGATGGCGGAGCCAAACGCTTGGATGCCCTGCTGGATAAACAATTAAACACCGTACTCGACACCCTGGCTGAATCCCTCTGGGACGAAGCCGGTTAACACCTGACTGAGAGCTTTATGAGCAACAACGAAATCGTCCAAAAACTCTGGAATCTGTGTGACGTCCTCAAGGATGACGGCATCAACTACTCCGACTACGTTACCGAACTGGTTATGCTGCTGTTTATCCGCATGGAGTACGAGCAGGTTCAGAATCAGGTCAACTTTGAGCACAAGCTACCGCAAGGCTGCCGCTGGCCTGATCTTCGCGATAAATCCGGCCTTAACCTGCTTAACCATTACCGCCAGATGCTGTTGGATCTGGGTAAAGACGATGATCCGCTAATCGCTGCTATCTATGCTGATTCACAGACTCGGCTCAGTGAACCACGCCACCTTGAAGTGTTGATCAAGGCACTGGATGCCATCGACTGGTTCAGCGCCCAGCGGGACGGTTTGGGCGATCTGTATGAAGGCCTTCTGGAGAAAAACTCCACCGAGACCAAGTCGGGGGCTGGTCAGTACTTCACCCCGCGTCCGCTGATCGACAGCATCATTCGCTGCATCAAGCCGCAGGCCGGTGAATTGGTGCAGGACCCGGCAGCCGGTACTGCAGGCTTTTTGATCGCTGCCGACGCCTACATCAAAGAGCAGACCGACGACCTCTACGACCTCGACGAAAAGGCCCAGCGCTTTCAGCGTAACGACGCCTTTATCGGCATGGAGCTGGTGCCCAATACCCGCCGCCTGGCACTGATGAACTGTCTGCTGCACGGCATGGAAGGTGATAACGAAGGCGTGGTGCACCTGGGAAACACGCTCGGTCTGCCCGGCACTCAGTTGCCCAAGGCGGATATGATCCTCTCTAATCCACCTTTTGGCACTGCCAAGGGCGGTGGCGGGCCGACCCGCGATGATTTCACCTACAAGACCAGCAACAAGCAGCTGGCGTTTCTGCAGCATATCTATCGCGGCCTCAAGCCCGGTGGTCGTGCGGCGGTGGTGCTGCCCGATAACGTGCTGTTTGAAGCCGGTGTCGGTACCAGCATCCGCGCCGACCTAATGAACAAATGCAACCTGCACACCATCCTGCGGCTGCCGACCGGTATCTTCTACGCGCAGGGCGTGAAGACCAACGTGCTGTTCTTCACCCGAGGCACCGCGGCAAATCCTCGGCAGGAGGAAAACTGCACTGAAAACGTCTGGGTCTACGATCTGCGTACCAATATGCCCAGCTTCGGTAAGCGCACCCCGTTTGGCCAACAACATCTCAAGCCCTTCGAAGCCCTCTATGGTGATCAGGCCAACGGCACCAGTGTACGCACTGAGGGCGATTGGAACTTCTGTCCTGAAGACACCGAGCAAACCGCCGAAACCAGTCGCTGGCGCTGTTTCACTCGTGATTACATTCGCGACCAGAAAGGTGACTCGCTGGATATCAGCTGGATTAAGGATGAGGACAGCGTCGATGCCGCCAGCCTGCCGGAGCCCGACGTGCTAGCTGCTGAAGCTATGGGTGAGCTGACCGAGTGTTTGCGAGAGCTGGATGGACTGATGCAGGCGCTGGGAGCTGGTGATCAGGCGCAAGCTCAAAGGGACCTATTGGTTGAGGCGCTGGGTCTGGAGGGTAACGGTGTTAAATAACAGCTTGCCCAGCGGTTGGGCAGCCGCCGCTATCAAAGATGCGTTAAGAATCGAATCAGTAATGTCTGATGGCGATTGGGTTGAATCCAAGGACCAAGACCCTAGCGGCAACATCAGATTGATACAGCTTGCTGATATTGGGGATGGTGATTTTCGGAATAAGTCCAAGCGGTTTATGAATCTGGAAGCTGCAGATCGACTTAATTGCACTTACTTGCAAAAAGGGGATGTTTTAATTGCTCGTATGCCAGACCCTCTCGGCCGCGCATGTATTTTTCCGGGCGTTGGCCAGGAGTCTGTAACAGTCGTTGACGTTTGCCTTGTTCGCTGTTCCGAAGGGTCAGCAGTTTCTAGCACCATACTGAAGCATTGGATCAATTCTCCCTCTGTTAGAAACGCAATTGCACTGCAGGCGACAGGAACAACACGCAAAAGAATTACTCGGAAGAAGCTAGAAGCTTTAGAGCTACCACTTCCCCCTCTAGCCGAACAACAGCAGATCGCCGCCCGACTGGACGCGCTGCTGGCGCAGGTGGACACCCTCAAAACCCGCCTCGACAGCATCCCCGCCATCCTCAAACGCTTCCGCCAATCCATCCTCGCCGCTGCGGTGAGTGGACGATTGACGGAGGAGTGGCGAGGCTCACCTGCCACTTCATTCAATCAATCACCTGTCACAATTGGCAAAGAGGCTGACGCAGCCCCCAAAGGCTGGGGATGGAAATTATTGACCGACCTAGCCGTACTGGAGTCAGGCCATACACCGAGAAAGTCTGTTCCTGAGTATTGGGAAGGTGGAGACGTTTACTGGATAAGCTTGCAGGATATCAGGGCAGCTCATGGTACGGAGATTCAGGACACTAAGCACAAACCAACGATGCTAGGAATAGACAACTCTAGCGCTCGTTTACTGCCCGCAGGTACGGTGTGTTTCTCTCGTGATATATCAGTTGGTTTCACGACAATTATGGGACATGAAATGTCCACTACTCAGCACTTTGCCAACTGGATTTGCGGCGAAGGTTTGAGCAACAAGTATTTGATGTATGCGTTGATGGCCGCGAAAGGGCATCTCACTATTTCGGGGCAAGGAACTACGGTGAAGACCATTTACATGCCTGCACTCAAACAGTTCCGATTACTTCTTCCTCCGGTAGAAGAACAATCCGAAATCGTCCGCCGTGTTGAACAGCTCTTCGCCTTCGCCGACCAGATGGAACAGCGGGTCAAGGATGCCCAGTCACGGGTCAACCTCCTCACCCAATCGATCCTCGCCAAAGCCTTCCGCGGCGAACTCACCGCCGAATGGCGCGAACAGAATCCCGATCTGATCAGCGATGAAAACTCAGCAGAAGCTTTGCTGGAACGGATCAAGGCTGAGCGAGCGGCGATGAAGCCCGCCAAGCGCGGCAGAAGGAAGGTGAGCGCGTGATCTTTAGCGGTGTACAGTTCCCCAAGCAGTTAACGGACGCTATCGATAGCCGCCAGGTCGTTGTGTTTGCTGGTGCAGGCGTATCAATGGGAGAGCCTGCAAACTTAGGTAGCTTCTGGGAGCTTGCTTGCGACATCGCTAAGAACACTGGTGAATCGCCAAGGTTGTTGGGAACCAATGGTGATGGAAAGGAATTCTGGGAGGCATTAGATCAGTTCTTAGGCCGTTTGCCGCTAGAAAAAGGGACTCTAAATGCCCGTGCGGTAAAAAGTCTTAAAACGGGAACTGCTCACACAGCCCTTCATGCATCCATAGTGCGCCTGTTCGGTAAACCAGAACAGGTTCGCATCGTGACGACAAACTTTGATCTGCTGTTCGAGGCAGCCTGCGAAGCGAAGTGGGATGAGTCTCCCAAGATTTATACCGCACCAGCTCTGCCGCTTGGGTCCTCTTTCTCCGGGATTGTGCACGTCCACGGTGCGGTGGATGATTTGGATAGCATAGTTCTCACCGATAGTGACTTCGGTCGAGCCTATCTAACCGAGGGTTGGGCCAGACGTTTTCTGGTTGATCTCTTCGAAAGCTATACCGTGTTATTCGTAGGCTACAGCCATGACGATACGGTGTTGCAGTACCTGGCACGGGCACTGCCTGACAAAGCCAAAGACAAACGCTTTGCGCTGGTTGGAAATGACGAGTCTCCCGAAAAGTGGGAGTTGCTCGGCATCGTCCCACTGACCTACACGAAACCGGACAGCAAAGACTATTCGAACCTCTACGCAGCTGCCGAAGGATTGGCAGATTATGCCAACCGCCGCCCCAGTCAGTGGCAAAAGCTGATCGGCGAGATTGCCCGCAGTCTCCCTGGTGAAATGGACGTAGAGGATGCGGCGACGCTCAGGCATGCCTTGAATGATGTTTCTAAGGTGCGTTTCTTCTGCGACAAAGCGACCGCCGTTGAGTGGATCGAATGGTTGGATAACGAGAAGGTTTTTGACGACCTGTTCGATATGGATTGGCCTGCTTCGGATTCAACCGCTAAATTGTTCGGAGATTGGTTAACGGAGTGTCATGTCGAAAAACAGACCGATCGCTTGTTCCAACTGCTCGCAAAACACCACCTTAAGCTAGGAGTGTGGTTTTGGTGGGGACTGGCTCACAAAGTAAGCCAGAGTGACAAGGTTGAAAATTTTGACCGCTGGTTAGATCTGTTGCTGCAGACAAAACCGGCAGCTATCGACGTACATGCTCTTCAGTTCCTGGCAAAGAAAGCTCATGCCAATGATATGTTCGATCAGGTATTGCGCCTGTTTGAGATCATGGGAACAACTCAACTGGCAATAAGGGATCCTTTACGCAAGAGCAACCCATCAGACAGTTACCAAGTCCGAACTGAGCTGGATATTCCGTCACCGGAGTGGAACCTCAATGAGGTGTGGGAGAAAAATCTACAACCAAGGATAGGGTCCAAGCACCGAGAGATCCTAGCGACTTGTACAAGGCTGCTGCTAAATCGGAATGCGTTAGCCCGCACCTGGAACAATGCCTCAGATGACTACGATTGGGATAGCTATGGCCGCTCTGCCATCGCGGATCATGAACAGGATGAGTATCCAAACACGATCGATGTCATCATCAAAGCTGCTAGAGCGGCTGTTGAGACGATGGCAACTGACATACCAGAACAAACCAGGTTATGGATTTGGAATCAACATTTCTCTCCGTCGCACCTTCTTCGGAGGCTTGCAATCCACGCTATTGGGTTCCTGCATGCATACGATAGCGATCAGAAGATTCGGTTGTTACTCGTTAAGGGTCTGTACAAAGAGCCTTATCTACAGGAATCCATAACGCTACTAGAGGAAAATTATGCTGCGTTGTCTCCTGCCATAAAAGAGGAGGTAGTTGAAGCAATCCTGGGGTATCGGAGCTCGTCTAAGGACGACCCTGAGTATTACTCAGCCTCAGAGCATTTCCAGTGGCTGAGAGCACTGCAAAAGGTTGATGAGAGCTGCCCTATAGTCAAAAAGGCCTTAGATGCGATTACGGCCAAGTACAACGACATACCAGAGCGTCCTTATCCAGCGCTGAAATCATGGACTGAATCGGGCTGGAGTGAATCTGAGAGCCCCTGGTCTGTTGAAGATCTCCTCAGCAAAGATACCACTGAGTGGTTTGATGAACTCATGCAGTTCAAAGGAGAAACCAAATTCCGAGGACCGACGCGATCCGGGCTGCAGCAGGCAATCACGGACGCGTCGAAGAAAAAACCTGAATGGGGTTTCAAGCTTGCTGATTTCCTAAAAGATTCCGGCGGCTGGGAGTCTGACTTCTGGGAGCCGCTACTCAGGGGTTTGAGTGCGTGGCCGGAAACTTTTGAAGATGCTGCTCCTCTTCTAAGTTTGATCGCGCTAAAGGAGCTGCAAAAGCGGCAGCCCTCGCATGTCGCAGATATTCTTTACTACGCGGTACAGAACAAAGGGGTTCCCTATCTCTCCAAAATTTTAGAGCCCACCAACAAGGTTGCTAAGAATCTACGGAACCACTTCGTACCAGCCGTATTTGAGAAGGACCAGCATGATTGGCTGACCCAAGCTCTTAACACTCCAGAGGGACGTCTGGCTGAATATTGGATTCATGCCCTAGATGCGTATTCCCGAATAAATGCGAGAGAACTGGTTGAACCCTATCGAGATGAGCTGACGAAGCTCTGCGACAAGTCAGAAGCTAAAAGCCGATATGCAATTCCGCCGATCGCTCGACAGATAACCTTTCTAACCGCGATTGATGAGGAGTGGTCAACACATAACCTCTATCCGTTGTTCACTGACGAAAACGATGAAATAGCTGCGCTGGCTTGGCAAGGATTTCTTGGTTGTCGCGGCCCCTCTAACTTTGTCTTTGCCATCCTTAAAGATGCTTTTTCCGCAGCAATACCCCGCTTGGACGCAATCCTAGCTGGTAAGAAAGATAGGTTCATCGAGTTCTATGCTGCTGCTGGATTGTGGCATCTAGAAGATCCTTCTGCCGACTGGATACCCAAGCTGCTCACTTCAATTACAGAAGTAGAGCGTGCGGTGTTAGCCGAGAAAATGAGTGCGTTGCTGAAAGGGCTCGAGCAAGATGACCTAAACAAATCCTGGGACGACTGGTTGCGCAATTATTGGCAAAGTCGGATTGATGGGGCACCAGCTGAGCTTACCCCTGAAGAAGTCATACAGATGCTCAATTGGCTCCCAACGCTAGGAGAAAAATTCTCTGAGGGTGTTGGTTTGGCAATTCAGATGCCCCCCACCCATCTGAGGGATTGCTTCTGTTTGCGGTCAATTCTCATTAAAGGCTTAGTAAAGGATCAGCCGAATGCTGTAGCACAGTTGATCACTTATCTCTTGGGGTGCACTCACGAAACCTGGACCTTTCATGACTTGGACAAGTTGCTAGCTGCCATTTCAATACAAGACCTTAACCCGCAGATCAAAGATGGTCTGAACGAAGCACTCATACAATTTGGGTTTCACCCCATCGATTAGAATTTAGGCCAGCGGAGGGCTGAATGACATTTCAAGCATTTAGAGGTTCGGCTTTTAATCACAGCCATGAGAACAAAGCATTCAACGAGCTTCATGACCAGTTGAAGCAACACTGGGAAAACCAAGATGAGCCGTTGTACCTGTTCGGTAATTTCTTCGTAGGCGGCAAAGAACTGGATGCTTTGATCGTTAAGAGAAACGCTATTATCGCCATCGACTTCAAAAACTTTGGTGGCGAAGTCAGATTTTCAGAGAACAATCGCTGGACCTGCGATGGTGTTCCAGTAAAGGGCGGCAATAGCATTAATCCATATCAGCAGTTAAGAACAAACAAGTTCGCCCTGTTGGAGTTCATACAAAGTGATCGGCTGCCGCTGCGGTCTCAGCCCAACCTTGGACATATCGCCGCACTAACACTATTCCAGCAGCCTATCGAATTTGATGAGCTGCAGGTTCCTCCTAAGATTCATAGTTGGTTCCATGTAGGCGACATGCTTCATGCAGTTAGGACAGTGGATAGTATTGCAAGCGCATCAATCGACTTGCCAAGCACCGACCTCGAGATACTGATCAACGCATTTGACGTTCCGCCCTATTTTCCTGATGGCCATCCTGAGGTACGGACTATTAGAGAAGCTAAAGCAGAAGGTGGACGAACGATTCATTGGACAGAGGGACAAAAGAAGGTATTGACGGGTACGTCCGATTGGCTAGAGGGAGATACAACTGCGTTCGTCATCACCGGCATGGTTAATACAGGTAAACGCACTGTTCTGGAAACCATAATTGAGAGTGTTCAAAGACAAGGACTATCTCCGCTCCTGCTAGCGCCAAACAGTCGAATTGCCAAGCGTTACCAATTACATGGATTCGATGAGTGCTACTCAATCTACACGTTGCTCTATAACAGCCAGCCAGACAGGATTGAGAAAAATAGTTCAGGTGTTGGTGTCGGGATACATGATGTCAAACTGACCCAACATGATGTCAAAGGGAAATGCCTAATCTTTGTCGATGCCCACCTCCTAGGTAATAGTTTTTTCGCCACTGATACGAATCGCTTTGGGACCGGTCATCTAGTGAACGATTTACTAGAAGCATTTGGCGATACCCCTCCGAAAATTGCACTAATTGGTGACCCCTATCAGTTATCACGAGGTGATCTTAAGCTGAGCTTCATTCATGGCAACGCAATGGAGGAACGAGGGTACAAGGTCACGAGAGCCTCGTTAGAAGAACAGCTTCGTTCTGACTCTGAGCAACAAGGCCTATTAGACTTCCAGTTTGACCTAGCTGAACACATAAAACATAAACATTTTAACCGCCTCCCTGCCCCTGATGGCGACCAAGTGAGTGAGGTAAATAAAGACCCTTCGCTGCCTAAGGAACTTTCCACAGGCTTCTTTCATGCGGTCTATCTTTGTGCTCTAAACGAAGCGGCTCACCGTATTAATCTTGCTGTAAAAAAAGCGTTGCGACCACAGGGTAGCTATGGGCTAGAAGTAGGAGATCGGATTGATTTTCATAACCGAACCCCTGTGGTCCAAGAGATCTATGGAACTTACGAGTCACATGAGCAGGAGTCATCCTACGTAAATGCCGGAGACATCGGTGTTGTGGAGTGGGTATCTGATCAGGAAGAAGTCCACTCAATACTTCTGAAAGGGAGGAAAGAGGCTACGGACCTTCGCTTCAAAATGATGAGGTGCAAGGTTCCAGGACTTGGCTCCGTGAATGTTCGGTTCCTTCCAGATTTTTTGATCGGTGAAAAACCTGCATTGTCGGCAGACCAGCTTGTAGCGATGAATGTATTCGCCCGTCAAGAAGCTGAGAAAAGCCTTGAAGAGCTTAAAGCCGAACTATCCCTACTCAAAGACTCCAATAGCGAAGCAGATAAAGCGAAGTACCAAACCGAGAAAAAACGGTTCGATATGCTCGTCAACCGTCGAGTGATGGGTAGTGGTTATTTCAATGCTGCACGTATCCGGTTCGCTTATGCGATGACAGTTCATAGAGGTCAAGGTCGAGAATGGAGTCATGTCATCCTGAATGCTGAACGTAGCTCAGGAGGTGAGTCGCATCATAACGATGAATTTTTTCGGTATCTCTATACAGCTTCCGTCTGTGCATCAGCGAAGCTGTCACTACAAAAGTATCCGCAACTCAGCCCTCTTTCTCAGTGTGTGTTCAATATGAACACGCAGTGCAAGGTAGGTCCATTTAATGTCGCGACCCCTCTCCACTATGATCGAAAGAGGACTCCGTCCGAATCTGAAGCGAAGCTAGCCCCACCCAGAGGGTTCACTGATGCAACTCCAGAACTTGTCGCGATTCTTTTGACTCTCAGAGACCGATTACAAGGTTCTTGCTGGCAAATAGAGGGCATGGCACAACACCCTTACCAAGAGCAGTACACGTTCATCAACGAACAAGAGCAGACGGTATTGGCAAGGCTCTCGTACAAAGGCGATTACACCGTTTCAAACCTTGTCTGGGTTGCAGAGGGTGTCGATCAAACGGCTCTCCAAGAGCTTCAGAACAGAGTCTACGGAGGTGATGTTTTTGAAGCCTGGGAAGTGAAGGAGGCTGTAAAGAGCCTAGATGACCTTTTAGCTCCCGCCGGGTTGGTTAGAAATAGTGTTAAGGAGAGCCCCTATCGTGCTGTCGCCGGTTTTGAATATAGCGAAGGTGCCATCGAGCTAGAGATCAACGTCGCTAAAACAGGCTTGGCAAGCTCCATACGCCCTGTAAGAGCAAGCGATGAAAAGCTCATCGCTGTTGTTCAAAAACTCATTGAATCAGTTTGACCTCTATGAGCATATTCCAAACGATCAAAGAACTTCGGCATAGCGGGAAACCGGTTGATGCTTGGAACGCAGGGTATCCAGCTCTTCAAAATGAACCGGATAACTTATTCCTAAAGCGCAGCCTCTATTGGGCGTGCTATGACGGTATTAAGTCGGTACAGAGCCAGATCATCCACCGTAAGAACAAAGCCCCGACTCAGCAGGAGCAAGAATATGTTACGAGCTGGATTTCTTGCATTGAACAGCTGAAACTTCCGATGCCGTGCGAAGAACTTGATTTCCGTTTTTTTAATCTGTTTAAAGACAACGGAGAGCACTATGAAGCCTTTGTCCGGTTTGTTCTCGATAACCACTCTAGCTTGTTTACTTGGCCTGAGGATTACACCCCATACCAAGGGGAAAAACACGAGAGCCCAAGCCAAGTAGTCAAACAGGCTCGTATGGCTTCTAAAGGCTGGCTAACCCACCGTAAAGAGTGGAACTTAAGCCTGTCTTCCTTAACTTCGTTTCTGGACTTGGCTGATCAGAAAGCACAGGATCAAGACAAGACTTGGATGCACTATGACTACGCGAAGTGCTTAATCGGAGCAAAGAATTACGAAGCTGCGAGAGATTTAGTGCTGCCTATCGTTCGAAAAAAAGCGTCTGAGTTTTGGGCATGGGGAGCACTGGCAGCGACTTACATCGAAAGTGATCCAAAGAGAGCTATTGCTTGCTATTGCAAAGGGCTTAGCGCATCTAAAGACCCGAAGTTTTCGGTCAAAATGCGTGGCGGTCTAGCTCTCTTATTTGCGCGGCAAGGGCAATGCTCAGAAGCATCAGCCCTCCTATGCTCCATCGCTGATACCTACCGCAATGAAGGCTGGACTCTCAAGCCTGAATACGAAGACTTGATGGCGCAACCTTGGTTTGATGCGTCAGTTGCTAGTTCGATTAATCTAAACAGCTATTTTTCAGAACATGGGGCATATGCTGATGAGCTTCTATACGACGAGATCCAGGACGCGACAGGGGTTGTATTGTCGCTACATAGATCAGGCAAAGGCTTCAACGTATACCTGTCTCAAAGTCAGAAGCTTTCTGTACGGAAAGGCGTGTTTGCGGGTAAGGGGCTACCAGATAGAGGCGACTGGGTAACTATTACCTTTGCTAGAACAGGAGAGGACACCGAGGTGCTGAAAGCAATGCCCACTGCACCTATTAGCCTAACCGGGGTAGAAACCGAGGTTGGGGAGCTAAGAGTGCATACCAAAGGTTTTGCCTTTGTATGCGACACTTTCGTCACCCCAGACCTAGTCGTCCCAGAATGGAATGGAGCCGAGGTGGAAGTGATGAAGGTTTGGGACATCAACCCTAAAAAAAAGGAAAGGACTTGGAGGGCGATAAAGATTAAGAAATCAGAAGCTCCCACAATTGATTAATGGGGATTGTCGTCAGTCTTTGGCTGGGTATATCTCGGCTATCGCAGGAATGCTTCTAACATGGCCGTTTTGTGGCACAAGGATGTCGAGTAGCGATATCCGTTCGATAATAAACTATGTAAGGACGCTGGAATATGCCGCTCGACTTAACACTAGATGACCAACTAAAGCAGGCTCTTCTTGATATTAAGCCTTGGGATTCAAATCCGAAGTGGTTGAGTGAGCTGGAAGGCTTTCTCACATACGTGCAGAAAGCCGACTTCGAGACTCGTCGAACAAAGGAATTTCAGCAGCGCCTTTGGGATGACAATGCGGTTAGCGGAGTGGGCATGGGAACGGTTGATCTTGGATCCGCTTTGGATGACTCATCTTTCCGAGACTGGTTGGCAGAAACGTCTTTGCAGCCCCTTGGAGAAACGGCGGACGCACGGCTTGCACAGTTTAGATCACTACATGACGGTATTGTTGAAAAGCTGAAAGCCTTCGCTAGTCGTACCCCACGGGTCAAAATTTTCCGGCTACTGGCTGCGTTTTACCCCCGCCATTTCAGCACAATCACATACGGTCGCATGGCCCTAGAATGCCATAGGGCGTGGTTTGGAAAAGTTAAAAAACCAGACCCTGTTGCTCGCCAAATTCACTTGATGGATAGGATCGATTCTCTATTAGGGCCATGTGCTGACGATGCACGTGCACTTGCTGAACGAATGACCCTTCCATGGTTTGTCTATGAGCGCCATGTGCAGTCTGCTAGCTCCGAAGCCGTCGCGGAAACGGCTAATCCACTCGGAGAAATTGAGCTTAAGCCCTTGCCAGCCATTCAGCGTCGGAAAGGGTTTACCAGCATCAAAGGTGGGCTGGGAACCATATCCAGCGCACTCAGCTTTGTAGTTGATGGGGTGAGCCGTGAAGAGCTGATGGACTACCTAAAGGCCGAATTCCCTGACTACCGCGACAGCTCGCTGCGAACCTTGATGAATATCCTCAAGAACGAATTTTATGTCATTCAGGAAAATGACGGGGTGATCACGCAGACGGCTCGGGGAGAACTGTACCTTGAGAATAACGATCCCCAGGAGCTCATTCCTCTATTCCTAACGCGTACTTTAGGTGTCGATCACGTCCTCTGTGCGCTTGCCGAACATGAGTTATCAACGACTGATCTGATCATACTGTTAAAAGAGGTCAATCCTGGCTGGACGACGGACTTTGCACCTAGGGCGATGCTGAAATGGTTGCGAGACTTTGGTCTGCTGGAGGTCGATACCGTTGGGGTCTATAGCCTATCCGAGGCGGGGCGTTCATGGGCGGAGCAGATCAATTGGCATCCAGAGAAACTGCAAGCAGTCGAAAACGGTGACGTCGCTGAACTGTCGTCGACCGATGCTACATTGAATATGGCTTCCCTTGATCAGACCGCGCTGTTGAAGCAAGTTATTTCGAATACAGCGTTCCCAGCGCGTATTGTGAGTCAGCTGCATTTCGGGCTATGGGCTCACGCTCGGCGCCATTTCGCGGTGCTGGCCGGCTTGTCGGGCTCGGGTAAAACGCTACTCGCACAGCGGTATGCTGAAGCGTTAGCGGCCCAGTTTGCAAAGACGCCGGCTAAGAATGTATTCGTTCAGGCGGTTCAGCCCGGTTGGTACGATCCTGCGCCTCTTTTCGGTTATATCAACCCGCTCGTCTCCGATAACTATGTGCGTCCACCGCTACTCGACTTTTTGCTGCAAGCAGCAGCGCATCCGGATCAGCCATATACGGTGATACTGGATGAGATGAATCTGTCCCATCCGGAGCAGTATTTTGCACCGGTGCTATCGGCAATGGAGTCAGGGGATCGATTGAGGCTGCATAACGAGGGTGATTCGTTCGACGGTGTGCCGAGTACAATCGCCTATCCATCTAATGTTGCCTTCATCGGCACCGTAAACATGGATGAGACCACCCATGGGCTCTCTGACAAAGTCCTTGATCGTGCATTTACTCTGGAGTTTTGGGATATCACCTTGGCTGATTACCCCAACTGGAACAGTCACGGTCTTGTCTCTGCAGATGTGGTAGTTGTACGCAGTTGTCTCGAAGCGCTGCTGACGGTGCTTGCCCCTGAAAGACTGCACTTTGGCTGGCGTACCGTCGAGGACGTACTGTCTTATCTGGCATTGGCAAGTAAAGCGAGTGACTTCGAACTGATGGGGGCATTGGACGATGTGGTTTACGCACGCGTTTTGCCGAAGCTCAGAGGTTCTGAGAGCCAGCGTCTACATGATGTCTTGCATAAAGCTGCGGCTGTATTGGAACAGCAGGGCCTGAAGCGAAGTTGCACTAAGGTGCGAATGCTTAAAGCCGACCTCGCTGACACTGGCATGATGCGTTTTTGGCGTTAATGACGGTGAAATTGAAGGTTTTTTGCCGCCGCCAGGAGCCGCCATCTTTTATTGGTGAGCTGAGCGCGGAGAAAACGCTGCAGGGCGTTGAAGAGAATCATCACTACCTTATCAGCGTGGATGCGGAAACGTCTCGTCTGTATGTTGATGATGCGTTGTTACCGATGGATGCGCGACGTGAGTTCTGGCTATGGTCGCCCGGTTTTTATGCCGGGGAAGTGGAGCTTGAGTTAGAGCAGGAAGGTCTGCACGCTCCGGTGCGCTTTCTCATTGATGTAGCCCCCGCACAACATAAAACGGGTCGTGAGCAGTACATCGAATATATCAGCCAGATCGCTGACTATGCGCCTCAGCTGCTGACTGGAACAGAACCGGCCAAACATGGCTTGGGGGGTCAAGCTAAGCAAAAACTCTCATTGTGGATTCGTTATGCAAGGTTTCGTTGCTTTATCGACCGGTACCTTTATGGCCTTAAGGCCATAAGCGAGCGGCCGATAGTCCGTCTAAACCATCATCGGGAACAATTGCCGATACACCTAGCGCGTCGAGTTGATGTCACAACAGTTCGCCGCCTGAGCGCCAATCCAAAGCTGCTTGCTGTCGTGGCTAAGCAACCGGGACAGGCCCACAATCGTATAATCGAAAACAACCGATTAGATGTTCCCTTTAATGAGCCAACGATGGATAACCCTGCCAATCGTCTGATGGCGCAGCAACTGGATCATGTGTTGCGAATGGTCGATGGGCTAGTCGAATCATTCTCCAACTACAGCAGCACCTCTGGAGAGACCGAGAGCGATATCCTTTCGCGGATGCCGCGCCGTCTGAACTACCTAGCAGGCATTCGAAAACGATTGCTGAAGCTATCCCGGAACACGCCATTTAGTGCCGCCGATAAATCAAAAACCGGTGTAGCTGGGCTCAATGCTGTTTCTGGTAGCCCTCATTATGATCTGGCTTATCGGGTGGGTGTTCGCCTGCTGCGGCAAGGGCTTTCGGAGCTGGCCGATGATGAGCAGCACTATCTGGCACCAACCTGGGAAGTCTATGAAGCCTGGTGTTTTGTGGCGCTAGCGCGGCAATTAGAGGTCCTTCTACCTGGTTATGAGTGGCGGTTGAAAAGCGCTCCCGCGTTCGCGGATATGGTATTAGTGGGCCAATCAGGCGACCAGGCTGTCAGTCTTTATTCACAATTAGTATGCAGATCCATGGAAGAAGATAATCACTATGGTTACTGCTCAATCAGCCGAGAGCGTCGGCCTGACCTAGTACTGGAATACCGGAAGGGGCAGCAGGTCCGTTTTATCTGCCTCGACAGCAAATACACAGCCTACCGATCTCGAATTCTAGACTCGATGGCTTCCGCACACATCTATCGTGATTCGATTAAATTCAGAGGAAAAGCCCCTTCGCTATCAGTTCTTCTGGTGCCTGCTAACAAGGAAGTGCCAAGGTTGTCGGATCCAGACTATCTGGATACTCACGGCGTGGGATGCTTAACCTTGGTAAACAACAGAGATGCGGTGGAGTTGTTAAAGAGAATGCTCCGCTATCTTCAAAACTAAACCCTTATGGAGCTCTTTTGATAGGAATCGGCTAATACTTTTATCTATTCATAGGGGTTGGAGTTAGTCAGGCAGCGAGTCACGCTGCTCAATTTTATCCATAATCCAATCTTCAATTTCACTTTCAAGCCACGCGACGTTACGTTCTCCTAAAGAGACTGGTTTTGGGAAATTACCCTCATGAATGTACTTGTAAACAGTTGAGCGTGCTAGGCCCGTGGTGTGCATGACCTCTTTCAATTTCATTAATCGCATGAGTATGGTCCTCGTAGTTCATCTCATGCAATAAGCCCTGTGTGTAAGAAATAACTGAGCACTCACAGAGCGATCAGCACTAAAGAAGTGCTCCCTCTTCAGCACCAGCACTGAACTCCGTCGAATCTAAGATAACTTCCTTCACTTTTTCCTTGATGCGACATCATTGACCTTCCCGGTAGAATTGTCGCCATATCAAGCACAATCAATTTCTTAAATAAAAGATTTTCAGACATATATCACCTTCCTGAGAACAGCCCCATTCTGTTTTCCCAGGCCACCAGCCTGGTTCTACCTTCATCTCAGGAGACCCTATCCATGTCATATTCATGTCCAAATTGCAGATCAGAGTCTGTTGTCCATCGTCACAAAGGGCGTAACGTAGGCGGTATTACAGGCGGGGTGGCGGGCACCGCTAGCGGAATTGCAGGCGCCAGTTCAGGTGCGAGCACGGGAATGGCCCTTGGTGCCGTTGGAGGCCCTGTCGGAATTGCCCTCGGCGGATTTGCCGGCGCACTGCTCGGCGGGCTTGCAGGTGGTGTCACCGGTACCTTGGCAGGCTCAAAGATTGGGGAGAAGCTGGATGAGCACATTCTTGATGATCTGGAATGTACTGACTGCGGCCAAACCTTTCGCAGCGACGAGTAACTCCAAGCCCCATCACCCTTTCACCTTTAATACCATTCCGATCAAATTCAGCAACAAAGACTTATCCCCCCAAGAAATACTCCGGCGTCGGCCGGTTTTATGCCCTGATATATAGAAAGCGCACAGCGACTTCCCCTATTCCAAGTCATCGCCTCAGTCCAATGCGCTCTATGGGAGTGCTTGGCTGTGGCCGCTTATTAGGAGTTTACCCATGACCATGCATATCCTTTCAGAAAACCAGCTTTACCGTAACGCACCCGCTATTTTTGCGGACACGCCCGATAGCCAGGTATCAGACCGTTATGGCTTTGTGCCCACCATTGAGGTGGTCAAGTCCTTACAACAAGAGGGCTGGTACCCCGTCCGCGCGCAACAAACGATGTCGCGGTTACCCGAACGACGCTCGGTTGCTCGTCATATGGTGAGGTTTCGTCAAGATCCGGATCGGCAGATCCACGTCGGTGATTCCGTTGCCGAACTCGTACTCTGCAACAGCCATGATCGAAGCAGTGCGTATCAGTTAGACCTCGGTTTGTTCAGGCTGGTCTGCAGCAACGGCATGGTAACGCCCATCGGCGAGATGGGTGGGATCAGAGTGCGGCATGGCTGCCAAGTTGTGGATGACATTCTTGAAGGCTCCATCGCCCTCATCGATGAAGCCCCCGTGATCATCTCCTCCGTTGATCGCTTCCGATCACTGAGACTCTCACCGGATGAAGCACAACTCTTCGCGCAATCCGCCCTGACGTTGCGCTACGGAGAGGACTGGGTGAATGCCAGCCCCGTATCTCCGGACACCCTTCTTCAGGCTCGACGCTCAGAAGACCGTGATCCCGACCTCTGGCATGTCTTTAACCGTACCCAAGAAAACCTACTCAAAGGCGGCTTACACGGACGTTCCAGCCAAGGACGCCGCACACGTACCCGCCCCATTCGTTCAGTCACGGAAGACGTGCGGCTTAACCGAGCGCTTTGGAAACTGACAGAACACTTCGCGGCCCTGAAGGGCGAATCAATGGCAGCCTAACTGAAGGAGCAACCATGATGGAAACCGTACAACTGATGGCGGGTGAGAAACCGGGTACCTATGTGGTACCCGATGCGGTCACGGAAGCCGAGTTACTTCACCTCGCCAAAATGATTGCCCGCCGCCGGCTCGCCAAAGGACAAGCCCTCAATAATCCGGACGAAGTGCATCGAGCGATACAAACCTTACTGCTCGATTATGAGCATGAGGTGTTTGCGCTGCTGATGCTGGATAACCGCAACAAGATCCTCACCTTTGTGGAACTGTTTCGCGGCACGCTCAACGCGGCCTGCGTCTATCCTCGCGAAGTGGTTAAGGAATGTCTGAAGCTCAATGCGGCGGCGGTCATCCTGGTGCATAACCACCCGTCCGGTGATCCTGAGCCCAGCCTGGCAGATCGCCAGATCACGCAACAGCTACAAGCCGCCTTGTCGCTGATCGATGTTCGCGTGCTGGACCACATCGTGGTAGGAGCAACGCAGCCAGTGTCCTTCGCTCAACGCGGCTTACTCTGACCCTCAACCGAAGTTCCCATATTGTCATTTTGGGAACTTACCAACCCGCATGAATACTGGGCTCAGCACGAAGGGGCCCGTCTAAATTCCCAAATTCCCCATTTCAATTGAAAAAAGGAACCTGACCATGACAGAGGTGCATGCCGTCAAAGATCCAGAGACCATCTGCCTGATTAGCCACTTGCTCACCCGACGGCATAGTCAGCAGATGGCCGACATCTGGAATATCGGACTGAACTTGGCATTGCGGATCTCCGATCTGCTCTCAATTAAGTTCAGCGACATAAAGGAGGACCGATTGGTCCTCCGAGAACAAAAGACAGGAAAACAAGCCAATATCCCTTTAAACCCCAAAGCCCTGAAGATCATTCAGCGAATTCATCAGGATCATCCCCATCACATCTATCTGTTCCAGTCATACCGAAACCTTCAATCCACCAATCGAACACCCCGCCCCCTCTCTCGACGTGCTGTCAGTAAGGCTTTTGGATCGATAGGTGAGGAACTCCGAATATCACTTGGAACCCACTCCATGCGAAAAACACGGGGCTATCACCTTTATAAATCCACAAAGGATATTGCGCGTGTAATGAAGATGCTCAGGCATAGCTCTGAGAGCGTGACATTGCGTTACATCGGTATCACCCAAGACGAGGTCGACCGCGACTTCAAGGAGTTAGAGCTATGAACCCAGCAACATCATCTCCAACACTAAAACTGCTGAAGCTACGACACGTCATGACAATGACCAGCCTGGCGCGTTCAACAATTTATAGGTACTGCTCTGATAACAACTTTCCAAAGCCCGTCAAACTTGGCAAGCGAAATATTGCCTGGATAGAAGGTGAGGTTCAGGAATGGATAGAACAAAAGGCCCACCAGCGGGATATAAGCAGCCCTATTATGGGCTGCTGAGGGGCTTAGCCCCTTTTCTTTTTTGGATTACTACAGCCAAAGTTACGCTGACCTGTTCCGTACATCTTTGTTTTCTCTTTGGCCAGGTAACTCAGACGTACCAGTAACGGGTATAACTTAGCCATGAACTCTTCATGAGGAGCATTGTGGTTTAAGTGATATACCCCATTCTCTGGAAAATGAACTAATGCCGAACAGTCCTCAGGATGAATACCAAGCGCGCTAGCCCAAGCTTTAATGATCATCCAGCCAAGCGCATTCGGGTCACAGTGACTGCCTAATTGAAAGTAGCGATCTTTGTTGAACATCAATGCTAAGTGATAGTGGGCTTTGTGATTCGTGGAGTATTCCTTCACCCAGACATATTCCAGCTCACATGCATGAACCCTCATCCCCCTTCTCGCCTTTGCATACTCCTCCGCTGCCATTTGAGCTTTGATCGATGAGAAGAATCCCTGCAATAGATTTGGACCGGTATTCATAAAGAATGTGGGAGAATCAATCTCGAGAGGGTTATCAGAGAAGCAGCCATTATCAGGAAGCCTCAAATCAATCCTTATTACTGTTAAGCGAGGGTGAGTCTGTAATGCTCTCCGCAACGTTTCTTCCATACGTTTCAGGTAGCGGTCGTTGAGTGGGCCATGATTGGTTAGCTTGGTCTTAGACATTTTGGATCTCCTATGGTTAATGTCGAGTTCTTTACTCGTCTATAGAAGAATCCTTACCTATAAAATTTTACTCCCTAAGTTATTGATCCATATATATCCTTGCCCTTAATGGGCTGGATATAATCCCTTTGCTGCGCATCGTAATAATACCATTCCGACATGTGCCGCATTGAGCAATAACGAAATTTGTCGGCACCCTTAGGCCGAATCCATTGGAACAGTGCACTATGCTCATGGAACAACCACTCTCAACTTATCTGTCATTGCTACTCTCACTCAACGGCTACAGTGATCGTTTCAATTCCTTCAAAAAATCAGGCCGTTGCACCACCAAATGAAGCAAAGTCCTTGCAGCGCCACTTGGGCATCTTCTGCCTTGTTCCCACTCACTGACAGTACGCGGACTAATCCCCAAACAACGAGCAAATTTTGTCTGTGTCAGCTTCAGTGATCGACGCAAATCAATTGCATCTAAGACGACCGGTTCCAAGGACCGAATGAGAGTTTTTGCGCCTGTTCTCCTTTCAGTTCCGTTCCAAAGACACGCATTACCCCCCTTATTCGACGGCAGTGACGGAGTTTTGGCCTGTTGATCATTTACTAGGGTTGTTGACTGATCTTGTTGAGATTTCCAGTAGCCAGGCTCCAGAACCTCTGGATGCTCTTGCTCGTAGCGCCGCATCCATAAGTCAGCCATTGATAACGATTGATCTTCCATTGGGGCCTCCTATTTCATTACGTGTGACTAAACCCTGCTCATACAATGTGCTTTACACGCAGTTGAGCCCGGTATTTGAAACCTCGAAGAGACAAAACCGAAGAAAGCAAAAGATACCTTATCCAGTATCGTTTTCGGACTTGGACTGAGATCCATCAAAAAGGGGGTCTCCTAGCTGCTTAACTTTTTCTAGCATCTGAGCATCTATAAAACCAAAAGCTTTCCTCTGTTCAGCTGTAAGTAGATTAGAGCGTTCTGTTTTACACTCCTTTCCCATAGTGATGGAAATACATTGATATTCTGTATCAGATTGTTTGTTAGTAAACACTTCTACTACATGTGTCAGGTTTCGCTCTATCGGGCTACTAACAAGGGGAACCACTAACAAGCTGCTAGCGTGCAACCGTATCTTTGTTGGAACGAGTGTCTGTAGTTCTAGTAGCCGCATCTCTGCCGCTCTGTATAAAACGTTACATGCGACTATGCGTCTTGATTTATCTGGCTTATCTGGCTTATCTGGCTTATCTGGCTTATCTGGCTTATCTGGCTTATCTGGCTTATCTGGCTTATCTGGCTTATCAAGCATGGAACATAAAAACTCAAACCCGATTTTTTTACCGAATTGTGCTCTTCTTCCTGAATCAGATACCAGAAAAGATGTCATACGGCATATCACACTCTCAAGATGGTGATACACAAAGTTGTTTAACCCATCGGCAAAAAATAAGTGCTCATATGAATGAAGCTCCTTGAAACTTGCAAACTTTCCTAGAGATTTTTCGCTTGCAGGCAATCCTTCCACCTTTTCCAAAATCTGCTGACCAGCGTTCGGCAATACATGATCTTCTGCTCTTTCCGTTTGGCGGAATAAGATCATAACCCCTGGGCGACGAGCTGCGCCAAAAGTAGGATGGCGTAAATTAAGGTAATAAACCGGTGGCTTAGTACCTACGACCCTATCACGTAACACTCCAGGAACCACCGTATGGAGCAACCCAAGACACCTAAGATGTTTTAGCTGTGACCTTAAACGCTCTTTAGTGAAGCCCGTTAGCTCTCGTAGACTCTTGCTACTTAAATCATCTACAACACCCTGAGGATCAGAGAATTCCAACAATACCGACAGAAGCCATCTATTTGACCTGGAAAACCCTCCTCTATTCTTGTTGTCCGGGTTATACCCATCTTTAGGCAGTAACACTTCCCGCTGTAAGGCTCTAATTGGATCTCCCTCGAGAAATGCAGATTTTTGGAGCAAGTTAACTGAGTCTGGGGAAAGTAAATACGCTGTTCTCTCACCTCCGATCTCTAACCTCAAAATATCAGCAACAATAAAATCAATACGAACCAATTTTCGAATCAAATAACTCACTGTTTTAAGGTTGGCATCACATAAATCAGCTATGGCTCGAGCTGTCCACTTGAGCCCTTTTTCACCTTTATCCTGCACTTCTAACATCAGTCGAAATAGTGCCAACCTTTCTTCTGGTAAGAGAATCAAAGATCCACTGCCTGGCGGGAGACTGAATGTACGATGAGTATTTTTTCCTACGTAGATTAGCTCTGCATTTTTTGTATCGTTATTTTTTGCTACTTGAAGACGAAGAACAGAGTGTGCATCTATGTTCATCTACATCCACCTGCGCACTAGATATACGAAAAAAGGTACCACACATACTGTTAAATGTAGAACATTATAGTAACGTTATAGTAATGATAAAAAGTGAGAGCATTGAAATAATGAATCCGAGGAATCCCACTCTCTCTCCAGATCAAGAGAGACTCAAACAGAGAGCAGAGAAATGGTTCGAAAAGCACTCAAAATTAGAAGAACTTCTCTGCCATTGGGCAGATCAATATCTGAGAAACAATCCTATACCAAATGCTGACCTATACGACCTGAGTGCAAGTAAAAACGGAATCATTTCCTACATATGCTCATCCTCAAAAGCAGATGAAGCCAATAAGAGGGTTGGCTCAATGTTTGGTGCTTGGCGCGTTCACAAGCACAAACTCAATAAGCAAGTGATCCACCTGACCATATCTAAAGAAGCCTATTCCTGCTTGAATAAGCTCTGTCGAAATTGGCAGAAAGGGCCAACCGAGGTGATTGAAAATCTATTGAGAAATGCAAAAAACCTTTCAGAGCTGGCTCATAAGGAAGAAAAAAGAGTTTTCAATGAGAAAAAGCAGGTTCTTGAGGAGAAGTATCAAAAAAAGGCAAGCAGGCTGCTGGATAAAAGATCAAGCCAAGCCTCTAACAACCAGCCTCTGTGAAGCACTATGTCAAAGCAGAAATACGGCTGGCTAATACCTCAAGTGCTGCTCTACGCTCTTCGAGATAATCATGCTGGTTGTATACCCCTTCAACGCCTCTGAGTTTGTGATGGGGCACCTCTGCCACAACAAAGTAGCAAACTTGCCTGAAAAGCTTTTACTGAAAAATATGTATCAGGTTCCCTTTAGGGTAAATCCTAGGGCACAAGAAACCAGAAAAACAAAATAAACCAATAAAATCAAAAAGATAGGATAAAAAAGTGGCGCGCCTGGAGGGATTCGAACCCCCGACCAACAGGATCGGAACCTGCTACTCTATCCAGCTGAGCTACAGGCGCACTCAAGAAGTGTTTGCGGGGGGTATTCTAACGGCAGCGTTTGGATTCGCCAAGTATTTTATAAAGTTAAGTACCTGTTTCCCGGGTTGACTCAACTTCGTAGAGGTTGCGTAGTTCTGTATCCAAATCGCCCTGCAGGAGCACTTCCCAGGTTTGGTTGTCTTCGGCAAAGGAGAGGAAAGAGTGGCAGTTACAGCAACGGTAGATCCGTTGATTCGGAATACTGCTTAACAGGGTTAGCTTTACGCTGCCATCGGGCTCACCCTCGAGCTTACGGCAGGCGCAGTTTTCATACATTCCCTTGCTGGTCATGGTGGACACCGCTGTTTTTATTTTAGACCTTAGTAGTACCTTCTTTTACTCCTTTCATTTTCTAAAAGCTACGCTTTTCCCCCGGAGCCTGAGCAATTTTGCAAATAATTGTAGGGATAACGAAAAAATACCCACCAAAACTGCGTTAGATCACCCCCCACCATCAAAGCCCCATTTCAGTTGTGATTATTTACCGCTATAATTCGCAGCCGGTGAAACTTTGAGCAGTCGAGTCTGAACCTACGTCCCTGAGCATCCCCATGGTGGGCCGGGCATCCTGACAGGCCGTGCTGCGTATCCAAATTTAAGGTTGATTGAGAGGTCGTGACTGTGAAAAAAATCACTTCAGCACTGGTAGCTCTGGGTCTGGGCGTTGCACTGAGTGCATCCGTACAGGCGACATCTAATGACGAGGCTGTGATTGAGCGTATTAAGGCGGTAGGTTCCGTTTGTATCGAAGGCGATGATAGCTGCGGTGGCGCTGCGGCGGCTCCTGTAGCAGCCGGCGGCACTCGCTCCGCTGAAGAAGTTTACACTGCTAAGTGTGCAGGCTGTCACGCTACTGGCGCAGCCGGTGCACCTAAGTACGGCACCTCCGACTGGGCTGATCGTGGAAGCAAAGGTATGGAGACTCTGCTGGCAAACGCGATCAACGGTATCAATGCAATGCCACCTCGCGGTCTGTGTGCTGACTGTTCTGACGAAGAACTGCAGGGCGCAATCCAGCACATGATCGATAGCGTTCAGTAATTCAGACGCAGTAAAAAAGGCCGCTTCTGCGGCCTTTTTTGTGCCTGCGATTCAGTCGAACAGGTTTTTCAAACTGTTGAGGGTGGCCTGCCCTTTCTTCTGATTCTGGATCGGGTTCTTTTCACCTGCGCCTTCTATCTCCAGATCTTCCGCGGGTAACTCATCGAGGAAGCGGCTGGGAATACAGTCCAGCACTTCGCCATACTGTTTACGCTGTTTTGCCAGTGTGATGGTCAGACAACGTTTGGCCCGGGTGATACCTACGTAAGCCAGACGACGCTCTTCTTCAATGTTATCGGTTTCGATGCTGTTGCGGTGGGGCAGCAGCTCTTCCTCCATGCCCATCAGAAAGACATAGGGAAACTCCAGACCTTTTGAGGCATGCAGGGTCATTAACTGAACCCGGTTGGAGTCATCTTCCTCCTCCTGCCGGTCGAGCATGTCGATCAGCATCAGGCGGTTGATCGCTTCCTGAATCCCGGCATCGGGGTCATCTTCCTGCAGCCGTTCCAGCGTGGATTTGAGGGAATCCAGCAGAAACCAGACGTTCTGCATCCGTTTTTCAGCCATCGCTTCACTGGAGCTGTTCTGAGCGATCCAGCCTTCATAGTCGATATCACGGATCATCTCGTGGATCGCAGCGATCGGATCCCCCACATGACACTGTTTGTAGATATGCTGCATCCAGTTACAGAAACGACGCAGACGCTCAACCGCGTTGGCTGGCATCGCCTGCTCAAGGCCCATCTCATCACAGGCGCTGAACATGCTGATCTGGCGCTCTACGGAGTACTGCCCCAGCTTTTGCAAGGTACTCGGCCCGATTTCACGGCGCGGCAGGTTGATAATTCGCAGGAAGGCGTTGTCGTCATCGGGATTGACCAGCACTTTGAGGTAGCTCATCAGATCCTTGATCTCTGCGCGGGCGAAGAATGAGGTGCCGCCATTCAGTTTGTAGGGCACCTGATAGTTCTGCAGTTTCATCTCCAGCAAGCGCGCCTGAAAGTTGCCGCGATAGAGGATCGCCATATCCCGGAACTGGATACCATTTCGCAGATGCAGATCGGTAATTTCCATGGCGATCCGCTCACACTCGGCGTCTTCATTGCGGGTATGCAGCACCCGGATCGGATCACCCAGCCCCATCTCACTCCACAGGGTTTTCTCGTATATGTGGGGGTTGTTAGCGATCAGGGTGTTGGCCGCACGCAGTATCCGGCTGGTGGAGCGGTAGTTCTGTTCCAGCTTGACCACTTTCAGGCTGGGGTAATCTTTTTCCAGCTGATGCAGGTTTTCCGGCCGGGCTCCACGCCAGGCGTAGATCGACTGATCATCGTCCCCCACCACGGTGAGGGCACCGCGATGGCCTACCAGTTGTCGCACCAGGCGGTACTGAGAGAGGTTGGTATCCTGATATTCATCCACCAGCAGGTAGCGCAAACGGTTTTGCCAGCGCTCAAGTACCTGCGGGTGTTCCGCAAACAGACGCACCGGCACCAGAATCAGATCATCAAAATCAACCGCGTTATAAGCACGCAGGTGTTGTTCATAGACTTCATAAGCCCGGGCAGCGAGAATCTCTTCTGGCAGTTGCGCCTGCGTCAGCGCCTGCTGCGGGGTCAGCATCTCATTCTTCCAGTTAGAGATCTGGTGCTGCACGGAATCAACCTGATCGGTCTCTTCGTTGTGTTGCAGCATCAGGTCTTTCAGCAGCGCCTTGGTATCCTGATCATCAAAAATGGAGAAACCGGGCTTAAACCCCAGTGTTTTATACTCCCGTTTGATTATGGTCAGCCCCAGGTTATGGAAAGTGGCTACGGTCAGCCCTTTACTGTCGCCACCTTCGAGCAGGGCGGTAACACGCTCTTTCATCTCACGGGAGGCTTTATTGGTAAAAGTCACCGCGGCGATATTCCGGGCTGCGATACCACAGTTGTTAACAAGGTAAGCAATTTTGCGGGTAATTACGCTGGTTTTACCCGATCCCGCGCCTGCCAGTACCAACAAGGGGCCACTGATGTATTCCACAGCTTCTTTTTGCCGTGCATTTAACTGAGACATATAAAAGACTACTAAAGTATGTAAATTTGAAGCCGATTAAGTTCTTGAACGAATAATTGTTTACAGCATTTACAGTGAGTTAACTGAGCCCCTGCGTTTTATAAGCGTTTAATCAGTAATGGCTTAGTGTTAGGCTTATTCACTCTCGCTGCTAATTATCGCATGTATGTCTGCTTAAGGAAGCCGAGAAATGCCCGGATTAGGTGATAAGGAATAATAACAATGCGAAAGGCCCTCAGGCAGCAGTCTGATCGCCCGAAGAGCATTCTGCTTATTGACGTGGACGGCATTAGCAGATGTATTTCCCAAGCCCTGGTTGAATCGACACGCAAGTACAGGCTGATCATCACGCATTCGTTTTCTGACGGACTACTGAGTCAGAAACAAAATAAGTGTGATGTGATCCTGCTCGCCTGTAATCAACTGAAAAAATCCCTCCCCGGCATCATCGAAAAATTCCACAGTTTCCAGCCCGAAGTCCCCATCATCAGCATTATCGATAAGGACAGCCCGGTAGAACGGGAGCGACTGCTCCGGGCCAAGGCGACTGATTATATCTCCCTGAGCAACTTTTCTGAGGATACCCTCAACCGCTCTATCCGTTATGCCCTGCAAAACGCGGAACAGCGGAAGTTGATTCAGGAGCTGCGCGACACAGACAGCCTGACCGGGCTGGGTAACCGTCAGTTCTTCTATCGGGAGCTCGAAACCAAGCTCGAACAAAACAAGAAAATGGGCACCAAACTGGCGGTCATCTCCATGGATATCAATAATTTCCGGGCGATGAACAGCCGATACGGTCAGCACCATGGCGATATTGTGGTTGAGGAGTTAGCGCGCCGGCTCTCTCTGATCGAATCGGAGAAGACCTCCACGGCGCGCCTGGGCAACGATGAGTTTTCGATTATTGTGGATATCTCCGCCTATGAAGACACGGGCGTCGTTACCAAAGAGATTATCCAGAAGATCATGAACAGCATTATGCAGCCGGTGGTTTACGGCCGCAGTGAAGTGCAGATCAAATGCAGCATCGGGGCCTCGTTCTATCCTGAACATGGTGATGATGCAGAACAACTGGTTCACCGTGCCGTGGTCGCCCGGCAGGAATCGAAAAAGGCGTTCGAAACCCGCTATACCTTCTTCAGCAACGAGCTGGAGAGCCGCGACAATCTCTATTCAGAGCTGGCTCCGCAAATCGCCTTTGCCTTGCGCAGTAATCAGTTTGTGCTGCACTATCAGCCCCAGATCAACCTGCGTAATGGCCAGATTGAGGGTGCCGAAGCGCTGATTCGCTGGCAGCACCCGGAGAAGGGGCTGCTCTACCCGGATTCCTTTATCCCGATCTGCGAACAGATGGGCCTGATCGTACCGATAGGCTACTGGATCATTCATCAGGCCTGTATGGATATCAACCGCCTGAAGAGTTCCGGCATCGATCTGAAGCATATCGGGGTTAATTTATCGTTCCGTCAGTTTGGCGATGATAATCTGGTTCCGACCATTAAACGGATACTTGAAAAGACCAAAGCAGACACCAGTGTTCTCGAGCTGGAACTGACCGAATCGGCCCTTCACGATGACCAGAACCATGTCATCTCCTGTCTGCAAAGCCTCTCGGAGACCGGCCTGTCGTTCTCGCTCGATGATTTTGGTACCGGCTACTCCTCCTTCTCTCTCCTGCAGAAACTGCCGATCGACACCATTAAGATCGACCGTTCCTTTATCACCAATGTCACCACCTGCGCCGATGATGCGGAGATTGTCCGGGCGATCATCAACCTGGCTCATAACATGGGTAAATCCGTTATCGCCGAAGGGGTCGAAGAGCAGCATCAGCTCGATTTTCTGGTAGAGCAGGAGTGCGATTTTGTGCAGGGCTATTTCTTCAGTAAGCCCGTCAGTTTTGATCTGTTCCAGCACACCCTGCTGAAGTGTGCCGCAGCGGTCTGACCCTTCACTCAGCTCAGCTCAGCTCAGCTCAGTCAGACGATAACTGAGCGCCTCCAGCAAATGCCGCCGCTGCAGTGTTTCCTCTCCTGCCAGATCTGCCACCGTCCGTGCCACCCGTAACACCCGATGGTAAGCCCGTGCAGACAGATTCAATCGTTCCAGTGCCGAAGCCAGCAGTTGCCGGTCCTCCTCCTGCAAAGCACATGACTGTTCCAGCAATTTCCCCTGTAACGCCTGATTCGGACACCCCTGACGCGCCAACTGACGCAACCGGCTCTGCTCAACTCTGAGACGCACCTGTTCACTGGTTTCGCTCTGTTCTGATTCTGCCAGCAACTCATCCCGTTTCAACGCCTGCACACTCAACTGGAGATCGATCCTGTCCAGCAGCGGCCCGGAAATTTTCGACTGGTAACGACGCACCTGATCAGGGCTGCAGCGGCAGCGCCCGGAGGGATCCGAGAAATATCCACAGGGGCAGGGGTTCATCGCCGCAATCAACTGAAATCCGGCAGGAAAAACCGCCTGCCGCACCGCCCGGGAAATCAGAATCTGGCCGGATTCCATAGGTTCACGCAACACCTCCAGCACCTGACGACTGAACTCCGGCAACTCATCAAGGAATATTACCCCCTGATGCGCCAGCGAGATCTCACCCGGACGCGGATGACTGCCACCGCCCACCAGTGCGACAGAAGAGGCCGTATGATGTGGCGCCCTGAAAGGGCGTTGCTGAGGCAGCCCCGTAACAGCACTCTGCGTTAGCGAGTGAATAGCCGCCACCTCCAGTTGTTCAGCCTCAGTCATTGAAGGCAACAGGCCGGGTAAACGATGCGCCAGCATACTTTTACCACTGCCCGGAGGCCCGACCATTAACAGATTATGCCCCCCGGCAGCCGCAATCTCTAAGGCCCGTTTCGCCTGAAGCTGGCCTTTCACCTCACACAGGTCAGGGCCTGCGACAACGGGTTGATTCGCTCCCGATTGTGGTTCTGCGGGCTGCAGGAGACACTCCCCCCTGAGGTGTGCACAAACCGCTAACAGGTGCGCGGCTGGCAATACCGTTAAACCGGAGGCGATCAGTGCGTCCTGACCGTTATCCACAGGCAGAATCAACTGACGCTGAGCATCCCGGCAGGCCAGCGCCGCCGGCAGCAGAGCATTCACAGGTCGCAAACTACCGGATAAGGCCAGTTCACCGATCAGCTCATAGTGGGATAAAGCCTGCTCAGGCACCTGAGCACTGGCACAGAGGATGCCAAGGGCAATCGCCAGATCATAGCGCCCTCCCTCTTTCGGCAGGTCTGCCGGGGCCAGATTAACCGTGATACGACGTTGCGGAAACTCAAAGCCGGAGTTGATCAGGGCACTGCGCACCCGCTCCCGACTTTCGCGCACCGCCGCTTCAGGCAATCCGACAATAGAAAAACAGGGCAGGCCCGGTGAGAGATGAACCTCCACCGAAACCGGTGGAGCACTGATCCCGACCTGAGCCCGGGTCAGTGCAATTGCAAGTGACATAACCTTCCATCCTTGGAAGTGTCAGCCTTCGCCCCGTCGGGACGGGCTGAGTGTTAGTGTTCTACGGCCAGATGCTGCAGCAGTTGCTCCAGCGACAGCGGCATACCGAAATAACGTCCCTGCATCAGCATACAGCCCTGCCCCATTAACTGGCCCCGGGCACCGGCACTGGCCACGCCGTCAGCCAGCACCTCAATCTCCAGTCGTTCTGCCATATCCAGAACGCTGTCGATAATCTTTTGCCGGTTCTCATCACTACTCATGGTGGTGACCAGATCCGCATCCAGCTTGATCAGATCAGGCTGAACTTCTTTTAGCTGTTCCATCAGCGGGCTTTCGCAGGCAAAACCGCTGACCGAAAGCAGTGCATCACTGCTCAGCAGGTCAAACAGCGCCCCTTCACGTTCGAGCGCTGTCTGCAGGTCCACATCGACCATCATCTGTCCTGCCATCTGATACTGGGTTAACTGTGCCACCCAGCGCTGCACACTTTCTTTACTTTGCAGTTGCTGATTTTCCAGACGGAAAGAGATAAAGCGCAGGCCGGGGAAGCGCTCCCAGATTACACTCAGGGAGAGCAACTCCTGATCCAGCCAGTCTTCATACAGCTTCAGTGATTCCGAACTCTGTAACAATGCCGCGAAATCCGCCAGCGGAATCTGGCCCAGTTCCTGATGTGCCCAGCTCGGCCGTGCATGCACCGCCACCACCCGATGGCTGTAGATACTGTACACCGGCAGAAAGGTCATACCGACTTCGCTGCTGACCAGCGCTTTGCACAGATCCTCTTCACGCAGAATCTGCGGGCCTTTGCTGCGTTCCATCAGCTCACTGTATACACGGAAGGTGTTCCGCCCTCCCTGCTTCGCCGCATACATCGCCACATCGGCTTTTTTCACCAGTTGCTTGGACTGCTCACCATGTTCCGGATACAGCGCAATACCAACACTGCCACTGACAAAGATCTCCCGATGATCCACAAAGATACCGTGAGAGAGCTGCTCAACCACCCGCTGTGCCACTTTAATCGCGGATTCCACCCCATCCTTACTCGGCAGGACCATCACAAACTCATCACTGCTCAGACGAGCAAGAGCATCTTCGCCACGCACCACAGAGCCAAGCCGACGCGCGACCTCTTTAAGCAGATTATCGCCGACGCTGCGGCCCAGATTGTCATTGATCCATTTGAAACGGTCGAGATCGACCAGCATCACCGCCAGTTGCTCTTTAGCTTCCCGGCAACGGTCGATCTGCTTATCCAGAATATCCTGAAACATCTCCCAGTTGGGTAACTGAGTCAGCTCATCGTAGCGGGCCTGATGGGTCAGGGGTTTGAGCTCCGACTGGATCATACTGAGGTCGAAAAACTGTACCAGGTAACCTTTCAGCAGGCCGAGCGTATTTTCCTCGCGGATAATGTTGAACCAGCCCGGAAAGACGGTGCCATCTTTGCGTTTACACCAGATCTGGCCCTGCCAGACACCTTCATTACTCAGGTTCAGCCAGATCTCCGAGTTAAACCGGTCGTTACTCCGGTCCGCAGAGAGAATACCGGGCTCTTCCCCCGCCACCTCCGCAAAACCATAGCCGGTTAACGCTTCAAACGCCGCATTGGCGCTGATAATCCGGTTATTCTGGTCTGTCACAAATACCGCCTGCGGCGATCGCTGAAACAGAATCTGTTCAAAATCTTCCATGGAGCCCCCTGCGCGTAGCGACGGACTGGGTGGGGTTTATGATGCCGGGGAGTTGTTCTCCAGCTCCTGCAATAATTTTTCCAGTGCTTCGACCTTTTCCCGGGTCCGCATCAGCACGGCTTTCTGAGCATCAAATTCTTCGCGGCTGACCAGATCGAGGCGGTCAAAAGTGCCCTGTAACATGGCTCTGATCTGTTCTTTCATCTGATCCTGCCCGGGCAATTTCTGGCTGCCGGAAAGTAACTGATTGAACTGCTCGGTCAAGCCATCAATCAATTGTGGATTGATCATTTTATGCCTCTTTTTATGTACCTGATAATAGACGTTCACTATATCAACAATCACCACCGGATCAACCTGGCACCAAAACAGTGCATGCATCAAAACAGCGCAGCGCACGGCGCCCTAATTTGTAGCACAATTTTTAACCAGCTCCATGCAAGATATCGTAACAAATTGATTTTAAATGCATTTTAAAACATGGCACAGCCTTCGCTAAACCATGCTCAGAAATCGTAAACGACAGTCAAGCTCAACGATTCAGGAATAGAAACGCATTTGTCTCAATGGGGGATAACAAAATGAAGATGGTCTCCGCAGTCATCAAACCATTCAAGCTGGATGATGTACGTGAAGCACTTTCTGAGATCGGGGTACAGGGTATCACCGTGACAGAAGTCAAAGGCTTCGGACGTCAGAAAGGACACACCGAACTCTACCGTGGCGCCGAATACGTGGTGGATTTCCTGCCTAAAGTACGTGTTGATGCCGCAGTATCCAGCGACATCGTCGACCAGGTAGTAGAAGCGATCAGCAGCGCTGCCCAGACCGGCAAAATCGGTGACGGTAAGATTTTTGTCACCAGCATCGAACAAGTAGTGCGTATCCGTACCGGTGAAACCGGCGCTGAAGCACTTTAACTAACTGACTTACTGATAGCTTCTGGAGGAACTACCCAATGGAAGAACTTCTGAACTCAACAGCGGCTGATGTAACTCAGCTGAAGTACGCACTGGATACTTTCTACTTCCTGGTGTGCGGTGCGCTGGTAATGTGGATGGCAGCAGGTTTTGCCATGCTCGAAGCGGGTCTGGTACGGGCCAAAAACACCACTGAAATCCTGACTAAAAACATCGCCCTGTACGCGATCTCCTGCATCATGTATCTGGTGTGCGGTTACGCCATCATGTACGGCGGTGACTACCTGCTGTCCGGCATCACCGGCGACGGTTTCACCGGTGCTGAAGAGCCTGCGACCTATGCTCCATCTGCTGACTTCTTCTTCCAGGTGGTATTCGTTGCAACCGCAATGTCCATCGTTTCCGGTGCCGTTGCTGAGCGCATGAAACTGTGGGCGTTCCTGGCATTCGCAGTCGTGATGACCGGTGTTATCTACCCAATGGAAGGTTCCTGGACCTGGGGCGGCAACGCGGTATTTGGCATGTACACTCTGGGCGATCTGGGCTTCTCTGACTTCGCAGGTTCCGGCATCGTACACATGGCAGGTGCTGCTGCAGCACTGGCGGGTGTTCTGGTACTGGGTGCCCGTAAAGGCAAATACAGCAAAGACGGTGCGGTTAACGCGATTCCGGGTGCTAACCTGCCGCTGGCAACTCTGGGTACTTTCGTACTGTGGCTGGGCTGGTTCGGCTTCAACGGTGGTTCCGTACTGGCAACTTCCGATGTTGAAAACTCCAACGCAGTAGCCGTGGTATTCATGAACACCAACGCTGCAGCCGCAGGTGGGGTAGTTGCGGCCCTGATCGTAGCTCGCCTGCTGTTCGGCAAAGCGGATCTGACCATGGCTCTGAACGGTGCGCTGGCAGGTCTGGTAGCGATCACTGCTGAACCGTCTACCCCATCTGCCCTGCAGGCTACCCTGTTCGGTGCGATCGGTGGTGCTCTGGTTGTCTTCAGCATCCTGACACTGGATAAGCTGAAAATTGATGATCCGGTCGGTGCGATCTCTGTACACGGTGTTGTAGGTCTGCTGGGTCTGCTGCTGGTACCGGTAACTAACGGTGACTCCAGCTTCGCTGGCCAGATCATCGGCGCTCTGACCATCTTCGTATGGGTATTCGTAACCAGCCTGATCGTTTGGCTGGCGCTGAAAGCGATCATGGGTATCCGGGTTACTGAAGAAGAAGAGTACGAAGGTGTGGATATCTCTGAATGCGGTATGGAAGCATACCCAGAGTTCACATCCGCTAAATAAAAATAAAAAAGCGATGAAAAAGGGTGCTCAGGCACCCTTTTTTCTTTGTTTTCAGGGCAAAATGCGATCACAGGGTGAAGCAAGCCCATATACCAAGTCAGGTATTTCTAGGTATACTAGGGCGCATAATTCACGATAGTTAAAACTGTCCGCAGAGGTTCAGTACCAACAGGACGGGTCAGACTGAGGAATAGCATTATGAAACTGGTCACTGCGGTGATTAAGCCGTTTAAACTGGATGATGTCCGTGAGGCGCTTTCTGAGATTGGTATTCAGGGCGTGACCGTCACTGAGGTGAAAGGCTTCGGACGTCAAAAAGGTCACACCGAACTGTACCGTGGTGCAGAGTACGTGGTGGATTTCCTGCCTAAAGTAAAAATCGAGATTGCTGTTGATGCCGATATGGTTGAGCAGGTTATCGAAGCGATCAGCAAAACCGCCAATACCGGCAAGATCGGTGATGGTAAGATTTTTGTAGCACCACTGGAGCAGGTTATCCGCATCCGTACCGGCGAAAGCGGCCCGGACGCGCTCTGATTCAGCACGCTTTAAAAAAAAACGGCCTTCGGGGCCGTTTTTTATTGCCTCCGCTCCTCCCGGACGTACCAGAGCGTCCCCGAAACGCCTGTTTTTTTACTGCACTTGCCTGACCGTTAACAGAGCACACCGCTGAATAAGGCCGAGCTTATCCACGATACGGCTTAGAGTACAGCCGCCCTTGTTCCCGCCCCGCATTCAAACAAAAAGCAAAAACAAGCCGATCTTATAGCTTTTAACGCCAAGGGCTATAGCACAGTTTGAATAGATCAATAAAACCTATAAAAATCCTTAAATTAGTGAAAGAAACCTTTTAATTTCAGAAAAAAACCACCCGCAAACAGCTATTGATCCAAGTCAAGCTTCAAACAATCTTCGGGGTCCGGCATTACAATTCAAACGAAAATTAAAGCAGAATAACCATCCGGAAACCCAGCAATAACCAAGATGTGATTGATGCCTGACTCGCCCATTTTTTCTGACAACACGACCACCCCGACACTGGATTGGTTTCACCATTCCTCAGTGGGCATCCTGTTGCTCGATCCGGAGCTGAACTGCATCCACTGCAACCCCTGCGCTGAAAATCTGATCTGGAGCCGTATCGATCAGCCGGCTGGCAACTGTCTTCCGGAAGACTTCAGACAGGCCTTGCAACCCCATCTGGATAAACTGCTGCGTGAGCAGCAGGAAAATTACGCGACTCACCTGTTACTACCCAGTTCTGATGAGCCACTGCTGGTGCGCACGGAACTCAGCCGTATCGAACTCAGCGAGGGCGTCAGCGCCCTGTTTCTGACCCTGCGCAACTCCAGCCTTGGCGCTCGTCAGGCCCGCGAGCTCCGGGTGTTCCGTAACGCAGTCGACAATACCGGCAGCGCAGTCGTCATCACCAACGGGCAGGGCCAGATCGAATATGCCAACCGCCGGTTCAGTGAAATTACCGGCTACACCCTGAATGAGATCCGGGGTCGCCGCCCCAGTTTTCTGCGCTCGGCTCAGACCAATGATGAAACCTACCGCCAGCTCTGGTCGAGCATTCTCAACCACCAGCCCTGGCGTGGCACTCTGCTGAATCAGCGTAAAAACGGTACCACCTACTGGTCGCTGCAGAACATTTCACCGATTCATGATGAGCTCGGGAATATCAGCAATTTCGTTTCAGTCAGTGAAGATATTTCCAAAATCAAAGAGCATGACGCCCAGATGGAGAAGATGGCGTACTTTGACCCCCTGACTGATCTGGGTAACCGGCGCAGTTTTCGCCGCGCTCTGGATCAGTACCTGCATTCCCCTCAGGAACAGGGGGTCCATGCCCTGCTGCTGCTCGATCTGGATCATTTCAAACAGATCAACGACACCATGGGCCACGAAGCGGGCGATGTCCTCCTCACTACCATCGCCGGACGTCTGAATTTCTGCACCCGCCAGAAGACCTCGGTGTTCCGCCTTGGCGGAGATGAGTTCACGCTGATTTTTCGCAACTGCCGGGATCAGGAGCATATTACCGAGCGGGCCCGCGAAGTACTGAATCTGCTGTCCCAGCCGGTTCAGATCGGCCCCCATGAAATCCGGGTAACCGTCAGTATCGGCATCACCCTGATCGGCCTCGACAGTCAGGACGCCAGTGACCTGCTGCGAAATGCGGATCTGGCCATGTACCACGCCAAGAAACAGGGTCGCAACACCTATGCTTTCTATACCCCGCGTTTAGATGAGGAAGCACAGCGCACACTGAGTATCGAACATGATCTGCGTAATGCGCTGAACAGCCAGCAACTGCAACTGGCCTTCCAGCCTCAGGTACGCGCTGAAGACGGCAAGATCACCGCCATGGAAGCCCTGCTGCGCTGGGAACACCCTATTGATGGCGCGATTCCTCCCTCGGAGTTTATCCCCCATGCCGAGGAAACCGGCCTGATTATCCCGATCGGGCGCTGGGTACTGCGGGAAGCCTGTAAAGCTGCGCGCAAGCTGCAGGATATGGGGCTGCCGCCGATCAAGGTCTGCGTCAACCTGTCGACCCGACAGTTCGACGATCCCAACCTGCTGAGTTATATCGAAGAAGCCCTCCAGCTCTCCGGGCTGGAACCCCGCTGGCTGGAGCTTGAGATCACTGAAAGCATGCTGATGCAGGATATGCAGGCGGCGATCGACCTGCTGCACCGGATCAAACAGATGGGCATCAGTCTGGCGATTGATGATTTTGGTACCGGCTACTCCTCACTCAGCTATCTGAAGAAAATGCCGGTAGACCTGCTCAAGATTGACCGTTCTTTTTTGCAGGATATTCCCACTGACCGGGACAATATGGCGATCACCTCAACCATTATCGCCATGACCAAGCAGCTCGGTCTTAAAGTGGTGGCGGAGGGAGTCGAGAATGAAGCTCAGATGAGTTTCCTCAACCGCAATCAGTGTTCACTGCTGCAGGGCTTTCTGATCAGCCGGCCAGCCAGCTTCGAAGCGTTCTGTAACAGCTACCGTCAGTGTCAGCATTACTGCGGTGCCTGCTACAAAGAGAGCAACTGTGAGATCCTGCCGCAGCGACAGAATACATCACTGCTGAACTAATCTCTGCACCCACCTTTGCTGAAAACATAGCGCCCCTTGCGGGCGACTTTTCTACCCTGTTCGCCGCAAGCGTCTAAACTTACCTCTATATGCAGCAGAGGAGGCGAGCGATGTCACCCACCCTCGATCGGGAACTGTTTAATCAGGTCATGGTGCCCAACTATTCTCCGCTACCGGTCATCCCTGTTCGTGGTCAGGGCTCGCGGGTATGGGATCAGGCGGGCCGTGAATATATCGATTTTGCCGGCGGTATCGCCGTGACGGCTCTGGGTCACTGCCACCCGGAACTGACTCAGGCACTGCATCAACAGGCAGAAAAGCTCTGGCATCTGAGCAACGTCTGGACCAACGAACCCGCCCTGCAACTGGCGCAACTGCTGTGTGATAAAACCTTCGCCGAGCGGGTTTACTTCGCGAACTCCGGCGCAGAAGCCAATGAAGCCGCTTTCAAACTGGCCCGCAAATACGCCTACGATCACAGCGGGCCGCAGAAGCATGAGATTCTGAGCTGTGAGAACAGCTTTCATGGCCGCACCCTGTTCACCGTCAGCGTCGGTGGTCAGGCGAAATACCGGGAGGGCTTTGAGCCGGTTCCCGGTGGGATCCGGCATCTGCCCTTCAACGATATCGCGGCACTCGAAGCGAGTATCAGTGAACGCACCTGCGCGCTGGTCATTGAGCCGATTCAGGGCGAGGGCGGGATCATTCCCGCCAGTCAGGAATACCTGCAGGCCGCGCGCGAGCTCTGTGACCGCTACCGTGCTCTGCTCATCTTTGATGAGATCCAGACCGGTGTCGGGCGTACCGGCAAACTCTACGCTTATCAGCATAGCGCTGTCATACCGGATATTATGACCACCGCCAAAGCACTGGGTGGCGGCTTTCCGATCGGCGCCATGCTCTGCCGCAGCGAGGTGGCCGAGTCCTTCCAGTTTGGTACCCATGGCAGCACCTATGGCGGCAACCCGCTGGGCTGCGCCGTGGCCAGCGCCCTGTTGCAGGTGGTCGACAGTGAAGCGGTGCTCGATGGCGTTCTCAGTCGGGAAAAGAGGTTTCGTGAACAACTGAATCAACTCAACCAACAATACCCGGTTTTTGATCAGTTCCGTGGTCAGGGCCTGTTGCTGGGCTGCGCGCTGAAGCCCGATCTCCTCGGCAAAGCCAAACAGTTACTGCTGCTGGCTCAGGAGGAGGGGGTTATGTTGCTGATTGCCGGCCCGGATGTGATCCGTCTGGCACCCTCGCTGATCATCCCCGAAGCCGATATCGATGAGGGGCTGCAACGCTTCGGCCGGGCAATGCATCGCTTCCTGCAGGAACCCTGAAGCCGGAGGCCTTGCCATGAAATCGTTCACCGATATCCCGCTGGATCTGGAACAACAGGAGCAGCTACTGCTCCGGCAACTGGCTGAAAAACAGGCTCTGCGGGAACACCAACTGATTGAACTGGTCGAGATTAACAGCGGCTCACTGAACCCGGCCGGGATCAATCAGACAGGCGAACGCTGTGCGCACTGGTTTGCACCGATCAGCGACAGTTGTGAACGCTTGCCCCTGCCCCACTGGCAGCGCATGGACTTCTCCGGCGAGATCATTGAACAGCCGCTGGGCGATCTGTGGCGGTTCCGGCGCCGTCCGGATGCGCCCTGTCAGATTCTGCTCTGCGGCCACACCGATACGGTCTTTCCTCCGGAGAGTCCGTTTCAGCACGCAATCCGTCTGGATCATGCCCGTCTCAATGCCCCCGGAGCCGCGGATATGAAAGGCGGCATTCTGGTCATACTCTCCGCACTGGAGGCACTGGAAGCACACCCGCTAGGCACTGAAGTCGGCTGGACACTGCTACTCAACCCGGATGAAGAGATCGGCTCTCCGGGCTCGGCAGACCTGCTTGCCAGCGAAGCCGGCAGACATCACCTTGGATTAATTTACGAGCCGGCCCTGCCCGATGGAAACCTTGCCGGGCAACGCAAAGGCAGCGGCAATTTCACCCTCTGCGTTCGTGGCCGCGCCGCCCACGCCGGACGCAACCCTGAACAGGGCCGCAATGCGATCAATAAGGCCGCCGAACTGGCCCTTGAACTGCAAAACATGAATCAGGCCCGCCCCGGACTAACCCTCAACAACGGCATGATTCGAGGCGGCGAAACCACCAATAAAGTGCCCGATCTGGCAGTGCTGAAATTCAATATCCGCATCGAAAACAAAGCCGATGCAGACTGGTGTCAACAGCAACTGCAGGGGATGATTCTGCGGCACAATCACGATGAAGGTTTCAATCTGGCACTGCACGGCGGCTTTGGCCGGCTACCGAAGAACCTTGACGCGCAGCACCTGGCGCTTTACAAGTTAGTACAGAACTGCGCTAAGGATCTCGGCCAGGATCTTAACTGGCAGGCCACGGGAGGCTGCTGTGATGGCAATAACCTGTCGGCCGCGGGTCTGGCCAACATCGACACACTCGGCGTCACCGGCAACTTTATCCACAGCACCGATGAATTTATCTATCTGGACAGCCTCACCGAACGTGCCAGACTCAGCGCGCTACTGCTATTCCGCATTGCGGCTAACGGGCTGCCCTTCACCCCGGCATCCCGATCAGGAGAAATACCATGAACAAGTCTGAGCTAACGGAGATGCTGGAGGCGATGTGGCAGGATTATCTGGCCATGAACCCCGAAGCCCGGCAGATCCACCAGTTGTTCAGCGACCTGAACTACCAGGTGATCAATGATCATATCGCTCTGCGCACCTTTGATCTGGAAGAGGTGAACATTGAGCAGATGGCCCGCCCGTTTATTCAGGCGGGTTATGAACCGGCCGGGGAGTACCATTTCAAAGCCAAGCAGCTTTATGCACAACACTTTCAGCATCGCGACCCGCTCCTGCCCAAAGTATTTATCAGCCAGTTGATGACGGAATCACTCAGCAGCGATAGCCAGTTACTGATTCACAATATGATCGCCGAACTGGAACCCGAGCAGTTAGTTGCAGATAACCTCTGTTACTCCGGACGGGCCTGGGATCTGAGTTATACGGAATACCAGCAATTGCTGGAACAGAGCGAATACGCTGCCTGGCTCGCTGCCTTTGGGTTCCGCCCTAATCACTTCACCATTTTCGTTAACGCGCTGACCTCACACAACAGCATCGGCGAGGTTAATCAGTTCCTCAAAGATAAAGGCTTCCGCCTGAACACGGCTGGCGGTGAGATAAAAGGCAGCGTGGAAGCACGGCTGGAGCAGTCGTCAACACTGGCCAACCCGGTCAGCGTTCATTTCAGCGATTGCGAAGCTGAAATTCCCGGCTGTTACTACGAATTTGCCCGGCGTTATCCGCTGGACGATGGCACCCTCTATCAGGGTTTTGTCACCGCGTCGGCGGACAAAATATTCGAGAGTACCGACACCCGGTAATAGCGGCAGACAGGAGGTGAGTCATGTACTTTATCCGCCCCATCGCCAGCGAAGATCTGGAAACACTGCACCAGATCGCGATAGAGTCAGGTCCCGGCTTCACCTCTCTGCCGGAAAATCAACAACTGCTGGAAGCCAAAATCCAGCGCAGTTGCAGCGCCATGGAGCAGGCGATTGAGCAAGCCGGAGCGGAAAGCTACCTGTTTGTGCTGATCGACTCAGACAGCAATCAGGTCGTCGGCACCACCGGCATTGAGGCTGCCGTTGGCTTGCGGGAGCCCTGGTATCACTATCGCATGGGCACCGTCGTTCACGCCTCCCGTGAACTGAATATCCACAACCAGTTCAAAACCCTCTATCTGTGCAACGATTACACCGGCTGCAGCGAAGTCTGCACTCTGTACCTGCAGCCAGAGCATCGCCACTCCCAGAACGGCAGCCTGCTGTCGAAAAGCCGTTTTCTGTTTATGGCAGAACACCCGCAACGCTTCGCCTCAAGAGTGATCGCCGAGATGCGCGGTTACTCCGATGAGGAAGGCCGCTCCCCCTTCTGGGAGGGGCTTGGCCGGAAGTTCTTTGCCATGGATTATTCCGAAGCTGACTACCTGACAGGTTCCGGTAACAAGGTGTTTATTGCCGAACTGATGCCTAAATACAGCATTTACATACACCTGCTGCCGGAAGAGGCTCAGGCGGTGATCGGCCGGGTACACGCGAATACCGAACCGGCCCGGCGAATGCTCGAGAATGAAGGTTTTCGCTTCGAGAACTATGTGGATATCTTTGATGCCGGTCCGACCCTCACCGCCCCGCTGGAGAAGATCCGGGCAATACGTGAAAGTCGTTACGCCAAAGTTCGCCTGCTAAACCAGCCCCTCAGTGATAACGAGCCCCTGTTTCTGATCAGCAATACCCGTACCCGGGAATTTCGCTGCTGTATCTGCCCGATCGTACAGCGTCAGGGCATCGCCGAGATATCCACCGAGGCCGCTGAACTGTTACAGATCATTGAGGGCGATACCATCCGTTTAGTGGAACTGAAAGGGAGGCAGCTATGAAACCTCAGGCAACCCATTTTATTAACGGCGAATGGATAGCCGGCTGCGGCGACTCTCTGGAGTCCGTCAACCCCGGTACGGGAGAGCGTATCTGGCAGGGCGATGCCGCCGATGAACAGCAGGTCAATGCAGCCGTCACTGCTGCCGCAGAAGCCTTTCCCCACTGGGCCGACCTGACCCTGAATCAACGGGCCGCCTTTCTGCACCGGTTCAGCGACCTGCTGCTGGAATACAGCGACCTGCTGGCTGACACAATAGGTCAGGAAACCGGCAAACCACTCTGGGAAGCTGCTACCGAAGTAACCGCCATGCGCGGTAAAGCCGGCCTTACCATCAGCGCTTACGAGCAACGCTGCCCGGAGGAAGAGAGCATCAGTAACGGAATACGCTCACTCCTGAGCCACCGACCCCATGGCGTGGTTGCAGTTTTTGGCCCCTACAATTTCCCCGGCCACCTGCCCAACGGACACATTATGCCGGCACTGCTGGCGGGTAATACGGTGGTGCTTAAACCCAGCGAACTGACACCGCGTACCGCTGAGTTAATGGTTCATCTGTGGCAGAAAGCCGATCTGCCCGATGGTGTGCTTAATCTGCTGCAGGGTGGTAAAGAGACCGGCGCTGCGCTGGCCGCGCATCCGGATATCAACGGGCTCTATTTTACCGGCAGTGCCGCCACCGGCTGCTACCTGCATCAGCAGTTCGGTGGTCAGCCAGAGAAGATCCTTGCGCTGGAAATGGGGGGTAACAATCCGCTACTGGTTACCCGCACTAAAAATATCACGGCAGCGGTATATAACACACTTCAGTCGGCTTATATCACTGCCGGGCAGCGCTGTACCTGTGCCCGACGCTTACTGGTACCTAAAGGGGACGAGGGCGATCAGTTTCTTCAGGCCCTGCAAAATGCTGTCAGCCATATCGCTGTCGGGCTCTACAACCAGCAGCCAGCCCCGTTTATGGGTTCCCTGATCAGTCAGAGCGCCATGACCCAGATGCTCCACGCCCAGAACAAACTGCTGGATCAGGGAGCCGAGCCGCTGGTCAGCATGCAACGCTTCACCGACCGGGGTGCCCTGCTGACGCCCGGACTGCTCGACTGCAGCGCCATCGAACACCCGGATGACGAGGAGTACTTCGGCCCATTGCTGCAGGTCTATCGGGTTAACAGCCTGCAACAGGCCACCGAAATGGCCAATAACACCCGATATGGACTCTCCGCCGGAGTACTGAGTGATGACCCGCAGGTATTCGAGTATTTCCAGCGCCATGTGCGTGCCGGCCTGATCAACTGGAACCGCCCGCTGACCGGCGCGTCCAGTGCCCGCCCCTTTGGCGGCGGTGGCCTCAGTGGCAACCACCGGCCCAGCGCATGGTACGCCGCTGATTACTGCGCTTATCCGGTGGCTTCGCTGCAATCAGAACAGATGGAACTGCCAGACAAACTGGCGCCGGGCATCCAGTTGGATGAACATATCTGGGGCCGGGTATGACCCGGGTTCTGAATCTGGACGGGCTGGTTGGCCCTAACCATAACTACGGCGGGCTGGCGCAGGGTAATCTGGCTTCTGCGCTACATCGTGGTCAGATATCCAACCCCCGCAGCGCAGCACTTCAGGGGCTGGAGAAGATGCATGCCCTGCATCAACTGGGACTTGCTCAGGGCATTCTGCCACCACAGCCGCGCCCGCAGCTCTCCCTGCTGTATGCAGCCGGCTTTCGCGGCACAACAGCAGCGTTGCTTGAACAAGCATATAAAGAGTCACCGCGGCTGCTGGAAGCCTGTTATTCCGCCTCCTCCATGTGGGCCGCCAATGCCGCCACCATCACACCTGCCTGCGACAGCCTGAGTGGCAAAGTCCAGATCTCCCCGGCGAATCTGGTCAGCGGCCTGCACCGTTCACTGGAAGCACCTTTTAACCTGCAATTCTTCCGGCGCTGCTTTTCCGACCCTGAATTTTTTCAGGTACACCCTCCACTTCCGGCTCAGAACAGTTTTGCCGATGAAGGAGCGGCTAACCATACCCGGCTCAGCGACCCCGCCACCGGTCATTCCCTGAACCTGTTTATCTATGGCCGCAGCGATCAGCAAAGCGGGCCCGACCATTTCCCGGCACGACAGAGCAAACTCGCCAGCAACAGTCTGATTCGCCGTCACCGGATACCACCCGAACGGGCGCTGTTGGTGCAACAGAATCCGGACGCGATCAATGCCGGCGCTTTTCATAATGATGTGGTGGCGGTGGGCCATGAAAATTTCCTGCTGCTGCACCAGCAGGCCTTTTCCGAGCAGGCGGAGGTACTGAAGACACTGCGTCAGCAAACCCGGCACTGGCAAGCCCCGCTGAGCATTTTCGAGGTCAGCCAGAAAGAGTTAAGCCTGAGTCAGGCGGTGAAAACTTATCTGTTTAACAGCCAGTTGGTGACGCTGACAGATGGCAGCCTGCTACTGATCGCCCCTGAAGAGAGCCATCAGGATCCGGTGACTGCGGCCATCTGCGAGCGCATTCTGGCAGAGGATAACCCGGTCAGCGAGGTGCGCTTTTTTAACCTCAGGCAAAGTATGAACAATGGCGGCGGCCCCGCCTGCTTACGTCTGGCTATCCCCCTGCGAGAGCAGGAGTTATCGCGGGTCGCGCCGGGCATCCTGATCAATGAAGAACGTTATCAGGCGTTGCAAAGCTGGATTGAACAGCACTACCGGGACCGGCTCTGTGCTGATGATCTGCGCGACCCCCAACTGGTGGAGGAGATCGCGCAGGCGCTGAGCGAACTCAACCTGATCCTGCAGCTACCCGAACTTTATCACTGAGCCTTAACTGCCGCAGGCACCCGGATCAGGACTTCCAGCCCCCCTTCAGGATGATTGGCCAGCGTCAGTTTCCCACCCAGACGCTGTATGGCCCGCGAGGCAATACTTAACCCCAGACCGTAACCTTCGGACTGACTTGAACCCCGATAGAACGGATCACAGAGTTTGCTGAGCTGCTCTTCCGTTACCCCGGGGCCATGATCCCGAATCCGGATCTCGCACTGCGAGGCACAGCTCACACTCAGCTCTATGGCGCTCTCCGGCGGTGTATGTTTACAGGCGTTGCCCAGAATATTATTCAGCGCCCTCTCCAGCAGTTTCTCATTCACCCGTACTTCACACTCGGAATGTACGACCAGCGAAAAATCACGCTGTGGATGGCTGAAACGGGCATCCCCCAGTAACTCACCGAGAAACTGACTCAGGGCGATCCCCTCTCCTGAGACCTCCATCTGCTCCAGACGGGAGAGTGAGAGAATTTCGCCAATGAGCTGATCCAGCCGCTGACACTCACGGATAATTCTGGCGACCGCTTTATCATCTTCTCCCAGTCGCTGTTCGGCGATCCCGGCAGCAGCCTGCAACCGGGCCAGCGGTGCCCGCAGCTCATGAGAAACATCCTGCATCAGGCGCTGATGCGAGGTCAGTGTCTGCTGCACGTAATCGGCCATCCGATCGAAATCCCGGGCCAGCTCGCCCAGCTCATCACCACGCTGGCGCAGCTTTTCATCGGTCCGGGTATCCAGTTCGCCACGGTAGATCGCCTGGGTATGCTCCCGCAGAAGCTTCAGCGGCCGGGCAATGATGGCCGACACCAGCAATGCACCCAGCCCCGAAACAAGCAGTATCAGTACCAGTTGTACTGACAGGATGCGGCTCATCAGATGCGCAAACGGAGAGCGATCCCAGCGCAGATCCAGATCCACCTGATACAGGCGCCCGGATTCTGAGCTCATAACAAACCGGTACAGCTCCTCCGGCTCAGGATTAAAGTTCTGAAAACCAACGACCTTTCGGCCCAGCTCAACATCCGTGATATATACCCGTTCCGCGATGTTCAGCCAGCTATCCCGTTTCCGGTCCGGGTGGCGTGAACGATGGTCATCACGCTTATGGTCATCGTCATCATCGTCGTGCTCCTTATATTTGCGTGGCAGTTTGGGCAACTGACTCCGAAACCCTGTACGTTCATAACGCCCGATCATTAATTCCGCATAGCCTTCAGCCCGGGCGGTAACCACCTCTTTGAAACGATCCTGCTCGGTCATGGTGGCGACGACACAAACCGTCGCCAGTAACACCAGAAAACTGACACACCATATCGCCGCGAAAACCTTCCAGAACAGGCGCTTATACCACTTCATAGATCATCCTTTATAAACTGGTAACCAACACCACGCACAGTTTTAATCAGTTCACGCCCGGGCAGCAGACGACCCAGCTTCTGCCGCACCCGACTCACGTGTACATCGATCGCCCGATCATATGCGGCCAGTTTGCGATGCAGTACCAGCTCTGTGAGCTGCTCTTTTTCCAGCACACTACCGGCATTGGCAAGCAGGTAGGCCAGCACATTGAACTCGGTACCGGTCAGTTCAACCTGCTCATCAGCCACCCGCACCTCACGCACACCCGGATCAAGGCTGACTCCGCTCATCGACACCGGTGCATCCGGAAACAAGGTGGTGCGTTGCTGCGGTTCTGCACGACGCAGCACAGCCCGGATTCGCGCCAGCAGTTCACGGGGATTACAGGGTTTACTGAGGTAGTCATCTGCGCCCATCTCCAGACCCAGAATACGGTCTATATCCTCGCCCCGTCCGGTGAGCATAATCACCGGTAGCTGAATCTGCGGACGGATCTGCTGCAAAAGTTCGAGCCCGCTTTTACCCGGCATCATCACATCCAGAATCATCAGCAGGTAGCGATCGGCGCGCTTCAGCCGCTCACAGGCCTGCTCAGCATCATGGGCAAACTCCAGAGTAAAACCTTCATGGCTGAGGTAGTCACCGATCAGCTCACAGAGCTCCACATCATCATCGACCATCAGTAACCGCTGTTTATCACTCATTCTCTCGCCACCTGTTTATGCTTTCTCTCAGCAAAAATGATAGAGCTTTTAGCGTCAAAACACCCGGCATCCACGATCGATTTACCAAACTTTACAAGCCGCTAACCCAACTTTGCGCTGACAGAAATCATACTGGGCACAACAGATGAGACAACCAAGGAGAGCATCATGCGTACCAAATACATTGTCGCCATTGGCGCGGCCATTATCTCTGTTGCAGGCATCGGTATGAGCGTAGCGAACGCCGACGATCGCGAAGACCACATGCAGCGTAAACTGGATCGTATGTCCGAACGGCTGAACCTGTCCGAAGAGCAGGAAGCGCAACTGCGTTCCCATATGGCGGGCGGAAAAGATCAGATGAAGGCGCAACGGGAATCCCGTCGCGAGATCCAGCGTCAACTGATGCAGTTAGACCCGGGCGCTGCCGACTATCAGGATCAGCTAAGCCAGTTGGTACTGAAAGCACAGAAGCAGACCGAGGCGATGATTCTCGCCCGGGCCGAACAGAAGGAGAAACTGCATCAGATTCTGACCCCGGAGCAGGAAGCAAAATTTGCTGAGATGAGGAGTCAGATGCAGGAAAAAATGGAAAAACGCGGCGACCGCCACGGTGGCTATGGTCATCACGGTGAAGACCACCGGGGTAAAGGCTGCCGTTAATCATAACCTCAGGCGGGCAGAGGCCCGCCTGATAGCGTTGTAAACTGAACATTCAGATCAGTTTGGACGCGATATCCTTCACATCTTCCATCACCACAAAGGTACTGGTCTGCTTCACATAAGGCAGATTAGAGATCTTCTCCCCGAGCACTTCGCGGTAGGATTCAATATCTGAGGTACGTACCTTCAGCAGGTAATCAAAGTTGGCCGCAATCATGTGGCATTGTTCGATCTCCGGAATCGCACGTACCGCTTCATTAAATGCCTGTAGCGCTTTGGTCTTGGTGTCGTTCATCGTCACCTGAACAAAAGCCACCTGTTTGGCACCGAGTTTTTTCTGATCGATCAGCGCCGTGTAGCCCTTGATATAACCCAGTTCTTCAAGTCGCTTCATGCGTACCTGACAGGGAGTTTTTGACAAACCCACCCTGGATGCCAGTTCAGTCACCGTGACACGACCGTTCTTCTGCAGCTCGCGCAGAATCGCCATATCAAGTTTATCCAGAGGTTCCATCTTAATTCCCCCCGCTGCAGGAAAGCCCAAAAGGCAAGTAAGTAGAGATAAATATAGTGAATTCGTCTTTTGCTCACAAGTCTACTACGCTTTATGTAGCATTATTTCCGGTCTTAATTATCAAAGTGAGTCTAAAATCGCGCATTGGCAGTTAAAAAACCTGTTCTGGCGAACAAAAAAGACCAATAGCCTAGAAATTGACCAAATTAAGAGCAAATAACCAATAAATAACCGGTAACATTTTTTCCATATGTCTCCATCGGACTGGTGGTCAAAAACCGACCATCCCTCAGGACATTAAGGCAGTGCCGTGGAAGGCCTCTGCCGGGGGCATAGATCAGGATGGATCAATAATAATCATAATGTAATACAACGAGGTTTCTGCATGGTAACCCTAACATTTATCATTTACCTGATTCTGATGCTTGCGATCGGTATCGTTGCCTATCGTCGCACTCAGGATCTGTCTGACTACGTTCTGGGTGGACGTAACTTAGGGCCGATCCCAAGTGCGTTGAGTGCTGGCGCATCAGATATGAGCGGCTGGCTGCTGATGGGCCTGCCCGGCTACGCCATGGCTGCGGGCTACGGCTCCTTCTGGCTGGCTGGCGGTCTGCTGGTCGGCACCTGGCTGAACTGGCTGCTGGTTGCGCAACGCCTGCGCGTATACTCCCAGCGTGCTGATGATGCACTGACTCTGCCAGCCTTCTTCGAGAAGCGCTTTGAAGATAACACTCACAGCCTGCGTGTCATCTCTGCCGTGTTTGTACTGGTGTTTTTCCTGTTCTACACCAGCTCCGGTCTGGTAGCGGGCGGCAAGCTGTTCGAAACCGTGTTCGGCTTTGACTACACTCTGGCGGTACTGGTCGGAGCTGCAGCGGTCATCTCCTACACCCTGTTCGGTGGTTTTCTGGCGGTATCCTGGACCGACGTGGTACAGGGCCTGCTGATGGTGGGCGCACTGATTCTGGTTCCTCTGTTTGCCATGGGCGAGATCGGTGGCCTGAGCGGCACACTGTCTGCCGTGGAAGCGAAAAACCCTGAACTGCTGAACATGTTTACCGAAGCCGACGGCAGCAGCATCACGCTGATTGGTACACTGTCTCTGCTGGGCTGGGGTCTGGGCTATTTTGGTCAGCCGCACATTCTGGCACGTTTTAAAGGTATCAAGAGTAAAGATCACGTTCCGGCTGCACGTCGTATCGCGGTGATCTGGTCTGCTATCTCCATGGCCGGTGCCTGCCTGATCGGCCTGAGCGCTATCGGCTACCTGCCGCAGGGTCTGGGCGATAACGAAACCGTATTCATGGTGCTGGTTGATGCACTGTTCCACCCGGCGATTGCGGGTGTACTGCTGGCGGCCATTCTGGCGGCGGTGATGAGTACTGCGGATTCCCAGTTGCTGGTGTCCTCCTCTGCACTGGCGGAAGACTTCTACAAGGCACTGTTCAACAAAGAAGCGACTCAGGAACAACTGGTACGCGTTGGCCGCGTCGCTGTAGTCGTGATTGCAATCATCGCGACCTTCCTCGCCATGGACAAAGACTCCAAAGTTCTGGAATTGGTGTCCTACGCCTGGGCTGGCTTCGGTGCCGCCTTCGGTCCGGCTCTGATCATGTCTCTTTACTGGAAGAACATGACTAAAGCGGGCGCGCTGGCTGGTATCATCACCGGTGGTGTGACGGTCGTAGTCTGGAAACAGTTGTCAGGCGGCTGGTTCGACCTGTACGAAATTATTCCGGGCATCATCTTCGCCTTTATCGCAATTATTGTTGTCTCCCGGATCACCCCGGCACCTTCCGCTTCTATCCAGCAGCGTTTTGCCGAAGTGGAAGCAGAAATTAAAAGCTGATCAGGCTTTGTTCTGACTTCAGGATCCATTCTCCAAAAACCGGCTGAGTTATCAGCCGGTTTTTTTGTCTTTCACACCCAGCCCAGCGCGCTCTCTGTCCTAAGCTTTGTCAGCAACCCGCTCTTTGCCACAGAACAAAACTGTTCAATAAACATACAAGCCAAGAAATAACCAAAAAGCACAAATGACTTAATTTTATTAATTTTAAGAAACAGTAATAAACAAAAGACAAAAAATAAGATTATTCATAACTGCTTTTTTGATTTATTTAGAGAAAAAGACTTTTTTGCTCCCGCTAGAATAGGCCAGCATAGAATAAGAGGAAAAAAGTATGAGCTTATCAATCGACCAGTGCCGCCAGAACATCCGTGAAAACTATCTGGCTAACGAAACCGATACTATCAGCAAGCTGATCAATAACGCCCGCATCAGCGAACAGGACCGCCAGGCGATCTCTGCGAATGCCGCCGATCTGGTGCGCAAGGTTCGCACGGAAAGCACCCCTTCAATGATGGAAAAGTTTCTCGCCGAATACGGCCTGACCACCAAAGAAGGTGTTGCCCTGATGTGTCTCGCCGAAGCGCTGCTGCGTGTTCCGGACAGCATGACCATCGACGCACTGATCGAAGACAAAGTCGTACCGGGTAACTGGAAAGGTCACCTTGGCCAGTCCGCCTCCTCTCTGGTGAACAGCTCTACCTGGGCACTGCTGATCACCGGCAAACTGCTGCAGGAAGATGACAATAAAGGCGTGGGCTCCACCCTGAAAGGGATGATCAAACGTCTGGGTGAACCGGTCGTACGTACCGCGGTATCTCAGGCGATGAAAGAGCTGGGCCGCCAGTTTGTTCTGGGCCGCACGATTCAGGAAGCGACGAAGCGCGCCAGCAAACTGGAAAAGCAGGGTTACACCTACTCTTACGATATGCTCGGCGAAGCTGCACGCACCGATGCCGATGCACTGCGCTACCATCAGGCCTACGCCAAAGCGATCAGCGAACTGACACCGAGCTGCAAAAGCGACGATATCCGCAGCAACCCGGGTATCTCGGTAAAACTGTCTGCACTGCACGCACGCTACGAAGTCGGTCAGCGTGAACGGGTGATGCAGGAGCTGGTCGAGCGCACCCTGAGTCTGGCCATTCAGGCTAAAGAAGCCAACATGGGCTTTAACATTGATGCAGAAGAAGCAGACCGTCTGGATCTGTCACTGGATGTCATTGAAGCGGTACTCGCCGATCCCCGCCTTGAAGGCTGGAATGGCTTTGGCATTGTGGTACAGGCCTTTGGCCAGCGTGCCAGCCATGTACTTGACTGGCTGTATCATACCGCTGAGCGTCTGCAGCGCCGTATCATGGTGCGTCTGGTTAAAGGCGCTTACTGGGATGCAGAGATCAAGCGCGCTCAGGTACTGGGCCTCGACGGCTTCCCGGTATTTACCCGTAAGATCAACACCGATCTGTCCTACATGTGCTGCGCTGAAAAGCTGCTGGGTATGACCGACCGCATCTACCCTCAGTTCGCTACCCATAATGCACACTCTGCTGCCGCCATCCTCTACATGGCCCAGCAGAACAATGTGGATAACTTTGAGTTCCAGCGCCTGCACGGCATGGGCGAATCCCTGCACGATACCGTACTCAAAGCCAACAACACCCGCTGCCGGATCTACGCACCGGTAGGCGCTCACCGTGATCTGCTGGCTTATCTGGTACGCCGTCTGCTGGAAAACGGGGCAAACAGCTCCTTTGTAAACCAGATCGTAGACACCCGGATCACACCGGAAGAGATCGCCCGCGATCCGTTCAGCCAGATTCTGGCCAACGGCGGCGATCTGTCCAACCAGCGCATTCCGACACCGGCGCAGATTTTTGGCGCCAAGCGTATTAACGCTAAAGGCTGGGACATTACCGATCATACAACTCTGCAACAGCTTGAACCGCAGCGCAGTGAATTCCAGAACTCTCAGTGGCAGGCTAAGCCACTGATCGCAGCCACATCACAGAGCAGCGACACTACCCCGGTACTGAACCCGGCCGATCCGGCTGATCAGGTTGGCACGGTAACCAGCAGTTGCCCTGAAGATATCGAAAACGCCATTGTCGCTGCCGGTGAAGGCTTCGCGCGCTGGTCACAGGCCGATGCGAAAGAACGCGCAGCCTGCCTGCGTCGTGTAGCTGACCTGTATGAAGCGAACGCCGCAGAACTGTTTGCTCTGGCCAGCCGCGAAGCGGGTAAAACCCTGCTGGATGCGGTAGGCGAAGTACGTGAAGCAGTGGACTTTGCGCGCTACTACGCCAATGAAGCCGAGAAACACGCCGCAGCCGATGCCCGTGGCATCATCACCTGTATCTCGCCGTGGAACTTCCCGCTGGCAATTTTCTCAGGTCAGGTACTAGCGGCACTGGCCGCGGGTAACAGCGTACTGGCTAAACCGGCCGATCAGACGCCGCTGATGGCTGCCCGTGCGGTTGAACTGATGCACGAAGCCGGCATTCCGGCTGACGTAGTTCAGTTGCTGCCGGGTTCAGGTCTGGCAGTAGGCGCACCACTGACATCAGACCCACGCATTGCTGCCGTCTGCTTTACCGGCTCCACCCTGACCGCACAGCGGATCAATCAGGTGATGGCGGAGAAGATGGCTCCCGATGCACCACTGGTTGCTGAAACCGGTGGCATGAACGCAATGATCGTTGACTCTACCGCCCTGCCGGAACAGGTTGTGCGTGATGTACTGATGTCGGCTTTCCAGAGCGCCGGCCAGCGCTGCTCAGCACTACGCGTGCTGTACCTGCAGGAAGATATCGCCGATAACCTGCTGGAGATGCTCTATGGCGCTATGGATGAACTGCGCATGGGCAGCCCATGGTTGCTGAGCACGGATGTAGGCCCGGTTATCGACAGCGCTGCCAAAGCGAAGATCGACCAGCACTGTGCCGCTTTTGCCGCACGTGGCCGCCTGCTGAAACAGATGGATGCGCCACAGCAAGGTACCTTTGTTGCCCCGACCGTTCTCAAGGTAGACGGCATCGAAGAGCTGGAAGAAGAAATTTTTGGCCCGGTGCTGCACGTTGCGACCTTTGCAGCGAAAGATATCGACAAGGTTGTCGCTGCAATCAACAGCAAAGGTTACGGCCTGACTTTCGGCCTGCACACCCGTGTTGATAGCCGTGTTGAAAGGATCGTTAACCAGATTGCGGTGGGTAATATCTACGTTAACCGTAACCAGATCGGTGCGATTGTCGGCTCTCAGCCATTCGGTGGCGAAGGCCTCTCGGGTACCGGCCCTAAAGCGGGCGGCCCGCACTATGTGAAGCGTTTTACCCGCTCTGCCGTGACCAGCACTGCGTTCAGCAGCGAAGCAGCCAGCATTGATGCGGCAACCCTGCAGACACTGATCGACGGCCTCAAGCCTGCACGCTGGGCAACCGATAACGAGCGCCTGAGCAAGCTTCAGTCGCTGTTTGCAGAGCAACTGAATTCTGTATCTCTGCCGGCACAGCGCGCTGAACAGATGCCAGGCCCCACCGGCGAGCTCAACCTGCTCTCCGAAAATGGCCGCGGCGTTGTACTTTGCCTGGGCCCGGATGCCGCACAGGCGACTCAGCAGGCAGCGGTCGCGCTGGCTCAGGGGAATGCGGTCGTGATCATTGCTGAAGGCATTGACGGCCTGTTGCGCCATTGTGCCGAGCAGGGTCTGCCGGTTGCCGGTGCTGAGGGTCAGTTGAGTGACAGGCGGTAACTTCGAAGACCTCGATACCAGCGATACAGCGACAGTTACTGTTGACGATACGCTGGATACCACTACCGTAACCCTGTCCGACGTGACTGCTAACGAGGGTGATGGCACCGCAACCATCACCGCCAGCGTGGAAGCTCTGCTGCCGCTGATCACCGAGGTCGATCAACCGGAACGCTTTGTACTGGAACGTCACCTCTGCATCGACACCACCGCAGCAGGCGGTAATGCCAGCCTGATTGCTGCTGCCGACTAATCCCCGGCAGCGACCTTTTCCACTTACTTCGTTTTTTGGATCATGGGCAAAATTCGAAGATCTTTCACCCCGGCTTAGCGGAGACTCCCTGAGCCGGGGCTTTTTTATCCGCCTTACGTTTAAGCCTGCTGTTCCTGATACCAGCTTATAAATTCCTCAGCCGGCATTGGCCGTGCAATCAGGTAACCCTGTATCTGGTCACAATTCAACGCCTTCAGCATAGCGAACTGGATCTCGGTCTCAATCCCCTCGGCGACCACCTCAAGTCCCATCGCCTGACTCATCTCAATAATCGACGAAACAATGGTGCGATCCACATCAGACGTATCGATATTGATCAGAAAGCTGCGATCAATCTTCAGCACATCCATACTGATGTTGCGAATATAGCTGAGGCTGGAATACCCGGTGCCGAAATCATCAATCGCAATCCGTAACCCCTCAGTCCTTAACTGATCGATCGCCACCTGAGTCTGCTCCAGACAATGCAGAAAGCTGCTTTCCGTCAGCTCTACCGACAACAGGTAGGGTGGCAGTTGATAAGTTTCGAGCACCTGCAGGATCTCCTCGACCACATCACGCCGCTGGACCTGCTTGGCGGATACGTTGATCGCTACCGGAATAGACAAACCCTGCGCATGCCATTCGGCTGCCTGACGCACAGCCTCTGTCATCACATAGTGACCTATCTGATCGATCAGGCCGAGGTCTTCTGCCAGAGGAATAAATTCATCCGGCGGCACAAAACCAAGCTCAGGATGACGCCAGCGAATCAAAGCTTCGACCCCGGTCGTCTTGCGCTGGGCCAGATCCACTTTTGGCTGATAGTAGAGATCAAACTGCCGGGTCTCGATTGCCCGGTGCAGATCATTCGCCATACGGTAGCGGGATTGCACCAACTGATGCTGTTCGGAGGAGAAGAAACGATAACTGTTGCGGCCAAAGTCCTTAGCCTGCTTTACCGCGGCCTCAGCACACTGAAAAAGCTCTTCCGGTTCAGTGGCATCGGTAGGGAAGAAACTCACCCCGACACTCACGGTCAGGTTCAGCTCGCTACCGTTAAGCAGCACCGGCTGATTCACCGATTCAAGAAGACGATTAAGGAAATCACTGACCGCATTATCATCTTCCACATCGGTCAGAATCATATTGAAAGAATCACCACCAAACCGCGCGGCGGTATCGCCTTCATCCAGCAACAGCTCGATCCGCCGTGCCAGCTCGCGCAGAACCTGATCTCCCCCCTCCAGACCAAAGCGGTCATTAACCCGCTGAAAATAGTCCAGATCGAGGAATACCAGTGCAACTTTAAGGCTATGTTCCTGTGCATAACCCAGCGAGAGTTTAAGGCGGTCATTAAACATCTTCCGGTTGGGCAGCCGGGTCAGTTCATCAAAATAAGCCAGACGCTTAATCCGCGCTTCAGACTTTTTAATCTCGGTCAGATCAGAAAAGATCGAAGCATACTGGCAGATCTGGCCGCTCTCATCTTCAACCGCCGTGATGGTCAGCCATTCCGGGTAGATAGATCCATCTTTACGCCGGTTCCATATCTCCCCCTGCCAACTGCCCTTTTCGGTCAGAGAGCGCCACATTGTTTTGTAGAACTCTTCATCGTGCCGGCCGGAGCTGAGCAGATTGGGGTTTTTACCCAACACTTCCCACTCCTCGTAACCGGTAATCTCGGTGAAGGCCGGGTTGACCCGCTGGATACGCGCCTGTGTATCCGTCACCACGATCGCCTCCATGGAGGCCTCGATAACCTTATCCGCCAGCTTCAGGTTCTGCTGTGACATCTGCAGTGCCCGGTCACGCTCATTCAACAGTTCTTTCAGGCGATAGACATAGTCCATCTCCACATTCCGCAGAATATCGCTGTAGGAGAGAAGACCGATAACCCGGCCATCGTGGCTTTTCACACCCAGATGATGGAAATGATTCTGACGGAAGATCTTCCGTGCGTTATAGAGGCTCAGATCCTCCTCAACACAGACCAGCTCACCGGAGATACTTTCAGCCAGCGTGGTATCCAGTGAGCCTCCGGCCAGACAGGCGATCAGATCGTTTTCTGTGATAATGCCGATCACATCCCGGTCGCGGCTGACCAGTGCCGCACTGCGACCTGTGGCCTTAAGGCGCTCAATCGCCAGCCTCAGGGATTGATCATGGGGAAGAATAAGCGGGTCTCGACTGACCACCTGCGAAACCGAGCGCAGGAACAGGTCATGCTCAACGCCCTGACTGTTCACCACATCGGTTTCAGAAAGAATGCCAAACAGCGCGCCATCATCATCCACCACTACCAGATGGCGAAAGCCGGATGCCAGAAAACGCAGCCCGGCGTCATCAATCGATTCCTTGTACTGTGCAGTCTGGACCGGGGAGGACATAAAGCCCATCACCCGAACAAAGGAGAGATCTTCACCTTCTACGGTGAGCCGCAGGATGTCGCGACGGGTAACAATACCGACCGGACGGTCTTCAGAGCAGACCACCACACAGCCGATTTTGTGCCGTGCCAACTGTTGAACCACATGCTCAGCACTGTCTCCCGGCGCACAGGTAACCAGATCACGTTGCGCGACCTGATGCACCAAGAGGGGTTTATGCTGATATGGGGATGACTCCATTACGCCTGGAGGACCTCGCTAATTACTGTACATTCATATTAGCCAAATCCATTCAGCCGGGGAAATCCATCCATCACGTCGGCCCAGCTTACCTGCTACATGCCGGCAGAACCATGATATAGATCGGTATAGCGGAATCTAATCAGGCGCCTGCCGGCAGCAAGCCATTAATCAACCTTTTCAAACATGAGATCCCAGACACCGTGCCCCAGACGCTCACCACGCTTCTGGAATTTGGTCACCGGACGCCAGTGCGGCTGATCTGAGTAACAGCCTTCGCCCGCCTGATTACGGTAACCCGGTGCGGCACTCATAATTTCCATCATATGCTCAGCGTAGTTTTCCCAGTCGGTTGCCATATGGAAAACGCCACCCTGCTTCAGTTTCTTACGCAGGGTTTCAGCAAACTCAGGCTGCACAATACGACGCTTGTGGTGGCGCTTTTTATGCCACGGATCAGGGAAGAACAACTGGATGCAATCAAGGCTGGCGTCAGGAATACACTGCGCCAGCACCTCAATGGCGTCGTCACAGAACACCCGGATATTCTCCAGTCCCGCTTTTTCAGCATTGCTCAGCAGGCGGCCAACACCGGGGCGGTGTACTTCGATACCGATATAGTTTTTCTCTGGCTGATCCTTGGCCATCTCAATCAGCGAATCCCCCATACCGAAGCCGATCTCCAGCACCACCGGCGCCTCACGACCGAACACTTCGGCCAGATCCAGCTTGCCCTGCTGCAGCTCAAGTCCCATCCGCGGCCATACCGCTTCCATCGCTTTCTGCTGACCTTCGGTCATACGTCCGGCGCGCAGGACAAAGCTTTTCACTGTCCGCATATGCTTTTCTTCAGGGTTCTGCTGTTCGCTGTTGTTCTGTTCTGACATCTGATCGATCCAAAAAATTAAAACAAAGCAGCCCGACCAAATGATCAGGCTGCGAAATATCAGTGTAGCCGATCTGGCGGCTTATTTTCCGACGCTGATGTTACCTGCGCCTACTTACCTACAATCGTACCTTCCATCGGCGAAGAGGCACTGGCGTACTTCTTCCGCGGCATACGACCGGCAAGGAACGCCTCACGGCCCGCTTCAACCGCTTTTTTCATCGCCGACGCCATCAGAATCGGGTTGCGCGCACCGGCAATCGCCGAATTCATCAGCACGGCTTCACAGCCCATCTCCATCGCCACAGCCGCTTCAGACGCAGTACCCACACCGGCATCGACCAGAACCGGTACTTTGCAGTCTTCCATGATGACGTTGATATTGTGTGGATTGAGAATCCCCAGACCGGAACCGATCATGGAGCCCAGCGGCATAATCGAGACACAGCCGATCGATTCCAGCTCTTTAGCAACAATCGGGTCGTCACTGGTATAAACCATGACTTTAAAACCATCACGTACCAGCTCATCGGCCGCCTTGATCGTTTCAACTACGTTAGGATACAGCGTCTTCTGGTCACCCAGCACTTCCAGCTTCACCAGATCATGGCCATCCATCAGCTCGCGCGCCAGCTTACAGGTACGCACCGCATCTGCCGCATTAAAGCAACCGGCGGTGTTAGGCAGAATGGTGTACTTATCCGGCGAGATCACATCCAGCAAATTAGGCTCATCCGGATTCTGGCCAATATTGGTACGGCGCACAGCCACGGTTACGATCTCAGCACCACTGGCCTCGATTGCCAGCCGGGTTTCTTCCAGATCTTTGTATTTACCTGTACCAATCAGCAGACGTGAGTTGAACGTCTGGCCTGCGATAATTAACGGATCATTTAGCTGTGACATGAAGTCCATCCAATCAATAATTTTTATAGGGTTACTCTGGCTTTTCGGGTAACAGGTGCTCAGCCACCACCGATGGCGTGCACGATCTCTACCCGGTCCGCAGCCTGCAGAATGGTGTCTGCATGCTCACTACGCGGCACAATCTCAAGGTTGAGTTCAACGGCAATCCGCTTCTCACCCAGCTCCAGCTTATCAATCAGGCCGGTCAGGGTGGTACCTTCAGATACCTGCAGCATCTCACCATTTACCTGGATCTGCATTGATCTATCTCCTGTCAGAAAATATCGCGGTATACGCCAGCAGAGCCCAGCCTGCCAACAGAGCCAGACCGCCCAGCGGCGTTACCACTCCCAGCATCCGTTCGCCACTCAGGGCCATGGCGTAAAGGCTGCCGGAAAACAGCAGGATCCCCGATGCAAAGGCCATATAGGCCCGATTTAAACCAGCCTGAGGCAGCTTATCGGTCAGGGCAATGAAGAGCAGCACCAGCGTGTGATAGAACTGATACTCAACCGCTGTCTGGTAGGCCTGATACAACGCAGGCTCAAGACTGGCTTTGAGGGCATGCGCCCCAAAGGCACCCAGCGCCACCGCTAAAAAACCGCTTAACGCCGCCCACCCTGTCTGGAGCCGCTTACTCATGGGAGATCCTGAATAAAAGAGAAGCAATTATAGCGAATTTCTACGTCACCTGTCCCTGTTTGGCAGACACAAAAAAGCCGCTCGAAAGCGGCTTATTCAGATGACCGGAGATCAGGCCTCCATGGTCACCCGGATCTTTTTCATGGCGTTTTTTTCCAACTGACGGATTCGCTCTGCAGAGACGCCATATTCAGCGGCCAGCTCATGCAGGGTTGCTTTGTCGTCGGTCAGCCAGCGGCGAGCCAGAATATCCTTGCTGCGGTCGTCCAGTTCGGCCATGGCCCCCATCAGACGACGCTGGGCGTCTTCTTCCCAGTTTGCATCTTCCAGCAGCAGCGACGGGTCAGCGCTTTTATCTTCAAGATAGTGCGCCGGCGCCCAGGCAGCCTGCTCGTCATCCGCACCTTCAGGTGCATCAAACGCCGTATCCACGGAAGCCATACGGCCTTCCATCTGACGTACGGTTTTAGCTTCTACGCCCAAGTCCTCAGCAATGGCATTGACCTCATCATTGGTCATCCAGCCCAGTGCCTTCTTCTTGGAACGCAGGTTAAAGAACAGCTTACGCTGCGCTTTGGTGGTCGCTACTTTAACGATACGCCAGTTACGCAGGATAAACTCGTGCATCTCGGCTTTTACCCAGTGCACCGCAAAAGAAACCAGACGTACACCCATGGTCGGATCGAAACGTTTTACCGCTTTCATCAGACCCACATTGCCTTCCTGAATCAGATCGCCCAGTGGCAGGCCGTAGCCGGAGTAAGTTTTAGCCACGTGCACAACGAAGCGCAGGTGTGACATAACAAGCTGACGGGCAGCCTCTACGTCTCCCTCATAATGCAGCCGCTCAGCCAGAGAACGTTCCTCTTCAACACTCAGGACCGGAATCGCTGTTACTGTCTGAACATACGCATCCAGGTTCTGGCCAGGAGAAAGGTTTTCAACAACTTGTAAGCTAGTGCCCATTAAGACCTCGCATCATTCTGCTCTAAACGTCGCAGATATGACTTAATTGCAGTGATAAAGTTCCAAAATAAAACGCATCTGCGTAAGCAGAGGACCGAAAAATATAGCGGCTTAAAGTATAAAACGCAAATATGACAAAGCGACGACCCGGCTACTGCGGCTCGATCTCCCGCAGATGCCGGCCCACAGCCAGTTTGGCGCCGAACAGGCCAAGCAGTATGCCCACCAGCAGAAGCACCAGACTGTCGCCAAAGCCCAGCCCCTGAAGATCAAAACCGCTCTGATAAAGCCCCGCCAGCTCGGCCACCGGCCGGCTGATCAGCAGCAAACTGCTCTGCACCAGTAACCAGGCACTCAGCGCCCCCAGCAAACCAAACCAGAAGCCGGTGTAGATAAACGGCCGGCGCACCCAGGCATCCGTTGCCCCGACCAGCTTCGCGACCTGAATTTCATCTTTACGGTTCTCAATAAACAGACGAATCGTGTTACCCACCACCAGCAATACAGAGAGCGCCAGCAACGCGCCTAAGACCAGTACCACCCGGTTAGCCAGTTGCACAAAAGACGCCAGCCGTTCGACCCAGACCATATCCAGTACCGCCTGTTCAACGCCGGGTAACCCTGCCAGCTCCTGCTGCAGAGTACTCAGTTTGAGCTTACTGCCATCGCGCGGCTGTACCACTACCACTGCCGGCAGCGGGTTATCATCGAGAAATTCCAGCACATCAGCCAACCCCGAGATCTGCTGAAACTCATGCAGTCCCTGAGCCTTACTCACCAGTTCCACTGCAGCCAGATCCTCGCGCAACAGCAAACGCTGACTGAAGGTTTCTGCCTCCGCCTCGGAGAGTTTTTTATCCAGATAGAGGGAGATGCGGGGGTCACCTTTCCATTCACCGCTGAGTTGATGAATATTTTTCAGGCCAACAAACATCAGCCCCGGAAGGGCCAGTGCAATCGCCAGCACCGCCAGCGTCATCAGCGTTGGCAGCGGCGTCGCTTTGAGGCGCAACAGGGCTTCCCGTGCAGTTTGTTTGTGATGCCGTATCCAGCTTCGGCTCTGGGCCGCCAGATCAACCTTATGCCGCGCCGCGCCTTTGCTCTGTGCGGGGGAGGGTTGTTGAGGTGCAACCGGGCGCTGTTGTCTTTCAGCACCGCGTTTAACCGGTTCCTGCTTAGCCATCGCGCAGCAACCTCCCCTGATCAAGAATCAATGTACGGTGGCCGGTACGTGAAATCAGCGCCAGATCGTGACTGGCAATCAGTACCGTGGTGCCGTGCCGGTTAAACTCCATAAACAGGCTCATAATCTCGGCCGAGAGGGTCGGGTCAAGGTTACCGGTTGGCTCATCCGCCAGCAGCAGTTGAGGCTTGTGTACAATTGCCCGGGCAATGCCGATCCGCTGCTGTTCACCGGTAGAGAGCGCAATCGGATTGAGCTTTTCTTTGCTCAGCAGACCCACCTTATCCAGCGCGGCCCTGACCCGCTTACCGATATCGTCCTGTTCATAACCGGAGATCTGCAGTGGCAGAGCCACATTGGCAAACACACTGCGGTCGAACAGTAACTGATGATTCTGAAACACCACACCGATGCGGCGACGGTGGTAGGGAATATCATCGTGACTAAAACTGGCCAGATCCTGATTCGCCACCATCACCTGACCGCGACTGGGACGTTCCATCAGCATAATCAGTTTCAGCAGGGTACTTTTACCGGCACCGGAGTGGCCGGTCAGAAACGCCATTTCACCACGTTGCAGGAAAAAGCTGACATCACGCAGGGCATCATGCCCTTCGGGATAACGCTTGCTGACGTTTTCAAAGCTGATCATACAGGCTCCGCCTCAGGTTCATTGCAGCGCTTCGCCTCAGTCAAACAGGGCGTCGACAAACTCCTGGGAGCGGAACGGGCGGAGATCATCAATCTGCTCACCAACACCGATAAAGCGGATGGGCAGATCCATCTGTTTGGCGATCGCAAAGATCACCCCGCCTTTCGCAGTACCGTCCAGCTTAGTCAGGCTGATGCCGGTTACACCGACACTTTCTTTGAAGATTTTCGCCTGACTCAGTGCATTCTGACCGGTGCCGGCATCCAGTACCAGCATCACTTCATGGGGAGCCTCAGGTGACAGTTTCTTCGCCACACGCACCACCTTTTCGAGCTCCTGCATGAGGTTATCTTTGTTCTGCAGACGCCCGGCGGTATCAGCGATCAATACATCGATCCCCTTGGCCTGCGCAGACTGCAAAGCATCGAAAATAACCGAAGCCGAATCAGCACCTGTATGCTGCGCCACAACCGGCACCTGATTCCGCTCACCCCAGACCTGCAACTGTTCCACGGCGGCAGCCCGGAAGGTATCTCCCGCCGCCAGCATCACCGATTTGCCTTCGCTCTGGAAGCGCTTCGCCAGCTTACCGATCGTCGTGGTTTTACCGACGCCGTTAACACCCACCATAAGGATCACATAGGGCTTTTTATCGACCGGAATCTCAAGCGGCTGTTCAGACTGGTGCAGCAGACCCGCCAGTTCCTCTTTCAGAGCAGCCTGCAGTGCCTGCGGGTCGCCCAGTTCTTTACGCGCGACTTTGTTGGTCAGGCGTTCGATAATTTCGGTGGTCGCCTCAACACCCACATCGGCCATCAGCAGCAGGGTTTCTATCTCCTCCAGCAGATCGTCATCGATCTCTTTAGCGCCCAGAAACAGGTTGCCCAACTGTTCGGTGAGGTTAGCCTTGGTCTTGCTCAGGCCGGATTTGATCCGGGCGAAGAAGCCTTTCTTCTCCTCTTTGGTTTCGGTTTTAACCTCAACCGGTGCAACCGATGTCAGTTCGGGCTCAGGCTGAACCTCCGGGCTTTCAACAACTGCAGGTTCAACAGGTTCAGGAGCTACCTCCGCAGCAACCTGTACATCTGCCACAACAGGCGCTTCGACAGGCAGCTCATCAGCCTCAGCAACCGCTTCCCCGACCTGAACTTCCTCTGCCGTTTCAGTAACCGGTTCAACCGCCGTCTCTTCCGCCACAACCGGAGCAGATTCTGCTACTGCGGTTTCATTCTGCTCAGCCGGCTGTTCGGCCAGCTCTGCCTGCTCGACATCCTGTGACTGCGCCTGCGGTTTTTTCTCTTCTTCCGCAGCACCACCGAATATCGATTTCAGTTTTTTAAACATTGAAGATCCTCATACAGCGCCTGACCCAAACAGCCGCTGGTTGATACAAAAAATTATCTGTCCTCAGCATCGTCGGTGCTCAGGTAACGATAGGCCGCTACCAGCACGACGGCTGTTATCAGGGTGCAGGTGTATGCGATATAGCTGGTGTCCCAGCCTCTGGCGATAAACAGGTCAACTAAATCCAGCATGACTCAGGCCTTCATCTGCTTTCTGAACAGGACGCAGACCTGTGGAAAACAGAGCAGGTCCGCCGCAAAGTCTGGTATCTTATCACAGTGATTTGGTCCAGAGACTACCCTTTATGGCAAATGAGTACCGCCCCTTTTTCAGCCGCAAACATATCAGTGCTCTGATGTGGTTCAGCCTGCTTGCGATTCTGCTGCTTTCGACGCTTGGGCCCGGGGATGTCGAATATTATGAGATTGAAGCGGCAAAGTCCGGGAATCTCTACTGGATGGAGATGCATGAGCAACCTGAAACCCTTGCCATCCTGCTGCCGACACCCGCTGCACTGAACCCTGAACAGCGCCGGTTACAGCAACTCAAGACTCAGATTCTGCAAACCCGTCTGCAGCAAATGGCCAGCCCGGCATACAGTTTCAACGTGGCTCCCCGTCAGGACCGGATCGAAATCACTCTGCGCTGGGCCAGTGATCAGCCGGTGCCTGATCTGAAAAACCTCTGGCGACATCTGAGCCAGCCGGTTGAGAGTGCTCGCTGGCACGAAGCGCTGAAAAAAATCGAAGCACGTCAGTATCTGCAATCCCAGTCTGAGGAGCAGCAACTGATCGACCAGTTTTTCCGTCAGTTACAGCCAGAAACCCGGGCCGACCTGCTGGGAATGCTGGCGACGCGCTACCATCAGTTGTTTACATCACCTCGCTATGCGGTCAGCGGTGAGCAGGCCGAAGAGGTGGCAGAACAGGTACAACAACAGTTACCCACAGGCCCGCAGGTTGCAGCACAACCCATGCCCCGGATCAGCGCCAGTTCAGAGCAGCAAAGCAGCAGCGGCGATCACTATCGCTTATTGCTCGGTAGTACGATCGTCGCCCGTATCGACCCCGGTTATCAGGCTGAACGCATTGCCGCACGGGTACTGCAGGATCTGCTGAGCGCCAACCCCGGCAACAGCCCGCTGCAGTTCCGTCTGCTCTGGTCCGCACTGCAAGAGGCCGGCTACCGGGCGCTGCTCGTCAGCAGTCAGGTACACCCTGAATCGCTGCTGGCACAACTGCAGCAACAGATCAGTGACGAGTTAATCGAGCACAGCCAGAATCAGCTTGCCGCCGAATGGCAGGAGCGCATGCGCGAACCACTGAACCAGCAGCAGGCCCTGAATCAGATCGCCTTCTACGGCCTGCCAACTGACAGCATGGCGGAATACAGCCAGCAACTGCTGGATCAGGAACCGGAACAGATTCGTGAAATTGCCCGCCGGGCCTTGCAAAGCGAACAGCAGATCCGCATCCTTCACTCCCCCAGGAATTAAGGAATCAGTATGGGCCGCAAAAATCCCCCACGCAGACAAACCGGCAACCGACCGTTAGCCAGCTCGTATCTACGTATCATCGCGGGTCAATGGCGTGGGCGGAAGCTGGAATTTATTCCGGAAGAGGGCCTGCGCCCGACCCCCGACCGGGTCAGGGAAACCCTGTTCAACTGGATTCAGACAGCCGTTCCGGGTGCCCAATGTCTGGATCTGTTCAGCGGCAGTGGTGCACTGGGGCTGGAGGCCCTCTCGCGCGATGCGGGCAGTGCTACCTTTATCGATCTGAACAGCACCACCACGCGAAAACTGCAGGACAATCTGCACCTGCTGAAATGCCAGAATGCCGATGTCATTCAGGCCGATGTTGTGCAGTGGCTGAACAGTCGCCAGACCGATCTTGAGCCACGTTATGATCTGGTCTTTATGGACCCGCCGTTCCGCAAGGGACTGGTCGCCCCTTGCTGTGAGCTGCTGGAACAGCGGAACATGCTGTCAGCCAATGCGCTGATCTATGTGGAAACGGAATCAGAACTGGGTGATCCCGGCGTACCGGCAGGCTGGCAGGAACTACGGCAGAAAAAAGCCGGTCAGGTCACCTACCGGCTCTACAGTCGGGAAGGCTGAGGCCATACAGTCAGGAAAGCTGATGCTCTGCAGTCGAAAAAATGAAGTTCCTCAGGCTGCCAACCCATATAGGTAGCTGTGAACCAGTGATTTGATCTGTGCTTTTTCGCTCACCGCTGCCGGGCTCTTTAACGCACAGGCGCTGACCCCATAAACAATCGCCAGCGCACTGGCGGGAACGGGGTCGGTTTTACCCGGACTACCCGGAATCTGTTTCTGCTTGCGGGCTTTTTTGATGATTTTGGCCAAGCGCTGCAACCACTCCTCACGCTCTTCACGGATGACCGGCTCTAACGCCTGCAGCTCAGGCTGATGCTGATTTCCCTGATGGAAAACCTGCCAGATATGACCGGCACGCTCATCATTCAGAATACGCTTACACCAGTCACCCAGAAAACCGCCGAGGGACTGCAACGCATCCTGACGGGCAGACTGCAGTTGATCCAGATAGATATCTTCCAGCGGGAAACGACACTCCTCATAGAGCGCGGCCACCAGATCACTGCGGTTCTTGAAATGCCAGTAGAGCGCGCCGTGAGTCATCCCTGCTTCACTGGCAATCTCTTTCAGACTGGTACGGGCAATGCCCTGCTCAGCAAACATTCTGAGTGCAGTCCGGAGCAGCAACTGGCGTGTCTGCTCCGCTTCTTCTTTGGTCCTTCGTGGCATGCTGGTATTCCAAACCTAAACTGATATCTGTCCATTATATAAATTCAGCCGGGTTATAAAGTTACAGAAAAATTACATATGAATCAGCATGTTATTTTTTAGCGTTTTAACGGGCAGGCTCAACATCATCGAGATAAAAGCGCGCGTCATATCTCTGCAGATCATCCACCGTTACCCCCTGCGGGAGCTCAAACCGGGCGGCGAACACCTGTCCGGGTTTAATGTAACCGGGCACATGATCAACGTAGCGCTCGACCTTATTGTCGCGTTTGAAATATAACCCCATCACCAGATTTTTCAGCACCGGACCTCTTACCGCATAGCGCCAGCGGGTTTCCAGCTTCTGAGCCGAAGCCTTACGGCTGGATTCCAGCTTCAGCCCGGCCTCCACCGATTTTACAAAATGTGCCTGCTGACGTTGACGCAGCTCCTCCTGCTTCGCCCCCTGATGCTGCACGTATGCGCCCAGCGCCGTGGTCAGCAGAGCACTGACTCCCCCCCCCTCACCTGCAGCCGCCTCTGCATTATTCTTGCGCCAGAGAACATTATTATCCAGCAGGGCCTGAGCGTTCGGATTGATCCGGTTTTTCTGGTAATAAGGCATCACTTTCTGCCCTACGGCCTGCGCTTCCTGATAACGCTCTGCGTTCACCGGGTGATCATGATGAAACAGCGCCCGGGCATTCCCTTCAGCAGTGTATTTGCGCTGCCAGATCCGGCTGGCCGCCATCGGGTCGTATCCCGACAGGGCGGAGTAGAGAATCCCTATCCGGTCTGCCTCGCGTTCACTTTCGTGGGTGAAGGCTGCCTGATATCCGCTACGGCTAACAGAATTGGAACCCGCCAGAGCACTGACCTGAGCATGTGTCTGACGTTCATACACGTGGTTAGCCACCGTATGCGCGATCTCATGGCCGATCACCGCCGCCAGTTCCGCGTCATCCTTCAGGGTATCCATCAGTTCGGAGTGCACCACAATATAGGTGCCCCCGGTTGTGAAAGCGTTAAAGCTGTCACGCCGGATCAGCAGAGGCTGCCAGCGCTCATCTTTGAGGTGGGAGATCTGATGCACCCGGTCAAACACCCGTACCAGACGCTGGTACTGCTGTTTATCTACCGCAGCATTAACAGGCCGGCCGGCTTTTTTCTCAGCAGCAATCAGTTGTTCGATATACGCATTGCCATTGGCAATCTGTGCCGACCGGTCAGCCATGCTCAGGGTACGCTGGCCGGTCACGCGGTCCCGTTCGCTGACCGATTCAGCCACCTGATAGAGCCCCTGATCCACTTTCTGCAGCGCCTGACACCCCGATAACCCCACCGCAGCCAACACAATCAGCGCAACCCGTTTCCAGCCCATCACCTTAATACCCCCATACCGCATATAGTTATTAGTAATAATAAATTAATTTTTTATAACTGACAGAGCTCAATACATTCCATTATTGTATTTGTACCCCCCGGTCAATTCAGCTACTATGCCGCACTTGCGAATTTGCTAATTGATCGGGAGTTGTATATACAGTTCCCAAATAGACATCAACCGCTGTGAACCTCATATGAATACAGCTGTATACCCGGGTACATTCGATCCAATCACCAACGGTCATTCCGATCTGGTGGAGCGCGCAGCCAGACTTTTCGACAAGGTCGTTATAGCGATTGCTGAGAGTCCGAACAAGCGTCCTCTCCTCCCTCTGGAGAAGCGTGTGGAATTGGTGTCAGAGGTAACATCTCACCTTGATAACATTGAGATTGTTGGCTTTGATTGTCTGTTAGCAGAACTACTTGAGCAACAAAACGCAAACATCATTTTGCGTGGCCTGCGCGCGGTGTCGGATTTCGAATACGAGTTCCAGCTTGCTGCGATGAACCGGCACCTGGCGCCCAGCGTAGAAAGCATATTTTTAACACCGGCAGAGCACCTGTCTTTTGTCTCCTCCACACTGATCAGAGAGATCTCCAGTCTGGGCGGCGACGTAAGCAAGTTTGTGCATCCGGCGGTGCAAAAGGCCCTGCTTGAGCACCATGGCCATTAATTAATTCATGTTATGACAGTGAGGTAGCCATCATGGCATTGATCATTACTGACGAATGCATCAACTGTGATGTATGTGAGCCGGAATGCCCTAACGAGGCAATCTCTCCGGGTGATGAAATTTACGAGATCGAACCATCCAAGTGTACTGAGTGCGTAGGCCACTACGACACTCCACAGTGTGTTGAGGTTTGCCCGGTTGACTGTATCCCTAAAGATCCGGATCACGAAGAAACCGAAGCTCAGCTGATGGAAAAGTACAAGCAGCTGACCGGCCAGTAAGTCGATCTGAACGCAGAAAAAAGCAGGCACTGAGCCTGCTTTTTTTGTGCTTCAAACAGCCTAAGGCTCGCGCCAGAAGATCACCCGGTCATTCCCTCGCGCCCGGCCAAAGGTGATGATCGCGTCAGGCAGCGTAACATCACCCGCCGCACCATCCTGATTCCAGTCGTAGCGAAGCCACTCATCCAGTGAACTGATTCCCACCGGAAAATATCCGGTGTAATCGGTACCGCCGCCGCTGGCACCCGGTGCGCTGAACACCAGACCGAAATCACCGCTGCCTGCCAGTGCATCCGTGCCATCAATATTCAGCGTACCCAGTGTAGAACCATCACCCACCGTCACGGTACGTGAAGAGTTATCCACAGCGATTATCCCGCCGTCAAAGCTGATATCCGACAGGGGTATCCGGCTGCAACTGTCACTGCCATTGGTCACAAAACGACTGCCGTTCCAATACTCTACAGCAAACGGAACCGGCAGATCCTGAGTTTCCGGGCCATGCGCAGACTGCAACAGCAAGCGACCATAGAGCGCCTGATGCTCATCACCCAGTGAGATGGCGGTACAACTTCCCGCACAGGCGCCCGCACTGGCCGGATCTGTATCCAGCTGATCCGCATGAAACCGAACCCCATCACTGAAACCACCGGATACCTCTGTACTGGTCAGCCCTAACTGCACCTGACTGAACGGGCCATCTTCCAGACCCTCGGCACCACCGTTACGGATAAAGCGTAGTGTCCTGACCGAATCATCGGCACCACCACCGGAGGTTTTATCCGTCAGATCAACGACACCTGCGGTCCAGCCACTCAATGAAGCGCCATCCGCGCTAATCCGGCTCAACGCATTACCATCATCACTGTCTTCTGCGGTGAGTGCGAGGTTATCGGTGTTATAGAGCGCAATATCGTAGTTCTCGGTGACGGAGTCATCCGCCGCCCGGGCCTCCACCCGATACTCAAGACTGGCATAGGGCTGCTGCATATAGACAAAACCACTGCAGCTCAGGGTCAGCGATTTGTCCGTGAGGAAGAAGTGATCCGGATAGAATCGACCGGTTTTTGGTGAGAAACCGCTGATATCCGCATCGGCTGCGCCCAGATAGTCGTTGTGATCTGCCCGCAGGGTCATACTGCCCACTTCATCATATTGCAGCACCGCAGTTGCATAGGCTCCCGCTCGGTTGCTGTAGGTATCCAGCAGCAAGCCGCTATCGCCATCAAGGTTACCCTCAACCCCACCCAGCGGGGTAAATTCGTACACTGAGAGCTGAACAGTACCTGTATAGTTAGGCGTTACCGCATTATCTGACAGATCTGCATCCGGCTGCGGAATACCATCGAAGTTTCCGCTGCCATCATCGTCGTCAGAAGCATCATAGGCATAGGCATTGAGCTCGACACTGAAATCGCGTCCGGCTGCAACAAAGCCCTCGCCAAACAATTCATCACCACCCGGATTATCTTTCTCTGTGGTATAGATCCGACCGAATCCGAAGCCGAAGGGACGCACTACAAACAGATTGGAGCTACCGCTCATAACCACACCGGTTTCCGAGCCGTCAAAGCGGGCATATAGCTGTATCTGGCCGGCATCGCTGTAGGTGAAGTGGAAGGGTGCTTTGGCTTCGGCATCGAAGCTCATCTGCACATCTGCGTAACTGGCAGGGACTGCCGGAGAGGCTGAATTAAGCGAGATATCCACAGCGGGATTGGTATCACTCTGCAGGCTCAACTGCTGCCCCGCGACACAGATATCGGGATTCTGACACTGCGCGGCCACCTGAATCGTTTGGGTGCCTGATACAGCAGCCGTACAGACCGAAGCATCGCCATCGGAAGCACGGACCGCCTGCAAAAAGAGTTGCTCTGAAAACGGGGAGTCTGCGGAGGATTTCCCGGAGATCTGGGTCGGTATCAGCTCATTGCCGGAGGCGTCAACAAACCTCAATTCCGCGGTGCTGAAAGTGATCGACGGGTCATCCGCCGCCGTGGCTTCGCCACTGGTCTCAGTTGACGTTCCGTCAGTCACGTTAAAGGAGAAAGTTTCACTGCCTGAGGTCAGATCGATGTACTCAAACAGCAGTTGTACGCTCTGCTCGCCTTCAGCAAAACTGTAGGTTGCCACCCCATCTCCGGCGCTGCCGTTATCCAGTGCGCCGCTGCCGCTGGCAATTCCAACCCAATCGCCTTTGCCATGGGAGGTGGACAGCGTAATGACCGATTGCGCGGCATCTACAGTGCCGTGGCTGGCGTCACCGTGAGCGCTGATCGTCACGGTTTCCCGCAGACAGGTCACTCCGCTACCGGAGTGGCTAATAGCGTAGTGATCTACATCGGCATCCGGCTCACCATTGTTGTTACTGCCCGGCGTCGGGTCATCGACCTCAACGAAGCCTCCTTCACCATCGGGCATACGCGCCAGAATTACTTTGTTATCTCCCCCGCCACCCAGATCATTGGTGCATGCAGCAGGCACCTCCCAATAGGTGCTCTTTTTGCAACTGTCCTTACAGAAATGGGCATAATCCAGCGCCTTGCCTGAACCATCCAGCAACAGCACCTCCCACTCATTAGAACTGAGAGTCTGAGCGGAACTGAGATACTCTTTGGGTGTGTGCGAGGTTATGCCGCTGTCGTAGGTCTGGCTACTGCTGTCGAAGGCACCGACAATCATATTGCCACTGCCGTAGCCCCGGCAGTCGGGGGATTTACCCTGATCGCTGGTGCAGAGTTGCCAGCCGGACACATCCACTGCGGATTCGCCCAAAACCGCCACCTCGATATAACGGATCGGCCCCGCCGTGCCCTGCGGCACCAGCTCGTTAATTACGCCCGAATCGCTGCTGCTGCAATCAATACTGACCCCAGAGCCGCCTTTCTTCGGAGCAGCGCTTGCGGTTCCCGCAACCAGAACAGTGATAAGTCCGATATAGCGCCACTTCATCCGTTACTCCTAAAGCCTTATCTGCTGCAGTTTCTGATCCAGACCGTAACGCTCATCCAGCAAACGTCCGATGGTGCTGCCTTCGGCCAGATGGTAAGCGTACTGCATATGCAAACAGCGAATTTTGTCCCACTGGGATATGCCACCGATGCCGTACTGGTCATACAGATGCCGGAAGCCGAGGGATTCGATACGCGCCTCCTGCTCCGGGGTCACGGTTGCCCAGCGCAGATCCACATAGCGCTGCTGATCAGCCAGATGAGCCGCACGCAGCGTCTCATCTTCTGCCAACTCCTGTTCCAGCAATTTTACCGCGCCTGCCGTCTCAATCTCAGCAATCATCTGATAGACATCTTTACTGGAGAGCCAGAACAGGGTGGGAAACGGCTTATCATCGACTAAGGCCTGCATCTGCAGCACAATCGGTACGCCCTGATCACTCTGCACAGCGATACCGGCAAGGCCACGGGGTTCACGGCCAAGCTGCTGCCGGATCAGGTCAAGTTGTTGTTCGGAAGGGTTGATCAATGAAACTCTCTCTTAAATTCAGTTATAGCCGGACAACCGCCTGCACAGCTTACAGTATGGACGAGATCTGCTCAGACATTACCATAATCTTCACCCCGGCCAAGCCAGCGCTCTACCAGCGCTTCTGCGTGGTCAGGCCATGCCTGCATCTGCCCGGCCAGCGTTTTAACCCGGGTCAGCAGGTCAGAATCCCGTTGCAGATCCGCCATACGGAACTGCATCACACCGGTCTGCCGGGTCCCCAGCACCTCGCCGGGGCCGCGCAGCTCCAGATCTTTCTCTGCAATCCGGAAACCATCGGTGGTTTCACGCATCACCGCCAGTCGCTGCCGGCCCTGATTAGACAGCGGCGCATGGTACATCAGCACACAGAAGCTCTCCACCGAGCCACGCCCGACCCGGCCGCGTAACTGATGTAACTGGGCTAAACCCAGCCGCTCAGGGTTCTCAATAATCATCACGCTGGCGTTGGGTACATCCACCCCGACTTCAATCACCGTCGTCGCCACCAGCAGATCCAGCTCCGCCGCCTTAAAACGGCCCATTACTTCAGCTTTTTCGGCGGGTTTCATGCGCCCGTGGACCAGTCCGATACGCAGTTCCGGCAGCGCTTCAGCCAACTGCTGTTCGGTGACTTCGGCCGCCTGACACTGCAACGCCTCAGACTCTTCGATCAGGGTACAGACCCAGTACACCTGACGCTTTTCGGCACAGGCGCTGCGCACCCGCTCAATCACCTGATCGCGACGGCTGTCGGCGATCACCACGGTGCTGACCGGTGTCCGCCCCGGCGGCAACTCATCAATGACCGAGCAGTCCAGATCGGCGTAGGCACTCATCGTCAGGGTTCGTGGAATGGGTGTCGCGGTCATAATCAACTGGTGCGGCGCCAGCTTACCGTTGCGCCCTTTCTCCCGCAGCGAAAGGCGCTGATGCACACCAAAGCGGTGCTGTTCATCAATCACCACCAGCCCCAGATCGGAAAACACGACCTCCTCCTGAAACAGCGCATGGGTGCCCACCACAACCCGGGCTTCTCCGCTGCGAATCAGTTCCAGTTGTGCCTGACGCTGTTTACCTTTTAATTTACCCGCCAGCCACGCAACTTTAACCCCCAGCGGCTCCAGCCACTGGCTGAAATTATGGTAATGCTGCTCCGCCAGAATCTCGGTGGGAGCCATCACTGCCGCCTGCAATCCGCTCTCTACCGACTGGATCGCTGCCAGCGCAGCCACCACAGTTTTACCTGAACCTACATCCCCCTGCACCAGACGCAACATAGGAAAGGCCTGGGACAGATCCTTAGCCACCTCGTCCGCCACCCGGCTTTGCGCACCCGTCAGAGGAAACGGCAATGCATCAAGGAAAGCCCGCTTCAGCGAGCCATCTCCGGGTAACTCAGGCGCGCCTTTCTCACGGGTTTTCTGCCGCAGTTTCAACAGGGACAGGTGATGGGCCATCAGCTCTTCAAAAGCCAGCCGGCGCTGTGCCGGGTGCATCCCTTCCAGCAGCAGAGGCTGATTTGCATCCACCGGGGGGCGGTGCAGGTACTGCATAGCATCATCGAGGCCGGGAAACTGCCAGCCCTGCCGTAAGGATTCAGGTACCAGTTCCTGCAGCGCACCACGTTTGAGATATTCCAGTGCCTGATCAGTCAGACTTCGCAGCCGGTTCTGATGCAGCCCTTCGGTGGTGGGATAGACCGGGGTCAGATGCTCTTCAACCGGCACCAGTTCATCGCTGTCGACCCGGCGGTATTCAGGGTGAACAATTTCCAGCCCGTTAGCACCGGCACGGGCTTCGCCAAAACAGCGCAGGCGTACACCCGGTCGCAGGTTGTTCTTTTGTGCGGCAGAAAAATGGAAAAAACGCAGAGTCAGACTGCCGGTGCCATCCTGAATCCGGCAAAGCAGGCTGCGACGCCGGCCTTTACTGATATCGGCCAGTTTAACCTCGCCCTCAATCACACACTCATCACCGGGGCGCAGCGAGCCGATCGGCAGAATCCGGGTCCGGTCCTGATAGCGCAGAGGCAGGTGAAACAGAAGATCCTGCAGGGTACGGATCCCCAGGTTGTGCAGCTTTAACTCCAGCGCAGCACCGACCCCTTTCAGTTCACTGACCGGAATCTCGGCAAGAGCAAGGGTCATTGATTACCTGCAGGTTCGAACCGGGAGATCGCATCCACCAGCACATCGATCGCCTGCGGACGTGGAAAACTGGCGCGCCAGGCGACACCGACTGTACGTTGCGGCACCGGCTCGCGGAACGGACGGGTCACCACCATATCGGAACGGGAAGGCCCGTAAACAGCCGACTGCGGCAGAACAGAACAGCCAAGACCAGAACCCACCATCATGCGGATCGTCTCCAGAGAGCTGCCTTCGGTAATCGTATGCTGATCATGCAACGCCTGAGTCAGCGTAGGACAGGACTCAAGTACCTGATCACGGAAACAGTGCCCCTCGCCCAGCAACAGCAACGGCGTACTTGGCAGATCTTCACTGCTGATCGACTCCTGCTCGCTCCAGGGATGGCCCTTAGGCATCAGCATTTCAAAGTCTTCTTCGTAGAGCGGCCGGGTCAGAATATCCGGCTCATGGAACGGCAACGCCAGAATCACGGCATCCAGCTCACCGTTGCGGATCTTCTGGCGCAGATTTTCGGTAAAGTTTTCCTCGATATACAGCGGCATCTCCGGCGCCAGCTTCTGGACTTCAGAAACCAGATGGGGAAACAGGTAGGGGCCAATCGTGTAGATAGCGCCAACCCGGAGCGGACTCTTCAACTGATCTTTACCCTCCTGGGCCAGATCCCTGATTGTATCTGCCTGTTCCAGTACCCGTTGAGCCTGCTGTACCACCTTTTCACCCACCGGCGTTACCCGCACGGAGTTTTTGCTGCGTTCAAACAGGGCTACGCCCAGCTCTTCTTCAAGCTTTTTAACCGCAATCGACAGGGTCGGCTGGCTGACAAAACACTTTTCAGCCGCGTGGCCAAAGTGCTGCTCGCGGGCAAGGGTAACGATATAACGCAGTTCAGTAAGGGTCATGCAGGTTCATCCTTTGCTATGATGCCATTCTGATTGATAACCGGAGGCCTTATGCAACAGAAAACCATCCTTATCGCGGGGTGTGGCGACGTCGGATCCAAACTCGGACAGCAGCTACTACAACAAGGGCACAACGTTGTGGGCCTGCGACGTAATATAAACCAGCTTCCCCAAGGCATCCAAGGGATAAGCGCTGATCTGGGGCAATTAGACACGCTGCAACAAGCGCTTAGCGAGATTCAGCAGTGCGATATTCTGGTCTACAGCGCAGCAGCATCGAGTCACGATGAAGCCGGTTATCAATCTGCCTATCTGCAGGGTATGCGCAACCTGTTACAGGCCCTGCCGGTTCAGCCGCAGCATCTGTTCTTTACCTCCAGCAGCGGGGTCTACCATCAGGATGATCACGGCTGGGTCGATGAAACCAGCCCCTGCCACCCGCAATCGTTCTCTGGCCGGATCATGCTGCAGGCCGAGCAGGCGGTAGCGCAGGCCTCCGTGCCGTCCACGGTCGTGCGCTTCACCGGTATCTATGGCCCGGGACGAAACCATCTGCTCAACCGGGTACGCCGCGGTGATGTGGCCCCACAAGAGCCGCCACAGTACAGCAACCGGATTCACCGTGATGACTGTACCGGCGTGCTTAACCACCTGATCAATCTGCACTTTAACGGACAGGCCCTGCTCGACTGCTATCTGGCTACCGACGATGAACCGGTGACCATGCATGAGGTGACACACTGGCTGGCTGAAACGCTGGGCAGCGAGATTCTCACCACCACAGCCAGTCGGCGGGCGGGCAGCAAACGCTGCAGCAACCAGCGGCTGAAGGATTCCGGCTATAAGTTTATCTACCCGGATTTCCGCAGCGGCTATCGCGAGCTGATTCACAGCCAGTAAAAAAGGGGCTCCGGGCCCCTTTGATATTGTCACGTTTTCAGCATCTGGCAGAGATGAGTTTTCGCCTGTCGTCGGGCTCAGACGCTTACCCGGCCAAACCGCTTAACCCTGTAAAAGCCGCCCCGAAACTGGCTACCCGTCTCGCTTAATACTCTGTCAGGGTATTACTTCGCAAACTCATCCATCAGTGCCTGCTGGGCGGAGAAAGGCTCTTCGCCCTCAGCCGGCTGATTCTGGATATAGCTGCCGTCGGCCTGCAGCTCCCAGCTCTGACAGTTGTCCTGCATGTAGTAATCCAGTTCACGCTTGAGTCGTTCCGCATGCTTGCCAAACAACTGGAAGCCGGTTTCTACACGGTTCAGCATGTTGCGCTCCATCCAGTCGGCACTGGCGCAGAACACTTCAGGTTTACCGTTATTACCGAAGTAGTAAACCCGGGTATGTTCCAGAAAACGGCCGATAATCGAGCGTACATGGATATTCTCTGACAGCCCTTCAATACCCGGACGCAGACGGCACATGCCGCGGATGATCAGCTCAACTTTAACCCCCGCCGCAGACGCTTCATACAACGCACGAATCATCTTCGGTTCTGTCAGCCCGTTGACCTTAACCATGATATGGCCGGGTTTGCCGGAATTTGCCAGACGGGTTTCGTTGCGAATCGCCTCAATCATTTTGGCGTGCAGCGTAAAAGGCGCATTGTAGAGTTTTTTCAGCTTCTGGATCTTGCCCATTCCGGTGAGCTGCTGGAATACCTTATGCACATCTTCCCCCACCTCCTGATCGGCGGTGAGGAAGCTGTAATCGGTGTAGAGGCGGGCCGTACCCGAGTGGTAGTTACCCGTCCCCAGATGGGAGTAACGCACCAGTTGGTTACCCTCTTCACGCACAATCAGCATCGCCTTGGCGTGACACTTATAGCCAACCACCCCGTATACCACCAGACAGCCGGCTTCCTGCAGACGGGAGGCCAGATGCAGGTTACTTTCTTCATCAAACCGGGCCCGCAGTTCAATGACTACGGTGACCTCTTTACCGCTACGCGCCGCTTCCACCAGTGCGTTAACGATGTCGGATTTAACCCCGGTACGGTACAGCGTCTGTTTGATCGCCACTACATCCGGATCTTTCGCCGCCTGACGCAACAGATCGACAACCGGGGTAAAGGACTGGAATGGATGCAGCAAGAGCTGGTCGTTGGCTTTCAGCGCATCAAATACGCTCTCACCCTTCAGCTTACCCGGCACACCCGGAGTAAACGGTTTCCAGCGCAGATCATTGCGCTCCACCAGATCACGCACGGCCATCAGTCGGGTCAGGTTAACCGGCCCATCAACGCGGTAGGTCTGCGATTCATCCAGCTTGAACTCGCGCTGCAGGAACTCAATCAGCTCCTCAGGTGTGCGCTGATCCACCTCAAGACGCACCGCATCACCGTATTTACGCGAATGCAGTTCACCACGCAGGGTGTTCGCCAGATCCTCAACCTCTTCCACATCGAAGGTCATATCCGCATTACGGGTGATACGGAACTGGTAGCAGCCATCCACGGTCATCCCCGGGAACAGCTCATCGGCAAATTCGTGGATAATCGAGGAGAGGAAGATCAGGTTATCGCCCCCATCACAGAGCTCATCCGGCAGGCGGATCAGACGCGGCAGGGAACGCGGTGCAGGAATAATCGCCATGCCGGTTTCACGGCCAAACGCATCTTTACCATCCAGCTCAACGATGAAGTTAAGGCTTTTGTTCACCAGACGCGGGAACGGGTGTGACGGGTCGAGTCCGACCGGGCTGATCACCGGAACCACCTTCTCTTCAAAGTAGGTACGAATCCACTCACGCTGCTCCGGCGTCCACAGATGACGACGGATGAAGTGGATATTCTCCTTCTCCATCTCCGGGAAGATGATGTCGTTAAGAATCTTGTACTGACGCTCAACGATCAGGTGGCAGATCTCGCTGATTCGTTCCAGCACGGTGCGCGGATGCATCGCATCCGGCCCGACCGCTTCACGACCATACTTGAGCTGGGTGATCTGATCCGCCACGCGGATCTCAAAGAACTCATCCAGATTGCTGGAGAAGATCAGCAGGAACATCAGACGCTCCAGCAGCGGGTGCTGCTCCTCCAGCGCCTGTTCCAGTACCCGGATATTGAACTGCAGGTGGCTCAGCTCTCGGTTGATGTAAAGCTCGGGCGCCTTGAGGTCAACCGGCGTTTCCTCCACCTCCTGCTCGGTGATGGCAACATTTTCCCGGCTCTCAAGCAGAGCAACCGCCGCTTCATTCTGTTCTACTAACTCAACCATAACTGGCCTGCCTTATTCCTTAATCCCTGCAGATCCCTGTACGTTTCAGCGATCTGTTAATCGTTTAACCACTGCGCAACGCGTTTGGCAAAGTAGGTCAGCACCCCGTCCGCACCGGCACGTTTGAAGGCCAGCAGGGATTCCAGGGTGACACTTTTCTCATCGAGCCAGCCATTCTGGAAGGCCGCCATATGCATCGCGTATTCACCGCTCACCTGATAAGCATAGGTGGGCGCTTTCAATTCTTCTTTAACCCGGCGCACAATATCCAGATAAGGCATACCCGGTTTAACCATCACCATATCGGCACCTTCGGCCAGATCCAGTGCAACTTCATGCAAAGCCTCATCGCTGTTGGCCGGATCCATCTGGTAGCTGAACTTGTTCCCTTTACCGATGTTTGCCGCTGAACCGACGGCATCGCGGAACGGCCCATAGTAAGCACTCGCATACTTGGCAGAATAAGCCATGATGAGCGTATTCACGAAAGCGTTGCTTTCCAGCTCATCGCGGATACCGGCAATTCGGCCATCCATCATATCGCTCGGCGCGACAATATCGGCACCCGCTTCGGCATGGGACAGCGCCTGTTTGATCAGCGTATCCACGGTACGATCATTCAGGACATAGCCGTTCTCATCGATAATGCCGTCCTGCCCGTGGGTGGTGAACGGGTCCAGCGCTACATCCGTCATGATGCCCATCTCAGGGCAGGCATCCTTGATCGCCTTAACCGCACGCTGCGCCAGACCATCTGGGTTATAGGATTCTTCCGCAAACTCCGATTTCACATCCATCGGCGTTACCGGAAACAGCGCCATCGCCGGAACACCCAGCGCCGCCAGCTCTTTCGCTTCTGCCACCAACAGGTCGATACTCATCCGCTCCACGCCGGGCATAGAGGGCACCAGTTCGGTCTGATTCTGTCCCTCGATAACAAAAACCGGGTAGATCAGATCGCTTGGCGTCAGTTCATTCTCACGCATCAGACGACGGGAGAAGTCATTAGCACGCATACGGCGCATACGGGTTTCAGGGTAGAAGCGCTGGCTGTTATTGAAGGACACGTCGGTTTCCTTATCAGTGCAGGGTGAATTGGACAGAAAAAAGATGACAAACAGATGACAACGATCCGAAAGGCGGGTTCAGTCTACCCGGTCATCTTCGTGGTAATAGGCTGAATCTTATCGTAATCTTGCCCTCATAGGGTATGACTGAACTCATATAAAAGGAAACGGGAAAGATGAAAAAGATCGCGGTGGTTCTCTCCGGCTGTGGCGTTTACGACGGCTCAGAAATTTACGAATCCGTAATCACCCTGCTGCAGATTGCAGAACGCGGTGCCAGCTACCAGTGTATGGCGCCGAATATCGAGCAGATGCACGTGATCAATCACCTCAGTGGTGAAGAAGCCAGCGGTGAACGTCGCAATGTTCTGGTAGAGGCCGCACGGTTAGCCCGCGGCGAAATTATCGATCTGGCTGATGCCAAAGCAGAGGACTACGATGCGCTGATCATCCCCGGTGGTTTTGGTGCCGCGAAAAATCTCTCCGATTTTGCAGTGAAAGGTGCAGAATGTCAGGTTAATCCACAACTGATCAGCTTCACTCAGGCGATCCACCAGGCGGGTAAACCGGTAGGTCTGATCTGTATCGCTCCGGCAATGACACCGATCCTGTTAGGCGAAGGTGCCACCTGCACTATCGGCACGGACCCCGACGCAGCCGCTGCCATCGAAGCGATGGGGGGTAAGCACCAGAACTGCGGTGTCAGCGAGATTGTAATCGATACAGAGCGCAAAATTGTGACGACTCCTGCCTATATGCTGGCGGGCAGTATCACCGAGGCGGCTTCCGGCATCCGTAAACTGGTGGATCAGGTACTGGATCTGGCCTGATCAATCCTTGATGCAGGGTGCAATCGGCTGCCCCGATGCCCCTGCCCTCTGGCTTTGCTTATTTCACAACCGGGCAGGGCAACTCGGCTTTCAGCCCTTCATAAATCGACGCTTTTAATTGACTCACTCCGGCATTCCCCCCGGCAATGTGCGGTGCGATCTGTTGAATAATCTCTGCCCGCGCCCGTTCCGCCGGAACGCAAAAGTGAAGAAAATGTCCCTCGCCCTCGCGCCCACCCAACCGGGTGCGCAGTGCCCGAGACATAAAATCCTCCTGATCTGCCGACTGCAGTTCAGTGGCGTTTTCCGAGTCAGTCAGCAGTGCACCATCGATAAAGCCATTGATGTAGGTCGCGCAAGCCGCAGCTTCAACCGCTGCCGGTCGCTGCTTCAGTGCCTGACAGGAGCTGAGCAACTGCTCTTCATGCACCTGAAGTAACGCGGCACTCGCGGTCTGACTGATTATCCACGCACTGATTAGCATTCCAGGTATTATTTTTTTCATATTGGAATTTCCTGTTGCGGTAGCATCTATCGTCTGGGCTGTTACTTTAGTGTCTCTTTTTCGATCAAAAACACCATCATCATAAAGTTGCACGCTCCTCATCCGTGACCACTTTGTGTGACCACTGCATAAATATCCGGTAGAGCATCGGGATCAGGAACAATGTCAGTACGGTAGAAAACGCCAGACCGCTGACAATCGCCGTTGCCACCGGCCCCCAGATCAGAGAGTGCCCACCGAGACCGGTCGCCAGTGAGAAAAGCCCGGCGATGGTGGTCAGCGAGGTAATCAGAATCGGAATCACCCTGCGCCGGGCCGCGTACAGCGTGGCATGCTTCACCGACATTCCCTTTTCCAGTCGCTGGTTACCCGCTGAGATCAGTACAATCGCCGCGTTTACAGCGATTCCGGCCAGCGCAACTACGCCGTACATGGTAAACAGGCTCAGAGGATTGCTGGTCAGCAGCAGGCCCATCACCACGCCGGTAAACGCCATCGGAATGGTCATCAGAATCATCAGCGGCTGCCAGTAACTGGCAAACTGAGTGCCAAGAATCAGGTACATCAGCCCGATACCGAACAGGAACAGGATGCCGATTGCGTCCATACTCTCCTGAATATCATCCAGCTCCCCGGAGAAATCCAGATCCAGATTAGGGAACTGCGACAGCAACTGACTGTTCCAGTGCTCCACGACCATGGCATTGGCGGTCACGGTATCGATACTCTCCGGCAACAGATCCGCCTCCACGGTGATGGCCCGGCGGAAGTTGTAGTGACGGATATTGCCCAGTGCCTGTTCGCGCTTAAAGCTGACCAGCTCAGACAAGGGCACCTGCCCCCCATCCGGCAGCGGTAGTTTGAAATCCAGCAGTTGATCAATGTCGGTGTAGGCTTGCGGTTTTGCCCGCACCCGGACCTCGAGCTTTTCCCCCTCATGCTGCATATCCGCCACCACTTCACCATCCACCAGCAGTTGTGCAGTACGGATCACCTGCAATGGATTCAGACCGGCCCGGGTGATCGCATCATAATCCGCCTGCAGGGTCAGGGTCATCCGCCCACCACCGGCATCATCACTGATATCGGTAATCTCCGGCACCTGCGCCATAAACGCCTTCAGCGCATCCGCAGCCGCACGGATCTCAGCGTACTCATCACCGCGCACTTTGATACTGATCGGCCTCGACACCGGAGGGCCACCGGCAAGACGCAGGAAGGTGGTATTCACCGGCCCCGGCAGTGCCAGCGCATCCTCCCGTACCGCGGCCAGCAGCTCATCTACGGAACGATTGGTATCGGTCTTCGGCTGCAGACCCACCAGCACCTGTCCGTAATGTTCGCCGAACATCGGTGCAGTCTCGGTGAACTGCTGCCCGGCGTAGCCAACCACCGCACGCAGGTCTTCATCTTTCAGGTGCTTACGCACCAGTTGTTCCATCTGCCGGACTTTATCGAGGGTAGTGGCCAGCGGCGTCTGCGGTGCCATCTCAATATTGACGTAAAACAGCCGCAGTGGATCAGAGGCAAAAAAGTCCAGCTTGATCAGCCCCGCCCCCAGCGCTCCCATGGCACCGGTGAACAACGCGATAATCAGACTGAACGTCAGTATCGGGCGGCGCATCGCCCAGATCAGGCTGCGCACATAACTGATCTGAATTTTGTGGGTCATCCTGACCCGGAACCGCTGCATCCGGCCGGGATCGGCAAAACTTACCCGCGCTACGCTGACGTGCACCGGCAGCATCCAGAACGCTTCAATCAGCGAGATCGCCAGTGCAATGGTGACAACCATCGGGATCACCCGCATAAAATCACCGAGAATGCCCGGCAGCAGCATCAGTGGCATAAATGCCGCCATGGTGGTGAGGACGGCGCTGATCACCGGTCGCCCCACTTCACTGAGTGAGGCCAAGGTGGCCTGATAGGCCGGCTGTCCGAGCTGCATACGGTAGTAAATCGCCTCGACCACAACCACCGCATCATCCACCAGCATCCCGAGTACGATCACGACGCCCAGCAGCACCGTTACATTCAGCGTTTCTCCCATCCCCCAGAGCACCCAGAAAGTACCGGCGAGAATAAAAGGAATACCGATGGCGGTGAGAAAAGCGATGCGTGCGCCAAGGAACAGCCACGCCACCAGAAGCACCAGCAGCAGGCCGATCAGGGCATTATTCTGCATCAGGCTGATCGCCTCCCGGGTGGGAATGGTCTGATCATCGACCATAACCAGTTCAACGCCGGTGGAGGTCGCCAGCAGGTTCCGCTGATCCATGTAGGTTTTAACCCGCTCCACCAGCTCCAGCGTATTGGCATCCGCCTTTTTCATAACCGCCAGCACAACAGCAGGCTTGCCGTTAATCACCGCATCCTGCGCTGCTTTTTCACGGGTTTGTGTAACCTCGGCAATCCGGCTCAGCCGGATCTCCTGCCCCTGCAGCCCCACCAGCGGAATCTGCTTCACCTGATCCGGGTCGGCACTGCGCCCGACCATCCGCACCAGCCAGGACTGACCGCCCACCTCAACACTGCCGGCGGAGATATCGCGGAACCATACCGCTACTGTATCTGCCAGATCAGTGGGCGAAAGAGACAGTGCCTGTAACACCGCCGGATCAAAGTTGACCTGCAGTTCCGGGTCATCAAGCCCCACCGGGTCCACCCGGTCAATGCCGGCCAGACGCTCCAGATCCTCTTCGATATTCCGGGCCTGAATCCGCAGGTTTTCGTCATCATCCAGTGCGGTTACCGCGACCGTCACACTGGGGAAAGCGTTGGCGCTGGTCAGCTCAAGGATCACCGGATCGGAGGCGTTCTCCGGCAGCTCATCCTCAACATTCTGTATCTCACGGCGCAGATCGTTGATGCGCTTATCAAAAGTCCGGGCATCAATATCCTGAAACCGGATCAACAGGCTGGATACGGCCTCACGGCTGTTAGAGGAGGCAAATTTGATATCTGAGACATTTTCTATCGCATCTTCCAGCGGGTCAGTCACCCGCTTTTCAATATCCCCGGCACTGGCTCCGGGCAACACGGTGGTCACTACCACCCAGTTGAAGTTGATCGTCGGATCCTGTTGCCGCGGCAGCAACTGATAACACAGCGCGCCGATGACCAGCACCAGAACAAAGGTCAGATTCGCCAGCACATGATTGCGGAATAAACGGCTCATCATCCCTCTATTCCTCACCGGCCAGAGTGACACTTGCGCCGTCAATAACCGAGTGTTGCCCCTCGACAATAATCAGACTGTCGCCGGGCAGACCGACCCGGGCCGCTTGCCCCTCAATGGCATCCGGGAGCACAACAAACTGTGCCTTGCCATCCACCACCTGCATCACGCCCAGCTGCCCCTGCCGGGACGCAACATAGCGAATCGGCAGGCGCTGCTCCCCTGACTGCCAGAACAACCGGCCACTGGCACCGGAAATCGCTGGTTCAGCGCTGAAGCCGAGTCTGACCTGCTGAGTACGGGCCCGGCTTTCCAGCAACGGCAGAATAGCCCGGAGCTGTAACGGATATCGCTGCTGATTCAACTGCAGCCAGATCTCCGGGCTGCGGCGCAGTTGCGCTGCCTGCTCCCGGGTCAGGGCAGCACTGACCTCCTGACTGCCCTGACGCAGAACTTTGAGCATCGGCGTGCCCGGTGCCACCAGTGCACCGGGGCTGATCTGACGGGAAGTAATCACGCCGGCAAACGGCGCCAATGGGGTACAACGCTGCACCATCAGCCCGGCTTCAGCCAGCGCCGCTTTGCTGCCCTGCTGCTGTGCCAGCAAACTATTGAGTTCGGCCTGACGCTGGTCACGCAGTTCCTGAGAGGCATTTTTCTGTTGCAGCAGACGTTGCGCGCGGGAGAGTTGTTGCCGGGCCAGTTGCAACTGGGCCTGAAGAGCCTGCACAGCCGCTTCGGCCTGTTGCTGTGCGAGCTCGTAATCGCGGCATTCCAGTTTCAGCAGTGGCTGATCCTGTTGCACCTGATCGCCGACCTGAACCAGCACCTGCTCGACTCTGGCGCTGATACGGGCACTGAGCAGCGAGTGCTCTTCGTTAACCACTTCAGCCGGCGCGCTGTCAGATGAAGGCTGCAGTAATTCGTCCAGTGGTTTAACCACTACAGACCCCGCTGCATTTAAAAGCCCACAGAAAAGCAGCAGTGTGAAACCGGCCCAATATCTCATACTCATCCCTGTTATATGGTTTGTGATATGGCTGATAATGCATCATGACCCGCCTGAGCACCAGACTCGTTCAAAACCTGAGCGGTGTCCGGCAGATACAAAAAAGCCCCGCAGTGCGAGGCTTTCAGGTTCTGATCAGAGCCGGACTTCTATGCCCCGTTCCCGCATGTAGGCTTTCGCCTGCGGCACGGTGTACTCATTAAAGTGGAAGATTGATGCCGCCAGTACCGCATCTGCCTTTCCTTCAATACAGCCTTCGACCAGATGATCCAGATTACCAACACCACCGGAGGCGATCACCGGTACATTGACCGCTTCGCTGATCGCACGGGTCAGGGCAATATCGTAACCGTTCTTCACCCCGTCCTGATCCATCGAGGTCAGCAGGATCTCACCGGCGCCAAGCGCCACCATCTTCCGCGCCCACTCAATGGCATCGATACCGGTTGGCTTGCGGCCACCGTGGGTGAAGATCTCCCAGCGATCCTCTTCGTCTGCGGCAGAGACCTTTTTCGCGTCGATCGCCACCACAATGCACTGAGAACCGAAGCGATCAGAGGCTTCTTTCACAAACTCAGGGTTAAACACCGCCGCCGAGTTAATGGATACCTTATCGGCACCGGCATTAAGCATGGTACGGATATCTTCGCAGGTGCGGATACCGCCCCCCACAGTCAGCGGGATAAATACCTGAGAGGCCATCCGCTCAACCGTTTCAACCATCGTGTCACGACCTTCGTGCGTCGCGGTGATATCGAGAAAGGTGATCTCGTCAGCGCCCTGCTCGTCGTAGCGTTTGGCAACCTCAACCGGGTCACCCGCATCGCGGATATCGACAAACTTAACGCCCTTAACTACACGGCCGTTTTCCACATCCAGACAGGGAATAATGCGTTTTGCCAGAGCCATCAGATCTTACCGTCCCAGTTGAGGAAATTTTTCAGAAGTTGCAGACCCGCCTTCGAGCTTTTCTCCGGGTGGAACTGCACCGCAAACACGTTATCCCGCGCCAGTGCCACATCAAACTGCAGACCGTAACGGCAAACGCCCGCCACCAGATCACGCTGTTCTGACTGCACGTAGTAGCTGTGGACAAAATAGAAGCGGCTGCCATCTTCGATCTCGCTCCACAGGGGATGATCGATCATCTGCGCCACTTCGTTCCAGCCCATATGCGGAACTTTAAGCCGGTCGCCCTCTTCACGCAGATCATCACCGAAGTATTTCACTTCACCGTCGAAGTGCGCCAGACAGTCCACACCGCCGTTCTCTTCTGAACGCTGCAGCAGGGCCTGCATTCCGACACAAATACCGAGAAACGGCTTGCCGGAGTTGATTGCATCAGTGACCTCTTTATCCACTCCTGCGCGCAGGATCTCTGCCATACAATCACGCATCGCACCAACACCGGGCAGGATTACCCGATCAGCGCTGGCAACCCGTTCCGGGTCGGCTGTGACCCAAACCTCAACACCGGGCTGAACAAATTCCAGCGCCTTGGCAACCGAGTGCAGGTTGCCCATTCCGTAGTCGATTACCGCTACCGTCGACATGGTTTACAAACACCCCTTAGTGGATGGCATAACGTCCGCTGCGCGCGCATCAATTTCCAGCGCGTAACGCAGGGCACGACCAAAGGCTTTAAAGATCGTCTCCGCCTGATGGTGAGCGTTGAAACCTTTGATATTGTCAATATGCAGAGTCACGCCGGCGTGATTAACGAAGCCCTGGAAAAACTCCCAGAACAACTGAGTATCAAAACGACCGATATTGCCACGGGTGAACTCTACTTTCATGTCCAGACCCGGACGACCGGAGAAATCAATCACAACACGGGACAGTGCCTCATCCAGCGGGCAGTAAGCGTGGCCGTAGCGCATGATCCCTTTACGATCACCCACGGCTTCCTTAAACGCCTGACCCAGAGTAATACCAATATCTTCCACCGTATGGTGGTCATCAATGTGGGTATCGCCCACCGCATGGATATCAAGATCGATCAGACCATGACGGGAGATCTGCTCCATCATGTGCTCAAGAAAAGGCACACCGGTTTCAGCCTTAAACTGACCGCTACCATCGATATTGACCGACACAGTGATCTGCGTCTCCAGAGTATTTCGGCTTACCTTGGCTGTACGTTCCGCCATGGTTATCTCCCGCTAGGTTAAACAGAGCGCAGATTATACAACCAACACCTGATCCATGCACATGAGAAGCGGCCCTTAACCAGCAAAGCACTGACTCCTGATCTATCTTTTAAGTATTCAGCCTCCGGGAGAAAGCCAGCGCGATGAACGATGAGGTTCTGCACCAACTACTCGAAGACAACCATCAGGTTCTGCTGCTGGTTATTGATGCCCTGCCTTTCCCTATCTACTATAAAGATCTGAATTTCCGTTATCTCGGCTGCAACCGGGCCTACGAAGAGTATGTCGGCCTGCAGCGGGAGCAGATCATCGGCAAAGATGTGTTCGAACTGTTCGACAAAATCCCGGCCTCCATCTTCCACGCATCTGATCAGGAGCTACTGGCCAACCCCGGCACCCAGATTTACGAAACCCCGGTACACCGGGCAGGAGAAGAGACCATCTACGTTAAGTTCCACAAAGCCACCTTTGTGGATGAACAGGGCAATGTCGCCGGGCTGCTCGGTGCCATTATCGATATTACTGAGCAAAAAATTCTGGAGAAAAAATTTCAGCGTCTGGCGACCTATGACGACCTGACCGGCATCTACAACCGGCGCGAGGGTCGCAAGCAACTGAAGAAGCTCTGTCAGGAAGCCACCCGTCGGCAGCGACCGATCTGCGCCATCCTGCTGGATCTGGATAACTTCAAACAGATCAACGATACCTTCGGCCATGATGCCGGTGATGCGGTTCTGAAACGCACGGCCCGGGCGCTGGATCGCTACTCCCGGGCCCACGATTTTGTCTGCCGGTACGGCGGCGAGGAATTTATGATCATTCTCCCGGAAACCAGTAAGCAGCAGGCGGTGCAGATCGCCGAACGCTATCTGGCACAACTGCGTCAGCTTGAGATCGAGATCATGCACGGTGAAGTGCTGCAGGTGACCGCCAGCATCGGTGTCGGTGAACTGGATCTGGCGTTTTCCGACCGGGAAATGATGCTGAAACAGGCCGATCTGGCCCTCTACAAAGCCAAGAACGAGGGTAAAAACCGGGTCTGCTGCTGAATTATTAATCCGACCTTCAGGCTTTGCCGTTGAAACTTCACTAATTCCGTTTATCCTCAACCCTTCGGAACCTGGACCAAGGAGAGAACAATGAAAGGTTTGCTGAAAATCATCGCTGGATTAGCCGCCCTGGTGGTTGTGGTTATTCTCGCCGGCGGAGCAATTCTGGGGGCATTTTTCGACCCCAATGAATACAAGCCGGAGATCGAGCAGGCGGCACTGGAAAAAGGCGGCGTCGAGCTGAAAATTAACGGTGATATCGGCTGGTCCGTGTTCCCATGGCTGGGTCTCGAAGTTAACAAAATCGATGTTAAGTTCCCCGGCAAGCCCGATCTGGCCAGCCTCAATCAGGCACAGGTTTCTGTTCGCATTGCCGCACTGTTCTCCGGTCAGGTCGAAATGCAGAGCGTAGTGGTTGATGGTCTGAATCTGAACCTGATTCAGGAGAAAGATGGCAGCAACAACTGGAGCGCCACAATCAGCACCTCACAAGGCACTCAGCAGGCAGACAGCGGTTCTGCCGACAGTGCTGGTGAAGCCGGCCCCGCGCTGGCACTGGATATCGACAGCATCCAGATCAGTAATGGCCGTATCAGCTATCTGGATAAAACCAGCGACAGCGAAGCCCTGCTCAGCGACTTCAACATGAGTTCCGGTCAGGTCGTGACACAGGCGTTCTTCCCGGCTGAACTGAGTTTTACCGCAACCCAGAGCGTTAAGGGCGAAGAGCAGATCAAAGCCATCGCTAAGCTGGCCGCCGAGTTTTATCTGGATCTGGATAAACAGCAGTACAAAATCAAAGGTCTCGACAGCGAGATCAACCTCAGCGGCAAACCGCTGGCGGGCAACTCACTGACACTGGCGACTAAAGCCGATATTGATGCCGACCTGACCCGGCAGATGCTGAACCTGAACAACCTCAGCCTCGGCCTGGCCAATCTCAAAGCCGAAGGCGCGCTGGCCGTGAAAAACTTCGCAGCCCCGGAGATCAGCGGCAAACTGGCGGTCGCGCCATTTGATCTGAACAAGCTGCTCAGCAGTGTCGGTCAGGCAGAAGTTAAGACCACTGACCCGAACGTACTCAAAGCGATCAGCATGAATATGGAACTGACAGGGCCTGCCAATACGCTGACCGCCAAAAGCCTCAACCTGAAACTGGATGACACCAGCTTCAATGGCTCTGCTGCTTACAATCTGGCCAACAGCAATATCAGCGTTAACCTGCAGGGTGACAAACTGAATGCAGACCGCTACATGCCACCGGCCAGCGAACAACCTCAGCAGACCAGCGCTAAGGCCTCCGGCAGCAGTCAGGGCGGCAGCGCTTACCCGAAAGACCCGATCCTGCCGATCGATGCACTGCGTGCACTGGAGCTGGATGCCAAACTGGGCCTGAGCGCACTGCATGTGTCTAAAATGGATGTCAGCAATATTCTGTTGCAGGTCAGCGCCCACGGCGGCCTGATCAAAGCCAGCAAAATCGACGCCGACCTCTACAGCGGCACCGTGCGTAACAATGTCACCGTGGATGTTCGCAACAACACCCCGGTCATCACCTCGAACAAAACGGTAAAAGGAATTCAGATCGGCGAAGTGCTGACGGCTATGGCGGGCGAAGCCCAGATTACCGGCGCACTTAACTCCAGCTCCAACATTACCCTGCGCGGCAACTCAGTTCATGACTTTGTTAACAGCATGACCGGTACCGCACAGGTCAATATGACCGATGGTGTGCTGCACGGTATCGATATGGCCCAGACCGTATGTCAGGGCATGAACAACGTCAGCTCTCTGGGTATTAACACTCAGGAAGTGGACCGCTCCACCCCATTCGCCAATATGGGCGCTTCAACCACGATCAAAAACGGTGTGGTCAGCAATCAGGACCTGAAAGCCGCGCTCGATGCCATGAGCCTCAGCGGTAAAGGCACCGTCAACCTGCCACAACAGATGCTGGACTACCGCCTTGGCTTTATGGTGGAGCGCAACCTGTTCAAAGAAACCTGCTCCTTCCCGGATAAACTGGAAGGTGTAGAGATTCCTGTCGACTGTAAAGGCAGCTTTAACACCGACCCGGCAAAACTCTGTAAACCAGACCTGAGCTTTATCACCAATGCCCTGAAAAAACAGGTTAAGGAGAAAGCCAAGGCCAAGGTAGAAGAGAAAAAAGCCGAAGTCGAAGAAAAAGTAAAAGAGAAACTTGGCGATAAACTGAAAGGCCTGTTTGGTAACTGATGCAACCTGAGCAATTCTCCACGGCCGTACTGGACTGGTTTGACCAGCACGGCCGTCACGACCTGCCCTGGCAGGAAAACAAAACCGCCTACCACACCTGGATCTCTGAGATCATGTTGCAGCAGACCCAGGTGACCACGGTCATTCCCTACTACCAGCGCTTTATCGAACGCTTTCCCAGCGTCGAAGCGCTGGCAGCAGCGGAACAGGATGAGGTACTCCATCTCTGGACCGGGCTCGGTTATTACGCCCGTGCCCGTAACCTTCACAAAACCGCTCAGATCGTTACCCACAACCATCAGGGACAGTTTCCTCTCAGCGTAGAGGAACTCTCAGAACTACCCGGTATCGGCCGCTCCACCGCCGGCGCAGTGCTCTCGATCAGCAGTGGCCGCTGGGCGCCGATCCTCGATGGTAACGTCAAGCGCGTTCTGGCCCGGTTTTATGCGCTGGAAGGCTGGCCCGGCACCACCGCGAATCAAAAACGGCTCTGGCAATATGCCGAACAGAACACCCCTCGTCAGCGGGTCGGCGATTACACCCAGGCGATGATGGATCTCGGAGCCACCCTCTGCACCCGGAGCAAGCCCAGTTGCCTGCTCTGCCCGCTGCAACCCCACTGTGAAGCCTTTAAACAGGGTAAAACCGATCAGTTACCGGCCCCTAAACCGAAGAAAACCCAACCGGTAAAACAAACCTATATGCTGTTGTTACAACAGGATCAGGGCAAAGAAGTTCTGCTCTACCAGCGTCCACCCACCGGACTCTGGGGCGGACTCTGGAGCCTGCCGCAAGTCAGCGACCTGCGCGACACCCTGAGCGAAACCGGTCTGGAGCTCGATCAGGCAAGCATTCAGGTGCTGGAACCCCTGCGCCACACCTTCAGCCACTTCCATCTGGATATAACCCCGGTCAGGGCAAGGGTAAATACCCCTACAGACTCTGTCATGGAAGGCAAACCGCTGCTCTGGTATAACATAGAGCAACCAGAAAACGTCGGCCTGGCAGCCCCGGTTAAAAAGCTGCTGCAACAACTGGCCGAATCATAAAAGTTTGGAGCACATGCATGAGCCGCACCGTATTTTGCCGTAAATACAAAGAAGAACTGGAAGGACTGGACCGCCCACCTTACCCGGGTGCCAAAGGCCAGGAGATTTACGACAATGTTTCGAAAAAAGCATGGAAAGAGTGGACCGACCACCAGACCATGATCATCAACGAAAAACACCTCAGCCTGATGGACCCCTCCACCCGCGAATTTCTTCAGACCGAAATGGAAAAATTCATGGACGGCGGCGACTACGAGAAGGCCGAAGGTTACGTTCCCCCTTCGAAATAGTTTTTTTGTAACAAGTGGTTGACAGTGTTCCGCTAAGACGGTTTAATACGCGCCACTTGAGTTGCCCAGATAGCTCAGTCGGTAGAGCAGGGGATTGAAAATCCCCGTGTCGGTGGTTCGATTCCGCCTCTGGGCACCACTTATTTTAAAGCCTCGTTACCTAACGGGGCTTTTTATTCAGCAGACAATCTGCACCCAGCGCCCAGATAGCTCAGTCGGTAGAGCAGGGGATTGAAAATCCCCGTGTCGGTGGTTCGATTCCGCCTCTGGGCACCAAACTCAAAGCCTCGCTATCAGCGGGGCTTTTTGTTTGGTGACTACAGGCCGGATGAGAAGCACCGATGTGGTTCGACAAAATGCGACCACAGAAGCATTTTGAGACAAGAAAGCATCGCTTTCGCAGCCCTCTCACCCGAGAGGGGCTTAATTTCCACAAAGGAAATTAAGATCATTCCGCCTCGAGCAGCTCCTCCCAACATTAGTAGTATAGCTTTCAAAGATTAAGTATCTCTGGGCGTCACCGAACCTGTTCGATTATTCGCGCTGCGCGCTCACCCTTCGGGCTATCGTCACTGCGTTCCGATGTGTTAATGCCTGCGGCATTGATCCGCCTCTGGGCACTAAACTCAAAGCCTCGATTCTCTACCTTAAGAGAGTGCGGGGCTTTTTGTTTGGTGACTAAAGGCCGGATGAGAAGCATCGATGTGGTTCGAAAAATGCGACCACAAGAGCATTTTGAGACAAGAAAGCACCGCTTTCGCAGCCCTCAACAAAAGATGGTGGTAAAACAGCCTCAGCGTTTTACCACTCTCCCAGCCTCAGGCTTTCGGCATCAATTTGCGCGCGAAGCTATCGAGAGCCAGCGGCCCCGGGCCATATATCGCGATCTGAGCCAGCAGGATCCCCCACAGGTAGTGCAGATAAAGTGCGGCCGGCGCAATCTCGGCCAGGCTGATCACCGCCACGACATTGACCAGAAACAGGCCTGTGGCTGAAAAGCGGGTCAGTACTCCAAAAAACAGCAACACTGGCAGTATTAACTCGCCCAGCGTGCCCAGAACCGCTGCCGTTTCAAAATGTAGGAGCGGCACCTGATACTCCTCTTCAAACAGGAACAGCGTGGTTTCCCAATCCTGTATTTTGGTTAAACCTGCACTAAAAAAGACCTGAGCTACGTATACTCTGGCCAGTACGGCAGCCAGAAAGTGGAAGTGTGTGAACCCATTCTCTCGGTTCAGGTATGTCTGATAGGTACTCTGGATTAAATTACTCATTCTGATTCCTCTGTGTCGTATCGATTTCCAGATCGCGCTAAGTGAGCTTATGCAGCCACTGCTGCTCTATGGCCCGGGTCAGCCACTGACTGAAATCGAAAGCCGGAAACTGCTCCAGCAGTGAAGCCAGATCCTGCCCCGCCTGCAGTGCAGCCATCCATAAATATTCCTCCTCTGTCAGATGCGTGATACAGGGAAGATGATCTTTCTGACAGATCAGCAGGTATCGCGCACGCGGAGGCTGGCTCAGTAACCTGCCCACCTCTTCGGTATCGATATCGGTGACATCCTGCTGATGTATCTGCCATAGCTCGGCCGTAGGGTAGAGGCTGCGAATAATGTTCAGCCCCGACCCTGAATACAGACGGAGATCACTCAGGTTTTCGTCTGCCAACCGGGACAGGGAAGCAATATCCAGCTCCGTCGGGGCGGCTCTTGCGGCCCTGTGGATCAACCACTCCAGTTCGGCGATATCGGCCAGATAGGGGTGCCCGTCCTGCAGGCTCGTCGTTCGGATCAGATCAGAAAGCTGGCCGCCCCAATCCGCCCAGTCTCCGCTTGATGGCAGTTCACGGGAAAGGAGATGGCGGCACAAGAGGCGCATCGTCTCTTCACCGAGCATTTTTTCAGTCACCGGGTAACTCAACGACAGGGCCCTCGCCGCTGTCATCAACAGGTTGTTCTGATAGATCTGAAGCCCTTTGTCTGCAACGGGTTCAGCCCGCTCAGGCTTAACCGTCACCCCTGCAAAAATCATCTTAATCAGGGAGGCCTGACGGTTGCTGAGTGCATCCTGATCAGCTCGCATGGGCCATCCCTCCGCGCTGATTCAGTTCGCTGTGGATAATGGTTCGCGCCTGTACGGCCTGTGCCAGCAGCGTTTCCCAATCGGGCAGTTGGTTATCCCACTCGATTAAGGTCGAGACCGGCCCCACCTGCTGCAGGGCATAGCGATACAGCGCCCAGCATTCATCGGAGACGGGCTGACTATGATCGTCCACGATCAGCGCTCCCCTTTCTGCGGGTGTATATCCCGCCAGATGAATCTCCCCCACTGCATCTGCAGGAATCTGCTGCAGCCAGTGTTTCGCGGCTTCTGCTGCAGGTTCGTCACTGAAGTTATGGGCATTCACCAACAGGTTGTTCAGATCCACTAATAAGCCGCACCCTGTTCTTTCCACCAGCTCTGTCAGAAACCCGGTCTCGCTCAGGGTGGAATGCTTAAACTCAACATAGGCAGACAGGTTTTCTATCAGGATCCTCCTGCCCAGAAGCTGCTGTACCCGGTCAATATTGTCGCTCATCACTGTCAGACTCTGCCGTGTAAACTCCAGTGGCAGCAGGTCTCCGGCATGCACCGGTTTGTCTCCCAGCGTTCCCCAGGTAAAGCAGGCATGATCGGAAATATGCAAGGGTCTGATCCGCTCAGCCAGGCGCTGCAGCTTTTTCAGATACCCCTGATTGATCCCCATGGCTGAGCCCAGCCCCATGGATGTGGAGTGCAGGCTCACCGGGTATATGTTTGTCATATCGGTCAGGATCTCCTGAATCACGCCACCCTCCGCGAAAAAGTTTTCGGCATGGATCTCTACAAAGTCGATGGAAGATGCCCCCAGCAGCGCCTCCCGATAATGCGGGTGACGCAGCCCAACCCCCACCCGATACTGTTCGGGAGCACTTCCGGCCCATTTTGAACGGATTGAAGACATCTTCATCTCTCCTTTAACAAGCCCCACCCTTATGAGGCAGATTGCTCCTGATAACGTTTTTTGGCTTCAGCTTTCAGCATGCCGCCGAGATCTTTACAGGTCCCTTTGGCCACCAGCTTCCACTCGCCGGGATCGTTATCCACTTTTGACTGCCCTGCGCAGGAGTGTGTACCTGCAAGATTGCCGCAGTCGTTCTGACCGGCCAGTGCAACGCCGTAGCACTTCTCTTTTCCGGCGGCGTGCGCCGCAGGCAGGGTGGCGACTGTGGAAAGCGCGGCCGCCAGAGCAGCCGAGATCGGAAGAGCGTCTGTAGGGAAAGAGTGTATGCTACACGCTGTTTAGTATTCATATTTCTCTCCTGTGTGTTTTAACCGGGCCAAAGAACGGTCAAGCCACTGGCTCAACTGGCCCAATCCTGCACTGCCCACCTGACGATCAATCTCTCCGTTGGCGCCCAATAAAACCAGAGTAGGTACCGCACGGATTGAAAAATCTGCAGACAGAGCAGATTGCTGATCTACATCGATCTTTAATACCCGGACTTGTTCAGTGCTCTGACCGGCCAGTTGTTGCATAACCGGATTCATTTGCTGACATGGGCCACACCAGTTGGCACTGAACCAAAGCAGTGCCAACGGTTGTGGGTAGCTATGCCCGTTTACTGAAAACGTCAACGCCTGTTCAGCCATAGCGCATCAGTCTTCTGCGTTGGCTTGTGCTACCGACAGATCTTCAATACCTGCCCAGATACGGTTCGCGGTTTTCAGGTGGCCGGGAACATCGGTCAGCCATTTTTTCTGCACATCTTTGTTCAGGTTGAGGTACAACTTGCCCTCTTCGATGTGAAATGCCTGCGGGTCAATATCCAGCTTCTTGTTCAGTGCCACACCCATCGCGCAGTAACCGCCAAATTGTGGTGCGTAACGCTCTGCATCAGCTTTGAACAGGTCGCGGTTTTCCGCACTGCTGAAGCGGTAAATGGCGCCTTCGTGTGTCGCGGTAAATTCAGCAGAGCCTTCAACGGCTTTGTGTTCGCTGAAGTAAGCAACCGGGTCATACCCCTGAATCGCGACATCGTTGGTACCGATATTTGTCGCGGCTGCGAAGCTCATACTGCTGAGAAAGAGTGCACCTGCGGCGGTTGCCAGTTTCAGTGTTTGTGAAAATTTCATTTCTTTTTCCTTCGTTGATGGTTTAATCGGACACAGATCGCATACCTGATTTGTTGCGTAGTGCCTGAGATGAAGATTACGGATAACCACCGGTCAAAAGGCTGCAGCAAGTCCACAAAAAAACGCCAATCGTCCAAAACAGGTGCTTAATGGATAAATTGAGCCAGATTCTGCAAAGCCTGGAAGTAAACGCTGATGTGTTCTTCAGCGGAACGCTGTGTGGCATCAACGCCTTTGATGATCATCAGGATTCAAGCGTTCTGCACTTTCTGGAATCTGGCTCGCTGACACTGTCGACCGGGTCAGGGCACTGCATTGAACTGGGTGCGGGGTCGGTCATTTTCTTCCCCAGTGGCTGTAATCACGAGGTAAAGATTGCGCCAGCCGCGGAGGCGAGGCTGGTGTGTGCGACGGTGAAAATTCCGTTGCTCCACAAACAGGTTTTATCGGATAACCTTCCTCTCTTTCTCTGCTTTGATATTCAGCATGAAGAAGCGATCACCCACACCGCAAAGCTGATCTTCTCTGAGGCGTTTGCTGAACAATCCGGTCGTCAACTGATGATTAATCGTTTGTGCGATATCTTCGTTCTGCAGATGCTGCGTAGCGTCATCAGTAACGGAACGGTTGAACTGGGGCTCATCGCCGCCGGCTCACACCCTTCGCTGGCACCGCTGATACAGGCGATAAAAGACAATCCCGAGCAGGAATGGTCGGTCGATGAGATGGCCAACGCCGTTGCCATGTCCCGTTCCAAATTTGCAGCGTTGTTTAAAGAAACGCTGGGCCAGTCGCCTATTGAGTATGTCACCCACCTGCGCATGGTGATGGCCAAAGGGCTGTTGAAGCAACAACGCCCTGTCGGGCTGGTTGCCAATGATGTCGGCTACGAGAACGCCTCCTCTCTGGCCAAGGTATTCAAGAAGCACTTTGGTGTAACGCCAAAGCAGTGGATCAAGGCCTACTTCAACTCAGATAACAGAGCAGGGTAATGCTTTACCGGTGCGCAAGAATACAACCCGCCAACACAGCCTCCTGACCGCTGAAAACTAACTATACTCAATCCTGTTACCACTAATCTGACCCCGGCATATGAACTGCGCACACCGGTTGTTTTATCTTGGCTTGTGGCTTTGTATTGCTTCCACCCCGATACAGGCCGAAACCCTCAGCTTTGGAAACAACAGCGAGCAGCCCCCTATTGTCTTCCTCGGGGATCAGGACTACCCCCCGATAGAATGGCTGGAAAACGGAGAGCCCCGGGGTATTTTCGCTTCGTTTCTTGAACACTATGCAACGGCGCTGGATCGGCGCATCGAATATCGCCTGATGAACTGGCATGAGGCCCAGAAAGCGGTGTTAGCCGGAAAAGGTGATGTACTCACTGTCTTCAGCCCCAACGCAGAGAGAGAGGAACACTACGACTTTGTGGATAGTTTTCTGACCTTTGAGATCAGTCTGTTTGTGAAAAGCGACAACCTGACAATCCACAATCTGGCCGACCTTAGCGGTACCCGGACCGGGGTGATCAAAGGCAGCTTCCCGCAAAAGATTCTCAGTACCGGCAGTGAGACGGAGCTGGTGTTTGTGCAAGATCACCTCGATGGATTCAGGCGCCTGCTCGCCGGCGAGATTGATGCACTGGCAACCACCAAATGGGTAGGTGCCTATATTATTCAGAAAAACAGACTTGAAGGGATAAAGTTTGTCACCGACCCCATTGCACTCAAGCCCAGCCATATGGGGGTAAGAAAAGGCGAACAGGCGTTAGCTGAACTGCTGACCAAAGGGATTGAAAGGATGCGCTCAGATGGCACCCTCGATGCCCTTAATAAACAATGGAGCGGCTACAACATGGTCTACCTGACCGAGCACAAGCTCCGGCAAACCTACCTCAACATAGCACTGGTCGGGGTGCTGTTATTTATTTTAATCACTCTGGTCGCCATCAATATTCTGAGGAAACAGGTTAAAGACCGGACCCGGTCGCTGCGTGAGGCCAAACAAGCACTCGAGGAGGCCCTGCATGATCTGATCCAGACTCAGGCGCAACTGGTGCAATCTGAGAAGATGGCGGCGCTGGGCAGAATTACCGCGGGAGTGGCCCATAAGATCAATACGCCAATCGGTAATGCCATCACATTAAACAGCAACCTCAGTCACCATCTGCAACTGATTGAGCGTGATACCCAAGCGGGCAAACTGACCCAGACACAACTTAATGCTTTTATCACAGAGTCACTGGAAGCCTTAAAACTGGAAGAGGCCGCCCTGTACAAAACCGCCAGACTGGTAAACGATTTTAAAAGGCTGGTTGCCCATCAGGGGCAGGAGCACCGGGAACGCTTCAATCTGTTCGAATACCTGAACGTTGCACTGATACAGTCTCAGGAACAGCTCAGCCGGGCCGGCATTGAGGTACAGATAACAGGCGATAAAGCGCTGGAAATGGACAGCTATCCCGTTTCCCTGTCGCAGGTTCTGAAAGAACTCATTGAAAACGCCTGCCAGCATGCGTTTACCGACACCACCGCCGATCAAAAAGTAATCGAAATCGCCATCAGTCAGACACAGACAACAACGCTGATCACACTGGCAGATAACGGCAGCGGAGCACCGGACGAAGTCCAGAAAAAGATGTTTGATCCCTTCTTCACAGGGGAGGCCAGTATGAACCGTACCGGGCTCGGTCTGAGTGTGGCCCATTCGCTTATCAACGATGTGCTGGGAGGAAAAATCTCATCTGTCAGTAACCCCGCTGGCGGTCTGACGCTCACTCTGGAGCTGCCTACCTGCGCTCCAACCCTGCACCTGCTTTAACAAATCTGCGGCGTGACAGTGCATCACCATTTCCCCGAAAGATAAGGCAAAAGCCGGTCACAGCGCCTATGTTTAGTGTAACCATCATGCTGTCTATCCATGAAAAAATACTGCTCAGCTGTCGCATTATTGCTTGTTCTCTGTAGCCACCCGCTGGCGGCTCAGCAAACCCTGTTGCGTCTGGCAGCCACAGACTGGTGTCCTTATACCTGCGCAGGCCCCCAACCCGGGATTGTGGCGGATTACGTCACAGAGATACTTGCACGGCACCAGATCCGGACGGAAATCACAATGCTGCCCTGGTCACGCGCTATTGCCGAGGCAAACGAAGCGTCCCATATCGATGGCTTGCTGACCGCCGTCCCCAGTGAAAGCCCGGATCTGTTCTATACCCGAACCCCGACCATGTCTTATCAGGTCTGTTTCTATACCCGCGAAGACAGCAACTGGCGCTATCAGACCCCTGCATCCCTGAGTTCCTATCTGGGGCGCTTGGGCTATATCGCTGAATACAGTTATGGAGAAGAGATCGATCGCTTTCTCAGCGAGCAGGAGACGAATAACCGGGTTATGGAGCTCAAGGGCGCCAATGCGCTGGTCAGATTATTAAAACTGCTGCATCAGGGCCGGGTTTCGACCATTATCGAAGACAGTAAAATAGTCAGCTGGACCCTTGTCAGCCATGAATTTCATAAGTTGCCTGACAAAGGGTTCAGAATCGCCGGATGTTTAGCAGAGCAGCCTTTCTATCTTGCGCTGAACGGCGCCCACCCCGACAACGATAAGATTCTTGAGATCCTTAACCGGGCGTTTGCCGATCCTGAGAATCTCAAGCTGCGCCATACCATTGAAGACCGTTACCTGCATGCGGTCGGGCCCGACGAGTAATGCTCAGGCAAAATCCAGTGTGACCACCAGCCTCGATTGGCCCGATGGCACTGCCGGAGAGCGGTGCACAGCGCCCTGCCCTTCATTGCCAAACCAGCCCTCACCCTTTAACAGCAGCAGATCACCCGGCTCTGCCTGCTGAATCCGTTCAGGCCCGTGGTAGAGGCCCGACTCCTCATCACTTAATCCCTGACTCCCCCGGCCCAGCTTACGCCGATCAAGATCGTTATTGCCAAGCCACTCCGTACCCTGCCCCAGATACGTTGTCACCAGCCGGCAACCCAGCTTATCGGTATGGAAGCGCGGACACATGGCACGGTTGAGCACCTGCAGCCTCAGCCCGACCTCCTCCAGATCAAACAGGCAGGCATACATATCGACAACCTGCGCCAGATCCTCGATAAACGCTCCGTGCTGATCCTGCCCGGGTATAAGCGCACTCAGCGATACGGCCGCCTGCTCCGGCCTGATCACCGAGCGCAGGTTAAAATCCGGATACTGATCAGCCAGTTGCTGACAATCATCGGCCACCCCGGGAAGCAGGGTTCGCCTCAGCAACACCAAATTGACCCCTTCGGTGTAGATCTGCGTCATCACCTCAGGTGTGTCCCCGCTGGTAAAAGACGACACACCGGCCTCTGTACCCGACTGAAATTCGGGCTCTGCCCACTCTGCTGCTTCCACTGATCCCCCCTGTATAAACTCAATCTGACAATATACGTTATGATATAACATAAGCATTAAGTTTGACTAAACTTATCCACAATCCATACCGGAATCAGAATCCATACTTAACGACAAAACCCTTTAAAAACATAAGGTAATAGTCATCTCTCTAGATTAAAATCGCGTCTTAACTACAATTAATCACATTGTCAGACCGCTATATCTTTACTTGTGGATGGTCTATTTTGTTAGGACTTGACGACCTGAATCAAAGTCCCCTTCATCCGGCCCGGGCTATGACACGTCCGGTTTTGTTTGTTGGCTGATCGATATCAGGAAGGAACCTGAGCAGTGAACACAGCAAGACTCAAATCACTTACTTTTGACAGTGTTATTCAGGAGATCATAGCTATGTCCCGTCGTAACTCGCTCGCTATTATGGCGCTCACCCTCTCGCTTATCGGCCTCACCAGTCAGAGCTATGCCGCTGAAAGAGCCGGCACGTTTAAAGTCGTCAACGGCAGCGTCAGTATTGAGCGTAACGGAGCCACCCAGAACGCCGAAGTTGGCGATGCCGTACTCGAAGGCGATACGGTGATCACCGCCGAGTCCAGTTTTGCCGGCATTACCCTGCGGGATAATACCCGTTTAACCTCCGGCCCCGGCTCTACGCTGGTGATTGATGATTTTGCCTTTGACACCACCACCCATAAGGGCCGGCTCAGTGCCAACCTGAAACGGGGCAAGCTGGCTGTCATCTCCGGCAAGCTGGCTAAATCCAATCCGGAATCAGTCCAGTTCAATACCGGGTCGATGACGGTAGGTGTGCGTGGTACCGAATTTATTCTTGAAGCAGCCGGGGAGTAACAGGGATGTCTGCAATGATTAAATACACGTTTCTGACCTTAGCGGCGCTCTCTGCCAGTGGTGTTGTAAACGCCGCAAAGTACTGGCACAGCTCCGATGGCACGCCACTGCGTGATTCCCTCGGCGAATGCGTCAGCACTAACAGTGCCCAGGGCCAGAAACTGGAACCGGGTTGTGACCCCATGGATCGGGTGATTCTGTTACCCGACGCTGAGGGCACCGTCGGTGCTGTGATCGTCAGTTCCGGCGGCAAAGCACAGAAGGTCGACAGCGCATTTGCCGCGATTCATGTGGGTCAGGCCGGTGAGCTGGAAACCGCACCTGCCAGTCAGCAGGAGGTCAGCTCCCGTTTTGGTCAGCTACTCAAAGAACAACCACTGGCTCCGGCCAGCTATACCCTGCGATTTCTGCCCGGTTCAGCGACCGAGCTGACCCCTGATTCTGCGGCGGTGGTCCAGCAACTGTTTGCCGATCTGGAGAAACGCTCGGCCCCCGAAGTTCGCCTGATCGGCCATACGGATACCGTAGGCTCGCTACAGGCCAACGATAAACTCTCCAGAATGCGCGCCCAGACGGTGGCCGAGATTCTGGTTAAAGAGGGTGTGGATCAACAGTTGATGGAAGTGACGGGACGCGGTGAACGTGAACTGGCCGTATCGACCGCTGATAATGTTGATAACGTGGACAATCGCCGGGTAGAGATCAGTATCCGCTGATCGCAATACCCTTCTCGTCACTCAGAAAGGAACTTCACGCCAGATGGGGATGAATCTGACCAGTAGTCATTCTGCTCTGCAACGTCTTCTGGGCGTTGCCCGGGGCCGCCCTCTGGCCATTGCGATTCTGTTGATCATCCTCCTCTCTGAAGTCCTCAACCTGCTGCCACAAAAGGTGCAGGCCAGTTACCCGCAGTGGTTTTCCTCGCTGGTTGAGACCATAAGAGCCCCCACTGTCAGTGCCCAACTGGCGTTATTTGATTCCTACCAGCAGATCTCACCGCGTCAGCCCCTGAGCCAGCCGGTCACAGTTGTCGCAATCGACGAGAAAACTCTGGTTGAGCTGGGCCAATGGCCCTGGCCAAGGGATATTCTGGCAAAACTTATCCACACTCTCGACTTTTTCGGCCCCGCTGCAATCGGCCTCGATTTTTATATGCCGGAGCCGGATCAGAACTCAGTAGAGAAACTGGCGCAACGACTGGCGCCGGATCAGAAGTACCTCATCAAAGAGCTGGAATCACTGCCATCGAGTGATTTTCAGTTAGCCATGGCGCTGAGCGGAACCCCCTCGGTGCTGGCCGCAGCCGGTTTTGACTTTGACACCTACACCACCAGCAGTGAGTTGTTTGTCACGCCGATACAGATCGATGGCACCGACCCGTCAGCCTTTCTGACAAACTACCCGCAAGTGCTGGCCAGTCTTCCTGAGCTGCAATACGCTGCAGCGGGCCAGGCGCTGGTGAGTATCCCGGGCTCTGTCGGCCCGATCAGGCATCTGCCGCTGATTATGGCAGTGAATGGTGAGCCGGTACCGAATATGGTGATGGAGATGTTTCGTGTCGCCACCGCTTCAGAGGCTATCCGTCTGCGCGTCGGTAACGGGGGCATTGAACAGGTCAGTGTCGCCGACCTGAATATCAATACGCAGGCCCAAAGTGATGTCTGGCTGCATTATGCATCACTCGATGACACCCGCCACCGCTACGTTTCTGCGGTGGATGTACTGAATGGTCAGGTTGACCCTTCCATGCTGGAGAACAAACTGGTGCTGATCGGCCTGACCGGAGCCGGCCTGTCCGATATGCGCTTTACCCCCCTGAATGAACAGGTTCCGGGGGTCGAAATTCATGCCCAGTTAGCCGAAGCGATGTTTGATGGCGACTTCCTCTATCGTCCGGTCTGGCTGCACTGGCTGGAAGTCCTGACGGTGCTGGCAACGGGCATGCTGCTGATCTGGTTTATTCCCCGACCCAAAACACAGCTTGGCGCCCTGCTGAAGCACCGTCCGGTATGGATGCTCGGTTTTATCGCGATCTTCGCCATTCTGTTTATGGGGCTGGGTTATCTGCTGTTCTGGCTCTGGGGGCTGCTGTTTTCCGCATCCAGCGTGGTTATCGGTATCACGCTGGTGATGGGCTCCTTCTTTATTACCAGCATTCTGGAAAACCTTGGCGAAGCACAGGCCCGACTGGAACGGCTGGTAGAAAACGGTATTGCACTGGGTCGCCTGCAGGATCGGGACACACTCCTGCAGATGACACTGGATGGTATTGATGAACTGGCCCCCTGTCAGGCTCAGGTAATACTGCTGAAATCCGAAGACGGGCTGCTCACGCCTGTCGGTCAGCGCGGTCTGCAAACCGACTGGGAAGACTCCGTTGACCTGACTCAGGAAGCCGGCCAGAACAGTCTGATCGGCCAGACCTGCGTTCAGAATCAGATACAGAATCTCGGTGAAGATGATCACCGGATGCTGAGCAAGGCCCCCTGGGCCGAACTGCGCACGATGTCAGGCTCGGCCATACACTCCCTGCTGGTAGTGCCGATGCAGTTCTCCGATCAGACGGTAAAAGGCGTGGTGTTACTGCTGAATGCCGTCGACCCGATGAGCCGCGGCATCGTCGATTTTGAGAGCAAAAGCGTTCGTCTGGTGGATGCCCTCGCGTCACAGGCCGCCGTCGCCATTGAGAATCAGGATCTGGTTGCCGCCCAGAAACATATGATGGATGCGATGATCAAGATGATCGCCGGCGCAATCGATGCCAAAAGCGCTTATACCGGTGGTCATTGTGAACGGGTACCGGAACTGGCGGTGATGCTCTGTAAAGCCGCCAGCGCTGCGCAGGAGGGCCCTCTGGCTGAGTTCGCCATGACCAGCAAAGACGAGTGGCGTGAGTTTAACATTGCGGCCTGGTTGCATGACTGCGGCAAGGTGACCACACCGGAACACGTGGTGGATAAAGCCACCAAGCTGGAAACCATCTACAACCGTATCCATGAAGTGCGAACCCGGTTTGAAGTCTTGCTGCGCGATGCGGAGATCGCGAAATTACAGGCGATCTATGAACAGCAGCAAGATCCGGCGACAGCCAAAGCCGCCTATGCTGAGCGCCGTCAGCAACTGCTGGATGATTTTGCCTTTATTGCGCACTGTAATGTGGGCGGCGAATTCCTCGAAGCAGACAAGATCGAGCGCATTCGCGAGATCGGCCAGCAACGCTGGCAACGTAATTTTGATAACCGGATCGGTCTGTCTGACGATGAGCTGCGCCGTTGCCCGGATAGCAACGAAACCCTGCCGGTAATGGAGCCGCTGCTGTGTGACCGCCCCGAACACCTGATCGAGCGACCACCCAACAAAGCGCTGGACCCGGAATACGGCTGGAAGATGGAGATCCCCGAGTATCTCTACAACCACGGCGAACTGCATAATCTGGTGATCAGCCGTGGCACTCTGACGCCGGAAGAGCGCTTTAAAATCAACGAGCACATCATCCAGACCATTGCGATTCTGGAACAGATGCCGTTCCCGCCAAACCTGCGCCGGGTGCCGGAAATTGCCGGCGCACACCACGAAACCCTGATCGGCACCGGCTACCCGAGAGGTCTGAGCGAATCCGAGCTGTCAGTTCCGGCCAGAATTATGGCCATCGCCGATATTTTCGAAGCCCTGACCGCCTCCGACCGGCCTTACAAAAAGGCCAAGAGCCTGTCTGAATCAATCCGTATTCTCAGTTTCTTCAAGAAGGATCAGCATATCGATCCGGTACTGTTTGATCTGTTCCTCAGTGCCGGCATCTACAAACAGTATGCCGAGCGTTTCCTCGATCCTGAACAGATTGATGAAGTGGATATTGAGCAGTATCTGGGCTAGCCGGTCAGTGGTAACCGGCTATTGATTGAAGCGCTTGTTCACATCGACCCAGAGTTTCAGCTTACCGGAGCCGCCGACCCGCTTACCGGTACCACGGCCCTTGGCCAGCCATAGGCCGTCACCATTAAAGCTGTAGACCGGCACCAGATCCTTACGCTTATGCGCCGGCAGAATACGCGGATTAAGGTTATCCAGCACCAGCGGAATATCATCCGGGTTCGGGAAGTAGGTCAGCACCATGTGTGCTTCGTTCCACCTCAACGCCTTCACGTACATAATCCGCATCTTCTTCTCAGGCACACCCAGCTCTTTCAGGGTGAAGTACTTGGCCAGCGCGTAATCTTCGCAATCGCCACCGTGGGTGGTGAGTTTCTCAAAGGGGGTGGCCCAGTAATCCTTTTTCTTCCAGTGCGCCCAGTCGGTGTAATAGGGGATCATATTGAAAAAGCCGTTAACCTTTTCAACCTTATCCATCTCACTGATATTGCCATTCTTGCGCACCAGATCCGCCAGCGCATTGAGCCGCAAGACCGCCGACTTACCGTAGCGTTTCTCGACCTTTTTCAGCAGTGAATCACTGAATTCGATCAGGCCCGCCGCCTGCACCGGCAGCGGCGCTGCCAGTGCCGCCAGCACAGAGACGCCGCACAGATACCTGCGCCAGCCGTGCGCTACACGGATACCGCCTGGCAGCCGGTTCATCTGCTGACCGCCGTAATACCTATTTCAGACACAGCGGCAAAGTCACTGTCAGAGGCCACCGACTCAGCCAGAATGCTGACATTGAGCAGCTCGCCCAGCTCTTTAAAGACTTCAACCATGCGTCGTTTCTCGGCATCCCGGCTGATGTTTTCGGTGTAAACCCGGGCCAGACGGATGTAATCCAGTTTGTACTCTTTAATATCATCCATGGAGATAAAGCGGCTTTCGTATCGCTTGAGAATGACTTTCGCACCACAGCGGTGGGCGAAATCGATAAAGGTCGCAAAGGCCTTAAGATCTTTAGTCGCGCCGTAGGCGGTCACACTGAACACCAGATGGCTGGCAATATCACTGTTATCCTGCAGCAGGGCATAAAGCTCTGAGCGGAACTCATTACTCGCCAGTGTTGTAAACGAGAGGTTAACCGCAATGTCGTGGCTGATCTGCTCTTCGCGGATTCGGCGCAGTACTTCCTTAACCACATGCATATCAAAGGTCAGAATCTGGCCAATCGACTCGGCCACCGAGATAAAGGTACCGATCGGCAACGCTTCACCCTCATCATCCTGTACCTGCGACATCGCCTCTTCTATCATCAGCTCACCGGCCTGATCTCCGGTCAGTCTGTGAGCCTGCGCCATGTAGCTGATTGAGATTTTACGTTCCTCAATCACCCGGGCCACCAGCGCCTTCCACTCATCCATGTTGCGCGCATTGCCGCTGTCCTGATTAATCGAGAAGCTGTTGGCACCAATCAGCAGCGCCTTTTCGTAGGCTTCAGTCGCCGATGCCACCATCGCATCGATCGTGCCATGAGGATCAAACAACACCCCCCCCATATGCGCGACTTCCGGTTTGCCGTACTCCTGCCCCAGCGCTTCCAGACGGCTGAAAATCTTACCGCAGGTCTGCTCCGCTGCGGCCTGATCCGCACAATCCGCAATAAACACAAATTCAGCACCGACGATGCGGTAGATACAGTCAGCGGGAAGTCCTGAATCCTCAAGCCCCTGACGGATCGCCTTAACTACCCCGATAATAAAATCATCCACTTTGGCAGTGCTTTGCGTACTGGCGAACTTACCCAGCTCAGCAATGCGCAGCAAAAAGACAAAGCCTTTCGCATTCGACATGAAGCGGTTCTTCATCTCGGTTTCAAAGGTGGCACGCATTTCAAGCCCGGTCAGCTCATCCACCCGCATGCGCCGTGAGCTCTCCTCCAGCTTCGAGTTGAGGTTAGAGATCACCTTTTCGATCTTGCCCGACATCAGGTTCATAGAGCTGGCAACGTTACGTATCTCGGTGGTCCACGGCAGCGGCTCAATGGTTTCGAAGCTGCCATCGGCGATGCTCCGGGCCAGCTTGTTGATGCGGGAAAGCGGACTCAGCACCAGACGCAGCATCAGAATCAGTAACAGGACTGAGATGGTCAGCGCAATCGCCGAAAAAGCCAGACTTCGCTTCGCCTGCTCCCAGAGTTTCAGGTAACCAAAACCCGGATGGATGGTGACATACACAGTGCCGCCCATCACCCAGCCCGCATCAATCTCAGAACGGGCAGTTGCGGTCTGCATCGGCAGCAGCGCCTCGAACCAGGCAGGCACCTCTTCAAAGGAGGATGGGTTGGTTTTTCTGACCAGCTCCTTGCCCTTACGATTTTCCAGCATAATCTCCAGGTAGTAACCCCGGTCAAAAATACTGTTCACCATGGTTTCCAGAATGGTGTCGTCTTCATCAAGGATATAGGGGCTCAGCGACAGCCCGAGAGATGTGGCGGTATCCTGCGCATGGACCTCAGATTCGACCTGCAGATAATCGCGAATATTATTGATACTGGTGACAAAGTTGACCGAAAAGATGGCCAGAAAGATTAAAGATATCAACAGCAGCAACTGCTTGGACAACGTCATCTGAGAGCTCCTCCGGATTGTGCTCAGTTAAGTTCCGTTCTCATTCACCGACGGTTACAGGCAGCCCTGCAAAACCTATGAACCTAACAATAGTAGCCCGGTTTTGGTGTCCCCGTGTAGGCTTTGAAAGAATTTCACGCGTTTGTTTGTTCCGCGCAACTACGGCGTATCATCCGGCTGATCTCCTCCGCCAGCAGCGGCTTACTCAGGTAGAAGCCCTGACCAAAATGACAGCCGAACCGATTCAGACAAAACCCTGTTTTCTGCATGACCATAATCCCCGATTCAGCTTTCAGGGGGCCTGTCTGATGTGCCGTTCGATAATCGACTGCAGGCGCCCCTCCTCCTGCATCTGCCGGATCGCCGCATTGAAGCCTGCAAGAAATGCCTGCTTATAGTAGAAACGCCCCTTATCCCTGCCTGTGAACGCCAGATAGCCGTGTTCCCGGGAGACTTCAATGACCTCAAACACCCGCTGATAATCAACCTCAGGCGGGCCTTCATCCTCAAGACGCTGCAGTTCCATGAGGATGGAGATCCGGTCATTGATGTAACAGTCGTTCCGGCCCATCTTCATCGCCAGAATATTTACACGGTTTCCATGCGCATTTTTCTCCCAGATCAGGCCCTGCTGAATGGCGGCACGATAAGCATCGCCGCCCAGCAGGAAACCGGCATTGCGACCGATCACCAGACCGTAAAAATCCTCTGGCCAACGATTCAGTTCCCGGCTGGAAATGACCTCCTCACGGCAATAAACCACCACGGTTTCTTCCAGAATCGGCAGGGAATACGCATCAATGTAAGGACGATTTTCGCTGCTGTGCTTATAGGGCGGGTAGAGCGCAAATGCCGTCCCCTGTTGCAGCATAAGCAACCCTCGTTTCCAGGGCACAGTTTTAAGAGAGAGCCGGAAACCCGGCATCCGTTGCCCCGCCTCCAGAATAATATCCGCATAGATGCCCCGCGCCTCGCCATCCTCGCTGTAGGAATAGGGCGGGTAGTTGTCATCCCCATAGAGAATAACCTCTACCGCTTTATCCGCGGCCACGGCTGATCCGGTCATCAGTGCAACCACCAGCACAAAAGCGATAATGAACGGGTGCGACAAAACTACAACCATCTCTGCTACCCTCCAGGCGTACCTTCTAAAGCGTAGCTGTCAGTCGGCACATGGCAAACTCAGTCAGGGTCAGGGATGAGCTGGAAAAACGCTCAATCGAATCCAGCGGCCTGCTGGAACTGGCCGATCACTGAATCCCGGCAAACGCCTGCTCAACCTGCTGCAGGCGCTGCTCCAGATAATCGATCAGAAGCTGCAGTTTTTTGGTTTTGACCCGGTTGGGGTAGAGCGCATAAAGCGCAACCTCCGGCATCTGCCACTCGCTGAGCAGGCTGACCAGCGCCCCGCTACGGAGCGATTCGTAACACACCGAGCTGGGCATCACCGCAATGCCCATCCCCTTCAGAGCACATTTGTGCAGCATATCGAAACTGTTGGCACTGAGGCGGCTGCCGCTGCTCAGCACTACCTCCTCCTCACCCCGGACCAGCTTAGGGTTGGTATAAAACTCGTAGTTGTAGGTCATCAGGCAGTGCTGTTCCAGATCCTGCGGCGTGTGTACCGGACTGTGCTCAGCCAGATACTCCGCTGAACAACAGAGGTGCAGCCGGCTCGACATGATCTTCCGGCTGATCAGGTTGGAATCCTTCGGTGCCCCACCACGAATCGCCAGATCGTAGCCTTCATGGATAATATCCACGACCTCGTTGGTCACATTCAGCAGCAGATTGATCTGTGGATGCAGCAGGGCAAAATCGGAGAGGATCTCATTCAGCAGCCGGACCGAGATCTCCACCGGAATGGTCAGCTTCAGCTCGCCCGCCGGACGGATCTGATAGTTGCTGGTTTCCCGCTCGATCTCCCGTAACTGACTAAGCGGCCCCCGGCTCGCCTGATACAGGTAAGTCCCCGCTTCAGTCAGGCTGAGCTTGCGGGTATCACGGTTAATCAGTTGCACCCCCAGCCGCTGTTCCAGCAGTTTGACCCGCCGGCTCAGGGTGGCAATCGGCAGATCCAGTTGCCTCGCTGCCCGGGTATAACTGCAGTATTCCGCTACCTTATTAAACAGACTGATATCGTCGAAATTACCCATTCCAATCACCACTTTTCCAGATATGGAATAGAAATATCCATTTTTGACGATTGTTTCAATCAATATGAGATCTATAGTGGAGTAAACCCGATTTCCGGAGCCAGGTATCGCATGATCGAACTGAACCAGACCCATAACCCTGAACTGAGTAGTTGGCTCGAATCCGCCAACCGGGCAGACAGCGACTTCCCGATTCAGAATCTGCCCTACGCCTCTTTCCGACCTGTCGCCAGCGACCAGCCGTTTCGGATCGGCGTAGCCATTGGTGATCAGGTACTCGATCTGCAACAGGTTGCTCACGGTGGTTTGTTAACGGGCCTGCCTGCCGGGGTAATCAATGCCTGCAACTGTGAAACCCTGAAACCGTTGATGGAATTGGGGCAGACCTGCTGGTCAGCTTTGCGGGCGCGTCTGTCTGAACTGCTCAGCAGCAACGCCGACGCGGTAACTGTGGATAAGTTAAAAGCCGCTCTCTGTCCACAGGACGAGGTTGAGTATCAGTTACCCTGTCAGATCGGTGACTACACCGATTTTTACACCTCGATCCATCACGCCACCCGGGTCGGTTCCCTGTTCCGTCCCGATAACCCGCTACTCCCCAACTACCAGTGGATTCCAATCGGCTATCACGGCCGCGCCTCCTCGGTGGTGATCTCGGGGCAGGATTTTCAGCGCCCGCAGGGGACCCGGGCAGCGGATGCCCCCACCCCGACCCTCGGCCCCTGCCAGCGACTCGACTATGAGCTGGAACTGGGTGTGCTGGTCGGTACAGGCAACGCGCTGGGCAGCCCGGTGGGTATCGATCAGGCAGAAAGCCACATCTTCGGCCTCTGCCTGCTGAATGACTGGTCAGCACGGGATCTGCAGGCATGGGAATACCAGCCGCTGGGCCCGTTTCTGTCGAAAAGTTTCTTAACCTCGCTCTCCCCCTGGGTCGTAACGATGGAAGCACTGGCACCGTTCCGCGCCCCGTGGACACGCAGCCCGGATGAGCCGCAACCACTGGATTATCTGGATTCGCCGCAGGTACGCCAGCACGGCGCTGTGGATATTCGTCTGGCGGTGGAACTGGAAACCGCCCGCGATCGCGAAGCCAGCAGACCGGGCCAGCAACTCAGCCAGTCCAGCTTTGTTGATTCTTACTGGACCCTGTCGCAGATGCTGACCCACCACACCGTCAACGGCTGCAACCTGCAACCGGGTGATCTGCTCGGCAGCGGCACCCAGTCCGGCCCGCAGCCTGAGGAGTCCGGTTCCCTGCTGGAACTGAGTCAGGGTGGCAAACAGCCATTGCAACTGGCCAACGGCGAACAACGCACTTTCCTTGAAGACGGCGACCGGGTCACCCTGCGCGGCTGGTGCGAGGCCCCCGGCAGCCGACGCATCGGTTTCGGCAGCGTCACCGGCTGTGTGCTGCCCGCCCGTCCACACCATTAACCGACAGTCCGATACAGGTAGAAAAATGATAAATATAAAACAGATTCACCATGTAGCTTACCGTTGTAAAGATGCCAAAGAGACCGTCGGTTTCTATCAGGAATACCTGAATATGGATTTTCTGGTGGCTATCGCCGAAGACCGGGTGCCGTCGACGAAAGAACCCGATCCTTACATGCATGTATTTCTTGATGCAGGTAACGGCAATATCCTCGCGTTCTTCGAACTGCCCAACTCGCCGGAGATGGGCCGGGATCTGAACACCCCCGCCTGGTGTCAGCATATCGCCTTCGAAGTCGCCGATGAGGCCGCACTGCTGGCAGCGAAGGCAGAACTGGAAGGCAAAGGGCTGGACGTAGTCGGCGTCACCGATCACGGCATTATCCGTTCCATCTACTTCTTCGACCCCAACGGACACCGGCTGGAACTGACCTACCGTTGCGGTACCGAGCAGGAGTTACAACAGTTAGCTGAAGTCGCGCCGCTGATGCTGGAGGAGTGGAGCCAGACGAAAAGGGCGCCGAAGCACGCGGCCTGGCTCCATGAGAAAGAGTTCTCTGACTAAAAGCCGGAGTGACGTGTGATTCTGTACGACTACTACCGCTCCTCAGCCGCTTACCGGGTAAGAATTGCCCTCAACCTGAAAGGATTGAGCTATACCCGGGTGGCGGTGGATCTGCTCAGTGGCGAGCAGCGCAGCGACGCCTATCTTCGCCAGAACCCACAGGGGCTGGTGCCGGCGCTGGAAGATGAGGGACGGGTCTACCTGCAATCACTGGCAATCTGCGAGTACCTGGAAGATAAATTCAGCCAGCCTGCGTTGCTCCCGAAAGATATCCACAGCCGGGCCTGTGTCCGCTCACTGGCTCATCTGATCGCCTGTGATACCCATCCACTGAATAACCTGCGGGTACTCAACTACCTGCGCGATGAACTGCACGTTGATGATCAGCAGCGTCAGCTCTGGTATCAGCACTGGCTGCAACCCGCGCTCGAAGCCTTTGAGACACGACTACACCGATCAGGCCAGAGCGGCCTCTGCTGCTATGGCGACAACCCGACACTGGCAGATATCTGCCTGCTGCCGCAGCTCTACAACGCGCGGCGCTTTGCGGTTGATTTCAGCCAACTGCCCCTGATCTGCCGGATCGAGCAGCACTGCCTGTCACTGCCCGCTTTCCAGCAGGCCCACCCGGATCATCCGGGCTGAGGGCCTGTCTGTTCCAGCACTTATTTCAGACCACCGCGCTGCAACCAGGCAGCGTAGATTTCCGCGGGCCATTTGCTCTGAAAATAAGCGATCGCCGCTTCCTGTTCAGCCTCACTCAGAGTTCCGGCAAACCCCGGCATACTGCCGCCCAGCCGGACCCCGCCCTCTGCCACAGTATTTTTCAGCATCGCCAGTGGGTGATGCCAGGCATGCGCGGTACCGTTTAACGGTGGCGGTGGATAACGCCCATCGGCCAGAGGCTTGCGCCACTCTTGGGTACCCTGCGCACCGGCACCGTGACAGCGGGCACAGTTTTGCAGAAAGACCTGCTCCCCCTGTTCCAGCTGAGAGGGGGTATACCAGCGTCCGGGCACCTTCTCTTCGGTTTCGAGGCAGCCACTGAGCAGCCCAACCACACCCAGCAGAACCGGCAACCAACCGCGCGATTTAATAGTCGCTGTATTCACGGTAAACCTCCACCTGACCCTGCTGATCAACCGAGTACACCTTAAACGCCTGATGGGGTGCGCCCGGGCTATCCATACCCGGGCTGCCGGAAACCATGCCCGGCACCGTGAGTAACCGAATTTCCGGCTGCGCCAGCGCGGCTTTTATCGCCTGCGCCGGTACATGCCCCTCAATGACCTTGCCATTGATCAGAGCGGTGTGACAGGAGTAGCCCTGCTGCGGCACAGCATGTTGCTGTTTGATCGGCGTGACATCCTCCACCACACGGTCCAGCACCCTGAAATTATGCGCCTGCAGATGACTGATCCAGTCCTTACAGCAACCACAACTGGCGCTGCGATACACTTCTATTTCAAATTCACGTAGATCCTTGCCTTGCTGCCAGTAGGGATCACCGGCCAGCAGCGGCAGGGGAAGAAGACTGAGACAGAGCAGAAAATTTTTCTTAATCATCGTGGTTCCTTAAAGATTCCTCACCGGGGTTTTATCCACCCCGTTGAGTTGGTCGAGTATCGGGCAATGCGCATCGTGGTTTCCGGGGCAGGTGTCAGTCAGCCTGAGCAGCGCCGTTTCCTGCGCCTGCAACCGCGCGATCTGGGCCCTGATCCGGGCTAGCTTGTTCTGGAAACGGGCTTTCACCTCGGCCGAGCGACGTTCCGTCTGGCCCTGCAATGCCAGTAACTGTCGGCACTCTTCCAGCGAAAAACCCAACCCACGGGCACGGCGTATAAAGCAGAGCATTTCGACCTGCTGCTGGTTGTAATTGCGATAACCGTTAGCGGTGCGCTCGACAGCAGACAGCAGCCCTTTTTCCTCATAAAAGCGGATCGCTTTACTGCTTAAGCCGCTGCAACGGGCAGCCTCTGAGATATTCATGTTGATACTCCACGCAAAAATTGCCGCCACCGCCTCTGGCAGTGACGCTGAGATAATTTTGCAGGAAGCGTTGTCGCTCCCGGTGAATCAGATCACCGGAAAACGGGGAGGCCGGTCCTGTGGAACCGGAGAGAGCGAATCACTACTTTCAGTGTAAGGGGGGCTTGCCAGCCCGACCTGAGGCAGGTCCAGTACGACCATCAGCGGAATCCCGGAACAGAGATGCCCGGCGCAGGTACTTTGCTGATCACAACCGTTGCTGCCTTCGCACCCCGGCATCTCTGCCATGGCGTGACCCGGATCGGCGTCCATAGGCATCTCCACCGTTTGCGCAGCAGCCGGCAGAGGTGGCATCGGGCTCATCTGGAAACTTCCGGTGAGCAGGATAACCAGCATAAACAGAGTGAACAGGGAGGATTTCATGCGCTAACTATAGCCACTGCCAACCGCAGTGCACAACCCTCTTATTCGCGGTTAAACAGATAGTGCGCGATGGCACGCAGGTCCTCTTTACGCATAAACCCGGTCCCCTCACGGACCACTTCGCCCATACTGCCACCAAACGCATCACCATCATGTTTAACACCGGTCTGCAGCGCATAGGCCAGATCCAGTTCAGTCCAGCCATTGCGGGTCAGAGCCTGAGGCGTGATCGGCGGAACCTGACCGCCCCCGTCAAGCAGTGACCCGGCACCACTGAAAGGCGCATGGTGATCAATGGCGCCCAGCAGATTACGCGGCGTATGACAGGCGGCACAGTGACTGGCTGCCGTGACCAGATAAGCCCCCCGATTATACGCTTCGCTTTTATCCGCTTCGGCCTGAAACCGCTGTGGCTCAAAATAGAGCCCCTGCCAGAGAGTCAGACCAAAACGCAGATTGTAGGGGAAACCAAGCTGATGCTGCGGGGCCTTCCGGGCGACCGGCGGCACAGTCTGAAAAGCTGCCCAGAGGTCGGCAATATCCTGATCACTGAATCGGGTATAGAAGGTGTAGGGGAACGCCGGATAGTAGGGCTCCCCCTGTGGACTGATCCCGTGACGCAGGGCACGGCTGAAGTCATCAATACTCCAGCCTCCGATGCCGTGCTCCGGATCAGTCGTCAGGTTCGGGGCGACAAAACGGCCAAAAGGTGTTTCCAGCGCCGCTCCACCCGCCAGTGCAGCACCACCGTTAGCGAAGTCCGTATGACAGGCAATGCAGCCCGATGCCCTTGCCAGATAGGCACCGCGCTTAATATCGCCGGACAGCCCGTCCAGAGAGGGCAGCTCTGCCGGTTCAGGCCGCAGGCTGATGCCCGCCACTACCAATAGCGGAATCAGCCCCAGACTCAGCGCGAGCCCTTTTCTCATTTATCGTCCTCGACCCGATAACGGGTATGGCAGGAGGAGCAGTTATCACTGACCATTTTAAAGACCATTTCTACCGGCATCTGGCCGTATTCTTCGGCCGTATGCTGCCTGTGCTCAGTGCCGGATGAACCGCCCATCATACTGTCAGCACCCATCATATGACCCGACCCCATCATCTGGCCGCCACCCATCATCGAATCATCTTTAGCCGGGTCGCCGTAATTGTCTGCTGCACGGGAGAGCCCCTCACTGATAACGCCCAGACGCTGTGACATTTCTGAAAAACGCTGCCACTCCTCCCAGATCTCGGGTTTGGCTTCCGAAGGGTGCTGCAGGCTTCCTTCGGGAAACAAACGGGTCATATGCTCACCGGAGTGACGCCTGATCACCTCTGCAGCAGCCCTTACCCGATCAGCGTCATAGGGAGTCTGGCCTTTAAACATCGCCGCTACGGACTTCATCGCGTCTTTCATATCCTCCATCAGATCCATACGCTGCTTCACCACACCGGTAGCACCACCGTGGGCATGAAGGTTCGGTGTATTCAGCGCCAACACAGACAGCAGTACACAATTCAGTGTGGTTTTAATGCTCATGGAGTTCTCCGTTGTAATTTTTGTTTCGGAACAGCCGGGCTACGCATGCAGCCTAAGCCTTCCCGTAACGGGAAGGTCAAGTATATAGCGCCTTGTCAGTGGCGGAAATGACGCAGAGGCGGTGAAGTGGCGACCGTACTCTGCAGAATCATACGACTCATCGCATACTGGCTATACTCATGTCAGTGCCCTTAATTAGCGCACGTTCAGTTAATATTCGCTCAGGCTGATGGATCATGGCCGCTTTTAATACCTTACCGGCACCTGTCCCACTGTCCGAGCTGTGTGCCGAACCGGTTTCTGAGTTGTTGCCATGCGCCTGTCCCTTTCCATGTTAGCCCTGTTACTGATCAGCCTGAATCTGCCACCGAACCGGGCAGATGCGGCTTCGTTACAGATTCTCACCGTCGATGAGCCACCCAGTAACTATCAGGTCGAACAGAATGGTACCCTCCTCCTGAAAGGTTTCGCCGTAGAGATCGTTCAGGCGATCCAGAAAAGCCTCGGTGACTATGCCGCCATCAACCTGCTACCGGAATCCCGGGTCATACATATGGCGATGAAGCAGCCGAACATTGCCCTATTCAGTATCTCGCGTACCACCGGGCGGGAAGCCCAGTTTCACTGGATCACACAGGTCGGGGTCAAACAGTGGGTTTTCTATGCCCGGGGAGACTTCAGCGGGCAACCCCGCAACCTTGAAGCGCTGGATCACACGCTGCGCGTTGCGGTGGTCAGAGGCGATATTCGGGAAAGCTGGCTGCAGCAGCAGGGGTTTACTAACCTGCTGCTGACCGCATCCCCCGGCCAGAGTCTGCGTCTGTTACGTCAGGGGCGAGCCGATCTGGTGCTTTATGAACCGCAGGGCGTGGCCTACGCCAGCCGGCAGCAGGCATTCGCCGCCGATGAGTTTAAACCGCTGTTTACGGCCCACCGCGCACCGATCTACCTCGCCATGTCGAAAGGTACCCACCCGAAAACGGTACAACGCTGGCAAGCCGCCGCTGAAAGTCTGCACCAGTCCGGCGTGGTCAGGGCCATCAATCTGCGCTGGGCAGATATTATCCGCCAGCAGTGGGGCTATGAATGCCAGTTAGTAGATGACCTGCTGCATTGCTGAACACAGGCTGTAAAGCCCGATCTGTTTGCAGAAGCCTCTGCGCTGGCGTGAGCAGACGACCCCGGTTTTCTTAAAGCCCGGATAAGCCCTGCTACCACGCTGCCCCCTTTTATCTGTAGTCTTTTAAACAATTGTTTGTTTTTGCTAACCGAATCCAGCATGCCTATCTATGCTTATTCAGGCATCACCGGGCGACCTCCGTTTTGAAGTGAGGGTGCAGGGCTTACGGAGACTCTCAGTGATCGCTCTCTGCTAACGATTAAACTGAGGCAAGATCATGGACAGAAGAAGTTTTATGCGTTTGAGTCTGGCGGCCACTGCCAGCGGAGTTCTGATTCCCACCGCCGCACTGGCATCTGACAAGATGAGCGGAGCCGGCGGTATCTACTACACCAAAGAACAACCGGGGCGCTGGGCAGCGAAAGCGGGCGGCCACGTACCGCTGATTACGCTGCAGAAATCCGGTGCGGATACCATGGTGGAGGTCGTCACACCCCACGAGATGAAGGAATATGAGCACTTTATCGTCAAACATATCCTGCTGGATAAGGACTACGGTTTTATCGATGAACTGATGTTTGACCCGACCAAAGATGCTCAGGCCCGCTCCGAGTACAAGCTGACCGGTTACACGGGTGCAATCTATGCGTTGAGTGTCTGCAACAAGCACGATACCTGGCTGAGTATGGCCGAAGTCTGACGACACTCCTTAACCGGCCCGACAGCCATTGTCGTCGGGCCGGGATCCGTTATACCCGGAAACTGGCCACCATAGTCTGCAATCTCTCTGCCTGCAGGGTCATCTGCTGACAGGCCTCTGCGGTACCGCGTGCACCGTCGGCGGTCTGGCTGCCCACATCGCTGATCGACTGTACGTTACGTTCAATCTCATTCGCGACCATGGTTTGCTGCTCGCCGGTCGCCGCAATCTGGGTATTAAACTCGACAATACGGGAGATGGCGGTGGAGATATGTTCCAGAGTCTGACCGACCTCGGCGGAGTTCGTCACAGTCTGGCCGACCTTCTCATGGCTGACCTCCATCGCCTGTACCGCATCGCTGACGCCGGATTGCAGCCGGTTGATCATATCCTCAATCTCGGCGGTCGCATCCTGAGTACGTTTTGCCAGGGTACGGACCTCATCCGCCACCACCGCAAACCCCCGCCCCTGCTCTCCGGCACGGGCGGCCTCGATCGCCGCATTCAGAGCCAGCAGATTGGTTTGCTCGGCCACCCCTTTGATCACATCCAGCACCTGAGTGATGCTGTCGCTGTCTTTAACCAGCAGGTGGATCACCTGCATCGCCTTATCCATATCCTGAGATAACTGGCCAATATCCGCCAGCGTGTTGCTCACCAGCCGTTGCCCCTGAACCGCCTGCTGATCAACCTCTTCACTTTCCTGAGAGGCGATCTGGGTCCGGTCAGCCACCTCCTGCACACTGACCACCATCTGATTGATCGCCGTGGCCACCATATCGGTCTCACGACGCTGAGTCTCCACCGCTTCGCTGCTCTGCTGAGCGATACCGCCCACCTGACCGGCCTGAGAGACCACGGCAGCCACCGTGGTAGTCACCTCTGAAAGCAACTGATGCATCCGCTCGGTCATCTGGTTAAAGCGCTGCGCCAGAGTGCCCAGCTCGTCGGTATTGCTGATCTGTACCCGGCAGGTCATATCGCCGTCAGCCACACCATCCGCCGTATCCAGAATCGCCTGAATGCTGTTACGGACCGAGAAGTTAAACGCCAGCATCAGGTAGTTAGTGACCAGAAAGATCAGGATGATGCTGCTGAGTAAGCCGATAAAATAGCCGTTTTCTGCCTGATCACGGGCTTCAAGGCGGTCTGCCACATATTCAAGCGCTCCGTAGATCAGAGCATAAGCAGCCCGGCTGGTTGCGGAATCCTGCTGATAATATTCACGCCAGTCGTGGTTCAGATCCTCTTCCACCAGCAGGGTGTTATCGAAGCGCTCAGTACCCTGTTTCAGCCTGTCGCTGAGCTGATTGGCCAGCGCTACCAGTTCACTGCCAAACTGCCCCTGCGTCGCAAAAATCGGCCGCAGAGAGCTTTCCAGCCGGGTCTGGTCTTCCAGCAGTGAATCCATCACCTGATTCATAATATCCATCAGGTTAGAGTTGAGCATGCCGGATTTCATCACCTGTGCCGAGAATGCACGTTTCTGGCCCTGATTTTCCAGCAGCGATTCCAGACTATCGAGGGCGATCTTCATCAGAATAAAGTTATTCGGATCGCGGTCCTGATAGACCCCGGTCTCGTAGCTTAAGCGGTGTACCAGAATCCAGCTCTCCAGCACCAGACTGTTATTTTTCACGAACAGGAAGGCACTGTCTGCGGCGCCTACATGGTTCTTCTCCTGCACCATCTGCCGCAGTTTATCCATCTGCTGCATGAGCGTCGTCGAAGCCCCGGTCCCCAGACGTTGCTGTAACTGCTCCAGCCCTTGCAGGTATTCCTGCTTGAGCCCGGCGCGTTCATTCTCAAGCTCGACACCGCTGCCCTGAATAACCGCCAGATCACGCAGCTCAGAAGCCAGTTCCACCTGTTTGATGGCCTGACCCAGTGAGTTGATACCCAATTGCCCGGTCCGGGTCATCTGCCGTGATTCAGCGATCTCATTGAGCTGCAGATAAGCCAGCCCCAGCAACGGAATCAGAAACAACAGGTTGATCAGGGAGAATTTATAGAGGTAGTTCATTCTGTTCATCAGGCGGATCGCCGGAGACAGCAGCAAGGTAAACATAAACAGAGTCCTGTGATTATTCTTGTTGTAAAGTGGCCGGGATTCAGCCATCAGGCCATCGCACTCAAACACCCCGAAGCGCCGGTTGATCGTGCCTTTTGCCGTCAACCAGAACACCTTGCGGAGCGGTCTTTATTGGTACGCGCTACAGGCCGGCATGACCATTACCGCAGCAGCCAAATACCTGATAATTTCGGACAGTGGGTTATCTACAGGGGGGAGCTCGCAACGAGCGGGCTTAAACAGAACCGGGGATGGGAGGATTAATCATTTTCATTCGAGGCAACCCGCCAGACCATAATCTGCTCGATTTTCTCTTTGGCCAGATCAATATCCACTTTGACTGGCTGATCGGTCTGACGACGCCCCTGGGGATTGTGGCGGGAAAACTTATGGTTGCGCTCGAAGCGTTTGCGGGTTTCGGAATCTTCACGCCGGTCGTAGATCGATTTGCGCCGCTCAGGTCCCTCATAACGGGCAAACATCTCTCGCTTCCACCACTCTTCCGCTTCCATCAGGGTATGCAGATTCGGGCTGAGCTTCTCACCAGAATCGCCAGTCCAGTAAAACACGATATCGGAATCGTAGAGATCTTTAACTAACTTCATAGGTACACCAGTAACCTCCATCCGGGAAGTAACTACCAAACACCCTGCGCTGATAGCGTCAAACCCCCACCGCAAGGCGGGATTTAATTAAGATACGCTACTTGGCCGGGCGGGAAAAGTGTATCGGTGGCTTTGGCTGACAGTCCACCTCCAGCCGGAACAGATCCGGCCTGCCATAATGACCCGCCACATCCAGTGACTTCCGCGCCTGACGTGCGGCTTCCGGCTCAATATCCGCATACAGGATTTCCGCACGCTGATGCAGCGGGCCGGCAACGACGCCACCAAACGGCTTCACCACCACCGCATCACCGGGATTGATCCACTCCTGCGGATCAAACAGCTCGTCACGCCCGGGGAAACTATCCGGGATATCCGATCCCTGCAGCGCCGTGGCGGTGCTGAGCACCCAGCACCCGCCTTCACGGGCAATATGATTCATGGAGGCCAGCCAGGTATCGCCACAATCCCAGGTCGGGGCCAGATAAAGGTCAATATTCTGGGCATAGAGCGCAAACCGTGCCAGAGGCATATAGTTCTCCCAGCAGATCAGACAACCGATGCGCCCCAGCGGGGTCTCCACCACCTGCAGACCTGATGCATCCCCCATCCCCCACACCATCCGTTCGGGGTTAGTGGGCAGAAGCTTACGGTGGCGATTCAGTATTGTGCCGTCATCACCGATCACCACCAGCGTGTTGTAAAGGGTGGTGCCGCTGAATTCTGCATCCCGTTCGTTCATGCCTACCACCAGCACCATCTGATGGTCTGCAGCGGCCTGACATAAAGGTGCCAGATCACCACCGCTGATGTTGACCGCATTCTCTCGCAGCAGGGCATGTAACTGGTTACCCAGCGCCATATCGGCTCCGGGTTTCAGCCGCCAGATCCAGGTGGGATATCCGGGCAGGTAGGCCTCCGGAAACATCAGCAGCCGGGCGCCGCTGGCCGCCGCTTCCTCCACACACTCCACGGCACGTTGCAGGCTTGCCTGCAGATCCAGCAGCACGGGCGGTTTCTGGCTAATCGCCACTTTGATACTCATCGCAATGTCCCCGCTGATTCAGGAAACCTGCAAGTCAGTCCTTTATAATGCTCTGCATCTCCCTAAACGTGCAGATACAGGGCGCCGTTCGCAGGTTCATCGGTACTTTTGAGCCTAGTCCTGATTGCCGGGTTCGACCATAAACCAGCGGCTACAACTATTCGTAGCGGCGTATCGAAAAACAAAAAAAGACTTTAACCGTTTCTACATAGATAGCCGTTAATTTAAACGCCAACCGCTAACGCGATCCTTTACAAGCGACATTAAGACAACATAAATTAAACAGAGTCATGGCCGTTTTACGAACATATCCTCTTGCTTTGTAAGGACATTTCAAACAAAGCAATAGTTATCTAAAGGTTCCTGACCGGTCTATGATTGTAGTTATGCCTCCGGAAAGAGGCAGTTAGCTTGAAAGGAATTTCATAAGCAGCTAATGACAAGGTACTAACGCAGTCCTGTCACCCTTTTTACGGATTACTGTATGGCAGATCAGATACATTATCTGGAACAGGAGCTGACCCAACTGTTACAAACCGACAGTGGGCTGTTTCGGTTTCTTGAGTCCTCCACCCTCGACGGCCTCTGGTTCTGGGATCTGGAAAACCCCGATAACGAATGGTTCAGCGAAGGTTTCTGGAAAACACTCGGCTTTGACCCCGCCGGGAAAAAGCATCTCGCATCGGAGTGGCAGGATCTGATCAACCCGGATGATCTGAAACTGTCGCTGGAAAATTTCCACGCGCACTGCGCCGATCCCTCGCACCCGTATGATCAGGTAGTGCGCTACCGGCATCAGGATGGCTCCACTGTCTGGGTCCGCTGTCGTGGTATGGCGATCCGCAATGCCGCCGGCAAGCCGATCAGGATGCTGGGGGCGCATACCGATATCACCAGCCAGAAAAATATCGAAGAGCGCTATCTGCATAATCTGAAATCTCTGGAGCAGCAGTACGCAGAAACCCGGCTCGCGCTGGAAGAGATCGATCAACTGTTCCATGCGATGCCCGACGCGGTGTTACAGGTGGATGCCGATGGCAATATTGTCCGCGCCAACAGCGCCGCTACCACCCTGTTTGGCTACAGCCAGCAAACCCTCAGCAGCATGAAGGTTGAGCAACTGATTCCGAAACAGCACCGGGAAGGCCATATCAGACACCGCCAGGCGTACAGCGCCGATCCGTCGATCCGCGAGATGGGCCAGCGCGGTAAAGAGTTTTTCTGTCAGACTAAAAGCGGCGCTCAGGTGCCGGTCGAGATCAAGCTCAGTCCAGTGAAAACCCGTTTCGGTATGAACACCATCGCCGTGGTGCGCGATATCTCAGAAAACGAATCACTGAAACGCAATCTGGAGAAGACCCGGCGGGTCAACAAGGATCTTTATTCTCAGGCCACCACCGACTCGCTCACCGGCATTAACAACCGGGCCTGTTTCAATGAACGCGCGGCGGTGGAGTTTCTCCGCGCCAGACGGCTGTTCCTGAAAGCCTCGGTGATGATGATCGATATTGACGACTTTAAACGGATCAATGATGAACTCGGCCATCTGCAGGGGGATCTGGTTCTGAAGAAGGTGGCCGATCTGATTAAAGGCAACGTCCGCGAATATGATATCTTTGCCCGCTACGGGGGTGAGGAGTTTGTGGTTTATATGCCGGAAACCGCTGCGGATACCGCACTGGAAATCGCCGAGCGTATTATCCATACCATCCGCAACCACCGGGATCTGGATGAGATTCAGGGGATGGAAAAGCTGCCAACCCTGAGCATCGGGCTAGCCGAACTGGAGGCTGAAGATTACTCCCTGACGCCGCTGATTGAACGGGCCGATAACGCGCTCTATGATGCCAAGCGTTCTGGCAAAAACCGGGCAATCGTCTATTCCCGAAATCATTAACCCTCAGGCCGGGCCTGTGGATATCACCGATAACGAATCAGATGGATCAGTTCTACCGTAACCTTCCCGGCTTTGATGATATCTCCGCGCTGGCGCAGAATCAGCATTACCGCGCCGTACCCGATGAATGGCTGGTCGCGGTACTGGATGTCCGTGAGTCGACTCAGGCGATTGAGCGGGGCCGCTACCGCGACGTGAATTTTATCGGCGCGGCGGCCATCTCAACCCTCTTGGCACAGATCTCCCGTGAACTGCCGTTTGTCTTTGGTGGTGACGGTGCCTGCGTACTGATCAGGCCAGAGATGGCAGATCAGGCGACACAGTTACTGGCTTCGCTTTGCTATTACGCCCAACAGCAGTTTTCTCTGCGGGTACACAGTGGCCTGGTCAGCGTCCGCGAATTACGTCAGTTGGGCAGCGACGTCCTTGTGGCCAAGTACAACAGCACGCACCATTTCGCTCAGGCGATGTTCAAAGGCGGCGGTTTGAGTCTGGCCGAAAAACGGGTGAAATCGGATCCGGCCCTGCAGATTCAGGCCGCGCCCCTGCTGCCGCGGGATCAGGTTTTTGCTGGCCTGACCTGCCGCTGGAAGCCGATCCCGGCGAGCAAGGGCTCCACCCTCTGTGTTCTGGTACAGGCTACCGGCAAGGATGAATCTGCCATCATCGGTCAGGTACTGAGCGAACTCGAAAGCGGTCTCGGTTACCCCCTCTCCACCTGTAACCCGATCACGATGCAACAGGCCCGATACCAGTCATTTTTCCACAACCTGCGCCGCCATCTGCGCGTTTCCAGCCACTGGTTCAGCAAAGCCTTTTTCAGCGAACTGTATGAACTACTGCTGACGGTGCTGCTGTTCAACCTGAAGGGATTCCGCCATTTTTCCGCTGTGGATAACTACGTCCGTAAGATTCCGCGGCATTGTGATTTCCAGAAGTATGACGACACCCTGCGTATGGTGCTGGACTGCTCTGCGGACGAAGTGGAAAAGATCACAAAGGCGTTACAGCCATTCGCCGGGCGTGGCGAAATAGCCTTTGGCCTGCACCGTTCCGGTGCTGCGCAGATGACCTGTTACGTTGAGAGCCTGAGTGACGGGGAGCATCTGCATTTTGTCGACGGCACCGGTGGCGGTTACGCCATGGCGGCAAAACAGCTTAAGCGCCAACAGGCAAAACACAGCAGCAAACCGGAGCAAGCGCAGGCAGCCGGCTGATCCCGGTTTGTCATTTCAGGCCGGAGGCAGAAAACCGGCTTCCTGCAGGTATTGCTCCACCACCGCACGAACCTCCGCCGCACTCTGCCGGGTCAGCGCCTGCTGCAGTACCTCACTGGCCCGCTGCTGGTCGATCAGCCGGATCAATTTTTTAATTTTCGGCAGGTAGGCAGCCCCCAGACTGAGAGAGCGAAGTCCCATCCCGACCAGCAGCACTACCGCCACCGGCTCCGAGGCCAGTTCGCCACAGAGGCTGATCTTCAGGCCCGCTTTCTGTGCCTGCGCCACCACCCGGTTAATCTCATGGATAACCGCCGGATGCACCGGATCGTAGAGCGCAGCGACCCGGGGGTTATTACGATCTACCGAGAGCAGGTACTGGCTCAGGTCATTGGAACCGATGGAGATGAAGTCCAGCTCATCAGCCCAGAACGGTATCTGCGAGATTGCGGCCGGCACTTCGATCATGCAGCCCACCGCAGGCGCTTCCACCGCCACGCCCTCCTCCTGCAACTGACGAATGGCATCCGCCAGCAACTGCTTAAACGCCAGAATCTGTTGTTTATCCGAGACCATCGGGATCAGGATATGTAACTGCTGACCCAGCCCGGCAGCCACCAGCATCGCCCGGATCTGGCTCAGCAACAGGTGCGCATTATCGAGGCAGAAACGGATACCCCGCCAGCCCAGCGCCGGATTCATCTCATCGCTGATCGGAAAGTACGGCAACTGCTTATCACCACCGATATCCAGTACCCGCATACACACCGGCCGGCCACTGAAAGCCTGAATGATTTCGCTGTAGATCTGAACCTGCTCCGCTTCGGTCGGGAACGCCTGACAGGTCATAAACGGAATCTCAGTACGGTACAGACCGATCCCCTCCGCCCCGCTCTCAAGACCCGGGCCGATATCGTTGGTCAGGCCGCTGTTCACCATCAGCCTGACGGGATGGCCATCCAGCGTTTGCGCAGGCAGCTCGCGCAACTGGCGCAGTGCCTGTGTCTCCTGCAGGATGCGTTTTCCGGCACGCCGGTATTCATTACGCAGCGAACGGGTCGGATGCTGGATAATGCAGGCGTTATCCGCATCCAGCACCACCTCTTCACCTTTGTTCAGGTGATGCTGACGGCCGATGCCCAGTACCGCAGGAATACCGATTGCGTTGGCCAGTACGGCAGTATGCGACAGGTGCGAGCCCTGTGAGCAGATAATCCCCACCACATGGCCTTCCGGAAAGGCCGCAATATCCGACACACTGACATCCACGCCATAGAGAATGACCGGGCCCTGCGGGCGATCAGCCACGGCCAGTGAAACCGAGTTATAAACACTCAGCACTTTATTGCCGAGGTGGATCAGGTCATCCGCACGCGAGGCCAGATAGGGATCATCCAGCGCGCGGAAGCCGTCGGCAAAATTGCTGAAGACCCGTTTCGCCGCAGTAGGTATATCCGCACCGCCACTGATCTCCGCTTCAACCATCCGGTTCAGGGCCGGGTCTTCCAGCAGTAGCTGGTAAGCGTCAAAAATACCGGAAAAGCTCTGATCAGAGATATTGTTGCTGAGATGGGCTTTCTCCCGACTGAGACTCTCAGCCACCTCCAGACGCAGTTCGCGCCAGCGCTGCAGCTCGGCGTCCGGGTCTGCACAACGATCCGGCTGAACCTGCTCCAGTGAACAGGAGCTGAGAACATAGACCTCCGCCACCGCAATACCGGGGGCGCCGCGAACACCGGGAATCCGCAGATTCACCGCCGTCCGGCCTTTGAGTTGCTGCAGATCGGGCACGATCCACGCCAGTTGCGCGGCCAGCGTCACCAGCAGCGCTTCCGACTCCGCCGGCAAGGCTTCAGCGCGGCGACTCTGTACTACCAGACCACCCACACTCTGTCCCTGTTTGACCAGCGGTACTGCACAGAAGCTTTTGAAAGCCTGTTCGCCGATGCCCGGAATCAGCTCAAAGCCCTCTTCATGGGCGGCATCCGCCACATTAATCAGGTGCTTTGAAGTGATTACCCGACCAATCAGACCTTTACCTTCAGCCAGCGGCACCGGCCGCTCGGCTTTCAGACCGTGGGAAGCAAATAACACTGACTCGCGCTGTTCATTCAGCAGATAGAGGCTGCAGACATCGGTGCCGAACAGCTCACTGACCGAATCGACAATCAGCTTTACCTGCAGGGCAGGATCCGCTTCGTTACTGACTTTGTGCAGCAACTGGGACAGTTGCAGTATTGCGTTTTCCACGGTGTAGTTCCTTAGTGTCAGTCACCCCGGACCGGCGGTTCCTCCGTGACCATCTGAATCGGCAGCGGCCGGGTGTGATTCCCCACATACAGGCTGGTATGCGGATAGGGTATTTCGATATTGGCCTTATCCAGCGCTTCCTTACAGGCCACCAGCAACTCACTGCGCCCTTCCCGCAGTTCGCTGCGCACAACCCAGACCGACAGTTGCAGATCGACAGAGGAAGCATTGAACAGGGTCACAATGCAAAACGGATCCGGGCTTTCCAGTGCTCGCGGATGATTCTGAACGGCCGCCAGCAGTACCTGCCGGGCGCGCTCGATATCTTCGTTATAAGCGATTCCGATCACCAGGTCGACCCGGCGGATCGGATAGCGCGACATATTTACAAAGGTGGTCTTGATCAGGGTTTCATTGGGCACCCGGATCATCAGGTTATCGAAGGTTTTCAGCTTAATCGACAGCAGATCGATCGCGATCACCTCACCGGTAAACTCACTCAGTTTCAGCACATCGCCGATCTCAAACGGCTTCTCGGCAATCAGGAACAAACCACTGATCAGGTTGGAAGCCGAGGTCTGGGACGCAAAGCCCACCGCCACAGACAACACCCCCGCAGCGCCGAGCAGTACACTCATACTGAAGCCCAGTTCACGCAGCCCGGAGAGCAGAAAAATAATAAACAGCAGATAAAACACCAGCATGCTGCCAAGCAACTGGTGATGAGTACTGAGTTTCTTTTCACTGACCCGACGGAAAAAGCGCGAGGCCAGCCGTGCAATCACAAAACCGACGACAATAAACAGCAGGGCTCGCAACCAGGCCAGAGGGGCAATACTTTCCATAATTTCAGGCATAGGTTATCCCATTATCAGATTCATAGCGGTTTTCAGCCGGCTCGACTTACCCGACTCGCGCGGCTCTGAGATCAGTTTCGCCTCACCAATATCGAGCGGGGGTTTAGCCGAGGCGACAATGGTCGTCTCGCCACTCCCCGGCTCGATGCGAAAACGCACCGACTCGGTCCAGAACCCCTCTCCCGAGGCATAATAGAGACTGAGCATATTCAGCGGCAGTGAGAGCCGTTCAACCGACAACGGCGCGGTACCGCTGTTCACCAGCTCCATCGCGGTGACGGCCCGATGCTCGCGCCGCTGCACCTGAGTAATATCCGCCGGGGCCGTGCTTTTTGAACTGTAGCAGAGCGCACCCTCCGTGGTACTGCTGCCGACCCAGCTCAGGCGCGGACTGACCGCCGGGTATTCGCTCATTACCTGTCCCGACGTACTGATCAACTGCACCCACAACGGTGTACTGACATAGAGCACCAGATGGCCGTTAGGGCCGATCCGGATCGGCGTATCGGTCTTCACCTGATAGGGTTTATCCGCCAGTTGTAACTGGATCCGGTACTGCTCCTCCGGATCACCGATATAAAGGCGCTCCTTGATTTTAACCCCGTCTGCCAGTTGCTCAACCGGATGCAGCACCTGACACAGAGGCGGGGCATCATTGGACTGATAGGCGGTTGCCGTCAGCAGCTCACTGCCCTTTTGCTGCAGGTACAGAGTCAGATCCCCCAGACTCATGGCATACCAGGTTTTTTCCTCCAGATTCAGCGCCTGCTGAACTTCGCCAGTCTGCATTATCAATCCCCTCTCCCCTATAAAATCAACAGCGTTGCCAGCCCAAGGAAGGTGACAAACCCAACCACATCGGTCACGGTGGTCAGCACAACCGCACCGGACAGCGCCGGATCAAACTTAAATTTATCCAGCAGCAAAGGGATATAGACACCGGATAAAGCCGCCACCACAATATTCGCCAGTACCGCAACGCCGATGATCAGGCCGATCACCGTGCTGTCAAACCAGAACAGAGTCACCAGCCCGATCACCAGCCCCCAGCCGACGCCATTCAGTGCAGCGATACTCAGCTCCTGCCGGCTCAGGGCCAGCGAGTTACCGAACGTCACCTGACGGGTCGCCAGACCACGGATAATCAGCGTCAGCGTCTGGCTGCCCGCGATCCCTCCCATGGAAGCCACCACCGGCATCAGTACCGCCAGCGCCACCACTTTGCTCAACACCTCGGCAAACAAACCGATAGTCCAGGCAGCAAGAAACGCGGTCAGCAGGTTGATTCCCAGCCACAGCGCACGCTGCCGGGCACCCCGCACAACCGGAACAAACAGGTCGGTGGATTCATCCATACCCGCCTGGGCCATCAAACGGTGTTCAAACTCTTCCCGCTGAATCCACAACGCCGTCTGCGGACTGACGCAACCGATCAGCCGCTGCTGATCGTCCACCACCGGCAGCTCCGTAGCTTCACTGTGCTCGATCAGCTCGGCGGCATCCAGCAGCGACAAAGTACCATTCAGGCTCACCTGTTCCGCTTCCAGCAGCTCAGCCAGAGGCTGATTTTCATCTTTTACCCGCAACAGGGCAGACAGGCGTACCGTGCCAAGAAATACCCCGCCCTTTTCCAGCACATAGATGCGCGAAGCATCCCGCAGGCTTGAGCGACGCAGGGCGCGCAGCGCGTCCCCGGCTTTCGTCGTGGCGAGTCGGGAGATAAAGCGATGTTCGGCGTAACGGCCGATCTGCTCCTCGGTAAACTGACTGGAATCCCGGAACCAGAGTTTCTGTTTTTCATCCAGATAGTGATAGGCGCGATCGACCTGTTCATCGGACAGGTTATCCGACAGTTCGATCAGCCCTTCCGCATCGAGCTGTTGCAGCAGTTGTTCCAGCGCAACCGGCTCCAGCGCCTCAAGCACCGGACGCCGGGCCTGAGCACGCATGCCCACCAGTACGCTGGCCTGAAGTTCGGCCGACAGTTCCTGCCAACGCAGGAAACGCTCCTCAATGGGCAGCGCTTCCAGCAACAGGCTCAGTTCACTGTTTGATAGTACTTCGGCGGCCTGGGCGAATACCTCAGTGGCCTCGGCCTGCGGCGCCAGCAGTTGGGAAACATAAACATCCAGTTGCTCACGCGGTTGTAGCTCATCCATTACTCTTATTCCCAAAAACGCAGATCTGCTTAGAGTATAAAAAAAAGCTGCGCCGGACTCATAAAAATCGGGCGCAGCCGGGTAAAATCTGTTTTTCGGGCTGAATAAGGTCAGGGAACCTGCGAATCGGTCGTGCAGGCACTAACAGGACTTGTTCGCAGCGTCCTTAGTAAGGCGGGCTCATCTCCTCATACAACGCACCCTCCCAGGTACGCCGCTTGTGAAAAGAGATCGCCATATGGTTGCCCTGCACCTTGTGCAGATAGCGTTGCCAGACCCGCTCATGGTGGCTTTCGGCCGGCTTTTCACCCTGACAGAAGCGGACAAACGCCTGTTCCTCGGGCCCTGCCGGTTGTCGCAGGCCACTGGCCAGCTCGCTGTAAGCCTGTCCATGCTGCTCCAGCAGGTCGGCCTGAGTTATAGTGAACTCCCCACTTTTCAGGAATCCGTAGGGAAAATTGATTCGGTCTGAAAACAGCCCATCAGACCTGAAGCAGTCGTGAACTTTCATCATAAGGCACCGTTTTTCAATCACTACCATTGGCAATTAGAGGTTCAAGCGGATTATTGTCGCCATCTACGGGCATGTAAAATGAGGCTTTTTGATGGAAGTTGATTAAAAAAATTGATCGAAAAATCAACGACTGTTAGGGTAAAAACCGACTCATCGGGCGCAGTTAAGCGCCGTTGCCGCTTTTGTTTCATTACAGACTCGCAGCAAGCGGGTGAGCCGCAGGAAAACGATTAATTTCTTTCATGGTTCATCGATGGATATAGGCCTGTTACGCACGTTTCTTGAGGTTTCCCGGACCCGCCACTTTGGCAAGGCCGCCCAGAACCTCTACCTGACCCAGTCTGCCGTGAGCTTCCGGGTACGTCAGTTGGAAGAACGGGTCGGCGTACCGCTGTTTACCCGACAGCGTAATAACATCATGCTGACCCCGGCCGGGGAACGCCTGATCCCCCACGCCGAAAACATTATCGCCGCCTGGCAGATCGCGCTGCAGGATGTGGGGCTGCCGGAACAGCAGGCGATGTACCTGTCGCTGGGCGGACTTTCCAATCTGTGGGGCACCTTCCTGCAATCAGCCATTCCAAAGCTGTCCGAGGCGTTTCCCGGTGTCTCAATCCGCACCGAGATCAGTTCTCAGTTAGAGCTGACCCGCTCCCTGATCTCAGGCCGTCTCGATGTGGCCGTCGTGCTCGATCCGCCGAATATGGCGGAGCTGAGCAGTGCTCAGATCGGCATGATTGAACTGGTACTGGTCTGTCATCAGGCAGACGCCGGATTTTCGGCGGTCAGCGATATGGGTTATGTATTTGTGGACTGGGGTACCGCCTTCAACCTGAAGCACGCCAAACTGTTCAAAAAGGCGGTCGCGCCGATTCTGCATACCGAACAGAGCCAGATCGCGCTGGAGTTTATCCTGACCAACGGTGGCGCCGCCTTCCTGCCGAAAGCGCTGGTCAGCCCCTATCTGGAGGAGGGCAGTTTGTTTCTGATCGATGAGATCGATCCGATGCCCCACGCCGTCTACGCGGTGTTTGGCCGCCAGCAGCCAAGCCATATGAACATCGAGCCGATTATCGAGATGCTGAGGAATCTGGAGCTGCGGCCGGAAGCCAGCCTGCAACCCCTGGAAAATGATGACTGAGCTGTCCGCCGGGCCCGGCGAACAGCATACAGCAATCAGAGCACGTAACTGGCCATCAGCATGACCGCGGCATAACCGGCGGTATACGCCAGCACCAGCCAGTGGAAGAAACGCAGGTAGGTAATAAAAGAGAGCGCTTCCAGCTTGCTCAGGGCGATCACCCCGGCAGCCGAGCCGATAATCAGCAGCGAACCACCCACACCTACCGCATAGGTCAGCCCCAGCCACTGGGCGGTATCCATCTCCACACCGGATTTAAGGATCGCCGCGGTCAACGGCACGTTATCCACCAGCGCCGAGAGAATACCGATAAAGTAGTTCGCCATGTAGATTGGCATCAGCTCATACAACTGCGGCAGCAGTTCCAGTACCGACAGTTCTTTCAGCATCCCCACCAGCAACAGCACCCCGAGGAAGAACAACAGGGTATCGAACTCGATCTCACGCACGTACTCCAGCACATTCGGAGCCTTCTCACTGCGGTGGATCACCCGGTGGGTCAGGAACATGACCGAGAGCCCGAACAGGAAGGTCAGCACCGGCGGTACCGAAAAGGCCACACTCATAAACAGGGTGCCGATAATGGTCAGCAGAAACAGACAGGCAATCAGCTTATCCCCTGCCGCAATCGGCCGCTTGAACTTCGGCAGCGTCACCCGCTCACTGTTGCCCCACATCAGGAAGAACGCCAGCAGCATCACGCCGGAGATCGCCGGAGGAATCAGCATAAACAGGTCGGTGATGGAGACCTTATCGGCGAGGAAGATCATCAGCGTTGTGACATCGCCGGTGATCAGCGAGACACCGCCGGAGTTCACCGCAAAGACAATCAGGGTGGCGAACTTAAGGGTGGTTTTGCGATCCAGATTCAGCGAGGAGAGCAACGACAACATAATCAGTGACGCAGTAATGTTATCGGCCAGAGAGGAGAACAACAGCGCCAGCAGAGCGATCAGTAACATCAGACTACTGATTTTCAGCTCTTCCGGCAGAAGCCGGTAGACCAGTTGTGTAATCAAGCCCTGTTGGTTCAGGTAGGCAACAAAGGTCATTGCCGCCATCAGAAACAACCACAGGGTTGCGATATCCAGCAACTGCTCGTTCAGGCCCTCTTTGACCTGATTCGCATCAGTATGCGGAAAGATAAAGGCAAGAATCCACACCAGTGTCCCGAGGAACAGAGTGGATTTTGCTTTATTAAGGTGAATGACATCTTCAATCACAATCAGAATGAAGGCGAGCGCAATCAGCCCTAACAGCAGGTAATCCATTTTTTTTCTCTTTTTATGGAATGTTCACAGCAGGCTGCATTCTGAACCCTTCGCGCAAAGAAAGAAATCATTCCTTCGGGCACTGGCCGGCTCGTTTTAAACTGCAGGCGGCGACAATCAGCGCTGATCAGAGATCGATCGCGACCATGGTCAGATCATCTGAAGGTGAATCCGGCTGACAGAACGCCAGCACTTCGGAATAGATCGACTCCACCTGTTTAGTCCCCTGTTGCAACAGGTTCACCAACCGCTCATCACCGAACATCTCGCCACTGCGGTTAACGGACTCGGTAAGGCCGTCGGTGTAAAGAAACAGCTCAGCTTTATGCATAACCGACCCGCTGTAGGAGGGCGCCTGACTGCTCAGAACAGGCATAATTCCCAGCGGTGGCAGGCTGGAGTGAATCGGCGTGATCTCAGCATTACACAGGTACTGAATCGGCAGGCCCGCGTTCCAGACTTTCAGTTGCCGTTTTTCACGGCAGAAATGCGCCAGCCCGGCACTGACAAACATCCCGGTGGGCATCAGGTTACAGAGTTCAGCGTTGATCTCCTGCAGCAGCGCCTCCGGCGGCATCTGCTTCTCTGTCACCGATTCGGTGAACAGCCGTGCCAGCACCGGTGCTCCCACCGCAGCCGTCAGGCCATGGCCGGTAAAATCCCCCAGCAGGTAGTATTCGCCACTGGCATTCTCGGCTGACAGCAGAATATCGCCCGAGCTTCGCTCCACCGGCGACATCCGATAGGAGAGCCGTGCCGAATTGAGCGGGTAACGGGTACGCATTTTGTCCAGAATCCGGGCCACATCCTCCTGTTCCTGTTCCAGTTGCTGCTTCTGATGCAGCACCCGCTGCCGGTTCTGCTCCAGTTGCAGGTGCAGACTAACGCGCAGCTTCACCCGTGGCGGAGAGATCGGTTTGGTGATGAAATCCACCCCCCCTGCGGCATAAGCGCGGGCTTCGTTATCCAGATCATCATGGGAGGTCACGAACAGCAGCGGAATATCCCGGTAACGCGGATCCGTTTTCAGCAACCGGCAGAAGTCGATTCCGTCCATCTCCGGCATCACGATATCGCTGAGGATCAGATCCGGTATCCCGCCACGTTCCATACTTTTAAACGCAGCATCGGCACTTTTCGCCACCAGTATCCGATAATCTGTCTGCAGTATACCGGCTAATACGCCGAGATTAACCGGTTCATCATCTACCAGCAGAATGGTTTTCAGTCCTTCACCTGGCTTCATAGTCTCTCTCTCAGTTGCAGCAACAGGGTCTGCGCCTGGTCAAAATCGAACTCATCCAACGCCCTGTGTATTAATTCTGCCTGAGGATAAGCCGCATGCTGATTCAGCGCCTGACACAAGTTTTTTGCCGCTTCCAGACTGGTCACATCCCCATAGGTAATTTTACGCTCCAGTTGCTCACACAACCGGAGCACAGCATCGCTGCAGAACGCCTCCTGTGGCTCTGACGCTTCACAGGCAGCGGTTGCCAACTGAGCCGCCGCGGCTTCCCGCAAACGCTGCAGAGCTTCTCTGAACTGCTGAAACAGCCGTTGCAGAACGTCCGGGTCAGTGCTCTTTTCACGCTCCATCTGACGACACATCTCATGCAGCTCATACGCGCCCATGGTGCCGGCAACTCCGGCCAGCGCGTGCGCCTGCGCCTGCAGCCCTGCCTGATCCGGACTTTCGATAAGTTGCTGCAGATCGCTCTCTGCTTCTTCAGCACTGCTGACAAACTGCTGCAGTAAACGAAAATAGGCGTCGCGATTGCCTGACAACCGGTTCAACCCATCCTGCAGATTCAATACCTGCGCAGGCGCCTGGGTCGTGTCCGGCGCGGCTTTTGGCAACGCGTCGTCAGCCGCATCAGCATCATGCGGCCGACTGATCCAGCGACACAACACCTGTTGCAGTAGCCATGGCTCAATCGGCTTGGCCAGATGATCATTCATCCCGGCCGCCAGACTGCGTTCCCGATCGGTGACCATCGCATTGGCGGTCAGGGCAATCACCGGCAGATCCGCATAATCCGGATTACTGCGGATCTGCGCGGTGGCCGTATAACCATCCATCACCGGCATCTGGATATCCATCAGTACCAGATCAAATGCTTGCTGACGCAACTGATCGAGCACCTCCTGACCATTGCTGCAGGCTGTCACTCTGACCCCCAGCGCCTGTAACAGGCCACAAGCCACCTCGGTATTGATCGCATTATCTTCCGCCAGCAGGACATGCGCTCCGGCTAATTGCGGGGTGACTTCCAGTTTATCCGGTGCCGGGCTCGTCACCCGATCCAGATGCCCGGTCTGACGCAGCAGATTAACCAGCGCATCAAACACCGAAGAGGGGGTCATCAGCCCGGATACCGGGTAGACCGGCAGCCCTTCCGGCAGACTCGGCAACCGGGTAAGCGCCGAGATCAGCAGCACCGGCGGCATCGGTTGTGGCGCCATCAGCGTTTGCAGTTGGGAGGATAGCTCAGCAATATCGACCTGACCTTCCGGGTCCATCAGTACCACCAGCCCAATCGGCTGCCCGGACAGCTCATCACTGATCTGCCGCCAGTCCACCTGCTGCAGATCGCTCACTTGCCCGAGCACACGTACACCAAACGATGCCAGCAGGTCAGCGATACCTTCATTGCCGAGGATATAAACACCGATCTCAGCCAGACCACGCCGCTGAGTCTCCCCGTCACTCGCCTGCAACGGTTCCAGTGGCAGTTCGAAACTGAAACAACTGCCCTTACCCGGCTCACTGCTGACCTTAATCTCGCCCCGCATCAACCGGATCAGTTGCGCTGAGATAGTCAGCCCCAGCCCTGTTCCCCCATATTTTCGGGTAATGCTGCTGTCGGCCTGACTGAACGGGGTAAATAGCTGACTCTGCTGCTGTTCGGAGATGCCAACCCCGGTGTCCTCCACCGAAAAACGCAGCAGGCCCGGTTCAGTATCGGTTGCAACCGGTTCTACATGCATCCTTACCGACCCCTTGTCGGTAAATTTCACAGCATTACCCAGCAGATTGATCAGCACCTGACTCAGGCGCAGAGGGTCGCCCTTGTAGTTATCCGGGAGGCGCATATCCCGACTCACCGTCAGACTGATGCCTTTCTCCTCCGCCAGTTGCTGGTTCAGGGTATGCACGTTATACAACACCTCATCCAGACTGAAACTGGTCTGCTCCACCTGCATATGGCCGGCTTCAATTTTTGAGAAATCGAGGATGTCGTTGATAATGCCAAGCAGGTTTTTCGAGGAGCGCTGAATCTTCTCCAGATAGTTGCGCTGTTCATCCCTGAGACCATGACTCTCCAGTGAAAGATGGGTCAGGCCGATAATGGCGTTCATCGGTGTGCGGATCTCATGGCTCATATTCGCCAGAAAATCGCTTTTCGCCCGGGCGGCATGCTCCGCCCGCTCGACCGCCTGACTCAGGGCCAGATTTTTCTCCTGGATCGTTCGCTGCATCTTGTTGAAGGCTTTATAAACCTCGCCGATCTCATCCTGTGATCTGACCACCAACTGGCTGTCAAACTTACCGCGCTGAATACTTTTTGCCGCCCGGCGCAGTTGTTCCAGCGGCAGAATCACCAGCTTGCGGTTCCACCAGATGCCAAACAGGGTAATAAACAAACATACCAGCGCAGTCTCCAGCCGCAGCAGCCGCAATTGCTGGTTGATAATATCCAGCTCGTGTTCAATCTCCAGCTCATAACGGAAGCTGCCCAGCGTCTGTTCACCCCAGACCAGTGCTTCCTCGATAATCAGATAGTCATCATCGTTCTCATGGAACCGGGCTCGCTCTGTCAGCGGGTAAAGCTGCATGCCATTGTGTCCGGTCAGGACGATCCCGCTCTCATCACCCTCCGCGTGAATCCGGCTCTGGTTATCAAGAATGCTATAGATTTTTGACAGGTCGCCCGCGGCCAGTTCCTCCGCCACAATCGGGGCCAGCACCTGCAGCTCAGCACGCTCCCGGTCGATTAACGCTTCTAACTGTTTCTGTTTAAAGTGCGGCACAAAGGCAAATTCCACCGAGCCGAGAAACAGGCCCAGCGTGACGACGACCGGGGTCAGAATCTTACCGGAGATATTCACCCTGAGTTACCGCTCCGGCTTCACATAATAGTGATCAAGATTGAGCTGACGGATCGATTCATAGTCAGCATCCACGGCGATACCGATCTGTTTGAACGGCACCCGGGCCAGCAGCGCCTGATGCTCCGGATTCTGCCCCATCTCCAGCAACACCTGCTGCACCTGCGCCACCAGCGCCGGGTCAAGATCCTTGCGCGCGGTAAACGGGTGCGGCTCAACCGGATCGGTCTGCAATAACACACGCAACTGATCGCGGACTTCCGGCTTCTGCTGGTTGAACGTCTTCTGTACTCCGCCACCGGCAGGCACCAGCCCGAGCACCACATTCAGATAAACTGATGAGTGAGTATTTACATACTTGGGTTCAAACTGAATACCGTACTTGCGTTCCAGTTCAGCGCGAATCATCAACGACGCACCGAGCGCGTTAGGCGCCGGAAAAGCCAGAGTCTTCCCCTGTAACTGACTCAGTTCGGTAATCTCACTTTCCGCTTTCACCACCAGCAGGCCATACAGCTTACGCCCGTGATCTTTGGCAATCGGCTGGTAGTGCCCGGCAATGGTGTAGTGGTAAGGGTTCATGTACGCGAAATCGAATTCGCGGTTGGCAAATGATTGCTCGAATGCGGGAATATCCGGCGACCCGCGCAAGCTGAACTGGTGGCCGGTACGCTGCTCCAGCTGATCCAGAATCGGGTTCCAGATCCGGTACAGGGTTTTAATATCAAACTGCGGCACCACCCCCACGGTAAAACTGTCCGCCAGCAAAGAGGATGGCAACAGCATCAAGCCTAAACACAACCCCAGCCAGTTTTTTTTACTACGCAGCATCGGCCTGTTACTCATCTTTGTACTGTTCAGCAATTTCAATAAACGCCTGCTCAACCCGGACAAACGCGTCCACGATATCGGGATCAAAGTGGGTGCCACGCCCCTGAAGCAGGATCATTTTTGCTTTATCGTGTTCAAAAGCAGGCTTGTAAACCCGTTTTGAAATCAGTGCATCGTACACATCGGCCACCGCCATCAGCCGTGCAGACAAGGGAGTCTGAGTGCCCGTCAGCCCTTCAGGATAACCGGAACCATCCCACTTCTCATGGTGGTAACGGGCGATCTCCCGGGCATAACGCAGAAAGGAGGTTTCCACCGCATCGCCCAGCCGGTCTTCAGCCTCTTCAATCGCCTCTGCCCCGAGCACGGCATGGGTTTTCATAATCCGGAACTCATCATCGGTGAGCCGGTCGGGCTTAAGCAGAATATTGTCCGGAATACCGACCTTCCCGATATCATGCAACGGCGCAGACTTATACAGCAGCTCAATATTTTCCGGCGTGAGTTCATCCGTATAGAACCCATGGTTTGCCATATCTTCAGCCAGCACCCGGACATAGTACTGGGTACGACGGATATGGTTGCCGGTTTCGTTGTCGCGGGTTTCAGCCAGTGAGGCCAGTGCGAGAATCGTAATATCCTGAGTCAGGCTGAGCTCGGCGGTGCGGGTTTTGACCCGTTTATCCAGCAGTTCGTTCTGCTTCGCCAGTTCATCCTGAGCGGTTTTCAGAGCCAGATGGGTTTTCACCCGGGCGTTAACAATCGCCGGTGAGATCGGCTTGGTGATGTAATCCACCGCCCCCACCTCAAGGCCCTTCATCTCATCCACTTCTTCGTTCATGGCGGTGACAAAAATCACCGGAATCGAGGCGGTTTCAGATTTTGACTTCAGCTCCCGGCACACCGTAAATCCATCCATGCCCGGCATCATGACATCGAGCAGAATCAGATCAGGCCGGATATTACCGACAGCACGCTGCAGTGCCTGCTCGCCGTTTTTGGCTGCGATCACACGATAGCGATCTTTGAGCAGGTCAGAAAGCACCATAATATTCACCGGCTCATCATCCACCACCAGCACTACCTTGCTTTGCGCCACCATCGTCGGGACACCTCCAACACGACCATATACACCGGACAAGTTTTAACTGTAGAACGAATAATGAATCGTCACAATCGGGCTACACTATATTAGCCATAGCCTGATCACGACTAAATAACACCTTATACCGAAACCGATTGCACCCCGGTTAAAAAGATTCATAGAATGATCCCCGTCAATTCAGGGAACCTTCCGCGAGGGAATTACAGATGTTGGGTATAGTTTTCACCGAGTTTATGGAGATGGTGGAAGAGCAGTTTTCAGCCGATGTACTGGACGACGTTCTCGAATCCTCCAACCTGTCCTCTGATGGTATCTTCACTTCCGTGGGTTACTATGACCATCAGGATATGGTCAGAATGGTCGTCGCGCTGAGCAAACGGGTCGATGTACCGGTCGATGACCTGATCGAAGCGTTCGGCCGCCACCTGTTCGGCATTCTGATCGGTAAGTACCCGGCCCTGAAAGGTGATTACACCAATACGCTGGATTTCCTTGAGAGCGTCGACTCAACCGTACATATTCAGGTGCTCAAGCTTTACCCCAACGCAGAACTGCCGAAATTCGGCTGCGAGCGCCTCGGCCCCGGCCATCTGAAGATGCATTACAGCTCGAAACGTCCTTTCTCCCTGCTGGCTCTGGGCCTGATAAAAGGCTGCGGCGATTACTTCGGCAACGCGCTGGAGGTCAGCTTCGAATCGAGCCAGTCCGGCGAATACCACATGACCGATTTCGACATCCGCCAGATCGATGAGTGAAAATGAGCTTATAGCCCGTCTCGAACGACGGCTGCAACGCGAGAAAAAGGCCCGTCAGGCAGCAGAAGATCTGCTGGAGAAGAAAGCCTCCGACCTGTATGAAGCCAATGAACAGCTCCGTAATCTGGTCCGCTTTCAGGAGCAGATCGTGCAGGAAAAAACCAGCGAGCTGCAGAAAGCGCTGGCGCTGGCGGAAGAAGCCAACCAGCACAAAAGTATGTTTCTGGCGAACATGAGCCATGAGATCCGCACGCCGATGAACGCGATCATCGGTCTCAGCCATCTGGCGATGGAATCCGGCCTGAACCCGAAGCAGGCCAACTACGTCAGCAAGATTCAGCGTTCCGCCAAAAACCTGCTGTCTATCATCAATGACATTCTCGACTTCTCCAAAATTGAGGCCGGCAGGCTCGATATTGAGGAGATCGAGTTCGATCTCGACGAACTGCTGCTGGACCTGTATGAGATCAAAAAGGTTAAAGCCTCTGCCAAACAGATCGGCCTGACCCTGAATCGTGATATCGGCTTTTCCGGTCTGGTGATCGGCGATCCGGTACGCCTGAATCAGATTCTGGTCAACCTGATCGGTAATGCGATCAAGTTCACTCAGCAGGGTGAAGTGCGCATCCGGGTCGAACTGCTGGAGGAAACAGCAGACCAGTTGCAACTGCGGTTTATTATTGAGGATACCGGGGTCGGTATTTCTGATGAGCATAAAGCCAACCTGTTCGAGGCGTTCCGTCAGGGTGATGCCAGCACCACCCGCCAGTTCGGTGGTACCGGGCTGGGTCTGTCGATCACCCGCCAGTTGACCGAACTGATGGGCGGCCAGATCAGCATCGACAGCACGCAGGGTCAGGGTACCCGGGTCAGTGTCGATCTGCCGTTGCGTCTGCAGAGCAAAGCCGACGTACTCAGCCACAGCCAGAGTATGGCCGGTAAACGCCTGCTGCTCTGCGGCGGTGACGAAAAACTGCAACACCTGCTGCACAACTTCGGGCTGGAGGTTACGGCCTGCGCCTGCGATGAATCCTCCCTGATCAACCTCAGCCGACAGGCCGACCTGCAGACCGATGCGGTCATGCTGGTCACCGACCGGGCGCAGAGTTGTCAGGAGTTACTGCCGCTGGCACTGCAGTCGCTGCGTCAGCAACTGGGGTTAAAAATCCCCTTCTTTCTGCTTTGTGACAGCCAGACTATCGAGGATCAGCAGAGCGCTCTGGCCCACTACGGCGTCCACGCTCTGGCCGAACTGCGAACCCCTTCAACGATCTTTGAGCTGCTGTTTTCCCATCTCTGCAGCAGCCCGTTAAGGCAGAATAAAAAAACCATTACCGCCTCACTGCATGGTATCGAATCAATTCTCGGGGCCCGGGTTCTGCTGGTTGAAGATAACCCCCTCAACACCGAGGTGGCCTGTGGCATGCTGGAGAGTCTGGGGCTGAAGATCAGTACCGCCACAAACGGTGAAGAAGCACTGCGCTGCCTTGACCGGGAAGCGTTCGATATTGTCCTGCTCGATCTGCAGATGCCGGTGATGGATGGCCTGACCACCATCCGCCATATCCGCAATGACCCGCGCTTTGAGGCACTGCCGGTGATCGCCCTGACCGCTCACGCCATGTCCGGCGACCGGGAACGAAGTCTGGCGGCGGGTATGGATGACCATATCACCAAACCGATTAATTATGAGCAGTTGCAGAGCACCCTGATCCGCTGGGTCAGCGGCGAACCACATACGCCCGACCCGCAATCACATGAACTGCCTGAATCCAGCGCCGATCTGGCACAACTGGAACTGCCCGGCCTTAACCTGAAAACCAGCCTGCCACGCTTCAATGGCGATCTGAACCGCTACCTCAGTCTCTGGCAACAGTTCGACCAGCGCTACCCGGATCTGCAGGCTCAGATCAGCGGGCTGCTGAAGAGTGCTGAGTTCAGCCAGCTCAAACCACTGGCCCATAGCCTGCGAGGCGTCTTTGCCAACCTCGGCGCGGAACAGTTACAGCAAACCTGCCAGCAGTTGGAGCAACTGACACAGCTACCGGAGGATCAGGGTTACGCCCTGCTGACTGCGCTGAGCCAGCAACTCGAACAACTACAGCAGAACCTGCGCCGCCTGCAGCAGCCACAGCCGGGAGCGCAATCTGCCAGCCACCAGACCGGTCACGAACAGGCCGATATCAACCGTCAGTTGGATACCCTCAGAGGGCTGCTGGAATCCGCCGATACCGATGCCCTGACCCTGCTCGAAACCCTGTGTCAGAACAGCGAAGGAGAGGGCTTTTCGTCCCTGCAGCCGGTGCTGAATGCGGTACAGGATTTTGATTTCGACCTGGCGCTGGAAGCGCTGGACGCATTACAGGCGACAGATCCCTGCGCACCGCCGTAAAAATAAGGGTATTTACTTATCTCTCGTTTTATCCCAGTATCTTTCTCAGGTATGCACAGGGATAAATACGGGAGAAAAGACCATGGCACTGAGGCTTTACCACTGCCACGAAGCGCGCTCAATGCGTTCGCTCTGGCTGATCAATGAACTGCAACTGGACGCTGAGATCATCACCCTCTCTTTCGGTGAGGCCCTGCGCAGCGAATCCTACCTGAACCGCCATCCACTGGGCCGGGTGCCCTGCCTTGAAGACGGTGAGATCACCCTGTTTGAGAGCGGAGCCATCTGTGAATATCTGTGTGAAACCTACGACAAAGCGGCACGCCTGATCCGCCTGCCCGGCGACCCTGAGCGCGCGGAGTGGCTGCAATGGTTGCACTATGCCGAAACCATCTGTGTGCATGTTGCCAGCCTGACCCAGCAGCAGATTGTAATTTTTGATCCGGCGCTGCGCTCAGCGACGGTACGCAAACTGGAAACCCGCCGGCTGGAAAAAGCGATAGAGGTGCTTGAAGCGATACTGCAGGATCGGGAATACATGCTGAAGAGCGGATTCAGTGCGGTAGATACGGGGATCGGATACAGCCTGCATGCGGGCGGGCTGTTTACCGATCTGTCAGCTTTTCCTGCCGTTCAGGCTTACTATCATCGACTGGCAGAACGACCGGCTTTTCAGGCATCACTGCCGGCACCTGACGCCGAAAACCGCATCTATACGCAAGCAAATTACTGGCTGGAGCCGGCCTGAAGCCAACGTCAGCAGCGCCCCAGTACACCGAGCTGAACCGCCATCTGGATCAGCTCGGCCAGTGAACCGGCTTCCATCTTGGCCATCATATTGGCGCGGTGCCCTTCAACGGTTTTGCGGTTAATCGCCAGCGCATCCGCCACCTCCTGATTGGAGAGCCCCTCAATTACCCGCTCAAAAACCTGCTTTTCCCGCTTGGTTAAGGTCGCAAACCGCCTCTGGATCTGCTGCCTTTGCTGACGCTGCTCCCGCTGCGCGCGGTCCTGATCCAGCGCCCGCTGAACATGATCAAGCAGTGTCTGATCATTAAACGGCTTTTCAATAAAAGTACGTGCGCCCTGCGTCATCGCTGTCACAGCCATATCCACATTGCCGTGAGCCGAGATCATAATCAGCGGAATATCAATTTCATAATCCGGCAGTTTTTTCTGCGCACTCAGGCCACTCAGGCCGGGCATACGTACATCCATCAGCACACAACCACTCTGACCGGCCGGGTAAGCATCCAGAAACGCCTGCGCCGTGGCATAACTTTCTACCTGAAGATCGACCGATTCCAGCAACCACTGCAGCGAATCCCGTACATCCTCATCATCATCCACCACGTAAACGATCTGGTCTGTCATTTTTTATCTGTTCTCTGCATCCGTTGATTCTGCGCGGCTCAGGCTGAAGCTGAACACAGCACCACCCTGCTCAGCGGGTTCCGCCCAAAGCTGTCCGCCGTGGGCTTCAACCAGAGAGCGACTGATCGCCAGCCCCATCCCCAGCCCCTGTTGCTTGGTGGTATAAAACTGCTGAAAAAGCTGTTCACTGTCCCCTTCAGGCAAACCGCATCCGCGATCATGTACCCGGATTATAACCTGCCCCTGAGTGCTCTCAAGGGCATCAATCCAGACTTCCCCCGGGGCCTCGTTTTCTCCGCTTGCACTGGCCTCGATCGCATTCAGCAGCAGGTTGAGCAGAATCTGCTCCAGTTGAATCCGATCCGCCAGCACAGCCGGTACCGACTCAGCAATCCGGCTGGTTAAGCGTACATTGGCACTGTGCGCACTGGTAGCACAGAACTGCAGCACATCCTCCAGTACCGGCGCCAGCGCCACCGCTTCGCGCTGTGGCAGGGATTTGCGGGTAAAGTCCATCATCCGGCGGATGATCTCCCCTGCCCTGAGTGCGGTATCGGCGATCTTATGCAAAGGTTTTTCCAGCAACGTAACCGGCAGCTCCGACTTGCCAACAGAGCGGCGTTCCAGCCCGCGCACATAATTCACGATGGCAGTCAGCGGCTGATTCAGCTCATGGGCCAGACCCGAAGCCATCTCGCCCATAGTCATCAACCGTGAGGCATGACTGACTTCAGCCTGATAGCGCTGGCGTTCCGCTTCCATGGCGCGCCGGGCGCTGAGATCCCGTGCCAGTATCGAATAATACGCAGCCTGACCGGTGGCATCACGATGCGTCAGCAGCTCCAGTGAAACCGGTATCAGTTGTCCGCTGCTGGCCTGCATCTCCGCTTCGGCATGCCATTGATCAGAGCGCTCTGCCATCGGCAGCCCTTGCTGTAGCTGTGCATAACTGTTGACACTGAAAAGCTGCGACAGGCTCAGCGGGGTAGCTCCCGGATCCAGACCCAACAGGCGGCGGGCGGATTCATTCAGATCAGTGACCTGCTGCTGAAGGTCAAAAAACACCACCAGATCACTGCTGTTTTCGACCACCCGGGCCAGACGCCGGTTGGTCTGTTCTGCATTAATCCGGCGGCTGGCATCACGGGAAACCACCAGAATCTCTTTCAGCTCGCCCGTTTGCGGATCGCGGATCGAACGGCTGGTACTTTCCAGCCAGGTGTAATGGCCATCTTTACAGCGGAACCGGTAGCTGTGGGTATAGGTGCCGCGCTCATAACTGACACTCGGGGCACGGCGTTTGAAATCTTCCACATCATCCGGGTGATAGAGCTCATAGGCAGACATGCCGATAATCTCATCCACCCGATACCCCAGCAGATGCTCGACCGCCGGCGAGGCATAGATAAAACGCCAGTCACCCGGCGTGTGCCGGGAGATCATATCGGTCGACTGCTCTGCCATTTCGGCCAGCAGCCGGTTGTGCTCCTGATCATCGCTGAGGTGGGGGGCGTTCGGGTCGCGCTCGCTGGAATCCATCAATCTGCTTTCGTGCCTGGCATTGTGACTTAATAACATAGGGATAGTAGCAGCATTGGGTGAGTGAACGCAGCAGGCGAGTGCCTGCTGCGTTGTTCAGGGTCCGATCAGAGATCTTTCAGCATCGCCCGCAGGGCGAATTTCTGTACCTTACCCGTAGAGGTCTTCGGTAACGGTGCAAACACCACCTGTTTCGGGCACTTGAAGTGCGCCATATGCTCGCGGGTAAAGCTGATGATCTCGGCCTCAGTGGCTATTTTCTCCGGCTTCAGGGTAACAAAGGCACAGGGGACTTCACCCCAGTGCTGATCCGGTTTCGCCACCACCGCCGCTTCCAGAATCGCCGGATGCCGATAGAGCATATCTTCAACCTCAATGGTGGAGATATTTTCACCGCCGGAGATAATCACATCCTTGGAACGGTCTTTGACCTCGATATAGCCATCCGGGTGCCATACCGCCAGATCGCCGGTGTGGAACCAGCCACCGTAAAACGCCGACTCACTGGCAGAGGGGTTTTTCAGATAGCCCTTCATCACGTTATTGCCGCGCATCATCACCTCACCCATGGTCTGACCATCGCGGGGTACCGGCTGCATCGTCGCCGGATCAGCAACCATCAGTTGTTCCAGAGCCGGAGCACGAACGCCCTGACGCGCCATCATCGCCGCTTTCTGCTCCAGCGCCATCTCATCCCAGGCAACCTGATGCGCACAGAATACGCTCGGCCCGTAGGACTCTGTCAGACCATAAGCATGCACGACTTTGATCCCGATCTGTTCCATCCCTTCGATAATCGCCGCCGGAGGTGCTGCGCCGCCGGTGGTGACGGTCACCGGGTGATCGACCCGCCGTTTCGCTTCCTCCGGCGCATTCAGCAGCATATTCAGTACCACCGGAGCACCGCAGAAGTGGGTTACGCCGCAGGCCTGAATCAGCTCAAATACGGTCTCCGGCAACAGATGGCGCAGGCAAACATGGGTACCCGCCACCGCCGTTACCGACCATGGGTAACACCAGCCATTGCAATGGAACATCGGCAGCGTCCAGAGATACACCGCATGAGGCGGCAGATTTTGACCGATGATATTGCTGGTTGCATTCAGATGCGCACCGCGATGGTGATAGACCACGCCTTTAGGGTTACCGGTGGTGCCCGAAGTGTAATTCAGGGTGATCGCCTGCCACTCATCCTCCGGCGGTTGCCAGTGATCTTCCGGATCCCCTTCCGCCAGCAACTGTTCATAAGTGAGCTCGCCGATCAGTTCACCGCCTTCATACTGCGGATCATCCACATCCACCAGCAGCGGATCGACCGTGGCCATCTTTACTGCTCTGGCGATCACCTCAGAAAACTCGCGATCGGAGATCAGCACCCGGGCTTCACCATGATCGAGCATAAAGGCGATGGTCTCCGAATCGAGCCGGGTGTTCTGTGTATTCAGCACCGCACCGGTCATCGGCACGGCAAAATGCAGCTCCAGCATCTCCGGCAGGTTCGGCAGCATGACCGCCACCGTATCGCCCGGGCCAATACCGCGCTTGCGCAGGGCCGAGGCAAGGCGGATGCAGCGCTGGTAGGTTTCCAGCCAGCTACGCCGCAGATCGCCGTAGATCACTGCGGTCCGGTCAGGGTAAACCGTAGCCGCGCGTTCAATAAATGACAAAGGGGTCAGCGCCGCATAATTGGCCTGATTCTGCTCTAACCCCAGGTCGTACGGATTATTATTTTTATTGCCCATACTGCTACCTATCTGTTGGTTTAAACCACTGCGAATTAGCGCAGATACTCCATGCTGAAGGTTTTAAACTCTGCGACATCGGAACGTCCGAGCCATTCAAAGCCAACCATCTCCCGGGTCACCATGCGTATACCTTCGGCTGCCATCCGTTCAATCGCCGCTTGCGTATCCGCCGGGTTTCGCGCCGAAATCGCATCCCGTACCACAAATACCTGCTTGCCCTCTTCCTGCAAACGCAGCGCGGTCTGCAGCACACAGACATGGGCTTCCATGCCACAGATCACGATCTGTTCGCGGTCCAGTTGCTCAATACGCTCACGACACGCCTCAGCATCCGCGCAGGAGAAGTGGGTTTTACCGATAAAATCCTCTGCCGGCAGCATCTCACGCAGCGCTGCCACCGTCGGCCCCACCCCCTGCGGGTACTGTTCCGATGCCAGCACCGGAATCTCTGTCAGTCGGGCAACCCCCAGTAACCATTTGCAGCTCTCTACCAGTGCCTCGTTCTGATGAACGCCCGGCAGCAGTTTTTCCTGTACGTCGATCAGCAACAGGGCTGACCGTTCGGCTTTCATTAACATGCTTTTCTCTCTCCTGATCAGACGGGTTTGCGATCAACCATATTCGTTGCTGTACCGGTGGCGACAATCTTATCGCCCACGCGGCAGACGGTTTCCAGTTTCACCCGGCGGCGCTGGGAATCGATCTCCAGCACGGTGGCAGTCGCAACTACCGTATCACCAATATGCACCGGAGCCTTAAACTTCAGCTCCTGATCAATATAGATCGCGCCCGGGCCCGGCAGGCGGGTGCCCAGTACCGCCGAGATCAGTCCGGCACTGAACATGCCGTGGACAATCCGCTGTTCAAACATCGTCTGCGCTGCATACTCGGCATTGATATGCACCGGGTTATCATCACCGGTAATACCGGCAAACAGCACCACATCCGCTTCGGTAATCGTTTTTGCATAGCTGGCGCTCATGCCCACTTCCAGATCTTCCAGATAGTAGCCGTGTAATTCCTGCATCATTGTTTTTCGCTCCAAATTTTTACTTATTGTTATTCCGCTTGTGCAGCCTCTGCTGCGTCTGGATGCTCCAAACATATCGATTCCGAAACAAAAAACCAAGGGTTTATACTTGGTTTTTTAATTTTTCTCTGATAGTTTTCCCTCAACCTTAGCTGCACGACCCATACTTTTAGCCACAACCGAACCGAAATATGAGGTGAAGTCATGCCCAGTCAGATCAGTACCAGTTTTCTGAATCGCACCCTGAGCCAGCTCAAAAAGGTGTGGCATGAACTCTCTGTGGATCGCCAGCAGAGCCAGATGTTGTCATTGTCCCCCTCACTGGAGGGGGAGGATCTGCAGCAGTTACAACAGTGGATGGACAGTTGCCTGACCGCCGCCGGAGGTGAAGTGGCCGCCCGTCGCCGGGCCGCGCTGCTGGGTGAAAACTACCTTGCGCTGAATGCTGAGGGCCGGCTGAAGTTTCTGTTGCTGCTGGCACAGCAATACGATGTGGATGACCAGGCCGTGGAGCAGGCGATCGAACACTGGCGCGAATCCCCTGCCGAAGAGAAGGCACAGGCGCGCAATCAGCTTCGCGATACCCTTGAACCACCCCGCCAGACTCTGCTTTCCCAGTTCACCGAGCTGCCGGAGGGGATTAAGTTTCTGGTGGATATGCGTGCGGAACTGCTCAGCCTGCGGCGTGAGCACCCGGAGCTGATGCCACTGGAAGCGGACCTGAAACGCCTGCTGGCCAGTTGGTTTGATATCGGCCTGTTGCAGATGGCCCAGATTAACTGGCACTCCGGTGCCCATCTGCTGGAGAAGCTGATCGCCTATGAGGCGGTGCATGCGATTCAGAGCTGGGATGACCTGAAAAACCGGCTCGATTCCGACCGCCGCTGCTTTGCGTTCTTTCATCCGAAGATGCCGGATGAACCCCTGATCTTTGTCGAAGTGGCACTGGTTAAAGGGTTGGCAGACAACGTCCAGCAGTTGCTCGATGAGTCCGCCCCGCTGGTCGACCTGAATGAAGCCGACAGCGCGATCTTCTACTCGATATCCAACGCCCAGCGCGGTCTGGCCGGCATCAGCTTTGGTAACTTTCTGATTAAACGGGTGGTGGCTGAGCTGCAACACGATTTCCCGAATCTGAAACAGTTCTCCACCCTGTCACCGATCCCCGGCTTCTGTCACTGGCTGCACCGCCAGAGCGCTGAAGCGCTGGCAGAACTGCCCGGCGGTCAGGCCTGGCTGGCACTGGGTGATGATCCGCTCGCAGAAGGCTGGCACCTGGAACACGAATCGGCTGAAGCGCTGCAGGAGCCCCTGCAGCAACTGGCCGCCCATTATCTCAGCCGGGAGAAGCGCAAAGGCAGAACCGCGCTCGATCCGGTCAGTCACTTCCATCTCAGCAACGGCGCCGAGATTGCCCAGCTTAACTGGCTGGCAGACAGCTCCGAAAAAGGCTTACAGCAGTCGGCCGGGCTGATGGTGAACTATCTCTACGATCTGCCCCATATTGAAAATCGCAGTCAGGCTTACAGCGCTCAGGGTGAAGTCGCCCGGTCCGCGCGGTTTAAAGCCCTGCTCAAATAAAAATAAGGAGAAATTGATGTCTCAACGTGTTGCGGTTGTAACCGGTGCTCAGGGTGGCCTGGGTGAAAGTATGTGTAAAGCACTGGCCGATCAGGGCCGGACGGTGGTCGGCAGCTACCTGCCGGGTCAGGATGAGGACGCCCGCCAGTGGCAGGCCAGCCTGCAGGAACAGGGTTACAGCATTGCGGTCTATCCGCTGGATGTGACCGATTACGATCACTGCTGCAGTTTTATCCACAAGGTGGAGGAAGAGGTCGGTGCGATCGATATTCTGGTCAACAACGCCGGGATCACCCGCGACGGGCCGCTGAAACGTCTGCAGCCAGAGCAGTGGAATCAGGTACTGCGTACCAATCTGGATTCGATGTACAACATGTGCCAGCCGGTGTTTGAAGCGATGTGCCAGCGCGGCTTTGGCCGGATTGTGAATATCTCATCCCTGAACGGTGAGAAGGGCCAGTTCGGACAGGCTAACTACTCTGCAGCCAAAGCGGGAATCTACGGCTTTACTAAAGCGATTGCACAGGAAGGCGCACGTAAAGGCGTGACAGTGAACGCGGTATCACCGGGGTATATCGATACGCCGATGGTACGTCAGGTACCGGAAAATGTGCTGAACAGCATTATCGAGGGGATTCCGGTGGGCCGCCTCGGCCAGCCAGAGGAGATCGCCCGTGCGGTGACCTTCCTGACCGCTGACGATGCCGGCTTTATTACCGGTACCAACCTGTCGGTTAACGGCGGCCAGTATATGAGCTGAGCGTGCCCGAACGAAGGGGACAGGCTCAGGCCTGATCCCTTCGGTCCAGCTCCGATTCTGCTGCAACCACGCGGTTTTTACCGCTGCGTTTAGCCCGGTATAACGCCTGATCTGCCCGCTTGAACAACGCATTCAGGGTATCACCCTGCTGCAATTCACTGACGCCGATACTGATGGTTTTATGCCCCACTTCGGCAAATTCGGTTTCAGCAACGCGCTGCCGCAACTTTTCTGCCAGTAACAGTGCATTGCTGGCCGGGGTGTTCTCACAGATCACCACGAACTCTTCACCACCCCAGCGGCCGACAACATCGACTTTACGCACCGTACCCTGCATCACCTGAGCCAGTGTTTTCAGCACCAGATCACCGACATCATGGCCATATTGATCGTTCACCGCCTTAAAGTTATCCACATCCAGTAACAGCACGGAGAAATAATTACCGTAGCGATGGTGCCGTTCCAGTTGCTCCGCCAGAATCTCATCGATCTTCAGACGGTTATACAACCCGGTCAGTTTGTCAGTGACAGACAGTTCTTCAATCCGTTTTTTATCACTGACGTTGTCACAGATAGCGCGGTAAGCAACCACGCGGTTATCTTCCAGCACCGCTTCCAGATGTATATCGAGAAAAACGTCTTCGCCGCTGCTGCTGAGGCAGCAAAGCTCACCCGACCAGGCGTGGACCTCACGCACACGCTGCCAGATTTCGCTGAACAGATCACCCTCAGGCTGAGGGCTGAGTAGCGCTTTCAGCTCACAACCCAGCAGTTCGTGCGGCGTGTACCCTAAGGCATTGCAGAACGCATGGTTAGCGCTGGTGATGTTTCCCTGCCGGTCGAAGGTGGTGATCAGGACATAACGATCGACCATCCGCTGCTGCGCGCTGATGGCCTGATTGGCCATTTCCAGCTTCAGGTTGAGCTGGGCCACCGCCCGGTTACGGTAGAGCAGGAACAGCGCAACCACGGCAAATCCCAGCCCCAGTTTCCAGATCAGGCTGTAATCCACCCCATGCTGGTAGTTGATCGCCACCCAGCGGCTCTGAATCTGTTGATGGATCTCCGGGCTGAGGTGCTGGATGGCTTTGTCGAAAATGCTGTGGAGTATCGGCTGCTCGCGATCTACCGCCAGCCCCAGTGACCAGCTCTCTTCAAATTTACCGGATACTTTCAGGTCACCCAGATACTGTTTCTGAATCCAGTAGCCTGCCACCGGCAACGCTTCAGCAAAACCAAACAGTTCACCCTCACTGACCCGGCGCAATCCGTCCCGTGCGTGCTCGACCCCGATAAACTCCAACTGCGGAAAGTTCGCTTCGAGCTGCTGGCGAACGGCAAAACTGGCCGTCACCCCGATACGCCCTTCGGGCAGAGTATGCAGATCGTTGATAAAGCTCTGGTCGATTCCGGTCACCAGCACCAGCGGTATTTCGAGATAGGGTCTGGAGAAGCTGAGGGTCGCCTCACGCTCCTCAGTACGCATAATCAGCGGGTAGATATCACAACGCCCTTCGAGGCCGGCGGCAAGACTCTCGCGCCAGGAGCCGGTCTCGACATAGTTCAGCGCGGCACCGGTAAAAAGGCTGAAGTGATTCATATAATCCGCCGACATCCCCTGAGGCTGACCGGCAACCATCCCCTCCAGCGGCAGCCAGTCCGGATCGATACACACCTGCAAAGGGCCACGACTTTGCAGGTACGCCTGTTCCATTGTCGTCAGTTCGGCATTCATAATCTGGTCAAAATTATTCCGCATCCACTTCTGCTTCAGCACCGAGATCTGTGTGTGGGGAATCGCCTCGTTGGCTTTTTCCAGAATCGACAGGAGCACCGGGTTGTTCTGCGATACACCCATCGGCAATTTGGTCACTCTGGGCATGTTCAGATCAGCAACCGTGGCAATGTAGATATTGCTCAGCCAGTCTTTCTGAATGTAATAGTTCAGCGCCGGCAGGCTGCCGACAACCGCATCGGCGCGTCCGGCCGATACCGCCGCAACCGCTTCGGCTGTGGAGCCGGTAAGCAGCAGGTTAAACTGCGGATAGTGCTGGCTCAGATAGCTGTGAAGAAAGGTTTTATTGGCTACGGCCACCACCTTGTCTTCCAGGTCAGCCGCCGTTTCAATGCCCGCGTTACGATTAAGCGCAACGCCGGAGGTATATTCAATATGGTTGAACCGGCTGAAGGCGATAAACTGCTCGCGCTCCTCAGTGACCGCAATATGCGGGATCAGATCCAGCGAGCCCTCGCGCAGCATATCCAGATACTCATGCCACTCCTTGCCCTTCACAAACTCCACGTGAACCCCGAGCATCTCCCCGACAAGATTCAGGTAGTCCACGGTGTAGCCTTTGGCCTGATCATTTTCAACAAAGTTAAACGGTGGAAAGGTGCTCAGGCTCTGTACCCGCAGCACCGGATGCTGCTGCAGATAGCTTTTTTCTTCAGCCGTCAGATTATCCAGACGCACTTTGTTCTCAGGCAGCCAGGCCCATTTTTGCATAATAGCGGCACTGCGTTCATAACCGATCTCGGCCACCGCTTTCTGCATAATCCCCGCCAGCAGCGAGTTATCCGGATGCACGCCGATCACACTGTCGGCTGACAGTTCATGCAGTACAAAGGCCGGTTCAATATTCTGCAAACCGTTATGCGCCAGCAGATAACTGTCGATATTCATGCCCAGTACCACATCCGCCGTACCGTTCAGCAGGCTGTTAATCGCCGCTTCGGGGGTGTCTGCGGGTATAGGCGTCAGCCGTGGATGCTGCTGATTCAGATAGCGTCCGAGGTAGAGACGTTTACTGTGGTAAGCCACCCGTAAACCGCTCAGATCGGCGGAAGAGTAAAGCTGAAAATCACGGGACTTGCGGGCAAACACGACACTGGAAAAGTTGATCGGTGCAGTAACGCTGCTGAAGCCCTGCTGTACTGCGGTCTCCCGGTTCATCGACCCGATCAGGTCTATCCGTTTATCACGCAGGGCATTAAGCACTGCGGGCCAGTCATCGGCCACATAGCGAAACCGAACCCCCAGCATTTCGCCAATCAGATCAAATGTATCCGGCAGAATACCGCTGATACTGCCGTCCGGCTGCTGCACAAATAACGGCTGGAACGCCGGGCTTTCACCAACCCGGATCTCAGGGTTTTGCGCCAGCCAGGCCTTTTCCTCGTCGGTCAGCATCAACTGCGCCTGCACCGGTTGGCTCAGCAACAGCAATGTCAGCAATGCAGACAGCAGGATTTTAATCGGAGGAAAGGGCATTTAAATGGCGGTCCGCAACTGGGCAACTAAACCTCTAGATTAGCATACTGGAATAAACCCTCAATAGGCCGAAAAGCTATAGTCCGCCACCCCGTTTTATGCCTGCTAAACTCAAAAAAAGCCGACCCGGAGGTCGGCAAAGCACTTTCTGGAAGGAAGAAATTTAAAACACTTTACAGGCATCAAGGGAGCGGGAGAGGCTCATCACCACCGCCCCCCGGCTGACCAGCCCCTGCAGTCGATTTTCCCGCGTCACCGGATACAGTTTTGGCTTACCGCTCCCCATCAACTGGGCCAGAGCAAATACCGTCAGGTCTTCGGAAACCTGTAACGGACTGGGGTTCATAATATCGGCTACGGTAATGTGGCTGTCGCAGTGGTAACTCTCGGTCAGCAGTTTCTCCAGACAATCCTGTTCAGACAGGTACCCCACCAGCGTCTGCTCCTGATCCGTCACCGGCAGGCCGAGCAACCCGGATTCGGCGATTTTATCCACAGCGCGCTGCAGCCCCATCTCCGGGCTGAGGGCCGGAACCCGCTGCATAATGTCTTTAACCTTTAACATCGGCGTTCTCCCGGGCCGCTCAGGCAGCGGCCTCATTGACCGGTTCACGAATCAGGTAATCGAATGCACTCAGCGCTGCAGTCGATCCTGAACCCATCGCGATAATGATCTGCTTATAAGGCACCGTGCTGACATCACCCGCCGCAAACACACCGGGAATAGACGTTTCACCACGCTCATTAATCACGATCTCGCCATGACGGCTCAGCTCTATATCACCTTTCAGCCACTCGGTATTCGGCATCAGGCCGATCTGCACGAAGATCCCCGCCAGCGGAAGCTGTTTACTCTCACCGCTGACCCGATCCTGATAGCTGAGGCCGGTTACCTTCTCGCCGTTACCCAGAACCTCGGTGGTCATCGCATTCATAATGATCTCTACGTTCGGCAGAGAGCGGGCCTTGCGCTGCAACACTTCATCTGCACGCAGAGTGTCGGCAAACTCAAGTACGGTGACGTGCTCAACAATACCGGCCAGATCAATCGCGGCTTCAATTCCGGAGTTACCCCCGCCAACCACCGCCACCGATTTACCTTTAAACAGTGGGCCATCACAGTGCGGGCAGTACGCCACACCACGGCCACGGTACTCCTGCTCGCCCGGCACGTTCATCTCGCGCCAGCGGGCACCGGTAGAAAGGATCACCGAGCGGCTCTTCAGTACCGCACCGTTTTCCAGCTCAATCTCGATCAGATCATTTTTACGCAGCTTCGCTGCACGCTGGTTCTGCACCAGATCGACGTCGTAGCTAAGGACGTGCTGCTCCAGATTGGCCACCAGTTTCGGGCCTTCTGTTTCCTTAACCGAGATAAAATTCTCGATCGCCATGGTATCCATCACCTGACCACCAAAACGCTCAGCCACAATACCGGTACGGATACCCTTACGTGCGGAGTAGATCGCTGCCGAGGCGCCCGCGGGGCCTCCGCCTACCACCAGCACATCGTAAGTTTCACGCTGGCTCAGCTCAGCGGCTTTCTCTTCGGCAGAGCCGCTGAACAGCTTATCCACAATCTCTGTCAGGCTCATACGGCCCTGACCAAACAGTTCACCGTTGATATAAACCGATGGCACCGCCATAACCTTGCGCGACTCGACCTCATCCTGAAACAACGCACCATCGATCATGCGGTGGCTGATATTCGGATTCAGTACCGCCATCAGGTTGAACGCCTGCACCACGTCAGGACAGTTCTGGCAGGAGAGGGAGATATAGGTCTCCACCTCCAGCGGCTGATCAAGACGCTTAATCTGATTGAGGAGGGCTTCCTCCTCTTTCGCCGGGTGACCACCTGCCTGCAGCAGGGCCAGTACCAGCGAAGTAAATTCGTGCCCCATGGGAATTCCTGCGAACTCAACCCTCGGGGACTCTCCTGCCGGACCGATGGCCATGGATGGCTGACGCCCGGACGGGGTCGCCCCCTGAATCAGGCTGATTTTGTCCGACATAGCAGCGATCTCTGTCGCCAGTGTATTCAGTTCCTGCGCTTTGGCAGTGTCATTCAGGGACACAGTCACTTCAATCGGATTGATAATCTTCTGAAGGTAGGTGCCCAGCTGTTGTTTAAGATTTGCATCAAGCATAGCGATATCCGTTTATGTGACTGATTTATACAGGGAAGATGGCCAGTCCCGTGGGGAAACGGGACCGGCCGGAAGGCTGATCTCTGAGCCTGTGGCCTTTAGCTTTGAGATCATTCTTCCACGGTTCTGCAGGCTGTTTAGATCTTGCCTACCAGATCCAGCGAAGGAGCCAGGGTCTCTTCACCCTCTTTCCATTTAGCCGGGCAAACCTCACCCGGGTGAGCTGCTACGTACTGGGCTGCTTTGATCTTGCGAACCAGTTCGCCTGCATCACGACCGATACCACCAGCGTTGATCTCGATAATCTGGATACGACCTTCCGGATCGATGACGAAAGTACCGCGCTCTGCCAGACCTGCTTCTTCAATCATCACCTCAAAGTTACGGGTGATCAGACCAGTAGGGTCGCCCACCATCGGGAACTGAATCTTGCCGATAGTATCGGAAGTGTCGTGCCATGCTTTGTGGGTGAAGTGAGTATCGGTAGACACGGAGTAAACCTCGACACCCATCTCCTGCAACTGTGGGTAGTAATCAGCCAGATCACCCAGTTCAGTTGGGCAGACAAAGGTGAAGTCAGCCGGGTAGAAGAACACAACAGACCATTTACCTTTCAGATCGTCATCGGATACTTCGATGAATTCACCGTTGTGGAATGCAGTTGCGTTAAAAGCTTTAATTTCAGTGTTGATCAGTGAGTTAGACATGTTATCTCCAGTAACTGTGCTGTGTTTCGTTGACAGGAGAGATAATAGGCCGACGCGAAATTTAGTTGAAATTAATTGTTACTCTAGACTCAATAGTATTTTTTTATCTACTTCATCGGCGATTGCGGAGAATAATCAGTGGGAGAACGGTGATATGAAGAGGTGGATGGTATCGCGGTGAGACACCGCTCCGACAGCAAGACTGATAGTTGCCGGCCGCGCCAGAACAACATAACCCGGCAAAAGAACAGGTGGGTTGAAAGCAGCCGGGCATAAAAAAACCGGCACAGTGTGCCGGTAAAAATAAAGGCGTTATGTCTTGGGACGGTATATCCGACAAGCCTTTCCAGAGTGAAGAGAGCCGGCCCGGGGAGGAACCGGCACTCAAATACTTACAGTTTACCTTCCAGTTCCGGTACGGCCTCGAACAGGTCTGCTACCAGTCCGTAGTCGGCCACCTGGAAGATCGGTGCTTCCTCATCTTTGTTGATCGCAACAATGATCTTGGAGTCTTTCATACCTGCCAGATGCTGGATCGCACCGGAGATACCCACCGCAATGTACAGTTCAGGCGCAACGATCTTACCGGTCTGACCGACCTGCATATCGTTCGGCACAAAGCCCGCATCCACCGCTGCACGGGAGGCACCTACCGCAGCGCCCAGTTTGTCTGCGATCGCTTCCAGCATAGAGAAGTTCTCGCCGTTACCCATACCACGACCACCGGAGATGATCACTTTCGCTGCGGTCAGTTCAGGACGATCCGATTTCGCCATCTCTTCGCCAACGAAGCTGGACTGACCGGCATCGTGTGCGCTGGCAACGGTTTCGATTGCTGCAGAACCGCCTTCAGCCGCCGCCGGATCAAACGCCGTGCCACGCACGGTGATCACTTTGATCGGGTCCAGAGACTCAACGGTCGCAATCGCGTTACCTGCATAGATCGGACGCTGGAAGGTGTTCTCAGATTCCACCGCCGTAATGTCGGAGATCTGCGCGACGTCCAGCAATGCGGCAACGCGCGGCAGGAAGTTTTTACCGGTAGTGGTTGCCGGAGACAGCACGTGGCTGTAGTCACGACCCAGTTCTGCCACCAGTTTGGAGAGGTTCTCCGCCAGTTGGTGTTCGTAGGCTGCGTTGTCTGCCAGCAGCACTTTAGATACGCCTGCAACCGCTGCCGCCTGATCCGCTACTGCAGCGCAGTTAGCGCCCGCCACCAGCAGGTGAACGTCACCGCCAATCTGCGTTGCGGCTGTCACCGCATTCAGGGTCGCGCCCTTCAGGGTGCTGTTGTCATGTTCTGCAATTACCAGAATAGCCATCTCATCACCCCTTAAATAACTTTCGCTTCGTTTTTCAGTTTTTCGACCAGCTCATCAACGCTGGCCACTTTGATACCGGCCTGACGTTCCGCCGGCGGCGTCACTTTCAGCAGTTTGCTGTGCGCTTTCAGCTCAACACCCAGATCCGCCGGGGTTTTCACATCCAGCGGCTTCTTCTTCGCCTTCATGATGTTTGGCAGAGAGGCATAGCGTGGCTCGTTGAGGCGCAGGTCGGTGGTCACGATGGCCGGCAGGTTCAGGGCTACGGTCTGCAGACCGCCGTCTACCTCACGGGTGACATTCACTTTGTCGCCATCGATCTTCACTTCAGAAGCAAAGGTACCCTGTGGCATATCGGTCAGCGCCGCCAGCATCTGGCCGGTCTGGTTGTTATCGCTGTCGATCGCCTGTTTACCCATGATCACCAGACCCGGCTGTTCCTCTGCAACGACTTTCGCCAGCAGTTTGGCCACGTTGAGGGACTCAGGCATATCTTCGGTCTCGATCTGAATACCGCGGTCGGCACCCAGTGCCAGTGCGGTACGGATCTGCTCCTGACAGGCTTTAGGGCCAATCGAAACAACCACGACTTCAGTGGCCGTGCCGGCTTCTTTCAGGCGCACCGCCTCTTCTACCGCGATTTCACAAAACGGGTTCAGGGCCATTTTTACGTTGGCCAGATCCACATCGGTATTGTCCGACTTCACACGCACTTTGACGTTGTAGTCGATAACACGTTTAACTGTTACGAGTACCTTCATCAGCAAAGACCTTTTTAGTTCTAGTTGTCAGCGGGTCTGTTCCAACCCGTGCTGTTTTCTGTGTCAGTGGCCGGGCAAAAACAGGTTGAATTCACCACTCAGGCCACTAAGGGTTTCCCCTAATCATACTTATTTATTGCAAATAAGCAATCACCCTTACTAACAATTAAGTTCACCCATAGGCTAATAAATACCCTATTCACTTATTAGGGATATCCCTTATAATAGATTCCATTACCTATAAAGGGCCTCTGTAAACTGAGTGAAGGCCCCCGTTAATCCGATAATGGCAGGCGTTAACGCCTGAACCTTATCCAACGAATCTGAGGGGAGATCGACCATGACACGCGAGTCGATGGAATTTGACGTAGTTATCGTAGGCGCAGGCCCGGCGGGCCTGTCCACTGCCTGCCGTCTGGCGCAACTGGCGCAGGAAAAAGAGCAGGAGCTGACCGTCTGCGTGGTGGAAAAAGGCTCTGAAGTGGGTGCTCATATTCTTTCCGGCGCGGTAATCGAGAGCCGCGCGCTGGATGAGCTGTTCCCGGACTGGAAAGAGAAAGGCGCACCGCTGAACACCCCGGTCACCGAAGATGAAGTCTTCCTGCTGAAAGATGCTGAAAGCGGCCGCAAGATCCCTAATGGTCTGGTGCCGAAAACCATGCACAACAACGGCAACTACATCGTCAGTCTGGGCAACGTCTGCCGCTGGCTGGCGGAACAGGCTGAAGAACTGGGTGTGGAGATCTTCCCCGGTTTTGCCGCTGCGGAAGTCCTCTATAACGACGATGGCAGCGTCAAAGGGATCGCCACCGGCGATATGGGCGTGACCGCCGAAGGCGAGCAGGGCCCGAACTACATGCCGGGCATGGAGCTGCACGCCAAATACACCGTCTTCTCCGAAGGCTGTCGCGGACATCTGGGTAAAGAGCTGATCGAGCGCTTTGATCTTGCCTCCGATGCGGATGCTCAGCACTACGGTATCGGTATCAAAGAGCTGTGGGATATCCCGGCTGAACAGCACAAACCCGGTCTGGTGGTTCACGGCTCCGGCTGGCCGCTGACGGGTGGTACCAGCGGCGGTTTCTTCCTCTACCACACCGACAACAATCAGGTGGTGGTGGGTTTGATAATCGACCTGAACTATGCGAATCCGTATATCAGCCCGTTCGATGAGTTCCAGCGCCTGAAGCATCATCCGGTGCTGAAGCAGCATCTGGACGGCGGCACCCGGGTCTCTTACGGTGCCCGTGCGATCACCAAAGGCGGCTTTAATTCCCTGCCGAAGATGAGCTTCCCGGGCGGTCTGGTCGTGGGCTGTAACGCCGGTACCCTGAACTTCTCCAAGATCAAAGGCACACACACTGCGATGAAATCCGGCATGCTCGGTGCCGAAGCGATCTTTGAAGCGCTCAGCTCAGGCTGTGAAGGCGGCAAAGAGCTGAGCCGTTATGCGGAACTGTTCGAAAACTCCTGGCTGCACGACGAGCTGTTCCGCTCGCGTAACTTTGGCCCGGCAATGCATAAATTCGGCGCGATCATGGGCGGTGCGTTCAACTTTATCGACCAGAATATCTTTGGCGGTAAGATCCCGGTAACTCTGCACGACGATCACGAAGACTACGCCCAGATGCAGCCGGCAAGCAACTTCCAGCCGATCGACTACCCGAAACCGGATGGCAAACTCACCTTCGACAAACTCTCCTCAGTGTTCCTGTCGAACACCAACCATGAGGAAGATCAGCCCTGCCACCTGCAACTGCAAGATGCCTCGATCCCGCTGGCGAAAAACCTGCCGACCTACGCAGAGCCTGCACAGCGCTACTGCCCGGCCGGTGTCTATGAAGTGGTTACCGATGAAGAGAACGGCGGCGAACGCTTCCAGATCAACAGCCAGAACTGCCTGCACTGCAAAACCTGCGACATCAAAGACCCGGCTCAGAACATCCGCTGGGTCACCCCCGAAGGCATGGGCGGCCCGAACTACCCGAATATGTAATCGACCCGCTTAACCGCGTTCTGAAATCCGCAGCCCCGCTCATAGGGGTTGCGGATTTTTTTATGGGCACAAGAAGCTGAGCCTCCATCGAATGGTTAGATTACGCTTCGCTAATCCAACCTACGCCAGATCTCTGTTCCGAATGTAGGATGCAATAACGCAGTGTATTGCACCGTTTACCGTCTTGAACCGTTTACCGTATTACACCGTCAGCCGACGGCATACTTCACGGTTTACCGGCGTTGTTTATTCTTCATCTGATACTATTCATCTCTTGCAGCCTATATCGATTCAATAGATATTAAGGCCACAGAAATACCTGTATTTCAGCACGTTGAATGTAGTCGAAGTAGTATAAGGATGTATCGTGCAGGCAGTAATTACAGAGAATGACGAGTCTCAATGGGATGACCAAACCGGCTCCCTTTATCATTTCCCGAAGCGCTATCAAAAGTATCTATTGCCCGGTACTGAAGTGCTTTACTACAAGGGAAAAATCAAAAACCTTCAATACAGAGATAAGCGTTTAGACGACGCCCCCCATTACTTTGCTAAGGCTGTGATTGGCAAAGTCTATCCCGACAGAAGTAGTGACAAAGGTGACCTGTTCGCCACGATCATTGATTATGCACCATTTACGGTTCCAATCATGGCAAAAACTGATGGTACTTACCTTGAAACCATTCCGGACAATCAGAAGAGCAATTATTGGAGAAACGGTGTTCGACCGATAGACACAACCGGCTTTGAAAGAATCCTTTCTCAGCTAGAGCCCAATCAAGTAATCACTGTATCTGAGCTCGAGGAAACAGAACACCCACTCAATGACAGCGGCTATCAACTAGAGTCGGGCAGTGAGGGTAAACCCAATCAGCGTTTTGTCACCACCTACGAACGAAATATCAAATACAGGCAACAAGCGATTGCTATCCACGGCTTAACTTGCGCCGCATGCAACTTCAATTTCAAGGATTTCTATGGTGATTATGCGGATGGGTTTATACACATCCATCACATTGTCCCTGTTTCAACGCTAGATCAGCCGACCCTTATCGACCCTGAAACCGATCTAGTGCCTCTCTGTGCAAATTGCCACGCAGTTGTGCACAGAAAACAATCCCAAACCCTCTCTATCGATGAGCTTAAGGGAATGATTCAGCATGCCAAGGCTAGCTCTGCGACGACATAGACAGCAGCATTGAACCAAACAAATGCCCATTACGGAGGCAGCGTCGAAGCCGGATAAGAGGCGAAATAAAGAAAGAGCTCAATTTTGGATTAGGCTGCGCTAATCCAACCTACGCCATCTCTCTGTTCCAAGTGTAGGGTGCAATAACGAAGTGTATTGCACCATTTCCGAAATACGCCAACCACAAAAAAGCCCGCTAAACAGCGGGCTCCTGGTATCAACGCCTTCTGAAATCAGATACGCAGACCGCCATCCATCTCGATGATGCGGCCGGTAAAGAAGTCGTTTTCGATGATGTACTGCAGGGTGTGAGCCATTTCGTCTACTTCGCCCAGACGGCGCAGGGGTACCGCAGAGATCATGCGATCGATCGCTTCCGGTTTCATCTGTGCAGTCATCTCGGTGGCGATAACGCCCGGTGCAATACCACCCACGCGGATGCCGTGACGTGCCAGTTCGCCGGCCCAGCTTGTAACCATGGTGGCTACGGCCGCTTTGGTGGCGGAGTAGTTGGTCTGGCCCATATTGCCAGCGCGGGATACGGAGGAGATGTTCACGATCACACCACCGTTGCCCTGTACCGCCATGACGGCCGCCGCTTCACGGCCACAAAGGAAGGTGCCGGTCATGTTGACGTCGACTACAGACTGGAACTGCTCAAGGCTCATTTTCGCCTGCAGCTCGCCGTCTTTAACTTTGATCAGCATACCGTCGCGCATCAGGCCGGCGTTGTTTACCAGACCGTTGATCTGGCCGAAATCGGCTTTGATCTGAGCAAAGGTTGATTCCACTGCAGATTCATCGGTGATGTTGCAGATGTAGCCACGGGCTTCGCTGCCGTGCTCGGCACAGGCCGCGCAGGCTTCATCCAGGTTCTCCTGACTGAGGTCGATCAGGGCCAGTTTACCGCCCAGTTTCGCCAGGTTTTCCGCCATGGCACGACCCAGTCCGCGACCACCACCGGTGATGACAAATACACTGTCTTTAATCTGCATTCTTATTCTCCTTAGTCCGGCTCCGGAGCCGTTAAGCTCAACGGAACAGGCTTGAAATAGCTTGGTTTGTCAGCCCTCATTTATAGCGTTTTTCTGCTGCGATTGCGAGAAATAATTAGGGTTTTCCCTAATAAGCGGAACGGAGCGATTCGCTTTAATGGGTTTGAATATCGTGCAATACGCGGAGGTGAACTGTGCAATACGCTGCGGTTAACGGTGCAATACGCTTCGGTAAACGGTGCAATACGCTTCGGTAAACGGTGCAATACGCTTCGCTATTGCACCCTACGGCTTGGGATCTGGTTTGCCGAAGGCGTCCGGACATAAAAAGACCGGCCCATGCGCTAAGCAACATGGCCGGCTAAGAGTGCAAAATGAATAAGTGACAACAGGTCGGGCAACCGGGTTATGCTTCGCCCGGCCGCCCTGAGGGGGTTAACTGATTCAGATAGCGCCGCGCGCTTCGATCAGTTGTTCGATCTCGCCGAGAATGGCCGGATCATCAATGGTGGAAGGCATTTTGTATTCTTCCTGAGCCGCGATCTTACGCAGAATGGCGCGCAGGATCTTACCGGAGCGGGTCTTCGGCAGACGCTGTACCACAATGGCGGTACGGAAGCAGGCGAGTGCACCGACCTGATCGCGAACCATCTGCACCAGTTCAGCCTGAAGCTGCTCTTCGTCGATCTCTGATCCCGCTTTCAGCACAATCAGACCAACCGGCAACTGCCCTTTGAGCTCGTCGTTGACACCGATCACGGCGCATTCAGCGACTTCAGCGTGGGCGGAAACCACCTCTTCCATCTCGCCTGTGGATAAACGGTGGCCGGATACGTTGATTACATCGTCGGTACGGCCGGTGATGTAGATGTAGCCATCTTCATCCTTATAGCCGCCATCGCCGGTGTGGTAGTAGCCCGGGAACGCTTCCAGATAGGAGCTGACATAGCGCTGGTTGTTGTTCCAGATACTCCAGGCAACGCCCGGTGGCATCGGCAGCTTAACGCAGATATTGCCCGCGTCACCGTCGGCCACTTCGTTACCCTCACCATCCAGCACACGAATATCGTAGCCCGGTACCGGCTTGTTGGTAGAACCCAGACGGGATTCGGACGGGTTATCCCAGCCCATCATCGGCGAGGTCATTGGCCAGCCGGTTTCGGTCTGCCACCAGTGATCGATCACCGGTACCTGCAGCAGATCAGAGAGCCAGTGGTAGGTGGAGGAGTCGAGTTTTTCACCCGCCACGAACACCCATTTCAGGCTGCTGAGGTTGTAATCTTTTGACAGCGCCCCCTCCGGGTCCTCTTTGCGGATCGCACGGAATGCGGTCGGCGCACAGAACATGGAGTTAACACCGTACTCTTCAACCACCCGCCAGAAGGTGCCGGCATCCGGGGTCTTAATCGGTTTGCCTTCAAAGAATACCGCGCTGCAGCCCGCCATCAGCGGCCCGTAAACGATGTAGGAGTGGCCCACAACCCAACCGATATCGGAGGCTGCCCACCAGACATCGCCCGGCTTCATCCCGCAGATATTGTGCAGGGCGTATTTCAGTGCCACCGCATGACCGCCGTTATCGCGCACAATACCCTTTGGCTGGCCGGTCGTGCCGGAGGTGTAAAGGATGTAGAGCGGATCAGCGCCCTTCACCGCAACACATTCTGCAGGCTCAACACCTTCCTGAACCTGATACCAGTCCAGATCGCGTTCGCTGTTCAGCTCAGCTTTCAGCATGTCACGCTGACAGACGATGGTGTTCTGCGGTTTGTGGGTCGCCAGATCGATCGCTTTGTCCACCAGCGGTTTGTAAGCGATCTTCTTATCAAATTCGATACCGCAGGAGGCGGTCAGGATCATCTTCGGATTGGCGTCGTCGATACGGATCGCCATCTCGTTGGGCGCAAAGCCACCGAATACCACGGAGTGCACCGCACCGAGGCGTGCACAGGCGAGCATGGCAACCGCCGCTTCCGGGATCATCGGCATATAGATCAGGATGGTGTCGCCTTTCTCTACGCCCTGCGCCTTCAGTGCACCGGCGAAACGGGAAACGCGATCCAGCATCTGGTTGTAAGTGATCGCTTCTTTGTTACCGGAGGCAGGAGAATCGTGATACAGCGCGACCTGTTCACCACGGCCGTTGGCCACATGGTAGTCCAGCGCCAGATAGCAGCTATTGAGTTCACCGTCGGGGTACCAGCTATAGGTGCCGAAATCGGTCTGGCTGACGGTGGTTTCAGGTTTTTTGTACCAGGCAATGCTGTCCGCCTGCTCTGCCCAGTAGGCTTCCGTATTATCGAGGGCAGACTGATATTCTTCGTTATATCCCATGGTGTTCAACCTCATTATTTTTTTTATCAGGTTGGCTGGCCCGCCACTGACCTGGGCAGCGGGCCGCTGATTATCCGTTCAGAATTACTGATCCTGATACAGGCGCAGCACGCTGGAGAAGTCCAGACCGCCGTTGCCATTGGCTTTGTGCAGGTTAAACAGTGCACGCGCCTGAGAGCCCATTGGCGTAGGCGACGCGCTCATCTGGCTCAGTTCCATCGCCAGACCCAGATCCTTGAACATCAGATCGACCTGGAAGCCACCCTGATAATCGTTGGAGGAAGGTACGCCCTCCATCACACCCGGTACCGGGTTATACACCTGCAGCGCCCAGTTGTTACCGGAGCTCTGCTTCATGATTTCAGACAGCACGGCCGGATCCAGACCGTTCTTGATACCCATGTTCAGGGCTTCACAGGTACCGGTCATGAGGATCGCCAGCATCATGTTGTTGCAGGCTTTAGCGACCTGTCCCGCGCCGTTGTCACCGGCGTGGAAGATGTTTTTGCCCATGCAGTCCAGAATCGGTTTTGCTTTGCTGAACTGAGCTTCGGAGGCGCCAACCATAAACGCCAGCGTACCGGCGACAGCACCACCCACACCACCGGATACCGGCGCATCGATAAAGCTGATACCGCGCTCGGCACCGATCGCTGCAACACGCTTGGCCGTGTCCGCGTCGATGGTTGAGGAATCAATAATCAGAGCACCGTCAGCCACCACGTCAAACAGCGGCGCATCGCCGGTGACCATCAGGCCTTCAACGTGTTTGCCGGCTGGCAGCATAGTGATAACAAACTCAGCACCGGTCGCGGCCTCTACCGCAGAGCTGGCTGCCTGACCGCCTTCGGCGACCACTTTCTGAATTGCATCCTGAGACAGGTCGAACGCTTTAACACTGTGACCCGCTTTAACCAGGTTGATCGCCATTGGGCCACCCATGTTGCCCAGACCAATAAATCCGATTGTTGCCATTTCTCTAGCCCTTTTATTATTTTCCGATTGCCCAGGCGCAAACCTATAGCACTCTGTTTATGTTCAAGTCGTTGCAGGAGCCTGTCCCTGATACGGTGTAGCGATTCGGCCAGGGACTGGCCTCCTACCGGTTATGGTTATAGATCGATCAGTGGATTGGTTTCCCACGGGGAGACGAAGAACTCAGCCACTTTTGCCTGATCCACATCAGCCAGGGTTTTGAACGTCCACTCCGGCTTGCCGTCTTTATCGACCAGCAGCGCACGTACCCCTTCCGGGAACTCGCGGTGCTTGCAGCTCTGCACGGAAAGGATCATCTCGGCACAGAACACCTCTTTCAGTGACATATGTTTCGTCACTTCCAGTTGCTGCGCGATCAGGTTGATCGCCAGCGGGCTGCCGTGTTTAATCGCTTTCTGTGAGCGCAGAATCCACTTGTCTTCACTCTCAACCGCCAGCAGTGCTTCCACAATCTCTTCAACACTGTCCTGATCGGTAATCTTCTGAATAAAGTCATAGTGCTGCTGAATCGGAGACTCCGCCTTAAACTGCGGCCGGGATTCCTCTTCCAGATCACGCAATACCCGGTTAACCGAGGCGTGAGCACAACCACTCCAGCTTTCTGCCTGCAGACGCTCAACCATGCTCTGGCGCAGTTCAGCAGCAACAAAGCGATCCGCCAGCCCCAGGAACAGGGCATCTGCGGCGTACATCGGGTTGCCGGTCAGCCCCAGGAACAAGCCGGTACGGCCCGGCATATGGTTCAGGAACCAGCTACCGCCTACGTCAGGGTACAAACCAATCGTCACTTCCGGCATCGCCATGTGTGAGGTCTCGGTCACGATACGGTGGCTGCAGCCGTTCATCAGGCCCATGCCACCCCCCATCACAATACCGCTGCCCCAGCAGATAATTGGCTTGGGATAGGTATGGATGGTGTAGTCGAGCGTATATTCGCGGGTGAAGAAGTCTTCCGGGAACGCCGGATCGCCGCCACCGGTCATGGATTTATACAGGTTAACCACGTCACCGCCGGCACAGAACGCTTTCTCGCCGGCACTGTCGAGGATCACCGCAGCCACGCTGTCATCGTTTTTGCACGCATCCAGCTTCGGCTGGATCAGGTCGATCATTTCCAGCGTCAGGGCATTCAGCGAGCGCTCCGCATTCAGGCTGATCTCAACGATCTTTTTGCCATCCTGCGTCGGGTATTCGTTAAACAGTACGCAACTCATACTCGGGTCCTTATTGGTTTTTCCACTCAGGGGCACGCTTTTCCAGAAAGGCATTCACACCCTCTTTCTGGTCTTCGGTGTGGAACAGGTCAACAAACAGTTCCCGCTCCAGAATATAACCGGCATCCCAGTGCTGGGTGCGGTTGTTCTGGATGAGCTGTTTACAGGCGGCAACGGCGGTCGGGCTTTGCTGCTCTACCGCTTTCGCCAGCTCCATCGCTTTGGCGAAGGACTCACCCTGTGGCACCAGCTCTTCCACCAGACCGATCTCTTTCGCCAGCGGCGCTTTGATACGCTCGCCACACAAAATCAGTCGCTTGGTCCAGCCTTCGCCCACCAGCATGGTCAGGTTCTGGGTACCGCCTGCGCAGGGCAGCAGGCCTACTTTCGCTTCTGGCAGCGCCATCTGTGCCTGCTCTTCCGCCACACGGATATCACAGGCCAGCGCTACTTCCAGACCGCCCCCCATGGCAAAACCGTTAATTGCCGCGATCGATACACCACGAAAACGAGACAGGGTTTCGAACGCCTCACCAAAGTAACGCGCCATATCCCGCGCAATACTGCGATCACCGTCGGCAAACAGATTCAGGTCTGCGCCGGCGGAGAAGAATTTTTCACTCTGGGAGCGGATCACCAGAGCATAGATCTCTTTATCCTGATTCAGCTCCTCAACCACCACCTTGAGGCCTTTCAGGCTCTCTTCAGTCCAGGTGTTGGCCGGCGGGTTGTTCATGGTAATAACCGCCGTGTGGCCCTGTTTTTCTACGATCAGTTTATCGCTCATCTTAATCTCCTTGGTGACGGATCAGAGCAGATCCGCAGCATCGTCCATCAGTACGCGACGGGCGATGATCAGACGCATCACTTCGTTAGTGCCTTCCAGAATCCGGTGAACGCGGTTATCACGCAGATAACGCTCCAGCGGATACTCTTTGATATAACCGTTGCCGCCAAAAATCTGCAAGGCTTCATCGGCTACGCTGTAACCCACATCGGTAGCAAAGCGTTTCGCCATCGCACAGTAAGTGGTCTTATCGGCATGGCCCGCATCCAGTTTGGACGCTGCCAGACGCACCATCTGACGTGCCGCCACCAGCTCGGTCGCCATATCGGCCAGCTTGAACTGCAGCGCCTGGAAATTGGCCAGCTCTTTACCGAACTGTTTACGCTCATGCATATAATCACGGGCTTTATTCAGCGCCGCCTGAGCGGTACCGATCGAACAGGTGGCGATATTGATACGCCCCCCATCAAGGCCTTTCATGGCAATTTTGAAGCCGTCGCCTTCGTTACCCAGCAGGGCAGAAGCGGGGACGACTACGTCTTCGAAGGTGATCATACGGGTTGGCTGGCTGTTCCAGCCCATCTTCTCCTCTTTCCGGCCGTAGACGATGCCATCGGTTTTAGCATCTACCGCAAAGGCAGAGATCCCTTTAGCACCACTTTCGCCGGTACGCGCCATCACCACCAGCACATCAGTACTGCCGGCACCGGAGATAAAGATTTTGCTGCCGTTGAGGATGTAGTTGTCACCGTCACGACGGGCAGTGGTTTTCAGGGATGCAGCATCAGAACCGGCGTTTGGCTCGGTCAGGCAGTAGGAAGCCAGTTTCTGGCCGGCGGTCAGATCCGGGCACCAGAACTGGCGGGTCTCTTCGTTACCGAAGTCGGCGATCATCCAGGTCGCCATGTTATGAATGGTGATGAACGCAGTTGTCGAGGTACAGCCCATCGCCAATTGTTCAAACACGATGCTGGCGTCCAGACGGCTCAGGCCAAGGCCACCTACATCTTCCGGGGAATAGAGACCACAAAAACCCATCTCCCCGGCGCGACGCAGGACATCAACCGGAAAGGTCTGTTCCTGATCCCACTCGGCGGCGTTGGGTTCGAATTCATTTTGCGCAAAGGCACGGGCCATGTCGGCGAATGCGATCTGATCTTCATTCAGCTCGAAATCCATCGCTCTCTCCTTTAATGGAAGAAGATCCCCCGGGCGGGGGCCTTCTTCTCGTTATTGTTTTCAGAGGACCGCTGAATTACTTCAGCTGGATTGTAGTGTTAACACCGGTATCGATGTCATCTTCGAACCAGCGCGCAGTCACAGTCTTGGTTTCGGTGTAGAACTTAACCGCCTGCTTACCGTAAGCATGCTGGTCACCGTAGAAAGATTTTCTCCAACCGGTGAAAGAGAACATTGGCAGCGGCACAGGTACCGGTACGTTGATACCGACCTGACCCACTTTGATCTCGTGCTGGTACTTACGTGCTGCAGCACCGGAAGAGGTGAACATAGACGTACCGTTACCGTATGGGTTCTCGTTGATCAGTTCGATCGCTTCTTCCAGCGTATCTACTTCCAGAGCAATCAGTACCGGACCGAAAATCTCTTCCTGATAGATAGACATGTCGCGGGTTACGTTGCGGAACATGGTCGGGCCAACCCAGTTACCATCCGGGTAACCTTCAACCACGCACTCGCTACCGTCGAGGATACAGTCAGCGCCGGCATCTTTACCCTGCTGAATGAAATCCAGTACACGCTCACGCGCCTGTGGGTTGATCAGCGGGCCGTAACCGGCTTCCGGATCGTTCCACGCACCCGGACGTACTTTCGCCAGCGCATCACGCACTTCAGGGATCCACTCACGGGCTTCACCAACAAACACAGCCACAGAGATCGCCATGCAGCGCTGACCTGCCGCGCCAACAGAGGCACCGGCGATGCTGTTAACTACCTGATTTTTAGAGGCATCCGGCATCACCACCATGTGGTTTTTAGCACCGGCAAACGCCTGAACACGTTTCATGTGGTCAGTACCGGTACGGTAGATGTGCTCACCAACAGCAACCGAACCAACAAAAGAGATCGCTGGCGTATCTTTGTGCGTCAGCAACTGATCTACCACCTCTTTCGTACCATGAACGATCTGCAGCAGACCGTCTGGCGCGCCGGCTTCTTTGAACAGCTCAGCCAGACGCATCGGTGTCAGTGGATCCTGCTCAGAAGGTTTCAGGACAAAGGTGTTACCGCAGGCAATGGCCATTGGGAACATCCACAGCGGGATCATAGCCGGGAAGTTAAACGGCGTGATACCTACGCACACACCCAGTGGCTGCGTGATGCTGTAGCAATCGATTTTACGCGCTACGTTTTCAACCGTTTCACCCATAGACAGGGAAGCGATGTTGCAGGCATGCTCAACCACTTCGATACCGCGCCATACGTCGCCTTTCGCGTCTTCGAAGGTCTTACCGGTTTCCTGTGCCAGCAGTGTAGCCAGCTCGTCGTGGTTCTCTTTCAGCAGGTGCTGGTAGCGCAGCATCAGACGTGCACGCTCGCCAACCGGGGTATCTTTCCAGCTTTCGAACGCTACTTTTGCCGCATCGATTGCGCTTTCTACTTCAGATGCAGTGGCACAGGGAACCTGTGCAATCACTTCCTGAGTGGCCGGATTGGTTACCGGGATAAGATTCTGCGATTCGCTCTGAACTAACTGGCCGTTGATCAAAAGAGGTACTTGCTGTGTCATGCTCTGATACCTGTTTAATTGTTATTAGTGATGGAGCCTGTACAGAAAAGCGTGGCAGGCTCCGGGTCGCTCTTTTCTACTCGATAGGTAAGTTGTACCACGCACCCTACCAATGCAGGATTGATAATCTTGTCTTATTAATGGACTATATTGCGATTAGGTAAGTATTTTCCCTTATACATAGGTCGTAGCCATGAGCGCCCCATCTAACTGGCCCCTGCCACCGGAGAGTATCCGCTTTGTTATTCCACGCCGCGTAATCAGTGAGCTGGCGGCCCATCCATTGAGCCAGGGCCTTTATCCGCTGGGGATGGGCTACTATCGAAAAGCCAGTGGCCATCAGATGGAACGGCCGGAACATGATGATAATTTGCTAATATATTGTCTTGAAGGAGAGGGCGAAGCGGTGATCGACGGACAGAAAACCCGCATCCGATCTGGTGATATATTGCTGATTCCAAAGGGAGTGCCTCACACCTATCAGGCACGTAAAAGTCAGCCCTGGACCATCTACTGGGTCCACTTTCATGGGCACCATGCGGGAGATTTTGTCAGCCACCTGCAACAGCGGGAGAGCAGCCAGCGCCAGTTTATTACCCCGATCGGCATCCACTCCCGCCTTGCCAGTGACTTTGAAGCCCTGCTTGAGGCGCGCGAATCCACCTACAACCTGAACGCCTATATCTGTGCAGCAAACCAACTGCGGCAGATCCTCAGCCATATCGCCCTGCTGCAGCCACTGGCGCGACAGAAGCAGTCCCGCGGCGGGCTGGATATAGAGCGGGTACACAGCCTGATGCAAACCCACGTTCACGAGCAACTGGATCTGGACACACTGGCCGAAGCGATCAGCCTGTCGAAATACCATTTCGTTAAAAAATACAAAGAGGTCACCGGCACCACGCCGATCAACCACTTTATCCAGCTCAAAATCGAACGCGCCTGCCACCTGCTGGATACCACCGACAACGGTATCAACGAAATTGCGTTCGCGGTGGGCTATGAAGACGCTTACTACTTCTCAAGGATCTTTAAAAAGCTGATGGGCGTCTCCCCCAGCCAGTACCGCAAAATGCGCACCGGCGCGTTTCCGTACAAAGGGGATTGATGCCCGCAGCCCCGAGCCAGCATTCATGGCACAAACCGTAGGGTGCAATAACGCAGTGTATTGCACCATCAACGCCCAAACTCCGCGCCAGAGTTCATGGCACCAAACCGTAGGGTGCAATAACGCAGTGTATTGCACCACCAACGCCCAAACTCCGCGCCAGAGTTCACGGAACCAAACCGTAGGGTGCAATAACGCAGTGTATTGCACCATCAACGCCCAAACTCCGCGCCAGAGTTCATGGCACCCTGCAACGTAAAATGGCCTGTTATCCCGGCGCTACGCTATGCCCCCCAATCTGCGGGGTAATAACCGCTCTGAACCAATCGATGAAAAGTCGAATAAGGCCAGTCTGCCACCCGGTCCACGTGGCCATGCTTTACCGGGTTAAAGTGGATGTAATCCATATGCCGATGGAAATCCGCCTCATCCCGGATAAGGTGCTCCCAAAAGCGGCGTTGCCAGATACCTCTTTCGCCACGCCGGATACGCGAGTCCGACCGTAACTCCCCGGTACGCAGGCTTTTTGAAAAAGTGCTTTTAATCAGTCGCCAGCGCAGAGGGTAACGACAGTCGTCAGGTGGCAGCGTAATCAACGCATGCATGTGATCCGGCAAAACGACCCAGCCATGAATAACAAAAGGGTAGGTCTGCCGGACGCGCTGCACAGCCGTGCGCAAGCATTCGATATGCCGTACCAGCAGATCACTGCGCCTTTGATAGAGCTTGAGGGTAAAAAAATAGCTACCGCCTGGCATCCATGCACGCCGGTATTGAGGCATAACCTGTTATCTCCCTGATTACGTTATGCGATAAGGGTAGCCCATCACTATCAGTGAGTGGGAAAAGCCGGGTTACCACCCAACCCAGAAGTCCGTTGTCAGGGGGCAAAATGCCCCCTGAAGATCAAGCGCGTCCGCTTATTCTCGCTCGCCCACCGGAATCATAATATGAGCATAGGGGGTATCTCCCCACATCACATAAGGGCCGCCGGCAGCGGGATCATCGGTCATACCTTCCAACAGCGCCTTAGGCACAATCAGCATCAGGTGTGGCCCTTCCTTGATAAAATCATGGGAGTGCATCGGGTCAGGATGATAAGGGTCGGAATTACTCACGCCACCATCACCCTGCAACATGTAGGAAACACCAATGCCCTGAGCGGTAAAATCAGCCTTACTGCCCACCGCCGTGAGCATTTTCATCCACATGGGATCATTGCAGATAGGTGCATTATCATCCGGCAGCGTTTCCGGCATACAAACCCAGCCGTTACTGCCTTCAACCAGTGTTTTTCCGCGATAGACCACGGTGGCATCGGCACTGACCATAGACGGTGCAGCCGAACGCGCCTGATCAATCAACGCCTGTTGATCGTCCTGTGCAAAAGCAGATGATGTAAAAAGAGTCGCTGCAAAAAGCAGCAAAGAGAGTCGGGTATCCATAGTGCCCTCCAGACTTGTCGGGCCTACAGCCCGGTTATGAGTTCAATAACCCGGTCAGCATCAGGTTATTACAGGGAGGAATGGATACAGTGTAGGTAGACGAGAGGTTTACAGCCAATGCGTAACGACTGTTTATTTTTCAGACAGAAAAAAGCCGGACTGAGCAGTCCGGCAAAACCAACCATAACACAGAGCCTTACAAGTCAGGAGGTTAAGCAAATCCCCGACCGATAAGTTGGTTGCAAGGGGCCATCTAAGGGCATAAACGACCCACTATCAGAAGATTCGTTACAGCATCTCTACCGCAACCGCAGTGGCTTCACCACCGCCGATACAGAGGGAGGCGATGCCTTTTTTCAGGCCTTTCTGTTTCAGCGCATGCAGCAGGGTAACCATGATGCGGGAACCGCTGGAACCGATCGGGTGACCCAGCGCACAGGCACCACCGCGCACATTGACCTTACCGGCATCCAGACCCAGTTCATTCACCGCCAGCATGGTGACCACTGCAAAGGCTTCGTTGATCTCAAACAGATCCACTTCATCTTTGCTCCAGCCCGCCTTGTCGAGGGCTTTCTGGATGGCACCGATCGGCGCAATGGTAAATTCCGCCGGCAGTTGCGCATGGGTAGAGTGAGACACAATCCGGGCCAGTGGCTGCAAGCCTTTGGCTTTCGCTTCAGACTCACGCATCAGTACCAGCGCAGAACCACCATCGGAGATCGAGCTGGAGTTCGCCGCAGTCACGGTACCGTCTTTTTTGAACGCCGGCTTCAGGCTGCGGATCTTATCGATCCGGGCATTACCCGGCTGCTCATCGGTATCCACCACGGTTTCACCTTTACGGCTCTGAATGGTGACCGGCGCGATCTCTTCGACAAATTCGCCGTTTTCAATCGCCGCCAGCGCTTTTTCCAGCGAGCTGATGGCAAAGTCATCCATCGCTTCGCGGGTCACGCTGTAAGCATCTGCGCTCTTCTGCGCATAAGCGCCCATCAGGCCGCCTTCATAGGCGTCTTCGAGGCCATCAAAGAACATGTGGTCAATCACCTGAGCGTGCCCCATGCGCATCCCCTGACGCGCTTTAGGCAGCAGGTAAGGTGCCTGACTCATATTTTCCATACCGCCGGCCACCATCACATCTGCGGAACCGGCCAGTACCTGATCATGAGCCATCATCACAGCCTTCATGCCTGAACCACACATTTTGTTGATGGTGGTGCAGCCTGCGGCATCCGGGATACCCGCAGCACGGGATGCCTGACGCGCCGGAGCCTGACCCAGACCCGCCGGCAGCACACAGCCCATGATCACTTCATCCACCTCAGCAGGCTGAATACCGGCCCGCTCGATCGCAGCCTTAATCGCAGTCGCACACAGGTCCGGTGCCCGTACATCGCTGAGAGATCCCATCATGCCGCCCATGGGCGTGCGTGCGGCACTCACTATAACAACTGCATCCTGACTCATAATTTCACCTTAATTGACTGTTTTAAAAGTTGACGTTTACGTCAACCTGTCGAGAAAAAAAAGGGTGCTCAGGCGCACCCCGGATATCTAATCTCTTAAGCAGAGTTCACCCTGCTTAGCTGAAGTTCTTTTTCATGAACTTCTGGAACTCACCGACGATACCGCTACGGAACGCCAGTACACAGATCACAAAGATCAGGCCCATGATGATGTGGATGTAGTTACCCAGTTCACCACCAGACAGGTAGTTCTGAATGGTTACCACGGCACCGGCACCGACCAGCGGTCCGAAAATGGTGCCCATACCACCCAGCAGGGTCATCAGTACCACTTCACCGGACATATGCCAGTGAGCATCGGTCAGGGAGGCAAGCTGGAATACCAGCGTTTTGGTGGAACCCGCCAGACCGGCCAGACCGGAGGAGATCACAAAGGCCGCCCACTTGTAGTCATTGACGTTATAACCCAGAGAGACTGCACGAGGTTCATTTTCACGGATCGCCTTAAGAATCTGACCAAACGGCGAGTGAACGGTTCGGTTCACCAGCCAGAAGCCAAACAGGAAGATCGCAAACACGAAGTAGTACATGTTCATGTTGTCGCTCAGATCGATCAGGCCGAACAGCTCACCACGCGGTACACCCTGCATACCATCTTCACCGCCGGTAAACGGTGCCTGAAGGTAGACAAAGAAGGCCAACTGCGAGAGTGCCAGGGTGACCATCGCAAAGTAGATCCCTTCACGTTTCACCGCCAGCTTGCCGTAAAGCGCACCCAGTGCGGTGGCTGCGGCAGTACCGCAGAGAATCCCCAGTTCCGGCGTGAGGCCGGTCTGCATCATCATGTAACCGGTGACATAACCGCCGGTGCCAAGGAACGCGGCATGCCCGAAAGAGAGCAGGCCCACATAACCCAGCAGCAGGTTAAAGGCACAGGCAAAGAGTGCGAAACAAAGCACCTTCATCACAAATACAGGGTAAAGAATGAAGGGCGCGATCAGGCCGAGAACGACCAGTGCAATGGCTGATTTACTGATTTTCATACGCTAACCCCTTATGCTTCTTTACCGAACAGGCCCGCAGGCTTGGTCAGCAGGACGATCACCATGACCGCAAAGATCACGGTTGTGGAGGCTTCCGGATAGAAGTACTTGGTCAAACCTTCCACGATACCCATGCCCAGACCGGTGAGAATCGCTCCCCCGATCGAGCCCATGCCTCCGATTACCACGATGGCGAACACCACGATCAGCATATTCGAGCCCATATCCGGCGATACGGAGTAAACCGGAGCGGCCATAACACCGGCAAAACCGGCCAGACCCACACCAAAACCGAAGGTCAGGGTAACAATCAACGGCACGTTGATACCAAAGGCCTGCATCAGCTGAGGGTTTTCAGTCCCTGCCCGCAGGTAGGCACCGAGCTTGGTTTTTTCAATCATGTACCAGGTACCGGCACAGACGACGATGGACGCAACAATGATCCACGCACGGTAGTTCGGCAGGTACATAAACGGTAAACGGTTACCGCCTTTCAGCTCTTCAGGAATCGAGTAAGAGAGACCGGAAGAACCAAACAGATGAGTAAATGTACCCTGCAGCATCAGCGCCAGACCAAAGGTCAGCAACAGGCTGTAGAGATGGTCTTCATTGGCAATCGGACGTAACAGGAAGCGTTCCATCAGAATTCCGATTAAGCCGACCGCTAACGGAACAAAAATCAGTGCTGCCCAGTAGTTGATGCCCATGTAGTTGAGGGCCATCCAGGCAAAGAATGCACCCAGCATGTAGAGTGCGCCCTGGGCAAAGTTAATAATCTTTAAAAGCCCGAAAATAATCGCCAGCCCAAGACTGAGCAGCGCGTAGAAGGAGCCGTTTATCAGGCCCACTAATAGCTGGCCGAAAAGGCCAAAGAGATTGATACCGAGAAATGTTGCCATAACTCTCCACCCCTATCCGGTCTGATCTGGCTACTTCTGATGGTAGCTTTGCCGGAATTCACCAAACGACAAAGAGAGTTAACCGGAGCCGGACTGATGTCTGTACGGCTCTGTCTCTTTCTTAAGTGGAGCGGCAGGCAGGAGGTACCCGCCGCCCCTGAGCACGATTACTTAGCTGCGAAGTTGCAGGAATCCAGCATTGGGCCGAAGGCCTCTTCGCCCGGAATTACCTTCTCAATCGCAAAGATGTCATCGCCATTTGCACGCTCATCGGCTTTCTTGATACGTACCTGGTACATATCGTGAACCATACGGCCATCGGCACGCAGGTAAGCGTTACGCGCGAAGAAGTCATCAGGCTTCATCTCTTTCATCTTCGCCATTACAGCATCAGACTCATCCGTACCTGCGGCTTTGATCGCGTTCAGGTAGTGCATTGTCATAGAGTAAGCACCGGCCTGACCCATTGCAGGGATAGAACCGTGACGCTCTTTGAAGCGCTTAGACCACTCACGGGTCTGGTCATCCATATCCCAGTAGAAACCGGTTGTCAGTTTCATACCGCCTGCGATGTTTGGATCCAGCGCCTGCGCGTTGTGGGTAAATACCAGCAGACCTGCTACATCGGTGGTTTCGGTCAGACCGAACTCAGCCGCTGTTTTCAGGGAGTTAACGAAGTCCGCACCGGCATTCGCCAGAGCAACTACGTCTGCACCGGAGGACTGAGCCTGCAGTACGTAAGAGGAGAAGTCAGTCGTGCCCAGAGGTGCACGTACTGCGCCAACCACTTCACCACCGTTTTCGTTGATTACGCCAGTCGCCACTTTTTCCAGGGCGTGACCGAATGCGTAGTCAGCGGTAATGAAGAACCATTTTTTCTTACCCGCATCAACCATTGGCTTCACGGTACCGTTCGCCAGCGCCACTACGTTATACGTCCAGTGCGCGTTGTATGGAGAGCAAGCCTTGGTTGTGAATGCATGAGACGCAGAGGTAGAGATCAGGGCGATCTTCTTGTTATCGGTCAGCACCTTAGTGGCTGCACCGGTTACAGAGGACGCTACCAGACCGGTTACCGCGTCAACGCCTTCGCTCTCTACCCATTCACGGACTTTCGCAGAGCCCACGTCAGGTTTGTTCTGATCATCTGCACTGATCACCTCAATCGGCTTACCCAGTACAGTGCCACCAAAATCTTCAACCGCCATTTCCACTGCAGTTACACAGCCTTTACCACAGATATCAGCGTATACACCGCCCATATCCGCCAGTACACCGATCTTTACCTTGTCGTCAGAGATACCTGCAGCCTGAGCACCAGAGACCGCAAACGCTGTTGTTACGGCTGCTGCCAGCAGAGATTTCTTCATTGGTTTCATCATCTTTCTCCTGATAGGATTTTTATTGTTATTCGTTTAAAGAGTTAAAGAACCTAATCAGACACCCAACATTGTGTTGAGCATTTCGGTTTTAGCTTCGAGTTCGTTCTTGTGAACTTCCTCCACGATGTGGCCGTGTTCCATCACATAGTGGCGGTCAGCAATTGGCGCAGCAAAACGGAAGTTCTGCTCCACCAGCAGGATCGTCAGGCCACGCTGTTTCAGCGTGGTCAGCACTTCACCCAGCTTCTGAACAATAACCGGGGCCAGACCCTCAGTAATTTCGTCCAATAGCAAAATATTGGCGCCGGAGCGCAGAATACGCGCCAGTGCCAGCATCTGCTGTTCACCACCGGAGAGACGGGTACCCTGACTGGTACGACGCTCATACAGGTTAGGGAACAGCTCATAGATCTCTTCGACGGACATACCGTCGCTGCGCACCGTCGGAGGCAACAGCAGGTTTTCTTCCACGTTAAGGCTGGAGAAAATTCCGCGCTCTTCCGGACAGAAGCCAACACCGAGATGGGCGATTTTATGCGCCGGCATATCGATGGTTTCACGACCGTTAATATTGATACTGCCGGTACGGCGACCCACCATGTTCATGATTGAACGCAGGGTTGTGGAGCGGCCCGCGCCATTCCGGCCCAGCAGGGTCACCAGTTCGCCCTGCATCACGTGCATGTCGATACCGTGCAGGATATGGGACTCACCGTAGAAGGCGTGCAGATCGCTGATGCGAATCTTTTCGTTTCCACCTTTACTCATACTACTTCCCTCTCCTCTGCGACCACCGCCTGCGGAGCAGATGCATCGTCCTCATCCGCCGCCACACCCAGGTAGGCTTCTTTAACCCGCGGATCTGCCGATACCGTATCGTAGTCACCCTCGGTGAGGATGGCACCACGCTGCAATACGGTGATCCGGTCTGCCAGCTTGGAAACCACGTGCAGGTTATGCTCAACCATCAGAATGGTACGGTCTTTGGAAACCTGTTTAATCAGGTCCGAAACCACCTCAACATCTTCGTGGCCCATGCCCTGAGTCGGCTCATCGAGCAGCATCAGTTCAGGATCCAGCGCCAGCGTTGTAGCGATCTCCAGAGCACGTTTGCGGCCATAGGGCTGATCCACTGTAATTGAGTGGGCATGGTCTTGCAGACCCACCGACTCCAGCAGCTCCATAGCACGCGCATTGAGCTTGTTAAGCACCCGGTCCGATTTCCAGAAATGGAAGCTGTTGCCCTCTTTACGCTGTAGCGCAATACGGACATTTTCCAGCACGGTCAGGTGAGGGAATACGGCAGAGATCTGGAAGGAACGCACCACGCCACGCCGGGCAATTTCTGCCGAGCGCATTCGGGTGATGTCTTTGCCGTTGAAAAGAATTTGACCTGAAGTCGGAATCAGAAACTTGGTCAGCAGGTTAAACACGGTGGTTTTACCCGCCCCATTGGGCCCGATCAAAGCGTGAATAGTGCCACGCTCGACATTCAAATTAACGTTATCTACCGCTGTGAAACCTTTGAATTCTTTAACCAAATCAGAGGTTTGCAGGACGTAATCGACACTCATGCAGAATCCGATCCTCGCTGTGTTTTTATTTTTATGTAACCAGCGCTACTGCCTTAAATGGTGACTGGAAGCAGCTAAGCCGTGAACCCAAATTAGCAATTTCCCCTACAGGAAGGCTAGTACTACTTTGGTAGCATATTGCTTGAGGTTATCCTAAAAATCCAGAAAAAAACCAATAAATACAAAGCGATAACATGCAGATCAAAAAAAATACAAAAATATAGGAATACCCTTATTGAACTTTACGTAAACGTCAACTTTGATTATGCTAGCCCTCAACAACTGAACAGTGTGGACCTATGAACAGTAAAAAAACCTTCTCCATTGGAGAGCTGGCCCGGGAGTTTGACCTGACCACGCGCAGCATCCGTTTTTATGAGGATCAGCAACTGCTGTTTCCTACCCGACGCGGCCAGACACGTGTCTACAGCTCGCAGGACCGGGTACGGCTGAAACTGATCCTGCGCGGTAAGCGACTAGGCTTTTCTCTGGCAGAGACCCGGGAACTGTTCTCTCTCTGGGACGAGACACTGACCGGTAGTGAAAAGCAGCTCCATCTGCTGCTGGAAATTATTCATCAGAAGCGGGCTGAGCTTGAGCAGCAGCTCAAGGATATCGAGATTATCCAGCAGGAGCTGAATAACGCCGAGGTTCGCTGTCAGGAAACACTTAACGAATTAAAACAAAAACAATCCACCGATAAAGCCAGCTAAGAGCAACTGGCTGTTCGGCAAGCAAAGGGTAGCAAAATGATCTCACAATACTCCGGACTGAACTTTGGACTTGGCGAAACCATCGACATGCTGCGCGAGCAGATTAACAGCTTCGCCTCTCAGGAAATCGCACCGCGTGCTGAAGAGATTGACCAGAAAAACGAATTCCCTAATGACCTGTGGCGTAAGTTCGGCGACATGGGCCTGCTCGGCATCACCGTTAAGGAAGAGTACGGCGGTGTAGACATGGGCTACCTGGCACACGTCATTGCCATGGAAGAGATCAGCCGTGCCTCTGCGTCTGTTGGCCTCTCCTACGGTGCGCACTCCAACCTCTGTGTTAACCAGATCCACCGTAACGGTACTGAAGAGCAGAAACATAAATACCTGCCGAAGCTAATCAGCGGTGAGCATATCGGCGCACTGGCGATGTCTGAGCCAAATGCCGGTTCCGATGTGGTCTCCATGAAACTGACTGCCCGTGATAACGGCGACCACTTCCTGCTGAACGGCAACAAGATGTGGATCACCAACGGTCCCGATGCCAACACTTACGTGATCTACGCTAAAACCGACACCAGCGCCGGCCCTCGCGGTATTACTGCGTTTATTGTAGAACGCGATTTCCCGGGCTTCTCCCGTCATCAGAAACTGGACAAGCTGGGTATGCGCGGCTCCAACACCTGTGAACTGGTGTTTGAAGACTGCCCGGTACCTAAAGAGAACATCCTCGGTGAGCTGAACGGTGGCGTGAAGGTACTGATGTCGGGTCTCGACTACGAACGTCTGGTACTGGCCGGTGGCCCGCTGGGTATCATGGAAGCGGCGATGGATATCGCCGTACCTTATATCCGCGACCGTAAACAGTTTGGTCAGGCGATCGGCGAATTTGAGCTGGTACAGGGCAAGATTGCCGATATGTACACCCTGATGAACGCTTCTAAATGCTACACCTACAACGTTGCTCAGGCAGCGATGCGCGGTGAAACCAGCCGTAAAGACTGTGCCGGTGTGATTCTTTACACCGCCGAAACCGCGACCAAGATGGCACTGGACGCAATCCAGTTGCTCGGTGGTAACGGTTACATCAACGAATTCCCGACAGGCCGTCTGCTGCGTGATGCCAAGCTGTATGAGATTGGCGCCGGTACCTCCGAGATCCGCCGCATGCTGATCGGCCGCGAACTGTTCCTGAACAAGTGATAACGCCGTCATTGGTGGGCTGTTAAGCCCACCCCTTTTTTCTCTTATTCAGGTAATTTTTCAGGAGACCGGTATGGCCGTTCTGCAAACAAAAATAAATCCACGCGCAGAAGAGTTCCTCAGTAACCATGAATCGATGGCAGAAGCCGTTAATGACCTGCGCGACAAGGTCGGCACCATCGAACAGGGTGGTGGCCCTAAATATCAGGAGCGTCACCTGTCCCGCGGTAAACTGCTGCCACGGGAGCGAGTCAACGCCCTGCTGGATGAAGGCTCCCCGTTTATGGAGCTGTCCCAGTTGGCTGCCTATAAGGTCTACGATGATGTGATTCCCGCTGCCGGTATTATCGCCGGGGTTGGCCGCGTCAGCGGTCAGGAGTGCATGATCATCGCTAACGATGCCACCGTAAAAGGTGGTACCTACTATCCCCTGACTGTGAAAAAACACCTCCGTGCTCAGGAGATCGCCGAGCAGAATCACCTGCCCTGCATCTATCTGGTGGATTCCGGCGGTGCCAACCTGCCACAGCAGGATGACGTATTCCCGGATCGCGACCACTTCGGTCGGATCTTCTATAACCAGGCGCGCATGTCGGCTAAAGGTATTCCGCAGATCGCGGTGGTGATGGGCCTTTGTACCGCAGGCGGTGCTTATGTGCCGGCGATGGCTGACGAATCGATCATCGTCCGTAATCAGGGCACCATCTTCCTCGCAGGCCCACCGCTGGTAAAAGCCGCGACCGGTGAGGTGGTCTCTGCTGAAGATCTGGGCGGTGCCGATGTGCACTGTAAAGTCTCCGGTGTAGCCGACCATTATGCCGAAAACGATGCCCACGCCCTGCAGATTGCCCGCACCTGCGTGGCGAATCTGAACCGCCGTAAACAACTTGATCTGGATATCCGTGAGCCGAAAGAACCGCTCTACAGCCCGGATGAGATCTACGGCATTGTCGGTACTGATCTGAAGAAGCCATTTGATGTGCGCGAGATCATCGCCCGTATCGTCGATGGCTCCGAATTCGACGAATTTAAAAAGATGTACGGCACCACGCTGGTGACCGGTTTTGCCCATATCCACGGTTACCCGGTGGGTATTATTGCCAACAACGGCATCCTCTTTGGTGACTCCGCGCAGAAAGGCGCGCACTTTATCGAGCTTTGCTGCCAGCGCAAGATCCCGCTGCTGTTCCTGCAGAATATCACCGGCTTTATGGTCGGCCAGAAAGCGGAGTCCGAAGGGATCGCCAAACACGGCGCGAAGATGGTGACCGCTGTAGCCTGTGCCGATGTACCTAAACTGACCGTACTGATCGGTGGCTCCTTCGGTGCCGGTAACTACGGTATGTGTGGCCGCGCTTACAGCCCGAACTTCCTCTGGATGTGGCCGAATGCCCGGATCTCGGTCATGGGTGGTGAACAGGCGGCGGGCGTACTGGCCACGGTGAAACGTGACAACATGGATCGCATGGGCCAGGAATGGTCTGCCGATGAAGAAGCTGAATTCAAAAAACCTGTGATCGAAACCTATGAACATCAGGGTCACCCTTACTACGCCAGTGCGCGTCTGTGGGATGACGGTGTTATCGATCCGGCCCAGACCCGCGACGTGATCGGCATGGGTCTGTCTGCTGCCCTCAACAAACCGATCGGCGACACCAAATTCGGTGTCTTCCGCATGTAAGGGGGCCTTATGTCGAATCAATTTGTACTACTGGAAAAAGACAGTCGCGGCGTTGCCCAGCTGATCATTAACCGTCCCGAGGTTCACAACGCCTTTGACGATGATGTGATTGAGCAACTGATCAGCCGGCTCGAAGCCTGCGATCAGGACCCGGACGTGCGTGTACTGGTGCTGCGTTCCAACGGCAAAAACTTCTCCGCCGGAGCTGATCTGGCCTGGATGAAGCGGATGGCTCAGAACAGCTATCAGGAAAACCTGCAGGACGCCGGTCGTCTTGCGGTGTTGATGGAGCGTCTGAACAGCCTGTCGAAACCGACCATCGCACTGGTTCAGGGTGCCGCTTACGGCGGTGCCGTGGGTCTGGCGGCCTGCTGCGATATCGTGATCGCCTCTGAAGCCAGCCAGTTCTGCCTGAGTGAGGTCAAGATCGGCCTGATTCCTGCGGTGATCTCCCCTTATGTGGTGCGTGCCATCGGGGAACGTCAGTCGCGTCGCTACTTTGTGACGGCTGAAGCGTTCTCTGCCACACAAGCCCGCGATTTCGGTCTGGTGCATGAGGTGGTCGCCGATGTGGAGATGCTCGACGACGCCTGCAACCGCATGATCGATCAGTTGCGCCGTAACAGCCCGCAGGGGATGCACGCCGCCAAAGAGCTGATCTTCGCGGTCAGCGGCAAGGTGATCGATCAGGATGTGATCGACGACACCGCACGCCGGATCGCAGAGATCCGCGTCAGCAGCGAAGGTCAGGAGGGATTGGGTTCCTTCCTGCAGAAGCGCAAGCCAAACTGGATTCAGGAGTAAGAGTGCAATGTTTAGTAAAATTCTGATTGCGAACCGCGGTGAGATTGCCTGCCGCGTTATCCAGACCGCACACCGTCTGGGTATTAAATGTATCGCTGTTTATTCCGAAGCCGACGCTAACGCCCGTCACGTTGCGATGGCTGATGAAGCCTTCCTGCTGGGCCCTGCACCGAGCAGCGAAAGTTACCTGCGCGCCGATAAGATTATCGCGATCTGCAAACAGTCCGGCGCCCAGGCGGTGCACCCGGGCTACGGTTTCCTCTCTGAGAACACCGGCTTTGCCGAAGCCCTCGAGGCCAATGGCATCACCTTTATTGGCCCGCCTTCCTCCGCCATTGCGGCGATGGGTTCCAAGTCGGCGGCGAAGGAGATCATGTCTCACGCCAACGTGCCTCTGGTACCGGGCTATCATGGCGAAGATCAGGATCCGGCCCTGCTCAAAGCTGAATCCCAGAAATGCGGTTATCCACAATTGCTGAAAGCGGTCGCTGGCGGCGGCGGTAAAGGGATGCGGGTTGTCTCCTCTCTGGAAGAGTTTGACGAAGCACTGGTCTCCGCCTGCCGTGAAGCCCAGAATGCGTTCGGTAACCCGGATATGCTGATTGAGCGCTACCTGACCCAGCCACGTCACGTGGAGATTCAGGTGTTCTGCGACCAGCATGGCAACGGCATCTATCTGGCGGAGCGCGACTGCTCTGTGCAGCGCCGTCACCAGAAAGTAATTGAAGAAGCACCCGCGCCCGGCCTCTCTGAAGAGACCCGAAAAGCCATGGGTGAAGCTGCCGTACGTGCCGCCAAAGCAATCGATTACGTCGGTGCCGGTACCGTGGAGTTCCTCTACGATGTGGACGGCTCCTTCTACTTTATGGAGATGAACACACGTCTGCAGGTAGAACACCCGGTAACGGAAATGATCACCGGCCTCGATCTGGTTGAATGGCAACTGCGTATCGCCGCTGGCAGTGAACTGCCGATCACGCAGGAACAGTTGAAGATCCGCGGTCATGCGCTGGAAGCCCGTATCTACGCCGAAGACCCGGACAACGATTTCCTGCCGGCAACAGGCACACTGAAATACCTGCAGACCCCGGCTGAAAACGCCCATGTGCGCGTTGACACCGGCGTGATTCAGGGTGATGAAGTTAGCGTTTACTATGACCCGATGATCGCCAAACTGATCGTCTGGGATGAGAACCGCGAAGCAGCCATCAACCGTATGGTTCAGGCGCTGGAGGAGTACCGTATCGCCGGTCTCAAGACCAACACCCGGTTCCTGCGCAATCTGGCCGATGCCGCCCCGTTCCGCGATCAGGAGCTGGATACCGGCTTTATCGAAAAACACCGTGAGTTGCTGTTCCCGGCGCCGCAACTGGATAACCAGTTCTGTCTGGTGATGGCGGCCGCGTTCTTCCTCGAAACAGCCAAAGCGGGCGATACCATTCGCGGCGACCGCCACTCACCGTTCTCTGCGCAGAACGGCTGGCGTCTGAACTCCGCCTACGCCCGGCCGATGAAACTGATCGAGAACGAAACCCAGCATGAGCTGAGCATTCTTGAGCAGCAGGGTGAATACGAAATCAGCGTCGATGATGCCAGCTACCGGGTCAGCGCGACCCTGCAGGGTGATGCGCTGAACGTGATCATCAACGGTCACCGCCTGACAGTGCACTGCTTCCAGGATGGCGACAACCTGACCCTGTTCCACAGCGGTGATCAGTTCCACTGCCGTCAGCACCGCGAAACCTTCAGCGAATCGGAGCAATCCGGCGATGCTTCTCTGGCCGCGCCGATGAACGGTGCCGTGGTCGCAGTACTGGTGGAAAAAGGCCAGCAGGTCAGCGCCGGTCAGACTCTTGTGGTCATGGAAGCGATGAAGATGGAACACAGCATCTCCGCGCCCCATGACGGTGTTGTCACCGACGTGTTCTATGCCGAAGGCGATCTGGTGAATGAAGGCTCCGAGCTGATTGCACTGGAAAGCTCCGACGAGGAGGCTGCGTAATGGCCTTTCCGGAACAGGTCCGGATTGTGGAGGTCGGTCCCCGCGACGGCCTCCAGAATGAACCGGGCGAGATCATCCCTACCGCAATCAAGGTTGAGCTGATCAACCGACTGGCGGACGCCGGGCTGAGCTACGTCGAATCAGCCAGTTTCGTTTCCCCGAAGTGGGTACCGCAGATGGGCGACGCCCATGAAGTACTCGCCGGTATTCAGCGTAAACCGGGCGTCACTTACGCTGCGCTGACGCCTAACCTGAAAGGCCTTGAAGGCGCAATTGCAGCCGGTGCCGATGAGGTGGCGGTGTTCAGTGCGGCTTCCGAGGCGTTCACCCGGAAAAATATCAACTGCTCCATCAAAGAGAGTCTGGAGCGTTTTGCACCGGTGATCGAGATGGCGCAGGAAAACGGAATCCGCGTGCGTGGTTATGTTTCCACCGTACTGGGCTGCCCCTATGATGGTGAGATTGCCCCGCAGCAGGTCGCCGCAGTGTGCGCCGATATGCGGGCGATGGGCTGCTACGAAATCTCTCTGGGTGATACCGTGGGTGTCGGCACCCCGCTGAAAGCGAAGCGGATGCTTGAAGCGGTCAGCCGTGAAGTGCCCATGGAGCAGTTGGCAGCGCATTTCCACGACACCTATGGACAGGCACTGGCCAACCTCTATGCAGTAATCGAAGAGGGGGTGGCGGTGGTGGATACCTCCGTTGCCGGTCTGGGCGGTTGTCCGTATGCGAAAGGTGCTTCCGGCAATGTCGCCACCGAGGATGTACTCTATATGCTCAACGGGCTCGGCATTAAAACCGGAATCGATATTGAAAAGCTGGTCGCGACCAGTCACTGGATCACCCGGCAGTTGGGGCGCAGTAACGGCTCCAAAGTCGCCCTGGCGATGGGCTGCGAATAAATAAAAAAGGATTCAGCGTCTGCACTGCAGGCGCTGCCTCGTACAAAAACAACAACCGAGGTAGAAAATGAAGTCACAACCCGACCATATTACGGCACTGGATCTGCCCATTCCTGAGCATGACCAGTTGTCACCCGAGTTTCAGAAATACTTCTCCGTCTGCGAGGAGAAACTCGGCATGGTGCCGAACGTACTCAAAGCCTACAGCCAGAATCAGGCTCAGCTGGATGTGTTTTCACGCATCTACAACGAGATGATGTTTGGCGAGAGCGGGCTCAGCGTGCTGGAAAAAGAGATGATCGCGGTTGCGGTCTCCTCCAGTAATGGCTGCTACTACTGTCAGGTCGCCCACGGTGCTGCAGTACGTGGCTACTCCGGCGAACCCATGCTGGGAGAACTGATGGTGATGAACTATCGGGCCGCCGAGCTTTCCGAGCGCCACCGCGCCATGCTCGATTTTGCGGTCAAACTCACCGAAACCCCGAACCAGATCGTTGAACAGGACCGTCAGGCGCTGCGCGATGTGGGCTTCAGTGAGCAGGATATCTGGGATATCGCCAACATTGCCGGTTTCTACAACATGACCAACCGCGTTGCCAGCGCGGTGGATATGCAGCCGAATCCGGAGTATCACAGCCAGAACCGATAACAGCTGAACCACCGGGTCTGCGAAGATGGGCCCGGCACAGGCCAACCCTTATTTGATTTATAAAAATAAAGTACATGGGGTCAATAACGATGAGCAAACTCCCTAGCTACACCAGCGGTACCAGCACCAAGCCACTGATCGGCATGACCATCGGTGACAAATTTGACCAGATTGCCAACACTTACCCGGATAACGATGCCCTGATCGTGCGACATCAGGGTATCCGCCTGACTTACGCTCAGCTAAAAGAGAAAGTCGATCAGGCTGCGCGTGCTTTCCTCGCGATCGGTGTTAAACGCGGTGATCGCGTCGGCATGTGGTCGCCTAACTGCGCCCAGTGGACCATCACCCAGTTTGCCACCGCCAAAGTCGGTGCGATTCTGGTGAACGTCAACCCGGCCTACCGTCTGCACGAGCTGGAGTACGCGATGAACCAGTCGGAAGCCCGTTTTCTGGTGACCGCCGACAGTTTCAAAAGCTCCAACTACACCGCCATGCTGTTCGATCTGGCACCGGAGCTGCATGACTCCGCCGAAGGCGAGCTGAAATCGAAAAAGCTGCCGCACCTCGAAGGGGTGATCAATCTGGCAGATGAGAAACACGCCGGCATGTGGCGCTGGGACGATTTCGTCGAGATGGCAGATAAGATCGACGTCTCTCAGTTGCAGCGGGTTCAGGGCGAACTGCAGTTCGACGACCCGATCAACATCCAGTACACCTCCGGCACCACCGGTTTCCCGAAAGGTGCCGCCCTGTCGCACCATAACATTCTGAATAACGGTTACTTTGTTGCCGAGAGCATGAACTTCACCGAGAAAGATCGTCTGGTGATTCCGGTTCCCCTGTACCACTGTTTCGGCATGGTAATGGGCAATCTTGGCTGTATGACTCACGGCGCGACCATGATCTACCCGGATGAAGGTTTTGAGCCAAAATCTGTCCTGCAGGCGGTGTCTGAAGAACGTGCGACCGCGCTGTACGGCGTACCGACCATGTTTATCGCCGAGATGGATGACCCGGACTTCGATCAGTACGACGTTTCCAGCCTGCGCACCGGGATTATGGCCGGCTCCATCTGCCCGGCGGAGGTGATGAAAGCAGTCAACTCCAAGCTGCACATGAAGGAGGTTCAGATCGCCTACGGTATGACTGAAACCAGCCCGGTATCCACCCAGACCGCTGCCGATGATCCGTTCGAAAAGCAGGTCACCACCGTCGGCCGCACTCAGCCGCATCTGGAAACCAAGATCGTTGATCCGGCTTCCGGCAACGTGGTACCACGCGGCGAAGTGGGCGAACTCTGCACCCGTGGCTACAGCGTGATGCTGAAGTACTGGAACAACCCGGAAGCAACGGCCAACTCAATTGATGAGGGCGGCTGGATGCACACCGGCGATCTGGCAACGATGGATGAAGAGGGTTATATCCAGATCGTTGGCCGTATCAAAGATATGGTGATCCGTGGCGGTGAAAATGTCTATCCGAAAGAGATCGAAGAGTTTCTCTACACTCATCCGTCCATCTCCGATGTTCAGGTGACCGGAGTACCGGATAAGAAGTACGGTGAAGAACTGATCGCCTGGGTGAAACTGTCGCCGGGTGCTGAAGAGGTTACCGAAGAGGACCTGAAAGCGTTCTGTAAAGGTAAGATCACCCACTTCAAGATTCCGCGTTACTTCAAGTTTACCGATGAGTTCCCGATGACGGTGACCGGTAAGATCCAGAAGTTCAAAATGCGTGAGATCTCCATACAGGAGCTGGGGCTGGAGGATTGATTCCTCACCCTGAACGAGCAACGCCAACCTTCGGGTTGGCGTTTTTGTCCCCATGCCGGAGCACTTGAATGACCGGGCAGATCAGCCAGCACTACCAACAACAGTTGCAGCGTGAACAGATTCTCAGCCGTGTGCAGCAAACTTATCCACAGGGGCCGAATCTTTACCAACTGGCGCCGGTGGATCAACTGCATATTGGTGGCATCAAAGCTTCCGAAAAGCTGCTGCAGCGGATAGAACAGCTCAGACCCCGGCGGATTCTGGACATCGGCTCCGGCACAGGCGGATTAATGCGTCTGCTCCAATCGAAGCTGGATACAGCACTGGTCGGGGTCGATATCAGCCATGAACTGAACAGGCTGAACCGTGACCTTACAGCGCTCTGCCCGGAGCAGACATCTCCCCGCCTGATCACCGCCGATGCTCATCACCTGCCGTTTGCCGATCAGCAGTTTGATCTGATTCTGTTTCAGCACAGCCTGCTGAATATGCCGGACAGCCGTCAGGTACTCAGCGAGTCGCGCCGCTTACTGCTCAGTGACGGTCAGTTGCTGCTACATGAGGTACTCGCCGGCGATCAGCCGGAAAAGATGCGCTATCCGGTCCCCTGGGCCCGTGACGCCGCTCACTCCCACCTGCTCAGCGAACCCCGGTTGCGTAAGCTGTTACAGGAAAGTGGTTTTGAGCTTTATCAGTTTGATGACTGGTCTGCAGAGGCACTGGCCTGGCGCCAGCGGCAATCCGAAAAGGAGAAGAGCCAGCAGGTTCAGGCGGCGCCACTATCTCCGGCACTGATTCTGGGGTCTGATTTTTCCCGGATGGGGGCGAATGTCATGGCGAACCTCAGCAGTGGTGCCGCCCGGGTAGTCGAGGTGCTGGCACAGCCGTGCTGACCGGTCAGCGTCACTGAGTTTTTTTCTTCGCCTGATACATCGCCTTATCCGCGCGGTTCACCAGTTGATCCAGCGTCTCCCCCGGGTTGTAATGTGCCACACCAACACTGCAGCCACAGCCCATCAGCCCCGCGTGATGCGCCTGCACCGCCTGTTGCAGACGCTGAACAAGCTGTGGCACCGCTGTATCATCCTGCTCATCCGAGGCCGATTTCAGCATCACCACAAATTCATCGCCGCCAAAACGCGAGGTCAGATCCGATTCGCGTGTGCACGCCTTGATCAGCTCGCCGAAACAGGTCAGTACTTCATCTCCCTTTGCATGCCCCCACTGATCGTTGATCTGCTTAAAACGGTCGAGATCAATATACAGCACGCTGATACGCCCGGCTTCCCGTTCGGCGGCAGCGATCAACTTGGAGCCATAAAGAAAAAATGCCCGACGGTTCAGCAACGAGGTCAGATCATCATGGTCAGCCAGATGCTCCATCTGCTCCTTTTGCCGCTTCAACTGAGTGATATCCTTGCTGATTCCCACCAGCCCGATGACCTGCCCGGATTCATCAAATACCGGATTTTTGGTTGAGGTGACCCAGCACAGATTACCTTCCGGGTCATAGTAGGGTTCTTCATGAAAGCGCAGCGGCTTGCCCTCTCGGATCACCGCCTTTTCAAAAGCGAAATAACGCTCGGCATGCTCCGCCGGGAAGATATCAAAATCATCCTTGCCCACCAGATCCTGCCAGCTTGCATGGCCGGTCAAGCGCGAAAAAGCGCTGCTGGTATAGATAAATTTATGCTGACGATCTTTGATATAGATAAAGTCATCGGTTGTTTCCAGCAGTGTTTCCAGATCCTTTTTGTAACGCTGCAGAATGCGGTTTTCCTCAGCCAGCCGCTTCAGCTCTGTACTACCCTGAGCAGCCTTCCCTTGCCTGCTATCTGTCATACTTGTGCCTCCATGAAACTAGCGCGAGAATAGAAGCCATGGTGCTTCTGTTAAGCATAAGCTTGTATCCGGTAAAAGAATAGTGAACCGATGTTTGAACATTTTCTCTGGCTGCCCTTTCTGCTAGCCATTACAGCCCTGACCCTGAGCCCCGGCGTTGATACCCTGCTGGTGATGCGCAACGCCGCCCGCGGTGGAACCCGTGATGGCATGCTGACCAGCCTCGGCATCTGCCTTGGGCTGTTCCTGCATGCGCTGATCTCCGCGGCAGGCCTGTCAGTGATTCTGCTCAGCTCAGCCGAGCTGTTTATGCTGCTGAAACTGGCCGGTGCCGGGTATCTGATCTGGCTGGGTTGCCAGAGTCTGCTTGCAGCCCGGCGTGGACAAGGTATGGTGCTGCACCACCCGAAAACCCATCAGCAGATCCCGGCGATGCGCTCGTTGCGTGAGGGGCTGCTGTCGAATGTGCTGAACCCGAAAACCGTGATCTTCTATATGGCGTTTCTGCCCCAGTTCATTGACCCGGCCCATCCGGCGATACCGCAGGCAACGGTCATGGCCGGTATTCACTTTATGCTGGCGATGCTCTGGCAGGGAACGCTGGTTCTGATGATCGGCCGTGCCCGGCTGTGGCTGCAAAACCCCAGAGTCAGCCAGATCATGAACGGTATTACCGGAACACTGCTACTCGGATTTGGTACAAAACTGGCCGTAAGCGAGTAGTCATGAGCTTCACTTCCCGGCAACAAGGAGCCGACCATGCCTGAAACTTACCGTGGCAGTTGCCTCTGCGGCGAAGTCCGTTTTTCAGTGACCGGCTTCAGCCAGCAGGCCGCCCACTGTCACTGCAGCATGTGCCGTAAGTTCCATGGCGCAGCATTTGGCACGCTGGTTGAGGTGTCTGACCTGAACTGGCTGAGCGGAGAACCCTTAATCCGCGAGTTTCGCGCCGACAACGGCACCCTGCGCAGCTTTTGCAGTCAGTGTGGTTCCAGCCTCGGGTTTCGCGCGGAAGGTACCGATAAAAAAGCGATGGAGATCGCCATCGCCTGTTTTGATGAGCCGATCCCGGTACAGATCGATGCCCATATCTACACCCGTTACCGGGCCAACTGGTGTGAACTCAGCGACGACCTGCCCAAATTCGCTGAAGGGCGGGATGAGTAGGCAGCCCCCCGCGTGACTGCCTGTTCGATCAGGAATACCAGGCCGAAGCCAGATGCTGATCGTTCATCGCCATTACACTCTGACTGCCAGCCGCAACCATCTGTGCATAACCGGCGCAACGGGGCAGCACCTGCGCCACATAGAAGCGGGCACTGAGAATTTTCGCCTGCAGAAACTCGGTATCACCGCCCTCCGTCAGCGCTTGCTGCGCCGCCAGAGCAGCACGCAGCAACTGCCAGCCACCACAGAGGGTGCCCATCAGCATCAGGTAGTTAAACGCCACCGAGCCCGGCAGCAAAGGATCATCCGGTGCGGTGCTGAGCAGGCTGGTCTGGGCATGTTGCGCCAGCTCCAGTACTTTCTCCAGCGCTTCGGCTTCATCGCTTAAATCGCCCTGCTGTTTCAGTGCAGCAATCAGTTCAGCTATTTCCGCCTGCACTGCCGCACCGGCTTCACCGCCGTCAAACAGAGTTTTACGCCCCACCAGATCCAGCGCCTGAATCGCGTTGGTACCTTCATAGATCGGCAGAATTCGCGCATCGCGATAGTGCTGAGCCGCTCCGGTTTCCTCAATAAAGCCCATACCGCCATGAACCTGAACCCCCAGCGAGGTCACCTCCTGCGCCAGTTCAGTACACCAGCCTTTGACGATTGGCGTCAGGTACGCCGCGCGGGCCGCTTCCCGGGCACGTACGCCCGGGTCTTCAGACTGATGGGCAAAGTCGAGGCTGGCACAGGCATCATAAGCCAGCGCACGTCCTGCTTCGGTCACCGATTTCATGGTTTGCAACATCCGCCGGACATCCGCATGCTGAATGATCGGCCCCGCTTCCCGGCTACCCACTGCCGGACTCTGAACCCGGTCATGGGCATAGTCCAGTGCATGCTGGTAGGCCCGTTCAGAGATCGCAACCCCCTGCAAACCCACCGCCAGACGCGCGTTGTTCATCATGGTAAACATGCAGGCCAGACCGCGGTTCTCTTCACCCACCAGATAACCGATCGCGCCCTCATCGTCGCCAAACGCCATCACACAGGTCGGGCTGGCGTGAATCCCCAGCTTATGTTCCAGCGAAACACACTTGGCATCGTTGCGCTCACCCAGTGAGCCATCGGCATTGACCATAAACTTGGGTACTACAAACAGGCTGATCCCCTTCACCCCCGGCGGTGCATCCGGCAGACGCGCCAGCACCAGATGGATGATGTTCTCTGCCATATCGTGCTCACCCCAGGTGATAAAGATCTTCTGACCCTTAATCCGGTAGTGATCACCCTCTTTCTCAGCACGGCAGCGGATCGCCGCCAGATCAGACCCGGCCTGCGGCTCGGTCAGGTTCATGGTGCCGGTCCACTGGCCACTGATCAGCGGTGGCAGGTAGCGCTCTTTGAGTTCATCGGTGGCATTGTGGAAGATCGCTTCCACTGCGCCCTGACTGAGCAGCGGGCAGAGGCCCCAGGCCATGTTAGCCGACTGCCACATCTCCATTACCGGGATCGACAGCGCGTATGGCAGCCCCTGACCGCCATATTCGGGATCAAACTGCAGCGAACCCCAGCCGCCTTCGGCAAACTGCCGGTAGGCTTCTGCAAACCCCGCCGGGGTTGGCACATCCACACCGTCCAGCTTAACCCCGGTCTGATCACCCACTTCATTCAGCGGTGACAGAACACCGGTCGCCAGTTTGGCCGCTTCTTCAAGAATCGCTTCCACCATATCGTCGGTGGCTTCTTCATAACCCGGCAGCCCGGCCAGTTGCTGCATCCGTGCATTGTGGCGCAGCGCAAAATTCATATCTTTCTGAGGTGCTTTGTAATCAGCCATCAATCTGCCTCAATCACAATAAAAGAGACGGGGGCAGCCAGCGCCGCCCCCGCAGGTTCCTTAACTATCAGCCTGCTGACGCAGAACAAATTTCTGGATCTTGCCGGTGGAGGTTTTTGGCAGCTCACCAAAGACGATCTCCTTCGGCGCTTTAAAGCGGGCCATATTGTTGCGGCAGAATTCGATAATCTCTTCCGCAGTCACCTCAACACCGGCCTTGGTTTTGATAAAGGCGCAGGGCACTTCGCCCCACTTCTCGTCAGCTTTGGCCACCACAGCGGCTTCCATCACCGCCGGGTGACGATAGAGCACATCTTCCACTTCAATCGAGGAGATGTTTTCACCACCAGAGATGATGATGTCTTTGGAGCGGTCCTTAATTTCGATGTAACCGTCTTTGTGCCAAACCGCCAGATCGCCGGAGTGGAACCAGCCACCCTCGAAGGACTCATCGGTAGTGCTCGGGTTTTTCAGGTAGCCCTTCATCACCAGATTTCCGCGCATAAAGATCTCACCCATAGTCTCACCGTCCTGCGGTACCGGCTCCAGCGTCTGCGGATTGGCGACCATCAGCCCTTCCAGCATCGGTGCCTTAACCCCCTGACGGGCTTTCAGACGGGCCTTGTCTTCAAGGGTGTTGTCGTCCCACTCATCATGCCAGGCACAGACCACTGAAGGGCCATAGGTTTCGGTCAGGCCATAAACGTGGGTCACTTCGATACCCATCTCCTCCATGCCCTGAATCACTGCAGCCGGAGGCGCGGCACCCGCGGTCATCACTTTAATCTTGTGATCGATACCCTCTTTCATCTCATCCGGTGCGTTATTCAGCATATTCAGGACAATCGGCGCGCCACAGAAGTGATCCACTTTCTCGCTGCGGATCAGGTCGTAGATATCCTGATCACGTACATGTCGAAGTGACACGCTGGTGCCTGCGGCAGCGGCAATTGACCAGGGGAAACACCAGCCGTTGCAGTGGAACATCGGCAACGTCCAGAGGTAGTTCGGATGACGACCCATATCCCAGGAGACGATATTGCTCATCGCATTCAGGTAAGCCCCACGGTGGTGATAGACCACCCCTTTCGGATTACCGGTGGTACCGGAGGTGTAGTTCAGGGTGATCGCATCCCACTCATCCGCCGGCGGCTGCCAGGCAAATTCCGGATCACCCTCAGCCAGCAGGGCTTCATAATCCATTGAGCCGATCAACTCCCCGCCCTCATAGGTCGGGTCATCAATATCGATCACCAGCGGCGTGGTTCCGGCAATGCGCAAAGCTTTCTGCACCACCTCGGAGAACTCGCGTTCAACGATGACCACCTTGCTCTCCGCATGCTGCAGAATAAAGGCAATCGCCTCTGCATCGAGACGGATGTTGATCGCATTCAGTACCGCGCCGGCCATAGGTACGCCGAAATGACACTCGAACACCTCCGGCAGGTTGGGTGCGATCACCGACACCGTATCCCCCTGACCGATGCCGCGACGTTGCAACGCACTGCCCAGACGGCGGCAACGACTGTAGGTTTCCGCCCAGTTACGGCGCACATCACCATGCACGGTCGCGGTGTGGTTTGGGTAAACAAAGGCTGCGCGCTCGATATAACTCAGAGGCGTCAGAGCTGCGAAGTTGGCCTGGTTCTGGTCCAGTCCCAGAGCATACGGGTTATGGGCAGTACTCATTATTATTGTTCCTGTGATTGACCGTCGGTAAGGACGCCATCGACCGTGCCGCTGCGCCCCGGTAATTTTTATTGTCGTGCTGAAGCCTTAGGAACCTGAAAAAAGCCACAGGCTCCTCAACATACTACGTAATTTCCCTTATTACTCAAACTATCCTAAAGTCATACCATTATCATCTAGAATTTTTAACAGGGATTTCCCTAGGGACCTCTATGTCAAACACCGCCATCGATGAACTGGCCCAGTGCCGTGAAGTAGCTGACCGCTACCGTCTGCTTGCTGAGCAGTCCACCGATATGATTTCGCGTCATACCCCCACCCCGGAATGGACCTACATCGATGCCAGCCCGGCTGTAGAGCGGGTACTCGGTTACAAACCGGAAGAGATTATCGGCATGGCCGGTTACGAGCAGTTTCATCCGGAAGACGCGGATAACCTGTCAAAACGGGACGATCGGGTACGCTATCGTGAAGGGGTGTACACCAATGTGTACCGCTACCGGCACAAGCAGGGCCACTATATCTGGCTGGAAACCACCAGCCGGGTGATCCGTGATGAACGCGGCAAGCCGATGGAGATTATCTGTGTATCGCGGGATGTGACCGAGCGGGAAGAGGCCCAGCGGAATATGCGTCGTCTGGCACGGGTGGTGGAAGCCTCCTCCGATATGATCATGTTCTGCAACCACGAGACTCACAAACTGACCTACCTCAACGAGTCGGCCTATCACACGCTGGGCAGTGAAAAGGACACCCCGGTTATCTATTACCTGCCCCAACTGTTCAGTCCCGACGTACTCAACGGGTTGGTTAAAGATGCGCTGGAGCACGCCTCTCTGCACGGCGTCTGGTACGGCAGTATCCCGATGCACCTGCCGGAACATCTGAACCGGGTCGCAGAGATTCGCGAAATCATCGCTCATCGTAACCGCCGTGAAGATGACAAGGTGGAGTACTACTCGATCATCGGCCGCGATATCACCCTGCGCCGGCAGGCCGAGGAGGAAGCCAAGCGCCACCAACTGGAGCTGGCGCATATGTCACGCCTGTTGTCGGTCGGCGAGATGGCAACCGGTCTGGCCCATGAGGTGAATCAGCCGCTGGCGACCATTCTCAACTACTGCCACGGCACTCAGCGACGTCTGGAAGATGGCGTCGATGATCCGGTACAGACCGTCTCCGGGGCGATGAAGCTGATTATGAAACAGGCGAAACGCGCCTCGGACATTATCCGCCGGATGCGTTCTTTTGTGCGCAAAACCGACTCACACTGCATTGAATTTTCGGTCAATGATAGCTGTAAGGAGGTCAGTGCGTTCCTCTATCAGGAGGCGCTGGACCACAATATTACCTTTGACTTTCATCTGGATCAGAAGCTGCCCGATCTGGTGGCCGATAAAATCCAGATCGAACAGGTGCTGCTAAACCTGATGCGCAACGCGATTGAGGCCTACAGCGATTGTAAGAAACCCTACAGACCCGTTATTATCAGCACTCGTTCTACCGAGGGCTATATCCATATCTCGGTTGAGGACGAAGCGAAGGGGATCAGTCCCGAAGGGCTGGCTAACCTGTTTGAACCGTTCTACACCTCCAAATCAACCGGACTGGGCATGGGCTTATCCATCTCCCAGACCATTATTGAGACCCACGGAGGCCAGCTCTGGGCTGAAAGTGACGGCAAAACAGGTACGCACTTTTATCTGAAACTGCCGTTAAGAGAAGAATAATGCAAGCAAACCTGACCGGTACTATCTACATCGTTGATGACGACGAAGACTTCCGTGACTCTATGCAGTGGTTGCTGGAATCAGCCAATCACAAAGTGATCACCTTCCCTTCGGCGCGGGATTTTCTGAATAATTTCGACGGTGAGATCGGCTGTATGCTACTGGATGTCAGGATGCCGGAGATCAACGGTCTGGCCCTGCAGCAGATCATGCAGGAGCGTGGTATCAGCATGCCGATCATCGTGATCTCCGGTCACGGCGATATCCCGATGGCGGTCAGTGCAATGAAACAGGGCGCGATGGATTTCCTCGAAAAACCGTTTGATGGCGATGTCCTGTTGCGTCTGGTCAACCGGGCCCTGAGCAAAGCCAGCCAGGTACGCGATGAACAGGGCGCTCAGCAGGAGATCCTCGACTGCTACGCCAACCTCAGCCGCCGCGAAAAAGAGGTGATGGCACTGGTTGTGGCTGGCAACGCCAACCGCCAGATCGCCGAAGAGCTTGATATCAGCCCGAAAACCGTTGAAGTCCACCGCTCACGGGTCATGAGCAAAATGCGCGCCGGCAGCCTGCCGGAGCTGGTTAAACAGGCCGCGCAAATCAACGATCTGGGCTGATGCCCACCTGTCTGCAGGGGGCGATCGGATGATCCGGATTCGCCCCTTTCAAAGCCGCTATGCCCGCCCGATCAGCGACCTTTTCCATCATGCTGTGCACAGCATCAACCCGGCGATCTATTCCTTGCAACAGCAGGAAGCCTGGGCACCAACGCCGCCAGACTATGCAGAATGGGCAACCCGACTGGAACAGACCCGTCCGTTTATCGCCGAATCCGGTGGCCGGCCTGTCGGCTTTATTGAGCTGGAAGCAGACGGCCATATCGACTGCTTTTATACCGACCCCGACACTCAGGGTCAGGGCGTCGGCTCGGCCCTCTATCAGCACCTGCTACATCAGGCGCAGCAACGGGGCCTGAAGCGCCTCTATGTTGAAGCCTCCCATCTGGCAAAACCGGTGTTCCGGCATTGGGGATTCGAGGTGGTTCGGGAAAACCGCGTTCAGAGAAACGGGATTGAACTGATCAACTTCAGTATGCAGAAATCGCTTTAAGCCGGTTCAGGTATGCTGCCGAATAAACGCCGCCATTAATTGCATGACTTCCTCACCGGCCTCCAGATGGGGGACATGACCGCAGTTATCCACAAAGCAGGCCTCGGCATGGTCGCCAATACCGGTGCAGATATCGGTGACCTGTTCCGCCACGCCGTACTGATCCTGCTTCCCCTGCATAATCAGTGACGGGCAACGGATATCGCTGAGCCAGGGACTGAAATCCATATTCTGATGGCAGCTCTCACGCAGCCAGGTTTCTGACCAGGCGCGAAACAGATGATCGGTCCGCGCTTCATGGTAACGTGCGAGGCGCGCTGGCAGATCTGTTGTGCGATACAGTTCCACCGCTTCACGAATCCCTTTCAGGGTCAGGTGATCGGCATAGAGATGAGCTGCTTCAGTGATCATCGCGACAACACGGTCGCCAAGTGCCGCCGCACCGATCAGGGCGATAGTGCCACCATCGCTGTGGCCGATCAGCACTACCTTATCCACACCCGCCGCATTCAGGACTTCGCCCAGACGCTGCTCGCCCTCGGGAACCAGGTAGTCATCGGCCCGGGGCAGAGTAATCGGTGAGGAGAGGCCATAACCCAGACGCTCATAGATCAGCACACTGCAGCCGAGGGTTTCAGCCAACTGCGCCGGAAATTGTTTCCACATCCGGATATGACCCAGCGCTTCGTGCAGGAACACCAGCGTTGGTTTACCGGCACCCTGCGGATGAATGCCATGCAAAGCGTGGATTTGCTGCCCGTCAGGCAGGGTCAGCATACGATCGGCCCAGGTGATACTACTCATCCGCGCTGCTCCGGTACCGGAATGGAATAGGTCATGGTGGCATGCGCCACCGGTTCTTCATCCCCGGCAGAGAGAATGGAGACTTCACCCACCCCCAGCCGTTTTCCCACCTTGAGCATCTGTGCTTTGGCGATAATATCGCTGTCTGCCGCCGGCTTGCGCAGGAAATTAATATTCAGGTTGGTGGTCACCGCCAGCGCGACCGGTCCGATCTTACTGAGCAGTGCCGCATAGACCGCCACATCAGCCAGCCCCATCATGGCAGGGCCGGAAACCGTACCTCCGGGGCGCAGGTGCTGATCATCCACCGGCAGGCGCATGGTTGAGGTGCCATTGCCCAGTTCCAGCAGTTCACCGTACTGGGCGCCCTGAGGAAAGTGTTCCTCAAGGAACTGCTGCATCTCGGTAAAATTCATCTTCATCGCTTCAGCCTACTCCAGATTAACCAGTGCCAGCGTCACCGTGGCTTTGGCCACCAGCTTGCGCACTTTATCGACCGTGTAGATTTCACCTTCGGCCACGCTCAGCATGTTGCCGGCTTTAATGACCCGGGCTTCACACTCCAGAATCAAACCGCTGGCGGGGCGTAACAGGTTAACACTGAAATCGGCGGTAAGTACCCGCTGATTGGCAGCGATCAGCGTAGCCGCCGCAGTACCACAGCTATGATCCGCCAGTGTCGCCTGCACCCCGGCATGGACGAAGCCATCCTGTTGCTTGTGGTTTTCGTTCAGGACAATCCGGGTCCGGCAGAAGCCGGGGCTGAACTCAAGCAGTTCAGCCCCGAGCAGTCGGATAAAGGGCGCCTGATCGAAAACCCGGCGAGTTTCTGTCTCGTAGTCCGGGTTTTTCGGTTGCATGAGCCCACCCCTTATACGTTGGCGTCGCTCTCATCGCGCGCTTTGTTACGCAGAATAAAACGCTGGATCTTGCCGCTCGGCGTTTTTGGCAGTTCATGCATAAATTCGATCTCACGCGGGAAGGCATGGGTCGACAGACGGGTACGCACCAGTTGCTTCAGCTCATCTTTCAGCTCGTCAGTCGGATCAAATTCACGCTTGATCACCACATAGGCCTTGATGATCGCGCCGCGTTTGGAATCCGGTTTACCGACCACGCCAGATTCAGCCACCGCTTCATGCTCCAGCAGAGTGCTCTCCACATCTGCCGGCCCTACACGGTAACCGGCCGTGGTAATAATATCGTCATCACGCCCGGTGAAGGAGTAACTGCCGTCACCGTGACTCATCACCACGTCGCCGGTCAGGTAGTACTTACCATGGAACGGATTTTTCTCCTGCCAGGTGTAGCCCTGGAAGAAGAACAGCGGAGAGTTATCCACATCCACTGCCAACTGGCCGGTTTCTCCCTCAGTGATCTCGTTGTAGTCACCATCCAGCGCCACCACACGATGACCCGGCATAGAGAAGCCCATAGACCCCACCCGGACAACACTCTGTTCCAGATCGTGATGGTTGCAGGCGGTCATACCGGTTTCGGTCTGGCCGTAATGATCCATCACCGGGCAACCCAGCCGTTTATCCACCCAACTGATCACTTCAGGGTTAAGTGGCTCGCCGGCACTGCTGGCCACGCGCAGATTAAATTTATCATCCGCACCCAGCACATCATCGTTAGCCATCAGCATACGATAGGCTGTAGGCGCTGCCGCCAGATTCGTGATGCTGTATTTACGCAGCATGTCGTAGGTGGTTTCCGGGGTGAACGCCGCTTCACAGAAGTGGGTGGTGTTACCCAGCAGAAGCGGCCCTACCACCGCGTAGTAGAGGCCGTAAGCCCAGCCCGGATCTGCGACGTTCCAGTAGGTATCTTCCGGACGCAGGCCAATGGCAAAACGCATGTAGACGTAGAACGAAAGAATCGCACGGCTCGGTACCGCCACCCCTTTGGATTTACCCACGGTGCCGGAGGTAAACATCTGCAGGAAAGGCTCATCCTTGCCGATGCGAACCGGTTCGAACTCGGCAGACTGGCGGCCGACTTCAGCACCAAAATCAGGATCCCCGGCGTATTTAGCGTCGGCCTGATCACGGTTAACCATCAGGACAGGTGGGCAGCCGGTTACATCATCCAGCTTGTGACGGTTAGCCGGATCAGTGACCACCAGTTTGGTGCTCGCCTGCTGTACCCGGTATTCAATGGCACCCGAACCAAAGGCGGTGAACAGCGGCTGATACACCGCACCCGCACGCAGGGTACCCATAATCACTACCAGTAGCTCCGGCGTACGGGGTAGCAGCGCCGCAACCCGGTCACCTTTACCGATGCCCTGAGAATTGAGGAAATTAGCGAACTGCGCAGCTTTTTCCTTAAGCTCGACAAAGGTAAGCTGTGAAGACGGACGCTCAGCACCTTCGTACTTGAGCGCAACCCGATCACCTTCGGCCCACTTATCAACAATCTCTTCGCATACGTTGAAGCCATCCTTGAGATTGCCGATCATCAGCTCTTCGATCATGGCCGGGTCAAACTTATCGTAGTAGTCCTGATAGTTTTCCGTAGTCATTTTATTTCTCTCATATTTATCATTGTTATTCTTAACCGCAGGCAGGCATGGCATCAGCCACACAACCCTGACTGCCGGAAGCTCTCTAACTCTTGTTTATCCAGCCCGCTGCGGGCCAGTACTGCATCGCTGTCCTGTCCCCGGCTCGGGGCGGGGTCAGGTAAAGACGGGGATTGCCCGTTAAAGCGGATCGCCGGTGCGATCTGGCGCTCGCCACGGGCACCGGTCAGCAGCATTTCGCGGGACTGAAACAGTTCATGTTCTGCCGCTTCGGTGATGCTCAGAACCGGTTCCACACAGGCATCCACCCCGGCAAAGCGTTGCTGCCAGTGAGCCAGATCCTGCTGGATAAAGATCGCCTGCAGGCGCACTTTCAGGGTCGCATCATCCAGACAGGCCAGCTCAGCAGCGTTCAGAGTTTCCAGCAAACGCTGCTTAAACTGTGGCTCCAGACTGCCAACGGCCATATAGCGTTGATCACGGGTCCGGTAGTAATCGTAAAATCCGCCACCGTTGAGAAAGTGACTTTCGTAGCTCTCTACACGGCCACCGTTCAGGGCACCGGGCGCCATCAGCGCCTGTAACGCCAAACTGTTATCCGCCATGGAGATATCAATGTGGCTGCCCTCTGCCGTGCGCTGTCGCTGAATTACAGCCGCCAGTATGCCGATCACCGCCGGGTGCGAACCGGCGGCAATATCCGCCACCTGTACGCCGAGCGGTGCAGGCCCCTGAGCGGCCCGACCCATATGGCTGGCGCAACCGGAGAGGGCAAGAAAGTTAAGATCATGGCCGGCCTTTTCGGCGTAGCTGCCGGTCTGACCGTAGCCAGTAATCGAGCAGTAGATCAGCCCGGGATGAGACGCCTTGAGGGCCTCGTAACCCAGACCCAGCCGATCCATAACACCGGGACGGAACTGCTCGATGATGATGTCAAATTCATCCAGCAGACTGTGGATAACTTTAACCGCTGCCGGATGCTTCAGGTCGAGACAGAGGGATTGCTTGCCCCGGTTGAGGTAGCGGAACGCCGCGGACTGCCCTTCAATCTGCGGCTCCATGCTGCGTACCAGATCATCCCGGCTCGGAGATTCCAGACGCACCACCTCTGCGCCCAGATCCGCCAGCAGCATGCTGGCGTAAGGCCCGGGCAACAGGGTCGAAAAGTCGAGAATCTTAAGTCCGTTAAGCGGCTGCATCGATCAGCTCTCAGTTGAATTCGCGCAGAATTTCACGGGCGATAATCAGGCGCTGAACCTCACTGGTTCCCTCGTAGATCGAGGTAATACGTACATCTCGGGCATAACGCTCCAGCGGATACTCCTGCATGTAGCCATAACCGCCCAGAAGTTGCAGTGCGCTGTAACAGGCCTGATTGGCTTTTTCGCTGGCAAAGACTTTGGCCATTGAGGCTTCCTTAGCAAACGGCAGACCCCGCTCTTTCCGGTCCGCAGCGCTCATCAGCAACAGGCGCGCCGCTTCCAGATCGGTGTAACGGTCTGCAATCATCCACTGCAGCCCCTGAAAGTTGGAGATAGCCTGACCAAACTGCTTGCGTTCGGTGGTGTAAGCGGTGGCAAAATCCATCGCCGCCAGACCTACGCCCAGCGCCAGTGAACCGATACCGATACGCCCACCCGCCAGTTCGGCTACCGCCAGACGGAAACCATCGTTAAGCTGACCGAGAATCGCCGATTCCGGCACTTCAACATTATCGAAGTGAACTTCATTGGTCGCCGAACCATGCTGGCCCATTTTCTTCTCAGCCGGGCCTACCGTAATACCGGCACTGTCCGCATCCACCAGGAAACAGGTAATACCTTTGCCTTTCTTCGCTTCCGGATCCGTGACGGCCCAGACCACAAAGACACCGGCAAACTCAGCGCTGGTAATCCACTGTTTAGTACCGCTGATGGCGTAACCCTGATCAGTTTTCACCGCCTGAGTGCGCATAGAAGCCGGGTCGGAACCCGCACCGGACTCGGTCAGGCAGAAACTGCCGGCAGCATACTCACCACTGCAGATCAGCGGCAGGTAATGGCTTTTCTGCTCATCGGTGCCCATCGCCTGAATAACTTCTGCCACCATATTGGTGACCGACATGGTCACCGCGGTTGACGCGCAGGCACGGGCGATCTCGGTCATGGCCACACTGAACGCCACGACACCGGCTTCAGTACCACCGTATTCGCCCTGAATATTCAGTCCCATAAAGCCCAGTTCAGCGAGCTTTTTACAGTTGGCCAGCAAAATGGATTTGTCTTTTGTCTGATCCAGTTTCTCGGCCACCGGTGCCAGTTCAGTTTCGGCAAAACGCCTGGCGGTGTCCTGGATCAGTTGTTGTTCTTCTGTGAGTGAGAGATCCATAAGGGTTTCCATGTAGGGGTTTACCCTAATCTATACCTTAAATTTACGTTAAGGTAAAGCATGTAACCACTCAGTCGGGATCAGAAAAGGGGAGTCTCAGGCAACTTCGGGAGGCTGCCTTTACGGGAGATCAAAGGCTGCCACGGCCGGAGATCAGGGGGTCTCAATATAATGCCGGATAAGCCGCTGTAGTGTGCCATCCTGTTTCATCTGATGCAGGGCGCTGTTGACAGGTTCGAGCAGTTCCGGGTGATCGCGGTTAATCCGCAGTTTCAGCGCGGAGCGATTAACCACCGGCCCGATCTCAATCAGATGCCTTAACCGGCGCGCCCGGGGCTCATTTCTGAACAGATACGCGAGCTCGTTCCGGTCGATAATCCCGGCATCGACCCGCCGGTCTGCCACCATCATTAACTGAGCGGTGCTGCGGGTACTGTCCTGACGTAAAAACAGATGATCACCGACATAGCCGTAACCCAGTACGGTGGCGATCCTTTTACCTTTCAGATCCGTCAACTGGTGGTAGGGAAAAGCCTGCCCCCGGGCAAAAATCAGCACCTCTTCAGACGCCAGAACAGCCTCGCTCCAGAGATCTTCCGCCCCGCCATCCTGCGGCAACCGCCAGAGCGGGTTCACACAACACTCCAGTTGCAGGTCACCACTGCGAAACAGCATCTGAGCACGTTTGGGGGGCAGAGTACCGGGCAGGGCCTGAACAGACACCGGCAGATTCAGGTATCGGTCGAGCGCTTGCATCAGATCACTGAAGATCCCTTCGACGCCCGCTTCTGAAACAATCCAGTAGGGTACCCAGCTCTCATCCGTCACTGCGTAACGGTAGTTTTTGTCCTCTGCCTGAACCGGCAGGGAGAGTAACACGATCAGACTGATGCAGCAGGCTCTGAACATTCTCCAGAATTCCCCATTTCTCTGTATTTTAGCGTCAGGGTCCCGACAGATGACCTATACTTCCAGACACATTGCACTTTTTCTCTATAGTCTGCCTGCCGTATATGACATAAGCTTGATAAAAAACCTGAGGGTTCATGTGAGTTTAGCAGTATGAAAAGAGTAGCTGCGGCCCTGATCCTGCTACTGGCGTCGATTATTGTCATCACACTGGCTGCCTCTAACCTGTTGTCACAACATCAGGCCGAGGCGGACGCCTATCAGTTTTTCGAACCCAAACGTGAAGCGTCCATCCGGATTCTCTGGGCTGAGTGGAAACCCGCTGACTATCTGCAAACTCTGGCCGATGAGTTCACCGCCGAAACCGGTATCCGGGTTGAGGTGGCACAGCGCTCCTGGTCTGAATTCCAACCACACTTTGCCAGCCATATGGCGGAAAAAAGCGCCTATTACGATATGGTGATCGGCGACTCCCAATGGCTGGGCTTCGGTGCCGAAAACGGCCACTACATTAACCTCAGTCACTGGGTCAGAGATCACAATGTCCTGCAGGCGTTTGTGCCGGCAGCGATGAGCGGCTACGCGGAGTACCCCAAAGGCAGCCATTTTTACTGGGCTATTCCGGTAGAGGGTGACGCCATGGGCTTTGCCTACCGTAAAGACCTGTTCAACGATCCGCAGGAACAACGTAACTTTCAGCAGCGTTATGGTTACCCTCTGGCTGTCCCGCAAAGCTGGCAGCAGCTTTACGACCTGGCCGAATTTTTCAACCGCCCGGCAGAGGAGCTCTGGGGGCTGATGGCCTGGGCTGATCCTCATTATGATGGCCTGACCATGGCCATGCAGTCGGTGCTCTGGTCCTGGGGTGCAGATCTGGGTGACCGCCAGAGCTATAAGATCCGGGACTACCTCAACAGCGGTCAGGCAACAACGGCACTGGCCTTCTACAAGCGCCTGCTGCAGTTCAACAACCCCGAATGGCGTGATTATTATCTGGACACCCACGCCAGCTCCAACAAGCCCTTAATCGACGGTCAGGTCGCCATGGCGATGACCTATTTTGCCATCGCCCCGGAGCTGCTCGATCCTGAGAAGAACCCTTATGCCGATCAGATTGGCTTTTTCCCGACCCCGGGAGGCCCCGGGGGCCGGGCGACCTCGCTCGGCGGTCAGGGTATCTCGGTGATCAGCTACTCGAAGAAAAAAGAGCACAGTTTCCGTTTTCTGCGCTGGTTTATCCGCAAGCAAACCCAGGCCCGCTGGTCGGAGCTGGGCGGACTGAGCTGCCACATTGAAATTATGCACTCACCGGCGTTTATCAATGCCTCCCCCCTGCACGCAGCCTTCAGCGAATCCTTCGGCTTTGTCCGCGATTTCTGGACCGTACCGGAGTATGCCGAGCTGCTGGAAAGTTCCCAGCGTAACTGGAGCCAGTACCTGTTCAGCGACAGGATTTCGGCCCGGGACAGCCTCGATAACCTGACCCGGGAGTGGGAGGATATTTTTGAATTTCACGGTTACTACAAAGAGTAAGGCATGAAGCGAATCGGACTGAAATGGGAACTGATGCTGCTCTGTATCCTGCTGGTGACCCTGCCCACCGTGCTGATGGGGGTCGCCGGTTATTTCTCCTACCAGCGCTTTGCCCATAACGAACTGGAATCACGTCTGCAGCAGAGCAACAAAGAGATTGTCTCGCTGGCTTATGACCTGATCGACCAGAACGACCGGGTTCTGCGCCGCGAGGAGGGGCTGGTTCTGAAACGGATCATTTCGGTGGCGGAGCTCAGTCAGAATATACTCTCCACCTTACCTTATGCAGCCCAACCGGTACCGGGGGAGCCACTGCATCATACTCTTCTGCAACATATGGCCGGCGTGCGCCTGAATCGCAGCGGACATATTTTTCTGCTGAATGAACAAAATCAGGCACTGATCAATCCGCAATTTCTTGCCGACGCGTCCAGTGTCCGTTTCTACAATGGCTTTATCACCCGAATTGAACAATCCCGCGCCCGGTTGCTATCCGGCGAGGTGGTCACCATCCGCTATCCGTGGCGACAGACCGCCGATGGCGTCTACCTCTACCGCCAGAGTGCACTGGCCTACCTGACTAACTGGCAGATGGTGGTGGGTGTCACGATCAATGAAACCGACTACAAAAGCAGTAACCTGATCCACAAACTCCAGAACCAGCTACGTTTGCGGATGGCCCATGAAAAGATCGGTGAGCATGGCTACCTCTGGGTATTCAACAGCCGCGGTGAATATGTGGTTTCCCGGGATCACCTGCGCGACGGTGAAGATATGTCTGATATCCGCGATCAGCATGGGCACTCTCTGGTCAATCACATCATCAGTACCGCGATCAATCAACCGCCGGGGGATACCCGGATGGTTTACTATCAGTGGCGCGGACTGAATGATAGATCGCCCATTCCCAAAGCAGCAGCGGTCAGTTACATCCCCGAATGGGACTGGGTGATCGGTGCCAGCGCCAGCCTGAATGATTTCTATGCCGGTCTTTATGAGATCCGTAACCGGATCTTCCTGATCTGTGCCCTGTTCATCATTCTCGGATCGATCATCGCCTATATCTTTGCCGAGATGATCACTCAGCCGATCAAACATCTGGAAGCGCTGGCCGTCAAAGCCGCAGACGGCGATCTCAGCGTGCGGGTGGATCATGAACTCACCTCCCAGCACTCGGAGGTTCGCTCACTGGCCAAGGCATTTGCCAAGATGATCCGGAATCTGAGCCAGTTAATGCAGCAGAAGGAGCAGAGCGGGCAGATGCTCTCCCTGCAAAATGAAGCGTTACTGGAATCGGAAGAGAAGCTTAAGTCAGCCCTGCAGGCGCTCGAAGAGGAGAAACAGAAACTCCATACTCAGGCCATTACCGACCCCCTGACCAATCTGCTCAACCGGCGTGGATTCTCCCTCGCCGGACACCGCGAATGGCACCGGAACCAGCGCGATGACGCGGCGCTGACCATCGCCATGATCGATATCGATTACTTCAAGCAGATTAACGACAGTCACAGCCATGCGGTGGGTGATGAGGTGCTGATTCAACTGGCCAACCTGCTGCGTGAACAGATCCGGCAGAGTGATCTGGTCGCCAGAATCGGCGGGGAGGAGTTTGCCCTGATTCTGAACCAGCCGCTCGGAGAAGCTGAAGTGGCGCTGGAGCGCCTGCGAAAACTGGTCGAAGCCAACCCGGTAACACTGCAGGATCAGGTGATCCCTTACACCATCAGCATCGGCGCTGTGGAGGCCCGGGCCGGCCAGTACAGCAGTCTGGAAGCGGCACTGGATGCCGCAGATAACAACCTTTACTGCGCCAAGCGTCAGGGCCGGAACTGCCTGATCAGCGAATTAAAATCGGCCTGAGAGAGAGGGCCTTACCCTGTTGTGCCTGCTCGATAGCCGGCAGAATATCCTGATTCGGCCACAACCCGGTCTGCAATGCCTGAGCATAAACCGGGCTGAGGTTTTCCTGCGCCATCCGCGCCACGGCTGGCGCAGGATCATAATCTAACCGCTCCCAGCGCGCCTCTGTACCATCAGCCTGCGGCGTCAGCAGCAGATACCAGCCACCGGTTCGGGCATCATTAGCGGGCATGCCGATCACCCCGGCATTCAACCAGTAACCCCGCTCCAGCGCCTGACCAAACGGCAGACCGCAATGCCCTGCCAGCACCACATCAGCCCCGGCCAGATCCAGTTGCTGCTGTTTGTACAGGGGGTCACTGCTGGCGAAGATAAACTCATTGATACGGCTGACACTGCCATGCACAACCCGGTAGCGTTTACCCTGCAGTGTGAACCCGATCACCCGCGGTAACCTGCCCATCCAGTGGCAACAGTCCGCGTCCAGCCTCTGCTGCGCGTACCGATACCAGTCTACCGCCAGCAACGAACAGGCGGAGCCCTCGTCAAAGCCACAGCCACAATCAACGGCGCCGGCTGCCAGCGACTCCTCACAGTTGCCCATCAACAGGTGACAGCCCCACTGCCGCAGCAGTGTAACGGTCTCCACAGGCTCTGCGCAGTACGCCACCAGATCACCGGTACAGATCACCCGTTGCGGCGGTATGCCCAGTGTTTCAGCACGCTGCTGCATCGCGCGGGTCGCCGCCAGATTACTGTAAGGCCCGCCAAACACCAGCAGAGGCTCGTTGATCTCTCCCAGTTGCATCATCACTTCGTCGCCCGATTCATTCAGATCAACTGGCAGCATACCTGATCCGGGCGCAAAACCCAGCCGACGTTGTAAAGGACGAAACACACCCGGTGCCAGCGGCGCACTTCAGCTCATACCGGCTGTGGCAGGTCACTCAGATCGATCTGTAGCAAGCAACCGAACTCCCGTGGGAAATCAACCGAGACCCGGGCATGTACCGCTCCCTGCTCATCATAGAAAGATTGTTCACCGGAGATCGCAAACACCCCCTCATGCCAGATTCCCGGATGGATACACAGCCCCTGTTCACCGCTGAACCAGAAACAGACAAACTGATCCGGCTGAACATCGTCTCCCGGCAGCGCCAGAGGCACCAGAAACGGGCGTTTCTGATTGGGGAAAAACAACTGACCTCCATCCGGATGATAGTTGGCGTGCCACAACAGCAGTTGCTGCGGCGCCTGCTGATGATCCTCCTGTGCCAGCTCCGGTGCCTGACCGTAGCCCAGAATATAGTGCCCGCCTACCGCCTCGTTGCTGCCGTAGAGCAGATCACCACACCAGCGGGAGAAGAAGGTTCCCTGCGTGGTGCCACCCTCATCACCGGTACCCTCATCCACGGGACGCCAGCCCTGTGCCGGCCAGCGGACAATTTCAATTTCTGCCGCTTGCGGGGAATCCACCAGACGGCCATAAGGCGCAATGTTCTCTTCCGTGGCGACAATCACCGGAATATTCACCCACGGCAGATCCGCAGGAATTTGTGGATTGAGGTAATCAGGCTCAGATTTCATTTTCAGGACGCTCGCAATATCAGATAACTCAACAGCTACGCAGCAAACCTCATAGGGTTCAATGAACCGTATAACCGGGAGCTGAAAAAAAGCCCGTCACCACAGGAGTGACGGGCAATAAGGTAACCGGGTAATACAACCTTCAGCCCCATGGCTGAAGCGCATGCGGTTACCGCTCTCACATGAAACGGTCATGGCTGCTCGCCACAGGCAAGGCGCGCTTCGATATCTTCGATCACCTCAGGCAGATCCGCGATCGAATCGATCACATAGTGGGCACCACAGGCACGGAAGCGGGCGTAAGCCTGCTGTCTCAGGCTATCCTGTTCCGCTTCGCTGAGCGCCTGCCACGCTTCCAGATCCAGACCCACTTCATTACCGCTGATCGCTACACCTACCGTCCAGCACCCGGCGTTGAGTCCCTCTTCAATGCCGATCAGGGTGTCATCCACCTTCACCACCGACTGTACCGCTTCGATCTCCAGCTCCAGCATATTCTTCAGAGTCATATGTGGATAAGGACGCCCCTTAGGTACATCCGGCGCACAGACATTAGACGCCGGCTGGTAGCCCTGCCCGGCCGCTTTCGGCAGCAGATCAACGATCATCTCCGCTGCGTAGCCGGTGTTGGCGCCGATCTTGATCTGCTGCGCCTGAAGGTAGTTTAGGGTCTCCAGCGCGCCCGAAATCAGCGTTGCCCGTTCAGCAATTGCTGCGATCTGCAGCGGTACAAAATCGTTATACAGGCGATCGATTACCACCTCATCCGCAGGCTGGCCATGGGCCTCCTGCCATGCCTTATGAACCCGCGGCATCGCCAGAATCTGACGGATATGTTCACGTTTCTCGGCACCCATCGGGGCACGGGCTTCATCCAGACTGATCTCAACCCCGTTTTCAGCAAACAGCGCACAAAACGCCTTAATCGGTGCCAGTGAGCCAAAATCGATGGTGGTTCCGGCCCAGTCAAAAATCACCGCGGTCACCGGACCGGTATAGCTACGCTTGTAAGAAAAGCTCATTGTTCAATCCTGTGTTAACTCTCAAAGTGTGATCTGCATCTCATCCAGCACGGCGGCCATCGCCTCCAGCAACTGGTCGACCTGTTCATCAAACAACTGACCGATATGCCCCAGACGGAAGCTTTCCGCCTCAGTCAGCTTGCCCGGATAGATGATAAAGTTGTGGGCCTTGAGGCGGTCATAGAACTCACGAAACTCAAAGTTCTCATGCGCCGGGCTGAAGAACGTGGTGATAATCGGCGACAGCCACTGATCTTCCAGCAGGGTACGGAAACCCAGTTGGCGCATGCCGGCAACCATGCGGTCCCGGTTGCGCGCATAACGGGCATAACGGCCTGCGGTACCGCCCTCGGCTTCGTGTTCTTTCAGCGCCTGCAGAAAGGCGGCCACCACATGGGTCGGCGGCGTGAAGCGCCACTGCCCGGTTTTCTCCATGTAACGCCACTGATCGTAAAGATCGAGGCTGAGGGAGTGCGCGTTGCCCTCACAGGCCTCCAGTACCGGTTGCCTGATGATCGCGTAACCAAAGCCCGGCACCCCTTCAATACACTTGTTGGCGGCCGAAATCAGCGCGTCAAATGGCAGGGTCTGTGCGTCTACCGGCAGTGCGCCAAAGGCACTCATGGCGTCGATAATCAGGCCACGACCGGCCTGCCGAACCACCTCTGCAATCTCCGCCACGGGATTAAGAATGCCGGAGCTGGTTTCACAGAAAACCAGCGCCACATGGCTGATCGACGGGTCTTCTGCCAGTCGCGCGGCCACGGCTTCAGGCTGCGGCGGCGCATAGTCGCCCATATCGATCGCACAGGATTCACGCCCCATATAAGCCAGAGACTGCGCGATCCGTTTGCCATAAGCACCGTTCATCAACACCAGCACCTTGCCATCTTTCGGCACCAGAGTGCCCAGCGTCGCTTCCACTGCAAACGAGCCACTGCCCTGTACGGGTACACAGACATGGCTTTGTTCAGCGTTGGCTAACTGCAGAATCCGCTGCCGGACCTCCGCGGTGATGGCATTAAAATCCTGATCCCAGGATCCCCAATCAGACAGCATCGCCTGCTTCGTGCTCATGCTGGTATTGATCGGTCCCGGTGTTAGCAGGAAAGGCTGTTGGCTACTCATGGTGGCTCCGGTTACATCTTGCAGCAGACGGCTTTTATGCGCCTGCGAGGTTAATCCAGGGTAATAATCTGCGCGGTCTATGATAATTGGTATAGACCAGATTATAACAGCGCAAAGCGATGACAATTTGGTTAAATTATTCCCCCGGTGCTTACGTTTCAGCCCCGGGGGCAACGCGGCGGCTAACTGTTACGCCAGCGCTGGGTTCGTTTCAGCAGGTAGTGGGAAAAAGCCCAGTGCAGGAGCTTGGCCAGAATGCAGGTGAGCATAATCAGCACCCCCATCGCTGCCGCAGGGGCAATATCTCCGGCATCATCCATATTCAGTACCGAGACCGAGGCGAGCATGGTGTCGGCAGAGTAGATAAACACGACCGCCGATACGGTGGTCATGGCATTCATAAACAGATAACTGCCGATCTCCAGCAAGGCGGGCAGGGATACCGGCAGAATCACCCGCCAGAAGGTGATGTAAAACGGCACTTTGAGCGAAGCGGAGACCGCTTCAAACTCACTGTCGATCTGTTTCAGCGCGGTAATCGCCGTCAGGTGGCACACCGTATAGAAGTGAGAGATCGTGCAGATCACCAGAATCGACATGGTGCCGTAGATTCCGTTCAGCGGATTGTCTGGTGCATTAAAGAAAAACACGTACGCCAGTCCCAGCACCATACCGGGTACGGCCAGCGGGATCATCGCCACCAGATGGTAGAGGGTGCGCAACAGCTTCAGCCCCTTCACCTTCTCCACCAGATAAGCGTTGTAGAAGATAAAGAAGGTACCGCACAGCGCCGTCCAGGCCGCCATCTCCAGAGAGTTGTAGTACGCGCCCCAGCCACCGCCGTCCATCAGGTCGAACTCATAGTTACTCAGGCTCAGTTCCAGATTGTAGGGCCAGAAGCTGACCAATGAGGCGTACACGGCCATCCCCAGAACGGTCAGGATAATCACCGGTACCGGCAGGCAGAGCAGGAGCATAATCCAGTCACGCTGAGGCTCTTTTTTCGGCACCAGCGGCGCGGCCCGGGATGAGAGTAACGCCACCTGTTTCCGCTGTACCCAGCGATCCACGGCAAACGCCAGTAACGCCGGGAGCAACAGTACCACCGATACCACAGCACCCATTGAGAAGTTCTGCTGCCCGATCACCTGCTTGTAGATATCAGTGGCCAGCATGTTGTATTGCCCACCAATCACTTTGGGCACGCCAAAGTCGGTGATGACCAGCGTAAAGACCACGAACGCCGCACTGATCAGACCATACTTGATCGATGGCAGGGTGATGGTGAGAAAGGTGCGCAGACCTGAAGTGCGCAACACTTTTGCTGATTCATAAAGCCGCGCATCGGTATTCGACAGCGCCGTAATCAGAATCATCAGCGCATGCGGGAAACACCAGAACGCGGAGCCGATCACGATACCGATCGGACCGTAGATGGTCTCGCCCATCAGCATCCCTTTGAGCACGCCCTGATTACCAAACAGGTAGACCAGAGAGATCGCCGGCAGCAAAGAGGGCGCAAAGATCGGCGCCATCAGCAGAATCCGGAAGATTCCCCGTCCCGGCATGCAAGTACGGGTCAGCGCATAGGCGGTGAGCAGCGCCAGACTGATCACAATCAGCGTGGTAATCGCTGCAATCGTCAGTGTATGGGTGATCGACACCGAGAGTGACGGGGTGGCGAAATACTCCACATAGTTACTCAGGCCGATAAAGTTGCCCTGTTGATCTTCCAGACTCTTCGACAGAATCGAGTACAGAGGCATCACCAGCGTAATCAGCAGAATGACACTGGCTACCAGCAGGCCGCCGCTCTGCAGAATCTGGTCACGGGAAAGGCTGGCTTTGGGGGTGTTAATGGCCGTCTCACCGGTCAGGGTGGAGGGCAGGTTTTCGTAAATACTCATCGTCTTTTATCCGGCAAACAGATGCAGTCGTTCTTCCGGAAGGTCAAGCACCAGGCGATCCCCCAGAGTGATATTGAGGTCGCGGATATCGTTCATGGAAAAGTCTGCAATCACCGGCTCCGCAATCCCGTCTACATTCAGTTCTGAACGCACGAAAGAGCCGAGAAATTCCATTGCACCGACACCGGCAAGCAGTTGGTTAGCCGACTTCGCCGTGTTGCGCACCCGGATATCTTCCGGCCGGATCGCCAGCCGGGCACTGCCGTTAACCTGACCTTTAGCCGGACGCAGGCAACGCATGCTTTTGCCGCCCAGAGTGACGGTTTCATGGTCAAGCACGCTGCAGGGGAAGAAGTTCATAGTGCCGACAAATTCCGCTACAAACGGGGTCGCCGGTTCGCTGTAGATCTCTTCCGGGGTACCGACCTGCTCGATCACCCCCTGATTCATCACCACGATCCGGTCGGCCATCGACAGCGCCTCCTCCTGATCGTGGGTGACCATAATCGTGGTCACACCCAGCTTGCGCTGCAGTTCTTTAATCTCATGGCGCAGGTGCAGACGCACCCGTGCATCCAGTGCCGACAACGGCTCATCCAACAATAAAAGTCCGGGTGACGTTGCAATCGCCCGTGCCAGCGCAACGCGCTGCTGCTGACCACCGGAGAGTTGCCCCGGGTATTTCGCATCCGCATCCGGCAGACCGATGGTTTCCAGCAGTTCACTGACTCTGGCCCGCTGTTCAATTCGCGGTGTTTTGCGATTACGCAGGCCGTAGGCGATATTCTCCGCCACGGTCAGATTGGGAAACAAAGCATAAGACTGAAAAACAATGCCGAAGTCACGTCGATCGGGCGACAGCCAGGAGATATCGCGCCCGGCCTGAACAATCCGCCCGTTCGTCTGAATATCCAGACCGGCGATCGCACGCAGCAACGTGGTTTTGCCACAACCGGATGGCCCAAGGAAGCAAACAAATTCCCCCTCTTTTATCTCCAGCGAGATATTTTTTAATGCAACAAAATCACCGAATTGTTTATCCAGTTCTATGATTTTCAGGTAGGAATCCGTCATGGCCTGGGTCCTGCTGAGGTGGCGATATCGCCTGTGAATAAAAACAACGAGAGGAGCAGGCTCCTCTCAGAAAATGCGCCCCTCACGATGCGGGGCGCGGTGTCCGTGCAATCCCTTATTTAGGTTCGGACTTGCTGTCGTAACGGGTCTGCCACTTAGCCAGAATTTCCTTACGGTTTTCTGCAGCCCAGGCAAAGTTGTTATCGATCATCAGCTCTTCAGCGTTGCTCGGGAAGTACTCAACCGGCTGTGCAATACCCGGCATAGCGACAACCGCATAGCCTTTGTTGTACATGGTGTTGGCTTCTTTGGACGCGATGAAATCCATCAGCTTCTGAGCCGCTGCCAGTTTCTGCGTGCCTTTTACAATCGCAGCCGCTTCCATATCCCAGCCCAGACCTTCAGTCGGGAAGACCAGATCCAGTGGCGCGCCTTTCTTCTTCAGCTTGGCGCCACGGAAGGCGAAAGAGATACCAATGGCGGTTTCACCGGCAGCCGCCAGCTTACAAGGCTTGGAACCCGAATGAGTGTAACGGCTGATGTTCTGGTGAAGGCCGTCCATGAATGCCCAGCCTTTCTCTTCACCGTACATCTGCAACCAGGAGGAAACGTCGAGGAAACCGGTACCGGAAGAGTTCGGGTTCGGCATGATCACATGGCCTTTGTAGACCGGCTTGGTCAGATCGGCCCATGAAGTCGGTTTAGGCAGGTTGTGCTTTTCAGCTTCTACCGTGTTGAAGCAGATAGACGCGATCCAGGCATCCATACCCACCCAGGAAGGCACTTCATCAGCATCGCGGAATTTAGCAGACAGGTTCTCAACACCCTGTGGCGCATAAGGCTTCAGCATATCCTGACCTTTCAGCACCAGAAGAGAGGTGGCCGCCAGACCCCAGACCACATCGGCCTGCGGGTTTTCTTTTTCTGCCAGCAGTTTAGCCGTTACGATACCGGTGGAATCACGCACCCACTTGATCTTGATATCCGGGTTTTTCTTAGTGAATTCAGAAGCGTAGCGTTTCAGATCTTCTGCTTCTACTGCTGTGTAAACAGTCAGTTCAGTTGCCGCCTGAGCGGTACCCATCAGCGCTGTACCGGCCAGCAGGCCCGTCATCAGCGTAGTACCAAGTTTGTTTGCAAATTTCACCGTCTTCTCCTTAACCTTATAAGTTATCTGGTCTAGACCAGTAGATAGTGAAATATGATAGATAGCCTTTTTGACGTTTATGTTACGTGATTGTTTTTTTCTCTAATCCATCCCCGACCTTTTCTAATGCGAAGGAACCCGTGCGGTACTCTGGCTTCAGGATATACAGAACACGAACAGGACGGATGCTCAGGTTCCCCGAGGTACATGGGCCCGCCGTGACGGCCCGGGGAAGGGATCAGACAGGGTCAGAAAATGTTAGCGGATCAGGGGAAACTGTTTGCAAGATCAGGGCGTAACACCAAGCCCTCACGGCGGGGGGGCCTCAGCGCAACCCGAGTGCCAAGAAGACGGGGGCAGAGGTTGCTTAGTTTTCGCCAATCGACACCTGAAGCTGCATGGCATCATGCCGCCAGTGTTCGATGTCGTACTCCATCACTTCACCACCGGGGGTATAAGAGAGACGTTGAATCTCAATGCAGGTGTAGCCCGCCGGTGCCTGCAGCAGTTCGGCCTCACGCTCGGCCAGAGAGCCCACGGTCAGACTCAGCTCAGCTTTTCCATAGCGGGTGCCATAATCATTATGCAACACACGGCTGACGGATTGTTCCAGCTCCCGCTGCCCGATCTCCGGCAGCAGCTTCTCCCGCAGGAAGATCTGCTCAACGTAAACCGCACGACCGTTTGCGCCACGCAGGCGGTGCAGCTCAACCAGCGGTTCGCCCACCTCAATCCCCATCCGCTGCGCCAGTTCCGCATCGGCCCGGATCTGCTGCTTGAGCAGTTGCCGGCTGAAAGGGGCTAACCCCTGTTCGGCGACATAATCCATAAAATACATCACCCGGCTCGGGTCATAGTTGATACGTGCCGGGGTCACAAACCAGCCGCGCCGGTTAGAACGATAGATCACCCCCTGAGCTTCCAGTTGCTTCAGCGCTTCGCGGGTTGTCACCCGGGTGGTCTGCAGCCGTTCACTGATCTCCCGCTCGGAAGGCAGCTTGTCATCCGGGTTCAGATCCCCTTTGCGGATACACTGGCGAAGGTACGCAACAACAGAAGCGCTGGTCACAGGTTTACGGGTGGTCATTAAGCTGAAGATCCTTTACTGGCTGGGGCCGGAAGGCCGCTATGCTAACGCAGACCCGCCCCTGGCGTATGTGACAATCCGGCGAAACTTTTATGAAACCGATCATAACCTATTGCCTGTCCACGGCGTAGGTTTTGTGGCGGATACAATCAGCCCGCCGACAGCATCAGCCCTGCGCCGGGCTACCCGGTTCGTCCACCGGATGCCGCTCAAGCGCGGCGTCATCTACCGCGGCACAGAGCTGCGGAAAGAAGCGCAGAAAGCCCTGTTCGATCGCCTCTTCATGCTGACGCAGTTCAATGACCGCACCGGCAAACTGATGCGGGAAGCGAATCCGGGTGGCGACCCGGTCCAGCGCATAGCCGATGCCCTCAATCTCGGCATAACTGCTGAACCAGTCCTGTTCAGTAATGCGCCGGGTAACCTGCTGCATAGGCAACGGCATCAGCGCACGGCCGCGCTGCAGGTTGGCATAATAATCCCGGCAGCTATCGCTGAATGACCGCTCACTGTAGCAATGCCAGTGTTTAATAAGATAGTGATCGAACACCATATCCAGCATGATGCCGGCAAAGCGACGTCGCGGCTGACTGATCAGGCTTTTCAGCTCACGTACCTGCGGATGCTGGTCGGTGAAACGATCCACCAAGCGGTGATTGAAGAGCCCTCTGCGCACGGCTGAGGGGAGTTGGTCAGGCCTGATACCACGGGCAAAGTCACCCAGCAGATTCCCGACCTGGGACTCTACCGAGCTTTGCGCCAGAAACAGGTGGGCAAGGTAATTCATCGCTCTATTTTAACCTGCTTTGATCTGCCCTGCCGACAGCCCGGTGCCCGGCCAAAAAAGGCCCCGGAAAATCTACAACTTGCGGTATCTGTGCATATACTTAACTATGATCATTCGATCTGAGGGATATGCATGTCTGATGAACTCATTGTGTTTGCAGAGGAGCCGCAACGCCAAGCCAGCTCCGAAGCGAAAGGGAGTCTTAGACCATGGAAGGTGCTCGTTGTTGATGATGACAGAGATGTACACGAGGCAACAAAATTTGGCCTGAAAGGTCTGGTTTTCATGAACCAGCCGCTGCAACTGCTGCATGCCTATTCCGCAGATGAAGCGCGCGCTTTGCTCACCCAGCACGAAGACGTCGCGGTGGTTCTGCTCGACGTGGTGATGGAGACCGAAACCGCCGGGCTGGATCTGGTCAGAGTGATCCGTCACGACCTGCAGATGACCAACTGCAGAATTATCCTGCGCACCGGCCAGCCCGGGTATGCTCCCGAAATCGAAGTGATCCTGAAGTACGATATCAACGATTACAAAAACAAAGCGGATCTGACCCGCACCCGGCTCTATACCTCAGTAACCGCGGCGCTGCGCTCCTACTCAGAAATGGTCACCATCGATACCAGCCGGCGGGGGCTGGAACAGATTGTCCGTGCCTCGAGCGAACTGATGTCGCGGCACGGCATTAACGACTTGGCTAACGGCATCATCACCCAGCTTTCGGCCCTGCTCGGGGTTCCTGAAGAGGGCATTATCTGCTGCCGCAGTAAGATAACTGAACAGGATGAGCATCAGTTTATTATCGTCGCCGCTTCCGGCAAACAGGCAATCAAAGCGCAGAACGCCCGCCCACTGGAAGACCCGGATATCAAACAGATGCTGCAACGAGCCATCAGCGAGCAGCGCAGTATTGATGATGAACACGCCTGCGTGCTCTATTTCCCCAGCGAGATGCGCGACGATATTCTGCTCTATCTCGATATACAGCGCCCGCTGGAGGAGACAGAACACCAGATTCTGGAGGTTTTCTGCAGCAATATTTCGGTCTGTCTGGATAATGCGACGATTCTGGACCGTTTACACAATCACGCCTATTTCGACTCGCTGCTGGACATCCCCAACCGAATCTCATTTGCCAACCATATCGATAAGATGCTGCTGGGGCAGAGCCATAACCTGATGCTGTCGCTGATCGACATCGACCACTTCAGCGGCATCAACGACACACTGGGTGCTCAGTCAGGTGACGAACTGCTGCGTCTGGTGGCACAACGCCTGACCGAGATGCTGCCGGCCGAGGTCTTTGTCAGCCGGGTGTCCGGCGATACCTTCGGTCTGCTCGGGCCACGTTCACTGCTCGAGCCCGCCCGGATAAAAGCCGGATTTTTTGACCCTTTCAGCCTGTTTGGTGATGAGCTGGTGATCTCGGTAACTCAGGGTTACTACCAGCTCAACGACAGCAACCTGAGGGGTAACGATGCGATCAAACGCGCCAATATTGCGCTGAAAAGGGCGAAGACTATCGTCCGCGGCGAGGCGATTGAATACACTCAGGAGATTGAACGCGAAACCCACCAGCGGATGCTACTGTTACAGGGGCTGCGTCGTGCCTACAACGACAATGAGCTGTTCCTCGCCTATCAACCCCAGATCGACCTCCGCACGGGTCAGGTGACCGGGTTTGAAGCCCTGATGCGCTGGCGCACCAAGAATGGCACCATGATCGGTCCGCAGGAGTTTATCCCGGTCGCTGAAAGCTCAGGCATGATTATCCCGCTGGGTAAGTGGGTGATGGATACTGCCATGGCCGACTTGGTTCGACTGGAGCAGCAGTTCGGCCTGAAACTGCAGATGGGGATTAATATCTCTTCGCTGCAGTTCCGCCACCCCAACTTCCTTCACACCATCCGCAGTCGTCTCGACCGGCTGGAGGTGTCCGCCAGCCAGATCGAGTTCGAGGTAACCGAGTCTGTGGCGATGATGGATACCGAGAATGTGCGCGAGATTCTGGCCACCATCCACGAGTATGGTGCTCAGGTCGCCATCGACGATTTTGGTACCGGATTTTCCTGTCTCAGCTATCTGGAAACGCTGAATTTTGACCGCCTGAAAATCGATAAATCCTTTGTCGATAAAATGCTCGATGAGCACACCAGCACCCATATACCGGAGATGATCATCAGCCTCGGCAAAGATCTGAATATGCAGGTGATCGCAGAAGGGGTAGAAACCCTCGAGCAGATGGAACACCTCCGGCAGCTCGACTGTGACCAGGCACAGGGGTTTTATTTCGCGCGGCCAATGGAGTTCAGTCAGCTACAGAAATGGTTGCAGTTACATCTGGCCGGAGATTAAAAGACGACATGCCCCTTCAACCTCAGAGGCAAAGGGGCTGACAGTTACCCGGTCGGGCAGACCCGGTTACGGCCGAGCCGTTTGGCCTCAGCCAGAGCCTGATCACAGCGCCCCAGCCACTGTTCGATCGCTTCACCAGACTGATACTGCGCCACCGCCATACTGCAGGTCAGGCGAATTTTTTCCGGCTCCAGTTGCTCAATGGACTGACGCAGCGCCTCCGCTTTCTCCTCAGCCGCCTTCAGGTCACACTGTTCGAGTAACAGGATAAAGGTCTCTCCGCCAAAGCGGGCCGGCAGATCACCTTTACGCAGGTTCTGCAACAGATGGTCACCCAACTGGCTGAGTACCTTATCCGCCTGCATATAGCCGTAGTGATTATTGATCTGTTTGAAGTGATCCAGATTAAACAGCACCAGACTCAGCGGCAGGCTGTGACGCTCCGCCTCTGCCATCCGTTTCACCGCTGTTTCAAGCAGATAATAGCGGCTGTAAAGGCCGGTCAGCGAGTCTTTCAGCACCATCTCCCGCAACTTTTCCTGCTGTTTTTTCAGGGTGACATGGGTATTGACCCGGGCACGTACCACCGAAGGCCGCACCGGTTTGGTAATGTAATCGACCGCGCCCAGTTCAAAACTCAGCTCCTCATCCCGCTCCTCTCCCCAGGCGGTCACGAAGATCACCGGCACATCCTTCAGCCTTGGCAGCGCCTTAAGCTGCTTACACACCTCCAGCCCGTTTATATCCGGCATTTCAATATCAAGCAGTATCAGATCCGGTACGGGGCCAGCCTGCAACTGCTGCAGACACGCCTGGCCACTGGTGGCCGCACGAATCTCGTACTCCTCTTTGAGGCAGTTTGCCAGCACCTTAATATTGGAGGGCATATCATCTACGATCAGTACCACCGGGGTGTCTTTCACGGTTTCATCCTGCTGTTTGTTCTTCTTGATCGGTTTGCAACAAGCCGTCCAGCTTTTCCAAACTCTCCAGCGCCGCCTCAAATTCGAATCCGGAGATATGTCTGCGCAGCCGTTTCAGTTCTGCATCAACCTCAGGTCCGGCCAGACAATTCCAGAGTTCATCATAGTCAGCCGGATCAATGTAGATTCCCTGACTGACGGCGTCCGTCAATTGACGGATAAATTGCCTTAACCGCAGATGACTAAGCTCATTTTTCGCCTGCGGATTCAGGCCATCGAGGTACTCCCTGAAGCGCAGCACCACGGCATCATACGCTGCGATAAACCCGGGCAACAGGCTCAGTGCGTCCCGGTTGGCTTCCCGCGCCAACCTCTCCATCATGGATGCCTGCTCATACAACTGCATCGCTGACAGGTTAGCAGCCATCCCTTTCAGCGAGTGGGCCGGCCCAACAAGTGCCGCCAGCGTTTCTGCATCCGCTGCACTCTGAATCTCTGCAACCAGTTGGCCGGAATCTTCAATAAAGATCTCCAGTAACGGTGGCAGCATCTCCCGGTTACCCATCATCCGGTCGATCAGAGACGACAACCCCCACACTTCAGCCTGCGTCTCTTCTGTACCGGGCTCTGTCGCTACAACGGGCTCAGTCACTGTAACCTTCTCAGGCTCCGCCAGACTACCTGAGATAAAGCGCTGCAACATACCCTTCAGTTGATCCACCAGCACCGGCTTACTGATAAATTCATCCATACCTGCGGCCAGACACTTTTCACGGTCCCCCGCCATGGTGTTGGCCGTCATCGCGACAATGGGCAGCCCGATATAGAGATCACCGCCCTGCCCGGCCCGTATCTGCCGCGTCGCTTCATAACCATCCATCTCCGGCATCTGGCAATCCATCAGGATCAGTTCCACCGGATCCTCATCGTGCAATGAATTTTGCAACATCTGCAAGGCTTCTACGCCATTGGCAGCGATCATCGAGCGGTAACCCAATTGGGTCAGCATGCCCTGTATCACCATCTGGTTAACCTGATTATCCTCCACCACCAGCACTCTGCTGCCCGACGCTTCGGCCTCCGGTTCCACGACCATCGCCGGTTCCGGTTGCAGCGCCCCTGATGCGGATAACGCCTCTGGCTCCAGCGCCTGTGGTGTAATACTGGCATTCAGTGCCAGTAACAGATTGTGCGGTGTCGCCGGTTTGGCAAAGTGCCAGTGATAACCCAGCGCAGCAATCGCGCCACTGGCACTGCTGGCGGCCATTGAGGTCATCAGTATCATCCGCGTTTGCTGGCAGCAGGCTTCGCTCCGCAACTCGGTAATCCACTCCGCCGGCACTGCCTGCTGATCAATAAAGGCGAGGTCAAAGCCATTTGCCGATGCCCCGGCAGACAACTCCCGGCAAAGCCCTGAAGCCCCCTCAGCACTCTCTGCCACAACAACCCGGGCACCCCACTGCTGAAGCTGTCGGCTGATGACGTCTGCACTGTGGCGATTGCCGTCCAGCAACAGGACCTGCTGGCCGTCCATTTCGGTCTGGCCGGTCTGACTGAGCGGGTGATCACTGCTCTCCAGCTCAACCCAGAACTCAAAACAGCTCCCTTCGCCGACCCGGCTTTCTACGCTGATATCCCCACCCATCAGCACACAAAGCTCCTTACTGATGGCCAGCCCGAGCCCGGTACCGCCATACTCGCGGGTGGTAGAGACATCAACCTGGCTGAAGGACTCAAACAGCTCCTCAAGCTTCTCCGGTGCGATCCCTATGCCACTGTCTTCAACCCGGCAACGCAACTGACAGCCCTCGGTGGCAGACGGAGTCAGTTCGACCCGCAGCAGAATCTCACCCTGCGGGGTAAATTTAATCGCATTACCTATCAGGTTAGTCAGAATCTGGCGTAAACGCCCTGAATCCCCTCTGACCCGGGATTGCCCGACCCCGGTCAGATCCAGAATCAGCTCAAGTCCTTTCTCCTGTGCCTGCAGTGCCATCGCCTCTGCCAGTTCAGCCAGCATCTCCTGCAGATCGAAGTCGATGGTTTCCAGCTCCAGCTTGCCCGCATCAACTTTAGAGAAATCCAGTATGTCGTTAATCAGGTGCAGCAATGCGTTGGCGCTGCTTTCCGCAATCTTCGCCCGATGCCGCTGCTCATCGCTGAGCGGCGCGCTGAGGAGTAACCCCAGCATACCGATCACCCCGTTCATTGGCGTGCGGATCTCATGGCTCATATTCGCCAGAAACGCACTTTTAGTCCGGTTAGCCTGTTCCGCCTCCTCTTTCAGCGCGATCAGGCGCTGCTCCATCTCCCGCTCGGCGGTGATATCCTGATGGGTGCCGATCATTTTCTGCACTTCGCCATGACTGTCGAGAATCGCTGCCGCCGACGCTTTCAGGTAGCGCACCTCACCATTCGCCAGACAGATACGGTATTCATTACGCCAGCCCTGGCGCTGGCTGATCGCCTGAGACAGCGAATTTTCAACACGGCTTCGATCGGCGGGATGCAGACAGGCACGCCAGAAATCATAGTAAAGGTGGCTCGCGATCACCTCCGGCGGCACCTGATAGATCGATACGGTCTGCTCATCCCAGGTCAACCGGTTCGCCTGCAGATCCCACTCCCAGATACCGATTTCCGATGCTTCTACCGCCAGATCAACCCGGCTTTTGGCCTCTTCCAGCTCGCGCTGCACCTCTTCGCCCTGCTCCAGCGCCTTGATCAGACGTCGCTCAGCATTCACCTGCTTGGTAATATCCCGGAACGACCATACCCGCCCCCGAATCTCTCCATCCACATACATCGGAATCGAGATCTGTTCGTAGGTCCGGCCATCTTTCAGATACAGGTAGGAGCTGTCAGGCCGCTGCTCATTATTCAGCAGGCCCTTGATGATATGCGCCATCTCATCAGCATTACTCAACTGGCGCAGCACGTTGCCCAGTACCCGGGTGTCGCGATGGTAGACCTCTGGCATACTCCACAACTCAGCAAAACGCCGGTTGTAGCTGTCTACCGCGCCGCCCGGCAGTGTCACCAGAATGCCGTTATCGGTGGACTCCAGAATAGACTCCTGTCGCACCAGCGCCTCGCGGATCTCCAGCTCCATCTGCTTACGCTGGGTAATGTCATAACGCAGGGCGATATAGCTGACCGGTTTTCCCTGCTCATTTTTGAACGGTACGATGGTGGTCCAGACCCAGTAGATACTGCCATCTTTAGCCCGGTTACGGATCTCACCCTGCCACACCTCACCGCTGGCAATGGTTCGGTAAATCTGACGGAAAAACTCCTGCGAGTGATACCCGGAGTTAAGAATCCGGTGGTTACGACCGATCAGCTCGCTTGCCATATAGCCGCTGATCTCGACAAATTTTTCATTCACGTAGGTGATGGTGCCGCGCAGATCGGTGACGGCAACAATGGAATGCTGATCCAGTGCGAACTTCTGCTCTGTCAGCTCGGCAAGGGCCTGTCGGGCCTGCTCGGCACTTTGCCTGAGTGCCGCCTCATTCATTTGCCTCGCTGCAAGCAGGTGGTTAAAGGCCAGAGTCAGTTGTGAGGTTTCCTCATTGGTCGATTCCAGCTCAACCTTTTCCACATCGCCGGCTGCTGCTTCACGGGCCAGTCGTGCCAGTTGTATGATCGGCGAGGTGATTTTTCCGGCAATTAAATAGGCCATCAGGGCCACGACCAAAGCCGTCACCAGCCCCAGCATAAGCGAAAAGGTGCCCAGTTGATCCGCGGAACGTAACGCCGTTGTCTGTTCGACTTCAGTCACCAGATACCACTGCACATTGGCCAGTTGCACCGGTTTGACCACCCCAAACACGGCCTCCCCTTCCGGCCCGATATAACTCTGCACCCGGTTTTCATCTCCCGGACTGTAGACCCGGTTGGCGTGATTGCGCCCCGCCAGCCTGACCTGACGCACCAGCACTTCATTGACCATCTTCCCCCGTGGGGAGATCAGCACGCCGCTTTGATCCACAAGATAGTGCAGGTAGCTCTGATCACGGGTCATCTCCAGCAGTTTGAAGACACTGCCAAAGCGTAACTGGATGGCGTAAACCCCGAGCGGATCACCATGAACATTGCGGACAGGAATCGTTACAAATCCGGCCAGCACATCACCCGAAGGGGAGTAACGTTCCAGACCGGAGAAAGAGAGCTGGCCGGTAGACAAACTGGTGCGGACACTGCGGGCAAGGCCGGTTCCGGCATAGGGCCCATGCCGCAGGTTAGTGCCCAGATCGGTTTCACCCATCACGGAATAGAGCAGGTTGGCATTGTTATCCAGCAGCAGGATATCGTAGATGAAATCATCCTGCCGCCGCAGGGCTTGCAGATCGCTGCTGTAGGCGGCTGTCAGTTGTTGCCACTCCGCACTGCCGACATACTGCCTCAGGTTCTTTTCGCTCTGCGCAAACGACTGCTGTAACTGTTGCAGTAACTGCACTGTGCTGTTCAGGCCTGCCTGAAAGCGCACGCCCGTCTGCCGCTGTTCAAACCAGCTTTTCAGAGAGACGGAGGTAATTCTGGAGGATTGCTGCAGCTTCTCTTCAAAGGCGGCTTTCAGCCCCTCCCGATCCTGATGGTAGTTGATCCATGACTCCAGCGTTAAGGGCACCAGAGTCAGCAACACCATCCACAGAATCAACTGGGCACGCAGGGAAGCGCGATACCCTTTACCTCCGCTCAGGGGAGCTCCGTCCTGCCGCTCAACCATAGACAACCAACCCGATGATGCCAAACCATCTGTACATATACATCCTGTGTGAGCTCAGAGCCTTATCAAACCACAAAATAGCGTATTCGCCGCTAAAGCATAGCCCAGTTTAACCCAGCACCGGCCGGGTTCAGCAAGCCCCGACTAGCGAATAATCAGATCTGGCAGCCAACGCTGGCTGCGGTCGATATCATCCAGTTCAGTGTCGCCGATGGGAGGAGCGGCACTCTCAGGCGGAGATGCCAGCAGATTCAGATCCACCGCCATCGCCCGGCCCCGTATCTGATCGCCCTCCAGCTCCAGTTGATAATAGATACCGTTCCAGAAGTTAGCCCCGAACTCCGAAGGCTTTTTGAACATAAACAGCAGATCATGGGACAACCAGCGCAGATCAGTGTCGCTGACCTGATGTGGCTGCGTATAGGGATAGGGAAGGTGACACCAGAGTTCAGGGCCTTCAAGGCACTTCATCTCTTTCATTGACAGAAAGTAATCCCGAAACTGGCTATGATCCACATGCAGCTCATACTGACTCACGCTCCCCTGTGGCTGAAACAGGATCTGTCCCAGCAGCCGCTCATTGCCCTGTTTATCCAGCAACAGCACCTGCTTCTCCCCTTCCAGCGGCGCAGCATACGCCAGACCTGATAACCCGATTCCGGCCAGTAACATGCCGGATAGCATCTGCTTCAACATCTCTCACCTCCGTACCAGCAACCTATTCAGTGTATGCACTGGCCGGAAAAGCGCTATCCGACTTGGGTAGCGAACCGTTGCAACAATGAGGCTGTCTTCACCCGGGCAACTTCGCTAAGCTAGGCCGATGCGCCTCCTACTGATCAGCTCCTCAGAGCAAAACGACCCGCTGTACACAGCCCTGCTCGGCGCTGAGTATCAGATCGACCAGAGCCCGAGTCTGGCGGAAAGCCGTTATCTGCTGGAAGAGGTCAGCTTCGACATTATTCTGCTCGATCTGTCACTGGGCGACTCAGATGCCCTGCAACTGATCCGGCTCTGGCGACGCCAGCACAACCACACTCCGATCATCTGTATCGCCGCAGCGCTGAAGGCAACTGATCACGCAGCACTGGACGCCTTTACCGCCGGTACCGATGATTTCGTCAGCCGGGAAACAGAACCCGCATTGATACTGGCGCGTATGCAGTCGCTGCTGCGCCGTGCACAACCCCACCAGTGCCCGCGCCTGCAGGCGGGAGGTATCCGTCTGGAAACGTCACGGCAAACCGCCGTGGTGCTCCACAGCGGCGAAGAGATCCCACTGTCTGATCTGGAGTTTCGCCTGTTGCAGCAATTTTTGCGCTACCCGGACCGGCTTTTCAGCCGCCAGCAACTGCTCGATGGCCTTTACCGCTTTAACAAAGAGCCGGACAGCAATGTGCTGGAGAGCTATATCCGCAAACTGCGCAGAAAACTGGGTCATCACTGTTTCCAGAACAAACGTAATCAGGGCTATCGGTTTATGGGTGTACAGTAGTCATTTTTAAATCATTTTCATAATCCATACTCGGTTTATCTGGGAACAGGATTACGGCTGCTTCAGCCTTTTCTGCCTGCCAACCGAGCGATTAAAGGAGTGAGTGATGGGTTCATGCTGCAATAATGATCAGAACTTTGACGGTGCCTCACGTGAGTACAAAAGGGCACTGTTGTGGGTGATCGGCATTAATGCCTTTATGTTTTTCCTTGAGATGGGTGCCAGTTTGCAGGCCCACTCTCAGGCACTGCAGGCCGACGCGCTGGATTTCCTCGGCGACACCGCCACTTACAGCCTGTCCCTGCTGGTAATCGGGCGCTCCCTGACCGTACGCAACCGGGCGGCACTGTTTAAAGCGATCAGTCTGCTGTTGATGGGGCTGGCGGTGATGGGCATGACCCTGTACCGGGTTGTGCTGCTGAAAACGCCGGAAGCCGCCACCATGGGTATCGTAGGTTTTATCGCCTTCGCCGCCAATATGCTCAGTGTGCTGATTCTGCTGCGCTTTCGAAACGGCGACGCCAATGTCCGCTCTGTATGGCTCTGCAGCCGCAACGACGCTATCGGTAATCTGGCGGTGATGCTTGCAGCGGCCGGTGTCTGGCAAGCGGGTTCCGCCTGGCCCGATCTGATTGTCGCCAGCATCATGGCCAGCCTGTTCATCTGGTCTTCGGTACAGATTTTACGGCAGATCAGACAGAGCCGGGAGGATCACTGTTCCGCCTGAAGAGACTCAGAGCTCCGCCTGGCGGAGCCCTTCCCCGAACGCGGCTGAGTCGCTAAGATGAGGCCAATAAAAACAACAACAGATCGCGCCCACTTCGTACACCGGCTATGGCTTGGACTACACTTACCGGAGGTCGGGTGCCATTGCCCGGCGCCTTAAAGGCTACAGGAACAGATAATGACCGATACCCTACTTTTTGCGGCAGAGGAACCAGTTAACTCCGAAGCAGGGCTCCCGCCATGGAAAGTACTGATTGTCGACGACGAAGAGAGTGTCCACCGGGTCACCCAACTGGTGCTCAAAAACGCTTACTTTGATGGTCGGCCGGTAGAGCTGCTCGAAGCCCGCTCCGCAGCAGAAGCCCGCGCTTTACTGGAACAGCATGGCTCCGATATCGGCCTTGCCCTGATCGACGTGGTCATGGAAACCGACGATGCCGGCCTGCAACTGGTACGCACCATCCGTCAGGAGTTGCAGAACGAGATGACCCGACTGGTTCTGCGTACCGGACAACCCGGTCAGGCACCGGAGGAGAGGGTGATTCATGAATACGATATCAATGACTACAAAGATAAAACTGAGCTGACCGGCATCAAACTGAAAACTCTGGTCTACTCCTCGCTGCGCTCCTACCGCGACATTCGCACCATCGATCACCAGCGCCGGTCGCTGGAAACCGTGATTCATGCCATCGGCCAGATCAATCAGGTGAACTCACTCAGTCTGCTGGCCTCAGCGATTCTCAGCCAGTTGATCTCCCTGCTCAACTTCGAACCGGATGCGATCTACTGCAGTACCCGGCGAATCTATCGCGATCTGCCCCGGTTTACCGTGCTGGCCGCCACCGGAAACATGAAGCCGCTGCTGGATCATCACAACCAGCAGGCTCTGGTACAGTTTGAAGAGAACGAACTGCCGGAAGAGCTGCAGACCGCCTTTGGTCAGGCTTTAGCCGAAAAACGCTCAATCCATACCGATCAGGGCTATATCGCCTACCACTCAGGTATGTCCGGGGCCGAGAGCCTGCTCTATATCAAACATCGCAGTAATATTGATGAGCATGGCAAACACCTGCTGGAGATCTTCAGCGCCGATGTAATCTCCACCTATCACACCCTGCTGCTGAAAGAAGAGATTCAGGAGACCCAGGCGGAGCTGATCTACATCCTCGGTGAAGCCGTTGAAAAACGCTCCAAGGAAACCGGCGCACACGTTAAACGGGTTGCCGAAATCTCGGCGCTGCTGGCTTCCGCCTACGGTACCAATCAGGTATTCGTTGAAAACCTGCGACTCGCCTCTCCACTACATGATCTGGGTAAAATCGCGATTCCTGATGCGATTCTGAACAAACCCGGCAAGCTGGATGCGGAGGAGTGGCAGGTGATGCAGACCCATGCCGAAATCGGCGAGTCGATGTTGCGCAGCTCGGACCGGCCGGTTTTTCAGTTGGCCGCCCGGATCGCCGGCAGCCACCATGAAAAATGGGACGGCAGCGGTTACCCGAAAGGACTGAAAGGGGAAGAGATCCCGCTGTCCGGGCGAATCACGGCGGTAGCCGATGTGTTCGATGCCCTTAACAGCGCACGCTGTTACAAAGAGGGCTGGCCGCTTGAGCAAACACTGCAACTGCTGCAGGAGCAAAGCGGTAAGCACTTTGATCCGCAACTGATTGAGCTGTTTGAAAAGAATCTGGACAGTATTCTGGCTATTTGCCAACGCTACCCTGACTGAGGACTACCGGCATATGTTAGGCAGATCTGCAAAAGTTCCCGCCAAGATCATCTCCGGACGCCTTGGGAAACGTATTGCCATTCTGATCGTGGTCTTCAGCTCCTGTTTTACCCTGCTCAGCACCTCTTTACAGCTTGGGCTCGATTACCGCGCCGACATCAGCCGCATCGAGCAGCAGTTCAATAATATCCGTACCTCCTACCTGCAGGCGATTACCCTCAGTGTCTGGTCACTGGATGATTCCCAGATCGAAACCCAACTGGTCGGCCTGAGCCAACTACCCGATATCGAATATGTCGCGATTCTGGTCGAGGATGAGATCGCCTGGGAACAGGGAGAGGCCGTCTCCAGCACCATACGCAACATGGATTTCCCACTCAACTACAGTGCACCGGGCATCAGCGCTCAGGATATCGGCAAACTGCGGATTACGGCCAGTATCGACAACGTCTACAACCGCCTGCTGCAAAAAGCCGGGGTGATTCTGGTCAGCAACGGGATCAAGACCTTTCTTGTATCCGGCTTCATTCTTCTGCTGATCTGGCTCCTGATCACCCGCCATCTTCAGACGATCTCTGACTACCTGCGCGATCTGGATTTCAGCCGCCATAACAACCCGCTGAAACTGAATAAGCGACAGAAAGACCAAAGTCAGTACGATGAGATCGACAACGTAGTACAGACCATCAACCATATGGGCAGCAGCCTGGAACAGACCTACCGGAGCCTGCATGAGAACAAGCTCCACCTGCAGCAACTGGTTGAAGAACGCGATACCCTGCTGGAGAAAGAGCTGCATCATAAAGAGCAACTGGAACAACGGGTCATGGAGCGAACCCAGCAGTTGCAGAACTCGATGGACGATCTGCGTTCAGCACAGGACCTGCTGATCGAAACCGAAAAAATGGCCGCGCTGGGGAATATGGTGGCCGGGGTAGCCCATGAGATTAACACCCCGATCGGGGTCTGCCGTACCGCCGCCAGCTTTCAGGGAGAAAACGCCAAGCTCATTCGCCAGAAAATGGCCGAAGGTACGCTGACCCAGAGCGATCTGCGCGGTTTCCTTGATGAAGTCGAAGAATCCAGCCATCTGTTCGAGAGCAATATCATCAAGGCCAGTAATCTGATCTCAAGCTTTAAACTGATTGCTACCGACCAGAGCTACGATGCGAAACAGAAGTTCAATCTGCACAACTATCTGCAATCCTCGATCCAGACAATCTACCCGCAGTACAAACATCAGAAGGTCCGTTTCAACCTGCAGATTCCGGAAGATATCCAGCTCAACAGTTACCCCGGCGCACTGCACCATATCATCAGTAACCTGATCAATAACTCCATCCTGCATGGGTTTGAGCAAAAACAGGGAGGCAACATTGTCATCCACGCGGAATGCGAGGGAGACCATCTGATTCTGGATTATCGTGATGACGGCCGCGGACTGACGGCGGAGGAACAGAAGAAACTGTTCGAACCGTTCTTCACCACCAAACGGGGTCAGGGCGGCAGTGGCCTGGGTATGTCGATTGTGTTTAATATTATTTCGCGTCAGTTAGGCGGCCGCGCCGAACTGCCTCAGGAAGAGACCCCGGGTTTCCACCTGCGTATGCATATACCGATCGAAGCGAAGGAACTGACCAGCACTGAAACCGGGAACTGAGCCGCTCAGCCCAGTTCCTGCATCAGCTCAAGACTCCAGCCAAGGGCCTGATCATAAGCCGTTGTCATCTCGCCTTCGTTTACCCCTGCCGGCAAACGTTCCCACTGCCCCGTGACATAAGCTTCGACACTCGCAAGAAGGCGCCCCAGAGGGTTACTCCCGCCCGCCAGAGCCCGTTTCACTTCGACCTGCAGGGGCAACTGTGGCAGCAGCTCATCCTTGCGCATACAGAGAATCACGTCGATCCCCGAGAGCACCCCGGTCATAAACGCAGTGCTCGGCTCCAGTTGCGCATCATTGGCTGCCAGCAGCTCACACATCTTGCCCTTTAACAACAACAGGGAGATCAGCTCTGAAGGAATCTGGCGGTTGTGGCACAGGGCAAAAAACAACACCCACTTTCTCAGCTCGGCCAACCCCAGCAGCACCACCGCCTCGGAAATATTGCCGATGGTGCGGTGGCCCCGATAGGCTGCGGAGTTCACCAGCCTTAACAGGCTGGCGACCAGCTCCGGATCCCGCTGCAACACCTGCTCGATACTGTCAGCCGTGGCATCAGGATGATTCACCTCACCGATAAGCTGGAACATGACCAGCTCATTACGCGACAGCTTACGCCCCGCCACCGGCTCAGCGCTCGCAAAGAAATTGCCCAGAAACAGATCAAAGCCAACCGCATTACACATCTCATAATCGCTGAAGCTGTCAACCTGATCAGCCAGCAGTATTTTACCCGGCTGCTGCCGCAGTTGCCGGCAGAGCGATTCCAGCTCGGCCTGACTGCCTTGCCGGATATCGATCCGCACTACAGAACCCAGCTCCAGCAGTGTTTCAGAAGCATTGGCCGGCACCACCAGCCGATAGTTTTTCTCCGCCAGTTGGCGCAGAGTCTGCAATGAAGCGTCCGGCAGGTCGGTATAGTGCAGATCAAGTAACAGCGCATCAGACGGAACCGCAGGTAACTGGCCATGCTGTAACCAACCGGCATCAAACCTGATCAGCGCTGGCAGGTAACGGATATGTCCCTTTTCAAGGAAGTTACTGAAAGCGTTAACCAGCACCTCAGCAGTATGATCCGGGCTCGGATTCGCATCCTCTGGATCCAGACTGCAGATCAACTGATACGCATAGGTGTTCATCTGCCGATCAAAAATCGGTTGCCGGGCAAACAGGACCGGTTGGCTCATTTTTACTTCCTATAACGACTCTTATTCCCTGCCATCAGACGCTTGCCTGCGGCGTTGTATCTTAACAGGTGCGGCGATTGCCCGCGCAGCGACTACGCAACATATGACATACCTGACAAATATGACATGACATAAACCAGCAACCCCGTCGACTCTCAGCCCGAACAACCCGTAAAAAACCAAATAATCAACAAGTTACAAAACAACCAAAAATTGGCACCGCTCCTGCAAAGACTTTACAAAGCCCAACCATTCAGGAGACAGGCACATGAACGAAGTTGAAAACAATGTTGAAGTTATCGGGGTTGTACCATCAATCCTTATGGTCGTTGCAGGCTTAGCGATTGCGATCACACCCATGCTGGTGCAACTCGCTTTACTGCTGGGCTAAGCGGTTGACCGCCCAGCCAGATTAACTTTATACCCTTTCCCTGCGCTGCCCGCCACGGGCAGCCAGATGCACAATCCGCTGGTATCAGCGCTTGTGCCCGCATCATACCACTCTATTGTCCCTTGCTTTAGTAAGTAATTGAACAAATACTAATTATGCAGCCTCGCTGCATCCTGCTCCCCAGCCGTAAAGAAGGATTGGTTATGTCCGCGCTCAGAAAGCCGGTATTGATTCTGATGATAGCGCTGCTGATCGGCAGCGGCCTGCTGTTATTGGCTGCTGCTCTGCAACCGGACGAGAAACCCGGTTCGTTGCGGATTGCGGTCTCCTCCACCCCACTTTCGGCGCCTTTCTATGTGGCCGAAAAGCTCGGTTACTTCGATGAACAGGCGGTACAGGTTGAGTTACTGGATGTTGCGGGGGGCGCAAACTGCTTTGATCTTCTGCTGCAGGGTAAGGCCGATCTGGCCACCAGCTCCGACTCGGTGGTCATGTTCAACGGCTTTTATTACGATCATTTTGCGGTCATCGCGAGTTTTGTCGAGTCCGACAACGATATCAAACTGATCAGCCGGGAACCCTTACAGCTCGAGGCCTCCCGCGATCTGAGCAGACTCCGGATCGGGGTCGTCGAAAACAGTGCCAGCGAATATTTTCTCCATAACTGGCTGAAACATAAGGGTCTCGACCCGCTGCAGCCGGTTTATGTGCCATTGGATATTACCGAGATGCATAACGCCCTGGCGTCGGGGCAGGTAGATCTGCTCTCGGTGTGGGAACCTTACGCCTATAAAATTTATCTGCAGGGGGCCGATCAGATCAATATTGTTGATACCAAGGGCCTGTTTAATCTGCGCTTCAACCTGCTGGAACTGACTGATCAGCCCGAACTGCAAGAACAGAAGCAGCAGGTCCTGCTGGCCTTACAGAAGGCGGTGCACTATATCCGCAACAACCCGGAAGCGGCACAGTTAATTTTGCGTCACAGACTGAAGCTGACTCAGGAGTTTATCGACTGGAGCTGGAAAGACTACCACTTCCATCTGGGGCTGGATAATGAGCAACTGAGTTCATTGCAGCATCAGGCGCAGTGGGCACTCAGCCATGGTCTGGTGGAAAATCATGCACTACCAGACTACGCCCGGCTGATGGATCTGAACCCGATCAGCGGAGCCGGAATTTACAACGGCAAAAATCCCCAGACAGATTAGCGCTGTCAGAGTAAGAAAAATAAAAAACTAAGGAAGGTCAAACCGGGAGGGAATGACTGGTGCAGATGGGGAGACTCGAACTCCCACGCCCGTGAAGGCACTAGCACCTGAAGCTAGCGTGTCTACCAATTCCACCACATCTGCGTATCAATCAAATTGTCAGCGTTAAGGGCGCTACCCCGTTACTTTTTACACCACTCCAGAAGGAGTTGGTGCAGATGGGGAGACTCGAACTCCCACGCCCGTGAAGGCACTAGCACCTGAAGCTAGCGTGTCTACCAATTCCACCACATCTGCGTCAAAAGTGGGGCGCATTATATAGAGAGGTTTTTTATTTGTGAAGAAAAATATTATCGAATTTTAAAATTTAACAAAATAATTGCTTCGGACAGGGTTATCGCGCTTTAGATTTGGCGGCACTGCCCCCCTGCCGTATTATGGCGCTCCCTTCTGCAGCTATTTTTTTTTGTTTTCTGCAATGAGTAAAACACAGCGAACCATCAACGTCCCACCCGCCAGCGCAGTTGTTCTGATCGTTGACGATATGCAGTCAATGCGGATGCTGACCCGCACCACGCTGAAAAGCATGGGCTTTCGACGCATCGTTGAAAGCCCGAACGGGGAAGAAGCGCTGAAACGACTGCGACTGATGAATATCGACCTGATTATCTGTGACTGGGATATGCCACAGATGAACGGCCTTGAACTGCTACGTAACCTGCGGGCAGATCAACGCCTCAATCGCATCCCGTTCATTATGCTCACGGCCCACGCCGAAGCACACCTGATCCACGAATCGATCGCCACCGGCGTCGACAGCTATCTGGTGAAGCCTTACCAGCCCACGGCCCTTTGCAGCCGGGTAAACACCCTGCTCAAAACACCGGGTTAGCAACACTCATTACTGCAGACAGCTTTGAATATTAGCGCCGAGCGCTCTCAGATAACCGGGGTAGCCCTGCTCGGTTGTAATATCGATAGCCAGAGGATCTAACTGCCCCAACCGGACCGGATAGCCCGACACAATCCGCTCGATCACCGCTGCCTTAAACTGGGGTTCGGTGAAGACACAGCCGATATTCTCCTGTTCCAGCAGGGTCTGGATCTGCTGCAGTTTTTTCGCTCCCGGCGCACGCGCCGGATCGACCGTGAAGTACGCCCGCTGGTTCAGCCCGTAGTGATCGACCAGCAGGCTGAATGCGTCGTGGAATACAACGAACCCCCGCTTCTGGAGCGGCAATAGCTGCTGACGAACATGAGCCTCCGCCGCAATCAGTTCTGCACTGAAACGCTCGTAGTTTGCCTGCAACTGCGCCGCCTGTTTCGGTGCCTGAAGGCTGAGCTGCTGCCTGATCTGATCTGCGGCTTCCAGCATCAGTACCGGGTCAAGCCAGATATGCGGATCGTTTTCGCCGTGATGATGTTCACCCTCCGCATGATCGTGGGCATGCCCGCCGGCTGCTTGTGCATCGCCCTCCATCAATTGCAGCACAGGTGCCGGAGTTGATTTCAGCGCTTTACCCAGAAACTGCTCCATCTCCGGACCGACCCAGACCACCAGATCAGCATCGTTCAGGCGACGCAGGTCAGAGGGCCGCAGGGCATAGTGATGCGGAGAAGCCCCCGGCGGGATCAATACATCCACCTTACCGAGATCGGCAACGATTGCTTCAGCCACCAACTGCAGCGGTTTGATACTGGTCACTACGTTCAGCGACTGCGCCAGCAGGTTTGAACTGAAAAGGCTGACAAGCAGCGCTACAAAGGATATTTTTTTCATGCTCAGGTTACATCTCAAATCGGTTAACAGTTACAATATAACATAAACAATGTGTCGAAATAACGCTTATGGATAACGCTCAGCTTGGCTTTCACCCGGAGCACGATCACCACCACTGTATTGAACAGGCACTGGAGGACGCTCGCAGCCTCTGCAAAACCCGCGGCTTACGGTTTACCCCGATCCGCGAACTGGTGCTGCGCAGTATCTGGCAAAGTCACAAACCGCTGGGTGCCTACGAGCTTCTGCCTACACTCGCCGAAGCCGGGTTTAACTCCGCCCCCCCGACCGTATACCGGGCACTGGATTTCCTTCAGGAACAGGGACTGGTGCACCGCATCGCGCTGCTCAACGCCTTTATCGGCTGTCCCCATCCGGGGGAGCAGCATGAGAGCTCCTTCCTGATCTGCAAGCAGTGCAATAATGCGGTTGAGATCGATACCGATAACATCGTTCAAGCCATTGCCGGACAGGCACGTAAACTGGGTTTCCAGCCGGAACAGCAGTCAATTGAAGTACTCGGTCTCTGCCCCCGCTGTCAGCAGGGTGACGACGCATGAGTCAACACAGCCACGATCCGCTGGTACGTCTGAATCAGGTCAACCTGAGCTTTGGGCGCAACCATGTGCTGCAGGACATCAATACTGAACTGCACCGCGGCTGTATCACCACCCTGATCGGCCCCAACGGTGCCGGTAAAACCACACTGGTGCGCCTGGTACTGGGCCTGATCAAACCGGATAACGGCAGCATCTGGATGGAGCCGGGGTTACGCATCGGCTATATGCCGCAAAAACTGCAAATAGACACCACGTTTCCCCTCACCGTTGAGCGCTTTCTCCGTACCGCACAACGTTGTGACCGACCGCAGATGCTGTCGGCACTGGATAATGTCGGCGCCGCACGCCTGCTGCAGCAGAATATTCATAACCTCTCCGGCGGTGAGATGCAGCGCGTGCTGCTGGCCCGGGCACTGCTGCGTGACCCGCAGTTGCTGGTACTGGATGAACCGGTACAGGGTGTGGATATCAACGGGCAACTGGAACTGTACAACCTGATCGCGAGGATTCGCGATGAGCGTGGTTGTGGCGTACTGATGGTCAGCCACGACCTGCATCTGGTGATGGCCGCTACCGATCACGTCGTCTGCATCAATCACCATATCTGTTGCTCCGGCCACCCGGAACAGGTCACCAACGATCCCTCGTTCACCGAGCTGTTTGGTGTTAAGGGCAGCGACCAACTGGCGGTTTACAGCCACCACCATAACCATCGCCATAACGATCACGGCGATATCATTCACGACCACCCGTGCAAAGGGGATCACTGATGCCGGAATTTCTCCTCTTTGCTCTGCTTGGCGGACTGGGTGTAGCAGCCGTTGCCGGGCCACTGGGCTCTTTTGTAGTCTGGCGGCGGATGGCCTATTTCGGCGACACCCTCGCCCACTCGGCCTTGCTGGGCGTAACTCTGGGCTTTCTGCTGGATATCAATATGAATCTGGCGGTGGTGTTCTGCTGTGTCGCGCTGGCGCTGGTGCTGGTCGCGATGCAACGCCAGCGTCTGGTCGCCACCGACACCCTGCTCGGAATTATGGCTCACAGCGCCCTCTCACTGGGTCTGGTCGCCGTCGCCCTGCTTGAGATCCGGGTTGACCTGCTGTCTTACCTGTTCGGCGACCTGCTGGCGGTTGGCATGGAGGATCTGTTGTGGATCTATGGCGGCGGCAGCCTTGCGCTGGCGCTGCTCTGCTGGCTCTGGCAACCCTTACTGGCGATCACCATCAATGAGGAACTGGCCCATGTCGAGGGCGTTAACGTCGCCTGGACCCGTCTGGTTCTGATGCTGCTGATTGCGGTGGTGATTGCGATCGCCATGAAGATTGTCGGCCTGCTGCTGATCACCTCGCTGCTGATCATTCCTGCTGCTGCATCACGCCGTCTGGCCCGCACCCCGGAACAGATGGCGATCGGCGCAGGTCTGGTGGGCTGCCTCTCGGTCAGTGGCGGACTGGGGCTGTCATGGCACTTTGACACGCCTGCCGGCCCCTCAGTGGTCGTGGTAGCCCTGCTGATTTTTCTCCTTTTGTATGCCATCCCCTCGCGACAGAGGGCCTGATCAACGCTTCCAGAGGGCGTTGATCAATGCCCCTGCGATAATCAGGCCGCCCCCCAGCAGGGTCCACAGGGTGGGGATTTCGGCAAACAGCCAGATCCCCAGCAGCGCAGCAAATATCACCTGTACATAGGAGTAGGCGGTCGCCTTTGCCGCCGACTCGGTTGCCATCGCTTTGGTCAGGCCGATCTGACCCATCTGGGTAAAGATCCCCACCAGCAGCAGCAACATCAGCCCTTCCATATCCGGTATGACCAGTGTGTCACCCAGCATCACCAGCGAAGCCGGCAGTGCGATCAACGGGAAATAGAAAATGATCACTGAACTGTCTTCGGTCTGGCTCAGCTTGCGCACAAGCACATAGGCGGCCGCACTGCCAAAGGCCCCCGCCAGTGCGGCTGCCAGACTCAGTGCAGGCAGCGCACTGAAACCCTCAGCCACAGCCCCCGGCCGAACCATGACCAGCACCCCGGCAAAGCTCAGTAACAGACAGACAAGCGTCGCTGCACGTATCCGCTCCCCCAGAAACAACAGGGCCAGCAACGCGGTAAAGGCCGGATGGGTATACTGCAACACCGTCGCATCGGCCAGCGTCAGCGTGGTCACCGAATAGTACACACAGACCAGCGCCACAGCGCCAATGGCACCCCGCGCAACCAGCAGCATTTTCTGCTCTCCCCAGACCTGGATTCGCTTACGTTTGATATCCAGATAACTCAGCAACAGAGACACCGCAGCACGCGCCGCAACAATCTCCAGCACCGGAATACCGCGCATCCCCGCCGCTTTTACACAAGCCCCCATCAGGGCAAAACCCAGAGTGGATAACAGCATATAGCGGATCGCCGCCGGAATACTCAGAAACAGATTCATAGGTTATATAGCGTCACTTGGGGTGGATGGCTGGCGATCATAGCAGAATTGCTCCGCTCTCTCCCGCCTCTGGCGACATAGCCGGCTGACGACTATGGTTAGGGCAGTCTTTAACACAGGTCATCCCCATGAATGTACTGTTTCTCAGTCTGACAATGGCCCTGCCCGGCCCACTGCCGGACCTCTCAGCCCTGCAACATCCGCCGGGCGTTCAGATCGACGTCATCGCCCGTGCCGACAATGTTCGCCAGTTGGCGCTGGCTGCTGACGGCACCCTGTTTGCCGGCAGTCGCCGGGCAGGCAAAGTTTACGCCTTTCGCGATCTGGACGGCGATGGCCAGTATGAAGAGAGCAGGGTGATCGCCAGTAACCTGAATCTGCCCAGCGGAATCGCGCTGCAGGGCAATGATCTCTACGTGGCCGAAGTACACCAGATACTGCGTTTCCCCGGTCTGCTACCGCTGAGCAGTACGCCGCCCCCGGCGGAGGTCTATTTTGATCAGCTACCGGATAAACGCCACCACGGCTGGAAATATCTCAAATTCGGTCCGGATGGAGCGCTGTATTTCAATATCGGTGCGCCCTGTAATATCTGCCTCAGCCCTGAACCCTTCGCCACACTGGTGCGGCTGAGCGCTGATAAGCAACTGCAGATTATCGCCCAAGGCGTGCGCAACAGCGTTGGCTTCACCTGGCAGCCGGGGAGCAACCGCCTGTGGTTTACCGACAATGGCCGCGATCATCTGGGCGACGACCTGCCTTCCGACGAGCTGAACCAGCTACAGCACACCGGCGAACATTTCGGTTACCCCTTCCGCCACGGAGAGAACCTGCCTGACCCGCAATTTGGTACTCAGGGTGGCCATGACTCTACACCGGCCCGGTATGAACTGGGCGCCCATGTAGCCCCGCTGGGGCTGACGTTTTACCGGGGAGAAGGCCTGCCCGGTGCCGACCGGAACAGCCTGTTTATTGCCGAACACGGTTCCTGGAACCGCAGCAGCAAGGTGGGTTATCGAGTCGTGAAACTACAGATTGAGGGGGATCAGGTGATCAGCCATGAACCTTACATCAGTGGCTGGCTGCAGGGGCAGAGCCACTGGGGACGCCCCAACGATGTGCTGGTGACACCGCGCGGCCATCTGCTGATCTCGGATGACTATGCCGGAGTGATCTACCGGGTCAGACCTGAGCCCACCCGGTAGCATCCCGGCTTAGTGGTCCTTGCGACCACTGCCCGGGTTGGCAGTGAACAGCAACGGCTGTGCACCCTCCTCTATTTGCGGCTTGTTCTCCCGGTTTACCCGGGTTTCCAGCTCTTCCAGCTCAGGCTCGCCATCCAGACGCATGGAATCTTCATAATCGCAGCGGACACACTCTTTGTACTCCCGCGCCTCGTCACGGAAAGTACGGATACAATCCATCTCTCCACAGCGGGGGCAAACCGCCCCGGCGATAAACCGTTTAATTACACTCATGTTGTTACTCCGTAATTCCACTGTGACGCAGCAGTGCATCGACCTGTGGCTCACGGCCACGGAAAGCGACAAACAACTCCATCGGTTCTCTGGAACCGCCCATCTCCAGAATATGCTGACGGAAATCCGCACCGGCCGCTTCGCTGAAGATCCCCTCCTCCTCAAACCGGGAGAAAGCGTCCGCCGACAAGACTTCAGCCCACTTATAGCTGTAGTAACCAGCCGCATAGCCACCGGCAAAAATGTGACTGAAACTGTGCTGGAAGCGGTTAAACGCGGGTGGCGTGATCACCGCCACCTGACTGCGGACCTGATCCAGTACCGCCTGAACCGAGGTTTCACCCGGCTGGTAATCCCGGTGCAGAACGAAGTCGAACAGTGAGAACTCCAACTGACGCATCATCATCATGCCTGACTGGAAATTCTTCGCGGCAAGCATTTTATCCAGCAGCGCCTGCGGCAGTGGTTCACCACTCTGGTAGTGGCCCGAGATCAGCGCCAGCGCTTCCGGCTCGTAACACCAGTTTTCCAGAAACTGGCTTGGCAGTTCTACCGCATCCCAGGCAACCCCGTTGATACCGCTCACATCAGCACACTCAATCCGGGTCAGCATATGATGCAGGCCATGACCGAATTCGTGGAACAGCGTGGTCACTTCATTGTGGGTCAGCAGTGCCGGGTCATCGCCGACCGGTGAGCTGAAGTTACAGACCAGATAAGCCACCGGCAGTTGCAGGGCGCCATCATCCAGACGCCGACGCACCCGGCAATCATCCATCCAGGCCCCACCACGTTTTTTCTCACGGGCGTAGAGATCCATAAAGAAACGGGCAATCAGCTCACCGTTGCGGCTGATCTCAAACAGGCGCGCATCGGGATGCCAGCGATCAAATTCATTAACCTCGGTAATCTCAATATCAAACAGGCGCCCCGTCACCGCGAACAAACCCTCAAGCACCTTCGGCAGTGGGAAATAAGGCCGGATCTGCTCTTCAGAGATCGCATAACGGGCCTGTTTCAGTTTCTCGCCATAATAAGCCAGATCCCAGGCTTCGAGCGCTTCCAGACCATGCTCTTCACGGGCAAAGTCGGTTAACTGCTGAAAATCCTGCTGCGCAACAGCACGGCTTTTCTCAGCCAGATCGTTAAGAAAACCCACTACCTGATCGGTGTTTTCCGCCATTTTGGTCGCCAGAGAGTACTCCGCGTAGTTGTCAAAACCGAGCAGCTTCGCCAGTTCATAACGCAGATCAAGAATCTCTGTCATCACCGCCGAGTTATCCCACTGTCCTTCACCCGGTCCCTGTTCGGAAGCACGGGTTGCAAAGGCGGTATAGATTTCACGGCGCAGCTCCCGGTCATCCGCATAAGTGATGCACGCCAGATACGACGGGAAATCCAGCGTTACCAGCCAGCCCTCTTCTCCACGGCTTGCAGCCATCTGCTGTGCCGCCGCCTTCGCCATATCCGGCAGCCCCGCCAGCGACGCTTCGTCGGTTAACAGTTTGCTCCAGGCGTCGGTGGCATCCATCACGTTCTCGGAGAAACGGGTAGTCAACTCAGAAAGACGCTGCTGCAGCTCACCGTAGCGCTGCTTCTCCTCGCCCTCGAGAGCGATACCGGAAAGGCGGAAGTCACGCAGAGTGTTGCTGATCACCTTCTGCCGGGCTTCGCTCAGGGTGCTGAATTCGGAGCCGTCAGCCAGTTCACGGAAGGCCTGAAACAGGCCCTGATTCTGGCCCATCTCGGTCCAGTAGCGGGACAGTTTCGGCAGACAGGCATTATAGGCATCACGCAGCGCATCGCTGTTAACCACGGAGTTCATGTGCGAAACCGGAGACCAGGCCTTGGCCAGACGGTCATTCATCTCCTCAAGCGGTGCTACCAGAGTATCCCAGCTTGCGGTGGTCAGATTCTGCAGTAACTGCTCCACCCCAGCCCGGTTATCTGCCAGTATCTGATCAATAGCCGGCTCAATCGATTCCGGCTGGATCTTGCTGAAGGCTGGCAACAGCTGTGGTTCAAGCATTGGGTTACTCATTTTCCCGGCTCCATCAGATAATTTGAATCGCTTTTAAAGATGGGTACGAATCACGATTTTTCAATTCCCGCCCACTATTCCATAATACGCAACAAATAACCGAGCTGAGAGCACAGATTATGAAAATTCGGACCTATCAGGGTATGACTCCGAAACTGGGTGAGCGGGTCTTTGTCGATCCCACCGCGGTGGTACTGGGCGATGTGGAACTGGGCGATGATGTTTCAGTCTGGCCGCTGACCGTAATCCGCGGTGATATGCACCGCATCCGGGTCGGTAACCGCTGCAGTCTGCAGGATGGTTCAGTGCTGCATATCACCCACGCCGGCCCCTACAACCCGGATGGCTTCCCGCTGATTCTGGGTGATGATGTCACCGTGGGTCATCAGGCAATGCTGCATGGCTGCACCATCGGCAGCCGGGTTCTGGTGGGCATGGGCGCGATGATCATGGACGGCGCGGTTGTCGAAGATGAAGTGATTGTCGGCGCGGGCTCACTGGTACCACCGGGCAAAACGCTGGAAAGCGGTTATCTCTACATCGGTCGTCCGGTGAAACAACAACGCCCCCTGACTGAAAAAGAGCGGGAGTTTTTCCGCTACACCGCTGCCAACTACGTCAGGCTGAAGGATAAGCACCTTGAAGAAGATTATGCTGCGCTGTAAACCGCTGCTGCTCTGCACCCTGCTCGCCGGGTGCAGCTATAACCCGAACGGCACACCGGATAACTGGCTGCAATCCCATGGCTTGCAGTCAGAATCCCGGGAAACCCTGCGCCTGTGCCGCAACTTTGGCTGCAGCGACCGGGGTACAGTGCGGTTCAGCGCCGAAGATATGGCACAGATTCGCGCCCTGTTCACGCCTCAGTCCCGCTCCCCCGAGGAGGAGCGTCAGCGGATCGCCAACGCGATCGGCCTGATGGAGACGATCAGCGGCCCGCAACTGAACACCGTCGCCGATCTGGCAAAGAATGATTTCGCCCTCAGCAACCGCTCCAACCAACTTGACTGCATTGCCGAGAGCCTGAATACCAGCCGCTACCTGCTGACACTGGAACAACAGGGCCTGCTGCAATTCCACCGCACCGGTGGCAACGCCCACCGTGGCCCGCTCAGGCTCAGCGCCCCCCATAACAGCGCCACCATCCGGCAACTGAGCAACCAACAGGGCTTCGCCGTGGATTCCTGGTTCCGGGGCAATGGTGAACCCGCCTGGGTGGTACCGATAGAGATCTGGCTCTCGGGCAACGATCCGGCCGAGTAAAAAATGACGTGGAGCAGTTTTTATAAGCACAAATGCATTTATTATTGATATCTATTCTCATTACGATTACTCTCATCGCCTCAATAACCAGTAATAAAAGGAATTGATCGATGAACTTCTCCAGGTCGATGGCAGCACTCGCGGTCTCTACAGTACTTTTCGGCACCACACAGGCTCAGGCGGCAGCGCCCTCGGCTGAGGCCATTCTGAAAAACTACGCCGATATTGCTCACGCCACCTATGAAGACTCACTGCTGACGGCTAAACAGCTAAACAGCGTCATTGATCAGTTTCTGGCTCAACCTGACGAAGCCAACCTGAACAAGGCCCGTCAGGCCTGGATCGCAGCCCGTGTACCTTACCAGCAGTCAGAGGCTTACCGCTTCGGTAACGCGCTGGTCGATGACTGGGAAGGTAAGGTCAATGCCTGGCCTCTGGATGAAGGCCTGATCGACTACGTCGATCCGGGCTACGGCAGTGAATCCGACGAGAACCCGTTTTACAGCGCCAACATCATCGCCAACAAAACCCTGAAAATCGGCGGTGTCGAAGTAGACGCAACCCAGATCAACAAACAGTTGCTGGGCGAGGTACTGCATGAGATTGATGAGGTAGAGGCCAATGTTGCGACCGGTTACCACGCCATTGAATTTCTGCTCTGGGGTCAGGATCTGAACGGTACCCAACCGGGTGCGGGCCAGCGGCCGGCGACCGATTTTGATCTGCAGAACTGCAGCAACGGCAACTGCGACCGTCGCCGGGATTACCTCAAAGCGGCCACTGAACTGCTGATCGATGATCTGGCTGAAATGACTGCTAACTGGGCAGAAAACGGTGCTGCACGTCAGGATCTGCAGGCCAAAGGCCCGCAGGGCGGCCTCTCCACCATGCTCACCGGCATGGGCAGTCTGGCCTACGGCGAACTGGCCGGTGAACGTACAAAGCTGGGCCTGATGCTGCACGACCCGGAAGAGGAGCACGACTGCTTCTCCGATAACACTCACTTCTCCCACTATTACGATGCCAAAGGGATCAAGAACGTCTACCTCGGCCAGTACACCCGGGTTGATGGCAGTCAGGTGAAGGGCGCCAGCCTGTCCGAGCTGGTCAACAGCCAGAATGCTGATGCTGACAGCGCCCTGCGCGGCAAACTGGATGCAACGGAAGCGGCGGCTCAGGCGATGGTTGATGCGGCAGCAACAGGCAATACCTTTGACGTCCTGATCGCTGCAGATAACGCCGCGGGTAACCAGACGGTACAGACCTTTGTGGACGCACTGGTTGCTGAGGCGGAAGCGATCGAAAACGTGATTGCCACGCTGGAACTGGATGGCATCGAACTGGAAGGCTCAGACAGCCTCGACAACCCGGCACTGGTGGGTGCCGAGTAAATCAGGCACTGACTAAGACAGATCCGGGGCTTGCCCCGGATTTTCCGTTATGAAGACACTATTCTCATACCTTACACCCACTTTCGGGCTGCTGTTCGCACTCTGTCTGGCGCCTGTGAGTATGGCTACCGGGCAACAGTTTGATCCGGACGAAGTGGCGCAGGGCGGAGCAACCACCCATTACAAAGCCGCCGACAGCAAAGCTTTCAGCCATCCGGCTGCCAACATGCCGTTTGCACAGCAGATGGACTACCGCCTGGGTCTGGGAATATTCAAAAAACTCTGGGTGGCCGCCCCTTCGTCAACGACCGCCAGTGATGGCCTTGGACCCTTGTATAACGCCCGTTCCTGCATGCAGTGCCATCGCAACAATGGACGGGGCCACACGCCTGACCCTGACAACCCGGCCGATAACGCGATCTCCCTGTTCCTGCGTTTAAGTATTCCGCCGCAGACCGAAGCCCAGCGTCAGGCACTGGCCAGCGGACGTTTGGGCAGTATTCCGGAACCTGTGTATGGCAACCAGCTACAGGACTTTGCTGTCAGCGGGCTCAGCGCAGAAGGGCGCTTACGAATCAGCTACCGCGAGTTTCAGATCACCCTCAACGGCGGTGAACAGGTTTCGCTGCGCAAACCTGAGTATCATATAGACGATCCTCAGTTCGGCCCGTTACACCCACAATTAATGACGTCGCCGCGACTGACCCCGCCGATGATTGGTCTGGGCCTGCTGGAACGGATTCCGCAGCAGGCTATTCTTGCGTTGAGCGACCCTGATGACCGTGACGGAGATGGTATTTCCGGACGCGCCAACTGGGTCTGGGATCAGGCAGCGCAGGGTAAAGCCCTGGGACGCTTTGGCTGGAAAGCCGGCATGCCGAACCTGCAGCAGCAGAACAGTGCAGCCTTTAATGGCGATATCGGCATCTCCACAGCGGATGCCCGGAACCCTTACGGAGACTGCACTAAAGCCCAGCACGCCTGTCTCAGGCTGGCACATGGGGCCAGCCCGATTCACGCGGATCTGGAAGCGGCCCCGGAGATGGACCGCACGGTACTGTTTTTCAGTCAGCATATTGCCGTGCCGGCACGACGAAACGCGGATAACCCGGATGTGCTGGCAGGTAAACAGTTGTTCCTGCAAACCGGTTGCGCCCGCTGCCACCAGCCAGACTTCGTGACCGCTACTGATTCGCAACGACCGGCCTTAAGCCAGCAGAAAATCTGGCCCTACACTGACCTGCTGCTGCATGACATGGGTGATGGACTGGCCGATCAGCGCCCGGAATTCGCTGCCAATGGCCGCGAATGGCGGACCCCACCGCTGTGGGGCATCGGCCTCACCAGACTGGTCTCCGGCCATACCCATTTCCTGCACGACGGTCGCGCCCGAAGCCTGCTGGAGGCGATACTCTGGCACGGCGGTGAAGCCCGCAGCGCACGCGACAACGTGGTCAACATGCCGGTTTCTGACCGGGCAAAACTGATTAAATTCCTGGAGTCTCTCTAGTGAGCTTTTGCATAAAATCATCCCTTCTGCTGCCAGCACTGGCCCTGATCGGTTTTCAGCCCAGCGCTCAGGCAGACGTCAGCCCGGAGCAGTGGCTGCGCCTGAATCAAAGCATCGTCAGCGAGCATGTACTGCCCGGTTACCAAACCCTGGCCTCAAGCGCGGCCAGACTGGCATTAACGACAGCCGCCCTGTGTCAGCAGACCGATAAGGCACATCTTGAAGCCAGCCGGGAAGCTTTTCGCCAGACGCTGGCCGCATGGCAGGGGATTCAGCACATCAACTTCGGCCCTGTCGAATTGCTGATGCGTAACTACAGCATGCAGTTCTGGCCGGACAAAAAGAACCTCACATCCCGCCAGTTGGAGAAGCTGCTGACCGCGAAGGACCCGGCGACCCTGAGTCAGGCGTACCTGCAGGGTGCCAGCATCGCCGTGAAAGGGCTGCCGGCAATGGAACGACTGCTGTTTGCCGATCAGTCTCTGATGACGATCCGGCAGAATCCGTTCAACTGCCAGTTTGCCCACGCCGTAAGCGACTATATCAGGCTGCAGAGTCACAACACCTATACAGAGTGGCAGAGTTTCCAGCAGGAGTTCAGTTATCTGGAATCGGAAGAGGGCAGCTACGAGAGCGCAGAAGAGGCGGGGATCGATCTGCTGAAAGCTCAGGTGGAACCCATTGAGATTATTCGCGACCTGAAACTGCTGCGCCCGCTGGGCAACAAAAAAGCCCGTCCACGACAGTTAGAGAGCTGGCGCAGCCGACAAGCGCTGACCAACCTCCGTACTAACATCGCCTCCCTGCACCATATGTACAGCGGGCTGAAAGGCTATTCCTTTTCACAACTGCTGCAGGATAAGGGAGAAAAGGCGCTGGCAGCCAGCATCGAGCAGCAGTTTGTCACCCTGAAACAACAGTTAAGCGAGATCCCCGGCCCGCTGTATGAGCAGATCCGGGATGATCAGGTACGCGCTCAGCTGTTGCAGGTGAGCAGCGAGCTGAAACAACTCAACAGCGACCTGAAACAGGCCGTCAGCAACCTCGGAGTACAACTGGGATTCAATAGCCGCGATGGGGATTAACCGACGTCAGTTCAGCCTGTTACTGGCCAGCAGCCTGTTTTCGCCCGGCCTGATGGCTGAAACCCGAGGCACTGCTCCGCTGTTTGCTTCCGCTGCCAAAACCCGGGCCGGCGAGTATCAGCTCCGCCTGATCGATCAACAGGGCAAGGTACAGTTCAGCCATACCTTGCCCGCCCGTGCGCACCATGTGGAGCGGCACCCGAACCGGCCACTGCTTGCCGTGGTTGGCCGACGGCCGGAAACCTTTATCGATCTGCTGGATTACCAGAACAAAACGCTGCTGCAGCGTATCCACAGCAGTCCGGGACAGCACTTTTACGGCCATGCAATCTTCAGCCCTGACGGCCGCTATCTGATCAGCAGTGAAAATCAGATAAACACCGGGGAAGGCCTGATCGTCGTGCGGGATCTGCAGCAGAAGGCTGTCGTTATCCGCCAGTTTTCCTCCGCAGGAACGGGCCCTCACGAACTGAAGATGATGCCCGACGGACGCACTCTGGTCGTTGCAAACGGCGGTATCCTGACCCATCCGAACCGGGGCAGGGAGAAGCTCAATCTGGAGACAATGCAGCCGTCACTGGCCTATCTGGATCTGGCCAGCGGCCAGTTGCTGGAGCAGGTGTTCATGCCGCAGACGTTGCATCAACTGAGCATCCGCCATTTTGACATCAACCCGCGGGGCAGGGTGGCGATCGCCCTGCAGTATCAGGGCGCCAAGTCGGATGATGTACCTCTGGTGGCCTTCCATACCCGGAGCCGGCCATTACAGTTGGTTCGCGCACCTGCTGAGGTCAATCTGGCGATGAAGCAATACTGCGGCAGCGCCCGTTACGATCGTAGCGGACAGGTGGCGGCAATCTCATCACCACGAGGTAACTTAGTTACCTTTTGGAATGAACAGGGTGAGTATCTCAGTCAGGTCGCAAGCCGGGATGGTTGCGGTCTGGCCGCAACCCCGAATGACGCAGAGTTTCTGATCACCACCGGGCGCGGCCGCTGTTATCGCTACAACGCCAGTAATGGTCAGCGGGAGAAAGTTCCCCTGAGTGAAATTGTCGCCTGGGATAACCACCTGAGCAGCTTCAGTTAAAAAACTGAGGCGGCATCAACCCGGCACAGAAATAAAGTTAATGTAATATTATAACATAATCAATATAATCACCGACGCTTTGATATAGAAGGGTAAACCATGAAGAAAACCGCAATTGCAACACTGATCACCGCTGCACTGACCAGCGCCACTCCAGCATACGCCTCGGACGTTGTAGCAGAACTGAATGCTATGAAAGCACGTATTGCTCAACTGGAAGCTAAGCTGGCTGAGCAGCAGGAAACCATTGAACAGCAGGCCGCAAGCCCCGCATCTGCAGGTGGCTTTGCCGATAATGTCAGCGTTTCCGGCGCACTGGAAATTCTGGCGTCCCACAGCGAAGAAGAGAGCGGCAACTCCGCCAGCGACATTGAAGTCGACACCTTTGAGCTGGCAGTAGAAGCTCAGCTGAATGAGCTGGTCGCCGTTTCCTCTCTGCTGGAATACAACTCAGATGATGATGGGATTGAACTGTCTGAAGCTTATGCCGTTATCGGTAACGATGAGACTCCGGCCACTCTGACCGTAGGTAAGGCGCCGATTCCGTTCGCGGCCATCAACGACGCAGGCTGGACTTCCCCTCTGACCGATGATTTCTTCGACATCACTGAAGGGATGGCGATGGCGTCGTTCGGAACAGGCCCGCTGGCGGCTGACGTTTTCATCTACAACAACGATGAAGGTGATTCGGTAAATACCTACGGCCTGAATCTGTCTCTGGAAGCGGCTGAAGGGCTGACTCTGGGTGCCGGTTACGCCAATGACCTGCAGGACGATGCTAATGATCTGACAGACCTGACCAGCGAAGCGGCGGATGCATGGCGTCTGAATGCGCTGCTGGAAACCGGCCCGTTTGCCTTCAGTGCAGAGTTTATTGAAGTGGATGGCAGCGACTTTGATCCTCAGTTTATGGCACTCAATGCTGCCTATAACACGGAGCTGTTCGGTGCAGAGGGTCAGGTTTATCTGGGTTACAGCGATATCGATGATTCTGCAGCCGATGCCGAGCGTACCGTACTGGGCATGGAACGCGCCTTTGGTGAGAACACCAGCGTAGTAGCAGAATATGTGCGTGACGAAGATAACAGCGGTGCTGAAACCGATACCCTGAATCTGGTTCTGGTTACCGAGTTCTGAGGCATCCCCTAGCAGGAGTGACAGACCGGTACTGAATCCCCCTTCATCATCAGCACCGGTCGTCACAATCTGTTGGTTGTGCTGGCAAACAGCACAACCCTTTGTTTCGGCGGATATTATCCTTTCAGGAACCGATTGGGAACCGGTGCCATAAAAGTTTCATCCGGGATCCGGATGCAGCCTATTTTTCCTCAACTTTCGCGCTGGAAACCTCACGCAGCCGCTTCACCACCAGTGCATTAATACTACGCTGAGTGAAGCTGCCATCCTCCTTGCGCCGGCCGGCTTTACGGCCCATCAGAATCTCCAGGCACTCATCCACATGGGACACCGCGTAGACCGCGAACATCCCTTGTCTTGCGGCTTCCACCACTTCGGCTTTGAGCATCAGATTGCGCACGTTCGCCCGTGGTATAACAACCCCTTGCTCCCCATTGAGACCACGGGTTTTACACAGGTTAAAGAAGCCTTCGATCTTCTCATTAACTCCGCCGATCGCCTGCACTTCACCATATTGGTTGATCGATCCGGTAATCGCAAAATTCTGGCTGATCGGGATGTGGGTCAATGCAGAGAGCAGGGTGCAGACCTCCGCCAGTGATGCACTGTCGCCATCAACCAGACCGTAGGATTGCTCCAGCGCAATACTGGCAGAGATCGACAACGGGAAATCCTGCGCATACTGATGACCGAGGAACCCGGTGAGAATCAGCACCCCTTTGGAGTGAATCGGCTGCCCCAGTGTAACTTCACGCTCAATATCGACGATACCGCGACTACCGGGGTGCATCGTCGCGGTAATCCGTGCCGGTGTACCAAAGGCCACATCGCCCACCTGCAGCACTGTCAGCCCGTTGGCTTTACCGATCGCCTCGCCCTCGGTATCGATCAGCACGGTTTCATTGAGAATACTCTCTGCGATTTTTTCTGACATCCGCGAGGTACGGCGCTCTTTCGCATTCAGCGCCATCTCAACATGATCCGCGTTGATCAGTTCATCTTCCTCTCGAATCCGCTTGAAATCCGCCTCACAGAGCAGATCCACCAGCTCTCCGATATGTGCTGACAGCAGCTCCTGATCCTCAGCCTGTCGCGAGCTGTGTTCCACCAGTCGCGCCACGGCACGCCGGGTCAGCGGCGCCAGCCCCTCCTCATCGGCCAGGGTTTTCATCAGCCGGGCGTAGTTGCGAACCATCTGCGCAGTACGCTTTACATCCTCATCAAAATCCACCACCACACGGAACATCTTCTCGAAATCGTGATCCAGCTCCTGCAGCAGGTAATAGATATTCCGCGCGCCGATCACCACCACTTTTACCGACAGGGGAATCGCCTGCGGGGTCAAGGTAATGGTACTGATTCCGGTATATTCGCTGGCCGGGCTCTCAATACGAATCTCATGGGACTTAAGAGCGCGCTTCAGGGCACCATAGACAAATGGCTGTTCCAGCAGTTTTTCTGCCTCCAGCACCAGATAACCACCATTAGCCCGGTGCAGAGCACCGGGGCGGATCAGTTTATAGGAGGTCGACAGAGCCCCCATCTCCGATGTGTACTCAACCCGGCCAAACAGATTTTCATAACTCGGATGCGCCTCGTAGATAACCGGCGCGCCTTTAACTTTCTCGTTATCCACCAGCAGGTTAACGCCGTAGTTATTCTCCATATAGTTACGGCGGCTGGCATCGGTTACCGGCTCCAGCAACTTCTCCTCACCGACAATTTCGGCGCAGTTTTTCACCAGAGAGGTTTCCATCTCTGCCAGATAGTCGGACACCGTAGGGATATTGGAGTATTTATCTTTAACCTGCTGAAACAGGCGTGATACCGAGTGGCGCGCTGTATCGCGGTCGAGATTTTTCAGCTTTTCAGTGGCTTCCCGGCGCCACAGGGGCAGTTCGGTCAGGGCATCGTTGAGCTTATCCTCAAGGCTGGCGATCGCCCGGGTAAAACCATCACGTACCTCCTCCGGCAGTTGCGAAAACACCGCTTCGTCCATTGCCTGTCCATCTGCGACCGGCGTGAAACCAACGCTGCCGGCATCTCGATAAACCGCAATACTGTACTCACGGGCCTCTTTCTCTACCGCCTCGATGGCCTGATCGTAGTAACGGTTCAGATCCCGCTCAATACGGCTTTTCTTGCGCTGATAGGCCGGACTCTCAAAAGCCGCGGGCATCTCAGCCAGGGTGGTTTCGATAATATTTTTAATGTCGCGCTTGAACTGCTGCGCCTTCCCGGCAGGGAAGTTAATCGCCAGCGGGTTACGATTATCCTTCAGGTTATTCAGATAAACCCAGTCGCCCGGTTTCTTCTCTTTTTTAGCAATCGCTTTGAGATTTTCCATGGCGAAGGAGAAGCGCCCGGTGTGGGGGTTACCCATCACAAACAGGTTATAACCCGGCCTGCGCATGCCGATACCAAAGTCCATTGCTTCAATGGCCCGGTCCTGACCAAAAAAGCCGGTGAAGGGTTTCAGGGTAGCAGTGGTTTTAAAGGGCAGTAATTCAGGATCACAACTGCGATACAGTTGTTCGGTGGATAGTCGGGTTTCCGTTACCATAGGGTACTCCCGCAGCAGACTGAAAGAGGCAGATTTTCTCTGTACCTAGAAACGTTATACGCCGCACAGGCGGCGCATGCAACCCGACATAATGATTTCTGAAAATAAGAACAGCTGTTTTAAAATCAAACAGTTAATGAATCTCTGATGGCGCGTATCACAGCCCCGGAATCCGGTTCAACACCGCGCCAGATCTGAAACGACTGTGCCGCCTGCTCCACCAGCATACCCAGCCCGTCGAGGGCTTTAACAGCGCCATTCTGCTGCGCCCACTGACAGAATGCGGTCGGCTCTGCCGAGTACATCATGTCGTAGCACCAGGCATTTTCAGCCAGAATGCCCGCTGGCAGGGGAGGCACTTCGCCCTGCAGGCTGGCAGCGGTACCATTGATCACCAGATCGAAACATTCCCCCTGCAATGTTTCAAAACCGCAGCCCTGCACATCCCCGAGATCGGCAACCAGCTGTGCCAGTTCCTCCGCTTTGGAGGCGGTGCGGTTAGCGATGACCAGTTTCAGGGGTTGTTGTTCCAGCACCGGCTGAAGTACACCGCGCACAGCGCCGCCCGCTCCCAGAATCAGCACCCGCTTTCCACGGATTTCACCACCGTGATTACGCACAATATCCCGCACCATGCCAATACCGTCGGTATTATCACCACAGAGTTCTCCGGCCTGGTTCCGGTACAGCGTGTTGACCGCGCCAGCCAGCTTAGCCCGTGGGCTGAGCTGCTCTGCCATAGCCCAGGCCTGCTGCTTAAACGGGATGGTAATATTCAGCCCGCGCCCGGTACCCTGAAGAAATTCATCCACATACCCTGCGAACTGATCCTCGGGTACACAGATCGCTTCATAGGTCAGATCCTGCCCGGTCTGAGTGGCGAACGAAGCATGAATTTGCGGTGATTTAGAGTGCTTAATCGGATTACCAAACACGGCATAGCGATCTGTCATCTGTCCTGCCTTTTTACCTTGCCCTGAGAATGTTAAATGGATAACCAGTTACGTGGTTTAAGGTAACGCTCATAGAGCACTGCTTCCTCACTACCCGGTTCCGGCTTCCAGTCATAGCCCCAGCGGACTTCAGGCGGCATCGACATCAGAATCGACTCGGTGCGGCCGCCAGACTGAAGACCAAACAGGGTACCCCGGTCATAGACCAGATTAAATTCGACGTAACGACCGCGGCGGTGGAGCTGGAAATCACGCTGCCGCTCGCCATAAGGCTTATCGCGGTTGCGCTCAATAATTGGCACGTATGCCTCGGCATAAGCGTTGCCGATCGACTGCATCAGAGCAAAACTCTTCTCAAAGCCCAGCTCATTGAGATCATCAAAGAACAGACCACCCACGCCGCGTGGTTCATCACGGTGCCGGAGGTAAAAATATTCGTCGCACCATTCCTTAAAGCGGGGATAGATATCTTCGCCAAAAGGATCACAGGCTTCCTTCGCCTTCTGATGCCAGAAACGGCAATCTTCATCATTGCCATAGTATGGCGTGAGGTCGATGCCGCCACCGAACCACCAAACCGGCTCTTCACCTTCCTTTTCGGCAATGAAGAAACGCACATTGGCATGGGAAGTAGGGATATAAGGATTATGGGGATGAATCACCAGTGAAACCCCCATCGCCTGAAAATTTCTGCCTGCCAGTTCCGGACGATGTGCGGTAGCAGAGCCTGGCAACTGATCACCAAATACATGGGAAAAGTTCACGCCCCCTTTTTCGATGATCGCGCCATCGGCCAGCACCCGGGTACGACCACCGCCACCCGCTTCTCGCTGCCACTCATCCTGAACAAATTTTCCTTTACCGTCAGCCCGCTCGAGCGCATCACAGATGCGCTCCTGCAGTCCTAATAAGTAGTCTTTAACGGCATCAATATCGGGTGCAGACATAGTAATCACTCACATAAATTTTCAGGCCCGGACAAGCCGGTCTGATTTTAAATCACGAATCTGGGTCGGCTGAGCCAGATCTCCCAGCTCACCGGGAAGAAGATAATCGAGCTTTTCTCCGAAGTAAGTCTTCACTCTCAATGAATCCTTTGCCGGATCGTGTGCAGCCGGGTTGGCTGAAGTAGAAACAATGAATGATCCGTATGCTTCAGTCAGCCTTTTCACCTGTTTGTGAGCACTCACTCTCACAGCCACTGCATCATGCTTACCCTTGATCCAGTGCGGAATCAATCCGCGCTTATCGGGTAAAATCCAGGTATAAGGCCCCGGCCAGTTAGCAGTCACTTTGGTATATTCATCATCACTCAGATCCTGAAGCAGGAAATCGATCTGCTGTAAATCTGCGGCTACCAGAACCAGACCTTTATGCATAGGACGGCGCTTAATCGCAAGCAGATGAGAGACCGCATCCTCATTAAACGGATCGCAACCCAGGCCCCAAACAGCTTCAGTAGGATAGGCGATCACCCCACCACGGCGTATCGCTCTAACGGACTGGTTGATATGCCACCAGTCGGGAGTCAGATTAACATTCACTTTTGTAAGGTTCCCTGCAACATTGCGTTGCCCAGTATCAAAATTAGCCCGACCTGCTGCCGAATGATCAACCCCACCGTTTTATCCGGTGAAAACAACAGACTGGCGCTTGCCAAAACGCGGCAAGTTTACCTAAAGAGGGGCTGAACACTAAATGTTCAACCGTTTTTTTTCAACTCCTGTTCGGCTATAGCTATATACGCAAAACCCATAGAAACAGGGTGTTAGGGAACCTTCGAACAGGTCGTTGAGGCGCACTGTCAGATGCGCCATAGAGCTGAGGCCGGCTTTAACAACGCTGATATACGCCGCCGGCGTGCGCGATAATCCCCAGCAACTCCAGTTCAGTCAGGCAAACACTCAACTCTTCCACATCCAGCCCACTACTCGTGCTTAGCTGATCCAGTGTCAGAGATTCATAACCTAACCACGCCAGCACTGCCTGCTGCGCTGGCGTCAATGATGCTGTTATATCGGGCTCCGGCGCAGGCCCGGTGACGTTTTCGGCCAGATATCCCAGCATCGGTGCCAGCGGCTGAATGATGTCGGTGGCACTCTCCACCAGCAGCGCACCTTCACGGAGTAACTGATGACACCCTTTGCTCAGCGGGTTGTGAATTGAACCGGGAATGGCAAATACCTCCCGTCCCTGTTCCATTGCCTGTCGGGCGGTGATCAGAGACCCGCTCCTGAGAGCGGCTTCGACCACCAGCACCCCCAGACTCATACCGCTGATGATCCGGTTACGGCGCGGGAAATGAGCGGCCCGCGGCGCTGAACCGGGAAACAGCTCACTCACCCAGCATCCACCATTTGCCAGAATCTGTTCTGCCAGCTTCAGATTACGTTGCGGATAGGGACGATCCAGGCCGGTGCCCAGTACGGCGATGGTCGGCGCCTGCTGTGCCACGCAGGCCTGATGAGCCGCAGCATCGATCCCCAAAGCAAGCCCTGAGCAGGTGCTCAGCCCATTTTCGGCCAGATAACGGGCAAACTCCGCCGCCTGACGCAAACCAGCCGCAGAAGCGCTCCTGCTGCCGACAATGGCAATCTGCGGCAGTGATAACGCTGTCAGGCCACCTCTGACAAACAGGATAACGGGGGGATCATGAATCTGCTTCAGAAGAGTGGGGTATTCAGGGTGGGTCAGGGGGAGTATGGATGCATCAGCGGTGTTATCCAGCCACGTAAGTGCCTGATTAACTTGAGCAGCCACCTGACTTCGGGAAGCACCTGCATGATACTGCTGCAAGGCATTGATGGTTGAGGATTTAAGACCGAGCCGTTGCCAGTCGAGCTCTGAGCCGCCTAACAACCTGCCGGGCGTCCAGCCCAGATCCCATAGACGTTTGACAGAAGCCGCTCCCAGACCGGGGAGGGCAGCAACGGCGATCCACTCCTTTGGATCGCCAGACATAGATGCTATTCCTTATGGTTCGCGTATCTCATCGCCGATAGAGACCACATCCCGGCTCTGCATGATCAGACCGTAACTGACTTTCTCAAACACTTTAAAGATCATCAGCTCACCGGATCGCTCCTGCGGCAGGGTTACCAGCTCTTTCGTTACCGGATCCTTCACCACCTCGCCGCGGCGGTAGATCGCAAAGACATGCCCGGTTTCCAGCCCTTCACGGCTACCGCGGTTCAGCGCTACCACGTTGAACTGGCCTCCGTCACGCACACCACCCAGTACCGAAAGCACCTGGCCGGTCACCCCTTCAGGGGAAGCCTTAGGGTAGAAGACTGACTCAATCCGGACCTCTTCGGTCGGCACGACCCGATCCAGTACCCGCACCTCTTTATTTGATTTGCGAACATCCAGCGTAATCACATCATCGCTTTTCGCCGCTACGTCAGCTTCCGCAATCTTCAGCATCTCATAGCCAAGAAACTCTTCGGTATCCGGATCGACATATTCATTCGCGGCACGGTAAATGCCCTGACGCTTCTGATCCTCAAGCAGAGTGCCGCGGGCGTAGATACGGTCGCCGGCACCGGCAATGATCCGCTCGCTCTGGCCACCCAGAACATAAGGTGCCTCTTTCAGCAGATCTTCAGAGAGAACCCGGTTGTCGTTAAGGAAACTGATGATGTCACGCAGCGGGATTGCAGGGATTGCATCTTCCAGAGGGCTGACACGGGCACGCGGATAAATGCCGCTGTCACGACGAACACCCAGACGCGGTTTGCCATCAACCCAGGTCAGGTAGATGACATCACCCGGGTAAATCAGATGGGGGTTGTCGACCTGAGGGTTGATTCCCCAGACTTCAGGCCACTTCCAGGGGCTCTGAAGGAATCGTCCGGAGATATGCCACAGCGTATCTCCCTTCACCACTACATACTCTTCGGGGTGATCGTCCCGGAGGAGAAGATTATCCTTCCGCGTTTCCGCCTGAACAGGCGTAATGACGACCATCATCAAGGCGAACAAACCGCATAACAATTTTTTCATGTCCAGTTCCCTTATTACCGTGATCCACCGTCGCACAGGAAGCGCGGAGGAAAACAGTAACGACAATGCATTGAGCGTTCTAATCAGTATAATAGGCAGATTAATATTTTTCGCTATTGTTCTCGATTATATCTTTCGGCTATAAGCCGGAATTATCGAGCTAAAATTAATGGTGCCCGCTGACAGCGTCTAACTTAACATGTTTGACCGCCTGATTCCCATGCAGTCGCACCCAGTAACCGGCTAAAACAGACACTAATCATGGCAAAACTGACCATCCTTGAGTATCCCGATCCCCGTTTACGGACCATCGCCGAACCTGTCGCTGAGGTGACCGACGAACTGCGTAATCAGATCGACGATATGTTCGAGACAATGTACGCAGCACCCGGTATCGGCCTGGCAGCAACACAGGTGAATATTCACAAGCGTGTAGTGACTATCGATATTTCAGAAGAGCAGAACGAACCTCTGGTCCTGATCAACCCGGAATTTGAAGTGCTGGATGATGAGCAGGAGAAATATCAGGAAGGCTGCCTCTCTGTTCCCGGCTTCTACGAAGACGTCAGCCGACCGCAGAAGATTCGCCTGAAAGCGCTCGACTACAACGGCGAAGCCTATGAAATGGTCGCCGAAGGCCTGCTCGCGGTTTGCATCCAGCATGAACTGGATCACCTCAATGGCAAACTGTTTGTTGATTACCTGTCCATGCTCAAGCGTAACCGCATCAAGGGCAAACTGGAAAAAGCCCATAAACTGCAGGAAAAGCGTGCCTGATCGCCTGTTTTAAGAGCGTTCACAGGCCTGCGTGATTACTCCGCAGGCCTGTTTTATTTTGGAGACACCCATGTCAGACAGCCCACTCCGTATCGTCTTTGCCGGCACCCCTGATTTTGCCGCAGAAAGCCTGCGCGCACTGCTGGATTCAGAGCATCAGGTTATTGCGGTCTACACCCAGCCGGACAAGAAGGGCAAACGCAAGAATCAACTGGCTCCGCGCCCGGTGAAAGACCTGGCACTGGCCCATGACATCCCGGTCCACCAGCCACACAGTCTGAAAGACGAAGCCGAACAGCAAGTACTTGCTAACCTCGAAGCCGACATTATGGTGGTGGTTGCCTATGGCATACTCCTGCCCAAGGCGGTATTGGATACCCCCCGGCTGGGCTGTATCAATGTTCATGGCTCTCTGCTGCCCCGCTGGCGTGGCGCTGCTCCGGTAGAACGGGCTATGCTCGCCGGCGATACCGAAACCGGCGTCACCATCATGCAGATGGATGAGGGCCTCGACACCGGTGCCATGCTGCATAAAGTCTATACGCCTGTCAGCACCAGCGATACAGCAGCCAGCCTGTTCAGCCGACTGGCCGAAATCGGCGCAGAGGCACTGATCACCACCCTGAAACAGCTTCAGCTTGGCAGCGCCAGAGCCGAAGCTCAGGACGACAGCCTCGCTACCTACGCGCACAAACTGGATAAACAGGAAGGCGTGATTGACTGGAACGCCCCGGCCAGCGAGATCGATCTGAAGATCCGGGCACTCAGCCCCAGAGTTGCCGTCACCTTTAAGCTGGGCGAAGAGACGGTCAAGCTTCTGGCTGCCGAGCCAGTGCAGCAGCAGGGCACACCCGGCGAATTGTTACCGGCTGACAAACGCTCGATTATCGTCGCCTGCGGGGAGGGCGCGTTGCGGATTACCCAACTGCAACTACCCGGCAAAAAACCAATGGACGCAGCCGCTGTACTTAATTCCAAGCGGGAGCAGTTCGCACCAGGACTGAGTTTAGGCTAAGACGATGACAACCAATGTTCGCGCCCTGGCCAGCCAGGTACTCACCCCGCTACTGAAAAACAAGGGCTCCCTGAATACCCAGATGGCGGCACTGGAACGACGCTGCCCGGAGAAGGACCGGGGCCTGTTGCGGGAACTCTGCTACGGCACCATGCGCTACCACCCGCAGCTCAATGCGATCCTTAAACGGCTGCAGAATCATCCCTTTAAATACCGGGATATCGATATTAAAGCCGTCGCTCTGATCGGCTTGTACCAGTTGATTCATACCCGGGTGCCGTCCCACGCAGCTATTAACGAAAGCGTAGACGCCTGTAAAAAACTCGATAAGGCTCCGGCCGGAAAACTCATTAACGCCCTTTTACGGCGCTTTCAGCGCGAACGGGAGGCGATTGAAGCCGATCTGGAGCAGGAACTCAGCTACCGCTTTAATCATCCTGAATGGATGATCGCAAAGCTGCAAAATAACTGGCCTGATCACTGGCAGCAGATTATTAACGCGAACAATCTTCAGGCGCCACTGACCCTGCGTATTAACGCCCTGCGCACCGACCGGGAAAGCTATCTTACACAACTGAATGTGGTAACAGAGGCCGAGCCAACCCGTTTCAGCCCGCAGGGTATCCGCCTGTCACAATCCCTGAATGTCGAAACACTGCCGGGCTACCGTGTCGGTGCTTTCAGCGTACAGGATGAGGCGGCCCAGCTCAGTGCCGGACTCCTTGACCTTCAACCCGGCCAACGGGTACTGGATGCCTGCGCGGCTCCCGGAGGCAAGCTCTGCCATATTCTTGAAGCCGGGAAAGGCCTGAGTCAGGTAGACGCGGTTGAGCTTGAAGAGAAACGAGCAGAGCGGATAACCGAAAACCTGAGCCGGCTCGGCCTTAAAGCCAACCTGCATATCGCTGATGCCGCCACCCAGACATGGTGGGACGGACAAGCCTATGACCGAATCCTGCTGGACGCTCCCTGTTCCGCTACCGGTGTTATTCGTCGCAACCCGGATATAAAATACCTGCGCCAGGGTGAAGATATTCATCAATTGTCCCAGCTACAGGCAGATATCCTGCAAAATTGCTGGGCAATGCTGAAACCAGGCGGCAAACTGCTTTATGCTACCTGTTCTATTTTCCCGCAGGAAAATGAGCGACTTATCAAACGCTTTATGACACAAACAGAGGATGCCCGACACCTGCCTATCAACGCGGAGTGGGGTATTGAAAGAGAATATGGCCGGCAGCTTTTCCCTCAGGAAAACGGCCATGATGGTTTCTACTACGCGCTACTGGAGAAAGTTGCTCAGGCCTGAATGCTATCGACCTGACCGACCGCCTCCGGTTACTGTAAAAGGCTGATCATGAAGATCATTATTCTCGGTGCAGGCCAGGTTGGCGGCACCCTCGCAGAAAACCTGGCCCGTGAAGATAACGACATCACTGTGGTCGACACAGACTCCGGCCGACTCCGCGAACTGCAGGATCGACTCGACATCCGCACCATTGAGGGCAAAGCCTCCTATCCTTCGGTACTCGATCAGGCCGGTGCGCAGGATGCAGACATGCTGATTGCGGTCACCAACTCCGATGAAGTGAACATGATCGCCTGCCAGATCGGCCAGACGCTGTTTAATACGCCGACCAAAATCGCCCGTGTCCGGGAACATGACTACCTGAATAAAAACCAGAAAATCTTTGGTGAAAAGGGCATTCCGATTGATGTGCGGATCAGCCCGGAGCTGCTGGTTACCAAGCACATCAAACGCCTTATCCAGCATCCCGGCGCGCTGCAGGTACTCGATTTTGCAGACGCTAAAGCCCAGTTGGTTGCGGTAAAAGCCTACTACGGCGGCCCTCTGGTAGGTCGTGAGATCTCTTATCTGCGCTCCCACATGCCTAATGTTGATACCCGTGTAGCGGCCATTTTCCGCCGTGGAAGCCCGATTATTCCAAAGGGTGATACGGTTATCGAAGCGGACGATGAGGTTTTCTTCATCGCCGCCCGCCGCGACATACGCGCAGTAATGAGTGAACTGCGCCGTCTTGATCACCCTTATAAACGGATCATCATTGCCGGCGGCGGTAATATCGGCGCCCGTCTCGCTGAATCTATCGAGAGCAACTATCAGGTGAAGATTATCGAGCGTGATATTCGCCGCTGTAACTACCTGGCCCGGACACTGGATAACACCATTGTGCTGCAGGGAAGCGCTTCCGACCGGGAGCTGCTGATCGAAGAAAATATCGAAGACACTGATGTTTTCTGCGCCCTGACCAATGATGATGAGGCCAATATCATGGCCTCGATGCTGGCCAAGCGTCAGGGTGCCCGTACCGTCATGACCCTGATCAACAACCCGGCCTACGTCGATCTGGTGCAGGGCGGGGCGATCGACATTGCGATCTCCCCCAGCAAACCACCATCGGCGCGCTGCTGACCCATGTGCGCCGGGGCGACGTGGTCGCGGTTCACTCACTGCGCGGCGCAGCCGAAGCACTGGAGGCGGTGGCCCATGGCGACAAATCCTCCTCCAAGGTGGTCGGCCGAACCATTGAAGAGATCAAACTGCCACCGGGCACCACCATCGGCGCCATCGTGCGTAACGATGAGGTGCTGATCGCCCATGACGATGTGGTTGTAGAGAGCGGTGACCATGTCATCCTGTTCCTGGTCGACAAACGCCGAATCAACGAAGTTGAGCGCCTGTTCCAGGTCGGCCTGACATTCTTCTGACAGCGGAAGCGCGTAGATGCATTACAAAGTCATTCTCCGTATTCTGGGCATCCTGCTGATGATATTCAGCATCTCGATGCTGCCGCCTCTTGGCATCTCATTTTTCTACGATGATGGCGCTGAGCTGGCGTTCATCTCCGGCTTCCTGATTACCCTGATGACCGGTTTCTTTATCTGGATACCGGTTTACCGGGTCCGGCAGGATCTGCGTACCCGTGACGGCTTCCTCATTACCGTGCTGTTCTGGTCCGTTCTGGGCCTGTTCGGGGCATTACCTTTCATGCTCACCGACAACCCCCATCTGAGCTTTATCGACGCCTTGTTCGAGTCCCTTTCCGGCCTCACCACAACCGGTGCGACGGTGATTACCGGTATCGATTACCTGCCAAAATCGATTCTCTTCTATCGCCAGCAACTGCAATGGCTCGGCGGCATGGGTATCATCGTCCTCGCCGTTGCCATTCTGCCGATGCTCGGCATCGGGGGTATGCAGCTATACCGCGCCGAAACGCCGGGGCCGGTTAAAGATTCCAAGCTGACCCCGCGCATCACTGAAACCGCTAAAGCGCTCTGGTATATCTACCTGTCACTGACGATTGCCTGTGCCGCAGGTTACTGGCTTGCAGGCATGGACCTGTTTGATGCGATCGGACACAGTTTCTCCACCGTAGCGATTGGCGGCTTTTCCACCCATGATGCCAGTATCGGTTATTTCGATTCAGTAACCATTGAGCTGATCTGCATCTTCTTTATGACCATTTCCGCGGTGAATTTCGGCCTGCACTTCTTTGCCTGGCGGCAGCATACGTTGCTCCACTACCTGCAGGACCCTGAATTTAAGTTCTATCTCTGCACGCTGGCAGGCATCACTCTGATCGCCCTGATTGTGCTGACCCTGACCAAAACCTACCCACCGGATGAGTCACTGCGTAAAGCTGCGTTTATGGTCGTTTCCATTGCCACCACCACCGGCTTCGCCACTGCAGACTTCGCACACTGGCCGGTTATGCTGCCATTTCTGCTGTTTGTTGCCGCCTTTGCCGGGGGTTGCGCCGGCTCCACCGGGGGCGGAATGAAGGTAATCCGGGTACTGCTGATCCTGAAACAGGGCTACCGTGAGATTCAGCGTCTGATCCACCCCAATGCGATCATTCCGGTTAAACTCGGCCGCAAACCGATTTCAGATAAAGTTCTGGAAGCGGTCTGGGGATTTTTCTCCGTCTACCTGATCGTGTTTGTGATCATGCTGATCGTCCTGCTGGCTACCGGGCTGGATCAGGTCACAGCCTGGTCAGCAGTGGGGGCGACCCTGAACAACCTCGGCCCGGGGCTGGGCGATGTATCCGCGCACTACGGCAACCTGAACGATCCTGCCAAATGGGTGCTCTGTTTTGCCATGCTCCTCGGTCGACTTGAAGTATTTACTCTGCTGGTACTCTTCACGCCGGCATTCTGGAAACGTTAAAGCGGGCAGCAGACCCGCGCCATACAAACACTATTGAGAGCCTGATCATGCGATACACTGTTTACCTTTCCGGCGAGATTCACAGCGACTGGCGCGACAAAATCAAAAAAGCGATTAATGAAAACGGCCTGCCGGTTGATGTTCTGACCCCGAATACCGACCACGACTCCAGCGATGGCTGCGCCAGCGACATTCTCGGCCCGGAGGATTCCAGCTTCTGGACCGATCACAAGTCCGCCAAAATGAATACCATTCGTCACATGACCGCCATCAAACGGGCTGATATTGTGATTGTTCGTTTCGGCGACAAATACCGCCAGTGGAACGCAGCATTCGATGCGGGCTTTGCGGTGGCCAACGGCAAATCTCTGATTGTCGAGCACGCACCGGAACTGACCCACCCCCTCAAAGAGATCGACGCCTGCGCACATGCCGTTGCAGAAAACACCGAACAGGTCATTGAGACTCTGAAATACCTCTGTCTGGATTACTGATCCAGTCATTCCCATATCCGGGAGGGGGCGGGATTCCGACCTCCTCCTCAATTTCCGCAATTATCCCGCCTTTTCTCGCCTTTAAGCCCGCCAGCGGGCACAGACTGATCATTTTTTGTTGTATAATTGCCGGCTAATTTTTCAGGCTAATACGGTGTCGCCAACCCTCCAGAGGGAGGAAATTCTCTGGCGCACTCATGTAAAAGGTGAACTCTGTGACTGACAAGGCAACCCCAGACGTAAGCACATTTCAGGGGCTTATCCTTGCTCTGCAGGAATACTGGGCAGAGCAGGGTTGTGTGATCGTACAACCACTGGACATGGAGGTAGGTGCAGGCACCTTCCATCCGGCAACTTTCCTTCGCGCAATCGGACCAGAAAACTGGCGCTCTGCCTACGTGCAGCCAAGCCGCCGTCCAACCGATGGCCGCTACGGCGAGAACCCTAACCGCCTGCAGCACTACTACCAGTTTCAGGTCGTTCTGAAGCCCTCTCCTGAGAACTTTCAGGAACTCTATCTGGGCTCACTGGAACGGATCGGCGTAGACCTTGGCGTACATGACGTTCGTTTCGTAGAGGACAACTGGGAGTCTCCGACACTGGGTGCCTGGGGTCTTGGCTGGGAAGTCTGGCTGAACGGCATGGAAGTCACCCAGTTTACCTATTTCCAGCAGGCCGGCGGCCTTGAATGCTACCCGGTGACTGGCGAGATCACATACGGTCTGGAACGTATCGCAATGTACCTGCAGAGCGTTGACAGTGTCTATGACCTGATCTGGGCGAAAAACCCGGATGGCAGCACAGTGACCTACGGCGACGTGTTCCATCAGAATGAAGTGGAGCAATCCACCTTCAACTTCGAACACGCTAACGTCGAAGAGCTGTTCAAAACCTTCGACAACTGTGAAGCTGAATGTAACAAGCTACTCAGTCTGGAGAAGCCGCTACCATTGCCTGCCTATGAGCAGGTTCTGAAAGCATCACACACCTTCAACCTTCTGGATGCCCGTCACGCCATCTCCGTCACCGAACGTCAGCGCTATATCCTGCGCGTACGAACGCTGGCCCGGGAAGTAGCGCACGCCTACTTCAATGCCCGTAAAGCACTGGGTTTCCCACTGGCTACCGATGCGATCCGTCAGGAAGTTCTGGCTAACTGCGAGGAGAACAACTAATGGCACAACATGATTTTCTCGTTGAGCTGGGCACCGAAGAGCTGCCACCTAAAGCACTGAAATCCCTTTCTGAAGCATTCAGCAACGGCATTACTTCTGGTCTGAAAGAGGCGGGCATCGAGTTCGGTGACGTTAAAAACTATGCCTCACCTCGTCGCCTTGCCGTACTGATCAGCGCTCTGGATGAGAAACAGGCTGATCGCGCCATTGAAAAACGCGGCCCGTCAGTCAAAGCGCCTGAAAAAGCGGTAGAGGGCTTTGCCCGCTCCTGCGGTGTCAGCGCGGACCAGCTCGAAAAGATTGATACAGATAAAGGCGAATACTATAACTTCCGCGCCACGGAAGAGGGCAAAGCTACGGCGTCTCTGCTCCCATCTCTGGTTGAGCAGTCCCTGAACAAATTGCCTATTCCTAAGCGTATGCGCTGGGGTGCATCCCGGGTTGAGTTCGTTCGCCCGGTTCACTGGCTGGTCATGCTGCTGGGTGATGAAGTAGTCGAGTGCGAGATCCTTGGCCTGACAGCCGGCCGTAAAACCCGCGGCCACCGTTTCCACTACAATCAGGACATTGAGCTGATTGCGCCTTCCGAATACCACTCCCGACTGGAAAACCCGGGCATGGTGATGGCTGACTATGATGCGCGTAAAGCGCTGATCAAGTCACAGGTTGAGGAAGAGGGGCGCAAGCTCAACGCCACCGCCCAGATCGATGAAGATCTGCTGGATGAAGTGACCGCTCTGAATGAGTGGCCAATCGCCCTGACCGGACGTTTCGAAGAGCGCTTCCTCGAAGTGCCGGCCGAAGCACTGGTCTCTTCAATGAAGGAGCACCAGAAGTATTTCCACCACCTCGACCAGAATGGAAACCTGCTGCCTAACTTCACCACGATCTGCAACATCGTTTCCAAAGATCCGCAGCAGGTTATTGAAGGCAACGAGAAGGTTATCCGCCCACGACTGTCTGATGCCGCATTCTTCTTCGAGACCGACAAGAAGTCCACGCTCGAATCCCGGGTTGAGAAACTTAAATCCGTCGTATTCCAGAAAGACCTTGGCACCGTATACGACAAAGCCGCACGCATCAGCTCACTGGCCGGTAAGATCGCCAACAAGCTTGGCGAAGACCAGAGCAAAGCTGAGCGGGCAGGCCTGCTCGCTAAAACCGACCTGCTGACCGACATGGTCTTTGAGTTCACCGACCTTCAGGGCCTGATGGGTTATCACTACGCCCTGAATGATGGTGAAGACAAGGATGTGGCACTGGCACAGAACGAGCAGTACATGCCACGCTTTGCAGGTGACGAACTGCCTCAGACTGCGCCGGGAATCGCGGTCGCTATTGCTGACCGTCTGGACACCCTGACAGGCCTGTTTGGCATTAACCAGCCACCTACAGGCTCCAAGGACCCGTTCGCACTGCGTCGTGCAGCGCTGGGCGTTCTGCGCATAATCGTTGAGCGCAATCTGGATCTTGATCTGCGCGAGCTTCTCTCTATCGCGGCTGATAATCACAACAGCCTTGCTGCCCGTGATGGCCTCGAAGATAAAGTGCTTGAGTTCATGCTGGAGCGTTTCCGCGCATGGTATGAAGACGCCGGCATCAATGCAGAAGTGTTCCTCTCTGTCCTCGCACTTAAACCAAGTCGCCCACTGGATTTTGATCGACGCGTTAAGGCGGTTAACCACTTCCGCACTCTGGCCGAAGCAGATGCACTGGCTGCGGCCAACAAGCGTGTTTCCAACATCCTGAACAAGCAGGGCGTTTCAGGCGTATCTGAGGTCGACACCAGCCTGCTGGCAGAGCCTGCAGAAAAAGCCTTAGCCGCAGAGATCGAATCTCAGCGCACTAAGCTTGCTCCGCTTTTCGCAGCCGGTCAGTACCAGGAGTCTCTTGAATCCCTGGCTGCTCTGCGAGCTTCTGTTGACGATTTCTTTGATCAAGTTATGGTCGTGGCCGATGACGAAGCAGTGAAAAACAATCGTCTGGCGTTGCTCTCTCAGCTCCGCTCACTCTTCCTGGGCGTTGCCGACATCTCGCTGCTCGGCTAAACCGTTCTTGCGAGCGCAATATTCAAGCCGGCTCAATGCCGGCTTTTTTGTTTCACGTGAAACATCATATGACTACAGATGCAGGTAATGCATATGAACAAACCACAGTTAAAATTGATCGTTCTGGATCGGGACGGTGTTATTAATCAGGATTCAGATGAGTATGTAAAATCACTGGATGAATGGATTCCTATCCCCGGTAGCATAGAGGCTATAGCAGCGCTATCTAAAGCAGGCTATAGCATCTGCATTGCAACCAATCAGTCAGGCCTTGCACGAAACTATTTCACACAAGATACACTCGAACAGATGCATCATAAGCTTGAGGCACTGGTCAATGAACAGGGCGGTGAGATACATAGCATTCATTTCTGCCCGCACGGACCTGATGATAAGTGCGACTGCAGAAAACCCCTGCCGGGCATGTTCAACTCAATCGCCAAGAGCTTTGGTCTGAATGATCTTACTGGTGTATTCGCGGTAGGTGATAGCCTGAGAGACCTTCAGGCCGGCGCTAAGGTTAACTGCAAACCTGTACTGGTTAAAACGGGCAAAGGTATGAGAACGCTCAACTCAGATAAAGCGCTCCCGGATGGCACGCTTATTTTTGAAGACCTGAAAACATTTGCTGATTCAATCCTGCCCTGAACAATCCCGCCAGAGCCTTGAGTGTTTCACGTGAAACACTCAAGGCATCCTCGTCGAACAAACAGACCAACCCACCTGAGACAGAGTTAAAAGAGCGATCAAGCACTCAGCGAATGACTACTGAAGGATCAACAAATAGTGGAGCCGAGCAACATAGAGAAGGGCGCCCGGATGCAAAAACGAGTCAGATCAAAGCCACCATAAATAGGCCAAAAGCTGCCTGTTCAGGCTCAGGTAGATAGGTCATACTGCAAGAGCAAATATCCAGAGCGTCGTAGTGAACTATGAAGAAGAGTAGTCTTGTAGCCACCTCAACACTGGTGGCAGGTGGTTATTTCCTGTTGGGTATGGCTGGCCAGTTCATGGCAATACCACCCGGGTTTGCAACCATCATCTGGCCAGCCTCTGGCTTAGCTATATGCGCCGCCCTGATATGGGGAGCCCGGGTACTTCCGGGGATATTCGCAGGCTCGTTTCTGGTTAACATCTATATAGCAAACAGCGGCAGCGAAGGGGATTGGATACTACTGATACCTGCTCTGATTGCTGCGGGCGCCGCACTCCAGGCTTATGTGGGCGCCAGACTGGTTTCCAGGCTAATTGGCTTTCCTTTCGCATTTCACCAACCCAATCAGGTTCTGCACTTCTGTTTAATTGGGGGTTTGATAAGCAGTCTGATCAATGCGAGCAGTAGCTGTGTTGTACTGCTAATGGCAGGCGTCATTCAAACCGATCAATTTGCAGCAAACTGGTTTAACTGGTGGCTCGGCGACGCCTTAGGAATTATCGTTCTCTCGCCCTGGTTACTGGCGCTATTCCCGAAACTTTCAGAAGCTAAAGTACCCAACCGGAAAAGTCTGATTTCCAGTCTGTTGGTTATCGCCGGCTGTACTGTCATGTTCTCCATTGCCATTGCCAAATTTGAACAACGTAAACAGACAGAACAATTCAATAAAAATGCCGACACGCTGGCGCTGGCATTAGAAGCTGAACTGCAGGCAACGATCGATACATTGTACGGTTTGAAAGGCCTGATACTGAGCAATGAGTCGTTAACGCCGGAGCAGTTCCGAACCTATACAACCCCCATTCTGATACGCAAAAAGAACCTGCATGGGCTGTCATGGAATATCAATCTCACCAACAATGAGCTGGCCGCATTCGAAGACAAGCTACGGAGCCAGTATCAAAAAGAGGGGATAGAGTTCAGGGTTACTCAGCGAAACGAGAAAGGTGAACTGATTGCCGCTAACCGGGGCAACCGTCATGTTGTAGTCAGTTATATCGAACCTTTACAACAAAACAAGCAGGCGCTGGGGTATGACGTATATTCACAGGAAGTCAGAAGGCAGGCACTGGATACCGCAGCAACCACAATGGATGAGGTGGTAACCCGACCCATCAGGCTGGTTCAGGAGAACAGTAGCCAGGCAGGCGTGCTGATCTTCCTGCCGGTGTTCGATCCGGATAACGGTCGCATGAAGGGATACGCCACCGCCGTTCTTCGCGTTGGAAACCTGGCAACCAGTGCTCTGGCCGGGAAAACCGTACCCAACACCAGCCTCATCTTGTTAGACCCGGAGGCCGAACCGGGTGCACAGGCGCTTTATACACAAGGCAGTAATACCTGGAGCGATGAACCGCTGAAGGAGATAGAAGTACAAGGCCGATACCCCTTGCTGAGGCACAGCGTAATCAGTGTAGGCGATCAGAGCTGGTCTCTGATTCAGGTGAGCAACAGCAGTTTCCTCTATCAGCCCTGGAGCGTACACCTGATGATCATCTGCGGTCTGGTGATCGCCGGGCTGCTGAACTGGTTTATGGTCATCGTCGCCGGACATACCTTCGAAATAGAGCATCAGGTGATCGCCAGAACAAACAGCCTGACCAAGCTGAATGCTTTATTCGGGCGTGCCGAAAAGATGGCATCTTTAGGTAACTGGGAATGGGAAATCGAGAGTGGAAAACTCTGGTGGTCGGAAGAGATATACAGAATCTTTGGCAGGGACAGCCGGGATTATGAAGCCACATATGAAGGATTTCTGGACGCTATACATCCTGAAGACCGAACCCGGGTAACCGTAGCCATTGAAGCAGCACTGGCACATCAGACACCTTATGAAATTGAACACCGGCTCGTTCTGGAAAGCGGTGAGGAAAAGATTGTTATCGAACAGGGCGAGGTCATCCCTGATACCGAGGGAAGACCCGTGCGCATGATTGGGATTGTTCAGGATATTACGGCTCGCAAAAAAGCCGAGGAAGAGCTGATAGAACAGGAACGTGTCTACCGTGAAATGTTCGAGAACAACTCAGCGATCAAGCTACTGATCGATGCGGCCTCCGGGCATATCGTCAGCGCTAACAATGCCGCCTGCGAATACTACGGTTACAGCAAAGCGGAACTGAACGACATGCCGATGTCACAGATCAATATGCTGCCACCCAGTGAGCTGCGTGATGAAATAGAAACAGCGAAGCAACAGAACCACTATAAGGTTCGCTTTAAGCACCGGCTGGCATCGGGTGAGGTAAGGGAAGTTGAAGTTCACAGTGGCCCGGTAAGGCTGGCAAACAGCACGCTGCTGTACTCCATTATTGTCGATGTAACCGATCGGGTACGTTACGAAACCCAGCTCAAACAGGTAGCCGAGGAGCTGGCATCTGAGAGAGAGCGCCTTTCCGAAATTATCTGGGGGACCAATGTGGGAACCTGGGAGTGGAACATCAGCACCAGCGAAATCATCTTTAACCAGCGCTGGGCAGAGATCATTGGCTATGAGCTGGCGGAGTTAGCACCCACTACCCTTAGCACGTGGCATATGCTGATACACCCGCAGGATCTGCATGAATCAGAAGCTCAGTTCAAAGAGCTCCTCGATGGCAGCCGTGATTTCTATGAAATCGAGTGCCGGATGCGCCACAAACAAGGACATTGGGTATGGGTACTGAATCGAGGCAAAGTCACCGAAAGAGGGCCCGAAGGGGAGCCGCTGCGCATCTGCGGAACCGAAGCGGACATCAGTGCACGAAAACAACGGGAAGCCGAAATTCAGCATCTGGCGAAAACAGATGTGCTGACCGGACTGGCCAATCGTGCTTACTTTAATCAACGCCTGAGCGAAACCTTTAAGCTGGGGCAGCGCAACGGCCAGCCATTCGCTCTGATTCTGCTGGATCTGGACGGTTTCAAAGCGATCAATGATCAGTATGGCCATCCCATTGGCGATGCTGTGCTTCAGGGATTCGCCACTGACCTCAAATTACTTTGCCGTGAAACAGACATCATAGCCCGGCTGGGTGGCGACGAGTTTGCGATCATCGCTACCGCATTAGATAAGCCCAAGGGGGCAGAAAAGCTGGCAGACCGGATCATTCACCACCTCAGCCATGAGCGTGTCATTGAAGACCACTCGATTCGATTTGGTGTGAGTATAGGCATCAGTAGTTTCCCAGATGGCAGCAGCGAAAAAGAACTGATCAAACAGGCTGACGAAGCAATGTACAAAGCCAAACGAAACGGACGAAATTGTTACCGGGTGTTTAATCAGTAGGGCGCTATGATCGGCAGGGAAGCCAGACCCATGACACAAGCAGAAGGCGCTCTGAAGCACGCACAGACGCTATATTCAAAATAGAGCCACATGATCGCCCGCATAAAGAAAACATGGCGGAGAAGACCTCTCAGCCAATGTGAGAGCAAGGATACAACCAATACAGCTAAGCCGCGTACCCGGCTTCAAGGATGAGCCTATGCTGGTTACTATCGCCCGATATAGTTACCCCTATGAAGCGCACCTGGCCCGATCACGCCTCGAATCAGAAGGCATACCCGCCTATCTGGCAGATGAGCATACCATTAACATGCAATGGCTCTATTCCGATGCACTCGGCGGAATACGACTACAGGTACCGGAAAACTATACTCAGCAGGCGCAGGAGATACTGGCACTGGATCTGGAGCAGGCACTGATAGAACAACAGGATTATCAGGGTGCAGCCTGCCCCCATTGCGGAAGCCATAACACCGAGTATTATCAATTTGGCCGACGCATGGCATTCCTTGTCTTTCTTGGGCTGGACTTCCCGCTTTATCCAACCCACGATGGTATCTTATGTCATCACTGTGGCGCCCGATCGAGGCAAGAAGAGCCAGCAGAATAATCAGACATCAACAGATCAGCTCGCGGGGAAAATGCAGTGAAACCCGTCATTACAGAATCAGTTATCACGTGCCCGAGATGCGGCCACAGCAAGCAAGAACAGATGCCCACAGAAGCCTGCCAGTGGTATTACGAATGCGAAGGCTGCGGATCTTTACTCAGGCCCTTACCGGGCGACTGCTGCGTATTCTGTTCCTATGGCACAACACCTTGCCCACCCATACAGAAGGGCAACAGTTGCTGCCAGAAAATAGCCTCCAAAGCGAAATCACAACAAACCGAGCCAGAAAGCTAAGCAGAGCAAACAGCAGCCATAAAAAAAGCAGCCAAATGGCTGCTTTTAGGATTACCTCCCATCGGGAGATTGTGATCTGTTACACATCGAGGTTGGCGACCTGCAGGGCGTTCGACTCAATAAAGTTACGACGCGGTTCTACCTCATCGCCCATCAGAGTCGTGAACAACTGATCAGCGGCAATCGCATCTTCGATGGTAACCTGCAGCATACGACGGGATTCAGGATCCATTGTCGTTTCCCAGAGCTGTTCCGGGTTCATCTCACCCAGACCCTTATAACGCTGGATGTAATGGCCACGGCGGGACAGATCAAGCAACCAGTTAAGGCCTTCTTCAAAGTCAATCACCTCTTTACTACGCTCACCGCGCTGCAGATAAGCACCCGGCTCCAGCAGACCCGAAAGGGTATCGGCCATCTTCTTAATTTCACCGTATTCACGGGAAGCGAAGAATTCAGCATTGAGGACGTAATCATGGGCAACACCATGCTGCTGCATAACAACCTTGGCGACAAAATTGCTGTGTTCTTTATCTTCTTCAACCAGACACTGGTAGCTCACAGCCTTATCGGAATAGCCGGCAAGGGTGTCATCAAAACGATCACACCAGTCTGCAACAGCAGCCTGATCAGTCATCGAGTCGCCGGGGAAGGCTGAGACATCCAGCAACGCTTTGAGCATAGCGTATGGGTAAACACGGGACATCCGGTTAACTGTACGAATCACTGCACGGTACTGATATACCAGATCCTGAAGCTTTTCACCGCTGATACCCGGGGCCGTAGGATTCACGTGAAGCGATGTACCGTCCAACGCTCCCTGAAGCAGGTAGGAGTCCAGAGCTTCATCATCTTTCAGGTACTGTTCCTGCTTACCTTTTTTAATCTTGTACAGTGGTGGCTGAGCAATATAAACATAACCGCGTTCAATCAGCTCAGGCATCTGCCGGAAGAAGAAAGTCAGCAACAGGGTTCGAATATGTGATCCGTCCACGTCGGCATCGGTCATGATGATAATGTGGTGGTAACGCAGTTTTTCAGGGTTGTACTCTTCACGTCCGATGCCACAGCCCAGCGCAGTGATCAGCGTACCAACCTCTGCAGAACTGAGCATTTTATCGAAACGGGCTTTCTCTACGTTAAGAATCTTACCCTTGAGAGGCAGAATCGCCTGCGTCTTACGCGCACGGCCCTGCTTGGCAGAACCGCCCGCAGAGTCACCCTCCACCAGGTACAGTTCAGAAAGGGCCGGGTCTTTCTCCTGACAGTCTGCCAGCTTACCTGGCAGACCTGCGATATCCAGTGCACCTTTACGCCGTGTCATTTCACGCGCCTTACGTGCCGCTTCACGGGCACGCGCCGCGTCAATCATTTTCGATACAACAGACTTAGCTTCCTGTGGGTTTTCCTGCAGGTAGTCCGCCAGCAGTTCCCCCATGGTCTGCTCAACCGCAGATTTCACCTCGGAGGAGACCAGCTTATCTTTGGTCTGGGAGGAGAATTTAGGATCAGGCACTTTTACCGAGATAATCGCAGTCAGACCCTCACGGCTGTCATCACCGGTGGTGCTGATCTTACCACCTTTGTTCAGGCCTTCATTCTCGATGTAAGTATTCAGTGAGCGGGTCAGGGCCGCACGGAAACCCGACAGGTGGGTACCGCCGTCACGCTGAGGAATGTTGTTGGTAAAGCAGTGGATACTTTCCTGGAAGCTGTCATTCCACTGCATCGCCACTTCAACCGCGACACCGGTCTCATGATCAGCCGTAAAGTGGAACATTTTATTAATGGTGGTTTTATTGGTGTTGAGGTACTCAACAAATGCACTCAGACCACCTTCATACTCAAACACTTCCTCAACGGCAGTACGCTCATCTTTAAGAACGATACGTACACCGGAGTTCAGGAAGGAAAGCTCACGCAGACGTTTAGCCAGAATATCAAATTTGAAAGAGACATTAGTGAAGGTCTCTTCCGATGGCCAGAAACGAACCATGGTACCGCTGGACTCAGTTTCACCCACAACCGAGAGAGGCGCTTCAGGCTCACCGTGGTGGTAGACCTGCTCATGCACTTTGCCGTTTCGGCGAATGGTCATTTTCAGCTTGGTGGAAAGAGCGTTAACTACAGAGACACCTACACCGTGCAGACCACCGGAAACCTTATAGCTGTTGTCATCAAACTTACCACCGGCATGGAGCACGGTCATGATAACTTCGGCTGCCGATACACCTTCTTCAGGGTGGATATCAGTTGGAATACCACGACCATTATCAGATACGGTGATACTCTCATCCGGGTGAATAACCACTTTGATTTCACTACAGTGACCAGCCAGCGCCTCATCAATCGAGTTATCAACAACCTCGAAAACCATGTGGTGCAAACCCGTTCCATCGTCGGTGTCACCAATATACATGCCCGGCCGCTTCCTGACCGCATCAAGGCCCTTAAGTACCTTAATGCTTGAGGAATCATAATTCTGGTTATCTTCGCCGCTCATCCAAGTCTCCTAACTCTTTCGTTACATTGGCTCGACAATGCTGCCATCTGCAATACGAAAAGTGGCTTTTTCCGTTTGTGGCTGCCACTGCGCCCGCAGCGCTGAAGCATCCACACAGGTTATAAAACACTGGTTAGAGCTCTGCTCTAACACTTTACAAAACAGTTCGCCGTGGTGTGCATCAAGCTCTGAGGGAAGGTCATCGATCAGGTAGATGCAGGGCCGGCTGTTCATTCGCTGAAACAGGGCTCCCTGAGCCAGCTTAAGCGCACTGACAACCAGCTTTTTCTGTCCTCGCGAGAGGCGCTCTGCCGCACTGTGGCCATCCACTTTGAGTCGCAGATCGGCTCTTTGAGGCCCGCTGCCGGTAAATCCCTGACGCAAATCACGCTCAAAATTAACCGCGAGTACTTCATCCAGAGGGCGCTTTTTATCCCAACCGGCCGTAAAGCCAAGCTCAACTTTCATACCTTCGAGAAGCTGACTGACGACCGCTTCAAATTCAGGCTTAAGCAGGCTGAGATACTCCCGTCTAAGGCGGGTAAGCTGGTCAGCAAAAGCAACAAATTCGCGATCCCAGACCTGGCGTAACTGGTTGTCAATCTTACCACATTTCAGCAGGGTATTACGCTGTTTTAATACTCTTCTGAAGCCCCGCCAGAGCTGGATAAACGTTTTATCCGCATGGAATACGCCCCAGTCGAGAAACTGTCGCCGAACCGCCGGAGATCCCTCGAGAAGCAGGAAGGTATCGGAGTTGATCACCTGCAGAGGGATCAGCTCGGCCAGAGTCGACAGATCGATATCCTGACCTTCGTAACGAATCCGTGCTTCACCCTCAACAGGGCGCTCTACGCCCAGAGATTGCTTAAGGCCCTGAGCCATCGGATCAATACTGGCAAAGACCACAGCGGAGGCCTGATCGTTCTGCACCAGATGACGGGCTTTGCTGGTTCGAAAAGAACGGGTCAGCCCAAGCAGGTTGATCGCTTCGAGAATACTGGTTTTTCCGCTGCCATTTTCACCACTGATGATGTTAATGCCGGGCACCGGCTCAAACTGAATGGCACTGATATTACGAATGCGCTGGATCTGAAGTTTCGATATGGACATAGACAGGTACAAAAAGGGGGGCTGATTGAGCCCCCCATAGCTTAACAGTGAGTGCCTTACATACGCATTGGCATAACAACGTAAAGGCTGTCCGGCTCGTCGAACCCTTCAACCAGCGCACTGGAGTTGGAATCAGACAGTGTCAGACGGACCACATCGGAGTTGAGAATCGACAGGCAATCCAGCAGGTAGTTTACGTTGAAGCCAACTTCCAGGCTGTCACCCTCGTAATCCACCGCCAGTGTCTCTTCCGCTTCTTCCTGTTCAGGGTTATTTGCCATGACCTGCAGATAACCGCTGGTCAGGGAGAGGCGTACACCGCGGTATTTTTCGTTCGACAAGATCGCGATACGGCTCAGCACCTGACGCAGCTCCATACGATCACTGAGCAGCACTTTATCGCCATTTTTCGGGATAACACGCTGATAATCAGGGAATTTACCGTCAACCAGCTTAGAGGTGAAAGTAAAATCACCTACATGTGCCCGGATATGGCTGGCACCAATCACCAGACGCAGCGGCTCTTCACCATTCTGCAGCAGGCGCGCCAGTTCCAGAATACCTTTACGCGGCACAATAATCTGGTGCTGCATACCATCCTGAGCTTCAACCGCAGTCACACTGGTCGCCAGACGGTGACCATCGGTAGAAACAGAACGCAACTGACCATTAGCGATCTCCAGCAACATACCATTGAGGTAGTAACGCACATCCTGCTGCGCCATGGAGAAACCGGTTTTATCGATCAGGGTGCGTAACTGCTGCTGAAGCATGGACAGTTCCAGCGTTTCCGGGCTGTCTTCAACATTAGGGAATTCTGCTGCCGGCAGGGTAGAGAGCGAGAAGCGGCTACGGCCGGCTTTGATCACCATCTTCTGACCTGTCAGGGTCAGTTCGATCCGGGCAGAATCAGGCAGGGATTTACAGATATCCATCAGCTTGCGCGCCGGTACCGTTACCGAACCTGCTTCAGCCGGCTCATCCAGAGTCACCCGCCCAACCAGTTCGACCTCAAGGTCAGTACCGGTCATGGAGAGCTGATCCCCTTCAGCTACCAGCAAAATGTTGGATAGCACTGGCAATGTCTGTCTACGCTCTACAACACCCGCAACCAGTTGCAATGGTTTAATCAGCGCTTCACGTGAGATGACAAATTTCATCGTTTCCCCACCTACCTTTATATATGGCCGGTCCAGTCTTGGCCGGTATATTTACGCCGTCAGATGGCGCAGTAAATTCTGATAATCTTCTCTGATATCCGTATCACTCTCACGTAGCTCCTTAATCTTACGACAGGCATGGAGCACGGTGGTGTGATCGCGACCACCAAAGGCGTTGCCGATTTCCGGCAGACTGTGGTTGGTCAGTTCTTTGGACAGACTCATCGCTACCTGACGTGGTCTGGCCACAGAACGGCTGCGTCGTTTTGACAGCAGGTCCGAAACCTTAATCTTATAATAATCAGCTACAACTCGTTGAATATTATCAATACTAACCTGTTTATCCTGCAAAGCCAGCAGGTCTTTAAGAGATTCTTTAATAAATGGCGTGGTGATCGCACTGCCGGTGAAATGGGCATTGGCAATCACGCGTTTCAGGGCGCCTTCGAGCTCCCGCACATTGGAGCGAATCTTCTGCGCCAGGAAGAAAGCAGAATCATCAGGCAGGCGAACCCGCGCTTCTTCAGCCTTTTTCATCAGGATCGCAACCCGGGTTTCCAGTTCAGGCGGTTCAATCGCCACCGTCAGGCCCCAGCCGAAGCGGGATTTGAGTCGCTCCTCAACGCCGTTAATCTCTTTCGGATAGCGGTCGCTGGTCAGAATCATCTGCTGACCGCCTTCAAGCAGCGCGTTGAAGGTGTGGAAAAACTCCTCCTGAGAACGCTCCTTACCGGCGAAGAACTGAATATCATCAATCAGCAGGGCATCGACCGAACGGTAATAACGCTTAAAATCGTTGATCGCATTTAATTGCAGCGCCTTAACCATATCGGCCACAAAACGTTCCGAATGCAGATAAACAATCTTCGCATTTGGATTACGCTTGAGCATCTCGTTGCCCACCGCATGCATCAGGTGGGTTTTACCCAGACCTACACCGCCATAAATAAACAGCGGGTTGTAGGAGACCCCGGGGTTATCGCCGACTTGTCTGGCAGCCGCCAGCGCCAGTTGGTTGGACTTACCCTGAACGAAACTGTCGAAAGTAAAAGACTGGTTGAGATTAGACTGGTGATGACGCAATCCGCCATCAACATCAACCTGACGCTCCACCGGTTCTGGTATAGGTGCAGGAGGCGGGGCAGGCTGAGATACCGGCATATGCATCGGCATCTGAATTTGCGAAGGCACCATCTCCTGAGCGGAGGGCTGGAAAATCTCCTCAGCCTGGGGTGCTTCCATAACCGGGTGTGGTGCCACTGCAGCAGGTTCAGGTACCGCCTGAGGTGCAAACGCAGCAGGAGAAGGTTGACTGACCGCAGGTCGGACAGGCCGGCGACTCATCGCCGGTGGCGCCGGGCGAGGACGCGGAGCCGCACGATTGTTGGCCACTTCCAGCATCACTTCGGTGGCGATATCACCGGTGACATCGCAGACCACCTGTCGGATTCGGGATAGAAACTTGTCGTTCACCCAGTCCCGGACAAAACGGTTTGGCGCGACCAGAATAAGCTGATCAGCACTGTCCGGAGCGACCTGTAACGGTCGGATCCAGGTGTTGTATTGCTGAGCCGGAAACTCGTCCTGCAGGCTGTGCAAACAACGCGCCCATAGTTCCGTAGACATAGGGGAGAAGCCCTTCTCTGTAATCCTGTTTTTTTAGTTTTAATCTCACGAACCAGCGCAGCAAAGGAGCTGCGGTAAGCGAGGGGTTCATGTATGGGTCGATTTTACCGGCTTACGCCACAGTTATCCACAGTAAAAAAGAGTTTTTTTCCTACCTTCAGGTAACAACAGTATCTGAACAAAGCCTTGTCACGCGCGGGCTGGATAACACTTACCCCAGCCTTTTCAGCAGCAAGCACACAAATAGCCCACCTCTTATTCAAAGAGTTATACAGTAGAAGAGTGGGGGTAAACCGTGGGCTGGCAATAGTTATCCACAGAATTCACAGAGTTAGTAACAATTTCCTTCAGCAAAGTGAAAAACAAGCGGGCTTTTAAGTGCTTTTTAAGGCAATCAGATGGACTCTGAATATGCGGATTGGGGAGCAAAAAACGCCGTAGTGACCAGCATTGAGGCCTGACTGAAGCGGTGCCGCGTGGCCTTTTATCCTGTAATCTTCCTTATATAGGTAAAAAACAGGAAATAAACTCAAAAAGAGATTGAACCCGGGAAACAAATTCACTAGAATTCCGCCCTCTATTTTTCCGCGTGGCTTTTTCCGTCACGTATTCATTCATCAAACGCGTTGGCAGGATTGACCGATGAAAAGAACATTTCAACCAAGCGTATTAAAGCGTAAGCGTACACACGGCTTCCGTGCCCGCATGGCTACTAAAGCTGGCCGTCAGGTAATTAACCGTCGTCGCGCTAAAGGCCGTAAGCGCCTGTCTGCTTAATGACTGGCAAGACGGTCTGGTTATTTGAATGACCGAATTCAGATTCCACCGCCGGTTGCGTCTGCTGACCGGCGGGGACTTTCAGCAAGTCTTCGATGACGTACAACTGAAAGTACCAGACCAGCCTATCCTCATACTTGCCCGTCCTAATAATCTGGGCCATCCCCGGCTTGGATTTGTTATTTCCAAAAAAAATATTCGCAAGGCCGTGAAACGTAACCACGTTCGGCGTATCATTCGCGAATCCTTTCGTCTGCATCAGCATGACTTACCAGCCGTGGACATGATTATTCTTGCCAGACCCGGTCTCGGCGATATGGAAAATGATGCCATGCATAAGTTGATGAGAAAGTGCTGGTCACGAATGCGGAAGAAATCAAACAAGTTAAAGTCAACCTGATTGGTCCTTAACCCCATGGATGTACAGCGCATTATTCTCATTGGAGCACTCTGCTTAATCAGCTATATGCTAGTGCTGCAATGGAACCAAGACTACGGTCAGCAGCCTGAAGCACAACAGGCAACCACCTCAATCTCTGCTTACGAAGCCAGCCCTGCCGGTTCTGATCTGCCAAGCGCCCAGCAAACCGCGCAGGCAGGCGATGTACCCGGAACCGCAGAACAGGCAGCGAAACAAGCTCAGTTGATCAACGTTAAAACGGATGTTCTGGATATCATCATCGACACTAAAGGCGGTGATATTATCCAGGTCGCACTGCCTGAGTATAAAGCCAGCTTAGGTTCTGAACTTCCTTTCATCCTGCTTGAGCAGACCACAAACCGTACCTATGTTTCTCAGAGCGGTCTGGTAGGCAAGAATGGTCCGGATGCAAGCACAGAAGGACGGCCTACCTATCAGGTGGAAAAAAGCGAATACCTGCTGGGCGATCAGGAGCAACTGGTTGTTGATCTGAATTACACCGACAAACAGGGCGTACAGATCACCAAGCGTTACACCCTGAGCAAAGGTTCTTACGATCTGAAACTGGAGTTTATAGTAAACAACCAGTCTGAGCAGAGCTGGGCTGCTAACCTGTTCGGCCAGATCAAACGCGATCGCAGCGAAGACCCGACTTCCAGTACCGATATGGGTATGCAGTCTTATCTGGGACCGGTTTTCTCTACTTCCGAAAATACCTATCAGAAGTACGACTTCGATGACGTTGACGAGAAACAGTTCAAGGCAAGCAGCCAGGACGGTTGGGTTGCCATGTCTCAGCATTACTTCCTGAGTGCCTGGATTCCGGCACCGGGTGCGGAGTACAAGTATCAGTCGCGTAAACTGAACGGCAACTACATAGTTGGCTTCCTGTCTCCGGACTTTACCGTATCACCGGGCGAGAGCAAGACAGTAAGTGCTAACTTCTATGCCGGTCCAAAAGACCAGGAGCAGATGGAGCTGGCTCAGGAAGATCTCAAGCTGACCGTTGACTACGGCTGGCTGTGGTGGATCGCTTCACCGCTGTATATGCTGCTGAAGTGGATTCACAATCTGGTAGGTAACTGGGGTCTGGCGATTATCGGTATCACCATTCTGGTGAAAGCGGCTTTGTTCCATCTGAATGCGAAAGCTTTCAGATCGATGGCGAAAATGCGTAAGTTCGGCCCTGAGATGCAGCGTCTGAAAGAACTCTACGGGGACGACCGCCAGAAGATGTCCCAGGAGATGATGAAGCTCTACCAGAAAGAGAAGATCAACCCGCTGGGTGGCTGTCTGCCTATCGTTGCGCAGATGCCGATCTTCATCGCTCTGTACTGGGTACTGATGGAATCCGTTGAACTGCGTCACGCTGAATTCCTCTATCTGGCTGACCTGTCGGTTAAAGATCCGTACTTTATCCTGCCCATTATCATGGGTGTGAGTATGTTTATTCAGCAGATGCTGAACCCGACACCTCCGGATCCGATGCAGGCGAAGATCATGAAGATGCTGCCAATCATGTTCACTTTCTTCTTCCTCTGGTTCCCGGCTGGTCTGACACTGTACTGGGTGGTGAACAACATTCTGTCGATCGCTCAGCAGTATGTGATCAACAAACAGATTGAAGCAGGCACCGACAAGTAGTCTGTCGCTTCTTTTAAAAAAGCCGCTGTCTGATACAGCGGCTTTTTTGTATCGGGTTTATGCCTGAAACTCAGCAAAATGATAAACTTCGCCGAAACAGACCTGAACGAGAACCACCATGTCCCTGACCAGTAAAGATACCATTACCGCCCAAGCGACTCCGCCCGGACGTGGCGGCGTAGGTATAGTCCGGGTGTCCGGCCCACTGGCAAAACAGATCTCAGAACAGGTTCTGAACACCCAACTGAAACCCCGTTACGCCTACTATGGCCCCTTCTTTGATCAGAACGGACAGGAGCTGGATCAGGGGATCGCCCTGTATTTTCCGGGACCGAACTCCTTCACCGGCGAAGATGTGCTGGAACTGCAGGGGCATGGTGGGCCGGTTATTCTCGACCTGCTACTGAAACGGGTGATGCAACTGGGTGCGCGACTGGCAAATCCCGGAGAGTTTTCGGAGCGGGCTTTCCTTAACGACAAGCTCGATCTGGCGCAGGCTGAGGCAATTGCCGACCTGATTGACAGTTCTTCAGAACAGGCCGCCCGTTGCGCTATTCGTTCATTGCAGGGCGAGTTTTCCAGCCGTATCCATGATCTGGTGGAATCCCTGATCAGCCTGCGTATATACGTAGAAGCCGCGATCGACTTCCCGGAAGAGGAGATAGACTTCCTCGCAGATGGCAAAGTGCTGTCTGACCTTGAACAGATTCTGCAGCGGGTCGCGGCTGTCCAGGCAGAAGCCCGACAGGGTAGCCTGCTGCGTGAAGGCATGAGCGTGGTGATCGCCGGACGGCCAAATGCAGGAAAATCCAGCCTGCTGAACGCGCTTGCCGGGCGCGATACCGCGATCGTGACAGATATCGCCGGGACGACACGTGATGTATTGCGTGAACATATCCACATTGATGGTATGCCCCTGCATATTATTGATACGGCCGGTCTGCGAGATGCCCCGGATGAAGTGGAAAGAATCGGTATCGACCGCGCCTGGCAGGAGATCAACAAAGCAGACCGGGTACTGCTGATGGTCGACAGTCAGAGTATCGCAACCGATGATCCGGAACAGATCTGGCCGGACTTTGTGCATCAGTTGCCTGAGTCCAGTCGCATCACCGTGATCCGGAATAAGGCTGATCTGAGTGGCGAAGAGATTGGTATCCGTGAGGCTCACGATCACACCACCATTACGCTCTCGGCTAAGTCTCAGCGAGGGGTAGAGCTGCTGCGCCAGCACCTCAAAGATGCAATGGGTTTCAGCACCACAACCGAAGGTGGATTTATGGCCCGCCGGCGTCACCTTGATGCACTCGAGCGCGCCAGTGCATTGCTGCATACCGGCCTTGATCAGTTGCAATATAACGCAGCCGGAGAACTGCTGGCTGAAGACCTGCGTCAGGCACAACAGGCGCTGGCAGAGATCACCGGTGAGTTTTCCTCAGACGATCTGCTCGGCCGGATCTTCAGTTCATTCTGTATCGGTAAGTAATGAACACCGGGTTATTGCCCGGTTATCCTCAGCAGTTTCAGCAAAATCAGGCCGTTATCCACCGATAGGGGCCATATCCTGCGCCTGTGCCTGGCTAAGAATCAACCACTCTCAGATCACTAATCTATTGATAAGGCTTGAATACCTGCCTTTTCCAACAGATTAATCCAATCTTATTATCAGCTTATCCACAAAAACACCTGAATAATCTGTACAACTTTTCTCTGGATAAACTGGGAGTAATCTCAGGATAGATTTAAAATTATTAATAAAAACAGAACCTTACAATGAAAACCATGGCTCTGAAATAACCACACAGCCATTCATAAGAAAACACACCCGCTATGATATGCACAGAGGGTGTGAATAAACTGTATACCTGAGCGTCGTTAACCTAAGGATAAAACTGTGCATATATCCGGCTGTGGAAAAACACCCGGGATATACACAGCTCGCCACCCGTTTGTGCAGGGGATACCGGCAGTTTACATAACCCGTTATCATTCAGCTAAGCTCATGCTACTAAAGGAAAAAAAAGGGTTATCACCAGAAAAGTGGCTGACCATTAATAAACATTAAAATAAAAAAACATATATTCTCTTTAATCTATTTATTCTTTATATAAGAAAACAGGTCAGACAAAGCTGTATAAAAAATGATCATTCCTAACCGCTCCCCATAAGGGTATAATCAGCGCCCTTTTCAGATCAGATCTTCAACTGTCGCTTGTCTCATAACCGGCAGTCATTCATTAGAGGTAAAACAACGGTGGATTTTCCTACCCGCTATGACGTTATTGTTATTGGTGGTGGCCATGCAGGTACTGAAGCGGCGTTAGCTTCTGCCAGGGCTGGAGCCCGTACCCTGCTGTTAACCCATAACATTGAGACTCTGGGACAGATGTCCTGCAATCCGGCGATTGGCGGAATAGGGAAGAGCCACCTGGTTAAAGAGATCGATGCACTCGATGGCGCCATGGCTCTGGCTACTGACAAAGGGGGCATACAATTCCGCGTCCTTAACTCACGCAAAGGGCCTGCAGTGAGAGCAACCCGTGCTCAGGCTGACCGCATTCTGTATAAAGCGGCTATCCGGCATATTCTCGAGAACCAGCCCAATCTGGAGATATTCCAGCAATCAGCGGATGATCTGATCATTGAAGGCGAGACCGTAAAAGGCGTTGTTACCCAGACCGGTATTCGTTTCCGTGCTGAGTCGGTCGTGCTGACCGCAGGTACTTTCCTCGGGGGTGTTATCCATATCGGGCTGGAAAATCATTCCGGTGGTCGCGCCGGAGATCCGCCATCAATCGCGCTGGCTCAGCGTCTGCGTGAACTGCCATTTCGGGTCGAGCGCCTGAAAACCGGCACGCCGCCTCGTATCGATGCCCGTAGTGTTGATTTTTCTGTGATGCAGGAACAGCCCGGTGATACACCCACACCCGTGATGTCGTTTATGGGTAAACTGAGCGATCATCCGCAACAGATCAGTTGCTATATCACCCACACCAATGAGCGGACCCACGACATACTGCGTAGTGGTCTGGATCGTTCACCGATGTATACCGGAGTGATAGAAGGGGCCGGCCCACGTTACTGCCCGTCGATCGAAGACAAGATCATGCGTTTTGCTGATAAAGATCAGCATCAGGTGTTTGTTGAACCCGAAGGTCTGACCACCCATGAACTCTATCCGAATGGCATCTCGACCAGCCTGCCGTTTGATATTCAACTGGCCGCTGTGCGTTCAATCCGCGGTTTCGAAAACGCACACATCGTCCGTCCGGGTTATGCGATCGAATATGATTTCTTCAATCCGCAGGATCTGAAACATACGCTGGAAACCCGCTATATGAACGGCCTCTACTTTGCCGGTCAGATTAACGGCACAACCGGTTATGAAGAGGCGGGGGCTCAGGGGCTGCTGGCGGGTGCGAACGCCGCCTTAAGAGCACTCGGCAAAGAGCAGTGGTATCCACGCCGTGATGAAGCCTACATCGGTGTACTGGTGGATGATCTGATCACTCTGGGAACCTCAGAGCCATACCGCATGTTTACCAGCCGGGCGGAATACCGGTTGATTCTGCGTGAAGACAACGCGGATCTGCGTCTGACTGAGAAAGGGCGTGAACTGGGGCTGGTCAGCGATGAACGCTGGCAGGCGTTCTCGGAAAAACGTGAGGCGATCGAGCTGGAACAGCAGCGTTTGCGCGAAACCTGGATTCAGCCAAATTCGCCGGAAGCCGACGCGCTGGCGCCGAAGCTGAAAACTCCGCTCTCCCGCGAATACAATCTGGCGGATCTGCTGAAACGCCCGGAACTGGTGTACGGCGATCTGGCCCATCTCAAGGGTGAGGGCGTCAGCGACCAGCAGGTGGCAGAGCAGGTTGAGATCCAGAACAAGTATGCAGGTTATATCGACCGGCAGAAGGATGAGATTGAACAGATGCGCCGGCAGGAAAACACCGCGCTGCCGGATGGGTTTGATTATGATCAGGTAGGTGGGCTGTCTAACGAGCTGAAAGCGAAGCTGAAAGAGGTTCGCCCGGTGACGATTGCTCAGGCTTCCAGAATTCAGGGAATGACCCCGGCGGCGATCTCGCTGTTGCTGGTGTACCTGAAGAAACATCAGTTGGCGAAGACACAGGGTAAGGTGGCCAGTTAATGATCCAGATGAATCAGCCGCAGTGGGAAGCTGCACTGAAAAAAGGCATTGCCGGGCTCAACCTGCAACTTTCTGAGACACAGACCGGGCTGTTGCTGCGTTACCTGAACCTGCTGGTGAAATGGAACAAAGCGTACAACCTGACTGCTGTCCGTGACCCGCTGGAGATGATCAATCGCCATCTGATCGACAGCCTCAGCATTGTTCCCTATATCGACGCAAAACGCCTGATTGATGTGGGCAGCGGCCCGGGGCTGCCGGGGATACCGCTGGCAATCTGCTATCCGCATTTGGCGGTGACAACACTGGACAGCAACGGTAAGAAAACCCGGTTTCAGCTACAGGCAAAAGCCGAGCTGGGCCTGGAGAACTTAACGGTGGTCAACGAACGGGTTGAAAACTGCAATTTTGAACCGTTTGATCAGGTTGTATCCCGTGCATTCGCATCATTACAGGATATGATCAACTGGACCCATCAGCTTTGTCGTGAAGATGGTGTTTTTCTTGCAATGAAAGGATTGTATCCTGTGGACGAACTGTCAGATCTGCCTGACGGTTATGAACTTAAAGCCTGTCACCGTCTCGCTGTACCGGAGACAGAAGGGGAAAGGCATCTGCTAGTTTTGGGGAGACGCTAGGCGTGGCGAAGGTCATTACGATCACCAACCAGAAGGGAGGCGTAGGTAAAACAACTACTTGCGTCAATCTGGCTGCTTCACTGGCCGCAACAAAAAAACGGGTACTGCTGATTGATCTGGATCCTCAGGGCAATGCCAGCATGGGCAGCGGGGTTGATAAACACAACCTTGAGAAGACCGTGTATGAGGTACTTACTGATCAGGTCAACATCCGCGAAGCAATCGTCAAAAACACCCCGGCGGGCTATGACCTGATTGGCTCCAATGGTGATCTGACTGCGGCCGAGGTTGAACTGCTACAGATTCCCCGCCGCGAGTTCCGCCTGAAAATGGCGCTGATGGAACTCAATGATGAATATGATTTTGTGCTGATCGATAACCCGCCCTCGCTGAACCTGCTGACAGTCAACGCGCTGGCGTCATCCTCCGGGGTGATCATCCCGATGCAGTGTGAGTACTATGCCCTTGAGGGGATCTCAGCACTGATCGGAACCATCGACAAAATCAATAAGCGACTTAACCCCTCACTCAAAATTGAGGGGATTCTGCGTACCATGTTTGATCCGCGTATGAGCCTGACCAAAGATGTCTCCGACCATCTAGTGGAATACTTTGGCGACAAGGTGTATCGCACGGTGATCCCACGCAACGTTCGTCTGGCCGAGGCACCCAGCCATGGTCTGCCGGCGCTGCTGTACGATAAGAACTCCCGTGGTGCGGTGGCCTACCTGGCTCTGGCCGGCGAGTTGATTCGTCGTACCCAACTGGAAGAGAAAGAACAATCACAGGAAGCATAACCAATGGCTAAAAAGCGTGGACTGGGAAAAGGTCTGGATGCTCTGCTGTCTAGCGTCAGCGATGTTGAAGAGAAAGTATCAACACAGGAAGCGGAGGGGCTTGAAGGCTATCGTCTGATGCCGGTGGACCTGATTCAGCGTGGACGCTATCAGCCACGGCGGGATATAGAACCTCAGGCCCTCGAAGAGTTAGCCAACTCGATCCGGGCCCAGGGGGTTATGCAGCCTATCGTTGTCCGGCCGATCGATTCTGACCGGTATGAGATCATTGCCGGTGAACGCCGCTGGCGCGCATCGCAGATGGCGGATCTGACCGAGATCCCGGCGATCGTCAAAGATGTGCCGGATGAAGCGGCCATTGCCATGGCGCTGATCGAGAACATCCAGCGCGAGAATCTGAATCCGATCGAAGAAGCGATCTCACTGCAGCGTCTGCAGGATGAATTTGAACTGACTCAGCAGGAAGTGGCCGATGCGGTAGGCAAATCCCGTTCGGCAGTGACTAACCTGCTGCGTCTGATGAATCTGACCGACGAAGTGAAAAAAATGCTCGAGTACGGTGATCTGGAGATGGGTCATGCCCGGGCAATGCTGGCACTGGAACCTGAAATGCAGATTGCAGCGGCGCAGGAAGTCGCGGGTAAAGGGCTCTCGGTACGGCAGGCAGAAGCACTGGTTAAGAAACTGCAGCAAGGCGATACCGCAGAAGAAAAGCCTAAGCCGGAAGCCAACCCGAGACTGGATGAGTTGGCAGGTGAACTATCGTTGCGTTTTTCGACTAAGGTCGCAATCAGTGAAAATGCCCGGGGGCGGGGTAAGATCACGATCAGTTACGATGACAGTGAAGCGCTGAACAGTATTTTGCAGCAGCTCAAATAAATTTGATCTGACTCATACTTTGGCACTGAATTTAGCGATTCAGAGCAGGGCCGGTGCTACGACATTAGTGCAAATGCTGAAACTGACTGTTGTTTCGGCATGCCGAAGCTCATATAATCGGCACGCATTTTTGGGTGCGTACGCGCCAAAACAGGGCGTCATTTTGAACAAGGCTTGAAAAGGTTGCGGCACATGACAGTGGGCAAGGGGAACCGGAAACCGGGTGTCCATAGTCAGAAAACCCGCAACCAGACGTTCAGATTATTGCTGATACAGAGTGTTCTCTGTGGATTCGGCAGCCTGGCCCTGCTTCTGGTCGGCCTTGAAATGGCTTATTCGGCCCTGCTCGGAGGTGGATTGTATCTGCTGCCGACGGCTTATTTTACGCACCGTGCCCTGACGTTTCGTGAGCAACAGACTCCGAGACAGGCACTGGCAGAAATGTATGTGAGCCAAATATGGAAAATGGGACTGACGGCAGCAGGCTTTGCCGCCGTGTTTATCCTGATTCATCCCCTGAATCCATTTTCCCTATTTGGCATGTTCATCCTGATGCAGATTGTTGGCTGGATAGCTCAGATGAACCTGAATAAAAGATTCCTGAAACTTTGAACGAGAGAAACTGAGAATGGCTAGTAGCGACACAGTAACATCCTCAGAGTATATATCCCATCACTTGACTAACCTCACGTTTGGTTATCATGAGAAGTCAGATTCCTGGCGTTTCGTGAACACTGACCCGGCGCACGGTGAAGTCATTATGCCTGCCGATTTCGGTTTCTGGGCAATCCACGTGGATACTATGCTCTGGTCTGTTGGTCTCGGTGTGTTCTTCCTGTGGTTGTTCCGTAGCGTAGCGAAAAAAGCTACCTCCGGTGTACCGGGTGGCACCCAGAACTTTATCGAGACAATCATTGAGTTTGTTGACGATAACGTGAAAGGGATTTTCCACCATAAAAATCCGGTTATCGCACCTCTGTCTCTGACCATCTTTGTCTGGATCTTCCTGATGAACCTGATGGACCTTGTGCCAATCGACTGGGTTCCATACATCGCAGCACAGATGGGTGTGGGTTACATGAAAATTGTACCAACCACAGACCCGAATGCGACGCTGGGTATGGCGTTCAGTGTGTTCTTCCTGATCATCTACTACAGCATTAAAGAGAAAGGAATCGGTGGATTCCTGGCAGAGCTTTCACTGCAGCCAATGGGCAAGTGGATGCTGCCATTCAACCTGTTCCTTGAGATTGTAGGCCTGCTGGCTAAGCCAATCTCTCTGGCGCTTCGACTGTTCGGTAACATGTATGCGGGTGAGATGATCTTCATCCTGATCGCACTGCTACCATTCTGGGCACAGTGGATTCTGTCTGTGCCATGGGCGATCTTCCATATTCTGGTAATTACTCTTCAGGCGTTCATTTTCATGGTGCTGACAATCGTATATCTTGCGATGGCACATGATGATCACTAAGAGCAATTCGTGAACTGAAGCACTGTTTTATTGATTTAACTTTTTTTCAAACTTGAACTTTTAAACTTAATGTGGAGAAAAACTGATGGAAATGGCTAACGCTTTGGTATTCCTGGCTGCTGCACTTCTGATGGGTCTGGCTGCTATTGGTGCTGCTGTAGGTATCGGTAACCTGGGTGGTAAATTCTTGGAAGGTGCTGCTCGTCAGCCTGAACTGGTGCCACTGCTGCGTTCTCAGTTCTTCATCGTAATGGGTCTGGTTGACGCGGTACCTATGATCGGTGTTGGTCTGGGTATGTACCTGATGTTCGCTGTTGCATAAGTAGCTACTCGTTTAACCTCGAGTCTATCGAGTCCTACTTAATTAACAACCGCGAGAGGTAATGGCGTGAATATCAATATCACCATCATTGGCCAGGCCATCGCTTTCTTTATCTTTGTCGTTTTCTGCATGAAATTCGTGTGGCCGCCAATCACGGCTGCACTTGCAGAGCGTAAGAAGAAGATTGCAGAAGGTCTGGACGCTGCAGACCGCGCTGAGCGTGATCTTCAGCTGGCTCAGGAAAAAGCCACTGAAAATATGCGCAAAGGCAAAGAAGAAGCAGCCGCCATCATTGAACAGGCCAACAAGCGGGCTAACCAGATTATCGAAGAAGCTAAAGAGAAAGCTCTGGAAGAAGCTAACCGCGTTAAAGCGGCTAAAGAAGCTGAACTGGAGCAGGAAGTTAACCAGGCACGCGAAGCACTGCGTTCCCAGGTAGCTGCTCTGGCTCTGGCCGGTGCTGAAAAAGTACTGGAAGCTTCTATCGATGAGAAGGCACACGCGCAGCTTGTTGAAAAACTGGCCGCTGAGCTTTAAAGCGAGGTTTAAAGATGGCTGAAGTCAACACTGTCGCTCGGCCTTATACCAAAGCTGCTTTTGAGTATGCTCTGGGTAAGGGAAACCTCGATCAGTGGTCTGCTACACTGGCTCTGGCTGCAGCTGCAGCAGAAGACGAGAAAGTAGCGCGTGTACTGGGTAACCCTGCACTGACAGACGCACAGAAAGCTGATCTGATGATCAGCCTCTGTGAAGAAGCTGATGAAGCGGGTAAGAATTTCCTCAAACTGCTGGCTGATAACAAACGTCTGGCGATTCTGCCAGAAGTCAGCGCACAGTTTGCAAAGCTGAAAGCAGAACAGGAGAAGTCACTGGATATCGAAGTGACGACTGCCTTTGAACTGCAGGATGAGCAGCAGGAAAAACTTGCTCAGGCACTGAAAACTAAACTGGGTCGCGAAGTGGTACTGACCTCTCAGGTGGACAAGTCCATCCTGGGTGGTGCTGTAGTACGCACTGACGACTTGGTGATCGACGGCTCCGTTCGCGCGCGACTCGCGAAGTTGGCCGAAGCGATGAATTCCTAGGGGAATAAAAGCATGCAGCAACTGAATCCTTCTGAGATCAGTGAGATTCTCAAGAAGCGCATCGACACACTCGATGTGACTTCAGAAGCCCGTAATGAGGGCACTGTAGTGAGCGTTTCCGATGGTATCATTACGATCCACGGACTTGCTGACGTTATGTACGGGGAAATGATCGAATTCCCTGGCGGTATCTACGGTATGGCGCTGAACCTTGAGCGTGACTCTGTAGGTGCTGTAGTACTGGGTGATTACCAGGGTCTGGTAGAAGGTGCGACTGCACGTTGTACTGGTCGTATCCTGGAAGTACCTGTTGGTCCGGAACTGCAGGGTCGTGTAGTAGACGCTCTGGGTAACCCGATCGACGGTAAAGGCCCGATCGAAACTAAACTGACTGACGCCGTTGAGAAGGTAGCACCTGGTGTAATCTCTCGTCAGTCCGTAGATGAGCCAGTTCAGACTGGTCTGAAAGCGATCGACTCCATGGTTCCAATCGGTCGTGGTCAGCGTGAGCTGATCATCGGTGACCGTCAGATTGGTAAATCTGCGATCGCGATCGACGCTATCATCAACCAGAAAGGTACCGGCGTTAAGTGTATCTACGTAGCAGTAGGCCAGAAACAGTCTACTATCGCTAACGTAGTACGTAAGCTGGAAGAGCACGGCGCGATGGATCACACCATCGTTGTTGCTGCAGGTGCGGCTGATCCGGCTGCGATGCAGTTCCTGGCTCCGTACGCTGGTTGTACTATGGGTGAATACTACCGTGACCGCGGTGAAGACGCGCTGATCATCTATGATGATCTGACTAAACAGGCGTGGGCGTATCGTCAGATCTCCCTGCTGCTGCGTCGTCCGCCAGGTCGTGAAGCTTACCCGGGTGACGTTTTCTACTTGCACTCCCGTCTGCTGGAACGTGCTGCGCGTGTTAACGCTGACTACGTTGAGAACTTTACTAACGGTGAAGTTAAGGGCAAGACTGGTTCCCTGACCTCCCTGCCAGTAATCGAAACTCAGGGTGGTGACGTATCCGCGTTCGTACCAACTAACGTAATCTCCATCACCGACGGTCAGATCTTCCTGGAAACTGACCTGTTCAACTCCGGTGTACGTCCGGCGATCAACGCTGGTCTGTCCGTATCCCGTGTAGGTGGTGCAGCTCAGACTAAGATCATCAAGAAGCTGGGTGGCGGTGTACGTCTGGCCCTGGCTCAGTACCGTGAGCTGGCGGCATTCGCACAGTTCGCTTCTGACCTTGATGACGCGACCCGTGCTCAGCTGGAGCATGGTCAGTCCGTAACCGAGCTGATGAAGCAGAAACAGTACACGCCAATGTCTATCGCTGACATGGGTCTGAGCCTGTACGCTGCGAACGAAGGTTACCTGAAAGACGTAGAACTGAACAAAGTACTGGACTTTGAAGCGGCTCTGATCGCGTTCTTCAACAGCGAATACGCTGACCTGATGAGCGATATCAACGCATCTGGCAACTACTCTGACGAGATTGCTGCACAGTTCAAAGCTGGTATCGAAAAGTTCAAGTCTACTCAAGCTTGGTAAGAACTCGTTTTGAGTGAGTGATCTGCATGAACTTCATGCAGATCTAACACAAAGCTAAATAGGCGGAACTATGGCAGTCGGAAAAGAGATTAAGACAAAAATTGCGAGTGTGCAGAGCACCCGGAAGATTACCAGCGCTATGGAAATGGTTGCTGCTTCCAAGATGCGTAAAGCACAGGATCGCATGGAGTCATCTCGCCCGTACGCCCGGAGTATCCGTGGTGTAATTCAGCACCTGGCCAAGTCCAACCCTGAGTACAGACACCTGTACATGCAGGAGCGTGAGACTAAGCGCGTTGGTTTTGTTGTAGTGGCAACCGACCGTGGCCTGTGTGGTGGTTTGAACGTGAACGCGTTCAAAGCAGCTGTTAAAAGCATGAAAGAGTTCCATGACCAGGGTGTCGAGATCGACATCTGTGCGCTGGGCAGCAAAGCCGCGTCGTTCTTCAAGAACTACGGCGGTAACGTTGTTGCAGCCAAGACTCACCTGGGTGATGCGCCAGAAGTGGCGGATCTGATCGGTGCAGTTAAGGTCATGCTGGATGCTTATGATGAAGGCAAGCTGGATAAACTGTTCGTTGTATCTAACGATTTCGTTAACACAATGACTCAGCAGCCTGCCGTCTCTCAGGTGCTTCCACTGAAGGCAGAAGAAGATGACACTAAGCTCAATCACCACTGGGATTACCTCTACGAGCCAGACGCAAAAGAGCTGTTGAACAGCTTGCTGGTTCGTTACGTTGAGTCCCTGGTCTATCAGGCCGTGGTTGAGAACAATGCCTGTGAGCAGGCAGCACGTATGCTGGCGATGAAGAATGCAACAGACAACGCCGGTGATATGATCAACGAGCTGGAAATGATTTATAACAAAGCTCGTCAGGCCGCGATTACTCAGGAAATTTCTGAGATCGTGGGTGGTGCTGCAGCTGTTTAATACAGGTCACAGGTTAAATTTTAAGAGGATCCGAACATGAGTAGCGGAACTATTGTTCAGATTATCGGCGCAGTAGTAGACGTGGAATTCCCACGTGATTCTGTACCGAAGGTTTACGATGCGCTTCACGTATCTAAAACCGGCCTGACACTGGAAGTTCAGCAGCAGCTGGGCGACGGTGTTGTACGTGCGATTGCAATGGGTCAGACCGAAGGTGTAAGCCGTGGTCTGGAAGTTGCGAACACTGGTGCTCCAGTATCTGTACCTGTTGGTACAGCAACACTGGGTCGTATCATGGACGTACTGGGTAACCCAATTGATGAATGTGGCGAAATCGGTGAAGAAGAGCGTATGCCTATTCACCGTAAAGCGCCTTCTTACGACGAGCAGGCTGCGTCTAACGAACTGCTGGAAACTGGTATCAAGGTAATCGACCTGGTATGCCCGTTTGCGAAAGGTGGTAAAGTTGGTCTGTTCGGTGGTGCGGGTGTAGGTAAAACCGTAAACATGATGGAGCTGATCCGTAACATCGCGATCGAGCACTCAGGTTTCTCCGTATTCGCCGGCGTAGGTGAGCGTACTCGTGAGGGTAACGACTTCTACTACGAGATGAAAGAATCCAACGTACTGGATAAAGTATCTCTGGTATACGGTCAGATGAATGAGCCACCGGGTAACCGTCTGCGTGTAGCGCTGACTGGCCTGACTATGGCTGAGAAATTCCGTGACGAAGGTCGTGACGTACTGTTGTTCGTAGACAACATCTACCGTTACACCCTGGCGGGTACAGAGGTATCTGCACTGCTGGGTCGTATGCCTTCTGCGGTAGGTTACCAGCCAACTCTGGCGGAAGAGATGGGCGTTCTGCAGGAACGAATCACTTCTACCAAAACAGGTTCCATCACGTCTATCCAGGCCGTATACGTACCTGCGGATGACTTGACTGACCCGTCTCCGGCGACAACCTTCTCTCACCTTGACGCGACTGTAGTACTGTCTCGTCAGATCGCAGAGCTGGGTATCTACCCTGCGGTTGACCCACTGGATTCTACTTCACGTCAGCTTGACCCACTGGTTATCGGCCAGGAGCACTACGAAGTTGCTCGTCAGGTTCAGGGTGTTCTGCAGCGCTACAAAGAGCTGAAAGACATCATCGCGATCCTGGGTATGGACGAACTGTCTGAAGAAGATAAGTCACTGGTAGCGCGTGCTCGTAAGATCCAGCGCTTCCTGTCTCAGCCATTCTTCGTTGCTGAAGTATTCACCGGTGCACCGGGTAAATACGTATCTCTGAAAGAGACTATCAGCGGCTTTAAAGGCATCCTGGAAGGCCAGTACGACGATCTGCCAGAGCAGGCGTTCTACATGGTCGGCGGTATCGACGAAGCGATCGAGAAAGCTAAAGGCATGTAATGCCTTTAGCTAACCTTTACGAGGTATAAATATGGCTATGACTGTTCATTGCGACATCGTAAGTGCTGAAGAAGAGATTTTCTCTGGCCTGATCGAATTCGTATCCGTAACAGGTAGCCTGGGTGACCTGGGTGTATACCCGGGCCACGCTCCGCTTCTGACGGAACTGAAACCAGGCCCTGTCGAGCTACGCAAACAGGGTGGCGAACAGGATATCTTTTACGTATCCGGTGGCTTCTTGGAAGTTCAGCCTCACAAAGTGACTGTCCTTGCAGATACTGCTCTGCACGCGAAAGACCTTAATGAAGCTGCGGCTGAAGAAGCACAGAAACATGCTGAACAGGCGATTGCTGATAAAAATGCTGAATTTGAGTACTCAAAAGCAGCAACTCAGCTGGCTGAAGCTGCGGCTCAGCTTCGTACCCTACAGCAGATTCGTAAGAAACTGGGTCGTTAAGACTCAGCACTTAGAATCCACAGTTCAAAAGGCAGCCTTCGGGCTGCCTTTTTTGTTGGGCCTGCTTTATGTTGGAGACCGGTCTCCGGCTGAGTGATAGCACGTACTCGGCCATTTCCTCGTACCGAAGGAGAGCTCAGGCGTTGCCCCCGGCGTCCCTACAAAAGCCGCCACAGCGTATCAAAGATAATCTTCTGTGCAGCAGCCACCTCCGGTGAATCAATCACTACGGCTGTCGGGTAGTTGCTGGATGCCAGTGAGATAATCGCGCACTTGGGTGGATAGATAGCAATGTAAGCGGCATCCACCTTACCCTCAGTTTTAATCCATTTACGTTCAGAGAGCAGAGCGTCCTCGCCACCATCACCAATCGCAATCGCTCTGACGTTAATACCACGCTGTATGCGCTGATTTGTGAAGTTAGGGAAGGGACGGTAGAGGTGCTGTCGTATCGGCCTGGAGGAGAACACTGAGTAGCTGTCAGAGTCAGAATTACCCACCGTCACCAGAATATCTTTAAGCACCTGTTCAATCCCGTCATCGCCTTCGTAGAAGCTGACATTGGCGGCATTGAAATCCGGCTTCAGGTGCTGCAGCTCGGGAATAATACTTTGCTTCAGCTCCTCCATGGCTCGATCAAGTCCCTGACGCCGTTCTTCGGCAAGCTGCAGAAGGATCTCGGGATCGACCGGCGCAAACAATCGTCGCTTACCTTTCGGCTGGTAGGTGACGATGCCTTTCTGTTGCATCTCTTTCAGGCTTTCATAAGCACTGCCCCGGTTAACGCCGGATTTGTCAGCAATTGTGCGTATAGAACTAGCCCCCAGTGAAAGAAGGGCTTTATAAATCTCAATTTCACGGGCACTGAGGCCCAGCAGAGTAAAGGTATCGTTATTCATACTTGTCATAAAGTTTGTGACAAAAGGGATTGTCTGAATCTATATGTACTTTAAACTGCGCGGTTAATAAAGCTGTAATTAATCATCAGGGCGCTAAGCCACAAGGAAAGTTAAGGCTATGTCAGTAGACGTTGTCATTTTGGCTGCAGGTCAGGGCAGCCGTATGAAATCCAACCTGCCAAAAGTACTTCATAAGGTGGGTGGACGTTCCATGCTGCAGCATGTAATCGATACCGCCTCCAGACTCGATCAGGTCAATACGCATGTGGTGATCGGTCATGGCGCGGAGCAGGTCAGGGAATCGCTGGCCGGGCAGGCGATGAACTTTGCGTTGCAGGCGGAACAGAAAGGAACCGGCCACGCCGTGGCGCAGGCGATGCCAGAGGTTGCGGATAACAGCGTGGTACTGGTGCTTTACGGAGATGTGCCGCTGACACGCGCGGAAACTATGCAGCAGATGGTCGATATCGCCGCTCAGGGTGATCTGGCCCTGCTCACGGTTAATCTGAAAGACCCGACAGGTTACGGGCGGATCGTCCGCGATGAGCGTGATCAGGTGGTGGCCATTGTCGAGCACAAAGATGCCACGCCGGAGCAGCACAAAATTGCAGAGGTAAACACCGGTATCCTTGCTGTAAACAGCCAGTATCTGCAGCAATGGCTGCCGCAGCTCTCCTCAGAGAATGCCCAGGGTGAGTATTACCTGACCGATATCATAGCGATGGCTGCCACTCAGGGATTGCGCATCAGTGCCATTCAGCCCGAAGCCGAGGAAGAGGTGCAGGGCGTGAATAACCGGGTTCAGCTTGCTGAACTGGAGCGATGGTACCAGCGCCAGCAGGCGGAGCTACTGATGCTCAATGGAGCAACGCTGGCCGATCCTGCGCGTATAGATGTGCGCGGCAATGTAAAAATCGGCCATGATATTCAGATCGATATCAACGTAGTTCTTGAGGGGCATGTTGAGCTGGCTGATAACGTGGTCATTGAGCCCAACTGCTACCTGAAAAACTGCAGCATCGGCGCCGGAACCCGAATCAGGGCCAATACTGTGATTGAGGAGGCAAGCATTGCTGAATCCTGTGATATCGGTCCGTTTGCCCGTTTGCGCCCCGGCACTCAACTGGCGGACAAAGCTAAGGTCGGGAATTTTGTCGAAACCAAGAAAGCGATAGTGGGTGAAGGCAGTAAGATCAATCATCTTTCCTACGTGGGTGATGCGGTACTGGGTAAGGCAGTCAATGTGGGGGCTGGCACCATCACCTGTAACTATGACGGGGTTAACAAGTCCCTGACTGAGATTGGCGATAACGCTTTTATTGGTTCCAACACCGCACTGGTTGCTCCGGTTCAGGTGGGCAAAATGGCGACCATTGGCGCGGGTTCTACCATCAGCAAAAATGTTGCGGATGATGCATTGGCGGTCACCCGGGCGAAACAGGCTGAAATTAAAAACTGGCCGCGTCCGCAGAAAAAAGAGAAAGGGAATTAATTATGTGTGGAATTGTTGGAGCCGTTGCCAGCCGTCCGGTTCAGGAGATCCTGCTTGAGGGTCTGCGACGTCTTGAATACCGGGGATATGATTCCGCCGGTGTTGCACTGCAGACAGAGAAGGGCATTCAGCGTTGCCGCCGTACCGGTAAGGTTCAGGCGCTGGCTGATGCACTGCATGACCAGCCGCTGCAGGGAAAAACCGGCATCGCGCATACCCGTTGGGCGACGCATGGTGTGCCAAATGAAGCCAATGCACATCCACATATGTCAGCCGATCAGTTAGCGGTTGTACATAACGGCATCATCGAAAACTTTGAAGAGCTGAAACAGGAACTGCAGGCGCAGGGCTATGAATTCAGCTCCGACACAGATACCGAAGTAATCGCTCACTTACTGGCAAGGGAGCTAAATAAGGTAAGCTCTCTGCACACAGCGGTGGCAAACATCATCGGTCAGTTAGAGGGTGCCTATGCCCTGGGCGTGATCGAAAAGAGTGATCCAAGCCAACTGGTTACAGCCCGTAAAGGCAGTCCGTTGGTGATTGGTGTGGGCATGGGGGAGAATTTTATCGCCTCCGACCAGTTAGCCCTGCTTCAGGTCACCGACCGGTTCATGTTCCTCGAAGACGGCGATGTAGCGACCCTGACAGCCGAGCAGATCATTGTGACCGATATCAACGGTGCAAAAGCAGAGCGCAAGGTCAGCCAGTTTGAGCACGGTGTCAGCGCAGCGGATAAAGGTGAATACAAACACTTCATGCTGAAGGAGATCTACGAGCAGCCTGAGGTGATCAGTGCTTGCCTTGAAGGCCGGATCAGCGGAGATAAATTGCTTGAACAATGTTTTGGTGCCAGGGCGGCGTCGATCTTTGATCAGGTTAAGCAGGTACAGATTATTGCCTGCGGTACCAGCTTCCATGCCGGACTGATCGCCAAATACTGGATAGAAGAACTGGTAGGTATTCCCTGCATGGTTGAAGTAGCCAGTGAATACCGTTACCGCACGGTGGTGATTCCACAAGGTACCCTGTTCCTGACCATTTCTCAGTCCGGTGAAACGGCGGATACGCTGGCGGCACTGCGTGAAGTGCAGTCGCGGGTGCTGGCCTCACTGGTGATCTGTAACGTGCCGGGCAGCTCACTGGTACGTGAATCTGATCTGGCGCTGATGACGAATGCCGGGCCGGAGATTGGTGTTGCGTCCACCAAAGCGTTCACCACTCAGTTGACCGCCCTGATGCTGACCACCATCGCACTCGGACGGCGACACAATCTGGATGCGCAGACCGAGGCGACGATTATCAGTGCGCTGCGCAAACTACCACAGCAGGTAGAACAGGCGCTGGCGATGGATGCGGATATTGAGCAGATGGCAGGTGCCTTTGCTGAGAAGCATCACACCCTGTTTCTGGGTCGCGGTACACTCTACCCCGTAGCCAAAGAGGGCGCGCTGAAGCTCAAGGAGATCTCCTATATTCATGCAGAGTGCTACCCGGCTGGCGAGCTGAAACATGGCCCGCTGGCGCTGGTCGACAAGGATATGCCGGTGGTCGCAGTGGCACCGCAAAACGATATGCTGGATAAGCTCAAGGCCAACCTGCAGGAAGTGCGTGCGCGTGGCGGTGAACTGTTTGTCTTTGCCGGTTCCGACCGGGTACAAGCAGAAGAGGGCACCTATGTGCTGACTATGCCTGAATGTGAGGAAATCATGCAGCCGGTACTCTACACCATCCCGCTGCAGTTGCTCTCCTACCATGTCGCAGTGCTGAAAGGCACCGATGTGGATCAGCCCCGTAATCTGGCTAAATCGGTCACGGTGGAATAAGGTCTCAGCAGCCTCAGGAAAGCCCCTGCAGAGTCGATTTTGCAGGGGTTTTTCTTTTTAGTTGGGTATTTCAGCCAATGCCCATTCGCGTCAGTTGGCTGTTTTCTGAGCAAAAAATTGTCGCTTTCGGTCCTGTTCGGATCGCATTCCATGTTACAAATAGGTTATTGAATGATCTTTTGATTACTTGGTTAATCGCCTGTAGTGTCCAGATAAACACAATAACCCAGCTTCGCAGCGCCGGAACCACAGCATGCGTAATTTCAGGAAAAAACTCCCGCCTCTGGATACCTTGATCGCCTTCGAGGCGGCTGCGCGCCATCTGAGTTTTACTCAGGCCTCTAAAGAGCTGCACCTGACTCAGGCGGCGGTGAGTCAGCAGATTCGCTCACTGGAGGAGTATCTCGGAGAGCAGTTGTTTATTCGTGAGCACCGCTCCGTCTCGCTGACTCAGCAAGGGAGGGATTACCAGCATACGGTGGTGGCAGCGCTGACTCAGTTGGCTAATGCAACGCTGGATATCCGGGTGGTTGACCGGGAAAGTACACTCACGGTGGCGGCGGATCAGTCGATCGCTTCCCTCTGGCTGATGCCCCGGTTGGGCGAATTCAGAGAACGCTATCCGGAGGTGAAACTGCGTCTGGTTTCATCCGATCTGGTGGATGACTGCCTTAATCGCAATGTTGATGTGGCCCTGTTTTTTGGTGAGGGACGCTGGCGTGGCTATGAGTCACTGCGGATCTTCCGCGAGACGGTTTATCCGATCTGCAGTGAGGCGTACATCCGTCAGCATGGACCGATTAACGGGGTTGAAGAGCTGATCCACCATCATCTGATTGAGCTGGAAGACCTCAACTGGAACTCCCTTAACTGGCGGCGCTGGCTGAATGCCAAGCAGGTCGATCTGCCGGTAGAGCGGCTTGGCTTGTCACTGACCAGCTACCCGTTGGTGATTGATGCCGCACGCAATGGTCAGGGCATCGCGCTGGGCTGGAAGCATCTGATCAGTGCGGAGACTGAACATGAAGTGCCGTTGCTTAATCCCGTAGGTGAGTCAGTAGAAACCGATTTTGGTTATTACCTGATCTGGCATAAGGAGCGTAAGTTGTCGCAGGAGGCAACCGCCTTTATCGAGTGGATTCGGGAGCATCTGGAAACCTGCTGATCAGTGTGACCGGAACCCGAAGAGGAGAGGGCTCCGGTCTTGAGCTTAGTTACTCGAAGGTACGGCTGATACTCAGGAATACCCGGCCATCGGCCACATCAAAGGTGTCGAATGCCTGATCCGCATCGGTGTCGGTATACCCCAGCGCCATATCAAATCCGCCGACCGACTTGCTCAGTGTCGCGCCCCAGTGGTTGATCTCGTTATCGCCAAACCAGTAAACATCCTGACCATTCCCGCTATCCAGCAACTCCGTATGCGAGGCTTCCAGCGTCAGGCTCAGATCATGGCCCAGATCGATGCTATGGCTGAGCATCAGCAGATAGGAGCCGCCTACATCGAACGAGTAATTATCGGAGTAGGCCAGTTTCAGGGTCGTGTTGCCTTTGTAGGTCAGGGAGCCATAAAACTCGCCATAATCTGATTCAAAGCCATCATCATCAGCTCCGGGGTAGGTGTAGTAGGCATAGCCCAGATCAAAGCTCAGGTCGTCATTGATCGTTCCGGCATAACCGGCATACAGATCGAACTCCAGCTCGGCATCAGGCAGACCCGCCGGTGTAAAGTCGATCTGGGAGGCGAAAGCACCGACATAAAATCCGGCGTCGTTATACCAGTCGACGCTGCCCTGCAACGCCGGATTACTGTCTGTCTGGCTGACACCGTTATAGACGTAATCGGAAACCACGCTCGCCGTGGCAGAGACTTCTGCCTGACTGGAGGTGGTGGCAGCGCAGAGCGCCAGAGCAAAGCTAAGTGATGTTATTTTTGTTCTCATGGTAAAACCCTTCTCAGGTTATTTTTAGTCAGATTAAAGGCCGCGCATCAGGCTACAGGGGCTTGCACCAGACGAGCGGCGGGAAGGGCAGTGGCTTATCCACTGCCCGGCTGGTTAATGGTTGTTAAGGTTTTTGCAACGACTGGCGGCGCTTAATTCGCCTGAATCGTCTGGATCACCCGGTTCGCCCAGTCGGTGGTATGCATCAGGCCGTCGAAGTCGCGGGTGACGCTATCCGGCCCCCAGGCCACTACCGGCACGGGGGTATTGGTATGAGTACCGGTGGCCCAGACGGTGTTTTGCTGTTTCCCGACAACGCTGGCTAGCAGGTTGTGACGCACGCCCGCGCCATAAACGAAGAACTCTTTGAATTCATTCACCTTAGGGAAGGTCTTACTGCCCAGATAACCGTGCCCCTCAACGTAATATTCGTGAGGTTCGGTGGTCAGCACCTTCGCGGCTTCCGCTTCTGTAATCGGGAATTGGGTATACTGATTCACCAGCCGGCTGAGGCTGGCCGGGGTTTGCTCTGTTTCAGGCAGCGCATCGAACTCGACGAAGATATCTTCGTAGGAAGCCCGCTGTTGGTAGAGCTTGTCCAGCGTATCGTAACTGCCGAAATTGTAGTTAGGCTTGAAGGCAGCCCCTTTGAAGACATCGCCTTTGAGGTCCCGGCCTTCAGGCAGATTATTGCGTGAGTAACTGAAACCGAAGCCACCGGTTTCATGGTCTGCAGTGATGATAATCAGTGTGTCATCGCGTTCTTTTGCCCAGTCATGCAGGTACGCTACCGTGCGGTCCATCTTCAGCATTTCGTGCAGCATATAGCCTGTATCGTTGTCGTGAGCTGCCCAGTCGATCAGGCCTGATTCGACCATCAGGAAGAAGCCCTTGTCGTTTTTCTCCAGCACGGAAAGCGCTTTAGCGGTCATCTCCTGCAGAGTCGGAGTGGAGCGTTCCGGGTCGTTAAGGCTGTGTGATTCCTCAATGCCGTTCAGGGTGCGGGAGTAAGCAAACAGGCCGAGCAGTTTATCGCCACTGGCCGCCTGCAACTGCGCCTTGTTGAAGGCTAACTGATAACCCTGTGATTGCGCTTGCTTCAGCAGGTTGCGTTCATCCTTACGTTTGGATTTGATCCGCACACTGCCGGCGGTCAGTTGTTGCAGTGCCTGATGGCTTTCGCCAGCCTTGTCGTTAGCCGATTTTGGAATCCAGTGGCGCAGGCCACCGCCGAGCATCACATCCACCTGTGTACCGAGCATATCTTCGGCGATCTCATTCTCTTTTGAACGGTGGGTCTGGTGAGCGGCAAAGCCGGCCGGAGTGGCATGGGTTACCCGGGTATCACTGACCAGCCCTGTGGCCATACCTTTTTTCCGGGCCAGCTCGAGCATGGTTTCAGTGGCGTCACCGTGCTGGTCGGCACCGACCATCTCCGAGCCCGCCAGAGTACCACTGGCAAACTGGGTAGCTGAAGCCGCTGAATCCACCACCAGCGCGTTTGCCGGATCGGTGTAGGCCAGACCCAGTTCACCTTCGCGGGCGATCTTCTCCCAGGCACTGATCCGGTTTTTAGCCTGATAGTCAGCGCCCGGTGCGTGTTTGACATAGGAGTTGAGCAGACCGATCTGCTGTGCGCCCATGCCATCGCCGATAACGACGATCACATTTTTAATGTCGCCGGCGCAGGCACAGCTTGCCGAAAGACAGGCAGCGCCCAGTGCGGCTGTCCATTTACCTAAACTCATGGGTGTTCCCTCTTTTCTGGCCCGCCCGCAGCCGGGGCTCTGATCTCCGGGCGTGCGGGGGGAGCGGCAGGGAAATAGTTCACTGCCGGGGTTGATGGTTGATTGAGGTAGAGGCGCGCGGTTAAGCGGGCTGTGGACTCAGTTCCGTGCGCCGCTGCAGCAGCATCAGGTAGATAGCGGCATAGAGCGCGATCACCAGCAGGCCGACCCAGGCGATATCAAACGGGGTGAACTGGTACGCCAGAATCAGGCCGTACATCACAATAAAGTTACCGGCGATGTATCTGGCTTTACCAAAGCGTTCCACGGTCAGGTCCATATTGCTGGTGTAGAGGCGAATCAGGGAGTCGAGGGAGTTGATCACGAAGATGATACCCACCACGATCATCGCCAGCTTCATCATCTCCACCACTTCCAGTGAGTTGCTGTGGTAGTAGAAGAGCACGGAGAACCAGAGAGCCAGCGGAATGGACGGAATCACCAGCAGAGCAAGGCAGAGCTGCCAGGTGCTGAGACCGCCGACAAAGCGAGAGACAAACTGGCCGATCATGATGCTCCAGGAGAACCACCAGAACAGGTAGAACTGATGATAGTCAGAGATCGGCAGGATAAAGTGGTCGAGATTACTGAAATAACCGCCGATACCCGCCAGCGTAGCGCCCATCTCCGCCATACCGAGGCCATCTGCGTTAAACATAACGCCGGCGATCAGCGCCAGGAACATCCAGGTGGAGGCAATACTCAGCACCTTAACGTATTTGATATCGGTGCTTGAGAGCACGGCGAAGAGGACGACAACGGCCACCAGCGTGAAGCGTGCTGCATCAGAGATGCCCTCAACGTAACTGGGCAGGTAGCTGAGAAACAGAAAGCCGGTGAAGGCGCAGGTGGCGATAACAATCAGGTTGTTGATGATCTTTACCGCCGGGATCTCAAATAGCTGAACCCTGGGCTCAATCACACAGAAATAGAAGGTGGTCAGGAAGTAGAACACCCAGACCAGTCCGCCCCAGAAGCCAAATTCAATCGCCAGAGGGTTGGTGAACTGGTAGACCTGCTCTTCGGCATAAACCGGAAATTCCGTGAGCGGAAACATAATCAGGCCCACATCCAGACCTGAAGTGAACAGAATCGCAATAAACGCGAACAGGCTGCTCGGCATCTCGCCGGTGCAGCGAATATTACGGCCCTTAATGACGATAAAAGCCGATGTCAGTAGTGTCACAACAATAGCGACAGAAAGTATGGTGGTCATAACAGGATGGCTCCGTTGTTATTTTTGTTGTCTTACCTCTGGGAGCTAACCGCAGCATACTGTGGTTGACGCGGATAGCCAATGCCGCTGCTGTTCGCAGCGTGTTATTTGTGGCGCGCTAGCCACCCGCATTGGCGTGAAATACCCGCCAGCCGGTATCGGAGACACAATTGTTATGACAGGGGCGCAGTGTTGCGCCGGATGTTGTGCTGGTTCCTCTCTGGTCACACGGCAGCACAGACTGTGTGTGTAAGAACGATTTCATTAAGCGTGTACCTCTAGTTATTTTTGTTGGCTAGGTCTTTGCTTTGGCTGACTGGGGCGCAGCGCCCTGCTATGAGGGGAGCGGCCGCCGGGGCTGCCCTGCGCGTTGCTGCTGCTGCCAGTTAGCGTCGATCCATACAGGTGTTTCCCTGCTGTCCAGTGGCGCCCGGCCCAGAATCATATCTGCGGCTTTTTCTGCCACCATGATGCTTGGCGCGTTCAGATTGCCATTGGTAATGGTCGGGAAGATGGAGGAGTCCACCACCCGCAGCGCGTCAATCCCCCGCACCCGGCACTCACTGTCGAGTACCGCCATGGGGTCTTCGTCTGCACCGATCTTGCAGGTACAGGAGGGGTGATAAGCGCTCTCCACGTTCTGTCGTACCCAGGCATCAATCTCGGCATCGCTCTGTACATCAATGCCGGGCTGAATCTCATCACCGCGATAAGCGTCCATCGCCGGTTGATTCAGGATTTCCCGGGTCAGGCGGATACAGTCACGCCAGTCCTGCTTATCCTGTTCGGTGCTGATGTAGTTGAAGAGAATGCCGGGTTTGGCATGGGGGTCTGCAGATTTGATCCAGACCCGGCCACGGGATTGCGGTTTGTTCGGCCCCACATGGACCTGAAAACCGTGGCCATCAAATGCGGCCTGCCCGTCATAGCGCATCGCTGCCGGCAGGAAGTGGTACTGAATATTCGGCCACTTCAGACCTGCGCGGGAGCGGATAAAGGCGCAGGATTCAAAATGGTTGGTGGCGCCAAGACCATCCTTGAACAGAATCCAGCGGGTGCCGATCAGGCCTTTGCTGATCAGCCCCAGTTTGCTGTTCAGCGAGATCGGTTGTTTACAGTGGAACTGGAAATAAACTTCCAGATGATCCTGAAGATTCTCGCCAACGCCCGGTAGCTCGTGCAGTGGTTCCACTCCGGCATCGCGCAGTACATGACCCGGGCCAATGCCCGATAGTTGCAGCAGTTGCGGGGAGCCGATTGAACCGGCTGAGAGAATCACCTCGCGGTTGGCTTCCACCCGGGTGATCTGGCCGTTTTTCTCATACTCAAGCCCGGTAGCCCGTTTACCCTGAAACAGAACCTTACGAGCCAGTACACCGGAGATCAGAGTCAGATTAGGGCGTTGCAGGGCACGGCGCAGATAGACATTGGAGGTTGAAGCACGTACCCCTTTCTTCACCGTCATATGCATCGGGCCAAAGCCCTCCTGCTGGAATCCGTTGTAATCTCTGGTTTCCGGATAGCCCGCCTCGACTCCGGCATCAATAAATGCCTGATACAGCGGGTTCAGTTTCATCTCATTACCGTTGCAGGTAGCCAGAGGGCCCTCACCGCCACGGTATTCGTCGGCACCACCGCTCCAGCTCTCTGCCCGGCGGAAGTAGGGCAGGCACTCCTGATAGCTCCAGCCTGTGGCGCCCTGTTCGGCCCACTCATCAAAGTCGCAGGCGTGGCCACGCACGTAAACCATACCGTTGATGGAGGAACCGCCGCCAAGCACTTTACCCCGGGGGCAGTGCAGTACCCGGTTGTCGATACCGTTTTCAGTTTCGGTCTCAAACTGCCAGGCGTATTTCTCTGTATTCATCGGGTAGGAAAGGGCAGTGGGCATCTGGATAAAGATGCTTTTGTCGCTGCCCCCTGCTTCCAGCAGCAGTACATTGTAACGACCATCTTCGGTCAGGCGGTCCGCGAGGACGCAGCCGGCGGAGCCAGCGCCGACGATAATGTAATCGTATAGGTTGTTATTTTTCATGATTAAACACTCATTGCTGAATCGGTATCGCCAACAGGAGCCGGGGCTCAGTAAGGGCACTCCAGATCACCCAGTTCGATATAAACGCTCTTGGTCTGGGTGTAGTGCTTCAGGGTTTCGATACCGTTTTCACGGCCAATGCCGGACTGTTTATAACCCCCCACAGGCATCTCTGCCGGTGAAGCTCCCCAGGTGTTGATCCAGCAGATTCCTGCTTCGAGCCTGGCGATAACGCGATGGGCGCGGGAGAAATCGGTGGTGAACAGTCCAGCGGCGAGACCGTATTCGGTGGCGTTAGCACGCTCGATGACTTCTGCTTCATGGCTGAATGGCAGGATTGACATCACCGGGCCAAAGATCTCATCGCGGACGTTAGGCATATCGTCGCTGCAGTCGGCGAAGACGGTTGGTTTGACGAAGTTGCCCCGATCGAGCCCGTTATCCATGGCACGTTCACCACCACAGATCAGGCGTGCACCGGCCTGTTTCGCGGCTTCGATATAACCAAGCACTTTGTCCATATGGCTGGCTGAGATCAGGGCGCCGATCTGGGTTTCAGGGTTGCGCGGATCACCAATAATCAGACGCTCAGTGCGCGCTTTTACCTCAGCGATAAACGCCTCATAAAGGGACTCATGAACAAACACCCGGGTACCGTTGGTGCACACCTCGCCCTGGGTATAGAAGTTGGCGAGCAGGGCACCGGAGACCGCGTTTTTCAGATTTGCGTCTTCGAATACGATCAGGGGCGACTTGCCTCCCAGTTCCATGGTGACCTGCTTCAGGTTGCTGGCGGAGTCGGCAATGACTTTTTTGCCGGTACCGGATTCGCCGGTAAAGGAGACTTTGGCAATCTGCGGATGGCGCGTCAGGGCCTGACCGACCCGGTAGTCTCCCTGAACCACGTTGAAAACACCGTCTGGCAAACCCGCTTCAGTAAAGATCTCGGCCAGTTTCATCGCCGTAAGCGGCGTTTCCTCGGAGGGTTTGAAGATCATTGCATTACCGGCCGCCAGCGCGGGCCCTGATTTCCACATTGCGATCTGAATCGGGTAGTTCCATGCGCCGATACCGGCGCAGACCCCGAGGGGTTCGCGGCGACTGTAGAAGAAGTTAGTACCGCCCAGATCCTGCTGCTCACCTTGCAGGCTGGTGGCCAGGCCCGCGTAGTATTCGATAACATCTGCACCGGTGGCGATATCAACACAGTCGGCCTCCTGAATCGGTTTGCCGGTATCGAGCACCTCCAGTTGCGCCAGCTCATCGTTACGTTCACGCAGAATAGCCACCGCTTTCTGCAGAATGCGTCCGCGTTCCATTGCGCTCATGGCAGACCAGACTCTGAAACCTTCCTGCGCTGAGCGAACGGCAGCGTCTACATCGTCCATTGAGGCCTGCTGAATGGTCGCCAGTGTTTCTCCGGTTGCAGGGTTTAGGGTCGTGAACGTTTCTCCGGAGGTTGCCTGCTGGTAGCCGCCGTGGATATAGAGAGAGATTTCCTGCATCACTTGAAGCCTTTTCTGAATGGGTTCTGGCATTCGCCGGGGCGGGTAAAACGGAGCCTGCAAGCGAATCCAATTGATTGAAATCATCTTAAGAGTCGAAAAATTGGGCTTCAAACAATCAATTCTTGCGCAAAAAGATAAGCAGCACTTATGTCAGATTTTCGGTGCAGATTTCGGCTGGGAATCAGGGCGTTCAGAAACCGGTGGCCAAAGCCCCGGGGTGAGGCCAGAAGCGCAGCAGGTACAGGAGGTTTTTGTATCTGAATGTCTAATTTTTTCAGTAGGTTAAGTGAGTCGGTTGGATCTGGTTACAGGCGTGTAAAGCATCAGGGTCAGGAAGATGGAGTGTTCGCTACAGCCTCGGAACAGGCAGCGAGGCTGGGTTGAAACGCTGCCTTACCTTCGACCCGGCAGCAGGGGTGACTTGTCTTTTTGCGTCATATGGCCGGGCAGGGCGACGTAATCAGGCAGAATGCGCTGTCTGGCTGATTATTGCATGTTCACATTAGTGCGCCTTATTCAAATCCATAAGAATAAATCGTTTCTCCCGCTGTGCGCTTCGATTTAAGGTTTTAGCGGATCGTCAGACCACGGGCGATCCCCGAGTGTTGCGAGCCCTGACGGTGCAGAAGCACCGGGTTTATGGCACTTCTCCGGAGCTGGCGGTACTCAGTAGGAACGGTCAGCTCATTGCGCAGGTACTTCATCCGCACCGGCCTGGCCATGGATGGGGTATCTGTCTTTTTCACCCCGGCTCAGTCGGTTAACAGAGCGCAGAGCCAATCCCGGAATGCGCTGATCGCCGGATGATCTGAACGGTCCGGGTGGCAGACCAGAAAGTAATTTTGCGGTGCATCCAGTCTGGCTGCGGGGCCAAACGGTTCGACCAGCAGGCCCTCTTGCAGATAACGCCTGATCAGGCGATGACGCCCCAGCGCAACCCCGAGTCCGTTGATCGCAGACTGAACAGCCAGTTCCGACATATCAAAGCAGTAGCCATGGTCTACCTGTAATGCGTCAGCCCGCTGTTCAGCCCAGTAAGACCACTCCGCATAACTGCCCGCCTGTGGCCAGGCGGAAGCATCATGTAGCAGCGTGCAGTGCTGTAACGAGGGGGCTGGTTGATCTTGCAGGCGGTTAGCATATTCAGGGGAACAGACCGGGATCAGTTGTTCTTCTGCAATATGCCAGCTACTGAGGCCGGGGTAGTCCGGCTGCCCGTAGTAGATGGCCAGATCGACCGGTTCGGAATAGAAGTCGATCAGCCGGTTATGGGTTTCCAGTTTTAACCTGATCTGTGGGTAGCGTTGCTGAAACGCAGGCAGCATTTGACTCAGCCAGGCCAGCGCAAATGAAGGGGGAACAGAGATCTTCAGTTCACCACTCAGATCAGCGCTGCGCAGATCACGAATCGTCATCTCCAGGCTACCCAGCGTGCGGTTAACTTCCGCCAGTAGCTGTTCGCCCTCTGCGGTCAGTTGCAGCCGTCGGTTAAAGCGCAGAAACAGAGCAAAGCCCAGTTGCGCTTCCAGACGTTTAATCTGCTGGCTGACCGCGCCCTGAGTCAGATGCAGTTCCCCGGCGGCGCGGGTGAAACTGAGGTGTTTTGCGGCACAGCGAAAACCGTGGAGGTTGGCCAGTGTTTGTGGATTCAGAGACAGACTCTTCGCATTAATCATACTAATTCAAGAATCGACAAATATGGTTTGTTCCTCTTTTAAAGAGGGGATTAAATAGATTTTCAGTATTGGATATTAGTTGAATTAATTTTTAAAGGTTACTGCGATGTCAGGTTTTGCGGCTAAAACGCTTTCAGAATGGAAACAGTCCCATCCTTTGTTGTTACCACTGTGTGCGACTGAGGCACTCTTCTGGCTTAACCCCCTGCGCAAAACCGGTGCTGAAGCTATGCAGGGATTGCCACTGGGGCCTGAGGATGTGCAGGATGCTGCCGCGCGCTTGCAGCGGTTTGCGCCGCTGATTGCTGAACTGTTTCCGGAAACCGCCGAACACAGTGGCATCATTGAATCACCACTGCGTCGGATTGAGGCATATCAGCATCGACTTGAAGGGGTGTATCAGACCCGGCTCCCCGGAGATCTCTGGCTGAAGTGTGATAACCAGCTTCCGATCTCAGGATCGATCAAGGCACGCGGGGGTATCTATGAGGTGCTGAAATACGCCGAGCAGGTCGCTGTGGATGCGGGGTTGCTGCAGTGGGATGAGTGTTATCTGAAACTGGCCTCAGCCCCGCTGAGGGCGTTGTTTCAGCAGCACCAGATCGTGGTTGGCTCGACCGGTAATCTCGGGCTGAGTATCGGTATTATGGGAGCAGCACTGGGGTTTCAGGTAACGGTGCATATGTCCGCCGATGCGCGTCAGTGGAAGAAGGATCTGCTGCGCAGCAAAGGGGTCGGGGTCATTGAATATGCCGAGGATTACAGCAAGGCGGTCGAGGAGGGGCGCAAGCAGGCTGCAGAGCAAAAGAACAGTCATTTTGTTGATGATGAGAACTCTGCTGATCTGTTTCTTGGCTACAGTGTGGCGGCAGAGCGGCTTAAAGCTCAGTTGGATGCCGCAGGCGTCACAGTGGATGCAGAACACCCGCTGTTTGTTTATCTGCCCTGTGGTGTCGGTGGTGGACCGGGTGGTGTGGCGTTTGGGTTGAAACAGCAGTTTGGTGATCATGTGCATTGCTTCTTTGCTGAACCAACACATTCTCCCTGCATGTTGCTGGGGATGTATACCGGCCTGCATGATCAGATCTGCGTACAGGATCTGGGAATCGATAACCTGACCTGCGCTGATGGTCTGGCGGTCGGGCGCGCATCGGGTTTTGTGGGGCGGGTGATGGAACCGCTGTTGAGTGGGGTGTATACGGTGCAGGATGCCGAGCTCTATCGCTTACTGGCACTTTTGCATCAGGCAGAAGGGATCGCGCTGGAGCCCTCTGCGCTGGCTGGTGTGCCGGGGGCAGTTCAGCAGATGAATAGCGCTTCTGAGTATATTCAGAATAATGGCCTGTCTGGCTGCGCTGAGACTATCACCCATCTTGTCTGGGCAACCGGAGGCAGCATGGTACCTGCTGATGAGTGGCAGCGTTACTATCAGCAGGGGACAGTTCTGGCGGAGGGGCAGGCAGAATAAGCGCCGTGACAGAATTAAAAAAGGCTGCCAGAGGCAGCCTTTTTTAATCGGGAGGGATCAGACTCAGCTATAGTCAGCCGGGCTGTAGCCTCCGGGAACTCCTTTGGAAGCCAGTGCTACAGCATCGTGAGCGTGCAGGCTTTCAAAGTGTTCTACTTTGAGCCAGAAATCGGCGTACTGTTCCTGGCTCTGCAGTGCATGTTTAACCCGACGCGCAGCGTCTTCACAGAACATCAGGTTGTGGCCGTTGAGGCGGGCAAATTCCTGCTCATCAGCACGTTTTACCGCCGTTTGTACCGGCGTTTTCAGTGCGCCTTCAACCAGATCGATCAGATCTGTGAGTGGGAAGGCACCCATTCCTTTATCCAGTTTAACCCAGGCGGTGGCCTGACTACGCTGGCTGTGCGGAGTTGCGAAAGAGCCTTTCTCGGAGAGCAGCCATTTCTCTACGTCTTCGCGGCTGAAGCTCTCTTTATTGGCGAAATCTTCAGTGAATGCCTGCTGCAGCAACTGACGTGACAGGGCTGCTGAGCATGGGCAGGTAGAGGAGTAAGGAACGCGGGTCGCCAGCTCCAGCTCTACATCGTTATCCTTCAGCGTCGCACGCAGGGTGGTGCTGTAGCTCTTCCAGCCACTGTTATCACTTTTCAGGGCATCACGCTTGATCAGGAAATCGAACTCGAAGTTCAGGAACACCTGAGTGGAAATATCGTGGTGGCTGTCGAGCAGGTGAGACAGGAAGTCGGTCAGCGCCGGCACGTTCAGGGTCTGGCTTTCGAAGAAGTTGCTCAGCGCCAGATAGAGGCGCGACATGTGAATCCCTTTAACTTTGGGGTTCACCAGGTTTACATAGGTATTAACGCGCGCTTCAATGCTGTTTACACCCAGTTTGTTATCTTCAAACTGCAATGGGACGGTGATCCCATTCATGCCCACCCAGTCCAGAGAGCCGTGAATCTCCGGGTTTGCGTTACTGGTTACGTCAGGCAAATTGGTCATGAATCCGGTCTTCCAAATTAGATTACAAATCAGAGTTCAGGCATAGAAGCAAACAGAGCTTGCATCCGCTGTGGTCAATATCAACCTAGATGGGGGCTTGCTGTAAAAATTCAAGCATGCCGCAGAGTGACCCCGGTGGAACTCTTTAATTCGGTAAAAATAGCGTTTAAAAGTACTGTTTCCCCAGTGCTAAAGTCTGAAGATACATAAAGAGCGACGTACCATACCCCTAGGCCACGGGGTTTGGCAAATTTGTGGCGAAAAAATTTACAGTTTTGGCCTTATTTCGCGGAAAAGAGGGTAAAAGGTGGAGTATTTCCGATAAGTATCTACCTTTTTAAGGGTTATTTGACCCTATGAAAAGTGCAGTTTAAAGCCATTTTCCGGGCTACCTATTTACTCTGCCGACGATAGACCTTACAACACAGATACACACCCCGGATCAGAGCGCTGTAAGGAGTATCGGAGCATGAGTGATCAGGTAAACAGTTTTGCCATCAACTTTATTGCGGTGGTTGGGATTGTCTTTCTGTTGTTGGTTGTGGTCGGGGGGATCGTCGCGGTCACCCTCTATCAGATCGATAAACACCAGACGGCTCAGACCATCCGCCGAAATTATCCGTTGATCGGTCGATTTCGATATATGTTTGAACATCTGGGGGAGTTCTTCCGGCAGTACTTCTTTGCCATGGACCGTGAGGAGATGCCGTTTAACCGGGCGCAACGTGCCTGGGTTTATCGGGCGGCCAAGAATCTCGACAGCACTATCGCTTTCGGTTCCAGCCGTGATCTGAGAATCCCCGGCACCTACTACTTCCTGAACTGCCCTTTCCCTACGCTGGAGGAAGATGCGGTCAGCACGCAGCCGATGCAGATTGGGCCTTATTGTCGCCAGCCCTATGACGCTCCGTCGTTTCTGAATATCTCGGGGATGAGTTTTGGCGCGCTGTCCAGACCGGCGGTACAGGCACTGGCGCAGGGGGCGAAGAAAGCCGGTTGCTGGATGAATACCGGAGAAGGCGGGGTTTCACCTTATCATCTCGAAGCCGGATGCGACATCGTGTTTCAGATCGGTACTGCCAAGTACGGTTTGCGTGATGCTCAGGGCCGCTTTTGTGAGGATCTGCTGAGGGAAAAAGCGGCTCTGCCTCAGGTGAAAATGTTCGAAATCAAACTCAGCCAGGGCGCCAAGCCAGGTAAGGGGGGAATTCTTCCCGGAGAAAAAGTCACCGCAGAGATCGCATCAACAAGGGGTATTCCGGCAGGTGAGGACTCGATCAGTCCGAACCGTCACCCTGAGATCGCCTCAGTGGACGATCTGCTGGATATGATTGAGAAAGTGCGTAGCGTGACCGGTAAGCCCTGTGGGTTCAAAATGGTGCTGGGTGATGCCGAGTGGCTGGATGGCTTCTGTGATGCGGTGACCAAGCGCGGTATTGAGAGCGCTCCCGACTTTATCACGCTGGACAGCAGCGATGGCGGTACCGGCGCAGCGCCCATGCCATTAATGGACAGTGTAGGGTTGCCGTTACGTGAAAGTCTGCCTTTGCTGGTGAACAAACTGATGGCGCACAAGCTGCGTGACCGGATTCGGGTGGTGGCCTCCGGTAAACTGATCAACCCTACCGATGTGGCAGCAGCGATCTGTATGGGGGCCGATTTTGTCGTCTCTGCACGGGGTTTTATGTTTGCGCTGGGCTGTATTCAGGCTTTGCAGTGTAATAAGAATACCTGCCCGACCGGTATCACGACCCACAATCCTGAGTTGCAGCGGGGCCTTGTGCCGGAGGTGAAGGCGGATCGCGTAGCTTATTACCACCGTCATCTGGTACATGAAGTGGAGATGATTGCACATTCTTGTGGCGTCACTGAACCACGGCAGCTACGTCGCAAACACTGCGCAATCGTAGTGGAAGGCAGCCGTTCAATCCCCCTGAATATTCTTTATCCAGAGTACTAAACCCGAAAACAGTGCAAGCGCCGGAGGATTACCGGCGTTTGCCGGTGGGGTTAGTCGTCAAACCAGCATTCGTCTATATTGGCAGCCAGTTCTTTTTCTTCACGCCGTTGCTCAATGGCACGACGGGCTTTCAGTGCGCGGCGGGACGCCAGTTTTTTCTTTGAGAGCTGTTCTTCTTCGTCAAAACCTACCAGTAGGTCGAAAACTTCAATCTGCGTATCGTTGAGTTCGTGTGCTTTTCGCAACATAACAGACTCCTGATCTTCACTTAACGGTCAGAAGCTCATCGAGGGGTAGCAGCCATCGGCATCTCGATGAGAGGCTAATGGAAACCTGAAGGCCGGTTAAGGCTGTCAGGTCCAGATTCTTTACAGCCTGATTCCTGTTTTATAATAGCTATTCGCAAATTTCAAACAGTTTAAGCTGCTGCAGCGCCCGGCCGGAGCGGGATTTACTCTCCTTTTTCGGTTTAAAAGCGCCGCGCATACCTCTCTTTTCAAGAGGTTTGCGGCGCTTATCTTAGGCAGTGGCTGTTGCAGTCAGATGAATAAATGATGTCCGCTAAATGACAGCGGCCGGGTTACTCTTCGCCGGAATCAGAGGGTTTACGCAGGGGAGGTCGTTTGTCGTTCTGGCGCAGGGAGCGCAGGCTGCGTTTAATGGTTTTCAGATGATCGATCAGTCCCGGACCGAGCTTCATGGCCACACCGACCGCGAGAACATCGATCACTACCAGATGCAGCACCCTTGAAGACATCAGGGTGCTGAGGTCTTTATCTTCCTCCAGATCGATATGGATCGGGATGCTGGCCAGATCAGCCAGAGGGGTACCGCTCGGACAGAGTGCGATCACCGATGTACCGGTTTCTTTCACCAGCTTGACCGTGTGTAGCAGGTCTTTGGTGCGACCGGTCTGGGAGATCGCAACCACCACGTCCCGTTCGTCCAGAGAAACAGCCGAAATGGCCTGCATGTGGGGGTCAGAGTAAGAGGTGGTCGAGACCTTCAGACGGTGGAATTTATGCGCTGCATCGGTACAAACCGGCGCGGAGGCGCCAAAACCGTAGAATTCGACCCGGCGCGCCTTGGTCAGGCAGTCGATCGCTTTCTCAACGGTGTCTGTATCCAGTTGCTCTTTTATGTTCAGCAGATTGCCGATCATGGAATCAAAGATCTTCTCTTTGAATTCAGTGACCGTATCTTTGGAGTTGAGTGAGAACTGCTCAAAATTGGTATTGCTGGCCAGACCCTGAGCCAGGGTCAGCTTGAAATCCTGAAAGCCATCGTAATTCAGAGCCCGGCAAAAGCGCACTACCGTCGGTTCGCTGACGTTAGCCTCGGATGCCAGGTCGACAATACGCATATGAATCACGTCATTGGCATGCGCCAGAACATAATCCGCGACCTTCTGCTCGGACTTTCTTAAGTTTTCGCGTGCTTCCGCAATGGACTTAAGCAGGTTGAACGAATTCAACACCTCACCTCGTACTTATGCTGATTCTACAGCGTAAAGTATAACAACCTTCTGCTATCCAGATCATCTACTGTGCTTAATTGCGGTGCGAAAGTGGCCATGTTATTTTCGTTGAAAAATAATAACTAAGGTCAGATTCGTGAAGCGTCGTCAATTTGTCAAAGGTGCTGGCGGGCTGTCACTGGCAGCCGGCCTGAGTGGCATGCCTGCTACGGCGGCGGCACAGCGCCCTGAATTCCGCTGGAAGATGGTCACCACCTGGCCGAAAAATTCGCCGGGCTTTGGCGTGTCGGCTGACTTTCTGGCCCGCCTGATAGAAGAGATGAGTGGCGGCCGGATCCGTATCACGGTGTATGGTGCCCGCGAACTGGTCGCCCCACTTCAGGTGTTTGATACCGTTGCCGACGGTGATGCTGAGATGGGCCATGGCGCGGCTTTTTACTGGGCCAGTAAGGTGCGTGCCGCGCAGTTTTTTGCGGCGGTACCTTTCGGTTTGAATGCCCAGGAGATGAACGCCTGGCTGTATAAGGGGGAAGGGCTCGAGCTCTGGCAGGAACTTTACGCTGAGTATGGCCTGCTGCCCTGGGCCTGTGGCAATACGGGTGTTCAGATGGGTGGCTGGTTCAATCGTGAAATCAATCGGATTGAAGATCTTCAGGGTCTGAAAATGCGCATTCCGGGTCTGGGTGGCGAAGTATTGCGACGTCATGGCACCCAGCCGGTCCTGCTTCCCGGTGGGGAGATCTTTGCAGCGTTGCAGCGGGGCGATATCGATGCCGCGGAATGGGCGGCTCCCTATAATGACTACGCGATGGGCCTGTATAAAGTGGCCCGCTATTATTATTACCCCGGCTGGCATGAACCCGGTGCGACACTGGAATGCCTCATCAATAAACAGGCAATGGAGCGCCTGCCTCAGGATCTGCAGCATATTGTGAAAAATGCCATGCGGGTAGCGAATCAGGATCTGCTGGCGGAATTGACGGCAAAAAATCATCGCGCCTTACTGCAACTGGTTAAAGTTCATAAGGTCGAACTCCGGCGTTTCCCGGAGGAAGTCCTGCAACAGTTAAAACAAACCTCCGATGAGGTGGTGCAGCAGGAACTGACCCGCGATCCCCGGGCGGTGAAAATCTTTGAATCCTATGATCGGTTCCGCCAGCAGGTCCGTGCCTGGCACGATGTATCCGAACTGGCCTACCTGCAGGCACGGGATCTGAGCTGAAGATTTTCTCCTCTGCTGTGGCCTGTGAGGGGCTGAATATTTCACTGCAATTGCCGATAAAACCGGTACAATAGCGACTTTCTAACAGATCTGGTGATGACCATGTCCGATCAGCGCTTCGATAAAGAGTTTTATGACCTGAAAGACTGGCAACTGGCGGCCTTTTGCGCGGCGGTCTCTGAGCGGATGTTCCCCAATTTTGCGTTGTTTGCCCGGCTGATGGAGTTTGGCGATGCGGCGAAGATGCGGCAGATTCTGGATGCGGTCTGGGATCACCTGAACAACACCGGTGCCAAGATGAACTTTGAGGTTCAGCTTGATAAGGTGGAAGCGAATATGCCGGATCTGGATGAGTTCGATCTTTACGGAGCGTCTCCGGCGCTGGATGCCATCGTTGCGCTGTATTCCACCCTCAACACTCTGATCGCAGCAGATGCCGGCGAAGTCATGAATGTCGCCAATGTCTCCCGGGAGTGCGTGGCGGGCTTTATTGAGCTGAACGCGGATGATCAGATCTCCGATGAAGAGCTGGTACGCTTTATCAACACGCACGAACTGATGCAGCAGGAAGACGATTTCCAGGCCGATATTCTGGAGATTATTCAGGATCAGATCCCACGTGGTGAAGCTTTGGCTGAGTTGCGTGAACTGGCGCACAACGACGGTTACAGCAACCTCGGCATTACCGACAGCGAGTCCTGATGCTCAGATTTGGACTGATTCTGCTGATCCTGCCGGCGCTGACCCTGATGGGGGTTTTCTTTGTCGAGCAGTCCGCTGTGGATGCCTGTCTGCAACAAGGCGGCTCGTTCGATTACAGCAACGATCAATGTGATATGCAGCAGAAACACCCGTTTCAGCCGCTGATGGCGCGCCACCCGCTTCTGGTGAATGGCAGTATGCTGCTTTCCGCGCTGGGCTTACTGTTCTGTATGAAGGGACTGCTCTGGCGGCCACGTTAAGGATAATCCATGGTTAAGAAAATCATCTTCGGCCTGTTACTGCTGCTGGCAGCGGGTATTTTTGTCGCCTGGTTGACTCAGGATCACTGGCTGCCGGGTTGGAATCAGGAGCTGGCTGAGCAGTCAGCAGAATACCGGGAGCGAGGTCTGGCGCTGGGTGCGCGCTCCGATCAGAGTGGCTGCTTCGAGGCGGTTCTGGAAAGCTTTGATCAGTGCTCCGGTTTTGCCTGTACCATCAATCATGGCAAGTACCTCAAGGCTTGTTGGGAAAAAGCAGAACCGACTGAGCATTTCTGTGATGAGGTGCCTGAATTTAAAGAGAAGCCCAGTGATGACGATAAAAGCTGGGCACGGCATGCCTGCTGGAGTCGCGATATACGGGGTGAGGGTTGCCGTTTGCTGATGCGTCAGCAACAGCAGCTCTGCTCCTCTCAACCCTAAAAAAAACGGGCCTGAAAAAGGCCCGTTTTTTGTTCCTGCGCTGGCTTAGCTGATCGTCAGAATCAGTTTGCCACGGGTACGACCGGTTTTGCTGGCTGCAAAGGCTTCGGCGGTTTTCTCCAGAGGGTAGGTCGCTGCGATCTGCAGTTGCAGTTTACGGTCAGCGTACAGGCCCGCGAGACGATCAAGCTGCTCGATATTATTCTCAACCCGGATCGGTTCCACTTTGACTTTCATTGCGCGGCCCGCTTCGATTACCTGATCTTTGGTAACGCTTGGCAGGGTCACCAGTGTGCCGCCCGGTTTCACACAACGCAGCGCGTCGACACCCACGTCACCGCCGATGCCATCAATCACCAGATCCACATTGTTGACGTGGTCGAGAATATTTTCGATGTGGTAATCGATCACCAGATCGGCGCCCAACTGCTTAAGGAACTCATGGTTCTCGGCTGATGCGGTGGTGATAACCCGCGCGCCCATCCACTTGGCCAACTGCACGGCGAGATGGCCTACGCCACCGGCACCGCCGAGAATCACCACCTGCTGCGAAGCGTGCAGGTGGCCTTTATCAAACAGTGCCTGCCATGCGGTGAGACCGGCCAGACTCAGGCCCGCTGCCGCTTCTGCCGGCAATCCCTGAGGCCGCAGGCTGATCTGGTCAGCCGGTGCGGTCAGATACTCAGCAAAGCATCCGGCGCGTTCCGGAAAGCGGATACAGCCAAAGACTTCATCGCCCGGGGTGAATTCACTGACGTCGGCCGCTACCGCTTCAATTGTGCCGGCAAACTCCCAGCCGGGTACAAAGGGCAGCTCGCCTATAAACGGAGCGGCACCACCACCGGCGCAGGTTTTCCAGTCAATGGGGTTAACCCCGGCAGCACGGTTCCGTACCAGCACTTCGCCGGGGTTAAGCTCAGGTTTAGCCAGTTCGGTATAATTTAGCGCGTCTTCGGCACCAAACTGACTGATCTGTATTGCTTTCATGGAGTACTCCAACAGCTATATTCAGGTTCAGCCGTGGGCGGGGCCATGGTTCTGATATCGTGTCTGATAAACCATGGCAGGGCAGCCGATTACAATGTTTTTTGGTAGGCTAGCTTCTTGTTTGCCCGCCGGGCTAAACATAGGGACCGGTAAGATTAAAACGGGTTCCCCGCTACTGGCAATAAGTAAAGGCGAATGTGATGTATCTGGCAATATTAGAACAGTTTTTATTTTGGGGTGGTCTGCTGGTGTTTCTGGTCTCTCTGGCGATGTACGCCGGACGAACCCGGGATTACCGCTCGCTGGTGGAATTCTGGAAGCCGACCATGGAGATGACGGTGCGTGAGTTCAGGGTTAACCGTGCGGGCCTGAGTATGATGGTCGCGGCGGTGGTGATCCGTCTGGTACTGTTTTTTATCTATTAATGTAGGTGGTTATGAAAGGAAATCCTGTACGTGGTGCGGGCTATCTTCTGCGTGGATTGCAGATGCTGCCCGATGCGCAAATCCGGCCCTTCGTGCTGGTGCCGCTGCTGACCAATATTCTGCTGTTTGTGGCGGCGATCTGGCTGCTGTTCAGTAACTTCACCGGTTGGGTCGATGCTCTGATCAGCCGTTTCCTGCCGGACTGGGAGTGGCTGCAGTTTCTGCATTACCTCCTCTGGCCGGTGCTGGCGCTGGTGGTGATTATCTTTGTGTACTACGGCTTCTCCGTGGTGGCGAATATCATTGCGGCACCGTTTAACGGTTTTCTGGCTGAGAAAGTTGAGAAGCGTCTGCGCGGTGATGTGATTACCGACGAGGGCTGGCAGGCTGTGCTGGCTTTGATTCCACGGGCAATCGGCCGGGAACTGGCGAAGCTGGGCTATTACCTGCCTCGCTTCCTGTTCTTGCTGGTGTTGTCGTTTATTCCGGTGATCAACCTGATCGCCCCGTTTCTCTGGCTGCTGTTCGGTGCCTGGATGATGGCGATTCAGTATTGCGACTACCCGATGGATAACAACAAAGTCAGCTTCAAAAATATGCGTGGCATGCTGAAGGCGGACCGGCTGACCTCAATCGGTTTTGGTGGTCTGGTGCAGGTGGGGATGATGGTGCCGCTGCTGAATCTGATCATCATGCCGGCGGCGGTGGTGGGTGCAACCATCTACTGGGTGGAAGCTTACGCTTCGCCGGAGAAAGTGCTTGATCAGGAACGCCTGGAACAGGGTTCCTGATCAGGATGCTACAGGAGGGTGGCCGGATTCTGACAGGTCATCCTCTGACTCATCCATATCAACGGCTTTAATCACCATCTCTTTCGGGAAATGACAGCTAAAGGTACTGCCTTTCCCGACCTTACTTTTGATCGTCAGTTGGCCGCCATGGCGAGCCAGTACATGCTTCACGATGGCCAGTCCTAACCCGGTACCGCCACTGGCGGAGGAGCGACTCTCATCGACCCGGTAGAAACGTTCTGTCAGGCGGGGCAGGTGGATTGATTCAATCCCGGGCCCATTATCCTTAACGGAGAAGTGACCGCCCTGATCATCTACCCACCAGGAAACTTTGATCTCTCCCTCAGCGGGTGTGTAACGGACTGCGTTGTAGACCAGATTGGAGAACGCGCTGTGCAGCTCGATCTCCTGACCGGTGAGGTCATAGTGGGTGTCCATGTCCAGCAGGAGTTTATGCTGTTTCTCCTGACCGAGCTGTTCAGCACCTTCAATAATATGCTGCAGGATACTATGGATCTGAATAGGTTGCTCATCGGAGATCTGATGGCTGGCTTCGAGCCTAGACAGCAGCAACAGATCTGAAACCAGATTTTCCATCCTTCTTGCCTGTTGTTGCATAGAGCCGAGGCCTCGCAGTAACGGCCGGGGCAGTTCCTGATCGAGGAAGGTCTCGAGATAACCGCGAATCACGGTCAGTGGTGTGCGCAGTTCGTGAGAGGCGTTGGCAACAAAGTCCTGACGGGTCTGCTCGAGACGGATCAGGCGGGAGACATCCCGTGCCACCAGCAACCGGTCGCCATCACCAAATCGTGTAATCTGGTACTGAATCTGAATATCGCTGTGTGCCGGTGAGGGCAGGGTGATCGGGTCATTATACTGGTCACGCTTAAAGTAGCGGATAAAGCGCGGATCACGTAGCAGGTTCATCACCGGTTTAGCCCGGTCGGTGCGGCTGTCGAGGCCTAACAGACGGTTCGCGGATTGGTTCCACCACTCCAGATTATTATTGCGGTCAATAATGACGACCGCATCCTGCAGGGCTGAGGAGGAATCCTGAAAACGGGTAATGACATTGCGCAGCGCCTGCTCCCGGGCAGCCTGACTGCGTTGTAACCGGGAAAGTTCGTCGAACAGTTCACCCCAGTGACCGGGTGCCTCCGGGGGTTCTTCGTTGCTGCTGTCGGCCTGAAACCAGCCCATCAGCCGATTGAACTGACGAATCTGATAAATAGCCCAGCCGAACAGGGCGATGGCGAGGATCCATCCCGGATAGCCAGCGATCAGCCCTATTGCGATAGCAACCCCACTCACCAGCAGCAGGCTGGTCAGCATTGAGTGGCGACTTTTGGTCATTGACGATCCTTGGTCTTAAAAACATCAAGCTACGTTGGAAGAGAAGCGGTATCCTGTTCCGCGAACTGTTTGTACCAGATAATCGTGACGCTCGCCAAGTGCTTTACGCAGGCGACGGATATGAACATCCACGGTACGCTCTTCAACATAGACATTTCCCCCCCAGACCATATCCAGCAACTGACTGCGGGAGTAGGCCCGATCCTGGTGGGTCATAAAAAACTGTAGCAGGCGAAACTCAGTGGGTCCCAGTTCAATGGGCGTGGCGTCTGAGGTGACCCGGTGTGAGATCGGATCTAGCGTCAGGCCGTCGACGCTGACCGGTTCCTCAATCCCTTTCGGCGTGGTACGACGCAGCACGGCTTTCAGGCGTGCGACCAGCTCGCGGGGGGAGAATGGCTTGGTAATGTAGTCATCAACACCCGCTTCCAGCCCTTTGATCTTGTTATCTTCATCGCCTTTGGCGGTGAGCATGATGATCGGGATATCCGCGGTGGTTTCGTCTTTACGCAGACGACGGGCAAATTCAATACCGCTGGCGCCGGGCATCATCCAGTCCAGCAGAACCATATCTGGCTTGTCATCCACGATCAGACCGTGCGCGGTGTTGGTGTTTTCGGCTTCCAGGCATTCATAACCGGCCATCTCAAGTGCAACGGCGATCATTTCGCGAATCGGCGCCTCGTCATCAACGATCAGTACGCGTTTGGATACAGACATGGTTTGATTGTCCTTGTTACTCTGTTTTTAAATGACGCGAATATTAGAAGACAATACTGTTACACAAATATGACAGATCGTAAGTATAGGCAATTTACTGCTCAAACAATAAGCAGTGGCGGGTTTCAGATCGCAGCCCGTAACCCATAATCTGCGGCCAGACCGATAAAAATCAGCAGGCCCGCGTAGTGATTGTTGAGGAACGCCCGGAAGCAGGGCTGACGCTCACGCTCGCGGATCAGCCATTGCTGATAGACAAACAGCCCTGATGCCGCTGCCAGTCCGAGATAGTAAGCCAGCCCCAGACCGACCTGAATGCCCACCAGAATCAGGGCCAGCAGGGTGGTGATCTGAAGCAGACCGATGATGACCTTATCGGCATCACCAAACAGAACGGCGGTGGATTTAACCCCGATTCTCAGGTCATCATCCCGGTCGACCATCGCATACATGGTGTCATAGGCAATGGTCCAGAGCAGCTTGGCGCAGTAGATCAGCCAGGCGATCGCAGGGACATCCCCTCCCACCGCAGAAAATGCCATCGGGATCGCCCAGCCAAATGCGGCCCCGAGCACTAACTGCGGCAGGTGAGTGTAGCGTTTCATAAACGGATAACAGGCTGCCAGCAGCAGCGCAGCAAAGGAGAGCAGCACGGTGTTCAGGTTGGTAAACAACACCAGAATAAACGCCAGCAACATCAGCCCGCTGAACAGCACAAGTGCCTCCCGTGCTGTGACTTCTCCAGAGGGGAGCGGTCGTCCCGCCGTCCGCTTAACATGACCATCGATTTTGCGGTCGGCAAAATCATTGATCACACAGCCGGCAGAGCGGGTAAGAAAGACCCCGAGGGTAAAAATGATCAGCAGGTCGAGCGGCGGCACGCCTTCGGCTGCGATCCACAGCGCCCAATAGGTTGGCCATAGCAAAAGATAGGTCCCGATCGGCTTTTCAACCCGCATCAGACGGCCGTAGGCCTTGAGTTTTTCCATGGGCGACAGGGATTGTGGCAGCGGTGCAGACATAATCAGGCTCAGCTTTATCGGTTGCGGCTATTTTACCTGCAGGAGTTCCGGCAGGAAAACCTCGGATACCAGAAGCGGTTGCCCCGCCAGATAGAACACAGAACGTCGTGCCCAGACCTGACGCCGGTCAGCTAACTGCAAACGGCTGATCTGCAGGGGGCCGCGACGCATTCCCGGAGTACTGAACAGCAAACTGCCCAGCGAGCGGTTACCCAGCAGCCGCAAGCGTCTTTGGGTGCCTCGCAGAGAGCTGAACGGGACCACGGTGCGGGCAAACACCCAGATCTGGTCACAACCGATCAGATGGACTTCACGCACCAGTGCTTTTCGTCGCGGCTTCAAGCCCAGCAGGCGGGCTTCGGAGCGGGTCGGCAGGGCGCTGCCCTGACTGACGACTTCAACGCGAAACTCACCGTTACTGAGGTTGACCAGACGCTGCGTCAGAGAGCCACTGTCAGTCAGCCAGGTGCGCAGATTGCGCGGGGCTACCTGAGCGTAGGGACGGCGGAAAGCGGTCCAGCGGGTGTCGAAGTTCTGACGAGTCAGGGCGGCTTTAACGGGCACGGTGCACAGTCCAGAAAAATGAAGCGGCTATGTTAGCAGAAACCGCATAGGGCTTCAGTAGGCAGCGAGACGCGGCTGGGGTACTATGCCGGGATGAAAACTGAGACCTTTGCATTTCCTGCCTCTGAGGCAAAATCGCTGACCCGCGACTGGGTTGAATCCATGGTTGTTGGCCTTAACCTGTGCCCGTTTGCCGCGCCTGAGGTGAAGAACCAGAGTATCCGTTATGCCCGGTCCGAAGCTGTGGCAGAAACCGCGGCGCTGGGGGACTTCCTGCAGGAGCTGGAGCGGATTCAGTCGTTGCCGGAGGCGGAGCTGTCGACCACGCTACTCTGCTTCAGTCACGGCTTTGCCGACTTTGAAGCCTTTCTCGATCTGCTGGATCTGTGTCAGGATGCGCTTGAGCAGGCGGGTCTGGAGGGGGTTTTCCAACTGGCCAGTTTCCACCCGGCTTACTGTTTTGCCGGGGTTGATCCGGATGATATTACCAACTGGACCAACCGGGCGCCGTTTCCCACCCTGCATCTTATCCGCGAGGGGCAGATGGCCCGGGTGCTGGTGCATTACAAGAACCCGGATGAGATCCCTGAGCGGAACATGGCGCTGATGGAGCAACTCGGGCGTGAAGGTCTGATCGAACGTTTTCCGCCACTGGCCCGTTACTGGCCGGAGAGCTGAGCTTCTATCTGCAATAAACGCGCTTTCAGGCGTGGTGTAACCCAGTCGATAAACACTTTGCTCCGTGACGAGAGAAGGCGGCTGTGGGGGTAAACCAGACTGACCGGCAGAGGCGGGCGCTCATATTTGTGTAAGACACTGATCAGGTCGCCCCGGCTGATGGCAGGCGCGACCTGATAGCTGAGGAACTGACCAAATCCCAGCCCCTCTATACACGCATCCAATGCTGTTTCGACATGATTCGTCCTGAAGCGCCCGCTGACCTGAATACGTTTCAGTTGCGAGCCTTCCTTGAAGCTCCACTGCCGTTGGTTACGGATTGCAGTTAACTGAATGCAGTTAAGGCTTTCCAGCGCATCAGGCTGCTCTGGCGTACCGCTCCGGTTCAGCAATTCCGGGCTGGCGCATACCATATTGCGCAGTTCGCCCACCTGTTTGGCGATCAGGCTTGAATCAGGTAACTGGCCAATACGCAGCGCGATATCCATCCCTTCCTCAAGCAGGTCAACCACGCGGTCGAGCAGAACCAGCTCTACCTGCATGCTCGGGAACTCTTCAAGAAAAAGGTTGATCAGTGGGCTGAGATGGCGACGGCCAAAGGTCTGCGGAGCGGTGATCTTCAATACACCGCGGGGGGAGCTCTGTCGCTGGGTGAGGGCACTTTCAGCGTCTTCGATCTCCAGCAGAATCTGGCGGCAGCGCTGGCTGTATTCATAGCCCTCTTCGGTCAACTGCAGGCGCCGTGTGGTGCGATGGATTAACTGAACGCCCAGTTCGCGCTCCAGCGCTGCCAGTGAGCGCGCGACCGAAGACTGGGACAGCCCCAGCTTATCGGCCGCCTGACTAAGGCTGCCGCAATCGATAATACGCAGGAAAATGCTCATCGCTTTGAGTTTATTCATCGTGTTCGATTATTGCATAAATTGCATAGGTGAAAAGCATTTTGCTTGCTTTATTGCGATTACCGATTGGCTGATACTGGCTGAAAGTGTTTGATCAGAGAGCGCGTCTATGGGACACCGTTTCAGCGAAATCACCTTTACCCCGTCGGTTGTCGCTGCGCAACAGCAGTTCGGCAGTTACGAACGTGTCAGCCGGGTGAAAGAGAGGATGCCGGACTTTCAGCATCTTCAGACGCGGGAAGAGAGCTTTATCGCCGCCAGAGATAGTTTCTATATGGCCAGCGTGTCAGAAAGCGGCTGGCCCTACCTGCAACACAGGGGCGGCAGCGCCGGTTTTTTAAAGGTGCTTGATTCTGCAACCCTGGGCTTTGTAAACCGTCCGGGTAATGGTCAGTATCAGAGTCTGGGGAACCTGAGTGCCAATAACCGGGTGGCCCTGTTTCTGATGGATTACCCCAACAAGCGTCGCCTGAAGCTGCTCGGACGGGTGCAGTCCCTGTCCGCGGAACAACTGCCTGACATCTGGCGGGGCGCACTGCTCGATGGGGAGGCGGGTGAGCGGGTGGAGTCTCTGATGCTGATTAAGGTGGAAGCCTTCGACTGGAACTGTTCTCAATTTATTACCCCACGCTATACCGCGACCGAGCTGGAAAGCCTGGGCTATCAAGTGCAAGGAGAAACGCTATGAAACTCTATGACCTCGAGCCGTCAGGCAACTGTTACAAGGTACGTCTGTTCGCGGCGCTGGCCGGGATTGAACTGGAAACGGTTGCCGTGGACTTTCTGTCTGGCGAACACAAGCAGTCGCCATTGATTGATCTGAACCCTCTGGGGGAGTTACCCATACTGCAGGATGGTGATCTGGTATTACGTGATTCTCAGGCGATTCTGGTCTATCTGGCACGACGCTATGCATCACCCCGGTGGTATGGGGAAACGCCCGCAGAGGTTGCACAGATCGAACAGTGGCTATCAACCGCGGCAAATGAGATCCAGCACGGACCGGGAGCCGCCAGGCTGGTGGACAAGTTTGGTTACGCGCTGGATAAACCGCTGGCGCTGGAAAAGGCCGCCCGCATTCTGCAACAGGTCGATACCCACCTGCAACGTAATGACTGGCTGACCCTGCAGCGGCCAACCATTGCGGATTGCGCGGTGATGCCTTACGTGGCGCTGGCACATGAGGGCGGTATCCGTCTGGAAGATTATCCGGCCATCCTTGACTGGATCGGCCGGATTCGTGCGCTACCGGGCTTCCAGCCTATGTCGGGGCTGTAACCACCCGGTTCCGGCCTGCGGATTTGGCCTGATAGAGTGCTTTGTCCGCCTGATCGACCAGATCGTGAGGGTTACCGCCATCCACCGGATTCAGGCAACTGATACCGATGCTGACGGTAACAACCTCATTACACTCTGAGCCCTGGTGCCGGATCTGCAGTGATTCTATCGCCTGCCGAATCCGTTCGGCGATTAAAGCTGCCCCCTGCACATCGCTCTCCGGCAGGATGATGGCAAACTCCTCACCACCGTACCGGTAAACAGAATCCTGAGCGCGCTGGGTGCTCTCGACGATGGTTTTCGCTACTGCACGAAGGCAGCCATCGCCGGCCAGATGCCCGTAGATATCATTGAAGGCTTTGAAGTGATCTACATCCAGCATCAGCAACGCCATATGCCGGCGTACCCGTTGTGCCCGGCGCCACTCGGTTTCGATGCTGCGTTCGAACTCGCGTCGGTTATTCACCTGCGTCAGCCCGTCTATACGGGCATTACGGGCGAGTTTCTCCAGCGACTGCTTCATCTGCAGCAGGATACTGATCCGCGCCTGCAGTATCTCCGGACGCCGGCTCAGCAGTAAAAAGTCAGAAGCGCCCGACCGGTAAGCCGACATCTCTAACTGGTCGTCAGCCTCCTGACTGAGAAAGGCTATCGGCAACGGTGGGGTCTCTTTGTTCTTATGGAACTCCTGACAGAGCCCGGTCATTTCCCGCCACTGCTGTTCGGTACTGAGTAACAGCAGATCAGGCGGATCATCATGCACCAGCGCGCGCAGTTCACTGAGGTTGAAGGGCAGCAGAATATCGTAGTCGTGACGCAGTGCCGAGATCAGTGGCCAGAGCACTTCACTGCTGTGATCTGCGTAGATGGAGATCGTCTGGCGGTTAAGATGCGGGATATGTTCAGGACTCTGCTGTAAGGTTCCGATCTCTTCGCCTTTAAAAAATGCCAGCAGATCTTCGCTGCTGGGCAGGCCGATCGAGGAACGTCCATCAGCGGCTTCCAGTACCGGCAGCAGCAGTTTGTAATTGCCTTTTTCCCAATCGTTCTGCCAGTCTGCCAACTGTTGTTCATGGGACTCTTCCAGATTGATTTCGGCTGGCAGGCCGGCATGGGTCAGGCACTGGTAGATGACCGAGGGATCGGAGATATCCTTACCCTCTACCCAGAGTGCCCGGTACAGCAGGCGGCGTAGCAGAATGGCTTTGTCCGGATCGTGGGTAGCGGCTTCAATAATGCAGAGCGTCGCAAAGCGGCTGTCACTGCGAAATTTCGGCAGGGCAACATCCACCGTAGGAGCCCGGCTGCGGACAATAAAGACTTCGCTGGCCAGTTCGGCCTGGTTTTCGGCGCTTTTGTGGTCGGTGGCGATCTCCGGTGCGTGCTCGACCAGGCACCAGTGGATTTGTGGGAGCATCCCAAACTGAAACAGCTGCTCGTGCAGAGCGTAGCAGAATGGACAGTTAAGATCAGCGTAGACGGTGTAGTGAGACATGGTTAACCCACCCTGGCAGATGAAAATTTTACTGCGACCGTCTGTATAGTATCGCCCAGATTGGGAAAAACTTTGCTTAAAAGCAAAAAGCAGCCCAACGGGCTGCTTTTTAATAAACCGGCATCAGCGCCTGTTTTATTCGGCGCCTTCTTCCTGAACCGCCTGTTTGATCTGTTTCAGGCTGCCGTGGCGGACATCCGTACCGCTCACCAGATAGATCAGGTGATGTGCCAGAGAACGGGCGTGGTCACCGATACGCTCCAGGCTACGCAGAACCCAGATAACGTTCATAACGCTGGAGATGGAGCGTGGATCTTCCATCATAAAGGTTGCCAGAGAGCGCATCGCAGAGCGGTACTCCTGATCGACCGCTTTGTCACGCTTGGCGACCTGATAAGCCAGTTCGGTATCGTTGCGGGCGAAAGCAGTCAGCACGTCTTTCACCATCTCACGCACCAGATTGCCGATATGACGGACTTCCTGATAGCCGCGGGGAGATTCACCTTCGTCGACCAGCTCAATCGCGTGGCGGCAGATACGGCTGGCTTCGTCGCCCATCCGTTCCAGATTGGTGGTGGAGCGGGAAACCGCGATGATCAGACGCAGGTCGCTGGCCGCAGGCTGGCGACGGGCGATGATCGTGGTGCACTGCTCATCGATCATCAGCTCCATCTCGTTGGTCTGTTTATCGACTTTGCGTGACTGCTCTGCCAGCTCGGCATCACCGTTCAGCAGGGCTTCGATACAGTCGTGTACCTGACGCTCTACCACACCACCCATGGTCAGCAGTTGAGTGCGGATCTGCTCCAGTTCTTCGTTAAACTGTTGAGAAATATGCGTGGAGTAGTTATCTGTATTCAGTTCCATTATCTCAATCCTTCCCCAAATTAACCGTAACGGCCGGTGATGTAGTCTTCAGTCTGTTTCTTCTCAGGGTTGGTGAACAGGGTATCTGTTACACCAAACTCGATCAGATCACCCATGTACATGAAGGCGGTGTAGTCGGAGACTCGTGCGGCCTGCTGCATGTTGTGGGTAACGATAACGATGGTGAAGTCTTTTTTCAGCTCGTGGATCAGTTCCTCGATCTTCAGGGTGGAGATCGGGTCCAGTGCAGAAGCCGGTTCGTCCAGCAGCAGAACTTCAGGCTTGACTGCAATCGTACGGGCGATAACCAGACGCTGCTGCTGACCACCGGACATGCCCAGTGCGCTTTCATGCAGACGATCTTTTACTTCATCCCACAGGGCCGCAGATTTCAGTGCCCACTCAACGGTTTCATCGATGACGCGTTTCTTGGTCACACCCTGAATACGCAGGCCGTAGGCCACGTTTTCGTAGATCGATTTCGGGAAAGGGTTAGGTTTCTGGAACACCATACCCACGCGACGACGCAGCTCTGCAATGTCGACGTTACGGTCGTAGATGTTCTGCTCATCCAGCAGGATCTGGCCGGTGATGTTACAGCCGTCAACCAGATCGTTCATGCGGTTGAAACAGCGCAGGAGTGTGGACTTACCACAACCGGACGGGCCGATGAACGCAGTGACGCGGTTTTTCGGGATATCCAGGTCGATGCCGTGCAGGGCTTCGTTATCGCCGTAGCACAGTTTCAGGTCTTTTACCTTCAGCGCCAGGGTTTCGGTCTCGAGGCTGAGGCTACGGCTGTCTCGCTGCATAGATGAGATATCAATTGCGTGTGTTTTAGCTTCGCTAGTCATTTTAGCAACCTTTTAAATAATTCGGTCCGATAGTTACATTTCAAGCGCTTTGTATTTTTCCCGCAGGTGGTTTCGAATCTGGATAGCTGAAAGGTTCAGCATCGCGATTACGGCCACCAGCAGCAGCGCTGTTGCGTATACCAGCGGACGAGCCGCTTCAACGTTAGGGCTCTGGAAACCCACATCATAGATATGGAAGCCCAGGTGCATAAATTTCTGGTCCAGATGCAGGAACGGATAGTTTCCGTCCAGTGGCAGGCTTGGTGCCAGCTTCACTACACCTACCAGCATCAGAGGGGCTACCTCACCGGCAGCACGGGCGATCGCAAGGATCACACCGGTCATGATTGCCGGGCTGGCCATCGGGATAACAATCTTCATCAGGGTTTCAAACTTGGTCGCACCCAGCGCCAGAGAACCCTCACGAATCGCACGTGGAATACGGGTCAGGCCCTCTTCGGTGGCGACGATGACGACCGGCACGGTAAGCAGCGCCAGCGTGATGGATGCCCACATCAGACCCGGAGTACCAAAGGTGGGTGCCGGTTTAGCTTCCGGGAAGAAGGCATCATCGATATGCCCACCGAGGAAGTAAACAAAGAAACCAAGGCCAAATACACCGTAAACGATGGAAGGGACACCGGCCAGGTTGTTTACCGCGATACGGATAACCCGGGTCACAAAGCCCTGTTTCGCATACTCACGCAGATAAACGGCGGCAACCACACCAAATGGGGTAACCATGACCGACATGATGATAACCATCAGCACGGTACCGTAGATGGCCGGGAAGATACCACCTTCCGTGTTCGCTTCACGCGGATCGGCGCTGAGGAACTCCCAGATTTTGGCAAAGTAGTGGCCGATCTTGCCGACCAGACTCATATCGTTTGGCAGGAAGGCACGTACTACTGAAGCCACCTTGAACTCAACGATCTTGCCGTTGGCGATCTCAGCGGTGATGCTGTCGCGGTTGAATGCGGTGTAAAGATCCAGCAGGTCGCCCTGCAGGCTTTCGTATTCAGCATTCAGTTCAGCGCGGCGATCATCGATCTCCTGATAGCGGCTCTGATCGTTCACCTCTTTCAGTTGCAGCGAACGTTCTTTCAGACGCAGGCGCTCCAGCTCATAGTTGATGGAACCGATACGGTCCTTCTCGATATCAGAGATCTGGTCATGGATCTGCAGGGCACGGTCGATACGGTTCTGGAATTCGTTCCAGAGTGTTTCGTACTCGGCATCTTTTTCAAAGCCCTGGTGGCTGGCCACCTCTTTGCCGTTCTCCTTAATGCTGCGCAGGTAACCGTAGAAGTTACCCCATTCGCGGCGTTCAGCAGCGAACAGCATATTAGGGCGGCTGATCTCTTCGTTGAAGTCATCCAGAATCCAGATAAAGTCAGTGCCACCGTGGTCCCGGTTACCGACTTTCATCAGCACCCGGTCCATCGCTTCAACACCTTCCGGAACCTTTACGCCGGAGTCACGAAGCTGTTCAGCCGGAACCGCTTCCACCTGAACCCGTTCGCCGATAAGGCGGACTTTGTTGTCATTTTCAACGTAGGTTGACTGCACGATATCAGCAGGCCAGAAGTGGCCCAGACCGCGTACCGCGATCAGGCTCAGCAGGCCCACTACCATGATCAGACAGATTGCTACGGCGCCGGCATTCAGCCATACCCAGGGTGCGCCGGATTTCGTCCATTCAGTAAAAGACTGTCGCATTTTCATTAATCCTCAATACGCACGTTACAGGGAGCCGTACTTCTTCCGCAGGCGCTGACGAACCAGCTCTGCCAGCGTGTTCACCATAAAGGTAAACAGGAAGAGGACGAAGGCGGCCAGGAACAGAATACGGAAGTGTGTACTGCCCACTTCGGATTCCGGCATCTCTACCGCAATGTTGGCTGCCAGAGTACGCATACCTTCAAAGATGTTCACATCCATAATCGGGGTGTTACCGGTAGCCATCAGTACGATCATGGTTTCACCCACCGCACGGCCCATACCGATCATCACCGCGGAGAAAATACCCGGGCTGGCGGTTGGCATTACGACGCGAACCAGGGTCTGCCATGGGGTTGCACCCAGTGCCAGAGAGCCGTAAGAGAGGTGCTTAGGCACAGCGAAGATCGCATCTTCCGTAATCGAGAAGATGGTCGGGATCACGGCAAAGCCCATGGCGATACCCACGACCAGAGCATTACGCTGATCGTATGGAATACCCAGCTCCTGGCTGACCCAGTAACGCATTTCAGTGCCAAACAGGGCTTGTTCAATACCCGGCGCAATCGCAAAGCTGAACAGGGTGGCGATAATGATCACTGGTACCAGCAGCGCAGCATCCCAGCCTTCCGGAATCAGGTAACGGATCGCCTTAGGTGCACAGGACCAGGCATAGGCGAAGGCGATGATCGCGGCGGGCAGGAACAGCAGGGTGACAAAAATACCTGCCAGATTCACTTCCATGAACGGTGCCAGCCAGAGACCGGCGAGGAAACCCAGAATCACGGTAGGCAGGGCTTCCATCAGCTCGATAAACGGCTTCACCTTACGGCGCATAGCCGGAACCATGAAGTAAGCGGTGTAGATCGCACCACAGATCGCCAGCGGTGTACCCAGCAGCATTGCGTAGAAGGCTGCTTTCAGCGTACCGAATGCCAGAGGCATCAGGCTGTATTTAGGCTCGAAGTCATTGGTGGAAGCGGAAGACTGCCAGGTAAATTCAGGCTCCTGATAGCCTTCATACCAAACCTTCTCCCAGATCGCACTCCAGGAAATTTCCGGATGCTCGTTATCAACCTTCCACAGGGACAGTTCATTATTCTGCTCTACCAGCAGGGCGTTGGAGCGGGGTGCCAGGGCGATCATATCGACATTACCCTGAGCAACCGCTGCACTCAGCGAGTTACGCGCTGCGGTGGTGCTGTAGAATGCAAGGTGACCGGTTTCATCGATCGCAACAAAGCCTTTACGGCGATGCTCGATAGCAATGCCACTGACCGGGGAGCTGCCGTCAGCAAAGCTGCGGATCTTGGTCATCTGCCACTGGTTCTGATCATCACGTACCAGGAACCACTGTGATGTGATGCCTTTGTTATCGGAGATCAGCAGGGAGTTGCCGCCCAGCAGCAATTCAAATGAGGTGATCTTACCCTGAGTCACGTCCAGAAGCTGGGTCAGTGTCGGGCCACCTTCTGCCTGCATATCAACGATACCCAGTTTGCTGCCTTCGCTGGCGATCATCATCCAGCGACGGTCCGGCATCAGCAGAACTTTACGCGCTTTGATGTTCATGTCAGGCAGTGCGGAACTGCTGCTGTCTGCCATGACTTCATCGGTAATCAGGTTAACTGACAGACTGATATCAGTCGCAGTCAGTTTAGAGTTCTGACCGGCAATCAGGGTCCAGTTCTCTTCACCACCGTTCAGTGCCAATACGGTAACCGGACCATCGCTGACCTGAATCAGCTCAGCACCCAGCGGGTACTCAAGGCCCGGAGTGATTACACGCACGCCATTCGGGTAAGTGGATTTGTAAGCCTGTTTGAAGACCTGAGCCTGACCGTTACTGTAGCCCAGAGCAAAGATGCCGCTGTACTCGGAAGCCAGTGCAAAACTGGTGACTGTTGCACCTTCAGGCAGATCCGCGCTGTAGCTTGAGATCACTTCGCCGTTACGGTTATTAAAGAAGAACATCTCACCCTGATCGGTGACACGCAGGCCGATCTCAGCCTGTTCTTCCATCGTCAGATAGAGGGTTTTGCCCTCACCGGGAACGGGGTAGGGGGCAACCTGCTGTTCATTGTCCTGCCAGCGCTCAATGCTGGCAGACTCAAACAGTGGAGCTACTTCATAAAGCAGATAGAAGAAGATCAACAGAATCGCAACAATAACGCTGATACCACCAAAGGCGATGCCAACTGAGGCAAGCTTATCCTTCAGTGCGCGAATATTTCTGTGACGTTTAGCCGCTGGTGTATCGAAATCCAGTTCGGTCGACGCTGAATTATTGGTACTCATGGCACAGGGGTCCTGAGGTTAACTTAATTTACGGCGCGTACAATATTAAAAGTTTGTTACACCATTGTTACACAGGGTGCTGAAAACGAAACAAGGGGGCCAAAAGGCCCCCTTGTTCAGCGTTAGCTTTTTCTGTGGCGTGTATTACATGCCCAGAGCAGCCATCTGCTTCTTAACTACTGCAGCAGGCAGTGGGATGTAGCCGTCTTTAACAACCACTTCCTGACCTACTTTAGACATAACCATCTTCAGGAACTCTTTCTCCAGAGGAGGCAGAGGCTGACCAGGCTTCTTGTTCACGTAAACGTACAGGGAACGAGCCAGCGGGTAAGTGCCGTTCAGTGCGTTTTCAGGTGTTGCAGCAACGAACGCAGTACCTTCTTTCTTAGTCAGAGGCAGAGCGCGTACGGAAGCGGTTTTGTAACCGATACCGGAGTAGCCGATGCCGTTCAGAGAAGTCGATACAGACTGTACTACAGATGCAGAACCTGGCTGTTCGTTAACGTTGTTTTTGAAGTCGCCTTTACACAGGGCTTTCTTCTTGAAGTAGCCGTAAGTACCGGATACGGAGTTACGACCGAACAACTGGATGCTCTTGTCAGCCAGTGCACCGCTTACACCTGCATCGCCCCAGGTAGTGATATCGCCAGCAGCGCCACACTTACGAGTAGAGGAGAAGATCGCATCAACCTGAGCGATAGTCAGACCTTCAACCGGGTTGTCTTTGTGTGCGAAAACCGCCAGAGCGTCGATTGCAACCGCAACCGGAGTTGGCTTGTAGCCGAATTTTTTCTCAAACGCTTCGATCTCTTTGTCTTTCATCTTACGAGACATAGGACCTACGTTAGAAGTACCTTCAGTCAGTGCTGGTGGCGCAGTAGAAGAACCCGCAGCCTGAATCTGAATGTTTACGTTAGGGTAGCTGCGCTTGAACTCTTCTGCCCACAGGGTCATCAGGTTAGCCAGAGTGTCAGAACCTACAGAAGACAGGTTACCAGAAACACCGGAAGCCTTAGCGTATACAGGCAGGTCTTTGTCCAGCAGGTCAGATGCGTTTGCAGCGACACAAGTTGCGGAGATAGCAACAGCAGCCAGCAGCTTTTTCATTGGTTTCATGTAGAGCTCCAGAGAGTCTTAAAATAGTGTGTGAGTTAAGATGGCCCTGACTATAGGCGGCTTTAATGACAAAAATGTGACAGATGAAGTTTTTATCTTACGTCTGTAAACATGACTGTGGGTTTGCTTGTCTAATACATTGGTATAAGCTGCGGCTCTATAATAATTATCAGGGAAGCCTGCTGCAGGCCGCTGCCGTACAGTGGTTTCCTTCTCTTTGTTTCAGGCCAATGCCTGATTTACCTGTTTGGGTCCGATGAATGAGTAAAGATAGCAACAACCTTCAGCCAGAGGGCGAGCTCAGTCTGCTGCTTCCGGCTAACAGTGATGCCACTAATATGTTCGGTGATGTTTATGGTGGCTGGGTATCGGCGAAAATGGTCCAGGCGGCTGAACTGTTTTCCGCCAAACTTTCGCGGGGACGGGTGTCTACGGTTTCCATCGGCCAGATGGCCTTTATGGCACCGGTGATGGAAGGTACGGTGATGTCTTTCTACACCCGGTTGCTGGAGTCCGGCAGAAGTTCGATCCGGGTTAAAGTGGAAGCCTGGGGGTGCTGCCCGGATGGCAGTGAACTGCGTAAGGTGACCGAGACTGAATGTGTTCAGGTGGCGATTGATGGCCACGGCCATATCCGCGATCTGGCGGCTTTCGACTAAGCGAAAAACCAGTAACCCACCAGAATTGCGGCGATAATACCCGCCAGATCCGCACTCAGACCACAGACAATGGCGTGGCGGGTGTGGCGGATGCCCACTGAACCGAAATAGACCGCCAGCACGTAAAACGTGGTTTCGGTCGACCCCTGAATGATCGAAGCCAGATAAGCCGGGAACGAATCCACACCGTGGTTGTTCATGGTTTCGAGCATCATCGCCCGTGCGCCGGAGCCGGAGAATGGCTTCATAATGGCGGTTGGCAGGGCATCGGCAAAACGTGTGTCGAGCCCGAAAAGCCCTATCCCTTCCCGCAGCAGCCAGACAAACCCTTCCAGTGCACCGCTGGCACGCAGTACGCCGATGGCGACCAGCATGGCCAGCAGGTAGGGGATGATGCTGATCGCGACCTCAAATCCCTGTTTAGCACCTTCAATAAAACTGTCGTAAACGTTGACGCCTTTGCGGTGGGCGATCCAGAGGAAACTGATAATGACGCTGAAAATCAGCAGGTTTCCCAGCAGGGATGACTGGCGTTGCAGCTCTTCCATACCCAGACTGCTGAAATAGCCGATCAGCGCCAGCAGGAGGGCAATAAAGCCACCGATGTAGAGCAGCACAACCCGTTGCAGGAGATTAATCTTCTGCACCAGACTAACCGCCAGTAAACCGACCAGCGTTGAGCAGCTCGTGGCGATCAGGATCGGCAGAAAAACCGAGGTGGGCTCTGCGGCGCCCTGTTGCGCGCGGTAGAGAAACACGGTGATCGGAAACAGCGTGACTGACGAGGTATTCAGTACCAGAAACAGGATCTGGGCGTTACTCGCCGTATCTTTTTGCGGGTTCAGGGTTTGCAGGTCCTGCATCGCTTTCAGGCCCAGCGGTGTGGCGGCGTTGTCGAGACCGAGCAGGTTGGCTGACAGATTCATGGTCATGGAGCCCATGGCCGGATGGCCGGCAGGCACCTCAGGCATCAGCCGGCTGAACAGGGGGCTGATGGCACGGGAAAACTTGTCCACCAGCCCGGATTGTTCTGCCAGTTTCATCATACCGAGCCAGAAGGCGAGGGTGCCAATGAGGCCAATCGCCAGCTCAACGGTCAGCTTCGACATATCAAAGGTGGCCTGAACCATCTGCTGAAACACAGCAGAGTGATCCAGCCAGAGCCACTGGTAGAGACCGGCAGCAAAGGCGCAGAGAAAAAAACCAAGCCAGATTCGGTGCAGCATGAGGTCCCTTAATGTTCTGTGATCCGGTGTGGACTGCACCATCATAGCAAGGTTCGCCGGGTTTGGGAGTCAGTGATCGGTGACCCCGCCCCCGGAAATGCGCGCTTCAGAACTTACCGTTCGTGTTCTTCCACTCGGCCTGTGGCGGAATGGTTTCGATGGTATCCCAGTGCTCGACGATTTTGCCGTCTGCAACCCGGAACAGATCGTAGTAGGCGGTATGTTCCCCGCCAAAGCGGCCTTCACTGACCGCGAGTACAAAGTTACCTTCGCCCAGCAGCAGGTGAATCTTGTCATATTCAAGCCGGATGTCCTGCTTAGCGAGTGCTTCCAGCGCAGTGCCCAATCCGGACAGGCCGTCGCCGATCATCGGGTTGTGCTGCAGATAGTGGTCACCCGCGAAGAAGCTGGCCATTTTTTCATACTGCTGGCCGATCAATACGTCGCTGACAAATTGCCTGACCAGCGCTTTATTCTGCTCTGTTTTATCCAGATCGGTCAGTTCGGTGGCTCCGTCGATCATGCTGCGACCGCTGGGGTTCAGATGTTCCGGTGTTTCCTGAAGGTTGTCCCAGTGTTCAACGATCAGACCGTTCTCGAAACGGAAGATATCAAAACCGATCTTTGGTCCGAAGAAATCATATTCGGTATGGGTAAACACATAGTCGCCATCCTGAAATGCCCGTCGGGTGTCTGCACGGGCCGAGCCGGGTGGCAGCGCCTGTAACAGGCTGGCAAAGCCTGCAAGCCCGTCAGCTACCGCCAGATTATGCTGTATATACTGTTCAGGATTGATCACCGCTGCGGGTGCCGGATCGCCCGTTTCGATACTTTTCAGCAGCTCAACGACCTGCTGGCGCGGGCTCAGATCCGCAGTGCCTGCGGTGGCGAGGGGGGTGATTAACGTCAGGCTGGCCAGTGCTGAGGCCAGAATGGATTTTGTTTTCAGTGTCATCAGAGTTGTCCTCGTAAAGGTAAAAATCAACTACTGGATTTGTTGCTACCAGGTTGTTTATAGTAATTTTCCAGATTAAATTGAGGGTTAACGAGGTCGGCTTTAAGCAAAGAAAGGTAGAAATCGAGCGTTTTCTGAATGAGCAAAGAAACAATACGGAATACCGCATTTACTCACCCGCAGTTGATGGAGCTGGGCATTGAGCTGCTGTCGTGGACTCAGCTACAACCGAAACTGGCGCAGGGGCCGGAAAGGGTCGAGTTCTATATGCTGTTGCTGGTGACCTCCGGCCGGGGGCGGCATAAGCTAGACTTTATTGACCATGAACTGCACCCCGGCAGTTTACTGTTTCTGCGCCCCGGTCAGGTGCAGGAGTGGCAGTCTGAGTCGGCATTAGAGGCCGGGATTATCCTGATCGAACCGTCGGCGTTGCCCCAGGCTGAGTTATCAGCCGCTGCCGGGGATGGGCTGGCGCTGTTGCACTGGCCCAACTTCATTGGCCTGGGGGTGCAGGCATTTCAGGAGATCGGTGAGGGATTTGCAGCGCTGCAGCGCGACTTTGACCGGTTTTCAGGCAAGCCGCTGGATATGGCGCTTATCCGTCAGCAGTTGCTGTGTCTGCTGATCCGGGTGGCCCGGTTGCAACAGGGGCAGCAACATCCGCTCAGTGACCGTTCAGGCAAAACCTATCGTCGGTTTCGGGATCTTTTGGAGCAACACTACGCCGAGGCGCATCAGTTGAGTTTTTATGCGTCGCGTCTGGGGTATGCCGAGAGTACGCTGAGTCGGGCCTGCCTGCGTGCCGAAGGACGGTCGGCCAAGGTGGTGATTGACCGGCGTATTGCGCTGGAGGCGAAACGGCTGCTGGCCCATAGCCGTGCCAGTGTCGGTGAGATCGGGTTAACGCTGGGTTTCACTGAAACCACGAATTTCAGCAAATTTTTTCGCCGGCTGGAGGGCATAACCCCACAGGCTTTCCGTCAGCAGCGACTGGCGTAGACAGTTGTCGCTAACTCGGATAATTTTAGAACAAAGTTTCAGGAAGTAGTTTATGTCGTCTGAATATGCTCATCTGGTCCACATCTGCAGTCATGATGAGCTGGCTCTGTATGATCTGATCCCGGATGTGGTCTGGGTATTTGATCTGGATAAACACGGCTGGTGGTGGGGTAATGCTGCGGCTGTGAAGTTCTGGGGGCTGAATTCTCTGCAGGAGCTTATCGATAAAGACCTCTCGGGTGACACTCAGGGGGCCCGTGAACGTACAGTACAGACCTTTGAACTGGCGGCGAAAAACGGCCTGACGATCGATCCCTGGACGACCTACCCGAACGGTAAACCGAAAACCCTGTTTATGCGCCATCGTGCGTGCCTGCTGGGGCCGGAAAAACACCGTGGTATCATCGCCTATATAAATGAAGAGGTAAATCTGGGGGATACGCCGGAAAACCTGCTGCTGGTGGAAGCGATGCGTTATACCAGCGTGATGGTAACCAGCTTTACCTTTAGTGGTGATGTGATCGTCGAAAACCCGGCTGCGACCGAGGCCTACAAGCACCTGCAACACAGTGCCACGGCCGCGGAGGATTCTCCGTTCAGCCTGCGCTTTGCCGATCCTGCTGAAGGGCGAGCGTGTCTGGAGCAGGCGGTGGCTGAGAAAGGCGGGCGCTGGACCTATCCGATGCGAACGACTCAGGGAGAGCGCAGACACACGCTGGATATTCGTATGACCCGTCACCCGTTAAGCGGTGAGTTTCTGATTCTGATGGCAGAGTATGATGTTACTGAGCTGCATCAGGCGCTGGATAAAGCAGAACAGGTACAGGGGGAGTTGCGACGGATGGCGCATTATGATGCGTTGACCGGCCTGCCAACCCTGTATTTTCTGCTGGAAAGCGCACCGATGTTTATGGCCTCTGCCGAACGCAACCGGGAGCAGGTTGCGGTGCTGTTTATCGATCTGGATGGTTTTAAAACGGTGAATGATAGCTGGGGTCACTCGGTGGGCGACCGGGTACTGATTGAAGCTGCAGCGAGAATCAATGGCGTGATGAGGCGCTCTGATCAGGCCGCCCGGATCGGCGGTGATGAGTTCGTGGCGATGCTGGCCGGGATTCATCAGCCGGAAGATGCCGCAGAGGTGGCGCAGAAACTGATCAGTTCACTGGAGCAGCCGATTCTGATTGAGTGTGAAGAGCGGGGGCGGATAGAGGCGCGGATCAGTGCCAGTATCGGTATTGCTTTCTGTCCGCAGCATGGCGGTGATCTGGAACAGTTAATCAAGGTGGCGGATGCCGCCATGTATCAGGTCAAACATCAGGGTAAAGGCAGCTTTACCTTTGCACCCTGACCCTCAGTGACGTGTGCCCTGTTCTTTTTTCAGAATCTCAGAGGCATCAAGATCGGCAATCGGATAGCGCTCATTAACCGGGATATCGCCGCTTAACTGCAATGCCAGATAGCGCATGCAACACACCCGCAGAAACGAGGTGAAGTTGCCCAGATCATGTCCTGCATCGATAGACTCATGGTAGAGCCGGGTCAGCATCTGCGGGATATTCATCTCATCGCGTCGGGCGATGCTTTCCAGCGTACTCCAGAAATAGTTTTCCAGCCGCACGCTGGTCACCATGCCGTCTATACGGATTGAGCGGGTGCTGCTGTGCCAGAGTGACGGCTCTGCGTTGATAAACAGTTTGCACATAGGGATTCTCTGCTCTTTTCGGCCAATCGTTCGAGTATAGCGGTGAATGACGAGCAGGGCCCGGTCATCCACCCTGATCCTGTGTGATCAGCTATTCAGCAAGGCCATAAACTGTGCCAGCCAGGCGGGGTGAGCAGGCCAGGCCGGCGCGGTGACCAGATTGCCATCGGTAATGGCGGCATCAATCGCAATCTCGGCGTACTGTCCACCGGACTGGACCACCTCGGGCATACAGGCCGGGTAAGCGGAGCACTGTTTACCTTCCAGCACGCCGGCGGCACTGAGAAGCTGTGCGCCGTGGCAGATCGCCGCTACCGGTTTGTTGGCGGTAAAGAAGTGGCGCACCATGGCCAGCACTTCCTGATTCAGTCGCAGATACTCCGGGGCACGGCCGCCGGGGATGACCAGCGCATCGTAATCAGCCGGATCAATTTCACTGAAACTGGCGTTGAGGGTGAAGTTGTGCCCCGGCTTTTCGCTGTAGGTCTGGGCACCTTCAAAATCATGGATGGCGGTGGCAACGGTATCACCGCTGGCTTTGTCGGGGCAGACCGCGTCGACCTGATGCCCGACCGCCAGCAGGGTCTGGAACGGCACCATGGTTTCATAGTCTTCGGTGTAATCGCCGGTAATCATCAGTATTTTTTTATTATTCATTACGCTACTCCAGTGGGTTGTGACTGTCTGCACAACTTAACAGCGGTGGCTTGCGGAGTGGTATTAGGCGATTACTACAAGGGTTATTCGATGTGATTCAGATAGCGGTTGACGATCCGGTCCCGCTCACCGGAGCGGATCAATTCGCTGATGGCCCGGTTGATCGGTTCAACCAGATCTATGCGATCGCGATGAATGCGGATATGCAGGCTGGCCTGATCGTGCACCGGCCCCGGGGTCAGGAGCAGATTCTCTTCGGCGGCGAGAAAGATATCCTGATTGATGATGCCGACATCGGCCCGGCTCAGGCTGAGGGCCTGCATCAGTGCGCGTTCATTATGGTAGTCGATCCGTTCACCAAAATATTCCTCACCCCGATAGTCAAAACCTCGCACCGTGGCGACCCGCTTATCGCTCAGATGGGAGAGGCGTTCGATCGGAAAGGTCTGATTCAGAGGAAAAACAAAGATATCCCGGGTCCAGTAGAACGGCTGACTGAAGATCTGTACCTCCTGTTCCTGCGGGCGCTGGCGCCATGCCGGGTTCGCGCAGCAGGAGATGCTGAAGTGGTTCTGTTCGAAGCCCATACGTCGCCGCAGCGGCGGTACCGGAATCAGTTTAGGTTGCAGCCCGGCCCGTTTCAGAATTGCCCGTAGCAGATCCGGGTAGATGCCGTGGGGCTCACCATCAATCAGCATTGCGGTCGGTGGGCGGTGCTGGTCGTAGGTGGGAACCTGAATGGTTTCCCCGGCGAGGGCCGAAGCACACCAGACCAGCAGAGCCGTTATAAGCCATTTATACATATTCAAGTCATCAGCAGAGCGGTTTACACCTGTGCTTATTATAGGCAAACCGGGGTTATAGCGGCACCAGATTAGCAAACCCGACCACCAGCCATTTACTGCCTTCATAGTCGAAGTTGATCTGCACCCGGGCTTTATTGCCGGAGCCTTCAAAGTTAAGCACGGTGCCTTCGCCAAACTTGCTGTGCAGCACGCGCTGGCCCAACGCCAGATTGGTTTCCGGCACATCGCTGTTACTCAGCGAGCTGCTGCCGAACAGGCTGCTGCCCTGAGGTTCGTTGTAGCGGCTGGTCATGGGACGGCTGACGCTGGCGTTGAGGCGAACCTCTTCCATCAGCTCAGGTGGAATCTCGGCGATAAACCGGGAGGGCCGGTTATAGTTGTCCTGACCGTGCAGGCGACGGGATTCGGCATAGGTGATAAACAGCTTCTGCATGGCGCGGGTGATCCCCACGTAGCAGAGGCGGCGTTCCTCCTCCAGCCGGCCCGGCTCCTCGATGGACATTTTGTGCGGGAACAGCCCCTCTTCAACGCCGGCAAGGAAAACCTGTGGGAACTCCAGACCTTTGGCCGAATGCAGGGTCATTAACTGTACGCTGTCCTGATATTCGTCGGCCTGGGCATCGCCGGCATCCAGCGCGGCCTGATCGAGGAATGCAGAAAGCGGGGAATTAAACTCCTCATCGAGAAACTCGTCCCACTGGCTGTTGAACTGTTTGGCAGCGGTGACCAGTTCCTCAAGGTTTTCGATCCGGGACTGGGCTTTTTCGCCTTTCTCTTTTTTATGGTGCTCGATCAGCCCGGAGTGCTGAATCACATGCTCGGCTTGTTCGTGCAGCAGGGTGTCTTCGGTGTCCTGAGCCATCTGATTGATCAGGTCAAGGAACGCCTGCAGTGCATTGCTGGCGCGGGCAGGCAGACGCTTCAGCTCAACGATCTCGTTACTGGCGCGCCACATGGAGATGCCCTGACTGCGGGCGTGTTCACGAATCAGATCGATGGTGCGGGTGCCGATGCCCCGGGTCGGAACGTTGATCACCCGCTCCATGGAGGTGTCGTCATCACGGTTGCTGAGCAGACGCAGGTAGGCCAGCGCATTTTTAATCTCAAGACGTTCATAGAAGCGTTGTCCGCCGTAGATCCGATAGGGAACGCCACTCCGAATCAGGGCTTCCTCGAGTACACGGGACTGGGCGTTGGAGCGGTAGAGGATGGCGCACTCGCGGCGCAGATTACCGTCCTGAACCCATTTGCCGATCTGATCGACAATAAAGCGGGCTTCGTCCTGTTCATTAAAGGCTGCATAGAGGGAGATCGGTTCGCCTTCACCGGCATCGGTGTGCAGTTCCTTACCCAGACGTCCCTGGTTATTGCGGATCACTTCGTTGGCGGCACGCAGGATGGTTTCAGTGGAGCGGTAGTTCTGCTCCAGCTTGATGGTTTCCGTGCCCGGGAAGTGAGTATTCAGGTTCTGAATATTTTCGATCTTGGCGCCACGCCAGCCATAGATTGACTGGTCATCATCACCCACCGCCATCAGTTTCTGCTGGCCACCGCAAAGCAACTGAAGCCAGGCGTACTGGATGCTGTTGGTATCCTGAAACTCGTCCACCAGAATGTAACGGAAACGCTCCTGATAGTGGCTCAGCAGAGCCGGGTTTTTATCCCGGAACAGCTCCAGTGAACGCAGCAGCAACTCGCCGAAGTCGATCATACCACCCCGTTCACAGGCCTGCTCATAGGCTTCATACATAGCGAGCATCTGGCGGTCGTTAAGGTCGTGGCGAGGCTCGATATGCTTAGCCCGCAGACCTTCGTCTTTTTTGTCGTTGATGTACCACTGGAACTGACGGGCCGGCCAGCGTTTGTCATCCAGATTCATCTCTTTGGCCAGACGTTTGATCAGACGCAACTGATCATCGCTGTCCATGATCTGGAAATTCTCCGCCAGACCCGCATCCTGCCAGTGTGCCCGCAGCAACCGGTGCGCCAGACCGTGGAACGTGCCTACCCACATCCCCTGAGGGTTGAGCCCCAGCAGATCCTCAATTCGACCGCGCATCTCCTTGGCTGCTTTGTTGGTAAAGGTCACCGCCATAATGGAGTAAGGGGAGATACCCTCGGTCTGAATCAGCCAGGCGATACGGTGCACCAGTACGCGGGTCTTACCGGAACCGGCGCCTGCCAGAACCAGCAGGTTCTGTACCGGGGCGGTGACGGCGCTGCGCTGCGCATCGTTCAGGGAATCGATAATGTGGGTTACGTCCATGGCTGCTCTTTCATTTACTGTATAAATAATCAGTTGAGGATTATAACGGCTGGAACGGGAAGAGGGCAGTGTTGATTTACGGCCTCTTCCCCGGGGGTGAGATCAGGGCAGGGTGCCCGGATGTTCGCGGCGATAAAGCAGAATCCGTTTCAGTTCGTCCGGATCTTTCAGTTTCTGTTCGCTGTGTTCATCCAGCCACGGAATCAGGCGTGACAGCCAGAAGCGCATGGCTGCGCTGCGGGCCAGAATCGGCCAGGCGGTATATTCATCCTGCGTGTACGGGCGGACGGCACCATACGCTTCCAGCAGAGCCTGCTCCCGTTTGCTGTCGATAGAGCCGTCGGGATTACAGCACCAGTCATTGGCAACAATGGCCAGATCAAATAGCTGATAGGCGGTGGCAGCATTGTACAGATCGAGTACGGCGCTGACTTCGGTGCCCTGAAACAGTACGTTGTCGTGGAACAGGTCACCGTGGATGGTACCCAGTTTGATATCACCGGGTCGGGCACGCAACTGGTCGAATGCAGCCACCTCTTCGCGCAGCAGTGCCGCATCGGCAACCGGCAGTTTATCCGCGATCAGTTCGCTTTCCCGCCGCCACCAGAAAACACCACGGTGGGCCTGACGCTTCATATAAAAGCTTTCGGCAGCGCTATGAAAACGGGCCAGCACTTGACCGATAGAGGCGCAGTGGGCGGGAGTCAGTTCATCTTGCTGAACATGGTCGCCAAACAGTCTCGGCTGCAATGCCGCCGGGCGCTGTTTCAGCTTTTTCAGGCCAATGCCGTTGCGATCCCGGATCGCATAGGGCACGGCGATCTCTCGCTCAGAAAGCCACTGGCAGAGTTCGATAAAGTAGGGCAGCTCTTCGTAGCTGAGCTCTTCGAACAAAGTGAGTACATACTCACTCTGTTTTCCCTGTTGCTCAAGGGTGACAAAGTAGTTGGTATTCTCAATACCGCCTTCGATACCTTTAAAACTGACCAGCCGGCCGAGATCGTAATCGGACAGAAGCTGTTCCAGGTCGCTTTGGGTAAGTTGTGTATAAACGGCCAAGGGGGGTACTCGGTTGTGTCGTATTGGAGGAGGTTCCGCTTACCAGCGGAACAGCACCCATTTAGGAATCAGCATCTGAGACTCTTCGGCGCGGATAAATTCACCCTCGCCCGGTGCCGGCACCAGATAGTATTCAGGGCCGTTCTTCGGCACTACTTTGATCTCACGCAGTTCACCATTAATACGGTATTCGTAATAAGTCTTGTTGTTGTCATGGTGAATGGTGATCTGCGGATCATTCTCGTCGACCAGTGGTGGAACCTCCGCCTGGACTAGTGGAGCACTCATCAGCAGAGCGGCTAGGAGTAACTTTTTCATTTCAATTCCCTGTTTGTTGGTTTAGGCGACGGTGCATATCGACTATGATCTGACCCTTGAAGAATAACCAACCCGGGTACCCTGATGAGCGAACAGCGCCAAGCCACCAATTCTCCCCTCATTTTAGTCGACGGCTCCTCTTATTTATACCGTGCATTTTTCGCCTCTCAACAAGCCGACCTGAGAAACTCAGCCGGTGTGCCTACTGGCGCGATCCGGGTGGTCACCTCGATGCTGAAAAGTCTGATTAAACAGTATCCGGAAAGCCCGGTGGCGGTCATTTTCGATGCCAAGGGTAAAACCTTCCGTGACGAACTGTACAGCGAGTACAAGGCGCAGCGCCCGCCCATGCCGGATGATCTGCGCAGTCAGGTGGAGCCGATCCATCATATTGTTAAAGCGCTGGGTCTGCCACTGATCGTTGAAGAGGGGGTTGAGGCCGATGATGTGATCGGCACAATGGCGCGCGAAGCCAGCGCGCAGGGGATCGATACCCTGATCTCCACCGGGGATAAAGATATGGCGCAACTGGTGGATCAGCATGTCACGCTGATTAACACCATGACTGACACCCTGATGGACGTGGAGGGGGTGAAAGAGAAGTTTGGTATTCCGCCGGAACTGATTATCGATTTTCTTGCCCTGATGGGCGACAAAGTAGACAACATTCCGGGTGTGCCGGGGGTTGGCGAGAAGACGGCTCTGGCGCTGCTGCAGGGGATTGGCGGACTGAAAGATCTGTATGCCAATCTTGATAAGATTGCAGATCTGAGTTTCCGTGGTTCGAAAAGCATGGCGAAAAAGCTGGAGGAAAACCGCGAGGAAGCGGAGCTTTCCTACCTGCTGGCGACCATTAAAACCGATGTTGAGTTACATGAATCGGTGGCCGATATCGAGAAGCCACAGCCGGATACTGCACGCCTGATCGAACTGTATAAAGAGTTCGAGTTCAAAACCTGGATCAGTGAACTGGAAGGGGCGGAGAACGGCGAAACTGACAGCGCGGTGGTGGCAGAAAAGATTGCGGTTGAGTACGACGTCGTGCTGGACGAAGCCGCGCTGGATACCTGGCTGGATAAGTTATCCACAGCCGAGCTGTTTGCCTTTGATACAGAAACCACCAGCCTTAATTATATGGAAGCGGAACTGGTGGGCGTCTCCTTTGCGGTGGAAGCCGGTAAGGCGGCTTACGTGCCGGTGGCGCATGACTACATGGGCGCACCGGAGCAGATCAGCCGCGAGCGATTACTGGAAAAACTCAGACCGCTGCTGGAGAGTGAAACCCATCTTAAGGTCGGTCAGCACCTGAAGTACGATATGAACGTGCTGGCGCGTTACGACATTAAGCTGCGCGGTATCGCCTACGACACCATGCTGGAGTCCTATGTGCTGAACTCCACGGCAAGTCGTCACGATATGGATACTCTGGCAGAACGTTATCTGGGTCTGAAAACGATCAAGTTTGAAGAGATTGCCGGCAAAGGTAAGAAGCAGCTCACCTTCAACCAGATCGAGCTAGAGCAGGCCGCGCCTTATGCTGCGGAGGATGCGGATATTACTCTACGCCTGCATCAGGCGATTCATGCGCAGTTGAGTCAGGAGCCCGGTCTGGAACAGGTCTTCACCGATATTGAGAAGCCGCTGATTCCGGTACTGTCGAAGATTGAACGTAACGGTGCGCTGGTGGACGCTACCCTGCTCGGCGAGCAGAGTGTGGAACTGGCGCAACGGATGGATCAACTGGAGCGGGAAGCGTTCGATGTGGCGGGCAAGGAGTTTAATCTGGGGTCGCCGAAACAGTTACAGCAGATCCTGTTCGAAGAGCTGAACATTCCGGTTATCAAAAAAACGCCGAAAGGCGCACCCTCCACCGCGGAAGAGGTGCTGCAGGAGCTGGCACTGGAGTATCCGCTGCCAAAACTGATTCTGGAACATCGCAGCCTGAGTAAGCTGAAATCGACCTACACCGATAAACTGCCGCAGATGATCAATCCTGTGACCCGGCGCATCCACACCTCCTATCATCAGGCGGTCACTGCTACCGGGCGGCTCTCATCAACCGACCCTAACCTGCAGAATATTCCGGTGCGGACTCAGGAAGGGCGGAGAATCCGGCATGCTTTTGTGGCACCGCAAGGGTGTAAGATCGTTGCGGCGGACTACTCCCAGATTGAACTGCGAATCATGGCTCACCTGTCGCAGGATCAGGGGCTGCTGGATGCGTTCTCCAAAGGGGCTGACATTCACAGTGCCACCGCAGCCGAGGTGTTTAAGGTCGAGCTGGATCAGGTGACGGCCGATCAGCGCCGCAGTGCCAAAGCGATCAACTTCGGTCTGATCTACGGCATGTCAGCCTTTGGTCTGGCCAAGCAACTGGGGATTGCGCGTAAAGACGCCGCGCAGTACATCGAGCATTACTTTGAAACCTACCCGGGCGTACAGCGTTACATGGATGATATCCGTGCCAAAGCGGAGCAGCAGGGCTATGTTGAAACCCTGTTCGGTCGCCGTCTGTATCTGCCGGAGATCCGGGCAAAAAATGCCATGCGCCGTCAGGCAGCAGAGCGTACAGCGATCAACGCGCCGATGCAGGGAACCGCAGCCGACATTATCAAACGGGCGATGGTTCAGGTTGATCAGTGGCTGGCGGAGTCCGGGTTTGATGTACGGATGATCATGCAGGTGCACGATGAACTGGTGTTCGAGGTGCCTGAAGCGCAGGTTGATACCTTTGTCGAAGAGGTGAAAAAACGGATGGCGTCGGCGGCTGAACTGGATGTACCCTTGCTGGTAGAAGCCGGTGTCGGTGACAATTGGGAGCAGGCGCATTAAGCGGCTGTTTCTTAGATACTGAAGGCGGCTGTCAGAGCCGGTTTCAGTTTAATATCGGGTGCCTCTGGCCACGCAGTAGCGGTCGGGCACCTCAGGTCTGAATACCCTTACGGGTGATGTGATGGCCGGGCTGGCGTTGCCCCGGACGGGCCGGCTGGCATTTGCTATCACGTTAACTAGTATTGAAGGGTATTTCTGAGCTTTGCGGTGGAGTCGTTAGTAACGATGAAACACATCCTCTTGCTACTGCTGTTTGCAGCTATTCCCTGCCTGGCAGAGAGTCGTGAACCGGTTGATCTTCGCGACTGGCAGTCAGCCACGATTGACTGGAAACAATTTCAGGGAACCCAACTGACGGTTTTAGCGGATGCCCAGCCGGCTTTCTCGGCACTTGAACCCTTTCTGCCTGTGTTTGAGTCACTGACCGGGATAAAGGTTGGTTATATCCGGGCGGAGCAGTCTGACATGCGCAAACGCCGGGAGATCGATCTGGCCTCGGCAAGCGGTGTTTATGATGTGGTTCCCATCGGGGTGACGTTTCTTGGCCGCGCCTATCAGAACAACTGGCTGCTGCCTTTGCAGCCCTTTCTTAATGATTCCCGCTTAACCGATCCGCACTGGTATCAGTTTGAGGATCTCAGTCCGAACAGCCTGCGTTTATGCACGATCAACGATACGTTGCTGTCGATCCCTTTTGATTTTTCTGCGCCTGTGCTGTTTTACCGGAAAGACCTGTTTAAGCGTTTCGCTATTCCGGTACCGGATACCTACGAAGAGGTCGTGGTAGCGAAGCGACAACTGCAGGCAGCGATGGATGCGGCGGGGATGAATAACATCTACGCATTTGCCAGCCGTACCCGGGCCGGTGCCGGTCTGAATACCTGGACCGTTATCCCTGCGATCCGTGCCTACGGAGGTGAGATTCTGGATCGGGACAAGCGGCCGGTATTCAATTCGCCGGAGGCGGTGACAGCGGTGACGACCTACCGCGATATGGTTACCGGTTATGGCAACCCGCCGAATAGTCAGCTCCTGCATTTTTATGAAATCAGGCAGATGTTCAAAGAGGGGCGGCTGGCCTCGGCATTTCTGGCCTCCCACTTTTTTAATGAGATCGATACCCCGGCGAAATCGCCGATCTGGGATCAGTGGGATGCGGCGCGCCTGCCACGAGGGCCGGTTAGCCGGGAGACTTCGCCCTGGGCCTGGGCGTTTGCAATTAATGCGCACTCTGAACATAAAGAGGCCGCCTGGCTTTTTATTCAGTGGGTGACCAGCGAACCCACGGCCAAACTGCTGAATACCGGTGGTTCTCCTGCGCGGCAGAATGTCTGGCGTTCTGACTATTTTTCCCGCCTTAAAGCAGCAGGGCTGCTGGATGCCGTGGACTGGATCTTTGAGTCCGGGACCAATTCCAGTATTCAGTCGGGGATGCCGGAGTTCCCCTGGGTGGGAGAGAGGATTTCGGTGGCGTTTAATCAGATTTTTTATGGTGCCGATGTTAAGCGCACGCTGGATCAGGCGGCAGCGGAGATTGAAAAGGTGTTGTCAGCCCAATGATCAGGGAATCTAAAATACTTGGCCGTCTGATGCTGATTGTCTCCGGAGTGATTTTTTTGGTTCTCGGTGCCAGTACTGCGGTGTTTATTAAAGAGGTCCGCAGTGAACATGTTCAGAACCTGAGAACGGCAGCAAGCAATGTTGTGGCGCCGATGCTGAAAGAGATCAGGAGCCTTGCGCAGAGCAGTGACAATATTGATTGGGTGCTTAAGGTACAGTCGATCAATGCCAGACGCTTATATGAAGACCATGATTCATCCGGTGTGATCGAAATCATAGTGCTTAATCAGGATGACCGGGTGATGGCGCATAATGATATCAGGCTGGTGGGCAAGCCGATCCGGGAAGCGCTGAATATCAGCAGTATCCGCAATGGCAGTATCAGTAATGAAGGGGAATATTACTGGGTAGGTGATCCGATCTATATCGATCAGCGCTATGAACCGATCGGTACAGTGATCGTGGGGTTTCACGATTATGAGTTGCGCCAGCACGTACAGACGCTACTGCAGAAAGCGGCCACGCTGTTCCTGATCTTTTTTATGCTGGCACTGGGTTTAACCTATTACTTTGTTACCCGGCAGATTACCCGGCCTATCGTTAAGCTGGTGGAAACCTCGAAGGCGATCAGTGCCGGTGATTACACGCGAACGGTGGATGTGTCCTCAGTAGATGAAATCGGTGATCTGGCCAGAAGCCTGCAGCAGCTACAGGCCGCGATCAGGGATAAAGTGACAGATCTTGAAAGCTACAAGGCCCATCTGGAAGAGGAGGTTAAAAAGCGAACCTGTGAGTATCTGGCTGCCAAGGTTGAAGCCGAGGAATCAAACCGTGCCAAAAGCCGCTTTCTGGCGAATATGTCCCATGAACTGCGCACCCCGCTGAATGCTGTACTGGGCTTTTCTGAAATTCTGCATGCCCGTGAGACCTCCGCAGAAAAGCTTAATTATCTCAGCTCGATCAATTCGGCCGGTAATACACTGCTGGCGCTGATTAATGAGGTGCTGGATTTTTCTAAAATTGAGTCCGGCAAAATGGAGGTGCAATACACCCCGTTTTCACCGCGGGAGCTGTTGCAGGAGGTACGGGCCATGTTTGAGCAACGTGCTGCCGAGAGTGATCTCCGGCTGGTGACTCACTGCTCCGAAGGATTGCCTGATTACCTGCTGTGTGATGCCTTTCGTCTTAAGCAGGTGATGATGAACCTCTGTTCCAACGCGATTAAATTTACCGCAGACGGGCAGGTTACGCTGAATCTGGAGGCTCATGATCTGAGGCCTCAGGAGAGACGGGTTACGTTAGTGCTCAGTGTCAGTGACACCGGCAAAGGGATACCTAAGGATCAGCAGGAAGCCATCTTCAGCGCTTTTGAACAGGTTAAAGGTCAGCAGGCTTCAGAATATGGCGGGACGGGGCTGGGGTTGGCGATCACCCAGAAGCTGGTGGGGTTACTTCGGGGGGATATTCGGGTCGAGAGCGAAGGCGCGGGGCAGGGGTCTGCCTTTATTGTGACGATTCCTGATCTAGAAATTACTGATCGGGACCCGCTTCAGGATGAACTGGCTGCCAGGGCCGATAAGCAATACCGTTTTGCCCCGGCAACCCTGTTGCTGGTGGATGATATTCCCTACAACAGAGATCTGGTGATGACGTATCTGGCCGGTCAGCCATTTAAGTTCCTGCAGGCTAATGATGGTCAGGAGGCGTTAGCCCTGCTGGAACATTCCGTGCCGGATATGATCCTGACCGATCTGAAGATGCCCGTTATGGATGGCCACCAGTTGCTGATAGAGATTAGTCGGCGATACCCGCAGCGCAGTTACCCGATTATGTTACTGACGGCCTCGGTACAGGACTCTGACCTGCGTGATAATGCCGGTTTATGCGAGGAAATTATCTCCAAGCCGGTTTGCCAGAGTGCACTGTTGTCGGCGATGGCCCGGTACCTGCGTGTTGATATTACAGATAAGCCGCCGCAGTCAGCAGAGCATAACGGAGCCGGCCTGACAGAACTGCTGCTGACTGCGGATCAGGCTGAAAAAATATTCCTGCTGGCGCAGCAGGGGGATATCTCCGGTTTGGAAATGACCGTTGAAGAGATAGGCGACAATGTCACGCGGCAGTGGTTTCAGGAGCACGTGGCGGATTTTAAACTGGACGACATTATGCGCCGTTCAGCGCGTCTGCTTGAGCGTCAGCAGCCTTAAACCACGGTGGGAGAGAACCGTCCGGGAGTCTTCTGCTGAATTTTGAATGGCTCGGGAACTTTTCCGTTACAGGCGGGTCAGTATTGTTGGAGTCACTGATTTTATCTCCATGCCATGGTGGTGACTCTCTACAACAAGCATGCGTTAAAGCCCTGAGAAATTGAAAGTTCCCCTTCCTAAGTTTCCCAGGGCTTTCTTTTATTCGGCGTCGGCAGGCAGTTCCGCGTCGCTGAAGTCCTCTTCCGGTATCAGCCAGGAGTCCAGTTGCTGGCGTAACTGATCAACACCCTGTTTTTTCAGAGCGGAAAAAGTCTGCACGGTAACCAGATCGCCAAGCACGGCGCGTAGCTGTTTCTGCACCTGTAACTTAGTGGACTGTGCCGGGCCTTTTTTCAGCTTATCTGCTTTGGTCAGCAGCACATGCAGTGGCATCTGCGCAGTCAGGCACCAGTCGACCATCATCTGGTCAAACTCCTTCATCGGATGACGGATATCCATCACCAGTACCACGCCCTGCAGGCACTGGCGTTTCTGCAGGTATTCATCCAGATGCTGCTGCCAGTGCTGTTTCATCGCCACCGGGACCTTGGCATAGCCGTAACCCGGCAGGTCAACAATGCGAATATTCTCGACGTTAAGGTCAAAAAAGTTGATTAGCTGAGTACGGCCGGGAGTTTTTGAGGTCCGTGCCAGCTTATTGTTATTGGTCAGGGTGTTGATTGCACTGGATTTACCCGCATTGGAACGGCCGGCAAAAGCAACCTCCGCACCCACATCGGCCGGACACTGGTGTAATTTGGCCGCACTTTTATTGAAACGGGCGCTGTTGTAGTGAACGGTTATTTGATCTGAAGCCATAGTTTGGGTCGCTTTTTTGGGAATCGCTACTAAAGGAACTGAGATTGCCGTTCCAGTTTGTGTGGATATTGGTTTATAATTGCGCCAATTTTACCTGCGATCAGGCTTTAGCTCTAGTCCGCAGGGAAGTGAGGATAAGATCGGTCTACCGCGTTGGCAGCAATGTCCGCACCGGGCCGTCCAACAATTTTAATAGCAAGAGTCTGGGTTCATCGATGAATAAACTACTGATTAGCTTGCTGGTGACCATTGGTATCACTGGTGTAGCTCACGCAGCAGGTGATGCTGCTGCAGGTAAAGGCAAAACGGCTGTTTGTGCTGCCTGTCACGGTGCTGACGGCAATAGCGCGATCGCAAACTTCCCTAAACTGGCGGGTCAGAACGAAGCATACCTGATCAAGCAGATGAACGACATCAAAGCTGGCGATCGTCCGGTAGTTGAGATGACGGGTCTGCTGGATCCTCTGAGCGATCAGGATATCGCTGATATCGCTGCTTTCTTCGCTAAGCAGAACGGCACTGTCGGTCATGCTGCAAAAGATCTGGTCGAGCAGGGTCAGAAAATCTACCGCGGTGGTATTGCTGCCAAAGGCGTAGCAGCATGTACTGCTTGCCACTCACCAACAGGTCAGGGTAATGCTCAGGCCGGCTTCCCAGCGATTGGCGGTCAGCATGCCGCTTACACTGAGAAGCAGTTGATGGCGTTCCGTAAAGGTGAGCGTAACAATGATCCGCAGCAGATGATGCAGGATATCGCGGCTAAACTGAGCGATGCAGAGATCAAAGCGGTAGCAAGCTACATTCAGGGACTGAGCAAGTAAGTTCAGTCCGGATTCAAAAAAGGCAGCGTAAGCTGCTTTTTTTATGGGTGGGTGGAACTTAAGCGACAGAGCCGGGTCTACCCACCGTCTTATTGTGTTCGGAGCGAGAGAGTATGAAAAAACTGGGATTAGTATTGATTGCCCTGTTCCTGCCGATGCTGGCGCAGGCAGAGGAGTACCGGGAAGGCGAGCATTATGTGAAGATCTCAACGCCGGTTCGCACTGCGGATCAGAGCAAGGTGGAAGTGGTTGAGATGTTCGGTTATCCCTGCCCACACTGTAACAGCTTCGAACCGCTGTTGAGCCATTGGACTGAGAATAAAGCGGATGATGTTAATTTTGTTCGTGTACCGGTGGTGTTCGGTCGTAGCTGGGAGCCGATGGCCCGGGCGTACTATGCATCCGAACTGCTGAAGACGCTGGATAAAACCCATGAAGCGACCTTTAACGCGGTGCACGTAGAGCGTCGTCGTCTGCGTAGCCAGGAAGACTTTGCCGATTTTTATGCGAAGCTGGGTGTGGATGCCGGACAGTTCAACAAAATGTATGACTCCTTTGCGGTCAACATGAAGTTGAAGCAGGGTGACTCTAAACTCCGTGGCTATGGTGTTGAAGGTGTTCCGTCGATGATTGTTAACGGCAAATACCGGACAACCGCAGGTATGGCGGGCGGTCAGAAGCAGATGCTTGATGTGGTTAATTATCTGGTCGAAAAAGAGCGCAGCCAGGCTCAGTAACCCGGCTCTTATCCTTTAGTCAATTAAAACGCCCATCCTCGGGCGTTTTTTCGTTTCTGCTTGATTTAAAGCCTAGTGCCTCAAACAGAGTTCGACTACCATGAAGCTTGCGGAATGTTAGTTGCGGACACCGGGGCATTAGCGTGGCGGTAGATCAGGTAGACTGGAAGAAAAAGTATCGGGAACTGGCTCATGAGCTGGAACGGAAAGAGCGTGACAGTGCAGATGCTGAGCAGCATCTGCGGCAGCTTTCCAGCTACATGGCGATCGCGCTGGAGGGTGAGAACCCCCAGTTGGACAGTGAGATCTCTACGTTAAAGTCACTTCTGCAGGAACCCGCCGGAGAAAACATTGGTTTTCTGAAAAAAATCAGCCGCCGCGTTGAAAAGCAGATCCAGAACCGCGAAGACCTTCGCACCAAAAATGTCCGTCAGATTGTCCAGTCACTGCTGCGTTGGGTTCGTATGTTGCGAACGCAGGTCCAGAACGCAGGCTCACAGAATCTCCTTGATGCGCTTGAACGGCGCAGTAATGAAGTTGAAGAAAAAATCTATGAGCTGCCGTCTGTCCTGTCTGAGCTGATCGAGCTGCAGAGTCACATTGAAACCGGCACGGAAGATAATCATGAGATCAGCGAGAGTGATTTCTCGCTGGACACCACGGCCAGCAGTGAAGCGCTGGGTGATGAAGTCCGGATCCTGTTGAAGCGGATCGGTGCCGAGTTGCTGGAACTGATCAGCGGTTTGTTTGTGCCGAAAGAAGAAACACCGAATGCACGCGAACTGGTGAAGCGGATTGAGCAGGGCTTCGAATTACCGCATCTGGCCGAGATCGTACATCAGGTTGTCCAACTGGTGATCAAGGCCACCAGTAACACCAGTGAAGATTTTGAAAACTACCTGCTGGAACTCAGTTCCCGGCTGACCGAGGTGCAAACCTTCGTCGCCGATAGCCGGGAGGAACAGCAGGCGGTTGGTAAACACCAGCGTGAACTGGATATTCAGGTACGCCGGGATGTGAAAAACCTGCATCAGACCGTGAAGAATACCCACGATATCGGTGACCTGAAAAAAGCGGTGTCCCAGCAGTTGTCGGGTCTGGTTCGGGCGATGGATAACTTCAAACGCAAAGAAGAAGAGCGTGAAACCCGTCTGCAGGGGCGTTATGAAGATCTGATCGGCAAAGTCGAGCAGATGGAGCAGGAGACCCGCAAGGTCAAAGCCCATATGGAGGAGGAGCGTCTCCGTGCCCGTACCGATCCACTGACAGGTTTACCTAACCGGGCTGCCTATGATGAGCATCTGGCGCAGGAATATGAGCGCTGGTCTCGCTATCGTACCCCGTTTTCGGTGGTGGTGGCTGATCTTGACTACTTCAAGAGAGTAAACGATACCTATGGCCACCTGGCCGGCGACAAAGTGCTTCGTCTGGTCGCTAAAGTTGTCACCAAAATTATTCGGGTTACTGATTTTGTGGCCCGCTTTGGTGGCGAGGAATTTGTTGTTATCCTTCCATCCACTTCTGTAGCAGAAGCCGAGCAGGCAATGGACAAGTTGCGTCAGGCTCTGCAGGACAGCCCGTTTAATTTCCATGGCAAGCCCGTGGGGATTACAATGTCGTTCGGTGTGACTGAAATCAGAGAGGGAGATTCTCTGGATGATGTCTTTACCCGTGCCGATGAAGCGCTTTATCAGGCGAAAGAAGAGGGGCGTAACCTGGTACGGATCAAGTAAGTCCGGTTCAGCCCCACAAACTATTCATAGAAACAAGGTTTCCACGCAGTGAAGCGTCTTTCACGTATTCTGAAAATTGTTCAGGTTTTTGCCCGTTATCGTCTTGATACGCTGTTTCTGGGGCTGGCTCTGCCCTGGTATGCCCGTTTGCTGTTCTGGTTGCTGCCCTGGCGTCTGTTTATTCCGGCCCGTCAGCCTGAAGCCGTCCGGGTTCGGCTGGCACTGGAAGCTTTGGGGCCCGTGTTTGTAAAGTTTGGTCAGATGTTGTCCACGCGCCGTGATCTGCTGCCGGATGATCTGGCGGAGGAGCTGAAACGATTGCAGGATCGGGTGCCGCCCTTTTCGGGTGCTCAGGCTCAGGCGATAATTGAGCAGGCCCTGCAGCAGCCGGTATCTGAACTGTTTGCTGAATTTGAAGTTGAACCCATGGCTTCGGCGTCGGTGGCGCAGGTGCATAAAGCGACCATGCGCGACGGGCGTGAGGTGGTGGTGAAGGTGATTCGTCCGGGGATCGGTAAAACGATCCGTAAGGATGTGGATCTGCTCTTTACCCTGGCTCGTCTGGTACACAATGTCTGGCAGGAAGGGAGACGCCTGCGTCCGGTGGAAGTGGTGTCTGAATACGAGCAGACCATCTTTGATGAGCTCGATCTGCGTAAAGAGGCTGCAAACGGTTCCCAGTTACGGCGGAATTTCGAGAACAGCGATATTCTCTATGTGCCGGAAATCTACTGGGATTTTACCCGCGCTAACGTACTGGTGATGGAGCGTATCCACGGCATTCCTGTCGCCGAGGTAGAACAGCTTCAGGCACAGAATACCAACATGCAGATGCTGGCGGAGCGGGGTGTCGAGATCTTCTTCACGCAGGTGTTCCGCGATAGTTTCTTCCATGCAGATATGCATCCGGGGAATATCTTTGTCTCCCGGCAGAACCCGTCGGCTCCGCAGTATATTGCGGTAGACTTCGGCATCATCGGTTCCCTGACACCGGAAGATCAGAGTTATCTGGCGCGTAACTTCCTCGCGTTCTTTAAACGGGATTATCGTCAGGTCGCGCAACTGCACGTCGACTCAGGCTGGGTACCGGCGGATACTAATGTAGATGCATTTGAAACGGCGATCCGCAGTGTCTGCGAACCCATTTTTGAAAAACCGCTGAAAGAGATATCGTTCGGTCAGGTACTGCTGGGTCTCTTCCAGACCGCGCGGCGTTTTAATATGGAAGTGCAGCCGCAGCTTGTACTGCTACAGAAAACACTCCTCAATATTGAAGGGCTGGGACGCCAGCTCTATCCCGATCTGGATCTGTGGAAAACCGCCAAGCCATTCCTGGAAGACTGGATGAAGGAACGGATGGGGCCGAAAGGGGTCTACCGCAGTATCAAGCAGCAGGCACCGGACTGGCTGGAAAAGATGCCACACATGCCACAGCTTGTGTTTGATGCGTTGAGCCAGTTGCGCAATCTGGACAACAGCCGTCAGCGGGATATACGCGCCTACCAGCAGGCCCGTGATGAACTGCAGAGTAAGCGTAGTCAGAAGAGAAATCTGGGCCTGCTGCTTCTGGCCAGTGCCTTTGTTGCCGGAAATCCGGTACTGCTGGAATGGCTGTGTGAACTGCCTGCGGCAAGCTGGGCGCTGGGGGCAGTGGGGCTGGTACTGTTGCTAAGGCGCGGTTGACCTCTGCATTTCAGGGTATGGTCGAAACTATAGGGTTCGGGTATGCTTCCGCAACATTAACTGGCTTTAACGGTAGTGAGAGAACGTATGAGTGATGTATTAAAACAACTGGGTGAAGTACTGGAACAGCGTAAAAGTGCATCGCCGGACAGCTCTTACGTCTCCAGCCTGCACGCTAAAGGGCTGAACAAGATTCTTGAAAAGGTCGGCGAAGAAGCGACCGAAACAATCCTTGCGGCCAAAGATGCAGAACGAAGTGGTGACAACAGCGACCTGATTTATGAAACCGCCGATTTGTGGTTTCACAGCCTGGTGGCCCTGTCACATTTAGGTGAACAGCCGCAGGTAGTATTGGATGAACTGGCAAGACGTTTTGATCTGTCAGGCCTTGAAGAGAAAGCATCGCGTAGTAAATGATGCATCGCTGAAGCTGGCTCCGATCTGGCGTTCACGCTAGTCTGAGCTGCAACAGTGCAGTTATATCTTTTTATTTTTTAGCAGGCCGTCGGGTTCCTGCCATGTGAAACGGAGAATAAAAATGGGTTTAGGTGGTATCAGTATCTGGCAGCTTTTGATCGTTCTGGCCATTATCATTTTGATTTTCGGCACCAAAAAGTTCAAAAACATCGGCAGTGATCTGGGCGGAGCAGTCAAAGGCTTCAAGAAAGCGATGAGCGACGAGGAAAAGGCTGAAGAAAAGGCGGATCCGAAACAGCTCAAGCAGGAAGATGCCGATTTTACCGACGCGAAAAAAGCTGACGTAAAAGACGAGCAGAAGCCGGAAAAGTAACAGGCAGCCCGCATGTTTGATATAGGCTTTGCTGAGCTGCTGATTGTGGCTGTAGTGGCATTGGTGGTGCTGGGGCCGGATAAACTCCCCCTGGCCGTTAAAACGGTTGGTCTCTGGGTTGGTCGTATTCGACGCACCGTGTCATCCATACAGTCTGAAATCAGTGAAGAACTCCGGGTGGAGGAGCTGAAGCGCACCACGGCTATTAAGAAAGAGGAGCTGGAGCAGGAGCTGAATGAGATGAGTCAGCCGTTCCGTGCACCTGTGGATGTGGAGCCGCCGCCTGCTGCAGAAGCAGGAGTATCGCCCGATGAACCGCCTGCCAGTAAAGCCTCTGCCACTGAGCCGTCCCCTAAAGATCAAGCGAACCCAGAGAAACAATGAGCGAACATCGTCCCGAGATGCCGGAGCAGGATCAGGAGCAACCGCTGATCAGTCATCTGGTAGAGCTGCGCCAGCGGCTGGTACACGTATTACTGATGGTCCTGGTGGTTTTCCTCGGCCTGTTCTATTTTGCTAACGATCTGTATACCTATCTGTCAGCTCCGCTGACCGCGTTGTTGCCGGAAGGCACCAGCATGATAGCGACCGACGTCACATCTCCTTTCTTCGCACCGTTTAAACTGACGCTGGTACTGGCCATTTTCCTGGCCATGCCATTTGTACTGCACCAGATCTGGGGCTTCATTGCACCGGGGCTTTATAAGCACGAAAAACGGCTGGCGGTACCTCTGCTGATCTCCAGCATCTTCCTGTTTTATGCCGGCATCGCGTTTGCTTATTTCGTCGTCTTCCCGTTGATCTTCGGTTTCTTTACCAGTGTTGGGCCTGAGAACGTAGCGGTAATGACTGACATCAGTAGTTACCTGAACTTTGTACTCAAGCTGTTTTTCGCTTTTGGTATCGTGTTTGAGATTCCGATTGCAACCATGTTGTTGATCTGGACCGGTGCGGCGACTGTTCAGGGGCTGCGCGACAAGCGTGCTTATGTCATCGTTGCATGCTTCGTCCTGGGCATGTTACTGACCCCACCGGATGTAATCTCCCAAAGCCTGCTGGCAGTACCGATGTGGTTGCTGTTTGAGGCGGGAATTATTCTGGCGATCATCTTCGTGCGAAAGGGTGAAGATGAAGAAGATATAGAAGAAGAATTCGAGCAGGCGATTGATGAAGAGGAAAACAACCGCTGATTGCAGAGTATAAGTGTTAAACAAAGAGGCGCCGTCAGGCGCCTTTTCTGTTTCTGCCCGCCGTAAAACCACCCGCTCTGTACAGATAACGAACAGCGCTGATTGTTTAGTGATCAAAAAGGGCCGAGATGGCACTTTTTTACGGTTTTTTTCAGTTTTTTTACGACAGGGTGTTGACCCTTTTTCAGATCTCTGTAGAATTCGCCGTCCTTGCTTAGGGAGGCCGCCGAAACGGGGCTGATTGAGCTAAACAAGGTGCTTAGTAAGTACTTGAATCCATTGGGTTTTAACGGTGCTTACGGAGCAGGATTCAAAGTCCGGTTGCTGAGTAAAAAATTTTACAAAATTGCAAAATAAACGGTTGACTTTGAGTGAGCGCAAAGTAGAATATGCGCCTCGCTTGAGACGAAACATCAAGCAACGCTCTTTAACAATTTGATCAGATAATTCGTGTGGGCGCTTGTTGAGACAACGCAACATTTACTTGTCTAGACAAGCAACCAAGTGAATTCATTTAAGCGATTTACAAATAGGTTTAACGTTCTTAAGAATGTTATCCGGTTGTTTAGTACTAGAGCCCGTTACCACATTCCTGGTAACACATATGATTTAAACTGAAGAGTTTGATCATGGCTCAGATTGAACGCTGGCGGCAGGCCTAACACATGCAAGTCGAACGGTAACAGGACTAGCTTGCTAGTTGCTGACGAGTGGCGGACGGGTGAGTAACGCGTAGGAATCTACCAAGTAGTGGGGGATAAGCCAGAGAAATTTGGTCTAATACCGCATACGTCCTTCGGGAGAAAGCAGGGGATCTTCGGACCTTGTGCTATTTGATGAGCCTGCGTGAGATTAGCTTGTTGGTGAGGTAATGGCTCACCAAGGCAACGATCTCTAGCTGGTCTGAGAGGATGATCAGCCACACTGGGACTGAGACACGGCCCAGACTCCTACGGGAGGCAGCAGTGGGGAATATTGCACAATGGGCGCAAGCCTGATGCAGCCATGCCGCGTGTGTGAAGAAGGCCCTAGGGTTGTAAAGCACTTTCAGCAGTGAGGAAAGGGGTGTAGTTAATACCTGCATCCTGTGACGTTAACTGCAGAAGAAGCACCGGCTAACTCCGTGCCAGCAGCCGCGGTAATACGGAGGGTGCGAGCGTTAATCGGAATTACTGGGCGTAAAGCGCGCGTAGGTGGATTGGTCAGTCAGATGTGAAAGCCCCGGGCTCAACCTGGGAACTGCACCTGATACTGCCAGTCTAGAGTACGGTAGAGGGTAGTGGAATTTCCTGTGTAGCGGTGAAATGCGTAGATATAGGAAGGAACACCAGTGGCGAAGGCGACTACCTGGACCGATACTGACACTGAGGTGCGAAAGCGTGGGGAGCAAACAGGATTAGATACCCTGGTAGTCCACGCCGTAAACGATGTCTACTAGCCGTTGGGGGACTTGATCTTTTAGTGGCGCAGCTAACGCGATAAGTAGACCGCCTGGGGAGTACGGCCGCAAGGTTAAAACTCAAATGAATTGACGGGGGCCCGCACAAGCGGTGGAGCATGTGGTTTAATTCGAAGCAACGCGAAGAACCTTACCAACTCTTGACATCCTGCGAACTTGCTAGAGATAGCTTGGTGCCTTCGGGAACGCAGAGACAGGTGCTGCATGGCTGTCGTCAGCTCGTGTTGTGAAATGTTGGGTTAAGTCCCGTAACGAGCGCAACCCTTGTCCTTATTTGCCAGCACGTAATGGTGGGAACTCTAAGGAGACTGCCGGTGACAAACCGGAGGAAGGTGGGGACGACGTCAAGTCATCATGGCCCTTACGAGTTGGGCTACACACGTGCTACAATGGCCGGTACAGAGGGCCGCGAACCTGCGAGGGTAAGCTAATCTCAGAAAACCGGTCGTAGTCCGGATTGGAGTCTGCAACTCGACTCCATGAAGTCGGAATCGCTAGTAATCGCGAATCAGAATGTCGCGGTGAATACGTTCCCGGGCCTTGTACACACCGCCCGTCACACCATGGGAGTGGATTGCACCAGAAGTAGCTAGCTTAACCTTCGGGAGGGCGGTTACCACGGTGTGGTTCATGACTGGGGTGAAGTCGTAACAAGGTAGCCCTAGGGGAACCTGGGGCTGGATCACCTCCTTAACGAATGCCGCGTCTCGGCAAGCGTTCACACGAATTATCTGATCAGAAAGTGAAGAGAGCAAAAGCGTAGTAGGCTTGTAGCTCAGCTGGTTAGAGCGCACCCCTGATAAGGGTGAGGTCGGTGGTTCAAGTCCACTCAGGCCTACCAATTTTTACTCACTCAGCGTTAAGTTCACGTCGCATAGCAGGCTATGCGTCCTTAGAACTTGCCTTGATTGAGCAAAAATACGTGCCCTGGCAAGTTTGGCTAGGAGGCTTTACGCAGGAATTTTTGCCTTTAGGCAAGGCGTCCGCCGGAGCGAACGAAGGCGCAACCCTCGATGGGTTGTAACTGAGTAAGCGACCAGGAGAACGCAGCATAAAGCAAAAAGACCAAGTAAAGGGGCTATAGCTCAGCTGGGAGAGCGCCTGCTTTGCACGCAGGAGGTCTGCGGTTCGATCCCGCATAGCTCCACCATTACTCTTAAGAGTTTTAAAACATAACGCATACTGATGCCTTATCTTTTAAAGCTTTTGCTTTAAACGCTCTTTAACAATTTGGATTTGATTCATTTGATTTAGATTTGACATGTAGATTTTCTACATGCGCCAATTCGGCGAAATCTATCGTTACTTTTACAAGTTACTGTGATCCAGACGCCTTCGGGTTATATGGTCAAGTGACTAAGCGTGCACGGTGGATGCCTTGGCAGTCAGAGGCGATGAAGGACGTTGTAGCCTGCGATAAGGCTAGGGGAGTCGGCAAACAGGCTTTGATCCTAGCATTTCCGAATGGGGAAACCCACCTGTTTACAGGTATCTTATAGCTGAATACATAGGCTATAGGAGGCGAACCCGGGGAACTGAAACATCTAAGTACCCGGAGGAAAAGAAATCAACCGAGATTCCCTAAGTAGCGGCGAGCGAACGGGGACCAGCCCTTAAGCGGTATTGTAGTTAGCAGAACACTCTGGAAAGTGTGGCCATAGTGGGTGATAGCCCCGTATGCGAAAACTTATATACCGTGAAATCGAGTAGGACGGCGCACGTGAAACGCTGTCTGAATATGGGGGGACCATCCTCCAAGGCTAAATACTCCTGACTGACCGATAGTGAACCAGTACCGTGAGGGAAAGGCGAAAAGAACCCCTGTGAGGGGAGTGAAATAGACCCTGAAACCGTGTACGTACAAGCAGTGGGAGCCGTTTTCGGACGGTGACTGCGTACCTTTTGTATAATGGGTCAGCGACTTACTTTTAGTGGCAAGGTTAAGCGTTTGCGGAGCCGTAGGGAAACCGAGTCTTAATAGGGCGTCCAGTCGCTAGGAGTAGACCCGAAACCGAGTGATCTATCCATGGGCAGGTTGAAGATGCGGTAACACGCATTGGAGGACCGAACCGACTGTCGTTGAAAAGCCAGCGGATGACTTGTGGATAGGAGTGAAAGGCTAATCAAACTCGGAGATAGCTGGTTCTCCTCGAAAACTATTTAGGTAGTGCCTCATGTCTCACCATTGGGGGTAGAGCACTGTTTCGGCTAGGGGGTCATCCCGACTTACCAACCCGATGCAAACTCCGAATACCAATGAGTGCAATCATGGGAGACACACGGCGGGTGCTAACGTCCGTCGTGGAAAGGGAAACAACCCAGACCGCCAGCTAAGGTCCCAAAGTTCATACTAAGTGGGAAACGATGTGGGAAGGCTTAGACAGCTAGGAGGTTGGCTTAGAAGCAGCCACCCTTTAAAGAAAGCGTAATAGCTCACTAGTCGAGTCGGCCCGCGCGGAAGATATAACGGGGCTAAGTATGACACCGAAGCTGCGGATGCCATTTATGGCATGGTAGAGGAGCGTTCTGTAAGCCGTTGAAGCTCAAGCCGTAAGGCAGGGTGGAGGTATCAGAAGTGCGAATGCTGACATGAGTAACGATAAGGGAGGTGAAAACCCTCCCCGCCGGAAGACCAAGGGTTCCTATCCAACGCTATTCGAGGTAGGGTGAGTCGGCCCCTAAGGCGAGGCTGAAGAGCGTAGCCGATGGGAAACAGGTTAATATTCCTGTACTGCTCACAACTGCGATGGGGGGACGGAGAAGGCTAGGCCAGCGCGGCGTTGGTTGTCCGCGTTTAAGGTAGTAGGTTGAGTGCTTAGGTAAATCCGGGCGCTTAAGACCGAGAACTGATGACGAGGTCCCATGTGGACTGAAGTGGTTGATGCCATGCTTCCAGGAAAAGCCTCTAAGCTTCAGGTTGTGACTAACCGTACCCTAAACCGACACAGGTGGTCAGGTAGAGAATACTAAGGCGTATGAGAAAACTCGGGTGAAGGAACTAGGCAAAATGGCACCGTAACTTCGGGAGAAGGTGCGCCGCTGATGGTGATGAGACTTGCTCTCTAAGCTGTTGGCGGTCGAAGATACCAGGTGGCTGCGACTGTTTATTAAAAACATAGCACTCTGCAAACTCGAAAGAGGACGTATAGGGTGTGACGCCTGCCCGGTGCCGGAAGGTTAATTGATGGGGTTAGCGTAAGCGAAGCTCTTGATCGAAGCCCCGGTAAACGGCGGCCGTAACTATAACGGTCCTAAGGTAGCGAAATTCCTTGTCGGGTAAGTTCCGACCTGCACGAATGGCGTAACGATGGCCACACTGTCTCCACCCGAGACTCAGTGAAATTGAAATAGCTGTTAAGATGCAGTTTACCCGCGGCTAGACGGAAAGACCCCGTGAACCTTTACTACAGCTTCACAGTGGACTTTGATATTACTTGTGTAGGATAGCTGGGAGGCTTTGAAACCTTGTCGCCAGATAAGGTGGAGCCAATCTTGAAATACCAGCCTGGTAATATTGAGGTTCTAACCCAGGTCCCTAAGCGGGATCGGGGACATTGTGTGGTGGGTAGTTTGACTGGGGCGGTCTCCTCCCAAAGAGTAACGGAGGAGCACGAAGGTACCCTCAGCATGGTCGGAAATCATGCAATGAGCGCAAGAGTAGAAGGGTGCTTGACTGCGAGACAGACACGTCGAGCAGGTACGAAAGTAGGTTCTAGTGATCCGGTGGTTCTGTATGGAAGGGCCATCGCTCAACGGATAAAAGGTACTCCGGGGATAACAGGCTGATACCGCCCAAGAGTTCACATCGACGGCGGTGTTTGGCACCTCGATGTCGGCTCATCACATCCTGGGGCTGAAGCCGGTCCCAAGGGTATGGCTGTTCGCCATTTAAAGTGGTACGCGAGCTGGGTTTAGAACGTCGTGAGACAGTTCGGTCCCTATCTGCCGTGGGCGTTTGAGATTTGAGAAGAGTTGCTCCTAGTACGAGAGGACCGGAGTGAACGAACCTCTGGTGTTCCGGTTGTGATGCCAATTGCATTGCCGGGTAGCTATGTTCGGACGGGATAACCGCTGAAAGCATCTAAGCGGGAAGCCTCCTTCAAGATGAGATCTCACTGGGACCTTGAGTCCCCTAAAGGGCCGTTTAAGACTAAGACGTTGATAGGCGGGGTGTGGAAGCGCTGTGAGGCGTTGAGCTAACCCGTACTAATTGCCCGTGAGGCTTGACCATATAACGCCCAAGGCGTTTGGCAAGTGACTTGTAAGTGCGAAAGCACGACGATAGAGAGTAACGAATTGACGGTATGTAGAAAGCAGTCAAAACTCTAAATCAAATACTAAGAAGAATCAGATCCGAGTTGTAACAGTTTTGCTTGGCGACCATAGAGTTGTGGAACCACCTGATTCCATCCCGAACTCAGACGTGAAACGCAACATCGCCGATGGTAGTGTGGGGTCTCCCCATGTGAGAGTAGGTCATCGCCAAGCATCTAATTACGAAGAACCCCTATCGCACACGCGGTAGGGGTTTTTTCGTTATTGGACCCGATGATCTTCGGTCACTGCAACGGCGCCCGCAGGGTCAGCAACCGCGTTTCTGATCATGGTAGGTCATCACAGACAGCCGCCTGCAAAACACCGGGTAACCCAGCCTAACGCGTTAACAGACTCCGTAGGGTGCCAATAGCGAAGCGTATTGCACCGATAGCTCCCATTCCTGCCAACGCCACCGACGAAGCGCCGGGTTACGCTACGCTAACCCAGCCTACGTAGTTAACAGTTTCCGTAGGGTGCCAATAGCGAAGCGTATTGCACAGTTGCCATGGCTCCAATTTTTTACAGACTGATGAGTTTGTCATATCCCTGTATTACGCATATGCGTAAAATAGGTGAGAACTATAGGGTTTTTACAGGGGTGTCGGGATGTCACAGCAGTTAATGACGGGTAAGAAAATACTCGTAGTCGGAATCGCTAACGATAAAAGTATTGCCTACGGATGCGCCAGGAAGCTGCGCGAGCAGGGCGCTGAGATTGCGGTAACCTATCTCAACGAGAAGGCAGAGCGTTTCGTACGGCCGCTGGCTGATGAGCTGGAGGCGAGCATTGTTTTACCGCTGGACGTCACTGTACCCGGTCAGATGGCGGCGGTTTTTGCTGAAATTGAAAAAGAGTGGGGGAGTCTCGATGGGCTGATTCACTCTCTGGCGTTCTGTCCGCTGGAAGATCTGCATGCGCCGATCTCTCAGTGTTCCCGGGAAGGTTTCCTGCAGGCAATGGACGTTTCCTGTTATTCCTTTATCGAGATGGCGGCTTTCGCCAGACCGCTGATGAAGGAAGGGGGCTCTATGATCAGCTTCTCTTATCTCGGCAGTGCGCTGGCGACCGGTGACTACAATATCATGGGTTGCGCTAAAGCCGCGCTGGAGGCGTCGACACGCTATCTGGCTCGCGATCTGGGACCGGATCATATCCGGGTGAACACGATCTCTCCGGGTACAATCCCGACGCGAGCAGCGGGAGGCATCAAGGATTTCGATGCGATGCTGGAATACAACAAGCAGAAGGCAGTGGATCATCAGTTACCCACGATCGAAGAAGTGGGTGGTGCTGCGCTGTATTACCTCAGTGATCTCTCCCGCGGTGTAACCGGCACTGTTCACTATGTGGATCATGGTGTCTGTATTGTCGGTTAAACCGATCCTTCCGTAGTCTGCTCTTCTGACAAAACCGGGGTGCTCTGCCCCGGTTATCTTCTACCAAATAAGCACTTTTTCAGGCTCTTTATTCGGGCTAAGTTCTGGTAACTTATAGGGATTACCGACGCGGGCTGTTTCTGTTTGAGTCAGGTCAGGGCGAATGGCCCTGACGCTTGATGGAAAACGGCGGTGCCGGTACATTGTAAGCTTTATCAGTGCGGGTACCGCAGGAGTAGATAGGTTGCGTTCACTGTTCCGGCCAAAAGCGGCAGCTAAGGGGTTAACTTCGGTGGTTTGGACCGGTGAAGGTGTGGCATTAGCCCACGTCCGTGACTCCTCCAGCCAGCCAGAGCTGACCTGTTGCCTGCATATCGATTCCAGAGACCCCTTGTCTGACGTTCGTCGCTTTAAAGAGGCGGTTGACGCCAACGACCTCAGTGCCAGCAGAACCGTGCTGGTATTACCGGATAACAGCTACCAGTTACTTCTGGTTGAACGCCCTGATGTACCCGAAGAGGAACTGACGCAGGCTTTGCGCTGGCGTGTGAAGGATCTGGTGAGCTTCGATATCGAAGAGGCGGTGCTGGACTATTTTGAACTTCCCGATGATGCCTACCGTGGCCGCAGCAGTATGGTTTATGTGGTGGTCGCGCAACAGTCTAAAGTAGACCGGCTGGTTGATTGGTGTGAAGAGATTGGTCTTAACCCTGAGGTGGTCGATGTTCCTGAACTGGCTCTGCTGAATCTCACCGAAGATCTGGCTGACAGCGAAGCGGGACTGGCTGTTTTCTTTATCGACAGCCGCAACAGCTCGGTTAACCTGTTGTCAGATTCGGCTCTCTATTTTACCCGTCATCTCAGCTATACCCGTGAGTCTGGCCCGGAAAGCGCCTCAGCGGCCGTGCTCGAGCTGCAACGGTCACTGGATTATTACGAGAGTCAGGTCGGCAAACCTCCATGCGTGCGTTTGCTGGTGATGCCGGTACAGGATGAGTCAGCACTGATGGAAGAGCTCCGTTTCAATCTGCCATTAGATATCCACTCCCTGAACCTGAATACGTTGATTGAGTCCCGAATCGAGCTCAGTCAGGCATTGCAGCAGAAGACAACTGTGGCGGTAGCTGCCGCTCTGCGTACAGAGCTGCCGGTCAGGGGGGCGAGATGAAACAGCGGATCAACCTTTATCAGCGGGTTAAAAAGCGTAACCGTTTCGACCCTCTGAGTTTTAGCGGAGCGGTGTCTGTTTTTTCCGTGTCTGTGACCCTGCTGTTGCTGATTTCTGTTGTGCTCACACTCTATGCCAATAGCCTGCAGTCGGATGCTCAGCAGTTAAATAAGCAACGCCAGGCGCTGACTGCTGAGGTCGCTACCGAACAGGCCCGGTATCAGAATTTACAGGTGCGCCCTGAAATTGAGGCGGAGCAGCAGAGGCTCAACAAAGAGATAGCCGGCAGACAGCAACTGTTACGCTTCTTTCAGCACCTGAAACCGGTTCAGCAGAATGGCTTCAGCCCCTATCTTTTTGCTTTGGCGGACAGCTCACAGCCGGAGAGCTGGTTCACCGCTTTTACGCTGGATGCAGAAACGCGTCAGTTCGTGATGCAGGGCGGGGCCGTTGATGGCCCGGCAGTACCACTGATGCTTGAACAAATCGCCCGACGTCAGGAGTTTCGTGAGATGAGGGTGAGCGGGTTAAATGTTGAAGCGCTGGAATCCGGAGTGCGGTTCCAGGCGAACGCTGAGTTGATCAATTATGAATAGACGCTGGCAGGTTTGGTCAGACAAATGGGCAGGTCTCAGTAAGCGTGAGCGCGGACTGGTGCTGGTGACAGTGACGCTGGCGCCTTTGGCGTTGATCTATGTACTGCTACTGGAACCTGCTCTGATCAAATTGCAAAAACTACCTGCGGAACTGGCGGAGCTGGAAACCGGCATTCGCAGTCAGCAGCAGGTGCTGGATCTGTTACAAAGTCAGGAGCCGGTAGATCCGAATATCGCGGCACGTCAGCAATTGCAGAAATTACGGGCTGAGCTTGCGGCGGCAGACAAGAAAATTAAGGAATCGACCGATCAATTGGTGTCGCCTGATCAGATGCTCGGTTTACTCCGATCCGTGTTAACTGCTGACACCGGCGTTGAGCTGGTGAGTATTAAAACACTGGGTGTTGAAACCATGGAGCTGGAGCCTGAGCCCACGGATACGCAGACCGGGTCAACAGACCCGTCTGATCAGCCAAAAGCGGTGTTATACCTACACCCTTTTGAGCTGGAATTGAAAGGCAGTTATCAGGGTTTGTATAACTACCTGCAGCGTATAGAGCAGTTGGATGGGGTGTTTTTCTGGGATCAACTGGATTACCAGGTTGAGCTTTACCCTCAGGCCAGTATTAAGCTGCGGGTGCATACCCTAAGTTCAGAAGCGGGGTGGTTAGGTGCGTAAATTCATTGCGGGCTTACTGCTGTTACCGGTTGCTCCCCTGTGGGCAGAAACCTTGCCAGCAGATCCGACCCGACCGGCGCCGGGTATTTACCAGAGTGCCGCGGCGGTTAAAGCGCAGCAGATATTTACTTTGAATGGTCTGACAACCGGTAAACAGCGTAACTCAGCGGTGGTTAACGGCCAGCAGGTAGTGGTAGGTGATCGCGTCGATGGTGCTCTGGTACTGGCCATTGATACGGCAGGTGTAACTCTGGCAACCGGCAGCGGCGAGCAGTTTATCGCGGCAGGTGAGCGTAAGGGATTCAGCAAGGTTAAGCGTGGTGAGTAGGTCATTAAGCATGAAAAATTGGATGGGTAAGGTTTTCCTGGTAACGGCGGTGGTGCTGTTGGCAGGTTGTCAGGGGATGCCGCCGGTGGCGGGTTCATCAACCCATCAGGAGGGTGTTGCCGCACTGGAGGAAGCGATTGAGCAGAATGCGCAACGTTCCGAACCGGCTCCACCACCGTTAGCCCCGGCACTGCTGCCCCCGCTCAGTCTGCAGCAGCCTGCGCTGGATGAGGAGCGTTTTGATATCACCGCCGAAGCATTACCGGCCCGTGATTTCTTTATGGGGCTGGTACAGGACACCCGTTACAACATGATCGTCCATGAACAGGTGGGTGGCAGTATCTCGCTGAGCCTGAAGGATGTCTCAGTGGATGAAGTGATGCAGGCGGTACACCGGGTTTACGGTTATGAGTACAGTCGTTCCGGTAATCTGTATCAGGTATTGCCGGCTTCTCTGCAAACGGAGATCTTCCAGATCAACTATCTGGATATTCAGCGCGACGGCACTTCCGATACACAGGTCAGTGCGGGCTCGGTAACGGCAGCAGGGACCAACTCAACCAGTGAAGAGGTGATCGGTACCCGCATCAGTACCAAAACAGCGACTAATTTCTGGGGCAATCTGAGCAGCACCTTGCAGACAATTGTGACCGGAGAAGGACGTAAAGTGGTGGTTACACCGCAGACCGGTGTGGTGGTTGTGCGTGCGCTGCCCAGTGAGTTGGCGACGGTGCGCGACTACCTGTCTCAGGCTGAACTGATTCTGCACCGTCAGGTGGTGATTGAAGCAAAAATTCTTGAGGTGACCCTGAACAGCGGTTTTCAGTCCGGTGTGAACTGGTCGATCCTCGGGGAGCCGGGTGAGGGTAATACGGCGCTCTTCTCCCAGAGTTCTCAGACATTGTCTAATGCAGACGACATTGCGGGTATTTTCACGGCGGATCTGAGCATCGGTGATTTTACTGCGGTCATCCAGTTATTGCAGAGTCAGGGCGACGTGCAGGTGCTTTCCAGCCCCCGGGTATCGACGGTGAATAACCAGAAGGCGGTGATCAAGGTGGGTACTGATGAGTTTTTCGTTACCGAGGTGGAGAACACCACCACCACGGGGACCAGCACGACCAACTCGCCAAGTATTGAGCTGACGCCGTTCTTCTCCGGGATTGCGCTGGATGTCACACCACAGATCAGTGCAACCGGTGATATCGTACTGCATATCCATCCCACCGTATCTGAGGTGGTGGATCAGCAGAAACGAATCAGTATCGGCAGTGATGACTTTAATATCCCTCTGGCACTGAGTTCTGTACGTGAGTCCGATAGTATCGTCCGGGCGGAGAGTGGCCAGGTGATCGTGATTGGTGGTCTGATGAAGTCTACCGACAGCGATACTCAGGCGAAAACGCCGGGGCTGGGCGACCTGCCGGGCGTGGGTAAACTCTTCCGTCAGGATCGTCAGGCCGGAAGCAAGACAGAACTGGTGATTCTGCTGCGTCCGGTACTGGCTAACCATGACAGCCTGCAGGATGAGCTGCAGCGTAGCCTGCGCTCCTTCCGTAATCTGATGACGGCTCCGGACGCTTAAGGGGCCCATGATGTATACGGAGCATTTTGGTCTCAATGAACTGCCGTTCAGCCTGACGCCGAATACCCATTTTTTTCTTAACCTGCCGACCCACCATGAAGCGCTGAATCTGATTCTGGTAGCGCTCGCCGGTGGTGACGGTTTTGTCAAAGTGGTGGGTGAGGTTGGCACGGGCAAAACCCTGCTCTGTCGTAAATTGCTTAACGCACTGGACGGCGATGAATACGTCACCGCCTATATCCCCAACCCCAACCTCAACCCGGATGAGTTTCGTAAAAGTTTTGCTCAGGAAATCGGCGTGCCGACGGAGGGGGTTGAACAGTTTGAACTGCTGAATGCGATCAATCATCGTCTGATCGAGTTGGCAGCTCAGCAGAAAAAAGTGGTATTGCTGGTCGATGAAGCGCAGGCCACGCCGGCGGATACGATAGAAGCACTGCGCCTGCTGACGAATCTGGAAACCGAATCCGCCAAGCTGTTTCAGGTGGTGTTGTTCGGTCAGCCGGAACTGGATGAGCTGCTCAGCCGCAAATCCCTGCGTCAGTTGCTGCAACGTATTACCTTCAGCTACCAGCTTAGCCATCTGGATCAGGAATCGGTCCAGCACTATATCGATCAGCGGGTTCAGCTCGCGGGTTTTCAGGGGCTGTCTCTGTTCAAGCGCGATGCGGCAAAAAAAATCGCTCAGGCCTCAGCCGGCACTCCACGACTGATCAACATCCTCAGCCATAAAGCGCTGATGTCAGCCTACGGGAAAGGCGATCTGAAAGTGGATAAACGTCATGTGCTGCACGCGATTGATGATACTCAGGGCTTAACCCGGCCACGAGAGCTGCAACCGCTGCTCTGGGCAGGTGTGGCGACACTGGCGTTGCTGACCGGGTATCTGGTTTATTCCGGAGTGGGTCTATGAGTCTGGTTAACGACATGCTCCGGGATCTGGAGCGGCGTAATGAGCGTTCCACCGCTGCTGCTAACCAGCAAGGGGTGAAAGCCGCCCAGCCTATCGAACCGCCTGCACCGAACCCGTTGCCGCGTCTGATCCTCTGGGGGATCGGTCTGCTGGCTATCTGCACCACGGGATGGCTGCTGTGGCAGGAGTATGCGCTGGCTGATAATAATCGAGCACTACCTGTCGCAGCGGTGGCCCCCGCTCCGGCGGTACAGCCTGAGCCGGTGGTGATTGAGCAGATCCAGTGGGCGGGCAGTGATCAGGCCGGCGATCTGGTAGTTCGCCTCAACGGGGCTGCAGATATCCAGTTGCTTAATCAGAGCGCCACTGAGATCGAAGTCGCCTTTGAAGATGTTGCCCTGAATACGCCGTTGCCAGTGATCAGTAGTCAACTGGTTGCTGACCTGCAGATCCGCAGTCTGGACCAGCGCCAGATTCTTACATTGAGTACCCGTCGGGGCAGTCAGTTCTCGTTCAAAGTTCAGCATAACCCGAGCACTCTGATTCTGGGGGTGATCCCTGCGGTTGCAGAGGAGGCCTCTGTGCCATCAGACCCTGTGGTGATGGAGAAACCGGATTCTGAGGTGGCGAAGCCGGTGGCGGTACAGAAGGAAACGCTACGTAATGGTGCCGCTTTGCAGGTGCAGTCAGAAGCTGAACCGATAAAGCGCACACCACAACCGGTCAGCAAATCGATTCAGCAGTTGAGTGATGCAAAAGTGGCTCAGCGTGCCCGTAGTCTGGTGAATAAAGGTCAGCTTGAGCAGGCAGAAGCGTTCCTCTGGCAAGAGATTCGTAAGCAACCGAAACAGATGCTGGCAGCGCGAGTGTTGCTGATTACGCTGCAACTGTCTGCAGGGGATACCGCTGCTGCGCAGGCATTACTGGACCGAAGTCTGCCACGACACCCTGAAGACGCAGCGCTGAAGAAACTGCAGGCACGGTTGTGGATCAGTCAGGGGCAGCCGGCGCAGGCTCAGGCATTGCTGATGCCAAACCGGCCCGGGCTGAAGGCGGATCCGGAATACCATGAATTGCTTGCCAGTGCTTATCAGCAGCAGGGGGCTTATGAGTCTGCAGCCCGGGTTTATTACCAGCTCTTGCAGCAAAATAATCAGGTGCCGCGCTGGTGGATCGGTATGGGCTACGCGCTGGAGCAGGCACAGCGCTATGCGGAAGCGCGTAACGCTTATCAGAGTGGATTGCAGATCCCGATGATGGCGCAGAATTTGAAAAATTATGCCCGGCAGCGCCTGCAAGCGCTGGCGGGTCGTTAGGGGAAGGGTGCATGGCCGCGCCAAAGATGAAAATCCGAATCGGTGACCTGCTGGTCCAGAATAACGTCATCAGCGAACAGCAGTTGATGGAGGCGCTGGACCGGCAGAAACAGACCCGGCAGAAGCTGGGTAAGACACTGGTTAATATGGGCTATGTCGAGGAGCAGCAGTTCCTCGAATTCCTTTCGCAACAACTGAATATCCCGCTGGTGGACCTGACCCATTACTCTTTCAATCAGGAGGATGTACTGCGGCTCCCTGAAACCCAGGCCCGCCGTTTCCGCGCGCTGGTGCTGAAAGAGGAGGTGGATCACTTTCTGGTGGGGATGCCCGATCCGATGGATATCTTTGCCTTCGATGAGATGCAGCGGGTCTTGTCGAAGCCGATTGAACTGGCGGTGGTCTCGGAAGGACAACTGCTGCAATCGATGGATCTGCTGTACCGCAAAACCAGTGATATCGAGGATCTGGCGGATCAGCTCAACGAAGAGATCGCTGATGACGCCTTTGATCTGGCGGCACTGACGGCTACCGATGAAGTTGATGTGCCGGTGGTCAAACTGCTGAAAAGCCTGTTTGAGGATGCAGTGCAGGTGGGTGCGTCGGATATTCATATCGAACCGGACGAAACGGTGTTGCGTATCCGTCAGCGTATCGATGGTGTGCTGCATGAGCATGTAATGAAAGAGAAGCGAATCGCCTCGGCGCTGGTATTGCGTCTGAAACTGATGGCTTCGCTGAATATTTCTGAAAAGCGTCTGCCTCAGGACGGGCGCTTTAATATCAATGTGTCCGGGCACAGTGTGGATGTGCGTATCTCGACCCTGCCGATCCAGTTCGGTGAATCGGTGGTGATGCGTCTGCTGGATCAGTCCGGAGGTATCATCGGGCTGGATAAAGTGGGTCTGCCAGAGAAAATGTTGCCTCGACTGCGCCGGCTGATTCATGAGCCCCATGGCATTTTACTGGTCACCGGCCCGACCGGTAGCGGTAAAACAACGACGCTCTACGGCGCGCTGAATGAGCTGAACAGTCATCAGAAAAAGATCATCACGGTTGAAGACCCGGTCGAGTATCGGCTTCCGCGTATCAATCAGGTTCAGGTTCAGCCGAATATCGGTCTGGATTTCTCTACCGTGTTGCGGGCCACACTGCGTCAGGACCCGGACATTCTGCTGGTGGGTGAGATTCGTGATCTGGAAACCGCTGAAATCGCCCTGCGTGCGGCGATGACCGGTCACTTTGTACTCTCGACCCTGCACACCAATGATGCGGTCTCCAGCGCCATGCGGCTAACCGATATCGGCATCGAAGGGTATCTGGCAGCCTCTGCGCTGAACGGGATTCTGGCACAGCGCCTGATCCGTAAGATCTGTGATAACTGCAAACAGCACTATCACCCCAGTGGTCAGGAGCAGCTTTGGCTGGAGGCCCGTCAGGAGGAGCTGGGGCTGGATGATATCGAACTTAAAAAGGGCCGCGGTTGTACCTACTGTAACAACACCGGTTATAAGGGCCGTACCGGTATCTTTGAACTGCTGGAGCTGAATGAGGCGATGGCGGACGCGCTTCGGCGCAACGATAGCGCGGCGTTTACCCTGGCGGCAAAAACTGATCCGCATTATCAGCCGCTGGTATACAGTGCTCTGGAGCTGGCGATTCAGGGGATTACCACGCTGGATGAAGTCTTCAGGGTGACCGAGCAACTGGATGAATCTGCTTATCTGGATGCGCCGGCAGCGACCGCAGCCAACCCGTCTTCGGCCGGCGGCATCAGCAGCGGATTAGAGCTGGAGTAAATCATGGCTCATTTCAGCTATCGCGGACGTAATCGAGAGGGCGCCGAAGTTAACGGACGAGTGGAGGCGGCTTCCGCGTCTATGGCGGCTTCTCAGCTCTCGTCTGAGGGGATTATTCCGGTCAATATTGAACAGGTTACTGCAGCGGCAGGAACCGAACAGAGCCAGAAAAAATCAACCCAGATTCGCCTGTTTCAGAAAATTACTCTGGATGAGCTGATCATGTTCAGCCGCCAGATGTTCAGCCTGACCAAAGCCGGTGTGCCAATTACCCGGGCGATGCGCGGTTTGGCGAATACGGTGCAGAACCCGCTATTGTCTGAAACCCTGAGCCAGTTGGCGGATGATCTGGAGAAGGGTAACGCGCTTTCGTCGGCGATGCGTAAGCACCCCAAAGTGTTCACTGAGCTTTATGTCAGTATTATTCATGTGGGTGAAAACACCGGTCAACTGGATCTGGCATTCCGGCAGATGGCCGGCTATCTGGAGCTGGAACAGCAGACCGTTAAGCAGGTCAAGCAGGCGACCCGTTACCCGATGTTTGTGATGATCGCCATTACGATTGCTATCGCGATTATTAACGTCTTTGTGATTCCCGCGTTTAAATCGGTCTTTGACAGTTTTGGCGGTGAGATGCCCTGGCAGACTCAGGTACTGATCGCTATTTCGGATTTTACCGTAAACTGGTGGCACAGCATGCTGGCCGTTCTGGTGCTGGCGATCATCCTGTTTATACGCTGGAAGCGAAGCGAGACCGGGCGATTGACCTGGGACAGGAAAAAACTGAAATTTCCGATCGTCGGGCCGATATTCTATCGAATCACCCTCGGGCGTTTCTCCCGTACCTTCAGTATTGTGCTCAAGGCCGGGGTACCGATCGAACAGGGCTTATCGATTGTGGCCAATGCGGTGGGCAACAGTTATATCGGTCAGAAGGTTGCCGGAATGCGTCAGGGGATTGAGCGGGGTGAGTCCTTTACCCAGACCGCGCATCAGGCCGGGATGTTCAGCCCGCTGGTGATGCAGATGCTGGCGGTGGGTGAGGAAACCGGACGGGTCGATCAGATGCTGGAAGAAGCCGCGGGCTTCTATGAGCAGGAGGTAGAGTACGATCTGAAAAACCTCACCAGCGCCATTGAGCCGATACTGATTATCGCCATTGGGGCGATGGTGCTGGTGCTGGCACTGGGTGTATTCCTGCCATTGTGGGAACTGAGTACCACCATCAATGGCTAAGGTAAACACACGGCCGGGTGGTCGCTGTCAACGCGGCGCCTCCCTGCTGGAAGTGGTTGTTTTGACGTTTATCATTGCGCTGCTGATGACGGTTGCGTATAAACGCTTCGAGCAGATGGCGGAAGACGTTGAACGGGTTTCGTTTCAGGGCGCTCGTCTGAAAATGCAGGCGCAGATAACCCTGAAAGTGGCAGAATGGTATGCGGCCGGGGAGAGCCAAAGCCGAACTGCGCTGCGGATGCAGAACCCTGCCGGCCTGATCTATGAAACGCCGGATAACTATGCCGGTGAGGTAGTTGAAGCGGAACTCAAAACGCTACCCGGACAACGCTGGTATTTCGTTACAGACCGACACTGGCTGGTGTACAAGGCCCTTCGTACTGAGGGGATTAGCAACCAGTTCAGCGAAACGGATATTTTAGTGTTGCAACTGGATCTTCAGATGCAACAGCCCGAAAGGGACCATGGAATGGTGCTGGAGGCCAGATTACAACCGGTTTTCCGGTTTGATTGGCAGCCTGATTGATGGGTCGGCACTATACTTGTGCCTGCCTTTTTGTTAAAAATTAAATAAATTACAAAGAGTTACCAGGAGCATGGGTCGCCATGAACAGACAAACGGGTTTTACCATTATTGAGCTTGTTGTTGTAATTGCACTGCTGGGTATTTTGGCTGCTGTAGCCCTGCCGCGTTTTATCAATGTAACCGAAGATGCGCACAATGCTGCGGTTAAAGGTGCTGCGGGTGGTCTGGCTTCCGGTGTTGCGCTGGCTAAAGCCAAAGCCGTAGTTGAGAATGCTGCCTCTGGTGCATCGGTCTCACTGGATGGTGCCTCCGTGGTTGTGAATGATTCCGGTTATCCGGTGGGTGAAGATGGTTCAGCTCCGGCTAATCTGGCGGCTCCGCAGGCTGCCGACTGTGTTGAGGTATGGGACAGCGTACTTCAGGGCAGCCGTCCGGTGGCTTCCACAGCAGATCCGGCAACGACCCCAGGTGTTGAATATCAGGCTTCTTCGAACGGTCCGGACTGTGCGTACACCTACTACAGACAGAACACTTCAACCTCTGAAGATCGCGTGATTACCTATGAAACGGATACCGGTAATGTCAGCGCCACCGGTACTGATGGCTAATGCCCCTTTCCTATGAGCAGCTCCCTTCCGTCATCGTCGGCGCGGCGCTGCTCGCGATCTCACCAGCGTGGTTTTACGCTGGTTGAGATCATCGTTGTGATCGTTCTGATCTCCATTCTCTCGGCCATCGCTATTCCCCGGTTTACCAACCTGTCCAGTTATGAAACGGTTTCCCTGCGTAACTCGGTACTGGGCTCTCTGAAACTGGCGCAGAAGGTGGCGTTGGCACAACATGCCGGCTCTGTTTACTGGGTGTTACAGCGCACCGCGAGTGACCGCTGGCAGATCAGTATTCTGCTGGATCAGGATACCAGCGATGCTGTCACGCCTGCGGATGTAACCCCTCCACAGCTTAAGGAAACGATTCCCGGTGAGGTCAGTCTCAGTTATCAGGTGTCTCTTGCCGCCGGGGGCAATGTAAGCGGTGTTCTGGGTACGGATGATAATCTGGTGGTGATGTATGACCCGTTGGGCAACATGATTCGGGCCAGACGCAATGTCAGCCTGAGCGTTGCAGCAGATTTCCCCGGAGCTGCCCAGACGGTCAACAGCAGTTTGCAATTCAATGACAGTCGTAAAGATTTCTGTCTCTCTCTGAGCGGATACGCCTATGAAGCCAGTTGCCGCTGAACGGGGGTTCTCTCTGGTCGAAATGATCATCACCATTGTGATCATTGCGATTGCGTTGACTGCAGCCATTGCCGGTTGGGGGACGATTGCCCGGCACAGCGCCGATGTGATGTGGCAGACCCGGGTTTCCTATCTGGGACAGGCCTATCTCGAGGAGATCCTTAACCTGCGCTACGATGAGCTCACCCCGGTGGGAGGACGACCGGTATGCGCTCCCTGTACTGCCGCAGCCTCGTTGGGGCCGGACAGCGGTGAAACCCGTTCCAGCTTTGATGATGTGGATGATTTTAACGGTTTGAGTGAGAGCGCGGTGGGATTGTTTAATGCGGTGGCCACGCCGGGTGGGATCGATGCTTATTCCGGTTATCAGGTTGCGGTCTCAGTGAACTATGTGGGCAGTGATTTCTTTACCGATAACGAGCGTGTGAAACAGGTCACGGTAACAGTCACCCCGCCGCAGAACACCGGACAGAGCGCGGTGGTCTTTACCGCCCTGCGGGGGAACTACTGATGAGCCAGCGTGGTTTCACTCTGATTGAGCTGATTGTGGTCATCACGCTGTTGTCGGTAATCTCGCTGGTAACGGTGAGCTTTATCGGCAGTACCATGCAGGGGTTTGCGGATCTGACCCGGCGTGACCAGCTCTCTGCTGCAGCACGGGTAGCGGTAGACAGGATGACCCGGGAGATACGCAATGCGCTGCCTAACAGTATTCGTATTAATGCGGCAGGCACCTGTCTGGAATTTATCCCGGCGCTGGCGGCTTCCCGTTATGACTCTGTACCGGTAACGGTATCGTCCGCGGCCAGCAGTTTCAGCAGTGTTCCTTTTGCTGAAGAGCCGGAGCGGGGGCGGGTTGCGGTCTATCCGCTCGATACCAACCGACAGGATGAGGTGAATCCGGGGGGAGATGATATCGGCCGCTCATCCGACCTCAATCCAATCTACGATCTGGACAGTTGGTCTATTATCTCGCCGCTGATGAGTGCCAGTAATGCGCTGGCCTCGGCCACCGGCAGTGTAACCCTGAACCTGACAGCAGCACACAGCTTTCCGGCAGGCTCTCCCAGCTATCGCTACTTTATTGTCGATGAGCCGGTGAGTTTCTGTCTGGTAGGAACCGATCTGTATCGCTTCCAGGGTGAGGACGGTAGTGCTTACAGTTTTGCTGAGTCGCAACCCACCGCCGCTACCCTCTACGCCAATCTGGTTGAGCCGCAACGGATTCTGCTGGCCAGCGATATTGTCAGCCCTGTGGATAACTCGCCGTTTCGCTATCTGGAGGCAACCTTGCAGCGCAATGGTCTGGTATTGTTCGATCTGCTGGTGGAGGATCAGGAGTTGGGCGTTGCGGATCAGACCCGGGAGAATATCCGGGTACAGTTTGAAGTGCAGGTGAAAAATGCCCCTTAATTCAGCATACACCCGGTTTGTCAGGTCTCAGCAAGGTCTCGGGCTGGTCTCAGCGATCTTTGTGATCACGGTACTGGCGCTGATTATTGTAGGCATGGCGCGCTTTTTTGGCCTCAGCCAGAATGCCACCTCTCAGGATTTTCTGGCTGCCCGGGCACTCGCGGCGGCCCAGACCGGTGTTGAACTGGAACTGGCCTGTCTTGAAGCTTCTGAAACCGGCTGCAGCGCTTCTGCGGCGGTGGGGAGCCTGCCCACTGCGCTGGATTACTGGCCCGGCCCAACGGCGGCTGAACAGTTTAATCTGGCGGGGTTGCGGGGCTGCCGGGCGGAGGTTTACTACCGCACAGTCAGTGCCGATACGGGGAATTTCTGGTCGATTGAGAGTGTTGGGTACTGCGGCGGAGCGGGGTTAGATGGTGCCTCGCGAGGCATCGTGATCCGGGCAGAACAGTAATCATCTGCCCGGATGCAGGGAGCACTCAGATACCGTAGCTGTCGCGGTAAGCCTGAATGGCTGCCAGTTCTTGATCCATATCGCCCTGTTCACTCAGGTATTCAATCAGATCCGCCAGGCTGACGATGCTGACAACGGGCATGCCGTAGTCGCGCTCGACTTCCTGAATCGCAGACAGCTCGCCTTTACCCTTCTCCTGACGGTTCAGTGCAATCACCACACCGGCAGGTTTTGCACCGGCCTGATCGATGATCTCCATTACTTCGCGGATCGCAGTACCTGCTGTGATCACGTCATCAATAATCAGCACGCCTCCTTCCAGCGGTGCGCCGACCAGATTACCGCCTTCGCCATGATCTTTGGCTTCTTTGCGATTGAAGACGTAAGGGACGTCGTCGCCATGTTGATCAGCCAGTGCAACAGCGGTAGTGGTGGCCAGCGGAATGCCTTTGTAAGCAGGGCCCAGCAGTACGTCGAAATCTACGCCAGAATCTTTAATTGCCTGCGCATAAAAACGGCCCAGTTTTGCCAGTGCGGTACCGGTATTGAACAGGCCGGCATTGAAAAAATAAGGGCTGGTGCGACCGGATTTCAGGGTGAATTCACCAAATCTGAGTACGTTCTGTTGAATAGCAAATTCGATAAATTCGCGCTGGTAATCCTGCATGATAATCTCCGCTGGGAAAGGGCTAAAAAACTGCGCTTATTCTACCAGTGCTTGCGGTCTGGCTCCATTCTCGCGTAATACGGTAAAAAATTTCAATTTGGCTCACTTCACTATACAATTCGACCTTTGTTAAACATCTTCTTGGCTATCGTTTGATTGCAGATAGGAACTGGCTCTATGCGCGTCATCACTTTCAATACACAGGGTATTGAACAAGCTACCGATAATGGCTTTTTCGACTGGATGGTCCAGCAGAATGCAGATGTGGTCTGCCTGCAGGATATCCGGGCCAAGGAGTACCAGCTTGATGACAAACGCTATCATCCGGATGGCTACTATCCCTACTTCTTTGATGCCTGGGAAGATGATTACAGTGGCGTAGCGATCTACTCCCGTGAGATTCCCAAGGCGATTATGACCGGTCTGGGCTTTGAGTTGTGTGACCAGCACGGCCGCTTTATTCAGGCGGACTTTGAGCATGTCAGCGTGTCCTCCTTCAGCATCCCTTCCGGTCTGAAAAGTGAGGAAGCGCAGGAAGAGAAGATCCAGTTTATGAACGATTTTATGGGGCACCTCAGCAAGACTCTGCGTAAACGTCGCGAGTTTATCTTTTGTGGTACGACCCATATCGCGCATAAAACCGTTGATCTGAGTAACTGGTACGCTAACCAGACCGTTTCCGGCTTCCTCCCGGAAGAGCGTGAATGGATGGCAGAGATTCTCGATGAGATGGGTTACGTCGACGCGTTCCGCCAGATCAATAAAGCAGAGCGGCAGTTCACCTGGTGGCCGGATTACAACCGCGCCCGTAAACTGAATGAAGGCGCGCGTCTGGATTACCAGATCACTACCGCCAACCTGCGGAAAAATATCAAAAATGCGAGCATCTTCCGTGATCAGCACTTCAGCGAGCATGCGCCACTGATTATTGATTACGACATCTGATCCCGACAGGGATCAGCAGATACAAAAAAGGAGCCAGCGGCTCCTTTTTTTATGCGAGTGGGGCAGATTATTCTGCCAGTGCTTTCTTCTGCAGCTCCAGCAGTTCGCCGACGCCTTTACGCGCCAGATCCAGCATCGCGTTCAGCTCTTCCTGAGAGTAAGGTGCGCCTTCCGCGGTACCCTGAACCTCAATAAAGCCGCCGTTGCCGGTCATGATCACGTTCATATCGGTTTCGGCTTTGCTGTCTTCGGCGTAATCCAGATCCAGTACCGGCTCGCCTTCATAGATGCCTACAGAGATCGCCGCGATCGCCTGCTTAACGGGATCACCCTTCATGGCACCGTTTTTATCTTTCTTCAGCTCATTGATCGCATCCTGCAGCGCGACAAATGCACCGGTGATAGACGCAGTACGGGTACCGCCATCTGCCTGCAGTACGTCGCAGTCCAGCGTGATGGTGTTCTCGCCCAGTTTGTTCAGGTCCAGCGCCGCACGCAGGGAGCGGCCGATCAGACGCTGAATCTCAACCGTACGTCCACCCTGTTTGCCTTTTGCTGCTTCACGGGCGTTACGGGTGGTGGTGGAGCGGGGCAGCATGCCGTATTCGGCGGTCACCCAGCCCTGACCACTGCCACGCAGGAAACGCGGTACACCACGCTCTATGGTAGCGGTACAGAGAACTTTGGTGTCGCCAAACTCAACCAGAACAGAGCCCTCTGCGTGCTTGGTGAAATTACGGGTGATCTTAACCTCACGCATCTGGTCATTTTCACGGCCGCTTGGGCGGTGCTTTTTAATACCGAGGTTTTGCAGCTGTTCTGAGATAGATGAACTCATGCCTGTCCTTTATCAATAATTCAGGTCTGACCCGGCATGGCACAACCGGGAGAGACTGGTACAATTCAGAATGTTGAGTATTTTAATAGAGATCGGACCATATGACACGCAGCATGACAGCATTTGCCCGCCAGGAAGCGGAACACGACTGGGGCTCCCTGAGCTGGGAGATCCGTTCCGTCAATCATCGCTACCTCGAGCCGCATATGCGTCTGCCGGAAAACCTCAAGGAGCTGGAAGGAAGCCTGCGTGAAAAACTGCGTAAAACCCTGAGCCGTGGCAAAGTGGAGTGCACCCTGCGCTTCAACCCGGAAGCCAAAGTTCAGCAACTGGTAGTGAATGAAGACTACGCCCGCGAAGTGATTCATGCCGCAGAAACCCTGCAGGGCATGCTCGCAGCACATCAACCGGTCGACCCTCTGGAGCTGATGCGCTGGCCGGGCGTGTTGCAGGATGTAAAACTGGATATGGAGCTGGTGAAAAATTCAGCCCGTGCCCTGTTTGATAAAGCACTGGATGACCTCATCGAAGGTCGTAGTCGCGAAGGTGTGGAGCTTTCCGGCCTGATCAACCAGCGCCTCGACTCCATCAGCGAAATCGTCGCCGAAGTGCGGAGCAAAATGCCGCAGATTCTGGAAAACCAGCGCAACAACCTGCAACAGCGTCTGGCCGAGCTGAAACAGGAACTGGACGAGTCGCGTCTGGAACAGGAGATCGCCCTGCTGGCTCAGAAAGCCGATGTCGATGAAGAGATGGATCGCCTCGACACCCATGTGCAGGAGGTTCGCCGCGTACTCAAACAGAAAGGCCCGATCGGCCGCCGCCTAGACTTCCTGATGCAGGAACTCAACCGCGAAGCCAACACCCTCTCATCCAAATCGATCGTCGCCAGCACCACCCAGTGCGCGGTAGAACTGAAAGTCCTGATCGAACAGATGCGCGAGCAGATCCAGAATATCGAATGATCCCCTGCCCGATCCAGATACAAAAAAAACGCCCCAATCCAGGGGCGTTTTTTTATGCGCGGGATTAGCTCAACTGCAATACCCGCTGATAGAGGTCGGGGCGGCGGTCGCGGAACAGGCCCCAGCTATGGCGGGCTTTGGCGCAGGCGTTCAGATCCAGTTCGGCGTAGATGATGGTTTCCTCATCGCGCGGTGCTTCGGCGAGTTTTTTGCCGGTGTGGTCGGTGATGAAGGAGGAGCCGTAAAAGGTGGTGCTGATACCGTCATCGGTTTCGATGCCGGTGCGGTTGGCGGCGATGACCGGTACCAGATTGGCGGCAGAGTGGCCTTGCATGGTGCGCTGCCAGTGGTCGCGGGAGTCCAGCGTCGGGTCCTGTGGTTCGGAGCCGATGGCGGTGGGGTAGAAGATCGCTTCGGCACCGGCCAGTGCCATGCTGCGTGCCAGTTCCGGGAACCACTGGTCCCAGCAGATGCCGGCGCCGAAGGTACCATAGGCGGTTTTCCAGACTTTAAAGCCGGTATCGCCGGGGCTGAAGTAGAACTTTTCGCTGTAGCCGGGGCCGTCCGGGATGTGGGATTTTCGGTAGTTATCCAGCACGCTGCCGTCGGCGTCGATCATCACCAGCGAGTTAAAGAAGGTGTTACCGTCTTTCTCAAAGTAGCTGACCGGCAGCACCACCTTGAGTTCTGCGGCCAGTTCACTGAGTTGGGCGATTACCGGGTGGCCTTGCAGTGGCTGAGCCAGCTCAAAATATTTCGCTTCCTGCTTTTTACAGAAGTAGGGGGTAAGGAACAGCTCCTGCAGAACAATTACCTGCGCGCCTTCCTTAGCCGCTTCACGGATTGCGGCGGTTATTTTTTTCAGCGTTTTGTCCTGCTGCCAGTCGATGGCTAATTGCACCGTGGCAAACTTAACCGTATTGCTCATGGGTTATACCTTTCTATACAGCGCCGGGGGAGTAGGGTGATCTCCCCCGGAGGGATTATTTGTCGGTTTTGATTCGGGTCCACATACGGGTCAGCATGCGTTTGTACTTGGCGCTGCGGTCGCGGTCGCCGAACAGGTTTTTATGGGTTTCGGCAGTCGGGTAGATACCGGGGTGACCGGTGATCTCGGGATTGACCAGCGGTGTCGCTGCCTGATTGGCGTTGGCATACCAGATATAGTCGCTGATTCCGGCGATTACCTCGGGCTCCATCAGGTAGTCGAGGAAGGCATAGGCTGCCTCGGCATTGCCGGAGTCCGCGACCAGATTGAACGTATCCGCCCAGCCCTGTGCGCCCTCTTTGGGAATTACGTAATCCACCTGAATACCGTTGTCAGCTTCGGCAGCACGCAGGCTGGCGGTGAATACATCGCCACTCCAGCCCAGTGCCAGACAGATCTCGCCATTGGCCAGATCGTTGATATAGCGGGAGCTGTCAAAGTACTGCACATAAGGGCGGATGGCTCTGAGCTTTTCCTCTACCTGTTTAAGGTCTTCGCGGGACTCTGAGTTCGGGTCTTTGCCAAGGTACTTCAGCAGGGCGGCGCTGACTTCAGTGGGGGCATCGACAATCGCGACGCCACATTCAGCGAACTGGCTGATGACCTCCGGCTCAAATAGGGTTTTCCAACTGTCAGGCGTGGTGTCTCCGAGTATCCTGTTAGCCTGAGCAACGTTGTAGCCGATGCCGGTGGTTCCCCACATATAAGGGATGGCGTGCTGATTTTCCGGGTCGTAGCTGGCCACAATCTCAAGGACTTTAGGATCCAGATTGGCATAGTTTTTCAGGCGACTTTTATCCAGTGGCTGGAAGGCACCCGCCTGTATCTGGCGTTGCAGGAAGGCGCCGGATGCAACGACCAGATCGTAGCCGCTGTCGCCGAGTAAGACTTTGGTTTCTGCCATCTCCTGCGAGTCGTAAACATCGTAGTTGACCTTGATACCGGTGCGGGCCTCAAAGTGCTCAATCGCTTCATCGGTGATGTAATCGGACCAGTTGTAGATATTCAGGGTTTGGTTTTCGGTTGCATGAGCCAGCGGGGTGAGCAATGTGCAACCCAGCAAAAGTTGGTGGCATGCTTTTTTCATCTGTTTTTCTCCGTCTTTGCCGATGGGGTAAGCGGTTACTTCGCGGGGCCAGCGTATTGAGGCTGGGTGATGCAGGCGACGTTGCCGCCACCGAGCAGGATCTCCCGGGCGTTTTTCAGGCCGACCACTTCGTGTTCAGGGAACAGTTCACGCAGTATCTGTTGTGCCGGTTCATCCATCGGGTCGTCGTAACTCGGCACCAGCAGTACTTTGTTACCAACGTAATAGTTGATGTAGGAGGCGCAGATTCTGGTGCCCGCCTCACGGACATGGGTACCGGCGATCTGATCCAGCCCTTCGGCTTCTTCATCGCTCCATACCAGCGCTTTCGGCTGGGGGAGTTTGTGGATGTTGATCATACGGCCTTTCGCATCGGTACTGTTTTTGAGGATCGCGTAGGCTTCCTGATAGATCTCGTACTGCGGATCGGTTTCATCGTCGGTCCACTGCAGCAGTAGCTCGCCGGGCGCAACCCAGCAGGCCAGGTCATCAATATGACCGTCGGTTTCATCGAACTTGCAGCCCCGTGGCAGCCAGATCACCTTCTCGGCACCCATGTATTCGCACAGCAGCCGTTCTACCTCGGCTTTGCCCAGATGCGCGTTACGGTTTGGGTTGAGCAGGCACTGCTCGGTGGTCAGCACGGTACCCTGACCGTCGCACTGGATACCGCCCATCTCGGCGATCAGGGGGGCGCGGTAGCGGTCGAGGTTTTCAATCTCCAGCATTTTTTGTGCAATTTTGTCGTCTGCATCCCAGGGGAAGTAGAGCCCGCCATCGAGTCCGCCGTAAGCGTTAAAGGTCCAGTCGGTGCCACGTACATCGCCCTGATCATTAACCAGAAAGGCGCAGCCGGAATCGCGCAGCCAGGAATCGTTAGTCGACATCTCCACGACCCGGACTCCCGGTGGCAGCATGCTGCGCGCATTTTCATACTGTGCGGCGGAGGCGCACACTGTTACGGGCTCGCTCCGGGCGATAATCCGGCAGACCTCCACCCAGACTTTCTGCGCTGGTTTGGCACCGTTGCGCCATACATCCGGGCGTTCAGGCCAGCCCAGCCAGCAGCCTTTTTTGGGTTCAAATTCGCCCGGCATGCGAAAGCCGTCCTGACGTGGAGTTGTCTTGAGTGTTCGTGCCATAGTTCTCTGCTTCTTGTTGTTTGAGTTGAACAGGTTGTGTGCAATTCAAACTAAACAGCGGGGGGGAGGAGCGTCTATTGAAAATAGACGGGTTAATCGTTAAGAAATATTCAACGATATTTACTAGCTATATGATTTTAATAGAGTTTTATGATTGGGCTTTGGGGTCTGTCTGGGGCTATAAATCGTGTAATTGCTGCATGAGCCAGTCAGTAAACAACTGAATTTTAGCATCCGCTTTTTTACGTTTTTCGGCGACCAGATAGTAGTTACCCAGCGAGTGCACACGCTCAGAGAAAGGCCTTACCAGCGCACCGGACTGCAGGTCGGCACTGGCAATAATCTTATCGCCCATTGCCACGCCGAGCCCGGCGATGGCCGCCTCAAGCGAGAGGCCCGCGTGGGCAAAGTTCAGGTGCTGTGGCGCTTTGAGCACATCCGGCGCGTGGGCTCCAAGCCAGGTGGCCCAGGTCTTGCCGCTCTGATCATCGTGCAACAAACGGTGGCCCCGCAGATCATCCGGCTGCCGCAGAGGAGGGCCTTGCTCCAGAAGCTTCGGGCTGCACACCGGGTAAAATTCCAGATCGCCAATTGGGGTTACCCAGTAGCGGTCCCAGTCGGCATTACCGGCATCGTAGATGATGGTGATATCCGCTTGCGAGTTGATTGTCTGCGCATCGCTGGAGTGTTCCAGCAGGCTGATATCGATCATCGGGTGCTGGTCAGCAAAGCTGCCGATCTGGTGGATCAGCCACTTAGAGGTGATCTCTGGCGGTGCAGACAGGGTCAGCCGTCCGCTCAGGCCCGGTTTCATGGTCAGCTCGCAGGCTTCGGCGATCAGATCCAGCGATTGCTGAATCGCCGGCAGCAGATTCCTGCCGGCCGTTGTGAGGCTGACGGTGCGGCCCTGTTTTGCAAACAGTTTCACACCGAGGTGATCTTCCAGCGCTTTTACCTGATGACTTACAGCGCTGACCGTTACACACAGCTCATCAGCGGCCTGACCAAAGTGCTGGTGGCGGGCTGCGGCTTCAAAGGCGCGAAGTGGATTCAGAGGAGGAAGACGGCGCATCAGACAAACAGTTGCTGGCTACTCAATAATGGATTCCTGAGAGTAACGCCTGAGCCGATATTTGAACATCCCTGTTTGCCGGAAAGTAGAAGCGCTTCCGGTGCTGCACAGGCATCTGAAACGGTCTTTTGATTTTCTTTTTAGATCATATGAATCTATTATAAGTTCATATGAGCCTTTTAATAGGTCGTTTGGCTGAATTTACTTTTCACCCCAAATCTCTGTGTAGTGAGTAAGCAATATGTTAGAAGCGCTGTTGGGCAATATAAATAAAGAACGTGTGCTGGTGTTTCTGGTGGCGCGGAATGAGGGTTATCCACGCCAGATTGCTGCGTTCTTTGATGCTCCCCTGACACCTATTCAGAAACAGGCAGAGAAGCTCGAAACGGCAGGGGTTCTCTACAGCCGTTATGTGGGGCGATCCAGAGTATATGCACTTAACCCAAGGTGTGTTTACCTTAAAGAATTGAAGGCCATGATTAACCGTGTACTGGAGTTTTATCCGGAAGAGCTCAGGGACGCTTTGCTCAACAATCGCCGCCGCCCGCGCAAGCCGGAAAAACCGTTAACAAGGGTCGCAACTGATGGGTAAACGGGATGTCATCCATCCCGGAATCATTGCCCGGGATCTGGCAGGGCTGATCGCTTCGCATCTGGCAGAGCAGGGTATTGATGTGACACTGGTGGGCGGGGCTTGCGTTTCCATTTACTCCAACAATTTTTATCAATCGGATGACCTCGACTTTGTTGATCGGTCTTACGTGCCAAACGTAGCCCTGAAGGAGGCGATGGCTGTCATCGGTTTTACACCCGTCGGTCGTTACTATGAACATCCTCAATCGCCTTTCGTGGTTGAGTTTCCTTCGGGCCCGCTGTCAGCAGGAGATGACCCGATAAAGGAATGGGTTACTTTAGCCACTCCATTGGGAACCTTCTCGCTGATCACTCCGCAGGATTGTATTAAAGACCGGCTGGCTGCTTACTTTCATTGGGATGACCGGCAGGGGCTGGCCCAGGCATCGTGGGTTGCCAGAGATCAGGCGGGTCAGTACAGTCTGGATGAGCTTCAGATCTGGGCTGAGCGTGAAGGCGAGTTAGAGAAGTTCAGAGAGTTTGTCGACCTCATCCATTCATGAAAAGATTCAGCAGATAATCTGCAGTGCTGCTCGCCTACATATTCGATAACCACAAGCTCTGATAGGGCTTCAGCTCCATTGTCGCCTGCAGGTCCGGGCAGGGCTGCTGGGTGAGCAGATCATGCCAGTCGTTGGTGCTGATCAGATTCAGGTCAGACAGTTGCAGGGTGGCGGGTTGGTCACTGATATTGCTGAGGCAGAATATGCTTTGCCGCCGGTCGATACTCTGGCGCCAGAAGCCGAAGATCTGCTCGCCCAGATGCAGGGTGAACTGGGTGGCGTTGGGATGAAACGCGCGCTGGCGAATGCGAATGGCGATCAGTCGTTTCAGTTCGCTGAAGATACGGGCGTGGTGGCTTTCGGGATCGCTCAGTTGCTGCTCGAGATCGCGGTACTGCCAATGGTGACGATTAATTGAGCGGAAGTGTCCGGTCATTTTCACCCGTTCATAATCGTTGTGGCTGCCGAGCAAACTCTGGAAATAGATACCCGGAATACCCTCCAGCGCGAGCATAATGGTGTGGGCACAGATAAATCGTGCCTCAGCCAGATTGTCTTTACCCTGCACGGTACCCTGTAGTGCATCGAACAGGGCGATATTGATCTCATAGGGTTTGTTGATCCCGCTGTCCAGTGCGCGCCATGAGACATGTCCACCAAAGTTCTGCATCGTAGCGATCAGCTCATCTACCTCTTCATCGGACAGAATGCCTTCTACCGGGCGCAGGCCGATGCCATCGTGGGAGGCGATAAAGTTGAAGAAGGCGGTGCCATCCTGAGCCGGGGGCATGCTCATCATCCACTGCCGCAGATAGCGGTTATTGCCGGTGATCAGGGCATGCAGCAGCAAAGGCGGCAGCGAGAAGTTATACACACAGTGCGCTTCGTTAGCGTTACCGAAATAGGAGAGATTTTCGCGGCTGGGAATATTGGTCTCGGTAATGATCATTGCCGTTGGGCAGGCGTATTCGATCAGTGTGCGCAGCAGGCGGACAATCTCATGGGTCTCAGCCAGATTGAGGCAACTGGTGCCGGGAACCTTCCACAGAAAAGCCACCGCATCCAGCCGGAAGATATTCACCCCGTGATCGAGATAGAGGCGAATAATCCGGACAAACTCCTTCAAAACCGCCGGGTTGCGAAAATCCAGATCAACCTGATCCTGGCTGAAGGTGCACCAGACATGCTGCAGCCCCTGTTCGGTTTTTACCGGATGCAGAAGCGGGCTGGTACGGGGACGCACCACCGCAGAAAGATCAGATGCCGGGTCTGCCGTGAAAAAATAATCATGGCCAGTGCCCCGGCCTTGTATAAAGTTACCGAACCACTCGCTCCGGGATGAGCAGTGATTGAGTACTAAATCGCTCATTAACCGGAATTCAGCCGATATCGTCTCTATATCGCTCCAGGTTCCTGCACTATCGCGGACGTTGTAAAAATCGGTTACGGCAAAGCCATCGTCTGAACTGTAGGGAAAAAACGGCAGAATATGCACCCCGCTGATCAGCCCTTCGCACGGGTTGTGCAGAAACCGATACAGGGTTTGCAGGGGCGTTTCCTCCGGATGATGCAGCGCGTCACCGTAACCGATCATAATGACATCCCGCTGATCCCAGTGGTTTTGATGGGGAACGGGTGCGGCGGTGACTTGCTCCAGACGCATCAGGCTGATCAGCTCTTCAGCCAGCTCAGTGATGTCCACGCCCTCTATCTGCTCATAAATAAGCTGCAGATGGCTCTGCAGGGTATAGTTGAGCTGTTCCATTGCAGTATTCACAGAGCGGCCCTCTCAGAGAAAGGCTTTGTTATCAGCTTCGACGGCCTCGATCAGACGGTCGAACACATCCGGCATCGCGCTGACCACCCGGTTCCAGCTTGGGATAAACGGTTTCTCCATCGGGTGGTTCAGGAACTCATCGCCGGCAATCATAATATTGCGGGCAAACATCTCGGCGGCTTCCTCCTCGGCATGAATATCCAGTTTCAGGCCATTCATCAGCGCATCGTTATGGTAAGTTTCGACAAAATCCAGCGCGATCCGGTAATAGGTCGCTTTCAGGGTACGGAAGCTCTCACTGCTGAAGGTATGCCCCTGAGTCGCCAGCTTGCGGAACAGCGCTTTGGTAATGTCGATCGACATTTTCGACAGACCGGCATTGACGTTATCCAGAGACAGATCCTGATGCTTGTGATCATAGCGATCAGCGATATCCACCTGACAGAGACGGTTATTTGAATAGTTGCGGTGCATCTCTGAGAGCACGCCGATCTCCAGTCCCCAGTCGCTGGGGATGCGTATGTCGTTGAGCACGTCGCGGCGGAAGGAGAACTCACCGGCAAGCGGATAGCGATAGCTGTCCATATACTCCAGATAGTGACTGCCGGGTAAAATTTTCTTCAGAGATCGCAGCAGAGGCGTGACCAGCAGGCGACTGACGCGGCCGTTGATCTTGCCATCGGCCACACGGGTATAGAACCCTTTGCAGAACTCGTAGTTAAACTGAGGGTGCGCTACAGGATAGATCAGCCTCGCCAGCAGCTCCCGCGTGTAGGTAGTGATATCACAATCGTGCAGAGCCACAGATTCTGCCCGCCCTGAAGCCAGCACATACCCCATGCAATACCAGACATTACGGCCTTTACCGGGCTCCTTTGGCGCCAGATCCAGTGCCTGCAGCTCCGCGTCCAGTGCCCGTAGCCGGGGGCCATCGTTCCATAAAATACGGTGATGCTGCGGCAGTTTGCTGAAGAAAGACTGGGCGAACCGGAATTGTGCTTCATCGGCCCGATCCAGACCGATCACGATCTCATTCAGATAGGGCACCCGGCTGATCTCATCGATAATATTGCCCAGCGCAGGCCCCTCCAGTTCGGAAAACAGCGAAGGCAGAATAATCCCCAGAGGACGTTTCTGGCTGAAACGGAGCAGATCCTGCTCCAGATCCTCAACCGGACGATGTGACAGGTTGTGCAGGGTGGTAATGATGCCGTTCTGATAAAAATCAGCCATAACTACTCCTTACCCTGTGGGTAATCTGAATCGGAAAATCTGAGAAAGGGTGCCGCCAGCCGTGACACGGCTTCGTTCCAGCCATCCGGCCCCATCGCTTCAGTGATGTTCAGCCGAGGGTGTTCCAGAACCGGAGGAGGGTGTACGGGAGAGCGGATTAACACGGCGAGATCCGCCGCGCTGAGCATCGCCAGATCATTCTGACTGTCCCCTGCGGCGAGGGTAGTAAAGTGATTGCCGGGGTTAAACTGGCGATAGCGTTCACTCAGCCAGTTTAAAGCTTTGCCTTTATCGCACTGACCGGTGATATGCAGGAACCGGCCACCCTCAAGTACGTTAGCCCCATGACGCTGAGCAGCCCGGATAAATTGCTGTTTACGATTCTCGCTGCCGAGCCAGTAAACCGGCTCACTGAAATCCCGTTGGTTGGCGAGGGCAGCCGATGCAGGAGAGAGCCCAGTCATCTCAATAATGCCGCTGACCCCGGCTTCAGAAAAACTAATGAACTCGTTTGTAAACAGCGGCTTAAGTTCTATCAGAAGCTGCTGCCAGACACCACGCGGTTCAGAAAACCGCTGACACAAAAAATCGCCATAGACTTCGCATCCCGAAACAGGCTCAGGGAAATAGTACTCAGGTATAAAAACGGCTGCGCCATTCTCAACAACAAATGGATGTGGATTAGACAACGCTACCCGCAAAGGAATCAGCTCCGCACGGGTTTTACTGGTCACAGGAATAACCGGCACCGAATGCTCAGCCAGACGGCCGAGCAGCTCTGCCGCCGGAGCAAAGCCGTAACTGTAATGATCCAGCAGAGAACCATCTAAATCGGTATAGATCAGTAATCTTTCGCTCATGTTCCCGTTCAGACCCACCAAATTTGTGCGTTAACCTGCCGGGTGTTATGCGGTGCACCTTTGTGGTGCAAAAGTCATCCCGCAGACGCAGTGTTCAGGTGATTAACCTCGTTTTATTAAGGTTCAGCAGAAACCGTGCCGGAATCAGCAGGAGGGAGTGATCAAGCAGAAAATCTGGTCCGAATGCTGTTATTTATTGTATTTATCAGGCAATAAAAAACCGGAGTCAGGCTCCGGTTTTTTTGTGGTTTGGTGGCTATCAGATACTCATCAGAACCGACTTCACTTCGGTGTAGTGTTCGATGACATCGCTGCCCATTTCACGGCCGAGACCGGACTGTTTGTAACCGCCGAATGGCAGCGCCGGGTCGAGTGCGGTGTGGCAGTTGACCCAGACAGAGCCGGACTTGATACGTGGGATCATGCGATGAACTTCTGACAGGTTGTTGGACCAGATGCTGGCACCCAGTCCGTACTGGCTGTCGTTGGCGATACGCACCGCTTCATCGATGTCGTCAAACGGCATCGCGACCAGTACCGGGCCGAAGATCTCCTCTTGTACAACGCTGGCGTTCTGATCGACGTTGACCATCACGGTCGGTTTAACGAAGAAGCCCGGACGGTCGGCGGCACCGCCACCGGCAGTCAGGCGGGCTCCGCTGCTGATGCCCTGTTCGATATAACCACAGACCCGTGACTGCTGCTTCGCGGAAACCAGTGGGCCCATCTGCGCATTCGGGTCGAGGCCTGCACCCAGTGTCATGCTGTTGGCAATATCAGAGATATCGGCCACGACGTTGTCGAAGTGTTTCTTGTGAACGTAGAGGCGAGAACCTGCACAGCAGACCTGTCCCTGGTTAAAGAAGATTGCGTTAGCCGCGCCGGCGGCTGCACTTTGCAGATCGGCATCCGGCAGGACGATGGTCGGGGATTTACCACCCAGCTCAAGGGTGACCCGGGTCATGGTGTCCATGGCGGCTTTACCGATCAATTTACCGACGTCGGTCGAACCGGTGAAGGTCAGCTTATCCACATCTGGATTCGCCGTCAGTGCCGCACCCGCTTCCTGACCATAACCTGTAACGACGTTCACCACGCCCGGCGGATAGCCGGCTTCCAGCGCCAGTTCGCCGAGTTTCAGTGCGGTCAGCGGGGTGTCTTCGGCGGGCTTCAGAACCACGGTACAACCGGTAGCCAGAGCCGGGCCCAGTTTCCAGCAGGCCAGCAACAGCGGGAAGTTCCAGGCGACGATTGCACCGACAACCCCCACCGCTTCACGTCGGGTGTAACCGTGGAACTGTGCATCCGGCATAAAGGGTACAGACACATCTACGCTGCGGCCTTCGATTTTGGTTGCGAAGCCAGCCATATAGCGGAGGAAGTCGACTGCCAGCCGGATATCCACATGCTCAGCGATGACGACGCTTTTACCGTTATCCATCGCTTCGATCTCAGCCAGCAGGCCTGCATTTTTCTCGATCAGATCAGCGAAGTCCCAGAGTAGTTTTTGTCGATCAACCGGCTTGATCCGACTCCAGGCGGAGTCGTCAAAGGTCTGTCGGGCGGTTTGTACGGCCAGATCCATCTCTGCTTTACCGGCAGCCGGTACCCGGGTGATCACCTCGCCATCGGATGGATTGACGACGTCGATGGTGCGCCCGTCGGCTGCACTGAGCCACTGGTCGCCTACCAGAAAGCGGTGTTCACGTTGAATAAAAGCGGTGGCTTCAGGTGAGGGGGTGAATGTAGCTGAATTCATAAAGTGACCTTTTATTGTTATGTCGATCTTATAAAGGCAAACCCTTACTGCGAGAAGATGTTGCCGAATTCAGGTTGGCTGACACCGCTTCACCAGCAGGGTTCTTGCGTTTGCTGCCAGAGCTATCGCAAAGGCTGTGCCAGACAGAATTAGTTCTATATAACTACATGAAAACAAATGAGTTTCTTATAGGCTGGGGGAGGCGAAGGGTGTATTTGACTGTTTCAGACTGAGACAGGGTGTCAAAAAATAAGTCATTCGCTGAGACAGCCGCGCAGCCCGTATTGGCGCTGATCATGGCGGAAGTGTTGCAGAACTGAACAGCAGTGTTGCGGAATAAAACAGTGTTTTACTGATAAGTGAAACCCCTTATTTTGTTATCTGATTGAAATATAAGGGGTTGTTGGTTTTGGCACGGGGTGTGCGTTAAGGATGTCAGGTTAGCACTATTGGGTGGTCGTACCACCGCAGAATAAACATAAAAAGGAGTCTGGCCTTGAAGAAGAATACGAAACTATCCACCTGGATGGGGGGCGTGATGCTGGCGGGGGCGATGTTACCGGCATCGTCAGTGCAGGCAGCCGACGCCGAATCCATCATCAAGAATAAATGTCTGGCCTGTCACACGCAGGAGCAGGCAGAACCCGCCCAGTTCAGCCGTATGAGCCATCAGCGTAAAACACCGGAAGGGTGGCTGATGAGCATCGCGCGTATGCAGTTGATGCACAATCTGCAGATTACCGATGAAGAGCGCCGTACGCTGGTGAAGTACTTCGCTGACCGTCAGGGTCTGGCTCCGGAAGAAACCGAAGGCGCCCGCTACGCTATGGAGCGCCGTCTTAATACCATGGAATCCTTCGATTCTCAGGAGTTCACGGAGATGTGTGCCCGCTGTCACTCCGGTGCCCGCGTGATGTTGCAGCGTCGCCCGCAGTCGGAATGGGAGCATCTGGTGCACTTCCATCTGGGTCAGTGGCCAACGCTTGAGTATCAGGCGCTGGCACGTGACCGTGACTGGATGGAGATTGCACTGAATCAGACCGTGCCGCAGTTGGGTAAGGATCTGGGGCTGGAATCTAAAGCCTGGGAGAACTGGCAGAAAGCGAAGAAAGTACCGATGGATGGTAACTGGAGCTTCAGTGCGACGATGCCGGGTAAAGGCGATCTGCGCGGTGTGATGACCATTTCCGGTGGTAAGAACGATCTCTACAAGGTCAGCGTTAAGGGTGAATATGCCGATGGCAGCGCCTTTACCGGTAAAGGTAGCGCGATTGTTTATACCGGTTATGAGTGGCGTGCGAATCTTGAAATCGATGGCGTGAAGATGCGTCAGGTCTTTGCGGCTTCCAAAGACGGCAATGAACTGACCGGGCGTATGTTTGAAGCGGTCCATGATGAGAAAGGTATGGACTTCACTGCAGTGCGTGAAGGCAGTGGCGCCAGGTTGCTGGCGGTTCAGCCTGAGTATATCCGTGCCGGTTCGACGCAGGTTCTGACGCTGGTCGGTACCGGTCTGGGCAAAGAGGTTGCTCTGGGTAAAGGGCTGAAAGTCAACCAGGTGCTGTACCGTGACACCAACAAGCTGGTGGTTCAGGTTCAGGCCAGTGACGATGCTCAGTTGGGTAGCCGTCAGGTGAAAGCAGGTAAGGCTAACGGTGCCGCGATCAATGTCTTTGATCAGATCGGCAGCGTTAAGGTTGTACCGGACTTCAGTGTAGGCCGTGTCGGTGGTAATGGTGGTTCAACGCCGAAGTACAACGCTTACTTCCAGGCCGAAGCCTGGATGAATGGTGCCGATGGTAAGGCGGGTACCGATGACGATATGCGCATCGGCTTTGTTCCGGCTGCGTGGCATGTAGAGCCGTTTGATGAGCAGGCGGCAGCCGATGACGACGTGAAATTTACCGGCAAAATGGATCCGAAAACCGGGGTGTTTACCACCGCCGCTGCCGGACCTAACCCGGAACGCCGGATGTCGACAAACAACGCCGGTAACCTGAAAGTGGTTGCGACCGTGGATGAGAAGGGTCAGGCCCTGACTGCCGACGGCCAGTTGATCGTGACGGTTCAGCGTTGGAATAACCCGCCGTTGCCATAACAGATACACCCAATCACGGGGCGGCGTTGCCGCCAGAGAATAAGAATAAGTGAGGAGGGTTGTTCTATGGGCGCCCAATTAAATCTGGTTGAACAGAATCTGCATCTGGTGGAAGTGGATGCGAAACAGTTGCTGTTTCATATCCCCTCCAGCAGTTTGTTTGAGCTGGACAGCCTGACCCTGCAACTGATCGAAACCCTGCGTAGCGAACAGCAGACCGCAGAACAGTTGGTTTCGGAACTGCAGCGTCAGTTCCCGGCCGAGCAGATTGCGGATACGCTGAAAGAGCTGATCGCGCTTGAACTGGTCAGTGACGGATCACCGCTGACACCGGAAATCGGCCTGAAGAAGGTAACCGAATTTCCGCTGAATACGGTGGTGCTGAACGTTAATACCGGTTGTAACCTGAGCTGCAGTTATTGCTACAAGGAAGATCTGGATAAGCCGTCTGCCGGCAAGAAGATGGGGCTGGACACTGCGATCCAGTCGATCGAAATGCTGATTCAGGAGTCCCCCGACGAGAGCCGCTACAACGTGGTGTTCTTTGGCGGGGAGCCGCTGTCCAATCTGCCTTTGATCAAGGATGTGGTGGCCTATTCGGAGCGGCGTTTTGCCGAGCTGGGTAAGCCGGTGGACTTTACCATGACCACCAATGCCACCCTGCTGACAGAGGAGATCGTTGACTGGCTGAACCAGCATCGTTTCGGTATCTCTATCAGTATGGACGGGCCGAAGGCGATTCACGATAAGAACCGGATCACTGTCGGTGGTCAGGGAACTTATGATGTGGTCAGTCGTAAGGCACGGATGCTGCTGGAACGGTTTAACGCCCGCCCGGTCGGAGCGCGGGTCACCCTGACCAAAGGGATTACCGATATCCGTCGCATCTGGGATCACCTGTTCAACGAGCTGGGGTTTGCCGAAGTGGGTTTTGCCCCGGTAACGTCCGGTGATATCAGCTACTACAACCTCAGTGACACTGAGCTGGTCGAAGTGTTCAGCAACATGAAGGCGCTGGGGCGGGAGTATCTGGAGGCTGCACTGGAGCACCGGAATATCGGTTTCTCCAATATGCATCAGTTGATCACCGATCTGCATGAGGGCAATAAAAAAGCGCTGCCCTGTGGTGCAGGTGTTGCCATGCTGGCGGTGGATCACGAAGGCGGCCTGAATCTCTGTCACCGTTTTACCGGTTCCGATCTGGATACCTTTGGTTCGGTTCAGGAAGGTGTGGATAAAGAGCGTCTGGGTTCATTCCTGGAGCAGCGTCTGGATCGCACCAATACCGGCTGTTCCAGTTGCCGGATCCGTAACCTCTGTTCCGGTGGTTGTTACCACGAAAGCTACGCCCGTTATGAAGACCCGACTCATCCCGTTTATCACTACTGCGAACTGATGCGTGACTGGGTGGACTTCGGTATCGAAGTCTACAGCCGCATCATGGCCGAGAACCCGGCCTTTATCGACAGTTATATTTCTCCTCGGAGGGCTCACTGATATGAAACATCTCAAGCCTCTTAATAATAAAGCACGCATCCTGGACAAAGCCGTAGGTGAAGGCCAGGTAGAAGAAGTCGTGGCGATGTCATCCCTCGCCGGCTGTACTGCAACCACCGATCCGGGCTGGGAGATCGATGCCTTTGGTTCGGTTACCTCCCTCTGTCAGCCGATGGAATCCGATCTGTATGGCTGCGCTGATCCTTGCTGGTGGCCTGCACAGGTGCCGGACATGATGAACACCTATCCGGACTGGAATAAGGATGCGCATCAATCAGGCGAGAACTGGCGCAACCTGGGGACCGTATTCCCGGCAGATAAAGACTAATCAGAAGGATGCACAGGATGAAAAACAACAACAATAAACTTCGTCGCAGCATGACAACGGCTCTGGTCGGCGCGACGTTTGGTTTTGCCGCGCTGACTTCTGTTCCGGCGCAGGCGGCAGCAAATAAAACGCTGCAGTCCGGTAATGAGTATATGGTGGTGGCAAACTACCCGAACCAGTTACATGTGGTCGATCTGAAAACCGACAAGCTGTTCAAAACCTGCGATATGCCGGGCCGTTTCGGGCCGGGGGCATTGCAGATGGCTCCGGATAATAAAACGGCGTATGTACTGAACAATGGCTATGAAGATATCTACGGTATCGATCTGGACAGTTGTGAAGTCAGCTTCCATGCCCGCATGGCGCAGTCAGCCAAAGAGCGGACGAAAACCATCTACTCCTTTGCCCTGAGTTACGATGGCAAAGAGCTGTATGCGGTGCAGAACCCAACCATTCTGGAACGTGATCATTACCGGGTGCAGCCAACCCGGCTGGCGGTCTACGACACCAGCGCAGGCAAAAACGCCAAGCCGGTTCGTATGCTGCCATCCCCCCGGATCGTGACGGCGATGCAGGTGGGTAAAGATGGTGGGCTGTATATGGCCGGTGCGGACATCTACAAAATGGATGTGAATACCGGTGAGTACGAAGTGGCAGTGCCCAGCCGTAACTGGCAGCGTGAACGCTATGTGCAGCCAGACGTGCTGAACGTCTGGGCGGTGCAGACGCCGACTGAGGACTTTACCATTCTCTACACTACGGCGCGTTTTCAGGAAGGTTCTGAAGACCTGAATACGGCAGACTGGATCTACGGTTACTTCAACATCAACCTGCAGACCGGGGCCACTGAAACCCGTGACTTCGGACCGATCACCGAGATCTACTTTACCGGCACCCGTTCGCCGAAAGATTCCAACATCATGTACGGGGTGCTGAACCGTCTGGCGAAGTACGATATCGAGAAGCAGACTTTGCTGAAAGCTGCCGAACTGGATCACTCCTACTACTGCATCACCGTCAACCATGACGGCAGTAAGATCTATCTGGCGGGTACTTACAATCACGTAGCGGTGTTTGACGCCGACAGCCTTGAGCGTCTCGACACCATCACCCTGCCGGGCGGCGATATGTCGACCACGACGGCGCAGGTGTTTATCCGCTAACCCCTCTTTTAAACCCTTAAAAACTGAGCCCTTCCGGTGGTGCCTGATGGCACCGCCCCGGGCCGGCTTTTGCCAAAGAAAAGCCGACTAACTGCGATTGAAAATGGAAAATAACAATGAAAAAACCACATCACGCATACGTTAAACCTGCCCTGGCCGGGGCGCTATTGCTGGGCAGCGCCCTGCAGGCACAGGCAGCAGAGATCCATAATCAGGATGGTAAAAGCGTGGAGTTTAATGTCGAGGCCATGGCCGGACTGTTCTCTACGGATGAAAATTACATTGGCACTCAGGGGGGTAATGACTGGCAGGAAGCTTACATCAAAGCCGATCTGGTAGGACGCCAGAGCCTCACCGGCGGCAGCGTTTATGGTGGTCTGGGGGTTATCGGTCTCGGTACCTGGGGCGATGGCGATGCGGGCGGTTATACCAACGGTGATGAGCGTGAGTTCAGGCTGGAGAATGCCTTTGTCGGCTGGCAGAGTGAATCCGGTCTGCTGGATCTCTCGGTGGGCCGGCAGAATTTTATGCTCGGCGATGGTTTCCTGATTGCCGGCGATGCGATCAGTCTGGGTAATCTCGATAACCTGGGCCTGCCGGATGCGGGTGTGAACCGTGGCGGTGCTTATTATCTGGCGGGTCAGAAGAGTTTTGATAACACCGCAATCCTGCGTCTGGACCCGGAAGGCCCGCTGCGCGGTGATCTGTTCTGGCTGCAATCCGACAACCCCTACCATCAGGATACAGAGCTGGGGGGTATCAATCTGGAGCTGGTGGATGATGCTAAAGGCACGCTGGGTCTGAGCTATCTGAAAGTGCTCGATGTTGAGGCCGGTACCGGGCTGGGACTCTGGGATCAGCGCGACGGCATGGATGTGGTCAGTCTGCGGGGTCAGGGCAGTCTGGGTGTGGAAAACCTCTTTCTCTCCTTTGAATACGTTGATCAGAGCGGTGGCGATACCAGTGTTAAGAACAAAGGTAATGCCTGGTATGTGGAAGCGGGCTGGACCTTTGCGGATCTGCCCTGGACGCCTAACCTGAACTACCGTTATGCCGAATTCTCCGGGGATGACAGCGCTACCACCGATAATGAAGCATTCGATCCGTTGTTCTTCGGTTTCACCCGTGGTTTCGGTACCTGGTTTCAGGGTGAAGTTGCATCAAACTATGCAGGCCCGGCCAACTCAGGCAACACGGTTAACCGTCTGGAGCTGACCTTGCAGCCCCGTGAAGATCTGACACTGGGTGCGCAATACTGGGACTTTGGTAAAGAAGATGATGCAGCGGATCTGTCCGGAACCGAGGTGGATCTGTACGCACTGTGGACAATTAACGATAACTGGGTCTTCAGTCCGATGGTGGGTATCTACAACCCGGATGGCAGTGCTGTGATTGCCAATCAGGGTAACGATGACACCAACCTCTATATGCAGGCGGTACTGATGTACTTCTATTAAGCGCACTGAAGAGTCAGTCGTTTCCTCTCTCTTCAACACTGGCGGAACCCCTATCTGTCTTTCTCCGCTGTTTTTGCCACGGTCGCTGTTTCCAGTACCGTGGCTTTTTTCGTTCTATAGTATGAAACAAGGTTGATTGAATCTTGAGCAGTCATAAGGTAAATAAGTACATATACTTATTTTTATGCAGCGGCAGGGGCGCAAAGACCCCACAACAATAACAAGAGGCCCGCACAATGGCATTAGGACAGACAGCGGAACTGAGCGTGGAGGATGCACGCCGGCAGTTCCTGCGACAGGGTGAGGTCCCCAGCGGGGTACTGCGCAGTGAGATTGAGGATTCCTGGCAGCGAAGTATCGACGCGGGCCTGAGTTATAAAGCGCCGCTTGATCTGGAAAACCTTTCCAAAGATCGGGTGGCGGATCTGAAAGAACGTCACAGCGGGTTGATCGAATCCGCACATCCGGAGATCAGCCAGTTGGTGGATTATTTCGCCGCCGAGGGTGGTCTGGTGATGCTGGCAGATGCAGACGCCACGATTCTCGGCGTGAAAGGGGACAAGCGGCATCTGGATTCCGCCACCCGTTACGCGCTGGAGCCGGGGGCTAACTGGAGCGAGCAGGTACGCGGAACCAATGCGGTGGGCACGGCGCTGGTAGAGCGAAGCCCGGTCATGATTACCGGGCGTGAGCACTTCCTTGATCAGGTGGGTTATCTTTCCTGCTGCTCGGCTCCGATCAGTGATGCTCAGGGTGAGCTGGTGGGGGTGCTGGATCTGACGTCGCCAACCGATAACCGAATCCTGCCGCCCAACCTCAGTCTGGTGCAGCAGGCGGTGCGCTCCATCGAAAATCGGATGTTTTCCGGGCAGTTTCAGCAACATATCGTGCTCAGCGTACATACCCGGCCCGAATACCTGCGCTCCTCATGGCAGGGGCTGATCGCGCTGGAATCCGATGGCACAGTGATCGCAGCGAACGAACAGATCTGCCAGTTACTCGGACGTAAGCGGCCGCAGCTACTGGGTAAAAACCTTGAAGAGCTGTTTGGTGTCAGGCCTGAGGTTCTGCTGACCGATCTGCACCGGAAAGGGCGTGGTCAGTTACATACCCGCAGTGCTGACTTTGCCTGTGAGCTGTTACATTTTCCCCGTTCCCTGCCGGTGGAGCTGGATAAACCAATTAAACGAACCCGGACGAAGGCGGAAGCTAAACCGGTCCGGGCACCCGGTCTGGGTGATCTGGCCGGGCAGGACCCGCGTCTGCAGAAAGGTGTGCGTATGGGCAGCCGTGCGCTTTCCCACGAACTGCCGGTACTGATTCAGGGTGAAACCGGTAGCGGTAAAGAGGTGATGGCGAAATCTCTTCATCTCGACAGTCGACGCAGTGCCGGCCCGTTTGTGGCGGTAAACTGTGCTGCGATACCTGAAGGGCTGATCGAATCCGAACTGTTTGGCTACCGGGAAGGTGCGTTTACCGGCTCCCGCAAGGGCGGTATGACCGGTCGTCTGGAACAGGCACAGGGCGGCACGCTGTTTCTGGACGAGATTGGTGATATGCCTCTGGCATTACAGGCCCGGTTGCTGAGGGTCTTGCAGGAGCGGACTATTTCGCCGTTGGGTGCCGGGGATGAGGTGGCGCTGGATATTGCGGTGATCTGCGCTTCGCACCGTGACCTGAAAGCGCTGGTGGCGGAAGGTAAGTTCCGTGAGGATCTCTACTACCGCTTGAACGGCGTTTGCCTGAGGCTGCCGGCCTTCCGCGAACGGGCGGATAAACCGCAGTTTATCAACCAGTTCCTGCAGCAGCTGGTTCCGGATGGGCGCTATCTTGAGATCGCTCCCGGGCTGATGCAGCAACTGCTGGATTACCACTGGCCCGGTAATATCCGCCAGTTGGAAACCACCCTGCGTGTTGCGATCGCCTTTATGGAGCCGGACGAATCTCTGATCGATACCGATCACATCAGCGATGATTTTCTGGAAGAGCTGACTACCGGGTGTAGTCTGGCCCCGGTTGCACCGATCTCAACAGCCGGCGTCAATCCTGCCGGTACACTCAAAGACACGGAACTGCAGCGGGTTAAGCTGGTGGTAGAACAGAATCAGGGAAATATCTCAGCAGCGGCCAGCGCGCTCGGCATCAGCCGTGCCACCCTGTACCGCAAGCTGAAACAACTGGAGGGCTAAAGCGTAGTCTGGCCGGTGCCGGACTTTTCAGACTGATTCAGCGCCAGTTGCTCGTTCTCTGGCGCTTCGAGGCGTGCCAGATACTGATCCAACTGGCGTTTGAACGCCGCTTTCTTCTTACCGGTGAGCGAGACGGCAATCGGAATCTTCGCCTTCATGGCGTTTACCGGACGACCATTCTTATGCAGTTCAAAGTGCAGGTGTGGCCCGGTAGAGCGACCGGAGTTACCGGACTGTGCAATCTTCTGCCCGCGTTTAACCCGCTGCCCTTTGACGACGTAAGATTTGTTCAGGTGCAGATAGCGCGTTTTGTAGCTCTGACCGTGTTTGATCTCGATATAGAGGCCGGCGTATTTATGACGAACCACGCGGCTGACCACGCCGTCGCCGGTTGATACCACCGGGGAGCCTTTACGCATGGCAAAGTCGGTACCGTTGTGGGGGCGGATCAGACCGGTAACCGGGTGCCGGCGGCGCGGGTTGAAGTGAGAACTGAGACGGTAGTTGCCGTTAAACGGATAGCGCTGGAAGGCTTTTTCCAGATTACGGCCTTTCTCATCGTAATAGTTGTCCTCAAACAGGAAGGCGCTGATATTGTGGCGGTTCTTAATCCGGATCGCCTGAACCTTGGTGTTGCCGGTGGCTTCGCCATCAATAAACTGACGAGATACCAGCACTTCGAATTTATCGCCTTTCTGAATATCGCGACGGAAATCGACCCGCTCTTTCAGAACCTGCGTAATACTCTGGGCTTCTGCCTGGGTGAGACCGGCTTTCTGGCCGGAGCCGGTAAAACTGTAGAGGATTTCGCCGCTGACCAGTTGTTCTTTCCAGTCACCTTCGAGACGAACTTCTTCAAATTCGAAGCCGTCATCTTTGCGCTGATAAACCACTTTATGCGCGAGACTGAACTGCAGCTCCAGACGTAGCAGTGCCTGATCCTGTTTTTCGAAGACCAGCGTATGGCCGGGCATCAGGTTGTCCAGAGCGAGGACGTTAAGGTCAGTTTCCAGCAGTTCGTACATGGTTTTCTGTGGTAACTGCAGACGTTCGAAGATCTTACCCAGCGTGTCGCCTTTGCGGACTATGTACTGATAACTGTTAGCACCCTGACCCGGTGCCGGCACCAGCAGGGTCTCACCACTGGGCACTTTATCGAAGGCCCAGGGCGCGCGCAGCATGCTGCGGCTAAGCTCCATTACCTCGGGTTCAGGGATGACACTGTCGACCAGATGATCCAGAGGCAGGGGCGTGCTTGAATAGGGGCTGTCAGAAGAGGGCAGAAAAGCGGCCACCAAAAGCAGCGTGGTGGCTAGAGCTACCAGAGACTTCTGGTGAAGTCGTGGCAGAGCTGTAACAAAACTTGCTGAGGCTGAAATCCAGCGCATCAATAGTAACCGTCGTGCATGATTGTAATTAAATTGATCAGATCATATACGATTTCTAACGGAAAATCCCGTTATTACAGTGGCTAACGGCGGGTTCCTGAGATTGTTTAGGGTTTTTCTGCATAACTTGCGGAGTTATTCACAGCTTTATCGGCCAAAGCGGCTGTGCCGGGGTGCCGGTGGCGGGCAAAAAAACTATACTATGGCCACCGGGAACGCATCCCGCGCCGCTTTATTCAGATAACGGGAAAGAGAATGGCTAAAGGCACTTTGTACGTAGTTTCTGCACCTTCGGGTGCCGGTAAAACCAGCCTGGTGAAAGCTATGCTGGAACAAGACAAAAAGATTGTGGTTTCCGTATCACACACCACACGGCCGATGCGTCCGGGTGAGCAAGATGGCGTGGATTACAACTTTGTCTCCATGGAAACGTTCAATCAGATGATTGAGGATGCCGACTTTCTCGAATTTGCCGAGGTCTTCACCAATAAATACGGCACCTCACAGCGCTGGGTTGAACAGCAACTGGAGCAGGGGCTGGATGTGATTCTTGAGATCGACTGGCAGGGGGCGCAGCAGGTGCGTCGTCTGATGCCGGACTGTCGCTCTGTGTTTATTCTTCCGCCCTCCCGTGAAGCGCTGCAGCAGCGCCTGACCGGTCGCGGTCAGGACAGTGAGGATGTGATTGCCCTGCGTATGTCCGAGGCGGCCAGCGAGATGAGCCATTATGGCGAGTACGATTATCTGGTCATTAATGATGAGTTCGACACTGCACTGGAGGAGCTGCACGCGGTATTTCTGGCTCAGCGTCTGCAGATTGGTAAGCAGCAGAAACAGCAGGCGGAGCTGCTGGCTCAACTCTTGTCATAAAGCTGGCTAAAGGTTACACTGCGCGGTCTTTTAAACACCCCTAATTTCTGAGGTTACCCCCATGGCTCGAGTTACCGTTGAAGATTGCCTGGAAAACGTAGATAACCGTTTCCAGCTCGTTATGGTTGCTGCTAAACGTGCACGTCAGCTGGCGACTGGCGGTAAAGAACCCAAAGTAGAGTGGGAAAACGACAAGCCAACCGTGGTTGCGCTGCGTGAGATCGCTGAGGGTCACACCACCCGTAACGTTCTGGACGAAATCGACCAGGACTAAGGGATCTTTTCCCGTCTGCAAACGCCTCGCTGTTCAGCGGGGCGTTTGTGTTTTGGCGGCCTGCTTTTTTCACCCGAAAATCTTTTCCTGCCTGCCGTTATACGGCATCATCAGAGTTTACCGGTTACTTAGCGCCTGAAGTCTGGAGGGGCAATGCCTACAATTGACGCACTTTCTCAACGCCTGAATGATTATCTGGATCCACAACAGATCCAGCAGGTGCGTCGTTCCTATTTCTACGCTGAGCAGGCCCATGACGGGCAGAAGCGAAAAAGCGGTGAACCCTATGTAACTCACCCTCTGGCAGCGGCGAATATTCTGGCCGAGTTGCGGATGGACCATCAGAGCCTGATGGCGGCGATGCTGCATGATGTGATCGAAGATACCGAGATCAGCTACGAGGGGATCGAGTCGCAGTTTGGTAAGCCGGTGGCAGACATTGTCGATGGGGTTTCCAAACTGACCCATCTGGAATTTGAGACCAAGGCGGAAGCTCAGGCCAGTAACTTCCAGAAGATGGTACTGGCGATGGCAGAGGATATCCGGGTTATTCTGGTTAAACTTGCCGACCGTCTGCACAATATGCGAACGCTGGGCGCTATGCCGCCGCACAAGCAGCGCCGTATCGCCCGTGAAACACTGGATATTTACGCACCGATTGCCGCCCGACTCGGGATGCGCGATGTGCAGATGGAACTGGAAGATCTCGCGTTTCAGGCCCATTATCCGATGCGCGCCAGATATATCCGACGGGCGGTGGTTCAGGCCCGTGGTCAGCGCAAGGATGTGATCAGCTCGATTCAGGAAACTATCGAGAAACGACTGCAGCAGGAGGGGCTGCATGGCCATGTCACGGGCCGCGAAAAACACCTCTACAGTATCTATTCAAAGATGAAGGCGCAGCGAAAATCGTTTGCCGAGATTATGGATGTCTTCGCCTTCCGCATCGTCACCGACTCGGTGGATGACTGCTACCGCACGCTGGGCGCAGTGCATAATCTGTATAAGCCGGTCCACGGCAGATTCAAAGACTATATCGCGATTCCTAAAGCCAATGGCTATCAGTCTCTGCACACCGATCTGTTTGGTGCGCGGGATATCACCATCGAAGTTCAGATCCGTACACAGGAGATGGATGTGGTGGCCAGTCAGGGGATCGCCGAGCACAGTCACTACAAAAACGACGATGACAACGATGCCTCAGAAAGCGCACTGGGTAACTACAAGCGCGCCCGGAAATGGGTACAGGGGTTGCTGGAGATGCATCAGCGTGCCGGTAACTCGATGGAGTTTATCGACAGCGTAAAAACCGACCTGTTTCCGGATGAAGTCTACGTATTCACCCCGCTGGGGAAAATCATGGAGCTGCCAAGCGGTGCCACCGCCGTGGATTTCGCCTATGCGGTGCATACCGATGTGGGTAACTCCTGTGTCTCCTGCCGAATCAACCGCCGTCTGGCGCCCTTGTCTCAGCCGCTGAAAAATGGTCAGACCGTAGAGATCATCACCACCCCAAGCGCGCAGCCGAACATGGCCTGGCTGAACTTTGTGGTGACCGGTAAAGCGCGTACAGCGATCCGGCACTATCTGAAAAATCAGCAGCGTCACGAGTCGGTGGAGCTGGGCCAGCGTCTGCTGAATCAGTTCCTCGCCAACTATGGTGCAACCCTGAACGATATTGATCCGTTTAAACTGCGTGAGCTGTTGCAGGAAGCGGAGCTGCAGACGCTGGATGATCTGCTGGAAGATATCGGTCTGGGCAATCGCATGGCGTATGTGGTGGCCCGCCGTCTGCGACCGGAGGAAGATCCTCAGGCTGCAGTCAGCGACGAAAGCGAACGTAACCGCCGCCAGAAACCGATGTCGATCAAGGGCACCGAGGGGATGGTGCTGCAGTATGCCAAGTGCTGTTTGCCGATTCCCGGCGATAAGATTATCGGCCATATCAGTACCGGTCGTGGTCTGGTGATTCACCAGACCGACTGCCGGAATATCGGTTATCTGCGCGATGATCCGGAAAAATGTATCTATCTGGAATGGTCCGATACGCTGGATGAGGAGTTCAGCGTGAATCTGAATACCGAGGTCGAATCCCATCGCGGGATAATTGCCGAGCTGGCGACCTCTGCTTCCAGCGTTGGGGCAGATGTGCTGGCGATTGATATCAGCGAACACGAAGGCCAGTTGGCCAACGTGCATATGGAAGTGACCGTTACCGACCGGATCCATCTGGCCCGGGTAATGAAGAAACTGCGCGGCCTGAAGAGCGTTAACCGGATCAGCCGGGCCTGAGCCCGGCGGGTATAAGATCCACGCGGTTGTCTATTCCCCGAGGGCCTGACCCTCTCTGCGGTTATCCACCGCACTTTCCCAACCCCCTTGAGGCAGACGCCTGAAGCCATGCAGACCACTGTTCAGGTCGCGAATTTTGATCTGATGGCCCATCTCAGCCAGTGGTTTGGCCAGTTGTTCTGCCGTTGTTCCTGCTTCCAGCTCGGTCTGGCCGTTACGGTTACTCACATGCGGCTGGTTCACCACCTCCTGAAGGGGCAGGTCGCTGTTAAGCATCAGCAACAGGCTACGGGCAACATAATTGATGATCCGGCTGCCACCGGGTGAGCCGATGGCTGCGTAGAGCCTGCCCTGTTCGTCAAACACCATAAAGGGAGCCATGGAACTGCGCGGGCGCTTGCCGGCTTCAACCCGGTTAGCGATGGCGCGCCCATCCTGTTCCGGGACAAAGGAGAAGTCGGTCAGTTGGTTATTCAGCAGGAATCCACCGGCCATCAGGGTTGAGCCAAACGCCATCTCGATACTGCTGGTGACGGACACCGCATTACCCCACTGGTCGACCACGACGAAGTGGCTGGTTGAGGGGAGTTCCGGTGACTGATCATCGGCCCGGCTCAGCTCGCTGTTTTCGGGAACGCCGGGTTGTGCCTGGCCACTGTCCTGCTGTGCATGAATCAGCGCAGCACGCTGTTGCAGATAAGTCGGGTCGAGCAGTCCGGCAACCGGTACATCGACAAAATCCGGATCCGCCAGATAGCGGCCACGGTCAGCGAAGGCCAGTCGCGAAGCCTGGGTGAATAAGTGATTAAAGCGCGGCGAAAGGGGATCTGGCTGACTCAGATCGAAACCTTCGAGCAGTTTCAGAATCTGCAGTACGGTAACGCCACCGGAGGTCGGTGGCGGGAAACCGCACACCCTGAAACGCTGATAGGGCAGGCAGAGCGGTTCACGCTCCACGGCCTGATAGCTGGCCAGATCTTCCAGACTCAGACGCCCGGGATTATCGCTGACCTGGCGGATGCGATCGACCATCGCCGCTGCCAGCGGGCCCTGATAGAACGCATCAGTGCCGGACTCTGCGATCTGCTCCAGAGAGTCGGCCAGACGAGGGTTCTGACGGAGGTAGCCAACAGGGAGAGGTTCACCGGCTGGGGTGAAAAAGTAGTCCCGCGCCTGCGGATAGCGATCCAGCCCCGGATTGATACCGCTGGCGATCAACTGATGCAGGCGTGGGCCGACACTGAAACCGGCCCGGGATTGATCAATGGCAGCGCGGAACAGCGCAGCCCAGGGGAGCTTGCCATGATGCGTCTGGGCCATCTCCAGCAGTTTCAGGACGCCGGGTGTGCCGACAGAGCGCCCGCCTACCAGTGCGTCCGGCCACGACATCGGCTTGTCATCGCGGTAAAAAAGCTTAGCGTCGGCGCTGGCAGGGGCGGTTTCGCGGCCATCATAGGCATGAAGCCGGCCGGCTTGCTGATCCCAGTACAGCATAAATGCCCCACCGCCGATGCCGGAAGACTGGGGTTCAACCAGCGTCAGCATCGCCTGAATGGCCACGGCGGCATCTGCGGCGCTGCCGCCGTTTTGCAGAACCTCATACCCGGCACGGGTCGCCAGAGGATGGGCCGTGACCACCAGAGCCTTATCAGCCTGAACGGATTGGTTGTGTTGCTGACCGGTGGCATGTTCCGGTGCCAGATCTTCTTCAACTGCAGCCAGCGGCAAGCTCAGAGCTAAAAACAGCAGGCAAACCCATAGCAGGCCTGTTTTTGCGAAGGATTTCAGATTAACCATAGCTTCAATACGCGAATTATTGCTCAAGAGCTTTGCTTTCCCTATCTGTTGTGAATAATCTACTCTGTAGGATAAACCAAGGCCAGGTCTGGGGAGAGTAAATTGTCAGTCGGTGTACGAGTTTTGGAAAATAGTGGTGAGTTGCAGCAGTTCAGGCTGGTGCTCTTGCATGATGCGGAAGGGAAGGTGCTCGCGTTGCTCCCCGCCACATCGTTATTGAACCTTGTTGCCATCTGGAAGCAGACCGGACGTCAGTTGCAGCCGATCAGGGGGGAAGACGCCAGACGCTATTTTGGTCAGGATGCGCTGAAATACCCTGAAGGGCAGGCTAAGTTGCTCTCCCTGAAGTTACTGGTCGCACCTGAATGCCTGAATGTGGATCAGTTTGAGTTGATCGAACCGCACTCCGGGCTCAGTTTTGCGGCGATTGCGGAACAACTGAGGGCGGCAGACCGCTGTAGCCTGGCGCTGACGACTGATGAGATCGATGCGAATCAGCCTGAGGGCGATGATGTTGCAGTGATCAGCCGGGCGGTGGAGCGATTTACTGCACTGCGGGTACAGCAGCGACTGGAAGATACGCTGGGTTTGCCCTCCCTGTCGCCGACCCTGAAAAAAATTGTTGAACTGCGTTCGGACCCGGAAGCCGGAGTGAGTGAACTGGTTCCCGTGGTCCGGCTTGATCCGAGCCTTTCGGCTCAGGTGATGAGCTGGGCTGCATCGCCTTACTATGCTGCGCCGGGCGACGTCAGTTCAATTGATGATGCAGTGATCCGGGTGCTGGGTTTTGATCTGGTGATCAATATGGCGCTGGGTACGGCGATGGGTAAGATGCTCAAGGTACCGGAAGACGGGCCGCGGGGTGCGACACCTTACTGGTTGCAATCCGTGTATAACGCCAGCTTTGCTGAACAACTGTGCCGGGCGATGCCGGAGACTGCGGATCGACCACAGCCCGGACTGGTTTATCTGGCAGCGCTGCTGCACAACTTCGGTTATCTGGTACTGGCGCATCTGTTCCCGCCACATTTTGCCCTGCTCTCCCGTTATATTGAGGCCAATCCTCACTTTGCACTGGATTATATTGAGAAACAGGTACTCAGCGTGACCCGTGAGCAGATTGGTAGCTGGCTGCTCTCAAGCTGGGATCTGCCAGAGTCGGTCAGCACCGCGATTCGTCATCAGAATGAGCCTGATTACAGCGGCGATCATGCCGGCTACGTTAAGTTACTCTATCTGAGCAATCGATTGCTGCGTCAGCAGGGGCTGAGTGATGGCCCGCTAGATGAAGTGCCGGCTGAGCTTTATGCAGAACTGGGACTGAAAGCGGAAGATGTGGCTAAACTGCTGCGTCAGTTGATGCGTAATGATGAGGATATTAAAACCCTGACTAAACAGTTGGGTGACTGATATCGCTGTGAGCATTAAAAAGTCCGCCATTGGCGGACTTTTTAAGTGTTGCATCACTCCGGTTCATTGAGTTCCGCTTCGAGGTTTTCCAGCGCTTCCTGTTGCTCCATCCACGCCTCCTCGGTTTGTTCGGCCTGTTGTTTGAGACTGGCCTGCTGTTGCAGCAGCTCTTTCAACTGATCTTTGTTGGCTTCCTCATACAGGCTGCTGTCGGCCAGTTTCTGCTCCACCGTGTCCAACTGGGTGTGCAGTGTCTCCATTGCGGATTCCAGTTTTTCCAGTTGCTTCTTCAGCGGCCTGAGCTGATTGCGCCGTTCCGCAGCCAGACGTTTTTGCTCTTTACGTTCTGCCGCAGAGAGTGAGCGTTTTTCGTTTTCCGGTTGGGCATAGGCCTCGGCTTCGGCACGTTGTGCCTGACGTTTTTCTTCCAGCAGCCAGTTCTGGTAATCATCCAGATCGCCTTTAAAGTCCTCGACCTTACCGTTGGCGACGAGCAGGAACTCATCCACGGTATTGCGCAGCAGGTGGCGGTCATGCGAAACCAGAATCAGTACACCCTCAAATGATTGCAGGGCCATGGTCAGGGCATGACGGACTTCCAGATCCAGATGGTTGGTCGGCTCGTCCATCAGCAGCAGATTAGGTTTCTGCCAGGCGATCATCGACAGCGCCACCCGGGCTTTCTCACCCCCGGAGAAGTTTTCCACAGGTTCCAGTGCCCGATCCCCGAAAAAGCCAAAAGAGCCGAGGAAATCGCGAACCTCCTGCTCTGACGCCTGCGGACTGATTCGTTTGATATGCAGCAGAGGGGAAGCGTGCATATCCAGCGCCTCCAACTGGTGCTGGGCAAAGTAACCAATCTGCAGGTTCTCACTCTCATGGCGTTCCCCGCCGCAAAGCCCCAGTTCACCCACCAGTGTTTTGACCAGCGTGGATTTACCCGCCCCATTCGGTCCGAGCAGGCCGATCCGGGAACCGGGTGTCAGGGTCAGTGAAGCACCGTCCAGGATGATCCGTTCAGGATAGCCGCACTGTGCCTCGTAGAGGGTCAGCAGAGGTGATGACATCTTATCTGAGGCGCAAAAACGGAAGCTGAAAGGGCTGTCGACGTGTGCCGGAGCGATCTTCTCCATCCGCTCCAGTTCTTTGAGGCGGCTCTGAGCCTGTTTGGCCTTGGTCGCTTTGGCGCGGAAGCGGCGGACAAAGTCCTCGATCTCCCCGATCCGTTGCTGCTGTTTCTCAAAAGCGGATTGTTGCTGGGCCAGACGTTCGGCGCGCTGCCGTTCAAATGCGGAGTAGCCGCCTTTATACAGATGCAGCCGGTTGTGTTCGATATGGGTGATATGGCTGACCACATTGTCGAGGAAATCCCGGTCATGGGAGATCAGGATCAGCATCCCCGGATACTGACGCAGCCACTGCTCCAGCCAGATGGTGGCGTCCAGATCCAGATGGTTCGTTGGCTCATCAAGCAGCAACAGGTCGGACGGGCACATCAGCGCCTGAGCCAGATTCAGGCGAATACGCCAGCCACCGGAAAACTCACGCACCGAGCGCTCCATATCCTGATGGGCAAAACCCAGACCTGCGAGTAGCTGGGCGGCACGGGACTGGGCGCTGTAGCCGTTGTGGCTGTCCAGTTCCGCATGCAGCTCGCCCAGACGATGCAGATCGTGGGCAGCTTCGGCAGCCGCAAGCTGCTGCTGAATACGGCGGAGACCGGTATCGCCATCGAGGACATAATCCAGCGCGGATCGATCCGAGCTGGGAACCTCCTGCGCCATATGGGCGATACGCAGCCCTCCGGGCAGATCGAGATCTCCGCTGTCGCAGTGAAGCTCGCCCAGAATAAGTTTGAACAGGGAGGATTTGCCCGCCCCGTTGGCACCAACAAGACCGACCTTCCAGCCTGAGTGCAGGGTAAGATCGGCTTGCTCTAGTAATTGATTGTGGCCGCGTTGTAAGCTGACCTGCTGAAACTGAATCATGGCGGCGGATTTTATCATACCGATGCAACTGAATAATGCTCTTTGGCAGTATGCCCTGAATTTTTATCAACAGCCCTCGGTGGAGCCGGCCTGCCTGAACCTGCAAAACCGGTACGGGCTGAGTATCAATCGTCTGATTTTTGCCTGTTGGGCCGGCTCCCGGGGAATTCGGCTGGAGCCTGAGCAGTTTGCCGGTGAGGCACAGGACTGGCAGGAAACGATCAGCCACCCATTACGGGCGTTACGTTACAAAATGCGTGAAATGAAGGCGGAAAAAGCCGGACTGGAAACCTGTTACGACAAACTGAGGCAGGCAGAACTGGCCTGTGAGCAGGTGGAGCTGGCGCTGTTATTTGAGCAGGTGGCTGAGCAGCCGGTGTTAAGCGCTGACATGACGCTGGTCGCTGCAAATCTGAGGGTTTATCTGCAGCAGCGGCAGGTGCCGGAAGATGAACAACTGAGTGCTTTGCTGGCGCCATTGCATGAGGCCAGTCTGGCGCTCTGCAGGGCAAATCCCTCGGATTAAGGTGGTTTGTCACTGAACTTTGCGGTTTAATCAGGTACTAACACTGGCAGGCCGCTCCCTCTGACCGGCATAGTCCATTGAATAACAGACAAGGATATTACCTATGAAACAAAGTTTGCTGGCGGTTGCTCTGGGTGCCGCGTTGGTTTCTCAGACAGTTTCTGCCCTGGAGCTGAAAACTGAAGAGCAGAAAGTTAGCTACAGTGTTGGCCTGATGGTGGGTGAGCAGTTGAAGTCGGTACCGGATGTAGATTTTGAAGCATTCATCGAAGCGGCAAAAACCACTTACATGGGTAAAGAGCCAAAGATGACCCCGGAGCAGGTGCGGGAAGTGATGATGGGCTTCCAGCAGAAGCAGATGGAAGAGCAGAAAAAGGCATTTGAAAAACTAAGCGCTGATAACCTTGAAAAGGGTCAGGCTTACCTGAAAGAAAACGGCGAGAAAAAAGGCGTTAAAACGACCGAATCAGGTCTTCAGTATGAACAACTGGTTGCCGGTAATGGTGCCAGCCCGACAGCGGCTGATACCGTTAAGGTTCATTACCGCGGTACGCTGATCGACGGAACTGAGTTCGACAGCTCTTACTCCCGTGGCGAGCCGGTTTCTTTCCCGCTGAACGGTGTAATCCCGGGCTGGACCGAAGGCCTGCAGTTGGTTAAAGAGGGTGGTAAAGCCCGTCTGGTGATCCCGTCTGATCTGGCTTATGGCCCGGGCGGTATGGGCAATGCGATTGGCCCGAACGAGACGCTGGTGTTTGAAGTGGAACTGCTCAAGGTTAATCCAGGCGAAGAAGCTGAAAAGCCGGCTGAGTAAGCTGAGGCTTTAAAGACTGAAAAGGCCGGATGATCCGGCCTTTTTGCTATCTGAAAGCGGCTTATTGCAGCTCGTTCATGATGCCGTTGGAGCTGATAGCATAGTATTTACCCTGTCCAAACCCCACCGCATAGACGCCGGCGTGAACCGGGCCATAAGGATCACGGCGATGCACCCGCCAACGACGCAGTTCACTGCCTGACTGGACATCCCAGAGCTGTACCAGACCCGCGGCTGTGCCGGTCAGAAGCTGACTGTTATCCGCAGAGAAACGGGCGCTGAGGTAGCTGACGCGCTGTTGGAAGAAGCTGGCGATATCACTCAGGGTGTGCAGGGTCTGACCACTGGTCAGGTCCCAGATGACGGCTTTATCCAGACTACCGGAACAGAACGCATAGCGGCCGTCAGGAGACAGCGCAACGGTGTCCACTACATTACTGAACTCCAGTTGCTTGAGCATCTCGCCGGTTTCGACGCTCCACAGTCTGGCTTTATAGGCATCCGACCCGGTCAGGGCGAGACGACCATCCTGACTCAGATCGACACTGCGTACTCTGGCATCATGGCGGAAGGTGCGGCGGATACCGCCGTTTTTAACGTCAAAATAGACGGCGGTATGGTCGGCCAGACCGAGCAGGGCAAAGTCGCCGTTGACGGACAGATCCATTTGCATGATTTCAGCCGGAGAGCTCCAGAACCACTCGGGTTTACCGGTACGGACATCCCAGAGCACCAGATCCTGCTGGTCTGCGGTTGCAGCGTATTTTTCATCCGGGGAGAAGGCACTGGCGGCGATGATAGAGAAACCATCCTGCTGATGGTTCCAGTTATACAGGCGTTCGTGGTTACTGGTCTGCCACAGGCTGCCGCCGTGGTTGAAGGAACCAATCGCGCTATAGTTGCCCTGTTCGGAGATGGCGGCCGTGTAGGCGCCGGTCAGGGCATACTCTTTCCACAGCGCGGGTGTGTCGCCGCTGTCGCACCCGCTCAGGAGCAGCAGGCTGCTGCTTAGCCCGATTGCTGCAAACTGTTTCAGCATCCGTACTAGGCCTCTTCTACCATCTCGCGATGGGAGGTATGCAGGACAGCGATCATTTGATCTTCCAGTTCAAATCGTTCTTCCAGTGCTTCGCCCAGTGTGGAAAGGCGCTCGGAAAATTCGCGAATTTTCTGCACTGTAGGGTCCAGCAGATTGGAGAAGTCATCGTTGAAGTCCAGCGCTACATCGGTGCTGATCTGAATCTTGGGTAGCAGGGACTGACCTTCTTCGAGGCTACCGTCATCGAAGTCGCTGCCTTCACGCAACAGTTGTTCATAGACTTCGAAGTGTCCGGAGGAGAGGTAATCCATTAAAACCTGACAAAAAGCCTGAACTTTGTTGTTGAGTTCCTGATTGATCTGCTGCTCCGGCAGATGTACAAACAGGCTGATCAGGGTCTGGCGTTCTTCCAGCCAGGTATCAATAATTTCACTGACACCACCCCAACGCTCTTTAGCGCTCTTGCATTTTTCTAACATCATGCGCTCCTGGGCTACCTTGACTGATGGGGCCGTATTCCGCCCGCTACATCAGGGGTTATTGTTATTGTCAGGCCCATCATATTCCTAAGCTGTTTCAGGGTGCAACCGCAGGGGGTGGAAAAACCGGGCTTTTGTGGATTCAACTGATATAAAGCAATCTGTACGGGTTGATGTTTTTTCGCGATCAGCCTTTGGCGGCCTGAGGGCGGGCGGGTTATACTCAGGCAAGTTGGTTTGGATGATTGGGATATGTGATGCTTAAACGACTGGTTTTGTTGATTTTTATGACGTTTTCCGTGCAGTTGACCTGGGCTGAAGAGGAGGCCAAAACTGCTGATGACTATGTCAGCTATATTGAGCTGAAGCCCTTTGTAACCAACTTTGGGGGTGTCGGTAAAACCCGTTTTGTGAAGTGTGAAGTGACCATTCAGGTCTCAAGTGAAGCGGCGCACCATGCCGTTAACCAGCATATGCCGCATATTCGCAACGACATTGTTTTTCTGCTGAACGAACAGACAGACGATTCTGTGAAAACGGTGGAGATGCAGCAGGTACTGGCGAAAAAAGCACTGAAGAAAGTGCAGAATATTCTGGTGGAAGAAGAGGGTGAAGGTTTTGTCTCGGATCTGTTCTTCACCAGCTTTGTGGTCCAGTAAGTCAGCGACTGCGAAGCAAAAAAAAGCAGGCTGATGCCTGCTTTTTTTATCTCTGCTGCCTGGCTCAGTGGGACATGTAGTCCTGCAGGTAGCTGTCAAAGTCCATTGTATCAGCGGCTTCGATCTCGGCCTGCTCCTGCAATGAGCTGGCGCTGAGGGTGATCAGCGTCTGTTCCATATCCGCATCCATCGGCTCTGCGAGCAGTGTTTCGCGGTGTTTCTCTGCCTGCTGCATGATGAAGTCGTTATAGCCAAGACCGGATTCCTGCAGCGCTGCCAGCAACATAGCGGACGGTGTCAGGGAGGCGTCATCCAGTTTCGCCCGCTGCACCTGAATACTGTCGGCGTAACGGCTGCTGCCTTCTGCCTGATCCATCAGAGCTGCGGTTTTCTCGATCTCTGTGAGCAGTTCGTGACCCCATGCCTGCAGGCTGCGTTCCCGGTCATTATGAATCAGGCTGAGACCCGGTTCGCGCCCGCGGGTGACCACACGCTGGTGGTTTTCGCTGATCTGTTCGCACTCGTCGGTGCTGATCTCTTTCTCTTCCATCAGCAGGCAACTGATCAGGAACAGATCGAGGAAGTCAGCCTGAGGCTGATCGATACCTACAGGCAGGAACGGGTTAATGTCGGTATTGCGTACCTCGATATATTCCACACCCCGGGTCATCAGTGCATGGATCGGTTTTTCACCGGAGCGGGTAACCCGTTTCGGTCGGATATCGCTGTAATATTCGTTTTCAATCTGCAGTACGTTGGCGTTGAGCTGGCGGTACTCGCCATCCACCTTGATGCCGATTTTTTCGTACTCTGCATAGGGGGTACGAATCGCCCGGTCCAGCGAGCTGGCATAGGTGTTGAGGTGGTTGAAGCAGATGTTCAGGCTGGACTGGGCTTTGTTGGAGTAACCCAGATCGCTCATCCGCAGCGATGTGGCGTAAGGCAGATACAGGGTGTCCGGGCTCAGTTCCTGAAGTTGATGGGGTTTACCATCCAGAAATGATTTACACAGCGCCGGAGATGCACCAAACAGATAGATCAGCAGCCAGGAGTAACGGCGGAAGTTGCGAATCAGGCTGAAGTAGCCGGCAGAGCGGAAATCCTGCAGTTCGCGGTGATCCTCGCAGTACTCCTGATACACCGGCCAGAACGCCTCGGGCAGGGAGAAGTTGTAATGGATACCGGCGATTGTCTGCATCACCTTGCCGTAGCGATGTTCCAGACCCACCCGGTAAACGTACTTCATGGTACCTACATTGGAGCTGCCATAGCGGGCGATAGGGATATCGGCTTCAGCGGGCAGGATGCAGGGCATGCTGGCGGGCCAGAGTTGTTCTTCACCCAGATTCTTGAAGGTATAGCGGTGCAGGTCAGCCAGAAACGCGAGCGCGTCAGAGGACTGTTCAAAAACCGGGGTAATAAACTCCAGCAGAGCTTCGGAGTAATCGGTGGTGATATTACCGTGCGTCAGGGCAGACCCCAGGGATTCCGGGTGCGGAGTTTGCGCCAGCTTACGCTGTGGGTCGACCCGCAGGCCCTCTTTCTCCAGCCCGTGCTGCAGTTTGGTCAGCAAAGGGGCATGGCCCTGTTCTTTCAGCCAGTTTAGCTTCTGCTCAAGTGTGGAAGACAAACGCTCGTCCTTTCAATCACGCTGTGGAGGGGGCTCATTATAATTGAGCTGTTGGTAAAATGCTGTAACGATTACGACAGCCTTTGCTCAGACCCGGCGCAGGGGAAAAAATTCCGCAACGGGGGCTCCGTTGCGGAAATACTCAGGCGACGGTCAGTACCTGCATGGAGTTAGTGCCGCCATCTTCGCCGAGATAAGCACCCCGGGTGAGGATCACCAGATCACCTACCTGCAGCAGGCCACGGGCTTTCAGTCCGGCGAGAATCTCTTCGTTGAGGCGATCCTGAGCGATCTGGGTCGCATCGAAGAAGATTGACTCAACGCCGCGGTAAAGCGCGGTACGGCGCATAGTCCGTTCGTTACGGGTCAGTGCATAGATCGGCAGGCCTGAACGGATACGGGACATCCACAGAGGCGTAGAGCCGGATTCAGTCAGACAGATAATCGCTTTTACGCCGGCCAGTTGATTGGCGGTATACATCGCTGAGCGGGCGATGGTTTCGTCAAAACGTTCCAGTTTCTGTGAGATGTTGGTGGGTGCCGGACGGGACAACTGGTGTTTCTCCGCGCCCTGACAGATGGAGGTCATGGAGGCGACCACCTCAACCGGGTGTTTGCCGGCCGCGGTTTCTGCAGAGAGCATGACGGCGTCGGTGCCATCGAGAATGGCGTTGGCGACGTCAAATACTTCGGCGCGGGTCGGCATCGGGTTTTCAATCATCGATTCCATCATCTGAGTGGCGGTGATGACAAAACGGTTCAGCTCGCGGGAACGGCGGATGATATGTTTCTGTACACCGATCAGCTCGGCATCACCGATCTCAACACCCAGATCGCCACGTGCCACCATGATGCCGTCACAGGCGAGGATAATCTCATCCAGCGCGTCAGCACTGGCCACGGTTTCAGCCCGTTCGACCTTGGCGACAATCTCAGCACGGCACCCGGCATGATCCAGCAGCTCACGTGCTTCACGCAGATCCGCAGCACTGCGCGGGAAGGAGACCGCGACGTAATCCATATCAATATCGGCGGCAACTTTAATGTCGCGGCGATCTTTGTCGGTCAGTGCGGCCGCAGAAAGGCCGCCGCCCTGACGGTTAATCCCTTTGTTGTTGGACAGTGGCCCGCCAATCAGCACCTCGGTGTCGATGCGGCTGCCGTTAACCTCGATCACCTTGAGCTGTACGCGGCCATCATCCAGCAGCAGGATATCACCGGGTGAGCTGTCTTGTGGCAGTGCTTTGTAGTCGATACCGACCTGAGTCTGATCACCGTCGGTATTCCCCAGCTCAGAATCCAGCGCGAAGCGGTCGCCGACTTCCAGTCTGATCGGCCCCTCTTTAAAACGGGCGATGCGGATTTTGGGCCCCTGCAAGTCACCCAGAATGGCAACCGACAGGCCCAGTTTGCGAGCTGTTTTCCGGACTTCAGCCGCGCGGCCGCGGTGGTCATCAGCACTGCCGTGAGAAAAATTCAGACGTACGGTATTAACGCCATTACGCAGAATTTCCTCCAGTACACCAGGCTGATCGGTCGATGGGCCGAGTGTGGCAACAATTTTGGTTCTTTTCAGCATGAGAAAAACTTGCCCCGTATATGAGATTGCTCGATAGTACCTTAGTATAGAGCGACTCGGATTAAGAAATTAAGCTTTATCCCGGCTGCTGCGGTAAATTCTCTGTCCGAACCGACTGACGGCACTAACTGGCTTTGTTTATGCACCACAATCACTCACAACGCTGGCGTCGTTATCGCCTGCTGTTCTTTGTTGTCCTCGCTTTCAGCTTTGTGCTTGTGGTGGCACAGACAACCACGATCAGCCGCTCTCAGGGGTATCAGACCCTGAAACAGCGTTCCGGCGCTGACCTGAACCGTTATCTGCTCAGCTTGCAGCAGAAACTGGATCGGTATAAAGACCTGCCGGCTCTGCTCTCGTCCCATTCCACTTTGATCGATGCGCTGGATAGTCAGGAAGACCCGTTCTATACCGGGCAGGCGAGTGTCTATCTGGAGCAGGTCAATCATTCCATCAATGCGGCCGATGTGTATCTGATGAATATGGAGGGCACCGCCATTGCTGCCAGCAACTGGGCGGATGCACGTTCCTTTGTCGGTAATAACTATGCTTTCCGGCCCTATTTTCAGGATGCTGTGGTGGGTAAGCCGGGCCGCTACTTTGCGTTAGGGACTATTTCCAAAAAACGCGGTTACTACTTTTCTTACCCCGTGCATCTGCGCAGCAAAATTATCGGCGTTGTGGTGGTGAAGATCGATCTGAATGAGATTGAGTCAGACTGGACAGATCCTGATCTGGATATTCTGGTCACCGACGAGGATGGGGTGATCTTTATCTCCACCCGTGAAGACTGGAAATTCCGAACCCTGCGCCCGCTGACTCAGGCGGATGTCCAGCGGATCGCCGAAAGCCTGCGTTATGGTGATCACAAGCTGACCGCGCTGGATATCGTATCACGCCAGCCAGGGCCCGAAGGCGGCTCACTGATTACTCTGGTCGATGGCCAGCAGATCGATAATAAGGCGCTGGACGGCATCAAGGCGCGAGAGTTTCTGCTACAGAGCCGGGAACTGGAAGACAGTGGCCTGACGGTGGTGGTGCTGGCCAGTACCAAACCGGTGAAACTGAGGATGTTCTACACGGCGCTGACCACCGGGTTTATCTTTGTTGCGTTGGTGCTGCTGGTCTTGTTTTTATCCACCCGGCAGCGCATCACCCGCGAACGGGCCCGCTTCAAGCAGAAGGAGACCCAGGCACTGGAGGCTAACGAAGAGCGGGTTCGGGCGATTATCGATAATACGCAGGCGGGTCTGATTACGCTGGATGCGCAGGGCCGGATCGAAAGTATGAACACGATGGCTGAAAAACTATTTGGCTACAGTGAGGATGAAAGCCGTCTGGAGTATTTCAGTAAACTGCTCTCGCAGGCGGATCGGGCCTTGTTCTGGCAGCATCTGACCGCACCGGATGATGATCGTCAGGAGGAGCTGTTTACCGAAGCCCGGGGGATGCGGGCCGATGGTTCGTCGTTCCCGATTGAATTGATTATCGGGCATATGGATTATGCGGCGATTAAACGGTTTATCGTCACTATCCATGATATTACTCAGCGTAAACAGTACGAGGAGGAGCTGCAGCATGCCCGTGATCTGCTGGAGCACCGGGTCGAAGCACGTACCGCCGACCTTACCGATGCCAACCTGAAGCTGCGGGATGAGATCGAAAAGCATAAAGATACCCAGAACGAACTGATTCAAACCGCTAAGCTCGCGGTGCTGGGGCAGATGTCGGCGGGTATCAACCACGAACTGAACCAGCCGCTGACGGCGATTCGCACCTATGCTGATAACGCCCGGGCGTTTATGCAGCGTGATCAGATGCAGCCGGTGGAGCAGAACCTGAATCAGATCAGCCTGCTGACCGATCGGATGGCCAAAATCATTCATCCGCTGAAAGAGTTCTCGCGCAAAACGTCCGGCACACCGGTACCGGTTTGTCTGCAAACCGTGCGCGACGGGGCGATGTCGATCATGTATGGCCGCCTGAGCAAAGTGCAGGCCGAGGTGAACTGGCCGGACAACCTGCGACAGGTTTATGTGATGGGCGATACGGTGCGTCTGGAGCAGGTGCTGGTCAACCTGATCAGTAATGCCCTGCAGGCGATGGAAGCGCTGGAGATGCCGGTGATCAAAATCAGTCTGGCGGAATCAGAGAGTGAAGTCTGTATTGAGGTACGGGATTTTGGTCCGGGGATTCCGAAGCAGGATCTCGACCGGGTGTTTGAACCGTTCTATACCACTAAGAAAGCGGGGCAGGGGCTGGGGCTCGGTTTGTCCATCTCCCATCGGATTATTGCCAGTATGGGCGGACAGCTCTCTGTTTCAAATCATCCGGAAGGCGGCGCGCTGTTCCGCCTCCGTTTACCCCGTGCGTCGGCGCCTGCTAATGTTACGGGTCAAACCATAGGTTAAGTGAATACAGGAATCTTGCATGAGTGATAACGGTCAGTTGCCGATTCTGCTGGTGGATGACGAGGAGCATATTCGTCTGGCGGCAGGCCAGGCCCTGCAGCTGGGTGGCTATGAGGTCACCACCGTGGAGAGTGCTGAGCAGGCGCTCGACTATATCAACAACGGCTGGCCCGGGATTCTGATTACCGATATCAACCTGCCGGGTATCGACGGTCTGGAGCTGATGAAACGGGTGGTGACGCAGGACCCGACCCTGCCGGTGATTCTGATTACCGGTCACGGGGATATCACCATGGCGGTGGGCGCGATGCGTGACGGGGCTTATGACTTTATAGAGAAACCGTTCTCTTCAGAGCTGATGCTGGATGTGGTTCGCCGGGCGGTGGAAAAGCGCAATCTGGTTATGGAGAACCGGCAATTGCGTCAGGAGCTCGAAGCGCAGAGCGCACCCGGCCCAAGGGTGATCGGTAATACGCCGGTGGTGGCTCAGCTACGCGGGCTGGTTCATGCAATTGCGGATACACCGGCAGATATTCTGATTCTGGGTGAAACCGGTACCGGTAAAGACCTGATGGCGCGTTATATCCATGAGCACAGCAACCGCCGGGACAAAAACTTTGTTGCCATTAACTGCGGTGCAGTGCCGGAAAACCTGATTGAGTCAGAGCTGTTTGGCCATGAAAAGGGCGCATTTACCGATGCCAAGGCGCAGCGTATTGGTAAATTTGAGCATGCTGACGGTGGCACCCTGTTTCTGGATGAGATCGAAAGCATGCCGATGACCCTGCAGATTAAATTGCTGCGGGTACTTGAGGAGAGGGCGATCGAGCGGCTCGGTGCGAATGAACTGATCCCGCTGGATATCCGGGTGATTGCCGCGACCAAGGTGGATCTGCGTGAAGCATCCGAGCGGGGCGAGTTCCGGGAGGATCTCTACTACCGTCTGAATGTGGTACGGGTGGATATCCCCCCGTTGCGCGAGCGCCGTGAAGATATTGGCCTGCTGTTTCAGCACTTTGCCCTGATCGCTTCTTCGCTTTACGGGCGCGAGGTGCCACTGCTCTCGGCCGAGCGTATGCACAGCCTGATGACCCACGACTGGCCCGGTAACGTGCGTGAGTTGCGTAATCTGGCCGAGCGGTATGTACTGCTGGGCGAGGGCTGCACCTTTGACTTTGAGAATAAACCGATCACCGAACTGAACGGCCGTGCTGAAATGACGCTGCCGGAAAAGGTAGAGCAGTTCGAGAGTATGCTGATTCAGGCGGAGCTGTCCCGTTGCGCCGGTTCGATTAAAGAAACGCTGGTCAGTCTGGGGCTGCCGCGCAAAACTTTGTACGACAAAATGAAAAAGTACGGTCTGGATAAGAACGATTACAAGTAACGCTCAGACTGCATCGCACCTGTCGCATACTAAAAAGCCCCGCCGGCAGTGCCAGCGGGGCTTTTTGCTGATCGTCGTCTGAGATTACAGCTTAAAGCGCTGTACCATCACTTCCAACTGGCTGGCCAGTGTGTTCAGCTCATGGGCTACATCGTTCAGCTTACCTGCCCGGGATGAGGTGTGCTCAGCCGTCTGGGCGATCTCATGCACGCTGGCTTCCACGCTGCTGGCCATCTCGGTCTGTTCTTTCACGGAGGAGGAGACCATATGGTTCATATCGTTGATCATCCGAACCTCTTCGGCGATCTTGGTCAACGCGTCGGAGGTTTCCTGAACTTTGGCGACCCCGGCCTCGGCACTGACATGAGCTTCATCCATGACAGCCACAGCATCGCGGGCGTCCTGTTGCAGCTCTTCGATAATCGCGTTGATCTCTTCGGTTGAGTTGCGGGTCTTGCTGGCGAGGGTACGTACCTCATCGGCTACCACGGCAAAGCCCCGGCCCTGCTCACCGGCACGGGCGGCCTCGATCGCGGCGTTCAGCGCCAGCAGGTTGGTCTGTTCGGCAATCTTCTGGATCACTTCCAGTACGGTGCCAACGCTCTGGCTCTGTTCATCCAGTTTGTTGATAACTGCCAGTGCCTTGTCGATGTTGTTTTTCAGCGCTTCAATCGCGTTGATCGCTTCATGGGTGATCGCGGTACCTGCCTGACTCTGCTCAAGGGCAAGGTCAGAGGCCGAAACGGTGTTTTCGGCGCTGGCTTCGACACTGCGTGTTGCGGCTTCCATCTGTTCCATCGCGGAGGCGACGGCGCTGGTCTGCATCTGCTGGTTGTTCACCGCACTGTTTGCCAGATCGGCAATCTCATTGATCGAGGTACTCGAGGTGCTGAGCTGGTGGACTGTGGAACTGACTTTGCTGAGGCTGCCGTGGAAATCTTCCAGCATCACATTCAGGGCGTTGGACATCACTCCGATCTCATCTTTGGAGTTCACATCGATACGCAGTTTCAGGTCGGAGTTTTCATGGATCGTGTGGATCGTTTTACCCATCTTCTTCACCGGACGCACGACCAGACGGCCCAGCAGGAAGCTGATCAGTAACAAACCGACAATAAACAGGATAATCTCCGCCACAGCCACGCTGATCAGGTTGCTGCGGATGGTGTTATCCAGATTTTCGTAAGAGTAGGTGACACGCACAGCACCCAGCACATTGCCCTCTTCGGTCTGGTGGCAGAGCAGGCAGTTAGTGCCTTTGTAATCTGGCAGCGCTTTCATAGGCGTGACGACGGTCAGGCGGTGGCCCTTCTCATCGTCAAACTCTTCTACAACGTGTTCACCCTGCATGGCACGACGGTCGAGATCGTCCATGATTTTTGAGTCCGGGGTGCCGGGGCCATAAACGTTAGTCACCAGATCGCCCCTGATGATGCGGGCTTCCATTACATCCGGGTTGGCAAGAATTTTGTTCTGCAGAGTCTGTCGGTTGGCCATGGCGCCACTGAGCATCAGGATGTTGATGCTGTCGAAGTAGGAGTCTGCAGTATCCGTGGTATTTTTCGTGACAACCTCAGCGACCAGACCTGACTCGCTACGGTAGATCGCAGTGAGGGAACTGGCAAGAATGATGAGGAATACAACCGCAAGGGATAGATTGACCTTCGTTTGAATGGATAAGCCTTCCAGTTTCACTGCACAGCTCCTGCTCGTAACACGTCGTAGTTATCATAGTTGTGGTCTAAGGAACCTGCGAATCAGTCTGCTTGAGTGCGCCGCAGGCCCTGAAGCCAGCAGCATACCTGCGTAACCCGTTCGCACGTTTCCTAATCATAAGGCCAAGACAATAGTTCGTATACCCCCCCGTTGAGACGATAGCGGGATTTAGATCAATAAAACGGCTATTTGGTCTGTTTGGATGCCTGTGGTGCTTTTTTTGGTCGGGTAATGGGTGAAGATCCCCCTCCGTTGGAGCGTGATTTTGGCGGAATTCCGCCAAAATAACAGAGGCTTTGCTGAGCGTCCTGAAAAGATTTATTTGATTTATTTGCTTTTAAATCAATGCCTTAAAATTTTATTTTGGCATTTCTTTGTTAGTTGGCCTCTATCTTGCTCTTATCTGGGGTGCAAATTCAAAAAATCTGTTGCTGCTAAAACAGAGGCTCTGAATTTCAAACAAAACAACGATAAATCACAAAGTCAAAATAACAGGAGATGCAAAGATGCGTTTACTGACTGCTGCTGTCACTTCCCTTGCCCTGACTCTTGGCGCCCAGGCTGCCGTTGCTGCCCCGGTAGAGATTAAGTTCTCCCACGTAGTGGCAGAAAACACCCCTAAAGGCCAGATGGCAATCAAGTTCAAAGAACTGGTTGATGAGCGCCTGGCGGGTAAAGTAGAAGTTAAGGTGTTCCCTAACTCTCAGCTATTCGGCGATAACAAAGTACTGGAAGCGATGCTGCTGGGTGATGTGCAGATGGCTGCACCTTCCCTGTCCAAATTCCAGAAGTACACCAAACAACTGCAGATCTTCGACCTGCCATTCCTGTTCAAAGACATGGCTGCGGTAGAGAAGTTCCAGAACAGCCCTGAAGGTCAGGAGCTGCTGAACTCCCTGCGTAAGAAAGGTCTGGTGGGTCTGGGTTACCTGCACAACGGTATGAAGCAACTGTCTGCCAGCTCTCCGCTGAAAACGCCGGCAGATGCGTCCGGTAAGAAGTTCCGTATCATGACTTCTGATGTACTGCAGGCGCAGTTCGAAGCGGTTGATGCGGTACCTCTGAAAAAGCCATTCTCTGAAGTATTTACCCTGCTTCAGACTAAAGCGATCGATGGTCAGGAAAACACCTGGTCTAACATCTACTCGAAAAAATTCTTCGAAGTACAGCCGTTCATCACCGAGTCTAACCACGGTGTTCTGGACTACCTGGTTGTAACCTCTGCTGAGTTCTGGATGGGTCTGGATGAAGGCCTGCAGGCTGATATCCAGAAAGCGCTGAACGAAGCGATCAAGCACGGTAACGATATTGCTGCGCAGAAAGCGGATTCCGATAAGCAGCAGATCATCGATTCCAAGCGCTCTGAAGTGCTGAGCCTGACTGACGCAGAACGTGCGCAGTGGGTTGAAGCGATGAAGCCTGTCTGGAAGAAATTCGAAGATGAGATCGGCGCTGACCTGATCAAGGCTGCTGAAGCGTCTAACAACTAAGTCTTGTCGGCAGGCTGTTTTTCAGGCTGTCGTGACTTAATTGTAAAGGCAATAAACCGGGTCGGGCGTTCGCTCCTCCCACCCGGTTTTCTCCTCCCGGAACACTCAGAGGAGAGCTTCGGATCCAATGCCGAAGCAACGGGAGCTGTCCTGTGAGTAGTGTTCAACGCAAGCATAATGATAACGACGAGTAGTCGCATCGGGGGCCGTTATGGTACGTAATCTCGTGACAAAACTGGAAGAGGGTTTTCTCTCCGTTCTTCTGGTTTCAATGACTTTGCTGGTGTTCGCTGAAGTGGTGGCCCGCTTCGGTTTTAACGCCGGTATTCACTGGGCGCAGGAGGTCACTCTTCTGCTGGCAGCCTGGTTTGTTCTTTTTGGCGCCTCGTATGGCGTGAAAGTGGGTGCTCACATCGGTGTCGATGTTTTTGTCAAAATGATGCCGCACAACACCCATCGTTTTATCACTCTGGTTGCTGTCGGGCTTTGCCTGATTTATTGCGGCCTGTTTCTTTACGGCTCCTGGATCTACCTGAGCAAGATGAAGATGATCGGTATCGAACTGGAAGATCTGCCGGTGCCGAAGTGGATTCCGATGAGTATTCTGGTAATCGGTTTTGTCCTGCTGATCGTGCGTTTTCTCCAGCTTGGCTGGAAAGTTGTGACCGATCAGGCCGAAGGTTTCCACTTCGCGGATGAAGCTGAGGAATCAATGGAGCTGGCTAAAGAGCTGGAAGAGACAGCACTGGCTCAGGATCCGGACAAAAATAAAGCGAACAAAACCGAGGGGGATAAATAATGACTATCGCGGTACTCTTTATCACCCTGTTTGGTTGCATGCTGATCGGTATGCCGATCGCAATCGCGCTGGGTCTTTCATCGGTAACAACTATTCTGTTGTTCTCCAATGACTCACTGGCTTCGATTGCCCTGAAACTGTTTGAAGCGACGTCTGAACACTATACGTTGCTGGCGATTCCTTTCTTTATTCTGTCTTCTGCATTCCTCTCTACCGGTGGTGTGGCTAAGCGTCTGATCAACTTCGCGGTTGATTCCGTAGGTCATATTAAAGGTGGTCTGGCGATGGCTTCGGTTATGGCCTGTATGCTGTTTGCGGCGGTATCCGGTTCTTCCCCGGCAACCGTAGCGGCGATCGGTACTATTGTTATTGCCGGCATGGTTCGCTCCGGTTATCCACAGTCTTTCGCTGCGGGCGTTATCGCTAATGCGGGTACTCTGGGTATTCTGATTCCGCCGTCTATCGTTATGCTGGTTTATGCGGCGGCAACGGAAGTATCTGCTTCGCGGATGTTCATGGCGGGCTTTATCCCCGGCCTGATGATGGGTCTGATTCTGATGATCGCGATCTACATTGTGGCGCGGATCAAGGGGCTGCCATCACAGCCGTTCCCGGGCTTCAAGGCACTGGCTAAATCCGGCCTGATCGCGCTGGGTGGTCTGATGCTGATCATCATCGTACTGGGTTCTATCTACGGTGGTATTGCATCGCCAACCGAAGCTGCTGCAGTGGCTGCCGTATACGGCTATCTGATTGCGGTGATGGGTTATCGTGATATCGGCCCGATGAAAGGTTCGCCATGGCGTAAAGAGGGCGAAGCGCTGCCGTCTGCGGTGGTACGTAACAGCCTGCAGATTCTCTGGGCATTCCCGAAATCGATTACCGATCCGGAAGTACGCAAGGTGATTCTGGATGCGTCTAAAGTATCCATGATGCTGCTGTTCATTATCGCCAATGCGATGCTGTTCGCTCACGTGCTGACTACCGAGCGTATTCCGCACACCATTGCAGAAACGATTATCGCCTGGGGCCTGCCTGCATGGGGCTTCCTGATTGTGATGAATATTCTGCTGCTGATCGCCGGTAACTTTATGGAGCCGTCTGCGATCCTGCTGATTATGGCGCCGATCCTGTTCCCGATCGCAATGAAGCTGGGTATCGATCCGATCCACCTGGGTATCATCATGGTGGTGAACATGGAGATCGGTATGCTGACACCGCCGGTGGGGCTCAACCTGTTTGTGACCGCCGGGATAACCGGGCAGAACATGGTCTGGGTTATCAAGGCATGTCTGCCATGGCTCTGCCTGTTGCTGGGCTTCCTGATGCTGATTACCTACGTTCCGCAGATCTCGCTGTTCCTGCCGGAATATATCGATCAGTTGAAAGGATACTAACCCTATCAACCCGAAAGTCCGGGAGGCATTCCTCAACGCCTCCCGCTTTAATCTGTTGATTAGTGCTTTAACCACCGCTTGCGGTGGTTTTTTTTGGTTGAAAATTGGGCTGCGGGCAGCAGTGCGGGTATAATCGCCCTTCTTTTTTACTGGGGGATCGAGTCGCCGTGTTGGGTTACATTGCCGCGCTGTGGGGGATTAGTGGGATCTGTCTGTTACTGGGCAGTGCGATCTATCGTTTAAGCGCGATCGGCTGGCAGACCTTTAGTTATGAACTCACCTGGTATCACTGGCTGGCGCTGGTGGTCTGTGTGCTGTTTATGGGTTTTGCCGAAGGCTACCGTGGCTTCCAGCAGGCCTGGTCGCCCCGGGTTGCGGCACGCATTCTCTATCTTTCACAGCATGTTACTTTGCCCCGCCTGATACTGGCACCGTTGTTCTGTATGGGCTTCTTCTCCATTGTCCGCAAACGAATGATCGTCACCTACTGCCTGACCGGCGGAATTATCGGTATGGTGCTGCTGGTGCATCAGTTGGAACAACCCTGGCGCGGTATCGTTGATCTTGGCGTGGTGACGGGCCTGATCTGGGGCCTGAGCTCACTGTTGCTGTTTACGCTGCAGGCGTTTTTCGGTGATCGTTTTGATCATTCACCGGAGATGCCCTGAGCCTTTACCTCAGGAAGGGGCGCAGGCGACTGATAGTGGTAACGTTGCAGAATCTGCTGAAACAGGTTCTGTCCCTGCATATTGTGTTTCTGTTTCACCCGTTCAAGGGATAGCTGATAGGTGTTGACGATCTGGTCATCTGTGGCCGGGTTAAAGGCAAAGTACAGCTCTCCCGGCTCGCCAAGCGGTAGTACCACCTGATAAAGATCGGAGCGTAACCCCAGCCGATTCTGAATTGAATTGGCTACATTCAGGTCGTATGCCCAGAGATCGATACGGCCCAGATCGAGCATTTTTGCGGCGGTATCCGGGTCCGACAGAGTAATAATGGTCAGGCCCGACACGTTCATCTCTTCCAGCAGCAGGCCGCCAATGTCGTTGCGGATAACACCGACCCGATAACCCTGAAGCTGTGCAGTATCTGTCAGGGGGAACCGCTCTGAGGCCTTTCCGATCAGTACGTTCTGGGTGGTGGCGATAGGCCCTACCCACTTGAACATCGCTTCGCGCGCCGGTGTCCGGAAGGTGGAAAATAACACACTGTCAGCCTGACGCTGAACCCGTTCATAGCCGCGGGGCCAGGGCACCATCTGGATATTCCGGATGCTGTAGGGGGCGTCGATATCTTTGAAGATCAGATCCAGCAGTTCCACCGATATGCCTCGTGGCTGATGGTTCTCCTTAAAGTTGAACGGTGGATAGTTCTCGGAATAGAACAGTAACTCTGCAGAGACCTGCACAGAGAAGCAGAGCATAAACAGAACACTCAGCCAGCGCTGATGTAAACTCTTGGTTAGTGACATAAACAGATAACCTTCAGGGCCATTCTCTGAGTTTAGCTCAAGACACAGAGGCCACGGCGGAATAATCGGTAAGCAGACAGATGGCTGATAGCTTCAGGCTGCAATTACGGGCAGGAACAGCGACCCGCTCTTTGCAGGCATTATTACAGAAATCTCTGGCGCGGGGACATATCAGTCAGTTACCGGAGCTCTGGCAACAGGGGCGGATACGGGTTGAGGGGAAGGTGGCTGTGGCTGATCAGCCCCTCTGCTCAGGGAGCCGGGTGGACGTGGAACTGCCCGGGCATTATGAGCAGGAGACCGATACCCGGTGGCGTTTGCTCTGGGAGAATGACGCGTTGATGGTGGTGTTCAAGCCGGCGCTGTTGCCGGTCAGTCGCACGACACGGAACTTGTATAACACCTTGATCTCGCTGGTGCGGCGAGAGACCGAGTACTGTGAAGCGCAACTGTTGCACAGACTCGATACCGAAACAGCCGGGCTGCTTCTGCTGGCCAAAGATAAAGCAGCGGATAAGCGTTATAAACCGCAACTGTCGCAACTGATCAGGCGTAAGCTTTACCGGGCCTGGGTCAGCGGGGAGCCGCAGTGGGAGCAACAACTGCTGGAAGTTGAGCTTTCGGAAAAGGTGGGTAGCGCGATCCGCAGTCAGGTCTATGTGGTTGACCCGTTACAGCCGGAGGCTTACCCGAAACCCAAACTGAGTAAAACCGGCTTTCGCGTATTACGCCGTGAGTCAGGGAAAAGTTTGCTGGAGTGTGAACTGTTTAGCGGGCGTAAGCATCAGATCCGGGCCTCACTGGCCCATCTCGGCTATCCGGTGATTGGCGATAAGATCTATTCCCATGGTGGGCGTTATTATCTGCAGCGATTACAGCAGCCGCTGCAGGAGGAAGATTTTGCCCGACTGGGTGCCGGGCATCAGTTACTGCTGGCCTGGGGGCTGGAGCTGAATCTGCCGCAGGGGAGTGTGTGTATCCACTGCCCCCCGGATTGCGGCTACTGAACCGGTGTCAGGCGTTCAGCCAAGAAACAACTGGTAGGCCTGATTGTCAGTCTCTTCCCAGTAGTTGTAACCGATCTCTTCGAGGAACTGCTCAACCTGTGGTCGTTCAGCGGGTGGCACCTGCATGCCGACCAGAACCCGGCCATAGGCTGCACCATGGTTACGGTAGTGGAACATGGAAATATTCCATTTACCGCCCAGTTTGCTGAGGAAGTTCATCAGCGCGCCGGGACGCTCCGGGAATTCGAAGCGATAGATCACTTCGTTTTCCAGATTCTCCGGGGCATGACCGCCGACCATGTAACGAACGTGGATCTTGGCGATCTCGTTGTCGCTGAGGTCTTCGACTTGATAACCCTGCCCACGCAGTTCGCTGACCATCTCCTCACGGCCATCACCACCGGCTTTGAGCTGTACGCCGGCGAAGACAACCGCTTCGCTGGAATCGCTGTAGCGGTAATTGAACTCGGTGATATTACGTTTGCCCAGCGCGGAGCAGAACTTCTTGAAACTGCCTGGCTGTTCCGGGATCTGTGCGGCGATGATCGCTTCACGTTTTTCACCCAGCTCAGAGCGCTCGGCAATGTGGCGCAGACGGTCAAAGTTGACGTTGGCCCCGGAGTCGATCGCGATCAGGGTTTTGTCCTCAACCTGTTCCCGCTCAACATATTTCTTCATACCGGCAACGCCCAGTGCGCCGGCCGGCTCGCAGATAGAACGGGTATCGTCATAGATATCCTTGATGGCGGCACAGATCTCATCGGTAGAGACAGTGACGACCTCATCTACGTAACGCTGTGCCAGCTCAAAGGTGTTTTCACCGATCAGGGCCACGGCGACGCCATCGGCAAAGATACCCACCTGATCCAGTGTCACGCGTTTGCCGGCGTCCATTGCTGCTTTAAGACAGGCGGAGTCTTCTGACTCAACGCCGATGATCCTGGTTTCCGGGCGCAGATACTTGCTGTAGACCGCGATACCGGCCACCAGACCGCCACCGCCCACCGGTACAAAGATCGCTTCAATCGGGCCGGATTCCTGACGCAGGATCTCCATGGCTACCGTACCCTGACCGGCGATCACATCCGGATCGTCGAACGGGTGGACGTAGGTCATGCCTTTTTCGGCGACCAGTTTCTGGGCGTGTGCGGAGGCCTCATCAAACGCATCACCGTGGAGTACCACTTTACCGCCCAGACGTTTGACGTTGTTTACTTTCACGTCCGGGGTGGTTTTCGGCATGACGATGGTGGCTTTAACACCCAGCTTGCGGGCAGACATCGCCAGTCCCTGAGCATGGTTACCTGCGGACGCGGCAACCACGCCACAGGCGCGTTCCTCTTCACTCAGGTTCGACAGTTTGTTGTAAGCGCCACGGATCTTAAACGAGAAAACCGGCTGTTCATCTTCCCGTTTCAGCATAATTCGGTTATTCAGACGCTCTGAAAGGCCTTTTGCTTCTTCCAAAGGTGTCTCGACCGCCACGTCGTAGACGCGGGCTTCGAGTATTTTCTTGATATATCGATCTGGCATCTGAATCGCCTGCATTTCGTCTGAATAAAAGTTGGCCGGAAATGGTAAAGCCAAACCCCCTGTTACGTCTACAACAGGGGGCAAAAGCTGCGTATAATTTGCGCAAATTGACCCATTCATGGCGAACCTCGCCAACCCGCAACCTACAGGTGCCTATCATGACCCAGGACGAGATGAAAAAAGCAGTAGCCGACGCTGCTGTGGAGTACATCAAACCTAAACTGAACGAAGAGAGTATTGTTGGTGTAGGTACCGGCTCTACCGCCAATTTCTTTATCGATGCACTGGCGGAGATCAAGCACCTGTTTGATGGCGCAGTCGCCAGTTCTGAAGCGACAGCAGAACGTCTGAAGAGCCACGGCATCCCGGTTTATGATCTGAACAATGTAGCCTCCATGGAGGTGTATGTGGACGGTGCTGATGAGTTCGATTCCGGTCTGAATCTGGTGAAAGGGGGCGGCGGTGCCCTGACCCGTGAGAAGATCGTTGCGGCGGTGGCAAAAGAGTTTGTCTGTATCGTCGACAGCAGTAAAAAAGTCGACATTCTCGGGGGCTTCCCGTTGCCGGTTGAGGTGATCCCTATGGCCCGCTCTCAGGTGGCCCGCGAACTGGTAAAACTGGATTGTATGCCGGCATGGCGTGAGGGTTTTGTCACCGATAACGGTAACCTGATTCTGGACCTGCACGATCTGGAGATCATGCGCCCGAAAGAGCTGGAAAAGCAGATCAATAATATTGTTGGCGTGGTCACTAACGGCCTGTTTGCCAACCGCGGTGCCGATGTAGTGCTGATGGGTACGCCTGAAGGCGTGGAAACCATCACCCTCTGATCCTCTCTGAGGCAAAAAAGCCCCGCACCTGCGGTGCGGGGCAAAGATACAGACTCCGGATGGTGCTGTATAACAATCAGAATGCTCAGGTTGGTTGGGTAATGTGCTTAACCTCCAGATAAGCACTCATCCCCCAGGGCCCCAGTTCCCGGCCGATTCCGCTACGCTTGAAGCCACCCCAGGAGGTTTCGGCAAACACCACCTGCAGGCTGTTAATCCAGATATGTCCGGCCTGAAGCTGTTCAGCCACCCGCTGCGCCCGTGACGGATCGGCGCTGATTATGCCTGCTGCAAGACCAAATTCGCTGTCATTGGCCAGCTCAATCGCTTCCTCTTCCGTGCTGAAACTGCGCACACAAAGTACCGGACCAAAGATCTCTTCACGCCATAATGGATGGTCGGCAGGGACGTCGGTAAAGATGGTGGGTTCGATAAAATAACCCTGTGCAAAGCCCTCGGCGGGATTTCCGCCGGTCAGCAGTTGCAGCCCACTGTCGCGGCCCTGCTGAATGTATTCGAGCACTCGTTGATACTGGGTTTTACTGGTCAGTGGGCCCATCTGTACGCCTTCATCAAAAGCACCGCCCAGTTGCAGTGCCTCAGTGGCCTGTTTCAGGCGCTGCAGCAGAGGCTGCGCAATCGACTCAGCGACCAGCAGGCGCGAGGTGGCAGAACACATCTGGCCGCAGTTGTAGAAGATACCGCCCATGATCCACTCAACCGCGGCATCTATGTCGGCATCTTCAAACACCAGCATCGGTGATTTACCGCCCAGTTCCAGACTGACACTTTTCATCTGGGTGGCGGCGCTCTGCATCACTTTTTCGCCTACGGCATTGCTGCCGGTGAAGGAGATCTTATCCACACCCGGATGGCTGGTCAGCGGTGCACCAACGTTGATGCCGTCGCCGCAGATAATATTGATCACCCCGGCTGGCAGGCCAACCTGCTGTGCGATTACGCCCAGCTCAAGCTCCAGCAGTGGCGTGATCTCCGATGGTTTGAGCACTACGCAGCAACCGGCGGCGAGCGCAGGCGCCACCTTCCAGGCGGTGGTCACAAACGGGAAGTTCCAGGGCACGATCAGCGCGGCAACGCCGGCGGGTTCGAGGCGGGTCTGTGACTGGTAATCGGTAGCCGCCAGTGCTACCGGGCTGTTCTGCCGGGTATCCAGCAGCTCTGCCTGATCGGCGTAGTAATCCCAGCAAGCGATCGCATCCGCGATATCGATCTCCGCCTCAAACAGCGGCTTGCCGTTATTCAGGCTGGACAGGGCCGCCAGTTCTGCTGCGCGCAGTTCGATCTGGCGGGCAATTGCACGCAGATACTCCGCACGCTGCCGGCCACTAGTGTTACACCACTGGCCAAAAGCGTTGCGTGCTGCGCAGACCGCACGATCCACCTCGGCTGAGGAAGCCGCAGCCACATGGGCTATCACCTGCTCGGTAGCCGGGTTTATCACTTCGAGGTGGTTGGCCTGTTCTGCTGCTACCCACTCGCCGTCGATAAACAACTGATGGTTAGGTTGAATCTCCATTCTGTTTACTCCGTTCTCAGGCTTCGGCTTGCAGAAACGCGGCGTCTTCACGCACTTCGATCAGGGTAGGTCGGTCGCTTCGTGCGGCCTGTTGCAGCAGTTCGGCCAGTTGGCTGAAACTTTCGGCAGTTTCGCTGTGGCAACCGAAACCGCGGGCGATGGTCTGGAAATCCGGGGTGTAGATATCCACGCCGATGGTCGGTATATCCCGACGCTCCATGTAGTGCTTGATCTCGCCATAGCCGCTGTTGTTCCACAGCAGAATGATAATCGGTGCCCCGGCTTCTACGGCCGAGGCCAGCTCCGGCAACGTGAACTGGATGCCGCCGTCACCAATCAGGGCGACAACAGGCTGTTGCGGTGCTGCCAGTTTGGCGCCGATGGCCGCGGGCAGACCGTAACCGAGCGTGCCGTAGCCGGTAGAGGAGTTAAACCAGCTACGCGGCGCCGTGGCCTGATACAGATGGTTACCGGAGTAAACCGGTTGCGTGGAATCGCCGGCGATAATCACGCCGGGGAGGCTCTCCTGCACGGTTTTCAGAACCTGCTGCTGAGCGCTCCATTCGGCTGGCCACTGCTGATCCAGTTCTGCCTGAACCGCTGCAACCCGTGCCGGGCCATCGGTTTGGTTATCCACAGGTGTGTGTTGCAGCGTCTGTGCGAGGGCTTCCAGTGCCAGTCCGGCATCACTGAGAATCGCCAGATCGGCCGGGAAATTGCGGTTGAGCTGCTCGGCATCCAGATCGATCCGGATCAGTTCACCATTAATTGCGAAGCCGCCATCAAAAACCACGTCATAGTCGGTTTCGCCCAGCTCTGTGCCAACCGCCAGTACCAGATCTGCCTGTTTCACCATCTCCCGGACCGGTTCCAGAGATTGATTGGAACCCAGACTCAGGGGGTGGTTCGGCGGCAGTACGCCTTTGGCGTTGATGGTCAGCAGGGTCGGTGCATTCAGTGCTTCAACCAGTTGCTGTGCCGGTTGTGCTGCATCCGTGCAGCCACCGCCGAGCAGGACTACCGGCGAAGTTGCCTGGCGCAGACGCTCTGCAGCCTGTTCGATGGCTGCAGGGGACGGGCCCGGACGGTGCGGCAGAGCTGCGGGTTTACGGCTGAGGTGATCCGCGGGAGCGGTGATTACATCCAGCGGAATCTCAATATGTACCGGGCGTGGTCGGGCGCTGTTAAAGACCGCAAATGCGCGTGCCAGTACCGCAGGCAGCTCATCCGGACGCATCAGGGTATGGTTGAATGCGGAGACTCCGCTGATCATCTCGCGCTGACCGGGCAGCTCATGCAGGCGGCCATCGCCCATGCCCAGTTCACAGCGATGATTGACGCTGGAGATCACCAGCATAGGGATCGAATCCGCATAGGCCTGACCCATGGCGGTGGCGATATTGGTCATGCCCGGACCGGTGATAATAAAGCAGACGCCGGGCTGGCCGGTGACACGGGCGTAGCCATCGGCCATAAATCCGGCCCCCTGTTCATGCCGGGGGGTGATGTGTTGTATCTGGGTGTTCGGCAGGCCCCGGTACAGTTCTACGGTGTGTACGCCGGGAATACCGAAAACAGTATTGATGCCATAGGCTTCCAGCAGTTCTACCAGAACCTCTCCGCAAGTGGTCATGGTTATCTCCTGAATAAAGTCGGGTTTAAGACTGACGCCGCCCGGAACCCGGAGCGGCGTCTGGGGTTGCTCTGTCAGATCAGAACACCAGTGTGTGGGCGATCAGCGCAATAATCGGCAGGGTGATCAGGGTGCGCAGGATGAAGATGATAAACAGTTCCAGCAGGTTCAGCGGGATCTTGGATTTCAGCAGCAGTACGCCCACTTCAGACATATAGATCAGTTGGGTCAGTGAGACACAGGCAACTACGAATCGGGTCAGCTCGCTCTCGATACCTTTACCCAATACCGCCGGCAGGAACATGTCGGCAAAGCCAACCAGCATCGCAGGAGCTGCAGCGGTTGCCTCTGGCAGGCGCAGCAGTTCCAGCAGCGGGATAAACGGGTATGAGAGCCAGGTGAAGACCGGAGTAAACTCAGTCAGCGCCAGCGAAACCGTACCGATCGCCATCACCAGAGGCAGCAGACCAAACCAGATATCAGTGACATTCAGCAGGCAGCTTCGGCCCAGTGCTGCTGCACCCGGCGCGTTGGCGGCACGGCGCAGTGCCTGTTCCAGTCCCCATGAGAACAGGGAGTGTCCGTTTGGCACCACTTCTTTAATCTGTTTTCCGCGGCTGCTGTACTCATCTTTTTTCCAGCTCAACGGCGGCAGACGCGGGGTGATCACGGCTGCGATCAGACCGGCTACAACCACGGTGAGGTAGAAGGGGATAAACAGGTGATCGAGACCGATAAAGCTGCTGATCAGCAGGCTGAAGGCGATCGATGCGATGGAGAAGTTAGTCGCGATGACGGATGCTTCACGCTGAGAGTAGAAGCCCTGCTCATACTGCTGCGTGGTAATCAGTACCCCAACGGTACCGGAACCCAGCCAGGAGGCGACCGCATCGATGGAGGAGCGGCCCGGCAGACGGAAGACCTTCTGGAAAATATTCCGCACCAGCGTGCCGATAAACTCCATAAAACCGAAGTCCACCAGAAACGGCAGGAGAATCGCAGCAAAGAAGAAAAAGGTGATCAGGACCGGTGCCAGATCCAGCAGCATTACGCCGCCGGTGTTGCGGTTCCATACCCACTCCGGGCCCACCTCGAACAGAGTCATGGCTGCAAACGCAGCGCCAATGACCCGCAGGGCCAGCCACAGGCCTTTAGGCGTGAACACTTCAACTAGTGTGCTGTCTTTACTGGCCCAGCGGGGTTTCAGCAGTGCAGCATAGAGTGAGACCAGTGCTGACAGCACCAGCAGGGACGTAGCAAACGCAGGCAGGTAGTCCTTGGTCAGGGCCTTCAGTTCGTCAGCGAGCACGCCCATGCCGATAGTGACTTTGCCATCCACCATGACCGGTGTCAGAAAGAACAGCACCCCGACCACAGAGGGGATGATGAACTTCAGGTAGGTGGAGAGGCTGTGCTTGCGGTGCGTTTCATCCTTGTCGGTCAGCAGTACGCTCTCTGCTTCCGTTTGATCAAGATGTTGATTCATGGTTTAACCTTCGTCTTGTAGTTATTTTGGCATAACCGGGCCCGGCCGTATGCACTGACAGCTAACGGGCCCGAAAAAAGTTAGCCCTGGTAGTTCACGCCAGGCAGAACACAGAGCATTTCGTAGAGCAGGTTGGCGCCAAGCAGGGCGGTGTTGCCGCTGTTGTCGTAAGGCGGAGAGACTTCCACCAGATCGCCACCGACGATATCCAGACCGCGACAGCCACGGATGATCTCCAGTGCCTGTGGCGTGGTCAGACCGCCGACTTCGGCAGTGCCGGTGCCCGGGGCATAGGCCGGGTCGAGGCCGTCAATGTCAAAGCTGATATGAACCGGACCGCCGCCGACTTTTTCACGCACTTCGGCCATCAGGGGTTCCAGAGATTTGTGCCAGCACTCCTCGGCCGTGACGACGCGGAAGCCCTGATCACGGGACCAGTCGTACTCGTCGATGGAGTAGCCGGTGCCACGCAGGCCGATCTGAACCACACGGTCGCAGTCCAGCAGGCCTTCTTCTACTGCACGGCGGAACGGCGTGCCGTGGGCGATTTTTTCGCCAAACATGTGGTCATTGATATCGGCGTGAGCATCGACGTGAATCAGGCCAACCGGGCCGTGTTTCTTTTTCAGTGCGCGCAGGATCGGCAGGGCGATGGTGTGGTCGCCGCCCAGCGTCAGAGGGGCGATGTTATGTTCCAGCACCTTGTCGTAGAACGCTTCGATAATCCGGATACTGTCCTGCAGATTAAAGGTATTGATGGGCACATCACCGATGTCGGCCACCTGAATGCTGTTAAACGGATCGGCACCGGTAGATACATTGAAAGGGCGCAGCATCCGCGATTCATCACGCATCTGACGGGGAGCCAGACGTGCTCCCGGGCGGTTGGAGGTGCCTATATCAAAGGGGACCCCGATAAACGCCGCATCCAGATCGGCTGAGGGTTCGGCGGTAGGTAGGCGCATAAACGTGGCCGGGCCGCCGAAGCGTGGCATCTCGTTGCCCCCCAGGGGCTGGTTAAAACGGCGTTCAGACATGGCGTTATCCTTATGTGAATTTCTTGTCATAAGGAGTTTTAGCCAGAACTGTGCCAATTTTATTTTTTATTGTTTTTCAATAAGTTGTAATCTTTTGATTCATTATTGAATTGCGGTGTGCTGGGATTTGATTCTTAAATGAATTATGATTCATTTTTGATAGTATGCGGCGGCAAGAGGTCAGGGGCAGGTGAATCGATCAATTAGCGAAAGAGCGTTGGAGCTGGTGCTGGAGAAGTCCCGCGACAACATCATGATTGCCGATGGCAACGGTGTGATCCTGCAGGCGGGGAGTAATTGTGCCCAGATTTATGGTCGCTCGCTGGAGCAGATGCTCGGTGCATCGATCTATGAGCTGGAGCAGGAAGGGGTACTTAAGCCTTCGGTAACCGCGCAGGTACTGCAACAGCGTAAACCCGTGCAACTGATGCAGGCGACCCGTACCGGGCGCACGGTCATGGCGGAAGGTTTTCCGGTGTTTGATGAGCAGGAACAACTGGTTCGTGTGATCAGCTTCTCGCAGGATCTGACCGATCTGCAACTGCTGCAGCAGGAGTATGAGTTGCTGCAACAGAAGCTGGCCCGGCGTGGTTATCCTGCGGGTGAAACGGTACAGGTAGATGAACTCTGCTTTAAAAGTCAGGCCTTAAAAGAGATCTATGAACTGTTGCAGCGGGTAGCCCCGACCGATGCCAGTTTGCTGCTGCTGGGGGAATCCGGGGTGGGCAAAACGGCCATTGCTCAGCTCTGTCATCGCCTCAGTCCGCGCGCGGCAGCCCCTTTTATCGAAGTAAACTGCAGTGCGATTCCGGAGAGTCTGTTTGAGTCGGAGATGTTTGGTTATGCGCCCGGCTCCTTCACCGGTGCCTCACGGCAGGGTAAACCGGGCCTGATTGAGCAGGCAGATGGGGGCACCCTGTTCCTTGATGAAGTAGGGGAGCTGCCGCTGGCGATGCAGGCGAAACTGCTGAAAGTTCTGCAGGACGGAGTCGTGACCCGAATCGGCAGCACCACGTCTACCAATATCGATTTTCGTCTGGTCAGTGCGACCAACCAGAATCTGCATGATCAGGTCGTCGCCGGAGAGTTTCGGTTGGATCTGTATTACCGGCTGAATGTGATGCCGGTGATGATTCCGGCGCTGCGCGAACGACCCGAGGATATCCCGGTGTTGCTGGATCATGTGCTGGTGCGTCTGAATCAGCGCTATCAGCAGGATAAAGTGCTGGATGAGCAGGCCCGGCAGCAACTGGTTCAGTATCCCTGGCAAGGTAATGTGCGTGAACTGGAGAATCTGCTGGAGCGCTTCTACGTGGCCAGCCCGGGCAATCTGATTCAGTGCGAGTTACCGGTTTATGCTCAGGCCGGTGCTGAGCCCATGCCTGCCCCGGTGGCGCCGGTCGTGGTGCCGGCGGCAGGTCTGTCCGGGCGAAGCCTGAATGAGGCATTGGACGCCTACGAAAAGCAGTTGCTGGAGGAAGCACTTAAGCAGTGTGATACCACCTATCAGTTGGCGGAATCTCTGGGCCTGAGCCAGCCGACCGTGTTTCGCAGGCTACGCAAACATGGTCTCAAAACCGGGCTGCGCTGAAGGCTCAATGCTGAAGGAAGTCGATGATCGGGCACTCAGAGACCGGCCCTTCACCACAGCAGCGCTCTGACAGTTGTTCGAGCGAGTGCTGAATTTTCTGCAGTTCACTGATCTTGCTGCGCACCAGATCGATTTTATGTTCGACCTGTTGTTTAACCAGAGCGGAGCTTGAATCAGGCTGGACCTGAAGCGAGAGCAGTTCGCCGATCTCCTGCAGGGAGAAACCAAGCTCTTTGCCTCGTTGGATAAAGTGCAGTCGTTGCAGGGTGTGTTCTGAATAAACCCGGTAGCCGGATTCAAGACGCTGCGGTTCCGGAATCAGACCGCGCTTTTCATAGTATCGGATGGTCTCGACACTGATGCCGGACTGTTTGGCCACCTGGCCGATCTTGAGCTGTTTCATACTGCCTGTTTAACACAGGCAGTATGTTCGCTCAATGACGTGGTCTGTAATTACAGTACCACGCGGCTTACAGCGATGCTGGCAGGCATAGTAATCCATGCCAGTGCTACCAGATTGATCAGGATCCAGCCAAAGCCAGAAGAGTCGCGGAAGTTTTCGTTATCAGCCATGAAAGTCACCCTCAAATTTCAGGCAGCAGTATCTGTGTCGGGCCGGCGAAGTAAACAGCGGGTTACTTCATCCCAGGGTTGAGCACTTGTGCGCTTCTTGTTTGGGATCTGGCCACAGAGCGTCTGCTTAGTGGTTAAAGTTGCATAGAACTGTCTTTATTGATCGGCGAACGCTATCTGGCCGTAAACGGTAGCAGGGCCCACTGATCGTATAGATTCGGCGCGGAATTTTATCAGGGCTGGTTAAATTTTGATAGGCGGAATATATCGTTAATTTAGGTATTGATAGTAGGTATTGATCATTAAAGAAATAAAGCCAATTGCGGTGGTCAGGGAATTTTGCTTTTCCCGCCGTTCAGACTCTACCCTGTATATGAATCTGGATTATCATAACCGCTGTTATCCGCGAAAAGATGAGCGAAAGGATCATGCTTAGGTTTCTAGTCTGTTTTGTGATTGTTGTTGCGTTATTGCTGCATAACCTCCCGCTGCTGGTGCGTGATCAGGCCGTGCTCTGGCTGCTGGATAACGGCGCAGAGGAGGCGCGTCTGACGGCGCTGGAGGTGGACTGGTTGCGTGGGCAGGTCGAGCTTCGCGGGCTGCATGCGGCAGCGGAAGGTAAACCGGCGCTGGAGCTGGAAAGAATTGCGGTTGATCTCGATTACCAGCAACTGACAGAGAAACGGATTCGTCTGTCCAGCCTGCAACTGAGCGGAATTAATATCGGTATCCGTGAACAGGCTGAGCAACTATGGCTGGGCCCGCTGGACCTGAACAGTCTCTCCTCAGGAGGCGCTGAAGACACTGCGTCAGAGGAACCCTCAGCATGGAGTTTTGGCTTAGATCAACTGAGTCTGGAGCGGATTCGGTGGCAGGCCGAAATGGCCGGACTGACCCATCGTCTGCAGCTCAATCAGGGTGAGCTTGCCCACCTCTATCTCTGGGATCAGGAACAACCGGTCCGGCTTGATCTGGACGGTGAATTTAACGGCGCGCCATTACAGTTAGCGTCCAGTTCCAAACCTCTGCCGGACGATAAAAGCTCCGAGCTGAGCCTGAAACTGGATAACTTTCCCCTGCACAGCGTGACCGCACTGTTTCTGCCCTCCCTGCGCGGTTATATCGACCTCGACCTGAAAATTCAGGCCGAAGGCAATCTGAACAATGTCGAAAGCCAGCTCATCCAGAGTGGTTCTGTTCGCCTGCGGCAGTTCAGGTTCAATCAGGATGATCTTAATCTGAATCAGGAAAGTCTGGCCTGGGATGGACAGCTCAGGCTCAAGTTAAAAGGTTCGCAACTGGTGAGCCTGGAGCATCAGGGGGATACCCGCTTGCAGGGGCTGGCGCTGGATCTGGCCGATACCCGACTGCGTCTGGCCGGACTGAATCTTAAAGACCAGTTGCAGATGCAGGGGGTGAATAACATACAGGCCCGGGGGCTTGATCTGAATGCTTCCGGAGTGGATTTGCAGGTTGCCGGGCAGCAGATTAAAGCGACTAGTCTGGGGTTGAAGGGAACGGTTAATACTCCGGATCTGGCTACATGGCAGGCGCGTGTTGCTCCGCTCAACACAACAGGGTTGTCCGTGGCCGCCAGTGGTGGTGAATCCGTGCAGTTGCAGCAGTTGTCCTTGAACGGTGATCTGCAGCGGGCGGCTGACGGCGCTCTGAAACTGGAACAACTGGTGGTAAGCCTCAAACAGTTGGCGCTGGCTCAGGCAGAACAGCAGTTAGGCGTTGGTAGTCTGGATCTGAGCGGCTCCGTTAACAGCCCGGATATGGCCGCGTGGAACGTCACAGCGCCTGATCTGGCGATTAATGATCTGCAGCTCACTCATCAGCAGACACCGCTTTTGAGTGTGGCCGGTGCCAGTGTTAAAGGGATTCAGGTACAACATCCGGAACGTATTGCGGTATCAGCGCTCAGGCTGAATAAGCTCCGGGTGGAGGGAGAGCAGGCCCCGCTGACCCAGTGGCAGACTATTGGCGTGGACGAGCTGACCCTGCAACACTTGCAGCAGTTGCGTATTGCCCGGCTGACGCTGGGGCCAAGCCAGAGCCGGGTAAGACTGTCGGATAAGCGAGGCCTGCCGGATCTGGACTGGCTGCTGGCCCGTCTGGCTCCGCAGCAACCGGCGAAGGCGAAGGCTTCGGCAGGAGATGATAAGGCGTCTGATTTCAGGGTACGTATTGATCAGCTGGCGTTGCAGGGCAGTAATCTGCTGGAGTTTCAGGATCAGGGCGTCAGGCCGGTCTTTAAGACCAAACTTGATCTCTACCATCTGCGCCTGAAACAACTGGACACAGGCTCCAAAGGCGAGACCGGATTTGAATTTAAAGCTAAGAGTAACTTTTCTGAGTTAAGCGGTGACGGGGCGATTGAACTGTTCAGTGGCAACTACGGCGGTCACTGGCAGGCACGGGTTAAAGGGCTCGACCTCCAGCACATGAGCCCCTATGCACTGGCCTATACCGGCTACTATCTGCAGAGCGGGCAGTTAAGTCTGGATAGTTCGGGCACCATTAAAGACCGCAACCTGAAAGGCAGCAATGATATTCGCCTGAACAAACTGCAGGTGGAAGCGCAGAACAAGGCGCGCAGTGATTCGTTTGACCAGAAGGTGTCTATGCCACTGGGTACCGCGATCATGGTGTTACAGGATAATGAGGATAATATCGATCTGGATATTCCGCTGGATGGATCACTGGATGACCCGTCGTTTGGCTACCAGAGTGTGATCAACAAGCTGGCGGGTAAAGGCCTGAAAAACGCTGCGCTTGGTTATCTGGGTAATGCATTACAGCCGTTTGGTGCGCTGATCTCGATTGGCCGGATGGTCATGGATGCACAGAGCAGTGGTTCTTTTATCACCCTGCAACCGGTCGAATTTGTGCCTGCCGGAGCCGAGCTGAATAGTGAATCGGATGCCTACATGCAGAAGCTGGCCGGGCTGATGAACGAGCGTAAGGGCATTCGCATGAATATTTGTGGTCTTGCGGTGGCGGCCGATCAACCTCTGCTCTGGGAGCAGTTGCTGAAGGATAATGAAAAAAGTAAGCAACCGCTGGAAGAAGCAGCGCTTCAGGCTGAGCTGGAAGAACGTATGCTGGCGCTGGCCGAGTCGCGTAGTGATCAGGTTAAACAGGCACTGCTGAATCAGGGTATTGATGTGGAGCGTCTGTTCAGTTGTTACCCGAAAGCCAACTTGCAGGATCAGGAAGCGCCGCGGGTGATGCTGGGCTTCTGAACCTCTGAAGGCGGCTACGGCCGCCTTATTCATGCCTCTGCGCTGTTTTTTACTCTGAAAATTAGCGTTTGTTCAAAAAATGTACGATCTGCTGCTATACTGGCTCTGAAACAAACGCATGTTTGATGGGTTTGTTGTCTGAGATCCTTTCTCGAAGGGGCAAAGAGCGCAGCGCACAACAGAGGCAGATTACACTGCCCGTCGCTGTGCTGAGGGAAAGTTATACTGACGGAGTTGTCTGCTTGAGGATCTCGCATAGTTGATTATGCGGAGGTCATCATGAAATCTGTAACCCTGCCAGCCCTGTTGCTGGTTCCGGTTTTGCTGGCGGCACCCCGGGTGGATGCCGCACCGGTAAAACAGATCGAAACACAAGCGGTTGAACAGCCTGCATCTGCGCTGGTACAGGAGCAGCCGCAGGACAAAAAAAGCCGGCTCTATATGGCGCTGCTGATGGCGCTTAAAAACCGATAGCGGATCAGAAAAGCGGCGAGCCTCGCCGCTTTTTCCGTTCAGCTAGTTTGAGGTCAGGGTCTGATAGCTCTGGCTCAGGTTCTGTTGACGGTGGCTTACGCTGCTGATCACCACAAACAGCAACGCACTCAGCACTGGCAATACCAGCCAGAGTGAGGGGTGTACCGTTGCTTCCAGCTTCAATAGTTGCTGGTGGATCGGCCAGAGGCTGAGCTCCGTCAGCAATACCGCCAGCCCTCCACTGACCAGCCCGATCAGACCCATCTCCATTCTGTCCAGTTGCCGGCACTGACGCTGACTGGCACCGAGGCTGAGTAATAATGCATTTTCATAGCGACGCTGTTCCAGCTCCTGTGTCAGGGTGACATAGAGCAGGACCAGCCCGGCGCCGGTGGTGAGCAGCATCAGCAGGCTCGAGAGCAGTGACAACCGGCTCAGGAGCTGTTGTAACTGGTCGAGAAGTTGACGGACATCGATCAGGGTAAGTGTCGGAAAATTCTGGATCAGCTCGCGGCTGACGCCGGCGCTGCGTTCTCCCAGATGGAAACTGGTCAGGTAGCTGGCGGAGAACTCCTCCAGAATACCGGGTGAGAAGATGAAGTAGAAATTCGGCTGGAATGAGTCCCAGCGCACCGCACGAATGCTGCTGATCTCGGCGCTGACCTCACGGCCGGCAATATCAAAGCTGATCCGGTCGCCGATCTCCAGCCCCAGTTCTGCGGCCTCCTCCTGTTCTATGGATACGCCGCCTTTACTCATCCATTCACCGGCGATCAGTTTATTGTGCTCAGGGATGCCGGTGGCACTGGTCAGGTTAAGCTCCCGTTTCAGGGAGGGCTGTGCCAGCTGTTCCGGTGTCAGTACCTCGGCCAGCGGTCGGTCATTCACTTTAGTCAGGCGGCCGCGATAGATCGGCCAGAGTTCACTGTCGAGCTGGTGTTTAGCCATCAGGGTTTGCAGCTCTGGCTTTTCCCACTCCTGAATATTGATCAGGAAATGGTCCGGGGTGTCTTCCGGTAGCTGGGACTGCCAGCGACCGAGCAGATCGTTCAGGGCGATCAGGTTGATGCTGAGCAGGGCAAACAGCAGGCTGATGACAGGGATCTGGATCCGGTACCAGCGTTGTTGTTGCTGCACCCGGCTCAGTAGCAGTTGTCCCAGCGGGTAGCGGTTGGCCAACTGACGGGCGATCCGGGCGCAGACACCGGCACCAAGCCAGCCAAGTGCCGAGCCCAGCAGAAGCAGTACACTGGCCAGCAGCAGGGTCAGCGACAGGCTGTTGAGATACAGGCTGGTCATTGCCAGCAGCAGGATCAGTGCCAGCAGATAAGGCAGGTTGCTGCCCCAGCGTAATTGCCCGCTCTGGCCCTGAAACAACTGCGCAGGGTTGCTCTGCTGTAACTTCAGCAGCGCCGGCAGCCCGAGACAGATCAGGATCGAAAAGCCCAGCAGAGGCCCGCTGGCGTAGGTCCAGGGCGAGGCTTCCGGCACCGGCTGGGGTAATAGCCCCTGCAGCAGACTCAGACCGCTGCGTTCCAGCAGCCAGGCCAGTGCGCAGCCCAGCGTGGCGGCAAACAGCCAGGCGAAACCCAGCTGTGCCAGATACAGCTTCAGCAGTTCCCGGTCACTCAGCCCCAGACTTTTCAACAAAGCGGCACGTTTGTACTGGCTGTAGGTAAAGCGCCGCAGGCTGAGAAAGATGGTCATGGCGGATATCAGCAGCGCGAATAACGCACCCAGACGCAGATAGGAGGATGCTTTGCTCAGCGCGTTGTTTTGCTGGGTCTCCTCACTGCCGAGAGAGATCAGGCGCTGGCCGGTTTCAAGGCCGGGGCGCAGGCTCTGCTCGAACTGGGCAATGGCCTGCGGATCACCGGCAAATAGCTGGCGATACCTTAACCGGGCGCTGGGGCCGAACAGGCCGGTGCTTTCCAGCTCACCCTGTCGCACGATCAGTTGTGGATTAAAGCTGATAAAACCGCGACCCCGGTCCGGGGCGGATTGAATCAGGCGGCTCAGGGTAAACTGTTGGTTACCGAGAGTAATCGCGTCTCCGGGCTGCATATTCAGGCGTTCAAATACGCCCGCTTCAGCCCAGGCTTCCCCCGGGGCGGGTAGTTCGTCTGCAGGCTGATCCAGTTCAATCTGGCCACGGGGGTAGGGAGCGCTGAGCGCACGCACCGTGACCAGCAGGAACTGATCCTCAAAATTGGCCATGGTGGCCAACTGGGTCACTTCGCTGTGTTCCAGCCCCAGCTGTTGTGCCTGAGTAATCGCTGCCGGATTAAGCGGTCGGCTGCTGCTTAGGATCAGATCGGCACCCAGTAGTTCGCTACCCTGACGCATCAGGGTACGCTCGATTCGCTCGCCGAGCACCGCCATCAGGCTGGCAATACTGATCGCCAGCAGCAGGGCCATCAGCAGCGCGCGCCACTCACTCAGCTTGAGGCTGCTGATGCTTTGTTGTGCGGCCAGCTTCAGGGTGGCGGAGCCGATCATAGTTCGATCTCCGTCAGAACACCGTTATGCAGACGAAGAGAGCGCTGACATCGTTTGGCAAGTGAGGGGTCATGGGTGATCAGGATCAGGGTAGTGCCCTGTTCCTGATTCAGGCCAAACAACTGCCGGATAATCTGCTCGCCAGTCTGCTCATCCAGATTACCGGTAGGCTCGTCAGCAAACAGCAGACTGGGTTCAGTGGCAAAGCTGCGGGCGATGGCTACCCGTTGTTGCTCGCCGCCGGACAGTTCAGCCGGTTTATGCTGCAGGCGGTCGCCCAGACCAATTTTTTCCAGCCAGCCACGGGCTTCACTTTCGGCCTGTTTATGGTTACGGATCTGCAGAGGCAGCATAACATTCTGCAGTGCGGTCAGATCCGGTAACAGATGGAATGCCTGAAACACAAAACTGATGTGGCGGTTACGGAAGGCCGCCCGTTGTTGATCGTTCAGTTCGGTCAGGTCTGTATTATTCAGGAGTATCCGCCCTGAGCTGGGCTGATCGAGCCCGGCCAGAAGTGACAGCAGGGTGGATTTGCCGGTACCGGAGGGGCCAATAATCGCCACGCTTTCGCCACGTCTGATCTCCAGATTGATCCCTTTGAACAGATCCAGCGTACCGGCTTGAGTCCTGAAATGTTTTGCGAGATCCTGTGCACTGATCGCTGTATCTGCTAACTGATCCATTGGTAATCCTATGATTCGACTGATTTCCCTGTGTTTATTCGTAATACTGACCTTTCCGGTTCAGGCTGGTTCCCTGATTGTGCTCGGAGACAGTCTTTCCGCTGCCTATCAGATGGATAAGGAGCAGGGCTGGGTCAGCCTGCTTGACGAAAAGATGCGTGCTGAGGGTTATACGCTCCCGGTCGTGAACGCCAGTGTTAGTGGTGATACTACTCAAAATGGCATTGCCCGTCTTAAAAAGCTGTTGCAACAAACCGATGCGGAGATTGTGATAATTGAGCTGGGGGGTAACGACGGGCTGCGCGGTACGCCTCCTATGGCGATCCGGCGTAACCTGAACCGGCTGATTGATATGGCTGAGGATGCCGGTGCCCGGGTTTTGCTGCTGGGCATACAACTGCCCGCCAATTATGGTGCTGCCTATACCGATAAGTTCCGCGAGATCTATCCGCAGGTCGCTGAGGATAAAGAGGTCGCACTGGTGCCGTTCTTTATGCAGCAGGTGGCTCTGGCGCCGGAGCGGATGCAGGATGATGGAATTCATCCAAGTGCAGAAGGCCAGCCTTATCTGCTGGAAACCGTATGGCCCCATCTGCAGCCACTGCTGGATGATTAATGGTTTGCTGATAACTAAAAAAGGCACCCCGGGGGTGCCTTTTTAATGACGCAAAATCGCTGATTAAGCGAAGTTAGCGTTAACGAATTCCCAGTTTACCAGCGCCCAGAAAGCTTTCAGGTAGTCAGGGCGAACGTTACGGTAATCGATGTAGTAAGCGTGTTCCCACAGGTCAACAGTCAGCAGTGGAGTCTGGCCTTCAGTCAGAGGGCAGCCAGCGTTGCTGGTGTTAACGATGTCCAGAGAACCGTCAGCGTTCTTAACCAGCCAGGTCCAGCTGGAACCGAAGTTGTTCACTGCTTTGTCGTTCAGTTCTTCCTGGAAAGTTGCGAAAGAACCCCACTTAGCGTTGATTGCATCAGCAATCGCGCCAGTTGGCTCGCCACCGCCGTTCGGAGACAGGCAGTTCCAGTAGAATGTGTGGTTCCAGATCTGAGCTGCGTTGTTGAAAACGCCGCCAGCAGGAGCGGAAGTGATGATCTCTTCCAGAGTTTTACCTTCGTACTCAGTACCAGGAACCAGGCCGTTCAGCTTAACCACGTAAGTGTTGTGGTGCTTGCCGTGGTGGAAGTCCAGAGTTTCTGCAGAGATGTGTGGTTCCAGAGCGTCCTTTGCATAAGGCAGCGGCGGAAGTTCAAAGCTCATAAGTGTCACCTTGTTTGTCAGTCTTAGACATAATCAGGATTGTCCGCCTGGTCTTGCTCACCTGCCGACAACCGTTAAAAACCTAAAGCTCAGAAATAATAGCACTCCAGTCTGATCATTTCATGGTACAAAAAGTGTGCTTTTTTCTGGCGCTAACCCTCTATATTGGGGCACCCCGGGGGAATTAAAGAGCTGCGACTAAAGTTTGCTGCAAGCGCCGGGTATTCCCCCTAGAATGGTGGGCTTCAATTCCTATAACGATAATAAAGTGACGCCTTACCATGTATAAAGTTTTAATCTGGATCTCTTTAGTTGCGCTGGCGATTCTGGCGGTTAAAACCCAGTTGCTGACTTCCAGCACCTACGGACCTTTCAAAGAAGGCTGTATGCAGGGCGAAGGGGCGACAGAGGCTCGCTGTGAGTGTCTGGCCAAATATGTACACAAACATTTCAGCGATAATGAAGTGAAGCTGATTATGGCGGGGCAGGTCAGCGATCCGGATTTCAAACAGAAAGTAGAAGAGGTGGTGCGCAGCGGTTCTCAGTCCTGCGCAGCCGAGTAAGCTGAATCATGGGTCTGAGCGCTCAGGCGCTCAGACGCAACTCCTCCAGCGGAAACTGGGGGTCTCCACAGGCAAAGAAATAGGGATTCTCCAGAGACTCCCGTGCATTGTAGGTCAGTGGCTGCAGATTCCGGGCATTGACTAGCCTGCCGCCGGCGGCTTCAACAATTGCCTGGGCGGCCGCAGTATCCCATTCACTGGTCGGAAACAGTCGGGGATAAAAGTCGGCCCGTCCCTCGGCGATCAGACACATCTTTAGTGAACTGCCAATGCCCAGATTTTCAACCAGACGGAAGCGATCCTGAATTGGCTTAAGCAGGTTGGCATTGGCTTCCTGACCATGTCGGCGACTGGCCGCTACCACCAGTTCATCACCTAACGGCCGGCTGCGGATCTGCGCAGCGGGTTCGCCGGTTTTCTGTTTCCAGGCGCCCAGCTCCAGACTACCCCAGTAGGCGGTACCGGTTAATGGCACATAGATGATCCCGAGCAGGGGCTGGTTCGCTTCAATCAGAGCGATGTTAATGGTGAACTCGCCGTTTCGCTGGATAAACTCTTTGGTGCCATCCAGAGGATCAATACACCAGAAACGCTGCCACTGATTACGTTCAGCAAAGCTGATCTCTGCATCCTCTTCGCTCAGCAGCGGAATATCCGGGGTCAGCTTCGCCAGATCCCGGCAGATAATTTTGTGTGCCGCCAGATCGGCTGCAGTGACGGGGGAGTTGTCCTGTTTTGACTGCACCTGATGATCGCTTTGCTGGTAAACCCTGAGTATGGCCTCAGCCGCTTTTCGACAGGTGACGAGCAGTGCATCCACAAGGTGTTGTTGTTCCATGATCTCTACCTTTATCCCTTGTTATTGTGTGTTCTATTCACAAGTCTAGATCATTTCTGCGATTTCCCCGGCGAGAAAATCGCGGGTCATATACATCGCGGCAATGGCGCGTGCTTCGGTGAAGTTTTCGTCCTGCAGCAGGCTTTGCAGATCGTTCAGTGGCCAGGCAACCACCTCCATCTCTTCCGGTTCGTCACCCTGCAGGCGGCAGGGGTAAAGATCGCGGGCCAGCACCGCAGTGATCATATGGCCCATGTAGTTGGGCGCCGATGACATCTTCTTCAGCGTGATCAGGTGATGACTGCCGAAGCCGGCTTCCTCTTTCAGTTCGCGGTCAGCCGCCTGATGTGCATCCTCGCCGGGATCGATCAGGCCTTTGGGCAGGGTCAGGGTGTAATCTTCCAGTCCGACAGCATATTCACGGATCAGCAGCACCTCGTTGTTTTCCGTGACCGGGATGATCATTACCGCGCCGCGGCCGCGATTCGCCAGTCGTTCGTAGGTCCGTTCTGCGCCATTGGAGAAACGCAGTTCTACCTCCTCAACTTTAAATAAGCGGCTCTGAGCGGTTCGGCTGACCTTCAAAATCTCGGGTTTAACCGGCATACTGAACATTCCTCTTTGACTGGCCTGTACGATGTTTGATTGGCAACAGATAGAAACCGTCCTGCTGGATATGGACGGCACCCTGCTTGATCTTCACTTTGATACTTTTTTCTGGCTGGAGCATCTGCCGTTGCGCTATGCCCAGATCCACGCGATGGCCCCGGATGAGGCGCGCCGCTGGTTACACGAGCGTATCATAGAACAGCAGGGTTCTCTCAATTGGTATTGTCTGGATTACTGGACCCGGGAGCTGAAAGTACCGATTACTGAGCTGAAGCATGAGATTGCGGATAAGATCGCTTTTCGCCCTCACGTACAGGATTTTCTGGCGGCGTTGCGGGAAAAAGGTATTCGCACCGTGATCGTAACCAATGCCCATCAGGACAGTCTGGCACTGAAAATTCAGAAAACCGGGCTGGATCAGTTGGTAGACCGGGTAATCTGTTCCCATGATTTTGGGCTGCCGAAAGAAGATCAGGCGTTCTGGCAACAGTTGCAACAGGTTGAACCGTTTAACCCGGAACATACCCTGCTGGTGGACGACAGTTTGTCTGTACTGGAGAGCGCCCGCGGGTACGGTATCCACTACCTGCTGTCAATTTACCAGCCCGACAGTCAGCAGCCGAAGCGCGAGATTGAAGCGTTTGCTGCGATTGAGCATTTTAATGAGATTAGTCCCAAGTAATGACCCACGATGATGCAAAGGTTCGCCTGGATAAATGGTTATGGGCGGCCCGCTTTTACAAAACCCGCGCGATTGCCAAACAGATGATCGATGGCGGCAAGGTTCACTATAACGGTCAGCGCACTAAGTGCAGCCGTCATGTCGAGATCGGTGCGACTCTGCAGGTACGGCAGGGGTTTGATGAGAAAGAGGTGGTGGTGATCGCCTTGTCTGATCAGCGCCGTGGTGCTGGCGAAGCACAAAAACTTTATGAAGAGACCGAAACCAGCGTCAGGAAGCGTGAAGAACATGCTGCCCAGCGTAAGGCGATGGGCAGCAGTCTGAATCCGCGTAACCGCCCCAATAAAAAGGAGCGGCGACAGATCCGCTCGTTTAAAGATGGCGAGCGGGGAATCTTCGATAAAGGTTAACGGCTGCTGCTGAGAATCGGAAGTCGGTTCAACAGCGGAATTCTGGCAATCAGGCGGATCAGAGGCAGCAGCGCCTTATGAGCCAGCAGGGTCGCCTTATGCATAATCGGTGTGTTAAACGCCCAGCTCAGGGTGATCATTGCTGAAAACGCGCCGCCCACCAGATTGTCACTTGCCCAGTGTGCTCCGCCAACAATGCGCGGCAGCATAAACAGCATCGCCAGCAGCAGTGCTGACACAGAGAGCCAGCTACGGGCGTTGAGGATCATAAATCCGGCCCAGGTCAGAACCACCGCCGCATGATCGCCGGGGAAACTGTGGCCGGCGGAATCTTTCGCCGGGATATCGGGTACGATCTGACTGAAGCGGAAAGCCGGTTCCAGCATCAGTGAAGGGCTGGCGCCGCTGAGGCCGATAGCCCGGGCGTATTCGTAAACCGATTCACGGATCGGGAACATGAGCACCAGTAACAGAATAAAGCCGATCAGTGCCTGTTGCAGGCGATCCCGTTTAATCCCAAAACCCGGAAAAGTCAGGCTGACCAGCATAATCAGTAACGGCACCAGATCGAAAATGCGCACGTTAGCCCAGGCCCAGAAACGGGTCCAGTTATCCGCTTCGGCGAGGGTGCCGTTAAGGATAAAGAACAGGTTGTGGTCGATGCTGCGCCAGAAGTTAAAGCCGGTGTCAGTCAGAAAGAAACCTAGCCAGGCAAACGCAAACAGATGGCTGAACAGCAGGGCTTTAAGGTTCCAGCCCTGACGAAAAACGCTGAGATCGTTCATGGTATGCAATTAATACTATCCCGAATTGTGGATCGGCTATGATAAAATACCCGCACTGAGTTGGATACCTATCCAGGTGTGCAAATTTTCACCGAACAACCGAAGACCCCCTTAGATGAGTAACCCTGATCAGATTCAGCGTATCCTGTTCGACGAACTGGATATTCGCGGTGTTGTGACCGGTCTGCGACAAACCTGCGCAGATTGTTTTGAAAACCATGACTACCCGGTCCTTATTCAGCAGGTGCTGGGCGAAATGCTGGCGGCAGTCAGCCTGCTCAGCTCCAACCTCAAGTTTGACGGACGCCTGATCCTGCAGGCGCAGGGCCAGGGCAATGTCCGGGTGCTGATGGCGGAGTGTAACCATCGTAATGAGATGCGTGCCATCGCGCGGTTTGATGGTGAACTGCCGGAACATGCCAGCTTTGCGGAACTGTTACCTAAAGGGCAGGTGGTACTGACCATCGAGCCGGAGCAGGGTAATCGTTATCAGGGCATCGTCCCGCTGGAGGGCGAGAGCCTGGCGAAATGTCTGGAAAGCTACTTTATCAGTTCTGAGCAACTGCCGACCCAGGTGCATCTGGCTTCTGACGGTGAAAGCGCTGCAGGTTTGCTGCTGCAGGTGCTGCCGGCTAAAGGCACGGGTAAAGAGGACTGGGAGCGGATCAGTTACCTTGGCGCGACCCTGAAGAGCGAAGAGCTGTTGCAACTGGATAATGAAACCCTGCTGTTCCGTCTGTTCCACGAAGAAAAGTGTCGCCTCTACGAACCTGACCCGGTTCAGTTCCGCTGCACCTGTTCCCGGGAGCGCAGTGCTGCCTCATTAAAGATGATGGACAAGGCAGAGCTGCTGGAGGTGATTGAGGAGCGTGGACAGATCGATGTGAACTGCCAGTTCTGTAATGCTCACTACCCGTTCGATCTGACTGATGTAGAAGCACTTTTTGCTGAAGGCAGTGCGGGTTCGCAAAGCGAGCAGTTGCACTGATCAGGGGATTCTGACGACTTTCAGCGCAGTTGAATGGGAATTGACTGCAAAAATGGCGTATCGTGTGATTTTTGTGCATAATACGCCTCCTTATAATTATGATACACAAGCCTTACGCCTTATTAGGTAACGTTATTGGCGCCTATGCCAAGGGAACCCAGTAATGACCAAAGATTCTGTTAATATTGCACACCAAAACCTGAGCCCTGCTGAACTGGTAGAAAAAGCCATCGCAAATGGTGAAGGTACGCTCGCCGACACGGGTGCCCTGGTCGTGACAACAGGTAAACGTACCGGCCGTTCACCAATGGACCGTTTCATTGTTGAAGAGCCAAGTACGTCTGATTCCATCGATTGGGGTTCGATCAACCGCCCGTTCGATGCTGACAAGTTTGATGCGCTGTGGACTCGTGTAGAGGAGTTCCTGGCGGATAAAGAGCACTTCGTGTCCAACGTACACGTTGGCTCCGATCCTAACCACTACCTAGCTGTTCGTATGACAACGCAGACTGCGTGGCAGAATCTGTTTGGTCAGAACCTGTTCATCCGTCCTGCGGAGTACAACCCGAAAGCGAAGGAAGAGTGGCAGATTCTGAACGTTGCGGGTTTTGAATGTGATCCGGAACGTGATGGCACTAACAGCGATGGCTGCGTGATCATCAACTTTGCCAAGCGCAAAGTACTGCTGGCTGGTATGCGCTATGCCGGTGAGATGAAAAAAGCGATGTTCTCTGTGCAGAACTTCCTGCTGCCTGAGAAAGATGTACTGCCGATGCACTGCTCGGCTAACATCGGTGAAGATGGCAGCACTACGCTGTTCTTCGGCCTTTCTGGTACCGGTAAAACGACCCTGTCTGCTGACCCTGAGCGTTACCTGATTGGTGACGACGAGCACGGTTGGGGTAAAGGTGTTGTCTTCAATCTGGAAGGTGGTTGCTATGCTAAGACCATCAACCTGAGCAAGAAGAATGAGCCGATCATCTGGGATGCGATCCGTTTTGGCGCGATCGTTGAGAACGTGACTCTGAACGAACAGCGTACGGCGGATTACGACGATACTTCTCTGACAGAGAACGGTCGTTGTGCTTACCCGCTGCAGCACGTTGAGAAGCGCTCCGAAACCAACATGGGTGACGAGCCAAACGCGATTGTATTCCTGACCTGCGACCTGACGGGTGTACTGCCGCCGGTTTCTGTCATGAGCAAAGAAGCCGCTGCGTACCACTTCCTGTCTGGTTACACTGCGCTGGTAGGTTCTACTGAAATGGGTTCCGGTGGCGGTATCAAGTCTACCTTCTCTACCTGCTTCGGTGCGCCGTTCTTCCCGCGTCCGGCACACGTTTACGCTGAGCTGCTGATGAAGCGTATCGAAGAGTTCGGTTCTAAGGTTTATCTGGTTAACACTGGCTGGACGGGTGGTTCTTACGGTACAGGTGAGCGTTTCAGCATCCCGACGACCCGTGGCATCATCTCTGCAATCCAGAACGGTTCCCTGAACGATGCGGAGACCGTGAAGCTGGAAGGTCTGAACCTGGAAGTACCAACTGCGGTACCGGGTGTTGATTCTGCACTGCTGAATCCACGTGATACCTGGGCAGACAAAGCCGGTTACGACGCAACCGCGAAAGACCTGATCGGTCAGTTTGTTGAGAACTTCAAAAAGTTTGAAGGCGTGTCTGAAGAGATTGTTGCAGCCGGTCCTAAGCTGTAATCACCTCTTTGTGAACTAAAAAAACCGCGTTTTATAACGCGGTTTTTTTGTGCCTCGAATAAGCGTAGCTTCAGCTCTTCGTATTTAGGCTTAACTGGCTGATTTTAGGAATTTTTCCTATTCACTCCCGGCTGCTCCGCGCCGTAGAATCCACACCGGATCACAGGTTTTCCTCTTCATGTGATTTTTCTATATACAACAAGGATTTTGTTTGATGAAAAAACTACTTCTGGCTTCCTCTGCCGGTCTGGCGCTGGCTGTTTCTTCTCTAGCACAGGCTGATGGTTATTATGTCTTTGGTGATTATGGCCGTTCCGATTTCGACACCGGTGTTTCTGCGGCGGGTATCAATACTGATGATACGGATTCTGCATTCTCGTTGGGTGTGGGTTTCCAGTACAACGAGTACCTGGCTGTAGAACTGGGATATCTGGATCTGGGGGAAGCCTCCTTCAGCACCAACGCACCGGTCAGTGGCACTGTAGGTGGAAGCAGCGTAACGCTGGATGGCTCTCTGGATCTGGATGCAACCGGGTTCTTCCTGGGGTTGCGTGGTAATTATGCGCTGAATGACGCCTTTACGTTGTTTGGCCGTGCAGGTTTGCTGAACTGGGAATCTGATCTCACACTGGCCGGTACTGCGACTATTGATGGTGTGGCTTACACAGGTTCGTTCTCCGGTGAAGCAGCGGATGGCACCGATCCTTATCTGGGTCTGGGTGTGGAGTATAACTTCAATGAAAACCTGTCTGCTAAACTGCAGTACAACCGTTACTTCCTGGATTTCGAAGGCGAAGATCTGGATGTGGATACCTTCACCGCAGGTCTTTCTTATCGCTTCTGAGTGATATGACGCTTCCACTGAAAGCCAGCATTGAGCTGGCTTTTTTGTGCCTGACTCTCAGCAGATGAGCCCCTCAGGGCATCTCACTGAGCAGGGCTTCCAGCCTTTCGGCGCTGTCCGGTTTTGCCAGCAGGAAGCCCTGTACCTCATCACACTGGTGCTGCCGCAGGAAGGTCAGTTGGTCGGTGTGTTCAACCCCTTCGGCGACCACTTTAAGGTTCAGGGAGTGGGACATGGAAATGACGGCTTTAATCAGGTTCTCACCGTCATCGGTACCGGGCACGTCGTCGATAAAGGATTTGTCGATTTTAACGGTGCTGACCGGGAGTCGTTTCAGGTAGATCAGGGAGGAGTAACCGGTTCCGAAATCATCCACAGAGAGGTTTACGCCGAGCTGACGGATGGAGTCGAGGCGGTTGATCACCATATCCATATCCTGAATGACCATGGTTTCGGTGATCTCCAGTTCGAGCAGGGCAGGATCCAGACCGCTCTGTTCCAGCGCGATGCGAATATCATCCAGCAGGCCCGGGTCGTGCAGTTGTCGCGCGGAGAGATTGACCGACACCGAGACGGGCTTTTTACTTAGCTGGTTCCAGCGTTGCGCTGCCGCACAGGCTTTTTCAAGCATCATCCGGCCGAGTTCAACGATCAGTCCGGAAGACTCTGCCAGCGGGATAAACTCCGATGGAGGAATCATACCGCGGCTCGGGTGCTGCCAGCGGATCAGGGCTTCAGCAGAGAGCACCTGCTGGCCGCTGATATGAAAGCGGGGCTGGAATACCGGGAACAACGCATCGCTGTTGATCGCCTTGCGCAGGCTGCTTTCCAGTTGGATCCGGGCTTCTGCCTGAGCATTCAGTTCTTTGTCGAAGAACATGATGTCATTGCGCCCCTGCTCCTTCACATGGAACATGGCGGTGTTGGCGTGCTTCAACAGCGTCTGGGTGCTTTTGCCATCATCCGGGAACACCGCAATGCCGATACTGGCCGAGGTAAACAAATCCCGACCATGCAGGCGATAGGGTAGTTTCAGGCTCTGCTGAATGCGGCGGGCGATATCCTGTACGCCGTCGGTGCTGTCCAGATCGGAGAGGATCACGGTAAATTCGTCACCGCCAAGTCGGGAAACCGTATCCCCGGGACGTATATGCTGGCTGATCCGTTGTGCTGACTCGATCAGCATCTGATCCCCGGCCTGATGCCCGTAGTTGTCATTAACATGTTTGAACCGGTCCAGATTGAGAAACAGCAGGGCGGTCTTTTTACCATTGCGGATTGAGCGCGCCAGCGAGGACTCGATTCGGTCATAGAACAGGGTGCGGTTGGGAAGGTTGGTCAGGGTGTCGTAGTGAGCCAGCTTCTCCAGTTTGCGCTCTGCGGCCTTCAGCTCTGAAATATCGGAGAACACGGCTACGTAGCGGGTATGCTGGTCACTGCTATCGACCGAACTGATTGATATCCAGACCGGGAGGGGCTCGCCATCGGCACGGCGGCGGATGCTTTCTCCCTGCCAGCGGCCACTCTCGTGAAGGGCCATCTCAATCTCAGGGTGATCACGGAACATAGCGATGACAAAGCCTTCGGCTTTGCTCTCTTCCAGTCCGGTAATCCGACTGAATGAGGAGTTGGTGATGACCGGCCCTTGCGGGTTGATGATCAGTATCGCCTCAGCCGCGGCCTCGAATACCATCTGCGTGATCTGGGCTTCCTGCTCTGCAGCCACTTTGTCAGTGATGTCGGTGGTGATACCACCGATGCCATAGATCATGCCCTGATCGTCAATCAGGGGGAATTTGGTACTCAGGAAGTGGCGCTGGCCCTGGCGCGTGGTTAACTTGTACTCATTCTGCTGAGTCTGCTGGGTGGAGAGGATCTTGCGATCGGACTCCCTTACCAGATTGGCCTCATCGGTCGGGAATACATGATAGTCATCCTGACCGATTGCACTGATTCCCTGCTGGCCGAAAATCTCTTCAAACTGATGGTTAACGGTCAGGTAGCGCAGATCCAGTGATTTCAGGAACATGGCGCTGGGGGTGTGGTGGAAGATCGCATCCAGTTGGTTTTCCTGGGCGCGAATATCTTTCAGCATGGCCTCAATCTGTTTGCCAAGCTGATTAAATTCGGTAAAACGATCGGTTGGAAAGGCCGGCGTACTGGCCTCTTTTGGCGCCAGTTCGGCATAACGGGTCAGGCGCACCAGCGAACGGTTGGTCATGCTGCGAAGAAGCAGCATCACAAGCATGGCAATGGCAATCACCATGACCGCGCCGGCCCAGAGGTTATGATTGTAGGTTCGGGAGAGCGTCTCAAGCGAATGATCTGCCTTATATAAACGCAGATCAAACTGCTTATTGCCGAGCCGCAGATGATGAGCCTGTTTGGTGCCCCGTGGCAGGGTCTCTATCGGTTGCTCCCGTAGCGGGCTGAGTAACGCCTCCCGGGACAGTTCGTCAGACTCGACAATGCCGAGTAACTGCTCCGAAGTCATCAGTGCAGCCGCACTGGCGCCACTGATGCTGAGGGATTCTGAAAGCAGCCAGAAATTGTCGTTGAGCAGGACAAAGGTGTAGATCGAACCGATCACCTCACCCAGGCGGGGGCTGATGACCGGCGCCTGAAAACGGATGAAGTGGTAGGTTGTGCCTTTATGCCGCAGGGCCAGCGTATCCCAGTTGCGGCCACTGAAACCCGGGCTGGTGTAATCCTGCAGAGGCAGGTCCAGCCCCAGCAGAGAGGAGTTGTTCACCACTACCTTCTGATCATCATCAGAAGCGATAACCATGGCGTCCATCTGCTGACCGGAGGCGCTGTGCAGGTTTTCGGTGAGCACCATGTCGATGGTCAGCATATCGCCGGCAAGCAGGCTGGAGCGGATATCATTTCGGGTGGCGATTTCAGCGGTCAGCCGTCCGATCCCCGATTGATACTCATCTGCCATGCGTTGCAAGAGGTGGGCATCGCGCTCATGGATCAGTTTGATTTCGGCCTGCAGTGCCTTTTGGGAGCCCTGGTACGCGAGAAACAGCAGCGCGCCCGATGCGCTGATCAGCGCGGTCAGGACGACGGTTAAAATAACCGATGCAAAGGATAGTTGTCGCATGCCGTAATTGATCTCCCGGGCTCCCTGGACAGATTCGGGTTAAAGGTCGCTGTAGCGAAACGCCTGTTTAGTGTAGGCCTCAATCTCTGCTTCGCTGGTCGATTGTGTCAATAAAACAATATCACCTGAGTATACTTGCGGGATCTGCTCAGTGTTACCCTCAAGGTCGAGCCGGATCGCTTCGGCCATGGCGATGCTTGCATCATCATTGATGCGCATCACGGTCAGGTCGAGTTTTTTCTGTTTCAGCGCTTCCAGTTCCGATTGTCCGCCACCCCAGCCATTCACGATCACCTGCTCTTGCTTACCCAGTTTTTCCAGAGCATCGAGGATACCCAGAGAGATATCGGTGGCGCAGGAGAAGATGAGCCGGACCTGTGGATTGCGCTGCATAATTTTTTCGGTCGCTTCGCGGGCCTTGCCACGGTTACCGTCGGTATAAAAACTGGCGACCTGGGTCAGTTCAGGATTCTGACTGGCGGCCCGGACAAAAGTATCGCCGCGCATTCGGGATATATACCCCGGGGCGAAATAGAGCAGAGCAAATTCGCCATCCGCCTTATCCAGTACCTCCCGGGCCAGCAGTTGAGTGCCCAGTTCGTGATCAAACCCTGAGTAGAGGAGAGGGGGGTATTGCTGCCAGCTTTTGATGGGGGTGGTGATATTCTGCAGAATTACTTTGGGTTTGCCGCGCAGCAGCAGTCGCTGGATGGCGTTGCGATGGTGCAGAGCATCAGCGCTGAAAATCAGATAATCCGGTTGCCACTCCAGCGCTTCCACCAGTTGTTCGGCCTGCAGTTGTTTATCGACCGAGGGGCGTGAGAGGAAAGTTTTCAGCTCGAAACGGATATTCAGTTTCTGCAGTCGGGTGGTAAATGCCTGTATGCTGCGTCGCCAGTAATCGGAACTTTGCTCACCCGGATAGATGATCGCGATACGGGCTGAGGCGATGCCTGCAAGGCTGGCGCTTTGCGCCGGCTCACGGACACGGGCGGCAAACGAATCCATCAGGGCCTGTTGTTCAGGGTGAGTCTGAATAAACTCACTGACGCGGATATAATCGAGATTCTCTTCTGCGATGGCCCGTGTGGGCAGCAGAAAAAAAAGTACGAGACTCAGGCAACAGAGAATTCGGCATTGTCGCGGCATAGCTACTCTAGGCTCTTATCTTTCAGGTTGGCTGCTTTAATCCCTGCCGTTTATAAATTTCATCCATGACATTTGCTTTCTTAGCAGCTTAACAGATTAATTCCAGGTAAAAGAATAGCTAACCAATTAATTTGTTAAGACTTTTTGGTGAGGGCGAGAGGCAGCGCCGGGACGGCTTAGTGCTGCCTGTGCGGGGAAGCGCGGGGGTATCAGCTGAATTTAAGTTTCAGATCTGCGCTGTTCAGGTATTCGGCTTCCTGCTCCAGATCCGCCTGGGTGAGTGGATGGTGCTCAAGCCAGCCCTCAGGAAACTCCAGATAGAGCTTCTTATTTTCAGCGCGGAAGGTGATGGCAGGTAAGCGGTCCTTGCTGCGGCTGCGATGCAGGACAACGGCCAGACGAAGCAATATGCAGAGACGGCGATACCCCTCCTGCTGCAGTTTCGGGAGTGCTTTAAACTCCTCTTTCGGGAACTTGCGGCGGTGCCCGCGTACCAGTGTTGCCAGTTGCAACTGCTCCCGGGTGGTGAAGCCCGGCAGGTCAGCGTGAGTCAGGAGGTAAGCGCTGTGTTTGTGGAACTGGCTGTGGGCGATGGTCAGGCCGATTTCATGGGTCCGGGCTGCCCAGCAGAGCATATCGTAATGTTTACGTGACAGTTGCCAGCTCTCTTTGAGCTGAGCCCAGGCCAGCAGGGCGGTCTGCTCAACCCGTTCAGCCTGTTCCTGATCAACATGGTAGCGTTGCATCATGGCGCTGATGGAGCGGTCGCGGACATCTTCATGGCGCAACCGGCCTGCCATATCGTAAAGCACGCCTTCACGCAGCGCGCCTTCCGAGAAGGTCATCTCCTTAATCTGCAGCGCCTCGAAGGCAGCGCAGAGAATCGCGACCCCGGCGGGAAATACCTGCTTGCGTTCCGGCTTCAGACCATCGATCTCGATCTCGTCACAGTGTTCAAAACTGAGGAGGGTGTCGCGCAACTGATGCAGGGCATCCCGGGTGATGCTGTCATGGCTGTAGCCGAGTGCAGCGCAGGCATTCTGTACCGCCTTGATAGTGCCTGAGGAGCCTACCGAACTCTGCCAGCCAGCGTTCAGGTACTGGCTTCTGATGCTCTGCAGCTCCTGCAGTGCAGCGGTCTGAGCTCTGTGGAACTGTTTGTGGCTGATGCAGCCGTCGGGGAAAAACAGTTGGCTGTAGCTGACACAGCCCATATGCAGGCTTTCGGTCAGTTGCGGCTCAAAACGCTCGCCAATAATAAACTCGGTACTGCCGCCGCCGATATCGATGACCAGCCGCGAGCCCTGATCGTCCGCCAGCGTATGCGAGACGCCAAGGTAGATCAGACGGGCTTCCTCGCGTCCGGCGATGATCTCGAGCGATGTGTCGAGAATGGCTTCGGCTTCTTCAATAAATTCACGGCTGTTTCGTGCCTCGCGCAGCGCGTTGGTGCCGACGACCCGGACCGAATCCCGGGGCAGATCTTTAACCCGCTGGGCAAATCGGCTCAGGCATTCCAGTCCGCGCTGTTTCGCCTCATCAGTCAGGTAGCGTTTGGCGTTGATACCGGCAGCTAACTGAACCTTGTCTGACATGACGTCAACGGTACGCAGCTCGCCCTGACTGAGCTGAGCGACAACCATATGGAAGCTGTTGGAGCCCAGATCAATCGCAGCCAGCAACTGGTCAGCACTGTTCTCTGCGGTAACAGATGGATCTGTCATTTGATAAACCCTGTGACTGATGAAAGCGGAGGCTAGATTACCAAAAGAACCCGGTGGCTGCAGTCGCTTTTATACTTATATATAGCATCAGATTGACCCGGGTCGGTGACTGCGAAGTGTAAGCTTATAGCTAAATAATTGACTGATTTAGTCGGAAATTGGCCGCTGTTGAGTTACACAAGCGCGCTTATGGATGGTATTATCGGCGGTCTGACGATTAATAATGGGCGCAGCGGAGAAGAGTTCCCATGAGTGAAAACATTGTAAATGTTACAGATGCTTCCTTTGAGGAAGAGGTTCTCAAAGCTGAAGGTGCGGTGCTGGTTGATTACTGGGCCGAATGGTGTGGTCCTTGTAAGATGATCGCTCCTGTACTGGAAGAGATCGCAAAAGAGTACGGCAACCAGCTTAAAATTTGTAAGCTGAACATCGACGAAAACAGCGAAACACCACCGAAGTTCGGTATTCGCGGTATTCCTACCCTGATGCTGTTCAAAGGCGGCAACGTGGAAGCGACCAAAGTTGGTGCGCTCTCCAAATCACAGTTGGCTGCGTTTATCGAAGCTAATCTGTAAGATCTTGTAGCAAAAGGTGTAATGTTGACAAAACATTGCACTTTCTTGCGGTAGGGCTATAGACAGGCATCCAGAGAGCTTTTATAGTGATGCCTGTTTGGCCCTCCCGCTAAAACCGTTTCCTTCTGTTTGATATTTAGCGCGTGAGCTGTAAGGCCAACGTTCGACTATCTCCCTAAACTCCATCCAAATTGTAAAAATCAGCCTTGCGCTTATTTTCTCCAAACTATGAATCTTACCGAATTAAAAACTAAAAGTGTTCCCGAGCTGCTTGAGATTGCCAAAGGCATGGGAATGGACAACCTGGCTCGTTCCCGTAAACAGGATGTAATCTTTGCGATCCTTAAGCGCCACGCTAAAAGTGGTGAAGATATTTACGGTAACGGTGTTCTGGAAATCCTGCAGGATGGCTTTGGCTTCCTGCGTTCAGCAGACTCCTCCTATCTGGCCGGCCCGGATGACATCTATGTATCGCCCAGCCAGATCCGCCGTTTTAACCTGCGCACCGGTGACACCATCTCAGGTAAGATTCGACCGCCAAAAGATGGAGAGCGTTACTTCGCCCTGTTGAAAGTTAACGAGATTAACTACGACAAGCCGGACAATGCCAAGAACAAAATTCTGTTTGAAAACCTGACGCCCCTGTTTGCTCAGGATCGTCTGCGCATGGAGCTGGGTAACGGTAGTACCGAAGACCTGACGGCGCGGGTGATCGATCTGGTCTGTCCGATGGGTAAAGGTCAGCGCGCGCTGATCGTATCGCCGCCTAAAGCCGGTAAGACCCTGATGCTGCAGAACATTGCGAACAGCATCACCCGCAACAACCCGGAAACTTACCTGATCGTTCTGCTGATTGATGAGCGCCCTGAGGAAGTGACCGAGATGCAGCGTACCGTGCGCGGTGAAGTGGTGGCATCTACCTTCGATGAGCCGCCGGCACGTCACGTACAGGTTGCTGAGATGGTGCTGGAAAAAGCCAAGCGCCTGACCGAACACAAAAAAGATGTGGTGATCCTGCTCGACTCCATCACCCGTCTGGCCCGTGCTTACAACACCGTTATTCCTTCTTCCGGTAAGGTACTGACCGGTGGTGTCGATGCGCACGCGCTGGAACGTCCTAAGCGTTTCTTCGGTGCTGCACGTAACATTGAAGAGGGCGGCAGCCTGACCATTATCGCGACGGCTCTGGTAGATACCGGTTCCAAGATGGATGAGGTTATCTTCGAGGAATTCAAAGGTACAGGTAACTCTGAGGTTCATCTGGACCGTAAAGTGGCAGAGAAGCGCGTGTTCCCGGCGATCAATATTCGTCGTTCCGGCACCCGTCGTGAAGATCTGCTGACCACCGAGGAAGAGTTGCAGCGGATGTGGATTCTGCGCAAGCTGCTGGATCCGATGGAAGATACGGCCGCGACTGAATTCGTGATCGACAAACTGAAAGACTTCAAAACCAACGACGAATTCTTCCTGTCGATGAAACGGAAGTAAACCTGTTTGCGTATGAAAGGGTGAGCATCTGCTTGCCCTTTTTTATTTTTGCTGGGTTGGAATCATGGCGACACCAAAATACAAAGACCTCCGCGACTTTATCCAGATGCTGGAAGCGCGGGGGGAACTGAAACGGATCAAACAGGAGATTGACCCCAATCTCGAAATGACCGAAATCAGTGACCGCACCCTGAAAGCCGGTGGCCCGGCATTGCTGTTTGAGAACCCGAAGGGGTACGATTTTCCGGTACTGGCGAATCTGTTCGGTACCCCGGAACGCGTAGCAATGGGGATGGGCGAGGACTCGGTTGAAGCCCTGCGGGATGTGGGTAAGTTGCTGTCGCAACTGAAGGAACCTGAGCCGCCAAAGGGCATGAAAGACGCCTGGGAGAAACTGCCGATCTTCAAGCAGGTGCTGAATATGGGGCCGAAGGTCGTGAAAGGCGCGGCCTGTCAGAAACATGTGCTCGAAGGGGATCAGGTTGATCTGTATAAACTGCCGATTCAGACCTGCTGGCCCGGTGATGCGGGCCCGCTGGTGACCTGGCCGCTGGTGATTACCCGTGGACCGAACAAAGAGCGACAGAACCTGGGGATCTACCGTCAGCAGTTAATCGGACGCAATAAGCTGATTATGCGTTGGCTGGCGCATCGTGGTGGCGCGCTGGATTTCCGAGAATGGAAAGAACAGCACCCCGGGGAAAAATTCCCGGTAGCGGTTGCGCTGGGTGCAGACCCTGCGACGATTCTTGGCGCGGTCACCCCAGTGCCGGATACGCTTTCGGAGTATGCTTTTGCAGGTTTATTACGCGGTGGTAAAACCGAGGTGACCCGCTGTATTGGCAGTGATCTTCAGGTACCGGCCAGCGCGGAGTTTATCCTCGAAGGTTATATTGATCCTGATGAGATGGCTGACGAGGGGCCGTTTGGTGATCATACCGGTTACTACAACGAGGTGGATCGCTTTCCGGTATTTACCGTTGAGCGGATTACCCATCGCAGCAATCCGATCTACCACAGCACGTATACCGGACGCCCGCCCGATGAACCGGCGGTTCTCGGTGTGGCGCTGAACGAAGTGTTTGTGCCTATCCTGCAGAAACAGTTTCCCGAAATTGTCGATTTTTATCTGCCGCCGGAGGGTTGCTCCTACCGTATGGCGGTAGTGACCATGAAGAAACAGTACCCGGGCCATGCTAAGCGCATTATGCTCGGTGTCTGGTCGTTCCTGCGTCAGTTTATGTACACCAAGTTTGTTATTGTCTGTGATGATGATGTGAATGCCCGGGACTGGAATGATGTGATCTGGGCGATCACCACACGGATGGATCCGCAGCGGGATACGGTGATGATCGACAATACGCCGATCGATTATCTGGATTTTGCCTCGCCGGTGTCGGGCCTCGGATCGAAAATGGGGATGGATGCGACCAACAAGTGGGAGGGTGAAACTGACCGTGAGTGGGGCGTTCCGATTGTGATGGATGCGGATGTCCGGCAACGGGTTGATGATATCTGGGATGAACTCGGCATTCTGGATTAAGCATGCCGCGGATTGAGATCGAAAATCTGGGCCTGAGCCTGGAAGCTGATCCCGGCGAAACCCTGCTGCAGAGTCTGCGGCGCAACGGTTACCGGATGCGGGTCAGTTGCCGTAATGGCGTGTGTGAAATTTGTGAAGTTCAGTTGCTGCAGGGTGAGATCCGGCAGCACTATCCGGAAAAACACCTGCAGCTCGACGCAGATCGGGCGCAGCCTCCGGAAATGGTGCTGGCCTGTACCTGCCGACCGCTGAGCGATATTAGGGTGAAGATAGAGGGGCTTCGACGTCCCGGAGAGTTATTGGTGAAAAAACTGCTTTGTTCCATTACAGCGATCGAACAGCTGAATCATGATGTGTACCGTATTCGTCTGCTGATGCCGGCGACCGCTTCCCTGTCGGCAGAGTATTATGCGGGCCAGTATCTGGATATCTGCCTGCCTGACGGGCGTAAGGCTTCTTTTTCCATTGCTTCTGCACCGGATTCCGGACGTGATCTGGAACTGCATATACGTCATATGCCTGAGAGTGAGATGTCGAATGCAATTCTCCGGCACCTGCAAAATGAGAGCGGCGTTGAGGTCGAACTGCCGAAAGGAGACTGCTACCTGCGGGCGCAGACGCTCTCTGCCGATACCCGTCTGGTGATGGCGGCTGCCAGTACCGGATTTGCACAGGTTAAGAGTGTGGTCGAACACCTGCTGGCGAACCAGTACGCTAATCCTATCTATATCTACTGGGGTGCCCGGGTCGAGGCAGATATCTATCTCGAAGAACTGCCATTGCAGTGGGCGGCGGAACATCCGAGCGTGCATTTCGTGCCGGTGGTCAGTGAGCCGGAAAACAGCCCGGGCTGGCAGGGGCGCACCGGTCTTCTGCCTGCGGCGATTCTTGAAGATTTTACTGATTTTGACGGCGTGGAAATCTTTACCAGTGGCTCACCGGCAATGGTCTACGCACTGCTCGATGCCTGTGAAGAGCGTGGTTTTCAGGAGTCTGCAATGCACTCCGACGTTTTTGCCTACGCACCCCGCAACAAGTCCTGATCCTGCGGTACTGCAGTGGTTCACCTGCTGCGGTACCTTTTCCTTCCCGAGAGCTGTTGGCGAAACGCTCTGATTCACATTAAGCTGTGGCCATAACTCATGGTTTACTGAGGCTTATGTTGATGGCGCAGGGCGGTAACGAACTTCTGATGGTCAGGCAGCCGATCTTTGATCGGGATCTGAAGATTGTCGCCTATCAGTTACGTTATCACTACTCCGACCTGCTGGAAGATTCCTTCTCAGATGTAGAAACAGAAGGATCGATGCTGGTGATGCATACCTTTACCAGCCTGTTTCAGGATGGTCAGTTACATAAAGCCCCGGTGTTTTTGCCGTTTCCCGATTCCATTCTGCAAAGTCCGCAACCGCTTGCGCTGCCACATAAGCAGGTGGTGGTCGAACTCCATCCGGGTATTGAGGTGAATAAGCCGCTGCTCAAGCATCTGCTGATGTTGCGTAAGCAGGGTTACCGTCTGGCGCTGGATCAGTTTTCGTTACAGCCGGAACTTAAGCCACTGCTGAAGCTGGTGCATATTGTAAAGGTGGATTTCAGCCTGATGCATCGGAGTAAAATCCTGCGTCTGGTGGAATACCTGAAACGCAATAAGCTTATTCCGCTGGCGCAGAATGTGGATGATTTTGAAACCCTGAAGTTTTGTCAGCAGGCGGGTTTCCGATTATTTCAGGGCCGCTTTATCAGCCGCCCGGTCAAAGTGCTGGGGAAGCAGGTGCCCGGCAACAGCGCAGCGCTGATCCAGTTGCTGCAGCAGTTGCAGCGGCCGGATATTACCCCGGCCGAGATTCAGGAATTTATCGTGATGGACCCGAAGCTGAGTTTCAAAATGCTGCGGGTGGTGAATTCGGCCGCTTATCAACTGAGCCAGCCGATCGACTCCATGCAGCAGGCGGTGGTTTATCTGGGGCATGATCAGATCAAAAAGTGGGCGACGCTGATAACCCTCAGTGCCAACACCGATAAACCGGAAGCGGTGATCCGGAATATTCTGATTCGTGGCCGGATGTGTGAGTTGCTGGCTGAATCCTCAGAAAGTGACTTGGCTGACAGTGCATTTATGACGGGCATGGTGTCACAGCTCGACCTGCTTCTGGATGTTCAGATAGAAGAGATTCTGCGTCAGTTGCCGCTGACGGAGGAAATTAAGGCGGCTGTTGCGGATCAGAGTGGTTTTCTCGGAGAGTTGTTGCGATGGGTGACCGCCTATGAGCAGGCTGACTGGGAAACGGTAGAACAGGCCGGGTTAGACAAGGCGTTCTTTGAAGTGGCCTACCGGCACAGCCTGCACTGGAGTGATCAGGCGATGGAAGCGCTCAGCGAGGTGAATATCTGAAAAGGGCGACAGAGCTCCGGGGGAGCTCTGTCGGGTGTTACGCTCAGGCTGGGGTTTTCTCTGCCACGGCCTCCGGCATCGGCAGCTCTGGCAGCCCGGAGGCAACCAGATTCAGGTTCTGTTGCAGCAGAGCCTGAGCGCGATCCTGGTCGCCCAGATGGCGTAGCAGGCGAGCCAGCTCAGCCAGTGTTTCAGAGCGCGGTTCCAGCTCCAGACTCTGTTCAAAGTACTTAACCGCCTGCCCCCAGTGCTGATTGCGCATAGATAGCCGTCCCAGCGTCAGCAGCAGTGCCGGACTTTCGCTGTGAGATTTGGCCCAGCTACGTGCGGTGTCTAACTGTTTCTTCGCATTTTCAGCGTTGACCCTGCCGTACAGGTTAACCAGTTGCTCATCCCAGTTGCGCTTGATCAGATCACGCAGGTGTTGCTCGGCACGATCATCAGCGCCCAGCGAGACCAGCAGTTCGGTATAGCGCTGGACCAGTTCAGGGTCACTGCCCGGATCGCCCGGCAGGTTGTGCCAGGCTCTGCCCAGTGCCTTGTGACGATCTTCTGCACTGGTTTCTACCGGCAGTTTATCGATGCTTTCCTGCAGCAACTGGCTGTTGCACTGGCGGCTCAGCTCAGCCAGACCGTCCTCTTTCAGCGCCTGATGTTTGCGCATCACCGGAATCAGTTTAGCCAGCGCTGACCAGTCGTTCAGACGCAGGTATACGTCCTTCAGCAATTTCATTACATAGGTGTTTTTCGGGGCCATACTGCGCAGGCGCAGCAGGGTTGCCAGACAGGGTTCCAGTTGGCCGCGTGAGAGCTGGATCTCCGCCTGAGAGATAGCCACGGTCAGTTCTGCTTCCGGCGTACTGTTGCGGGCTTTCTGCAGCAGTTCATCGGTGGCTTTTTCGTTATTCTGCTCATGGGCGGCACGGGCTGCAGCCAGATAGTTAACCAGTGGCAGGTCCGAACGTTCAGCCGCCTGCGCCAGTTGTTTCTGCGCCTGCGCCCAGTTGCCTTCCGAAAGGGAGGTCAGACCTTTCAGTGTCTTGCGTCGGCTGATGCGCTGGTTGCGGTGCTCTTTCCAGGCTTGCAGGCGTGCGGTCGGTAGCTGAGTCCGGCTGATCAGGCTGAGGATGCCGTGAAGCAGGGCGAAGCCAAGGATCAGCGCCACCAGAAGCACCCAGAGGCTGGTTTCGATGGTGGTCTGGTTATAAGCGATCAGCACATATCCCGGATCCTTGACCATCAACTCGCCGATAAAAGCACCGGCTGCCAGAATAACGAGGAGTAACAGGAACAGCTTTTTCATCAGGATGCTCCTTGTTCCTTAAGTTTTGCCATCTGTGCCAGATAGCTCTTCAGGCTGCGCAGCGAGCCGGAGATGTCGGGCAGTTCTGCGCTGACCTGCACGTCCTGCAGCTCACTGATGCCGCGCAACAGGCTCTGAGTAGTACCGTCTTTCTGTTCAAAGTAGGTAGCGATCCAGTCGTGCGCCTTACTCAGGCTGGCATCATAGGACGCCTGTTTACGTTGCAGCAGTGCCAGTTGCGCCTGTTCCAGCATCAGATGCAGGTTCTGTTGCAGATAGTAGGTCTGCTGCGGTGACAGCAGCGGCTCTACCGGTTCATCCCGGTGCTGTATAACCACCAGTTGATCCAGTTTATCTATCGCTTTGCCCCAGGACTCTTTCAGCCCGGCGCTCCAGGATTCGGAGACCACTTCCGGCGTGACCTCTTCCAGCAGTTCCGGCAGTTTGCGCTGTTCAGATACCGGCGTCATACGCAGATTTGGTACCTGATTGTTGAGGGCACCCAGTGTCAGGAAGACGCCCTCGGTATCCAGCGTTGGTACGGCTTCCAGCGCTGCGATATCCGCCGCCAGTGCCTTACGTACCTCATAGATGGTGACATCGTCGGTTTCTTTGAGGATTTTGTCCGCGGAACGCAGCAGTTTGATTGCACCGTCGGCGGTCTGCTCCATCAGAACCCGCTGGTTAGCCAGACGCAGCAGGTATTCTACTTCGGCCAGCAGCCAGTCTTTGCGGTTGGTCTGCTGTTTTGCAGTGACCTGCTGAATGCTGCGGGTCAGCCGATCCTGAAGTTCATCAATATTGTTCTTATCGGCCTGACTCTGAGCCTGTAGTTGGCCCAGTTTCTGGTTCATATCGGCAACGGTCTTATCCAGGGACTGGCGCGCCTGATTCAGGGAGCTGCTGACTTCACTCTGCAATGCGCTGTTCTGCTGAGTCTGGATGCTGTTCTGTTGCAGTGATTGCCAGTACAGGTACCCGGCCGCACCCAGTGCGATCAGGGAAAGAGGCAGCGCCAGTTTGCCGGGCCAGGTGGCCGGAGATTTCTGCGCAGCAGGTTGTGGCTGTACGGTGTTTTCGAGTACTGGCGGGGCTTGCTCAGTTGCGGAGTCGTCGCTGGCAGCAGTGTCCTTTTCCGGGGCGGTGGCCTCTTCGGTAGTGGCTTCGGGCGCCGATTCTTTGCCCTCAGTTTCCTGAGTGGCTGGCGTCTGTTCGTCCGCTACTTGCTCTTCCTGTGGCTTGTTATCTTTCTTGCTCATCGTCGATTTCCACAAAAGTCAGTTTAGGGCATCAGGGCGCTGATCATGGACGCGTCATCAGGGCCTGATGCTGTGGTTACCCGTTTGAATCCGGCTTCTTTAGCATCCTGTTGCACACGTTCGCTGGGGACAACAAGATGGCAATTAAATAGTGAATCTCTGCTTAACTCAGGGGTTGTCGCGGTGATTCGGAGCAGGTTACTTAACCCTTCGCCACTGCTGATCAGAATCACATCCAGCGGCTGGCTGAACAGGCATTGTTTAAGTTCTGCAGCGCTGTAGTCCGGGCACTGGCGGCGGTACAGTTCAGCATAGCTAACCTCCGCGCCACGTGCACGCAGGGTCGATGCCAGTTTCTCGCGGCCACCCTGTCCGCGCATGATCAGTATCCTCTCTCCGGCGACCTGCTGTAAAGCGGGTGACGCAAGGAGGGCTTCTGAATCGTAACCCAGCGGGCTGTGGTAAGCAGCTATACCATAGTTAAGCAGTTGCTCTGCGCTCTGCCGGCCGATGGCCAGCCACTGGATACCCACCGGGAGCTGGGGCCAGTACTGGTCGATCCAGTCGCAGCCGATGCGCGCGGCATTCGGGCTGATAAAGATCACATGCTGATAGAGATCCAGATCCATAATCTGCTGTTTCAGCGGGTGGTAATCCGGGTCGGCTTCGCTGACCGGACAGATCTCCAGCAGTGGGCAGGGGACCGGGCTGGCACCCAAGGCCTGCAGTTGCTGCAGCAGGGCTGCAGCCTGATGTGCAGGACGGGTAACCAGCACCCGGAGGTTGGCGAGCTGATCAGCCATTGCTGTCGCTGTAAACCTGATCGAGAATCGCTTTGGCGCCAGCGGCCAGCAGGCGATCAGCCAGACGAATGCCGATCTGTTCGGCTTCAGCCGGGCTGCCGCGCTCTTCATCGCGCAGAATCAGGCTGCCATCCGGTCGTGCGACCAGACCACGAAGGTAGATTTCGCTGTGATCTTCATTGAGTGTGGCGTAACAGGCGATGGGTACCTGACAGCCGCCTTCAAGGCGGCGGTTCATGGCGCGTTCGGCCACTACGCGCCAGGCGGTTTCCTGATGATGCAGTGGCTTCAGCAGGTCAATCAGTTCCTGATCATCGGTGCGGCATTCGATGCCTACAGCGCCCTGACCGCCAGCAGGCAGGGACTGCTCTGCCGGAATTTCCTGACGGATGCGCTGTTTCATCTCCAGACGCAGAAGACCGGCGGTGGCCAGAATGATGGCGTCATATTCGCCCTCATCCAGCTTGCGCAGGCGAGTCTGAACATTACCGCGCAGCCATTTGATCTTAAGGTCCGGGCGGCGTTCGCGTAGCTGAGCTTCACGGCGCAGGGAGGAGGTTCCTACGACACTGCCTTCGGGCAGTTCTTCGATGCTGTTATAGGTGTTGGATACAAACGCATCGGTAGGCTGCTCGCGCGGGCAGATTACGGCCAGGCCGAGTCCTTCCGGGAACTCCATTGGTACGTCTTTCATTGAGTGCACAGCAATATCCGCTTCGCCGGCCAGCATCGCTTCTTCCAGTTCTTTAACGAACAGGCCTTTACCGCCGACTTTCGCCAGGGGCGCATCCAGAATTTTGTCGCCTTTGGAGGTCATCCCCAGCAGCTCAACCTGAATACCTGCATGGTGGCGCTCCAGCTCGGCTTTAACATATTCGGCCTGCCAGAGGGCGAGGGGACTTTTACGGGTGGCAATACGGATGATTCGGCTCATAAAAGTGGTCTCAAAAAGGGCATTAAAACGAGTTGCCGCCGATTGTAGCAGATTGCTGGCCACTATATAGGCACCATAGATCAAAGGCCGTGATATAATGTCGCGCAAAATTATTCGATCAGCCGGCTTTGGCTGAACAGTCACCGAGTTCTTAGAGGTTTTCCCATGAGTGATAAAACCAACCAGCAGTGGGGTGGTCGTTTCAATGAACCCACCGATGCATTTGTAGCCCGCTTTACCGCTTCTGTAGAGTTTGACCAGCGTATGTACCTGCAGGATATCCGTGGTTCGATTGCTCATGCGAAAATGCTGACCCGTGCCGGTGTCCTGAATGAACAGGAACGTGACGATATTATCCGTGGTCTTGGTGAGATCCGGGTTGAGATCGAGCGTGGTGAATTTGAGTGGTCGGTTGAGCTCGAAGATGTGCATATGAACATTGAAGCAGCGCTGACCAAAAAGATTGGTATCACCGGTAAGAAGCTGCACACTGGCCGTTCCCGTAATGATCAGGTTGCTACTGATATTCGCCTCTACCTGCGTGATGAGATCGATCTGGTGCTGGCGGAAGTGACCCGACTGCAGCAGGGCCTGCTGGGTCTGGCTGAACGTGAAGCCGATACCATTATGCCGGGCTTTACGCACCTGCAGACAGCACAGCCGGTGACGTTTGGTCATCATCTGATGGCGTGGTTTGAGATGCTGAGCCGCGATTTTGGCCGTTTCGAAGACTGCCGTGAGCGCGCCAATATTATGCCACTGGGTGCTGCGGCGCTGGCGGGCACCACCTACCCGATTCAGCGTGATTACACCTGTGAACTGCTGGAATTTAATGCGCCTGCTGAGAACTCGCTGGATGCGGTGTCTGACCGTGACTTCGCAATCGAGTTTTGTGCCGCTTCCAGTATTCTGCTGATGCACCTGACCCGTATGTCAGAAGAGCTGGTGCTGTGGACTTCTGCCCAGTTTAACTTTATCAACCTGCCGGATCGCTTCTGCACCGGTTCCTCTATCATGCCGCAGAAGAAAAACCCGGATGTGCCGGAGCTGGTGCGTGGTAAGTCTGGTCGTGTTTATGGCCACCTGATGAGCCTGCTGACTCTGATGAAATCTCAGCCGCTGGCCTACAACAAAGATAACCAGGAAGATAAAGAGCCGCTGTTTGATGCGATTGATACCGTAAAAGGTTGTCTGCGCGCCTTTGCAGACATGGTTCCGGCACTGGAATCTAATAAAGAGAGTATGCGTGAAGCGGCTCTGCGCGGTTTCTCTACGGCAACCGATCTGGCGGACTATCTGGTACGTAAAGGTATGCCATTCCGTGATGCGCATGAAGTGGTAGGTAAGTCAGTCGCCTACGGTATTGAGCAGGGTAAGGATCTGGGCGAGATGAGCCTTGAGGAGCTGACTCAGTTCTCCGATACGATCAGTGAAGATGTGTTTGAGGTGCTGACGCTGGAAGGTTCTGTTGCTGCCCGTGATCATATTGGCGGTACTGCGCCGGATCAGGTGCGCGCTGCGGTGAAGCGTGGTCAGGCGCGTCTGGATCAGCGCGGCTGAGCAGGGCCCGGCCACAAAAAAACGCGCTGTAAGGCGCGTTTTTTTATGCCTGATCTGCTCAGGAGTTGAGGCTGATATCCACCATCAGGTCGCTGGCAATCGCTTCCAGCGCTTCCTGCAGCTCATCCAGATCCAGATCGCTGCTGGCCAGCAGTTCAGCTTCGGCCTTAAACAGCAGTTCTGCCGACATGGAGCCGGAGACCAGTTCGGTGCTCAGACGCTCTACGTTGATATGGCGTTTGGCCAGCGCGCTGGAGATATCGCGAACGATCCCCGGCTTATCGTGGCCGACCAGTTCCAGGGTGAATGCCTGAGTGCTGCCGCTGAGTTCCGGGGTGTCGGAACGCTCTGCGGTTACTTTCAGGCCCTGACCCTCCAGATTTGTCAGCGCATTGATCAGAGCGGTGGCGTCTTCTTCAGCCACTTCGACGATCAGGATACCGGCAAACTTTCCCGCCAGTCGGGACATGCCCGATTCCAGCCAGTTACCACCTTTACCGGTAATGGTTTCTGCCAGCACTTCAACCAGGCCAGGTTTATCAGGACCGATGACGGTCAGGACAAGAGATGTCATCATACATAAGCTCCATTATTGCTTCATTGTGCAAGGTGGCTGAATATCTGAACCCTTAAACAATCGGAAATCCGGCTGGCCTGCGCGCTGGTTCTAAAGCCGGAATCCCTGACGGGTAGCAGATGACAGTCTCACCTCAGTTGTCACTTTATATCAGATCACTATAAAACAATATGAATGAAATTATCAGCGCTCTCTGGCCAGTATTTGCTTTGATCCTGTTGGGCTATCTGGCCCGGCGTACCCGGTTTCCCGGTGAAGACTTCTGGGCTCAGGCGGAAAAGGCGACCTATTTTATTCTTTTCCCGTTGTTGCTGATCTCCCGTCTGGCGACCACTGATATGTCTGCGGTGGAGCTGGATACAATGGGGCTGGCGATCCTCTTACTGGTGCTCGGTGGCAGTCTGCTCTGCTTCCTGATCAGGCCTTTTACGCTGGCGGATGCGGCAGGCTTTACCTCGATCTATCAAGGGGCGGTGCGCTTCAATGTGTATGTCGGGCTGGCCGCCTCAGCGACGCTCTATGGTGCAACCGGTGTAGCCATTGGTGCGGTGATCATGGCCTTGATGATTCCGTTGCTGAATCTGTTGTGTGTACTTGTGTTCTCGGTGTTTACTCATAGAAGTGGCGGTTTGCGCTCGGTTTTTCTGGCCATTGTGAAGAATCCGCTGATTATCAGTAGCCTCTGTGGGCTGACGTTGAATCAGACAGGGCTGGGATTCCCTGATCTGCTGGCTCCGGTTGCCGAGCTGCTGTCCCGGATGGCTCTGCCTCTGGGCCTGCTCTCGGTAGGCGCCGGATTGAGTTTCAGGGTACTGATGACCAGCGGTCGCTCGCTGGGCTGGTCTTCGCTGATCAAACTGTTGCTGATGCCATTGCTGGCGATGCTGATCTGCCACTGGCTGGCACTGGATGCTGCAACGACGGCGGTGGTATTGCTCTACGCGGCTTTGCCTACGGCGACCTCCTCTTACATTCTTGCCCGGCAACTGGGTGGTGATGCACCGATGATGGCTGCGATTGTCACCGGACAGACGTTGTTGTCGATGATCACCATCCCCATTATGCTGACGGCGATTAATTATCTGCAAAACCTGATTTAAATCAGGGGGTAATTAGGACTTTTTGCATTTTTTGATTAAAATATAGACGTAACTGGCCGATATTTTCTCTGTAAGTTGGGGAAAACCCCTTGCAAAAAAACTGAAATATGGAAAACTACGCGCCAGTCATTGATAAACGGGCGTTTGTTTAGTGTGGACTAAACTTTAAAAGGCAACGTAAATGAAAAAAGGTCCCGATCTGGTAATGGTATTGGTAGTGGTGTTTGTGCTGGGCTCATTGATGACCGGCGTTACCCATGCTGATTTCCAGTTTGCGTCTTTGTTTGAGCAAGTTTTCAATAGCTGATACCAGACACTTCAAAAGCTATCCCTTCAGGGATAGCTTTTAGCGTCGGTCACGATTGCACTGAGTGAGATATCCCAGCTTTCAATCGGCAACTGATCGACCCGCTGAACTTCATGGGCCAGCCCGATCAGGTCCGGCCCTCTCATCCCATTTTTTCTGTTTTTAAAGCTGAACGTCCGGTCGTAATAGCCTCCGCCCATGCCCATCCGATTGCCCTCGGCATCAAATGCCACAAGCGGCAGCAGTACCAGATCCAGAGACCAGGCGGCGCGGCGCTGATCAGGAATCAGTTCAGGTTCTTTGATTCGGTAAATATTGCGAACCATCCGGGTTTTGGGTGTGTAAGGCAGAAACCACAGGCGATTATGCAGTATCGGGTGCAACACCGGCAGATAGACCTGTTTACCCAGTTTCCAGCACAGGCGGATCAGCGGTTCGGGGTTAATTTCGCCATCATTCGGCAGATACAGTGCCACACTGCGGGCGCGGCGAAAATCGGCACGACAGCGCATGTTACGCAGTAGGCGGGTAGCGGCCTGTTGTTGTTGCAGAGGAGTAAGCGCGCGCCGGAGGCGGCGAATCTGCTGACGCAGTTGTTTACGTTTATCCATATCGTATCAGAAGGGATCCCCAGGGTGCCGGTGTCGGAAATGGCCCTGAACCCGAAGGTTCAAGGAGGGGGTTACTGAGTAACGTTAGGCTTTCCGTTTAATCGGACATGCACACCAGAAACTACGAGCAACCTCCAGAAGTGTGATTATCGGCTCGAGGGACGTAACCAACGGTCGAACACCCCAGGGCATGGGCCCATTATACCTTTTCTGCTTTAAGTGTCAGGTCTTGAAATTAAATTCAATTATGCTAAGCGTGGCTGTATTTGTTTGTTTTTTAAGCGATTTTTGGGTTTATGAAAAGAATTCAATCAGCCGGGCTTAGTCGTTTTCAGTCAGTTCTGAGTCGGCACTGGATTGCTGCAGTGCGAGATCAATTTTACTCCCCAGATGTCTCAGGCGGGCTTCCACGTCACTGTTCAGAACCTGTTTTGACTGCAGCAGTTCATGGGCAAGGTTCAGCGCGGCCATGATCGCAATCCGTTCCAGCCCGAGGACCTTGCCGTTTTTACGGATCTCGATCATTTTTTCATTGAGAAAGTCTGCCGAGGCCAGCAGTTCCGCCTCCGCATCGGCGGGGCAGTTAAAGTTGAACTCTTTGTCCAGCAGCTTGATGGAAACGGGCTGGGAATCCTGTGTACTCATTTGTTTTGCTCCAGCGCTTTCAGCCGCATGATCATCGCCTTAATTTTGCTCTGGGTCTGCTCATTCAGTTGCAGTAACTGGGCACGCTCCTCTCTGAGCTGCTGTTCGCGCTCGCGTAGCTGGCGATTTTCCTGTTCCAGTTGGTCGCAACGCTGCAGCATCTGATCGATCTTCTGCTCTAGTGCGTTAAAGTAATGCTCGGTCATGCAGAAAGTGAGCTCCTGAGGCAATGGGGTTCTCAGCAGGACTATAATCAGCCCCTGCCTATGGGTCAATGATGCAGCAAAGCATGCTAGGATTAACAATAAGTTATTATCGATGGATCCCTTCATGTCTTTATCAAATATTCCCGCCGATCTGCCGGATTTTGAGTTGATCGCGAACCTCTTTGTAGAAGAGGGTGTGCGCGTGGTTTCACCTGCTGAACTGCACGGTCTGATTGCGGGCCATCTGGCTGCCGGTGCGCGTCTGCAACCGGCTATTTTGCTACAGACTGCCTGTGAGCTTATGGATACAAATGCGCTGACCCATGAGAGCAGCAAGGCGACTCTGCTGAATCTGTATACGGCTACCTGTGATGCTCTGGAGAGCATGGATCTGGAGTTTGAGCTGCTGTTGCCGGATGACGAAAATGAGATTTCGGTGCGGGCCGAGTCACTCGGGCGATGGTGCCAGAGTTTCCTCAGCGGTTTCGGACTCTATGGTAAGCACACCGATGCTTCCCTCTCCACTGAGGCTAAGGAAACGCTGAATGATCTGGGGCAGATAGCGCAGATCTCTGCTGATCTTGAGGAGCTGGACGAAAACGAGTCCGATCTGATGGAGGTGCAGGAGTATGTGCGTATGGCTGTACTGATGCTGTTTACCGAATGTAATAAAGCGCTGGAAGAGAAAGAAAAAGCGTTTGCCAAAGCCGAGCCGGAAAGCAAAAGGTTGCATTAATGAAGATTGATCAGTCGCAGTTCAGTGCGCGTCGCCGGGCGCTGTTACAACAGATGTTGCCGGACAGTGTCGCCATTATCCCGTCTGCCCAGATGAAGCAGCGTAATCAGGATGTAGAGTACCCGTTCCGTCAGGACAGCAGCTTCTTCTACCTGACGGGTTTCAATGAGCCGGATGCGGTCCTGTTGCTGATCCCCGGTCGGGAGGAGGGTGAATCTATCCTGTTCTGCCGTGACCGGGACAAACTGATGGAGATCTGGAACGGCTATCGTGCCGGCCCTGAGGGTGCGATCCGTGATTTCGCTATGGATGAGGCCCACAGCATTGATGAAATCGATGCGGTGCTGCCGGGATTACTCGATGGTATGGCGCGGATTTACTACTCGATTGGTCGCGACGATCAGCTTGATCAGCAGGTACGTGAGTGGCTGAACCTGATTCGGGACAAGGTGCGTCAGGGGGCCGTTGCGCCATCGGAACTGGTGATGCTGGATCATCTGCTGAATGAGATGCGCCTGATCAAATCAGAGCCGGAGCAGGCGCTGATGCGTCGTGCCGGTGAGATCTCCGCCGAAGGCCATATAAAGGCGATGCAGCTTTGCCGGCCCGGCGTGATGGAATATCAACTGGAAGCGGAGATACTGCATCACTTTGCGATGAACGGTGCCCGCTTCCCTGCTTACTCCAGTATTGTGGGTGGCGGCGCTAATGCCTGTGTCCTGCACTACATAGAGAACAGCGATGTGCTGCTGGATGGAGATCTGGTCCTGATCGACGCGGGTTGCGAGCTTGAACATTATGCCGGGGATATTACCCGTACTTTCCCGGTCAACGGGCGCTATAGTGATGAGCAGCGCGCGGTTTATCAGTTGGTGCTGGATGTGCAGAAAGCCTGCATAGAGATGATCCGTCCGGGTGTACTCTGGGATGCGATTCATCAGAAGTCGATTGAGCTGATCAGCGCCGGACTGATCGAGTTAGGTCTGCTTGGCGGATCGGTGGAAGAGGTGATCGAAAGTGGCACTTATCGCAACTTCTACATGCACCGGATCGGCCACTGGCTGGGCATGGATGTGCATGATGTGGGTGACTACAAGGTTGATCAGGAGTGGCGTCCGCTGCAGCCGGGCATGGTCATGACGGTTGAGCCGGGTATCTATATTGCGGCGGACAATGAAGAGGTTGAGCCGCGCTGGCGGGGTATCGGTATTCGTATAGAAGATGATGTACTTATCACCGCGGAGGGTTGTGAAATCCTCACCGCAAAAGTCCCTAAAGAGATCGAAGAGATCGAAGCGTTAATGGCCTCAGCATGAAACAGAACTACGACATCGTGGTGATTGGTGGCGGCATGGTCGGGGCCAGTCTGGCCTGCGCCCTGTTGCCCGCCAGTCAGGCGTTGGGTCTGAGTATCGCCGTGATCGAAGCTCAGCCGCTGCCGCAGGGTGAGTTAACCTACCAGCCGAGCTATGATGCCCGGGCTACAGCGTTGGCCTACGGCAGCCGCAGCCTCTATGAAAGCATGGGAATCTGGCCGCAGTTGAGTGAGCACCTGACCGCGATTGAGCAGATCCATGTTTCGGATCGGGGGCACTTTGGCGTGACCCGGCTGAATGCTGCGCAGGAAAAAGTACCGGCGCTGGGTTACGTGGTTGAAAATCACTGGCTGGGAAGAGTGCTGCTTGACCGGTTAAAGCAGGATGATGCCGCCGCGGTAGATTTTATCTGCCCGGCTGAGGTCACCGCTGTTGAATACGCGGCTGACCAGATGGCGGTGGAGGTGAATCAGGCAGGTGAGTCCCGGCAGTTGCACTGCCAACTGGTGGTGATGGCCGACGGCGGTCGCTCGGAACTGCGTGAACGGATGGGGATAAACTACAGCCGTACCACTTATGAGCAGCATGCGATTGTTGCCAATGTCAGCCCGGACCGGGCGCATCAGGCGGTAGCCTATGAACGCTTCACCGATGCCGGGCCAATGGCACTGTTGCCGCTGGAAACTCAACAGGGTGAGTACCGCTGCGGTCTGGTCTGGACGCTGCCGAATGATCAGGTGGATGAGGTCATGGCGCTGGACGATGCGGCATTTCTTGCCCGCCTGCAGGATCGCTTTGGCTATCGCGCCGGTAACTTTATCAAAGTCGGGGAGCGCTTCTCCTATCCTCTGCAGTTGGTCGTTGCTGAGGAGCAGGTACGTCAGGGGCTGGTGGTGCTGGGTAATGCGGCGCATGCGTTGCATCCGATTGCCGGACAGGGCTACAACCTGGCACTGCGCGGAGTCACCGCACTGGCGGAAAAACTGATTCAGGCACGCAAATCGGGTACCCATCTGGGAGATCTGGCGTTGTTGCAGTCTTTTTATGAGCAGCAGCGAAGCGATCAGCAGCGGACCATCGGTTTCAGCGACCGGACTATGAAACTGTTTTCTAATCCCAGTCCTCTGCTGGCACTGGGACGAAACGCCGGCCTGCAACTGCTGGATATCTGTCCGCCGGCGAGAACCCTGTTTGCCCGGAGTGCCATGGGGCTGGACACGCCCGCTCCGGAACTGAAATAAAAAAGGAACAACCATGACGCAACCGATCCATGCCGATGTAGTGATCATCGGTGCCGGTATGGTAGGGCTGACACTGGCCAATGCGCTCGCGCCTTCCGGGCTGGATATCCTGCTGCTGGAGCAGCGCCCGCTGGCTATTGATGACTATCTGGAACAGTTACCCGGGCAGCAGGCACAGGGCTATGATCCCCGGGTCAGTGCGCTGACCTGTGCATCACAGCAGATACTGACCTCGGTCGGGGCCTGGGAGCAGATGCAGGCGTATCGTTTGAGCCCCTATCTGGAGATGAGTGTCTGGGATGGTCAGGGCACGGGCCAGATTCATTTTTCCGCCCGTGAACTGCATGAACCTGCGTTAGGACATATTGTCGAAAACCGGGTCATGTTAGCTGGCTTGCTGCAGGCCTCTCAACAGCATCCGAATATTCGTTTGCTCAGTGGTGTGGAAGTGGCTTCATTGTCAGCGGCAGATGCAGATGGCCGTACCCTGCAACTGAATGATGGCCGGCAGGTTGAAGCGTCACTGGTCGTTGCTGCAGATGGTGCCTTATCTCAAACCCGGCGTATGGCGGCGATCCCTATGTGGGAGTGGGACTACGGTCATCATGCGATCATCACCACAATCAGAACTGAGCGTTCGCATCAGCGAACGGCCTGGCAGCGTTTTACCGATGACGGCCCCCTTGCTCTGTTACCGCTGTCTGGCGAACAGGGAGAAAATTACTGCTCGATTGTCTGGTCCACCTCGCCGGAACACGCCCGTGAGTTGATGGAGTTGGCTGACGAGGCTTTTGCTCTTGCGCTTGAGCAGGCCTTTGAATCCCGTCTGGGTGCGGTGCAATGGGTGGATAAACGGGCGCTGTTCCCGTTACGGCAGCGCCATGCGCAGCACTATGTGGAACCGTCACTGGCGGTGATCGGTGACGCAGCGCATACCATCCATCCGTTGGCGGGGCAGGGGGTGAATCTCGGTTTGCTCGACGCAGCGCAACTGGCTGAAGAGTTACTGACCGCGAAAGCCCGGGGTGAAGCCCTCGGTGCTGCTGCGGTACTGCATCGGTTTCAGCGCCAGCGTCAGGGTGAAAATATGCAGATGGCGGCGGCGATGGAGGGGTTCAAGCGACTCTTTAACAGTGAGCAGCCGCTGGCTATTCTGGCGCGAAATATGGGGATGAACCTGCTGGACAGGATAGCTCCGGTGAAAAATCACATCGTTATGGAGGCGATGGGGCTGCGTGAAAATCTGCCGCCGCTTGCACGGCGTCCGCTACGTAAATAACAGAGGGCCCGGCCTCGCGACCATAGTTGCAGGCCGGTTTATCGTTCAAAGATTGAACTGTGGCGAAAATCCCTATAAATTGTCTTCCCTTTTTTGTTTTTCGGGCCGTTTTTCCCGTTTGTCCGGATCAATCTAGGATGAGGGCGGCGCTCTGTCCATCGGCCCTGTTGCCATAATCACCGTAACGCTGCAGCCGCCACCTCCTGACCCCTGAATAAGAGTTAGAACTATGGGTAACAAAACCGCACTGTACGACAAGCACCAGGAGATGGGTGCCAAACTGGTTGATTTTGGCGGCTGGGATATGCCGATTCACTACGGTTCTCAGGTCGACGAGCACCACCGTGTGCGTCAGGCTGCCGGGATGTTTGATGTCTCTCATATGACGGTTGTAGACGTGACCGGTACCGATGCCAAAGAGTATCTGCGTTACCTGCTGGCCAATGATGTTGCCAAGCTGCAGGAGAAAGGTAAGGCACTGTACAGCGGCATGCTGAATGAAGACGGTGGGGTGATTGATGACCTGATCGTTTATCTGATGACCGAGCCGGGCGTCTCCGGTGAATGGTTCCGAATTGTGGTAAACTGCGCCACCCGTGAAAAAGATCTGCGCTGGATGTCGGACAGCACCGCCAGTTTTGATGATGTGGCGCTGACTGAACAACCGGATCTGGCCATGATTGCGATTCAGGGGCCGCAGGCAATCAGCCTTGCGAAACAGGCGGTTAGTCCGTCGCGGGCTAATCTGATTGAGCAACTGAGTGTGTTTCAGGGGCTGGAGTCAGAAGGCTGGTTTATCGCCAGAACTGGCTATACTGGTGAAGATGGTCTGGAGATCATGCTGCCTGAAGAAGATGCGGCGGATTTCTGGCAAAAACTGGCTGATGCCGGTGTCAGCCCTTGTGGGCTGGGTGCGCGTGATACGCTGCGCCTGGAAGCGGGGATGAATCTGTACGGCGCAGATATGGATGAGAAGGTTTCACCGTTGGCGGCCAACATGGGCTGGACCATCGCGTGGGAGCCGGAAAACCGTAACTTTATTGGCCGTGAAGCGTTGCAGAAGCAGCGTGAAGCCGGAGTCAGCGAAAAGCTGGTGGGGCTGGTCATGGAGTCACGTGGTGTGCTGCGCGCACATCAGAAAGTTATTGTTGAAGGTGTAGGTGAAGGTGAAATCACCAGCGGTACATTTTCACCCACACTGGGCTGTGCGATTGCCATGGCCCGGGTGCCGGCTGCAACAGCAGACAGCGCCGAGGTGGATATTCGTGGCAAGCAGGTACCGGTTCGGGTAATCCGACCGTCATTTGTGCGCAACGGTGCCAAAGTTTTCGACTAAGATTGAGATTCAAACAGGACCCATAGGGTAGGAAAAAAACATGAGTAACATCCCATCTGAACTGAAATACGTTGCGAGTCATGAGTGGATTCGTGTGGAAGGGGACGGTACCGTTACCATCGGCGTCACTGATCACGCTCAGGACTTGTTGGGTGATGTGGTTTTTGTTGAGCTGCCGGAAGTCGGCTCCGAAGTAGCCACAGGCGATGAGTCTGGTGTGGTTGAGTCCGTTAAGGCGGCTTCTGATGTATATGCCCCGCTGAGCGGTGAGGTTGTTGCCATCAACGAAGAGCTGGAAGACTCACCTGAACTGGTTAACTCCGATCCTTACGGTGATGGCTGGTTCTTCAAACTTAAGCTGAGCGACAGCGATGAGCTGAATGAGCTGTTGGATGCTGAAGCGTACAACGACCTTTGCGAATCCGAAGCTTAAGTCTTAACCGGGGCCCGTTCCCGGTCTGAATTATTTCTTGTCCCGGCTATATGCCGGGACAGTTGTCTGTAAAAACAGGAAAAACATGTCACTGCCAACACTTAAACTGAATAGCGGAGCTGAACGCCGTCTGCGTGGCGGACACCTCTGGATCTACAGTAACGAAGTGGACAACCGCGCCACCCCGTTGAAGAGTTTCGAACCGGGTCAGCAGGTGGTTGTAGAGACGGATAAAGGTAAGCCGCTGGGGATTGCTTACGTAAACCCCAATACTTTGATCTGCGGTCGTATCATCAGCCGTGATCTGAAATACCGTCTGGATCGTTCGCTGATCAGTCATCGGCTGAAGGTTGCGCTGTCACTGCGTGAAAGCTGCTTCAGCGATGATTGTTACCGTCTGGTGTTTGGCGACAGTGATGCCTTGCCGGGTCTGGTAATCGACCGTTTTTATGACGTCTTTGTGGTGCAGATCTCCACGGCGGGCATGGAAGCGGTGCTGGATGAAATTCTGGAAGCGCTGAACAAGGTGTTCAAACCTAAGGCGATTCTGTTGCGTAATGACGGCAAAATGCGTGACATGGAAGGGCTGGAAACCTACACCGAGGTGGTGCAGGGAGATATTCCTGAACTCTGCCCGCTGATGGAAAATTCGGTACCGTTGTTGGCCCCTCTGGAAAAAGGCCAGAAAACCGGTTGGTTCTATGATCACCGCAATAACCGGGCCCGCATGCAGCAGCATGTGCAGGGTAAACGGGTGCTGGATCTGTTCAGTTATGTGGGTGGCTGGGGTGCGCAGGCACTTGCCGCTGGTGCAGAGCAGGCGATCTGTGTGGATGCATCACATTTTGCGCTGGAAGTGGCGGCGGAAAATGCGCGTATCAACAATGCGGCTGACCGTTTTGAAGGTTTCCACGGTGATGCCTTCGATATCTGTAAAAACCTGATTGCAGATAAAGAAAAGTTCGATGTAGTGGTGCTGGATCCGCCGGCGTTTATCCAGAAGAAAAAGGATATCCGTAACGGTGAGCGTGCATACTCGCGGATGAATAACTTCGCGATGCGGTTGCTGAAAAAAGATGGCATTCTGGTCTCGGCTTCCTGCTCGATGCATCTGCAGTCAGAGCGTCTGATTGATATTATCCGCAGCAACAGCCGTGAACTGGATCGCAATGCCCAGATCTTTGATCAGGGACATCAGGGAGCGGATCATCCGGTGCATCCGGCGATTCCGGAAACCGATTACCTGAAGTCTTTCTTTGTCCGGATTCTGCCGTCGGCATAAATCCGTTGTTTATGGGAGTGCTGTATGGATTACAACCGGCTGGGTAATACCGATATCAAGGTCAGCCAGATCTGTCTCGGAACGATGACCTTCGGCAGTGACCTGAGTCAGGAAGAGGCTTTTGCGCAAATGGATTATGCGCTGGAGCAGGGCGTGAACTTCCTCGATGGCGCAGAGATGTACCCGATCCCAACCTCACCTGAGTATCAGGGACGTAATGAGGAGATTATCGGTAACTGGCTGCGCGCACGGGGCAACCGGGATAAGGTGGTTGTCGCAACCAAAGTGACTGGTCGCGGGGAGATGGTCAGCTATATCCGCGAGAATATGGCCCTCGATAAACGCAATATCCGTGAGGCGATCACCCACAGCCTGCGTCGCCTGCAGACGGACTATGTGGATCTGTATCAGCTACACTGGCCGGATCGGGCGACAAATTTCTTTGGTCAGCTCAACTACACCCATCAGCCGGAAAAAGATGGCACGCCGATTCTGGAGACCCTTGAGGTGCTTCAGGAGCTGGTGGACGAGGGATTGATTCGCCACGTGGGCCTTTCCAACGAAACCGCCTGGGGAACGATGAAGTTTCTGCAGTTGGCGGAGCAGCATCAGTTGCCGCGCTGTGTTTCGGTTCAGAACCCTTTTAGTCTGCTGAACCGTACTGCTGAGATCGCGCTGACGGAAGTGCTGCAGCGTGAGCAGGTGTCACTGCTGCCATACTCTCCGTTAGGGTTTGGTGTGCTGAGTGGTAAATATCTGAACGGTGCCCGTCCGGAGGGTGCGCGTATCACTCGCCATCCGACCTATGCCCGGTACCTGAATGAACAGGGGCAGCTTGCGACAGAAGCTTACGTGAATCTGGCCCGGGAGCATGGTCTGGACCCGGCGGTTATGGCATTGGCCTGGGTGAACAGCCGGGACTATGTGGCGGCGAATATTATCGGCGCCAGCACTATGCAGCAGTTACAGGATAATATCGGCTCGGCTTCTCTTAAGCTCAGTGATGAGCTGTTGCAAGCCATCGATACGATTCATCAGCGTTTGCCGAACCCTTGCCCCTGAGTAAGGGTTATCAAACCACCTGAAAAGCAGCGCCCCGGCGCTGCTTTTTGCTTTTATCGGTTTCAGGTTTTGTTATTTTCCGGTTTTTTGCCAGACTGATAATCAGTCGCAAAAGAAAACCTGAGGTGGCGAAATGTTACAGGTCAGAGATGTGATGTACCCGGTGAATAAACCGCTGAGAGAGGATATGGCACTGGTGGATGCGGTCAGTTGTATTCTTGATTCGGGCTATCTGGGGCTGCCGGTTGTGGATAACAACAAGCGTGTGGTGGGATTTTTGTCAGAGTTTGATTGTCTGCCCTATCTGGTTACCGACAGTTATCACTGTGACAGTCACGAGAAAGTTGCAGATATCATGCGTACCGACCCGCTGACGGTTGTACCGGGTATGAGTGTGGTTGATCTTGCACAGCAGATGGGCCTGAACCGGCCTAAAGTATACGCCGTGGTAGAAGAGGGATTGCTGGTAGGGATTGTGACCCGCAGCATGCTGATGAAAGAGCTGAACGAGTCACTACGTAACTGCAAGGTGGCCTGACCCCCGGGTAAGCCGGGGTGTCGGGGCTAGCGCAGATCCAGTACCGGCCAGAGCAGGCTGTCGGCGTGGGCGGCCAGAATATCATCCGGGTTGACCGCCACCGGGTTACTGACCAGTTCAAGCAGTGGCAGGTCGTTGTGCGAGTCGCTGTAGAAATAGCTGCCTTCCAGAGAATGGTTGCTGCTTTCCAGCCAGGCGTTCAGGCGGGTCACTTTGCCCTCCTGGAAACAGGGCGTTCCTGCGACCTTGCCGGTGTATTCGCCATCTTTTTCTTCCGGATCGGTCGCCAGAATGGCGTCCACGCCCAGTTTTTCAGCGATAGGGCCGGTGACAAAGTGGTTGGTGGCAGTGATGATCAGCAGGTAATCGCCGTTGTCCCGATGATTCTGCAACAGTTCAGCGGCTTTCGGCAGCATCATCGCTTCGATCTTTTCGGCCATAAACTGTTGATGCAACTGATCCAGCTCCTCGCGGGAATGCTCTGCCAGAGGGCGCAGGGCAAAGTCCAGAAATTCGTAAATATCCAGGCCGCCGTTTTTATACTGCTGATAAAAGTAATCGTTAGCGCGGCGGTATTCCTCCACATCAACAATCCCTTTCTCGCAGAGAAACTCTCCCCAGGCATGATCGCTGTCGCCTGCCAGCAGGGTATTGTCCAGATCAAAAATTGCTAAGCTCAAGGGTTGCTCCCGTCCGATTAAACCGAAGCGCAAGCATAGGGTGCCGGCCGGGGGAATGCAATTGCGAAAAAGGGATTTGCTGCGTGTGGAATAAGATGGAACAATAGCTTAAAAATATTTAGGAAATACGAAGTGATTGATTCAGATGGGTTTAGGCCGAATGTGGGTATCATTCTGGCTAACTCGCTGGGTCAGGTCCTTTGGGCAAGACGTATCGGCCAGGATGCCTGGCAGTTTCCTCAGGGCGGAATCAATGAGGATGAGACCCCTGAAGAGGCAATGTATCGTGAGCTGCGAGAGGAGATTGGTCTCTGCGCAGCGGATGTTGAACTGGTTGCGGTTACCCGCGGCTGGTTGAGATATCGATTGCCCAAACGAATGATCCGGCGCAATTCGCATCCCGTATGCGTCGGCCAGAAGCAGAAATGGTTCCTGCTTCGGATGCTGAGTGAAGACAGCGCGGTCACAATTGATCATACCGATTCGCCGGAGTTTGATGGTTGGCGGTGGGTCAGCTATTGGTATCCTTTAGGCCAGGTAGTATCGTTCAAACGAGAGGTTTATCGCAAAGCGATGCGGGAGTTGTCCCCGAAGCTGTCGCGAATCAATATTATTGACTCCTGACAGGAGGGTAATAGATGCTGGATGTATTAAGGAAAATTGTACAGGAGGTGAGTATCGCTCCGGATCTGGAGTCGGTGCTGAACCTGATTGTGCGTAGCGTCCAGCGCTCTATTACGACCGAGGTCTGCTCGGTTTATCTGTTTGATCCGGCGGATCAGCGCTACGTGCTGATGGCGTCAGAAGGTCTGAATAAAGAAGCCGTGGGTAGCGTCCGTCTCTCCACTGCAGAAGGTCTGGTGGGGCTGGTGGTAGAACGTGCCGAGCCCATCAACCTGGAAAATGCCGCCGATCACCCCTCTTTTAAATATGTTGAATCCACCGGTGAGGAACGTTTCAGTTCGTTTCTGGGGGTGCCGATTATCCACCATCGTGATGTTCTCGGGGTTCTCGTCGTGCAGCAGAAAGAGCTGCGTCGCTTTGATGAGAGTGAAGAGGCATTTCTGGTTACGCTTTCTGCCCAGCTGGCAGGGGTGATCGCTCACGCTGAAGCGACCGGTTCACTGGGCGTTGTCGGTGAGCAGAAACAGGTTATTGATCTGCGTTTTGAAGGGGTTGCCGGTTCCTCAGGGGTCGCGATCGGCAATGCCACGGTGATCTCGCCGCCGGCGGATCTCGGTTCAGTGCCGGATAAAGAAGCGAAAGACATTCCCAAAGAGATCGCCAGTTTTGAAGAAGCGTTGCGTCTGGTGCGACGGGATATCAAAGTGGTGGGCCGCAGTCTGGCTCAGCGTCTCCGTACGGAAGAACAGGCACTGTTCGATGTCTATCTGCGCATGCTGGACGATAATGCGCTGGCCGGTGAAATTACTGCCCGCATTGAACAGGGCAACTGGGCTCAGGGTGCACTGCGGCAGGTAGTGGCTGAGCATGTGCGTCAGTTTTCGATGATGGATGATCCCTACCTGCGGGAGCGGGCCACCGATATCAAAGATCTGGGGCGGCGAGTGCTGGCCTATCTTCAGGAAGCGGCTCCGACGAGTCTGGAATTTACCGATGAAACCATTCTGGTGGCAGATGAGCTGACCCCGGCCATGCTGGGCGAAGTGCCCAGCGAAAAGTTGGTGGGTCTGGTCTCTGTGCACGGTTCGAGTAACTCCCATGCTGCAATTCTTGCCCGATCCATGGGGATTCCGACCATCATGGGGGCGGTGGATCTGCCTCTGACCCGGATCGATGGCCGCGAGCTGATTCTGGATGGTTACTCCGGCAGGATCTACGTGCAGCCCGGCGAAGAGCTGCTCTCGGCTTATCGCGATATTGTGCGCGGTGAACAGGAGCAGGCGGCAGAGCTGGAAACGCTGAAAGAGCTGCCGGCCGAGACAACTGACGGTTATCGAATCCCGCTGTGGGTTAATACCGGGTTGATTGCCGATGTGGCGCGCTCTCTGGATCGGGGGGCTGAGGGGATCGGCTTATACCGGACCGAAGTGCCGTTTATGATCCGGGAGTTCTTCCCCAGTGAACAGGAACAGGCTCAGACCTATCGTAAGCAGCTTGAGGCTTTTCATCCGCGCCCGGTGACCATGCGAACGCTGGATATTGGCGGGGATAAGGCGTTGCCATACTTCCCGATTGAGGAGGAGAATCCGTTTCTGGGCTGGCGTGGTATTCGTGTCACTCTGGACCATCCGGAGATCTTTCTGGTTCAGGTACGGGCGATGCTCAAGGCCGGTGAAGGCTACGACAACCTGCGGATCATGTTGCCAATGGTAACCAGTGTGCGTGAGGTTGAAGAGGCTAACCGCCAGATCGACCGCGCGGTAAGAGAACTGCAGGAAGAGGGGCACAACATTGAGCGGCCATTGGTCGGGGTGATGGTGGAAGTGCCTGCGGCGGTCTATCAGGTCCGCCGTTTTGCCCGCCGGGTCGACTTTATCTCGGTCGGTTCCAACGACCTGACGCAATACCTGCTCGCCGTAGACCGTAATAATCCGCGGGTGGCGGGGCTCTATGTCAGTTATCATCCGGCGGTGCTGAAAGCGCTGGAGTATATTGCCCGTGAAACGCATAAAGAGAATGCCACCGTATCAATCTGTGGTGAGGTGGCATCGGAGCCGGGTGGGGCCCTGCTGCTGATGGCAATGGGTTACGACATGCTCTCGATGAATGCCACCAACCTGCCTAAAGTGAAATCTGCGATCCGTTCGGTCAGTAAGACAGATGCTGACAAGCTGCTCAAGGATGTCATGGCAATGGATGATGCCGACCGGATTCAGGCGCTGATCAATCAACGCCTTGAGAAGCTCGGTATTGCCTTACCGGCTCAGCCTAAACTGCCGATGTAGTGCCGATAGCCGGGATCTGAAGCCTGTATTCATAGCGCTCGGTGGCGCCTTCCCCGGCAAAATTATGCTCCACAATCCGGGTCTCTCCGCAGGGTTTCTGTAGCAGCAGGGTGATGGCGCGGGTACCGTAGTTTTCCGCGTGAATAAAAGCAGAAGAGAGCATCCGCTCCCACTCCAGACTGATGCCTGTATCTGGCAGATCCGCATCGGCCGCCGTTCGGGGATTGGTCATAATGTTCAGTAACTGTTCCATTGCCGGTTCGGGGTACTGTAGCTGTGCCTGCAGTTCCTGCTTGACCTGTTGCAGCTTTGGCCATGGGGTATCCAGCAGGGCGTTGCTCATGCCATAAACCCCGGGCGACAGGTGCTGCCAGGACTGCTTCGAGCGATTCGACAGATAATAGAGCCCGTTACTGTCGCCCAGCAGCAGGTTAAAGTCACCGTAGCTGAACTGTTCTGCCTCAATCCGGTCAAGATAGTCGGTGGCGCTGAGGCCGGAGCTCAGATAGTTGCGGGTCAGTTCACCCCGGGAGCGGCGGTTGACCGCACCCCTGCGACCATCGCGGAAATTTGTCACAGCGCTGAAGGCACCGTTGCGATTTACGCCCAGCCAGGTGCCGCCCATCTCCAGATCGCGACCGGCAAGAATCCCGGGTAGATCTTCCCAGTAGTGCATTGGCTGAGTCGGGCGCTGATAAAACTCGTCACGATTGGCCAGCAGAATCAGTGAATACTGCGGATGGCACTGGTAGGCGAAACTTATCAGGCACATAGTAATGCTCCGTTTATTCTGTAAGATAGTGATTCTTTTGGATTTTAAGTCTTTTTCAGGGAAAAGACAGATCGCTTGGGAGGTGATCGATGCTGCTGACAATTCTGATCTATCTGTTGCTGGGAGCGGCGGCCGGCGTGGTGGCGGGTCTGTTCGGCATTGGTGGTGGTCTGCTGATTGTTCCGGTACTGGTTTTCAGCTTTGAGTTGCAGGGGATGTCTGCCGATGTACTGACCCATGCAGCGGTAGCCACCTCACTGGCGACCATTGTTGCGACCTCGATCAGCTCAACCATGGCGCACCATAAACGTGGCGCTGTGCGTTGGGATATTTTCAGGCCGCTGAGTATGGGGATTGTGTTGGGTGCGTTTCTGGGCGTAGTAACGGCCGGGAAGATGACCGGTGAGTGGTTACAGATCAGCCTTGGCTGTTTTGCGATTGCGATCTCCATTCAGATGGCGTTTAACCTGAAACCCGGTGCGGGTGATCAGGAGATTTCGACAACAGGGCATGGGATTGCCGGGGGAGTGATTGGTTGGTTCTCGGCAATTTTCGGTATCGGGGGCGGTACCCTCAGCGTGCCTTATCTGAGCTGGGGGCGAATTCAGATGCAACAGGCCGTGGCCACGTCAGCAGCCTGTGGCCTGCCGATTGCACTGATGGGGGCATTAACCAATATCTGGCAGGGGTGGGATCATCCGCTGATGCCTGAGTGGAGTGCCGGGTTTATCTACCTGCCTGCGTTACTGGGTATTGTGCTCACCAGTACACTGTTTGCCAAAGTCGGGGCGAAGCTGGCGCATAGCCTGCCCCCTTTGCTGTTAAAGCGGATCTTTGCCGGGTTTTTGTTAGTGGTCGGTCTGCGTTTTCTGTTGAGTAATCTGATTTAGGAGTCTGAGTGTGTGGGTGCATGATATAGATCCGATCGCGGTCGCGATCGGTCCGCTGGCTATTCACTGGTATGGCCTGATGTATCTGATCGGTTTTGCTGCAGCCTGGTGGCTGGGTGTCCGGCGTGCCCGTATGCCCGGTTCCGGGTGGAGTGATGAGCAGATCGCGGACATGATCTTCTGGGGGGCCATGGGTGTCGTGCTGGGTGGCCGTATGGGTTATGTGCTGTTTTATAACTTTCAGCGTTTTCTGGATGACCCGCTCTGGTTGTTTGCGGTGTGGGAAGGAGGAATGTCCTTCCATGGTGGCCTGCTGGGGGTGATCCTGGTGATGTACCTGTTTGGTCGTAAACACAACAAGAGCCTGATGGAGATGACCGATTTTGTTGCGCCGCTGATTCCGATCGGGCTGGGTGCGGGGCGGATCGGTAACTTCATCGGCGGTGAATTATGGGGACGTACTACGGACTTGCCGTGGGGGGTGATTTTCCCGCGGGCGGGAGAGTTGCCGCGGCACCCGTCGCAGTTGTATGAGTTTGCGCTGGAGGGTGTGGTTATGTTTGCGCTGCTTTGGTGGTTCTCCTCAAAGCCAAGGCCACGCATGGCTGTGTCGGGTCTGTTTCTGCTGCTATATGGCCTGTTTCGCTCGCTGGTGGAGTTTGTTCGTGAGCCGGATGCGCACCTGCAGTTTGTCGCCTTTGACTGGCTAACCATGGGGCAGTTACTGTCGTTGCCGATGATTCTCGGCGGGGCGGGGCTTATACTATGGGCTTATGGTACTGCAGGGAAAACGGTAAAATCTGCGCACCACTGACTGGAATTTAACAGGCCGGGCCGACCGGTATCACTGGAGTTACACATGCAACAGTATCTGGATCTGATGCGCGACATCATAGACAACGGCACCGATAAAGGGGATCGCACCGGAACTGGCACGCGTTCTGTCTTTGGTCGTCAGCTGAGGTTCGATCTGCAGCAGGGCTTTCCTCTGCTGACCACAAAAAAACTTCACCTGAAATCTATTATTTATGAGCTGTTGTGGTTTCTGGATGGCAACACCAACAATAACTGGCTGAAAGAGCGCGGTGTCTCAATCTGGGATGGATGGGCACTGGAAGATGGTGATCTGGGGCCGATCTACGGCAAACAGTGGCGTTCATGGGCTTGCCCGGATGGACGTACCATTGATCAGATCTCTGATCTGGTAGAGCAGATCAGGCGTAACCCTAATTCGCGACGTTTGATTGTCAGTGGCTGGAACCCGGCGGATCTGCCGGATGAAACCGTCAGTCCGCAGGAGAATGTGCGAAACAATAAAGCGGCGCTGCCGCCATGTCATACTCTGTTCCAGTTTTATGTGGCAGACGGCCGGCTCAGTTGTCAGTTGTATCAGCGCAGTGCGGATTATTTTCTCGGGGTGCCGTTCAATATCGCATCCTACTCGCTGCTGACGCATATGCTGGCCCAGCAGTGCGATCTGGAAGTGGGGGATTTTGTCCACAGTTTTGGTGATCTGCATCTGTATCAGGACCATCTTTCCGATCCGGCGATCGTTCAGGAGCAGTTATCCCGCGAGCCGCGTGGTCTGGCTAAGCTGGTCATCAAGCGCAAGCCAGCGTCGATCTTCGATTACGAATACGAAGATTTTGAAATTGTCGATTACGATCCGCACCCGGCTATCCGTGCTGCGGTATCTATCTGAGGAGTGCTGATGAAGCTTGCAATGATAGTCGCTCAGGCTAAAAACCGTGTGATCGGCGTGAACAACAAATTGCCATGGCATCTGCCAGAGGATCTGCGTTACTTCAAGCAGGTGACCATGGGTAAGCCGATTATCATGGGTCGGAACACCTATGATTCGATTGGCCGGCCATTGCCGGGCCGCACGAATATCGTGATCACCCGGCAGGACGATTACGCTCCGCAGGGTGTGAAAGTAGTGAAGAGCCTTGAGGCTGCACTGGAGCTGGCTGAAAGTGTTGCGCTGATCGATGGTGCGGATGAAGCCATGGTGATCGGCGGTGCGCAGATCTATGCTCAGGCGCTGGAGAAGGCTGACCGCCTGTACCTGACTGAAGTGGACGCCGAAATAGAAGGGGATGCCTGGTTCCCTGAGTTTGCCCGGGCACAGTGGCAGGAGATCGGGCGGGAAGATTTTGCGGCGCAAGGGCCGAATCCCTATAACTACAGTTTTATTGTCTTAGACCGAGTTTAAGTAAGGCTAGCTTTTATGACGATCCGTTCGTTGTTGTCTATTCTGGCTGATGGCAAGTTTCATTCCGGCAGAGAGCTGGGTGAAGCATTGGGTATCAGCCGAAGTGCGATCTGGAAACATATGCGCCGTCTGGAAGAGGACGGGCTGGAAATATACAGCGTTAAGGGGCGTGGTTATCGTGTGCCGGGTGGTCTTGAGTTGCTCGATCTGGCGCAGATTAATGATTGGCTTGAATCATCGGTTAAAGCAGAACTGGCAGATGTTGATCTGCAACTGAGTATGGGTTCTACCAATGAGAAGGCGATGCAGGAAACTCAGGGGGCGAACTGCCATGGTCGGCTCTATCTGGCTGAGCAGCAAAGTGCCGGCCGGGGCCGGCGTGGGCGTCCCTGGGTCAGCCCGTTTGCGCGTAACCTGTACTTCTCTCTGGTGTGGAGGTTCGAGCAAGGAGTGGCTGCGCTTGAGGGGCTAAGCCTGATGGTCGGGCTGGCTCTGGTGAAAGCCATGGAAAAACTGTCGATCAGAGATGTGCAGCTTAAATGGCCGAACGATCTGTTGAGTCAGGGGCGTAAACTGGCCGGTATTCTGCTGGAAGTGAACGGCGAAGCTTCCGGGGAGTGTCAGGTGGTGATCGGTGTTGGTATTAATGTGAATATGCCAAATGAACTGGGCGCCATGATCGATCAGCCATGGATTGATCTGAAAAATATCAGCGGTGAAGTGGTCAGCCGTAACCGGCTGGTGGCTGAGGTGTTGAATGAGCTTGTGGTGCGCCTGCGCAGCTTCGAGCGGGATGGTTTTGCCGGGCTGGTAGATGAGTGGCAGTCCTATCACGCCATGCAGGGGCAGCCAATCGTGTTACAAGTGGGTGGTAAAGAGATAGCAGGGGTCTGTCAGGGTGTTGATGGCAGTGGTGCGATTCTATTACAGACTGCGACCGGCGTAGAGGCGTTTCACGGCGGTGAGGTCAGTGTTCAGCGATCCGTATGAATCTGGATATAGATGCAGGTAATACCTTCGTAAAATGGCGTCGCAGTGATGGGCGCAGGGGGCGCGTGTTCACGTCGTCTCTCAATCAGGGCTGGCCGGATGACTGGTCAGCTTGCTTCAACATAATTCGGGTAGCCTCTGTGGCAGGCGAAGCGGTAAATCAGCAACTGGTGGATGGCTTTGCCGGAACCGCTAATCCGGCGCCAGTGTTTGCCAGAACGCAGGCGCGTGCCGCGGGTGTTACCAACTCCTATCAGGAGCCCGCTCGTATGGGAGTGGACAGGTGGCTGGTGATGCTGGCGGCCTATAGCAAGGCCAGAGGGCGCTGTTGTGTGGTGGATTGTGGCAGTGCGATTACGGTCGACTATATAGAAGCCGATGGCAGGCATCAGGGTGGCTATATTATTCCGGGTCTGCGGCTGATGCAGCGCGGATTGCTTGCGAATACGGCTGAAATTATTGTCGATCAGGACCCGGAGGCTTTTACGATTGAACCCGGTCAGCATACGTCGGCTGCCGTTGTGCATGGTATTAATTATGCGTTTCAGGCGCTGGCAGAAAAAATAGTCGCTGAATTAGGTGAGACGGATCGGTTGTATGTGACCGGTGGTGATGGTGCCCTGTTTCAGCATTTGTGTGGCCGTGGAGAATTTGTGCCTGAGCTGGTGCTGGATGGATTAGTGCTCGGAGTGCAGGGCTGATGTTTCGCTGGCTGTTTATGTTCCTCTTATTAGCGAATGCCATACTGTTGTTGTGGTTCTCGCTACAGGTGGAGCAGGGGTCGAAGCCTGCACTTAAGCAATACGACGGCGTGAATACCTTGCGTCTGGTTACAGAGATGGAGCCTGCACAACTCCAGCGCAGGGTCAGAGATGTGCGCTACGAGTGTACCGACTTTATAGGGTTTGCCCGGGTTGAGCAGGCAGATGCCGTTGTCCGGTTCCTGCATGAGCGCGGTTATGTGGTGCAGCGGTTAGAAGCTGAACCGGTGCAGGAGGTTGTGCTGGCGATACTGTTACCAGAAGGGCTGGATGCACGGCTCAGGCTGGTGGAGTACCTCGAAACCCAGGGCTCCGTGCTGGCAACAGATGAATTACTGGAATTTGAATATTTGCTGACCGGGTTTGCCGATCGCAGCGAAGCGGAGCAGCGGCAGGAAGTGTTGCGCAGCCTCGGGCTGGAAAGCGAGGTGCGGCTGGGTCAGGCACAGGGTAATGCCTACACTGTACGGGTAATTGATCAAATTGATCGAAAATTATCCAATGAAATCAAAGAAATAGTACAGAAAAGCTATTCTTTGAGAAAAATTGAAAAAAAGTTGTGTAAAGGGGTTGCAAAGCTCTGAGTCGGTGGTAACATACGCGCCACTTCGTTGTTGAGGCGCCGGTATAGCTCAGTTGGTAGAGCAACTGACTTGTAATCAGTAGGTCCCGAGTTCGACTCTTGGTGCCGGCACCACTCAACGGTTCGGCGGAGTGATACATTGTTGGTGAGGTTCCCGAGTGGCCAAAGGGATCAGACTGTAAATCTGACGCGCAAGCTTCGGTGGTTCGAATCCACCCCTCACCACCATTCGCAGTAAGGCGGGTATGGTATAGTGGCTATTACCTCAGCCTTCCAAGCTGAAGAGGCGGGTTCGATTCCCGCTACCCGCTCCAATGTGCATTGTGAGGCTCAAGTAGCTCAGGGGTAGAGCACACCCTTGGTAAGGGTGAGGTCGGCGGTTCAAATCCGCTCTTGAGCTCCAGATTTTTTATAGGGTAGATATAGTAATATATCTGCCCTTTGTTATATTTGGCGCTTTGTAAATCAATTGTACTGGACAGACTGATGGCTAAAGAACAATTTGAACGCACAAAACCGCACGTTAACGTTGGTACAATCGGCCACGTTGACCACGGTAAAACTACTCTGACAGCAGCTCTGACTCGTGTAGCGGCTGAAGTATTCGGTGGTGCAGCGGTAGACTTCGCTAACATCGATAACGCTCCTGAAGAACGTGAGCGTGGTATCACAATCGCGACTTCTCACGTTGAGTACGATACGACTGAGCGTCACTACGCGCACGTAGACTGCCCGGGCCACGCTGACTATGTTAAGAACATGATCACTGGTGCGGCTCAGATGGACGGTGCGATTCTGGTATGTGGTGCGACCGACGGTCCAATGCCACAGACTCGTGAGCACATCCTGCTGTCTCGTCAGGTAGGTGTACCTTACATCGTAGTATTCCTGAACAAAGCAGACCTGCTGGCAGAAGACTGTGGTGGTGCAGATTCTGAAGAATACGCAGAGATGCTGGAACTGGTAGAAATGGAGCTGCGTGAGCTGCTGGATCAGTACGAATTCCCGGGCGACGACACTCCAATCGTTCCAGGTTCTGCACTGATGGCTCTGAACGGCGAAGACGACAACGAGCTGGGTACTACTGCAGTTAAGAAACTGCTGGAAACTCTGGATTCTTACATCCCAGAGCCAGAGCGTGCAATCGACGGTGCATTCATCATGCCTATCGAGGACGTATTCTCTATCCAGGGTCGTGGTACTGTAGTAACCGGTCGTGTAGAGCGCGGTATCATCAAAGTTGGTGAAGAAGTTGAGATCGTAGGTATCAAAGAAACTACGACTACTACTTGTACTGGTGTTGAGATGTTCCGTAAGCTGCTGGACGAAGGTCGTGCAGGTGAGAACATTGGTGCGCTGCTGCGTGGTACTAAGCGTGAGGAAGTTGAGCGTGGTCAGGTACTGGCTGCTCCAGGTTCTATCACTCCTCACACTCGTTTCGAGGGTGAAGTTTACGTACTGTCCAAAGAAGAAGGTGGTCGTCACACTCCATTCTTCAAAGGCTACCGTCCACAGTTCTACTTCCGTACAACTGACATCACTGGTGCATGTGAGCTGCCAGAGGGTGTAGAAATGGTAATGCCAGGCGATAACGTTCAGATGGACGTTACCCTGATCAACCCAGTTGCGATGGAAGAAGGTCTGCGCTTTGCGATCCGTGAAGGCGGTCGTACTGTAGGTGCAGGCGTTGTATCTAAGATTGTTGAATAAAATCAACACTTAGGTATTGCCAAGAGATAGGGAGGCTTATACAATACGCCTCCCTATTATGCAGTAGGCCAGTGGCTCAATTGGCAGAGCAGCGGTCTCCAAAACCGCAGGTTGGGGGTTCGAGTCCCTCCTGGCCTGCCAACTCTCTTCTGAGTTGGTATCAAAAAATACAAGCGTTATTAGTAATCCTGAGGCCTAAGCGTGAATGCTAAAGTGAACTCCGAAGGTTCAAAGTTTGATCTCCTGAAATGGGGTGTTGTGCTGGCTATTGTTGGTGCAGGTGTTGTAGGTAACTCTATCTACGCAGATCAGTCTTTGTTCTATCGTGTTGTGGCGCTGCTTGTATTGGCGCTGGTAGCGGGCTTTATCTCGCTTCAGACTGCAAAGGGCAAAGCGTTTTTTACGCTGTTTAAAGAAGCTAAGCAGGAAATTCGCAAGGTTGTATGGCCGACCCGTCAGGAGACTGCTCAGACTACGATGATCGTGGTTGTGGTAGTGCTGGTTGTTGGGTTGATGTTGTGGGGTCTTGATTCGCTGCTGGGCTGGTTGGTATCTGGAGCTATAGGTTAAGAGGCTGAAAAGCATGTCTAAGCGTTGGTATGTGGTACATGCGTACTCCGGGTACGAAAAGCGTGTAATGAACACGCTGAAAGAACGAATTGAACTGCACTCTATGCAGGATCTGTTTGGTGAGGTATTGGTGCCTACCGAAGAGGTTGTAGAAATTCGCGACGGTAAGAAGCGTAAGTCTGAGCGTAAGTTCTATCCTGGTTATGTTCTGGTGAATATGGATATGAACGATGAGAGCTGGCATCTGGTTAAAGATACGCCGCACGTTCTGGGCTTTATTGGTGGTACTGCGGGTAACCCGGCGCCAATTACTGAAGCGGAAGCTAATGAGATTTTGAGTCGGGTTGAAAGTGGCGTTGATAAGCCGCGGCCTAAGACGGTGTTTGAGCCGGGCGAGATGGTACGTGTTATCGATGGTCCATTTGCTGACTTTAACGGTGTTGTCGAAGAGATCAACTACGAGAAGAACAAGCTGCAGGTAGCGGTTCTGATTTTTGGTCGCTCGACACCGGTAGAATTGGATTTCGGTCAGGTCGAAAAGGCCTGATATCCGGTTTTAAGGAATAACCTCAGCGAGAGCTGGGGTTTTTCTGTCTTGAGAAAATGGGGAGCCGAGAGGCGTTTGAACCCACTAGGAGTACATTGAAAAATGGCTAAGAAGATTGAAGCTTATATTAAGCTGCAGGTTCCAGCCGGTGGTGCGAATCCGTCACCTCCAGTAGGTCCGGCACTGGGTCAGCATGGTGTTAACATCATGGAATTCTGTAAGGCGTTCAATGCTCAGACACAGAGCATGGAAAACGGCCTGCCGGTTCCTGTTGTTATCACTGTATACGCAGATCGCAGCTTTACATTCATCACTAAAACCCCTCCTGCGGCTGTTCTGCTGAAAAAAGCAGCGGGCCTGAAGAGCGGTTCCGGTCGTCCAAACACTGAGAAAGTGGGTAACATCTCCCGCGCTCAGATGGAAGAGATTGCTACTGTTAAAATGCCAGACCTGACTGCTGCTGATATGGATGCAGCGGTTCGTACTATCGCTGGTACTGCACGTAGCATGGGTCTGATTCCGGAGGGTGATGAGTAATGGCTAAGTTAACTAAACGTCAGAAGCTGATCGCTGAGAAAGTTGAAGCGGGCAAAGCTTACGCTGTTGAAGATGCAGTGTCTCTGCTGAACGAACTGTCTACTGTTAAGTTCAAAGAGACTGTTGATGTTGCAGTAAATCTGGGTGTTGATCCACGTAAATCTGATCAGGTTGTTCGTGGTTCTACTGTACTGCCAAACGGTACTGGTAACGATGTACGTGTTGCTGTGTTTGCTCAGGGTGAAAACGCTGAGAAAGCAAAAGCAGCGGGTGCTGATGTTGTTGGTTTCGAAGATCTGGCTGAACAGATCAAAGGCGGCGACCTGGACTTCGGCGTTGTTATTGCAACTCCGGATGCAATGCGCGTTGTAGGCCAGCTGGGTCAGGTTCTGGGCCCACGTGGTCTGATGCCTAACCCTAAGGTTGGTACTGTAACTCCAGACGTTGAAACGGCTGTTAAAAACGCGAAAGCGGGTCAGGTTCGTTTCCGTACTGATAAGAACGGCATCATCCACGCGGGTGTTGGTAAAGCAGACTTCGACGCGGCTGCTATCAAGCAGAACATCGAAGCGCTGATTGCTGACCTGAAGAAGCTGAAGCCAGCTTCTGCTAAAGGCGTGTATCTGAAGAAAGTAACCCTGTCCACTACCATGGGTCCAGGTTTGCTGGTTGATCAGAGTTCTCTGGAAGTCTGATCAATATGAAAGGTTTTTTGAGGGTCTTCTGTACCTGTTACACAGAGATGAAGGCCGTCAAAGACCGCAGGTGATAGGGCTAACCCCCTATCTTAATGGGAAAAACCAGCCTGCGCAGACGGTGAGATTCGATATTTGAATCAGACCACCGTACTCGGAAGCCCCGGTAACGGGGCGGTTGGTAATAAGTCGAAAGACTACTCCAGGAGTAAATCGTGGCATTAGGACTCGAAGATAAAAAAGCGATCGTCGCTGAAGTCCAGGAAGCTGCTAAAAGTGCTCTGTCTGCTGTTGTTGCGGATTCCCGCGGCGTTGAAGTAGGCGATATGACCGCACTGCGTAAAGAAGCCCGTGAAGCTGGCGTATGGCTGAAAGTCGTACGTAACACTCTGGCTCGCCGCGCAGTCGAAGGCACTGACTATGCATGCTTGCAGGACTCTTTCAAAGGTCCAAGTATCATTGCTTTCTCTACAGAACATCCGGGCGCTGGCGCTCGTATTCTGCGAGACTTTGCGAAAAGCAATGATAAGTTGGAACTGAAAGCTGCAGCATTTGAAGGTGAAGTGGTAGACGTATCTGTACTGGCAAGCCTGCCAACATACGACGAAGCAATCGCCAAGCTGATGATGTGCATGAAAGAAGCTGCTGCCGGCAAACTGTGCCGTACTATTGCAGCGGTTCGCGACCAGAAAGAAGAGCAGGCTGCGTAAGTTTATACGCAACCTTTTTTATACAAGTTTTAATGAGCCTCCGGGCTTACAAATATCAGGAATTAGAAAATGTCTCTGACTAACGAAGATATCCTAAACGCAATTGCTGAAATGTCTGTTAAAGACGTTGTTGCTCTGATCGAAGCAATGGAAGAAAAATTCGGTGTAACTGCAGCGGCTGCTGTTGTTGCCGGTGGTGCTGCTGGCGGCGACGCTGGTGCTGCTGAAGAGAAAACTGAATTTGACGTTATCCTGACTGGCGCAGGCGATAAGAAAGTTAACGTTATCAAAGCTGTTCGTGGCGCAACAGGTCTGGGCCTGAAAGAAGCTAAAGCAATCGTTGATGGCGCTCCTGCTGCTGTTAAAGAAGGCGTTAGCAAAGAAGAAGCTGAAGAACTTCAGAAAGCACTGGAAGAAGCTGGCGCTTCTGTTGAAGTTAAGTAATAGCTTCAATGCAAATCCGAACAGTTTACTGTTCGAAGTGCTGACGGCTGGTGGCAAAATGCCACCGGCCTTTTTCCGTTATTTATAGACAGCAAATAAATAGCGGTAACACAGTCCGGAACGGGGTTTCGGCCTGCTTATAAATTGGTGCACTTGCTGGGGAACACTGATGGCTTATTCATACACTGAAAAGAAACGCATCCGTAAGGACTTCGGTAAACTGCCGCAAGTAATGGATGTGCCTTACTTGCTGGCAATACAGCTCGACTCCTATAAGAAGTTTTTACAGACTGGGGTTGAACCGGCAGATCGTCTGGATGCTGGTCTGCATGCAGCATTTAACTCTGTCTTCCCAATCGTGTCCTATTCCGGAAATGCATCTCTGGAATACGTTGGCTATCGTCTGGGTGAGCCTGTATTTGACGTGAAAGAGTGTCAGATACGCGGTATTACATACGCCGCCCCTCTGCGCGTTAAAGTTCGTCTGGTTATCTATGACCGTGAATCCAGCAACAAAGCCGTAAAAGATATTAAGGAACAGGAAGTCTACATGGGCGAAATGCCCCTGATGACTGAAAACGGCACCTTCGTTGTTAACGGTACTGAGCGAGTTATCGTATCTCAGTTGCACCGTTCACCAGGTGTGTTCTTCGACCACGACAAGGGTAAAACTCACTCCTCCGGTAAGCTGCTGTATTCTGCACGCGTTATTCCTTACCGTGGTTCGTGGCTGGATTTCGAATTTGATCCAAAAGACAGTCTGTTTGTACGTATCGACCGTCGTCGTAAGCTGCCGGCAACTATCCTGCTGCGCGCACTCGGCTATGAAGCTGAAGAGATGCTGGAAATCTTCTTCGACAACACTTCATGGAAGCTGAGCGACGATGCGATTCACATGCAGCTGATTGCTGACCGTCTGCGTGGCGAAACGCTGTCTTTTGAAGTGAAAGACCCTGAAGGTAATGTGATTGTTGAGCCGGGCCGTCGTATCACGCCACGTCACATCCGCCAGATGGCTAAAGCGGGTATGGAACAGCTTGAAGTACCAATGGAGTACCTGGCTGGTAAAGCGATCGCCCGTGATATTGCAGACCCTTCTACCGGTGAACTGATCTGTGGATGTAACGCAGAGATTACTGAAGATCTGGTTGAGAAGCTGCGCGCTGCGAACATCACTGATTTTGAAACGCTGTACACCAATGATCTGGACTGCGGTCCGTTCATCTCCGACACGCTGCGTAATGATCCGACCCGTAACCAGTTGGAAGCGCTGGTTGAGATCTACCGCATGATGCGTCCTGGTGAGCCGCCAACAAAAGAATCTGCAGAAGCACTGTTCGAGAACCTGTTCTTTACGGAAGAGCGTTACGACCTGTCTGCCGTTGGTCGCATGAAGTTCAACCGTCGTCTGGGCCGTGAAGCGGTGACCGGTTCCGGCGTACTGGACAAAGAAGACATTCTGGAAGTGATGAAGACCCTGATCGATATCCGTAACGGTAAAGGCACCGTTGATGATATCGACCACCTGGGTAACCGTCGTATCCGCTCCGTGGGCGAAATGGCTGAAAACCAGTTCCGTGTAGGTCTGGTACGTGTTGAGCGCGCCGTTCGTGAACGTCTGAGCATGGCTGAGTCCGATAACCTGATGCCTCAGGATCTGATCAACGCCAAGCCGGTTGCTGCAGCCATTAAAGAGTTCTTCGGTTCTTCTCAGCTGTCTCAGTTTATGGATCAGAACAACCCGCTGTCTGAAGTGACTCACAAGCGCCGTGTATCCGCGCTGGGTCCGGGTGGTCTGACCCGTGAGCGTGCCGGCTTTGAGGTGCGTGACGTACACCCGACTCACTACGGTCGTGTATGTCCGATCGAGACACCTGAAGGTCCGAACATCGGCCTGATTAACTCGCTGGCAACCTTTGCCCGTACCAATGACTACGGTTTCCTGGAAACACCATACCGTCGCGTGGTAGACAGCAAGGTTACCGATGAGCTGGATTACCTGTCTGCCATCGAAGAGAACACCTTCGTTATCGCGCAGGCATCTGCAACCATGGATGACGAAGGTCGTCTGGTTGATGACATGGTTACCGTTCGTCACCTCAACGAAACCACGGTAATGGCACCCGAGAAAGTTCAGTACATGGACGTTTCTCCACGTCAGGTTGTATCCGTTGCGGCATCGCTGATCCCGTTCCTGGAACACGATGACGCGAACCGTGCATTGATGGGATCGAACATGCAGCGTCAGGCTGTGCCAACACTGCGTGCTGATAAGCCGCTGGTTGGTACCGGTATCGAGCGTAACGTGGCACAGGACTCCGGTGTATGTGTGGTTGCCCGTCGCGGTGGTCTGATTGAATCGGTTGATGCCAGCCGAATCGTTGTTCGTGTTAACGACGACGAAGTGGTAGCGGGCGATGCAGGTGTAGATATCTACAACCTGACCAAATACACCCGTTCCAACCAGAACACCTGCATCAACCAGCGTTCCATTGTGAACCCGGGTGATGTGGTTAAGGTTGGCGATGTTATGGCCGACGGTCCGTCTGTCGATATGGGTGAGCTGGCGCTGGGTCAGAACATGCGTATCGCGTTCATGCCGTGGAACGGTTACAACTTCGAGGACTCCATCCTGATCTCTGAGCGTGTCGTTCAGGAAGATCGTTTCACCACTATCCACATTCAGGAACTGACCTGTGTGGCGCGTGATACTAAGCTGGGTTCTGAAGAGATTACTGCGGATATCCCGAACGTGGGTGAATCTGCGCTGGCTAAGCTGGATGAGGCCGGTATTGTTCACATCGGTGCCGAAGTGGGCCCGGGTGACATTCTGGTTGGTAAAGTAACGCCTAAAGGCGAAAGCCAGCTAACACCGGAAGAGAAACTGCTGCGTGCAATCTTCGGTGAGAAAGCGTCTGACGTAAAAGATACCTCACTGCGTGTTAAGACCGGTACTGTCGGTAAAGTTATCGACGTTCAGGTATTCACACGTGACGGCGTACAGAAAGATGAGCGTGCTCTGTCGATCGAGAAATCCGAACTGGATGCGATCCGCAAAGACCTCAACGAAGAGCTGCGCATTGTTGAGCAGGCAACCTTCGAGCGTCTGCAGAAAGTGCTGGTTGGTCTGAAAGCTGACGGCGGTGCTGGCCTGAAGAAAGGCGAAGAGATCACGGCTGAATTCCTGTCGGGTCTGAGCAAGTCTGACTGGTTCAACATCCGTGTTGCTGACGAGAACGCTGCTGAACAGCTTGAGCTGGCTCAGAAGCAACTGGAAGATCGTAAAGAGTCTCTGGATAAGCGCTTCGAAGATAAGAAGAGCAAGCTCCAGACCGGCGATGATCTGGCACCGGGCGTGCTGAAGATCGTTAAGGTTTACGTAGCTACCAAGCGTCGCGTACAGCCGGGTGACAAGATGGCAGGTCGTCACGGTAACAAGGGTGTAATCTCCGTTATCATGCCGGTTGAAGATATGCCATACGATCAGAATGGTGAGCCGGTAGACATCGTACTGAACCCGCTGGGTGTACCGTCCCGAATGAACGTTGGTCAGATCCTTGAAACACACATGGGTATGGCTGCGAAAGGTCTGGGTCGTCGTATCAACGAGATGCTGGATCAGGAGCGTGAGCGCGCTGAGACTGTCTCTGAAATTCGCAGTTTCCTGGATCAGATCTACAATGCTGACCTGGGTGCGGGCATGAACAGCCGTACAGAAGATCTGGATAACTTCACCGATGAAGAGATTCTGGAACTGGCGAAGAACCTGTGTGGCGGTGTCCCACTGGCGACGCCGGCATTCGACGGTGCCAAAGAGGTTGAGCTGAAGAGCCTGCTGCGTCTGGCGGGGCTGGATGACAGTGGTCAGACTACCCTGTTTGATGGTCGTACCGGTAACAAATTCGATCGCCCGGTCACCGTAGGTTACATGTACATGCTGAAACTGAACCACCTGGTAGACGACAAGATGCACGCGCGTTCTACCGGTTCTTACAGCCTGGTTACTCAGCAGCCGCTGGGTGGTAAGGCTCAGTTCGGTGGTCAGCGCTTCGGTGAGATGGAGGTATGGGCACTGGAAGCTTACGGTGCGGCATATACTCTGCAGGAGATGCTCACAGTTAAGTCCGATGACGTGAATGGCCGTACCAAGATGTATAAGAACATCGTGGATGGCGATCACCGTATGGAGCCGGGTATGCCGGAATCCTTCAACGTACTTATTAAAGAGATTCGTTCTCTGGGTATCGACATCGAGCTCGAATCCGAATAAGCGCATAACTGTATACCAGGCGGGGGTCGCCCGAGCGGCGGCCTCAAGCAAGAACTCCGTTAGGAGCTTGAAAGAATGAAAGATCTGCTGAATCTGCTTAAAACACAGGGCCAATCTGAAGAGTTTGACTCGATCAAGATCTCACTGGCCTCTCCGGAAATGATCCGTTCATGGTCTTACGGCGAAGTTAAAAAGCCGGAAACCATTAACTACCGTACCTTCAAGCCAGAGCGCGAAGGTCTGTTCTGTGCCAAGATTTTTGGCCCGGTAAAAGACTACGAGTGTCTGTGCGGTAAGTACAAGCGCATGAAACACCGCGGTGTTATCTGCGAGAAGTGTGGTGTTGAAGTGACCCTGGCGAAGGTTCGTCGTGAGCGTATGGCGCACATCGAACTGGCCTCTCCGGTTGCTCACATCTGGTTCCTGAAATCGCTGCCGTCCCGTATCGGTCTGATGCTGGATATGACGCTGCGTGATATCGAACGCGTACTGTACTTCGAATCTTTTGTTGTTATCGATCCGGGTATGACCACGCTGGAGCGCGGTCAGCTGCTGAACGATGAACAGTACTTCGAAGCGCTGGAAGAGTTCGGTGATGATTTCGATGCCCGCATGGGTGCAGAAGCGGTTAAAGAGCTGCTGTCTTCTATCGAGCTGGAAGAAGAAGTTAACCAACTGCGTGAAGAACTGCCGCAGACTAACTCTGAAACCAAGATCAAGAAGCTGTCCAAGCGTCTGAAATTGCTGGAAGCATTCTACAAATCCGGTAACAAGCCGGAGTGGATGATTCTTGAAGTGCTGCCGGTTCTGCCGCCAGATCTGCGTCCTCTGGTACCGCTGGATGGTGGTCGTTTCGCGACTTCAGATCTGAACGATCTGTACCGTCGTGTTATCAACCGTAACAACCGTCTGAAGCGTCTGCTCGACCTGAACGCACCTGACATCATTGTGCGTAACGAAAAACGTATGCTGCAGGAATCAGTTGATGCGCTGCTGGATAATGGTCGTCGCGGTCGTGCGATCACCGGCTCCAACAAGCGTCCGCTGAAATCTCTGGCAGACATGATCAAAGGTAAGCAGGGTCGTTTCCGTCAGAACCTGCTGGGTAAACGTGTAGATTACTCTGGCCGTTCCGTAATCGTGGTAGGTCCATACCTGCGTCTGCACCAGTGTGGTCTGCCTAAGAAAATGGCGCTGGAACTGTTCAAGCCGTTCATCTTCTCCAAGCTTGAGCTGCGTGGTCACGCGACTACGATTAAAGCCGCTAAGAAGATGGTTGAGCGTGAAGAAGCACTGGTATGGGATATTCTGGATGAAGTTATCCGTGAGCATCCGGTACTGCTGAACCGTGCGCCTACTCTGCACCGTCTGGGTATCCAGGCATTTGAACCTGTACTGATTGAAGGTAAAGCGATTCAGCTTCACCCGCTGGTATGTGCGGCATACAACGCTGACTTCGACGGTGACCAGATGGCGGTACACGTACCGCTGACAATCGAAGCACAGCTTGAAGCGCGTGCTCTGATGATGTCTACCAACAACGTACTGTCTCCTGCGAACGGTGAGCCTATCATCGTACCGTCACAGGACGTTGTACTGGGTCTGTACTACATGACGCGTGAGCGTGTAAACGCTAAAGGTGAAGGCATGGTATTTGCCGACATCGAAGAGATCGCGCGTGCACAGGGTGCTGGCCAGCTGGATCTGCAGGCTAAGATCAAAGTACGTATCACTGAGAACATCCGCGACATCGAAGGTAATCTGGAAACCGTTACCGAGATGAAAGAAACCACAGCCGGTCGTGCGCTGTTGTTCGCTATCGTTCCTGCGGGTCTGCCTTACGAGCTGGTTAACCAGCCGATGAAGAAAAAGGCGATCTCCCGTCTGTTGAATGAGGCGTACCGTCGTTGTGGTCTGAAAGATACGGTTATCTTTGCTGACCAGCTGATGTATATGGGCTTCCGTCAGGCGACGATGTCCGGTGTATCTATCGGTGTAAACGACTTCGAGATTCCAGAAGAGAAAGTGACCATCATCAACGAAGCAGAAGCTGAAGTGCTGGATATCGAACGCCAGTTTGCTGATGGTCTGGTAACGCAGGGTGAGAAATACAACAAGGTTATCGATATCTGGTCCCGCGCTAACGAGCTGCTGGCTAAGAAGATGATGGATAACCTGAAAACCGAGCCGGTTGTAACCAAAGACGGTGATTCTTCCGAGCAGGAATCCTTCAACTCGGTTTACATGATGGCGGACTCCGGTGCCCGAGGTAGTGCTGCACAGATTCGTCAGCTTGCCGGTATGCGTGGTCTGATGGCGAAGCCGGACGGCTCCATCATCGAGACGCCAATTACCGCGAACTTCCGTGAAGGTCTGAACGTACTGCAGTACTTCATCTCGACCCACGGTGCACGTAAAGGTCTGGCGGATACCGCACTGAAAACTGCGAACTCCGGTTACCTGACTCGTCGTCTGGTAGACGTGGCGCAGGATGTGGTTATCACTGAGAGCGACTGCGGTACCACAGAAGGTCTGAGCATGGTGCCTCTGATCGAAGGTGGCGACGTAGTGGTTGCACTGGGCGATCGTGTCCTTGGTCGTGTGGTTGCTGAAGATGTACTTGATCCGGCTGGCGTTGATGTACTGATTGAAGCCGGTACCCTGATCGATGAAGCCTGGAAGCACCGTCTGGAAAATGACGAAGCTTACTCCTCTATCGATGAGATCAAAGTACGTAGCGCAATTACCTGTCGTACCCGTCACGGTATCTGCGCAAGCTGTTACGGTCGTGATCTGGGTCGTGGCCATCTGGTTAACCCGGGTGAAGCCGTGGGTGTTATCGCAGCTCAGTCTATCGGTGAGCCGGGTACACAGCTGACCATGCGTACGTTCCACATCGGTGGTGCGGCGTCACGGGCAGCGGCTGTTGACAGTATTCAGGTTAAGAACGGCGGTGAAATTCGTCTGCACAACCTTAAGTTTGTAGAACGTCCGGATGGTGCTCTGGTAGCAACCTCCCGTTCCGGTGAGCTGGGTGTGACCGATGAGCACGGTCGTGAGCGTGAACGTTACAAGCTGCCTTACGGTTCTGTAATCAAAGTGAAAGACGGCAGCGCCGTTGAAGCGGGCGATATCGTCGCTAACTGGGACCCGCATACGCACCCGATCATCTCTGAGGTGGCAGGTCGCGTTGAGCTGTCAGGCATGGAAGACGGTATTACCGTTAAGAGCCAGACAGACGAGCTGACAGGTCTGTCGACCACTGAGGTTCTGGACGTTAAAGATCGTCCGGCTGCGGGTAAAGATATCCGTCCGATGATCAAACTGCTGGATGCAAACGGCAATGACGTAATGCATCCGGGTACCGATTCAGCAGCACAGTATCTGCTGCCGGCTAAAGCGATCATGAACCTGTCCGATGGGGCAGAGGTTCAGGTAGGTGATGTTCTGGCACGTATTCCTCAGGAAGGTACCGTGAACAAGGATATCACCGGTGGTCTGCCACGAGTGGCTGACCTGTTTGAAGCGCGTAAGCCGAAAGAATCTGCAATTCTGGCGGAAGTGTCCGGTATCGTTGGCTTCGGTAAAGAGACGAAAGGCAAGAAACGTCTGGTGATCTCTCCGAACGATGCTGAGCCGCATGAAACCATGATCCAGAAATGGCGTAACCTCAACGTGTTCGAAGGTGAGCAGGTTGAGAAGGGTGAGGTGATCTCCGATGGTCCTTCTAACCCGCACGACATTCTGCGTGTCCTGGGTGTGGAAGAGCTGGCTAAATACATCACCGGTGAAATCCAGGATGTATACCGTCTGCAGGGTGTAGGCATCAACGATAAGCACATTGAAGTTATCGTTCGCCAGATGCTGCGTAAGGTAGAGATTATCTCTTCCGGTGACTCTACTTTCATCCCGGGCGATCAGGTTGAATACCAGGCGGTTCTGGCTGAGAACGAGGAGCTGGAAGCAGCAGGTAAGATCCCGGCTAAGTACGACCGTGTACTGCTGGGTATCACTAAAGCTTCCCTGGCGACAGAGTCCTTTATCTCTGCAGCATCCTTCCAGGAGACTACACGTGTCCTGACCGAAGGTGCGGTAACCGGCAAGCAGGACTTCCTGCGTGGCCTGAAAGAAAACGTGGTTGTAGGTCGACTGATCCCGGCGGGTTCTGGTCTGGCTTACCACGAAGAACGCAAGCGCAAGCGTGCCCTGCCTGCTGAAGGTGAAAGCATGACTGTGAGCGCGGAAGAGGTGCAACAGGCACTGACCGAAGCGCTGAATGCGTCTATGCCAGATGCTGAATAACTGTTTTATTGAATAAATAGTATCCAGTATTTGACGATCGGGGCCGGAATTGATTAAAATTCCGGCCCCTTTGTGGTTGGATTTCAAAAAATCCAATTTTTTATGGTGTTAAATCAAAACGTGGAGTTTGCTTAATGGCAACGATTAACCAGCTGGTACGTAAACCACGTAAGCGCAAAGTTCAGCCAAGCGATGTTCGTGCATTGCAGGCTTGTCCTCAGCGTCGTGGCGTTTGTACCCGTGTTTACACCACTACTCCGAAAAAACCGAACTCTGCACTGCGTAAAGTATGCCGTGTTCGTCTGACCAACGGCTTCGAGGTTGCTTCCTACATTGGTGGTGAAGGTCACAACCTGCAGGAGCACAGCGTTGTTCTGATTCGTGGTGGTCGTGTTAAGGACCTTCCAGGTGTTCGCTATCACACTGTGCGTGGCGCACTGGACTGCTCAGGTGTTAATGAGCGTAAGCAAGGCCGTTCTAAGTACGGTGCTAAGCGTCCTAAATCTTAATCGATGTCCCTGCGGCGAAGCTTCTAGTACTGCTAAAAGCTAAACCGAATACACGGTAAGAGTAAGGCCTTGCATCAATTGCTTGGAATACCTGAAGACCTTTTAATGAATTGAGGGCTTATCAATGCCTAGAAGACGCGTCGCTGCAAAGCGCGAAATTCTGCCGGATCCTAAGTTCGGCAACACAGTTCTGGCTAAATTTATCAACCATGTAATGGTTAGCGGCAAAAAATCTGTTGCTGAGAAGATTGTGTACGGCGCACTGGACAAGATCCAGGAACGTACAGACCAGGACCCACTGGAACTATTTGAAAAAGCTCTGGAAGCGATCCAGCCTGCAGTAGAAGTTAAGTCCCGCCGTGTTGGTGGTGCGACTTATCAGGTGCCTGTAGAGGTTCGTCCTGCACGTCGTATGGCTCTGGCTATGCGTTGGGCTGTAGATTCTGCTCGTAAGCGTGGTGAGAAATCCATGGCGCTGCGTCTGGCAGGTGAGCTGATCGATGCATCTGAAGGCCGCGGTGCGGCTGTTAAGAAACGTGAAGACGTGCATCGTATGGCTGAAGCGAACAAAGCATTCGCTCACTACCGCTTCTAAGATACTGAGGATTAAGTCGTGGCTCGTAAAACTCCAATCGCACGTTACCGTAACATCGGTATCTGTGCGCATGTTGATGCCGGTAAAACGACTACCACGGAGCGTATCCTGTTCTACACCGGTCTTTCTCATAAGATCGGTGAAGTACATGATGGCGCTGCGACCATGGACTGGATGGAGCAGGAGCAGGAGCGTGGTATTACCATCACTTCTGCTGCTACCACCTGTTTCTGGAAGGGCATGAACCAACAGTTCGATGATCATCGAATTAACATCATCGACACCCCGGGACACGTTGATTTTACCATTGAGGTAGAGCGTTCCCTGCGTGTACTGGATGGTGCGGTTGTTGTGCTTTGTGCCTCCTCAGGTGTGCAGCCTCAGACTGAGACTGTATGGCGTCAGGCCAACAAATATGAAGTTCCGCGCATGGTGTTCGTCAATAAGATGGACCGTATTGGCGCGGATTTCTTCATGGTTGTTGATCAACTGAAAGAGCGTCTTGGCGCGAATGCAGTGCCAATTAACTTCCCTATCGGATCTGAAGAAGATTTCGTCGGTGTGGTTGATCTGGTGCGCATGAAAGCCATCATGTGGAATGCAGAAGATCAGGGCATGACCTATGAGCTGGAAGATATTCCGGCGAATTTGCAGGATCAGGCGGAAGAGTTGCGTGAGCAACTGGTTGAAGCGGCTGCTGAAGCGTCTGAGGATCTGATGGACAAATACCTTGAAGAAGGTGAGCTGTCCGAAGAAGAGATCAAGCAGGGCCTGCGTGCCCGTACGCTGGATAACGACATTGTTCTGGTTCAGGCAGGTTCTGCCTTTAAGAACAAAGGTGTTCAGGCAGTACTGGATGCAGTCATCGAATACATGCCGTCCCCGGTCGAGGTAAAAGCGATCGAAGGTACACTGGACGACGCTGATGAGACTGTTGCGCAGCGTGAAGCAGATGATGATGCACCGTTCGCGGCGCTGGCTTTCAAAATTGCTACGGACCCGTTTGTCGGAACTCTGACCTTTGTGCGGGTTTACTCCGGCGTACTGAAATCCGGTGATGCTGTATTCAACTCGGTTAAAAGTAAAAAAGAGCGTGTCGGCCGTATGGTGCAGATGCACTCCAATAACCGGGAAGAGATCAAAGAAGTGCGTGCGGGTGATATCGCTGCACTGATCGGCATGAAGGATGTTACTACAGGCGATACCTTGTGTGACGGAGACAACAAAATTGTCCTTGAGCGCATGGAATTCCCGGATCCGGTAATTTCCGTTGCAGTTGAGCCTCGATCTCAGGCCGACCAGGAAAAGATGGGTATTGCACTGGGCAAACTGGCTCAGGAAGATCCCTCCTTCAAGGTCGAGACCGACAAAGAAACAGGTCAGACTATCATCTCCGGTATGGGTGAGTTGCACCTTGATATCATCGTGGATCGAATGAAGCGTGAGTTCAAGGTCGAGGCCAATATCGGTAAACCGCAGGTAGCCTACCGCGAGAAAATCCGTCAGCCTGTTGTTGCAAACCATAAGTTTGCGCGTCAGTCCGGTGGTCGTGGCCAGTATGGCCATGTTGTTGTTGAGTTCAGTCCTTCTGATCAGGAAGGTCTGGAATTTATCAACGAAGTCGTCGGTGGTGCTATTCCTAAGGAATATATTCCAGCAGTACAGAAAGGCATCGAAGAGCAGATGCACAATGGTGTTATCGCGGGCTACCCGCTGATCGGCTTGAAAGCCCGCCTGTACGATGGTTCCTTCCATGAAGTTGACTCCAACGAAATGGCGTTTAAAATCGCTGCATCTCAGGCGCTGAAAAAGTACGCGCAGGAAGCTAGTCCCTGCCTGCTTGAGCCGATGATGAAAGTTGAAGTTGTGACCCCGGAAGATTACATGGGTGACGTGATGGGTGACCTTAATCGTCGTCGTGGATTAGTCCAGGGTATGGAAGATAGTTCTTCGGGTAAGATTATCAACGCTCAGGTGCCGCTGGGTGAAATGTTCGGTTATGCAACCGACCTTCGCTCTGCTACCCAGGGTCGTGCGACTTATTCGATGGAGTTTCTCGAGTACGCGGAAGCGCCGCAAAATGTCGCCGACGCTGTAATCAATCAGAACTAATATTTTATTCGCCTAATTACTTGAGGTAATGAAAAGTGGCTAAAGAACAATTTGAACGCACAAAACCGCACGTTAACGTTGGTACAATCGGCCACGTTGACCACGGTAAAACTACTCTGACAGCAGCTCTGACTCGTGTAGCGGCTGAAGTATTCGGTGGTGCAGCGGTAGACTTCGCTAACATCGATAACGCTCCTGAAGAACGTGAGCGTGGTATCACAATCGCGACTTCTCACGTTGAGTACGATACGACTGAGCGTCACTACGCGCACGTAGACTGCCCGGGCCACGCTGACTATGTTAAGAACATGATCACTGGTGCGGCTCAGATGGACGGTGCGATTCTGGTATGTGGTGCGACCGACGGTCCAATGCCACAGACTCGTGAGCACATCCTGCTGTCTCGTCAGGTAGGTGTACCTTACATCGTAGTATTCCTGAACAAAGCAGACCTGCTGGCAGAAGACTGTGGTGGTGCAGATTCTGAAGAATACGCAGAGATGCTGGAACTGGTAGAAATGGAGCTGCGTGAGCTGCTGGATCAGTACGAATTCCCGGGCGACGACACTCCAATCGTTCCAGGTTCTGCACTGATGGCTCTGAACGGCGAAGACGACAACGAGCTGGGTACTACTGCAGTTAAGAAACTGCTGGAAACTCTGGATTCTTACATCCCAGAGCCAGAGCGTGCAATCGACGGTGCATTCATCATGCCTATCGAGGACGTATTCTCTATCCAGGGTCGTGGTACTGTAGTAACCGGTCGTGTAGAGCGCGGTATCATCAAAGTTGGTGAAGAAGTTGAGATCGTAGGTATCAAAGAAACTACGACTACTACTTGTACTGGTGTTGAGATGTTCCGTAAGCTGCTGGACGAAGGTCGTGCAGGTGAGAACATTGGTGCGCTGCTGCGTGGTACTAAGCGTGAGGAAGTTGAGCGTGGTCAGGTACTGGCTGCTCCAGGTTCTATCACTCCTCACACTCGTTTCGAGGGTGAAGTTTACGTACTGTCCAAAGAAGAAGGTGGTCGTCACACTCCATTCTTCAAAGGCTACCGTCCACAGTTCTACTTCCGTACAACTGACATCACTGGTGCATGTGAGCTGCCAGAGGGTGTAGAAATGGTAATGCCAGGCGATAACGTTCAGATGGACGTTACCCTGATCAACCCAGTTGCGATGGAAGAAGGTCTGCGCTTTGCGATCCGTGAAGGCGGTCGTACTGTAGGTGCAGGCGTTGTATCTAAAATCGTTGAGTAATTAATACTCTCTGATTTCAAAAGGCCCTCCTTGTGAGGGCTTTTTTGTGTCTGGCGCAAATAGCAGCATCAGAGCCAATCGGTGGATAGAAGTGGGTTGGTTTAGATTTGTTTGTTATTTGTACAAAATATTCGGCAATTAGGTTGACCTGATTAGCTGACCTAAGTAGAATTTGCGTCCCCCTCATTGTAGGGGGAGGTCGGCTATGCCGTTAAATAATTTTTTGGAAATGTGTGATCGAAATGCAGAATCAGAAAATTCGTATTCGTCTGAAAGCCTTTGATCATCGCTTGATCGACTCTTCTGCGCAGGAAATCGTTGATACTGCGAAAAGAACAGGCGCTCAGGTACGGGGCCCGATCCCGCTTCCTACTCGCAAAGAACGCTACACAGTTCTGATTTCACCTCACGTGAACAAAGATGCACGTGATCAGTATGAAATCCGTACTCACAAGCGTGTTCTGGACATCGTTGAGCCAACTGAAAAGACAGTTGACGCACTGATGAAGCTGGATCTTGCTGCGGGTGTTGAAGTGCAGATCAGCCTCGGCTAATAAGGCAACTGCGCAGAATTAATTTTTATTAATGAAGCGCTTATTTAGTGTGGAATGCTCTGGAAAGGGCAGCCGTAGTGGGTAACAGCCCCGTACACAACTGGCAAGAGGTTTTAAAAGAAATGTCTGTAGGTCTAATCGGACGTAAAGCGGGTATGACTCGCGTCTTCACTGAAGACGGCGTATCCGTGCCAGTCACCGTCATCGAAGTGGAACCGAACCGCGTTACTGCTGTGAAAACAGAAGAAACCGACGGCTACACTGCTGTGCAGGTTACTACTGGTTGTAAGAAGGCTAATCGCCTGTCTAAGCCAGAAGCCGGTAACTTCGCTAAAGCGGGCGTAGAAGCGGGCCGTGGTTTGTGGGAGTTCCGCCTGTCAGGTGGCGACGAAGTCAACGTTGGCGACGAGCTGACAGTTGCGCGCTTCGAAGCTGGTCAGAAAGTTGACGTAACAGGTCAGTCCAAAGGTAAAGGTTTCCAGGGTGGTATCAAGCGCTGGAACTTCTCCATGCAGGACGCGACTCACGGTAACTCTCTTTCTCACCGTGCTCCGGGTTCTATTGGTCAGTGTCAGACTCCTGGTCGTGTTTGGAAAGGCAAGAAGATGGCAGGTCAGATGGGTAATGAGCGTGTAACCGTTCAGACCCTGGAAGTTGTTCGCGTAGACGCTGAACGCAACCTGCTGTTGATCAAAGGTGCTGTTCCAGGCGCAACTGGCGGTGACGTAATCGTTAAACCAGCTGTTAAAGCTGGCGCCTAAGGGGGTTTGAAATGAATCTGAATTTAGCTGGAGCTAATGGTTCGGTTGAAGTTTCCGACCTGGCTTTTGGTAAAGAATTCAACGAGACGCTGGTACACCAGGTAGTTACTGCTTACCTGGCTGGCGGTCGTCAGGGTACTAAAGCTCAGAAAAACCGTTCTGCGGTTTCTGGTGGCGGTGCAAAACCATGGCGTCAGAAAGGTACTGGCCGTGCACGTGCGGGAACTAGCCGTTCTCCAATCTGGCGTGCTGGTGGTGTGACCTTTGCTGCTCAGCCACGTGACTATGCTCAGAAAGTAAACAAGAAAATGTACCGCGCAGCAATGCGTTGCATCTTCTCTGAGCTGGTACGTCAGGAGCGTCTGGTTGTTGTTGAAGAGTTTGCTGTTGAGTCTCCAAAGACAAAACAGTTTGTGGCCAAGCTGAACGAGCTTGAGCTGGATAATGCACTGCTGATTACTGAAGACGTAGAGCAGAACCTGTACCTGGCATCCCGCAACGTACCACACGTTGACGTACGTGATGCTGAAGGCCTGGACCCAGTTTCGCTGGTTGGCTTTGAAAAAGTACTGGTTACTGTAGCTGCGCTGAAGAAAATCGAGGAGAAGCTGGCATGAAACAGGAACGCATTTATCAAGTGCTGCTGGGCCCGCACATCTCCGAGAAAGCTACTATCGTAGCTGATGGTTCTCAGCAGGTTGTTTTTCGTGTAGCAAAAGACGCTACTAAACCGGAAATCAAACAGGCAGTTGAAGAGCTGTTCAACGTTAAAGTTAAAGGCGTGAACGTTCTCAATGCTAAGGGCAAAACCAAGCGTACTATGCGTGGTTTCGGTAAGCGTAGCGATGTGCGTAAAGCATACGTTGCACTGGCTGAAGGCTCTGAGATTGATTTCCTGGGTGGCGAGTAATAGAGGGTTTATAAAATGGCAGTGACTAAAACTAAGCCGACCTCTGCTGGACGCCGTCATGTAGTGAAGGTGACTAACTCTGAGCTACACAAGGGCAAGCCGTATGCAGCTCTTGTTGAGAAGAAGAGCAAGAGCGGTGGTCGTAACCACCACGGTCGCATCACGACTCGTCACATTGGCGGTGGTCACAAACAGCAGTACCGTATCATCGATTTCCGTCGCAATAAGGACGGTATTCCAGCGACTGTTGAGCGCCTGGAATACGATCCTAACCGTTCCGCACACATCGCTCTGGTTGTGTACGCAGACGGTGAGCGTCGTTACATCATTGCACCAAAAGGTGTAGCTGCAGGCACTCAGATCATGTCTGGTGATTCTGTAGACATCAAGCCGGGTAACACTATGCCTCTGCGCAACATCCCTGTGGGTTCTGTAATCCACTGTGTTGAGCTGAAGCCTGGTAAAGGTGCACAGATTGCTCGTTCCGCGGGTACATCTGCACAGCTGGTAGCACGTGAAGGTGCTTACGCTACTCTGCGTCTGCGTTCAGGCGAGATGCGTAAAGTCCTGGTTGAGTGTCGTGCAACCCTGGGTGAAGTGAGCAACAGTGAACACTCCCTGCGTCAGCTGGGTAAAGCCGGTGCAACACGCTGGCGTGGTGTTCGTCCTACTGTTCGTGGTGTTGCGATGAACCCAGTAGACCACCCACACGGTGGTGGTGAAGGTCGTACTTCCGGTGGTCGTCACCCAGTGACACCATGGGGTGTTCCGACTAAGGGTTATAAAACTCGTAAGAACAAGCGTACAGACAAGTTGATCGTACGCCGTCGTAACGCTAAGTAAGAGGATACAGCTGTGCCACGTTCACTGAAGAAAGGTCCATTTATCGACCTGCACCTGTTGAAAAAGGTAGAAGCTGCGATTGAAGCCAACGACCGTCGTCCAATCAAAACTTGGTCTCGTCGTTCTACGATTTTCCCGAATTTCGTGGGTTTGACAATTGCAGTACACAACGGCCGTCAGCATGTTCCAGTATTCATTACTGAAGACATGGTTGGTCATAAACTGGGCGAGTTTGCCGTGACACGTAACTACCGTGGTCACGTTGTAGACAAGAAAGCCAAGCGATAAGGAGTAAGATGATGGAAGTTGCCGCTAAGCACAAAGGCGCCCGCATCTCTGCACAGAAAGCTCGTCTGGTTGCTGACCAGATTCGCGGTAAGTCTGTGGGTGAAGCTCTGAACATCCTGGCGTTTAGTCCTAAAAAAGGTGCGGCGCTTGTTAAGAAGGTACTGGAGTCTGCTATTGCTAACGCAGAGCATAACGAAGGTGCTGATATTGACGAGCTGCGCGTTTCAACTGTCTTTGTTGATGAAGCAATGACAATGAAGCGTATCAAGCCGCGTGCGAAAGGTCGCGCTGATCGTATTTTGAAGCGCTCCTGTCACATCACTGTAAAAGTGGCCGACTGAGCTGACTGCTAGGAGAGTTCGTTATGGGTCAGAAAGTACATCCGACCGGTATTCGTCTCGGTATTGTTAAAGATCACACTTCTGTGTGGTACGCAGACAAGAGCGAATACGCAAGCAAGCTGCAGAATGATCTGCAGGTACGTGAGTACCTGGACAAGCAGCTGGAAAAAGCATCTGTCAGCCGCATCGAAATCGAGCGCCCTGCACAGAATGCAAAAATTACCATCCACACTGCCCGTCCAGGTATTGTGATTGGTAAAAAAGGCGAAGATGTTGAGAAACTGCGCAACACTGTATCTGAAATGATGGGTGTTCCTGTTCACATCAACATCGAAGAAATTCGTAAACCAGAACTGGACGCGCGTCTGGTAGCACAGGGTGTTGCCAGCCAGCTTGAGCGTCGTGTCATGTTCCGTCGTGCTATGAAGCGTGCGGTACAGAACGCAATGCGTCTGGGTGCCAAGGGCATCAAGATTCAGCTGGGCGGTCGTCTGGGTGGTGCCGAGATTGCTCGTAGCGAGTGGTATCGTGAAGGTCGTGTGCCATTGCACACCCTGCGTGCTGATATCGATTACGCTACTTATGAAGCGCACACCACTTACGGTGTGATCGGCGTTAAAGTCTGGATCTTCAAGGGCGAGATTCTGGGTGGCATCGAACAGGTGCGTGCCGAGAAGAATGCGCCTAAGAAGAAAGGGAAGTGAGGTAGACGTCGATGCTACAACCAAAACGTCTTAAGTTCCGCAAAATGATGAAAGGCCGCAACCGCGGTCTGGCACAGCGCGGTAGCACTGTAAGCTTTGGTGAGTTTGCACTGAAAGCGACCGGCCGTGGTCGAATCACTGCACGTCAGATCGAAGCGGCACGTCGTACCATGACACGTCACGTTAAGCGTGGTGGTAAAATCTGGATCCGTGTGTTCCCAGACAAGCCAATCTCCAAGAAACCGCTTGAAGTACGTATGGGTAAAGGTAAGGGTGCAGTTGAGTATTGGGTTGCTCAGATCAAGCCTGGTAAAGTTCTGTTCGAAATGAGCGGCGTACCAGAGCAGCTTGCTTCTGAAGCCTTCACCCTGGCTGCTGCTAAATTGCCTGTTGCAACAACCATTGTTAAACGGACGGTGATGTAATGAAAGCAACTGAACTACGTGAAAAGTCCGTTGATGAGCTGCAGCAGGAACTGCTGGGTCTTCTGAAAGAGCAGTTTAATCTGCGCATGCAGAAGACTACCGGTCAGCTGGCTCAGACTCATCTGCTGGGACAGGTTCGTCGCGATATCGCTCGTGTTAAGACAGTACTCAACGAAAAGGCAGGTAACTAAGTATGAGCGCCGAAAAACGTACTCGAACTGTTACTGGTCGCGTTGTTAGCGACAAGATGGATAAAACCATCACAGTTCTGGTTGAGCGCAAAGAGAAGCATCCGATTTACGGAAAATTCATGAAGCGCTCTACTAAACTGCATGCTCACGATGAGAAAAACGAGTGTCAGCAAGGTGACCTGGTTACCATCGCGGAAACTCGTCCGCTGTCTAAGAGTAAATCTTGGGCACTGGTTCGTATTGAAGAGCGTGCAGCAAAGGTGTAAACTATTGCGCCTTTGCTCCATTAGCCGGTCCGTCCGCCTTGCGGGCGGCCTAAAAATGTTTTTGGAGTAAGACCATGATTCAGACTGAATCTATGCTTGACGTTGCTGATAACAGTGGCGCTAAGCGAGTACAGTGTATTAAGGTCCTGGGTGGTTCTCACCGCCGTTACGCTTCTGTAGGTGACATTATTAAAGTTACCGTTAAAGAAGCGATTCCTCGCGGTAAGGTGAAGAAAGGTCAGGTTCTTAACGCCGTAGTGGTACGTACCCGTAAAGGTGTTCGTCGCCCAGATGGTTCAATTATCCGCTTTGATACAAACTCTGCGGTACTGTTGAACGCAAGTGACGCCCCGATCGGTACTCGTATCTTCGGCCCAGTGACGCGTGAACTTCGCTCTGAGAAGTTCATGAAAATCATTTCCCTGGCGCCTGAAGTGCTGTAAAGACTGAACGACGTAAAAACTGTTCGGTTTATGTAAAAACGCTAACACCGGAAGGTGTTGGCGTTTTTGAGCATGAGAGGGTAGCAGGAAGCGATATAGGTATATTATGCGCAAGATTAAACGTGACGATGAAGTAATTGTCATCGCAGGAAAAGACAAGGGCAAGCGTGGCACTGTCATGCGTGTTCTGGACGACCGTCTGGTCGTTTCTGGTATCAACATGGTGAAGAAGCACACCAAGCCTAACCCAATGCTGGGTAAGCCAGGTGGCATCGTTGAGAAAGAAGCAGCGATTGCTGTTTCCAACGTAGCGATCTTCAACCCGCAGACTGGTAAAGGCGATCGTGTAGGCTTCAAAGTTCTTGAAGACGGCACTAAAGCACGCTTCTACAAGTCCACCGGCGAAATCATTGGCGGATAAGGGGAGCTGATATCATGTCTAGACTTAAAGCGCTTTATAACGATTCCGTTAAGCAGCAGCTGAAAGATGAGCTGAACTGCCCTAACGTAATGGCTGTTCCACGTTTGACCAAAATTACCCTGAACATGGGTGTTGGTGAAGCGCTGGGCGATAAAAAACAGCTGGAAAATGCGGTTGCAGATATGACTGCAATTGCAGGTCAGAAGCCAGTGGTAACTCTGGCACGTAAATCCATCGCGGGCTTCAAGGTTCGTGAAGGCTGGCCAATTGGCTGTAAAGTAACACTGCGCGGTGAGCGTATGTGGGAATTCCTGGATCGTCTGGTAGATATTTCTATCCCACGTATCCGCGACTTCCGTGGCCTGAACCCGAAATCTTTCGACGGTCGTGGCAACTACAGCATGGGTGTTAAAGAGCAGATTATCTTCCCTGAAATCGAATTCGATAAGGTAGATAAAATGCGTGGTATGGACATTACGTTCACTACGACTGCTCAGACTAACGAAGAGGGTCGTGCCCTGCTGGCTGCCCTGAACTTCCCGTTCCGTAAGTGATAGGGGTATATCATGGCTAAGGAATCAATGAAGGCACGTGAAGATAAGCGTGCAAAACTAGTTGCTAAATTTGCTGAGAAACGTGCTCAGCTTAAAGCAATCATCAATAACCCTAACTCATCAGAAGACGAAGTTTGGGACGCGACTATGGCACTGCAGAAGCTGCCACGTGACTCAAGCAAATCCCGTCAGCAGCGTCGTTGTCAGCTGACTGGTCGTCCTCACGCTGTATACCGCAAGTTCGGCATCTGCCGTAACAAACTGCGTGAAGCAGCAATGCGTGGTGATGTTCCGGGTCTGAAAAAGGCTAGCTGGTAATCTACCAGTTGGTATAACGGTAAGCGCGGCGGTCTGGCCCTTGGGTACCGCGTCGCGCTGCACATGAGGAAGTAAATGCAATGAGCATGCAAGATACACTCGCGGATATGTTCACACGTATCCGTAACGGTCACATGGCTGAAAAGCAGGCCGTATCTATGCCGTCTTCCAAAGTAAAAGTATCTGTAGCTAAAGTTCTTAAAGAAGAAGGTTACATCGTTGACTACTCCGTAGAAGGCGACGTAAAACCGGTTCTGAACGTCGAGCTGAAATACTTTGAAGGTAAGCCGGTAATCGAAGAGATCAAGCGCGTAAGTCGTCCAGGTCTGCGTATCTACAAGAACGCAAACGAGCTGCCAAAAGTATCTGGCGGTCTGGGTGTAGCGATCATCTCCACCAGTAAAGGCGTCATGGCCGATCGTACTGCACGTAGTGCGGGCATCGGTGGTGAAGTTATCTGCACGGTATTCTAAGAGGTATTCCAATGTCACGTATTGCGAAAAACCCCGTAGTTGTACCTGCAGGTGTTGACGTTAAGCTTGATGGTCAGTCCATCAGCGTTAAAGGTTCTAACGGTCAGCTGTCTCTGGATGTGCACCCTTCTGTTGAAGTTGCACAGGAAGAGGGTACTCTGAAGTTCTCCGCTCGTGAGAACTCCAAGCTGTCCAAAGCCCTGTCTGGTACTACTCGCTCTCTGGTCAACAACATGGTTGTTGGTGTTACTGAAGGCTTCAAGAAAACTCTGCTTCTGCAGGGTGTTGGTTACCGTGCTGCTGCTAAAGGCACCACGCTGAACCTGAACCTGGGCTTCTCTCACCCAATCGACTATGAACTGCCAGAAGGCATCTCTGTTGCAACGCCAAACGTAACCACTATCGAACTGTCTGGTGCAGACAAGCAGGTACTGGGTCAGGTTGCTGCTGAGATTCGTGCGTTCCGTCCACCAGAGCCATATAAAGGCAAGGGTGTTCGTTATGCTGATGAGTATGTTCGCCGTAAAGAAGCGAAGAAAAAGTAAATAGGGCAGGGTTATGAACGCTAAGAAACAATCTCGTATTCGTCGTGCTCGCCGCTCCCGCCTGAAAATGCGTGAGTTGGGCGCTACACGTCTGTGCGTTACTCGCACACCGCGTCACATCTACGCTCAGGTTATCTCTGCTGATGGTGCTAAAGTCCTGGCGGCTGCCTCCACTGTAGAAAAAGATCTGCGTGCTACTGCTGGCGGTAACATCGCTGCAGCGGAAAAAGTTGGCTCCCTGATCGCTCAGCGCGCAGTGGAAGCTGGTGTGACTGAAGTAGCTTTCGACCGTTCTGGTTTCCAGTATCACGGTCGTGTTAAAGCTTTGGCTGATGCAGCCCGCGAAGGCGGCCTGAAGTTCTAAAGGGATCGAATATGTCAAATATCGAACAGAAAGACGGCGATCTGCAGGAAAAGCTGGTTCAGGTTAACCGCGTCGCTAAAGTAGTTAAAGGTGGTCGTATCTTCGGCTTTACAGCACTGACTGTTGTTGGTGACGGTAAAGGTCGTGTAGGTTTCGGCCGTGGTAAGGCACGTGAAGTTCCAGCTGCTATTCAAAAGGCAATGGAACAGGCTCGTCGTAACATGGTTTCAGTTGAACTGAACGGCGACACGCTGCAGTACCCAATCAAAGCACGTCACGGTGCTTCTAAAGTTTACATGCAGCCTGCTTCTCAGGGTACTGGTGTAATCGCAGGTGGTGCGATGCGTGCAGTGCTGGAACTGGCAGGTGTCCACAACGTACTGGCTAAGTGCTACGGCTCAACTAACCCTGTGAACGTTGTACGTGCGACTGTTAAAGGTCTGGCGTCAATGAAGTCACCGGAAGATGTTGCTGCTAAGCGCGGTAAGTCCGTAGACGACATTCTGGGGTAATCGACGATGGCTAAGACTGTTAAAGTAACACTGGTACGTAGCCCTATCGGTACTCTGCCTAACCACAAGCTGTGCGTTAAGGGTCTGGGTCTGCGTCGTATTGGACACACAGTGGAAGTCGAAGACACTCCATCTGTACGTGGCATGATTAATAAAGTTAACTACATGGTTCGTGTAGAAGACTAATTAAGGGAGTTCATAGCATGCGTCTGAACACTCTGAGTCCAGCTGATGGTTCTCGTAAACCCGCCAAACGTGTTGGTCGTGGTATCGGTTCCGGTCTGGGTAAGACATGTGGCCGTGGTCACAAAGGTCAGAAATCCCGCTCTGGCGGTTCTGTGAAACCAGGTTTTGAAGGCGGTCAGATGCCTCTGCAGCGTCGTCTGCCAAAATTCGGCTTCACTTCTCGTATTGCCCGTTACGTTACTGAGATTCGTCTCAACGAACTGGCTAAGATCGAAGCGGAAGTTATCGATCTGGAAGCACTGAAAGCTGCAGACATCATCAAGCAGGAAATCAAAACTGCGAAAGTGATCCTGTCTGGAGAGATCAATAAGGCTGTCACCGTTAAAGGTCTGAAAGTGACCAAAGGTGCACAGGCTGCTATCGAAGCTGCTGGCGGTAAAGTCGAGGCGTAAATGGCTAAAAAAGGACCAATACCGGCTGGAGTGCAGAGCGGACTGGGCGAGCTTAAATCTCGTCTGCTGTTCGTTCTGCTGGCGATCGTGGTTTACCGGATCGGGGCGCATATCCCTGTTCCGGGTATCAACCCGGATCGACTGGCCGCGCTGTTTGATCAGAATCAGGGCACAATCCTGAGTCTCTTTAACATGTTCTCCGGTGGTGCACTGGAGCGAATGAGTATTCTGGCGTTGGGTATCATGCCGTATATCTCTGCATCGATTATCATGCAGTTGATGACGGTAGTCAGCCCGACCCTGGCTCAGTTGAAGAAAGAGGGTGAGGCTGGGCGTCGTAAGATTAACCAGTACACTCGCTACGGGACTGTTCTACTGGCAACTGTCCAATCCTTCGGTATGGCCGTGGGTTTGGCAAATCAGGGCGTTGCGTTCAGCGCTGACGTCAGCTTCTACTTTGTAGCCGTGGTAACACTGGTTGCAGGTGCTGTGTTCCTGATGTGGCTGGGTGAGCAGGTGACCGAGCGGGGTATCGGTAACGGTATCTCAATTCTGATCTTCGCCGGTATTGTGGCTGGTCTGCCTAGTGCGATCGGTCAGGCCTTTGAAGCAGCTCGCCAGGGCGATTTGAACATCCTGGCACTGCTGGCTATCGCGTTCCTCGCGATTGCTACTGTAGGTTTTGTTGTGTTTATGGAGCGCGGCCAACGCCGTATCACCATTAACTATGCGAAGCGTCAGCAGGGCAACCGTGTATTTGCGGCTCAGTCCAGCCATCTGCCTCTTAAGGTGAATATGGCCGGGGTGATTCCGCCAATTTTTGCATCCAGCATTCTGCTGTTCCCTGCTTCCATGGGCCAATGGTTTGGTCAGAGTGAAGGCATGGACTGGCTGCAGGACGTTGCGCTGGCGCTTGGACCAGGCCAGCCGCTGTATATCCTGCTGTTTTCGATTGCAATTATCTTTTTCTGCTACTTCTACACTGCGATTGTTTTCAATCCAAAAGATGTAGCAGATAACCTGAAAAAATCAGGTGCTTTTATTCCGGGTATTCGTCCGGGTGAGCAGTCCGCACGTTACATTGATACCGTGCTTGGACGACTGACTCTGTTTGGCGCGCTCTACATTACTGCGGTGTCTCTGATGCCTCAGTTCCTGGTAGTTGCAGCCAACGTACCGTTTTATTTCGGTGGCACCTCACTCCTGATCGTCGTTGTCGTCGTGATGGATTTTATGGCGCAGGTTCAGTCTCATCTGATGTCTCATCAGTACGAGTCCCTGATGAAGAAATCTAATCTCAAAGGTGGCCGCGCAAGTTAATGCGCTATGGCTACATGGAGTAGATCATGAAAGTACGTGCATCTGTTAAAAAGATCTGCCGTAACTGCAAAATCGTTCGTCGTAACGGTTCAGTACGTGTGATCTGTAAAGTAGAGCCGCGTCACAAGCAGCGTCAGGGTTAATTTAATCCTGATTTGGGCGCAGAAGCGCGCAACACTTGATTTAATTTTAATCAACGTGTATTATTGCGCGCCTTCTGCGAACAGAACAAATTTATTATTGGTGTCGCTGGATTGATTCCAGACACCTTTTTTATGAACGGAGTAATAGAATGGCCCGTATAGCTGGCGTCAACATTCCTGACAATAAGCATGCGGTAATTTCTCTGACTTACATTTACGGTATTGGCCGCACGACAGCGTCCAGCATCTTGGAATCTTGCGGTATTGCACCGACTACCAAGATTGCTGATTTGTCCGATGAGCAATTGGACATCGTTCGTGGAGAAGTTGCTAAGTTTACTGTTGAAGGCGATCTGCGTCGTGAAATTTCCATGAGCATCAAACGTTTGATGGACCTTGGTTGTTTCCGCGGAATTCGCCACCGTCGTAACCTTCCGGTTCGCGGTCAGCGTAGTAAGACTAACGCGCGCACTCGTAAGGGCCCGCGTAAGCCGATCCGTAAATAAGTGGTAAGCGATAGGAATTCCGAATATGGCAAAGCCAGGTAATCGCACACGCAAAAAAGTGAAGAAGCAAATTGCGGATGGGTTCGCCCACATCCACGCTTCTTTTAACAACACGATCATTACAATTACTGATCGCCAGGGTAATGCTCTTTCCTGGGCAACTGCAGGTGGCTCCGGCTTCCGTGGTTCCCGTAAGAGTACCCCATTCGCTGCTCAGGTTGCGGCTGAGCGCGCTGGACAGGCTGCACTTGAGTACGGCCTGAAAAACCTCGACGTATTTGTTAAAGGCCCGGGACCAGGCCGCGAATCTGCTGTTCGCGCTCTGAACGCTTGTGGCTACAAAATTGCAAATATCACTGACGTGACGCCAATCCCTCATAACGGTTGTCGTCCACCGAAGAAACGTCGCGTTTAATCTGGAGACGGTAATATGGCTCGTTATCTTGGACCTAAGTGCAAGCTATCTCGCCGGGAAGGTACAGACCTTTTCCTGAAGAGTGGTGTTCGTGCACTGGACAGCAAGTGTAAAGCTGAGACTGTCCCTGGTGTTCACGGCGCTCGTCGTGGTCGTCTTTCCGACTACGGCCTGCAGCTGCGTGAAAAACAGAAAGTTCGTCGTATGTACGGCGTACTGGAACGACAGTTCCGTAGTTACTACAAAGAAGCGGCTCGCCGCAGTGGCGCAACAGGTGAAGTCCTGCTGCAGCTTCTGGAAGGTCGCTTGGACAATGTTGTATATCGCATGGGTTTCGGTGCTACTCGCGCTGAAGCACGTCAGATCGTATCTCACCGCTCCATCACTGTGAACGGCCAGGTTGTGAACATCGCTTCATACCAGGTTAAAGCAGGTGACGTTGTGGCAGTTCGCGAAAAAGCTAAGACTCAGCTGCGTATCAAAAACGCACTGGAACTGGCTGGTCAGCGTGCTCCAGTTGAGTGGGTTGAAGTAGATGCGGGCAAAATGGAAGGTACCTTCAAGGCTACTCCAGAGCGCTCCGATCTGTCTGCTGATATCAACGAACAGCTGATTGTAGAGCTGTACTCGAAGTAATTTTTAACTTTAATTTGGTGGAAATATGCAGCGTTCGGTAAATGAGTTTCTAAGTCCACGTCATATTGACGTACAGGAAATCAGCAAAACACGCGCAAAAGTGACTCTTGAGCCACTAGAGCGTGGATTTGGCCATACGCTGGGCAATGCACTGCGCCGTATCCTTCTCTCTTCTATGCCGGGTTGTGCCGTAACAGAAGTTGAGATCGACGGCGTGCTGCATGAGTACAGCACAATTGAAGGTGTTCAGGAAGATGTCATTGAGATCCTCCTGAACCTGAAAGGGGTTTCTGTATTGCTGCACAACAGCGATGAAGTGACCCTGACTCTGAGCAAATCTGAAGCAGGTCCTGTAACTGCTGGCGACATTCAACTGAATCAGGATGTTGAAATCGCTAACCCGGACCACGTTATTGCTCACCTTAACGAAGGCGCGAGTCTGAACATGCAACTGACTGTGAGCCGTGGCCGTGGCTACGTTCCAGCAGATGCGCGTGTTTCTGATGAAGAAGAGACTCGTGCGATTGGTCGTCTACAACTGGATGCTACTTTCAGTCCGGTACGTCGCGTTTCCTACGTAGTAGAAAGTGCTCGTGTAGAACAGCGTACTGACCTGGATAAACTGGTTATCGATATCGAATCTAACGGTACGATTGACCCGGAAGAAGCTATCCGTCGCGCAGCTACTATCCTGCAGCAGCAACTGATTGTGTTTGTTGATCTGGAAGATGGCGCTGATCAGGCGAAAGACGAACCAGAAGAGCCGGAAATTGATCCGATCCTTCTGCGTCCGGTAGACGATCTGGAGCTGACTGTACGTTCCGCCAACTGTCTGAAAGCAGAACAGATCTACTACATTGGTGATCTGATCCAGCGTACAGAGGTCGAACTGCTGAAGACTCCGAACTTGGGTAAGAAGTCGCTGACAGAGATCAAAGATGTACTTGCTTCTAAGGGTCTGTCCCTGGGCATGCGTCTTGAGAACTGGCCACCGGCTAGCCTGAAGAACGACGATAAAGTCGCTTCCTGATTCGGCGATAATAACTGACTGGTTTGGTAGGGATTTATCATGCGTCATCGTAAATCTGGTCGTAAATTTAGTCGTACCAGTGCGCACCGCAAAGCTATGTTTAAAAACATGGCAGTTTCTTTGTTCGAGCACGAGTTGATTCGTACAACTCTGCCTAAAGCAAAAGAGCTGCGTAGCTATGCTGAGCCGCTGATTACTCTGGCTAAGAACGACACTGTAGCGAACCGCCGTCTGGCATTCGCACGTACTGGCAGCAAAGTTGCTGTTGGTAAACTGTTCAACGAACTGGGCCCGCGTTACAACGCTCGTCCGGGTGGTTATGTTCGCATTCTGAAATGCGGCTTCCGCCCAGGTGACAACGCGCCAATGGCTTACGTTGAACTGGTTGATCGTCCTGCAGGTATTGCTGCTGACGAATCCGAAGATTAAGATTTCTTGATCATCAAAAAACCCGGCTTATGCCGGGTTTTTTATTGCCTGAAAAAAGGATGGGCGTGCTTTTTGAGTTAACGAAAGTAGAGGTTCTGGCGGGTAGCCGCAGAGCGGCGTACCGGCCTGCTTAACCCGCTATTGCGGGTTAAGCATCCCTTTAAGAAATCGTCCGGTATGCGATTCAGGATTGTCTGCCACCATCTCTGGTGTGCCTTCCGCGATGATGTAGCCACCTTTAACACCGCCTTCAGGGCCGAGGTCGACGATCCAGTCTGCGGTCTTGATCACATCGAGGTTGTGCTCAATCACCACGATGGTGTTGCCATGATCACGTAGCCGGTTGAGGACGTTCAGCAGTTGCTGAATATCGTAGAAATGCAGCCCTGTGGTCGGTTCGTCGAGTATATACAGGGTCTTGCCGGTATCGCGTTTAGACAGCTCTTTCGCCAGCTTAACCCGTTGCGCCTCACCACCGGAGAGCGTGGTTGCTGCCTGACCTAAGCGGATATAGGAGAGGCCGACATCGATCAGGGTTTGTAAGCGTCGTGCCAGCGCCGGGATTGCATCAAAGAATTCCCGGGCATCTTCGACCGTCAGGTCGAGTACCTCATGAATATTCTTGCCTTTATATTTCACCTCAAGGGTTTCCCGATTATAGCGTTTGCCTTTACAGACATCGCAGGGTACGTAAATGTCCGGCAGAAAGTGCATCTCTACCTTGATCACGCCATCACCCTGACAGGCTTCACAGCGTCCGCCTTTTACGTTGAAGCTGAATCTGCCTGGCTTGTAGCCGCGTGAACGGGCTTCCTGTGTGCCGGCAAACAGCTCGCGTACCGGGGTGAAGATGCCGGTATAAGTGGCCGGGTTTGAGCGGGGTGTCCGGCCGATCGGGCTCTGATCAATATCGATCACTTTATCGAAGTTATCCAGCCCTTTGATTGCAGCGTGAGGGGCCGGATCCAGTGTCGTCGCGTTATTCAGCTCCGTCGCCGCTACCGGGTAAAGAGTGTTGTTGATCAGTGTGGACTTACCGGATCCTGAGACACCGGTAACACAGGTAAACAGTCCGACCGGAATCTTAAGATCGACTTTATTGAGGTTGTTTCCTTCAGCGCCGATCAGTTCCAGCATCTTCTTAGGATCAGCCGGGTGGCGCTCTGAAGGGACGGCAATCTCTTTTGCGCCGCTGAGGTACTGCCCGGTAATCGACTCCGGATTGTTCATCACCTCTTCCGGCTTGCCGGCAGCAATCACTTGTCCGCCGTGGACTCCGGCACCGGGGCCTATGTCGATTACATAATCGGCCAGACGAATCGCATCTTCGTCGTGTTCCACTACAATGACCGTGTTCCCCAGATCGCGCAGATGTACCAGTGTATTGAGCAGGCGTTCGTTATCGCGCTGATGCAGGCCGATAGAGGGCTCGTCGAGTATATACATCACCCCTACAAGCCCGGCACCAATCTGGCTGGCCAGACGAATGCGCTGGGCTTCACCACCGGAGAGGGTGTCAGCATTCCGATCCAGTGAAAGGTATTCCAGACCGACATTAACGAGGAAGCTGAGGCGTTCGCGAATCTCCTTAAGAATCTTTTCCGCAATCTCGCCCTGTTTGCCGCTGAGGTGCAGTTGTTCAAAGTAGTTCAGGCTATCGCCGATCGGTTTGGTGACGATCTCGGGCAGGGTATGCTGGTCAATGTAAACGTGCCGGGCATCGCGACGCAGACGGCTGCCATGACAGGAGGGGCAGGGCTGCATATTCAGGTATTTAGCCAGATCTTCGCGAACGGTGTCTGACTCAGTCTCGCGATAGCGTCTTTCGAGATTATTCAGGACGCCCTCGAAAGGGTGAGCTTTATTGATAATATCGCCCCGATCATTGAGGTAGCGGAAGGTCACGGTTTCACTGCCGCTGCCCTGCAGTATCAGGCTCTGGTGCTTCTGGCTCAGGGCCTTGAACGGTGTGTCCATATCAAAGCCATACTGCTCGGCGACGGCTTTCAGTTGCTGGAAGTAGTAGAGACTGCGTCGGTCCCATCCGCGGATCGCACCTTCGGAGAGAGTCAGGCTATTGTCGTGCACGACTTTAACCGGATCAAAGTACTGCTTTACCCCCAGCCCGTCGCAGCTTGGGCAGGCGCCATGTGGATTGTTAAATGAGAACAGGCGCGGCTCAAGTTCCTGAATGCTGTGTCCGCACTCCGGGCAGGCAAAGCGGGCAGAGAAAATCAGCTCGTCAGCCTCGCCATCCATGTATGCCACTTTGGCGATGCCGTCGGTCAGGTTGAGTGCGGTTTCGAAGGACTCTGCCAATCGTGTCTGCAGGTCGCTGCGCACTTTGAAGCGGTCGACGACGACCTCAATGGTATGTTTCTTGTTTTTATCCAGCTCCGGGGCAGCATCCAGATCCACCACAATGCCATCAATCCGGGCACGGATGAAACCCTCGGCCCGTAAGTTACTGATCGTATGTAAGTGCTCACCTTTACGCCCCTGAATCACAGGAGCCAGAAGCATCATCTTGCTGCCTTCTTCCAGGGCGAGCACCTGATCTACCATCTGGCTGATGGTTTGTGCAGCCAGGGGGAGGTCATGATCCGGGCAGCGAGGCTCACCCGCACGGGCAAACAACAGGCGCAGGTAATCATAGATCTCGGTGATGGTACCCACGGTGGAACGTGGGTTGTGCGAAGTCGATTTCTGTTCAATGGAGATGGCCGGTGAAAGACCTTCAATGTGGTCCACATCAGGTTTTTCCATCATCGACAGGAACTGACGGGCATATGTGGAGAGCGACTCGACATAACGCCGTTGTCCTTCAGCATAGAGTGTGTCGAATGCCAGAGAGGACTTGCCGGAACCGGACAGACCCGTGATCACGATGAGCTTGTCACGGGGGATCTCCAGATCCACGTCTTTGAGGTTGTGGGTGCGGGCACCCCGTACCAGAATCTTATCCATATTGGTTCCTGAGCGGAGAAACAAAACACATCATTATAAAGAATTTTTACGTCCCCTGTAGGACTAAACCGGGTTTTGCTTCAGGCACTAAAACTGAGTGGCTGGCTATGGGAGTTAAGGCTGTCGCATGTTAAGCTTGAGCGTTATATACGCAGCCTGTTCGATCGGTTGTGAAGAAGCATTCTGGAGATAAAAATGGCACGTGGTGTTAACAAAGTAATTCTTGTGGGCAATCTGGGTGGTGACCCTGAAGTTCGGTATATGCCTAATGGCAATGCGGTAACCAACGTTACCATCGCAACCTCTGAATCCTGGAAAGATAAGCAGACCGGTCAGCAGCAAGAGCGTACTGAGTGGCACCGGGTTGTCTTTTTTAATCGTCTGGCGGAGATCGCCGGTGAATACATGCGTAAAGGCGGTAAAGTCTACGTCGAAGGTTCATTGCGCACCCGTAAGTGGCAGGATCAGAGCGGACAGGATCGCTACACAACCGAGATCGTAGCCAGTGAAATGCAGCTGCTCGACAGCCGCGGTGGCGATGGTGGTGGTTATCAGCCGCAGCAGCAGGGGGGGTACTCGCAGCAGGCTCCACAGCAGCAGGCAGCCCCGCAACAGGCACCTCAGCAGCAGTATGCACCGCAGCAGGCGCCGCAACAGCGTCCCGCTCCCCAGCAGGCGCCTGCACCACAGCCTGCACCGGGCTTTGACGATTTCGATGATGATATCCCGTTCTGATTTGAACGGTTTCTGTGAAAGCCCCCTCCTCAGGGGGTTTTTTTATGTCTTAACGGTGCACTTTAAAGGTTGTGGCGTGTCTGGCTCAGGTATATAACTGCCGGGCGCTTTAAGGTATATTTTTGCCGTGAGCCCTTTTCCGTCGGCGCAGTGGGTGTCTGCTCCGATGCATTGATTTTCTTCGTTGTTATCGTCTGTACACGGAATATGTGAGGTTATGGACCTGGATCTGCTTTTAAAGCCAGTTAAATTATTAATTACTGGAGCCCATGGCCAGGTGGGAACGGCGCTCAGCCGTATGGCCGCTAAAGATGGTTTCTTCGAGATTGTCGCCTTGGGTAAAGCCCAGTTGGATATCACCAACGAGGATCAGATTCAGCAGGCTCTGGCAGCGCATCTGCCGGATTATGTGGTTAACTGCGCGACTTATGATTACGTTGATCTGGCGGAGCAGAATCAGGCACTGTGTTACGGCGTGAACACGGATGCTGTGGAAAAGCTGGCGCGTGTTTGTGGCGATTTTTCCATCCCCATGTTTCACCTCTCCACGGATTATGTGTTCGATGGTCACTATGCCAGTGGTTACACTGAGGAAGATGAAGTAGCTCCCCTCGGTGTCTATGGTGATAGTAAGTGGCAGGGTGAAGAGCGCCTGCGACAGTTATTGCCCAGACATATCATTCTCCGGGTCAGTTGGCTGTTTAGCGAGCAGGGAGATAATTTTGTCCTGCGTACGCTGGAAACTGCCCGTAAGCAGAAAGTAATGGAAGCGGTGAGTGACCGCAGAGGTTGCCCAACTGCAGCCTCAGATGTCGCCCGGGTGATTCTGGCGATGCTGAAGCAGATTCACAACGGTGCTGACGCCTGGGGTACTTACCATTACTGCGGCGCTGAGATCATTAATCGTTACGACTTCTGTAAAGAGATTCTGATTGCCGCGGGGAGTTATGAAAGCTTTGAGGTGGAGAAACTGGTGCCAATCTCCGGCAAGGATTATCTGACCGAGGCGTTACGTCCGAACACCTCGGTCCTGACCTGTCGTAAGCTTCTCAGTGTGTTTGGTATCCGTCAGCGCCCCTGGCGCCACGAGCTGCAATGGCTGATGCGGATAATGTACAAACACAAAGATTAGCCGGTTCAGCTCCAGGGCAGCGGATTGTGGCTGACTGCGACACTGGCAATATAGGCGAAGCAGAGCAGTGCGCCCAGAAAGGCCAGTGCTTTGGTTCCGCGGCTTTTTCCTCGTTTGATCGCAACCGTGCCCAGCCCTATGTAGAGTAACAGGCCGATCACTTTGGCGGTAAGCCAGTGATCAACAAAAGGATACTGCTGTAGCAGGATGGCCAGCGTGATGGCGCTGATCAGCAATACGGTATCGATAATATGCGGTAGTATCTTTACCCAGCGCATTTTCAGTAATTGCGGCAGGAAAAGTGACCAGTAGCCCCGCAGCAGAAACAGGCAGAGGCTGAGGGCGATACTGGTGAGGTGGATATGCTTGATAGCCAGATACATTGGACTTCCTAAGTAGACTGTTGTCGGCTCAGAGTATAACTGTTGCCGGGCGAGATTTATGCTATTTTACAGTTCACTTGTCCTATTAATATGATTACCAGTCAGTCGTGGAAATTGATGTCTGATCGCACAAATACTCCCACTAAACTTGTCGACCGTTTCGGTCGTACCGTTGACTATATACGCCTGTCGGTGACTGACCGTTGCGATTTCCGCTGTGTCTACTGCATGGGGGAAGATATGACCTTTCTGCCCCATGCTCAGGTACTGACGCTTGAGGAGATCGAGCAGGTTGCGGCTGCGTTTGTCTCTCTGGGGGTGAAGAAGATCCGTCTGACCGGTGGCGAGCCGCTGGTGCGTCGTGAGGTGATCAAGCTGATTCAGGGTATCGGGCGTCTGGATGCGGAGCTCGCCATCACTACGAATGGCTCGCAACTGACGGATATGGCCCCTGCGCTGAAGCAGGCCGGTGTGAATCGCCTGAACATCAGTATCGACAGTTTGCAGGAAGAACGCTTCCGTAACATGACCCGTACCGGAAAGTTACCTAAAGTGCTGGCTGGCATCGATGCGGCGGTAGCTCAGGGCTTCGATCGGGTGAAGCTGAATGCGGTAGTCATGAAAGGCCGGAATGACGATGAGGTGCTCGATCTGGTCGAGTTCGCCCGTAATAAAGGCGTTGATGTCAGTTTTATTGAAGAGATGCCTCTGGGGCAGATCGCTGAGCATGACCGCTCCGAGGTTTATTGCTCCAGTGACGAGGTCCGGGCGATTATCGAACCACGTTACCCGTTGCAGGCAAGCACGGAACGAACCGCAGGCCCCTCCCGCTATTACCGGATGGCTGACAGTGACAGCCGTGTCGGTTTTATCTCACCGCATAGTCATAACTTCTGTTCTGAATGTAACCGGGTTCGGGTTACGGTTGAAGGGCGTCTGTTGCTCTGTCTTGGCAACGAGCACTCGGTTGATCTGCGCGAAACCCTGCGGCGTTACCCGGGTGATCAGGAGCGCCTTCGTCAGGTGATTATTCAGGCAATGGACCTGAAACCGGAGAAGCATGAGTTTGATCTCGATGACGAACCGCAGATCCTGCGATTTATGAATATGACCGGCGGCTGACTGCGTTATCCCCAGGCCGCGTCCGACTATCCCCTGAATACTTACGTTTAAGGAAACAGCGATGTCCCATACCCCTGCGAAAGCTGAATTTGTCCCACTGAATATTGCGGTACTGACGGTATCTGATACCCGGAGTCTGGATAACGATACATCAGGACAGGCTCTGGTGGACAGGCTGGAGGCTGCAGGTCATTGCCTCGGCGCGCGGGAGATTGTGAAAGATGATGTCTATCAGATGCGAGCGGTCACCTCGCGCTGGATTGCCGATCCGGAGATCCATGTGATTGTCTCCACCGGGGGTACCGGCTTTTCTGGTCGTGATTCCACGCCGGAGGCAATGGCACCGTTATTTGATAAAACCATTGAGGGATTTGGTGAGTATTTCCGTCAGGTTTCGGCGGGGCAGATCGGAACATCTACGATCCAGTCCAGAGCCTTGGGTGGTCTGGCCAACGGTACGGTGATTTTTTGTCTGCCGGGTTCCACCGGTGCCTGTCGCACCGGCTGGGATGAAGTGATCGCTGAGCAGCTCGATCATCGGCATAAGCCCTGTAACTTTGTCACCCTGATTCTCAAACACCTTCAGGATCAGGCGGAGTCCTGAGTATGGCCAGTTGCGATACTCAGCCGGGCCTGATCCCCTTTGATGAGGCGCTGCAGCGTTTGCTGCAAGGTAGCCAGTGTGCAGTAGAAACGGAGCTGGTCGCGCTGCATGAGGCAGCAGGGCGGGTATTGGCAGAATCGCCCATGGCATCTGTGGCAGTGCCGCCGGCAGATAACAGCAGTATGGATGGCTATGCACTGAATACAGCCGATCTGTCTGATCAGAATGCTGTTATTCCGGTGAGTCAGCGGATTCCGGCAGGTACGGCGCCACAGCCATTGCTGCCGGGCAGTTGTGCCCGTATTTTTACCGGTGCAGAGATCCCGCCCGGAGCGGATGCGGTGGTGATGCAGGAGAATACCCGGGCTCTGGACCGGGGAATTCAGCTAACTCAGACGGTCAGCGTGGGTGAAAACATCCGCTGTGCCGGACAGGATATCCGGCAGGGGCAGGAGGTCTTGCCTGCGGGGCAGCGTCTGCAACCTGCCGATCTGGGCATGCTGGCGTCGGTCGGGCTGGCTCAGGTTAAAGTATACCGACGTCTTCGTGTAGCCATTTTATCCACAGGCGATGAGCTGGTGGAGCCGGGGAGTCCACTGGCGGCAGGGCAGATCTATAACTCGAACCGCTATATCCTGACAGGCCTGCTGGCCGGGCTCGGCATGGAGCCGGTTGATATTGGCTGTGTGGCTGATACCCGGGAAGCGACACTGGAAGCGCTGCAGAGAGCGGCCTCAGGTGCTGATGTGATTATCAGCACCGGGGGTGTATCTGTGGGTGAAGAGGATCATGTCAAAGCCTGTGTCGAACAGCTTGGCTCGTTGTCGATGTGGAAAATCAAGATCAAACCGGGTAAGCCGGTGGCCTACGGTGAAGTGCAGGGTACCCCGTTTCTGGGGTTGCCGGGTAATCCTACCTCAACGCTGGTTACGTTCTGTCTGCTGGCGCGTCCCTGTCTGCTGAAATTGCAGGGCGCCGGGTTTAAACCACCGCTGACACTGCAACTGCCCGCTGGTTTTAGTCGTGGTCGCAAAAATCAGCGTCAGGAGTATTTGCGGGTTCGTGTCGAAGAGGGGGCGCTGGTGCCTTTTTCCAATCAGAGTTCAGGTGTCCTGATGTCCGCCAGTTGGGCGGATGGTATCGCGGTGATTCCGCCTGAGACCGAAGTGCGTCAGGGTGATCCGACCGCGTTTATTCCCTTTTCTGAGCTGCTTTTCTGATCCGTGTGGATTTCCCCTGCATAGGTAGTGGGAAAACGGTAAAATAGCGCCAAATTTTTAAAGCATACCCGAGGAACGAATGACCGATCAGCAGGACCCGTATAAAGAGATCCGGCCCTATCACGATGATGAAGTGGCCGATGTGCTGACCCGTATCCTTCATAATGATGAATTTGTTTCTGCGGTCACCCGATACCAGTTTCCCCGAATGTCCGCCAGCCTGGGCTGGTTGCTGAAGCCGTTTGTGCGTATTGCCCTGGCTGCTAAGGTGGGCGAAATCGACAGCGTCTATGAGTTTCAGATGCTGGTGGCGAACTATATGAAGAAGATGATCGCCCGCACCACCACTCGCCTGACCTGCAGTGGCATTGATCAGCTCGATCCGGAAGAGGCCTATCTGTTCGTCTCCAACCATCGTGATATCGCAATGGATCCGGCTTTTGTTAACTGGGTCCGGCACCAGTACGGTATGGATACGGTGCGGATTGCGATTGGCGATAACCTGCTGCGTAAGCCCTATGTTTCCGACATTATGCGGCTGAACAAAAGTTTTATCGTGAATCGCTCGGCGACCGGTCGTGAGATGATGAAAGCGCTGACCGAGCTGTCCTCCTACATTGATCACAGTATTCAGGGCGGGCACTCCATCTGGCTGGCGCAGCGTGAGGGGCGGGCTAAAGATGGTAATGATGCTACCGACCCGGCGATCCTTAAGATGCTGTACATGGCTCACCGTAAATCACGCAGTTTTGCCGAGCAGGCAAAGCGGCTGAATATCGTGCCGGTCTCTATCGCCTATGAATATGATCCCTGTGATGCGCTAAAGGCGAATGAGCTGCATGCTAAAGCGACGGAAGGGGCCTATGAAAAGTCCCAGTACGAGGATATCTCGAGTATTGTGCGTGGAATAACCGGGGAAAAAGGCCATGTGCATGTGGCTTTTGGTGAGCCCGTTGAAGCGGACTTTGATACACCTGAGGCTTTAGCGGAAGAGATCGATCGACAGATTATTCTTAATTATCACCTCCATCCTTCGAACCTGCTGGCGGCAGGGAAGGGTGATTCGGATGCTGTCAGTCCGGAACATCAGCAGGCTTTTGAAGGCCGTGTTGCACAGGTTTCCGCCGGTGCTGATGAGATCCTCCGGCAGATGTATGCGAATCCGGTGATTAATCAGCAGAAGCTGAGGGGAGAGTTATGAGCCGTCTGACCCATCTGGATGAGCAAGGTAACGCCAGTATGGTGGATGTATCCGAAAAGCAGGTTACTTTCCGCGAAGCGGTAGCTTACGCTGAGGTGCAGATGTTGCCGCATACTCTGAAGCTGATTACCAGCGGTGGCCATAAAAAAGGCGATGTGCTGGCCGTCGCACGTATTGCGGGCATTCAGGCAGCGAAGCGGACCAGTGAGCTGATCCCGCTGTGTCATCCGTTGATGCTGAGTAAAGTGGCGGTAGAGCTTGTGCCGAATGAAGCGTTGAACCGTGTGGAGATTACTGCGACCTGTAAGCTCTCCGGCCAGACGGGCGTCGAAATGGAAGCGCTGACCGCAGCATCGGTTGCCGGGCTGACTATCTACGATATGTGTAAAGCAGTAGATAAAGGGATGGTGATCAGTTCCGTCAAATTGCTGGAAAAGAAAGGTGGTAAAAGCGGCCACTGGAAGGTGGAGAAATAAGATGGTTAAAGTGATCTACTTTGCCAGCCTGCGTGAGCGTCTTGGGGTGGCTGAAGAGAGTGTTGAGTTGGGCAATTCAACCACGGTTGGACAGCTCCTTCAGACGCTGGCAGAGGCACATGGTGAATTGTGGCATGAGGTTCTGTTACAGAGTCAGGTACTGAGTGCCGTGAATCAGGAGATGTGCGATCCGGACCAGACGATTGCGGACGGTGACGAAGTTGCCTTTTTTCCGCCAGTGACCGGGGGATAATCATGTCACAGCCAAAACCCAACCTGTTTCATGCCCTGCGCGCTTGTCTGTTTTATGCCGGGTTTTACCCGTTAACCGTTGTGCATGCCACGCTGTCCCTGTTGTTGGCACCGGTGATGAACTTCCGCCAGCGTTTTGGCTTTGTCACGCTGATTAATTACTTCTATATGTTCTGGCTGCGGGTTTGCTGTGGTGTCGCTGTCAAAGTGACCGGGCGTGAGAATCTGCCGGCTGAGGGGGCCTATGTCGCAATAGCGAACCATCAGAGTGAATGGGAGACTTTGTTTCTGCAGACATTGGTGCGACCGCAGTGCACGGTACTGAAAAAAGAACTGCTGAAAATACCGTTTTTCGGTTGGGCGCTTGGCCTGTTAAAGCCGATAGCGATCGATCGCAGTCAGCGCCGTGGCGCACTGAAACAGTTGCTGACGGAGGGTAAAGAGCGGCTTGAAGATGGTATTCCGGTGATTATCTTTCCGCAGGGTACCCGGGTTCCGGTAGGTAAAACCGGCAAATTCAACAAGGGTGGTGCCATGCTGGCCCTGAGTGCGGGTGTACCGCTGGTGCCGATGATCCATGATGCGGGTTTCTACTGGCCGGGAAAAAGTTTTGCCAAGCTGCCCGGTACCGTTCAGGTGCACGTGGGTGAACCTATTCCTGTGGAAGGACGCAGCGTGGATGAGATCCATCAGGATATGGTTGAATGGCTTGAGCAGCATATGCAGCAACTGAAGATTATCTGAGGTTGCCACAGAAACAAAAAAACCGCCAGAAGGCGGTTTTTTTATGCATGGATCAGCGAATTAGCTGTCCATTTTCTCGAATACCAGTGTGCAGTTGGTGCCACCGAAACCGAAGCTGTTGGACATGACCCGTTTCAGGTCGACATTTTCCTGTTTGGTTACAGCAATCGGCATGCCTGCTGCTTCAGGGTCCAGCTCGTCGATGTTGGCGGAGGCTGCGATAAAGTTGTTTTCCTGCATCAGCAGGGAGTAAACCGCTTCCTGTACGCCTGCGGCACCCAGAGAGTGACCGGACAGAGATTTGGTTGAAGTAACGGTTGGCATTTTGTCGCCAAAGGCTTCTTTCATCGCTTTCAGTTCCTGCATATCACCTGCGGGTGTGGAGGTACCGTGAGCGTTGATGTAGTCGATATCGCCATCGACGGTTGCCATCGCCTGTTTCATGCAGCGTGCAGCGCCTTCACCGGAAGGTGCCACCATATCGTAACCGTCAGAGGTTGCACCGTAGCCAACCAGCTCTGCGTAGATTTTAGCGCCACGTGCTTTAGCGTGTTCCAGCTCTTCAATCACCAGAATGCCTGCGCCGCCGGAGATGACGAAACCATCGCGGTTTGCATCGTAGGCACGGGAAGCTTTTTCCGGGGTTTCGTTGTATTTGCTGGACAGTGCGCCCATGGCATCAAACATCGCTGTCTGAACCCAGTGCAGTTCTTCACCACCGCCGGCAAAGACGATGTCCTGTTTGCCGAGCTGGATCTGTTCTGCCGCGTTACCGATGCAGTGTGCGCTGGTCGCACAGGCGGAAGTAATGGAGTAGTTAACCCCTTTGATCTTGAACGGCGTAGCCAGACAAGCAGAAACGGTTGAGCCCATGGTGCGGGTTACGCGGTATGGACCTACACGCTTAACGCCCTTCTCACGAGTGATATCAGCGGTTTCAACAATGTTGTCTGCAGACGCACCACCGGAACCTACGATCAGACCGGTGCGTTCGTTAGAAACCTGGTCATCGCTGAGGCCGGAGTCTGCGATAGCTTCCTGCATAGCAATGTAGGTGTATGCCGCAGCATCACCCATAAAGCGTAACAGTTTGCGATCGATCTTCTCAGAGAAATCGATATCGATGCTGCCGGCTACCTGGCTACGGAAACCGCGCTCTTTGTAGTCTTCCTGGAATTTGATGCCAGAACGACCCTGCTGCAGTGATTCCAGAACAGCTTCTTTATCTGTACCCAGACAAGAAACAATTCCCATACCAGTAACAACAACGCGACGCATGTGCTTCTCTCTCTTTTCTATAATTAGGCTGCCTATTTTCCGTGAATCAGGGGCGTTTTGCCACCTGAATCGTGAAAAAACTCTACGGCATATATACGAAAGGCCCTGAAATCAGAGCCTTAGTTTACAGAACTTATATTTGTTCGGGTTTAGAAACTGTCCGTTGAGGTGAACAGTCCTACACGCAGGTCTTTTGCGGTGTAGATTTCACGACCATCGACAGACATGCTGCCATCGGCGATACCCATAACCAGTTTGCGCTCGATAACGCGCTTCAACTGGATGTGGTAAGTCACTTTCTTGGCGGTAGGCAGTACCTGACCGAAGAATTTTACTTCGCCGGAGCCCAGTGCGCGGCCGCGGCCCGGGTTGCCTTTCCAGCCCAGGTAGAAGCCAACCAGTTGCCACATAGCATCAAGGCCCAGACAACCAGGCATAACCGGATCTTCCTCAAAGTGGCAGCCGAAGAACCAGAGATCAGGGTTGATATCCAGCTCGGCTACAATTTCGCCTTTGCCAAATTCACCACCGTCTTCAGTGATTTTCAGGATGCGGTCCATCATTAGCATGTTACCGATCGGCAGACGCGCATTGCCCGGTCCAAACATTTCGCCGTGACCGCAGGAGAGCAGTTCATCGCGATTAAAAGAGGAAGGTCTTGTCATTAGCTTCTGTATATCCGGTTTTTATAAGTCAAAATATCGCGCAATTATACAGACATGAGGGGTCGTAGGCACGATCTGAGTCATGTTTATTCGGCAAAAAGTTGTCCATTTTTGACTAATTGCTCAGAACAAACGCTATTTTCTCGGTTATCTGGCTTGAAAAAAGGGCGTGTCGCCCATGTTTTAGTGATTTCGCTTAACCGCGATATCAGCCAGTTGCACCAGCGTTGCCTTAAAGGAACTCTCAGGCAGTACGTTCAGAGCGGCGACAGCTTTGTCCGCTTCCTGACGGGCTTTTTCCTGAGTGTACTCAATGGCGCCGGTCTGCTGAACGATCTCCATGATCGGGTTCAGGTCATCCAGTCCACCTTTACGGATCGCCTGTCGGATCAGTTGGCGCTGCTCTTCGTTGCCTTCACGCATGGCGTGGATCAGTGGCAGTGTCGCTTTACCTTCGGCCAGATCATCGCCGACATTTTTACCCATCTCTTCAGCGCTGGAGAGGTAGTCCATCACGTCGTCAATCAGCTGGAAGGCAGTGCCCAGGTGTAACCCGTAGAGGCGCAGTGCCTCTTCAGCCGGCTCATCTGCATCAGCCAGAATGGCGCCCGCCTGAGTGGCTGCTTCGAACAGCATTGCGGTCTTGCCAAGAATGACCTGCATATAGGCTTCTTCGGTGGTGTCCGGGTTTTTCGTGTTCAGCAGTTGCAGGACTTCGCCTTCGGCGATCACGTTGGTGGCGTTAGAGATCACCTGCATGATCTTCATGGAGCCGATCTCAACCATGATCTGGAATGCGCGGGAGTAGAGGAAGTCGCCAACCAATACGCTGGGTGCATTACCCCATTTGGCGTTGGCAGTGTCTTTGCCCCGGCGTAGCTCTGAGTTATCCACCACGTCGTCATGCAGCAGGGTAGCGGTGTGGATAAACTCGATGATCGCTGCCAGAGGAACATGTTGCTGGCCCTGATAGCCTGCTGCATTGGCGGCCAGTAGCACCAGTAGCGGGCGCAGACGCTTGCCGCCACTCTCAACTATATAGTGACCGATTTTTTCGACCAGCGGGACGTTAGAGCCGAGGTGGTTGATGATGTAATCGTTTACGGCTTCAAACTGTGGCTCAATCACTGGGTTGAGTTGGTGTGGTTGCATAATATAACGACTGCTCAGGCGAATAAAAAACTATAAGCGCGCATGCTAGGGGGCGGCTTCCGAGCTGTCAAGAAATGAACAGGAAGTGAGCATTTAAAGCGGGGTAAATGTTGTAGAGATCGGCTGTTTACTATATAATCGCGCGCCCTGACCCATCCAATATCCGCTCCCTACCATATGGTGAAGCCATTAGAAGTAGGTACCTTTTTTAGTAGCTGGGTGGGCAAATTACGGAGAAAAACATGTACGCAGTAATCGTAAGCGGTGGTAAACAGTACCGCGTCCAGGAAGGTGAAACCCTGAAACTGGAAAAACTGCAGGCTGAAGCTGGTGCAAACGTTGAGTTTGACCGTGTTCTGCTGGTAGGCAATGGCGATGACATCAAAATCGGTGCGCCGGTTGTTGATGGTGCTAAGGTAACTGCTGAAGTTGTTCAGCACGGCCGCGCTAAGAAAGTTGAGATCATCAAGTTCAAGCGTCGTAAGCATCACATGAAGCGTCAGGGCCACCGTCAGTGGTTCACTGAAGTAAAAATTACTGGCATTTCTGCCTAATATTAACCTGGTTGGGAGTTAGATAGATGGCTCATAAGAAGGCTGGTGGTTCTACTAAAAACGGTCGCGATTCCGAGTCGAAACGACTAGGTGTCAAGCGTTTCGGCGGTCAGGCAGTTGTTGCTGGCAACATCCTGATGCGTCAGCGCGGAACTAAGTTCCACGCTGGTGAGAACGTTGGTTGCGGTAAAGACCACACTCTGTTTGCGAAAGCAGACGGCGTAGTTAAATTTGAAGTTAAAGGCCCACAGAAGCGTAAATACATCTCTGTTGTATCTGCGTAATTGACGGTTTTTAACCTTTAAAAAGCTCCGCCACGGCGGAGCTTTTTTGTTTATGATATTGCGGGAATCTACTCGTGGGTCTTGGTCTGTGCAGGGCTTATCGGTAGATTTCCTGGTACGAACTTTTGGGGAGATAAGATGAAATTTGTCGATGAGGCAGTCATCACGGTTGAAGCAGGTAAGGGTGGCAATGGTTGCATGAGCTTCCGGCGTGAGAAATATATCCCCAAAGGCGGCCCGGATGGTGGTGATGGCGGTGATGGTGGTTCGGTGTTTTTTCAGGCGGACGAAAACCTGAATACGCTGATTGATTACCGCTTTACCCGTCATTATAAAGCGCAGAACGGTCAATCCGGCATGGGGCGTAACTGCACGGGTGCAAAAGGTGAAGATCTGATTCTGCGTGTCCCTGTGGGTACCACAGTGGTGGATACCGATACGGACGAAATTCTGGCGGATCTGACCGAAATCGGGCAGATCGAAAAGATTGCTCAGGGTGGTTTCCATGGTCTGGGTAATACTCGTTTTAAGAGTAGTGTGAACCGTGCGCCGCGCCAGACAACTAAAGGTTCTATAGGTGAAACCCGTAACCTGAAGCTGGAGCTGAAAGTGCTGGCGGATGTGGGTCTGCTGGGATTGCCGAATGCGGGTAAATCAACGCTGATTCGTGCGGTATCTGCGGCTAAGCCGAAGGTGGCTAACTACCCGTTTACCACGCTGGTTCCGAATCTGGGTGTGGTGCGTATCGAGAAGCATCGCAGCTTTGTGATTGCAGATATTCCCGGCATCATTGAAGGTGCGGCAGAGGGCGCGGGTCTGGGTATTCGCTTCCTTAAGCATCTGGCGCGTAACCGTATTCTGCTGCATCTGGTGGATATGGCGCCCTGGGATGAAGTGACCCCGGAAGAGGCTGCGCAGGTAGCGGTGGGTGAGCTGGAAAAATTCAGTCCGACTCTGGCAGAGCAACCGCGCTGGCTGGTTCTGAATAAGCTGGATATGGTGCCTGAGGAGGAGCGCGAAGCGCGCTGTCAGGCAGTGATTGATGCGCTTGAATGGGAAGGGCCGGTTTACCGTGTGTCTGCGCTGAGTCAGCAGGGTACCGCTGAGATGATGCGGGATATTCAGGCGTTTCTGGATCAGCGTCTTGAAGCGATTGAGGAAGATCCTTCTATTCTTGATCAGGAGCAGGCGATTCGTGAGCAGGTGGATGCTGAGGCGCGTGAGCGGATTGAGCAGATGCGTGCTGAGATGCGTGCGCGTCGTGAACAGGATGATCTGGATGATGACGACTTCGATGACGATGATTATGATGTCGAAGTTGAGTGGGTGCGTGAGTAGATTGCTGGCTCAATAGCCATGGGTTAGAGGTGTTAAGTGACCTTAGGTAGGAATAAGCTCAAGGCAAGTCGCCGTTGGGTGGTGAAAATTGGCAGTGCCTTGCTGACCAATGATGGACAGGGGCTGGACCTGCAGGCGATCAGTCGCTGGGTTGACCAGATTGCAGCGTTAAAGGCGTCGGGGCTTGAGGTGGTACTGGTCTCTTCGGGTTCGGTGGCAGAAGGGATGAATCGTCTCGGCTGGTCTGATCGTCCGCATGAGATTTATAAGCTGCAGGCGGCGGCTGCGGTCGGCCAGATGGGGCTGGTTCAGGCCTATGAGGCTAATTTCAAGCGCCATGAAACACATACGGCGCAGATACTGCTGACCCATGAGGATCATTCCAATCGCAAGCGTTATCTGAATGCTCAGGCGACTCTGCGAACACTGCTGGATTTTGGTGTTGTACCGGTGGTTAATGAGAATGATACCGTGGTGACCAAGGAGATTCGCTTTGGTGACAACGATACGCTGGGTGCGCTGGTAGCGAACCTGGTTCAGGCGGATGCGTTGATACTGCTGACAGACCAGAAAGGTTTGTTTACGGCAGATCCGCGGCATAACCCTGATGCGACCCTGATCTCTGAGGCGCGCGCCGGTGATCCTGAGCTGGAAGCGGTGGCGGGTGATGGCGGCAAGCTGGGTCGTGGTGGCATGGCGACCAAGGTGCGTGCGGCTAAACTGGCGGCGCGTTCCGGTGCGGTCACTGTGATTGCCAGTGGGCGTGAGGAGGATGTGCTGCTGAGGCTGCGTCAGGCTGAGCAGTTGGGGACATTGCTGGTGCCTGAGGCTGAGCCGATGGTGGCGCGAAAACAGTGGATTGCCGGGCATCTGCAGGCGCGAGGTACGCTGGTTCTGGATGAGGGTGCGGTACGTGCCCTGAAAGAGCGGGGTAAGAGCTTGTTGCCGGCGGGGGTTAAAGCGGTCAGTGGTGATTTTTCCCGTGGTGAGATGGTGATTCTGACGGATGAGTCTTCCCGGATTGTAGCGCGCGGACTGGTTAACTACGGCTGTGAAGATGCTCAGAAGATTATCGGTAAGGCCAGTCGGGAGATCGAGTCGACTCTGGGCTTTATGGGAGAGGAAGAGCTGGTGCACAGGGATAATCTGGTGCTTGCCTGATCTGGCCCGGGGCAAATTGGAGACATAAAAAAACCGGCAGCCGCCGGTTTTTTTATGTCTGGTTGGATGCGATTAAGCAGCCAGACCAGCGATGCGCTTGCTCAGGCGGCTCTTAGTACGGGCGATCTTGTTCTTGTGGAAGATGCCTTTAGTAACAGAGCTGTCCAGAATTGGCTGTGCAGTTTTGAAAGCTTCCTGTGCAGCAGTCTGATCACCAGCTTCTACAGCGGAAACGATTTTTTTGATGTAAGTGCGTACCATGGAACGCAGGCTAGCGTTATGCTGGCGACGCTTCTCTGCCTGGCGAGCACGTTTACGAGATCCTGCGGAATTTGCCACAGTCCGGCTCCTTTAAATAAGTTAAGAATAAAATTCGGCCTTTGCGCCGAAAAATCAGAGGCGAGATTATTCATATTTGTGCCTTCGCTGTCAATAAAACTGAAGAAATTTTCTCGTTCAGCGAGTAATATGCGCCTTTATATGAGTCCCGTTCATTTAACTTCGGATCAGGCCTGTGGCAGCAGAACCTTCTAATGTAAAAAAATCAGCCGGATTGCTTCGTTCCAGTGTCGTGGTTGGTCTGATGACGATGCTGTCTCGGGTGCTGGGGCTCGCCCGGGATGTGATTGTTGCCGGTTACTTCGGGGCCAGTGGCAGTGCCGACGCCTTTTTTGTCGCGTTTAAAATTCCTAACTTTCTGCGCCGTCTGTTTGCAGAGGGGGCTTTCGCCCAGGCGTTTGTGCCGGTGTTGTCCGAGTATCGTACCCAGCGTGATCTGGCTGCCGTTCAGCAGTTGGTGAATTATGTGGCCGGCACACTGGGTAGTGTGTTGATTGCACTGACGGTGCTGGCGGTGATCGGGGCGCCGATGCTGACCGCCCTGTTTGCGCCCGGTTTTTATCTGCAGGATCAGGCGAAGTTCGATCTGGCTGCGCAGATGCTGCAGATCACCTTCCCCTATCTGTTGTTGATCTCGTTAACCGCGTTTGCCGGTGCCGTGCTGAATAGCTACGAACGTTTTGCGGTGCCCGCTTTTACGCCGGTCTTGCTTAATATCTCTCTGATCGGATCGGCGGTATTTCTCAGTCCGCTGTTTGACCCGCCGGTGCTCGCACTGGCCTGGGGGGTGATGATTGCCGGTGTCCTGCAACTGGTGTTTCAGTTGCCGTTTATGGCTCGTCTGAAACTGTTGCCCAAGCCACGTTGGGGCTGGCAGGATGAGGGCGTGCGGCGGATCCTGAAATTGATGCTGCCTGCGCTGTTTGGTGTCTCAGTGGCACAGATTAATCTGTTGCTGGACACCGTGCTGGCGTCGTTCCTGCAGACCGGGAGTGTCTCCTGGTTGTACTACTCGGATCGTCTGGTTGAATTGCCGCTGGGCGTGTTCGGTATCGCTATTGCGACTGTGGTACTGCCCAGTCTGTCGCGTAAACATGCGTCCCGCTCGGCAGAACATTTCTCCTCGACACTGAACTGGGGTATGCAGATGGTCTTGCTGATCGGTCTGCCGGCGGCGGTTGCTCTGTTTGTTCTGGCGGAGCCGATGCTGATTACGCTGTTTCATTACGGCGCTCTGACCGACAGGGATGTGATGATGGCGGCGATGAGCCTGCGTGCCTATGCCTGTGGTTTGCTGGCGTTTATGCTGATTAAAGTGCTGGCGACCGGGTATTTCTCCCGTCAGGATACTAAAACCCCGGTGAAAATCGGCATACAGGCTGCTATTGCTAATATGGTGTTTAACCTGATTCTGATCGGCCCTCTGGCACATGTGGGGCTGGCGGCCGCGACCGCGATGTCGGCGTTCCTTAATGCCGGATTGTTGCTTTACGGACTGCGCAGGGCCGGGGTGTTGAACTGGAGTCCGGGCTGGGGCGCTCACCTGTTGCGGATGTTACTGGCTAATCTGGCGATGCTGGCAGTGCTGCTGTTGCTGGCTGAAGAGACCACTTTGTGGCTGGAGATGAGTCTGTGGCAGCGGGTATTACAGATGGCGATTCTGGTGGTGGCCGGTGCCGTGACCTATCTGCTGGTGATAATTGCGGCCGGATTAAGGCCCGGGCACCTGCGACATAGCTGAATTTTCAATTGCTGCGGCCTTTCAGTCCCTGTCAGAACTACAGGTTGGACACTATCTGAGCTATAATGCCGCGTTTATTTTTTCAGGGCTGGTAAGAGTAACTGATGGAGCTGATTCGCGGATTACATAACCTGCGTGAGAAACACCGGGGTTGCGTGGCAACGATCGGTAATTTTGATGGCGTCCATCTTGGGCACCGTCAGGTTCTTGAGCAGGTCAAAGCTAAGGCGCGGGAGTTAGGTCTGCCGTCGGTGGTGATCAGTTTTGAACCGCAGCCGCAGGAGTTTTTTGCCGGCGATAAAGCGCCGCCACGACTGACCCGTTTCAGCGAAAAGTATCGTTTGCTGCAGGCTGAAGGAATCGATCGTCACCTCTGTCTGACTTTTAATGATCGCCTGCGGGCCATGTCCGCTGAGCAGTTTGTGGATGAACTGTTGTTGCGCGGCCTTGCGGTACAGCATTTTGTTGTGGGAGATGACTTTCGTTTCGGCTGTGATCGCAGTGGTGATTACTCTATGCTCAGAGAGACCGGCGAAAAACATGGTTTCACCGTGGTGAATACCGCGACTTTCTTCAGTGAAGGGGAGCGGGTGAGTAGTACCCGGGTCCGCAATGAGCTGATGGCGAACCATCTGGATACCGCTGAACAGTTACTCGGCCGTCCATATACCGTCAGTGGCCGGGTGATGCATGGCCAGAAGCTGGGCCGGCAGTTAGGTGTGCCTACGGCGAATGTACGGATGCACCGTTTCCCCTGCCCGTTGCGCGGCGTTTATGCCGTAGAGGCGCGTCTGGGCGGACAGATCATTCAGGGAGTCTGCAATGTAGGCTTGCGGCCTACAGTGGGTGGTCAGCAGCCGGTGCTTGAAGTGCACCTGTTTGAGTTTGATCAGGATATTTACGGTCAGTTGATGACCGTGGAGTTTAAGCAGTTTATCCGCGCCGAACGTAAGTTCGATGGGCTGGAACAACTGAAACAACAGATTTTTACAGATATTGATGATGTGCGGGCTTACTTCGCCCGTACCCGTAGTTAATTCGGAACCGAAAACCATGACCGATTACAAAGCAACACTGAACCTTCCGGAAACCGCTTTCCCAATGCGAGGCAATCTGGCGCAGCGTGAGCCGCAGATGCTGAAGGATTGGCAGAAGATGGATCTGTATCAGAAAATTCGCGAGGTGAGTGCGGGTCGTGACAAGTTTACCTTGCATGACGGCCCCCCTTACGCGAACGGCGATATTCACATTGGTCATGCTGTTAACAAGATTCTGAAAGATATCATTATCAAGTCTAAAACCATGAGCGGTTTTGACGCCCCTTATGTACCGGGTTGGGACTGCCATGGCCTGCCGATTGAACATAAGGTTGAAACCAAGATCGGTAAAGCCGGTGTGAAGGTCTCGCATAAGGATTTCCGCAAAAAATGTCGTGAGTATGCGACCCGGCAGGTAGAAGGTCAGAAGAAAGACTTTATCCGTTTGGGCGTTTTTGGTGACTGGGATAATCCTTACCTGACCATGAACTTCGATACCGAAGCCAACATCATCCGTGCACTGGGCAAAATCGCCGAGAACGGCCATCTGGTAAAAGGCTTCAAGCCGGTTTACTGGAGTGTGGTCGGTGGTTCTGCACTGGCGGAGGCTGAGGTTGAGTATCAGGACAAAACCTCCACCGCGATCGATGTGCGTTTTGTGCCGGTTGATCAGGCTGACTTCCTGTCGCGTTTTGACGATGTCAGCGGCGAAGGTCAGGCTGCGGTTGTTATCTGGACGACGACGCCATGGACTCTGCCTTCTAACCAGGCGGTTTCGCTGAATGCGGAACTGGATTACGTACTGGTTCAGTTGGATCTGGGGCAGGGCCCTGAGCGTATTCTGCTGGCTGAAGGGCTGGTTGAAGATGCGATGAAGCGTTATGGCATTGAAGACTACAGTGTTGTTGGCCGTTGTCAGGGGCAGGCACTGGAGCAGGTTGCCCTGCAGCACCCGTTTTATGAGCGTCAGGTTCCTGTCATTCTGGGTGATCACGTTACGCTGGATGCCGGTACCGGTGCGGTACACACGGCACCTGATCACGGCGTGGAAGACTTTGAAGTCGGCCGTAAATACGGCATTGGCACCTTGAATCTGGTCGATGCGTCTGGTGTTCTGGGTGAAGGCGCAGGCGTCTTTGCCGGTGAGCATGTTTATAAAGTGGATGCCAAAGTCGTGGCGCTGCTGGAAGAAAACAAAGCGCTGGTTCTGGAACATAAATTCCAGCACAGCTATCCACATTGCTGGCGTACCAAAACGCCGTTGATCTACCGCGCGACGCCGCAGTGGTTTATCAGTATGGATGCTAAAGGGCTGAAAACAGACGCGCTGGAAGCGATTAAAGGTGTGGAGTGGTTCCCGGGCTGGGGGCAGAACCGCATCGAGGCGATGGTTGAGCAGAGCCCGGACTGGTGTATCTCCCGTCAGCGTACCTGGGGTGTGCCGATTGCCCTGTTTATCCACAAAGAGACACAGCAGCTTCACCCACAAACGGCTGCCCTGATTGAACAGGTGGCTGAGCGTGTTGAAGCTGAAGGTATGGATGCCTGGTTTGATCTGGATTCGGCTGAGCTGCTGGGAGGCGATGCAGATCAGTACGAGAAAGTAACCGATACGCTGGATGTGTGGTTTGACTCCGGCGTGACACACTACTCTGTGGTTGATCAGCGGGATAATCTGGAATTTCCGGCAGATATGTATCTGGAAGGTTCGGATCAGCACCGTGGCTGGTTCCAGTCCTCCCTGAAAACCGGTATCGCGATTAAAGGCTGTGCCCCTTACAAGCAGGTGCTGACACACGGTTTTACCGTGGATGGTCAGGGCCGCAAGATGTCCAAATCTGTGGGTAACGTGGTCGCACCACAGGAAGTGATGAACAAATACGGGGCGGATATTCTGCGTCTGTGGGTGGCTTCTACCGACTACAGCGGTGAGATGACCTGCTCCGACGATATCCTCAAACGGGCGGCAGACGCCTATCGCCGTATCCGTAATACAGCCCGCTTCCTGCTGGCCAACCTGAGTGGTTTTGATCCGGCGCAGCATCTGGTGGCTGCCAGCGATATGGTTGCACTGGATGCCTGGGCGGTGGATCGTGCGGCACGTCTGCAGGATGAGCTGGTTGCTCACTACAACCGTTACGAGTTCCTCCAGGTATTCCAGAAGGTATCTCACTTCTGCTCACAGGATATGGGTGGTTTCTATCTGGATATCATCAAGGATCGTCAGTACACCGCCGCGACCGACTCTCATGCGCGTCGTTCTGCGCAGACTGCGCTTTACCATATCGTCGAAGCGCTGGTCCGCTGGATTGCGCCGATCTGCAGCTTTACTGCCGATGAGATCTGGAAAACGCTGGCGGGTGAGCGTTCTGCATCCGTACATCTGGATACCTGGTATGAAGGGCTGAACAAGCTGCCTGAAGGCAGTGCGCTGGATGCTGCTTACTGGGAGCAGGTAATGGCGGTTAAGAATGCTGTTAACAAGCAGCTGGAAGAGCAGCGTAACGCCGGCGCTATTGGCGGCAGTCTGGAAGCAGAAGTGACTCTGTACTGCGCGGATGACCTGCTGAAAACCCTGTCTCAGTTGGGCGATGAGCTGCGTTTTGTGTTGATCACCTCCAAAGCGGATGTGGCTGCACTGGCAGATGCCGAAGCTGCTCAGACGACGGAGCTGGAAGGTCTGCAGGTTAAAGTGCTGAAGAGCGCTGCTGAAAAATGCCCGCGTTGCTGGCATTTCCGCGAAGATATTGGCCAGAGTCAGGAAGAACCTGAGCTGTGTGGTCGTTGTGTCGAGAACGTTAACGGTGCAGGCGAAAGCCGACAGTTTGCCTGATGACTGAGACGAAGACAGGGGAACAGGAGGTTCCCAAAAGCTGTTTGATCTGGGGGTGGCTCACACTGCTGGTGATCATCCTCGATCTGGGCAGCAAGCAGCTGGCGATTTCGCTGCTCAAGTATGCAGAGCCGAATCCGGTGTTGCCGGTCTTTGATCTGACACTGCTGTTTAACCGGGGTGCCGCCTTCAGCTTCCTGTCGGACGCGGGGGGCTGGCAGCGCTGGTTCTTCGTGGCCGTCGCAGTGATTGTCAGTCTGGTGCTGATCGCCTGGTTGAAACGTACGCCGCGGACCCTGTGGTGGGTTGGTTTGTCACTCTCACTGATTCTGGGCGGAGCGCTAGGAAATCTGTATGACCGGGTCGTGCAGGGGTATGTGATCGACTTTATCTCACTGCACTACAACGGCTACTACTTCCCGGCTTTCAATCTGGCTGACAGTGCGATTACGCTGGGGGCGATCCTGCTGGTACTGGATATGCTGTTTCTGGAAGGCAAACGTAAGCCGACATCTTTGAGGACACGGACATGAGTAAACTGATCGGACCGGGTAAAACGGTCACCCTGCATTTTGCCATTAAGCTGGAAGATGGTCAGATAGTCGATTCCAATTACGATGCGGAACCGGCCACGTTTACTGTGGGTGACGGTAATCTGCTGGAAGGGTTCGAAAAGGCACTGTTTGGCCTCGAAGAGGGGATGGAGCAGACCCTGAAAATCCTCCCGGAAGATGGTTTCGGTATGGCTAATCCGAGTAATATCCAGACATTGCCGCGCAGTCAGTTTGAAGGGATTGAGCTGGAACAGGGGCTGGTGGTCTCTTTCTCCGACCCCGGCAACGGCGAACTGCCCGGCGTGATTGCCGAGTTTGATGATCAGCGTGTGTCGGTAGACTTTAACCACCCGCTGGCGGGGAAAAAATTAGATTTTGAGGTCAGAATTCTTAAAGTAGTCTGACCTTTCGTCGATAAAAACCCGAATAATGCTATTCGGGTTTTTATTATTTAGGCTATGCTTTATGCAGACCCCTCATTGTAATGGCGTATGCTTTCCCGACCAGCTAATCTATAGCTGAGGGCTTCTTATTGCATAATTGGCTGGTTTAGTCGTTTTCAGTACAGACAGCCTTGCAGCAGTTAAAGCCCCCTTTGGCCAACAATGAAAGTGACAAGGAGTAGTACGTGGCGTCGAGTGTAAGTTTTCAGAAGCGGCATCATGGTTTCACACTGATTGAGCTGATGATTGTGGTAGCAGTTGTGGGCATCATTGCTGCTGTTGCCTATCCCTCCTATGTAGATTATGTCCAGAAAAGCCGACGTGCTGACGCGATGGCGAGTCTGGCTGATCTGCGTATAGCCCAGGAAAAGTGGCGGGCGAATAATCCCAGTTACACATCAACGTTGGCCGACCTTGGATTTACGAATAATTCCCGTGAAGGCTTCTATACACTGGCGACTGTCGGGGCGGCCAATGGATTTACGGCGACTGCAGCCCCGGCGGGTGTTCAGGTAGGCGATGCATGCGGCACCTTTGGCATAGATGAAAATGGTCCCGATTATTCCGGTGGCAATGCGGATGCGGATTGCTGGGAGCGTTAGATATGAGTCGTAGTAGTTCTGGTGGTTTCACCCTGATCGAGTTGATGATCAGTGTTGCGCTCATAGCCGTGATTGCCGCTATTGCTGTACCCAGCTACCGTGATTTTAATCAGAAAACTCAGCTTACGGGCGCGGCAGAGGAGGTATTCAGCCATATCCAGTATGCCCGCAGTGAATCTATTGCCAACGGAGAAGATATCTTTGTGGCCTTTAAAGGCACCGGCGCAACGGGTTGGTGTGTAGGTATCAGTGATGGGGCTGCCTGTGATTGCGCTGCTTCTCTGGCTGCCTGCACGATTAATGGTGTTCAGGCCAGATCCTTGCAGGGTAACGATTACCCACAGACAGTACTGACCACAGATTTTGCCGCCGATGACTCTGGTTTTAGCGCCCCCCGGGCTATATCTATGGAGAGCGGCGACATTACCATCAGTCTCCCCGGCTACGGTAGCGCAGAGGTCCAGTTAAATACGTTGGGTCGGTTGCGACTTTGTTCTGGTACGCTCAATGTTTATGCGGATTGCCCATGATGACAGAGCAAAAGAAATTTAAATCTCAGGCGGGTGTGACCCTGATCGAGCTGATGATAGGCCTGGTTGTAGGGTTGATTGTGCTTTCAGGCATCGGCTATGCCTATATTGTGACCTTTAAAAGTAGTCGCGACATAATATACAGCGCACGTTTGAACCAGGAGCTGGCGGCGGTGACGTCGATTATCGTAGGTGATATCAGAAGAGCCGGTCATTGGCGGCAGGGAGCCAGTGATACAACCCCTTATGATGAGATAGGGGAAGATATTATCCGTGTCAGTTCTACATGTTTGTTATACAGCTATGACGCCAATGAAGATGGTTCCAACGTGATTGGTTCGGATGAACTCAGAGGGGTTAAACTCGATGGGGGGGCCATCTGGTTAAAAGCATCCGGCGGTAATATGACCGCCTGTAATGTAGGCACCTGGGAAGCAGTCACGGATCTGAACTTTATGACCGTAACCGGCGTATCTTTTGCCGATAGTTCTTTGTGTAAAGAGGATGGGATTACGGCCGCTTGTCCGGCTTCAATGGCTGCTGCATCTGGCGCTGTTGCATCGGTCCGCGAGATTGATATCCAAATCTCTGCACAGGTTAATAATGACAGTGACTGGCAGGCCACCGTGCAGGAATCAGTGAGAATTCGAAATGACTTTTTTGCCGAATAAAGCAGATCACGTCAGTAGCCCTGTTCATCAACGCGGAGCTGCTACCCTTTTGACCGCTGTGGTACTGCTGGTTGTGATATTGGGAATCTCCTTCTACACCTCTGAAACGGTGATTATGGAGAAAAAAGTGGTGGGTAATGAGTACCGTGCCAAGCAGGCCTTCCATGCTGCTCAGGCAGGTGTCGATTATGGCATCGCTTATGCTCGTATTGGTCTCGATCAGGATGATGATGGTGTTCTTGATCTGTCCGGCGCTTCCGGTGCCACAGAATCTATTGGCGTCGGAGAGTTTTCGGTCACTTTGAGCGATATCAGTAGTGCTGCCGATATGTCGCTGATTCAGGTTGAGTCTATCGGGGAAAGTGATGATGGTAATATTTCACGCACTATCTCGGTTCTGATTGGTGAAGTGCCATTGTTACCGAACCCGCCCGATCTGCCCATTGTGGCCCGTGGGTATGTTGATGCAACCGGTAACCTCAATGTATACAACCTGTTTACCAATTTGAATATCTGGTCCGGGGACTCAATCAGCTCCTGGGGCTCGGCTGATACCTATATTCGGGATCCAAGCTGGAATGATAGTGGTGGGTGGACTTCTGGCAATCTTGGGGACTATATCGAGACAACCTACTACGACAATGGATTGTCATTCGACATAGTGAATGATATCGATTCGATCTCAAGTACCACCAAAAACACCACAGGCCCGGATGTGATTGACGGGGATACGAATCTATCCAGTTCAACTCCCGAGGAGTTTATTCAAAACTTTTTCGGTAAAACGCTGGATGAGCTGACAGAAGCCGCCACCCTGAAAATGACCGGTAACGAGTTAAAAGCCTCTACCTCAGCCCAGATCAGTGGCAACCTGATCTATCTAACCGATGCCAAACTCAATGGTGATCCTTCTGGCGGGACCATCGGAACCCGGGAGAATCCGGTGGTACTTGTCACAGATGGTGATCTTCAGATTACCGGTGGTCCAACCATTTATGGCGTGGTTGTAGCGCGTCGGGTTGACAAGGTCGCCGGCACAATGACGGTTGTAGGTGGTATCGTATCGGAAAATGAGCTGGATATGGGTACCGGTACCGCGAATGTTTATTATGATGAGTCGACAATAGAAAATACTTCAAAGCTGAAGACGATGCAGGTCATACGGGGTAGTTGGAAGGACTGGTAGCCAACGCCACCGATTAATTTCAGAGTACTGAGTTATGAAAGTTTTACGAGCACCTCAAAGCGGTTTTACCCTTATTGAAGCACTGATCGCCTTTGTTATTATTGCAGTGGGCTTGCTTGGGGCCGCGATGTTTCAGAGCGAGTTAGTCAGAGAATCCGGCGATTCTAAAGCGCGTGCTGTAGCCCTGAAACTTGCTGAAAATGAATTGGAAGAACAGCGCAATATTGTTCTGTTAAACGGCTACGCCAGTATGGCGGCTCAGGCTTTGCTGGATTACCCGGCGTCTTTGGCGGTTGGTAATACCACCTATACATTGGATCTGGACGTTACAACCCTGACCCCGGCCAGCGCGGCGGCTACCAGCTTTGAAGATCACTATGAACTCTCTTCCATTATCAGTTGGCAGGACCCCAGAGGGAATGCAGCATCGGTTTCCCTGAGTAGCCGCTTTGTTTGGAACGATCCCGATGAGTCTCTGGATAACAATGATCAGGCCGGTGTCGGGGGCGGGGCTAACATTGGTGATATTGAGCGCCCAAGCGGTGCTGCGATTGCAATTGCACGAGTTACAACCGATGTGGCTCATGATGCCAGTAAAGAGGTGGGTGACTGGGTCTCGCTTGGTGACGACAAATATGGCATTAAGGTCACCGATGCTGAATGTACAGATGGTGGTAATACTTGTGACCAAGTGGTTTCTGTTATCGAACTGGTCGATACAACCAGTCCCATCTTCAAAATCACCGGTAATATCTACTTTCATGATGGGCCGGATAATGATTTTGATGATGTAGCGGCCGCTCCCAACGTCCTGACCTCTGAAGGTGGTGGCTGTGCCGTTTATCAAGTTGGTACTCAGGCGGCCTATACCTGTCTCTTTGGTAAAGGCTGGTACGGCACCATTACGCTGATTCTGGCCTTGGAAAACAGTGGTAAGCCTGCTGACTCTGTATGCTTGTCCCCCAGAGAGTATAAATATTATCTGGTAAATCCGGCCTCTGTTGCCGGAACTAATTACGCTGCTGCTATTATCGGTCAGTCAGGTCTGGTCCGTTTTACTACGGATGCAGGTTCAGGTCCTTATCTGGCTTCTTCGACGGCCAATCCGGGCTTTGGTTATTACTACACCTATAGCGAGATCGATAAGAATACGGTTCAGGTTCCCGGACCAACCAATACGGCCGGTAATCTGGAGAATCAGCACTTTGTTATTACCGATGATACGCCTACAGGGTCCGGTAGTTTGTACTCGGTTTGTGATCAGGCAACAGGTGGTAAAGGCGATGAACCGCTGTTTAGCTCGGCTCTGCACAACTTGTCAGGCTACCCGGATCAAAGCAATGATAACTTTGGATATCTGAATGTTGCTTCGGGTGGTGAAGAGGTAGAGATTCCCCATGAAGAGATTATTCTTGGATATGTAAATAAGACCTATGAGATTAACGGTTTCCTGGATGTCTCAGGGGCCAGCGACGATGCAACCACGTTGAAGCCTGATATTTCAGTGGGTCTGACTCCGCTGCCTGATAATGCTCAGGAGTGTGTGCTTGAAGAAGAATCGACTCAATCGATTCAGTATCGCTGCTTCGTTGATTACAACTGGACCGGTACGATCAGTATCAGTATGGCCTCAGGTGCTGCCTCATCGCTTGATTTTGCGCCAGATACCATCGTATTTGATGACCCTGCCGGTGTAGGCGAATACCCTCCAATCTCCGGCGATGTGGATATTCCTTTCGATATTATAGTGACCGACACGCCATAATCAGTCGATCGATCAGGATCGGCTTATTTAGACCTAAATCGGCCTCTGCTTTAGCAGGGGCCGATTCGTTTCTGCGATTTATTTTCCTTCATATTCAGCGATTGAGCTCTTCCAGAATTTCAGGTGCTTCTGAATTTCTATCACCCGTTAGTGCGTATGCTCTGTAGATATCAGAGTACGATGTCTTCTTTTTTGGTAGTGATCTATTTATTTTGAGCGCCATAAGGCTATACTTTATTGTAGTTTCCCTGCCGCGCGAACATTCGTGTATGGCCTGGTCAGTTTAATGCGGGAATGGGATCTGTGGCCGGTTGTCGGCATTGGCGTTATCAGTGTTCAGAAACCCGGCTGTTTGTCGTTTGCTGAGCCTGTTCAGGTTAACTGTATTCATAGGATAGGGAGTATCGATGACTAAACAGTCCGGCTTTAACCTGCTTGAGGTCATGATTGCGCTGGTGGTATTGAGCGTGGGTTTGCTAGGGCTCGCGGCGATGCAGCTAAATTCGCTGAAGCTGAACCAGAGCGCATATATGCGCAGTCAGGCCACGTTGCTGGCTTATGACATTATCGACCGGATGCGGGCGAACAGGGAAGCGGTATCGCGGGGAAGCTATTTTAATGAACAAGGGGTAACCCATAGCCACTGTATGAGTTATAGCGGACCGGTGAGTGGTTGCAGCGCGGCGGAGATGGCTGTAAATGATCTGGCAGAATGGCAGACTCGTCTCGGGGATGAACTGGCAAACGGTGCAGGCAGAATATGTCGCAGCAATCTGGCAGGCGATCAGCCGGGCCAGCCTGATTGTGATGCGAATGATTCAGCTAACCCGGTCGTTGTTTATATCTGGTGGCATGATGGCAGGGGCGACCGCACTTCACCTATCACTCAATTTGCTGTGAGTGCGCAGCTATGAAGGGATACCGCATCAGTCATCAGGCGGGGTTCAGTTTAGTCGAGCTGATGATTGCTCTGTTGCTGGGGCTGTTACTCATGGCGGGCGTGCTGCAGATTTTCAGCAGTAGCTCCGTAACCTACAGCGTTAATATGGCTCTGGCCAATTTGCAGGATAATGGCCGGATTGCAATGGCGCTACTTACCCGTGATCTGCGCTTAACGGGGTACAGTGGTTGCAGCGCCTATACCTCCCAAACAAATATCATACGCACAGATGGTTCCCAGCCTGTTGATTACCTCGATCTGGAGCCAGGAATCAATGGTCAGAACGACCTTGGCTCTGTGCGTTTCGGTAGCAGAACGACAGTTCCCGGTTCCGATCTGCTGGAGGTTCGTTATGCAGGCAGCGAAAGTTGTGTTATACGCACCCATAATCCCGCCTCAGCAGTCATGCACTGCGAAGAAAACCATGCATTCAGCCCGGGTGAGGTTCTGGTTGCAACGGATTGCAGTCACTCGGCAATTTTTATGATGTCCGGGCCGGATAACCCCGGGAATACGATTGTCCACAATTCAGGCAATGGGAGTTCAATAGGGAATTGCTCTAAAGGGCTGGGGCCCGATGTCGATTGCAGCTCAACTCTGGGGGAGCAATATGCTTTCAATCTAGGGACGGTGCGGCGCCTGAAATTTGCCCGGTATTTCATCGCAGCTAACGACAGAGAGGGGACGTCCCTCTATCGCCAGAGCATACAGCGAGTATCGGGAATTCCGGTTCTCAGATCCAATGAGCTGGTCGAAGGGGTTGAGGATATGCAGATCCTCTATGGTGAAGACACCGATAAAGACGGTACTGCCAACCGGTATATCCCTTTCGACCGGGTCGCAGACAGGGATGAGATTGTCAGTGTACGGGTCAGCCTGTTGCTGCAAACTACCCGGAATAATATTGCCAAAGCGCCTCAGATATTGCACTTCAACGGGGTTCAACAGCGCTTTGATGATGGCCGTCTGCGTAAGGTGTTCAGCAGTACCATTGCTTTGAGGAATAAGCTGCTATGAAGCATCCGTCCGACACGCAAAATGGCGCGACCCTGATTATCAGTATGATCTTCCTGTTGATACTTACCGTCATAGGTCTGGCCGGTATGGAGGTGGTGAGCATGGAGGAAAAAATCGCCGGTAATGCCCGCAGTCGTAACATTGCCTTTCAGGCCGCAGAGGCCGCATTACTGGAGGGTGAAGCGTTGATAAAAGCTGGCAATTTACCCGCATTTGATGGCAGTGACGGGTTTTTCCAGCCCGCCAGGACAGGGGCGCCTGTTTGGCTTGAGGTTGATTGGGCCGGCAACGAGGTCAGGGCCTATACCGGGGTTGGGTTTCAGGAGCTGGAACAAAGCCCCGCTTATATCATCGAGGACTATGGTCCTGCTCCTGAAGGGAGTCTTGAGCTGAATCAGCCTGAACGAGCGCGTCGCTTTTACCGCGTGACATCACGCTCCGCCGGTTTGAATCGCAATACAGAAGTGATCCTGCAGACCATTTTCAAATACTAGGTAGGGATTATGAATAAGGACAGCATAACCCGGCTCTCGCATGTTGTATTGCCACTCGTACTGCTTATACCGAATAAAACCCAGGGGGCTATCGCTGATCACCCGCTCTCGGTGAATGTCTCTGTGCAGCCGAATATATTTTTTATGCTCGATGATTCCGGAAGTATGAGCTACAGCGTGATTCATGCCAATGAGGCTGAAGCGGAATATCCGGCCCTGGCAAAGAGTCAAAAGGACAGGTGGTGGGCTAATGAGCTGCATGCTTTTCCATATCCCCTGCCTGATAATCAGGGAGCAATTCTGAAAACCTGCGCTGGTTATAACCATCTGTATTTCAACAACAACGTTATTTACACCCCTTGGTTGGGAAAAGATAAAGAGGGGATTGCCTTTGACGATCAGTCGATTACGGCTGCTCGGGAAAATCCTTATGATCCAACAGAAACCACTGACCTGACGCAAGCTTACATCGGCTCTTATTACAATGATGGTATCTCCCTTCCCAGCGTAAATTTAAAGCGTGGCTACAGTGAATGGGATGATAAGGATGGCGATGGTGTGTTTGACAAAGGAGAATGCCCTGACCCGACATTACCCGGCTATGACTATGAGCGGGATTTCATTACGGTAGATAAAATGACACCCGAGGAGCGAACAAATTTTGCGAACTGGTACACCTATTACCGTAAAAGGGGAAACATTCTTAAAAAAGTGATGCTTCCTATTGTGGATAACTCCAGAGCCAGAATGGGGCTCAGTACCCTGAATCTCAGGGGGATTGAGGGCTATCCTGTCGCAGATATGCGGGATCAAAGCAATCGGGAGCAAATTAAGGAAGGGATTCTAAAGAACTATTACTCCGGTGGGACTGCGCTCCGTCACAAACTGGATCAGGTTGGTCAGTATTTTGAAAATAAACAGCCCGCCGGGTTATTTTCAACACCACAGGTATCGCCGATTCTTCCTGCTGAGAAGGGAGGAGAGTGCCAGAAAAATTTTGCGATCCTGATGTCTGATGGTGCCTGGACCAGCACAGTGGCACCTGCAATAGGGAATGCCGACAGTGATAACAGCAGCGCCTATGATGGCGGCAGTTATGCTGATAAAGAACCGGGGCAATCGGGTACGCTGGCGGATGTGGCGATGCACTACTATGAGCGGGATTTGATGCCCGGTCTCGATGATAAAGTCCATATATCGCCGCGAGATACAAATAAGCAACAGCATATGGTGACTTACACGGTTGCCTTTGGGGTTAATGGAACCCTCGATCGTAACCCCGGGCCTGATGAAGACAGCTTCCCATGGCCTACCCCTGTGAGGCTGCAGGATACGACCATCGATGACATGCGGCACGCCGCCTGGAATGGCCGGGGCGAATTCCTGTCGGCTCGCTCGCCTGATGCGCTGGAGGCCGCTCTGAACGGGGCGATCAAGAGTATTATTGCGCGCACCTCCTCTTCTGCTTCAGTGGCGACAAATTCTTCCCGGCTGAATAGCCATTCAAAGTTATATCAGGTCCGCTTTAATACCAGCGACTGGAGTGGTGAGCTGTTAGCTTACCGTTTGAATCCCGAGACGGGTGCGCCCGATGGATTCCTGTGGAACAGTGCGGAACTGATACCTGCTGCCCACCTTCGAAAGATCTATACATCGGATCAGCCACGAGCAGGAGGTGTTGAATTCAGTTGGGAAGAGGCTGCAGCAACGCTGGCGGCGGCCGGGTTGGATGAAGCTGCGGTGCACTACCTGAGGGGGGATTCAAGCCTTGAAGGCAGTTTGTATCGCAGTCGTGGGAGCCGGTTAGGCGATATTGTTAATTCCAGACCGGTTTATACCACAGATGAGAGTGTAGGGTATTTTGCTCTGGAAACTGAGGCTGGTTTGTCCACCTATGATGACTATCTGGCCGGGGGGGATGCGGATAAAGGAGAGAAGGGTGGACGTCCTGCGATGATCTATGTTGGGGCGAATGATGGAATGCTGCATGGCTTTCTTGCAGACGGGGAAATGGGGCCTGATTGTAATCCTGATACTCAGGCCTGCGAAGGGAAAGAGCTGTTTTCTTACATCCCGCGTGCCCTGCACGATCAGCTCCATCAGCTTCCGGATCCTGATTACAACCATCGATTTTATGTCAATAACAGCGCGGTAATCGGAGATGCATTTATACCGTTTGAGGGCGCTGCCAATGAGAGTGGTGGCCGCTGGGGGAGCGCGCTGGTCGGCACGCTGGGGGCTGGCGGGAAAGGCGTGTTTGCGCTGGATGTATCCAACCCGGAAGCATTCGCAGAGGAGGATATTCTCTGGGACTATACGGCGGCTGACACAGACCCCAATGGAAAAAGCTTTGCCGACCTCGGGTATACCTTTGCCCGCCCCGCAGTGGTTAAGCTTAAATCGGATGGTGGCACCGGCAACAATGACTGGGGGGTGATTCTCGGTAATGGCTATAGCAGTACCCATGGTAAAGCGGTGCTGTATATCATCGGTTTGAAAACCGGCGAAATTATCTGGCAGAAGGAGGTTGGAGCCGCAGGCAGTAACGGTCTCTCCACCCCGGTTGCCATAGACAGTAACCGGGACAGTATCGCCGACATCATCTACGCGGGTGACCTCAACGGTAATCTGTGGAAGTTCGATGTTTCATCGGACGATCCCCGGCAGTGGGATGTGGCCTTTAAACAGGCCGGCAAGGCTGTGCCACTGTTTAAGGCCTGTTCCGGGAGCCCTTGTCTCAAGCCGCAACCGATTACCACTAAGCCGTTGGTGATCCGGGCAAAATCCGGCGGTTTAATGGTGCTTTTTGGTACCGGTCAATATTTTGCGGAGGGGGATAATACCGACACCTCGCAGGTGCAGAGCTACTATGGCATTCAGGATCTGGGCAAGACGCCGGTTGAACGCTCAGACTTGCAGCATCAGGAAATTACCTACGAAGCGCTGGCCTCCGATACCGGCTATACGGATGATGCCCGGGCCTTGAGTAATTACCCGGTTAATTACAACAGTAAACGGGGTTGGTATCTGGATTTTAACAGTCTGAACTACCCCGGTGAGAGGGTGGTCGCCGATGCGCTGTTGTATGACGAAGTAGTTCACCTGAATACACTGGTTCCGAATACCTCCATCTGTGAATTTGGTGGCAAAAGCTGGAGTTTTGCGTTTGAGCCGCAGACCGGAAAGGTGATTGAGAGGGGTGTTTTTGACCTCAACGGTGATGGCAGGATCGACAAGAATGACTGGTTGGATACAGATGCTGATGGAGTTAAAGATCAGGCCTCTTCAGCAGTCAAAAATCAGGCTGGATTAATGGATTCGCCAGTTATCCTTGATACGGAAGGTTCAGGAAAAAGCTATAACAGTGACGAAGAAGGTAATGTGCCGCTTCGTGATGTGGCTGGTGGAGTCCGCTTAGGCCGACAGTCCTGGCTGCAGATCCGGTGAGTCCTGTGCGTAAATTCTGTGGCTTTTCTCTGATTGAACTGATGATTGTGGTGGCTGTGCTCGGGATCATCAGCGCCGTTGCTTACCCCTCTTATCTGCGTTATGTGCAGGAAGCAAGGCGTACTGCCGCGCAGGGTGATCTCCTCGAGCTGGCTCAGTGGCTGGAGCGAGGTTACACCCTTCAGGGGCGGTATGTTGCCAGCGGCGCGTTGCTGGCTTTGCCTTTCGATAAATCGCCTAAGGAGGGAAATCCGAAGTTCTATGCTATAGATCTGACAGTCCTTCAGCCTGACTCTTTTACTTTACGGGCACAGCCAATCGGCGGGCAGGCGGATGATCCCTGTGGCTCGCTGATCTATGATCATCTGGGACGCCGGGCAGCAACGGGTATCGGTTCCCGGTGCTGGGATGAATAGTATGGGCAATCCAGGCTTTTCGGCGCGTGGAAGTGACGGGCTTACGTTGATTGAGCTGCTGGTTACCCTGAGCGTTGCTGCTATCCTTTTGCTGGTGGGTGTGCCCTCCTATAACCGTTTTATAACAGACTATCAGCTTGGAACAGACCAGCAAAAATTGCGCAGCTTGCTCTCACTCGCGCGCTCAGGTGCTGTGCACAGTGGTGTTTCTGCGGTGGTCTGCCGTTGGGATCGAAACAGCGGCTGTAGCGGGTATGCTCAGAGTGGGTCGTATACCTGGCAGGGGGCGTTGTTATTCATCGATGAAAACGGCGACAAGCAGCTTAATTCTCCCGAAGAGAGAGTGATCCGTGTTCAGGCATTTGAGGCGGAGAACCGGGTGAGCTGGAACCGCGGGGAGGTATTGGTCTATCAGCCCGATGGCTCACTCTCAGGTGGTTCTAACGGAACCTTTGCACTGAGTCGGGGGGAGGATGTTCGGACATTGGTTATCTCTCTGACCGGCCGGGTGCGTTGAATCGCATCAGCCCTAATCGATATCAATGGAAAGATGCCCGGTCTCCCTGCACAATAGCTGCTGGTTTTAGCGATGACTGGGTGTGAGATGTCTGATTTTCTGATTGTGGGTGGTGGTGTAATTGGCATGATGCTGGCGCGGGAGCTGGCTCAGGAGGGGGCAAGCATTACCCTGATCGACCGCAAAGCCTGTGCGCAGGAATCTTCCTGGGCGGGCGGTGGTATCGTATCCCCCCTCTACCCATGGCGCTACCCGGAGGCTGTGACTCAACTGGCTACCTGGTCGCAGAGCAGCTACGTGCATCTGGCGCAGGATCTGCTGGAAGAGACGGGCTGTGACCCTGAACTCCGGCAAAAGGGAATGCTGATGGTCGCGGTTGAAGACCAGACGGATGCCCTTGACTGGGCACAGCGTTACCATCGCCCGCTGCGTCGGGTCAGTGCCGATTTTATCTATCAGAAAGAGCCTGCTCTCACCCCGGGTCTTGAAGAAGGTCTGTGGATGCCCGAGGTCTGCAGCATCCGTAACCCTCGCCTTGGCCGGGCATTACGAGAAAGTCTGTTGCGGCTGGAGAACGTGTCGCTACTCGAGCATCAGGAGGTGCAGGGTTTTGAACAGCAGAATGGCAGGATAAGTGCCGTAAAAACCGCATCAGGTCTGGTCAGGGGTGAGCAGGTCATAATCGCTGCCGGAGCCTGGAGTGCTGAATTACTGAGTTTGCTGGGCAGAGCGTTGCCGGTCGAGCCGGTACATGGGCAGATGATGTTGTTTAAGGCGGAGCCGGGATTAGTGAACCGGGTTGTCCTTAAAGGTGGGCGCTACCTGATCCCCCGGAACGATGGCCGTATTCTGGTGGGCAGTACACTGGAGCGCATCGGCTTTAAAAAGCGTACCACAGAAGAGGCGGCAAAATCCCTGTACGAGACAGCGCTGGATATAGCCCCTGCGCTGGCCGATTATCCGGTTGAGCACCACTGGTCCGGTTTACGCCCGGGGTCACCGCAGGGTATTCCTTATATCGGTCAGGTCAGCGGATTTGAAAACCTGTATATCAATGCCGGTCAGTTCCGCAATGGCCTTGTACTGGCGCCGGCCTCAACCCGGTTGCTGGCAGATATACTCATGCAACGTGAGCCGATTATTCCGGCTGACCCCTATCGAATGGATCGCTAGCGGTCATTACCGGCGTCTCAGGTAGCTTCAGTCGTATATGGTGGGAATCGGAGCACGTTTGTGAACGGTTCCCCGATAGATGGCGATGATACGTTCCCGCACCTCATCGCTGACCGGCTTCCCTTCCAGAAAATCGTCTATCTGATCGTAGGTCAGCCCCAGTGCGTGTTCGTCTGCTTTCTGGGGTGTCAGGCATTCAAGGTCAGCGGTCGGGGTTTTGCCAACCAGCAGTTCCGGAGCGCCCAGCGTTTTCGCCAGCAGTCTCACCTGGCGTTTGCTCAGGCCAAACAGTGGCGCAAGGTCACAGGCGCCGTCTCCCCATTTCGTGTAGAAGCCGGTGATGTTTTCCGCGGAGTGGTCGGTGCCCAGTACTAATGCACCTAAAATACCGGCCACTTCATACTGTGCAACCATGCGTGCCCGGGCTTTTACATTACCTTTGGCAAAGTCTACAGCAGCTTCGTTTGCTGAACTGATACCGGCCTGTTGCAGTGAGCTGAGAACTTCAGAGTGGATACCGTCGACGCCGGGTTTAACATTAACGGTAAGGCGCTCCGTTGGCCGGATAAAATCCAGAGCCGTCTGCGCATCCTCTTCGTCCTGCTGTATACCAAAAGGCAGGCGCATGGCGATAAAGCGGTAGTCATTGCCAGCGGTTTCGGCGTTCAGCTCGTCAACAGCCAGTTGTGCAAGACGGCCGCAGGTGGAAGAGTCAACGCCACCGCTGATGCCCAGAACCAGAGTTTTCAGTCCGGAGGTTTTGAGTTGCTGCTTGATAAAACTAACCCGGCGCCGGATCTCTTCTGCCGGTTCGATTTCGGGGAGGACTCGCATCTCTTTAATAATCGCTGCAGCCTGCATTATCTCTCTCTCTGTAGTGCTTTACCGGATGGCTCCGGTTTGTCGTTGGTTCGCTGGCCATGATGGCCGATTGAAAAAGGCACCCGCAGGTGCCTTTATCTTATTCTTGTGTTGTTGCTTCCGCGTCTTCGTCGTCATCAAATACGCCGAAGGTGACTTTGCTGAACACTGAGCGTTCCGGCTCGGGTTCATGCTGGCTCATGCGCACCGGTGTCAGGACGGGAGGCTCTTTATTGTCGCTGAACATGTCAAAGGTCGCTGCATCAAACAGGGTTTTCTCGCCGCGATAAACCGGGGTGTAGACATAGTCCGGGTAGTTCTGCTGCAGTACTGAACGGGTATCGGCTGCCAGATCCTGCATTCCCAGCAGGGTATAGGCTTCGATCATCACTGCCAGCGCATCCGGTACGGCCGGTGTTTCCTGCATGTTTTCTATAACGTAGCGGCCACGGTTAGCAGCCGCGACGAAGGCCTCACGTTTGATGTAGTAACGTGCTACATGGACTTCGTAAGCAGCGAGGCGGTTTTTCAGGTAAACCATACGCTGCTGAGAGTCCGGCGCATACTGGCTTTCCGGGTAGCGCTCAACCAGAGTGGCAAAGCTGTCGAATGAGTCGAGGGCTGCACCCGGGTCGCGTTGGGTTTCATCTACCGGCAGGTACTGGGTGATCCAGGAGATATCCTGTTCGAACGCAGTCAGGCCTTTCAGGTAGTAGGCGTAGTCGATATTCTCGTGATTTGGGTGCAGGCGGATAAACCGGTCAGCAGCGGCACGGGCCGCTTCAGGCTCATAGTTTTTAAAGTAGGCGTATATCAGCTCCAGCTGGGCCTGTTCGGAATAGCGGCCAAACGGATATCGTGCTTCCAGTAATTGCAGTTTTTCGATCGCAACCTCTAGGGCGCCTTCTTCCATGGCAGTCATCGCTTCCTGATAGAGCTGCTGTTCAGGCACATCCGGATATTCCTGGATGTCCTCGAACCAGGAACAAGCCGTGGTCATAAGGCAGAACAGAGCGATGATAAGGGGTTTGGTTATACGCATCTTTATATTAATCCCGGTGTAGTCTCTTCCGCGAACAGTTATACTGGGCGGAGCGAGGCCAAATGCAATTCAACGGCCTATTTAAACACAACTGATAGGGCCTGTTAACAGACCCGGACCTATCAATTTAGAAGTTCTGACAGGTTTCAATGTCTGACCAAATACAACTGGAAGCGCGGGTAGGAGATGAGCTGGTCGGGAAACGACTGGATCAGGCTGTCGCGCAGTTATTCCCTGATTATTCCCGTTCCCGGCTGCAGGGCTGGATTAAAGATGGCTCCCTTACCGTGAATGGCGAGGTTAAACGGCCGCGCGATAAACTGATGGGCGGAGAAAACGTCGTTATCGATGCTGAGCTGGAGATGATCGAAGATCATCAGCCAGAAGCCATACCGCTGGATATTGTCTACGAAGATGAACATATCCTGGTTATTAACAAACCGGCCGGGCTGGTAGTGCATCCGGCGGTAGGTCATCGCAGTGGTACTTTGCTCAATGCCCTGCTGCACCACTGTCCTGAGATCGCTCAGGTTCCGCGGGCAGGTATCGTTCACCGGCTCGATATGGATACCACCGGCCTGATGGTTGTGGCAAAAACCATTGCGGCCCAGACCGAACTGGTGACCCAGTTGCAGGAACGTTCCATGGGGCGCGAGTACGAAGCGATTGTTCATGGCGTAATGACCGGCGGCGGCAGTGTCGATGAGCCGATGGCCCGGCACAGCAAAAACCGCCAGAAGATGGCCGTGGTGGGTGTAGGTAAGGAAGCGGTAACCCACTATCGGGTGTTGAAAAAGCTGCGTGCTCATACCCATATCCGGTTAAAGCTGGAGACTGGCCGAACCCATCAGATTCGTGTGCATATGGCGCATATCAATTACCCGCTGGTGGGTGATCAGCTCTACGGTGGGCGTTTCCGTCTGCCTAAAGGGTGTTCAGATGAGATGATCGAGACACTGCGCCAGTTCAAACGCCAGGCATTGCATGCGAAAAAGCTGGAACTCTGGCACCCGGATTCCGGTGAGCTGGTCTCCTGGGAGGTTGATTTGCCAGCGGATTTCCAGCATCTGTTGGATGTGCTGCAAAGGGATGCCGAACAGCAGGAGTTCAGGGACTGATGGAACTGATAACTGCCGACTGGCAAGCCCCTTCACATATCCGGGCCGTAACGACCATTCGGCAGGGAGGCGCCAGTGAGGGTGCCTTTAACAGCTTCAATCTGGGCGATCATGTGGGGGATTCCCCGGCCGCTGTAGCGCAAAACCGTCGTCAATTAATGGATGAGCTGGGATTGCAGAAACCCGCCCAGTGGTTGACTCAGGTGCATGGCGTTGAGGTTGTTGAGGCGCAGGCGGATGGGCAGATTCGACAGGCTGATGCCTGCTGGACGGATCAGCCCGGTCTGGCCTGTGTGATCATGACGGCAGATTGCCTGCCGGTATTCTTTACCGATACCGCCGGGAAACAGGTGGCACTGGCGCATGCTGGTTGGCGTGGTCTGGCTGAGGGTGTGCTGGAAAGTACCCTGGCCCGGTTTGCTGATCCGCAGGAGGTGCTTGTGTGGTTGGGGCCGGCTATCGGTCCCGAGGCCTTCGAAGTAGGCGCAGAGGTGAGACAACAGTTTATGGCCCGTTTGCCGGAATCGGAAGCGGCCTTTGAACCCGCAACTGAAAGTGGCAAATATCTGGCAGATATCTACCGACTGGCCGAGCTACGCCTGCGTTCAGCGGGGGTGGAACAGATCAGCCACTGCGGTCTCTGTACCTATACCGACAAAGCGCGTTTTTATTCGTACCGGCGGGACGGGCAAACCGGCCGGCTCGCCAGCCTGATCTGGATTGATAAGCCATGAAGCGGGATTCGGGGTGTCCGGGCCATCAGCCGGAACTGTTTGTCGACCTGCAGCAGTTGGAACCGGGTATTCTGATCGATCTGAAATACTATACCGGTGATAACTTTGTCGGTAGCCGGATCAACGGATACGAAGCAGAGCGCTGCCTGCTCACTAAGCCGGCGGCACTGGCGCTGCAACGGGTTCAGCACGAACTGAAGGGCTTTGGGCTGGGTTTGAAAGTATTCGATGCCTACCGTCCGCAGCGGGCGGTGGATCATTTCATCGCCTGGTGCGCGGAAACGGGAGATACCCCGACCCGGAAGCGTTTCTTTCCTGCTCTGGAGCGCCCGGACCTGTTTGCGCGGGGCTATCTTATTCGGCATTCCAGTCATACCCGGGGCAGTACGGTTGACCTGACGCTGGTCGATCTGGCGAACGCTGAAGAGCTGGCTATGGGCACTGAATTTGATTTCTTTGGCGAAGCTTCCTGGTTCGACAGTCAGGCCGTCTCCCCACAGGCACGGGCCAATCGGATGCTGTTGCAGTCGGTTATGCAGTTGCATGGTTTTGTGCCTTTCCAGCAGGAGTGGTGGCATTTTACCCTTCAGGATGAACCCTGCCCGGATCAATATTTTGATTTTGTAATTGCCTGACAGGCCTCAATTACTTGAATTCTATGACCTTATCGCCTTATATGTGGTGCCGGGCTGAGGATAATCAGGTTGAAACTTTTGCCAATTAGGCTAAAAATTATTTAACCTCAACATTGATGCCCCGCATTCCCGGTTAAGCGCTGATGCGCTTATGAGACACAGGTAACAGGCCCTTTTGGTGCTCTAAGGTTCATTGCTGCATGGGGGGTTCTGTGCAGCAGTGAGGGATTCAGGATGACAGAATATAAAGTACTGTTCACAGGCTCAGTTTGCTCAGGGAAAACCACCGCGATCCGCTCGTTAAGCGATATCGAAACCGTGGATACTGACGCGAATGTCAGCGACTCAGCGATCCGGCGAAAGCAAAAAACCACCATCGCCATGGATTATGGCGTACTCGATCTTTCCGATAGTGCCCGCCTGCACCTGTATGGAACGCCCGGACAGGAGCGCTTCAAATTCATGTGGCAGTTGATGATGAGCGATCTGGTACATGATGCCGAGGGATTGGTGCTGCTGGTGGATAACACCCGAAACGATCCGTTCAAGGATATCCGTTTCTACGTGGAAGAGTTTCGTGACTTCATTGTGCGGCGCCGGCTGATTATCGCCGTCACCCATGCTGATGAACAGGCGAACCCCGATTACGATTATTATATGAATGAGCTCAAAACCATGGGCTTGTTTACCACGGTGATCTTTATTGATGCCCGAGATCCTTCCTCAGTGCTGAAAGTGGTGAAGGAACTGGTCGGCGCACGCGAGAAAAATATCAACTGGCCTGAGCTGAAACAGCGTCTGGAAGTGAACAGCACAATGCCGGGCGCTGAAGCCGAGGCCGAAGGGGCAGCCAAAGCCCAGAGCGAGGAGATCTCTCTGCTGGATGCGGCACTGAATACCCGGGGTATCAATGGCGCTATGCATCTGGGAGAAGATCGTCAGGTGATCAGCTCTAATGTTCAGCATAAAGAGAGCCGTGACCTGCTGAAGTCGATGGTTAATCTGGTGGCTGCGCTGGAGAAAAAAGCCGGTTTCCTCGGGCACATTGATGATCTGGTGCTCTGTGGGCCGCAGCAGGAGACGTTGTCTGTATTCGTTGAAAAAGAGCAGGCGTTAGGTTTGGTATCTGACAAAGATCTGAGTATCAAAGTGGTCAAAGAGCAGGCCTCAGACCTTCTGCAATGGAGCCGCAAATGATTGAACTGTTGGCTGAAGTAGACAAACCGGGCACGATTGAGTGCAGTTGTATTCTGAAAGGGAAAGAGGTTGCTGCGACTTCCTTTCCGGCCGAACTGCGTAACCATGAAATTATTGCCAAGCAGGCGTTCAGTTATGTTTTTCTCAATGTGGCCAAGCTGAAAGCGAAGCATAATGAAGCTCATCTGGAGATTGGTGAAAAACGCCTCAGCGGCTTTGTGCTGAAACCGGGCGTCGTATTGATCTGCCTCTCAGCAAAAGATGCCAATGTCATGCTGGTACGTGGCCATGTGCATGAACTGTTAAAAGAGTTTCGGAAACAGGAAGTCGACCAGATGCTGGCCTGATGGGCTACGTTTAATGCACAGCCGGGTATATCCCGGCTTTTTTGATTTATATCAGATCTTGCTAATTTTTATCGGGCTGGACTTGAAGCCGCCGATAGTTACCCCCATACCTCTGTTATATCGCGAAATCAGCGAATCCCGCCGACCGCCTTCAGGGCAATTTAAGGGCGGGTAAGTGAGCGCAATCTGTGGAGGTCATATGCGTCCGGATAAATTTACATCCAAACTACAGGAAGCCCTGGCAGAGGCTCAGTCTCTGGCTGTTGGCATGGATCACAACTACATCGAGCCGGTTCATCTGCTCAGTGCGTTACTGGAACAGAAACAGAGCAGTTGCGCTCAGTTGCTGATGCAGGCAGGCGCCAATATCAGCGGCCTGAAAAGCCAACTGGCTCAGGCATTACAAAAACTGCCTCAGGTTTCAGATCCTGACGGTGAGATCCGACTCTCTCAGGATGTGGCGCGGATCTTTAATAAAGCCGACAAAATTGCACAGCAACGGGGCGATCAGTACATTGCCAGTGAGCTGATGTTACTGGCGCTGCTCGATGACAAATCTGAAGCGGGCAAGCTGCTGCGCGATGCAGGCGTAACAGCGCAACGTCTGGAAGCTGTTATCAATCAGGCGCGCGGAGGTGAGGCGGTGAATGACCCTAATGCGGAAGAGAACCGGCAGGCACTGGATAAGTACTGTATCAACCTGACTGAAAGAGCTGAGGCGGGCAAGCTGGATCCGGTCATCGGTCGTGATGATGAGATTCGCCGCACCATTCAGGTACTGCAGCGCCGTACCAAAAATAACCCGGTGCTGATCGGTGAGCCGGGCGTGGGTAAAACCGCAATCGTTGAAGGTCTGGCGCAACGTATCGTGAATGGCGAGGTGCCCGAAGGCCTGAAGCGCAAGCAGGTACTGTCACTGGATATGGGTGCATTAATTGCCGGTGCCAAGTTTCGTGGTGAATTTGAGGAGCGTCTGAAAGCGGTTCTGAATGAACTCTCCAAGCAGGAGGGGCAGATTATTCTCTTTATCGACGAGCTGCACACCATGGTGGGCGCGGGTAAAGGTGAAGGCTCCATGGATGCGGGGAATATGCTCAAGCCGGCTCTGGCCCGGGGTGAGCTGCACTGTGTTGGCGCTACCACGCTGGATGAATATCGTCAGTATGTGGAAAAAGATGCCGCGCTGGAACGTCGCTTCCAGAAAGTGCTGGTGGATGAGCCGGATGAGGAATCCACAATTGCTATTCTGCGTGGTCTGAAAGAGCGCTATGAGGTGCATCATGGTGTCGATATCACCGATTCGGCGATCATCGCTGCCGCTAAACTCTCACAACGCTACATCACTGACCGGCAATTACCGGATAAGGCGATCGACCTGATCGACGAAGCTGCTTCCCGTATTCGTATGGAAATGGATTCCAAGCCTGAGGATATGGATCGGCTGGAACGCCGTCTGATTCAGCTCAAGATGGAGCGGGAAGCGCTGAAAAAAGAGAAAGACGCCGCGGCTAAACAGCGCCTGCAGGAGCTGGAAGAGACCATTGGTCGGGTAGAGAAAGAGTTTGCGGATCTGGAAGAGGTCTGGAAGGCAGAAAAAGTTGCCCTTCAGGGATCACAGAAGATCAAAGAGGAACTGGATCAGGCGCGTATTGAACTAGAGCAGTTTACCCGTGCCGGTGATCTGCAGAAGATGTCGGAGCTGCAGTACGGCCGTATTCCTGAACTGGAAAAACAACTGGCTTCGGCCGCTGAAGCCGAAGAGTCAGGCCAGCAGGAAACCAAACTGCTGCGTAACAAAGTCTCCGAAGAGGAGGTGGCCGAAGTGGTGTCCCGCTGGACCGGTATTCCGGTCAGCAAAATGCTCGAAGGTGAGCGGGAGAAACTACTGCGGATGGAAGCGGCGCTGCATGATCGGGTGGTCGGTCAGGATGAAGCGGTGGTTGCGGTATCCAACGCAGTCCGTCGTTCCCGTGCCGGCCTGGCAGATCCTAACCGGCCGAATGGCTCATTCCTGTTTCTGGGGCCAACCGGTGTCGGTAAAACTGAGTTGTGTAAAGCGCTGGCCAGCTTCCTGTTCGATACAGAAGAGGCGATGGTGCGGATCGACATGTCAGAGTTTATGGAGAAACACTCCGTGGCTCGTCTGATCGGTGCGCCTCCGGGGTATGTGGGATATGAAGAGGGTGGCTATCTGACCGAGGCGGTCAGACGTAAACCCTATTCAGTACTGCTCCTCGATGAGGTCGAAAAGGCCCATCCGGATGTGTTCAACATCTTGCTGCAGGTTCTGGAAGATGGTCGCCTGACCGATGGTCAGGGTCGCACTGTGGATTTCCGCAATACCATCGTGGTGATGACTTCGAATCTGGGGTCTGATCTGATTCAGAACTTCAGCGACGATGATGATTACCAGTTGATGCGTAACGCTGTGATGGAGGCTGTAGGCACACACTTCCGGCCTGAGGTAATCAACCGAATCGATGAGGTGGTTGTATTCCACAGCCTGCAGAAATCTCAGGTGGCGGGTATCGCTTCCATTCAGTTGCAGCGTTTGCAGAAACGCCTGGCGGAACGTGACCTGACCCTGACGCTGACCAGCACCGCCATGGATAAGCTGGTGGATGTGGGCTTTGAGCCGGTTTATGGCGCACGGCCGCTGAAACGGGCAATCCAGCAATGGATCGAGAACCCGCTGGCGCAGGAAATTCTCGCGGGTAAATACCCACCGGGTACCGAAATCGCGGTGGATGTGGAGCAGGGAGAGTTTACCTTCCGTTAAACACCTGCCGGTCAGGCTACCGGCCCAGTTCCGGGTCGGTAGCCTTTTTCGTTTTTTCTCTTCGGCATTCCAAAAAGCATCACCGTTTTACTGCTTGACATGGCCTGAAGCAGCGCCACTACCTATAATGAGCCAAAGCTTACTTAGGAATCTCAGGCGGGGGATCTATGCGTTGGTTGTTGGCGATACCATTTTTCATTTTATTGGCGGGTTGTGCCGGGCAGAAACTGCCGGAGGTCGCTCCGCCTGTTGATCGGGTTGAGCCGATCAACGTCAGTTTGCCTCAATTACACAGCTTTTCGCCTCAGTCCGACTATCTGCAGCCGCTGCTGACCACCATGGCGCGGGAGCCCTTCTACAGCCTGACCAACCCCCGGTTGCTGCTCACCGGCTATGAGTTCAGTCATACGCTTGCAGAAACTGACCGGCGGAAAACAGTGTATGCGTTCAAGGCCTCTCAGGGAGGGAGCTGGGGGTATCTTACCAGTGGTATCGGTATGCGCCCGGTGGCTAATGTAATTGCGATCCAGAATAGCAGTCTGGGCAGTGCTTATGCGCTGGTTCTGAAAAGTGTCAAACTCTGTCTGGTCAGTCAGGCTTCAGGGGTACCGGTCTGGCAGGGTGGTAAGTGGCAGTTTCCAGCCAGGCCCGGGTATTTCGAATGTACCGGAATGACGAATCAGAATATCTACCGGGTTGGCACGGGTCTGCCGGGGTTGCTGGGGCCCTATTTCAGTGAAAAAGACAGCGTGCTGGTATTCCGTAATCTGGGGCAGCTGCAGCAGGTGCTCTGGGCGTTGAAATATCAGTTCCCGGAACTGAATATCCCGGTTATTCAACCATAACCCGTCTGCATCAGGTCATGGTTATAGGGTATTTTCCTTTTTATTTCTAACGCTTATCATCTATTCTGGATAGAGTGTTGTGGCAAGGGTGGTAACAGACCGCCCGCCGCCAGTAGTTAACTACCGAGGATAAAATGAGTCAAATCAAGGTGCTGATCGTTGATGATGCGCGGTTTATTCGGGACCACGTATCGCGCATAGTCCATGAGCACTTTCCTGATTATCAGATCGATGCGGCCGAAGATGGGGATGCCGGTCGGAATATGATGAGTAAGGAACAGTACGACATGATCCTGTGTGACTGGGAGATGCCTGGCATGTCAGGGCTGGACCTGCTGCAGTGGGCCCGCCAGCAGGCTAAATACGTGGATATTCCCTTTATTATGGTGACCAGCCGTGGTGAACGGGATTATGTGCTGCAGGCGATTCAGGCCGGTGTGAATGACTACATGGGTAAGCCCTTTGAAGATCAGCAGCTTATCGATAAAGTGAAGAAGTTTATCGGTAAACGTATCGAGAGCAGTGCCGATTCCCGGCGAAAAGCGGCGCAGATGCTGGCAGCGGGAAAAACGGCTGCGGCAAAAAAAGTGCAGAAAAAACCGAAAGGTCTGGCTCATCTGCGTATCTCCTCAGGCGTGTTACGCTGTGCGATTAAAGAGATCACCCTGCAGAATGTGCAGGTGGTGGTTAAACGGGAAGAGGGGGTGCCGCAGCTTCTTGAACAGGTGGTTGTAGATATTGAACAGGCCTCCGGCAGCAGTGTGGCGCAGATGAACGGTTTTGTCTGCGGCCTGAGTGCTAACGAGCGCAGTGTGGATACAACCTTCGTCAGTGCTGAGGTTCAGTTTGTGGATAACGATCCGGAAAAGCTCGAAGTATTGACCTCTTATATTTCCGGCCTCGGGAAAAAAGCCAAAGCTTAGGTTTTCGCTTTTCAGAACAGAAAAAGGCTGCCATTGGCAGCCTTTTTCATTTAACGAACAGGTGCTTAGTAGAGCGCTTTTTCGTCCTTGATTACATCGATCAGTACTTCAAGAAACAGCTTGTCTGCGTCGCTGTGTTCCACCGGGATTTTGATGTTGGTGGTGGAGGAGAGTTCATCCGCAATCACGACGGCTGCATTTTCATCGTTCAGATGCTCACGGGCAATCTGCAGGGCTTTTTCGCAGATCTCCGGCTCAACCAGAACCTTGCGGATGAAAGACATCAGTTCGTTAATTACGCGCTCTTTATTCTTAATCTCAGCGACACTCATAGGGATCTCCTGAAGCAAGTATGTTCAGCGCCGGGCTGGATGAAATTTGGCACTGACTGAGTTTTTGTTAGCAAAACTATAACCTGATCCTGCCATTGAGGGTAGCTTTAAGCCCCGGAATACCGCAGTTGCGGTAGGTTTTTGTTGAAAAAACAGACGTCGCTTGCGAAAATGGCCGACTCGAATTTTGAGGCCTTGAGTGTGTAGGTAACCCCGAAACTCAGGGAGACAGCTTTCTGAGAGCCGTTTCTTACAAAGGTCTGTCGGTTGGGAGATCCCCAACTCCGGCGCACACCCGAACGTGAACCTGCAGCTCGACCCCTGGAATGGTTCAGAGTGAGACCGCTAGAGATTCAACAATTTTGTCTGGTACAGGCACGTTCAACGTTACAGAAACAAAAACTGTTAAGTACGTCAGCAACGAGACGCTGGCGTCGTTAGAGGGTGAATAAAGTGGAATTACTTTCAGGCGCAGAAATGGTTGTTCGCGCGCTTCGTGATGAAGGCGTTAAATATATTTACGGATATCCCGGCGGTGCACTGCTGCATATCTATGATGCCATCTTTACACAGGATGACGTCGAACACATTCTGGTCCGCCACGAACAGGCTGCCACGCATATGGCAGATGCGTATGCCCGTGCTACCGGTAAAGCCGGGGTAGCGCTGGTAACTTCTGGTCCGGGTGCAACCAATGCTGTTACAGGTATTGCGACCGCCTACATGGACTCTATTCCGATGGTCGTTATCACAGGTCAGGTTATGTCACACCTGATTGGTGAAGACGCATTTCAGGAAACCGACATGATCGGTATCTCCCGTCCCGTGGTGAAGCACAGTTTCAGCGTGCAGCGGCCGGAAGAGATCCCTTCGATCATTAAGAAAGCGTTCCACATTGCTGAAAGTGGCCGTCCGGGTCCGGTTGTGGTGGATATTCCTAAGGATATGACCACGCCGACAGATCGGTTTGAGTATGAGTATCCGAAGAGCGTGAAAATGCGTTCATACAATCCGATCTCTAAAGGTCATACCGGTCAGATCAAGAAAGCAGTGGATATGCTGCTGGCTGCCAAGCGTCCGATTATCTATGCCGGTGGTGGTGTCATCATGGGTGATGCCAGCGAAGAGCTGACTCACCTGGCGAAAGAGCTGGGTTATCCGGTTACCAATACCCTGATGGGTCTGGGTGGTTACCCGGGCACCGACAAACAGTTTGTCGGTATGCTGGGTATGCACGGCAGCTATGAAGCAAACATGGCGATGCACCACAGCGATATGATTCTGGCAGTGGGTGCGCGTTTTGATGACCGTGTTACCAATGGTACTGACAAGTTCTGCCCAACGGCGAAAATTGTCCATATCGATATCGACCCGGCTTCTATCTCCAAGACCATCAAAGCGGATGTACCGATCGTAGGTCCTGCTAAAGCGGTTCTGAAAGAGATGCTGGATCAGGTTAAGGCGGCGAAAAAACAGCCTTGTGCAGAAAGTATTAAGGGCTGGTGGGAACAGATCGAAGAGTGGCGTGCGCGTCACGGTGGTCGTTACCGTACCGATGATTCTCAGTTGATGAAACCGCAGCAGGTTATCGAGATGCTGAGCAAGGTAACCAACGGCGATGCATTTGTCTGTTCCGATGTGGGTCAGCACCAGATGTTCGCAGCGCAGTACTACAAGTTCAACAAGCCAAACCGCTGGATCAACTCCGGTGGCCTCGGCACCATGGGCTTTGGTATGCCGGCGGCGATGGGTGTTAAGCTCAGCTTCCCGGATGATGAAGTGGTATGCGTAACCGGTGAAGGCAGTATCCAGATGAATATTCAGGAACTGTCTACCATCAGCCAGTACGATATCCCGATCAAGGTTATCTGCCTCAACAACCAGTCGCTGGGCATGGTACGTCAGTGGCAGGATATGAACTACGAGTCGCGTCACTCTCAGTCCTACATGAAGTCACTGCCTGACTTTATGAAGCTGGTTGAGTCCTACGGCCACGTGGGTATCAAGGTTGAGCGTTACGAAGATCTGGAAGGTGCTATGCGTGAAGCGTTCTCTCTGAAGGACCGTATGGTATTTATGGATATCGCAGTTGATCCGTTTGAGCACGTGTATCCGATGCAGGTTCCACGTGGTTCTATGCGTGATATGTGGCTGAGCAAAACGGAGAGAACTTAATCATGCGACACATTATTTCGGTATTGATGGAAAACGAGCCGGGCGCATTGTCCCGCGTAGTGGGTCTGTTCTCTCAGCGTAACTTCAACATCGAGTCACTGACCGTGGCCCCGACTGAAGATGAAACGCTGTCCCGCCTGACCGTGACGACGGTTGGTGATGACCGTGTGGTTGAGCAGATCACCAAGCAGCTAAACAAGCTGATTGATGTGGTGAAGGTTGTTGATCTGACGGAAGGTGATCATCTGGAGCGCGAGCTGATGATGATCAAGATGAAAGCCAACAGCGGCACCGTTCGTGCAGAGATCAAGCGTACTGCGGATATCTTCCGTGGCACCATCATTGATGTAACGCCAAACACTTACACCGTTCAGTTGATCGGTGCGAGCAGCAAACTGGATGCCTTTATTGAGGCACTGGGTACGGCTAACATCATGGAAGTGGTGCGCTCCGGTGTATCGGGTATTGCCCGTGGTGAGAAAGTGCTGACGCTGTAATCCGGTATCAGCCTGTGTCAATCTATAACCGCCTGCCCTTGCTGCAGGCGGTTTTTTTTATCTGGAGGAATGGATTTTGATTCTGAATATGGCAGAAATGGCAAAACTGCAGGCCTATCACACCCTGACTCAGGTCGTGATTCCACGCCCGGTCGCCTGGGTGCTGACTGAAGAGGCTGACGGTGACTACAACCTGGCTCCGTTCTCATTTTTTGCCGCAGTGTGTAGTGATCCGCCCCTGATTATGCTGTCGATCGGTGCCAGCAAACCGGATGGCAGTGAAAAAGACAGTTATCGGAATATCCTCAGGAATGAGCGTTTTGTGGTGCATATTGCCGGTGCCGATATGGCGGGACAGGTAACCGAGAGTTCCGCCTCTCTGCCGCAGGGAACTTCAGAGCTGGCGCATTGCGGTCTTGAAGTGACTGATTTCCCGGGCTCCGGGCTGCCGCGGGTGCTGGGGCCCAAAATTGCCATGAGTTGCAGCCTTTACCAGCAGCAGGATATTGGCAACAGTCAGCAGCATCTGGTGTTTGGTAAGATCGAACAGATCTGGCTGGATGATCAGGTCGTAACCGAGGACAGTAAAGGCCGTCTGAAGGTTGATGCCGCAGCGGTAGATCCGCTGGGCAGGCTGGGTGGTACCGAGTATCAGACCTTTGGTGAGCTGCTCTCGATCCCGCGCCCGGCCTGATGACCCTGTGATACCGCAGACCGGGGCCTGAGCCCCGGTAAATCCTCAGAGGGAGTTGGGTCAGCCTCCGCTGGCGCGGATAACATAATCCTGATAGGCGGGGATGGCGATGGCGGCGAGGATGCCAACCAGAGCGATCAGGAAAAAGATCAGGGCGGCGATCGACCAGCGGCGTTGTACCCGTTGGAAATGCTCGACGCTATCCCAGCGTTTATTCTCCCAGGCCCACTGACGGCCCTTGATGCCCAGCACTATTACCATAACAAACCCGATATAAGGCACCAGAGCCAGCAGGCCGATCCAGGTTCGGTTAAAGATCGCCCACAACCAGTTGAAGAAAAAACCTCCCCAGGACCAGCCTCTGACCCCGTCCGGGTAACTGGCCACTTTACCCTGTCCTGAGTTATTAAGGTCACCCGGTTGGGCAAGATCGGCTTCCGGAGCCTGATAGATATTACTGTCACTCATCACTGCATTCCCTGTGGATAAGATAGATTGAATGGAACTGCCCGGTTAACGGGCAGGTTAGTATTAGCACAGCCGGGGCAGAAAGCCTACTGAGCGACGCGATTTTCCAGCAGGTGTTCGTAGCGCCGATCTGTCAGTGTTTCTAAAAATGCCACCAGAGCATCGATTCGCTGCGATTTAAGGGCTGGCCCGGTTTCCAGCTCTTGCCACGAGATGTTCTCAGCGACTTCCGGAGGCCCCCAGGCTTCACCTGTTTCCGGATTGATCTGGCGACTGGCACTGCGGCTGTTGTACTTGTCGTAGAATAGGATAACGGTGCGCAGATCCTGAAATACGCCGTTGTGCATATACGGGCCGGTCACCGCCACATTACGCAGCGTCGGTACCTTGAGCTTTCCAGCCTGAGCCGGATCATCCACCCGTGGATTGTTGAGTAGCCCCAGATCCTGTGTTGCGGCCGCTACGCCATTCAGGGCACGCCCTTTGAAATTAGTGGGCACGCCGATGTTGTGGTACTCATAATTGCTGAATGTTTCCTGAGGGTGGCGCTGGGAGCGGTTCAACTGGTGGCAGAGGTTACAGTTGGTGAACTGCTGGGAGAAGAACAGCGTTCGGCCCAGCTCTTCCTGAGGCGTCAGTTTATATTCGCCTTTCAGGTAACGGTCATACCGGGAATCGAATGGTGCGAACAGTTCAGTACGTTCAAAGCTGGCGATGCTGTCAGCCATAGCCGCGTAAGCTTGTTCAGGCTGGCTAAAAATCTGTTCACCATAGATGGATTTAAACGCAGCAACATACAGCGGGTTTTCCAGCAGTCGTTCTACGGTCGCCGCTTTCGAGGGCATTCCCATCTCCGCAGGATTCGTCGGAGGGCCGGCGGCCTGATCGGCCAGACTGCCGGCGCGGCCATCATGGAACTGACCGCCCACGTATCTGCCCTCTTTATTCAGATGGAAGGCCGGGCTGAACAGGGCATAGGCTGCTGTCGGAGCGTTTCTGTCACCCAGCGAGTGGCCATCATCTCCCAGAGAGTAGGCCCCGTTAACACCGTTATCCCGCGGATCAATAAAGCCCTGTTCTGGCGCGTGGCAACTGGCACAGGATTGTGTGCGTTGCTGTGACAGGTTGGTATCAAAATACAACTGCTGACCCAGCAGAGGCTTACTCAGTATCTGCTGAGCCGGAGGCTGTGGTTGTGAGCAGGCGGTTAAAGCACTGACCAGACTGAGGCTGACCAGGCATACCAGAACAGGTGATTTAATCATTCCGAATTCTTTTAATAATCAAATGCATTAAGTAATGAGAATGATTATACATAAAGATTGGGTTTGAGTGTTGATGCGGATCAAGACCCGCGAAATGGGGCACTATTTGCGGTAAATGGTTTCGATCAGATGCCAGCCAAAGCGGGTTTTGACCGGGCCGTGGACTACGTGCAGGGGCTTTCTGAAAACAACATCTTCGAAAGGCTTGACCATCTGACCCCGGCGGAACTCGCCCAGATCACCAAAGCGGCGGCCGGAAGGGCACAGGGAGTGCTTCTTGGCCAGTTTGCCAAAGTCAGCGCCGAGTTGTATCTGTTTTTTAAGCTTCTCAGCCTGATCACGGGTTTTTACCAGAATGTGGCGGGCGCAGGCACGGTTTGCCATTTAACGATCTCCAGAAAAGGGTTCGCTATTCTAGCGGAAAAACGGACGGGAATCAGGGCGCAGATAGAGCGCCCTGACGGCGTTGCTTCAACCGTCGCCCATTTGTGACTGCAGGTAGTTCTGCAGGCCAATGCGTTTGATCAGCCCCAGTTGTTTTTCCAGCCAGTAAGCGTGATCTTCTTCGGTGTCTTCAAGAAGTTTTTCCAGAATTTCACGGGTCTGGTAGTCCTGCTCTTCTTCACACAGTTTGATGGTGTCTTTCAAGCGTTGTGCGACCTCGTACTCGACTCGCAGATCGCTCTCAAGCATAGAGGGAACATCGGTACCTACTTTAAACCCGTCACGGGTGACCATATCCGGTGTACCTTCCAGAAACAGCATCCGTTCGATCAGTGCGGCGGCGTGGCCCTTCTCGTCATCGAACTCATGGTCGATGCGTTCGTACAGCTTGTGCAGGCCCCAGTCATCGTACATACGGGAGTGAATGAAGTACTGATCCATCGCCGCCAGCTCCATCGCCAGCAGGCTGTTCAGGGCGTCGATTACACGTTGATTACCTTTCATCTTTGCTCTCCGTTAAATCTGTGACTGCAGATAGTTTTCGATGCCGGTATTGGCGATCAGATACTGCTGGGTTTCGATCCAGTCCACGTGATCCTCTTCATATTCGAGAATATCTTCCAGAATATCCCGGCTGACGTAGTCGCCGGAGGTTTCACACTGGGCGATCGCTTCCCGCAGCAGTGTCAGTTGTTCCAGTTGGAACTCCATATCGCAGGCCAGCATCTCTTCGGTGTGTTCACCGATGCGTAAACGACCTAACTGCTGCAGGTTCGGCAGACCTTCCAGAAACAGGATCCGCTCGATCAGATCATCGGCCTGCTTCATATCTTTAATCGACTTTTTGTAAGCCTTCTCATTCAGCTCATCGAGGCCCCAGTTTTTATACATCCGCGCGTGGAGAAAAAACTGGTTGATGGAGGTCAGTTCGCTGGTAAGAACCTTGTTCAGATAGCCGATGACTTGTTTATCACCTTGCATGGGATCTCCTTAAAATCTGCTCATTACCCAGCATTATTGTCGGGTTTGGTGTCAGAACGTTGCAACAGTCTAGGTTAGAACCGAATTAAAATCAAAACTCCTTTAAAAACAATGGGTTGAAAACCCTAATGAGTTGGATTCTCATTATTGTTCTGTATAAATACTAATCAGTTTTGTGTGGGTATACCGGGGTATCGCGGTAAATTCAAACGGTTATCGGGCAGCGGGAACGCCGCGATGATGCATAAGCGGGGTCTGAAGCCTGTGCAGGCCGGGCCCTCAACAGAATTTTGGTTTTCCGGAAACGGCCTTAGTTGAATCTGTTTCGGCTGCATTAAGTAAAATGAGAATAATTTTCATAAACATTCTTGTTGTTATAGTTGTAATTGATCGAGGTGATAATTATTATCAATACCAGTCCTTGTTGAGATTGGTTATCAGTATTATGTTTGTTTGTATCTGTGAAAACATTACCTGTGGTGAAATTCGCGAAGCGGTAGATAACGGTGCCCGCTCTGTTCGTGATCTGAACCGCTCAATGGATCTCGGTAGTCAATGTGGCAAATGTGTCTGTGCTACCCGTAAGGTGATCAAAGAGCATCTGGCCGAGTCCGATTACGACCTGGCTGTTCCGGCTTAATTTCCTTTCAGTAGCGCCACAGCCGTTTCCAGCGTGGCTGCGACAGGCGCATCCAGCTTCAGGCTCAGCAGCGGATCAGCCCGGGTCATCCCCAGATTGAGTGCTGCGATCGGTTTGCTCCACTCGGCGGCCTTTTTACAGAAACGATACCCCGAATACACCATCAGTGAACTGCCTATCGTCAGAAGTGCATCGGCCTGTTGCAATTCATCCAAAGCACTGAATACCCGTTGTTTGGGAACATTATCCCCGTAATACACCACATCGGGTTTCAGTATCCCGCCGCAGTATTCACACTCGGGCACGTTAAAATGCTTAAATACCTCTGATTCAAGATCCGCATCGCCGTCGGGGCGAGGGCTGGCAGCCATAGCTTCAAATCCGGGGTTGTCCACAGCGCTGCGCTGATGAATCCGGCGGCGATCAAAGTCTTCTTCACATTGCATGCACTTTACCCGATCAGATCGACCATGCAGATCCAGTACATTCCGGCTGCCACTGCGCTGGTGCAGGCGATCAACATTCTGCGTAATCAGCAAACGGATGTGACCAAGGCGTTCTAGCTCTGCAAGTGCCCTGTGAGCGGGGCCCGGCTCTGCATCGCGGATCAACGGCCAGCCGATCAGACTGCGCGCCCAGTAGCGCTGCCGGGCGTAATGGCTCTGCATATATTCTTTATGCTGGACCGGGGCGCTATGCTGCCATTTGCCGTCACGGTCACGGTAGGCGGGAATCCCGGAATCGGTACTGACTCCGGCACCGGTGAGCACCACCAGATCCGGGTGATTGTGAATAAAATCTGCAAGTTGTTCTGCATGGGACATAGCCGGGACGCCTGTTCATTCGAGTCTGCTCAGTCTAACTGAAACAAAAAAGCCGCGCCCTGAGGGCACGGCTTTTATTACGGACTGACGTTTTATTCGGATGAGCGATTAAGCGCCGAATTTAACTTTGGCTTCGATACGGCGACGGTGCAGTACCGGCTCGGTGTAACCGTTTGGCTGCTTGCAGCCCTCGATGACCAGTTCGCAGGCGGCGGCAAAGGCGACGCTGTCTTCGAAGTTCGGTGCCATCGGACGGTATTCAGGATCCGCAGCATTCTGACGGTCTACCACTTCGGCCATACGCTTCATGGTTTCCATCACCTGTGCTTCAGAGCAGATACCGTGACGCAGCCAGTTTGCGATGTGCTGGCTGGAGATACGCAGTGTCGCACGGTCTTCCATCAGGCCTACATCATTGATATCCGGCACTTTGGAGCACCCCACACCCTGATCAACCCAGCGTACTACGTAGCCAAGGATGCCCTGTGCGTTGTTATCGAGCTCCTGCTGAATCTCTTCTGCACTCCAGCTCGGGTTGCTCTCAACAGGGATGGTCAGGATATCATCCAGATTGGCACGGCTGCGGCTCTTCAGCTCGTCCTGACGGGCGAATACATCCACTTTGTGGTAGTGCATCGCATGCAGGGTCGCTGCGGTTGGTGAAGGCACCCATGCGGTGTTGGCACCGGCCATCGGGTGGCCGATCTTTGCCTGCAGCATGTTAGCCATCTGATCTGGAATCGGCCACATACCTTTACCGATCTGAGCGCGTCCCTGCAGGCCGCAGAGCAGACCGTTATCAACGTTCCAGTCTTCATAAGCAGCGATCCAGGAAGCCTGCTTCATGTCGCCTTTACGGATCATCGGACCTGCTTCCATGGAGGTGTGGATCTCGTCACCGGTACGATCAAGGAAGCCGGTGTTGATAAATACCACACGCTCTTTAGCCGCGCGGATACACTCTTTCAGGTTGACGGTGGTGCGACGCTCTTCATCCATGATACCCATCTTCATGGTGTAGCGTTCCAGACCCAGTGCATCTTCAATACGGGCAAACAGTTCGTTGGCAAAAGCCACTTCTTCAGGGCCGTGCATCTTCGGTTTTACGATGTAGGTCGAACCGGTGACGGTGTTGCTGAATTTGCCATTACCTTTGATATCGTGGATCGAGATCAGGGTCGTTACCATGCCGTCCATGATGCCTTCCGGTACTTCGTTACCCTCTTTGTCGAGGATCGCTTCGTTGGTCATCAGGTGACCTACGTTGCGCACGAACATCAGGCTGCGGCCTTTCAGTGCCAGGGTAGAGCCGTCCAGCGCGGTATATTCACGATCACCGTTAATAGTACGGGTGAAGGTTTTACCACCTTTGGAAACGTCCTCGGACAGATCGCCTTTCATCAGGCCCAGCCAGTTGCGGTAAACCACTACTTTATCGGCACTGTCTACTGCAGCAACGGAGTCTTCGCAGTCCATGATTGTGGTCAGCGCGGATTCCATGACGATATCTTTGATACCGGCGGCGTCTTCCTGACCGATCTGGCTGTTGCGGTCGATCTGGATCTCAAAATGCAGACCGTTGTTGACCAGCAGGATAGACTGCGGCGCACTGGTTTCGCCTTTATAGCCGACCAGTTTGTCTGCATCGGCCAGTGTCGTGGTCGTACCATCAGTCATGGCAACAACCAGTTTACCGTCAGCAATCGTGTAGGACGCAGAATCTTTGTGCGAACCGGTAGCCAGCGGTGCTGACTGATCGAGGAAATCACGTGCTGCGGCAATGACCTTAGCGCCACGGGCCGGGTTATAACCGCCGGATTTCTCCGCGCCGTTGTCTTCAGAGATCGCGTCAGTGCCGTACAGTGCATCGTACAGGCTGCCCCAGCGTGCGTTGGCCGCGTTCAGTGCGAAGCGGGCATTCATCACTGGTACTACCAACTGCGGGCCAGCCATAGTGGCCATCTCTGGATCCACGTTGCTGGTGGATGCAGTGAAATCTTCGCCTTCCGGCAGAAGGTAACCGATCTCACTGAGGAATTCTTTGTACGCGTTGAGATCGAATGCCTGACCCTGACGTTCACGGTGCCAGCTGTCGATCTGCTCCTGAATGGCATCACGTTTTGCCAGCAGTGCGCGGTTTTTGGGTGCCAGGTCGTGGACGATGGCATCGAAGCCGGCCCAGAACTGTTCGCTGGTTACGCCAGTGCCTGGCAGTGCTTCGTTATTCACGAAATCGTAAAGAGCCTGTGCAACCTGCAGGCCGCCGCTCTGTACCCTTTGACTCATAATCAATTGCCTCAGTTATATGTTCTGTCAGTCCCGGCGCGAGGCAACCGTGAACTGGATGTTATTGCTGCCCGGGGCAGCTTGTATTGTGCATTGCAACAGTAGCGCAATGCCGGGTTATTGTCGCCCAACTCGACCCAAAAGTATGATAAACGGGCCTTATAATCGGTATAAGTTGAACGAATGGGGTAGCGGATGAACTAGAATGCAGGTAGAGAAACCGCCGGTTTCAGAGGCGTTGAGGAGGAGAGCTGATCAGTGATGCAGCGTTTTGACAGGGATATTCTTATTCGGGGATTGGCAAATTTCACCGAGGCCGGTTCAGGTGTGCCGAGCGAGAGCGTTCGCGCTTATCTGGCGACCTACCACCTGCTGGATCTGGTCGCCGGGGCGGAGTACCGGATCGGCCGGATCTGTCTGGATGATACCTGGGTAACGCTGCAATTTTATGGTCAGAAAACGGGGCAGGGCAGTCGCGGGACCGTGGTGATTCTGCACGGTTACATGGATCATGTCGGGCTCTACCAGCGCCTGATCCACGACCTGCACCGGCAGGGTTATGATCTGCTCTGTTACGATCTCAGTGGTCACGGGCTCTCCGATGGCGATGCGCTGGCGGTGGATGATTTTCAGCATTATGCGAGTCAGTTAGCTGAGCTGCTGACCTGCCTGCAATCAACGCTGGTGCATCCGGTGCATCTGCTTGGACAGAGTACCGGAGCGGCGGTGATTATGGCCCATCAGTTGTTGTTCAGCACGCAACAGATGGTGCCGCTGGGGCAGCGGATTCTGTTGGCGCCGCTGGTTCGCCCTGCCCTGTGGCGTTCTATCCGGCGTAAATTCCGCCTGTTGAAATACTTTCTGCGGCGGGTGCCACGGCGTTACAGTCTGAATTCACATGACAAAGTGTTCTGCCGTTTTATCAGCGAGCAGGACCCGCTGCAGCACCGGGACATTCCGGTCAGTTGGGTGGGAGCGATGCTCGCCTGGGGAGATTGGGTTGAGCAGCACAAACCGGTGCCCGGAGGGATACATATGATTCAGGGAACTGGCGATGGCACAGTAGACTGGCGGCATAATATGGCGGTACTGGGGCGGCTTTACCCCGAGCTGGATTTGTTGCTGATTGAGGAAGCAAGGCACCATCTGGTGAATGAAACGGCTCACTATCGGGACCGGGTTTTCAACAGAATAGAGCAGATTTTACAGCAGTGGGAAAACGAAAACGGGCAGCCCTGAGGCTGCCCGTTTGAAAGGTAAAGAACCTGATCAGAACAGGCGACGGCAGCGGATAGTGCCATCGATGTGTTTCAGGTTTTCCAGCGCAACGTCGGAGTAATCTGCGTCAACGTCGATCACTACGTAACCCACTTTCTCGTTAGTCTGCAGGTACTGACCGCTGATGTTGATGCTGTTCTCAGAGAACACGCTGTTGATCGCTGTCATGATGCCCGGCACGTTGTTATGAACGTGCAGCAGACGGTGTACATTCGGATGTTCCGGCAGAGCCACCTCAGGGAAGTTAACGGAGGTGATGGAAGAGCCGTTATCGCTGTACTTGATCAGCTTTTCAGATACTTCGTAACCGATGTTTTCCTGAGCTTCCATAGTGGAACCGCCCACGTGTGGCGTCAGGATGACGTTGTCGTACTCACGCAGTGGCGAGATGAACTCGTCATTGTTGGTGCGTGGTTCAACCGGGAATACATCGATCGCAGCGCCCAGCAGGCGGCCGGAATCCAGTGCCTGGCACAGCTCATCGATCACTACGACAGTGCCGCGCGCCGCGTTGATAAAGATGGAACCCTGTTTCATTTCTGCAAACTGAGCTTCACCCATCATGTTTTTGGTCGATGGTGTTTCCGGAACGTGCAGGGAAACAATGTCGCTCATGTTCAGCAGCTCTTTCATAGAGCCAACCTGAGTTGCATTACCGAGTGGCAGTTTGGTGACAACGTCGTAGAAGTAAACGTCCATGCCCAGAGACTCAGCGATAACGCTCAACTGGGAACCGATGCTGCCGTAGCCGACAATACCCAGTTTCTTGCCACGGATCTCGTAGGAGTTTTTCGCAGTTTTCTGCCACTCACCACGGTGTGCCTTGGCGTTTTTCTCAGCGACGCCACGCAGCAGCAGGATCGCTTCGGCAATAACCAGTTCCGCAACGGAACGGGTGTTGGAGTAGGGTGCGTTGAATACAGCAACGCCGCGCATAGTCGCTGCTTCCAGATTTACCTGATTGGTGCCGATGCAGAAACAACCTACGGCAACCAGCTTCTCAGCGGCTTCAAAAACTTTTTCGGTTAGCTGAGTACGGGAACGGATACCGACAAAGTGCACATCTTTGATACGTGCAATCAGCTCTTCCTCCGGCAGGGAGCCGGTGAGGAATTCAATGTTGGTATAACCATTCTGATTGAAGGTATCCACAGCAGACTGGTGAACGCCTTCCAGCAACAAAATCTTGATCTTGCTCTTATCAAGAGAGGTTGTTTGAGTCATGGTGTGCAGCTCTTTTTTTGGCGTGGCCTGGCACGTTCAGTACGGATGCCACGGGTTTAATGCTTAATTCTGAGGGCGAATATTAGCACAGGCAAAGTTGAAAGGGATGAAAGTTCCGGCGGGTTTGGTGGAAAAATATTCAACTTGAGATGAGGCGATTGAATTTTAACCGCGGTTTGCCGGGAGAGAGTGAGGCTCTCTCCCGGAACGGAATTAACCGTAGAAGCAGAGGTAGGCGGTTGCCTGTTCTACTTTTAGCTGGAACTTCTGATTCGCAGCGACTTTGAACTCGGTGCCACCAGGGAACGACTGAAATTCATCGCTGCCCGGCAGTTTGACGATCAGTTCGCCGCTGACCACTTTCATCAGCTCATCTTCACTGGTGCCGAACTCATATTCACCCGGAGCCATAACACCGGAGGTTACATTACCTTCACTGTTTTCGAAGCCGATGGATTTTACTTTACCATCGAAATATTCATTCACATTAAGCATGATCAGATCTCCTGAAATTTGCGCGAATCATAAAGATAAATGCAGATCGCTGCAATCTATAGACAGTTCCTTCCGCTTTGCTCCAGAACAAAGTCAACAAAAGTCCGGTTGGCCTGTGACAGATAACCATCCCGGCGCCAGGCGATAGACAGGTCAAGCCAGACCGGCTTAGTGAAGGGACGGGCGACCAGTTCCGGTTCATCGCGGATCACCATTTCCATCAGTGTTGAGATGGCAAAGCCCTGCCTGACAATCGATTTGATCAGCGGGATCAGGTTGGTTTCAAAACTGATATTCGGCTTCAGGCCCGCCTGTTTCGAAAGGCGGTCGACCACGTTGCGATGGAAATAACCGCTGTTGAACATCACCAGCTCTTCTGCGAAAAGTTGTTCATAATCGACACTGTCGAGGCCGGCAAAAGGGTGCTCGCGCGGGCAGATCACCATCATCTGTTCACGCAGAAATACTTCAGACTGCAGGGTTTCCGGGGTGGATTCATCCACCACCACTGCCAGATCCAGTTCACCCTGTTCCAGCAGTTGCTGTAATTTGCCGGCACCGCCATCAATGACCGTCAGGTTAAGCTGTGGATAACGATGGCGAAAGGCCATCAGAATGGGGGGGAAGTGATAGGAGCCGAGCATGCTGGGTATTCCCACCCGAACCTCTCCCCGCAGCAGACCCTTGAGTTCCTGCATCTCCAGAAGTGCATCTTCGGTGGCCTGAAGAATACGTGCGGCATGCCCATACAGGCGGTGCCCTTCATCAGTCAGGCTGACTTTTCGGTCTTTTCGATGAAACAGGGTGAGTTCCAGCTCCTCCTCCAGCTTACGGATCGCCATGCTGATCGCTGGCTGAGCGATGTGCAACAGCGCTGCGGCCTGGGTAAAGCTGCGCAGATCGGCAACGGTTTTGAAGTAACGCAGGTGTTTAATGTCCATCTATCAGCTTTATTTATCAATTTGATAATAAGTATATATTTTAATGATTTTGTTGCCACTGCTAGGCTGGGTTTCAACCAATGAGGTACTCCCATGATCGAAACCGGCACAGCACAATTCTGGCGCGCAACTCTGGCTCTCTGCCTGGGTTCCTTTATGATCTTTTCCAACGTCTATGTGACCCAGCCACTGTTGCCAATGCTATCGACTGAATTTGCGGTCAGCCCGTTGCAGGCAAGCTGGAGTATGACCGTGACTACCCTGACGCTTGGTGTTTCGCTGCTGCTGTTCGGGCCACTGTCGGACGCCATTGGTCGTACCCGGCTGATGGTGCTGAGTATGTGTGGTGTCGTGCTGTGCAGTTTTGCTCTGTCGCTGGTGGAGGATTTTACGATGTTGATTCTGCTGCGCGCAGTGCAGGGAATCTGTCTGGCGGGTTTGCCGGCCATCGCTATCGCTTATATGGGCGATGAATTCAGTAAAAAAGCGTTGGCTGTGGCGGTGGGTATTTATATCAGCGGTAACACGCTGGGTGGCATCGGTGGGCGTCTGATCGGCGGTTTTGTAGGAGACTGGCTGGGATGGCAGGAGGCGTTTGCAGCGATGAGTCTGGTCAGTCTGATCTGCCTCAGCCTGTTTGTCTGGTTACTGCCAGCGTCAGAGCACTTCAGTGCGCAGCCGGTGAAACCGGGGCGGATGTTGCGTGATATGCTGTCGCATCTGCGGAATCCTTTGTTGTTGCTGGCCTATCTGATTGGCGGTTTTAACTTTTTTATCTTTATCAATCAGTACAGCTACGCCACTTTTTTGTTGGCGGGAGAGCCCTACCAGCTACCGGCCAGCCTGCTGGGCATGTTGTTTCTTACCTATCTGAGCGGCACGCTGGGGTCTGCGCTTTCCGGGCGGTTTGTGCAACTGCTGCCGCAGCCGCTGGTGATTGCAGCAGGATGTGCTGTGCTGATGGTCGGGTCTCTGCTGACCCTGATTCCGGCATTGTGGGCGATTGTGCTGGGCTTTCTGGTCAATGCATTTGGTTTCTTTGTTGCCCATTCCAGTGCCAGTAGCTGGGTCAGTCAGCGTGCGACCCATGCCCGGGCAACCGCTTCCTCCATCTATCTGGTGTTTTACTATCTGGGTGCCAGCAGTGGTGGCTTCTATCTGGATCCGTTCTGGCGCTGGGCCGGCTGGCAGGGGATTGTGATCGGCTCTCTGTGTGTGCTGGCCCTGACCCTGAGTCTGGCGCTGACCCTGCATCTGAAAACCCGTAGCAAGCCGCTGGTGGTGGCCGCCGTGGCCGGGTAAACTGCGGCAATCCCTCTCTCTGTATGGAGTTGTTATGAGTTATAACCACCGTTTTCTGGATGGCCGCCGTGCTGACCTTCCCACGGGTAAAGTGATCTGCATCGGTCGCAACTACGCTGATCATGCCGCTGAACTGAATAATCCCATCCCTGCTGAACCGATCCTGTTTATCAAACCGGCCAGCAGCGTGGTGGATATGACCGAACCATTTGCTGTGCCGACGCAATGGGGGGAGGTGCATTTTGAAACAGAGATGTCGATCCTGATTGGTAGGCGTTTACAGCAGGCAACGGAAGCCGAAGCCGAAGCGGCTATTGCCGGCATTGGTATCGGCCTTGATCTGACACTGCGTGAGTTGCAATCCCGTCTCAAGGAGAAAGGGCATCCCTGGGAGAAATCTAAAGCCTTTGACGGGGCCTGCCCGCTTTCGCCTTTTGTTACGCCTGATCAGGTCTCCGATCTGCAGGATGTTGGGGTGAAGCTGACGGTGAATGGCGAACTGCGCCAGCAGGGGAACAGTGCGCTGATGCTGAACCGGGTTTTACCGCTGATCTGTCATAGCAGTGAGTTCTTCACGCTGGAGCCCGGTGATGTGATTCTGACCGGCACCCCGGCGGGTGTCGGGCCGGTTGAACCGGGCGATCAGTTGACGGCAGAGCTTGATGGCCTGCTCTCGGTGACGACGCGGGCTATCTGATGCTGCTGCGCCTGTTGCTGTTCGTCGCGCTGAGTGTGCCTGCCTGGGCTGCAGAACCGCCGCGCTGGCAGCAACCGGGGTTTATCCAGCAGGCGTTCTTTCAGGTCGCGCTGCGCAATGAATACAAAGCCGGTACCGGTGTATTGCGGCGCTGGCAGCAGCCGGTAAGGGTGTGGATTGATCATCAGGTTGCAGATCAGGCCCTGCATACCGATCTGGTTAAGATGCACCTGAAGCATCTGCAGGCCATTACCGGTCATTCTGTCTCTCTGGTCAGCAAACGTGATCAGGCCAACCTGATTCTGCTGTTTACCCGTCAGGCCCGCTGGCAGCAGGACGTTGGGAGGCTGTTGGGTAAAGCGGCAACCCGGCATACCCGCGGCGCTGTGTGTATGGCCAATTTCCGGCTTAACCGGCGTGCTGAAATTGACTGGGCGGCTGTCGTGATTCCGGTAGATCAGGCACGGATGCACGGTAAGCTGGTGGCCTGCATAGTTGAGGAGCTGACTCAGGTGCTTGGGTTGCCGAATGATTCGGAGCAGGCCTATCCCTCTATCTTTAACGATAAAACTCCGGAAGATCTGCTTACGGGGCTGGACTATCTGTTACTGAAACTGCTCTACCGTCCGGAGCTTAAGCCGGGGATGACTCAGCAGCAGTTACGCCCGGTTGTGCAAAACCTGCTCCGGCAGTGGCAGATTGAGGGTACAATCGGCAGCGCGGCGCAGCAGGTCAGGCGCGGTGAGCTTTATCCCCTGTTAGGTTACTGAGGTTGATGCAACATGCTCTGGGTTAAAACATTTCATATTCTGGCGATGACCAGTTGGATGGCGGGAATTTTCTATCTGCCACGGATCTTTGTGCATTACGTTGAGGGCCGTGAAGCCGGGCAGGATGTGACCCGTCTGGAGATTATGGCAGGCAAGCTTTACGGCTTTATGAGTGTAATGGCGCTGTTTACGCTGGGTTTGGGGCTCTGGCTCTGGCTTGGTTTTGGCTTTAGTGGTGGCTGGTTGCACGCCAAGCTGCTGTTTGTGGTGTTGCTGATCGGTTACCACCACTGGTGCAAAGCCTATCTGAAAAAGATGCGTGCCGGGCAGTTAGACAAGAGCGGGCGCTATTTTCGTCTGTTCAACGAACTGCCGTTGCTGATCTTTGTCCCGATTCTGATTCTGGTGGTGGTGAAGCCTTTTTAAGGCGCTATCGGGCCTGCAATGCGGCGACTCGGGCACTGATCCGATCGCTGCGTTCACGTAATTCATCAATTTCGCTGTAGAAGCGTTCAACTTCCGGGCGTGTTGGGATCAGGCGGGCTTCTTCGCGCACGTACTCGTCCAGATTATGCAGCAGGCTGCTACCTGTGTTTTTATACCACTGGGCTTTCCACGCGGCATAAAGGGCCACCTGATGAGCCGGGAGTTCGCCAATAATGTCTGCCAGCATGGCTTCCCAGTCGATCCGGGCATCGCTGATGATCTCCTGAAACCGCGTCGCCAGCGCACTGTCACCGCTGATCTTAATGGTTTTGCCAAACATAGCGTCAGCCTTGTCGCGGCTGCTGAGCAGGGTCAGGAAATCGCTGGCGCTGCCGCTGAGGGTGGCGTCCGGGGTGTCATTGAACACCGATTGCAACTGAATACCGTCTGCATTCGGGATCAGGAACAGGTTCAGGCGGGGCAAGGTCAGTTCGATCTGAATGACCTTGCCACTGAGATGATTCAGATGCCCCAGCGTAACCGGGTCACGTTTCAGCAGCTGATTAATCAGGCTCTCGCCACTGGTGAACAGGGTTGCCTGTAGCATCTCAATCATGAAGAAGTACCGCTTAAGGTTTGATACCGGTATGCAGGGCGACGATACCGCCGGTCATGTTCTGGTATTTACAGTGGGTCAGACCGGCGTTCTGCATCATCCCCTTCAGGGTTTCCTGATCAGGGTGCATGCGGATCGACTCTGCCAGATAGCGATAGCTCTCGGCGTCACCGGCGATCACAGAGCCCATCTGCGGCAGGATATTGAAAGAGTAGAAATCGTAGGCCTTGGTCAGCAGCGGGTTATTGGTTTTGGAAAACTCCAGTACCATCAGCTTGCCGCCGGGTTTGAGCACCCGCGCCATCGAGCGCAGTGCTGCATCTTTATCGGTCACGTTGCGCAGACCAAAGGCGATGGTGATGACATCGAAGGTGTTATCCGGGAACGGCAGGCACTCGGCGTTGGCCTGAACAAATTCCACGTTACCGGTAACGCCTTTATCCAGCAGTTTGTCGCGACCGACCTTGAGCATGGAGTCGTTGATATCTGCCAGAACGACTTTGCCGGTTGGCCCGACCAGACGTGAAAAACGCATGGTCAGATCGCCGGTACCCCCGGCAATATCCAGCACTGAGTGGCCGGCACGGACGCCGCTCTGTTCAATAGTGATCCGCTTCCAGAGACGGTGTACACCGCCGGACATCAGATCGTTCATCAGGTCATATTTGCCCGCAACACTGTGAAATACATCGGCAACCCGTTGCACTTTCTCCTCGGTCTTGACGTTTTCATAGCCAAAATGCGTGGTGTCGTTCTGCTGCTGGTCAGCCATGTGTTCGATCCTGATGCTGTTGCGGTTTGATTGGCGTGATTGTACCGCTAAGGCTACGCCTTGTCTTGGCTATTGGGCGATTTAGGCACGACCGACTGCGATCAGCCCGCCATCCCGGCTTTCACCCGCGGCGGCCAGTTTATCCAGATATTCCTGCCAGTAGCGGTCATGCTGATGGGCCAGATCGTAGAGGCAATCCCAGGTATAGAGGCCGCTGTCATGGCCATCATCAAAGACGATCTTCAGCGCATAGTTGCCGCTCGGGATCAGTTCTTTGATCCCGACCAGCTTTTTGCCGGTCTGCAGAACGCCGTTACCGATGCCGTGACCCCGCACCTCCGCTGAAGGGGAGTGAACGCGCAGGTATTCGGCGGTCAGTTCGAAGCTGCCGTCGGCGTAGGTCAGCTCCAGAGTACGGGATTTTTTGTGCAGTTTAATCTGCGAGGGTACGGGCGCCTGAGACATGGTTTTCTCCGCTTAGAGTATGTAGTGGCTCAGATCTTCGTCCTGACTCAGCTCACTCAGTTGCTGGTCGACAAAGGCTTTGTCCACAGTGATGGTCTGGCCGCTGCAGTCGGATGCGCTGAAGGAAAGTTCTTCCAGCAGGCGCTCCATCATGGTGTGCAAACGGCGTGCACCGATGTTCTCGGTACGTTCGTTGACTTCAAACGCCAGCTCAGCGATTCGGCTGATCCCTTCGTCGGTAAACTCGACACTGACGCCCTCGGTTTTCAGCAGGGCGGTGTACTGATCGGTCAGGGATGCGTTGGGTTCACGCAGGATGCGACGGAACTCATCCGGCGTCAGGGCATTCAGTTCTACACGGATTGGCAGACGACCCTGCAGCTCAGGAATCAGGTCAGACGGTTTCGCCAGATGGAATGCCCCGGAAGCGATAAACAGGATATGGTCGGTTTTAACCATACCGTACTTCGTGCTTACGGTGCAGCCTTCGATCAGTGGCAGCAGATCACGCTGAACCCCTTCGCGGGAAACATCGCCGCTGCTGTTGGAACCGCCTTTACAGACTTTGTCGATCTCATCGAGGAAGACAATACCGTGCTGCTCAACCAGTTCGACGGCGTTCTGTTTCAGCTCATCCTCTTTTACCAGATTAGCGGCTTCTTCATCGGTGAGCATTTTGAAGGCTTCTTTAATCTTCAGGCGGCGGCTCTGTTTTTTGCCGCCCCCCATGCCGGAGAACATGCTCTGCAACTGGTTGGTCATCTCCTCCATGCCCGGAGGTGCCATGATCTCTACGCCCATCTGTGGTTGTGCTACGTCGATATCGATCTCTTTATCGTCGAGCTGGCCTTCACGCAGTTTCTTGCGGAAAACCTGACGGGTGGCACTGTCTTCACGGGTTGGCTCATTATCGCCAAAGCCGGTCGGGCGTGCCGGTGGCAGCAGGGCATCAAGAATACGCTCTTCGGCGGCTTCTTCGGCGCGGAAGCGGACTTTCTCCATCTCCTGTTCGCGCATCATTTTGATCGCCATATCCACCAGATCGCGGATGATGGTTTCCACATCGCGGCCGACGTAGCCCACTTCAGTGAATTTGGTGGCCTCAACCTTGATGAACGGGGCGTTTGCCAGCTTTGCCAGACGGCGGGCAATCTCGGTTTTGCCGACACCGGTAGGGCCGATCATCAGAATGTTCTTGGGGGTGACTTCAGCACGAAGCTCTTCATCCAGTTGCATCCGGCGCCAGCGGTTACGCAGGGCAATAGCCACGGAACGTTTGGCCTCATCCTGGCCGACAATGTGACGATCCAGCTCGGATACGATTTCACGGGGGGTCATATTAGACATCAATAGCTCCTTGGCGGTATCAGGTGGCTGAATCGAGGGTTTCGATGGTCAGGTTGTCATTGGTGAAAACGCAGATGCCGGCCGCAATATGCAGGCTTTTTTCCACGATATCACGGGCGTTCAGTTCGGTGTTTTCGGTCAGTGCACGGGCTGCGGCGAGGGCAAAGTTGCCGCCTGAGCCAATGGCGATGACGCCGTCTTCCGGTTCAATGACATCGCCGCTGCCGGAGATCAGGTAGGTTTTCTCCCGGTTGGCAACCAGCATCAGTGCTTCGAGGCGGCGCAGTACACGGTCACTTCGCCATTCGCGGGCCAGATGGATAACCGCATTAACGATATTGCCCTGATGCTTTTCCAGTTGGGCTTCAAACAGATCGCGCAGGGTGATGGCATCGGCGGTGGAACCGGCAAAACCGGTGATCACCTGATGTTTTGGCAGCATGTTCACTTTTTTGGCGCTGCCTTTCATTACGGTGTTGCCGAGGGAAACCTGGCCGTCGCCACCGACAACCACCTGGTCGCCACGGCGGACAGAGACAATCGTTGTCATTTATCTGCTCCTGATGGGAGTTAACAATTCAGTGCCGGTAACTGGAGGATGACGCATGGCACTGCTCAATTCAGTTAACAGGAAGATGGTGGCATTTGGGTGAATTTCAAGAGAGGAAATAAAAAGCCGACAAGGTTGTTGCCGGCTTTCATGATCAGACGTTACTGCTTGATGCGCAGAGGCTGAATATTCTTTTGTACCAGTTTGTCATAGGCTTTTGACAGGCGTGAGCGATTCTCAAAAGGCCCGGTCCTGACCCGATACCAGATCGAACCATCACTGCTGGTGCTGCTGTTGGTGTGGACATTGGGCAGGCCCATCAGTATCAGTTGCGCACGCATCCGCTCTGCATCGGACTTGCTGCGGAATGAGCCGGCCTGCAGCAGGTATTTCGTCTGCGACTGGACGGTTTTGGGTGTCGATTTGTAGGCCTCTACCTGAGGGGTTTTGACCTCGCTCTTTTCCAGCATCTCATAGAACTCAAAGCGTTTGCTTTCAGTGGTCTGAGGCTGAGCCGGAGCGGGTTCAGGCGTCGGCCTGGGCGCAGGTTTCGGACGTTCCGGATTGCTGTTGGCCAGTGGCGTGGTGGCTTTTTCCGGAGCGACCTTGGTCAGTTGGTAGAGACCGTAGCCCAGCCCGGAAAAAAGCAGCAGTGTCACCGCCAGCAGGGCGCTGGGAAAGCGCCGTGCCGGTTTTGCCGGTGCCCGCTTGGGGGCGGGGCGGGAGCGACTGGCCGCCGCCTTACCGCGTTTGTTTTTTGCGTAGTCCTTGCGCGAAGCCATCGGCTTACATCAGCTCCGGTGCGGTGACACCCAGCAGTTCCAGACCGTTGGCCAGAACGTGACGTACCGCCACGGCCAGTGTCAGACGTGCATCCCGCAGGGCGCTGTCATCAACCAGGGTTTTTTCGGAGTTGTAGTAGGTGTGGAATTCCGCAGCGAGGTCACGCAGGTAGTTGGCGATCTGGTGTGGTTCGCGCGCATTGGCTGCGTTGCGCACCACCTCTGGGTAGCGGCCCAGCGTAATGACCAGATTCTTCTCGGATTCCAGCTCCAGACGATCCAGTGCAGCGATGCCGCTCTCTTCATCCCAGCTCAGGCTGTTTTCAGCCAGCTTGCGGAAGATAGAGCAGACCCGGGCATGAGCGTACTGAATATAGTAAACCGGGTTGTCGGCAGATTCTGAACGGGCCAGATCAATATCGAAGGTCAGGTGGCTGTCTGATTTGCGCGCTGCGAGGAAGTAGCGGGTGGCGTCCCGGCCTACCTCTTCAATCAGATCGCGCAGGGTGACGTAGCTGCCGGCACGTTTCGAGATTTTAACCTCTTCTCCGCCTTTCATTACGGTCACCATCTGGTGCAGAACATAGTCCGGCCAGCCCTGTGGAATATCGGCTTTCAGCGCCTGTAAGCCGGCGCGTACGCGGGTAATGGTGCTGTGGTGGTCGGCACCCTGTTCGTTGATTACGGTGTCGAAGCCGCGCTGCCATTTGTCCAGATGGTAGGCAACGTCCGGTACGAAATAGGTGTAGCCACCGTCTTTCTTACGCATGACCCGGTCTTTGTCATCGCCGAATTCAGTGGTGCGCAGCCAGAGTGCGCCGTCCTCTTCGTAGGTGAAATCGTTCGCGATCAGTTTTTCAACAGCCGCTTCTACTTTTCCATCTTCATAGAGTGAGGATTCGAGGAAGTAAACGTCAAAATCTACGGCAAACGCTTTCAGGTCGAGATCCTGTTCGTGGCGCAGGTAGGCCACGGCAAAGTGGCGGATCGCCTCCAGATCATCGGCATCTTTGGTGCCGGTAAAGCTCTGGTCGGCTGAGCTGACGGTTTCGCCACGCATGTAGCTCTCGGCCAGCTCAACGATGTAGTCGCCACGGTAGCCGTCGGCAGGCCAGCTTGGGTCTTCCGGGGTCAGGCCTTTGCAGCGGGCCTGTACCGAGAGGGCCAGATTGTTAATCTGCTGGCCGGCATCGTTGTAGTAGAACTCACGGGTCACGTCCCAGCCGGTAGCTTCCATCAGGCGACAGAGGCAGTCACCTACGGCTGCACCGCGGCCATGGCCGATATGCAGAGGGCCGGTCGGGTTGGCAGAGACAAACTCAACCTGCACCTTGCGACCAGCGCCGTCGTCATTGCGGCCGTAATTCTGTTTCTGTTCCAGAATGGTTTTTACCAGACTGCTGGTGGATGCGCCGCTGATAAAGAAGTTGATGAAACCGGGGCCTGCGATTTCGCTACGCGTGAGGTTTTCAGACTCAGGCAGGGCCGCAACAATCTTCTCCGCCAGTTGGCGGGGATTGCTTCTGGCCGCTTTAGCCAGTGTCATAGCAATATTGGATGCGTAGTCACCGTGGCTTTTGTCACGGGTGTTTTCAACCATGATTTTAGGCTGCACATCTGCGGGCAGGGTGCCGTCGTCAATCAGGTTTTTCAGGGCGGAATCGATCAGCTCTGCAATAATCTGTTTCATTAGCGTACTTATACCGTTTGGATTCAGTCGGCGGGCCCGCGTGTCTGATTTTTTGCCTCAGTAACCGGGGCCTTGAAGAACCGCGTATTATCCCCGTAAAGGGGTTCTTTGTTAAGGGCTCTGGTTAAGAATCGGCTAAAAAGTATCCGCCGGATCCACATCGATCGACCAGCGCACTTTGCGTGATTCCGGATTCTGTTCCAGATACCAGCAGAGGCTGGCCAGCAGTTGATGCAGCGCTTTGCGGTTCTGGCCGTAAATCATCAGTTGGGCGCGGTGCATGCCGGCACGTTTTTCCATGGGGGAGGGAAAAGGGCCGATCCAGTGGGCGCCCGGTGGCAACAGCAGATCATCTTCGAGTTGTTGCCGTATTGCTCCTAAAAATGCTTCGGCCCGGCCTTTCTGGCTGGTTTCGGCGCGCAGCAGGGCGTAATGGCTGTAGGGTGGCAACTGAGCTGCTTTGCGGTTGTTCAGCTCGACCAGCGCAAAAGCGCTGTAGCCCTGTTCGACCAGTGTTTGCAGGATCGGGTGATCGGCATGGTAGGTCTGCATCATTACGGTTCCGGGATGGTCTGCTCGTCCGGCTCGCCCGGCAACCTGCAGAATCAGTTGCGCGGTGCGTTCCATACCACGGAAGTCGGCGCTGAACAGTCCGCTGTCAGCGTTCAGAATGGCGACCAGAGTCACTTTGGGGAAGTGATGACCTTTGGCCAGCATCTGAGTGCCGACCAGTATGCAGGGGTCGCCGGAGTTTACCTGATGCATGATCTCCTGCATGGCATGTTTGCGCTGAGTGCTGTCGCGGTCGACCCGGATGACCGGAAAATCCGGGAACAACTGCTGCAGGGCCTGTTCGCTACGTTCCGTGCCGACGCCGACGGGCTGTAACTGGTCGCTGCCGCACTCCTGACAGTGCAGGGGGATGCCGCTCTGTTTGTCGCAGTGGTGGCAGTGCAGGTGTGGCGGGTTCTGATGCAGCGTCATGTGCGCATCGCAGCGGGTGCAATCGGCTATCCAGCCGCAGTCATGGCAGCTCAGCGTGGGGGAGAAACCGCGCCGGTTGAGAAAAACCAGTACCTGCGTGCCGCTTTCAAGGTGTTGCCGGATGGCGCTGACCAACGCCGGTGACAGTCCCTCCTGGAGCGGGATCTGGCGAATATCCAGTAACTCAAACCGGGGTGGTGCCGAGTTGCCGGCACGCTGGGTTATGCGAAGCCAGTGGTAGCGCCCTTCAATTGCGTTGTGCAGCGTCTCCAGCGATGGGGTGGCGCTGCCGAGAACCAGCGGTATCTGCTCATCCCGGGCGCGCATGGCCGCAAGATCGCGGGCGGAATAGCGAAAGCCGTCCTGCTGTTTAAAGGAGGGGTCGTGCTCCTCATCGATAATAATAATGCCGGGCTTCTGAAGCGGAGTGAAAATTGCTGAGCGGGTACCGATGACAATCCGGGCGATCCCTTCGCGAGCCTGCAACCAGGCGTCAAGGCGCTGGCGATCAGTCATGTTGGAGTGCAGGGCGACAATGGGGACGCTGAAGCGTTGCTTGAAGCGGTTGACGGTTTGCGGGGTCAGGCCGATCTCCGGTACCAGTACCAGTGCCTGCAGGCCTGCATTCAATCGTTGCTCGATGGCCTGCAGGTAAACCTCAGTTTTACCTGAGCCGGTGATGCCTTCCAGCAGATTGATAGAAAATGCCTGTTCTGCATTGATCTGTTGCAGGCAACTCGCCTGTTCAGGGTTCAGTGGCAGCGGGGCTTCATGCAATATTTGTGAGGTCGGGGTTTTATGGCAGCGCTGGAATGATTCTGCCAGCCCTTTTTCCTGTAGCGTACTAAGGTTGCTGACCTGTCCGCCCTCCGCACGAAGGGCGTCGGTGCTGATTCCCTGAGGATGTTCCAGCAGTAACTGCAAGAGCGCTATCTGGCGATGAGCATTGGCTTTCAGTTGAGCAATGCTGGCTCCTTCGGCTGCGCGCCACAGGGTTTCGTGCTGGTATTCACAGGGTTGTCCTTTACGCAGCAATACCGGCAGCGCCTGTTGCAGGGCATCCCCCTCCGGGTGCTGGTAGTAGCTGGCCGCCCAGCGAGCGAGTTTTAACAGATGCCGGGGGAGTGGCGGTTCGGTATCGAGAATGCTGCGTGCCGGCTTCAGACGACTGAGTTCAAACTCGCTCTGATCTGTGATTTCCATCAGAATGCCGATCACTTCCCGCTTGCCGAACGGGGCCAGAACCCTGACCCCCGGTTGGAGTTGAGTCGGGTTGCAACCAGCCGGTGGCAGGTAGTCAAACAGGCGGCGTAGCGGGCTGGGAATTGCAAGACGTAGAATGGTCATGGTTTTCTATTGAGTTGCTCACTATTTAAGCGATTTTGTGTTGCTAAGCATTCTATGCATGCGTATAATCCGCCGCCTACTTAACGTGCCGGTGTTAAAGCCGGTAGTTTAAATCAATGCGGTGCCTGGCAGAAGATCAGGTGGCGGCATGAAGAAAACATGAGGTTTGTCATGAAAGCTGGTATCCACCCGGAATACTCTGAAATCTCCGCTACCTGTTCTTGCGGAAACGTAGTTAAAACCAAGTCTACTCTTGGTAAAGACATTCACTTGGACGTTTGCTCCGCTTGCCACCCGTTCTACACTGGTAAGCAGAAAGAAGCGACTTCTGGTGGTCGTATCGATCGCTTCAACAAGCGTTTTGGGTCTCGCGGCCTGAAAAAATAAGTGAAGTCGCTGATGCGAATTCTGAAAAAGGCGCTACCGTTATGGGGCGCCTTTTTTGTTGCTCTGAGTTTGCCGGCAGAGGCGCGCTGCCTGCCTGATCAGGCGCTGCTGCCGGTACAAATAGAAAGCGTGGTGGATGGGGATACGGTTCATCTGCAGGATGGTCGTAAAGTCCGCTTGATTGGCCTGAATGCTCCGGAAGCCGGAAGTGAGGATCGTCCGGCAGAGTTCGGCGCGGAGCTGGCCACTAAGCGGCTCCGGGAGCTGTTGCAGAGCGCAGATGTGAAGATGAGCCTGGAGACGCAGCCTCGTGATCATTATGGGCGCTGGTTGGGGCATCTGTGGGTTGAAGGGCAGTCGGTGGCGGAGCAGTTGCTGCGTGAAGGGCTGGCTTTTTATATCGCGATTCCACCGAACCTGAAATACAGTGCATGTCTGCAGCAGGCTGAGTCGGTTGCGGTCGGGAAGCGTGTGGGATTATGGCGAGATACTATCTGGCATGAGGCTGCCGCGCTGGAGGGGATATCTGCCGGGTTTAAGCTGGTGCAGGGACGGGTCAGCCGGGTCCGGGAGATTCGTTCCGGATGGATCGTTGAGCTGGACCATCGCCTCGCGATCAGGTTATCCTCGGAACAGGCGGTGATGTTAGACCCGAAGTATCTGACGGGCCGCAGGATCCGGGTTCGTGGGTGGCTAAGGCCCCGTCAGCCGCGTGCTCCCAAGCATTTCATGCCCTGGTTTATCAATCTGAATCATTCCTCGCATTTGCAGCTTTTTCCCTAAATCTTTCGTTTATACGACTTCTTTGCAGGTTTTTTTAGTTCTTTAGCGTTATCGGTCAGAAAAAAAGCCTGTTGACGGGTTCTGATAGTTGTTCGGAATAACCCTTTTCTATATAGTTCTTTGTTCGACTTTTTAACTAGATTGGAACAGCAGCTATGTCTGATGATATGAAACAAGCCGCTCTTGATTACCACGAGTTTCCACGTCCAGGTAAAATCAGCGTGGAACTTTCTACAGCGGCTGAGTCTCAGCGCGACCTGTCTCTGGCTTACAGCCCGGGTGTAGCAGAGCCGGTTCGTGAAATTGCTAAGGACCCTGAGAACGCATACCGTTACACGGCCAAAGGTAACCTGGTTGCCGTGATCTCCAATGGTTCTGCAATTCTGGGTCTGGGTGATCTGGGGCCACTGGCATCCAAGCCTGTTATGGAAGGTAAAGCTCTGCTGTTCAAGCGCTTTGCCGGTCTGGATTCTATCGATATTGAAGTGGACGCTGAGAGCCCTCAGGCGTTCATCGATACCGTTGCCCGTATCGCGGATACTTTTGGTGGTATCAATCTGGAAGATATCAAAGCACCTGAGTGTTTTGAAATCGAACGCGTTCTGATCGAGCGTTGCAATATTCCTGTATTCCATGATGACCAGCACGGTACGGCTATCGTAACCGCTGCAGGTATGATCAATGCGCTGGAAATTGCCGGTAAGAAACTGGATGAAGCTTCTATCGTCTGTCTGGGTGCAGGTGCTGCTGCACATGCCTGCATGAAGCTGCTGGTGAACATGGGTGCCAAGGTCGAGAATATCTACATGATCGACCGTACCGGTGTTATTCATTCCGGTCGTGAAAACCTGACGCCTGAAAAAGCGGCGTTTGCGACTGAAACGGACAAGCGTACGCTGGATGATGCGATCGAAGGCGCTGACGTATTTGTAGGTCTGTCTGGTCCTAACCTGCTGTCTGCTGAGCAGTTGGCTAAAATGGCACCAAGCCCTGTTGTATTCGCTTGTGCAAATCCTGATCCTGAGATTCGTCCTGAGCTGGCTCATGCGACCCGTGACGATGTGATCATGGCGACAGGTCGTTCTGACTTCCCGAACCAGGTGAACAATGTTCTGGGCTTCCCGTTCATTTTCCGTGGTGCGCTGGATGTGCGTGCAACTGCGATCAACGAAGAGATGAAAGCTGCTGCAGTGCGTGCACTGGCTGAGCTGGCTAAAGAGCCGGTTACTCAGGAAGTGCTGGATGCTTACGGTCTGGACTCACTGGAGTTTGGGCGTGAGTACATTATTCCTAAAGCCACTGATTCCCGTCTGCTGGGTGCTGTATCTACTGCAGTTGCTCAGGCGGCGATCGATTCAGGCGTTGCGCGTCTGCCACTGCCGGATAACTATCCGCTGTCTTAAGTGCTGCTCTGAATTGTAAAGAAAAAACCGCCATCTGGCGGTTTTTTTGTGTCTGGGCTCTTGTCCGGTGTGAACGCTGGCGGCGTGATGTTAATGATGGGTGGGAGAGCCTGCGGAGTTGGCAGCGCCCGAGGGTCCGGGCGCGTTATGTTCGTGGATTGTCCTGCAGGCTAGAACAGCTCTTCTGTGGTGCTGCCGCTGCGAATGCTGGCCGGAGTAGAGTAGCCGGTAGGTACGTTCTCCTGACGGAAAAACTCGAATATGGCGTCGCTTTGGCCCGGGTAGGCCAGTTTGCCGGATTTTGGATCGATTTTGACACTGACGATCCCTTCGGGTGGTGCGGGTGCATTCTCCGGCTTGTCTTTCAGGGCTTCGCGCATATAGTCGATCCAGATCGGCAGTGCCGCAGTGCCGCCATATTCGCGACGGCCCAGCGTGGTTGGGTTATCAAAGCCTACCCAGGTTGTTACCACGTAGTCACGGTTGAAGCCTGAGAACCAGGCGTCTTTCTGATCGTTAGTCGTTCCGGTTTTACCTGCGAGGTCGTTGCGCTTCAGGACCAGAGCTTTACGTCCGGTGCCTTTACGAATGGTGTCCTGCATCAGGCTGTAGGTGAGAAACGCCACTTTCTCATCGTAAATGCGCGGTGCCTGAGTTGCGCCCTCAGTTGTTTCGGGTGTGCAGGTCTGGCAAACGACCCTTGGGGAGGCTTCAAAGAGGGTTTCTCCCATCGGGCTTTCTATTCTCTGAATGAAATAGGGCTCAATCCTGAATCCACCGTTGGCAAATGCCGCATAGCCGGATACTAACTGTAGCGGGGTAACATCCGCACTGCCCAGCGACAGGGTCAGGTTGTTGGGGAGTTTGCTGCGGTCAAATCCGGCCAGTTCGAGAAAGCTCTGTGCGGTATCAATGCCGATTGAGCGCAACAGGCGAATGGTGACCAGATTTCTGGATTTATAGAGCCCTTCGCGCAGGCGGGTCGGGCCGTAAAACTTGCGGCTCGAGTTTTGTGGCCGCCAGTTACCTTCAAGGCCTTTGTCATCAAAAACGATCGGCGCATCATTAATCAGCGTGGCAGGGGAATAGCCCTGATTCAGCGCAGCGGCATAGATGAACGGTTTAAAGTTGGAGCCCGGCTGGCGTACCGCCTGGGTGCTGCGATTAAATTTGTTGTGGGTGAAGTTGAATCCTCCCACCAGAGAAACGATAGCGCCATCGGTTGGGTTGAGGGCCACCAGTGAGCCCTGAACCTTAGGGATCTGGCTGAGGAATAGTTTACCCTCTTTTTCGCGCACCCGGATCAGGTCACCTGTTTTTAGAATATCGCTGGCTTTCTTCGGTGCTTTTCCGGTCCGGTTAACTGTTTTATAAGGTTTTGCCCAGGAAAGTCCTTCCCATTCCAGTGTGCTCTTTTCGCCGTTTTTCAGTAAAAGTTCGGCGCTTTTATCATTAAGATCCAGCACCAGAGCGGGATGTAATATGCCGTAACTGATGGTCTTGTTGAGGGTTTTCTCCGCTTCGGCAAGGCTGGTTTGCTGGAGATCAATATGGGCTTCAGGGCCTCGGTAGCCATGGCGTTCTGAGTAGGCGATCAATCCGTCAGAGACAGCGGTGTTAGCCGTGGTCTGTAGTCGGCTGTCGATGGTGGTGAAAACTTTGTAGCCATCGGTATAAAGATCTTCGCCATATTTTTCATAGAGTGACTGGCGAACCATTTCCGCTACATAAAAGGCACGCAGCTCAATGTCGCTGCTGTGGTATTTTGCTGTGACTTCTGCAGCAGATGCTTCTTCCAGTTGCTGATCATCAATAAAACTCAGCGAGTGCATGCGGCCCAGAATCCAGTTGCGGCGTTCAATCGCCCGCTCCGGGTTGGTGATCGGGTTAAAGGCGGAAGGTGCTTTGGGGAGTCCTGCAATCATCGCGTACTGCGCCAGGCTCAAGTCCTGGATATCCCGGCCGTAATATACATTGGCAGCCGCCTGAATGCCGTATGAACGATGGCCAAGGTAGATCTTGTTGATATATAGCTCAAAGATCTCCTCTTTGCTCAGCTCCTGTTCTATACGCAGAGCGAGGAGGATCTCCATGAACTTACGGCTGAATGTGCGTTCGCGGGTGAGGAAGAAGTTTTTTGCCACCTGCATGGTAATGGTGGAGCCGCCGCTCTGGATCTGACCGGTTGTCGCCAGTTGGAAAGCTGCCCGGAACAGGCCTTTAATGTCGATGCCGAAATGTTCAAAGAAGCGACTGTCTTCGGCGGCTGTCAGGGCCTGAATAAATGGCCTGGGAATTTGTTCGAAACTGATGGGAGTGCGGCGCTTTTCGCCAAACTCGGCAATCAGTTTCTGGTCCTGAGAGTAAATCCTCAGGGGCGTCTGGAAACGGACGTCCCGGAGCTGCTCAACATCAGGTAGCTTGGGTGAGAAGTGGTAATATGCACCGGCGAGGGCAAGTACACCCAGCAAAGAGCACCCGAGAAATAGTTTAAACAAAAGTTTGAAGAGCGAAAATGTAGCTGGCATGCTAGTCTGATATTAAGTTTAATTGATAAAGGTCTATTATATAGACACTATATGCCCATGCTATAGCTGAGATGAATTAAAATCTTGGCCGGGAATAAAGTTAGACCGGGTTTTAATACCCTCACAAAAATAACGCAGCATACAATTAGGGAATGAATGAGTGTTTGGCTTACTGGGGAAAAAGTCAGGTAGTCTGGTAGGGCTCGATATTGGTTCTTCATCCGTCAAGCTGGTGGCTTTGGCGAAAAGTGGACGCAAATATGAGCTGGATGCCTACGCTGTAGTCTCGTTACCGCCTTCTGCCGTGATTGATGGGAATATTCAGGATGTGGCTGAAGTGGCCGCAACGATTGAAAAGGCAGTGAAAGTTGCCGGCGGCAAGATGTCAACCGCGGTGGCAGCGGTTCCCGCCTCTGCGGTCATCACCAAACGCATTCCGATGAGCAACGTTTTCACTGAATTTGAACTGGAAGATCAGATTAAAGTGGAGGCCGATCAGTTTATACCCTACCCCCTCGATGAAGTGTCCATCGATTTTGAGATCATAGGTCCCGCAGATCACGGTGATAACCTGAATGATGTCCTGCTGGTTGCCTGCCGAAAGTCAGATGTGGAACCCCGGGAGGATGCGATTAGCGGTGGCGGGCTGGATTGCACGGTGATCGATGTCGACACCTATGCGGTTGAGCGAACCTTCCCGTTGCTGCATGAAGCTGCGCCGGATACCACTGTCGGCGTGGTTGATATAGGCGCTGCAACCCTCACGCTGAATGTATTTAAAAATGCAGAGCTGATCTACAGTCGAGAGCAGGCGTTTGGTGGTAACGACCTCACGAATACCATACATCAACAGTACGGAATGAGCGTGGAAGAGGTTGAACAGGCGCTGCGTCTGGATGACCTTTCCGATGAGATCAAAGAGATGGTCGTGTTGCCTTTCCGTAGCACCGTGGCGCAGCAGGTGTCCCGCTCTCTTCAATTTTACTATTCCTCCGGAGCCCACAATGAGCTTTCTGCGCTTTATCTGTCGGGGGGATGTGCAGCGATGGAAGGTCTGGCCGATCAGCTTTCTGAAGAGTTGGGTATTAATACCGATCTGGCTAATCCGTTTCAGCAGATGAGCGTCAATCCAAGAATAAACCGACCCAGGCTGGAGCGGGATGCCCCCTCTCTGGTTAAAGCCTGTGGTTTGGCTATGCGTGGTCTGGAAGGCTAAGGGAATTAACAGATATGGCGACGATTAACTTAAGGCCCTGGCGCGAAGAACTGGCGCAAAAACGGCAGAAGGATTTTCTTACTAACCTGTTAGTGTCGGCGATTATCGCAGCATTGATTGTGTTTGGTATCGGGTACTATTTCGACTTCATGAAACAGCGTCAGATGGACCGGAATAATTTCCTCCGGGCTGAAACCTCCAAGCTGGACAAGCAGATCGCGGAAATTCGTAAACTGAAAGAGCAGCGGGCCCGGTTGCTGGATCGATTGAACGCGATTCAGGAACTGCAGGGTACCCGGCCGTTAATTGTACGTAACTTTGATGAGCTGGTCAGGGTGTTACCGGATGCCGTTTATTATCGTTCGCTGACTCGCCGGGGAGATACGGTAGCGATTACCGGTCTGGCTGAGGAAAATCTGGACGTTTCTTCGTTGATGCGTAATCTCGATCAGTCGATCTGGTTTGGTGAACCCAATCTGAGTGGTGTAGGCAAAGCGGGCGCAGATGCAAACTCGTTTAATCTGACCGTGCCGGTAACTAAGCCCAAGGCGGAGGCAGCTAAGTAATGGATGCGTTAAAAAATGCCTTTAAAGGGTTTGATCCGAATAATCTGGATTTCAACACCGCTGGTAACTGGCCGGTCGGGGTTAAAGTAATCAGTTATCTGCTGCTGCTGGCTGCAATTGTAGCGGCGGGCTGGCATTTCTATATTACGGATAAACAGACGGCGCTGCAGGCGGAGATTCGCAAGGAGCCGGATCTGCGCTCGATTTATAAAGATAAGGCCTTCCAGGTTGCGAACCTGGAGGCGTTGCGTAAACAGATGCAGGATGTTGAAGGTAAATTTGCTGAGCTGCTGAAACAACTGCCTACTCAGAAAGAGGTGCCCGGGCTACTGGACGACATCACGAATCTGGGCACTGACAGTGGACTGGATATCGGCTCGATACGGTTACAGCCTGAGAAGAAAAGTGAGTTCTATGTAGAACTGCCTATCAATATTAATGTATCAGGTTCTTATCATCAGATGGGGCAGTTTGTCAGCGGTATCGCTGCTCTGCCGAGGATTGTAACCCTGCATGATTATGCAATTAAGCCTCAGGGTGAAACCGTTGCGATGACGATCAGTGCCAAAACATACCGCTATGATGATACTAAGTAGGTCGAAGCAGATGACCAGATATACAAAAATGCTACTGGTAGCCCTGTTGACATCGATATTGGGGGGCTGTGTTGACTGGGTTGAGTCCACCGATGATCTTCAGGTGTTTGTTAAAGAAGCACAGAATCGACCGCCCGGAAGAATAGAGCCTTTACCGGAGTTCAAGCCCTATCACAGCTTTGTCTACGAAGGGGCTTCGATGCGGGAGCCTTTCCTGCCGCTGGTGCCGGTGCAGGCGGATGCAGAAGAACCGGGTGGAGCGGTCAGTGAGATTGTACCTGATGAGTCCAGGGAGAAAGAGTACCTCGAGTCTTTCGCGCTGGATAAGCTGACGATGGTTGGCACTATTACACAACGGGAAGGTGAGCAGTTGTGGGCGTTGATTCAGGATGCGAATGCTGAGATTCATCGGGTTACTCTGGGTAACCATATGGGTCTGGATTTCGGTGAGATTGTTTCTCTGGATGAGAGGCAGATTGAGCTGGTGGAAATTGTTGCAAACGGGCGAGGAGGTTGGATGAAGCGGCCTCGTAGCCTTGCCTTGAGAGAGCAGGAATAAGGGATATTATTGTGAAAATTCGGGTCCCCATGATTACTGATTGGAGTGCAAATCTGATGAAACCTATGCGTCTTGTTATGGTTGCGCTGTTCAGTTTGTTTATGTCGGAGTGGGCGGCAGCTGAGATCCTATTGAAGAAAGCAAACTTTGTCGCTCTTCCGGGCGGTAAAATCGAACTCAGGTTTGACTTTGATTCTGCTCCTCCCTCTCCCCAGGCTTATATGATCAATCAGCCATCACGGCTGGTGATGGACCTCTGGGGGGTTGAAAACGACCTGGGAAGTCGTTCACTGGATGTGAAAACGGGGCAGGTGGATGCGGTCAGTTTTGCTCAGACCGATGGCCGCCTTCGTGTAGTTACCAGCCTGTTTGAGCCGGCGGGTTATAAAACCTTCACTGAGGGAAATAGTCTGTTTGTGGTTTTGCAGTCTAAGGGTGAGGTGATCAAGCCGCCATCGTCGATCGCCAACATGGTGACTGCATCTGCCGACAAAGGCACTCGGGTCTCTTCGGATCGCACCAAAGTAGAAGGGATGGACTTTGAGCGTGTTGAAGGTGGTATTGGCCGGGTTACCATTAGCCTGTCTGACGATAAGGCGGGAGTGGATATTCAGGAAGAGGGCAACAACGTTATTGTCAACCTGGTCGGGGCAGAGCTTTCGCGAGCCCTTGAGCAGCGGGTGGATGTGCAGGATTTTGTGACCCCGGTTATGTTTATCGACTCCATGGCTAATGGGGCTAATACCAGTGTGCTGATTAAACCGAGCGCCGAGCCCTATGAGTATCTGGCCTATCAGACGGATAATCAGTTAGTACTGGACTTTAAGCCTGTTTCTCAGGCGGAAAAAGCGGAACGCAATAAAGAGCTGTTTCCATTCAGCGGTGAGCCGATTGATCTGAACTTCCAGAATGTTGAAGTGCGTTCAGTCCTGCAGATTATTGCGGAAGTAGCAGAGCTGAATCTGGTAGTCAGTGATACAGTGGGCGGTAACATCACGCTACGCCTGAAAAACGTACCCTGGGATCAGGCGCTGGATATTATTCTGAAAACCCGCGGCCTTGATCAGCGCACGGTGGGTAACGTGTTACTCATAGCACCGGCGGCAGAGATCGCAGAGCGGGAACGTGCTGAGCTGGAAAGTTCGCAGCAGGTCAAAGAGTTGGCGCCACTGCGCACTGAATTTATTCAGGTGGACTATCGTAAAGCCTCAGAGATGATGGCTACGATTCAGAATGCCAAGCTGGTGTCCGAGCGTGGTTTTGTGATGGCGGATGATGAAACCAATGTGTTGATGGTGCGGGAGACCGATCAGGCAATCAGGGAGATTCGCTCAACTCTGGATCGTTTCGATGTTGAAGTAGAGCAGGTGCTGGTCGAGGCGCGTCTGGTTAATGCCACAACTAACGTCACCAAGGATCTGGGGGTGAAGTGGGGCTTTGGCTATAACGACGTGGACAACGGTCAGGGCTGGATCGTTAACAACGAAATCGGCAGTATCGATTTTGCTTCCCCGCCTACGAATGCCGGTTTGCAGGTGGATCTGGGTGCCACGGCTGCGAATGCAGGCAGTATTGCGATTGGTTTTAAACCCGGGGCAAGCAGTCTGCTGGCTCTGGAGCTCTCGGCTCTGGAAACCGATGGTAAGGCCGAAGTAGTCTCTCAGCCTAAGGTGATGACCACCAATGGTAAACAGGCCAAAATTGAATCCGGTTCGGAAATTCCTTATCAGACGGTTGAAGATGGTGAGGTCAGCATTGAATTTAAAGATGTCGTGCTGAGCCTGGATGTAACGCCGCGGATCAATCCGGGTGACCGAATTGCGATGGATCTGGTGATCAAGCAGGATTCTATCGGTCAGGTACTGCCTAACGGTGAAATCAGTATTGATAATAATGAGCTGATGACTTCGGTCGTTGTGCCTGACGGGCAAACGATTGTGCTGGGCGGGGTATTTAAAAATGAAAACAGTGAGACAACCAACAAGGTGCCACTGCTGGGTGACCTTCCGGTGGTTGGTCCGTTGTTCCGTAACAAAGAAAATCAGACCGAGAAAACCGAGCTGCTGATCTTTATTACACCAAAACTGGTACGTAATTCACTGTCAGGGCAGTAGTAGAAGGCTGGTTGTTTGAATTGAATATTTTTCTCATTGGGCCTATGGGAGCTGGTAAAAGCACCATAGGCCGTTTGTTATCTCAAGAACTAAAACTTGAATTTGTTGACTCAGACCGGGAGATAGAGGCGCGAGCAGGTGCGGATATCCCCTGGATATTTGATGTTGAGGGTGAAGAGGGTTTTCGGGATCGCGAAGAAAACGTGATCCGTGAGCTCTCAGCGCGGCGCTCCATTGTGCTCTCAACCGGTGGTGGTGCAGTCCTGCGCGGTAATAACCGTGCGCAGCTTCAGGCGAATGGCACGGTGGTTTACCTGCAAACCTCGGTTGAACAGCAACTGGACAGGACTGCCCGGGATAAAAACCGGCCTCTGCTGCAAACAGAAAACCCCCGCGCAGTATTGGAGAATCTGATGGAGCAGCGTCACCCGCTCTATCTTGAATCAGCAGATATTATTGTGAAAACCGATAAGCGACACCCGAAGACGGTTGCCAACGAAATTATCCGGCAACTGAAATCGACCTCCCCGCTGGATCAGGAATAAAACTTAACCTCTATGCGTAAACTGAACGTTGATCTGGGCGAGCGAAGCTACCCTATCTATATTGGCCAGGGGCTTCTGGATAAAGGGCTGATGGTGCCTTTTATTCGTGGTCGCCAGGTTCTGATTGTAACTAATGAAACCATAGCACCGCATTATCTGGGGCGTCTGGAGAAAAGCCTTCAGGGGCAGTTTCAGGTCGATAGTCTGGTTCTGCCTGATGGCGAACAGTATAAAAATCTCGATCAGATCAATGCCATCTTCGATGCGCTGCTGGAGAAAAAGCATAACCGCACGACAACGCTGATCGCTCTCGGTGGTGGGGTGGTCGGGGATATGACCGGATTTGCGGCGGCGTGCTACCAGCGCGGGGTGGACTTCATTCAGGTTCCTACCACGCTGCTGTCACAGGTAGATTCTTCGGTTGGCGGCAAGACTGGCGTGAATCATCCGAAAGGCAAAAATATGATCGGGGCCTTCCATCAGCCGCAATGCGTAGTCATCGATACAGATGTGCTCAACAGCCTGCCTGAGAAAGAGCTTTCAGCCGGCATGGCCGAGGTGATCAAATATGGCCTTATCTATGATGAGGCTTTCCTCTGTTATCTTGAGGACCATATCGATGGTCTGATGGGATTGCAGCCTGATCTGCTGGAACAGGCGATTTTCCGCTCTTGTGAAATCAAGGCGGAGGTAGTGGCTCAGGATGAGAAAGAGGCCGGGATTCGTGCCTGGCTGAATCTGGGGCATACCTTTGGCCATGCGATTGAAGCAGAACAGGGATATGGGAAATGGTTGCACGGCGAAGCGGTAGCCGCGGGTACGCTGATGGCAGCGGACCTCTCATGTCGTCTGGGTTGGATCTCTGCGGCTGATGTGACGCGGGTTAAAACGATCCTGCAGGCGGCCAACCTGCCGGTTTATCCACCTGAAGATATGAGCGCGGAACAGTTCAAAGCGCATATGCTGGTTGATAAAAAGGTTCTGGATGGAAGCATCCGTCTGGTGTTGCTACAGCAGATCGGTAAAGCGACGGTAACATCTGATTTCCCTGCGGCACTTCTGGATGAAACCCTTTCCGCAGGCAGAGCTTTAGGTGTATGTTGTTAATCCACAACAATGATTTCTCAGATGCCTGCTGATGAAACAGAAGCTCTATTTTGAACCTCCAAGCCGTTTGCAGTTGCTGGAAAAGCTCCAGCACCTGCTGCGTTTCTCTGATTTTCTGCTGCTGATCTCGGGAGATCGCGGGGCAGGAAAAACCACACTGTTGACCCAGTTGTTACCCGAGCCTGATGACAGCACGCTTTGCTGTTGTTTTATCAAACCCCGGGGGGAACTGGATCAGCAATCTTTGCTTCAGCTACTGATAGAGCAGTTGCCTTCGCATGAACAGGGTGGCGCCGGGTTCGCGGATCAGCTAAAGGTTTTTCACCTGCAGCTTAAGGCGATGCAGGCGGCAGGTCAGAAGTGCCTGATAATTGTGGACGATGCAGAAAACCTGAGTCGGGAAGCGTTGGCACTGCTCTTCAATCTGCATCAGGCGGATGCGCAACTGATCTTAATGTCCGAGCCGGCATTCAGCGATGTGCTCCTGGCAAGTGAACAGGTGCGTCAGCTCGAGGGGCGGGTACACCATGTCATTATGGAGCCGATGTCCGAAGAGGAAACCTCAGAATATCTGCAGCTCTGTCATCCTGCACTCTCCTCTCTGCCGGAAAAGAAAAAACGGGAACTGATCCGTCTGGCAGAAGGGATGCCGGGACGGATTGAGACGCTGCTGGCAGGAGGAAAGGTGTCTTCTGCTCAAGCCAGTAAAAAAGCCACAGCCTTTCCGTTACCGCCGTTGCATATGGCAGGCATCGGACTGGTACTGGTTGCTATTATCGCCGCGTCGCTTTGGCAATTCATGCCGGAAGAAACCGCTGAGCCTGCAGTTGTTTCCAGTGATGAGCGTGTGAGTCTGCCGCTGGCGGTACCGGCTGCCGATGGTAATGCTGCGACGGAGGTCGTGCTTAGCAAACCTGATGCACCTGAAACGGAAGTGGCGTCTGATGAGACCGCCGCCTCTGAGCAGATTAAACGCGATCTGGCTGAGCGTTTAGCTCAGCAGGAAGATAAGCTTAAACAGCAGCAGGTGGCTGCTGCACCGGCTCCGCAGCCGCAGCAAGAAGCGCCCTCTGAACGCTCTGAACCGGTTGCTAAAGAGGCCGATAAAGCCGATCTGGCGCAGGAGCTGCGTGAGGTTGTTGCGAAAAATACACCGCCCACTGTGGCCGAGCAGGGGCCGGGAGGTACTGCTCAGGTTGTTCAGCCTGATAGTAAAAAGCAGGCTCCGGTTGCTGCATCTGAACCCAAAGCGACTGGCGGTGGGTTATCGACGTCAGAAAGCTTGTTGCTGAGCTGGCCCGAATCAAGCTATACCCTGCAGATGCTGGGGGCGCGCTCAAAAGAGAGTGCATTGGAATTTATTAGTTCTCAGCCCGATTCCAGTCTTTTTTACTATTTTTCAACAATCTACAAAGGTCAGCCGTGGCACGTAGTGGTCTATGGCCAGTACCCGAATCGGGATGTGGCCAATGCCTCAATACGCAAGCTCCCGGCTGCGCTGCAAAAAGTCCGGCCCTGGGCCAGAAGCCTGAAAGGGGTCCAGGTGGATATTCGGAAAAAATAGCGTCAACGGTTTTTTTGCAGGCTTTATCACTGGGTGATTATCTCTTTGTAGGGTTTTCATCTGTTCTGACCTGCCTGAAATTTGTCCCGCGCGGCCTTCGCGTGTAGAATGGCTCTCCCTTTTTGCTGACTGGCGCATATTTTGCAGCAAACAGGAAATTTTAAGATTTTGATTTTTAAGTACTTTTAAAGTGGGAATGGCTTATGAGCAAAGGTCTTTACCGCCCCGGTGAGTTTAAAGATAACTGCGGCTTTGGCCTGATGGCGCACATGCAGGGCCAGGCGAGTCACGATCTGCTGGAAAAAGCGATCGAAGCGCTGGCGTGCATGACGCATCGTGGTGGCATCGCAGCAGATGGCAAGACGGGCGACGGCTGTGGTTTGTTGATGCAGAAGCCGGACAGTTTCCTGCGTACTGTTGCGCAGGAAGAGCTGGGTCTGGAACTGGGCGAACATTACGCTGTAGGTATGGTATTCCTGCCACGTGACCCTGCAAAAGCAGAACAGGCGCGAGCAGCCGTTAACCAGGCGATTGTTAATGAAGGTCTGGACGCCGCCGGCTGGCGCGTGGTACCAACCGATGATGCCTGCCTGGGACCGATCGCAAAAGATACCCTGCCGCTGATTGAGCAGGTGTTCATCAAATCTGCGGGTAAAACTGAGCGTGAACTGGCTGTGAGCCTGTTTGTTGCCCGGCGTAAGGCTGAGATCGCAATGGCTGCGGATGAAGATTTCTACATCTGTAGTTTCTCCGATAAGGTGATCTCCTATAAAGGTCTGACGATGCCGGTTGATCTGCCGGTGTTCTTTAAAGACCTTGCAGACCCGCGTCTGGAAACGGCTGTATGTACTTATCATCAGCGGTTCTCTACGAACACCGCGCCACGCTGGCCGCTGGCTCAGCCGTTCCGCTTCCTGGCGCATAACGGTGAGATCAACACGGTTGATGGTAACCGTAACTGGGCGAAAGCGCGCGCCAGTAAGTTTTCTACCGAGCTGCTGCCGAATATTGATGAGCTGCAGCCGATCGTCAACACCACCGGTTCTGACTCGTCCAGTATGGATAACATGCTGGAGTTCCTGCTGGTCGGTGGTATCGACATCTACCGTGCCGTGCGCATGATTGTGCCGCCTGCATGGCAGAACGTTGAAACCATGGACCCGGATCTGCGTGCGTTCTATGACTTCAACTCCATGCACATGGAACCGTGGGACGGCCCGGCCGGTATGGTAATGACCGATGGTCGTTTCGCGGTTTGTATGCTGGATCGAAACGGCCTGCGTCCATCCCGTTGGGTGATGACCAAGCAGGGATATATCTGTACCGCATCTGAGATCGGTGTGTTCAGTTACAATCCTGAAGATATTGTGGCTCAGGGCCGTGTTGGCCCGGGCCAGATTCTGGCGATCGACACGGCGACCGGTGAAGTACTGCATACCCGTGATGTGGATAACCGTCTGAAATCAGCGCAGCCTTATAAAAAATGGCTTAAAGAGAATGCGCTGCGTCTTGAGCAGACCATGAAACTGGATGAGGAGTCTCGTTCCTTCCCGCCAATGAGTGCGGATGAGGTTAAGACTCACATGAAGATGTTCCAGGTCACCTTCGAAGAGCGCGATCAGATTCTGCGTCCGCTGGGTGAAAGTGGTATGGAAGCGATCGGTTCCATGGGTGATGACAAGCCGATGGCGGTGCTGTCACATCGGGTCCGTTCGCTGTATGACTACTTCCGTCAGCAGTTTGCTCAGGTCACCAACCCGCCAATCGATCCGCTACGTGAAGCGATCGTTATGTCGCTGGAAACCTGTATCGGTGCCGAGCAGAACGTCTTTGAAGAGACACCTCAGCATGCACGTCGCGTTATTCTGACCACGCCGGTGCTGTCTGCGAGCAAATTTAACCGTCTGCGCGATAATAAAGAGCCGGGCTTCGAAGTGGCTCAGATCGATCTGAACTACAACCCGGAAAAGCTCTCCCTGAAACAGGCGATCGAAGGGATTGCTGATCAGGCTGAACAGAGCGTTCGCGATGGCAAAGTTATTCTGGTTCTGAGTGACGCCTACATCGGTCGTGACTGCCTGCCTGTGCATGCCGCACTGGCGACCGGTGCTGTACATCACCGTCTGGTAGATAAAGGTCTGCGCTGCGATGCCAACATCGTTGTGGAGAGTGGAACCGTTCGCGATCCGCATCACTTTGCAGTGCTGTTTGGCTTTGGTGCCACTGCGGTTTATCCGTACCTGGCGTACCGTGTGCTGAATGATTTGTGTGCTGCCGGTGAGATCCAGATCGAACCGCTGCAGTCCCACGAAAACTACCGTAAAGGTATTAACAAGGGCCTGATGAAGATCCTGTCGAAGATGGGTATCTCCACCATCGCCTCTTACCGTGGTGCGCAGCTCTTTGAAGCGATCGGTCTCAGCTCTGAGATTGTTGATCTCTGCTTCAAGGGCGTAACCAGCCGGATTGAAGGTGCGCGTTTTGAGGACTTCCAGTTCGAGCAGGGCCTGCTGGCTAAAGAAGCCTGGACTGCGCGTAAGGCGATTCAGGCCGGTGGTCTGTTGAAGTACAAACACGATGGTGAATACCACGCTTACAACCCGGATGTGGTACGGACTATCCATGAAGCGGTTGAAACCGGCAGTCAGGACGCTTATCAGCGTTATGCTGAACTGGTGAACAACCGCGGTTACGCAACCCTGCGAGATATGCTGGGTCTGCGTAAAGACGTTAAATCCATCTCCATCGATGAAGTGGAGCCGGTAGAGAACATCTTTACCCGCTTTGACTCGGCTGCAATGTCGCTGGGTGCGCTCTCTCCTGAAGCGCACGAAGCACTGGCAGTGGCGATGAACGAGCTGGGTGGACGCTCTAACTCCGGTGAAGGTGGTGAGGACGAAGCCCGCCACGGCACCATGAAGCGCTCCAAGATCAAACAGGTGGCTTCCGGCCGCTTCGGGGTAACCCCGGAGTATCTGGTGAATGCCGAAGTGATGCAGATCAAAGTAGCTCAGGGCGCCAAGCCGGGTGAAGGTGGTCAGTTGCCGGGTGGTAAGGTAAACAGCCTGATCGCACGTCTGCGTTACTCTGTGCCGGGCGTAACGCTGATCTCGCCACCACCGCACCATGATATCTACTCAATCGAGGATCTGGCGCAGCTGATCTTCGACCTGAAGCAGGTTAATCCTGAAGGTCTGGTATCGGTTAAGCTGGTATCTCGTCCGGGTGTTGGCACTATCGCCTGTGGTGTTGCCAAGGCCTATGCGGATCTGATTACCATCTCCGGTTATGACGGGGGTACAGCGGCATCACCACTGACCTCAATCCACTATGCCGGTTCCCCATGGGAGCTGGGTCTGGCGGATGCGCATCAGTCTCTGCGTGGTAACCAGCTACGTGGTTCTGTGCGTCTGCAGACAGACGGTGGTCTGAAAACCGGTCTGGATGTGGTTAAAGGCGCTATTCTGGGTGCTGAGAGCTTTGGCTTCGGTACTATGCCGATGGTGGCGCTGGGCTGTAAGTACCTGCGAATCTGTCATCTGAACAACTGTGCCACCGGTGTGGCCACTCAGAATGACAAGCTGCGTGAAGATCACTTCCGCGGTACCGTCGAGATGGTTAAAAACTTCTTCCGCTTTGTGGCAGAAGAGACCCGTCAGTTGATGGCTCAACTGGGTGTTCGCAGCATGGAAGAACTGGTAGGTCGGGTTGATCTGCTGGAAGTGCTCGAAGGTGAAACCCCACGCCAGAAAAATCTGGATCTGACGCCGATTCTTGGGTCTGCCGGTGATGAGTTCCCGAATACCTGTCAGGTAGAGCGAAATCATCCTTACGATCTGGCTGAGCTGAACAGCAAAATGCTGGAGCTGGCACAGCAGGCTATCACCGATAAAAACGGTGGTGAGTACGAGTTGGTGATTACCAACTGTGACCGTTCTGTGGGTGCCCGTACCTCCGGTGCTATCGCCAAAGCGCATGGCAATCAGGGTATGGCTGACAAGCCGATCACCTTTAACTTCAAAGGTCATGCGGGTCAGTCCTTCGGTGTCTGGAACGCCGGTGGTCAGAACCTGTACCTGGAAGGCGATGCGAACGACTACGTCGGTAAAGGCATGGCTGGCGGTAAGATCGTGATCCGTCCGTTTGCGGAAGTGACCTTCAAGTCCAACGAAACCGCCATTATGGGCAACACCTGTCTCTACGGTGCAACCGGCGGTAAGCTGTTTGCAGCGGGTCAGGCCGGTGAGCGTTTCGCTGTACGTAACTCCGGTGTGCATGCCGTGGTTGAAGGTGCAGGCGATCACTGCTGTGAATATATGACTGGTGGTCTGGTTACTGTGCTTGGCCCAACAGGTTACAACTTCGGTGCGGGTATGACCGGCGGTTTCGCTTACGTACTGGATACTGACAACAGCTTTGTGGATAAGTACAACCACGAGCTGGTGGAGATTCAGCGTATTCACACTGAGAGTATGGAAGCGTACAAAAATCATCTGCGTTCCGTGATCATTGAGTTCACTAAGGAAACCGGCAGTCAGTGGGGTCAGGAGATTGTTGATAATCTTGATGACTACATCGGACGCTTCTGGCTGGTTAAGCCAAAAGCGGCGAGTCTGAATGACCTGCTGACCAGCATCCGTACCCGCCCTGAATAAGCGGTACGACAACAAGCAGATGAAGAATAATCCGCAGTTGCCTGAACCCTGTTTCAGGTAACTGCCATGAAGAGGTGAGGATGATGGCTGACCGTTTGAACAACGATTTTCAGTTCCTCGACGTGGGTCGTGCAGGCCCGGAGAAAATTAAGGCTGAGGTGCGTAAACAGAGCTTTGCTGAGATTTACGAGCCGTTTGCTAAAGAAGAAGCGGGGGAGCAGTCCCATCGCTGTCTGGAGTGTGGTAACCCATACTGTTCATGGAAATGTCCGGTACATAACCATATTCCAAACTGGCTGAAGCTGGTATCTGAAGGCAACATTCTGGAGGCGGTTGAGCTGAGCCATCAGACCAACTCCCTGCCGGAAGTCTGTGGTCGGGTATGTCCACAGGATCGTCTCTGTGAAGGCGCCTGTACCCTGAATGACGGTTTCGGTGCGGTAACTATCGGTTCGGTAGAGAAATACATCACTGATACTGCATTTGCCATGGGCTGGAAGCCGGATATGTCCAATGTCCCGCAGACAGATAAAAAAGTTGCGGTGATCGGTGCAGGCCCTGCGGGTCTGGCTGCGGCGGATATTCTGGTACGCAACGGTGTTAAACCGGTGGTGTTTGACCGTAACCCTGAGATCGGCGGTCTGCTGACCTTTGGTATTCCGGAATTCAAGCTGGAAAAAGACGTGATGTCCCGTCGTCGTGAGATCTTTACTGGCATGGGTGTCGAGTTCCGTCTGAACACCGAAGTGGGTAAAGACGTACAGATGCAGGAACTGATCGACCAGTACGATGCAGTCTTCCTCGGCATGGGTACCTACACTTACATGAAAGGCGGTTTCCCCGGTGAAGAGCTGGACGGCGTATATGATGCACTGCCGTTCCTGATCTCCAACGTGAACAACTGCCTTGACTTCGAGCAGGATGAAAACGGTTTCATCGACATGAAAGGCAAGAAAGTTGTCGTTCTGGGCGGTGGTGATACTGCGATGGACTGTAACCGTACTTCGATTCGTCAGGGGGCAGAGTCAGTGATCTGTGCTTACCGCCGTGATGAGGAGAACATGCCGGGTTCCAAACGCGAAGTTGAAAACGCGCGTGAGGAGGGTGTCCAGTTCCAGTTCAACCGTCAGCCGGTTGAGGTGGTTGGTGAAGGCGGTAAAGTGACCGGCATTAAAGTGGTCAGCACCCGTATGGGTGAGCCGGATGAAAACGGCCGTCGTCGCGCTGAAGTGGTAGCGGGTTCTGAAGAGGTGCTGGAAGCGGATGCGATTCTGGTGGCCTTTGGTTTCCGTCCCAGCCCGGCGCCGTGGTTTGCGGATTTTGGTATCGAGCTGCACGAAGATGGCCGCGTAAAAGCGCCTGAACAGCATGCCTTCCCGTTCCAGACTACCAACGAGAAAGTCTTTGCCGGTGGTGATATGGTGCGTGGTTCCGATCTGGTGGTGACTGCCATCGCGGAAGGTCGTAAAGCCGCTGAAGGTATTCTTGACTACCTGGAAGTCTGATCCGCTCAGACGACTCCTGAGAAAGGCCGCAACAGCGGCCTTTTTTGTGCCTGTTATATAGTGCGTTGTGATTCAGTGCGAACTGGGAAGGCTTTGATCTGGGTTATAAATTGTTCCTTCGGGTACAGGTAATTCCTCTCATAAATCGTTAGAATAGGCGCCAATTTAAATTGATAAGTAGATGGCTGAAATCATGGCTGAATTGAAAAATGATCGTTTCCTGCGTGCGCTGCTGCGTGAACCTGTCGATGCAACGCCCGTCTGGATGATGCGTCAGGCAGGACGTTATCTTCCGGAGTACCGAGAAACACGTGCGCAAGCAGGTGATTTCCTCAGTCTGTGTAAAAACAAAGAGCTGGCCTGCGAAGTAACGATTCAGCCACTGGAGCGTTACGATCTGGATGCTGCGATCCTGTTCTCTGACATTCTGACGATTCCGGATGCGATGGGTCTGGGTCTCTACTTTGAAACCGGCGAAGGCCCTAAATTCCGTAAAGTGATCCGTACCGAGCAGGATGTGGCAGAGATTCCGGTGCCCGATGCTGCGCGTGATCTCGACTACGTGATGGCCGCAGTCAAAGAAATTCGTTCTGCACTCGGTGGCCGTGTACCCCTGATTGGCTTCTCCGGTAGCCCGTGGACGCTGGCGACCTACATGGTTGAAGGTGGTTCCAGCAAAGACTTCCGTCATATCAAGCAGATGATGTACGCCACTCCGGAGATTATGCATGCGTTGCTGGATAAGCTGGCTCAGTCTGTGACCACCTATCTGAACGAGCAGATCCGCAGCGGTGCTCAGGCAGTGCAGATCTTTGATACCTGGGGCGGCGCCCTGAGCGGCCCTTGCTACGAAGAGTTCTCCCTGAAATATATGAAGCAGATCGTCGATGGTCTGATTCGTGAGCATGATGGCCGTAAAGTGCCGGTGATTCTGTTTACCAAAAACGGCGGTCAGTGGCTGGAGAAGATGGCCGAAGCCGGTTCTGATGCACTGGGTCTGGACTGGACTACGGATATTGGCAACGCCCGCAGCCGTGTCGGCGATAAAGTGGCGCTGCAGGGTAATATGGACCCGAGCGTGCTGTACGCACCGGCGAAGCGCATCGAGCAGGAAGTGGAGTTTATTCTTGGTCAGTATGGTTCAGGTTCCGGCCATGTCTTCAATCTGGGTCACGGTATTCACCAGTTTGTCGATCCGGCACAGCCAAAAGCCTTTGTCGATGCTGTGCACGAGTTAAGTGCCAAATATCACCAGTAATCAAGATTAATCAAAGCGGGCGAAAGCCCGCTTTTGCTATAAGAAGAACAGATGCAGCGTCTGACAGAACTGTTAGAAAAAAATCGTCAATGGGCGGATCAGATCAACAAGGAAGATCCGCTGTTTTTTGAAACACTGGCCCGGCAACAGGCACCTGAATACCTCTGGATCGGCTGCTCAGACAGCCGTGTTCCGGCGAATGAAATTGTGGGTATGTTACCGGGTGAACTGTTTGTTCATCGCAATGTGGCCAACGTGGTCGTGCATACCGATATGAACTGCCTGTCGGTGATTCAGTATGCGGTTGAGGTGCTGAAGGTGAAGCACATCATGGTGGTGGGTCACTACGGCTGTGGTGGTGTTAAGGCCTCCATCGAGAGTGCGCCTCATGGCCTGATCGATAACTGGCTGCGTAATATCCGCCGGGTTTATCAGAAGCACCGTGGCTTTCTCTCTACCTGGGATCACTCCCATCAGCAACTGGATCGGTTGTGCGAGCTGAATGTGATTGAGCAGGCGTGTAATGTCTGCGAAACCACCATTGTGCAGCAGGCCTGGGCAGGCGGACAGGAGCTGACCGTACATGGTTGGATCTATGGTCTGCGTGATGGTCTGGTCAATGATCTGGAGTTTAATGCCTCAGGTGCTGAAGAGGTGGAGGAGCAGTACCGGCTGGCGATGAATAAGATGGAAAAGCTGCGCGAGCTGGCGCAGGCATCTGAGCGTAGTCAGCAGGGGCACAATGCCCGCTCTCTGTGGGATAAGGTGCGTTCGGTGTTCAGCCCCGGTGAGAACGACTGAAATTTAATAAAAAGGCCGCGACAGCGGCCTTTTTATTCCAGCGCGGCAGGATCAGGCGTTGACTGCCTGCAGTGCCTGATCAAGATCAGCGATCAGATCATCAATATGCTCAATGCCGATTGAGAGACGAACCATCTCCGGAGAGACGCCGGCAGAAGCCAGCTCCGCATCATTCAACTGACGGTGAGTGGTTTCTGCCGGAATTGACGCCAGAGATTTACAGTCGCCGATATTCACCAGACGGGTGAAGATATTCAGCGCATCGTAGAGTTTCCGTGTTCCCTCACGGCCTGATTTGACACCAAAGCTGAGGATGCCGGAGGCTTTACCCTGCATATATTTCTGTGCCAGAGCATAGTCTTTATGGCTCTCCAGCCCGGCATACTTAACCCAGCTAACCGCGTCATGCTGTTCAAGGAACTGAGCGATCTTCTGGGTATTTTCGTTAATGCGCTCCATCCGCAGAGCGAGGGTTTCGATACCCTGCAGCAGCAGGAAGGCGTTCATCGGGCTCAGCGCGGCGCCCATGTTGCGTAGCGGTACAACGCGGCAACGGCCGATAAAGGCTGCCGGGCCGAAGGCTTCGGTGTACACCACGCCGTGATATGACACATCCGGCGTGTTCAGCAACGGGAAACGCTCGGCGTTATCTGCCCAGGGGAAGTTACCGGAGTCGATAATCAGACCGCCAATGGAGTTACCGTGGCCGCCGATGTATTTGGTCGCGGCCTGTACAACGATATCCGCACCCTGTTCGATCGGACGCCACAGCGCAGGGCTGGGCACAGTGTTATCCACAATCAGCGGGACGCCATGACGGTGGGCGATCTCGGCCAGCTTTTCTACATCCGCAATACCACCGGACGGGTTGCCCACTGACTCGCAGTAGATGGCTTTAGTGCGCTCATCGATCTGTGCTTCGATCGCGGCAAAATCATCTTTGTTCACAAAACGGCATTCAATTCCCTGACGCGGCAGGGTGTGCGCGAACAGGTTATAAGTGCCACCATACAGCTCGCTGGTGGAGATGAAGTTGTCACCGGTTTCAGCCAGCGTCTGCAGCGCGTAGGTGATGGCGGCCATGCCTGAGGCCACCGCCAGAGCAGCGACACCGCCTTCCATTTCGGCAACACGCTTTTCCAGTACATCAGTAGTCGGGTTCATGATCCGGGTGTAGATATTGCCCTGTACTTTCAGGTCGAACAGGTCGGCACCATGCTGGGCATCATCAAAGGCGTAGGAGGTGGTCTGATAGATCGGTACCGCTACGGCTTTGGTGGTCGGATCTGGCTCGTAGCCGCCATGTACGGCTAGGGTTTCCAGTTTCATATAACTCTCCTTGATGTACGGGTTTACCCTGAAGTTTTTATTAGTCCATCGATTGTAGTGCAATCAGTAAAGAAAAAAAGAGGCTATAGGTTATATTCTCCCGGTTCGGTAAACTTGGCGGCACTTGGATTCAGCAGGAGAGCCTGATGGCAAAGCAGAAAACCGCTTACGTGTGTAATGACTGTGGTGCGGATTACACCAAATGGCAGGGCCAGTGTACCGCCTGTCATGCCTGGAACACGCTGACCGAAGTGCGCCTGGCCAGCGCAAAAACCGCAACCAATGAAGCACGTAATGTCCGTTTTGATGGTTATGCCGGTGGGGCAGGAAAGCAGACAGTGGTCAGTTTGTCGGAAGTGGCGCTGGAGGAGATGCCACGTTTCTCCGCCGGCGCTGGCGAGCTGGATCGGGTATTGGGCGGTGGTCTGGTGCCCGGTTCTGCGGTGCTGATGGGCGGTCATCCCGGTGCCGGTAAAAGTACCCTGCTGTTACAGACTATGTGTTTTCTGGCTGAACAGATGCCCGCGCTGTACGTTACAGGGGAGGAATCCCTGCAGCAGGTTGCCATGCGTGCCAGTCGGCTCGGTCTGCCTACCGGGCAGTTGAAAATGCTCTCTGAAACCAGTGTTGAAACCATCTGTAATACCGCACAGCAGCTTAAACCCCGGGTGATGGTTATCGACTCGATTCAGGTGATGCATATGGCGGATGTGCAGTCCGCTCCCGGTTCGGTCTCACAGGTACGCGAGTCGGCGGCTTATCTGACCCGTTATGCCAAGCAGACCGGAACCGTGTTGTTTCTGGTGGGGCATGTGACCAAAGATGGCTCGCTTGCCGGGCCAAAAGTGCTTGAACATATGATCGACTGCTCCCTGCAGTTGGAAGGCTCTTCCGATTCCCGCTTTCGTACCCTGCGTTCGCATAAGAACCGCTTTGGCGCTGTCAATGAGCTGGGGGTATTTGCCATGCTGGAGAACGGACTGAAAGAGGTGAAAAACCCCAGCTCAATCTTTCTCAGCCGTGCAGAGGGGCCAAGTCCCGGCAGTGTAGTGATGGTGGTGTGGGAAGGCACCCGACCGCTGCTGGTGGAGATTCAGGCGCTGGTAGATGATTCGCCTATGAATAACCCGCGCCGGGTGGCTGTGGGTCTGGAACAGAACCGGATGGCGATGCTGCTGGCGGTATTGCATCGTCACGGGGGCATCATGACCGGTGATCAGGATGTCTTTGTTAACGTGGTGGGTGGGGTCAAGGTGCTGGAAACCAGTGCTGATCTGGCGTTGCTGCTGGCGGTGGTCTCCAGCTTCCGGGATCAGTCGTTGCCCCATGATCTGATGGTCTTCGGGGAAGTGGGGCTTTCCGGGGAGATTCGTCCCGTGCCTAACGGGCAGGAGCGGATTCGTGAGGCTGCCAAGCATGGCTTTAAACGCGCGATCGTGCCAAAAGGTAACGTGCCCAAAGAGCCTCTGCCCGGTATGGAGGTGGTGGCGGTGACTAAGCTGACTGAGGCTCTGGAAGCCCTGTAAATCAGGGCTGCTCAGGAATCGTCAAACAGATTATCCAGCTCCCTTTCCAGCAGGGTTTCGTCGCCGAGGTTCAGCTCGACCAGTCGGCGCAGCAGTGTCAGGGAGTCCAGATCGAGGTTCTCGATCAGGAAGCCGTAGTCGTTTTCCCGCTGGTGGGTCAGGGTGGCTGGGGTGCGGATGACAACATCATCGCCAAGCAGGTGAATAGCGGCTTCAACCTCATCACCATCGCTCAGAGGAAGTGGGTGCTCACTCCTGACCAGAATGCCATTGAAGGATATATCAACCAGCGTGACCTCCCAGGTTTTGCTGCCCCGGCTGAGTTCGGTAGTGGCGTCAAAACTAATACGGGTAAATCGGCGGCGCTCAGTATCAGGTGTGGTCACAACGGCTGCTCCATCTTGAGGCGAAATCTTACATCTGTCTGATACTATTATAGACCGCTGCAAAATTGAAACAGCGCAGACTAAATCGCAGTGTTTTACTCAACAGCTTTCTCCGTTGTGTTTTAATGAGCTGCATCAACCCACGCAATATCAGAGTTATGTAGTATACGCTGTTTCAAAAATCCCGATATTAATAAGAACAGGGCTTTTTATGTTGCTTGAAACTCTACTCGATCTTTCCAGTGGCGGGAGGCACTCCCGGTACTTTAATCAGACCCGCGGGCATTACCTGTTTCGTCGTCTGCGTGTGATTGCGCTGCTGCTGGCGTTGCTCCAGCCGGCCTGGATTCTGGTTGACTACCTGCTGTTGCCCGAGGATGTGCTGAACTCGATTATTATGGCCCGCGGCAGCACCACACTGGCTTGCCTGTTGCTGGCCGGCTGGGCTTTCAAACCCTATAACCTGCGCCTTGCACAAATCAGGATAGCCCTGCTGGTATTGGTGCTGTCTGTGTTTCAGACCCTCTCCAGTTCGCTTCTGCTCAGTCATGGCTACGATGCGACTCTGGCCGGTTATCACTTCTTCCCGTTTATGATTATTACCATGATGGCGATCTTTCCGCTGTCGATTGTGGAGGCTTGCGGATTTACGCTGGCTGTTCTGCTGGTGGAGCTGCTGACGCAGAGTTTCAGGGGCATAGTGGGCAGCGTTGAGGGTCTGAATAACCTCTGGCTGCTGACGGTGCTGGGGCTGATTGCCGGCTGGGCGGCGGTGAATCAACTGAATATGCTGCTGGGCCTCTACCGTCAGGCAACCAGAGACCCGCTGACCGGATTGTCGAACCGCCGTCAGGCCATGGATCAACTGACCGGTGATATGGCGCTGAGTCGCGAGCAGCATAAGCCGCTCAGTGTGCTGTTGTTCGATCTCGATAAGTTTAAGCAGTTTAACGATAACTACGGTCATGCCGCCGGAGATATGGTACTGAAACGTTTTGCCAGAGTAATGCGTAAGCAGGCGCGTAAACGTCTGGATCTGGCCTGTCGTTATGGTGGAGAAGAGTTCCTGATGGTGCTTCCCGGGCTGGCGGCAGAGCAGGCTGCGGCAGTGGCTGAGGCGATTCGGCAGGCTTGCCATGGCGAGAAGATCAAAACCCCGAGTGGTGAAACCATTGGTTTTACGGTGAGTATCGGTGTGGCTGAGTTGCAGCCACAGGACAATCTTGATTCTTTGTTGCAGCGCGCTGACGAAGCGCTGTATTGCGCCAAAGATCAGGGCCGGGATCAGGTAATACAGGCGGCGTAGTGCTGATCTGAAAGATAAAAAAACCGGGGCGATGGCCCCGGTTTTTGCGTTCTGACCCGGTTGAATCCGGATTAACCCAGATCGGTCATACGCTTGTACTTGATGCGCTCTGGCTGATGCTCTTTGCCGTAGCGGCGTTTGTAGTCGGCCTGGTACTCGGTGTAGTTGCCTTCGAAGAACTCTACTTTGGAGTCGCCTTCGTAAGCCAGCATGTGAGTACAGATACGGTCGAGGAACCAGCGGTCATGGGAGATCACTACCGCACAGCCGGGGAAGGCCAGCAGGGCTTCTTCCAGCGCACGCAGGGTTTCGATATCCAGATCGTTGGTCGGCTCATCGAGCAGCAGCACGTTGCCGCCCTCTTTCAGCAGCTTGGCCATGTGCAGACGGTTACGCTCACCACCGGACAGATCTTTAACGAACTTCTGCTGATCGCCGCCTTTGAAGTTGAAGCGGCCACAGTATGCGCGGGCAGGCGTCTGGTAGTTACCCACGGTGATGATGTCCTGACCGTCGGAGATCTCTTCGAAGACGGTTTTGTCACCGTTCAGTTCACGGGACTGGTTGACGTAAGCCAGCTCAACCGTTGAGCCCAGCTCAATCTCACCGCTATCGGGTTTCTCTTCGCCTGTGATCATCTTGAACAGGGTGGATTTACCGGCACCGTTACCACCGATAATGCCGACGATAGCGCCCTGCGGAATCGAGAAGCTCAGATCTTCAAACAACACTTTATCGCCAAAGGCTTTGGAGATGTTTTTCGCTTCGATGACTTTGTCGCCCAGACGTGGCCCAGGTGGAATGTAGATCTCCTGAGTCTCGTTGCGGGTCTGGAACTCTTTGGAATTCATCTCTTCGAACTGTCGCAGACGTGCCTTGGACTTAGACTGGCGACCTTTCTGTCCCTGACGTACCCATTCCAGCTCGGAAGCAACGGCTTTGTGGTGAGCCGCTTCCTGCTTGGCTTCCTGTTCCAGACGTTGCTCTTTCTGCTCCAGCCAGGAGGAGTAGTTGCCTTCATACGGAATACCGTGACCGCGGTCCAGTTCGAGAATCCAGCCGGCAGCGTTATCGAGGAAGTAACGGTCGTGGGTGATCGCCACGACGGTGCCCGGGTATTCCTGCAGGAAGCGCTCAATCCAGGCCACGGACTCAGCATCCAGATGGTTGGTTGGCTCGTCGAGCAGCAGCATGTCGGGCTTGTCCAGCAGCAGACGGCACAGCGCAACACGGCGACGCTCACCACCGGAAAGGTGCTCAATTCTGGCATCCCAGGCTGGCAGGCGCATAGCGTCGGCAGCACGTTCCAGCGCAGTTTCCAGATTGTGGCCATCTTTGGCCTGAATCAGATTTTCCAGTTCTGCCTGTTTGGCAGACAGTGCGTCAAAGTCCGCATCCGGATCCGCATAAGCCGCATAAACCTGATCCAGTTCAGTCAGCGCGTCTTTAACGTCCGCTACCGCTTCTTCAACGATTTCGCGCACGGTTTTGGATTCATCGAGCTGAGGTTCCTGCGGCAGGTAACCCACGTTGATGCCCGGCATCGGACGTGCTTCACCGACAATCTCGGTGTCAATGCCCGCCATGATGCGCAGCAGGGTGGATTTACCCGCACCGTTCAGACCCAAAACACCAATTTTTGCGCCCGGGAAGAAAGAGAGAGAGATATCTTTAAGAATCTCACGCTTTGGCGGTACAACCTTGCCAACGCGGTTCATTGTATAAACGTACTGAGCCATGCAGTAACCTGTCTTTTGTGTTCAGAATTAATGGCGCTAATTTTAGCGGAAAGGGGCCATTGATGGCTATGTTCAAGCGGGGCAAATCGGGCTCTGCGCGATGAGAAATTCTGCAGGATGGCATAATTATCCATAATCCGTGGCGGGGAGGGTGTTTTTCCGGTTGTTCATGACTGCTCAAATTGAACCGTATTGAAGCAGTTTTGCGGAGGATTCAAGTGTATCGCTGCTAATGTTTCGCTATAATGCCCGCTTTCCCAACTCCCATAGGGTTCACGGCTGGAATTACCCGGCGGCTTTGTCGTTGTGATTGCAGCAGAACGGGGTCCACATTGTATTCAGGGGACAGAAACTCCAATGTTTAGCAAAGATATGACCATCGCTGATTTCGACGCTGATCTGTGGTCTGCCATGCAGGCTGAAGCAGTTCGTCAGGAAGAGCACATCGAACTGATCGCGTCTGAAAACTACACCAGCCCACGTGTTATGGAAGCTCAGGGTTCTGAGCTGACCAACAAATACGCTGAAGGTTACCCGAACAAGCGTTACTACGGCGGCTGTGAGCATGTTGATGTTGTTGAGCAACTGGCTATCGACCGTGCTAAAGAGCTGTTTGGTGCGACTTACGCCAACGTTCAGCCGCACTCCGGTTCTCAGGCTAACGCGGCAGTTTACATGGCGCTGTGTCAGCCGGGCGATACTGTACTGGGCATGAGCCTGGCACACGGTGGTCACCTGACTCACGGTGCAGCGGTTTCTTTCTCTGGTCGTATCTACAAAGCAGTACAGTACGGACTGAACCCTGAAACCGGTGAAATCGATTACGCGGAAGTTGAGCGTCTGGCTGAAGAGCATAAGCCAAAAATGATCGTAGCCGGATTCTCTGCTTACTCCCGTGTGGTTGACTGGCAGCGTTTCCGCGATATCGCAGACAAAGTGGGTGCTTACCTGTTTGTTGATATGGCGCACGTTGCAGGTCTGGTCGCGGCCGGCGTTTACCCGTCTCCGGTAGAGATTGCAGACGTTGTAACTACCACCACCCATAAAACACTGGGTGGCCCGCGTGGTGGTCTGATCCTGTCTGCCCGTGCTGATGAAGAGTTGCAGAAGAAACTGAACTTCGCAGTATTCCCTGAATCTCAGGGTGGCCCTCTGATGCATGTGATTGCGGCGAAAGCGGTATGCTTCAAAGAAGCGATGCAGCCAGAGTGGCAGGCTTACCAGGCGCAGGTGGTTAAAAACGCACAGGCGATGGCTGAGACTTTCAAATCCCGTGGCATCAAAATCGTTTCTGACGGTACCGACGATCACCTGTTCCTGGTTGATCTGATCGACAAAGAGTACACCGGTAAAGATGCGGATGCGGCGCTGGGTCGTGCCAACATCACCGTGAACAAAAACTCCGTACCCAACGATCCGCGTTCTCCGTTTGTGACTTCCGGTCTGCGTATCGGTACTCCGGCGGTAACCCGTCGTGGCTTCAAAGAAGCAGAAGTGACCGACCTGACCAACTGGATCTGCGATATTCTCGACGATATCAACAACGAAGAGACTATTGCACGTGTTCAGACTCAGGTTAAAGAGATCTGCGCACGTTACCCTGTGTACAAGTAAAACAGGGTAACCGGCTATCCCTGATAGTCGGAAAAATGTACAATCCCCGGGCGACCTGAATGGTCGCCCTTTTTTATTTCCCGGGCAGCGGGAAGACTGATCAGCTCTTTATTTATGGGATTATTCCCTCGCTCTTTACGCAGGAACCGTTGATGCATTGTCCATTCTGTAATGCCAATGAAACCAAAGTGGTCGATTCCCGGCTGGTGGCCGAGGGTCAGCAGGTACGGCGCCGGCGTGAATGTATTACCTGCAATGAGCGTTTCACTACCTACGAAGCAGCCGAGCTGCTGATGCCCCGCCTGATCAAGGCAGATGGTACCCGTCAGCCCTTTGATGATGAAAAACTCCGCGCCGGTATCCACCGGGCACTGGAAAAACGTCCGGTTTCAATTGAAGAGTTTGAGGCGTGTATCAGCCGGATCAAGCACCGTCTGCGTGCGACCGGTGAGCGTGAGCTGCCATCGCGACAGGTCGGCGAAGAGGTCATGGCCGAACTGCGTAAGCTGGATGAAGTGGCTTACGTGCGGTTTGCCTCTGTCTACCGGAGTTTCCAGGATATCAACGAATTCAAGGCCGAGATCGAGCGCCTCTCCGAAGAGCATCAGCGTGGAGAAGGCAACTGATATGTGGTCTCTGGCTGACCGTGCCCACATGGCGCGGGCAATACAGTTGGCCCGGAAGGGGCTTTACACTACCCAGCCGAACCCGCGGGTGGGTTGTGTGCTGGTTAAAGACGAGCAGGTCATCGGTGAAGGGTTTCATTACCGTGCCGGTGAAGGGCATGCTGAGGTCAATGCACTGGCGGCGGCCGGGGAACAAGCCCGGGGTGCCACAGCGTATGTCACACTGGAGCCCTGCAGCCATTATGGTCGGACTCCGCCCTGTGCTGAAGGGCTGATCAATGCCGGCGTCAGCCGGGTAGTGGCGGCGATGGTGGATCCCAATCCACAGGTAGCCGGACGGGGAATGGCGATGTTGCAGCAGGCGGGTATCGACGCCTCCTCCGGCTTGCTGGAAACCGAAGCGAAAGCGCTGAATCCGGGCTTTATCAAACGGATGGAGCAGGGCCTGCCTTTTGTCCGGCTGAAGATGGCAACCAGCCTTGATGGGCGCACTGCAATGGCATCCGGTGAATCCCAGTGGATAACCGGTCCGGATGCACGCAGCGATGTACAGAAACTGCGCGCGCAAAGCTCCGCCATTCTCACCGGTGTTGATTCGATTCTGCAGGATGATTCTGCGCTGACCGTGCGTGAAGAACAGTTGGGGCTGGAAAACGCGGCGGATATTGTCAGACAGCAGCCGCTGCGGGTGGTGCTGGATTCGAGCCTGCGTACTCCGTTGGATGCCGCAATACTGCGCCAGCCGGGACGCACGCTGATTATGACCTGCACTGATAATCAGCAGGCCGCCGAGGCGTTACAGAAACAGGGAGCTGAAGTGCTGCAGATGCCGGCCGAGCAGGGCAGAATTGCGCTGCAACCGCTGCTGCAATGGCTGGCACGGGAAACTCAGTGTAACGACTTGCTGGTAGAGACCGGCGCCACGCTGGCCGGGGCATTTCTGGCACAGCAACTGGTGGATGAGCTGCACCTGTATATGGCGATGACGCTGATGGGGAGCGATGCCCGTCCCGCATTTGCGCTGCCATTGACTAAAATGTCGGATAAGGTTGCGCTTAAGTTGCAAGACTCGCGTATGCTCGGGGCGGATATGAAATTAGTGCTAACCCCGGGAAAGGGAGAATAAGTTAAAGCATGTTTACCGGAATTATTGAAGCGGTGGGCAATATCGCCGGGATCGAAGAGCGCTCCGGAGATATGCGTCTGTATGTACGCACCGGTGCGTTGGATCTGACGGATGTTCGCCTCGGTGACAGCATCGCGACCAATGGCGTTTGCCTGACGGCAGTGGAACTGCCCGGTGATGGTTTTGTTGCCGATGTATCCCGCGAAACCCTGACCCATACCCGTTTTCCTGATCTGGCGCTGGGTGAGCGGGTGAATCTGGAGAAAGCGATGATGCCCTCCAGCCGTCTTGGCGGACATATCGTCACCGGACATGTGGATGGCCTCGGCGAGATTATGGAGCGACGTGAAGATGCCCGTTCGATCCGATTCAGCGTTCGGGCGCCGGCGAATCTGCAGCGTTATCTGGCGGCCAAGGGCTCAGTGACGGTAGATGGTATCAGCCTGACGGTTAATGCTCTTGACGGCGACTGCTTTGAACTGAATATTGTGCCTCACACTGCACAGGAAACCATAATGTCTGAGTATCAGCCGGGACGGCGGGTGCATCTGGAAGTGGATATTATTGCCCGCTATCTGGAGCGTCTGCTGGGGCAGGCTCAGGCAACGGATAATAACGAACAGGAGTCACAGGGGCTGACGATGGAAACCCTGATGGCTCACGGATTTAACCGCTAACGACGGTACAGAATTAATGAAACTGAATACACCCGAAGAACTGATCGAGGATATTCGTCAGGGTAAGATGGTTATCCTGATGGATGACGAAGACCGCGAAAACGAAGGCGATCTGGTGATCGCCGCTGAGATGGTCCGCGCCGACGATATCAACTTCATGGCGACTCATGCCCGTGGCCTGATCTGCCTGACCCTGACCCGTGCCCGCTGTGAACAGCTCAAGCTGCCGCTGATGGTACAGAGTAACGGCGCTCAGTTTTCGACCAACTTTACCCTGTCGATTGAAGCGGCAGAGGGCGTTACCACCGGTATCTCCGCCGCAGACCGTGCACACACCGTGCGGGTTGCAGTGAAGCAGGATGCGCAGCCGGAAGATATTGTTCAGCCGGGCCATATCTTTCCGCTGATGGCACAGCCTGGTGGTGTACTGAGCCGTGCAGGTCATACCGAAGCCGGTTGTGATCTGGCGCGTCTGGCGGGTTTTACTCCGGCCGCTGCGATTGTTGAAATCATGAACGACGACGGCACCATGGCCCGTCGTCCGGATCTGGAAGAGTTTGCTGAAAAGCACGGTCTCAAAATCGGTACCATTGCCGACCTGATTCACTACCGTACTGCCAACGAACATACGGTGGAGCGTGAAGAAGAGGGTACTATGAGCACCGAGTACGGTGAGTTTAACTACATCACCTACCGCGACGAAATTCAGAACTGCACGCATCTGGCGATGACGCTGGGTGAGATCAGTGCTGATCAGCCAACCATGGTTCGTGTGCATAACCGCAACGAAGTGCTGCGTGATGTGGTCGGTGCGGTGGTACCGGGTGAAGATCCGAAATGGACCATGCGTAAGGCGCTGCAGAAAGTGGCTGCTGAAGGTCAGGGTGTTGTCCTGCTGCTGGATACCAATGAGCGGATCGATATGAGCGACTCGGTTGACCTGATTATGAAGGGCCGTCAGGCCTCGAAGGTGAATGTCAGTGCTTCCGGCGCTTACCTGACGGTGGGTACCGGCTCACAGATTCTGCGTGATCTGGGTGTGGGCAAAATGCGCCTGCTCAGCTCACCGATGAAATTTAATGCGATCTCCGGCTTTGACCTGGAGATCGAAGAATATATTCCTTGTGAAGATTAACAGAACTGGAAATTGAAGATGGCTGTGAAAACCATAGAAGGTGATTTTGTAAACGTAGATGGCAAATACGCAATTGTCGTTGGCCGGTTTAATGCGTTTGTTGTAGAGAGTCTGCTGGAAGGTGCAATCGATACCCTGAAACGTCACGGTGTCAGCGAAGACAACATTCGTGTTATCCGTGTGCCGGGCGCGTTTGAAATTCCACTGGCGGTTAAACGCATCGCTGCGCAGAAACAGGATGATGCGATCATCGCTCTGGGCGCGGTAATCCGCGGTGGTACACCACACTTTGAGTACGTTTCCGGCGAGAGCTCTAAAGGTGTAGCTCAGGTTTCTCTGGACTACGATCTGCCAGTTGCCAACGGTATTCTGACCGTTAACAGCATTGAACAGGCGGTTGAGCGTTCCGGTACTAAGATGGGCAACAAGGGTGCAGAAGCGGCCCTGTCCGCGCTGGAAATGGTTAGCCTGCTGAAGCAGCTAGAGGTTTAACAGCGAATGAGCGACAACCAGAACAAACCTGCCAAGAGCAAAAAGCCGTCCCTGACTTCACAGCGTCGTAATGCCCGCAGCTACGCTCTGCAGGCGCTTTACTCGTGGACGCTGGCAGGACAGCCCCTGAACGAACTGGAAGCTCAGTTCCGGGTCGATAACGATATGCGTGACACGGACGTTCGCCTGTTCTCTGAACTGCTGCAGAATATTGCGGCGAAAAAGAGCGAGCTGGATGCCCTGTATACCGATTTTCTTGATCGCCAGATCGAAGAGCTGGATCCGATTGAGCTGAACGTACTGCGTATCGGGGCTTATGAGTTGTCGAAGCGGTTTGAAGTCCCTTACCGCGTAGCGATCAACGAAAGTGTTGAACTGGCGAAAAAGTTCGGTGCAACCGACAGTCATCGCTACGTTAACGGTGTGCTGGATAAACTGGCGCAGCGTGTACGGATGGCCGAAATTCAGGAAAAACGACAGAGTAAATCCTGAGCATGTCTCTCGGCGAGTTTGAACTGATCCGGGCCTATTTTGCCCGGGTTGCAGAAGCATCTTCGGATGCTTCTGTCATCTTGGGGCCCGGTGATGACTGTGCCCTGCTGCAGCCCCCTGCGGGTCAGCAACTCGCTGTATCTATTGATAGTCTGGTGGAAGGCACACACTTTCTGCCGGGGACGCCTGCCGATAAACTGGCTTCACGCCTGTTCGGTTCTGCGCTCAGTGATCTGGCTGCCATGGGCGCGGCACCCGGCTGGCTGACGCTGGCGCTGAGCCTGCCCGCATCAGATGCTGACTGGTTAGAAGCGTTCAGCCGCAAGCTGGCTGAACTCTGTTTGCAGTACCGTATAGCGCTGGTGGGCGGTGATACGACCCGGGGGCCGCTGACCCTGAGCGCTCAGGTTCATGGATTTGTTGAGCCCGGTCTGGCTCTCTGTCGCAGCGGTGCGAAGCCGGGTGATCTGATCTGCGTCAGCGGCACTCTGGGTGATAGCCGCGGCGGGCTTGAAGGCCTGCTGCAGCAGGCAGAGACCGATCCGCATCAGGCCTGGCTCTGTCAGCGTTTCTATGCGCCACAACCACGGATTCATCTCGGCCAGCAGTTATGCGGGCTGGCGAGTAGTTGTATCGATATCTCCGATGGCCTGCTGGCCGATCTGGGGCATATCCTGACGGCCAGCGGGGGACTTGGCGCACAGATCCAGGTTGATCAGTTACCCCTGTCAGTGGCGCTGCAGACGCGTTACGGAGAGGTTCAGGCCCGGCAGTGGGCACTCAGTGGTGGTGAGGATTTTGAGCTCTGTTTTACCCTGCCGGCTGACAAGCGTGCCTCTTTGCCGGAGGGAAGCTGTGTAATCGGACAGGTAACGACAGAACCGCAGGTTGAACTGTTCCTCTGTGGCCAGCCCTATGTCAGCCCGAGTCGGGGCTATGATCATTTTCAAAGCGATAATCAGGAATCTCAGTGAATAAAGTGCCTTCCAGCGTCTGGAAAAACCCGATCCACTTTCTGGCTTTTGGTCTGGGTAGCGGTGCCGCGCCCTGGGCTCCCGGCACCTTTGGCACGCTGGCTGCGATTATCCCCTATCTCTGGCTGCAGCATCTGAGTCTGCCCTGGTATCTGCTGATGCTGGCGCTGACCAGTCTGATCGGAATCTGGCTCTGTGGCCGTACGGCAAAAGATATCGGCGTGCATGATCATGGCGGGATCGTCTGGGATGAGTTTGTCGGCTTCTGGCTGACCATGACGCTGGCACCGGCCGGGTGGCTCTGGATACTGGTGGGTTTCGTCCTGTTCCGGATCTTCGATATTATCAAACCCTGGCCGATCAAATGGGCCGACCAGAAGGTATCCGGGGGCCTGGGCATTATGCTGGATGATCTGCTGGCAGGTATTTACGCCGCCCTCTGCCTGCAGTTGGCGGCGTACTGGTTAATCTGATTCAGACAGGGCCCGGCGGATAGCCCGCTGCATGCCATCTTCATCCAGAGCACAGTGTTGTAGTTGCTCCTGACGTGAGGCGTGGCTGATCCAGCGATCCGGAATGCCCAGACTGAGCAGCGGGGTACTGATCTGCTGTTGCTGCAGAAACTCACTGACTGCCGAGCCGGCCCCACCCACGACACTGTGATCTTCAATACTGACCAGCAGATCGTGACTGCTGGCCAGTTCACGCAGTGCCTCTGTATCCAGCGGTTTAACAAACCGCATATCCTGCAGGCTGTAATCACCGGCTTCGGCCACCGCACGGGCGGTGTCCAGCAGTGGCCCAAAGTTAAGCAGCGCAACCCGTTTACCCCGGCGCAGATCGCGACTGCTGGGGATCGGCAGCGCCTGCATCTCGGTTTCACTATGTCCGGCGACCGTGCCACGTGGATAGCGCACCGCAGCCAGCCCCTGACAGGCATACCCGGTATACAGCATCTGCCGCATCTCTTCGGCGTCAGCGGGGGTCATAATCAGGCAATCCGGCAGGCAGCGCAGCATGGCGATGTCGAAAGTACCGGCGTGGGTGGCACCATCTTCACCGACCAGACCGGCCCGGTCGATCGCCAGCAGCATATCCAGCTTCTGGATTGAAACATCGTGCACCAGTTGGTCATAAGCGCGCTGCAGGAAGGTGGAATAGATCGCTACCACCGGTTTTATGCCCTGACAGGCCATGCCAGCGGCGAGAGTCAGAGCGTGCTGTTCAGCGATCGCAACGTCAAAATAACGCTCTGGAAAACGCTGGGAAAAGCGGATCAGGTCGGAACCTTCACGCATCGCCGGGGTGATGGCGCAGAGTTTGTCATCCTGCTCTGCCATGTCGCAGACCCAGCGGCCGAAGATATTTGAGTAACGTACTTTCGGGACTTTAAGCTGATTGATCGGCTCGATTTTGGTGATGGAGTGATACCCCACCGGATCCTCTTCAGCCGGCTGGAAACCTTTCCCCTTTTTCGTGATCAGATGCAGAAACTGCGGGCCGGGCCGCTGCAAAGTCAGTTCCAGCGCAGGTAGCAGTTTATCCAGATCGTGGCCGTCCACCGGACCGGTGTATTCAAATTCCAGTGCCTCAAACAGAGCGGCGGTGGTTTCACCCTCGGTGGGGCTTTTCAGATTCTTTGCCAGATAGCTGGCAAGCCCGCCCTCGTTATGTGAGATCGACATATCATTGTCGTTGAGGATCACCAGCAGGTCGCTGCCGGTGTGGGCTGCATGGTTCAGGGCTTCAAAGGCCATTCCGGCGGTCATTGCACCGTCGCCGATGACCGCGACGGTTTTGCTCGCAATGCCCTGCAGTTTATCGGCAATGGCCATACCCAGTGCGGCACTGATTGAGGTGCTGGAGTGACCGACCCCAAAACTATCGTAAATGCTCTCTTCCCGCTTAGGGAAAGGCGAAGGGCCATCCTTATGGCGGATGTTCGGCATCTGTTCCCGGCGCCCGGTCAGAATTTTATGCGGGTAGCACTGATGGCCGACATCCCAGATCAGATGATCATGGGGTGTATCCAGCAGGTAGTGCAGGGCAATAGTCAGTTCGATTACCCCGAGGCCGGCGCCAAAATGGCCGCCGCTCTGACCTACGCTATAGAGCAGAAAGGCGCGCAGCTCCTCCGCCAGTGCAGGGAGTTGTGCCCGCGGCAGCGCGCGCAGCAGGCTGGGGTCATCTATCCGGTCCAGCAGGGGGGTCTGCGGCCGTTCACTCGGGATGGTCTGAAACATGTTAGGACTTTAGTGATCTCGCTGGACGATAAAATCAGCCAGAGCCTTGAGCTCGTCGGCGGCTTCAGCGAAAGGCGCCAGCGCAGTAATAGCCTGCTGGTGCAGTTGCTTAAGTTTTAGCTTAGCACCATCCAGACCCAGCAGAGCGGGGTAGGTAGGTTTGTTCTGCTCCAGATCGGAGCCCTGAGGCTTGCCGATGACAGCGGCTTCGCCCTCAATATCAAGAATGTCGTCCTGAACCTGAAACGCCAGACCAATGGCCGCGGCATACTGGTTCAATGCCTGTTGCTGAACTGCGGAAATTTCACCACTGCAACGGGCACCCATACTGATTGCACAGCTGAGCAGTGCGCCGGTCTTGTGTCGGTGCATCGCTTCAAGCTGTTCCAGATCCAGTGGTTTACCCACATGCCGCAGATCGAAAGACTGGCCTGCAACCATACCCCGGTAACCCGAGGCGTGGCTGAGCTGCCGGATCAGGTCGATACGGGTTTCGGCGCTCAGAAGCGGGTCTTCACTGATCAGTTCAAATGCCAGACACTGAAGGGCATCACCGGCAAGAATCGCGGTGGCTTCATCATAGGCAATGTGACAGGTAGGCTTGCCACGGCGGAGGTCATCATCATCCATGGCCGGCAGATCATCGTGGACCAGTGAATAACTGTGGATACACTCAATGGCAGCCGCGGCACTGTCGGCCTGTTCGGTGTTGCCGCCGAGCATGTCGCAAACCATATAAACCAGAGCCGGGCGTACCCGCTTGCCGCCGTTAAACAGGGCATAGGTCATCGCGGATTGCAGTTCGGGGTCGATACCCCGGGTGTCGATACAACGCTGAAGGTGCTGATCTACCCGCGCCTGATACTGTTTAAGCTGGCTGCGAATCTCCAATCTCAGGCTTCCTCATCCGGCTGAAACGGTTCGGTTTTCAGCTCGCCACCTGATTCGGTCAGCAACTGAACTTTCTGTTCTGCCTGGGCCAGAATGTTCTGGCACTCGCGAGTCAGGCTGACGCCCTGTTCAAATGCCTGAAGTGATTCTTCCAGCGTCAGATCACCCTGTTCCATCTGGTTGACAAGGGTTTCGAGCTGCTGCAGTGACTGTTCGAAGTCCGGTGTGTTTTTCTTACGTGGCATGGGTCTGGGTCTAGGTTTAAAGCGCTAAAGTTACCTAAGCCTGAGGGTAGAAGCAAATCTCCGTAAAATTTAACAAGTTAAACGATTATATGATGGGTTTACCCCTTGCTTTTTTGCTATTATTGTCTGTCTGTATATAGGCTTGAACCGGGTTGGCCTCGAGTAAGGAGTACTGAGTGGATATAGCAACGCTCGTCGGGTTGTTGGGCAGTTTTGGTATCGTTGTCGCCGCTATGGTTATGGGGGGTGACGTTGGTATCTTTGTAAACCCGCCCTCGCTGTTGATTGTTATTGGTGGCTCTCTGTTCGTTGTACTGATGAAGTACACCCTGCCTCAGTTTCTGGCGGCCGGTAAAATTGCGGCCAAAGCCTTCATGTTCAAGTCCCTGAACCCTGAAGATATCATTGCCGAAACCGTAGAGATGGCTGATGCCGCACGTAAAGGTGGCTTGCTCTCGCTGGAAGATAAGACCGTCAGCAGTGATTTCATGCAGCGTGGTATTCAACTGCTGGTAGACGGCCATGATCCGGAAGTGGTCAAAACCCTGCTCCGCAAAGAAGCCAAACTGACCAAAGATCGACATGAATTCGGCGCCACCATCTTTTCAGCGATGGGTGATGTGGGCCCGGCGATGGGGATGATCGGTACCCTGGTAGGTCTGGTACAGATGCTGTCCAACATGAGTGACCCTAAGTCGATCGGTCCGGCGATGGCGGTCGCCCTGCTGACCACCCTCTATGGCGCTATGCTGGCGAACATGCTGTGTCTGCCCATTGCCGACAAGCTGACCGTGAGACGCGACGAAGAAGCGTTGAACTGTGATCTGATTATTGATGGCCTGCTGGCGATTCAGGCAGGTCAGAACCCGCGTGTGATTGAACAGATGCTGCGTAACTATCTCCCAGAGAAGAAACGCGCAGCGGCTGAAGGCTGATTCGGAGAGTAACTGAACGATGAGTGACGATTCCGAAGAACATGAATGCCCCCCCTGCCCGGCGGGCTTACCTGCCTGGCTGGCAACCTTTGGCGACCTGATGTCGCTGCTGATGTGTTTCTTTGTACTGCTGCTCTCTTTCTCAGAGATGGATGTACTGAAGTTCAAACAGTTGGCGGGCTCGATGCGTGAAGCCTTTGGTGTGCAGAACCAGATCAAGGTTGAGGATATCCCTAAAGGTACCTCGATCATTGCGCAGGAGTTCAGTCCGGGTCGTCCGGAGCCGACACCGTTGAACGAAGTCCGTCAGATGACGGTTAACAACGACATGAATACGCTGGATATCCGCTCAAAAGAGGGGGACAGCGACAGCCCGGACGATGAAACAGGTGAACAGCAGCTACTGCAGAAACAGCAGGAGCAAAAGGCCAAAGAGGAAGCGGTCGAATTTGCTGCCGCGCTGGCAGAAGAGATCGGTGATGGCAGTGTCGAAGTCGAGACTGACGGTAAGAAGATCATCATCCGGGTAAAAGAGAAAGGCTCGTTTGATTCCGGCTCAGCGGAGCTGCGTTTTGAATCGATCCCGGTGCTGGCGAAAATCCGTGATGTGCTGCTGAATGTTCAGGGAAATGTGGCGATTGAAGGCCACAGCGATAACATCCCGTATGCGGGTAAAGATTTTGAATCTAACTGGGATCTGTCTGCAGCAAGGGCCCTGGCTGTCGCCCATGAATTGTTTGGCGATCCGCGTATCGATCAGTCACGTTTCAGGGTTCTGGGCCTGGCAGATACCAAACCTCTGGTGCCGAATGATACCCGGGGTAATCGGGTGAAAAACCGGCGGGTGGAGATTATTGTGACTAAAGGTAAAGACAAAGAGTCACTGGAGAAGATTCAGGCCCGACAGGAGGGCGATCCGGATGGGGAGCTGATCAACCTGCAGCCGGATGATATCTTCTGATACGTCGTTAATCAGACATAAAAAAACCGCCTTCAGGCGGTTTTTTTATGCTCGGGGCGATCTTACTTGGAGTTATCCAGCATGAACTGAATCGCACCTTTAAACTGGTCGTCAGTACAATCCATGCACAGACCTTTAGGTGGCATTGCGCCTTTACCGTTTTTCACGGAAGCCAGCAGTGCGTCCATACCCAGTTCTGCACGTGGTGCCCATGCAGCAGCATCACCCAGTTTAGGAGCGCCGGCAGCGCCAGTTGCGTGGCAGGCTACACATTTAGTGTTGTAAGTATCGTCGGCCATTACTGCGGCAGGTACCATCAGGGTCGCAGCCATTGCTGCAATCAGTACTTTCTTCATTGTAGTTTTCCTGTAAGTGCTCAAAAGTTGGTCATTGGGTCCAAGTGGCTCACCCCACACTCAAGCCAGCTACCCTCAGTAGTAACGAGTTGTAACCCAATCAAGGTGAATTGTATCTGAACAATCTCAGGAGAAGAATCGATTAATGCTAAAGGATAGGGGAAGGGGGTAGAAAGGCGGTCAGATTAACCGCCCAGGCGCATCGCAAAGCTGGCTTGATTGTGCTGAACCCGAAGGGTCTGCTGGTTGAACTTCTGATCGGCGTTGTATTCGGCGATCGCCTGATCTACCAGATGTTTCGGGGCTACGGCCAGGTTACGCACATCGATCTCTGAGTAACCGCGTTTCAGCAACTGCTTCAGCTGAGCTTTCAACATATGTTCTGTCATTTCTGTATACCTCTTTTATGGTGAGGTTCATCATGCACAGAAACTGTTGCAGAATTATTTCATCCGGTTTCGGTTACCTGAATACCTAATGCCCGGTAGGCCTCCCGGGTCACTTCCGGGTCCAGAGGCGGTGGTGACACATCCACACCCTGCGCCAGTTGCTTAACCACCGTTTTCAGTACATCGACCCGGGCAAACCACTTTCGATTGCCGGTTACGATGTGCCAGGGGGCGGCTTCGGTTGAGGTATAGCGGAACATATCTTCCGTGGCTTCTGCGTAATCTGACCAGCGTTCCCGGTTACGGATATCTTCAGTGGTCAGCTTCCAGCGTTTGACCGGATTGTTGAGTCGCTCGCTGAAGCGTTTCAACTGCTCATCGGGTGAAATATGCATAAAGATTTTGATGATACGGGCACCATCATCGATCAGGCTGCGCTCAAATTCATTGATCTCCTGATAGGCGCGTTGCCACTCCTGTTCGGAAGCAAACCCTTCGACCCTTTCTACCAGCAGCCGTCCGTACCATGAGCGGTCAAAGATCGCTATTGCGCCGGCCTCTGGCAGGCGTGCCTGAAACCGTTGCAGGTAGTGTTTGCTCTGCTCTTCGGGACTGGGAGCACTGATCGGATGAACCTTCACCCCGCGCGGGTCGAGCTTTTCAGTGATACGGCGTATAGCCCCCCCCTTGCCACTGGCATCCCAGCCCTCAAACACCAGAATCGCCCGCTTATTCTGATGATAGTAAGCCTGCTGTACTTTCAGCATGCGCTTCTGCCATTTCTTCAGTTTTTGATGATAGGTCTCTTTGTCGGGTAAACAGCTATTAACAAAATCAGCCTGGCTGAGGGTAGGGGGGGAGGATTGCAGAATAATCGGACTGGGCTGGTGCATAGCTTGGCTCCATATGAACTCTGTCTGAGCATATGCCAAGGCCTCAGCCAGCGCAATCTATCCCTGAGGAGCTTTCGGTGTGTTGGCAACTGCCAGAGATACCAGACTGCTGTAGAGCTGAATCATATTGCCGATGGTCAGGTGGTGTTCCGGATGTTGCAGAGCGATCGATTGCAGATTTTGCAGTTCTTTATGCAGCAGGGCGAGAAATTCCAGATCGTACTCTTCAGGCTCGGCCCCGGCCTGCAGACGTTTCTGCAATGCGTAGGCTTGCGGCAGCATCCTTCTCTGCAGGTCGAGAATACAGATTTTAACGGCGCCGTTACTATGGGAATCCGGCATGGTCTGACTCCTTGTTACGGGGTCTGACTATAAGCATAGTCGTTGCCCGCAGCGTTCAGCCAGTGCCGGCCGGCAGACGGATCTGTACGCTCAGGCCGGGGTTATTATCCTGCAGCGTGACCGTACCGCCCATGACAGCAGTGATCAGGGTGTAGGCCCGGTAAAGGCCGAGTCCGGTGTTACCCTGTCCCAGATTTGACGAGAAAAAAGGGTCAAACGCATTGTTCCGGGTCTGCTCTGTGAGGCCTATGCCATTATCAGCCACTGACAGGCAGAGCTGCTGTTCGCTGATCCGGGCGTCCAGCTCGATCTGCCCGCCCCTCTCTTCAGGGAAGGCATGGGTCAGGGCATTTTCTATGAGGATGAAAAGCACCTGTTCAAAGGCAGCTTTATAGCTGTGGAAATTGAGTGCCGGGGGGACCCGGTTGTGGATGCTGATCCGGCGCTGGCTGCACTCCCTGTCAGACAGGGCGATGACCTCTTCAACGATCTGAAACGGGTTAAATTGCTGACTTTGGCCCTGATCAGGGTCACCCGCGAGTTCCTGCAGGCGGTTGATCAGATTGATGCTGCGGCTGAGGTTTTGCTCGATCAGACCCAGCGACTTTTCGGTGTCGAGGATATGACTCTCCAATTGTGCTTTGCTCAGAGTCTGTGACTGATACGCACTCTGCAGGTGTTCCAGAGAGCTCTGATGACTGCTCAGACCGAGCAGGATATTGCCGAGAGGGGTGTTCAGTTCATGCGCGACACCGGCGATCATCCGTCCCAGACTGGCCAGTTTCTTCGCCTCAGCCAGTTGCTGCAGGGTGGCCTGAAGTTCGGCATGTGCCTGACATAGCTCCTGATGCCGCTGCTGTTCGGCCTGCTCGGCTTCAACCCGGTGGCTGATGTCCTGCAGGGTTTCTACGGCACCGATCAGGTTTCCTGCACTGTCGTGAAGGGGAGAGACATTTATATTCAGCCAGAGCCCGTGATCACTCATCTCCGGGAAAAATTCTTCAGTCTCGTAGGCTCCGGATGTGAGCGGAGAGCTGCGAAGTTTACCGGAGTAATGCCGGCGTATCTCCGCTTCACTGGCCTGATCTACCACCAGATCAGCCATGCTTGGCCGGGGTTCAGCATAAAAACCGCGCCAGCTTTCAGTGCTGCCGATCGCCATGATGGCTTTAATCCCGGTCAGGGCTTCGCAGGCCCGGTTCCAGTGACTGATCCGGTGTGCCGTATCGAGTACGAAAACAGGCACCGGATTACCCTGCAGAATCTGCAGTAACTGACTTTTGCTGTGGGCGGCAGAGGCCTGAGCCTGACGCAGCTCGGTGAGGTTGCGCCCGGTACCGCGATAACCGGCAAAATCCCCGTTGGCGTCATAGAAAGGGTAACCGCTGACGGAATAGCGTTGGATGACACCGTTATCGCCCTCCACCTGATATTCGAAATCATGGAAAGGCTGGTGCTGCTGATAACAGGCTTTGTGGGCTTCAATCTCCTCGGCAGAGACCCCCATTACGGGCATCTCCCAGCGACGTCTGCCGATAAACAACTGCTGACTGCGATGCAATTTTTCGGTGGACATGCCGAAAAAGCGGACAAAGCGGAACTCCTGATCCTGTTCCCAGAACCATTCGGAGGAGAGCTCAGTAAATTCGAGAAGCATCCGGTTCTGCTCCTCAAGTTCCTGTAGCCGCTGTTGCAGTGCTGTATCGGGTTCATTCATCGGATAGGGCCGGGAGTCCTGCTGACGCTATTCAGAATAGTTAACCCGGGACAGAACTACAAAGCCCCGGCTGCTGCCCCTGTGACAGGGCCGGGGTGGGTGGCTCAGTAATCACTCAGTCTCTTCTATCAGATCCGCAGTGATCTCTTCGATCCGGTTAACGCCCATCAGTGCCATGGCCGTTCGGATCTCATTGTGGAAGGTCTGCAGGAGGTTATTCAGGCCCTGCTCACCGGCACCGGCCATGGCATAGATCCAGGGACGGCCGATCAGAACCCCGCGGGCGCCAAGGGCGATCGCCTTGACCACATCGATACCACTGCGCACGCCGCCATCCAGATAGATTTCGGTCTCCGGCGGAATGGCCTGGCTGATCGCTGCAAGTTTGCTGATACTGGAGGCGGCTGAATCCAGTTGTCGCCCACCATGGTTGGATACGACGATGCCATCGGCGCCCGCCGCTACGGCGGCCCGGGCATCTTCGACTTCCAGTACCCCCTTGATGATGATCTTGCCGGACCAGACGGAACGCAGCCAGGCGATATCTTCCCAGGTGACACTGGGATCAAACTGGTCATCGACAAAGGCTTTATAAGCATTGAGGTCGTCAGGGTCAGGTACCACTTCGCTCAGGTTGCCGATGATATGCGGCTTACCTTTGATGGCAACATTGTAGAGCCAGTGAGGGCTGTACAGTAGCTGTGCCATTTTTGACAATTTACTGCGCAGGTTGGTACCCAGCATGCCGTTGCGGAAATCCCGCAGCCGCATGCCTGCAACGGCCAGATCAACAGTGAATACCAGCGTCTGGCAGCCGGCATTCTGCGCCCGTTGCAGCAGAGATTTCACCACTTCCCGGTCACGCAGCATATACAACTGAAACCAGATAGGTTGCCCGGTGGCGGCAATCACCTCCTCAATCGGACAGATACCCAGTGTCGAGCTGGTAAAGGGGACTCCCCGTTGTTGAGCGATCCGGGCTCCCAGCGCTTCACCACGGCGGGCAAACATACCGGCCATGCCAACCGGCGCCAGAGCCAGCGGCATACTGGCTGAGAAGCCGGCGAGCCGGGTTGAAGGATCAACCTGATCGACATTGCGCATCACTCGCTGTTTCAGGCGGTAACGGTCAAAATCGCTGATATTGGCTTGCAGGGTGCTTTCCTGATTCGCGCCGCCGTCGATGTAATCAAACAGAAAGCGGGGCAGGCGTCTGCGTGCCAGACGACGGTAGTCACTGACATCGACAGGGTTAACATTAAATAAACTCATAGAGGACTCCGGCAGGTCAGTTACAACTGTCCAGGGCAGAGCCCTGTTGAATAAACTGGGCGATATTCATACACACCCGGCGCGCCATATCGCCACGGCATTCCTGAGTTGCACTGCCAATGTGGGGGCTGAGAGTGACATTATCGAACTCAAGCAGTTGGGGAGAAACGTCCGGTTCAAACTCATACACGTCGAGCCCGACGGCACCCAGATGGTTGTTTTTCAGAGCGAGGATCAGAGCGGCTTCATCCACCAGAGGGCCGCGTCCGGTGTTGATGAGCACGGCACCGGGTTTCATGGCGGCCAGTGTATCCGCGTTGATAATGTGGCGGGTCTGCGCATTCAGATCACAATTCAGAGAGATGATATCGGCCTGAGCCAGCATCTGTTTCAGATCGCTGAAATAGCGTGCACCCAGTTGCTTTTCGGCTTCAGGCTTTGGCCGGGGGCCATGATAGAGAATCTCCATGTCGAACCCTTTTGCCCGGCGCGCAACGGCCTGACCGATGGCGCCCATGCCGATAATACCCAACCGCTTGCCGTGAACTCGCTGGCCTAGCTGGCTGACGCCGCTGGCCCAGTCGTTATTGCGCAAGTGCCACTCGCTGCGGCTCAGTCGTCGGCTTGCGGCCAGCATCAGGGTCAGGGTCAGGTCGGCGGTATCCTCGGTCACCACCGGCGTATTACTGACACTGATGCCTCGTGCTCTGGCAGCGGCAAGATCAATATGATCGGTACCGACACCGATATTGGCGATCAGCCGCAGTGATTCCGGCAGAAGCTGAAGCTGTTGCTCAGATAAGGGATCCATCGGTGTGGAGACTAAAATATCCCCTTCGCTCAGCGGTTGTGTACGGTCTGACCAGACACTGACCGTACCGAACTGGTTCAGGGCCTGACACATGGCTGCCGGAAGCTCACGGGTCAGAATAATTTTGCTGCTATTCATTGGTTATTCTCCGTCATTATCCTGAGAGTGCGATCAGAGCGATCATTCCCAGGGTGACCAGCACCGGGATGACGACCGTGATCACGCCCATATCCTTGTATGCCTGTTTGTGAGTCAGGCCGGTAATCGTCAGGGTGGCTACAATCGCGCCGCAGTGGGGCAGTGAGTCGAAACCACCACTGGCCATGGTGGCAATGCGGTGCAGTACCTCAGGCTCGATACCCATTTCCAGATAGGCCGGTGCCATCGACTGCATAAATATCTGCAGGCCGCCGGAGGCCGAGCCGGTAATGGCTGCGACCAGACTGACCGAGGTAAATGCCGAGAGCAGAGGTGGCAGGCTGGATTCCAGCATCAGGTCGGTAAAGTGACCGAAGCCGCTGGTATGGGTAACCACACCACCAAAGCCGATGACCGCTGCTGTGTTGATTAAAGGCATGATCGAGTCCTGCGTGCCGTGTCCCATCACATGCAGCGCCTGATGACGAATATGACTGAACAGCAGGGCTGACAACACCGATCCGGCCAGCAATGAAATACTTGGCCAGATAATGGGCTGGCTGTTAGCAAACAGGATCAGGTCATGCAGCGCAGAGCTACCGGGACTTTCCAGTTCCAGAGTCATCGCCAGCAGACGGGGCAGAAGGATAAAGGACAGCACCGTCAGTAATGGCAGAGTGGCGAGCAGCCAGTGCGGATAATCTTTCTCTTCAATCGCAGAGATCCGGTCGTTCGGGCCGGGCTCAAAACCTTCGCCACGGGCCGCCGCCAGACAGCGTTCCCGCTCCAGATAGATCATGCCGAAGATCAGCATCAGAGCGCCGCCAAGGAGGCCGATCCACAAGCCGGCAAACAGGTCAGTACCCAGATTAACCGCCGAGATCACATTATGCACTGACGGCGTACCGGGCAGGGTCGTCAGAGTAAAGGTACCTGCTCCCAGTGCCAGTGCTGCACAGAACAGGCGTTTCGGTATATTCGCTTCCTGCAGCAGTTTCAGCCCCAGTGGGTACATCGCAAAGATCACGACAAACGCGACGACCCCGCCATAGGTCAGCAGAGCGCAGGCCAGGGTGGTTATCCACAGCGCACGGTGGGAGCCGAGGCGACGTACCAGCGCCATCGCAATGCTGGAGGCGGCGTGACTGTCGCCCATAACGCGGCCGAAAATGGCGCCGCTGGCAAATAACAGGAAAAATTTCCCGGCAAAGGTAAACGCCCCAAGGGGGCCGAAGGCGTAATATTGACTGAGGCTGTCGGCTACCGGCAGGTCGTTGCTGACAACCACCACCAGAGAGCAGATCAGTGAAGCAAGGATGATATTCACCCCGCGCAGCGCGAGCCAGATCAGCAGTGCAACACTGCCGATTAATCCTGCGTATTCCATAATTATTATTCTCCGGAATGCTGGCCTGAAAGGGAGAGCGGTCAGCCGCGCGAATGGCTGACCGACCGGGGGTTAACTGATCTGGGCGCGGATCAGTTTTTTGTCGATTTTGCCGACACTGGTTTTCGGAATGTCATCGACCAGAAGCACCTGTTTCGGGATCGCCCACTTGTTGATGGTGCCATCGCTGACATACTGCTGCAGATGCTGACTGATCTGTTCCGCATCCAGCGCCTCCGTGCGGGAGATGATCAGGGCGCAGGGGCGTTCGCCCCAGTGCTCATCGGGCATGCCTACCACGGTGACCGCTTCCACATCGGCGTGGGTACTGATCAGGCGTTCAATTTCCAGCGAGGATATCCATTCGCCACCGGTTTTAATTACATCTTTGATCCGGTCCTGAATCTGGATGGTGCCGTCGGGCTGAATCGACGCAATATCACCGGTATGCAGCCAGCCGCCCTGCCAGAGTTCATCGCCTTTTTCCTGTTCATAGAGATAGCTCTGGGTCAGCCAGGGGGCCCGTGCAACCAGTTCACCGCTGCACTCGCCATCATGGGGCAGGCTGTTACCCTGAGGATCCCATATTTGCAGATCAACCAGATCGCTGGGCAGGCCGGCGAGGGTGCGCAACTGCAGTTGGGCGTCTTCCGGCAGTTGTTGCTGGGCATGGCTGAAATGAGTGATGGCCATCAGCGGGCAGGTTTCTGACATGCCGTAGGCACTGAATGGCTGAACCCCGCGCTCCAGCGCTTCTCGGGCCAGACCCGGCGTCAGCGCGCTGCCGCCGATGATGACGCGCCATTGACTGAAATCGGTATTGCTGGCCTGTTCTGAGTGGAGCAGCATCTGCAGGATAGTCGGCACACAGTGGGAGAAGGTGACTCCCTCTTCCTGAATCAGGCGCGCCAGATGGTTGGGCTCGTAACGGCCCGGATAGATCTGTTGTACACCCATCATGGTCGCGGCATAGGGGATACCCCAGGCGTGAACGTGGAACATCGGCGTGATCGGCATGTAGACCCCTTCCCGATCAAGCAGCGCTTCGCCGCTGTTACAGGAGTAAAGGGTGTTTACCATGTTCAGGGTGTGCAGCACCAACTGCCGGTGGGAGAAATAAACCCCTTTCGGATTGCCGGTGGTGCCGGTGGTATAGAACGTGGTGGCAATGGAGTTTTCATCGAAATCAGGGAACGCATATTCATCAGATTCCCGGGCCAGCAGCGCTTCGTATTCTCCCAGTGTGGCAAAGCCTGCATCTGCGGGTTGCTCTTCATCGCTGAGCTGAATAATCCCGCGCACGGTTTGCAGCTCATCTTCAATCGATGCCAGCAGGGGGATAAAGTCGTCATGTACCAGCACCAGATCATCCTGAGCGTGGTTCATGGTGTAGAGCATCTGTGCGGCGGAGAGACGGATATTGACCGTATGCAGCACGGCGCCGATCATCGGTACGGCAAAGAAACATTCCAGATAGCGATGGCTGTCCCAGTCCATGACCGCAACGGTGTCACCCGGCCCGATACCGGCACTGCGCAGGGTGTTGGCAAGACGGCAGACCCGCTGCCTGAACTCGGTGTAGCTGAAGCGGTGATGACCGGACACGATCTGCTTGTCACCGCTGAAACGTTGTTTCGATGTCAGCAACTGCTTAATCAGCAGCGGGTAGGCGTAGGCGGAATCACTGGGAGGAAGAATTTTAGTTTTCATCTGCGTCTCTCACTTTTTTATTTTAATCAGACAGAACTCTGGCCAGCTTAAGCGGAAGGGCTGCTCCCCCCGCCGCTTTTGTGCACGCTGGTGGTTATTCAGAGCTGGCTGGCAGGGTGGTCGCGCCGGTGACCGTCATTGCCACGCTGACAAAGTAGCCACGACCCACTGAGACCAGCGGCAGGTCTGCCAGCTCTTCATGTTCTGACGGGAAAAATTCCAGTTCGGCAGTGCCGACCATCGCCTGAGCGGCTCCGACATCGCTCAGGGTATTGATGGAGTGCTCGTGCAGGGGCGCCGTTTCCGCATCAAGGCTGGCCAGATAGCGGGTGTGAATCTGCGGCGCCAGCAACAGCGGTGGCAGATCGGCGAGACCGGTCTCAGCTTCCAGAGTGACTTTCGCCCGCATCAGATGACGGCCCATAGCGGACAGGGTGGCAGCGAAACTGTGACCCGGTTCCCGCTTCGGGCCGCCCTGACCCAACGTCACCGGACGGTTCATAAAGATCTCGCCCATCTTCTTCGGAAAGCCCTGTACGTTGCCGCGGGCATGCGCGACCTCATTGTCGACCCAGATATAGGGAACACGACCTGCCGTCTTATCCTGATGCCGGGTAGGAATAATGATAAAGGCTTCTTTATACATGCCGCGGCGCGGGTCCTCTGCCAGTCGCGGATCGCTGTCGGCGGTCGCACTCCAGTCGGCAAAAACCGCAATACACTGATTGCTGTCAGCAGGCTCCAGATCGTCAGGAAGCAGGGCGCGAATGAGCTCAGGGCTGGTTTCAAATTCAATTGCCAGCAGGTCACCGGAATAGTGCCAGGGTGGCGGGGTCAGCGTTGCAGCAAGGCCCTTGGGGGAAAAAGGTAAACTCCAGCCATTCATGATCGTTGTGCTCCTGAATTCTTATTTTGGATGGATACTGATAATAGGCTTGCAGTTGATAGTGCTAATTTGGGTATCGATTGGCTTGACATAAGATGTATTGAGTTTGACATATTGTGACGATAAGGCCGTGCCAGAGCAGGTCAGGGCTGGGGCTGAAACTGTGACGTATTTTGTTAAATTCGGATCACATAGTGTCAAGCTGGTGTTCAGTTGCTCTTTTAGTCTGGTGGTTATCGTTTGACCGGTAACAACGGTCGGGCAGTGTCACAGAACCGCGCTTAATGGCAGGTGTTGCCCGCAGGAGCCGGCTCTGTAGTTGTGATATTAAACGGAACACTCTCTGCTGCATGACAGGGCTGTGTTTACGCCAGAAGAGAAAAATAAAAGAGGTCGCCATGACTAATGCAGCAGTGAACATTGTTGATAAAGTGAGCCGGATTAATCAGGTTTTCGATAAGCAGCGCAGTGCATCAAGATCCAAGCCCTACCCAAGCCTGCAGCAGCGAGTGGATGCGCTGAATAAAATCGACAAAATTCTGGTGGAAAATCAGGACGCGATCTGTGCCGCCGTAAATGCTGACTATGGCAACCGTTGTGCTCAGGAAACCCGGCTGCTGGAGATTGCCCAACTGACCAGCACCATCGCTTATCATAAAAAGCACCTGAAAAGCTGGATGAAGCCGCAGAAACGCCACGTGGGCCTGACCTTTATGGGGGCTAAAAACCAGGTGATTCCGCAGCCGAAAGGGGTGGTGGGTGTTGTCAGCCCCTGGAACTATCCACTGGGACTGGCGATCGGGCCTTCGGTGGCGGCGATTGCTGCCGGGAACCGGGTGATCGTTAAGATGGCGGCTAACTCACAGAACCTCTGTAAGCTGCTGGATAAACTGATCTCAGCCGAGTTCAGCGATGAGCAGTTTGCCATTATCCCGGGTGTGTCCGCTTCTGAATTTACGGATCGTCCCTGGGATCATTTTGTCTTCACCGGTTCACCGGATACCGGCAAGGTCGTGATGGAGACCGCGTCTAAATACCTGACGCCCGTGACACTGGAGCTGGGCGGAAAATCACCGACGATTGTGGCGAAAGATTTCAATATGCGCACCGCTGCAGAGCGGCTGCTGTTTGGTAAATTTGTTAATGCCGGACAGACCTGTACAGCACCGGATTATCTGTTCCTGCCGCGGGAATCGGTGGACGAATTTGTAGGCCATGCCAAAGATGTCTTACGCGAGCGTTATGGCAGTGCCGACTCCGGCGATTTCACCTCTCTGATCGATGATAAAGCGTTCCAGCGGATCTGCAGTACGGTTGCCGATGCCACTGACAAAGGGGCCCGTTGTGTGCAACTGGTACCCGAGGGTAAACCGGACCCGGTCAGCCGTAAGTATCCGCCTCAGGTTGTACTGAATGTGAGCGAAGAGATGCTGCTGATGCAGGATGAGATTTTTGGTCCGCTGCTGCCGATCAAGCCTTATGACAGCATTGATCAGGTGATTGAGTACATTAATGCAGGTGAGCGCCCGCTGGCACTTTACCTGTTCAGTAATGATAAGTCCCTGCAGGATAAAGTTGTCTACAACACACTGTCCGGTGGCGTATCAATTAACGATACGCTGCTCCATGTTGCTCAGCACGATATGCCATTTGGCGGAGTGGGTAACAGTGGTATGGGGCATTATCACGGCAAGGAAGGTTTCCTGGAATTTTCCAAGATTCGCCCGGTGTTCAGGCAGGCCCGTCAGTCCGGCATTCTGATGCTGGCGCCGCCGTATGGTGATCGCTTCAATAAGCTGATGAATCTGATGATCAAATTCCGACTCTGATTACCCCTCATGTACACCGGCCAGCGGATGTTTCCCTGGCCGGGCTCTCCCTGAATAGGCAAGGCATTGCCTGCAGTACCTGCAGAGTGCAGACCACAGCGTTGTTTTGCCCCGGTTAGGATACTTTGCATATGAATCAATCTGTTACTGAACGCGCTGAGGTGACCAGCACCCGGCTGTACCGTTCTACACCCCGTTATATCCAGTCACCCGGCCTGATCGATGGCGCTGCTGAACCTGTCAGCCAGCTCAAGGTGCGCCGCTGCGCGCTGCTTTGTAGTCAGCGCAGCCAGAACAATGAAGCCAGACGGTTACTGACGTCCCTTGAAACTGCGGGCATCGAAGTGGTGGTGACAACCTTCGGCGGTGAGTGTTCTCTTGCTGAAATCGAAGCCCGTTGCACAGAGTTGCGGGCTCAGCCGCAGGCGGTAGATGCTTTGATCGCGCTGGGTGGTGGAAAAACGCTGGATGCAGGTAAATCGATTGCTGACCGTCTGGAGGTTCCGGTTGTGATCTTTCCGACGCTGGCATCGAATGACGCGCCGTGCTCGGCCGTATCAGTGATCTACTCTGCCTCCGGTGTTACCGAGAGTTATGAAGTGTTTGCGCAGAATCCGTCGCTGGTGCTGGTGGACAGTGAAATTATTGCTCAGGCACCGCCGCGCTTTCTGGTGGCGGGTATGGGGGATGCGATGTCGACCTGGTATGAAGCCCGTGCCTGTGAGCACAACCCGCAGGCACTGACCCCCTACGGCGTCCGTCCGACGCTGGCGGGTATCGCTCTGTCTCAGGTCTGTGCGGAAACACTCTATCAGCACGGCGAAGCGGCCACCGAGGCCGTTCGTGACCGTTGTCTGAGCCCTGCTCTGGAACATGTGATTGAAGCCAATACGCTGCTCAGCGGACTTGGGTTTGAATGTGCCGGTCTGGCGGCAGCCCATGCGGTGGCACAGGCGTTGACGGTACTGGAGGAGGTGGATCACAACTACCTCCACGGAGAGATGGTGGCACTGGGCGTGCTGGTGCAACTGATGCTGGAGCAGGATCATGACGAAGCGCAGCGGGCGGCCCGTTTCTTTGCCCGGGTGGGTCTGCCGGTGAATTCAGCACAACTGGGTTTCAGTCATACCGATCAGGCGGCGATGGCTGCCGTGATCTCGGCTACGCTGGTGTTCCCGTTTATCGGCAACATGGCAACAACGGTCACGGCAGATAATCTGACCGCAGCGTTTGCTGCGGTTGAGGCACTGGGTGCAGAGGTTCTGCAGGAGCTGGGTGATCAGCCCTACCGCCGTCTGCACCCGAATACCTGATTCAGCAACCGAAAAGAGGAATTGACCATGAGTGCGTACGCTATTTTTGATGTTGATATCTACGATCTGGAGCGTTATCAGGAATTTATGACCCGGGTTAAGCCGGTACTGGAAGCGTCCGGCGGTCGCTACCTGAGCCGGGGTGGTGAACACAAAGTCTATGAAGGTGACTGGGAACCGCGGCGTATCGTTCTGCTGGAGTTTCCCTCCATGGAACAGATGGAGCAGTTCTATCACAGTGATCTTTATCAGGGGCTGAAATCGATCCGCGATGAGTGCAGCTCCGGCCGTGTGGTTGCGGTTGAAGGTTTACCGACAGAGGAGGGGGCCGCGTGAATCTGAATCTGCAAGGGCGTAAGGCGATCATCTGTGGCGCTTCCAAAGGTCTGGGCCGGGCATGCGCACTGGCGCTGGCCGAAGAGGGGGTTGATCTGGTGATTAATGCCCGCAGCGCGGATACCCTGCAACAGACTGCAGAGGAGATCCGCGCCCGGACCGGCGTGAAAGTACAGGCCGTAGCGGCTGATATAACTACGCCGGCAGGCCGGGCGGAGGTGCTCTCTGCCTGCCCTGCGCCGGATATTCTGGTGAATAATGCGGGTGGCCCGCCACCGGGGGATTTCCGCGACTGGGATCAGGCGGCGTGGCATGCGGCGCTAGAGGCAAATATGCTGACTCCGATCTTTATGATCAAAGCGGTGGTGGATGGTATGCAGGCACGTCAGTTTGGCCGGATTATCAATATCACCTCCTCTGCGGTTAAGGCGCCGATTTCGATTCTGGGGCTGTCGAACGGGGCGCGCAGCGGCCTGACCGGTTTTGTTGCCGGGCTGGCGCGGGAGACCGTGGCGGATAATGTGACGATTAACAACCTGTTGCCGGGACCGTTCGAGACCGATCGCCTCATCTCTACGCTGGATCTGCATGCGCAGCAGTTGGGGATCAGCGCCGATCAGCTCCGACAGCAGCAGATGCAGGCTAACCCGGCGAAACGCTTCGGCGATCCGGATGAGTTTGGTGCGCTCTGCGCGTTTCTTTGCGGAACCCGGGCCGGATTCATCAACGGCCAGAACCTGCTGCTGGACGGCGGCGCTTTTCCCGGCACTTTCTGACTATCTCTCCCTTCCGCAGCGGGTGCTCTGAGCCCCGCTGCTTGCTTATTGTTACCTGCTCCTCTTCCCTCTCCTGATCTGAAAACGCCTCTGCTCCGTTGCTGTTTTGACCGACAGGTTATCCGGGGCAGATATCTGCTCAGTGATTGAGGCACAAAAAAACCGGCACCTCCAAAGAGGGCCGGCAAAAAATAACAGCGCTAGCTGCTAGGTGAGTTACTTCAGAATCTCCCGGTTACGAACGCCGCCTTTGTCTGCGCTGGTAGCCAGGTAGCCGAATGCTTTGAGGGAGAGGCTGACACGGCGTTTGCGTGGCTGAGCCGGTTTCCAGGCCTGATCTCCACGGGCTTCCATCGCCTGACGCCGCTGCGCCATTGTCTCATCAGATACCGCGACCTGAATGGAGCGGGCCGGGATATCGATTTTAATCAGATCGCCATCCTCAACCAGACCCAGTGCGCCTTTATTGGCGGCTTCCGGTGAGGTGTGGCCGATGGAAAGGCCGGAGGTTGCGCCTGAGAAACGGCCATCGGTAAGCAGGGCGCAACTGCTGTCCAGCCCCTTGGCTTTGAGCAGGCTGGTGGGGAGTAGCATCTCCTGCATCCCCGGACCGCCTTTAGGGCCCTCGTGGCGGATAATGACGCAGGTGCCGGGTTCAATCTCGTCGGCACTCAGGGCCGCAATGGCCAGATCCTGATCATCAAATACCCGCGCGATCCCTTCGAACAGCAACATCTCTGCGCGCACACCGGCGGTTTTAACGATACAGCCATCCTCGGCGATGTTGCCGAACAGGACGGCCAGCCCGCCTTCCCGGGAGTAAGCGTGGTTTATATCGCGGATACAGCCCTGCTGGCGATCCTTATCCAGTGTGTCCCAGCGACATTCCTGACTGAACGCCTCGGTGGTTCGGATACCGGCAGGGCCTGCACGGAAGAACTGTTCCAGTTGCGGGTCTGGATTGCGGCAAACATCCCATTGTTGCAAGGCATCGGCCAGAGTGGCGCTGTGCACGGTGCTCACAGAGGTGTCGAGCAGGCCGGCCCGGTCAAGCTCGCCGAGGATGCCGAATACACCACCGGCGCGATGCACGTCTTCCATATAGTAATCCGGGGTGGCAGGGGAGACTTTGCACAGATGCGGAATCTGCCGTGAAAGTCGATCGATATCGGCCATGGTAAAGTCGATCTCTCCCTCCTGTGCGGCGGCCAGCAGATGCAGAATCGTATTAGTGGAACCGCCCATGGCGATATCCATGGTCATCGCATTATGGAAGGCGCGGGCGTTGGCAACGTTGCGGGGCAGTACGCTGGCGTCATCCTCTTCATAGTAGCGTCGGGTGATATCAACAATCTGTCGGCTGGCCTGCAAAAACAGCTCACGGCGGTCTGTGTGCGTGGCCAGCATACTGCCATTACCCGGCAGTGCCAGCCCCAGTGCTTCATTCAGACAGTTCATCGAGTTGGCGGTGAACATGCCGGAGCAGGAGCCGCAGGTCGGGCAGGCGTTCTGTTCCATCTCTAACGCTTTTTCATCGGACACATCTTTGCGCATACCGGCGACATAAGCATCCACCGGATCGATACGCAGTATCTGTTCGGCGAGCTGTACCCGACCCGCTTCCATCGGGCCACCGGAGACAAAGATCGTCGGAATGTTAAGGCGCATGGCGGCCATCAGCATGCCCGGAGTGATCTTGTCACAGTTGGAGATACAGATCAGGGCATCGGCACAGTGTGCGTTAACCATATACTCCACGGAGTCGGCAATAATATCCCGGGACGGCAGGCTGTAGAGCATGCCGTCATGGCCCTGAGCAATGCCATCATCGACCGCGATGGTATTGAACTCTTTGGCGATACCGCCTGCCTGCTCAATCTCGCGGGCAACCATCTGACCTATATCTTTGAGATGTACATGGCCCGGTACAAACTGGGTAAAGGAGTTGGCTACGGCGATAATCGGCTTGCCGAAATCCTGATCACATACGCCAGTGGCGCGCCATAGAGCACGGGCCCCGGCGTTTTCGCGGCCGTGGGTGGTTTGTCTTGAACGATACTGTGGCATGATTACTCCTCGCCGAAGTTTATATTGACCTGACCCAGACCGTTATCGAAACGGGCTGAGACCCGATCGCCTGCTTTAACCGGCAGGGCACGAACGAAAGAACCCGAGAAGATCACATCACCGGGCTGGAAGGCGACGCCGAACTCCGCCAGCTTATTGACCAGCCAGACGACCGCGGTCACCGGATTGCCAAGCACTGCTGAGGAGATGCCCTTTTCCAGAACCTCACCATTGATCAGCAGCTCTCCCTCAACATTGCGGATATCGATCTGATCCAGCTTTACCGGATTACCGCCGAGCACGACCCGGCCAACGGCTGCCAGATCAGCGATGGTGTCTCGCACATCCATACCGGGGGCGCGGGCTACGCGGAAATCGACGATCTCAATCGATGGCAGGACAAAGTCGGTGGCCTGAATGACATCAGCCGCATTGACGCCCGGCCCCTGTAGCGGACTTTTGATGACAAAAGCCAGTTCAATCTCAACCAGGGGATCGGTAAATGTGTTTGCAGGAAGCACACTGTCTTCATCCACGAACATCTCGTTCAGCAGCGTGCTGTAGTCCGGTTCCGTTGAGCCCACCATCTCCTGCATGGCTTTCGAGGTCAGGCCGATTTTGTAGCCCTTGATTGTGCTGCCTTCGGCAACAAAATGGCTCAGGACCTGCTCCTGAATGTAGTAAGCATCCTGAGTATCCATCTCCGGATAGCTCCGGGTCAGCAGGGGAAGCTGCTCGTTGTTGCGGTAACAGTGGAAGATCTTTTGCGCGATCTCACGACGGGTATTGAATTCCAGCATTGGTTTATCCTTTACATCGTTACGCGGCCCGGCCCCTGTGCTGAAACCGGGCCGCGAGGTCTTGGTTAACCACCCTGGGCCAGTTTGTGCATCGCACGATCCGCCATCACCATGATCGGAATCATGGTGTGGGTGGAGGCAGTGGTGGGCATTACTGAGCCATCCACAACATAGATATTGTCGAGGTTGTGCAGCTTCAGGTTCTGGTCAACCACACCCTGTTTGGCATCAAGGCCAATCCGGCAACTGCCCTGAACATGGGCGGAGGTCAGGGCGACCATGCCCGGCTCGATCGGGAAATCATCAATCCGTGACAGTTGATCGGCGCTGGTTATCGGGCCGAATACCGGGCTGTTACAGTTGATCTCACGGGCTCCGGCTTCAAACAGAAAATCGGCGGCAGTTCTGAAGCCTCGCTTGAAACGCTGCTTCCACTCTTGCGTAGGGGTGTACTGAATTTTGGGTTTAACTTTGCCATCCGGGCCCCACTCCCAGTCCATCGTACCGGTGGGCTGATCCGGGACCAGCAGGGCAGAGAAGTGGGTGTTGGGATACTGCTGCATCATCCGCTTATGGTCGTGGCCGATGCTGCTGGCGAATTGAGAGAACACTCCGGCCATTCCGCCGACACCTTCCATCCGGAATCCGCCGAGGCCATGTTCAGCACGGTTGTCGTCAAATTCGCTCATATAGACTGATTGCGGTGCCCCACGCCAGGAGGTCATCTTTTCACTGTCCGGGAAAATCGCAGAGATACCAATCTGTGGCTGCAGGGAGATATTTTTGCCGAGTTGCGGCAAGCCTTTATCAAACCCGGAACGTTTCAGGATAGCCGGCGTATGTACACTGCCCGCGGCCATGATGATGCGTTCACAATCGATCACTGCCGGATGGCGCATCTGGCGGCTGCCACGTGCGATGACGCTGGCGTGGATCCGGTATTTGTTGCCGAACAGGCGCTCGATACGGTCGACACGCATGTCGGTATAGATGCGGGCACCCAATTCCGACGCCATCGGCAGATAGGTCAGGTTGGTACCCTGCTTGGCATCGTAGGCGCAGCCCTGAAAACAGTAGCCACTGCCGATACAGTTTTTCCGGTTGGAATTGAAAACGCCGGCCTTATAGCCCAGTCGGTTGGCGGTCTCGAGCAGCACCTTGTTGTTACGGTTGAGAATTTTCTCTTCAAGGCGGTGAACGTTGAGCGTTTTATATACCCGCTCGTAAGAGGCTGCGAGGCTCTCCTCGGTCAGTTGGTCGAGTCCGAAATGACGTTGCCAGTGATGCAGTACTTCGGCCTCAATGGGGGTCGCATCGGCGGTGTTGATCACCGTGGAACCGCCAAAGCAGGAGCCCTGCCAGACATAGATCATGCCATCGGTGGTGGTCTGGCGTCCGGCACCGCGGTACAGTGCCGGCATCATGTCTTCTTCGCGCTGGTTAAAGTCCCGGGCCTGAAAGTAACCACCTTCTTCGAGAACCACCGTTTCAAACCCTGCGGCGGCCATATGGTAAGCGGCAACCCCGCCACCGGCACCGGAGCCGATAACGACCGAATGGGTTTTCAGCTTCAGGGGTGCAAAAATTTCATGTCCTTGAATAATCATATCAACTCTCCACCTGCGGATAGACCGGTTTGTCACGTTTCACCAGTGGCCCCTCATAACCGATCTCTGGCCATGCCTCTGTAGCGGTGTAGAAATAAAACATGCAGAGACTGCGCAGGCCGACAAAGACTGCGGTGGCATCGCCGCCGGCATCACGCAGGGTCAGTAACAGGCTTTCCCGCTGTTCGGCCGGGAGCCCGGAGAAGGTGCCTTCGAGCCCGATCAGTGACGGGGCTTTATGTTCCAGAAACAGCAGGGCACCTCGAATCCCCTGCATCAAAACCTCGTCACCGGCATCCAGATAGGCGTCGATACGAAATGCCAGATCAATATCCAGTGCACCCAGCGAAAACGCGCCGCCGCGTGGAATAATCGTGTCACTGACCCGGGATAATATGCGGTACTCTTCGGCGCTGAGGGTTTGCAGTGCCGGTTCTTCAGGAAGTGTCGCAGCGCTGTTAGCAATCGCCTGCAAACTGATCGATGAAGCAACGGCGCTGGCGCCAAGAGCCAGTAGTCCGCGGCGCAGGAACAGCCGTCGTGTAACTGTCGGGATTCGGTTATTTGTACCCATCTGTCTTAGCCTTGTTGTATTTATTGTCTAAGGGTCCGGTTCGCCTGCTCGGTGATGCAGAGTTAGCAGCGAAGGATGAATTTGCTGGTTTACATGCTAGGTCTGGAAGGGGTTGTCATCTTGACAATTAATGCCTCGGGGTTGACATAAAATGTCAGCGAAAGCGTGCGCCGGGACAAACAAAAAAGAGCAGACGATGCTGCTCTTTGGGGTTGTATTTTTAGCCGATGATCAGAGGTCAAAAACCCGGCCGGGGTTGAGGATGTTGGCCGGATCCAGTGCCCTTTTCAGGGTTTTCATCAGCTCAATTTCAGCCTCTGAACGGCTGTATTTCAGGTACGGCTTTTTGTCATAACCGATGCAGTGTTCGGCGGAAACGGAGCCGCCGATGCCTGCCAGCGGGGCGTAAACCAGCTCGTCCAGTGTGGCCTTTTCCGCGTAGGGAACCTTACCGATAATCAGGTGCAGGTTGCCATCACCGAGGTGGCCAAAAACCACCTGATGATGATCCGGCCAGTGCTGGCTGAGAGCCTGCTGAAGCTGGTTCAGGTAGGCCTCCATCTCAGGAATTGGCAGGCTGATATCAAAGCCATGAACGGGCGACAGATTGAGCAGGGCTTCCACATCGTCGCGAATCGCCCAGATCTTCTCGCGTTCAGCTTCTGACCGGGTCAGGATGGCATCGCTGATCAGTTCTGCTTCCAGAGCCGCTTCCAGCAGGCTTTCCAGTCGCTGTTGTTCCTGTTCATGGTTACTGCCCTGAGTTTCGATAATGACGTAAAACGGATACTCATCGTTCATGGGGGCGGTGTGCCGATCACCGGAGGTGACCAGACGATAGAAACTGTTCCACATCACTTCGAAAGAGCTGAGCCCGCCGCCAAGGCCCGACTCGGCCAGATTAAGCAGTTTGCTGAGTTGGGAAAAGTCTTGCACCGCGACCAGCGCAGTGGCTTCCGCACTGGGTTTGGGACGCAGGCGCAGCACCGCTTTACTGACGACGCCGAGGGTGCCTTCACTGCCGATAAACAACTGTGGCAGGTCATAACCGGTGTTGTTCTTGATCACTTTGTTGAGTGAACTGATGCAGGTACCGTCAGCGAGAACGGCTTCCAGACCGAGGACCGAAGCGCGGGTCATGCCGTAGCGTAATACCCGGTTACCCCCGGCATTGGTGGCGATGGTGCCGCCAATGGTGGCGCTGCCGCGAGCGCCCAGATCTACCGGATAGAACAGGTCAGCGGCTTCGGCTGCTTCCTGCACAGCCTGCAGGGTGACCCCGGCTTCCACGGTCAGGGTCCGGTTGACCCTGTCCAGTTCAATCACTTTTCGCATCCGCTCCAGCGAGACAACAATCTCATCTGCTTTAGTGAACGCACCGGCCACCAGTCCGGTCAGGCCACCCTGAGTGGTGACCGGTTGCTGGTGCTGGTGGCAGAGTTTCAGGACTGCGCTCAGCTCTTCACTGTCAGCGGGACGGACAACCGCTTTAGCCTGACAGCTCTGGCCATTTAATAAGCCGTCCTGACGCTGGCTGACATCGCTGCCGGTCAGAAGCCCTGTATCACCGACGATGTCTCGCAGTGCTGTGAGTAGATTTTGTTTCATAGTGGCACGCTTCATTCTGATGGCTGTATTCAGGCCGGGGAGCCTGAACCGTTTCAGTTAAGTTAGTGTGCCGAAGGCTTAAGGGCTTGATAATTTACACTATCAATTTGTCATTTGATGACAGGGGTAACCGTTCTCCGGACGGTTACCCCTTCATCTCAGCCGGCAAGGCGAAAGGTCTGGCTGCGCCACTGTTGAGGCGTGATGCCGGACCAGCGCTTGAACGCACGGGAGAAAGCGCTGAGCTCGGAGTAGCCGAGATTGAGAGCCACATCGGTAATGGAGTAGTGCTGGTCGAGGTAGGTTCGGGCAATTTCAAAGCGTACTTCATCCAGCAGAGCACGAAACTCGGTGCCGTCCAGACGCAGCTCCCGCTGCAGTGTACGCACATTCATTCCCAGCATTGGTGCAATGGTGGTCAGACTGGCTTCGCCGGTAGGTATCAGCTCATAGATCAGCTTGGAAACTTTCAGTTTCAGGGGCTGCTCTTTACCTTCAGATTCCCGGCTCAGGAAGTTCTCAAGGTAGTGTTTCACCTCCTCTGAAGCGGCCGAGGGTTTCTGCCTGAGGATATGCGCCGGAAAGATTAATTCGTTCTTATCGGTGCCGAAACTGATCCGGGCGCGGGTGTATTTCTGATACTCCTCCAGCGGCGCCAGTGGTTCATGTTTGAAATGAATCCGGGTGCAACTGGCCAGATCCGGGGATAGCTGGTTGAGGACGTTATAGCCCTGCAGCAGGCTCATCTCCATCAACTGAATCTGACAGATGCCCGGATCGATCTGGATTTTCACCCCCAGATGCATATTCCTTTCCTGTTCGCTGAAGCTGATGCTGACGCCCTGTGCATGGAAGTGAAAATATTTCTGGATCACATCCAGGCTTTCCCCCACGGTTGCACTTTGTGAGGCCAGCAGGCCCAGCGGACCGTAGGTTTTCAGGCCCTGATGGGTTGCCAGTTCGAAACCGAACAGGGGATGATCGGCGGCATCGGCGGAACGGTTCAGCAGGCTGGCAAATCGGTCGTAGCAGATCATGATATCTTCAGACCGGAGAACGGTGTTGGAAAGCTCCTCCTGAGCCAGCAGTTCCATCGCATTGACATGGTGGCGGGTGCACACCTGATGGTAGCCACTCAGGGAGCTGCTTTTTACTTTTGGCGGTATCTTTGTATAGGTCATTGTGATCATCTTTTTTATTTTTATAGTGTCGTCAATGATCAATCTGGTGCCATTTTTTGTCAAATGGGCGGTTATGGTGCAATAAAACGGCGAAAACCCTGAATTCATGCGGTCTGGACGCATAATAGTGGGCAAAAAATAAACAATGCTTGTCGTAAAATGTCAGGCGTTTGACATATTTTGTCTTGTTTTGCCGTTACATGCTCTCAGATTGGGCCTGTTCCCGCCAGCGTTGAGGGGCGATGCCACTCCAGCGTTTAAACGCTCTTGAGAATGCGCTCAGTTCGGAATAGCCGAGTGTCCGGGCAAGGGCAGCCAGGGAAATCTCCGGGTCCTGCAGGGCTTCCTGTGCCAGTTCGTAGCGGACCTGTTCGAGCAGGGTGCGGAAATCAGTACCCTGTAGTTTTAACTGGCGCTGCAGGCTGCGGGTGTGCAAGCCCAGTAATCGGGCGACCGAGTTGGCATTGCCTTCACCGGCGGGAATCAGTTCACGGATCAGCCTGATAACCAGAGGCTGTAGCTGATGGCCGTGGCTTTCACTCAGTTGCTGCAGAAACGAGTCAAAGTAGAGTTGTGCCCGTTCTGAGGGAGGCGCCGGGGCTTTGCTCAGGAATGAGGTTGGAAACAGTATTCGGTTTTCTGGTGCTGAGAAATTGGGCTCAATACCGATGATCGGAATGTAGCTCTCGGGTGCAGTGTTGGCCGGATGGCGGAAGCTGACCCCGGTAATGGGTATCGAGGGTGCCAGCGCCCTCAGCACACTCAGGGCACGACCGAGACCGAGCTCAGTGATCTGGCTCATGTCGTCGATGTTATCAAGGTTGATCAGGTAGGTCAGGGCGCTGTTTTCGCCGAAATCGTCCAGCGTCAGGGTAACGTGCTGTGCGTGTATATCGAAATATTTCTGAATGACCCGGAGGCTCTCGCCGATGCTTTCGCAGTGACTCGCCATCAATCCCAGTGGCCCCAGTGCCTCGATGCCGACTTTGCTGGACAGCATCATTGAGAAGAGCGGGTTTTCCGAACTTTTGGCCGCATAGTTAAGCGCACGCACCATCCCCTCGTAGGGGATGCGCAGCTCTCTGGAGTGCAGTGCATCCGGGGTAACTCCGCCGTGCTCGAGCATCTTGACCGGGTTCAGCCGGTGCTGGCGACAGTGTTCAGTAAATCCTAACAGGGCACTACTGCGTATGGTTGGAGCCTGTTCTTGGCGGCGCATGGCGATATCAATCCTGATCCAGATAAAGTTAAGCTTATTGAAAACGACCCAGGCGTTCCAGCACTTCGATCTTATATCCATCCGGGTCGGTGAGGAAAAAGAAACGGGCCATGATCTGCTCGCCCTGACCGAACTCCTTCAGTTCTGTGGGGTTGAACCCTTGTTCTTGCATTTGGGCATGAAAGCTACGTGCATCTTCGACCGAAACCGCAAGATGGCCGTAACCGCTGCCGTGGCTGTAGGGTTCCTCTGCGTCCCGATTGAAGGTCAGCTCCAGTTCGAACTCGCTCTCTTCATTGCGCAGATAGACCAGACTGAAATCTTCCATATCGAAGCGGCCAGCCGGGTGCAGGTTCAGTGTTTGCTGATAATACCGGATTGAACGATCCAGGTCGGAAACCCGGATCATGGAATGGATCATTTTAGCCATCAGGCGTTCCCTCGGGATTAAGCGCAGGGCGCAGGGCGCCCATACGCGACAGATCAGAAGCCGGCGATGCGTTCAATTGTCCAGAACGCGGCCAGGGCTCCACAGCTATAGATCATAACCTGCTGAATAGCGGGAAGGGGCAGTATAGGGATGCGTCTGAGAAAATAAAACAGGCCTATCAGACTGAATATAAAGAGTAACTGACCAATCTCAACGCCGATATTAAAGAACAGCAGGGCGGTAACCATCTCCGTTTGCGGCAGGCCTATTTCGCCGAGTACAGCGGCAAAGCCAAAGCCGTGAATCAGTCCAAACAACAGTGAAATGGCAACCGGATAACGCCAGGCCAGACTATTGCTGCGGCCACGGGCGATCTCGGCTGCCAGAAACAGAATACTCAGGGCGATCACCGCTTCTACCGGCGCGATTGGCAGACGGACTATTCCCAGTGTGGTCAGCACCAGCGTCAGCGAGTGCGCCAGGGTAAAGCCTGAAACGGTTATCAGGGTACGTTTCAGCGTGCCGGAGATCAGCAGCAGGCAAAGCAGGAACAGCAGGTGATCCCAGCCGATCAGGATATGTTCAATGCCAAGCACGGTGTAATCACTGATCACCTGACCGGTTTCGATCTGGGTCGGTACCTGCCATTGGCTTTCGCTGGGCGAGAGCAGGGTTTGATATTGCTCGCCGGAGCGAAATGAGATCCGGATCAGGGTGCTGATTGAGGGGTTGAAGTCGGGGTATTGAAAGCCGATAACCTGACTGGCCAGTGATTCACTGCACTGGACTCGCAGCAGCAGGCCGGCCCCTTCACGCAGACAGCTATCAGGCAATATCAGGTAGGGGCGGTTGCTGCTGTCTACTGAAGGGGGTACCTGCAGTTTCAAAAGGTAGTGGTGAGCCGGGGTTGCCGATTCCAGTTCATCAATCTGCAGGTAGAGCGGACGGGCATCATGAGCTGAGGCTGCTGCCGATAACAGTAACAGGCAGGTCAGCGTGAGCTTAGAGATGAGTTTCAACATGATATTTCTCCACGATCTGCTGAATCGCCAGTTCCTGTGTCTGTTTTTGTTCCCAACGCAGGTAATCACGTTCTACCCGTTCTGATATCTCGCTGAGCTGCGGAACCCGGCCCGGCCGATATTCACTGAGTAACAGCAGATGTAAGCCGTGTTCTGAGCGCAAGGGCCCCTGCCATTGGTGTTGGCTGGTTTTCAACTGACTGAGTTGATTGCGGAACTGCTCACCAAAATGGCTGGCGATAAAATCCGCAGTACGTTCGACGTAGTTACGGTGATAGAGAAAGCGGTCACCAAAGCCTGTGGCTGATGAAAAGTCGACCTCTTCACGGTTGAGTTGCTGCAGCAATGCCTCTGCCTGAGTGTTATCACCGGAACGGATAAACACGTGGGTAAAGGTGTACGAAGGTTCTTCGTAGTAGTCCTGACGGTGTTGTTCGAAATACTCGCTGACTGCAGCATCATCCGCTTCGACTAACTGCTCAGCCATGCCCTGAGTGATAAATTCAAGTTTCTGTACCGAGCGGCGGCGGATAATGTAATCGTTTTCGCTCATTCCCAGTGCCTCGGCTTCCCGGTAGAGGGCTTCTTCACGCACATAATCACTGATCAGTTTCTGCCGCTCTCCGGTGCTCATCTGATCCAGCTTTGCTGAGGCCAGCTCGGGTTGAAACGCTTTGGAGCGGTACTGGATGAAAGTCAGCAGTGCGTTACGGTCGACCACGATTGTATTTTCAGCAAGCTGCTCTTCAGGTGCAGCGATCTGTTCATAGGTCGCAAAGAGTACAGCGCCTGCCAGTGTGAAATGCAGTAAAGGGTCTTTAATCAATTTTCCAAACATCACTCTCTCTCCGCGGTGGGGGTGTACCAGATGGGTGAGGTGTAAGCACGCTCCTGAATCACATCAGGCATCTCACTCCGTAAAGGGTGGTTAAAGTGTTTCTTGTCATAAGCAGTCCAGCGTGGCGTCGGGATCTGAAGTACCCGGGCGTAGTAAAAAGCCCGTTCTGACGGGTCAAAGTCAGGGTCGGTCCAGACCTGACTCAGTTCAGCGCTGCCGACACTGTTTTGCCAGGTTGCCTGTTCGGGGTCAGCGGTATTGCCTACCGGGGGAAGTTTGCCGTTGCTGTCAGGTTGTCTGTCGCCGCTCCAGACGACGTCATAAACTTTCTCGTGAAGCGTGCCATCTTTTTCGTGCCAGCCTTTGATGATCTGTATCCGATCGAGGTTGGCCCCTTCCGGGTCGCGACTGGCGTTGAGCATGAAACGTGGCGCGGTGTTGGCGGGTGCATCAGACAGATCTCCTCCCATCGGGACCCCTTTTGCGTAACCGCGGGCAACATAATCCGGATAGTCAGCTTCATTGCCGGCAAACTCCCAGCCGGCAAAAAATCGCACGGTTATGCGGGGGCCGGTAGTTGCGTAGGTTTCCCGTCGCTTGATGGCATCAAAGAGGGATTCACGGGTGTTTTCCTGCGCCCAGACAGCGGCGTAACCTGAGGCGACTGATTCATCTACGGTCAGGCTATAGACTTTGTTCTGTTTGCCCGCCGTATAGGCTGCAATTTCCCCGCGTTTAGCGCTGGGCTCAAACATACTGAATTTGCCCCAGAAATTATTCTCTTCAACAGCGGACAGGCTGGTGTGCGCATCGGTACTGCCGATCATGCCGAATTTGAAGGGGTTAACGCCCAGTTGTGCTTCCTGCTGCAGGCCCAGCTTCAACGCCGAACGGGCGTATTCATAGGGCAGCATGGCCGGTTGCTTGGCAGATAATGCACTCAGGTTGCCTTTATCCCAGGTTTCAAAGTCGGCGAATTCATCAGCGGGTGAGAGTGTCGGGTGGGTCTCTCCGTCGCCTTTTATCTGGGTGACTTCGACCACCGGTTCCCAGCGGCTTCGGGTTTCGGCGTAAGCGCGGTTGAGGCTGTTGCCCTGCCGGTCGGTCAGCGCAAACATCAGGCCATTACTGAGATTACCGTTATGGGGAATGGCGAGTACCCGCCCTCCGGTCGTGTCCTCATAGGTCTGCAGGTGATTCCACAGGTTTTCAGGATCTTCACTGTCGAAGGCGGAGAAGGGCAGCATCTGCCCGGCCAGGCTGGCGTCATCGGCAAACAGCACCACCCTGTGCAGGTTGTCGCCGCCCGGCATCGTAGTCCATTCGTAACCGATGAATGCCGTAAACTTGCCCGGATCATTGTAATGATCAGCGATGCGGGTGATGTCATCCCAGGCGCTGCGCTCAACCTGAATATTACTCAGGCTTTTGCGGTTTTCACCGATGTCGACGTTCATTTCCAGCAATGCTTTGAGGGACTCCTTTCCGCCAGCTCTGAGCATGCTGTCCCAGCGCTTGCCTGTCGGATCACTCAGGAGCTGTTTGTTACCTGCAGCGAGCATCGGCACCAGCCCGAGGTACTCGGCATGGTCTGACACCATCAGGAAGTCCAGCGGGCGATTGAGGCGGGCGCTCATGCCATTATGAGCGGTAATCTCCTTACCCCGGGCGAAACGATAGGCTTCTTCAGGGCTCAGGCCCCGGTTGCCCATCATCGCTGCATCAAACGAGTAGGATGTGTGCAGGTGGGTATCGCCCCAGTACACCTGTTGCGGGTAATGGGTGCCAGCCAGAGGTGAGTATGAGCCCTCCGCCGCCTGGGCAGAGGAGAGCAGCGAACTGGCCAGCAGCACGGAGCACAGCGTGGTTTTCATGGCTACGAATCCTTCTCAGGCCGGGTTCAGGGTGTATACCAGATGGGAGAGGTATAAGCCCGTTCCTGAATCGTTGACGGTTGTTTCATGTCAGAGATCCGTTTACCCAGTGCTACAGCACTCAGCATGGTATGACGTGCCGTTGGAATTTGCAGAACGCGGAGGTAGTAAAAGGCTCGCTGGTTGGGATCGAAAGTCGGGTCTTGCCATACAGTAACCAGCTCTTCAGCACCGATATTGTTGCTGTAACGTCCGGTTTTCGGATCGACGGTATTACCGACCGTCGGGGTGTCGGCTCCGAGGTCTTGCCGATTATCGGAAAGAGCGACGTTAAAGACCTGTTCATGGCTGTTGCCTGCATCATCCAGCCAGCCCTTAACGACCTGTACCCGGTCAAGGTTGGCATCGCGTGGGTCTTTTACCGCCTGAATCAGAAAGTTCGGGCTTTTACCGGCAGGGGCCTTGCTCAGATCGCCACCCATAGGAACGCCTTTGCGGTAGCCGGTGGCCGCCAGATCATGGGTTTCGGCATCGGCAGGGGTGAAGTCGAAACCGGCAAACATGCGTACCTGAATACGCGGACCGCTGGTGGCATAGACCTCTTTGCGTTTAAAGGCCGCAAAGATACTCTCGCGGGTATTCTGATCGGCCCAGGCCGCCACCATGCCAGCGGCAGACATACTCCAGCCATCAGCCTGCGGGGTGGCTTCCTGATCGAGATTTTCCGGGATTGAATCGATACCGAATTTGCCCCAGAAGTTAGGTTCAAAGGCGGTAGTTAAACCGGTGTGTGAGTCGGTTGAGCCGATCATGCCGAATTTAAATGGATTGGCGCCGGTTTCTGCCTCAATTTCCAGACCGCGTTTGAGTGCGCTGCGGGCGTAATTGCCAGTCTGGTCAGCCTGTTTCACGGCCCCTGCGCCGAAACTCATTACGTGTTCGAACTGTTCGAAATCGGCGAATGGATCATCCGGAGAAAGGCTCGGGTGGGCTTCTGAGTCGCCTTTAATCTGGGTGACCTCGGCCACCGGTTCCCAGCGCATCCGGGTACGCGCATAGTCAGCGCTGATCGGATGGCCATAGCTGTCGACCCGGTTAAACATCAGCCCGTTACTGATATTTGAGTTATGCGGGATGGCAACGAAATCAGCGTTGCTGGACTTTGAGGTCTGTTCCAGCCAGTTCCATAAATCTTCAGGCCGGTTACTGTCGGCCGAGGAGTAGGGCAGGAAGCTTTTGGCTTCTTTTTCGCCTTTATCGGTGAATACGATACGGTGCAGGTTGGCACCTCCGGGCATGGAGGACCACTCCCAGCCAATAAAAGCGGTAAATTTACCCGGTTCGTTATTATCTTCTGCCGCTTTGATGATGCGGTCCCAGATCGGCCGGCGCATCGTGTCGCTGAGCAGGTCCTGATAAGGCTTGCCTTTCACCAGCGCGCCAGCTGCATCGTAGTAGACCGATTTGGAGCCTTTGCTGTGCCACAGGTCGATCATTCGCGGACCGTTCTCAGTTTCTTTCAACAGGGGGCTGTTTTCCCGGATCAGTTGCATCATGCCCATATATTCGGCGTGGTCGGCAACGACCAGAAAATCCAGCGGCCGGTTTAACTGCACCCGGGTGCGGTTATAGGGATGGATAACGGGCTCACCTTTGGCAAAGCGGTAAGCGGTATCCGGATCTGCGGTTTCATTGCCCATGGCAAAAGCATCACCGGAATAGGATGTGTGCAGGTGGGTGTCACCCCAGTACAACTGAGTGGGTGCTGCGTTGAGCGTTGTGGCGGAGCTGGCTGCCAGCGCAATCAGGCTGGCCAGAAGTTTTTTATTCATCAGGTAGCGTCTCCATCAGGGCGTGTGGAGTGTGCCCATTATTATTTTTTCCCAGCCTACAGGGGCTCAGGAGATCTGAATTGACATAAGATGTGTGTCGCTTGATAGTTTGCGACAGGGTATGCGGGCCTCTTACGAGGCCCGGGTGGCAGGTGATCAGCCGGCTTTGTAGAACTGCGGTTGCTGATCGCTGGCGATCCGCTGATCCGCTTTACTGAACGCGTCCAGCAACTGTTTTTGCTGAGCTTCGGCTTCGGCAATCGCCTTCTCTTTAACGTGACCATAGCCACGTATCTCTTCCGGTAGTCTGGCAATCTTTACCGCGATATCCAGATTACCTTCGGCGAGCTGTGTCAGCAGCGCTTCAATGGTATTCCGGTAGTCAATGATCAACTGGCGTTCCTTGCGGCGCTCGGCGGTGTAGCCAAACAGATCCAGACGTCCGCCCCGCAGCTTTTTCATTTTGCTCAGCAGGCGGAACAGCGGCAGTACCCAGCCGCCGAACTCCTGTTTGCGCAGGTGTCCGGTCTGCGGGTCGCGCTTGTTGAGTAGTGGCGGTGCGAGATTGAAGCGAAGTTTGTAGTCGCCACTGAACTGCTGCTCCAGTTTGCGCTGGAATTGACCATCGGTATACAGGCGGGCGACCTCGTACTCATCTTTGTAGGCCATCAGTTTGAAGTAGTTACGTATCACCGCATCAGACAGCAGATGCTGGCCCGGAGTTTTCTCCTGCTCGACCTGACGGACCTGTTCTACCAGTTGCAGATAGCGTTGTGCGTAAGATTCATCCTGATAAGCGGTGAGGTGATCGATGCGACGCTGTAATGCCTCTTCCGGCGAGGCTGCCAGATCTGGTCTGGATGCGGCAAGCTGGGCATCGATCAACTGTGTCAGGCTGTTGAGATCATGGGCCGCGAGCCGGCCGAGACGAAACGCCTGCTGGTTAAATTCAACGGATACCGCGTTGATCTCTATCGCCTTGAGAATGGCTTCTGCCGACAGAGGCAGCCAGCCTTTCTGGAAGGCGAAGCCGACCATAAACATGTTGGCGGCAATGCTGTTGCCGGTCAGGGCATTGGCAATTTTGCTGGCATCGACGCTGGCCACCCGGTCGCCGAGCACTTTCTGGATGCCCTGAATCAGCACCGGTGTCGGCAGTTCGAAATCGCGCACCAGTTGCAGCGCCGCAGTCGCGACCGGATCGGTGTTGAGGACTGCCCGGGTGTGGCCGGCACGGATTGAACGCATGGAGCTTTCGCTGGCGGTGACCACCAGATCACACCCCAGAATCAGGTCTGCATCGCCGGGGCCGATCGGCAGGCTGGTGATATCTTCCTGATGCCTGGCAATGCGCAGATGGCTCTGTACAGCGCCGCCTTTTTGCGCAAAACCGGTCATATCGTAGATTGATATCGCTTTGTCTTCGAGATGGGCCGCCATTCCCAGAACGGCGCCGATGGTGACAACGCCGGTACCGCCGATACCGTTGATCATGACCGCGTAGCTGTGATCAAACTCCGGCAGTGCCGGGGTTGGCAGTTCGCGGCTGAGAATATCGCCCAGTTGTGTGGTTTCGGTTTTACGCAGCTTGCCGCCTATTACGGTAACGAAAGAGGGGCAGAAACCATCCACACAGCGGTAATCTTTGTTGCAGGAGGACTGGTCGATCACCCGCTTGTTACCGAGTTCGGTTTTACGGGTTTGCAGGCTGACGCAGTTGGCCTGTGCCGAACAGTCACCGCAGGCTTCGCAGACCTGATCGTTGATAAACATCCGCTTGTCCGGGTCAGGGAATTGCCCGCGTTTACGGCGACGACGTTTTTCAGCGGCACAGGTCTGGTCGTGAATCAGGACGGTTACCCCTTTGGTGTCGCGAAGTTCGCGTTGCAGGCGGTCCAGCTCACGGCGATGGTATATCTCGACGCCGCTGGCGAAGGCCGGCTGGTTTTTGTAACGCTCCGGATCATCGCTGGTGACCACGACCCGTTTCGCGCCCAGAGCACTGACCTGCTGGCTGATCTGCTGCGGCGTTAACTGGCCTTCAGCCGGCTGACCGCCGGTCATGGCGACGGCGTCGTTATAAAGAATTTTGTAGGTAATGTTGGTTTTCTGTACGGCCGCAGCATGAATAGCCAGCAGCCCCGAGTGGGTATAAGTGCCATCGCCCAGATTCTGGAAGCGGTGTTTATCCTCAACAAAGTGTGACAGGCCTACCCAGTTATGTCCTTCACCTCCCATCTGGGTCGGGAAGGAGGTGTTACGGTTCATAAACCCGGCCATGGCATGACAGCCAATTCCGGCCATCGCTCTGGAGCCTTCCGGGACTTTGGTTGAGCTGTTGTGCGGGCAGCCGGAGCAGAAGTAGGGAATACGCACCAGTTGCGGAATAATCGCCCCGCAACCACCACGAATCGTGGCAAGGTACCGATCGCAGTTGGCCTCGGTCTGATCATCCAGCATCTGATTGGCGGCCAGACGGTCACGGATCAGGGCGACCAGTTCTCCCGGTGAAACCGCGCCATAGGTTTTCTGGACAGGTTGGCCCTGTTCATCCTTTTTACCAATAAGGCGGGGGCGCTTCTCTGCCGGCCAGTTGAACAACTGATCGGCGATCTGTCCCTCCATCAGGGGGAGTTTCTCCTCAATGACCAGCAGTTCATCATGGCCTTCGGCGAACTCGGCCAGACCCTGATCCTCCAGTGGCCAGGGCATAGCGATCTTATACAGGCTGATGCCCATCTGCTGCGCCTGTTCCAGACTGATACCCATCAACTGCAGGGCGCGAAGAATATCCTGATAGACTTTGCCGCTGCTGATAATACCCAGTTTGCGCTGTGGCGCTTCAAGGGTGATACGATCCAGTTTGTTGAGACGGGCAAAGGCTTTCACCAGCGGAATTCGGCCGCTGTAAGCCATGCGTTCAGCGGTGGCTGCCGGGCCCAGACCGCCCTGAGGTGGCACAAAATGCGCTTCTGGCGGTACCTCCAGCCCTTCGGGTTCGCGGCACTCAACGCGGCTCGGGTCGAGCTCAATGGTTGCCGTACCCTCGACGGTTTCATTCACCACTTTCATGGTTACCCAGGCTCCGGAGTATCGGGACAGCGCCCAGCCGATCAGCCCGTAGTCGATCACCTCCTGTACGCTGGAGGGGTATAAAATTGGTGAGCCGTTGGCGATCATCTCCGGTTCAGAAAAATGGGCGATGGTTGACGATTTGGCAACATGATCGTCACCAGCAATCAGCAGGACGCCGCCATGTCTGGAAGCGCCAAAGAAACTGCCGTGCTTGATCGCGTCACCGGAGCGGAATACGCCCGGGCCTTTGCCATACCAGATGGAGAAAACACCATCGAATTTTTTCTGTGCTTCGGATTCGATCTGCTGAGTACCCCATACCGCAGTGGCGGCGAGGTCCTCATTGACGCCCGGCTGAAAGATGATATCGGCGGCTTCCAGCATCTTTTTGTTCTTCGACAACTCCATATCATAGGTGCCGATCGGCGAGCCGCGATAGCCGGAAATATAACCGGCGGTGTTGAGTCCGGCAGCCTGGTCTTTCTGCTTCTGCAGTAAGGGCAGTCGAACCAGGGCCTGGTTACCGGTCATATAAAGTGTGCCGGTCTGTTTTATGTATTTATCGTCCAGTGAAACCTGTTTAAGGGCCATGGCCAATCCTCACTATGTTGCCTGTTATTGTCATTTGCGGCGTTATTCAGGAATGCTCCGGAGGTCTTACCCGGGCGTCGCTGTACCGGGATGTTGCGCCGGCTCTGGGTGAGCCGGACGAAGCCTGATGAGTAAAGCGTTGCTATTAAGCATTCTGTACACGCTTCTCGCACTGAAGGTTGCTGCTTTCACTGTCAGCTTTGTTTGCGGCTGTCTGTTTCGCTGCCTCGTTTTGCCGGCCGTGATCAGGCTTGATCAGGAAGCTGGCCAGTGCCGGCAGGAAGACCAGTGCACCCACCATGTTCCAGACGAACATAAAGGTCAGCAGAATGCCCATGTCGGCCTGAAACTTAATGGGTGACATAAACCAGGTGCCGACGCCGATACCCAGCGTCAGGCCAGTGAAGGCAACCGCCTTACCGGTAGTTTTGAGGGTGTTGAAGTAGGCCTGACGCAGACTCTGTCCGGCTTTCAGATAGGTTTCCAGTTTGCTGTAGATATAGATGCCGTAGTCCACGCCGATGCCAACACCCAGCGCAATAACCGGCAACGTGGCGACTTTAACGCCGATCCCCAGTCGCGCCATCAGGGCCTGACATAGCAGTGAGGTGAGTGCCAGCGGCAACAGAATACAGGCCACGGTACGTACCGAACGGAAGGTGATCAGACAGAGGAATGCCACCACGGCATAAACCCAGATCAGCATCTCATACTGGGCTTTTTCGATAACGATATTGGTGGCAGCTTCAATCCCTGCGTTACCCGCAGCCATCTTGATGGTCAGCGCATCACTGTTGAATTCGTCAGCAAAGGCGGCGGTGGTTTTGACCACGCTGGCCAGAGTCTCGGCTTTATGATCGTTCAGGTAGACAAATACCGGCATCAGGCTGCAGTCTGCATTAAAACTGCCACGGGGCGCGGTGATAGAGGCCTGATTGAGCAGTGCCTGGTTGCGGTTCAGAGCCAGCCACTTGATATTACCTTCGTTGTAACCGGTCATCGCCCGCTTAGCGATATTCGCCATGGAGCTGGCGGACTGAACACCGGGCAACTGCTGCAGACGCCACTGCAGTTGATCAACCACATCCAAAGTATGGTAGTTGGAGCATTGATCCTGCGCGGTCTGCACCATGATGACGAAAATATCGGTGCTGGTGGAGTAGTTCTGGTTGATAAAGGCGTTGTCCAGATTGTAACGGGAGTCGGGCCGCAGCTCAGGCGCGCCCGCATCCAGATCACCCACTTTAAGATCCTTGCTCTGATAAAGCCCCAGCCCGGCCAGACCGACGGCGATTAACAGCATCAGGCTTGCCTGAGGGCGGCGGGTGAAACTGGAGAGCAGGTTCCAGATCGGGTGTTTGCCGTGTTCTTCAATATGCAGTTGTTTCCTTACGGAGGCCCGGCTGACGCCGGCGTAGGACATCAGCACGGGCAACAGCACCAGATTTGTCAGGATGATCACGGCGACGCCGACACTGGCCGCAACGGCCAGATCCTGAATGACCTCAATATCAATCACCATCAGGGTAGCGAAGCCGACGCCGTCACTGATCAGGGCGATGATGCCGGGTACATAGAGGGCGCGAAAGGCAAGTCGGGCAGCCATGAGTTTAGAGGCACCCTGAGCACTTTCATGGGCGATGGCGTTGATGATCTGAACACCGTGGCTGACGCCGATGGCAAATACCAGAAACGGTACCAGCATGGAGTACGGGTCGAGGCCGTAACCCAGTGTTTTCAGCAGACCCAGTTGCCAGATCACCGCAATCACGGAGCACATCAGGGGGACAATGGAACTGCGCAGGCAGCGCGAGTAGATATAGAGCAGCACCAGTGTGATCCCCAGCGCCATGGCAAAGAAGATCGCCACCTGGCTGGCACCGTCAATCAGATCGCCAACCACTTTGGCAAACCCGGTAATATGGATCTTAACGCTGTCGCTTTCATATTTTTCGCGGATCAGTTGTTCCAGTTGACCCGAGAGCTCCTGATAGTCGATCGGCAGACCCGTTTCCGGATTGATATCCATCAGGGGGGCATAGATAACTGCCGACCTGAAGTCGTTAGCGACCAGTGAGCCGATCCGGCCGGACTTGAGGATATTGGTTTTCAGTCTTTCCAGTTCCGCAGCAGAGCCGTCATAGGTGTCGGCGATCACCGGTCCCCCGGTCAGACCCTCTTCGGTGACTTCGGACCAGCGGATGCCGGACGCCCAGATCGACAGCAGATTCGCGCGGTCAACGCCGGGGATATAGAACACTTCATCATGGATTTGCTGCAGGGTTTCCTGAAACGCTTTGTCGAAAATATCTCCGCGGGTGTGTTCTACTGAAATCCGTATTGCGTTGCCCAGACCAGACAGGTCGCCCTTATGTTGCAGGTAGTTGGCGATATAGGGATGCTCTGCCGGGATCATCTTCTCGAAACTGGCCTCGGGCTTGATTGAGCTGGCCTGATAGGCAAAAAACAGGGTCGCTGCCAGCATCAGCAGGATCACCAGAGGCCGGTTGTGGAAGAAAAATCGTTCGAGCAGGGCTTCTGTGCCGGATACCCCGGAGTGCAGGTTATTGTTTGAACTGTTCATTACTGAGTCCCTCCGCTGACAGGCGCTTTACGAACACCGTGGGCGCCGGCAATCAGAACACTGTTACCCTGACCAGGCAGGACTTTACTTTGTGGCAGACGGGCCGGATGTTGATGGGTATTGATCACCCGGCCACGGGAATCGATCTGCAGAGCGGTACCGGCGGCACCGACCAGCATCACCGAGTCATCCTCCAGTAGCGTGCCGCTGAAGAAGGTCGAATCAACACCGGTATCGATGGTTTTCCAGTTGTCCCCCCAGTCAGTTGACTGATAGGCGTTACCGCGCAAACCGTAGGCAATCAGGCGACCCTGATCGGTCCCGGTGATACCGAAGAAGGAGCCGTCGTAGGGGCTCATCAGGGTTTCCCAGCTTTCTCCCCAGTCGTCGGAGCGGAACAGATTGCCGGCTTCAGCCGCCATAAACAGATGCTCTCCGATCTGAGTGATGGCGTTGAGGTGTAACAGGCTGGGGTTATCCAGATGATCGAACCAGGCGGACCAGTGCTCGCCGCCATCGCGGGTATGCAGTATCAGGCCAAAGGCTCCGACTGCGATTCCCTCATCACGGTTTTTAAACCAGATATCCAGAAAGGGACGGCTCGGTCCCTCTTCCGCAAAGGCGGCGGCATCCTGTGCCATGTAGGTGCGATCCTGTAGCTCTGCTTCCATTGCTGCCTGTTGTTTGGCGGGGGCACGATTAAATTCTGCCTCAAATTCAGACAGTCGGGTTTCGGCATGCTCCAGCATCAGTTGATTGGCCTGGATACCATCCATCACCTTGCGCCAGTTGTTGCCACCATCTTCTGATTTCAAAATCACGCCGTCATGGCCCACAGCCCAGCCATACTGGTCGTCGATAAAAAACACATTGGTCAGGGTGACCCTTACCGGAGCCGGGGCCTGCTGCCAGCTTTCGGCTTCATCAGCAGAGAGCAGGATATGGCCGCGCTCACCCACCGCGATCAGGCGTTCGCCTGCGCGCTCCATATCGAGTAACAGGCTCTGGGTTGCCAGCGGTGACAGCAATGCCGGTTCCTGCAAGGCATCACGGGCTGTTGCACTGGCCGTGATAGCGAGACCTGCCAACAGGCAAAGGCCTGATCGTAAACGCGGGAATGGCGATCCGGGTGGGGGCGTATTGTGCTTATTCATAGATTTATTCTTTTTCTTGGTCATGTGAAGCGCAGCCTGGCCGTGGACAGATTCAGGTGCTCGTTTATCAATACTCTTACGACAGTGCGCGCGATCAGCACGGACTGTCGTAAGGGCAGTGATGAGGGGCCGGCTTTCACCGGCCCCTTTCGGCACTTAACGGCGTGCCATCTGACGTACGTTCTGTGGCGTATAGAAGCTGTCTTCTTTAGTCGCCGTGGTTGAGTAAGGAATGGTGTCGTACTCCTGCATGGAATAATCACCGGACTGCAGATCGTAGTTAACCAGTGCCCGGGCGATGATATTGCCATCGGCGTAAAGGGTGACCGGATGTGAATGGCCGTAACGCCAGAGCTCACCACGACCGTCGTACATGTCTGCCATCAGCACAAACCAGCTATCCTCATCGATATAGAAGCGGCGTTTGCCATAGATATGACGGCTGTCCTCACGCAGGCTGGCTTCAACAACCCAGACACGGTGTTTCTCCCAGCGCTCCAGATCCGTATTGGTATGACTGGCCGGAGCAATCTCTTCGATGCTGCTGCCATTCTGATGAGCGGTGAGGAACTTGTAGGAGTTATAAGGCACCAGCATCTCTTTCTTGCCGATGATCTCCCAGTTGAAGCGTTCCGGTGAACCGTTAAACATGAAGGCCTGGTCATAGGTTGTCAGACCGTTTGAACCCGGATCCGGTGTGTCGAAGGCGATCGTGGGAGCGCGGCGAACACGGCGCTGGCCGGGAATGTACTGCCAGGCCTGACGGGGTTCTTCACTGGCATTGACCGGGTCACGTACCAGCGTGACTTCACCTTTACGGCGTGCCGGCAGTGAATACTGCAGCATCAGATGGATGATATTGCCGTTGAAGCTCTCCAGGTTTCCATCTTTGTAGTAGTACGGATAGCTCTCCACCAGATGACCGGCAGTCAGGGTGCGTGAGCCGTTGGCAAACACGGTTGTGCTCTCGTAAGTGGCATCTTTACCTTCGCCATACCAGCGCAGCGTGTGGTTCCAGATCGCTTCCTTGCCGTTCTTCGGAATCGGGAAAGGAATACCGCCATACGCGTTGGTTACCCCGTTACCATCAGGGGTGAGTTCGGCATTCAGCGCGTTGTTGTAAGTGTTTTTGGCAATCCAGTCGGGAATTGGCGCAGTGCGATGTGTCGGGTAGATATTCATCTTGAAGGTCGGCAGCTTTTCAAACAGTGCCTTCTGTCCGTCCGACAATAACTCGCCGTACTCTTTGTAGTTCTGGGCGGTGACGGTGTAGAGAGGTTTTTCGTCGGCAAACGGATCGACCAGATGGCCGCCCTTTTCATAACCGGCCGGCGGGGTTGTCAGGCCTCCGTTCCACTCCGGAATGTCACTGCCGTTACCGGCCCGTTCAGCACCGAAAGGGGTAAGGTTTTTACCCAGCTGGGCGGCCTCTTCGGCGCTCACGGCTGCCAGCGCGAAACCTGCGTTGAGGGCGACTGCAGTGATGCCTGCAGCCAGTATAGTGCGCTTGAAAATCATGTCGTATCTCCTCAGGCTAACCTGATTTTTTATTCTAACTTTATGATTTAGAAGGTGTATTTATAGTAAGCGGCGAAGTAATCCCGGTCCGCATTGAGGTGGCCGAAGGCCAGACCGCCACGGTCTGCGATGATCTCGTCAGTATCGGTCAGGTACCAGACGTAGCTGGCGCCGAACTTATGCTGACTGAGGTAAGTGAAATCGGCTTTCAACGCTAACTGCTCGGTGCCTTCGTTGAAACTGAATTCCACCGAGGAGCGACCGTCAAAGTCGTTGCGATAAGTACCGGTCAGGGACATATCCATACCCCCGATGATGTTCAGGTAGTCGGCTTTCAGACTGACCACGGCGCTGGCGGCACTGCGATCTTTAGCCAGACTGTTGATACCCCCCGGGTAGTCCATGTCGAGGATGCGGTTCCAGCCCAGTTCACCGGTAAAGGTCAGGTTGTCGGCCAGCGGATTCTGCGGAAAGATATAGATACCTGACACCTGAGCCTGAACGGCTTCACCCGGTGCGTATGCAAAACCCGCCGTGTTGTTGTGGCGTACCGGGATGCCGTCACGGTAAGAGATTTCGCCGCTGACGTTCATATCACCGAATACGGTACCGAAGCTGACACCGTAGAGGTCAATGTCCTCATAGTAGTTGTGGTTCAGGTTCAGAGAGCCGCCATCCAGCGGGGAGGAGAGAAACTCCAGCGCCGGGGTGAAATCGTTGTAGTTGATGTAATAGAAACCGAATTCAGTGCTGTTCAGCTCCTCCGCCAGATAACGGATCGCGATACCGTACTGGCCTTTATCCGGCCGCTCTTCGGTAACGGCCAGTTCAGGGCCGAGGAAGTTGGTTTCCATCGGATCCCCGATCGCACCCTGACCAAGACCGTCGAGAATATTGAAGTAGGAACCCGGCGCATCGATCCGGGTCTCTTCCCAGTCATACTGATAGTAAGCGCCAACGGACAGTGAGTCGTTGATCGCCAGCTCACCGTAGATCTGGCCGATCGGCATAAAGATATCTTTCAGGGCAGTACCCGGAGAGCTGGCTTTGGTGGCATCCAGCGGCCCCTGTGCAGTGGAGATACCCCCCTGAATGAACAGGCTTTCACCCCAGTTTACTACCTGCTCACCCACGCGGACGCTGAGGTACTGATCGCCCATTTCGAAACCGTGGTACCAGAACAGGTCCTGCAATTCGATCTTCGATTTATGATCATCCAGACCGTCCTGCTGGTAAGGTTTCGGCTGTCCGGTAAAGGTGTTGGTGCCGGTCAGGTCGTCATCATAAACCTCGTCATACCAGCCACGCGCACGGACAAATACACCCCCGTCACCGTAGTTGATATCCAGATCACTGCTGAAGTTCACCTGGTTCTGGGTCATGTCGCCCTTGTCGAAATTCCGGTTACCGTCATCGGTCAGAAAGCCCAGATTACTGGCAGGAAACGCCAGTACGTTGGGGTCCTGACTTTCTCGACGCCACTGGACGTTGTAACCAACGGTGGTATCCAGATCGACGGTCACACCGTTTTCCAGCTCAAAATTAAGTGCGTGGGCCTGTGGTATGGCCGCAGACAGGGCCAGGGCAAGCGTTGCTTTGCCGACCAGCGTGGCAATCGGTGTGCGCTTGGATTGCACTTGTCCGGGGAAGTGGGTCTTCATTGCCTATATACCTCGTTTATTTTTGTTATTGCAGGTTGGGTTAGATTGAATAAGGCGCTACAGCGCCGTTTTTTCACTACCAGAAGGGGGCCGGTATACCTGGGGAAAGGCAGCAGGCTCCCGCGTCAGGGATATAGTTGCAGTGGCTGTAAAGAGGTGTTTAACAAGTTGGGACATGGCCATATTCACGCGTTGTTATTTTATTTTCGGCGGACGCTTCAAGAGGGACAGACGTCTGTCTGACCGAACGCCTGAGCGCTTATCCGCTTGCGTATTTTTTATTCAAGGTAAGGGAGGGAGGCTTCGATATCTTGATATTTTGTGCATTCGACTTGACATATTACGCACCGATTGACAGAAACAACGATGCTTCAAGCGTGAGGTTTTGCACTGAAAAGCAGTCTGTGAAGAGGCATGAAGAGGGGGTGAGCTGACCGGGGCTTCCCGGGTCAGCGGGTTTCAGCCGTTGCTGTTGAGCCAGTCTCTGGCGGCGGTGGTGATCTTTTCAACCGCGGTGTGGGAGATCTTACGTTCGATGGAGATGGCGTAGAACTGATTTTCTATCTCGCTGGTCTGACCGAGGCTGACCAATCCCAGTTGTTGTTCGACCTCTTCCTGAATCGGTGTCGGTACCACCATGATCCCTTTACCTGCGTTGGCAAAGGCTTTGATCAGGGCGCTGTCGTCAAATTCACCTACTACTCGCGGATGGATACGGTTCTTGTTAAACCACTGCAGCAGGCGTGAGCGGACGATGGTCGTTTCGCTGGGCAGCAGCATGGGAGCGCCATTCAGGTTGGCCGGGAACTGACCCTGCAGGTTTTCCACAACCTCCGGCCGGGCCATAAAGCTGCTGCCGCAGCTACCAAGGCTGTGACTGAAGCCGTTGACGCTGACATCGGATGGTATCGGGGATTCGGAAATCACCAGATCCAGCCGGTGCAGGGCCAGCTCCGCCAGCAGTTCGTTGATATCCCCCTCATGGCAGATCATGCGCATATTGGTGATATCGTCGAGGGCCGGGGAGAGCAGGTGGTAGGCGATCGATTTGGGCACTACATCGACGATCCCCACCTTGAATACCAGTGGCCGGATCTTGTCCAGATTGCGGACCCGCTCCTCCAGCTCACCGCCCAGTGAAAAGATATCACTGGCGTAGCTCAGCACCATATGACCGGTTTCGGTAAGCTCAAGCTGGCGGCCGACTTTGGTGAACAGGGCGCAGCCGAGGTAATCATCCAGCAGGCTGAGCTGGGCGCTGATGGTATGGGGAGTAACGCTGAGACGTTCGGCCGCTGCCGCGATGCTGCCCTCTTTGGCGACCATCCAGAAGTAGTGCAGATGTTTGTAGTTGATCATTCAAAGCTCGATAAAACCGATTATTTTGTTAAGAATAATCGAGTTTTTTTGCATTTGCCAGACGGTTAAATTTTGACCCGTTGATGCCGGATAGTCAGTCGGACTATTGGTAGACCCTAACCAGGAGAGGTGTGATGAATACATCTATGAGATCTTCAGCTACTCAGGCGCAGCCATCCGCGCTGGAGTCCAATAAGGTACTACGTAATACCTATGCATTGTTATCCATGACTTTGCTGTTCAGTGCTATTACCGCTGCCGGTTCTCTTTTCCTTCAGTTACCTCACCCCGGCATCATCATTTCTTTAGTCGGCTTTTTTGGTCTTTATTTCCTGACCACCAAGCTGCGTAACAGCATCTGGGGCCTGCCTGCGGTCTTTGCTCTGACGGGTTTCATGGGGTACACCCTGGGGCCAATCGTTGGTCACTATCTGGCGATGCCGGGTGGTGGTGGCATCGTTATGAATGCGATGGGTATGACCGGTATTATCTTCCTCGGCCTGTCGGCATACGTGCTGACCACGCGGAAGAATTTCAGCTTTATGGGTGGTTTCCTGATGGTAGGTATCCTGCTGGCATTCGTTGCCGGTCTGGGTGCGGTGTTCTTCCAGATTCCGGCGCTTTCGCTGGCGGTGTCTGCAATGTTTGTCCTGCTGATGTCCGGTTTTATCCTGTATGAAACCAGCAACATCCTGCACGGTGGTGAAACCAACTACATCATGGCAACGGTTTCCCTGTACGTCTCTATCTACAATCTGTTTACCAGCTTGCTGCAACTGCTGGGCTTTCTCGGTGGAGACGACTGATTTCCCTTGATCGATCTTATTAGCTATGCACTTGTGATAACCCGTTGGGGTATTCAGGCGACCGTTAAGGTCGCCTTTTTTTATTCCGGTAAGGGGTGTCAGCCTTCGTTAAGGCGGCAGGGTTCGCTTTTGCCGGGCAGAGTGGGGTAGGCATTCAGCTCATGGGGGAGGCGATACCATGTTGCCCGGCTCTCCCAGAACAGGTTCCATTCCGGGCTCATATCCGGGCCGTTATCCAGTGTGCCTGCGGGTACCACCATCGCCTTGCCGGTCTTAGCCAGCCAGGGCAGGGTTGAACCGCAGCGCCGACAGAAGCCATTGGCAAAATGCCGGGTGTCTTCCGGTATAAAATGCCCGACCTGATCTTCGCCTGCCAGCCAGCGAAACTGCGCCGGCGGCAGGATGATATTGCTGGCATGGGCGCTGCCGGTAGCTTTGCGACAGCGTGAGCAGTGACAGTACTGAAAGTGCAGGTAAGGCGGGCTGATCTCATAGCGAACTTCTCCGCAGAGACAACTACCGCTTGAGCATGCTTCAGACATCGTTCTGCTCCTGTCAGCGGTCGAACGCAGTGACCATAGAGTCCAGTTGCTTCACCAGATCGTGCAGCGCTTTACTGGCTTCAGCCGTCTCATCTGAGGCTTCGCTGTTACGGCGGGCCAGATCACGGATAGCGACAATATTTTTCTGGATCTCTTCAACCACGGAGGATTGCTCTTCGGAGCTGCTGGCAATCTGCATGCAGCGGTCTGAGATATCGTTGATCGAATGCTGCACTTTCTGGAACGCCAGATCTGCCTGATGGGCGATATCCACACTCTGCTGTACGTGATCCCGGCTCAGCTCCATAATCCGGACGGTCTGCTCAACAGCGGACTGGACACTGGCGATGGAGCTTTCAATTTCCTGAGTGGAGTTCTGGGTGCGGGTTGCCAGAGTGCGGACCTCGTCGGCGACAACGGCAAAACCACGACCGGATTCACCAGCCCGGGCTGCCTCAATCGCGGCATTCAGGGCCAGCAGGTTGGTTTGTTCGGCGATCTCGTTGATGACGTTGACGACGTTACCAATCGCATCCGTATGCTCTTTCAGTGCCAGTGTTGCTTCGGTCGCGTCAGCCACTTCGGAGGAGAGTTCCTGGATATGGGTGACCGTATTCTCCAGCGCATTGCGGCCATCGTTGGTCGTGTGCCGGGCCTCTTCGCTGGCATTGGACATATCGTTGGTATTACCGGCAATCTCCTGCGAGGCACAGGCCATCTGGTGCATCGCCGCTGCGACCATATCGCTCTCTTTATCCTGCTGGCTGATCCCTTCGTTTGTCTGACCGATTGCCCGTTCGGTGACACTGATCGCTTCTTCAATGGTATGACTGACATCGCTCAGACGGGTGAGTACGGTCGTGTTGCGGGCTTCATTCATCTGCAGGGCCAGATCGACCTCACCAAACTCGTCCTGACGTGGGCAGTACATCAGTTGTATCAGGGGATTACTGAAGCGTTTTCGCGAGCGTTCTGCCAGCGCGTTAATCGGCCCGATCAGACGCCACATGCAGCCGCCCATCAGCAGGGCTGCTACCAGCATGATTGCCAGTACCGCCAGCGGGGCGCCGGCAAACCAGGCGGCTGCCAGACTGATCAGGGCGATCAGGGCAAACGCCAGCAGGCTTTGCAGGTTGGTGGATTTCAGTTTCAGGGCCTTACCGGCTTTGCCGGCATTCGCCACATTGTAGATAACCTCGGCTTTGCTGACCTGTTCCTGTGAAGGTTTAAAGCGAACCGACTGATAGCCTACTTTCTGGCCCTGTTCGAAGAGCGGCGTAACATAAGCATCCACCCAGTAATGGTCACCGTTTTTACAGCGGTTTTTTACAATACCACGCCAGGCCTGATCGTTTTTCAGTGAGTCCCAGAGGTTGGCAAAGGCCGCCGGAGGTACGTCCGGATGACGGACAATATTGTGGGCTTTACCCAGCAGTTCCTCTTCACTGTATCCGGATATGTCGCAGAAAACCTGATTGACGTATGTGATACGGCCTTTAAGATCCGTGGTAGAAATGATGCGCTGGCCTTCGGGCAGGACAACTTCCCTGTTGGTGACAGGCATTTTTTTCATACTGATACCTTAATCTACAGCTAGTACTGTATCTGAACCGGTAACCGTCGTGGTTTGCCGGCTCGTTGAATACGGTGTTGTTATAGTTGTTATGCTTGGCTGGTGTGCGGCAGCACAGAAGCAAGGCGTTGTTTTCATTCTAGTGTTTTTGAGCGTACATACAAACTATCCAAAGCGATGAGTGTCGTATGGGGTAGTCAGAATGCCAAAATTAAAAGCCGGGTATTTTATGTGGTTACCCGGCGTTGGTACAGGGGTAAAAAAGAGTTATGAGCTATCGTCTGGAATTCAAAGTTCGTGATTATGAGTGCGATATGCAGGGAATCGTGAACAACGGGGTGTACTTTAACTATTTGGAACATGCCCGGCATGAATTTCTGCACAGTAAAGGGATCGATTTTACGGCCCTGACCGCCGCCGGGATCCATCTGGTTGTGGTCCGTTCCGAGATCGACTACAAGAGTTCGCTGGTCAGCGGTGACCGGTTTGCGATCGAAGTCGCAGTTGAGCGGGTGAGTAAAGTGAAATTTGGCTTCCGCCAGCGGGTGATTCGTCTGCCGGATGAAAAAGTAGCGGCGGAGGCGCTGGTGATCGGCACCGCGCTGAATGCCCGTGGCCGGCCCCATCTGCTCCCCGAGATCGAAGCGATGATGGCCGGAGCCTGAAACGATGAGCTGGAGCGGCTGGCTGCTGGCCTACGAAGCCCCGCTTCGTCTGGGCTGCTTTATCGGCGTGTTTGTGCTGATGGCGCTCTGGGAATGGCATTCCCCCTGCCGCCGGCAACGCTTCGGACGCTGGCTGCGCTGGAGCAATAATCTGGCTCTGGTGGCGTTAAATTCTCTGTTGTTACGGTGGTTGTTCCCTCTGGCGGCGGTGGGGCTGGCGCAGTCAGTGGCTGATTCCGGCTTCGGCCTGTTCAACTGGCTGAACTGGCCGCTGTGGCTGGAGGGGGTGCTAGCGGTGGTTTTGCTGGATCTGCTGATCTATCTGCAGCATGTTGTGTTTCATAAGGTACCGCTGCTCTGGCGGTTACATCAGGTCCATCATGCAGACCCGGATTATGATGTGACGACGGGCGCCCGGTTTCATCCGCTGGAGATCCTGTTGTCGATGCTGCTGAAAATGCTGGCAATCTGCCTTCTGGGGCCTGCGGCGGTGGTGGTATTGCTGTTTGAGGTGCTGCTCAATGCCAGTGCCATGTTTAATCATGGCAATGTATCCCTGCCCGCTGGCGTTGACCGGTGGCTGCGCCGGTTATTGGTCACGCCGGATATGCATAGGGTACATCACTCCCGGATACCACGCGAAACCGACAGCAATTATGGTTTCGCACTGGCCTTATGGGATCGTTTATTCCATACCTATACGCCTGAGCCCGAAGCGGGACAACAGGGGATGCAGATTGGCCTCAACGGGCGGGATGATCCGCGACGGGTGTGTCGTCTCGATGGATTATTGAGCATGCCCTGGCGTTAAGGCTGGCGTAGTCAAAACTCATCGGTCTCTGCTGGCCTTCGTCTGTTACGGTCAGGTTTGCTCAGAGTGTCGCTTTCAACTGAGACCAGAACGCGCTGATCAGTGGGTTTTTGAGCTTTTTCTCCAGGGTAACAATACCCACCTCATAGGCTTTCAGCTCCGGTTTTACCGGCAGTATATCTACAGTATTAGCCAAGGGGCTGTTTTCCAGCACGATCTCCGGGACGACGCCAATGCCGAAACCCAGACTGACCATGCTGACAATCGCTTCGTTACCGGCCACCTGAGCGTAGATCAGCGGTTTGATCTGCTCCTCTTTGAACCAGCGATCCACCCGCTTTCGGGCTAATCCGGTTTCTGAAAGGATCATGGGTGTCTGGTTATTGGGCCGGAGCAGATGCTCCGGGTGCCCGGCGAGCCCTTGCTTTGGCGCTATAAATTTTAAGGAGGAGAGGGCGATCGGTTTGAAGGCCAGACCGTTAGGCAGGACGTCAGGCTTGGCGCAGATAGCGAAGTCCTCATCCCCGGCGATCACCCGGGAGATGGCATGTTCCGGGTCACCGGTATGCAGTTTCATCTCAATTTTCGGGTAATTGGTTCGGAACTGGCTGAGAATCTCAAACAGAAAGCTGTAGCTGGCTGTCACGGAGCAGTACATGCTGATTTCGCCCTGCAGCTCCCCGCTGCGTTCCATCAGTTGGGTGCGCACCATATCCCACTGACTCAGGGCATCGCGGGCATAGTTAAGAAAGAGAGTGCCCGCGGCGGTCAGCTCGACACTGCGATTATCCCGTTCGAACAGTTCAGCACCCACCTCTTCTTCCAGTTGTTTAATACTGCGGCTGAGCGCGGAGGGGCTGATATAACTGGCTTCACTGGCACGGCCAAAGTGCAGGGTTTCTGCCAGATGCACAAACTGTCGGAGTTGTTTGATATCCATGAAGAGTATTGCGTCAAATGAAATATAACCTCTAGTTTATGCGAAATTCCGGGATTTTAAACCTGTTTTGTCATCCCGGTCAGGCTGTTTTTTAACCGGATTTGTCATAAACTGATGTTAAATTGTGCAGTGCACAATAGCGAAAGGAGGTGCGTTTATGAGCAAGCCGATGAATCTGGCGCTGCAGGGTGGCGGCGCACACGGGGCCTTTGCCTGGGGCGTTCTGGATCGTCTTCTTGAAGAGGATTTCCGGCCACGCGCTCTGACCGGTACCAGTGCAGGTGCGGTAAACGCAGTCCTGCTGGCGTATGGCTGGCAGCAGAATGAGGCTGCGGGCGCGAAGGCACTGCTCGATCAATTCTGGACGCAGGTTTCCCTGAACTCCCCCGGTGAATTGCTCGGTGGTCAGCTCGCTGATACTCAGGTCAGCTCACTGACCGGCTGGGTACTGGATGTATTGCGCTATATCTCTCCTTATGACCTGAACCCTCTGGATATTAATCCATTACGTTATCTGCTGGATGAGATGGTTGATTTTCAGGCCCTTCAGGAGGGCTCGCCGATGAAGCTGTTTATCGCGGCGACCGATGTCAGTAACGGCAAAATCCGTCTGTTCCGGGAGTATGAACTGACCACTGAACATGTGCTGGCTTCGGCTTGTCTGCCCAACCTGCATCAGGCCATCGAAATTGAAGGTAAGCACTACTGGGATGGCGGGTTCTCCGGTAATCCTGCCGTATATCCGTTGATCTTTGATTGTAAGGAGGAGGATATTCTGTTGCTCCTGCTGCAACCGCTTCAGGGCAGGGAGTTGCCGAAAACCACGCAGGCAATCAATCAGCGGATTACTGAGCTGGGTTTCCAGAGTACGTTTATGCGTGAAATGCGCGCGATCAGCTACACCATTCAGCAGGCCCGGGAGCAGTATATTAATTTCAGTGGGCTGGAGCGGCGTTTTCGAACTTTACGTTTTCATCTGCTGGAATCAGGTGAGGTGCTCTCTTCGCTGGAGCAGGCGACCAAATACGATACCCGGCTGGCATTCCTGCAGGAGCTGAAAGAGAAGGGGAGACATGCGGCAGATCAATGGATTGGTGAAAACTGGGATAAAGTGGGGCAGCAGCCCAGTTGTGACCTGGAAGCGTTGTTTTTATAGTTAGTACTCCTCTCTTAATGCTCAGGAATCCACCTATGCCGAAAACACGCGCTGAACTGAAACTGCTCCTGCTGCAGATCCGCAGCGGAGATCAGGTGCGGCAGGAAGAGCTGGAGAGTTTTGCCGGATACTGCGGCCTTGAACTGTCTCAGATTGATGTGCTGAATGTGTTTGATCAGCCGGAGTTTTCGGTGAATGCAGCAGACGCTTATGATGCGCTGCTGGTGGGCGGTGCCAGCGAGGCGAACGTGCTGTTACCGGAGGAGTACCCTTTTGTGGACGCCTGTCAGAGATTGCTGGCACATGCTGCCGGGCAGGCTAAACCGGTCTTTGCTTCCTGCTTTGGTTTTCAGTTGGCAGTGCTCGCGCTGGGCGGGGAAATTCTGCATAAAGAGCTCGACTACGAGATGGGTACGCTGCCGATAGCCCTGCACCCCGAGGCTGCGGATGATCCGCTGTTCCGGGATACACCGGACCCGTTCTACGCGGTTTCTGTGCATAAACAATACGCTGAAACACTACCGGCAGGGTGTCAGTTGCTGGCCTCTACCGAGCAGTGTGTGCATGCATTTCGCTTTCAGGATAAGCCGTTCTGGGCGTTCCAGTTTCATCCTGAAGTCGACAAGCGGGTGCTGGTTGAGCGGCTGACCTATTACAAGGATAAATACACTGAGGGTGATGATCATCTTGAGCAGGTGTTACAGGCGGCCCGGGAAACGCCTTATTCCAATGCCTTGATGCGTAAGTTTGTTGACCGGGTGTTGCTCTGAGTGCCTGAACATGTCGGGGATAAAATAGCTTCCTGACCCGGCACCAAGTAGAATTGTGTTTTTTTGACCTGTATGGATGATCTGAAGCGAAATGACTGAGCCGCAAAATCAAGACAATCAGGAATCGGTAAAACCTCGCAGCCGGGGTATCTATCTGCTGCCGAACCTGTTTACCACAGGGGCGCTGTTCTCCGGTTTTTACGCGGTGGTTGCAAGTATGAATGGCCACTTCGAAAACGCTGCCATCGCTATTTTTGTGGCCATGGTTCTGGACGGTCTCGATGGCCGGGTTGCCCGGCTGACCAACACTTCCAGTGCGTTTGGTGCGGAGTATGATTCTCTGGCGGATATGGTCTCTTTCGGGGTTGCACCTTCGCTGGTGGTGTTTAACTGGGTGCTGGATGATATTGGCAAACTGGGCTGGTTTGCGGCGTTTATCTATGTGGCGGGCGCTGCGCTGCGTCTGGCCCGGTTCAATACCCAGATCGGATCCACCGACAAACGTTATTTTATAGGGCTGCCAAGTCCGGCCGCAGCGGCAGCCGTGGCTGGTCTGGTCTGGGCGGCGACCGAGTATGAGATTGACGGTGCCCCCTATGCGTATCTGATTGCTCTCTATGTGGCGCTGGTTGGCGTGCTGATGGTGAGCAATGTGCTTTACTACAGCTTCAAGGATGTCAGCCTGAAAGAGAAAGTTCCTTTTCTGATTCTGGCGGGTATTGTGCTCGCGGTGGGCGTGATTTCAATCAGCCCGTCAGTGTTCCTCTGGGTATTGTTCCTGGCGTATGCGGTCTCCGGCCCGCTGCTCTGGGTGATGCGTAAAACCCGGCAGAAACCGCAGTCCTGATCTGCGATTTGCTCGTTAAGAAAGCGGCCTCCTGATGGAGGCCGTTTTCGTTTCTGCTATACCTGATAGTAGGTTCATCGCCTGAGGAGGAGATTATGAAACGCTTAGCCTGCCAATGCCGTGGCCTGTCCATCGTGCTCTATACCACGCTGTTTCTTCTCAGCGTCATTCTGCTGATCAGTACCGCGTTTATTTTGCTGGAGGGGTGAGTTTGTACTCTTCTCGTAAAATGCAGCAGTCGTCGAAACCTGCCTGGTGGCAGGTGCTGTGCAGTGTGCTGGCGGCTTTTTTCGGGGTTCAGTCACAACGCAATCAGGCCCGTGATTTCGCCGGTGGCCGGTTCTGGCCTTATGTTGTGACCGGAATATTGCTCACGTTGGTATTTGTGGCGGTTGTTTATCTGCTGGTCCGGCTGGCGCTTGTTTATGCGACCGGTTAAAAAACCGGTGTATATGTCCTGTTAATGCGCTGTATACCCTGAAGCCCGGAGGTGTAAGGCGCGTTTTACTGAGTCATCGCCGGCGCCAATAACACGCGTTGTGCCTTGATTGCCTTGCATAATTTTTATCGCTGCTATACTTGCTGTTAACAACCAAGTGGATTGGTCGGAAATGCTGGGAAGGAGTCCAGGCAAGAAAAGAGCCTGCTCGAACCCTGTTGCTACCGACGTTGCTAGTTTAATGACAACGCCCTTAGTAATGTGGATTCAGCAGGCTCTTTTGTGTGTAGTTAAGGAGGGCCTGAGATGCAGAGAACGCCGCTGGGAATTGCAGCATTGTTGTTGATATCCGGTCACGCCCGGGCAGACTGGGAGGTGAACCTGACACGCGGGATCACCGAGATCAGCCGGGAAGTTTATGATCTGCATATGATCATATTCTGGATCTGTGTGGCGATCGGTGTAGTGGTGTTCGGGGTGATGCTCTGGTCGGTGATCTACCACCGTAAGTCCCGTGGTGCCAAAGCGCACAATTTTCATGAAAACGTACTGGTGGAGATCACCTGGACGCTTATTCCCTTCGTTATTCTGATTGCCATGGCGGTTCCGGCCACGGCGACACTGATCAAAATGTATGACAACACGGAAGCTGAGCTGGATATTCAGGTAACCGGTTATCAGTGGAAGTGGCGCTATCAGTACCTCGGTCAGGATGTGGATTTCTTCTCCAGTCTGGCAACCCCCCGCGAACAGATTAATAACACCAGTGAAAAAGGTGAGCACTACCTGCTGGAGGTGGATAACCCGTTGGTGATCCCGGCAGGCAAGAAGGTGCGTTTCCTGCTGACGGCGAATGATGTGATTCACTCCTGGTGGGTGCCTGATCTGGCGGTGAAAAAGGATGCGATTCCGGGCTTCATCAATGAGGCCTGGGCGATTGCCGATGTACCGGGTGTGTATCGCGGCCAGTGTGCAGAGCTCTGTGGTAAGGATCACGGATTTATGCCGATTGTGGTGGAAGTGAAGCCGCAGGCGGAGTTCGAAGCCTGGCTGGCAGAGGTTAAACAGGCTGATCAGGCGAAAGCCGCGGCGGCTGAGAAATCCTGGAGTCTGGCCGAGCTGATGGAAACTGGCGAGGAGGTCTATAACAAGGCTTGCCTGGCGTGCCATCAGGCAAATGGTGAGGGGATACCGGGGGCGTTCCCGGGGCTGAAGAACAGTCCTGTCGCGTTGGGTGATCCTGCGGCGCATATCGATATAGTCCTGAACGGTAAGCCGGGCACCGCGATGCAGGCATTCCGGGATCAGTTCAGTGCCGTTGAGCTGGCGGCAGTCATTACCTATGAGCGTAATGCCTGGGGTAATAAAACCGGCGATATCATCGCACCCGCGCAGATCGCCGCGCTGAAACAGTAGGAGGGGATATGAATACGAGTGTCGCAGCAACGCATCATCATGGCCCCGCCTCCGGCATCGGCCGTTGGTTATTTACCACCAACCACAAAGATATAGGTACCCTTTATCTCTGGTTCAGTTTTGCAATGTTTCTCACCGGCGGCTGTATGGCGCTGATGATCCGGGCGGAACTGTTTCAGCCCGGTCTGCAACTGATACAGCCTGAGTTCTTTAACCAGATGACCACCATGCACGGTCTGATCATGGTGTTTGGTGCCGTGATGCCGGCGTTTGTCGGCCTGGCTAACTGGATGATTCCGATGATGGTGGGAGCGCCGGATATGGCGCTGCCAAGGATGAATAACTGGAGCTTCTGGATTCTGCCATTTGCTTTCGCCATGATGCTTTCAACCCTGCTGATGGAGGGCGGCGCGCCCAATTTCGGCTGGACTTTCTATGCACCTCTTTCGACGACCTATGCCCCGCCCAGTGTGACCTACTTTATTTTTGCGGTGCATATGATGGGTATCAGTTCGATCATGGGCGCGATCAATATCATCGCCACGATCCTTAACCTCCGGGCACCGGGCATGACTATGATGAAGCTGCCACTGTTTGTCTGGACCTGGCTGATCACGGCTTTCCTGCTGATTGCGGTCATGCCTGTACTGGCCGGGGTGGTCACCATGATGTTGATGGATATCCATTTTGGCACCAGCTTCTTTAACGCTGCGGGTGGTGGTGATCCGGTTCTGTTTCAGCATGTATTCTGGTTTTTCGGTCATCCGGAGGTTTACATCATGATCCTGCCGGCGTTTGGTATCGTCAGCGAAATCATTCCGACCTTTGCACGTAAAAAGCTGTTTGGTTATGCCTCAATGGTCTACGCGACCGCCTCTATAGCGCTGCTCTCGTTTATTGTCTGGGTGCACCACATGTTCACTGTGGGTCTGCCGCTGGCCGGTGAATTGTTCTTCATGTTCGCCACCATGCTGATTGCGGTACCTACCGGGGTGAAAGTGTTCAACTGGGTGGCGACTATGTTCCGGGGTTCTATGACCTTTGAAACGCCCATGTTGTTTGCCCTGGCTTTTGTGGTGTTGTTTACCATTGGTGGTTTTTCCGGGCTGATGCTGGCGATCGCGCCGGTGGATTTCCAGTATCACGATACCTACTTTGTGGTGGCGCATTTCCACTATGTACTGGTGCCGGGGGCGGTGTTTGCGATTATGGCGGGCGCCTATTACTGGCTGCCGAAGTGGTGTGGTAACTATTACAACGAAACGATGGGCAAGGTGCATTTCTGGTGCAGCTTTATTGGCGTCAATATCACGTTCTTTCCGATGCACTTTATTGGTCTCGCCGGGATGCCACGAAGGATTCCTGATTACGCACTGCAGTTTGCCGATTTTAATGCAGTGGCGTCAGTCGGAGCCTTTATTTTTGGTTTCTCACAGTTAATTTTCCTCTACAACGTCATCAGTTGTATCCGCAAAGGTAAGCCGGCCAGTGCCCGAGTCTGGGAGGGTAGTCACGGGTTGGAGTGGACCGTCGCCTCGCCGGCACCCTATCACAGCTTCAGCGAACCGCCACAGGTGAAGTAAACGGATCGGGAGGCGGTGATGGCTAAGCAGAATCAGCATAAAAAAACGGTAACCACATTGCTTCTGGGCGCTGCACTGATGTTTGGTTTCGGCTTTGCTCTGGTGCCCTTGTATGACGTGTTCTGTCGGATCACCGGGTTGAACGGCAAGGTGGATCTGGTCGCGGTTGAACCGAGTGGGATTGTGGATAACAGCCGTAAGGTCAAGCTGCAGCTCGTGGCGGTGAATAATGAGACCATGCCCTGGAAGTTTCGACCGCGGGAGGTGGTCACTGAACTGTCTCCCGGCGAGATGTACCAGACCGCTTATCTGGCCGGGAATCCGACTGAACAGTATATGATCGCTCAGGCCATCCCTTCAGTCTCGCCTTCTGAAGCAGCGCCCTTCCTGCAGAAGATCAATTGTTTCTGCTTTGACCGGCAGCCTCTGCAGGCCCGGGAGGAAAAAGCGATGCCTCTGGTTTTGTCGATCGATCCGGAACTGCCGGAGCATATCCGCACGATTACGCTGTCCTACACACTGTTTGATATCACCCCGAAAAGTGAGCCTCAACTGTCACAGCGGGGAGGGAGTTGAAGATGAGCAGTCAGACCTACTACGTACCGGAGCAGAGTCGCTGGCCGATTCTGGCCTCAATCTCTCTGTTTCTGATGGCAGCGGGAGCAGGGACGATGATGAATGCCCTCTCCTCGGAAAGCGGGGGCGGCAGTGGTTTACTGATGCTGCTGGCCGGCGCACTGGGTATGGGGCTTATCCTGCTGGGCTGGTTCGGTAATGTGATCCATGAGAGCCATGAGGGGTTGTACAGCCCGCAGATGGATCGTTCCTTCCGCTGGGGAATGAGCTGGTTTATCTTCTCTGAAGTGATGTTCTTCGCCGCGTTCTTCGGCACCCTGTTCTATGTTCGTAATCTGGCTGTGCCCTGGCTCGGCGGAGAGGGAGAGAAAGGGGTGTCTAACATGCTGTGGCAGGGTTTTACGGCTGAGTGGCCGCTGATGACGACACCGGATCCGCAAACGTTCCCGGGCCCGAAAGAGATTATCGATCCCTGGCATATCCCGTTGCTCAATACCATTTTGCTGATCTCCTCCAGCTTTACCGTAACGCTGGCACACCACGCCCTGAAACGGGATGCCCGCTCCCGGGTGGTGTTCTGGCTGGGCGCTACCGTGATTCTGGGCTGTGTCTTTCTTTACTATCAGGCGCATGAGTATTCGCTGGCATATAACGAGTTGGGTTTAACCCTGAACTCCGGCATTTACGGTGCTACCTTCTTTATTCTCACCGGGTTTCATGGCCTGCACGTAACACTGGGCACACTGATGCTGATTATTATCTGGTTGCGGGTAATGAAGGGCCACTTCAGTGCAGAGAAGCACTTTGGCTTCGAGGCAGTGGCCTGGTACTGGCACTTCGTTGATGTGGTCTGGATTGGGCTGTTCCTGTTCGTCTATGTGATCTGAACTTCAGGGCATATGCGGTACCAACTGGCCGCTGAAGAATCCATAGATCAGTACGACCAGCAGCAGAACGCTGAAGCCTACCCGAAAAAACAGTGCGTTGACGCTGCGTTGCGACTGGCCCTGATCGCGGATCAGAAAAAACAAGCCTGAGAACAGGCTGACGACAACAGCTATAAACAGAACGAGTAAGACGAGTTTCAGTGACATCCGGCGAACTCCGACAGCAGAGGGGGTGTAATGAGTAAAGCCCAGTCCAGGCGACGCTTCAAGTGGATGTTAGCTGGCGCTGTGCTGCTTCTGCCGGGGCTTGTCTCTCTGGGGCTGTGGCAACTGGAGCGGGCGGAGCAGAAACGGATACTGCTGCAGAGCTGGGCTGAGCTGCATCCCCACACCCGGCTACCTGTTGACAGACGTGAGCTTGAGGCACGTTTTTACCCGGTAGTCCTGAAGGCGACTCTTGATCAGCAGCGCTACTTCCTGCTGGACAACCGGCAGCGTCCCGCGGGCGTAGGCTATGAGGTGATCGCGCTGGCCTCTTTGGAGAGTGGTGAGAGGTTGCTGGTCAATATGGGGTGGCTGGCAGGCTCTGCAGATCGGGCTGTGTTACCCGAAGTGGCGATTCCCGACGGGCAGCAGGCTTTACAGGGCGGGCTGAAGTTAATTGACCCGGGGCTGGTACTGGTTGATACAGAGCTGGCGGCGGGCTGGCCAAAAGTCATTCAGTCTCTGGCCGCAGATAAGTTATCGGCATTACTGGGGGCGACCCTGTCACCTTATGAGTTGCGCCTGCAGCAGCCGATCATCGCCGGGTTGGATCTGAACTGGCCGCTGCTACGGATGCGTCCTGAAAAACATCTTGGTTATGCATTTCAATGGTTTGCGATGGCGGCTGCGTTAGCAGGGTTGCTGATCTGGAGCTGGCGCCGGTTGCGTAAGGAGGAAGCAGATGAGCCGATTTAACTTCTGGCTTGTGTGGGCGGTTGGTCTGGTGCCGGTCATGCTGGCTGCGCTGATCTACTATTCCGGTTTTATGATGCCGGAGCAAAAGAATCACGGTGGTGAGCTGGTGGTCGGGCAGCATATCAAATCGTGGCAGTTACCCGGGGAGGAGACTCACCACTGGCAACTGCTGCTGACAGCGCCGGAGAGCTGCCGGCAACAGTGTGATCGCTGGTGGGCGATGATGGATAAATTGCACACCGCGTTAGGCAAGGATCGGGATAGGGTAGTGGTCGAGCGGCTGGCGCCGGAGCTAATCGTCCATCAGCAGACAGAACACCCGGGCGCCGCGGTCTGGGTTGTGGATCCAATGGGCAATCTGGTTCTGCGTTATACGCTGGATGAACCGCCGAAACAGGTGCTGAGAGACCTGCGGCGTTTGCTGAAAGTATCCAGAGTCGGTTGAGGAGTAACGGATGCAGAAGTGGGCATGGCGACTGATCAATCTGGCGGCGCTTCTGGCGCTCTGTGTTGTACTGCTTGGCGGCTGGACCCGTATCAGCGATGCGGGCCTGAGCTGCCCTGACTGGCCAGGCTGCTACGGGCACATGGTATTGCCTGATCATCCGGAAATTCTGGACAAGGCGCAGCAGGTCTATCCGGAAACGCCGATTGAGCATCACAAAACCCAACTGGAAATGGGGCACCGTTATCTGGCGGGTGGCCTCGGGGTACTGATTCTGGGGCTTGCACTGATCGCCTACCGGATGCGTAATCTGGCCGGTTATCCGGTGAAGGAGAGTTATCTGTTACTGGTGCTGGTGATGGTGCAGGCTTTGTTCGGGATGTGGACGGTTACGTTAAAGCTCTATCCGCCCGTTGTGACGCTGCACCTGCTGGGAGGTGTGCTGACCCTGACATTGATTCTGTACTTACGTGTCCGCATTCGCAAATTACAGCAGCCGGCCACACAGGAGAGAGCAAAGGTAACCCGGTTGCTGCCTCTGGCAACGGGCGTATTGATCCTGCAGATAATTCTGGGTGGCTGGACCAGTTCAAACTATGCAGGCCCTGCCTGTCAGCACTGGCTTAGCTGTAACCCGGACAGCGAAATTCAGCCTGATTTTGTTACCGGGTATAATCCGGTTGCTGTCATCGGGCCCAATTATCAGGGAGGGTTACTCCCTGTTGAAGCGAGAGCTGCCATCCAGATCGGTCATCGGCTGGGCGCGTTGATTGTTGTCATCAGTTGCCTGTTGCTGATCTGCCGACTATACCCATATAAAGCGTTTCGTATGGAGGTGATCCTGCTGCCGGGTTTACTGACAGCTCAGTTACTGCTGGGTGTATTGAATGTGGTGTATGCGGTGCCAAGTCATCTGGCAATCCTGCATCACGGGTTGGCCGTTGCTTTATTGGTGTTACTGCTGTGGATATACAGTCGATTGAGCTTTGCTGTAAAGGAGAACCAAGATGCCTGATACCCGTGCTATCGCTCAGCGTTCGATGCAGATTACATGGCGTGATTATATAACGTTGTGTAAACCTAAGGTGGTTCTGGTCATGCTGATCACTGCGGCCGTAGGGATGTTTCTGGCACTGCCAGGGTTACCGCCGCTGGATAAGGTGCTGTTTGGATTGATCGGTATTGCGCTGGCATCAGGCTCTGCGGCTGCGGTTAACCACGTGATGGATCGCAAGATCGATGAAAACATGGCACGCACCAAAGGACGACCATTGCCACAGGGCAAACTGACACCGCAACAGGCGATGCTGTTTGCGGCAGTCATCGGTATCGCGGGCATCGTGATGCTGGTCTACCTGGTTAATCCTCTGACGGCCTGGCTGACAGTGGCCGCATTGATGGGCTACGCAGTGGTTTACACGGTCTGGCTGAAACGGGCTACACCACAAAACATTGTAATTGGCGGTATTGCCGGTGCCGCGCCTCCTTTATTAGGCTGGACAGCCATTACCGGCAGCATTGAGCCAGACGCTTTATTACTCGTCTTAATCATCTTTGCCTGGACTCCGCCACACTTCTGGGCATTGTGTATTGCCCGCAAAGCGGATTATGAAAAAGCCGGCATCCCGATGTTGCCGGTGACCCATGGCGATGAGTACACAAGATTACAAATATTGCTCTATAGTTTACTTATGGTGTCGACGACACTATTTCCCTATATGACAGGGATGAGTGGCCTGTTCTACCTCAGTGTGGTCATGCTGCTCAATATACGGTTCCTGTATTGGAACTGGCGATTGTGGAACCGACCGGCAGGAGCGCCCATGGCGCTGTTTCGCTACAGCATCAACTACATCATGCTGCTATTTGCAGCATTACTGGTTGATCACTACCTAACGGGACAATTAGGCAGCTGAACAGAGCCGGCGGATCAAGAATTAACCTTCCAGAAAACTGTGGAAACGGAGAAAAAAGCAGTAATGAAATCAGCAGTAAACTGATGTAGCACTAAAGGAGTGGTGCTGCACCTGACTTAACGAGGGGATGCATCATGTTTATTCAGCATATGATGGGAATTCTGTACCACCCTAAAGAAGAGTGGGGGCAGATTAGAAAAGAGCACTACAGCGCTGCACATATCTTTTTGCAGCAGATAAGTATTCTGGCTGCGATACCGGCAGTCTCAATGTTTATCGGGACAACTCAGGTGGGCTGGAGTATTGCGGGAACGGAATACGTCAAGCTCGATGCCATGAGTGCACTACCGGCAGCAGTCGCATTCTATTTTGCGATGTGGGTTGCTGTTGGCTTTATCACCTATGCCATCCACTGGATGGAAAAAAACTACGGTGGCAATGTCTCATTCGATGACTGTCTGTCACTGGCAACCTACACTGCAACGCCTATGTTCCTGTCCGGACTGGCCGCTTTATATCCGCTCCTGTGGTTTAACGTGTCCGTTGGCCTGGTTGCAGTGTGTTATTCCGTATACCTGCTATACACAGGTGTACCGGTGATTATGAAAATACCTGAAGAACGGGCATTCCTGTTCTCAACTTCTATTCTGACTGTAGGGCTCTGTACCCTGGTCGGGATACTGGTAACCTCCGTCATCCTCTGGAGTACAGTGATTCCTCTAAGCTACATATCGGGATAGCTGCAAAGAGATGAAAGAGGCGCCGTCAGGCGCCTTTTCTGTTTCTGCCCGCCGTAAAACGACCCGCTCTGTACAGATAACAAACAGTGCTGATTGTTTAGTGATCAAAAAGGGCCGGTATGGCACTTTTTTACGGTTTTTTTCAGTTTTTTTACGACAGGGTGTTGACCCTTTTTCAGAACGCTGTAGAATTCGCCGTCCTTGCTTAGGGAGGCCGCCGAAACGGGGCTGATTGAACTAAGCAAGGTGCTTAGTAAGTGCTTGAATCCATTGGATTTTGACGGTGCTTACGGAGCAGGATTCAAAGTCCGGTTGCTGAGTAAAAAATTTTACAAAATTGCAAAATAAACGGTTGACTTTGAATGAGCGCAAAGTAGAATATGCGCCTCGCTTGAGACGAAACATCAAGCAACGCTCTTTAACAATTTGATCAGATAATTCGTGTGGGCGCTTGTTGAGACAACGCAACATTTACTTGTCTAGACAAGCAACCAAGTGAATTCATTTAAGCGATTTACAAATAGGTTTAACGTTCTTAAGAATGTTATCCGGTTGTTTAGTACTAGAGCCCGTTACCACATTCCTGGTAACACATATGATTTAAACTGAAGAGTTTGATCATGGCTCAGATTGAACGCTGGCGGCAGGCCTAACACATGCAAGTCGAACGGTAACAGGACTAGCTTGCTAGTTGCTGACGAGTGGCGGACGGGTGAGTAACGCGTAGGAATCTACCAAGTAGTGGGGGATAAGCCAGAGAAATTTGGTCTAATACCGCATACGTCCTTCGGGAGAAAGCAGGGGCTCTTCGGACCTTGTGCTATTTGATGAGCCTGCGTGAGATTAGCTTGTTGGTGAGGTAATGGCTCACCAAGGCAACGATCTCTAGCTGGTCTGAGAGGATGATCAGCCACACTGGGACTGAGACACGGCCCAGACTCCTACGGGAGGCAGCAGTGGGGAATATTGCACAATGGGCGCAAGCCTGATGCAGCCATGCCGCGTGTGTGAAGAAGGCCCTAGGGTTGTAAAGCACTTTCAGCAGTGAGGAAAGGGGTGTAGTTAATACCTGCATCCTGTGACGTTAACTGCAGAAGAAGCACCGGCTAACTCCGTGCCAGCAGCCGCGGTAATACGGAGGGTGCGAGCGTTAATCGGAATTACTGGGCGTAAAGCGCGCGTAGGTGGATTGGTCAGTCAGATGTGAAAGCCCCGGGCTCAACCTGGGAACTGCACCTGATACTGCCAGTCTAGAGTACGGTAGAGGGTAGTGGAATTTCCTGTGTAGCGGTGAAATGCGTAGATATAGGAAGGAACACCAGTGGCGAAGGCGACTACCTGGACCGATACTGACACTGAGGTGCGAAAGCGTGGGGAGCAAACAGGATTAGATACCCTGGTAGTCCACGCCGTAAACGATGTCTACTAGCCGTTGGGGGACTTGATCTTTTAGTGGCGCAGCTAACGCGATAAGTAGACCGCCTGGGGAGTACGGCCGCAAGGTTAAAACTCAAATGAATTGACGGGGGCCCGCACAAGCGGTGGAGCATGTGGTTTAATTCGAAGCAACGCGAAGAACCTTACCAACTCTTGACATCCTGCGAACTTGCTAGAGATAGCTTGGTGCCTTCGGGAACGCAGAGACAGGTGCTGCATGGCTGTCGTCAGCTCGTGTTGTGAAATGTTGGGTTAAGTCCCGTAACGAGCGCAACCCTTGTCCTTATTTGCCAGCACGTAATGGTGGGAACTCTAAGGAGACTGCCGGTGACAAACCGGAGGAAGGTGGGGACGACGTCAAGTCATCATGGCCCTTACGAGTTGGGCTACACACGTGCTACAATGGCCGGTACAGAGGGCCGCGAACCTGCGAGGGTAAGCTAATCTCAGAAAACCGGTCGTAGTCCGGATTGGAGTCTGCAACTCGACTCCATGAAGTCGGAATCGCTAGTAATCGCGAATCAGAATGTCGCGGTGAATACGTTCCCGGGCCTTGTACACACCGCCCGTCACACCATGGGAGTGGATTGCACCAGAAGTAGCTAGCTTAACCTTCGGGAGGGCGGTTACCACGGTGTGGTTCATGACTGGGGTGAAGTCGTAACAAGGTAGCCCTAGGGGAACCTGGGGCTGGATCACCTCCTTAACGAATGCCGCGTCTCGGCAAGCGTTCACACGAATTATCTGATCAGAAAGTGAAGAGAGCGGAAAGGTAGCTACTAAGTCTGTAGGCTAAGTGGTTTATTTGCCTGGATTTTTGCGAAGAGCAAGGCGCGGGCTGAGCGAATGAGGGAGTGTACATAAGTACATGACCGAATGAGCGAAGGCAGCAACGCCGCACTGCGTAAAAAGACACGCAAAGAAATAGGCTTGTAGCTCAGCTGGTTAGAGCGCACCCCTGATAAGGGTGAGGTCGGTGGTTCAAGTCCACTCAGGCCTACCAAATTTCCACAATGCTGCGTTGTGGCACGACTCGCATAGTACACTATGCTTCGCCGTCCCACGCCTTGTCTTGTGAAAATTACGCTGTATGGGGCTATAGCTCAGCTGGGAGAGCGCCTGCTTTGCACGCAGGAGGTCTGCGGTTCGATCCCGCATAGCTCCACCATTACTCTTAAGAGTTTTAAAACATAACGCATACTGATGCCTTATCTTTTAAAGCTTTTGCTTTAAACGCTCTTTAACAATTTGGATTTGATTCATTTGATTTAGATTTGACATGTAGATTTTCTACATGCGCCAATTCGGCGAAATCTATCGTTACTTTTACAAGTTACTGTGATCCAGACGCCTTCGGGTTATATGGTCAAGTGACTAAGCGTGCACGGTGGATGCCTTGGCAGTCAGAGGCGATGAAGGACGTTGTAGCCTGCGATAAGGCTAGGGGAGTCGGCAAACAGGCTTTGATCCTAGCATTTCCGAATGGGGAAACCCACCTGTTTACAGGTATCTTATAGCTGAATACATAGGCTATAGGAGGCGAACCCGGGGAACTGAAACATCTAAGTACCCGGAGGAAAAGAAATCAACCGAGATTCCCTAAGTAGCGGCGAGCGAACGGGGACCAGCCCTTAAGCGGTATTGTAGTTAGCAGAACACTCTGGAAAGTGTGGCCATAGTGGGTGATAGCCCCGTATGCGAAAACTTATATACCGTGAAATCGAGTAGGACGGCGCACGTGAAACGCTGTCTGAATATGGGGGGACCATCCTCCAAGGCTAAATACTCCTGACTGACCGATAGTGAACCAGTACCGTGAGGGAAAGGCGAAAAGAACCCCTGTGAGGGGAGTGAAATAGACCCTGAAACCGTGTACGTACAAGCAGTGGGAGCCGTTTTCGGACGGTGACTGCGTACCTTTTGTATAATGGGTCAGCGACTTACTTTTAGTGGCAAGGTTAAGCGTTTGCGGAGCCGTAGGGAAACCGAGTCTTAATAGGGCGTCCAGTCGCTAGGAGTAGACCCGAAACCGAGTGATCTATCCATGGGCAGGTTGAAGATGCGGTAACACGCATTGGAGGACCGAACCGACTGTCGTTGAAAAGCCAGCGGATGACTTGTGGATAGGAGTGAAAGGCTAATCAAACTCGGAGATAGCTGGTTCTCCTCGAAAACTATTTAGGTAGTGCCTCATGTCTCACCATTGGGGGTAGAGCACTGTTTCGGCTAGGGGGTCATCCCGACTTACCAACCCGATGCAAACTCCGAATACCAATGAGTGCAATCATGGGAGACACACGGCGGGTGCTAACGTCCGTCGTGGAAAGGGAAACAACCCAGACCGCCAGCTAAGGTCCCAAAGTTCATACTAAGTGGGAAACGATGTGGGAAGGCTTAGACAGCTAGGAGGTTGGCTTAGAAGCAGCCACCCTTTAAAGAAAGCGTAATAGCTCACTAGTCGAGTCGGCCCGCGCGGAAGATATAACGGGGCTAAGTATGACACCGAAGCTGCGGATGCCATTTATGGCATGGTAGAGGAGCGTTCTGTAAGCCGTTGAAGCTCAAGCCGTAAGGCAGGGTGGAGGTATCAGAAGTGCGAATGCTGACATGAGTAACGATAAGGGAGGTGAAAACCCTCCCCGCCGGAAGACCAAGGGTTCCTATCCAACGCTATTCGAGGTAGGGTGAGTCGGCCCCTAAGGCGAGGCTGAAGAGCGTAGCCGATGGGAAACAGGTTAATATTCCTGTACTGCTCACAACTGCGATGGGGGGACGGAGAAGGCTAGGCCAGCGCGGCGTTGGTTGTCCGCGTTTAAGGTAGTAGGTTGAGTGCTTAGGTAAATCCGGGCGCTTAAGACCGAGAACTGATGACGAGGTCCCATGTGGACTGAAGTGGTTGATGCCATGCTTCCAGGAAAAGCCTCTAAGCTTCAGGTTGTGACTAACCGTACCCTAAACCGACACAGGTGGTCAGGTAGAGAATACTAAGGCGTATGAGAAAACTCGGGTGAAGGAACTAGGCAAAATGGCACCGTAACTTCGGGAGAAGGTGCGCCGCTGATGGTGATGAGACTTGCTCTCTAAGCTGTTGGCGGTCGAAGATACCAGGTGGCTGCGACTGTTTATTAAAAACATAGCACTCTGCAAACTCGAAAGAGGACGTATAGGGTGTGACGCCTGCCCGGTGCCGGAAGGTTAATTGATGGGGTTAGCGTAAGCGAAGCTCTTGATCGAAGCCCCGGTAAACGGCGGCCGTAACTATAACGGTCCTAAGGTAGCGAAATTCCTTGTCGGGTAAGTTCCGACCTGCACGAATGGCGTAACGATGGCCACACTGTCTCCACCCGAGACTCAGTGAAATTGAAATAGCTGTTAAGATGCAGTTTACCCGCGGCTAGACGGAAAGACCCCGTGAACCTTTACTACAGCTTCACAGTGGACTTTGATATTACTTGTGTAGGATAGCTGGGAGGCTTTGAAACCTTGTCGCCAGATAAGGTGGAGCCAATCTTGAAATACCAGCCTGGTAATATTGAGGTTCTAACCCAGGTCCCTAAGCGGGATCGGGGACATTGTGTGGTGGGTAGTTTGACTGGGGCGGTCTCCTCCCAAAGAGTAACGGAGGAGCACGAAGGTACCCTCAGCATGGTCGGAAATCATGCAATGAGCGCAAGAGTAGAAGGGTGCTTGACTGCGAGACAGACACGTCGAGCAGGTACGAAAGTAGGTTCTAGTGATCCGGTGGTTCTGTATGGAAGGGCCATCGCTCAACGGATAAAAGGTACTCCGGGGATAACAGGCTGATACCGCCCAAGAGTTCACATCGACGGCGGTGTTTGGCACCTCGATGTCGGCTCATCACATCCTGGGGCTGAAGCCGGTCCCAAGGGTATGGCTGTTCGCCATTTAAAGTGGTACGCGAGCTGGGTTTAGAACGTCGTGAGACAGTTCGGTCCCTATCTGCCGTGGGCGTTTGAGATTTGAGAAGAGTTGCTCCTAGTACGAGAGGACCGGAGTGAACGAACCTCTGGTGTTCCGGTTGTGATGCCAATTGCATTGCCGGGTAGCTATGTTCGGACGGGATAACCGCTGAAAGCATCTAAGCGGGAAGCCTCCTTCAAGATGAGATCTCACTGGGACCTTGAGTCCCCTAAAGGGCCGTTTAAGACTAAGACGTTGATAGGCGGGGTGTGGAAGCGCTGTGAGGCGTTGAGCTAACCCGTACTAATTGCCCGTGAGGCTTGACCATATAACGCCCAAGGCGTTTGGCAAGTGACTTGTAAGTGCGAAAGCACGACGATAGAGAGTAACGAATTGACGGTATGTAGAAAGCAGTCAAAACTCTAAATCAAATACTAAGAAGAATCAGATCCGAGTTGTAACAGTTTTGCTTGGCGACCATAGAGTTGTGGAACCACCTGATTCCATCCCGAACTCAGACGTGAAACGCAACATCGCCGATGGTAGTGTGGGGTCTCCCCATGTGAGAGTAGGTCATCGCCAAGCATCTAATTACGAAGAACCCCTATCGCTTACGCGGTAGGGGTTTTTTCGTTATTGGATCGGATGATCTTCGGTCACTGCAACGGCGCCCGCAGGGGCTGCAACCGTGTTTCTGATCATGGTAGGTCATCACAGACAGCCGCCTGCAAAACACCGGTAGTTAACAGACTCCGTAGGGTGCCAATAGCGAAGCGTATTGCACCGATAACGCCGATTCTTGCCAACCCTACCGACAAAGCACCGGGTTACGCTACGCTAACCTAGCCCACGTAGTTAACAGCTTCTGTAGGGTGCGAATAGCGAAGCGTATTGCTCAGTCGTCCAGTAGATCGTACCTATCCTAAAAAAATAGACCTAAAGTTACTTGCGGGGTTTTTGGATTGATTCCTATACTGAATTCATCTGCAATGTTGCATAGATTTATAGGTGTGAGTGTTTCATGTTGTTGAATATTAAACGCTTTGTCTTTTTTTTAGGGATGGCAGGGGTGCTTCTGGCATCGAATTTGTCCGCGGCGGAGCTTGGTTGTAAGCGACTGACGGCCACCGGAAACGCTGAATATCCGCCGTATCTCTGGCGGGCGGATGATGGTACTAAGTCGTTGTTGGGCGCGAATCGCCTGATTATGGATGAAATCGCCCGTCGCCTTGAAATTGAGATCGACCTGCAAGATGTGGGTTCCTGGGCCCGGGCTCAGGAGGTGATGCGGACCGGGAAGGTTGATCTTATCGCGGGGGCTTTCTATACGATTCCGCGTATCCAGTATATGGACTATGTTTATCCGGCTTTTCTTGATACCACCAGTGTGGTCTGGCGTAAGGCTGGCTCGGCGATGACTTACGGGCAGTGGCCCGATCTGAAACAGCATAAGGGTGTGACCGTGATTAATAACAGTTTTGGTCAGGACTTCGATGAATATGCGAAGGCTGAGCTTGATCTGTTGTATGTGGCGTCATTAAAGCAGGCGTTTACCATGGTGCAACGGGGTCGTGCGGAGTATGCGCTGTATGAGAAAAACCCCGGGCTGGCCTATGCCGGGCTGCTGGGGTATTCGGAGGCATTTGACGTACTCGATCCGCCTATCAGCAGTGAAGGGCTGTACCTGACTGTCTCCCATCAGTCGGCCTGTAATACCGGGGTGCTACGCGGGGCTCTGGCTAAAACTGTGCAGGAGATGATTGCGGATGGCTTTATGCAGCAGGCGCTGCAGCAGGGGTTGGCGGACTGGCGTCAGTTTTCGGCTAAGTGATGCTTTATTGCTGAGTGTAAAGTTGAGTGCAAAAAAAGCCCGGTCTGCAGACCGGGCTTTTTAATGGTCAGTGTAACTGGCTGACGAGCTGGGTGAGTTGCTCGTTAGCTTGCGCGAGTTTGGCTGCCTGCTGTTTGTTGGTCTCGGCTGCAGCGATGGAGTACTTGGTCAGAGAGTTAGAGGTTTCAACGGTCTCTGTGATCTCGCTGGTGACGGAGGTCTGTTCCTCAGTAGAGGATGCGATCAGCGCGCTCATATCGTTAATTTCATCGATTGACTGTCGGATGTCATCAAACGCCTGTTGAGCTTCCTGTGCCAGTTTGACGGTCTGCAGCGCAGCTTGCTGCTGAATCTGCATCTTACTGACCGTCTCTTCGGTCGTATTGCTGAGACGGTTGGTAATAGCCTGTATCTCATCCGCGGATTTGGCCGTGTTGGCCGCCAGATTGCGGACTTCGTCGGCTACGACTGCAAAGCCGCGACCGGTTTCGCCGGCCCGGGCTGCTTCAATAGCTGCGTTAAGTGCCAGCAGATTCGTCTGTTCAGCAAAGCCCTGAATGACGCCGAGAACGTTCTGAATGGCAATAGAGTCATTCTGGAGCTCATTCAGCGATGTGGCGGTAGCTGCGATTTCGTCATTCAGACGATCAATATACTCCCGGGTCTTCTGGATCTGTGTGGCGCCATTGGAGGCCTGCTCTGACGTATTCTGGGTCGTGCAGCTTGTCTGGCTCGCGCGGGTCGCTACCTCGCTGAAGGAGGCGTTCAGTTGTGTGATCTGAACCACCGCGCTCTCTGAGGCCTGACGTTGCTGGTTGATTGAGCTTTCCAGTTGATCAGCCTGTGTCACTGCCTGATGCTGAAGATGTTTGAGGTTTTCAGTTTCAGTGCGAATGTTGCTCAGCAGATTAGCGAAGAACGTCTGTAGCCGGGTTATGGAGGCGTTCAGGCTCTGGGCTTCACTGATATTCGATTGTATCGACAGGTTACTGCTGAAATGGCCATGCGATAGCTGGTCGATAAAGCCCGTGGTTCTGATCAGAATACCGCCAAGGCGCTGAAGCAGGAAGTTCATTGAGATGCCGGTTACGATAATCAGGACAATACAGATGCCCATAAGATAGTAGACGGACATGCGGGTTTCGTCATAGCGGCTGACAATGGCTTCTGCCACCACGGCTACCGACGCGTTCAGATCGCTGATGGCGGTTTCGGCATTCAGATTGGATTGTTTTTTCTGCTCGCTCAGAAGGCGGGCATTTTCCAGTTCTTTGGGGTAGCGGTTAATCTGGCTGCGAACCGTCGCAATAGGGTCGTCGGCGATTTCAGCCTGGCTGGCGGTGCTTTCTTCATCGCTGGCGATACCCAGCAGAGTAGACAGATCATCCGAATCTTCTTCGCTGGTCCGATAGATGCCCAACCGCTGTAGCTTTTCCAGCTCATTACTGCGTTGGCTGAGTTTCTCCAGAATGAAGCTGATCTGCTGATAGCTCTCATCGCTTGCGGTCTGGAAATAACTCTGGCGGCTGTGGCTCAGGTGGAGGAGGTTCTGCTGCAACCGGACCAGCTTATCGAGATACTGCTGCTGCAGGTTGCTCTGATACGGCGCTGCCTGTGAGGCATAGTCCTGAAGTTGGTCGATGGCGTCACTCAGTTCACGCTCATTGTGAATAAGTAGCTGTTCCGGCTGTGCCAGTTTTCCTGCTGCGCGCAGTTCGAGTAAGGTGTCGCTGCCGATGCTTTCCAGCCGGCCGCTGACGTCGCTCGCCACTTCAGGTGGCAGGCTTTCTTCCGTCAGGGCCTGCAGTGCCTGCAGGTTGTGCTCGATAGCGCTCAGCAGCGTAGCATCGCCGGTCATCAGATAGGTCGCCACGGGTTTTTCCAGTTGCGCCTGTACCTCCTGTTTATAGGCGTAATACTGGTCTTTTTGCTGGAAGGCGCTATCCAGCTTGTCGAGAGACCAGACGATCGCCGCAGCGAGGAGTACAACGATCAGCGCCAGTGTGGCACCAGCTAGACGGGTAATGGCAGAAATTTTCATGTCCAACCTTAAAAATTCTAAGTACTGAAATGGCAGGAATAAATGGGGTGAGTGCTTTTTACTACGAAACTGTGACAGTTGTATGAATCGGGTTTTAGCCCCAACTTATTTTTATGCAGGGTTTGGTGTGATTTTTGCGGGCTTGAATAGACATAATGAGGGTTTATGGCTTAGAATACAGCCGGTTTGCCTGGAGCAAACGTTTACACAGATTTTCCAAACAAGGAAGCGAGGTTGAATTTCGATTTTACCTCGCTTTTTTGCACGTATCGTTTCTGATTTTGTTGTTGCGCATTTACGCGGGGAGGTTCAATTGGCGAGACCAGCCATTCTTGCTCTTGAAGACGGAAGCATTTTCAAGGGCTTAGCCATTGGCGCAGACGGTCTGTCTAGCGGCGAGGTTGTATTTAACACCTCTATGACGGGTTACCAGGAGATTCTGACGGATCCATCTTACTGTCGTCAGATTGTTACCCTGACTTACCCTCATATCGGTAATACGGGTACTAACACTGAGGATGAAGAATCCTCCCGTACCTGGGTTGCCGGTCTGGTTATTCGTGATCTGCCTCTGGTAGCGAGTAACTTCCGTAACGAGAAGAATCTCGATGACTACCTGAAAGACAACAACATTGTCGGCATTGCTGATATTGATACCCGCCGCCTGACACGTATTCTTCGTGAAAAAGGCTCCCTCAACGGCTGCATCATGGCCGGCGATATCGATGAAGAGAAAGCGCTGGCTGAAGCTAAAGCTTTCCCGGGTCTGAAAGGTATGGATCTGGCTCAGGTTGTTACCACAGAGTCTTCCTATGAGTGGAACTCCTCTACCTGGAAACTGGGTGAAGGACATGCGGAGATGAACCCTGCTGAACAGCCGTTCCACGTAGTGGCTTATGACTACGGGGTTAAGCGCAACATTCTGCGGATGCTGGTCGAGCGCGGTTGCCGTCTGACGGTTGTACCGGCGAAAACGCCTGCAGCCGAAGTGCTGGCACTGAATCCGGATGGTGTTTTCCTGTCCAACGGACCGGGCGACCCGGAGCCTTGTGACTATGCAATCGAAGCGATTCAGGAGATCTGCAAAACCGATCTTCCCGTATTTGGTATCTGTCTGGGTCATCAGTTGCTGGCTCTTGCTTCCGGAGCTAAGACGGTGAAGATGAAGTTTGGCCATCATGGTGCCAACCATCCGGTACAGGATCTGGACAGTAAGCAGGTCATGATTACCTCCCAGAACCACGGCTTTGCGGTGGATGAAGATGCACTGCCAACCACTGTTCGTGCAACGCATAAATCACTGTTTGACGGATCACTGCAGGGTATTGAACGTACCGATCGTGCCGCATTCAGTTTTCAGGGTCACCCAGAAGCAAGCCCGGGCCCGCATGATGTGGCGCCACTGTTTGACCGCTTTATTGCGGATATGCGTGCTGCCAAGGCTTAAGGCCGCTCTGCCCTGACGGGCTAAAGAAACGATACAAGGCAGGTGTGAATTGTCCACCTGCCTCAGCTACTAACTGATACGACTGGTTTATTACTGATGCCAAAACGTACGGACATACAAAGTATTTTGATTCTGGGTGCCGGCCCAATTGTTATCGGTCAGGCATGTGAGTTTGACTATTCGGGTGCGCAGGCGTGTAAAGCGCTGCGTGAAGAGGGTTACCGGGTTATTCTGGTGAACTCTAACCCTGCAACGATCATGACTGATCCATCTATGGCCGATTCTACCTATATCGAGCCTATCAACTGGAAAACAGTTGAACGGATTATTGAGAAAGAGCGCCCCGATGCTCTGCTGCCTACCATGGGTGGTCAGACCGCACTGAACTGTGCGCTGGACCTTGAGCGCGAAGGTGTGCTCGAGAAGTTTGGTGTTGAGATGATCGGCGCCAACGCTGATACCATCGATAAAGCAGAAGACCGCGACCGCTTCGACAAGGCGATGAAGAATATCGGCCTGGAATGTCCGCGTGCTTCGATCGCACACAGCATGGAAGAAGCGCTGCAGGTTCAGGCGCAACTGGGCTTCCCTTGCATTATTCGTCCGTCCTTTACGATGGGTGGTACCGGTGGTGGTATTGCCTACAACAAAGAAGAGTTCATCGAAATCTGTGAGCGTGGTCTGGATCTGTCTCCAACCAGCGAGCTGCTGATCGATGAATCCCTGATCGGCTGGAAAGAGTACGAGATGGAGGTTGTACGTGACAAAAACGACAACTGCATCATCGTCTGCTCTATCGAAAACTTCGATGCTATGGGTGTACACACCGGTGATTCCATCACTGTGGCGCCTGCTCAGACTCTGACCGATAAAGAATACCAGTTGATGCGTGACGCTTCTCTGGCGGTACTGCGTGAAATCGGTGTTGAAACCGGTGGTTCCAACGTACAGTTCGGTGTGAACCCGGAAGATGGCCGTGTGGTTGTTATCGAGATGAACCCACGTGTATCCCGTTCTTCTGCGCTGGCGTCCAAAGCAACGGGCTTCCCGATCGCTAAAGTCGCTGCGAAACTGGCGGTGGGTTATACCCTGGATGAGTTGCAGAACGACATTACCGGTGGTGCAACGCCGGCTTCTTTTGAGCCGTCTATAGACTACGTTGTTACCAAGATTCCTCGCTTTACCTTTGAAAAATTCCCGCAGGCCAATGACCGCCTGACCACACAGATGAAATCTGTGGGTGAGGTGATGGCGATTGGTCGTACTCAGCAGGAATCCCTGCAGAAAGCCCTGCGTGGCCTTGAAGTGGGTGCAACCGGCTTTGACCCGATCGTGGATCTGGAAAGCGAAGATGCGCGCGCGATCATTGTTCGTGAAATGAAAGAGCCGGGCGCAGAGCGTATCTGGTATCTGGGTGATGCATTCCGTCTGGGTATGAGCGTTGAAGAGCTGTACGAAATCAGCGGTATCGATCCGTGGTTCCTGGTACAGGTTGAAGATATCATCAAAGACGAGCAGCGTGTGTCTGAGATGGCCATGTCTGATCTGGATAAAGATTCGGTTTATCGTCTCAAGCGCAAAGGCTTCTCTGACGCGCGTCTGGCTACGCTGCTGGGTGTGTCTGAAAAACAGTTCCGTAAACACCGTCAGGGTCTGGATGTACGTCCGGTCTATAAGCGTGTGGATACCTGCGCTGCCGAGTTCTCTTCTGATACTGCTTACATGTACTCAACCTACGAGGAAGAGTGTGAAGCGAACCCGTCTGACCGTGAAAAAATCATGGTTATCGGCGGTGGCCCGAACCGTATCGGTCAGGGTATTGAATTCGATTACTGCTGCGTACACGCAGCGCTGGCAGCGCGCGATGATGGTTTTGAGACCATCATGGTGAACTGTAACCCTGAAACCGTATCTACTGACTACGATACCTCCGATCGTCTGTTCTTCGAGCCGATTACGCTGGAAGATGTTCTGGAGATCGTTAATGTCGAGAAGCCAAAAGGCGTTATCGTACAGTACGGTGGCCAGACGCCACTGAAACTGGCGGTTGCGCTTGAGCAGGCGGGTGTGCCGATTATCGGTACTTCTCCTGAAGCGATTGACCGTGCAGAGGATCGTGAACTGTTCCAGCAGATGCTGAAACGACTGGGTCTGAAACAGCCGGATAACGCGACAGTTCGTTCTATGGAAGAAGCAGTAATCGAAGCTGAAAAGCTGGGTTACCCGCTGGTTGTTCGTCCATCCTATGTACTGGGTGGACGTGCGATGGAGATTGTTTACAAAGAGGAAGAGCTGCGCCGCTACATGAATACTGCGGTACAGGTGTCTAACGACGCACCGGTTCTGCTGGATCACTTCCTGAATGCAGCGATCGAAGTGGATATCGACGCAGTTTGCGACGGTGAAACGGTTGTGATTGGTGCCATCATGCAGCATATCGAACAGGCGGGCGTCCACTCCGGTGACTCTGCGTGTTCACTGCCGCCATACAATCTGGCGGAAGATGTGCAGAATGAAATGCGTGAAATGGTACGCAAGATGGCGCTGGAACTGGGCGTTGTCGGTCTGATGAATACTCAGCTTGCGTATCAGGACGGTGAGATCTACGTGATCGAAGTTAACCCGCGTGCATCCCGTACTGTACCGTTTGTTTCCAAGTGTATAGGTGTTTCTCTGGCGAAAATCGGTGCGCAGGTGATGGCAGGTAAAACGCTGGCAGAGCTGGGCTTTACTGAAGAGATCGTGCCAAAACTGTTTAACGTGAAAGAAGCGGTGTTCCCGTTCAACAAGTTCCAGGGTGTTGACCCGATTCTGTCACCGGAGATGAAGTCTACCGGTGAGGTCATGGGTGTGGGCGCAACCTTCGGTGAAGCGTTCATGAAAGCGCATATCGGTGCTGGCGACAAACTGCCTAAGCCGGGTAAGGCGTTCGTATCTGTTCGCGAAGCGGATAAAGCGAATGTGCTGAATGTGGCTAAACAGTTGGTTGAACTGGGCTTTAAACTGGTGGCTACCAAAGGCACTGCGCAGTTGTTGACTGACAACGGTGTTGAGGTTGAGCTGGTGAACAAGGTGAAAGAGGGTCGTCCTAATATCATCGATATGATTAAAAACGACGAAATCGTTTACATTGTTAACACCACGGAAGGCCGTAAGGCGATTGAAGACTCTGCCGACATCCGTCGCAGCGCGCTGCAGCACAAAGTGCCCTACACCACAACGCTGGCGGGCGCCGAAGCGGTGGTTATGGCGCTTCAGTTCGGCGAAGAGAAAGAAGTTCGTCGTGTACAGGATCTGGGAGCGTGAGCGTGAATCGAGTACCAATGACCGCTGCGGGTGAAGCAGCGCTTCGGACAGAGCTTGATCAGCTTAAAACTGAAGACCGCCCACGGGTGATTGCTGCAATTGCAGAAGCCCGTGAGCATGGTGACCTGAAAGAGAATGCTGAGTATCACGCTGCGCGTGAACAACAGGGTTTTATTGAGGGGCGGATTCAGGAGCTGGAAGCAAAGTTGTCTAACTGTCAGGTGATCGATGTCACTTCGATCCCTCACACAGGCAAAGTGATCTTTGGCACGACAGTCACCATTATCAACCTGGATACTGATGAGACGAAAACTTATCAAATCGTAGGCGATGATGAAGCGGACATTAAAGCCAATAAGATCTCGGTAAACTCTCCGATTGCCCGCGGTCTCGTGGGTAAAGAGGAAGGTGATATCGTCAATATTCAGACGCCGGGTGGTGCTGCTGAATATGAGATCGAAGAGGTCGCTCATATCTGAGCAGGCTGTGAATAAAAAGGGTGCCATCGGCACCCTTTTTTGTATTCAGTAAGTAACCAAGACTCAGCGCAGCAGGTTGGAAAGCTTTGGGTTTGGTTCTTCGGCTTTGCGATAGATCAGAGCGATATGGCCGATCTCCTGGATCAGCTCAGCTTCAACAATCTCGCATAGCTGACGAATCAGCTGCTTTTTAACTTCACGGTCACCAACGGCAAACTTCACCTTGATCAGTTCGTGGTCTTCCAGAGCACGGTCTACCTCAAGCTGAATCGCTTCTGTCAGGCCTTTTCCTGCTACAGTTACAATAGGATTCAGTTTGTGGCCCAGCGTGCGGTAATGCTTCTTTTGCTCAGGATTCAAGCTCATATTAAAATACGTTGCCTCAAGTTTGGCTGGACTCAGGAATGAGTCGGGATCAGCAGATTCAATAGGACAATTTTACCTGAGTTGTACCGCTCTGAGTAGCGGGTGACCGGTTCAATCATTAAGAGCAGATTCTCCGTGGCAAAATCGACAAGCAGTGAACGCTGGCTAAAAGAACATTTTGATGATCATTATGTCAAAAAATCAAAGGAGCTCGGTTACCGTTCCCGGGCCAGTTTCAAACTGATTGAACTGGATGAAAAGGATAAGTTGTTCCGTCCGGGGATGACCGTTGTGGATCTGGGTGCAGCGCCGGGTGGCTGGTCCCAGATTGCGGCGGAGCGGGTTGGTGACAGGGGGCGTGTCGTTGCCTCGGATATTCTGCCGATGGACAGTATGGCGGGTGTGGAATTTGTGCAGGGAGATTTTACCGAAGAGGAGGTGTTGCAGAGAATCCTCAATGCTCTGGGAGATGAGCCGGCAGACCTTGTAATTTCAGATATGGCCCCCAATATGAGTGGTATGTCTGCGGTTGACCAGCCAGCGGCGATGTATCTGGTTGAGCTGGCGCTGGATATGGCGCGTGAAGTATTAAAGCCCGGTGGTAATTTTGTCGCAAAAGTATTTCAGGGCGAAGGTTTTGATCAATATATGCAGGATATGCGTACCAGTTTTCAGAAGGTGGTGACGCGTAAACCTGACTCATCCCGCTCCCGCTCCCGTGAGGTTTATCTGTTAGGCAAAGGGTTTAAGGGTTAAAGCGGGTTTTAGGTAGTCAACTGTGGCTGCATAGTATAGTGTTTAGCGTTTGGGCGGAAAGCTAAGCTAAATCAGCAAATTGAGGGTATTCCATTGAATGATATGGCGAAAAATCTGGTTCTTTGGCTGGTGATCGCAGCGGTATTGCTGACTGTATTTAATAATTTTAATGAGGGCAGCGAGTCTCGCCGCCTGAGCTATTCAGATTTTGTCAAAGAAGTACAGGATGACCGGGTCACCAAAGTGGTCATCGACGGGTACATTATTCAGGGACAGCGCAGCAACGGCGAGATGTTCGAGACCGTTCGCCCGGCGTTGCAGGACCCGAAACTGGTTGATGATCTGATCAATCATAATGTGATCATTGAAGGTAAGCAGCCGGAACAGCAGAGCATCTGGACGCAGTTGCTGGTCGCTTCTTTCCCTATTCTGGTGATTATCGCTGTTTTCATGTTCTTTATGCGCCAGATGCAGGGCGGGGGCGGCAAAGGCGGCCCGATGTCATTCGGCAAATCTAAAGCCCGTATGATGAGCGAAGATCAGATTAAAACGACCTTTGATGATGTAGCGGGCGTTGAAGAGGCCAAAGAGGACGTACGCGAACTGGTCGACTTCCTGCGTGATCCCGGTAAGTTCCAGCGTCTGGGCGGACATATTCCCCGCGGCGTTCTGATGGCAGGCAGTCCGGGTACCGGTAAAACGCTGCTGGCAAAGGCGATTGCCGGTGAAGCCAAAGTACCGTTTTTCAGTATCTCCGGCTCTGATTTCGTTGAGATGTTTGTGGGTGTCGGTGCCTCACGTGTCCGTGACATGTTTGATCAGGCGAAAAAGAATGCGCCATGCATTATTTTCATCGATGAGATTGATGCCGTAGGCCGTCACCGTGGTGTCGGTATGGGCGGCGGTAATGACGAACGCGAGCAGACCCTTAACCAGTTGCTGGTAGAGATGGATGGTTTTGAAGGTAACGAAGGCATTATCGTTATCGCCGCGACTAACCGTCCTGATGTGCTGGACCCTGCACTGCTGCGTCCCGGTCGTTTTGACCGTCAGGTACACGTTGGCCTGCCGGATATCCGTGGTCGTGAGAAGATTCTTAAAGTCCACATGCGCAAAGTGCCGCTGGGCGAAGATGTGAAACCTGAGCTGATTGCGCGGGGGACACCGGGCTTTTCCGGTGCTGATCTGGCAAACCTAGTGAACGAAGCAGCACTGTTTGCTGCACGGGCGAGTAAGCGCACCGTCAGCATGGAGCAGTTCGAAAAGGCAAAAGACAAGATCATGATGGGTGCCGAGCGCAAATCCATGGTGATGTCTGAAAAAGAGCGTCTGAACACGGCTTATCATGAGGCGGGCCATGCGATTGTTGGTCGTATGATGCCGGAGCATGACCCGGTGTATAAAGTATCGATTATTCCGCGCGGCCGTGCGCTGGGTGTGACCATGTTCCTGCCTGAGGAAGATCGCTACAGCCACAGTCGTCAGTCTATTCTGTCGAACATCTGCTCGCTTTACGGCGGACGTATTGCTGAGGAGATGACGCTGGGTAAAGAGGGCGTGACCACCGGTGCATCCAACGATATTCAGCGTGCGACCTCGTTTGCCCGCAATATGGTAGCGAAGTGGGGCTTAACAGATGAGTTGGGCCCACTGCTTTACGATGAAGAAGAGTCCGATCCATTTAACCGTGGTTACGGTCAGGGGGCGAAGCCGCTGGCTGAGGAAACGCAGCGTCGTATCGACACGGAAACCCGTCGTATTATCGATGAGTGTTACCAGAAAGCAGAACAGATTCTTAAAGATAACCGCGATATTCTGGAATCTATGTGTCAGGCTCTGATGAAGTATGAAACCATCGATAGTCAGCAGATTGATCAACTGATGAATCGTGAACCGGTTTCTGCGCCTGAAGGCTGGGTAGACGAAGATAAAGGCGACAATGGCAAGGGCAGTGCTTCACCGGCAGCAGAAGCGGAAGCCGAAGCGGGGCCGGAAGGTAACGCTGATTCAGATCGTACGGATCCGGATGTGCCTGATTCACCGGATAACAATATCCACTAACCCGTAGTGGAAACAGATAAAAGGCTGGCTTGGAAAAGCCGGCCTTTTTTAATGCTTTTGATAACGGCTGACTGAAACCATGCACCAACTTGTTTGCGGGAAACGCACGCTTGATCTGACTAAAACCCACGTGATGGGGATTGTAAATGTAACCCCGGATTCCTTCTCCGATGGTGGCCGCCTTTACACCGGTAAGGCGCTGCTGCTGGATAAAACAATGCAGATCGCCGCACAGATGGTTGCTGATGGCGCTACCCTGCTGGATATTGGCGGGGAATCGACCCGTCCGGGTGCTGCCGCTGTCAGTTTGCAGGAGGAGATGGATCGGGTACTGCCCGTGGTTGAAAAAATCGCTGCTGAGCTGGATGTAGTGATCTCCGTGGATACCAGTAGTCCGGAACTGATTACGGCTGCGGCTGCCAGTGGCATGGGGTTGATTAATGATGTCCGTGCGCTGGGGCGTGAGGGAGCACTGCAGGCCGCAGCGGATACCGGCTTGCCTGTTTGCCTGATGCATATGCAGGGCAGCCCGGCGACAATGCAGGATCAGCCTGAGTATGCAGATGTACTGGATGAAGTAGAGGCGTTCCTGCAGCAGCGGATTATGGATTGTGCAGCCGCAGGTATCAGCAAAGATCGCCTGATTCTTGATCCGGGTTTTGGTTTTGGCAAGACGGTAGAGCATAATCTTCGTTTAATGAATAACCTGGATCGGCTGAGAAAACCGGGCCTGCCTCTACTGATCGGGACATCACGTAAGTCGATGATTGGTCAGACACTGGGGCGTGAGGTAGGTGATCGCCTGGCCGGCAGTCTGGCAACAGTGGCCTCAGCAGTGATGCAGGGAGCAGAAATTATCCGTGTACATGATGTGGCGGAAACGGTTGATGTGGTAAGAATGACCCGGGCGATTATGGCTGAGTCGCCAGAGCAAGTTGAGGAACAACTATGAGTAAGCGTTATTTTGGAACAGATGGGATTCGTGGCAAGGTGGGGCAGTTCCCCATAACCCCGGACTTTGTTCTGAAGCTGGGGTGGGCTGCGGGGAAAGTCTTTTCCCGTGAAGGTCACAGCAAAATACTGATCGGCAAAGATACGCGTATCTCTGGCTATATGTTTGAGTCTGCGCTCGAAGCGGGGCTCTCTGCCGCGGGCGTTGATGTGTTACTGACCGGGCCAATGCCAACGCCGGCGGTGGCTTATCTGGCGCGGACATTCCGTGCGGATGCCGGCATTGTGATAAGTGCTTCGCATAACCCGTTTTATGATAACGGCATCAAATTCTTTTCCGCTGCGGGTACCAAGCTGCCGGATGAGATCGAGCAGGCGATTGAAGCGCAGATGGATATCGCCATGACCACAGTGGATTCAGCAGAGCTGGGTAAGGCGCGGCGTATTGATGATGCCGCAGGGCGTTATATTGAATTCTGTAAGGCCACGGCAGGTGGTATCAGCCTGAAGGGGCTGCGTATTGTTCTCGATTGCGCTAATGGCGCTACCTATCATGTGGCGCCAGCTGTATTTTCTGAGCTGGGTGCCGAAGTAGTGCAGATCGCTTCCTCTCCCGACGGGCTGAATATCAACGAAGAGTGCGGTGCCACTGCAACCGGTCGGTTGCGTAAAGTTGTGATGGCAGAGCAGGCCGATATGGGGATCGCGCTGGATGGGGACGGTGATCGCGTGATCATGGTAGACCAGCAGGGTGAAGAGGTAGACGGTGATGAGTTGCTTTATATCATTGCCGAACAGATGCGGCGTGAAGGTAGCTTTAGCGGTGGAGTGGTCGGTACATTGATGACCAACTACGGGCTTGAGCAGGCCTATGCACGGGAGAACATTCCGTTCCTGCGGGCTAAGGTCGGTGACCGCTATGTCATGGAGCAGCTTGATGAACAGGGCTGGTTGCTGGGAGGCGAGAGCTCCGGGCACATTGTCTGTCGTCACCTTACGACCACCGGTGATGGAACGGTAGCCGCTTTGCAGGTGCTCAAAGCGATAGTCGAAACCGGCCGTTCACTGACCGAGCTGCGCGCAGGTATGGCAAAATTGCCGCAGAAAATGATCAATGTGCGCATGGAGCGAAAAGTGAGTATTGAGGGCGTGGCTGCGATTGATAGCGCCGTGGCCGCCGTAGAGGCAAAACTGGCCGATAGCGGCCGGGTCTTGCTGCGTCCATCCGGAACGGAGCCGGTTGTGCGGGTGATGATTGAAGGGGAAGATCCGGAGCTGGTCGGGAGCCTCTGTAAGCAATTGGCTGATGATGTGGAAAAAGCACTGAAGGCGCTTGAAACTTCCGGGGAAGCCAGTTAATATTTGCGCCTCTTTTGACGGGGGTATCAATGCGTAAAGCCTTAGTAGCCGGAAACTGGAAGATGAATGGCGATACTGACTTTATTAATGAGTTGGTTAATTCGTTGGTCAATAGTTCCGCCGCTTCGGTCAATGCAGACGTGCTTCTGTGCCCGCCAGCAGTATATCTGGCGCAGGTTAGCAGCCTCACAGCCGAATCCGCGATTCAGCTGGGTGCACAGAATGTCAGTGAGCAGGCCAACGGCGCCTTCACTGGTGAGATATCCCTGGCAATGCTCCAGGATCTGGGATGTGAATATGTGATTCTGGGCCACTCTGAGCGTCGTAGCCTTTACGGTGAAAACGATCAGTTGGTTGCTGAAAAATTTGTTGCAGCCGTAGCTGCGGGTGTGAAGCCAATCCTTTGTGTTGGTGAAACGCTCGAGGAGCGGGAGCAGGGCGAAACCATGCAAGTGGTTGCGCGCCAGCTAAACGCAGTGATTGAAGCAGCCGGTATTGATAAGTTTGCTGATGCTGTCATCGCCTATGAGCCTGTTTGGGCAATAGGAACCGGAAAAACAGCGACCCCTGAGCAAGCTCAGGAAGTCCATGCTGAGATTCGCCAGATTCTGGCGCAGAACAGTGTTGAGATTGCAGATAAACTGCGTATCCTTTACGGCGGCAGCGTCAATGCAGCAAATGCTGCGGAGCTGTTTGCGAATGAGGATGTTGATGGAGGCCTGGTAGGCGGTGCCTCTCTCAAAGCAAATGATTTCATTGCCATCTGCCAGGCGGCAGGTGCATAAACAGACGGTTCAGAGATGGAAACAGTAGTTCTGATTGTACATGTGCTGTTAGCAGCGGCTGTTATCGGCCTGATTCTGCTTCAGCAGGGTAAAGGTGCTGAGGCTGGCGCTTCTTTCGGAGCGGGTGCTTCTCAGACCGTTTTTGGTAGTTCGGGTAGCGGTAACTTCCTGTCGCGTATGACTGCGATTGTGGCGGCCGGTATCTTTGCAACCAGTTTTATTCTGGCTGTTTATGCCAAGAATAAAGCTGACTCTGTCAGTGATGCAGGAATCCCTTCTGCCGAGTTGATTGAAAGCCAGGCTGCAGAAGCCGCGGCTGCTCAGGAAGCTCAGCTGCCTGCATTGGAATCTTCTGAACCAGCGGCTGCGCCTGCTGAATCAGATATTCCGAAAGCAGACTGACAGCACACAAGTTTGTTGCCCAAGTGGTGGAATTGGTAGACACGCTATCTTGAGGGGGTAGTGGCCGTCAGGCCGTGCCGGTTCAAGTCCGGCCTTGGGCACCATTATCATCTTGATAAAGGTGTTGGGTGCAGATACAATTTGCACTCGTTTTGATGCGGGGTGGAGCAGCTTGGTAGCTCGTCGGGCTCATAACCCGAAGGTCGTTGGTTCAAATCCAGCCCCCGCTACCAACCTTATTAAGTCTGTATCCGGTTGCGGCCGGGTATGTATACGTAAGGCCCCTTTTAAGGGGCTTTTTCGTAGCTGTAAAGTGGCGAAAACATGAGTTTCGTTGCGAAAAGGGAATGGGTCATTAGACCCATTTTTTGTTTTTAAATTTCACGAAACTTAATCTAACTATTTGTTACATAGTAGGTTTTGTTGCGTAGTGTTAGTACAGGTGGGCTATTCGTGTCAGCGAAAATGAAACTTTTACAGGAGTTGATTGAACCCTCGGTTACCGCACTGGGGTTTGAGCTCTGGGGTATTGAGTTTCTCTCACAGGGAAAACACAGCACCCTGCGGGTGTATATCGATTCTGAGAACGGCATTAACGTAGACGACTGCGCTAAAGTCAGCCATCAGGTCAGCGGTATTATGGATGTAGAAGATCCGATTGCCGGAAACTACACCCTTGAGGTGTCCTCCCCGGGTATGGACCGTCCCCTTTTTACTCTGGAACAGTTCGCAGATTATGCCGGCCATCAGGTGCAGGTGAAATTGCGAATTGCGTTTGAGGGTCGCCGTAAGTTTAAAGGCGTACTCAATGGTGTTGAAGGCGAAGACATACTGGTCGTGGTCGACAATGAAGAATATATGCTGCCAATCGATTATATCGATCGGGCAAACATTATCCCTCAGTTCTAAACGTGGATTAGAGGTCTAGGCGAGGCAGAGGCATGAATAAAGAGATTCTGTTGGTTGCGGAAGCAGTTTCTAACGAGAAAGACGTTCCGAAAGAAGTTATTTTCGAAGCCATTGAAGTGGCGCTGGCTACAGCCACTAAGAAGCGTTATGAGGAAGAAGCCGATATTCGCGTGGTTATTGACCGCGCTACAGGCGATTACGAAACCTTCCGTCGTTGGCTGGTAGTGAGCAACGATGCGGTACCTGCACTGGGTACTGAGCTGACAATGCAGGAAGCTGAAGAGATCGACAGCGCACTGCAGCCAGGCGATATGCACGAAGAGCAGGTCGAGTCGGTTAAGTTTGGCCGTATTGCTGCACAGACTGCAAAGCAGGTTATCGTACAGAAAGTACGTGAAGCTGAGCGCGCAAAAGTGGTTGAGCAGTATCGCGATCGTCAGGGCGAGTTGATCTCGGGCAGTGTTAAAAAAGTGACACGCGATAACATTATTGTAGATCTGGGCAACAACGCCGAGGCGCTGCTGCCACGCGATCAGTTGATCCAGCGTGAAGCGTTCCGCATGGGTGACCGTGTACGTGCTGTTCTGCTTGAGGTTCGCTCAGAGGGTCGTGGTCCTCAGCTTATTATGAGCCGCTCCTGTAATGAGATGCTGATCGAACTGTTCCGCATCGAAGTACCGGAGATCTCTGAAGAGGTGATCGAAATTCGTGCGGCTTCCCGTGATCCGGGCTCTCGCGCCAAAATCGCGGTGAAAACTAACGATGGCCGTATCGATCCTGTGGGTGCCTGCGTAGGTATGCGTGGTTCCCGTGTTCAGGCGGTTTCTAACGAGCTGGGCGGTGAGCGTGTTGATATCGTGCTGTGGGATGACAATCCTGCGCAGTTGGTGATCAATGCCATGGCGCCGGCTGATGTGGCATCCATCGTGATGGATGAAGAGACCCACTCCATGGATGTGGCGGTTGCTGAAGAGAACCTGGCAATGGCGATTGGTCGCAGCGGACAGAACGTGCGTCTGGCCTCTGAGCTGACCGGCTGGGAACTGAACGTGATGACCGAAGAGGAAGCCCAGCAGAAGCATCAGTCTGAGGTGGGCTCTGTTATCGATACCTTTATCAATCACCTGGACGTTGATGAAGACGTTGCGGAAGTGCTGGTTGAAGAAGGTTTCACCACCCTTGAAGAGGTGGCTTATGTCCCGGTTGACGAGATGCTTGAGATTGACGGTTTCGATGAAGATATCGTTGAAGAGCTGCGTAAACGGGCGAAAGATGCGCTGTTGAACCTGGCGATTGCCAGCGAAGAGAAGCTGGACAATGCGGAACCGGCGCAGGATCTGCTGGAGATGGACGGTATGGACAAGCACCTCGCTTTCCAACTGGCCGCTCAGGGCGTGATCACAATGGAAGATCTGGCAGAACAGTCAATTGATGACCTGCTTGAGATCGAAGGCCTGACTGAAGAACGGGCCGCAGAGTTAATCATGACTGCTCGCGCACCATGGTTTGCTGAAGAGTAAAGATTAACGGAAAGAGGAGCCTCCTTTATGGCAGAAGTAACAGTTAAGCAACTTGCCGAAATGGTTGGTGTTTCCGTTGAGCGTTTGCTGGAGCAAATGCAGGAAGCTGGCATTTCAGGTAAGAATGAGACCGCTGAGGTTTCCGAGGGTGAGCGGCAGACACTGCTCACCCACCTCAAGCGGAGCCACGGTGAAGAGAACAGCGACGGTGAGCCGAAGAAGATCACCCTGAAGCGTAAGACAACCTCGACGCTGAAGGTTGCCGGTGCATCCGGTAAGAAGAAAACCGTCAATGTTGAAGTACGTAAAAAACGCACCTATGTGAAGCGCTCCGAAATGGATGGCGCTGAACAGACGGAAGCCGCAGCACTGGAAGCCCAGAAAGCTGAAGAGAGCCGTCTCGAAGAGGAGCGTCTGCAGCGCGAAGCAGAAGAGCAGGCGGTTAAAGACGCCGCTGAACAGGCGGAGCGTGAAGCTGCAGAAGCAGCGGACCGTGAAAAACAGGCTGAAGATGCTGAGCGTAAACAGCGCGAAGCGGAAGAAGCTGCACGGGTCAAGCGTGAAGAGGAAGAGGAAGCGCGTCGTCAGAAGGCGGAAGCTGAAGCGGAAGCTCGTTTCCAGGCTCAGGAGCAGGCGAAGAAGAAAGAAGCCGCTCCGCGCGATGATCGTCGTGCCCCTAAAGGTAAGAAAAAAGGCCCTGACAACCGTAATGACCGTCGTGGTGGCAAGATCAGCCGTAACCGCGGTAAGAACGGTAGACCGATCTCCAACAAACCAAACGAGCATGGCTTCAAGGAGCCAACCACTCAGCAGGTTCTGGAAGTCAGCGTTCCTGAGAGCATCACTGTAGCTGATCTGGCGAAGAAGATGAACGTCAAGGCGGCCGAGGTGATCAAGATCATGTTTGGTATGGGCGCCATGGCGACTATTAACCAGGTAATTGATCAGGATACTGCCACTCTGGTTGTTGAAGAGATGGGCCACACGCCGAAGCCGCTGCAGGAAAACGCAGTGGAAGAAGCGCTGCTGGAAAGCATTCAGGCACAGCAGGGTGAGGCTGCCAGCCGTGCGCCGGTTGTTACCGTAATGGGTCACGTAGACCATGGTAAGACGTCTCTGCTGGACTACATCCGTTCATCCCGTGTTGCTTCCGGCGAGTCCGGTGGTATTACCCAGCACATTGGTGCTTACCACGTAGATACCGATAACGGCATGGTGACCTTCCTGGATACACCGGGCCACGCAGCCTTCACCGCGATGCGTGCACGTGGTGCCTCGGTAACGGATATCGTTATTCTGGTGGTAGCAGCCGATGACGGCGTAATGCCGCAGACCGAAGAAGCGGTAAAACACGCCAAAGCGGCGGGTGTACCTCTGGTGGTAGCGGTCAACAAGATTGATAAAGAACAGGCTGATCCGGATCGTGTTAAGAATGAGCTGGCTGCCCTCGATGTCATCCCTGAAGAGTGGGGTGGTGAGAACCAGTTTGTTAACGTTTCTGCGAAAACCGGTCAGGGTATCGATGAGCTGCTGGACGCTGTTCTTCTGCAGGCTGAGATTCTTGAACTGACAGCAGTGCCAAACGCACCGGGTCAGGGCGTGGTTGTTGAATCCCGTCTTGATAAAGGTCGCGGTCCTGTGGCTACGGTTCTGGTACAGAACGGTACACTGCGTAAAGGTGACATCGTTCTGGCTGGTCTGCATTACGGTCGTATCCGTGCGATGCTGGATGAAAACGGTAAGCCAATCGAGGAAGCGGGTCCTGCAATCCCTGTTGAGATTCAGGGTCTGGACGGTACTCCGGATGCGGGTGATGAATTCACCATGGTATCCAATGAGAAGAAAGCCCGTGAAGTCGCTCTGTTCCGTCAGGGTAAATACCGTGATGTGAAACTGGCGCGTCAGCAGAAATCCAAGCTGGAAAACCTGTTTGCGAACATGCAGGCGGGCGATGTGAAGACATTCAACATCGTACTTAAAACCGACGTTCGTGGTTCTTTGGAAGCACTGACTCACGCACTGGAAGATCTGTCTACCGACGAAGTGAAGGTAAATATCGTTTCCGGTGGTGTAGGTGGTATCGCAGAAACCGATGCCAACCTGGCTGTGACCGCTTCGGCACTGATGGTCGGCTTTAATGTTCGTGCTGACGCTCAGGCGCGTCAGGTACTGGAACGTGAAGGTATTGAACTGCGTTACTACAGCGTTATCTACGACATCATCGATGACGTTAAACAGGCGATGGGCGGTCTGCTCTCTCCTGAATACCGTGAAGAGATCGTGGGTATTGCCGAAGTACGTGATGTCTTCAAGGCGCCTAAGATTGGTGCGGTGGCCGGCTGTATGGTTACAGAGGGTACCGTATTCCGTAATAAGCGTATCCGTGTTCTGCGTGAAAACGTGGTTATCTATGAAGGTGAGCTGGAATCCCTGCGCCGCTTCAAAGATAACGTTAACGAAGTCCGTCAGGGTATGGAATGTGGTATCGGCGTTAAGAACTACAATGATGTTAAAGTCGGCGACCAGATTGAGGTTTACGACACAGTTGAAGTTCAGCGCACACTTTAAGGTAATAAATACCCTTTATGGCACGCGATTATAGTCGTACAGAACGGATTGCTGACCAGCTCCAGCGTGAGCTGGCTCAGTTGATCCAGTTTGAAGTAAAAGATCCTCGCCTTGGCATGGTGACTGTCAGCCATGTCAAAGTGAGCAAGGATCTGGGGTTCTCTGATGTCTACATCACCGTAATGCCGTTGAACGGCAAGGATGAGGCAGAAGCGATCGTCGATTCACTTAAGGTGCTGAACAGCGCTGCAGGTTTCCTGCGCGGTGAGCTGGCCCGAAAGATCAAACTTCGTATCATGCCGCAGTTGCGTTTCCACTTCGATGAAACCATCGAGCGTGGCCGACATCTGCACCATCTGATCGAGGCGGCTATCCGCCAGGAAAATCAGAATCCGAATAACGACACCGACGAGGAGTAAGCGTGGGGCGTCGTAGAAAATCCCGGGGCCGGGCGGTCGACGGTGTATTCCTGTTGAATAAACCGCCTGGTATCTCCTCCAATTCAGCTCTGCAGCAGGTTCGTCGTATCTATGGCGCGGCTAAGGCCGGTCATACGGGTGCGCTCGATCCATTGGCGACGGGGATGTTGCCCATTTGTCTGGGTGAGGCGACCAAGTTTTCCCAGCACCTGCTGGATTCAGATAAGCGCTACATCACCACGGCGAAGCTGGGCATTCGAACGGATTCCAGTGATGCGGATGGTGAAATAGTTGAGCAGAAGCCGGTACCGGATAATCTCAGTCGGGCACAGATTGAAGCGCTGTTAATTGAGCATTTCAGTGGCCAGATTGAGCAGGTGCCTTCGATGTTTTCCGCCCTGAAACATCAGGGACAGCCGCTGTATAAGCTGGCGCGTAAAGGCATTCAGGTTGAGGTCAAACCCCGGCAGGTTACGATTCATGAGATCAGGCTGACCGATCTGCGCGAGGATGAGCTGGATCTTGAGGTTTTCTGTTCTAAGGGAACCTATATCCGCTCCATTGTCGAGGATCTGGGTCATCTGCTGGGCTGCGGTGCGCATGTGAGTATGCTGCACCGGCTGGATGTCGGTGAGTTTAAATCAGAGCAGATGATGAGCCTGGATGAACTCCGGGAGAAAGTCCCGGAAAATGCCGGTGAATCCGAGCAAAAGGGCATACAAACCGAGCTGGATAAGCTATTATTGCCGGCCTGGGCCGCTGTGGCAGATTTGCCGGCAGCGAGCCTCGATCAGAAGCAGAGTGATCTGATTCTGCATGGTCAGTCTGTCGTTCAGGACAGCTACCCTGAAGGTTCAATGGTGCGGTTATTCACTGCGGCTGAAACACCGCGCTTTCTGGGCGTGGCTGAAGTCGTAGAACAGCGTTTCAAACCGAAACGTCTGGTCTGTACCGAAGACGATCAATAAAGAATTTTTGAGCCTCATACGAGACTCAGAACTGTGGCGTTGCACTGAAAATATGCTCGGTGCATCGTTTCAATTAATCCGGCAGCTCCGATTGAGCTGTGTGCATATTTTTTAGGAGATTTACAATGGCTCTAACTGTTGAGAAAAAAGCGGCTATCGTTGCTGAGTTTGCACGTGGCGAAGGCGATACTGGTTCCCCGGAAGTTCAGGTAGCTCTGCTGTCTGCTAACATCGAAGGTCTGCAGTCTCACTTCAAAGCAAACAAGCACGACCATCACTCTCGTCGCGGTCTGATCCGCATGGTAAACCAGCGTCGTAAGCTGCTGGACTACCTGAAAGGTAAAGATGCTGATCGTTACCTGGATCTGATCAAGCGTCTGGGTCTGCGTCGCTAAGTTAGTGTGAATTCCTCAGGGCCATACATTGTATGGCCCTGATTTTATCCGGGGTCTGGCAACCGGTTAACGTTTTCATCCCGCCTGTACTCTGATGGGCTTTCGCTCACAAGAGTCCATCAGAGTACTGGCAAGACATAGAGAATGAACCGTTATCCGCACGCTGCCCCACCATTAAGAAAAGGAAATTAGTGTGTTCCAAGTAACAACAAAAACATTCCAGTTTGGTGGTCAGGAAGTGACTATCGAGACTGGCCGCGTTGCGCGCCAGGCTACAGGTTCCGTTCTGGTCAAAATGGGTGGCAACGAAGTACTGTGTACCGTTGTCGGTGCGAAGGAAGCAAAAGAAGGTCAGGGTTTCTTCCCGCTGTCTGTCCACTACCAGGAAAAATACTACGCAGTTGGCCGTATCCCGGGTGGCTTCTTCAAGCGTGAAGCTCGTCCTTCCGAGAAAGAGACGCTGACTTCCCGTCTGATCGACCGTCCGATTCGTCCACTGTTCCCGAAAGGTTACATGAACGAAGTACAGGTGGTTTGTACTGTCGTATCTGCTGACAAGAAGAACGATCCGGATATCGCTGCGATGCTCGGTACTTCTGCTGCTCTGGCTATCTCCGGTATCCCTTTCCAGGGTCCGATCGGTGCTGCACGTGTTGGCTTCACTGAAGATGCAGGCTACCTGCTGAACCCGTCTTACGAGCAACTGGCTACGTCTGAGCTGGACATGGTGGTTGCCGGTACTACGGATGCAGTACTGATGGTTGAATCCGAAGCACAGGAACTGTCTGAAGACGAAATGCTGGGTGCGGTACTGTTTGCACACCAGGAGATGCAGGTTGCGATCAACGCGATCAACGAACTGAAAGCTGAAGCTGGCAAGCCTGAGTGGGAATGGACTGCTCCTGCGAAGGATGAAGATCTGATTGCCAAAGTACGTGCTGAAGTAGGCGAAGGTATTGCAGCGGCGTATCAGGTTGCTGACAAAATGCAGCGCCAGAATGCCCTGTCTGAGCTGCGCGCGAAAGCAGTTGAAGCACTGGCGGGTGATGAAGAAGGTCAGCCTTCTGCAGGCGATATCTCTGGTATCGTAAGCTCTCTGGAGAAAGAGATCGTACGTGGCCGTATCGTTAACGGCGAACCACGTATTGATGGTCGTGACAACAAGACTGTTCGTGGGATCGATGTTCAGATCGACGTACTGCAGGGTACACACGGTTCTGCACTGTTCACCCGTGGTGAAACTCAGGCCATCGCGACTTGTACTCTGGGTACTGCACGTGATCAGCAGATCATTGACGCGCTGGAAGGCGAGCGTAAAGATCCGTTCATGCTGCACTACAACTTCCCTCCATACTCTGTAGGTGAGTGTGGTCGTATGATGGGTGCTGGTCGTCGTGAGATCGGTCACGGCCGTCTGGCACGTCGCGGTGTTTCTGCGGTTCTGCCAACTCAGGAAGAGTTCCCGTACACCATCCGTATCGTATCTGAGATTACTGAATCCAACGGTTCCAGCTCCATGGCGTCTGTCTGTGGTGCATCTCTGTCCATGATGGATGCAGGTGTTCCTCTGAAAGCTCCGGTTGCCGGTATCGCAATGGGTCTGGTTAAAGAAGGTGACAAGTTTGCCGTTCTGACCGATATCCTGGGTGACGAAGATCATCTGGGTGATATGGACTTTAAAGTAGCGGGTACTGAGCGTGGTGTGACTGCACTGCAGATGGATATCAAGATCACCGGTATCACCGAAGAGATCATGGATATCGCGCTGGAGCAGGCATACGAAGCCCGTACTCACATCCTCAAAGAGATGGCGAAAGTTATCGGCTACGCGCGTCCTGAACTGCCAGAAAACGCTCCGGCTCTGACTCAGCTTAAGATCAACCCTGAGAAGATCCGTGACGTTATCGGTAAAGGCGGCGCGACTATCCGTGCGCTGACTGAAGAGACCGGTGCAGCCATCGATATCGAAGATGACGGTACTGTTCGCGTATACGCGGACAACAAAGCTGCAGCTAAAGCCGCTACCGACAAGATCATGGAGATCACTGCTGAAGCTGAGATCGGCCAGGTTTACGAAGGTAAGGTTGTACGTATCGAAGACTTCGGTGCGTTTGTGAACATCCTGCCGGGTAAAGACGGTCTGGTTCACATCTCACAGATCGACAACAAGCGTGTTGAGAAAGTGACTGACTACATCCAGATGGATCAGATGGTTAAGGTTAAAGTGCTGGACGTTGACCAGCGTGGCCGTATCAAACTGTCTATGAAAGATCTGGAAGCAGATGATGCCGTTAGCTAAGCATCAATCAGGCGCATTGTCTGCGTCCTGCTGAAGAAAAACCGCCGTTACTTAACGGCGGTTTTTTTATGTCTGGCGCAGGCCAGAATCGTAGGCCACCTCGCCACCCTGATAGCTCACCCCGCCACCGATGCAGGGTTCACTGAACTTGAATGGCTGCTCGGCGATATAGACTTTAACATTAGGGTAGATATGCCCGCGGGCGAGCATTGTAGAGGCCTGACGCTGTTGTAGCAGATATACCCGAAGTTTGCGGATCTTGTGTTTTAGCGTGGCAATCAGTTTGCTGGTGTGTTCAATGGTACTGACCAGACGTTGGGTTTTCTCCGTTGTTTCAGGCGTTTTAGGTAGCTCTCGCAGCTTGGGTATTAATAACTTCAGCTCTTTCAGCAGCTTACTGTTACTGTTTAGCTTTTCCAGCAGTTCCTGTTCCTGAGCTTTGCCTTGCTGATCAAAACAGAGCCGTATCTCGGTAGGAATAAACGCTTCTGTCCCGTAGTTTGCACAGATAACGCCACTGCCTGCGTAACTGATACCACCGATCAGTTTGCTGTTTTTATCGCGCTGCCCTTTGCCCAGTTCAATCAGTCCCGCAGTACGGCTCATGCAATGCAGCAGTTGCTTTTCAACACTGATGCCTGCACCCGCTTCCAGGCGGGCGTACTGAGCAAAACCAATCTGTATGTGGCCGGCTGCCCGCAGCGTACAGTTGATGTCATCACTGTTGAACTGATGGTTTTGATCCTGTAACTGGCGGCCGATCACGCCATTTTTGACAATGATATCGCCGCCGGCCTCGATTGTGGCGTAATACACAGAGCCACCAATGGTCACATCTCCGGTAGCGCTGATTTTCATCGAGTCTTCTACATCGCCCTTAATAATAACGCTGCCATCGAAGGTGATATGGCCAGTACCTACATCGACTTTGCTGCAGGTGTAAACCTGATCTACCCTGATCCCCCGGGGCTGGCGCACCGGAAGGCCTTTGCGGGTAGCCAGAATCTGATCTTTTTCCGCATTCAGTTTGACCCCTTCAGCCGGGGTAAAGGGAACGGCTTTTCCGGGGATGGGGGGGATAACCTCACCGGTGACGGTGAAACCCAGTTTGCCGGGCGTCGGCGGCTCAAGGTGCATCAGCAGCTCACCCTCTTTGACCGTCATAATCTCACCGAAGTCGAGCAGGTCAACGGTGCCGTCTTCGCGCTGAGTGGGTTGGTTCAACTGCTCGCGCAGGGACTGGACATCAGCAATCCACTCGCCGTCCCGACCATGTTCCGGCTGTTTGCCGCAGGCGATAACTTTTTCCAGAACTTTTCCCGGTTTGGCATGTTGTGCTGCTTTCAGCAGGGCGCCGATCTCCTGAGCCCGAATGCCTTTACAGATATGAGCATCCGTCAGGGCCTGTTTAATCTGTTTGGCATTGATGCACTGGCCACCATAGGCAGCCTGTATTCTGGCGGTAGCAAACAGTTTGTCGGGGCTGAGTGTGAGCGAGAGCTGGGCATCAAGTTTGCGTGCGATGGTCAGGGTGATGGGGAATTGCGGCGGGTGCTCTTCATCCTGTCCCAGGCTATCGAGCAGTTCGTGGATGGCATCATCCTCCGGCTTATAGGCAGCATAACCGGAGAACGCCAGCAACTCCTGTATGGTGCTGGTATCGACAACATCCCCTTCTTCCGGTTGTTCCAGTACCGCCTCAACGGAGAGATGGTCATCGGTTTCCCGTAAGCTCAAACATCCCATTCGCTAATAACCCTGTTTGTCCATCCGTTTAGTATGGTCTACTTCTGAAAAAAAGCTATAAATCAGATGATTGCACACTATTTTTAAACAGACTTGCAGTAAATTCACTTATCACGGCCGGTGAATAAATCCATTTCAGCATAACGTCCTGTCAGTAAACGGGTTGGTGTGATTTAAAAGGCTTATTAAGTTATCCAGCTATTCTGTGGATAAGTGCGTGAGAAGCCTGAGTATGACCGGCCCAAAGTGGCGGCTCATGGGGCTTTGCGCCGGTTGAGTGATTTCTGACAGGCTATCTGATACAGGCTGCGGATGATCTGTGGCGGCGGATCATATTGTGTCCCTGTCAGGTGCTGACGTGGCTTTGCCTGATTGTGCTTTTGTGATTGTTGCCGGGTTCTGTGTCTGAAAACCGGCGCGGGTCTGTACCTTTCCACTATGGCCGCTTCGGTTTAGAGTGTAGCCCCCGTCATGGAGTGATTGCGATGATAATGAACAAGCAGCAGTGGTTAGCGCTGGTTCCCTGGGCATTTGTGGGTATCTGGAGCACCGGTTTTATTGGTGCTAAGTATGCGGTGCCCTATATGGACCCATTCAGTGTGCTCTTATTGCGCGTGTTGTTAACCCTGTTGCTGCTGTCGGTTCTGCTATGGTGGCGTAAGCCCAAGTGGTGTACGCCTGCGCAGGCGGGTCATCAGATGGTGGTTGGGTTTCTGGTTCATGCCTGTTACCTGGGTGGTGTATTCGCTGCCATTGACTGGTCGATGCCGGCGGGCGTTACCTCTCTGATTATGGGGCTGCAGCCACTTCTGACGGCGCTGATCGGCTGGCTCTGGCTGAGTGAAGCCCTGCGCCGGAGTCAGTGGCTGGGCTTACTGTTAGGGCTGGCAGGTGTGGTATTGGTTGTCAGTCAGAATGGCCAGACCGGAAGCACTGTTGCAGGCTATGATGCCTGGGCGGCCTGTATGATCGCACTGCTGGCCATCTCCATTGGTACGCTTTACCAGAAACGCTTTGGCACGGGAGTCGATCTGGTGGTGGGAATCTTTTTTCAGTATCTGGCCACCGCTGTGACTATGGCGTTGCTCGCCTGGCAATTTGACTCCGGGGTTGTGCAGTGGAACTGGACGCTGGCGGCTGCGCTGGCCTGGATGGTGATTGCGCTGTCGCTGGTGGCTGTTTTGCTGCTGTTAGTGATGATTCGCGAAGGTGAAGCCAGCAAGGTGGCCAGTTATTTTTATCTGGTACCGGTGCTGACGGCGCTGGAGGCGTGGTTCCTGTTTGGCGAGACGCTGAACGGCAGTGCTGTTCTGGGAATGCTGGTGGCGGTCTGCGGGGTCTACCTTACCAACCGCAGACGGCCAGCCTGAGCATTACAGCTCAGGTTTTGTGAGTGAGGCGCACCAGTTTGAAATTGCCATTGGCGGCAATGCACTCGGCCTGATGAAAACAGGCCGCGGCTTTACGTTCAAGCGGGATGTGCAGATTGGTTACAAAACAGGCGACACCGCGGCTGCTCAGGCGGTCGTGGGCGGCCTTCAGAAAGCGGTCAGTCAGATCGCCATCTACCGAAAACCCGGCATGAAACGGCGGGTTGCAGAGTATCAGGTCAAACTTCTCGCTGATCCCTTCGGCACAACTGGCAGGAACCACTTTACCCTGTAGCGGATAACGCTCAAAGTTACGCTCACAGGCCAGCAGCGCGGCGGCATTGTTATCGGTGGCGGTAACCGGAATCCCCAGTGAGCTGATGTTCAGGGAGAGATAGCCATAGCCGCAACCCAGATCAAGGGCGTTCCTGGGCGGTTCCGGCAGGGTCATCAGGAAGTTGTCCAGATGTTCGATCAGGTAGGCGCTGCCTTTGTCGACTTTGTCCCAGCCAAAGACACCCGGTTTGCTCCAATATTCGAACTGTTCGTCCTGACAGCAGACCCGAAGCTGTGGATAAGCTTTGCTGTCGAGAAAATCATCAGAACCGGTGTTGTATTTTGCCAGGCTGACCAGCCAGGTGTCTTTCTCTGCTTTGCTGCTTTCGCCACCGCCAAATAGTTTACGGGCCTTGCTGAAGTAAGATTTGATCCCTTCGCTCTTATCGCCGGAAAGGAACATCTGACCTTCTGGCTTCAGGCAGCGAAACGCCTCGTTGATCAGATGGTGGACCACCGGTTTCTCCTTTGAGACCCGGTAGATCACAGTATCGAATGACTGATCGGGAATCTCGCTGAGATCATAATCGGAGAACTGTGCCTGCCAGCCCTGTTGCTGCAACTGCTGATACAGATCGATGCGGTTGGTGATGACGGTAACCGCCGGGTTAGGGCTGAGGCGTGCGCTAAGCAGGTTCTCATCGGCCAGCCACAGGGTTTTTCCACTGGCCTGACGGATCAGGGGAGCCAGTTGATTGAATGCTGTATCGCTCATCAGATGCTGTTGATCTCTTCGTCGGTCAGGAAGCGGAACTCGCCGGGTTCCAGGGTTTCATCCAGTTCAATGTTGCCAATGCTGGCCCGGTGCAGGGCTTCTACACGGTTGCCGATTGCAGCAAACATACGTTTTACCTGATGGTAGCGGCCTTCGGTCAGAATGACCTCTGCTTCATAGTCGCCGGTAATGGTTAATTCTGCAGGCTTGGTGCGTACTTTTTCATTGTTCAGCATCAGTCCCCGGGCAAACTTATCCACCGCATCTGCAGGGATAGGGTCAGCGGTCGTCACCAGATAACGCTTACCGGTTTTATGTTTTGGCGAAGTGATCTTGTGCGCCCATTTGCCATCACTGGTAATCAGAACCAGTCCGGTGGTGTCGACATCCAGCCGGCCGCAGATCGCCAGCTCCTCTGCGCGGGGCAGATCGATCAGGCTGAGTACCGTAGGATGAGTGCCATCGTCATTGGAACAGACGCAACCGAGAGGCTTGTGCAGCATCAGGTACTTGTCGCCGGGTGCTTCTACCGGAAAACCACTCAGGTAGACCTCATCCTCCTCGTCAATATGCAGAGACGGGTCGGAGACCTCCTGATCGTTGACCACCACATCTCCCGCTTTCATAAAACGACGGACCTCTTTGCGGGAAAAGCCGGTGGATTGTGCTAGGTATTTATCTAGGCGCATTGGACCTTATCAGTATCGTCTGGAATGAGCAGGTATTATACCGGAAGCGGCAGAGACCCTATAGCGTGCGGCGTTTTTTCATTATCGCTTTTCGGTTACTATAGCGCCTTCAAATTTGGAGCCTCTTTGTGAAACTTTTCGTAGATAACCTGACCAATGTTGATTTTTCCTACCTGCACCCACAGCGTGGTTTGCTGGGCGAGTCCTGGCTGGTTCAGCTCGAGCTGGATGGCAGTTTGAATGAGCAGGGGATGATCTGCGATTTTGGGATTGTGAAGAAAGAGGTGAAAAACTGGTTCGACCGCTGGGTTGACCATGCGCTGGTGGTTCCAACCGGTATGCCACGACTCAGTCATCGCATTGCGGATGGTTACACCGAGGTGGAGTGGCTCTACGCCGATGGCGAGCGTTTCTTCTGTCGCTCACCGGAGCAGGCGATCTGTCTGGTGGGGATGCCGGAGATCAACGAGCAGACACTGGCTGACTGGTGTCGTGACAAGCTGCTGGAACTTTTTCCGGGCGAGGTGAAAGGTCTGAAGATCGGTTTTGTGCCGGAGAAAATCGACGGTGCTTTCTACCATTACAGCCATGGCCTGCAGAAGCATGATGGTAACTGTCAGCGAATCGCCCACGGCCACCGTTCACGGATCGAGATCTATCTTAACGATCAGCGTGAAGAGTCACTTGAGGCTGAATGGGCGGAGCGTTTCCGTGATATCTACATCGGCTCCGAAGACCACCTGAGCGCACAGAGTGAGCAGCGCCATGATTACGCCTATGAGGCCCCTCAGGGACGTTTTGATATCAGCCTGCCTGCGTCAGTCTGCTACCTGATTGATACGGACAGCACGGTTGAACTGATTGCGGCTCATCTGGCGGCTCAGATCAAAAAAGCTTATCCACAGGACCGCGTACTGGTGCGGGCGTATGAAGGGGTGGGTAAAGGCGCGATTGCGGAAGCCTGATTCAGCCTCAGCACTGCCTGCAACAGGCAGAAAAAAACCGCAGCGGAGCTGCGGTTTAAATAGGTAGGACGGTGTAACTAGACTTAAGTCTAGTTTAGTCTCGTTCGATTGCCAGTGCGGTACCCATACCACCACCGATACACAGGGTAGCCAGGCCTTTCTTGGCGTCGCGCTTGATCATTTCGTGGATCAGGCTGACAAATACGCGGCAGCCGGATGCACCGATCGGGTGACCCAGTGCGATCGCACCGCCGTTGACGTTAACAATCTCAGTATTCCAGCCCAGATCTTTGTTCACGGACATCGCCTGAGCAGCAAACGCTTCGTTCGCTTCAACCAGTTCCAGATCGTCTACACTCCAGCCCGCTTTTTCCAGTGCTTTCTGAGTGGCGCAGATCGGGCCTGTACCCATGATGGACGGATCAATACCCGCATTGCCGTAGGCTTTGATTTTAGCCAGAACCGGCAGACCCAGTTCAGCAGCTTTCTCAGCGGAGCAGACGATCACTGCAGCCGCACCATCGTTGATGGTGGAAGAGTTACCTGCGGTTACGGTGCCATCTTTTTTGAATGCAGGACGCAGTTTACCCAGTGCTTCAGCAGTGCAACCGAAGCGTGGCTGTTCGTCGGTGTCGAATACAATCGGATCACCTTTACGCTGCGGGATAGACACCGGGATGATTTCATCTTTGAAACGGCCGGAAGTCACGGCGGCTTCTGCTTTGTTCTGAGAGGCGGCAGCAAATGCATCCTGCTCTTCACGGGTGAAACCGTATTTTTCGACGATGTTTTCCGTGGTGATACCCATGTGGTAGTCGTTGAACGCATCCCACAGGCCATCTTTGATCATAGAGTCGACCATCTTCCAGTCGCCCATGCGTGCGCCGTTACGGGAGTTAGGTACCACGTGCGGAGACATGCTCATGTTCTCCTGACCACCGGCGATGATGATATCTGCGTCACCGCAGCGGATCGCCTGAGTTGCCATCTGTACGGCTTTCAGGCCGGAACCACACACTTTGTTGATGGTGATGGCAGGAACTTCAATTGGCAGGCCGCCATTCAGGGTAGCCTGACGGGCCGGGTTCTGGCCACAGCCAGCGGTCAGTACCTGACCAAGAATAACTTCATCTACTTTGGAAGGGTCCAGATCGATCTTTTCGAGCAGACCTTTGATAACCGTAGCACCCAGATCAGATGCTGTAATTTTAGAAAGGGAACCACCAAATGTGCCTACCGCGGTGCGACCGGCAGCAACAATAACAACGTCACGCATTCGAAATGCCTCTTAGCTTAGCTAGTACAATGTTCGTTCACGATGATGATCATAGGCCATGGAGATGACCCGGATATTTCAGGTGAAAAGCGGCGTTAATGCAGCGGCCGTCAGCTTCTTCCTTATTGTACGGCCGACTAAAGTCCGTTTTTCTGAGCACTCATACAACTCTTTATTATTATATTGCAGTGCAAGAACTCATCGTCATAGCAGTCTGCGGGAGCGGACGCCCGCTTGTCAAGGCGCTAAAGTACTGGGGTGTATAAGACTTATGTTGGAAGGGGGTATTATTGCACCGCAAAAAGAACAAGGCTGAAGGGCAGGAAAAGTTTTATATATCATAAAGTTCCGGGCAGGGGCTCTGCCCGGAAACGGTCACAGATCGATCTGAATATTATCGATCAGGCGAGCAGGGCCAAGGCGGGCGGCGGCCAGAATGACCAGTTGTTTATCCTCTGCGCTGGCCGGCTGCAGATCATCACGGCGGCAGATGACGTAATAGTCACGCTTAAAGCCGACCTCTTCGAGCGTCTGCTGTGCCTGTTCCTGAAGTGCGCTGAAATCCCGTTCGCCCTCCTGAAGCCGCGCGGCCACATGGCGCAGGCTGGCATTGAGATGAACCGCCGTTGCCAGCTCCTCTGCAGAGAGGTAGCCATTACGCGAACTCAGGGCCAGGCCCTGTTCATTACGGGCAATCGGGGCGCCGATAATCTCTACCGGCAGACTCAGGTCTTCAGTCATGCGCCGAATCACCATCAACTGCTGGAAGTCTTTCTCACCAAATACCGCCAGATCCGGTTGTACCATGCCGAACAGTTTGGTCACTACCGTGGCCACGCCGCGGAAATGTCCCGGACGGCTGGCACCGCAATAGAGATCAGAGATCAGGGGAACTTCTACCTGAGTCTGTGCGTCCTGACCGTGCGGGTAGACCTCATCGTTGGTTGGTGCGAACAGAATGTCACAGCCACGGGCACTGAGCTTTTCTTGATCTTCGCGCAGGGTGCGTGGATAGCTGTCGAGATCTTCATTCAGACCAAACTGCAGTGGGTTGACGAAGATGGAGGATACAACGATATCGCTCTTGCTATTGGCCAGATCGATCAGTTGCATGTGACCTTCGTGGAGGTTGCCCATGGTCGGGACAAAGCCGATGCGCTTACCTGCCATACGTGCTTCACGCAGCGCAGAACGCAGTTCGGCAATGGTGTGGATAGTCATCATAATCAGGCGAATCCGTGTTCTGCTGACGGAAATGTTCCGTCTTTAACCTCAAGCACGTAATTTTTCACGGCTTCTTCAATGCTGCTGGCGTCGGCCATAAAGTCTTTGACGAATTTTGGTCGGCGACCCGGAGTGATGCCCAGCATGTCGTGCAGTACCAGTACCTGAGCATCGGTATCTGCACCGGCACCAATGCCAATGACCGGAACGCTCAGTGCCAGCGTGATCTCTTTAGCGAGGATCGCCGGGACGCATTCCAGCAGAATAATGCTGGCTCCTGCATCCTGCAGCAGGATTGCGTCGTTGATCATCTGCTGTGCCGTTTCCTGATCGCGGCCCTGAACCCGGTAGCCACCCAGTTTGTTGACGGTCTGAGGCGTCAGGCCCAGATGGGCGCAAACCGGAACCCCACGCTCCGCCAGCAGGCTGATGCTTTCAGCCAGCCAGGCACCGCCTTCAAGCTTGACCATGTTCGCGCCGGCCTGCATCAGTACCGCAGCGCTGTCCATCGCCTGTTCAGGGGTTGCGTAGCTCATAAAGGGCAGGTCAGCCATGATCAGGCTGCCCTGGTTACCTTTGGCAACGGCCTGGGTGTGGTAGGCCATCTCCTCGACGCTCACGGGTAGTGTACTGTCGTTGCCCTGAAGCACCATGCCCAATGAGTCACCTACCAGAATCACTTCTGTGCCAGCGGAACTGACCAGGTGGGAGAAACAGGCGTCGTAGGCTGTTAAGACTGCGAATTTTTCGCCGTTTTCCTTCATGCTGGACAACGTGTGCAGAGTAATATTGCTCATGGAATTAGCTTCCTGTGGTTACGCGTTGGCGGGATTATACCTATATCTTTGCCAGACTGCCCATAGGGTTTTCCATTATCAGGCTGGCGAGGGGTTCGCCATCAGGTAGGCGCAGATCGGGACAGATCTCTGCCAGAGGGTGGAGAACGAAGCTTCGTTCCCGCATAAACGGGTGTGGAACCCGGAGTCGTTCGGTGTCGATATGCTGCTCGCCATAGAGTAGCAGGTCGAGATCCAGAGTCCGCGGACCCCAGTGACGCTCGCGGATTCGCTGATGTTTTTGTTCCAGAGCCTGAAGCTGGTCAAGCAGTGCGTGTGCTTCAAGCTGAGTTTCCAGCTCGGCTACCGCATTGATGAAATCGGGCTGGTCCTGAGGGCCTACGGGAGCAGAGCGATACAGCGATGAGGCGTTAAGTAACTGGGTTTCCGGCAATGCAGCCAGCTCCTCGATAGCGGAGCTGACCTGTTCGATCGGGTTTTCCAGATTACTGCCCAGACCGATAAAACAACGAACCGGGGTGCTCATACCGAGGGCTCTTGGCGGGTCCGGTTGCTACGGCGTCTGCGCGGGCGACGTGGCTTCTCGCTTTTGCCGGTGCCCTGCAGCATCTGTTCTTTGTTGCTCTCGTTGGCGTTCTGGAAGTCGGTCCACCACTGGCTCAAACCTCCCAGCTCTTCTCCGCTGGTTTCACGTAACAGCAGCAGATCGTAGGCGGCACGGAAACGAGGGTGCTCCATCAGGCGATGCGCGCGGTTACCCTGACGTCTTGGCAGGCGTAGCTGCAGCTCCCATATCTCGCGGATTGGAGTGGAGAAACGGCGTGGAATAGCGGTAGAACGCACCTGCTCAGCGAGTATCTGATTGGCGGCTTCATGCAGCGCCGGCAGGGGAGGCATTTTATTCTCTTTGATCAGTTGCTGCATCCGGATCTGGGTTGGGTACCAGAGGATAGCGGCAAACAGAAACGCCGGTGTTACGCTCTTGCGCTGAGCCAGTCGGCGGTCTGTATTGCGCAGGGCGTTCTCGATCAGTGGCTCCAGTGGCACGTCCAGGTTATCTGATTCAAGCAGGCGCTGAACCTGTGGGAACAGGGGCTCGAACAGTTCCAGACGCTGAAGTTGCTGGTAGGAGTTGATCGCATGGCCGGACTGAAGCAGTTTCAGCGCTTCATCAAACAGGCGCGCAGGTGCGATCCGTTTCAGCATCGGCGCCAGTGGCCTGATCGGTGCTTCGGAGTTAGGTTCGATATGAAAATCCAGTTTGGCGGCAAAACGCGCGGCCCGCAGCATGCGTACCGGGTCCTCTTTATAGCGCGCTTCCGGGTCGCCGATCATGCGCAGAATACCCTGTTGCAGATCGGAATAGCCGTTAGCAAAATCGTAGACGGCATGATCTTTCGGGCAGTAGTAGAGGGCGTTTACAGTGAAATCGCGGCGCAGGGCGTCATCTTCAATGGTGCCGTAAACGTTATCGCGCAGGATCATGCCGCTGTCACACTGCTTGCCATCTTCGCCTTCACTGTCTTCAGCCTGGCTGTCGTGGTTGGCGCGGAAGGTGGCGACTTCGATCAGGTCGCGCCCGAAACGGACGTGAACCAGCTTGAAGCGGCGGCCAATCAGACGGGAGCGGCGAAACAGCTCTGCGGCCTCTTCCGGATGGGCATCGGTCGCCACATCAAAATCTTTGGGTTTTTTCTTCAGGAGCAGGTCACGGATGCAGCCGCCTACCAGGTAGCCTTCATAGCCAGCGTCCTGCAGCCGGTAAGCAACCTTGAGGGCGTTATCATCCAGGTAACGGCGTGGAATATTGTGTTCCTGTTCCGGAATGACCTGTTTGTTAATCTCGGTGACGTGGGCGGTAGTTGCCGTGTCTGCTGTGCTTTCGTTACCGCCAAAGACTTTGCTCAGCGCTTTGCTAATGGTTTTAAGCAAGGTAGTGCCTACTCAACAGTTTAATGACCTGATCTAGGGGGACCGTATCGACTGAGTTAGTAGTGACCAACTGGCAGATCAGCGTCCCAGATACACTCGGGTGCGCAATGATACCACTGTTGGGGTGTCGATTGGGAGTATAAGCTTATAGCGAAAGATTGAGAGGGAGGGGGAAGCTGATCGCATCTCAGGCAACAACACTTTTCTTAGTTTGTTGTTTTTGTTCTAAGAGCTTATTGATCGTTACGGCATCGCTACGATCAGCCTTTCTAAGCCTCATTGTTATTTTTATTCGAGGCGGGTACTTCTCAACTCTTTCCCAGTTTTTATTTTTATTGACGGTCCAGGTTTCGAAGCGTGCTTCTTTTTGTTTTCGCGTTAATAGATTGCATGCGTTGTGCCAGTTTTTAAAACTCCTTACAAAACATGCAGTTATGGTTTATGTTGTTTTTATATACCTACTAAGGTGTAGGTTTTGTTACTCAGTGTTACGCTTAAGTACTACTTGTTGGGTACTAAGGTAACACCCGAAACGTTACCGGCCTTTGTTACCGGTTGTTACCTCAGGCCTGCTTTCGGGGTTTTCGCGGAATGCCCAGCTTCTGACGGCGCTCCCAAAGGCATTTACGGCTGACCCCGAGCTTTTTCGCCAGTTCGGTTTCACTGAGCTGATCCTGATTCTCCAGTACGAAACGCTGGAAATAATCATCCAGTGAGAGATTGGCCTGCTCCTCTTTTTCCTGCATGGGCACGGCTACTGAATCGCGGCTTCTGGCGGCAAACTGATCTTCCAGTTCATTGAGGCTTGGTTTAGGCAGATCCAGACCCAGCAGGTCGGTACTGATCTGATCACCATCGGCCAGAATCACCGCGCGTTCTATCGCGTTTTCCAGTTCGCGGACGTTACCCGGCCAGTGATAGCCAAGCATGATCTGCCGGGCGTGCTGGGTGAAAGTCAGCGGGCCGGTCTGCATTTTCTGGCTGACCTTGCTGAGCATACGGTCAGCGATCTCAAGAATGTCATTCCCCCGTTCACGCAGAGGAGGGATGCGCAGTTCCATAACGTATAACCGGTAGTACAGGTCTTCACGGAACGCCTGTTGTTTAGCCAGTTCTTTCAGATTGCGGTGGGTTGCTGCAATCAGACGTACATCGACCTTCTTCGATTGTACCGAGCCCACCCGACGGATCTCACCCTCCTGCAAAAATCGCAGCAGCCGGGCCTGAGCTTCCAGTGGCAGTTCGCCGATCTCGTCGAGGAACAGGGTGCCGCCATCGGCGGCTTCCAGCAGACCGCTGCGTCCGGCTGTCGCGCCGGTAAAGGCGCCTTTTTCGTGGCCAAACAGCTCGGATTCGATCAGACTTTCCGGGATCGCTGCACAGTTCACCGAAATCATCGGGGTGCCTGCACGATCACTCTGTTCATGGATTGCGCGGGCGGCGAGTTCTTTACCGGTTCCGGATTCACCCTGAATCAGAACGGTGGCCGGAGTCCGGGCCACTTTGCTGATTCGCCTGAACAGTTCCTTCATGGCCGGACAGGAACCGAAAATCTGCCCTGCCATGGTATTTTCCGGGGTGCTGCGGGTGGTCTCTGTGGTTTCCGGGGTCGTGCTGGAAAGGATCTTCTGTACCGAAGCGATCATCTCATCATGGTCAAACGGCTTGGCAATATAGTCGACGGCGCCCAGCTTCATGGCATCAACGGCGGAGCGCAGGCTGGCATAGCTGGTCATGATCAGTACCGGCACGTTTTTGGCCAGACTGATCAGATCCGTTCCGGGGGCGCCGGGCAGGCGCAGATCGCTGATGATCAGATTGAAGTCAAGCAGGTTGAAGCGGTCGCTTGCTTCGTCGACAGACGCGGCATCATCGACCTGAAAATGGTTTTTTTCCAGCAGCCTGCGCAGGGCAGACCGGATAATTGTTTCATCTTCTACAATCAGAATTCGGCTCATAGGCTCTACCTTTATCCACTATCCCAGGCTGTCAGGATCTTCCGTCCATTTCAGTCGCGGGAGCGTTATCACCACTTGAGTGCCTTTATTCTGTTTGTTGTTGGCCGGGCTCAGAATCTCAATACTACCATAATGTTCCTCGATAATATTGTAGACCAATGATAGCCCCAGTCCTGTGCCCTGACCCGGATCTTTGGTGGTGAAAAAGGGTTCGAACAGGCGGTCCCTGCTGTCTGCGCTGATGCCGCAGCCTTCGTCGGTAATCTGCAGTTGCAGGGTTTCTTCCTGCTGGGTCAGGGTCAGCCAGATCCGGCCGCCTTCGTCACTGGCATCCCCCGCGTTCTGCAGCAGATTGACGAACACCTGCAGTAATTGCTGCGGATCGCCACTGACTCGTACATCGCCGGGGATCTGATCGATATAGTTAAGGCGTTTGCCATGACTGTCCAGCGTCAGCAGATGGATCGCTTCTTCTGCACAATGGGAGAGGGAAACCGGCAGATGTTCGCGGTTAGCCTCGGCTTTACCCGCGTGGGCGAATCGCACCAGTGACTGCACAATCCGGCTGATCCGCTTGGTCTGGTCGACAATCTGGTCGCCGGTTTCAAGGATATAGTGGTTGTCAGTTTCAAGCTTCAGGTTTTGCGCCAGACAGGCGATCCCGGTCACCGGGTTGCCAATCTCATGGGCAACCCCGGCAGCAAACCGGCCGATCGAAGCCAGACGTTCACTGTGTGCCAGTTTATCCTGCATGGATTTGGTTTCGGTTTCGTCCTCCAGCAGGATGACCATGCCGATATCGCGCCGCTCCTTGAGGATCGATTTGTGCAGACTGAACCAGTGGGTCTGATGATCTATCTCCAGTTGCTGACCCAACTGATGATCCATCGGTGCATGGGCAAACTCGTTCAGCGTCTGGCTCCAGATGTTACTGCTGGTATCCAGTTTCGAACCGATGATCTGATCGGCACTGATACCGGTCAGGCGGGCCATCTCGGTATTCCAGAACAGAACCTGATATTCCGTATCCAGCGTGCAGACGCCAACCGGCAGTTTCTGCAGAGTCAGGCGGTGATAGCGGCGCATCTCATCCAGCTCTGCGGCCAGACCGGTAAGCTGTAACTGATAGTTCTCCAACTGGTTTTCGATCAGGTGGACATTTCCGGCTTTGAAAGCCAGAGGGTCGGATGGCCGGTCCAGCGGTTCCAGCAGCGCAGCCGCTTCTACCGGTCCAAGCAGGCCGGAGAGGTTCTGTTCCAGCAGGATTCGCAGTCGCAGCAGGTCCACAGGGCGGCTGGCATCCGGGGGCAGGTTGCCGTCCTCCAGTGCTTTCTGCACCTCCCGTTCGGCCGCTTTACGACCGAGGCGCCCGGAGAGCATATCGACAAAATCTTTTGGTCGTGAGGCGCGCAGGTTGCTCGCACGGGGTTTTTCCAGCGCGTTGATCAGGCAGGCTTGCGCGGCGCTTTTCTCCTCCTCCGACTGACCGCTGACCAGAGAAACCACGGTCAGCAGCAGCGTGTTGAACAGCAGAGAGAGAATAGCGATCTGATCCCAGTTACTGCCGTTCAGGTTGAAGGGGGCCAGTTGCGGTTCATTCACAAACAGTGGCAGCACCATATGGTAGAGCCAGATGCCCGTACCGGTGGTGAGCCCCAATAACAGCCCCCAGCGGTTGGCACGTGGCCAGAACAAGGTCACCAGCAGGCCGGGGAGGAACTGCAGGGCTGCAACGACGGCGACAATGCCCATGAGCTGCAGATCATGATGATTACCGATCTGGCGATAAAACAGGTAGCTGGCCAGCAGCATGGTCATAATCAGGCTGCGGCGGAGCCAGAGCAGCCAGGCATAGAAACGGGGTGTTTTCGGTTTTGGAATCAGTGGCAGAATAATATGGTTCTGCAGCATTGAAGCCATGGCCACGGTGGCGACTATCATGATTCCGCTGGCGGCGGAAAGGCCACCGATAAAGGCCAGCACCGCAAGCCAGGTTGAGTTCAGCAGAATCCCCAGATTAAGGACGATGAATTGATCCTCACCACCGACTCCCAGTGCCTCACCGGCCCATAAAATGGGAGGTACTGCGATCGCCATCAGTAACAGAAACAGCGGCATGGCCCAGGTGGCCTTATACAGGGTTTCATCGGAAGCGTTTTCGGTGAACAGCATATGGAACATATGCGGCATGACGATAGCGGCGGTAAAAAATGCCAACAGCATCGTGCGCCAGGCATCGGCGTTGAATGGCTTTTCCAGTTGAGTCAGTGCGTCAGGGTGGCTGAGCAGGAACTGCTGGGTGCCTTCGACACCTCCCAATACCGAAAACAGGGCAAAGCCTGCGATCACCAGTAACGCAATCAGCTTGATCAGGGACTCTACGGCCATGGCCACCATCAGGCCGTTATGGCTGGTACGCAGGGAGGCGTGGCGGGCACCGAACAGGATCGAAAACAGGGCGATGACGAAACAGAAACCAAGACCGATCTGGTCAGCGCTGAACTGGTCATTCAGCAGATAGAGCGCATCGGTGACCGCCTGAATCTGAATCGACAGCATCGGCAGGGTGGCAAACACCATCAGCAGAGTGGTGTAGCTGCCTATCATGCCGCTACGAAAGCGAAAGGCCAGCAGATCCGGCAGAGAGCTGAGCTGATAGGTGCGGGTGATCCTGAGAATGGGGATCAGCAGGGCCGGTCCGAGGATAAAGGTCAGCACCGCGCCAAAGTACGAAGCCAGGTAGTTAAAGCCGGATTCCTGAGCAACGCCGAAAGAGCCGTAGAAGGTCCAGACGCTGGCATATACGCCGATGGAAAGCACATGTGTCAGCGGGTGGCGGACCAGCTTGTTGGGCAGCATGCCGCGTTCGGTCATGTAAGCGGTTCCGAACAGGAACAGCAGATAGGCCACACCAATCAGAATCAGGGAGGGCAGGCTAAACATCGTGGCGTCTTTTCTCCACTAAAAAAGCGATCAGTATGACCATGGCCCAGGCGAAATAGGGCAGATACCAGGGGCCACGCAGGGCTTGCCAGCTATCGATGATCAGCGGTAATACCATATACAGGGCCGGAATAAGCAGCAGAAGTACGCGGTGAAAATACATCGCTTTACCCTTCGCTGAGCGGTTTGCCGGGTGTGTTCCGGATCTGGCGCAGATTCCAGTGTGCAATCGCCCATTGCAGCAGTTCATCGCGGCTGGCGTGAAGCAGCCCGGCCGGTGGTTGCTGATCGAGAAACTGCAGTGCCTGATACAACAGCTTGACCGGCTCTGTGGTGTCCAGAGCCGGTGCATAGGTCTGCTTGCTCAGTTTCTGGCCTTCGCTATTGGTGGCAACAGGAATATGGGCATAAGCCGGGGTCGGGTAACCAAGCAGTTGTTGCAGATGGATCTGCCGGGCGGTTTCATCGAGCAGGTCAGAGCCACGGACAACATGGGTGATTCCCTGCAGGTAGTCATCTACGACAACCGCCAACTGATAAGCGAACAGGCCATCGCGGCGGTATGCAACAAAGTCGCCGCTTTGCTTCAGGTTGTAAGCATGAGGTCCCTGAATGATGTCACGGAAGCTGATCAGGCTGTCCTCAGCTTTGATCCGGATTGCACAGTTTTGATCTGCGGCCGGCGGATGGTAGAGGCAGTGCCGGTCATAAACCATATTTTCACAGCGCTCCATGATCTGTTTGCGGGAGCAACTGCAAGGATAGGCATGATGTTGCTGCTGAAGCTGATCGAGTACGTTCTGGTAAAGATCCAGACGTTCGCTCTGCAGGCTCAGTTCGTCATCCCAGTACAGACCAAAGGCTTCGAGGATTTCGGGGAATTCCTCTTTTACACCGGGTTGTTCCCGTGGTGGATCAAGGTCTTCGATACGCAACAGCCACTGACCCTGATTGGCCCGGGCGTCGAGGAAACTGGCGAGTGCAGCAAGCAGTGAACCAAAATGTAATGGTCCGGTTGGGGATGGAGCAAATCGACCGATATAGGACACGCGTCAGGAGATCCGGCGTGAGCCAGCCCGGAGGCCGGCTCTATCTTCGGTCAGCCGCCAAGCTGTTTTTCTTTAATCTCGGCCAGCGTTTTGCAGTCGATGCAAAGGGACGCGGTCGGACGGGCTTCGAGGCGGCGGATACCGATTTCGATGCCGCAGGCATCGCAGTAGCCGTATTCGTCTTCGTCGATCAGTTCCATAGATTCGTTGATCTTTTTGATCAGCTTACGTTCCCGGTCACGAGTCCGGAGTTCAAGGCTGAACTCCTCTTCCTGGCTGGCACGGTCGCTGGGATCAGCGAAGTTAGAAGGCTCTTCTCGCAGGTGATGGATTGTACTGTCAACCTCTTCCATCAGTTCCTGCTTCCAAGCACCAAGAATGGCGCGGAAATGATCCTTCTGCTTCTCATTCATGTATTCCTCACCCTCAACGATCGGGTAAGGCTCAAAATGTGTGAAAGATTCGCTCTTGTTTGGCATAAGCGCTGCCTCACTCTCTTTCGTAAGCCACCAGAGGATGGCTTCACTTGCCTGTGTTTGTAATGCGCAACGACGCATCAATTAGCATGAAAGGCAGGAAAATTACCAGATGCCTAAGCGTTACGCTAGCCCTAAATTCGTCCAACAGGCATCAACCGGCTATCCCATTAGGTCTAGCTCAGTTCTTCTCGCTTGTAAATTAAGGCCTCTGTCAGATTTATTCGCAGGTTCCATTGTGGTCTGGGGTATACTGCGATTTTGCACAGAATCAGGAACAGAGATGGCATTTCATCCCAGTAAACGTGTCGCCGAAATCGAAAGCTTTAAAGTGATGGATCTGCTGAAGCGGGCCAAACAACTGGATGCTGAAGGCTATGATGTGGTTCATATGGAAGCCGGTGAACCGGATTTTGCCACGGCGCCACCGATTGCTGCTGCCGCCAAAGCGGCAATCGATCAGGGGCTGACTCAGTACACACCGGCGGCAGGGATCCCCGAGCTGCGTCAGGCGATCAGCCAGTGGTATCAGGATAAATACGGGCTGGATATCTGCCCGGAACGGATTATTGTCACCACCGGTGCCTCCAGTGCACTGCTGATGGTGTTTTCTCTGCTGGCCGAAGCGGGCCAGTCGTTTATGATGGCGGACCCCGGTTATCCCTGTAACCGACAATTTCTGCGCTTTCTCGAAGCCCAGGCGCAACTGGTGGCGGTAGACGCCGAGCAGAACTTTCAGCTTAATGCTGAATTGATAAAACAACACTGGCAGAAAAATACTGCCGGTGTGTTACTGGCATCTCCGGCCAATCCTACCGGCGCTGTAGTACACCGGCAGGAGATGCAGGCGATGGCCGATCAGGTACGCGCGCTGGGTGGTTCTCTGGTGGTAGATGAGCTGTACCACGGTTTAACCTATGGCTGTGATGCGCCTTCCGTGCTGGAGGTCGATCCGGATGCGTTTGTGATCAACAGCTTCTCCAAATACTTCGGTATGACCGGCTGGCGTCTGGGCTGGCTGGTGGCGCCCGCCGAAGCGGCGCCTGAGCTGGAAAAGCTGGCGCAGAATCTGATGATCTCACCCCATACGGTATCCCAGTATGCTGCGCTGGCTGCGTTCCGGCCGGAAACGCTGGACATTCTGGAACAGCGCAAAGCGGAGTTCCGTTTGCGTCGGGATCTGCTGGTCAGCGGCCTGCGTGAACTGGGGTTCGATCTGCCGGTTACGCCTGAGGGGGCTTTTTATGTTTATGCCGGCGCTTCTCATCTGACCGATAACAGTTACGATTTCTGCTGGTCCCTGCTGGAAGAAAATCATATTGCCACGACACCGGGTCTGGATTTTGGCCGTCATCGCTGTAATGAGTTTATCCGCTTCTCTTACACCACGGGGCTGGACCGGATTCAACTGATGCTGGATCGGCTGCAGCAAAGGATCAGTGGCTGATGCATCTGGATAACCTGATCGAAGGGCGTCTGATCAAGCGTTATAAGCGCTTTCTGGCCGATGTCGAACTGGCAGATGGCCGCGAAGTGACGGTGCACTGCCCGAACACCGGTTCGATGAAAAACTGCGCCGATCCGGGAAGCCGGGTCTGGTTGCAGGACAGTGGTAATCCGAAGCGCAAGTATCCACTGGGCTGGGAGCTGGTGGAGGTAGAACAGCGTTATCTGGCCTGTATCAACACCGGGCGCGCTAACAAACTGATGCGCGAAGCCATTGAGGCGGGAGTAATCAGTGAACTGGCAGGCTATCAGAGTATCCGTCAGGAGGTGCGTTACGGTGAAAACAGCCGCATCGACCTGCTGCTCGAATCGGATGACCGACCCTGTGTCTGGGTTGAAATCAAAAACGTAACGCTGCTGGAAGAGGGAAACTGGGGCAGCTTCCCGGACGCGGTAACACAGCGGGGTGCCAAGCACCTGCAGGAGCTAATGACGATGGTGGCGCAGGGCGATCGGGCGGTGATGCTGTTCTGTGTGCCTCACACCGGTATTCAGCAGGTACGGCCAGCGGATCAGATCGATCCGGAATACGGGCGTTTGCTGCGGCAGGCGGCTGAAGCCGGGGTTGAGGTGCTGGCTTATGCGGCCGAGATTGATCCGGGTCAGGTCAGAATCTGTAAAAAATTACCTGTCGTTTTCTGATCAGATCAGCACCTGATCGCCATCCAGTTTAAAGGGCACGGCGGTCAGGTGGTCATCGACACAGGGGCCGGAGATGCACTGGCCACTCTCGATCTTGAACAGCGCACCGTGGGTGGCGCACTGGATAAAGGTTTTTTCGTAGTCGAGGAACTGATCCGGCTGCCATTCCAGAGGGATGCTCCGGTGCGGACAGCTATTTTCGTAGATATACAGCTCGCCACGAAACTTCACGGCAAACAGTTTTCGCCCCGCCAGCTCAAAGCCTTTGGCGTTGCCCTCTTCAATCTCGCTGAACAGGCACAGTCGGGTCATCAGAAGATCACCTCCTGAATACGCAACTGCTCCAGCAGGCGGCTGATGGCGTCATCATCATCGGTATTGATGGTGATGGTCAGTTCCTGCTCCGCTTCGCTCAGGGGCTGCTGTAGCTGCAACTGATCCTGCATGACCTGTACGTCGGCATCAGAGGCATCATTGCCTTCTGTCGCGCGTCGCTTCAGTCGGGCTTCGATCAGTTTCTGCTCGCACTCACAACTGATAATCCGGATCGGAATATTTAGCTGTTCGGCCAGATCGATGTAGTTCTGCCGGGTGCGTTGACGGATAAACGTGGCATCGACCACCACCGAGTAGCCATTACGCAGCAGTTCTGCGCTGGTATCGAACAGATGGTTAAAGGTGTGGGCATTCATTTTCGGGCTGTACAGCTCGACTTTCTCACCTTTAAGGCTCAGTTCGCGGAACAGACGTTTGCGCTCTACATCGGAGCGGATGCGGATAGTATCGGTCTGATCAACTAACTGCTGGCTGAGATGGCTCTTACCGCTGCCGGAGACACCGTGCATCAGGAACAGCGCAGGTCTTGGTTCACGCGCGTAGTAATCGGTCAGACGCAGGTAGCGGCGCAGGGTGGGCAGATCGTGCATCTCCTCAGGGCCGAGTACCGCCACTTTGGCGCGCACCATTGAACGATACGCCTTGTAAAAGTTCAGCAACGGCAGGGCCTGATAATCACCACTGATCTCCATATACTGGTTCAGGCAGCGGTTGGCCCAGCGAAATTCGCCGTTGGCTTCAAGATCCATCAGCAGGAAGGCCAGGTCACTGATGCTGTCTATCCAGCGGAACTGCAAATTGAATTCGATGCAGTCGAACAGGCGCAGCTCTTCGTGATAGAGGGTGATATTGGCCAGATGCAGGTCGCCATGACATTCGCGCACGTGCCCCTCAGCTTTGCGTCGCTGAATCAGTGGGGTCAGTTTACGGAACTGTTGTGCGGTGAAATTGGAAAGCTGCTGAACTTTCTCCAGATCGTCCATATCGGTAGCGGCGCTGATGATATGACTGAAGTTATCCGAGACCACCTCCCAGATGGTCTCCGGTTCTCCCCAGGGGCTGTCTTTGGCGACAATCGGAATACGGCCGTGAAAATCGGCGATCTGTTCGGCCAGAGTGTCGATCCAGCCGGCTTCAAAGCGATGCTTGGCAAGTAACAGGTCCAGACGCATCTGCGGGTTAAACTGCTGCATCTGTACGGCATATTCGATGATTTCAGCCCCTTCCTCAGGGGCAAACTGCGGTGCGTCAGGCGTTCCGCCGATAGCGATGACCTGCAGATAGATGTCGGGCGCGAGACGCTGGTTGAGACGCAGTTCCTCTTCACAGAAATGCTGACGCTTTTCCAGCGTGGTAAAATCGAGAAAACCAAAATCCACCGGTTTTTTAACCTTATAGGCATAATCGCCGGTTAAAAATAACCAGGAGATATGGGTTTCGATTACCTCGATCTGTTCGACCGGATGCGGATAGAACTCCGGCCGGGTTAAAGCGTCAATAAGCGTCATAAACATTCTGTATTACTTGCTGAGGGAAGGCATTATACTGAGCCGATGGCAAAAAAGAGAGCACCAAAATCGTCAAGTCGCAGCAAGCGTACTAAAAAGCCGCGCAACTTCCTGAAAAAGCTATTGATTCTCCTGTTTAAACTATCCCTGGTCGGGATTGTGCTGGGGGGGATCGGGCTGATCTATCTTGATGTCCAGGTTAAGCAGAAATTCGAAGGCAAGCGCTGGGCGCTACCGGCCAAGGTTTACGCTCGCCCGCTGGAACTGTATGCCGGTCAGCCGCTGGCGCGGGAAGATCTTAAACGTGAGCTTAAAGGGCTCGGCTATCGCTTTGTAAACCGGGCCGATCAGCCCGGGAGCGTGGAATGGGCCAGCAGCCGGGCGCGGGTCTATACCCGTGGTTTCAGCTTTCCGGATGGGGATGAACCGCCGCGTAAAATGCTGCTCAGCTTCAGTGGCGGGCAGTTAGCCTCGATCCGGGATCAGAATGGCCGGGCGGTACCGTTGAGTCGTCTGGAACCGATTCTGATCGGCGGTATTTACCCCAAAGATAATGAAGACCGTGATCTGATTCGTCTGGAACAGGCGCCTCAGCACCTGCTGGATGCACTGATTCAGATTGAAGACCGGGATTACTACCAGCACTTCGGCGTCTCTCCGCGCGGGATCGCCCGGGCGATGTGGGTCAATATCCGGGTTGGCCGGTTTGTGCAGGGGGGAAGCACCCTGACCCAGCAACTGATCAAAAATTTCTACCTCACCTCAGACCGGACTCTGGCGCGTAAGCTGATGGAGATTCCGATGGCTGTGCTGCTGGATCTGCACTACAGCAAAGATGAGATCCTTGAAGCGTATCTGAATGAAGTCTATCTGGGACAATCAGGCTCCCGTGCGGTGCATGGTTTTGGTCTGGCCAGCCAGTACTATTTTGCTCAGCCAATAAATGAACTGCAGTTGCATCAGGTGGCACTGCTGGCGGGTATGGTAAAAGGCCCTTCCTACTACGATCCCCGACGTCATCCGGAACGAGCGCTGGCACGGCGAAATCTGGTGCTGCAGGTGTTACAGGAGCAGGGCGTAATCAGCATGAAGCAGCGTCTTGATGCTGAAAAACGGCCGCTGGGTGTGGTCAGACAGCGTAGTTTGCATAAGGGGGCTTACCCGGCTTATCTGGATCTGGTGAAGCGTCAGTTGCGGGATGAATATCCGGAAGAGGTGCTTAACTCCGAAGGGCTGCGTGTGTTTACCAGCCTTGACCCTGCGGTGCAGGCAAACAGTGCCGATGCTCTGGAAAAGACCATCGCGAATCTGCAGAAGCGCCATGGTAAGCCGGTGCAGGATCTGCAGGGCGGTATGGTTGTCACCGATCCGCAGACCGGCGAAGTGCTGGCAATGGTCGGTGGGCGCAATGCGCGCTATCAGGGCTTTAACCGGGCGCTGGACGCACGTCGGCCGATCGGTTCACTGGTCAAGCCTGCGGTTTATCTGGCTGCTCTGGAAGAAGGCTATACCCTGGCTTCGGTGCTGGATGATCAACCCATCAGTGTGCCCCTGCCAAATGGTGAAAGCTGGGTGCCGCAGAACTTTGATCATCAGAGCCACGGGAAAGTCCCTCTCTATAGAGCTCTGGCGAAATCTTATAACCAAAGTACAGCGCAGTTGGGGATGGATGTCGGCTTGTCCCGGGTTATCGATCTGCTGCAGCGGCTTGGTGTGGAGCGGGAGCCGAAGGCTTACCCGTCACTGTTGCTCGGGGCTGAGTCGATGAGCCCGTTTGAAGTAGCGGCGATCTATCAGACCATGGCTGCCAACGGTTTTCGTACTCCACTGCGGGCGATCCGTCTGGTGACCGACTCCGAGGGGGTTGAACTGTCGCGTTATCCTTTTGAGGTGAAGCAGGTGGTATCGGCAGAAAATATGCACCTGATTCAGTACGCGTTGCAGACTGTGACCCGCGAGGGTACAGCGCGCTATGTCTACAGCCGTCTGCCCTCGTCGATGAATCTGGCGGGTAAGACCGGTACCAGTAACGATCAGCGTGATAGCTGGTTTGCCGGGTTCGCCGCTGACCGGATGGCAGTTGTCTGGCTGGGGCTGGATGATAACGGCAAGCTGCCGTTTACCGGTTCCGGTGGTGCTTTACGGGCCTGGACCGAACTGATGGTACGGGAACGCCCGCACTCCTTCATGGCAGTGCAGCCGGAAGGGATTGAGTACCAGTGGGTGGAGGAAAAAACCGGTCGCATCTCTGCCGAACACTGTGAGGGTGTGCGACAATTACCATTCATTAAAGGTACAGCTCCGCAGGAATACGCTGAGTGCGCCGAAAATCAGCAAAATAACTCTCTGGATTGGTTCAAAAAATGGTTCAGGTAACAGGTCGCTACAAATGGGTGTTCGTGGCAATGACGGCACTGGGGCTGACTGGATGTGTCAGTGGAACAGGAGGCTATCGTCCACCGGTTGAGGATAGAACCGAACAGGATGGAGGCATCCAGCAGGCCGAACCCGCCGCCGCGGCAGTGATTATTTCCCCGGGCGTAGTCCGGGAATCCCGAACTGAGCAGCCAGTGAACGTCCCCGTTCCCACACCGGTGACGTCCCGGCCGCAGAACCCGGCAGTGATTGCTCTGCTCGATAATGCTAACCGGCAGAAGCGCAATGGCGCGATGCAGGCGGCAGAGAGTAATCTCGAGCGGGCGCAACGTATTGCTCCGCGAGATCCGGAGATCTATTACCAGTGGGCGGATATCCGGCGTCTTGAAGGGCGCTGGACACAGGCCGAACAACTGGCGCTGAAAGGCACCAATATGGCCATAGGCGACGTGGTGATGCTGCGTCGTCTATGGCTGTTAATCGCAGATATTCGCAGCGGGGCCGGCAACAGCGCCGGCGCTGCCAAAGCGCGCAGCAAAGCACTCGAATACTAAGCTAAAAGCCGGCAGTGGCGCTTAGTGACACAGGAGGGTGGCGCTGAGTGCTGTGGTCGTTGTCAAACAGACAGGGCAGGCCGCCGCTGCCTGCCTTGATATTTGTTAGCTTTGCGAAGTAATAAAAACGCCCGCATCCTGCGGGCGTTTTGCGTTTTCTGGCTGACGACCTTAACTGATTCGTGTCTTACCCAACGCCAGGCTGAGCAGTGCCAGAGCGCCGCCCAGACTTAGCCCGAAGAGCGTGGGGTTGCTCATCTGCAACAGCGAGGCCGGGCTGAACAACAACAGCGCAGGCGCCAGACAGAGCAGACTCAGGGTGCCGAACAGGCGGGTCTGGCCTGAGCGGAATTTGCAAAGGCTGATCAGTGTAATGGTCACACACAGCAGGGCCAGTATCTGACTGTAGCCCGCACCTATACCGCTACGGCGACAGAGCTCAAACAGGGCGAACAGGGCCAGAAGCCAACGCCCCCAGCCGGCCTTTGACCAGTCCTGTTGCCAGGCATACGCGAGTAACGCACTGGCAATCAGGGGTAAAGCGGCAAAGTAGGCCAGGTTATCGAGGATTCTGCGCAGGGTCTGAATATCCTGACCGGGTTGTTGAAGCAGCAGGTTGGCAGCCGCTGAACTGGCGATAAAGGCTGCCGCCAGGCTGATGACCATGCTTGCACTGTGGGCGAACTTTTCGCCGACCTGATAGCTGCGCCCGGCAAGGAACAGGGCGCAACCGAACAGGATGATCTGACTGCTGACGTAGAACAGGCTCATTTCAGGCTGGCAAAAACCTGATCGGCTGCTGCCAGCGTCGCTTCGATATCTTCCTGAGTATGAGCGGCTGAGATAAAGCCGGCTTCAAACGCAGAAGGTGCGAGATAAACGCCCTGTTCCAGCATGCCGTGGAAGAATCGGGAGAACTTATCGGCATCGCAGGCCATGGTTTCTGTGAAACTGGTTACCTGTTTCTGTTCTGTAAAGAACAGGCCGAACATGCCACCCACCCGGCTGGTGGTGAACGGAACCCCATTCGCCATCGCGACCGCTTCGAGGCCTTCCGTCAGCAGTTCAACCTTGGCACTGAGCTGCTCGTAAAAGCCCGGTCTGGAGATTTCGTTCAGCATGGCCAGACCTGCAGCCATGGCCAGTGGGTTACCGGACAGGGTACCTGCCTGATAGACCGCACCCAGTGGGGCGATATGTTCCATGATCTCTTTCTTACCACCAAAAGCGCCTACAGGCAGACCGCCGCCAATCACCTTGCCCAGCGTGGTCAGGTCTGGCTGCACGTTGTAAACAGACTGTGCACCGCCCAGAGCGACGCGGAATCCGGTCATAACTTCATCCAGAATCAGCACGCTGCCGTGCTCGTCACAGACTTCACGCAGGCCTTCAAGGAACCCCGGCACCGGTGGGATGCAGTTCATGTTACCGGCGACCGGTTCAACGATGATGCAGGCAATCTGGTCGCCGACTTCGGCGAAGGCCTGACGAACACTGTCGATATCGTTGTAGGTCAGGGTGATGGTGTGTTCTGCCAGTGACGCGGGTACACCCGGAGAGCTGGGTTCGCCCAGTGTCAGCATGCCGGAACCGGCTTTAACCAGCAGCGAGTCAGAGTGCCCGTGGTAGCAGCCTTCAAATTTTACGATCTTGTCACGTTTGGTGTAGCCACGCGCCAGACGGATGGCACTCATAGTGGCTTCAGTACCGGAGCTGACCATGCGTACCATGTCCATGCCCGGCATGATCTCGCAGACTTTATCAGCCATCTGGATCTCAATTTCGGTAGGTGCACCGAAGCCGAGACCGTTATCCAGAGAGCCGCGCACCGCATCCATTACCGTCGTGTTGCAGTGACCAAGGATCATAGGGCCCCAGGAACCGACATAGTCGATATATTTATTGTCGTCCTCATCGAACAGGTAGGCCCCTTCGCCGCGTTTAAAGAACAGTGGCGTGCCGCCTACACCTTTAAATGCACGTACCGGGGAGTTTACTCCGCCTGGAATATGAACCTGAGCTGCCTGAAAAAGTTGTTCGGAACGGGACATTGCTATCTTCTCTCTGAATTCAGTGGGTAAAGTGCTGCTGAAAGGCGCGGGCGGTGGCAGATATTTTGCCCTGCCCATAAAGTGCATGAATCACCGCAATCATGTCGGCCCCCGCAGTCACAAGCTGACCGGCATTATCCACGCTAATGCCGCCAATCGCCACTATTGGAAGCTGAACTTTGGCTTTCACCTGCTGGAGCAGTTCAAGCGGGGCCGGTTTGGCGTTGGGTTTGGTTTGTGAGGGAAAGAATGCACCAAAGGCCACGTAATCTGCGCCTTCGGCTTGCGCCTGTATCGCCAGCGCCAGTGAATCGTGGCAGGTGACACCGATAATCGCCTGGCTGCCCAGCATTTCGCGCGCCTCGCTGACGGCGCCATCACTTTGCCCCAGATGAACACCTGCTGCACCAATGCCGGCGGCGAGACCGGCATCATCGTTGATCAGCAGCGGGACTTTGTATTGCTGGCAGAGGCGGTTCAGGGCAGAGGCCTGCTCAACCCGTTTCCTCAGGTCAGATGATTTGTCCCGGTACTGGATTATCCGGGCGCCGCCCTGCAGGCTCTGTTCAATTTTGCGCAACAGGGTTTCGGTATCTGGCATCAGCTCACTGTCGGTGATGCCGTACAGTCCTTTCAGGTTGTCGTTCATCGCTTAATTCTTACGGTAAAAGTCTTCGATCTGTTCCCGGGTCAGCAGACCGATCACCTGACCCCGGATATTGGTAATGCAGAGGGCTTCAACCTGCTGCTCTTTCATGCAGTCGAGTGCCTGTTGCAGAGTGGACCGGCTGTCGATCCGGGCGGTATCCAGCCGTAAACCGGGAATAGTGAGCATATCAATATCCTGATCGGCGGACTCCGCAGTGCGTACCTGATGATGCAGATCACCCGGTGAGAGCAGGGTGAATTTGTCAGCGTCCTCGAGCAGTATCCAGCTTGGGTTGTTGCTGAGCGCATTGCTGGCGCCCTGCGCGGAGATCAGTGGGGCGCTTTTGACGTAATCGGTCAGCATCAGGCTGCGCACGGCTGCACGGTTGAGAATCTGGTTAAGTGGATTGTAGTGGTAGTCCAGCCCCTGCAAGCGCATGGACGTAATAAAAACCGATGGCAGGTTAAAGACATAGCGGGCAATCAGGTTGGAGATAACGATTGATATCATGGCCGGGAAGATAATATTCGGATTGCCGGTCAGCTCCAGTGTGGCAACCAGCGCAGCCATAGGCGCATTGGTGACAGCACCCATCATACTGGCCATGCCGAGCAGGGCGTAAAAGCCAGAGTGGGCGACGTTCAGATCGACTGCCTGGGCGCCGAGAATACCGAGCAGGCCACCGCCAATGGCTCCGATAAAGATCGCCGGGCCGATGAGGCCTGCGGGTACTCCCAGCGCGAGCACAACCGGGGTCAGCAGACATTTGCTGATCAGAATGCCAATCAGTAACTGGATACCCAGTTGGCCGTCCAGCACAGCGCCTACCGTATCGTAACCGATGCCCATTACCTGAGGATAAAATACAGCACAGCAGCCGGTGGCCAGCCCGGCCAGCATCAGCTTGGAGCGGTAACTCAGCACCGAATGGTCGGCCCATTTGGCGGTGGCTCGCATCAGGCTGATAAAGACCACTGCGAGAAGGCCGATCATGACACCGAGAAAGACGATGTAGGGAATCTCGTGCAGTGATTCAATATGCATTGCCGGGACAGTAAGCACTAACTCGCGGCCAAACATCAGTTGAACCACCAGAGCGCCGGTGGCGGCGGAGACAATTACCGGCATAAAGCCGATGACGCTGTATTCCAGCAACACCACTTCCATGGCGAAAATCACGCCGGCAAGGGGGGTGTTGAACATGGCGGCGATGCCTGCGGCGGTACCGCAGCCCGCCAGAATACGCAGGGTATTGTTGGGCAGGTTCAGGCGCTGGCCGAGCTGACTGCCGCAGGCCGCCCCGAGATGGATGGCGGGCCCCTCTTTGCCGACTGAGTGACCAAACAGCAGTGCGGCGGTTGCGGCAAAAAACTGGATCAGGGCATTGGTCAGCGGCAGCTTGCTCTGGTGATAGGCCATCCGTTCCAGCAGGTGAGCGACACCCACTTTCCGGTTTAGTGGCGTCACCCGTGACAGGATTGCGATTAATAACAGACTTCCCAGCACCGGCAGGAAAAAATGCAGCCAGGGTGAGAGCCCTTCAAAATTGTCGTTGTCGCCACCGGGCAGCAGTTGTGACAGCGGATATTCCAGCAGCAGCCGAAAAAGCCCGAGCACCAGCCCGCAGACCAGACCACATAAAACGCCCAGCACCACCATCTGCGGCAGTGCTTCATTGTGTGCTAAACGGTGGCGGAAATGTTCCAGGGAAAAAACGGGTCTGGGCATCGGCAGGTTAATCTAATTAGTAGTCAATGGGTTGCTGGCTTTTGTAGTATTATAGATTACCAGTTTTTAACCCCGATGAGAGGTTCCTGTGATCAAGGTAGGTATTGTAGGTGGGACCGGTTATACCGGTGTAGAGTTGCTACGTCTGTTGGCGAATCATCCTGAGGCACGTGTAGAGGTGATTACTTCCCGTTCCGAAGAGGGTGTCAGTGTGGCTGATATGTACCCCAATCTGCGAGGACACCATGATCTGCGATTCAGCGTGCCGGATGTGGATACGCTGGCTGGCTGCGATGTGGTGTTTTTTGCTACACCCCATGGCGTAGCGATGAACATGGCTGCTGCGCTGGTGGCCAAAGGGGTGCGTGTCATCGATCTGGGTGCGGATTTTCGTATCAAGGATCTGGAGCTCTGGTCTAAATGGTACGGTATGGAGCACACGCAGCCGGAGATGGCCGAGCTCGCTGTATACGGTTTACCGGAGGTTAATCGCGAACAGATTAAGCAGGCGCAACTGATTGCCTGCCCGGGCTGTTATCCAACGGCTACACAACTGGCTTTCCTGCCCTTGCTGGAAAATCGTCTGATCGATCATCGTCGCCTGATTGCTGACTGTAAATCCGGCGTCAGCGGTGCAGGGCGTGGCGCGAAAGTGGGAATGCTGCTGTGTGAAGCCAGTGAAAGCATGATGGCTTACGGCGTGCCGGGGCATCGTCATCTGCCAGAGATCAAACAGGGTCTGGCGCTGGCTGCTGAGCGTCCGGTGCATCTGACCTTTGTGCCACATCTGACGCCGATGATCCGTGGGATTCACTCAACCTGTTATGGCGTGCTGAAGGATCCGGTGGATCATGATCTGCAGACGCTGTTTGAAGAGCGTTATGCCGATGAGCCTTTTGTAGATGTCATGCCGGCCGGTAGTCATCCACAGACCCGCAGCGTTAAAGGTGCCAACATGTGCCGTATCAGTGTGCACCGCCCGCAGGGTGAAGATACTGTGGTGGTTCTGTCGGTCATCGACAATCTGGTGAAAGGGGCCGCCGGTCAGGCGATTCAGAATATGAACATTATGTTCGATCTGGATGAGCGGGCTGGATTGAATGTGGTTGGGTTAATGCCCTAATACTTGACTGCTTTACTCGGTTAAGGTGATAATTACGCCCAGTCAATATGAGTAAGGTCCTATGATAGAAACAGTTGATCCAAGCGTAGAGCAGGAGATGGCTTTTACTCCGGCCGCTGCTGCCAAAGTAAAATCCCTAATCGAAGAGGAAGAGAACGACAACCTGAAGCTGCGGGTATTCATTACCGGTGGTGGATGTGCGGGCTTCTCCTACGGCTTTACCTTCGATGAAACCGCAGCCGATGACGACACTGTTGTTGAGCGTGACGGTGTAACTATGCTGGTGGATCCTATGAGCTTTCAGTATCTCGCGGGTGCGGAAGTCGACTTCAAAGAGGGCTTGCAGGGTTCACAGTTCGTGATCAATAACCCGAACGCAACCACCACCTGTGGTTGTGGCTCCTCCTTCTCTATCTGATACCTCTCCTGAGCAGGCTGTCGATTCAGTTAACAGCCTGTTCATCTCCTCTCTGCTCTTATAAGCTTGTCGTTCTGTTCCTTGTGGATGAGTGTCATGCTGAAGTCTGCTTTATTCTGTATCGCGTTGCTCTTTGCCCTCGGTGCTCAGGCTGAGCCGTTGCAATCCCCGATCGATCCGCAAAGTAATCAGCGCTATCTGGCGTTGATCAAGAAAAATAACCCGACCGAAGTGGAAATGCTGTTTCGTCGTGCCAGTATGTTGCTCGAAGAAGGGACCGACCTCAGCGCTTATGACCCGATTGTGTTTGTGCTGCACGGGGATGAGGCGCATGCATTTCGCCAGCGGAATCAGTCGATGTATCCTGAGTTGCTGAATCTGGCAAAAAAATTAGAATCGCAGGGTGTGATCGATATCAGAATCTGTGAAACCTGGATGCGTCTGAATAATGTAGAGCGTTCGGAACTGCCTGATTTTATTGATACAGTCCCGCTGGGGCCGGCGGAAGAGCGACGTCTCAAGACGCGCGGTTATCTTTACTTCTGAGCCGGAGCTTAAGCCTGATAGATCGCCCCGAGAATTCTTTCACCTGCCGCCCCTGTCACGGGGCTCAGGTTGCCGCTCATACCATCAAGACAGCGCTTTGCCAGCCATGCAAACGCAGCGGCTTCCATCCAGTCAGCATCAATTCCGGCCTGATCGGTCGGTGAGACGCGCTTACCGGGTAGCAGTTCAGCAAGGCGATGCAGCAGCAGACCGTTGCGACTGCCACCACCGCACACCAGTAATTCAAAGGACTGACTCGGGATATGCTGTTGCAGACTATCGGCGACACTGCGGGCGGTTAGTTCCAGCAGGGTGCGCTGGATATCTTCTGCAGGCAGGTCGTGCCGGCTGACACTGTCTTGCAGCCACTGCTGGTTGAACTGCTCCCGCCCTGTGCTTTTAGGTGGTGGTAGTTGAAAGTAGGGCAGCCTGAGCAGATCTTGCAACAATGCGTTATTAACTTTGCCACTACTGGCCCATTGGCCGTCCTTGTCATAGTCAGAGCCAAGACAGTGCTGAATCCACAGATCCATCAGAATGTTACCCGGCCCGGTATCAAAACCTCTGACAGGCTCGCAGGGGTTGGCCGGAAGAAAAGTCAGATTAGCCATGCCGCCCACATTCAGCAAAACCCGGTCCTGTTCAGGGTTGTGCAGCATAGCCCGGTGAAAGGCGGGTACCAGCGGTGCGCCCTGACCTCCGGCCGCCATATCCCTGCGGCGGAAATCAGTGACTGTGGTGATTCCGGTCAGTTCGGCGATGCGGTTGGCATCGCCAATCTGCAGGGTGTAACTAAATTCAGGACGGTGCCGGATGGTCTGGCCGTGGCTGCCGATTGCCCTGATTTCTGCAGGATTTAACCCGTGTTGTGTTAGCAGTTGTGAAACGGCCTGCGCGAACAGGTCGCCGAGTGCAATATCGACCCGCCCCATACGGTCAATCTCATTGTCGCCGGGCAGGGTTAGCTGGCTGATTGCCTGTTTGAGCTGAGCCGGAAATGACTCGCTGTGGCTGGCCACTAACTCAAACGTGGGTTCAAAGCGAACGGCAACCGCATCGATACTGTCGAGACTGGTGCCGGACATCAGACCAATATAAAGGGGCGAAGCACTCATTTAAGAACGGTATTCTCTGCCAGTACGGTTGCCTGATACGTTTCAAGCTGCGCCAGAATGGAGCTGGCGGTTGAACGGAATGCGTTCAGTTCGCTGCCGGCTATTGGCTTAGCCTGGGGTAGTTTAACCGTCAGGGGGTTTTTATGAACACCGTTTACACGGAACTCATAATGCAGGTGCGGGCCGCTGGCCAGTCCGGTTTTGCCAACAAAGCCGATGACCTGACCCTGTTTAACTCTGCTGCCGACCCGCTGACCACGTTTAAATGCATTCATATGGGCATAGAGTGTCGTGATATTGCTGCCATGCTGAAGGATGACAACATTACCAAAACCGCCTTTTTTGCCGCGGAAGATGATTTTTCCATCACCCGATGCCTTGATCGGGGTGCCGGTGCCTGCGGCATAGTCCACGCCTTTGTGTGCCCGGATGCGATTCAGTACCGGGTGTTTGCGGTTTGGATTGAAGCGGGAGCTGATGCGGGCAAAATCTACAGGTGAGCGTAAAAAGGTTTTACGCATACTGTAACCTTCAGGTGTGTAATAACTGCTGTCGCCTGCGCTATCGGTGTAGCGAATTGCGGTAAAAGTATTGCCGCGGTTAATAAACTGGGCGGCAATAATATTACCTTCACCAATTTTCTTATCGTCGAGGAACTTCTCCTCGTAGATCAGGCTGAAGCTGTCTCCCTTGCGGATATCCAGAACGAAATCCACGTCCCAGCCGAAGATGCTGGCCAGCTCCATGATTTTCTGATTACTCAGTCCGGCGTCTGCGCCTGCCAGAAAAAGTGAATCTTCAATCGTGCCGGAGGTGTACTGTGTGCGGACTTCAGGCTGGCGCTCTAATTCCTCAACAGTGTATCCGTCGGTTGTTTTGATCAGCAGAGTGCTGGCCAGCTCGGACTTAATGTGTCTGAGTTTTTGCAGTTCACCACCGCGAATAACAAAGGCCAGTGTCTGGCCGGGAAACAGGCGCTTGAAGGCCTTACCTTCTTTGTCGGCATTGGCAGCGTAATAAACGTCACGAGCGCCAAGACCTGCTTTCTTGAACATAGAGGTGAGGTTGTCGCCGCTGCCAACCTGATATTCAACCCAGTCATCAATCAGGGCTGGGTTGGTAGCGTCTGCTTCCTGTGTGGAAGGGGAGGAGGCAGAGATCTCCGTCTCAACGACAGGTGCCGCTTCAGTCGGCAGCGGGTTGCTTTTAACAACCGGCTCAGGAAGGTTGCCGCGGGTAGCGCCTACCTGCTGGCTGGGTAATAAAAGTAAGGTCAGGCCAAGTATAGATACACACGCGCTGACAGCTACCAGATGAACAGTCGGAAACTGTCCCCGGAAATGTTTAAAGCGATTAAGCACCCTATTCCCCTTCGTTATATTTTTGGGAGCCGGTAAACAGGTCTGCTGCATGCTTTTAAAGCCGGAGTGCACAGGACTTGTCCACAGGCCCCTTCATGGGTTGCCAGATAAACGCCGCATTATGCCATTCTCTGAGGATAAAGTCGGCACAATTGTACAAATCTTAAGCGCTGCTTAATGCAGATCAACGAATTTAAACCACTTTCTGATTTGTTTGCGGCGACTGCTGCCGCTAAAATAGCCGCTCTTTAATCACAGCTATCTTTTATTAAGGGCAAATCGAAGCCATGAGTGAAACACTGTTACAAGACCTGAAAGCGCGCGGACTGGTTGCGCAGATGACCAGTGAAGAGGAACTGGAAAAGCATCTCGCGGAAGGCAGTGTGACGCTTTATTGTGGCTTTGACCCAACAGCAGACAGTCTGCATCTTGGTCATCTGGTACCGCTGCTGATGCTGAAACGTTTCCAGGATTATGGTCATCGTCCTATTGCGCTGGTGGGTGGTGCTACCGGTATGATCGGCGATCCGAGCTTTAAGGATAAAGAGCGTCAGCTTAACTCAACCGACATTGTGGCTGAGTGGAGTAACTGTCTGAAGAACCAGATCAGCCGCTTTATCGAATTCAACGATAATGATGGCGCTATTCTGGCGAACAACTACGACTGGACGGCCGGCATCGATACGCTTTCGTTCCTCCGCGATATCGGTAAGCACTTCACGGTCAATAAAATGATCGCCAAGGAATCCGTGCGTCAGCGTATCGAGCGTGAAGATTCCGGTATCTCCTTCACCGAGTTTACTTATCAAATTCTGCAGTCATTCGACTACCAGAAGCTGAACGAGATGTACGGTTGCTCTCTGCAGATCGGTGGTTCCGACCAGTGGGGTAATATCACCGGCGGTATCGACCTGACCCGACGTATGAATGGTGCCAGCGTACATGGTATGACACTGCCGCTGATCACCAAGTCTGATGGGACTAAATTCGGTAAAACTGAAGGTGGTGCTGTATGGCTGGATGCTAAGAAAACCTCCCAGTATGCGTTCTACCAGTTCTGGCTGCAGACCCCGGATGCTGACGCATACCGATTCCTGAAATTCTTCACCTTCCTGCCGGTGGCAGAGATTGATGCGCTGGAACAGGCTGACGCTGAACGTCAGGGGCGCCCGGAAGCGCAGCGGGTGCTGGCTGAGCAGGTGACTAAGCTGGTTCACGGTGAAGAGGGGCTGGCTGCGGCACAGCGTATTACTGAGGCGCTGTTCTCGGGTGATACCAGCACTCTGGACGAGCAGGACTATGCACAGTTGGCTCAGGATGGTTTGCCGTCTTCAACTATCAATGCAGCCGAAGTGGCAGAGATTCCGCTGACCACCATACTGTCTGAGGCCGGCATGGCGCCCGGCGGTAAGCAGGTAAAAGATGCGTTGCAGCGTAATGCGGTAATCGTCAACGGTCAGGCTTACGGCGTTGAAGACAATATGAAAGCGGCAGAAGTGTTTGCCAGCGACAATGCGCTGTTTGGTAAATACTTCCTGGTGAAACTGGGTAAGAAGAAGCATCACCTGTTTTCTGTTGCATAACGGACGGATGAATCTCGCTGGCTGATATATGCTGGCTGGTAAATATGAAAGGCGTGTCTATACTCCAAATCTGCCAGAGCAGAATCGGTGTGTAACACGCCTTTTCTGTTTCTTGCGGCCGTAAAACGACCCGCTCTGTACAGATAACAAACAGTGCTGATTGTTTAGTGATCAAAAAGGGCCGGTATGGCACTTTTTTACGGTTTTTTTCAGTTTTTTTACGACAGGGTGTTGACCCTTTTTCAGAACGCTGTAGAATTCGCCGTCCTTGCTTAGGGAGGCCGCCGAAACGGGGCTGATTGAACTAAGCAAGGTGCTTAGTAAGTGCTTGAATCCATTGGATTTTGACGGTGCTTACGGAGCAGGATTCAAAGTCCGGTTGCTGAGTAAAAAATTTTACAAAATTGCAAAATAAACGGTTGACTTTGAATGAGCGCAAAGTAGAATATGCGCCTCGCTTGAGACGAAACATCAAGCAACGCTCTTTAACAATTTGATCAGATAATTCGTGTGGGCGCTTGTTGAGACAACGCAACATTTACTTGTCTAGACAAGCAACCAAGTGAATTCATTTAAGCGATTTACAAATAGGTTTAACGTTCTTAAGAATGTTATCCGGTTGTTTAGTACTAGAGCCCGTTACCACATTCCTGGTAACACATATGATTTAAACTGAAGAGTTTGATCATGGCTCAGATTGAACGCTGGCGGCAGGCCTAACACATGCAAGTCGAACGGTAACAGGACTAGCTTGCTAGTTGCTGACGAGTGGCGGACGGGTGAGTAACGCGTAGGAATCTACCAAGTAGTGGGGGATAAGCCAGAGAAATTTGGTCTAATACCGCATACGTCCTTCGGGAGAAAGCAGGGGCTCTTCGGACCTTGTGCTATTTGATGAGCCTGCGTGAGATTAGCTTGTTGGTGAGGTAATGGCTCACCAAGGCAACGATCTCTAGCTGGTCTGAGAGGATGATCAGCCACACTGGGACTGAGACACGGCCCAGACTCCTACGGGAGGCAGCAGTGGGGAATATTGCACAATGGGCGCAAGCCTGATGCAGCCATGCCGCGTGTGTGAAGAAGGCCCTAGGGTTGTAAAGCACTTTCAGCAGTGAGGAAAGGGGTGTAGTTAATACCTGCATCCTGTGACGTTAACTGCAGAAGAAGCACCGGCTAACTCCGTGCCAGCAGCCGCGGTAATACGGAGGGTGCGAGCGTTAATCGGAATTACTGGGCGTAAAGCGCGCGTAGGTGGATTGGTCAGTCAGATGTGAAAGCCCCGGGCTCAACCTGGGAACTGCACCTGATACTGCCAGTCTAGAGTACGGTAGAGGGTAGTGGAATTTCCTGTGTAGCGGTGAAATGCGTAGATATAGGAAGGAACACCAGTGGCGAAGGCGACTACCTGGACCGATACTGACACTGAGGTGCGAAAGCGTGGGGAGCAAACAGGATTAGATACCCTGGTAGTCCACGCCGTAAACGATGTCTACTAGCCGTTGGGGGACTTGATCTTTTAGTGGCGCAGCTAACGCGATAAGTAGACCGCCTGGGGAGTACGGCCGCAAGGTTAAAACTCAAATGAATTGACGGGGGCCCGCACAAGCGGTGGAGCATGTGGTTTAATTCGAAGCAACGCGAAGAACCTTACCAACTCTTGACATCCTGCGAACTTGCTAGAGATAGCTTGGTGCCTTCGGGAACGCAGAGACAGGTGCTGCATGGCTGTCGTCAGCTCGTGTTGTGAAATGTTGGGTTAAGTCCCGTAACGAGCGCAACCCTTGTCCTTATTTGCCAGCACGTAATGGTGGGAACTCTAAGGAGACTGCCGGTGACAAACCGGAGGAAGGTGGGGACGACGTCAAGTCATCATGGCCCTTACGAGTTGGGCTACACACGTGCTACAATGGCCGGTACAGAGGGCCGCGAACCTGCGAGGGTAAGCTAATCTCAGAAAACCGGTCGTAGTCCGGATTGGAGTCTGCAACTCGACTCCATGAAGTCGGAATCGCTAGTAATCGCGAATCAGAATGTCGCGGTGAATACGTTCCCGGGCCTTGTACACACCGCCCGTCACACCATGGGAGTGGATTGCACCAGAAGTAGCTAGCTTAACCTTCGGGAGGGCGGTTACCACGGTGTGGTTCATGACTGGGGTGAAGTCGTAACAAGGTAGCCCTAGGGGAACCTGGGGCTGGATCACCTCCTTAACGAATGCCGCGTCTCGGCAAGCGTTCACACGAATTATCTGATCAGAAAGTGAAGAGAGCGGAAAGGTAGCTACTAAGTCTGTAGGCTAAGTGGTTTATTTGCCTGGATTTTTGCGAAGAGCAAGGCGCGGGCTGAGCGAATGAGGGAGTGTACATAAGTACATGACCGAATGAGCGAAGGCAGCAACGCCGCACTGCGTAAAAAGACACGCAAAGAAATAGGCTTGTAGCTCAGCTGGTTAGAGCGCACCCCTGATAAGGGTGAGGTCGGTGGTTCAAGTCCACTCAGGCCTACCAAATTTCCACAATGCTGCGTTGTGGCACGACTCGCATAGTACACTATGCTTCGCCGTCCCACGCCTTGTCTTGTGAAAATTACGCTGTATGGGGCTATAGCTCAGCTGGGAGAGCGCCTGCTTTGCACGCAGGAGGTCTGCGGTTCGATCCCGCATAGCTCCACCATTACTCTTAAGAGTTTTAAAACATAACGCATACTGATGCCTTATCTTTTAAAGCTTTTGCTTTAAACGCTCTTTAACAATTTGGATTTGATTCATTTGATTTAGATTTGACATGTAGATTTTCTACATGCGCCAATTCGGCGAAATCTATCGTTACTTTTACAAGTTACTGTGATCCAGACGCCTTCGGGTTATATGGTCAAGTGACTAAGCGTGCACGGTGGATGCCTTGGCAGTCAGAGGCGATGAAGGACGTTGTAGCCTGCGATAAGGCTAGGGGAGTCGGCAAACAGGCTTTGATCCTAGCATTTCCGAATGGGGAAACCCACCTGTTTACAGGTATCTTATAGCTGAATACATAGGCTATAGGAGGCGAACCCGGGGAACTGAAACATCTAAGTACCCGGAGGAAAAGAAATCAACCGAGATTCCCTAAGTAGCGGCGAGCGAACGGGGACCAGCCCTTAAGCGGTATTGTAGTTAGCAGAACACTCTGGAAAGTGTGGCCATAGTGGGTGATAGCCCCGTATGCGAAAACTTATATACCGTGAAATCGAGTAGGACGGCGCACGTGAAACGCTGTCTGAATATGGGGGGACCATCCTCCAAGGCTAAATACTCCTGACTGACCGATAGTGAACCAGTACCGTGAGGGAAAGGCGAAAAGAACCCCTGTGAGGGGAGTGAAATAGACCCTGAAACCGTGTACGTACAAGCAGTGGGAGCCGTTTTCGGACGGTGACTGCGTACCTTTTGTATAATGGGTCAGCGACTTACTTTTAGTGGCAAGGTTAAGCGTTTGCGGAGCCGTAGGGAAACCGAGTCTTAATAGGGCGTCCAGTCGCTAGGAGTAGACCCGAAACCGAGTGATCTATCCATGGGCAGGTTGAAGATGCGGTAACACGCATTGGAGGACCGAACCGACTGTCGTTGAAAAGCCAGCGGATGACTTGTGGATAGGAGTGAAAGGCTAATCAAACTCGGAGATAGCTGGTTCTCCTCGAAAACTATTTAGGTAGTGCCTCATGTCTCACCATTGGGGGTAGAGCACTGTTTCGGCTAGGGGGTCATCCCGACTTACCAACCCGATGCAAACTCCGAATACCAATGAGTGCAATCATGGGAGACACACGGCGGGTGCTAACGTCCGTCGTGGAAAGGGAAACAACCCAGACCGCCAGCTAAGGTCCCAAAGTTCATACTAAGTGGGAAACGATGTGGGAAGGCTTAGACAGCTAGGAGGTTGGCTTAGAAGCAGCCACCCTTTAAAGAAAGCGTAATAGCTCACTAGTCGAGTCGGCCCGCGCGGAAGATATAACGGGGCTAAGTATGACACCGAAGCTGCGGATGCCATTTATGGCATGGTAGAGGAGCGTTCTGTAAGCCGTTGAAGCTCAAGCCGTAAGGCAGGGTGGAGGTATCAGAAGTGCGAATGCTGACATGAGTAACGATAAGGGAGGTGAAAACCCTCCCCGCCGGAAGACCAAGGGTTCCTATCCAACGCTATTCGAGGTAGGGTGAGTCGGCCCCTAAGGCGAGGCTGAAGAGCGTAGCCGATGGGAAACAGGTTAATATTCCTGTACTGCTCACAACTGCGATGGGGGGACGGAGAAGGCTAGGCCAGCGCGGCGTTGGTTGTCCGCGTTTAAGGTAGTAGGTTGAGTGCTTAGGTAAATCCGGGCGCTTAAGACCGAGAACTGATGACGAGGTCCCATGTGGACTGAAGTGGTTGATGCCATGCTTCCAGGAAAAGCCTCTAAGCTTCAGGTTGTGACTAACCGTACCCTAAACCGACACAGGTGGTCAGGTAGAGAATACTAAGGCGTATGAGAAAACTCGGGTGAAGGAACTAGGCAAAATGGCACCGTAACTTCGGGAGAAGGTGCGCCGCTGATGGTGATGAGACTTGCTCTCTAAGCTGTTGGCGGTCGAAGATACCAGGTGGCTGCGACTGTTTATTAAAAACATAGCACTCTGCAAACTCGAAAGAGGACGTATAGGGTGTGACGCCTGCCCGGTGCCGGAAGGTTAATTGATGGGGTTAGCGTAAGCGAAGCTCTTGATCGAAGCCCCGGTAAACGGCGGCCGTAACTATAACGGTCCTAAGGTAGCGAAATTCCTTGTCGGGTAAGTTCCGACCTGCACGAATGGCGTAACGATGGCCACACTGTCTCCACCCGAGACTCAGTGAAATTGAAATAGCTGTTAAGATGCAGTTTACCCGCGGCTAGACGGAAAGACCCCGTGAACCTTTACTACAGCTTCACAGTGGACTTTGATATTACTTGTGTAGGATAGCTGGGAGGCTTTGAAACCTTGTCGCCAGATAAGGTGGAGCCAATCTTGAAATACCAGCCTGGTAATATTGAGGTTCTAACCCAGGTCCCTAAGCGGGATCGGGGACATTGTGTGGTGGGTAGTTTGACTGGGGCGGTCTCCTCCCAAAGAGTAACGGAGGAGCACGAAGGTACCCTCAGCATGGTCGGAAATCATGCAATGAGCGCAAGAGTAGAAGGGTGCTTGACTGCGAGACAGACACGTCGAGCAGGTACGAAAGTAGGTTCTAGTGATCCGGTGGTTCTGTATGGAAGGGCCATCGCTCAACGGATAAAAGGTACTCCGGGGATAACAGGCTGATACCGCCCAAGAGTTCACATCGACGGCGGTGTTTGGCACCTCGATGTCGGCTCATCACATCCTGGGGCTGAAGCCGGTCCCAAGGGTATGGCTGTTCGCCATTTAAAGTGGTACGCGAGCTGGGTTTAGAACGTCGTGAGACAGTTCGGTCCCTATCTGCCGTGGGCGTTTGAGATTTGAGAAGAGTTGCTCCTAGTACGAGAGGACCGGAGTGAACGAACCTCTGGTGTTCCGGTTGTGATGCCAATTGCATTGCCGGGTAGCTATGTTCGGACGGGATAACCGCTGAAAGCATCTAAGCGGGAAGCCTCCTTCAAGATGAGATCTCACTGGGACCTTGAGTCCCCTAAAGGGCCGTTTAAGACTAAGACGTTGATAGGCGGGGTGTGGAAGCGCTGTGAGGCGTTGAGCTAACCCGTACTAATTGCCCGTGAGGCTTGACCATATAACGCCCAAGGCGTTTGGCAAGTGACTTGTAAGTGCGAAAGCACGACGATAGAGAGTAACGAATTGACGGTATGTAGAAAGCAGTCAAAACTCTAAATCAAATACTAAGAAGAATCAGATCCGAGTTGTAACAGTTTTGCTTGGCGACCATAGAGTTGTGGAACCACCTGATTCCATCCCGAACTCAGACGTGAAACGCAACATCGCCGATGGTAGTGTGGGGTCTCCCCATGTGAGAGTAGGTCATCGCCAAGCATCTAATTACGAAGAACCCCTATCGCTTACGCGGTAGGGGTTTTTTCGTTATTGGATCGGATGATCTTCGGTCACTGCAACGGCGCCCGCAGGGGCTGCAACCGTGTTTCTGATCATGGTAGGTCATCACAGACAGCCGCCTGCAAAACACCGGTAGTTAACAGACTCCGTAGGGTGCCAATAGCGAAGCATATTGCACCGATAACGCCCATTCCTGCCAGCCCCGCCGACCAAACGCCGGGTTACGCTACGCTAACCCAGCCTACGTGGTTAACAGCTTCCGTAGGGTGCCAATAGCGAAGCGTATTGCACCGATAACGCCGATTAATAACCACACCACCGACGAAGCACCGGGTTACGCTGCGCTAACCCAGCCTACGTGGTTAACAGCTTCCGTAGGGTGCCAATAGCTAAGCGTATTGCACCGATAACGCCCATTCCTGCCAACGCCACCGACGACACGCCGGGTTACGCTACGCTAACCCAGCCTACATAGTGAACAGGCTCCGGTGGATTGGGCAGCGTCTCGCTTATTCATTCCGCTAGGGCAGGTGCCTGTCTTGTCATTCAGGTATAATTCCTGCTGCTGATTTTTTGTAGGTAACCGGGTGGTGTGATGTCTCAATCTGTAATTTATCTGTTGATTGCTTTGGGTTTAGCGGCTTGTGTGGTCGCGGTGGTATATATACGACGGCATTTAATGATTATTCGTCAGGCTAAGGTTCAGCAGGAGGAGCAGGATCAGGCGACCCGCCAGCGTTACGAAGAACGTCGTGCGTATCTGATCGAGAGCATTCAGGTGATTGCGAAAGCGGTGGGGAGTGATGAGAAGCTGAGCAACACTGAGGCATGCATGCGTCTGACGTCTCTGCTGGAGTCGTTTGCGCCGCAGTTACTGCAGCAGGCTGAATTCAGCGTAATTCAGGAGGTTTATAATCGCACACAGCATATCCCGATTATGGCCGAGTGGAAGGCGCTGTCTAAACAGGCGCAGTGGAAGTATAAAAAAGAGATGGCCCGGGTAGATGCTGAACTGGGGGATGAGGTCAGTGCTGCGGCTGCCCGGCTTGCAGAGTACGATTTCAACAGGCTGCTACATTAAAGCTATGGAATTTGTTGTTGTCTTTGTTGTCAGTTTTTTAGTGCTCGCGGGTGTTGCCGTCGCTTTTGCGCTGGGTAAGCCTCCTGCATATCGCCCTGAGCGCCAGCAGATTATGCAGTTGCTTCTGGATGTTGAGAATAAACAGGCCTCTACAGAGCGATGGGAGCTGTTTCTTTCACTGCCTATTGGTCACGATCCCGAGCTTGAGCAGATACGCCGTCAGTGTCTTGTGATCGCTTACGGCGATGGGGATCAGCCTGCAGCACGAGAGGGGATTAACGGGGCGTTGTTTGATCAGGCCGGTATGTTAAGGCTGCGCCCTGTGATGCTGCAACTGAAAAAACTAATCGATCAGGAGCCGTCCAGTACCTGGTTCTGACTCAGAACTGCTCGTGTTCTATAATGCGTTGCAGTTGCCATAAAGCTTTCCAGATTGTTCTGTATTCCTGCTCTATTAACGCACTGTGCAGTCCGTGGGTGCAGGCTTCCAACTCAGGCAGTTCATACAATCCGGCCAGCCCTGCCAGTTGATGGCTGTGATGCCGCATCAGGCTGATATCCCGTTCTCTGAACCCCTGTAACAAGCCATCCAGCTGTTTCCCTAATTCCAGCGTCAGGTCATGGCGGCTGATATCATACCTTTCAAGGTTCGTGGTGCCATCCTCGTCAGTCGACTGTAAAGGGGTCAGGCTTTGTGTGTCAGACAGGCAGAGGTCGATGCTGTGACAGAGTTCCCGGTCATTGATCGGCTTCAGCAGAATCTGGTTTACCCCGACCCTCGTCAGTACCTGATGTTCACTTTCGATGACGTTGGCGGTCAGGGCAATAATCGGCAGTCTGGCCTGTGTCAGGCGGATCCTGCGGGTGGCTTCTATGCCATCCATAACCGGCATATGGACGTCCATCAGAATAATGTCGGGGTGTTGCTTGAGGGCAAACTGGACAGCTTCCTCCCCGGTGATCGCTTCGATCACTTCTGCGCCAGCCTGTTCGAGAATCTTTCTGATCAGCAGGCGGTTGAAGTCGTTATCTTCGGCGACCAGCACTTTAGGCGCGTTTTGCATCCCCAGTGGCAGATCCTGAGACAGTGCCGGCAGCATGTAGGAGCCTGGCGATAATGCATTGTGCAGTAGCTGGCTGCGGGGTGGTTTGCGCAACTGAATCACCTGACTTGAGAGGCCGAGCGGCAGCGGCTGGCCACTGAGCAGAATCACGGTGCTCCGGGTGTATTGCAGCAGTTGTTGCAGGCTGTTGATATCTTCTTTGCTGGTCTTGCGAGTTTCCAGCCCCCAGATGACCGGGCTATCGGGCTGGGTGCTGGACAGGCTGATCATCTCGCCGATGCTATGGGCTTCAATAATATCGCTGTTCAGACTTTGCAGTTGTTTGCTCAGGCCCAGACGTATGAGAGGGTGTTTATCAAACACAATCACCCGGGGGACTGGCCTGCGGGTCGTCAGTTTCTGCCGGTGATTGGCGGCAAACGGGATTTCAAGAATGATGCGGGTTCCCCGTCCCTCTTCGCTTTCGAGTTCTATGCTGCCTGCCATCAGTTCGGTCAGGCGTTTGGCAATGACCAGCCCCAGTCCTGAGCCACCGTATTTGCGGGTAATGGTTGTATCCGCCTGACTGAAGGCTTTAAACAGGTGGTTGGCCTGTGCCTCTGGAATGCCGATGCCGGTATCTTCAACCACAATGCTTAACCGGCATTCGGAGGCGGCGATATTGTTCGAACTGACGCGGATACAAACATGCCCCTGTTTGGTGAATTTCACCGCGTTGCTGACCAGATTGGTCAGAATCTGCCGTAACCGAACCGGGTCTCCGACGATAAAGGTGGGGGTGTCAGGGTCTATAACCGGAATCAGTTCCAGGCCTTTCTCGTGGGCTGTGGCGGTCTGCATCTCCAGTACATCGAGCACGCAGCTTTCCAGTTCAAACGGGATCTCTTCCAGCTCAATCGCATTAGATTCCAGTTTGGAGTAGTCGAGAATATCGTCGATGATCGACAGGAGCAGGCCCGACGTCAGGTTGATAATCCGGGTGTACTCTTTCTGTTCCGCTTGAAGATCGGTCTGATCGAGCAGTCGGGCAAAGCCTGAGACTGAGGTCAGAGGTGTGCGAAGTTCGTGACTCATTCTGGCAAGGAATTCATCTTTTGCCAGATTGGCGCTATCTGCCCGGCGCCGGGCTTTTACCAAAGCCTGATTCTGTTTTTCCAGATGGACCAGAGTGGCCCGCAACCGTTTTGTGGCTTTATCAACCCGGCTTTCCAGCGTCTGGTTTGATTCCTGTACCCGTTGTGCGAGTCGGTTAACGCCCTGAGCCAGCGAGCGAAGTTCGCCAGTGCTGGAGAGGCTGGCACGGGTTTCAAGATGTCCCTGCTGTAACATTTCGACGACATGGGTCAGGCCCAGAATCGGGTTGGTAATCCGCTGGCCGAAGCGTGAGGCCAGAAGAAAAGTGCCGAGCAGACCGATGAACGCCAGCAATATTCCTTTGGTCAGAATTTCTGACTGCCGCTCCTTTGTGGGTTTCTCCGAGAGTACGATCACCACCCAGCCGATAAATTCCGGTTCCTGCTCCTGACTGTTGAGATCGGGTATATCGAGTATATCCAGACCGGTCGCGATCACCGGGTGAAGGAACAGAACCTGATCATTTTCGTGCAGTGGGTAGCCTGCGTTTTTGTCCAGTTTCGGAGCCATCGGGTTACCCCGGACGATCACATCAAAGGAGGGTGACAGGAAAACAACATCATCGACCTCATCATTTTTAGTGGCTGAGCGGATCAGGCCATGAAGTATGTCACGGTTGCCCGCCAGCATGCCGAATTCCGCAGAAGTAGCCATCATGCGGGTCATGTTCTGGCCCTTTTCAATCAATGCGCTATGGGCGTCATCCAGTCGCGTGCTGATAAAGTAACTGCCCAGTAGCAGGGTGATCATGCTCAGCGGAATCAGAGTGATGAGCAGGACGCGCTGGCGAATCCCCAGGGTCAGGCGGCTCATCGTTCACGCTCCCGAAGCTTTTCTGTCAGTTCCTCTTCTGAAGCGATATCGACCCGCAGTGAGTGTGCTGCGGTTTTGTTAACGGCAACTGAAAAATGCTTAGGGTATTGTGGCGGGCTGAGATCTCCTGAGCGGGATCTCTCCAGAATGCTTTCTGCGGTTTGCTTGCCTATCTGCGCCGGTGTGGAATACACACTGGCCAGCGCTCCGGCTTCAACATACTTTCTGGAAAAACCGATCAGAGGAATTCGCTGGCGGAATGAGATATAGAGTATCCATTTCGCGGTAGTACGGTTGAACACCGATTTATCCGGTAATGCCAGAAACAGGTCTGCGTTTCTGATCAGAGGCTGCAGCTTAAGAATCGGGTTGTCCGTCTCCTGCAGGGTTTCATAACTGAGGATAAAATTCTCAGCATCCGCCGCGCGTTGCAGTGTTTTCAGGTTCTCGCTGGAGTGGGGGCCCAAGGCCGTAGCCAGTTGGGTCGCATCAGGTTTGATCAGCCGGGCCAGTGCCAGTTGCCGTGAATAGGGTTGATCAAGGAACACCGCGGTGACTCTGCCCGCACGGACCCGGGGGTGGTTTTCATGTTTCTGCAGCAGGTTGCTGTAGGTCTGTTGCGGGATAAAGCTGATAAACAGGTCCTGTTGATCAGGCAATTGGGTCAACAGGGTTTCGCCGGCAAGGCTTCCCACGGCAATGACCTGCTGGTAAGTGCCGGCCCGGAATTGCGCCTGTTCCATTTCACTCAGGGTGATGGTCCGGCTCGGGGTATCCAGTTCGGCGGTGATGCTTTGGGCGACCTGCCGGTAGCTGTCGAGATCCCGGCTGAGTACGATCAGGCTGTCTGCCATCGACTGCGCAGCACATAACATCAGCCCGAGGGCAAGCCCCAGCGGTCGTAACAGCCTGGTCAGAGTTTCGATTTGTCGTGATCGTGTATCCGGCACTTCTCTACAATCCTTGTAGTACTCAGCAGATCAGAGGCTTAACTGAAACTGCAGGTACGCTCTTCTGTCGTAGAGGTTGTGTTCATAAAACTCGGAATAAGCATCGTTAAACAGATTCTCCACAATTAAACGCGTACTCAGTTCACTGGCTCCTTTCAATTTGAAAGTCTTGCTGATGTTGAAATCGGTGCGATGGAATTCATCACGCTGACCACCCTCCAGCCAGTTTACATCGGTCATATAGTATTGGCTAAGTCCCATCCAGAGTTGTTCATTTACATCCCAGCGCATCAGCATGGATGCGGTGTGCAGCGGGGTTCGCTCATCCAGAGTATCTATACCTCTGGAGCCACGGTCACGCTGACCTTTCTGATTGAGATAGCTGTAGTTGGTCAAAACATAAAAATGTCTGACGGGCTGGTATTTGAACTGGAACTCCGCGCCCATATTTCGCCAGGTTGCGATGTTGTCGCTGATCCGGAAACCATCGTTGAGCAAGTCATAGTCATTACCATTATCGGCAAAGTAGTAGCTGTTAACGCCGTTAGATATGTGCTCCGTGAATACACGAATATCCAGATGGCTGTTGCTCTTTGGCCACTGCTTGAAGAAGCCCAGCTCATAAGAGGTCAGCTTCTCCGGATCCAGATCATAATTGGGCGTGGTGATCAGATCGAAATATTCGTAACCGGAAGCCACGCTTCCCAGGTAGCCGGAGGCGCTGTTTTTCGCCAGCAGGGAGGGGGTACGGTACGCCAGAGTCGCAGAAGCACGCAGGGCGGAGCTCTGAGAAAGGTTGTAGTTAACCGCCAGACGCGGAGAAAAGTGGTTTTCAGAGATTGAGGTGCTCTCAAACAGGCCGCCGGCATTCACAGTAGTGGCGGCAGTAGGCTTCCATTGCAGGTTGCCGAACAGGCGCCACTTTTCCTCAGTGACCTCTCCCTGATTTTGCAGCAGGGTGGCACTTTCTGCCTCTTCAAAACGGTAGCCTACGCCCCATACTGCACTCAGTGTTGGGTTAATGCGCAGATTGTGTTCCGCCTCAATATCGTAGAGGTTCATTGTGCCGTGTTCTGTTCCCAGAGGCTGTATTGGGGCAAGGAAACCGGCGAAGGCAGGGTTTTCACCGAAAAATACCAGTGCATCGGCAGCGCTGGTAAACACCTCTTCCAGATCAAGATAGTTGTGGGTGAAGCTGACTTTAAGGTCGTTGTTTTTGTCTAAAACCCGGTTCCAGCGGATGTGCTGATAATTGGCATCGTGCTTACGCGGGGTGAAATTATTGTCCAGATCATCGGCCTGACCGAGCTCAACCGAGCCGCGGCTGAAACCGAAGTTGAAATCCACTGTGTCGGTGACGGTTGGGGTATAGGTACCGCTCAGATTGATGGCGCTGTTGTGCGCGCTGTCATTGTAAGTATCGGCGCCGTCATTTTCATTGTAGTTGGCAGAGAGTCGGTAGGAGAGGCTGTTCAGTGATTCACTGTGAGAGGCAAAATATTCCTGTGTATGCAGTGAGCCGCCGGTGGCTATGAGTTTGGTGCCGGATTCCGTCAGTGGATTCTTAGTGACGATGTTGATCGCCCCGAGAAATGCATTGGAGCCATAGGCCGGGGCATTGGAGCCGCGCACCACTTCAATATAATCGATGTCTTCGACGCTCAGACCGATGGTTTCCCAGGCAACGGTTGAAAGCAATGGCAGATAGACAGAGTGTCCGTTCAGCATCACCTCCATACGTCCCGGGTGGTCGTCAGACATGCCGTGATAGCTGGCAGTCGCCCGGTTGGTGGTGACGGAGTAGCTATGCATGCCGGGTACCAGACGCAACAGGTCGGGGATGCGCCTTGCGCCGGACGCCTGAATCTCGCTCTGTGAGAGGATGGTGGTTGCTGCGGGTACTTCGGTGAGCTTCTGGGTTTGCCGGGTAACGGAGAAAACCTGAGGAATATCGATAAAAATATCTTCTTCGGTAAAGCCGGATTCGATCCCGGCAGTGTCCGCGGCGTTGGCGGATAGAGGCAGGCAAGCTCCAATCAGAGAATAGAAGCAGGTTAATGTTCTCAGTGGGGTCCAGCGCATATAGTGTTCTCTTTTTCAGAATGCCGGCCTGGCTGTCTGATGCTACTGTTTAATACAAGTGACAGCCTGTCAGATTTTGCGACCTACATAAATAATAACTGCCGCCATGACGATAGCTTCAAGAATAAAACCATTATTTTCCAGAATCCAGGTCATTGTCGGGGCTCGTATGGCGGTGCCGGTGCGTGTCACAAAGCCCGTATTCCGGGCTTTGTACCAGAGCGGCGGGTTTTGTGGACAGTTTTACGGGCATTGCCTTTGCCCATCGGCAGTTGGCTGCGTTTAAAACCGGGTCGCGTTTTTCTCGCACCGCCTTCAGCGTTTAAATGCCATATATGATAACTTTATATATGCTGTAATTGAACATAGAGGTTAGTTCATAGCTTATGGAACGGTTATTAAAGCGCAGTGCCCTTATTTTAAGGCGCAGCCTGGCGCTGGGTTTGTCTTTGGTAGCGGTGGCCGGTGCCCCCTTGAGTCTGGCCGGTGAGCAGGCTGAACAAGCTGTTAAGGAAGTTGAGCGTTTGATCAGTATTGGCGAGGTGGATTCGGGCGCAGTGATTCGCCTGGTGGCTAAGCAGGGCAATATGGTGAACTTCCTGGGGCGGAATAATGAGCTGAAAAGTGAATGGGAAGCGCGTACCGGCATTCTGCTGGATGTGAACGTTATGCCGCAGAAGCCCTCGCTGGAGTTCATTCGCGACGCCCGTCAGGTCGACCTGACCATTTCGCGCAACAGGGAATATGCAGATCTGTATCATCAGGGGCTGATCATTGACCTTGAGCCTTATCGGCAGCGCTTTGGGTTTGCCGGTCAGGAGGCGGATCAGGATCTGATTCTGGCAGAGCAGCAAACCCGTTTTGCCGGTCACCGGGTAGCTATTGCGGCGGATGGGGATATGGCGCTGCTTTACCTGCGCAAGGATCTGCTGGAGGATGCTGCAAACCGTAAACGCTATGCCGAACAGTTCGGTCAGGCACTTGCCGTGCCGCAGACATGGCAGGAGTATGAGCGTCAGGTTGCATTTTTCCATGATCCCGATAACGGTTTCTTTGGCGCGGTGGAGCAGCGGGACGAAGCGTCTGGCTGGATGTTCTGGATGCCCCGCTATGCATCCCGGTCTGAGCCGGTACAGATGCTGTTTGATGAGCAGATGAAGCCGCTGATCAACTCTCCGGCGGGTATTGCTGCCACGGAGAGTTATCTGGCAACAGTGAAATATTCTCCACCGGGAATTCTTAACCAATCCAGTAACTATACGTTTACCCTGCCTATTTTTCTGAATGGTAATGGTTATTCGACTATCAGCACGTTGGCGGCGGCGAAAATACTCAGCCTGCCTCATTCTAAAGTGCAGGAGCGATTTATTGCTGTGCCCATGCCGGGTGTAGAGCTGAGTCATGGACTGAATCATCGCAGTACACTGATTTATGGCAACAATCTGGTGATCCCGGCCACGGCAGAAAACAAAGCACTGGCGTATCTGTTTGCTAAGTGGATCACTGATCCTGATATCTCTGTACGCAGTTTGGCTGAACAGGGCGGGTTTGCAGATCCTTATCGGTATTCGCATTTTCGTTCGCAGGCGCTGGCAGCCACTTATGGGACTCAAGTATTAGAAACAGCGGTCTCGGAATTGCCCTATATTGTACCTGCCGGTACGGGTTTACCCGGAGACCAGGAGTATATAGCGGCACTGAATCGTCAGCTCTATCGGGCGGCGTCAGGTGAAGTTACGGCTGCTGAGGCCATGCGGGCAACGGCACACGCCTGGGAACAGATCACCGAACGCTACGGGCGTGAACAGCAGATCAGCTATTGGCAGCAGGTACAGAGATTGTTTAATCAAGACAGCGATCGGTAATGACCCGGACTTTGAGTGAGTAAGAATAATAATAAAAGAACGCGTTTAAGTATCCAGAGGCAGCTCATGATCGGCTTCGCGCTGATTGTGGTGTTTGTCAGTCTGCTGCTGTTTCTGGGTAATGACATTGTTCAGAAAGCCACGCAGCAGCAGGTCGAGATGCGCGAAACCACGGTGCGTCCGCTGGCTGAAGTAGGGGACTTGCAGGCGAGCCTTTACCGTCTGCGTATGACAGAGGTCAATCTGCGTCAGCTCACGGATTACTTTGCCGTATCAGCAACGGTTGCTCAGCTTGAGGGGCAGGTTGTCAGTTTTACTCAGGAATGGCAGCAGTTTTCAGAACGGTTGCCGCCACAGCATGCACTTTATGTACGTAAAGTGAGTGAAAACTGGTCGCGACTGGCTGAAAACCTTCTCCAGATTGCGCGGGCTGAAAGTCGAAATGATAAACGTGAGGCTGAGCTTATCTCCCTGTATCAGTCTCAGCCGCGGTTTGAATCCCTGAGCAAAGACCTGAATCGTTTGTCGTCTCTGATCCGTAAAGGGGCTGATGACGCCTTCGAAAAGAGTGTGCAGGGGCTGGAGCGTCAGCAGCATAACTTTATGCTGATCTCTGCGGCGGGACTTTTGTTAGGCGCGTTGCTGCTGTTGATGTTTGCCCGTTATCTGGGGCAGCGAATCCGATACCTGCAGCGGGCTTTCAGCCGGATTGCAGAAGGTGAGGCCTACGAGCAGGTTGATTTGGTGGGGGGCGCGGAGCTGGCAGAGTTAGCCGCCTCCTTTAACCTGATGCAGCAAAAAGTCAGCACGCGTCAGGCGGCGTTGAATCGTGCCCGAGAGCAGTTGGAACAACGTGTGGCTGAGCGTACCGCGGAACTGAATCGTTCAAATCAGCATCTGATGGATGAAGTGAATGAACGAAAACGCGCGGAGCAGGATCTGAAAGTGTTTTCGCGTGCCGTATCGCAGAGTCCGGTGGGGATCTATATCACGGGAGCAGACGGAGATATTCAGTACGCCAACGCAGCCGTGGAGGAAGCGACCGGTTTCCTTACGGCAGAGCTGAACGGACGTGGCATCGATCAGCTAATTATGCTCGAAAGTACCCAGAGCGAGGCGCTAGAGGGGTTTACCCGGGCGTTGCAAGATGCCTGTGAGTGGCGTGGTGAGGTCTGCTCATTACGTAAAGGCGGAGCGCATTACTGGGCCCATGCCTATGTTTCCCCGGTGAGTGACGGTCAGGGAGAGGTCTCGCACTTTCTGGTGATGATGGAGGATATCTCGGAGCGGCGTGAACAGGCACAGCAACTGTTCTATCAGGCGCGTTTTGATCCGCTGACGGATCTGCCAAACCGGGCTCTGGGCATGGAGCGACTGGCTCAGGGCGTGCGCAGCGCGCGCCGCAATCAGGACCATCTGGTGGTGATGTTTATCGATCTGGACGGTTTCAAAAACGTAAACGATACCCTGGGCCATGATATCGGTGATCAGCTTCTGGTGATGGCCGCTGCGCGGCTTGAAAAATCCGTCAGGGACTCCGATGTAGTGGCCCGTCTGGGAGGCGATGAATTTCTGATTATACTCCACGGCGTGGGCAGTCAGATCGATGCTCAGCCGGTGCTGGATAAAATCAAGCAGGCTTTTTCTGAACCCTTTGAGCTATCCGGGCACAGCCTGCAGATCACTCCCAGTATCGGGCTGGCGGCTTATCCGGAGGATGGTGAGGATGGGCCTATCCTGCTGCGAAATGCCGATCTGGCAATGTATCAGGCTAAGGAAGCCGGGCGTAATACCTATCGGTTCTTTAATCAGGAGATTCACGAGAATCTGCGTAAACGCATGGAGCTTGAGCATCAGCTTAAGTACGCTCTTGAAAGGGGCGAGTTGTACCTGCTTTATCAACCGATCGTGGAAACCCGCAGTGGCCGCCTGCTGGGGGTAGAAACCCTGCTGCGCTGGAATAGCCAGATTCTGGGTCAGGTGATGCCAGACCAGTTTATCGGTATCGCAGAGCAGACCGGGCAGATCATCCCTATCGGTAACTGGGTGATTGAACACGCCTGTGCTCAGGTTGCACGCTGGCAGCAGTCAGGTCTGACCGATCTGAATCTGGCGATTAATGTATCGCCCCGGCAGATTCAGGAGGAGGGATTGCCTGATGTTATTAACCGGGCGTTGCAGTTATCTGAGTTGCCACCCCATTGCCTGACACTTGAGATGACGGAGGGGTTACTGATCCGCAATCCGAAAGAGGCCCGGGATATTCTGGGGCAGTTCAAGCAGCGCGGCATTGCGCTGGCGATGGATGATTTCGGTACCGGCTACTCCTCCCTCAGTAATCTGAAAAACTATCCGTTTGATGTGCTGAAAATTGACCGGACCTTTGTCCGTGATATTGAAGCTGACCCGGAGGATCGCTCGTTGGTGGCTGCGGCGATCAGTATGAGTAAAGGACTTGATCTTCGCGTGGTAGCCGAAGGCGTGGAGACTCCTGAACAGCTCAGGATTCTGGAGCAGATGAACTGTGACCGGGTTCAGGGATACCTTTTCAGCGAACCTTTAACTGCAGAAGCCTTCCGTGCGTGGGCTGAAAGCTACCCGGGTGGCGAATAGTCATACTACTTTCAGGGTGATTTGGCGATAATCCCTTGTCTCCTGAGGAGGCTGACCTGTATATTGCGCAGCAAAAATTAAGCGTGTGGATGGGGCTGTGGTATGTGGTCAGTAGAGGGTCGTCAGGTGATTCATCGTTCGGGGTTGGCTATTGAGGTCATCGAAGGTAATTTCAGTCAGCCGATGAACCTCTCCATCTCGGGCGGGCAGGGCTTGCCGGCCCCGCAGCTCGCGTTGATGATCCGGGAGGGGATCGACTTTGCGGCGAACAGCAAAGGTGCGGCACCTGTTATCAGCAAGCCGAAAAGGCCCATCCTGAAACTGAAAAAGTAGCCGCTGACGCTTCAGAGTGACGGTGGCGTATGGGCACTGACGATGCGGCAGCGCTTGTTGCTCCGGTTCCTGAAGCGGTGGGGGATATTGGTCGGGAAGGTATAGCTGTCGCCTTCGTTCAGCAGATAAGACTCCCCGCCCACCACAATCTCGATTTTACCCTCAATCACCGTGCCGGCTTCCTCGCCCTCATGTTCCATCAGTTCGGTGCCGGTGTCGGCTCCCGGGGCAAATGTCTCAATCAGTAAAGCCAGCGCGCGCGGGCCGTCAGGGCGGCCCACCAGTTTCCATTCGACACCGTCGGAACCCATATCGATCAATTCATCCGCGCGGTAGACCACCTTTTTTTTGTCTTCCAGATCGACGGTAAAAAACTCGGTAATGGTCATCGGAATGCCGCTGAGGATTTTCTTCAGCGATGCGATCGACGGACTGACGCTGTTGCGTTCAATCGACGAGATGGTGCTGTTGGTCAGGCCAACCCGCTTGGCCAGCTCGCGCTGTGAGAGGCCGTAGATCTCGCGGATTTTTTTCAGACGGTCACCCACTTCCACAACGCGGTTCCTTCTCAATGGTTACATAATGATGAGCCTGTATTGTATCAGTAGCACTGATGCTTGCGGAAGCAATCCGATCAGCGCAGCTTTTCCATTAAGCCGTAATACCACATGCCGGCGGCCATCAACTGATTATTGGCCCAGCCACCAAACGGCAGACGGATATGCTTAAAGTCGGCAAACAGGTCATATTTCTGCATAGACCCGGAAACCGCATCGGCCATAATCTCGGCGATGATATGGGTCAGGCCGATACCATGCCCGGAATAGGCCTGAGCATAAAACACATTATCCGAGAGACGACCTAACTGTGGGATGCGATTTACGGCGATGCCCATCATTCCGCTCCAGGTATACTCAATGTCTACGCCTTTCAGACGCGGGAATGTGCGTTCGATTGCCGGGCGCAGCTCAGCTTCAATATCCCGGGATTCGCGGCCTGAATAGTTGGCACCGCCACCAAACATGAGGCGTTTGTCGGCGGTCAGACGATAATAGTCCAGCACAAACCGGCAGTCGTACACGGCCAGATCATGAGGGTTTATTTTGTCAGCGACCTCCTCGCCGAGGGGAGCCGTGGTCAGATTGCCGCCGCAGGCAGGAATAATCATCCCCTTGAGTTTCTTACCGCCCAGTCGGTGGTAGGCGTTACCTGCCAGTATGATGCTGTTGGCCGTAATCTGCCCTTTGTCAGAAACAAGCGTCGGTGTTGTGCCGTGAAGAATCTCGCTGACCCGTGAGTTTTCGAAGATCAATGCGCCCTGTGACGCGGCGGCCGCCGCTTCTCCCAGACAGAGGTTAAGCGAGTGAAGGTGCATATTTTTCCGGTTCAGCAAACCTCCATGGTAGAGATCTGATTCCAGATAATCGCGGATATGCCCTGCATCAATCAGTTCAACATCCCCGACCATGCCGCGGGAGATCGCCTCGTGATAATTTTCCTCAAGCTCTTTCATATGTGAGGGCTTATAGGCGGTATGCAGGTGGCCAAATTTCAGATCACACTGGATGTTATATTTCTCTACCCGGCTTTTAATGATTTCGTGGCCGCGCCAGCGCAGATGCCAGAGAAAATCCTCGGCGGCCCGTTGCCCTAATTTGGGGCGAAGTTGTTTGAGAATCGCCTGATCCCCGGACAGGGAGCCGGTCACCTGACCGCCGTTCCGGCCGGTGGCTCCCCAGCCAATCTTATTCTCTTCCACCAGAGCAACTTTATAGCCTTTTTCCGCAAGTTCGACGGCGGTAGCAACGCCGGTGAATCCCCCGCCAATAATGGCAATATCCACCCGGTGGCTACCCTTTAGCTGAGGATATTCAGGAGAAGCGTTCATGGAGTTTGCGTAATAGTTATCAGAGTACGTGGCGCTCATAAGGTGACCTGCTTTTTATTCTGTAAGTGGCAATCATCTGGTGATGAGGCGCTCCATAAGTGTGCATTATTTTTTACACTGAATCTTAAGTGTGCGCATCTTTAAGGATCACTTTGCCAGCATTTTGGCTTTTTTTGAAGATTAAAATTGACATTAAGACGTCATTTGCTAATTATTTGTTCTAAATTGATTCAAATATCGCTCGCTTTTTGTTTTGGTTTAATGCGGGTGAATAAAATAATTTACAATAAAAAATTAGGCTTTGGAGTTCAGCATGTCAGTGGCTTTTTCACATCAGCAGGGCGAGGTTGATCAGTTTCTTGAACAGAATCCGGGTGTGGAGGCGGTTGATCTGCTGATCTGCGACCTCAATGGTATTACCCGGGGTAAGCGCATTGAACGCGCCAGCCTGAGTAAGATCAGTCGGTCGGGCGCTGCGATGCCCGCTTCCATTTTCTCGCTGGATATTACTGGTAAGACCGTAGAAGAGTGCGGACTGGGTTTGCAGATTGGCGAGCCGGACCGGATCTGCAAACTGTTGCCGGGTAGTCTGAGTCTGGCTCCCTGGCAGCGTCGACCAATCGCTCAGGCATTGATGAATATGTATGAGGCAGATGGCACACCGTTTTTTGCCGACCCCCGGCACATACTGGCTTCTGTAGTGGAGCGTCTGCATCAGCAGGGACTCTATCCTGTTGTCGCAGTAGAGCTGGAGTTCTATCTGGTGGATCGGGAGCGTGATGCCAACGGCCGTCCCCAGCCGCCGATCTCCCCGCGTACCGGCAAGCGGGAAGAGCATACGCAGGTGTACTCGATCAATGTGCTGGATGAGTACAGCGATTTTCTTGAAGACATTGCGCAGATGACCGCGCAGCAGAATATACCGGCAGATACGGCGGTTGCAGAGTATGCCCCCGGCCAGTTTGAGATCAACCTGAAGCACCAGCGTGACCCTCTCGCTGCCTGCGACAATGCGATTTTGCTGAAGCGGGTCATAAAAGCGGTGGCAGAAAAACACGGCATGGAGGCGTCATTTATGGCTAAGCCTTATGCCGGAGAGGCGGGCAATGGCATGCATATTCACGCCAGTCTGGTTGATGAGCAGGGCAACAACCTGTTTGCCGAGGCCGGAAAGGAGATGAGCCAGTTGATGGAGCATGCCATTGCCGGTCTGGTTGAGCTGATGCCTGAGTCGATGGCGTTTTTCTGCCCGAATGTGAACTCTTACCGACGGATGCGCCCTGAGTATTACGTGCCTATGGCGGCTAACTGGGGCATCGATAACCGTACCGCTTCAGTGCGTATACCGGCAGGTGATGAGCAGGCCAAACGCATAGAGCACCGGGTATCCGGCGCCGACGCCAACCCCTATCTGGTGATGGCGGTGATTCTGGCGGCAATCGACCATGGTATCCGTCACCAGTTACAGCCTGAAGCGCGGGTTGTGGATAACGCTTTTGATCAGGATGGGGCAAACCTGCCACTGCGATTGGTGGACTCGCTGGACCAGCTACAACGCAGCGATGTTCTGAAGAGCTACCTGTCTGAAGCGTTTGTCGATCTGTTTATTACCTGCAAACAGGCGGAACTGGCGGAATTTGAACGACACGTAACCGAGCTCGAAAGTCAGTGGTTCCTGACCACGGTATGATGCGGCCCGGTTTCCGGAGATAAGTTGTCGCGGGTAGTTTTTGCCGGCGATAGTTTTAGCAACAATAACAATGAGGCTAGATAATGAAACTCCAGAGCAATACTACCTTTACCCAGAAACTCTCTGCCCTGGCACTGGGCTGTATGCTGGCTATGCCAGCGGCGGCAGATACCTCCGTCAAGTTTTTTAACTGGTCGGACTACATTGCGCCAGACACCCTGGATAACTTTAAGCAGGAATCCGGTGTCGACGTTACCTATGACGTGTTTGACAGTAATGAAGTCCTGGAAGCCAAGCTGATGGCAGGCGGCTCAGGTTTCGACCTGGTTGTGCCCAGCTCACAGTTTATGGGCCGGCAGATCATGGCGGGGGTGTTTCAGGAGCTGGACCGTAATCAACTGCCTCACTACAAAAACCTCGATCCGGGCCTGATGAAGGTGCTCTCTGAGGTCGACCCGGAAAACCGTTACGGTATTCCGTATCTCTGGGGAACTACCGGCATTGGCTACAACGTCGATCAGGTGCGCGAAGCGTTGGGTGAAGATGCTCCGGTGAACAGTTGGGATCTGTTCTTTAAGCCGGAGTATCTGGAGAAACTCTCATCCTGCGGGGTGGCGATTCTTGATGCACCGGGTGAGATTGTGCCCATCGCCCTCAACTATCTGGGTAAAGACCCGAACAGCCCCGACAAGGCGGATTACCGTGGCGACTCTGAGGTCGCTAAACTGCTCAATCAGATGCGTCCGCATATCACCTACTTCCACTCCTCAAAATACATTAACGACCTCGCCAATGGCGATATCTGTGTAGCCATCGGCTGGTCTGGTGACGTACTGCAGAGCGCGACGCGTGCGGAAGAAAACGGTAACGGAGTGAAAATTGCCTACACCATCCCGAAAGAGGGGACTGCGGTCTGGTTCGATATGCTCGCGATTCCGGCGGATTCACCGAACCCGAAACAGGCTCACCAGTTGCTCGACTACCTGCTGCGTGCTGATGTGATTGCTGATGTGAGTAACTACGTGGCATACGCCAATGCGAATATGGCTTCCACGCCGCTGGTGGATGATGAGATCAAGCAGGATGAAACCATCTATCCAACGGAAGAAGTGAAACAGAACCTGTTCTCTCTGAAAGTGTTGCCGAAGAAAATTGATCGGGTCCTGACCCGCCTCTGGAGCGACTTTAAGGTGAACCGTACCTGACAGGTACCCGCCCGCGCGGTTTCTGCCTGCCGCGCTTTCTGTGACCAGACCAGCCATCGGGCTGGTCTGTTTTTTTCGCCCTTCTTTACTGATCATCCCGAGCTGTTTACCGGTTCATTGTACCGGCGCCGGGTTTAGGATCTGCCTCTGCTCTGCATGTATAATCCCACACAGATTTGAGTCCCGGCTGTTGTGAACCTTCGAGCCGCATAATCCACCAAGGAAACTGATTGATGAGCCGGCCAGCGCCGCTAATTCCCTGCATTATCTCCGGAGGCTCCGGCACTCGCCTGTGGCCGGTGTCGCGGCAGCATATGCCCAAGCCCTTTATGCGTATCAACGAGGCACATTCGCTGTTGCAGCAGACGTTTCTCCGGGCCCTGCAACTGCCGGAAGTTGAGCGGATCGTGACTGTCACAAACCGGGAGTTGTTGTTTCGCACACTGGATGAATACCGGGCATTGAACTGTCAGCAGGGAATCGATCTGGTGCTGGAACCTGAAGGGCGTAATACCGCGGTGGCGGTGACGGTGGCAGCTCTGCATCTGCAGCAGCATTTCAGCGAGGATGCGCTGTTTCTGGTGTTGCCTGCGGATCATCTGATCAGCGATTGTGGTGCGTTTATCGAAGCGGTCAGCAAGGCACGTACTCTGGCCGAACAGGGATATCTGGTGACGTTTGGGATTCAGCCGAGCCGGGCGGAAACCGGGTTTGGTTATATCGAAACCGGTGCAACTCTGGGGGCCGGATCAGCGGTTACGCGGTTTATTGAAAAGCCTGATGCAGAGCGGGCGCAGCAGTTGCTGGACGCGGGCAATGTTCTCTGGAATTCCGGCATGTTCTGTTTCCCGGCCAGATTGTTACTGCAACAGATGCAGGAGCACGCCCCCGCAGTGTTGCAGGCTGCCAGAGAGAGTTTCAGCGCCAGTGACTGTATTGAAAATGCCAGCCTGCGTCAGCGTGAGCTGGAGCCGGTCAGCTTTGCTAAAGCGCCGGATATCTCCATTGATTATGCGCTGATGGAGCGCTCGGAACAGGTAGCGGTGGTGCCTTGCGATCCGGGCTGGAGCGATGTGGGCTCCTGGTTGTCTTTACGTGAGCATTACCCTGAGGATGAGCAGGGTAATCAGATTCAGGGCGAAGTCATTACCCACAACACAACCGGCTGCTTTATTGATTCGCCGTATCGTGTGACCGGCGCGGTGGGGCTGCAGGATCTGATTATCGTCGACACGCCGGATGCATTGCTGGTGGCAGATGCCGCCAGCAGTCAGGATGTAAATAAGGTTGTGGCTGAGCTGACCCGTCGACAGCATGATGCCTGTCGTCTGCATCAGACGGTGCATCGCCCCTGGGGTACCTATACGGTGCTGGAAGCGGGAGAGCGGTTTAAGATCAAGCGGATTCTGGTACGGGCGGGGCAGTCACTGTCGTTACAGATACACCACCACCGTAGCGAGCACTGGGTGGTGGTCAGTGGAATGGCCAAGGTAGAAAACGGAGAGCGCAGTTTCTTCCTCAATACCAATGAATCGACCTATATTCCGGCCGGTAATCGCCACCGCCTGAGTAATCCCGGTCTGATCGATCTGGTTATGATTGAAGTGCAGAGCGGCGAATACCTCGGCGAAGACGATATTGTTCGCCTGAATGATCTTTACGGCCGCCCGGCAGACGCCGATCGGCCGGAAGATGAGCAGTAATCAGCAGATTAGCTGTGTACCGCGTTTTTCTCGCCGCGGCCTTTGCCGGCAACCAGTACACTGTCCGCGTTGTGGATAAGTGAGTCCGGGCTGGCTTCTGGCGCTGGCTTCTCTTCAGTGGCAACGCCGAGGGTCACGGACAATTGTAGCGGCGTCAGAAAACTGTTGAGTTGCTGACAGGCCGGGTTTTCGCCGCTGACCTGAGTCCTGATTTTTTCTGCCAGTTGTACTGCGGCGTTTTTATCGGTATTTGCCAGCACCAGCGTGAACTCGTCGCCGCCATAGCGGATCACGTAATCGCCAGCGCGGCGGATAGTGGCTTTCAGCACATTAGCGACCGCCTGCAGGCATTCGTCACCTGCCTGATGGCCGTGGCCATCATTAATCGCCTTAAAGTTATCCATATCCACCATAATCACACTGAGCGGGCTGCTGCTGCGTGCAGCCCGACGCCATTCATTGCTGAGAATTTCGTCTAAACGATGGCGGTTATCCACACCGGTGAGTTTATCGATGGTCGAGAGGTCTTTCAGGCGCTGGGTTTTCTGCTTCCAGTCGACAAATGTGCTGACTTTGGAGAGCAATACATGGTTGTTGTAGGGCTTAATCACATAATCCATCGCCCCCAGAGAGAAGGCGCGGGAGATGTCTGCATCCATATCGGATGCGGTGACGCAGATCACCGGCGTGTCCTGATAGCGATCGTTCTGCCGGATCTGTTCCAGTACCTCCAGCCCGGACATATCGGGCAGTGAGAGATCGAGCATGATCAGTTCATACTCACGGTCGAGCCTTTCTATAGCTGATTGACCATGGGTCGCCACCACCGGCTCAAACCCGGTGCTGAAAAGCAGTTCGCAGAGCAGGTTAAGGCAAACCGGGTCATCTTCGACGACCAGAATTGCATTTGACTCATTATCCATCTGATTTCCTGACAGCATTTAACAGGGTGGCCGCCGCTTCATAGTTAAAGGTGTTGAAGGCCTGTTCCAGCTCCTCTGTTTCAGAGCATAAACCCCGCCTTCTTATCTCATCTAATAATAGCTGCCTATCTTCGTGACTAACATACTGGCTGTGGCTTAAAAGCTGCACAATACGTTCAAACAATTCATCGAAAGCCTCAGCAGAGAGTTGTTCCTGATCTGTTTTTTCCCCGGTGGGCTGTTGCCGGCTCCATTGCCTGAGGCTCTGGTAGTGGGTTTCAAAGCAGTGCAGGGCGGCTTCGCTGTCAGCCAGTTGTCCGTTGTGGTGGGCAGTCTCCTGAGCAGCGGCCAGCCGGGACAGTTCAATATCCGACAGATTGGCGCTGGCTCCCCTGAGCTTGTGCATCAGTGCCTTACATTGCTGCAGGTCACCGGCTTCAATCGCCTGGCGATAGTCATCGGCAAAAGCGTCGAAACTGTTCAGATAACTGTGGATACAGCGGTTTAACAACTGAAAATCCCCGGCCATTTTGGCTTCGACATCGCGCTGATCGATAAACGCCGGAAGTTCCGGGCTGAACGCTTCCGGGGTGTCGCCTGGCTGAGTGTATTCCTCACCTGTAATCCCATGCCGGGTGATTTCGTCCGTAAACTCCCTGAGGATAAATGGTTTGGTCAGATACCCGTTCATGCCGGCCTGCAGCGCGGCGCGGCGATCCTCGTCCAGTACCGACGCCGATAGTCCGAGGATGACCGGCTGTTTGATCTTCAGGGCGCGGATCAGGCGAGTGGCATCCAGACCGGTCATATCCTCCATGTGTACATCCATCAGGATCAGATCAAACTCCTGATCACGGCAGAGGGCGATCGCATCGGTGCCGGAGGCCACCTGTGTCAGCTCGACCTGAAGCGGTGTCAGCAGGCCTTCAACCACATCGCGGTTCATGGCGACATCATCCACGGAGAGAATCCGCAGGCCCGGGAAGATCATCTGGCTTTGCGGTGTCTGATCGGGCTCCTCAGGTTTATCCTGCTCGGCAAGGCTCTTCAGTGTCTGATATACCTTGGACGGATTCAACGGGTTTTCCTGCAGTTCAAAGCCTTCTTCGCTGAGCCGGGTTTTGATGGAGGAGTCGATGCTCGGAGAGATAAAGATACAACGCTGGGCTTGCTTCAGAATGGCTGTGTTATCAGGTTGCTGAGCCAGCAGGGTGGTCACCTCTTCGGCTTTTTCCTCGACCAGAAGGATTACGCGCTGCTGCTCCTGCTGGCTTTCACGAATCACCTCCAGCGCGGAGCGGATATTGTCCACCGTGCTCAGCCGGACACGCCAGTGCGGCACATGGGCCTGCAGCATCGCCCGGGTGCTGGGCACTTCAGAGAGCAATACCAGATGAATATCTGAGAGGTTGCCGTGGCGCAGAGCGCTGTTCTGTTCGGCCAGGCGCAGCGGTACTGTCAGGCGGAACAGCGTACCTTCACCGGGTGTGCTCTCAGCGATCAGGCTGCCGTGCATCAGGTCGCTGAGGCGTTTACAGATGGCCAGACCCAGCCCCGTGCCGCCGTGGCCCCGGGTCATGGTTTCATCGGCCTGTGAAAACTCCTGAAACAGCTTCGCCTGCATCTCTTCAGAGAGGCCGATACCGTCATCCCGGACTTCGGCAATCAGGCTGCAATGCTCGGAGTCCAGCCGGCTGGCCCGGAAGGAGACCCAGACATGCCCGCCGGCCGGGGTGAATTTGACCGCATTACCTACCAGATTAGAGAGAATCTGGCTCAGACGCAGGGTATCGGCCATTAATTGCAGCGGTGTATCCGGGTCGATATCGACCAGCAATTTAATGTTCTTCTGCTCGGCGGTGATGGTGAACAGCTCGACGGAGTCCTGAATCAGTTTATCCACAGAGCAGGGGCCGATGTTCAGACTGAGCTTGCCAGAGTCCATCCGCGACAGGTCAAGGATGTCGTTGAGAATACCGAGCAGGCGTTCCGCAGCAAAGAAGGCCTTGTCGGCGTATACCTTCTGCTGGCTGTTGAGCCGGGAATCCTTGAGCAGCGCCAGCATACCCATAACGCCGTTCATCGGCGTGCGTATCTCATGGCTCATATTGGCGAGGAAGCGCGCCTTGGATTCGGCTGACGCCCGGGCATTCTCGGCTTCCTGTTCCAGTTCCAGATTGAGCTTTTCCAGTTTTTGAGTCAGGTTCTTTTCGGCGGTGATATCCCGGTTGGCACCGACCATTTTAATAATTTTGTTGTCTTCGATCTCCAGCAGCGCGTTCGCCTTGATCCAGCGTACGCCCAGCGTCGGGTGGACGATTCTGAACTCTGAGTTGAACGGTCGTGAGTGACTCAGGGCTTCGTTCAGATCTTCGATTGCCCGGGCCTGATCCTCCGGATGCAGCGCATCAGCCCATTGGTGGTAGTCATTGCTGGCCTTAGCCGGATCAACGCCATACAGCTCAAACATGCGTGGGTCCCAGATCAGGCTGCCCTGTTCCAGATCGTATTCCCATATCCCCAGCCCGGTCGATTCCGAGGCCAGTTGCAGCCGGTGCAGGGTGTTTTGCAATTCACTGTTGGTCTGGGCCAGATCCTGTTCCAGTGCCTGTTTATGCTGTTCCAGCTCCTGCTCGTAGCTGATCCGGTCCTGAATATCCGTATTGGAACCGAACCATTTCTGGATCTGCCCCTGCTCATCGCGCAGGGCGGTGGCCCGGTTGGCAAAGGTTCGGTACTCCTGTTCTGCATTGCGAATTCGGAAGCGGCAGTAAAAATCCTCGCCGGTCGCGATGCTGTGCGACCAGCTGTCAATCAGGTGTTTGCGGTCATCCGGGTGTATATAGTCAAGCCAGCCGCTGCCCAGCAGGTAATCTTTATGGGCCCCGGTGTAATTCGCCCAGGACTCACTGATGAAATCGCATTCGCCTTCCGGGGTGCAGGTCCAGGTCAGTTGGGGCAGGAAATTGGCCAGGTTTTCGAGGCGACCCAGTTCCCGGGCCTGCTGATGGTGTCTGCTCGACAGTTGCTGATAGGAGAGCCCCTGACGATAGATAATGAGAAAGATCAGCGGGATCAGCGCCGCAAGAAACAGCAGCGAGTACAGCGGTGCGATCCGTCCACTGCTGAGTATTCGCTCAACGTACTCGGCGTTAAAGCGGCGCAGGTAGATCAGTCCGCCGCTGATCGCTTGTTCCGGGCTCAGGCTCAGGGGCAGAGAAAGCAGCAGGCGCCCATCTGGCAGCCGCACGGAGTAGGGTTCCTGTTGCAGAATTGCACTGCTGATCCGGGGCGGGAAGTACTCACTGATGGTGTGGCGCTGCCCCAGCATGAAGCCCCACTCCAGTTGTGATTCGGGCGCGACCAGCCAGTCGCCGTCACCGTTGATCAGCCAACTGTCTGCCCGGTCGCGGTACTGATTGCTGATCTGCAGAATCAGGCTCTCCAGATCCAGATTAATAATCAGGTAGCCATGCCGGGGGCTGATGCGCTTGGCGATACGTACCACCGGACGATGGGGCGTTTCGATCTTGCCAAACTCTTTATTCAGCTCCATCGGCGAGATATAGGTGGCTCCCGGTTGCAGCGCCTGCATCGCCCTGAAATAGTCGCGCTGGCTTTTATCCTGAAGTTGATCAGCCGGTTCCAGCCGGATTTTGTTTTGCTGGTTAACGCCCTTGAGTAACTCCTGACCCTCCGGGTTGATCCAGCGCAACTGATAAAACTCAGGGTTGGCGCGCATCAGGGTAACCCAGTTGGCTTCCAGTACCTCGGTTCCGGGATCGGTGCGGAGCTGCTCTGCCAGAGCGTCCAGCGCATTACTGACATGTTCGAAGTGCTGCCCCAGCCGTCCGATCTGCTGCTCCATGATCTTGTGTTCTTCATAACTGAAATTGCCAAGAGCGGCTTCGGTCTGATGCCTGTCCAGCCAGATAAAGACTGCGGCGGAGATGAGGGCGACGAACAGTGCCAGCAGTTCCGGAATTCGGTAGTCGCGTGCAACATATGGCTTTGACGCGTTGTTTATCATTCAGGTGTCCTTAGTCGTGACAGGGGCAGTGGCTTTAAAGCGGGTCTCATCCGGTTTGTTGTCTCGTGCTGATCAGTTGCTCCAGCCATCTGTCGACCGGCAGGGGCTGGCTGTAATAGTAGCCCTGATGTTCCATGCTCGGATATCTTTCACTCAGCATAGTGGCGTGCTGCAGGCTTTCTACCCCTTCGGCAATCACCCGCACGCCCAGCGAGTCGGCGAGTTGATAAATCAGGGCGATAATCTCGGCATCGTTCTTTTCATGGGGTGCATGCAGAATAAACTGCTTATCGATTTTGACCTCCTGAAAGGGGAGGCGCTTGAGGTAGGCAAGGGAGGAGTAACCGGTGCCAAAATCGTCAATGGAGAACTGTATCCCGAGGCGGGTCAGGCTCTTCATCTTACTGATAACATCGGGGATATCTTTAATAATCAGGCTTTCGGTAATCTCCAGCACCAGCCGGTCGGCGTTGATTGTGTGGTTGAGAAGGATATCCCGGATCTGCAATACAAAGTCCTCTTCGGCAAAGTGCAGTGCGCTGATATTCACCGAAACGCGGCATTCCGGCGCGAGCGGTTGCAGTTGGGTCAGCAACTGGCAGGCCTGAGTCAGCATCCAGCGATCAATGGCGGCGATCAGGTGGCGCTCCTCTGCAACCGGAATAAACCGGTCCGGGGGGATCATGCCTTCCACCGGGTGTTGCCAGCGTACCAGTGATTCCAGCCCGGAGAGCTCTCCGGAAACCGAATACTGGGGTTGAACATAAAAGCGCAGCTCATTTAGCTCGATGGCCCGGGCCAGCGCGGCTTCCAGTTTCAGCTTGTTCTGGATTCCGTCGATCAGGGCCTGTTTGTAAAAGTGGCGTTTCTGTCCGGACTCTTTGGCAAAGTTATGTGCAACATCTACGCAACGCAGCGCTTCTTCACCCGACTGGATATTGTCCGGCAGAATCACAATGCCGTAGGTCGCAGAGATCTGTAACTGACCGATGTCGTTGATAATAAAGGGAGTGGCAAGAATCTCTTCAAGCCGGTCGATCAGGTTGTAGGCGTTAGCAGACGCGGTGTCGGCGCTGGCTTTCGGTTTGTTCAGCAGAAGCAGGAGCTCATCGCGGCCAAGGCTGGCCAGCGTTAGCTGATCATCCTCCTGAGCGATACTCTGGATGCGGCCAATCAGTTCGCTGAGAAAGCCCTCATCGGAGAGGTTTTTGGCTTCGATCAGGCGTTTGTAGTAGTTGATATCGAGCTGAATCAGGGCGGTGCTGGTGTTCATCGCCCGGCAACTGTGCAGCAGGGTGTCGATCTTTTCCTTGATCAGCAGGCGGTTGGGCAGCCCGGTCATGGGCTCATGCCACATCAGGTATTCCAGTTGTTCCTGATTTTTCTTCAGATCGGATATGTCACTGAACACCGAAATATAGTGACACACTGCGCCTGCGCTGTTGCGCAGGACTGTGATGGAACGCAGCTCCGGATAACGCTCTCCGGATTTACGCTGATTATAGATTTCACCGCACCAGGTGTCATTGTGATTCAGGTCGCTCCACATCTTCTCGTAGAAGGCGCGTTCATGCAGCCCGGATTTCATAATGGAGGGTTTCCCCTTCACGTCGTTCAGGCTAAAGCCGGTAATGCGACTGAAGGCGGGGTTAACCGTCATGGTATTGGCGTCGGCATCGGCTACCATGATGCCTTCGTTGGTTTTAAGAAAGATATCACGGTAGATCTCCGGCAGTATTTCGCCGGATTCGATGGCGGTATCGGCCATAATGCTGGCTGTCAGGGTGTCCTGCAGGTGAAGCGAAAGCTCCTGATTCAGATTGATCAGGGTTTCCAGCATGGAGCGGACGGAGATCTGGGCTTTGACCCGGGCCTTCAGCAGTTTCGGGCTCACCGGTTTGTGCAGATAATCGGATGCACCAATATTGAAGCCCCAAAGTTCTGACTGTTCATCGGCGAGCGCGGTCAGAAAGATGATCGGTACGTTATTCAGGCGGGTGATATTGCGTACTTGCTGGCAGAAATCAAAGCCGCTGACGTCAGGCATCATCACATCAAGCAGGATCAGGTTCGGGGTTTCTCCTGCATGCAGAAGATCCAGCGCCCGACCTGCGGAGGTGGCGAGAATAACATCGTATTCCGGGCTCAGCGATTCAGAAACCAGTTCCAGTTGGGTGGGGTCGTCATCTACCGCCAGAATCCTGTAGCGTTGCAATGCCGTTTCCGGCCTTGTGTCCCTAACCATCTAATACAGTCCTGTGTTTTAGATCGTACGCAGATCTTGGCCATCGGGCTATCTACGACTTGTAAGTTTAGACCATGAGCATGACAGTTATAGTGATCATGGCTCTTTCGGAGGACTTCCTGTCCCTCTTTTTATACTTCAATTCCCGCAGCGTCAGACTCATCGGTCGCTCGCGGACAGATTGCAGATGTTTTTCTACACCATCCTCCGTGCGGCAGATACTGACCTTTAGGTGTAAAGCGCTGGTTTTAAGCGGAAAAGCGGTTATGGCTCAAGGACAATAAAAATTTTTGATCGATATGATCAAAAAGCCTCGTTTTACTCTTGCTTTTAGCCCCTTAATAATCCGCCCAAATGTGAATATTGGGAATTCCGGGTAATAAGGGGCGTAGAATATGCTTCTGACTGACCCTGTAATAGCGCTGACCGTCCGGACGGTGCTGATGATTCCTCTGTCATGTGTTGTGCATCTCTTTTTGATTAATAATCTTTATCGTATTTAGCTTTCGGCGCAGATTACTTCGTGAAAATTTGTTTTCTTATGTACCCGTGGGAACGTATCGATCCCGATAATGATTCCACCCTGCGGATCATCCATGAAGCGGCCAGCCGCGGAATTACTGTGGCAATAACCACTCCCCATAACCTGACCGTCCGCAATAACACCGCCCATGCGTTCTGTAATGTGCTGCGCAAGAGCAGCAAGATCAGCGGCAATATCCCTTCGTTTTACCGTAAAGCGGAGTTTAAGCGCTGCAAACTGCCGCTGGCCGGGTTTGACGCGATTGTAATGCGCGCGAACCCGCCACTGGATACGGTGGCGCTGAACTTTCTGGATTCGGTGCGTAATGACGTCTTTATCATGAATGATATCGATGGTCTGCGGATTGCCAATAACAAGCTCTATACCGCGTCATTCAGTGGTGATGCCAGCCGTTTTGTGCCGGCGACCCATGTATCGAAAAACCGCGAGTATCTGGAACACGTACTGCGTGATGCGCCGACCGAGAAGATGATCATGAAGCCGCTCAACGGATATGGCGGTCAGGGTGTGATTGTGATCGAGAAGAACGCCCGCCAGAACTTTCGCTCGCTGCTGGATTTTTATATCGGTTCCGGGGCTGAGAGTAACTACGTGATCCTGCAGGAGTATGTTGAGGGCGCGGATAAAGGTGACGTGCGTATTCTGATGCTTAATGGTGAGCCGATCGGGGCGATGAAGCGGGTGCCTTCCGGTGATGACGTGCGTTCCAATATTCATGCCGGCGGCAAAGAGGTGAAGCACGTCCTCAGCAAGGAAGAGAAAGAGCTGTGCCGGGCGATCGGGCCGCAACTGGTGCGAGATGGACTGTACTTTGTCGGTCTCGACGTGATCAGCGGCAAGCTGATCGAAGTGAATGTACTGTCGCCGGGCGGTATTACCCGTATCAACCGTCTCAACCGGGTCAAACTCCAGACCCGGGTAGTGGATTTTATTGAAAACATTGTTGCGGCTAAGGAGCACGTGCTCGAGCGTAAGAACGCTTTCCGCAAGGCGATTGAAGATGCAGAAGCTGTCTGAAGAGAAGATCCTGGAGGCGATTGCCGCCGGTGAACTGTTTGAGTGTGAGGCTGAGGATGGCTCATTCACGCTGCGGGTACAGGACTATACGCCGGCGATTCATACCGCAGTACATAATGGCAGCGCCTTTCCTGAGTCACTGCAAAAGCAGTGTCTGCTGTCGACTGAGGAGCGCCTCTATGAAGAGGACCCTTACACCGCCGATCTGATTGAAGCGATGCCGATCACCCTGATCGGTAATGACTCACGCTATTTCTACGATCTGAACCGGCCGATCGCTACCTGCATTTACAAGCGCGCCTGGGGCAAACAGGTCTGGCAGAAAGCGCCGACGTCTCGGCAGCGGCAGGATAGCCTGACCCGGCACCGTCGGTTCTACCGTATTCTGGATGCGCTGATCAGCAAAGTGGAACAGCGCTTTGGCGCCTGTCTGGTGTTTGATATCCACTCCTATAATGGCCAGCGGATTGAAGGTGATGCACCGGCGTTTAACATCGGCACCGAACAGATCGATATGGATCGCTGGTCTCGTGTGGTGGAACGGTTCCGCAAAGGGCTCAGCCGGATTCAGCATGAAGGTCAGCCGGTCACAGCAGCATTGAATCGGGTCTTTCATGGACGGGGTTACCTGATCGGTCACGTCAACAGCCGGTTTGAAAACACACTGGTTCTGCCCTGTGAAGTACGCAAGCTGTTTATGGATGAGCTGAGCGGCACGGTGTATCCGTTGCTGCTGAACGATCTGAAAGCGGGTCTCAAGGAGTGCTTTACCGATACCGGTGCCTATTTTTCGCGCCAGTACACCCGACGTTCACGGACCCGGCAGCCGGATATGCTGTCCTCTCAACTGGATCCGGTGATCAGCAAAGTTGATCGCGAGCTGTATCGGTTAGCACGGGGGCTGGAAACCCTGTACTACATCAACCCGGTGAACCTGCAGCAGGAGAAACGCAAGTTTTTCGCAAGGCTTGGCAGTTACTCGCCCCAGTTCAGCTACAAGCCGCTGGAGATTGATCCCTACCTGTTTCGAGAACGGCTTTATCGCTTACCGGTGGACAAAATTCGCGATCCCGGTATCCAGCTAATGTACGGCCAGGTGGTGGATTCCCTGTCTGGCAAGATCGATCTGCTGATCAGCGCCGGTTCGTCGCAGTTTGTTTATAACTCGCTGAAATACTACGGCGAGCCGAGTCTGGTTGATGAAGCGAATGCGCGTTTTCTGCTGCACGCTGCGGCCTACAGCGATACCAGTAACGAAACGGTCGGACTGGATGAGGCGATTGACTATTTCCACAGCCATGCCCGCCGCTGGCAGATGGATTGCCGTATCGAGGTGAGCAGCAAGATCGTGGCGTCGGCGATGGTGTCGAATAGCCGTAAAACCCTCTATATCAACCGCAACAGCAGTTTCAGCCGGAATGAATTAAAGGCACTGGCGCACCATGAACTGGGGGTGCATATGTCGACCACCCTGAATGCCGCGCAACAGCCGTTGAAGGTGTTCTCTCTCGGGCTGCCCGGAAACACCATGACCCAGGAGGGGCTGGCGATACTCAATGAATTCCACAGCGGCAGCCTGTCGCTGGAGCGGTTACAGGGGCTGGCGCTGCGGGTTCTGGCGGTGAAAGAGATGCTGGCTCACGACAATTTCCGGCATACCTTTTTCTATCTGCATGAAGAGATGAAGATGGGCCGCGAGGCCGCGTTTAAGCTGACCGCCCGGGTACACAGGGCCGGGGGCTTTACCAAAGATTATCTTTACCTGCGCGGCCTGAGCGAAGCGCTGAGGCTGTATCAGGAGGGCGATATCAGCAACCTCTATATTGGTAAAACCAGTTTCAGCTATCTGGGCTTACTGGATGAACTGGTCGCCCGGGAAATTATTCACAAACCGAGTTATGTGCCCGAGACCCTGCGCCAGCCTGAGCCGGTATCAGACATTCTCGGTTATCTGGTTTCCTCCATTCGTCCGACCGTACCGGTGGCGATGGCGGGTTCTCTGGCGAACGGACAGCGCGCCGTTGCCTAGGAATGTACCGGGGTGCGGTCAACGCACCCGGTTTATGACATTAAGTGAGAAATAAGGTAAATGACTAACATTCGACTGGATACAATCCCTGAAGACCTGGACGACTGGGACGATGAGGATGTGCGTGGCGATTCGCCACGTAAAAAGCAGAACGATGACGACGATCAGGATGACAGCCGTCAGAGCGGCTCAGCCACGACCGCGAAGCGCGGCAAAAGCCGTATGCGTGATATCGAAGAGCGTCTGGAACGACGTCGGCTGCGTCGCGAGATCTACGACGAATACGAATTCTGATCGCTTTCGGGCCGGCGGCTGAGCGCCGGCCTTCCTTCCTGTCTGATGACAGGCACTGAACTTTTCCCCGCCGCCTGACTCTATAGCTATTCCCGGCATCTTTACCTATCATAATGCCGTCCAGAACAGAGCTATTCAGATAATTATGCTGAGCCCGATATCAAAACTGCAAAAAGCGATCACAGCCCTTATGCTGCTGTTTTTTATCGCCTATTGCACGCTGGGTATCTGTACCAATCTGGTCTCGGCAATGGCCGGACAGAACGCCACTCAAGCCACAGAGCATCAGCATCACGCCCAGAGCGATAATGCGGATGCCGCGCATTGTGAACAGTCAAAAAGCTGTGAATGGCGCAGTAAGCTGCTCACCGATACGCTGCCGGACCATAACGCCAGCTTCTTCTTTGCCTACCTGATTACCAGTATCAGCCTGCTGCTCAGTGCGCTGGGGCTGCGTTTATCCGGGAGCCGGCGCTATGCCTTTGCCCGGCAGCAATATTTCCTCCGCACCTATCCCAGACTGCATCTGCAGAAAGCCGTTTTCCTGAATTAATTCCTCTCCTGAATCCGGATTCGTTCCCCCGTTGCGGGGTATGTCTGTTTACAGGAGATCATTATGTTTAATGCTTCACGTTTTATGCTGCTGGCGGTATTGCTCAGCAGCGCTGCCCGGGCCGAATTTACCCTGCCTGTGGCAATCGACCAGGCGCTGCAGGACGACCACTGGCAGCGCAGCAATCAATTGCAGGAACAGGCCCTGCGCTCAGATGCAATAGCCGCCGGACAGTTACCGGATCCGGGAATGCGTCTGGCACTGGCTAATCTGCCCACCGATACCCTGAAGTTTGATCAGGAAAATATGACTCAGTTGCAACTGGGGCTGTCGCAACAGTTCCCGCGGGGGGATTCACTCGATATCCGTTCACAGCAGCTCAGTATGGAAGCGGACAAGAAGCCCACGCAGCGACTTGAACGCCGGGCGTTGATCAAACTCAATGTGACTCAGGACTGGCTGGCACTGCATCAGGCGCTGGCACAGCGCGACCGGTTACTGGAAAAGCGCCATATCTTTGATGAACTGGTCAATATCAGCCGGGCGAATTTTCGTACCGGGAACGCTCGCCGTTTCGAGGTACTTGAGGCCGAGCTGCAACTGACCCGTCTGCAGGAGAGGATTGTCCGGCTGGAAGAGGCGATCGCCCGTCAGCGTGGTCGTTTGCAGCAGTGGTTTGATCAGCCGTTGAATGAGGCGATCCCGAAACAGATGGCCGCCCTGACGCCATTACTGGCACTGGATAACCCGCAAGCGCTGGACGAGGCGTTGAGCCGGCACCCGCAACTGGCATTGTTACAGCAGGATATCGAGGTGCGGGAAAAGGGCGTTGAGCTGGCAGAAGAAGCCTATAAACCCGGATTTCGTCTGGATGCCGGCTATGGCTACCGGGCTGACCGGCCGGATGGCATGGAGCGCAGTGACCTGTTCACACTGGCATTAACCATGGATCTGCCGCTGTTTCCGGAGAAACGTCAGGATGCGCGACGTAATGCGGCGATCCAGCAACGGGAGGCGGGTAAGGAGCTGCGCCTGCTGAAAGCCCGTCAGTTGCGTTCTGAATTGCAGGTGGTGCGTGCCGAACTCGATGGGCTTAAGCAGCGTCGCACGATTTACGACCGTGGTTATCTGCAGCAGCAGGCCGCTAAACGACGCGCGGCCCTGAAGGCTTACGCTGCCAGAGATGCGCGCTTTAACGAAGTGGCGATGGCAGCACTGGCAGAACTTGAGGTTCAGCTACAGAAGATCGAACTGGATCACCGTATCGCCCGAAGTGTGGCGCAGGTCAATTACTACCTTGCGGCGCTCGACCCGCAACTCAAGATTGCAGCAGGAAAGGAGAGATAAATGAAACGGTTCTTTTTGCTGACCCTGGCACTGCTTTCAGGCACAGGTATCGGCTATCTGCTGGCCAATTATCAGTCGGGCGGTAGCACAGAGGGGGCATCGGCAGAAGCACAGCCACTGTACTGGGTGGCACCGATGGATCCTAACTATAAACGTGATCAGCCGGGGCTTTCACCCATGGGGATGGAACTGATCCCGGTGTACGCGGAAGATCTGGCCGGTGATTCACCGGGTACGGTCAGTATCAGCCCGGAAGTGGTGAACAATCTGGGGGTACGTACTGAACCGGTTCTGTTCAGTCCGTTGCAGCCGATCCATGACACGGTGGGTTATGTCGGCTTTGATCAGGAGCAGTTAGAGGATATCCACTCGCGGGTTTCCGGTTGGGTAGAAACGCTGGCGGTGAATACTGAAGGGGAACCGGTGCGTGAAGGACAGTTGCTGTATGAGATCTATTCTCCGGAACTGGTCAATGCTCAGGAGGAGTATCTGGCGGCAGTGCAGAGCGGGAATGGTTTTCTGCGTCAGGCCAGTGTCAGCAAACTGCAGGCGCTGGGTTTCAGTGAAAAGAGCTTTGCACAACTGAAACAGCAGCGCAGTGCTCTGACGAACGTGCCGGTCTATGCGCCGAAAAGCGGCTATGTCAGTCAGTTGAATCTGCGCCAGGGCGGTTATATCCAGCCTGCCAGTAAACTGATGCGGATCGGCCCACTGGATCAGGTATGGGTCACGGCTGAACTGTTTGAACGTCAGGCGGTTCAGGTGCAGGCGGGTGATGTGGCTGAGATGCGTTTGCCGTTTATGCCGGGCAAGGTCTGGCGCGGGCAGGTGGATTACATCTATCCGGCACTGGATGCGAAAACCCGTACCCTGAAAGTGCGTCTGCGCTTTGCCAATCCGGATCTGATTCTGAAGCCGGATATGTTCGCCCGGATCAGGATTCAGCCCCGTGCCGGAGAGCCTGTGCTGAGCGTACCTGCCTCCGCGTTGATCAAAACCGGGACTCAGCAGCGAGTGGTTGTGGCGCTGGGTGAGGGGCGTTACAAGTCCGTCGCTGTAGAGAGCGGGGCCCGGATCAATGACCGGGTACCGGTCTTTCAGGGGCTGCTGCCAACCGATCAGGTCGTTGTTTCAGCGCAATTTCTGCTCGATTCGGAGTCGGCTATCAGTTCTGACTTTATGCGGATGAGCGAGCCCGGTGTTGCTGTACCGGACGAGGTCTGGGTGAGCGCTTCCGTAGAGGAACTTGACCGGGAAGCGCGCAGGCTGCTGGTCTCTCATCAGCCTATTCCTCAGTGGCAGCAGGGGGCGATGCAGATGTATGTGCCGGTGGAGGCGAGTCTGGATCTGGAACCTCTGACCGGGGCAGGTGAGGTGCAACTGCTGTTGCGTGGCGGCAATATGAGTAATCTGCAACTGGTGGATTATCTGTTGCCACAACCGAAAGCGCCGGGCAGTCTGCCGGGAGGTTCCCGATGATTAAAGCGATCATCTACTGGTCAATCCACAACCGTTTTTTTGTCCTGCTGGCCACCCTGATACTGCTCGGCTGGGGCGCCTATGCGGTAAAGAACACGCCGATTGATGCGATCCCGGATCTGTCGGATGTTCAGGTCATCATCAAAACCAGTTATCCCGGTCAGGCCCCGCAGGTGGTCGAGGATCAGGTGACCTATCCCCTGACTACCGCGATGTTGTCGGTACCGGGGGCGCAGACGGTACGTGGTTTTTCGTTTTTCGGTGACTCCTATGTCTACGTGATTTTCGATGAAGATACCGACCTCTACTGGGCGCGTAGCCGGGTGCTGGAATACCTGAGTCAGGTGGCTTCGCGGCTGCCGGAAAATGCCAAACCACAGTTGGGGCCGGATGCAACCGGGGTCGGCTGGGTCTATCTGTATGCGCTGGTGGATCGCACCGGGCAGCACGATCTGGCTCAGTTGCGCAGCCTGCAGGACTGGTTCCTGAAGTATGAGCTGCAGACCGTGTCCGGCGTTTCTGAAGTTGCGCCCGTGGGGGGAATGGTCAAGCAGTATCAGGTCAAAGTGGATCCGGAGAAACTGCGCGCCTTTGACATGCCGCTGTCTCATATCAGCAATGCGATCCGTCGCGCTAATCAGGAAAGTGGCGCTTCGGTGATCGAGATGGCTGAAGCGGAATATATGGTCCGCTCCAGCGGTTATCTGGATGGCCTCGAAGCGATCCGCAATATCCCATTGGGGGCGACCCGGCAGGGCACGCCGGTGTTGTTGCAGGATCTGGCTGAAGTCGGGCTGGGGCCTCAGATGCGACGTGGTGTTGCTGAGCTGAATGGTGAAGGTGAAACCGTAGGGGGTGTGGTGGTGATGCGTTTTGGCGAAAACGCACAGAAAACCATCGAAGGGGTCAAAGCCAAACTTCAGGAGTTGCAGCGGAGTTTGCCGGAAGGCGTCGAAGTGGTCACGGTGTATGACCGCTCCGGTCTGATCGAGCGAGCGGTGGATAACCTGTTCGAGAAGCTGGTGGAAGAGTTCATCGTGGTGATTGTGGTCTGCGCTCTGTTCCTGTTCCACTTCCGCTCTTCGCTGGTGGTTATCATCAGCCTGCCGGTGGGTATGCTGGTGGCGTTTATCATCATGTACTATCAGGGGATCAACGCCAATATTATGTCTCTCGGCGGGATCGCTATTGCGATCGGTGCGATGGTGGACGGTGCGATCGTGATGGTCGAGAACGTCCATAAGCATATGGAACGCACCGAACTGACGCCAGAAAACCGCTGGCAGGTTATCGCCGAGGCATCAGCCGAAGTGGGGCCTGCGCTGTTCTTCAGTCTGCTGATCATTACCATGAGTTTCCTGCCGGTGTTTGCTCTGGAGGCTCAGGAGGGGCGGATGTTTTCACCGCTGGCTTTCACCAAAACCTATGCCATGGCGGCGGCTGCGGCGCTGGCGATAACGCTGGTGCCGGTACTGATGGGCTACTGTATCCGTGGTCGGGTGCTGCCGGAGCATAAAAACCCGATCAACCGTCTGTTACAGGCTATCTATCTGCCGGTGATCCGGGTGGTACTCAACCGGCCGAAACTGACGCTGGCCATGGCGTTTCTGGTTACCGCTGTGGGTTTCTGGCCGGTGAACAAAATTGGCAGTGAGTTTATCCCACCGCTGGATGAGGGCGACCTGATGTATATGCCCACCACCTATCCCGGTATCTCTATCGGTAAGGCGCGTGAACTGTTACAGCAGACCGATAAGCTGATCGCCACACTGCCGGAAGTGGAGCGGGTATTTGGTAAGATCGGCCGTGCTGAAACCGCGACCGATCCGGCGCCGCTGACCATGATCGAAACCTTCATCACCCTGAAACCCCGCGACCAGTGGCGTGAAGGGATGACCACCGAAAAACTGACCCGCGAGCTGGATAAACTGGTGAAATTTCCAGGTCTGACCAACGCCTGGGTCATGCCGATTAAAACCCGCATCGACATGCTGGCAACCGGGATTAAAACCCCGGTTGGCCTCAAGGTGGCAGGGCCTGATCTGAGCGTGATTCAGCAGATCGGACAGCAGTTGGAAACCGTACTGGCAGACGTAGAGGGCACCGCTTCGGTGTACTCTGAGCGAGTGGCCGGTGGGCGCTATATCAAGGTGGATATCCGCCGTGAACAGGCAGCCCGTTACGGTCTGAATATCGCCGATGTGCAGGCGGTGGTGACCAGTGCCATCGGTGGTATGAATGTGGCTGAAACCGTTGAGGGGCTGGAGCGTTACCCGATTAACGTGCGTTATCCACAGGCTTACCGGGATTCGGTAGAGAAGCTGCGTCTGCTGCCGCTGGTCACCCCGGCGGGAATGCGGATCGCCCTGGCGGATGTGGCAGATATCCGTATCGAGGATGGGCCCCCGGGAATCAAGAGCGAAAATGCCCGGCCCAATGGCTGGACCTTTGTTGATATCGACGGGCGTGATCTGGGCTCATACGTAGCGGATGCCCAGCGGGTTGTCGCCGAACAGATCAGCCTGCCGCCGGGGTATTCCATCGCCTGGTCCGGGCAGTATGAGTACCTGCTGCGGGCTAAGGAGAAGCTGACCTATGTCGTGCCCCTGACGCTGGCGATCATCATTGTACTGCTGTACATGAACTTCCGCCGATTTGCCGAGGTGGCGATGATTATGGGGACGCTGCCGCTGGCGCTTGTTGGTGGTATCTGGATGCTCTACCTGAATCAGTTCAACTTCTCTGTCGCCGTTGGGGTTGGCTTTATCGCGCTGGCCGGGGTGGCGGTTGAGATCGGAGTGATTATGCTGGTCTACCTGAATCAGGCTTATGCTGAAAAGCAGCGTCAGTGTGAGGGCAAGATGCAACTGGAGGATCTGAAGGAGGCGGTCATCGAAGGTGCCGGGATGCGGGTGCGCCCGGTGATGATGACTGTGGCGGCGATTATCGCCGGCCTGTTACCCATTATGTATGGCACCGGCACCGGTTCTGAAATCATGCAGCGGATCGCCGCACCGATGGTCGGGGGCATGATCAGCGCGGTGGTGCTGACCCTGCTGCTGATTCCGGCGGTCTACTTCCTCAGTAAGAAGCGGGAGATCTGATCCGCATCACTCTGTTGATGGGGTGGCCTGTGGGCTGCCCCGTTTTTTCAGTGGCATGGTATAGCCACAAAGTCCGGGAGTTGGTGCTTAATCCGACAAGCGAAGAGCTGTTTTCCGCTCAGTTAGCTGATCGTTGAGGCCCCTTAGCAACGAGGGCACTGAAGGAGTGGCTGGCCTGTTGCCCGGGATAATGGGTGTCCAGATAAGCTTTCATCGACCGGGCTGACAAGCGTCCGGTGACGGGTTGCCAGATGGTGCGTTTGTTCACTGCCTGTGTTTGAGCGGGTATAAAACAGCTCCACAGTTCAGTTTGGTCTGACGGGTATTTACAGACAGACAGGTGGTTATTCAGATTTATTAACATAAAAAGTCCTTTTTACCGGGCCATCCAATAGTCTCCATTGTTCACATAAGGCTCCTTTGCGAACAAACGGACAGGCGAAGTGCAGTTATAGCATGTTAGCGGCTATCAAGGTGGAGATCAGAGGAGGAGGTGGGTAATTGATGAACAGAGTATGCCGGGGAGCATACCCTGTCGGCGAGCGGTTAAGCGACGTTAACCGAACGGAGGAGAGGCTTACAGTGGACGAATATTCTCAGCCTGAGGGCCTTTCTGACCCTGAGTAACAGAGAATTCAACCTGCTGGCCTTCCTGAAGGCTTTTGAAACCATCACCGGCAATTGCGCTGAAGTGAGCGAAAACATCCGGGCCAGACTGTTGTTCAATAAAGCCAAAACCTTTTTCGTCGTTAAACCATTTAACGGTGCCGGTAGTTGTATTAGACATATCTTTTAATCCTGATTGGAAAATATCAATAAAGCGTCCGGTTTTTCCGGGCGCACTCTGTAGGCGTTTTTACTTTGTACTTATGAAACAGGACGAGGAATTAAAAGAAAGACTTCGAAATGAGGGGCATAAATAGAGAATAAAGCGTCTAGCTGTACAAATAGTACACAGATCGCCGTGATGGGTCAATAAAATAAATCAGAGTCAGGTTTTTTAATTTATTAAAGCTATCAATATTGTTTCAGAAGCGCTGAACCTGTCAGATAGGTCATCATCTGCATCAGGACAAAGATATAACTGCTGTGTTCAACCAATAAATGCAGGTGATCGCCCGTTTTGATCTGGGCTCAGAGACGAAGCGGTTGATCCGGCAGCCTGTCTGCCTTTCTTGTGACACAGGACTATGAAACATCAAACTTTACTCATATTAAGGTTTAATTTTCATAGAGATCAGTTAGTAATATAAAGATTCTGAAGCCTTATTTTTGTTGATACCGGATAGGTTTGCCGATGATGTACCGGACGCGCGTGCTGCTGTTGACTCTTTTTACTCTCTTTTCTCTGCACCTCCCTGCGGCGGAAAAGCAGTTGGCTTACATCGTTTCTGATCTGCGTATTCCCTACTGGAACATTATGTGGAATGGGGTTCAGTGGCGAGCTGCTGAACTGGGCTATGGGGTGAAGGTTTACAGCGCAGAAAATATCGCGAAGCAGGAACTGCAGAATACCGTACAGGCCATCCGCGAACAGGTAGATGGGATCGTGCTGTCGCCCACAAATTCTTCCGCTGCCGTGACGGTACTGAAACTGGCACACAAAGCACAGATTCCAGTGGTGATTGCGGATATCGGAACTCAGGGCGGTGACTATGTCAGTATGATTGAGTCAGATAACCAGAGCGGGGCTTATCAGCTCGGTAAGATTCTGGTCGAGGAGCTTCAGGCGCGCGGTTGGAGTGATGGCCGTGTCGGGATTATCGCCATCCCGCAGCGACGCAAGAATGGCAAGCTGCGAACCAGTGGATTCCTTCAGGCTCTGGAGGAGGGGGGGATAAAAACCGCCGAGCTCTATCAGCAGGAGGATTTCAGTTATGCTGAAACCCGCGGCTTTGCCCGGCAGCTTATCGCCGATAATCCGGATCTGCGCGCCTTATGGTTGCAAGGCTCTGATCGCTATCAGGGGGCACTGGATGCTATCCGTGAGGCGGGAAAAGAGGGACAGATCCTGCTGATCTGTTTTGATGCCGAGCCTGAGTTTATCGAAATGATACAGCAGCGCCAGTTGGTGGGTGCCGGGATGCAACAACCTTTTCTGATGGGGGAACAGGCGGTGGAATCTCTGCATCTTCATCTGCAGGGGAATCCGCAGCCCCAACGGCAGAAGCTGGAGGTACTGGCGGTCTCCGCGGACAATATCGATAGTCTCCTGAGCCTGATCCGGCGCAACGTGCTCGGGCAGAGTGAAAGTAATCACTGATGCCTTTAACCCACACAAAACAATACAAATCTCTGGTTTCCCAACTGACCATTACCGTGCTGATGGTCGTATCTGGGGTATTCATCAGCTACGCATTTTTTTCCTATCAGGAACAGCATCAGCAGATGGTGCAGGAGATTCGTGGTCAGTCGATGGAGAGCGCCGAGCGTCTGTCCAGTATCGTAGCGCCCTACATGGAAGCCTACGAAGTCAATGAATATGAGAAGCTGCTGCAAACCGAGATTCAGACCGAAAATCACTACGCCCTTGAGGCGCTGGTCATTGAGGATTACCGAATGGGCGAGCTGCTGGGCGAGACCGCCTACGTAACCGGGCGGCTGCGTGGTGACGCGGGTGAAGTCCGCGAGTATGAGCCGGAAAACCCGTCAGACCTTGGCGTGATTGCGAATGCCTTCAGTGACACTTATGCGGAGATTTATGCCAGCAACGGTGAGTTGATGGGGCGGATCACCGTTTATGTCAATGATGGTCTGCTGAAGCATCGGCAGGAGTCACTGTTGTGGCAAACCACTCTTACCACGCTGGTATTGCTGGTCATACTGACCACGCTGCTGGTGGTGCTGCTGAAGCGGTTTCTGATCGCGCCGTTGCAGGCTATTGCGAAAACCATGTCGGTACGCGATGAAGACGGTATACCGACCAGCCCGATACCGCCGTCGGATTACCGTGAAGTCGCGGTGCTCTCCGACATGGTCAACGATATGTTGCGGGTAATCCGGTCGACTCAGGAACGGGTGAAGCTGGAACATGATCGTCTCGACAATGTTATTAAGGGCACCCGGGCCGGGACCTGGTACTGGAATATTCAGAGCGGCGAGACTGTGTTTAACGACCGCTGGGCAGAGATGCTGGGTTACCGTCTGGAGGAACTGGAGCCTATCTCTATAGAAACCTGGACCGGGCTGGTTCACCCAGATGATCTGAAACAGTCGGAAAAACTGTTACAGGCGTACTTCGCCGGCGAGGTCGATTTCTATGAGTGTGAAGCGCGGATGCGTCACCGCGACGGGCACTGGATCTGGGTACTGGACCGTGGCAAAGTTGCCACCTGGAGTGATGAAGGTGAGCCGCTGGAGATGTATGGAACCCACCAGGATATCACGGAGGAAAAGCACTATGAGGAGCAACTGGCGCTCTCTGCCAGTGTCTACAAACAGGTTCACGAAGGCATTCTGATCACTAATGATCGGGGTCTGATCGTCGATGTGAATGACGCGTTTACCCGAATCACCGGTTATACCCGGGAGGAAGCCGTTGGCCGTTCGCCGAATATTCTCAAGTCAGGACACCACGATAGCGAATTCTATGCAGCGCTGTGGCGTGCGTTGCAGAGCAAAGGTTACTGGAGTGGTGAACTCTGGAACCGCCGCAAAAATGGTGACGTTTACCCCGAGTTGATCACCATCAGTGCGGTGAACAGCGAAACCGCCGGGGAGACGCATTTTGTCGCGTTGTTCTCCGATATCACATCCATTAAAGAGCATGAACGTCAGTTGGAGCAGATTGCCCACTATGACACGCTGACCGGATTGCCCAACCGGCTGTTGTTCAGGGATCGGCTGCGTCAGAGCATGTCCCGGGCTTCGCGTCATAAGCGGCCACTGGCACTGCTGTTTCTGGATCTGGATGGTTTTAAAGAGGTGAACGACTCCTATGGTCATGATGTCGGGGATGAGCTGCTGATCATACTCGCCGAACGCACCTCCGGGTTACTCCGGGATGAGGATACTCTGGCCCGACTGGGGGGCGATGAATTTATTATAATTCTGCCGGATATTGAAGATCAGGGCGGCGTTTCTCCGGTCTTGCAGCGCCTGCTGGACTCGACTACTCAGCCAATCAAAGTGGGGCCGCTTGAGCTCACCGTTTCGGCGAGTATCGGCGTTGCGCTCTATCCGGATCATGAGGATATGGATGCGGATCAGTTGATTCGTCAGGCGGATCAGGCGATGTATAACGCCAAGCTGGCGGGTAAAAACTGCTATCACTTTTTTGACCCGGAACAGGACCGCTCTTTACGGGGCATCAACGAACTTATCCTGCGAATTGAGTCGGGTCTGGAAGCTGCTGAATTCGAACTCTATTATCAGCCGAAGGTTAACCTGAGAACCCGCGAGGTGGTTGGTGTTGAGGGGCTGATTCGCTGGAATCGTGGTGATGAAGGTATTTTGCCACCGGCTGAATTCCTGCCAATGATTCAGGATCACAGGCTGCTGGTCAGACTCGGTGAGTGGACTATTGAGGAAGCGTTGCGCCAGCAGCAAGTGTGGCAGAAACAGGGGCTTTACCTGCCGGTCAGCATTAATACGGCGGCGATCCATCTGCAACAGGATAATTTTGTCAGTCATCTGCAACAGATACTCGCGCGCTATCCTGACGTCGCGCCGCAACAGATCGAGTTTGAAGTGCTTGAAAGCAGTGCTCTGGATAACCTGGAACAGGTTCAGCGGGTGATCCGTCAGTGTGAGGCGTTGGGGATCGGGTTTTCGATTGATGACTTCGGTACCGGTTATTCAACGCTGGCTTACCTTAAACATCTGCCAGCGCAAACGCTCAAGATCGATCGGAGTTTTGTCCGGAATATGCGGGATGAAACAGATGACCGCCTTATTCTGGACGCGGTTATAGGTCTGGCCCGGGCTTTCAGGAAGCAGGTGATTGCTGAGGGGCTGGAGGATATGCAGCATGCGGATATTCTATTGAGTATCGGATGTGAGCTGGCGCAGGGTTATGGCATCGCCCGGCCGATGCCCGCCGCAGAACTGCCGGACTGGCTCGTTCGCTGGGAGCGGGCCGCGCCGGAACAGATCTGTAACGACTGATCTGTCGCTGTTTCAGTCGGGTTTGGCCCACTGTGACAGGGTACTGAGCATCTGATGAATATCGATCGGTTTGAGAATGTAGTCATTCATCCCGGCATCCATGGCTGCCTGCCGGTCTTCGGCAAAGGCGTTGGCGGTCATGGCGATTACCGGCAGTTCGCGGTGCTCAGGCAGGCTGCGTATCTGGCGGGTGGCCTCTAAACCATCCATCACCGGCATCTGCAGATCCATCAGCACCAGATCAAATGGCTGCTGATGCAGCTTATCCAGTGCCAGTTGTCCGTTGGCAGCGATCTCAACCTGAATACCCTGAGCGCTGAGCATCAGTCGCGCGACTTCCTGATTGACCCGGTTATCCTCTACCAGAAGTACCCGAAGCCCGGAGAGCTGGCCAGCGCTCTGTTCGCGCATGGCGGGTTCCGGGGCGATCTGAGCTTTCTTCATCGGCAGGCTGAAACTGAAGCAGGAGCCCTCGCCGACTTTGCTCTGAATTTCGATCTCACCGCCCATCAGCCTGACCAGTTGCTGACTGATGGTCAGCCCGAGGCCAGTACCCCCATATTTCCGGCAGGTGGAGTTGTCGGCCTGGGTGTAGGGGGTGAACAGTTCCGCTTGTTGTTCTGCGGAGATGCCGATCCCCTGATCTCTGATGGTAAACCGTATCACTGCCTGCTGCGGAGATTCCTCAAGGCAACTGACTTCAAGGGTAACGGCGCTGTCGGGTTTATCGCTGAACTTGATCGCATTCGCGCCCAGATTGATCAGCACCTGACGCAGGCGCAGCGGGTCGCCGGCCAGTTCCACAGGTACCTTCTGATCCAGTTTTATGAGTATCCTGACCCCTTTCTCTTCGGCTTTGATCCGCAGCAGGTTAAAGACTGTACGAATACTCTCCGGCAGGCGGAAAGTGGTCTCTTCCAGCGCCAGGGCGCCGGATTCGACTTTAGAGAAATCGAGAATATCGTTGATGATGCCAAGCAGATCTTTAGCCGCGTTATGCGCCTGGGTGATTTCGGATTTCTGTTCCGGGTTCAGGTCACCCTGCAGGCACAGTTGGGTCATGCCGATAATGGCGTTCATCGGCGTGCGGATCTCATGGCTCATATTCGCCAGAAAAATCGACTTACTGCGGTTGGCCGCTTCGGCCCGTTGCCGCTGTTGCTGCGCTTCCTCGAAGTTTTTCTGGCTGCGGATCAGATTGCGCAGCCGGGCAATCAGCTCCTCTTCAATCAGCGGCTTGATGACGTAGTCGTTAACACCGAGGTTGAACAGTTCGATACGGCGCGAGATATCATCAAAACCGGTCAGGGCGACGATCGGAATATCGCCTTTAGCGCCATCCAGACGGCGAATATGGTTGATAAACTCCATCCCGCGCATACTGCCATCGAGCACAATATCGGTGACGATAATGTCGTATTCGTTGCTGTGATAGGTGGCGAAAGCCTGTTCGGCATTCGGGTAATCATCCACCTCAAGGCCGTAGGCCTGCATCATCGCTTTGGTCGCTTTGCGTTGCGACTGAGTGTCTTCAATGTAAAGGACTCTGCCCTCAATCGGTTCTGCCTGCAGGGCAAACCGGGTGATAAAGTTGATTAACTGATGTACCGCATCTTTGCTGAATACCTCAGTGACTCCGGCGGCCAGTGCGGCAACATAAACTTCGTCCTGAGTTTCGCTGGTCAGTAGCAGGATCGGCAGGTGACGTGTCGCTGAATGTTCTCTTGTTGCGCGGGCAAAGCTGATGCCGTCGCCATCCTGCAGCAGTTTCGAAATACACACCAGATCAAATTCATGCTGTTCAAGCGCCCGGGTGGCGGTGGCCATATCGTTGCAGAACAGTGGTGAAACATGAGGGATCCGGGAGAGAGAGCGGCGCAGCAACTGCTGGAACCACTGGGAGCTGTCAACAATAAGTACGTTCATAGGTTCTGTTGTCTGTCATCCTGAGGTTGAGAGCGAACGGTTTCATTATGGACTAATTTCAACGGGCTGGAACCCGTGGCGGGTGGTTATGGCGGGAGAAAAAAGTGCCGCGCGGTTTTAACACCGCACGGCCAAAGTGCAGAGTGTGCAACAGGTTAAACGGTGGATTAATGAATCGGTTGACCTACGGTGACAATTTTCAGCGTGTTGGTTCCCCCCTGAGCATTGATATAGTCACCTTTGGTAATCAGTACCCGGTCACCGTTGGTAACGATACCCTGACGTTTCAGCTCATCGACCGCCCGCTGGTTGATCTCAGCGTTGGGAATATGTTCGGTATCGAACTGCACCGTCTCGACCCCGCGATAGAGTGCGGCCCGGCGGGCAGTACGCGGGTGTCGGGTCAGCGCGAGAATCGGCAGGCCGGAGTTGATCCGTGACAGCAGCCGCGTGGTCTTGCCGGTTTCGGTCATACAGATGACGGCCTTGATCCCCGTTGAGTGGTTAGCGGCGTACATGGTGGCCATCGCGATGGTTTCGTCGATATCCGTAAACGCCAGATTCAGCCGGTGATGCGAGGTGCGGGTGGAGATATCCTCCTCCGCGCCGGCGATGATACAGGCCATTGCCTGCACCGTGGCTACCGGGTGCTTACCGGCGGCCGTTTCTGCTGACAGCATCACCGCGTCGGTGCCATCCAGTACCGCATTGGCAACATCGAACACCTCTGCCCGGGTGGGCATCGGATTATCGATCATCGATTCCATCATCTGGGTGGCTGTAATTACCACCCGGTTCAGCTCCACCGCACGACGGATGATCTTTTTCTGGCTGCCGATCAGGGCGGCATCACCGATCTCGACACCGAGATCACCACGGGCCACCATGATCGCATCGGAGGCGAGGATAATCGCATCCAGTACCGCATCGTCCCGAACGACCTCCGCGCGTTCGATCTTGGCGACCAGTTCACAGCGTCCGCCCGCCTGATCGATCAGTTTTCGCGCAATTAACAGATCTTCCTCACTGCGGGGGAAGGAGACCGCAAGGTAGTCCAGATCAAGTGCCACTGCGGTTTCGATATCCTGCTTATCTTTTTCCGTCAGCGCGGGGGCAGAGAGGCCGCCACCGAGCTTGTTGATCCCTTTGTTGTCGGACAAAACGCCGCCGTTGAGCACACGACAGTGCAGCGCGCTGGCGCTGGTGTCGATGACCTCCATCTGAATCCGGCCATCGTCCAGCAGCAAAATGTCGCTGCAGGCACAGTCGCGGATCAGGTCGGGATAATCCACAGCCACTGCTTCAGAGTCACCACTATCTTTAGCGCGCTGGCTGTCCAGCGTGAAATCCTGCCCGGTTTCCAGCCGGACTTTACCCTCCTTAAAGCGGGCGATACGTATTTTCGGTCCCTGCAGGTCGCCGAGGATAGCGATATTCAGTTGATGCTTCTCGGCCAGAGTACGCACCTGTTCAGCGCGCTGGCGGTGCTCTTTAACGCTGCCGTGGGAAAAGTTCAGACGGACCACGTTGACCCCCGCCAGCAGTAGCTGTTCCAGCGCGGCGGGATCGTCGGTAGCAGGCCCGAGGGTCGCCACAATTTTGGTTCTGCGTGCTTGCATAATAAATCGGCCGGACGTTGTGCCCGGCCTGACCTCGCTGTTTACTGGTTAACGACTACGACCTGCTGGCTGTCGATGGCCAGCGTGACTAAGGAGCCTTCAGGTACCGGCTCTTTGCCTATGGCATGCATCTCATCCACCGCCAGCAGATGACCGGCCACATCAACGCCATAGCGTATCTGCCCCCCCAGAAACTCGCGATAAACCACACGGCCTTCCAGTTTCAGCGCATTCTGCGCACTGTCATTGAGGCGAAGGACCCGGGTGCACTGGGGACGGAAGACAATACTGCCCATGCCGCTTTGATCGCCGGCGAAAGGAATATTCAGCCCCTTGTCGCTGCTGAACTGCAGTTGATCGCCGTGCTGTTCAAACATGCCGTCGAGGATATTGGCAGAGCCGAGGAAGCCCGCCACAAAACGGTTGCTGGGTGCATCGTACAGTTCCATCGGGCAGCCGATCTGCTGAATCACCCCGTCACTCAGCACCGCCATCCGGTCGGACGTGGTGTTAGCTTCCTCCTGATCGTGGGTGACAAAAATGGTGGTCAGGCCCAGCTTACGCTGCAGTTGCAGGATATCGCGGCGCATCTGCACCCGCAGATTGGCATCCAGATTCGACAGTGGCTCGTCGAGCAACAGGACTTTCGGCTCCACCACCACGGTACGGGCGAGTGCGATACGCTGCTGCTGGCCGCCGGACAGTTCGGACGGGCGGCGTTCTGCCAGATGCAGCAGGCCGACCAGCGAGAGCGCTTCTTCGACCCGCTTGCCGATTTCGGACTTGGGCACTTTACGCTCCTCCAGACCGAAGGCGACGTTCTGGCGTACCGTCATGTGTGGCCAGAGGGCGTAGCTCTGAAACACCATGCCGACGTTGCGCTTCCAGGGCGGCAGGCTGGTGACATCCTGATCGCCGATCAGAATCTTTCCGCTCGGGGTCGGGCCGAAGCCCGCAATGGCACGCAGCAGGGTGGACTTACCGGAACCGGAAGGGCCAAGGAATGCGAAGAACTCGCCGGGTTGTATCTCCAGATTAACCCCTTTTAATACTTCGGTTTCGCCAAAGCAGAGGCCAACATTCTGGATACTGATACCAACTGATTCGCTGTGGATAGTCATTATTATTGTTCTCCCGGAATTACTTTTTCAGACCGTGAGCGCGTTTGGTGCGCTCGATAATCAAATGGGACAGGTAGGTACCGGCACCGACAATCAGTACGGCGATAATACCCAGAGCCGCGCCCGGACCGCGTCCGGCAGCGGATTGCATAAATACATAGATGCCATAGGCCAGTGGTGCGTCATCCTCTTTGGCAACCAGCATGATGGTGGCTGAAAGCTCCACTGCCGCGGTGGCAAAGCTGGTCACGAAACCGGCCAGAATACCGCCCATCATCAGCGGCACGACAATCCGGCGAACGGTGGTGAACTTGCTGGCACCGAGGCTTTCCGCCGCTTCTTCAAGTGACAGCGCCACCTGTTGCAGTGCGGCTACGCAGGCACGCAGGGCGTATGGCAGACGGCGTACCGCCAGCGCGATCACCATGATTCCCCACCAGGTGGCGAGCGGTACATCACTGAACGGCATCTCGATGTCATAGAACATACGCAGGTAGCCGATGCCCAGTACCACGCCCGGAATGGCCAGTGCACCCATGGCGATAAAGTCCAGTGCCTTGCGGCCCCAGATGCCGGTACGCCAGACGATATAGGCGATGGCTGTACCCAGCACCACATCGATCAGGCCCGCCAGACCGGCGTACAGCAGGGTGTTGGTGATAAAGGTATGTGCGTTGGTAAAGACGGTGGAGTAGTGCTCCAGCGTGTATCCATCCGGCAGCGGGCTGAACGACCAGACCGTGGAGATAGAGAGCAGGAACAGCGCCAGATGCGGTGCCAGTACGAAAATCAGAATCAGGCCGATTACCAGATAGCAGCCGGTTTTCTCCAGCGTGTTCAGATCGCGCTTAAGCAGACCGCCGCCGCCTTTCTGTACAGTGGAGTAATCTTTCCCTTTCATGGCGAGGAAAGAGACCCACATGGAGAACAGTGAGAACAGCACCAGAATCACTGAGATTACGTAACCTACCGGATCAGAGATACCCACGGAGCTGATTCGCAGGTAGGCCTGAGGCGCCAGCATGTTGTTAACGTTGAGCAGCAGCGGAGTGCCCAGATCATCAAATACTTTCAGGAAAACCAGTGAGGCACCTGCGATGTAGCCCGGCATCCCCAGAGGCAGCACGATACGACGGAACAGGCGCATGCCGCTGGAACCCAGATTCAGCGCGGCTTCTTCCATCGAGCGGTCGATATTCTGCAGGCTTGCAGAGAGGTTGATCAGGATAAACGGGAAGAAGTGTACCGATTGCACCAGAATCACCCCGTTCAGCCCTTGCATAAAGGGAATGGTGAAGCCGAAATGCTCATCGAGCATCAGGTTTATCGAACCGTTATCACCGAAAAACAGTTGCATCGCCACGGCACCGACAAACGGCGGCATGATCAGGGGGATCATCCCCAGCGTCTGGATCAGGGTCGATCCGGCAAAGTTAAATCGGGTAGTAAAGTACGCCAGCGGCAGCGCAATCATGGTCGCGAAGACCACCGACATGGCCGAGACGTAAAAAGAGTTTACAAATGACTCCCGAAACAGGGAGGCGTTAAAAAAGTCGACAAAGTTGTTCAGGGTGAACGCACCGCTGGACGGGTCCTGAAAGGCAACAAAAATAACCTTTGCCACCGGCAGTACCAGAACAAACAACAGAAAAATACCAATGGCCGCGGCTGCGGAGGTCGGTCCCCACTGGATGGAGGAAAAATCAAGCCGCAAAGTGCCCTTACGAGTACCAGTCGTGCTCGCCATAAGAAAACCTCGGTTAATTCAGTAGTGTGCTGTCTCCGGCGATTTCCCTGGCCGGAGACAGCGTCAGCAGAACATCAGGAGATCAGCCAGATCTCCGTTTGGCGGGAGTCCCGGTCAGAGCATCGACAGGGCTTTTTCTGCCAGGCTCTGGGCCTGCTGGTAGTTGGCAACAACAAAGCTGTCCCACTGGGCTTCGACTTCAGCCTGACGGCCATTAACGTTGTCGGATGCTTTTTTGCGTTTCTGGGTGAAGACGGCAGCAAAGTCCGGGTCATTGGCTTCGGCTTCGCTGATCGGCAGTTTTGCGACCAGTGCTTTGGCCTGCTCCAGCAACGCCTGAGCTTCAGCATCAGGCTTCTCTGCCAGTGCCGTTTCTGCTTCGTGAATCGCACCGGTGGCGGCACGCAGATCATCCATACGGTAAGTGATCATCACGTCAAACATGGAGTTAACCAGATTGTAACGATTCTTCGACAGGTTCAGGTCAAAGTGCAGGGCGCTTTTCAGAGCGTCATCCTTGAACGGATTCGGGAACCCCTGCGGCGCTTTGGCGTAGATCTCCGGGTTTACCGGCAGGCGGCGGATTTTCGGATCCAGCAGCAGCTCCTGACCCTGATCGGAGAGCAGGAAGTCGATAAAACGCTCAGCACCGGCGCGGTTAGGCGCGTTGCTGATAATGCCGATGTTGGCCGGTACCAGCGCAGTACCCTGTGGATAGATAAATTCGACCGGGAAGCCGGCACCCTGAGAGGAGAGACCGAAGAAATCGATGACGATACCCAGACCGAAGTTACCGCTGTTCACGCCGTCCGGTACCCCGAAGGAACGCTCCGTCACGGATTTAAAATTACCGGACATCTGTTTTAGCATCGCCCAGCCGTTATCCCAGCCCTCCGCCTGAAGAATGGTTTCCACGGTCAGGTGAGTGGTGCCCGAACGGGAGGGCGCCGACATGCCCACATGACCAAAATAGGTCGGTTTCTTCAGATCATCCCAGCCGGTAGGCGCGGGCAGTTTCTTGGCTTTGAGGTAGCGGGTGTTCCACATGATGCCGTAACCGGCTGCTGCGAAGCCCTTGTAGAAACCTTCCGGGTCATGGATCGGGAATGAACCGATTTTTTCCGGAATGCTGGAAGCCTTCACTTCGTACTGCTGCAACAGGCTGCTGTCTTTCAGTACCTCAAAGGCATCCGGTGCGGAAGCCCAGAACAGATCCGTCTGGTTTTTGCTGGCGGTTTCTTTGATGTACTTGATGCCGGAAGAGGTTTTCTTTTTCAGAACCTCCAGATCGATATCAGGATTGGCTTTTTCAAAAGCATCCTCAAACACCTGAGTCAGGTCCTGAGGAAAGGAAGTGACAATGGTCAGTTTGCTCTGATTAGCCATAGCCGGCATTGATGCCAGACCGATACTGGCGCTGAGAAGGCTGACCGCGAACAGGTTTTTCTTGGACTTCATGCTATCTGCTCCTTTTTTTTGTTGTGTGCAGAGGCCTATAGATTCAAGACGCACTCACAGAGGCGTGCTTAAGCTAGGGCAAGGAGCGGGCCTGAAATTAAAAAGTTGTTAAAATACAGCGGTTTATTTTATTTTTGAGGAAGGGTTAGGGTGTCTTTGAGTCAATCCTGACACCCTGTTTCTGGTGTGCATGTGTCAGTTATGACTCGTGGTAGCGGGCTTTATCCATCTGATATTTCTGCATCCGCAGGTAGAGCTTCTTACGCGGAATTCCCAGACGGTCGGCGGCTTCCTGGATTCGTCCGCCACTCTCCCTGAGGGCCTCTTCAAGCAGTTGCTGTTCGTAGTGGGCAAGCTTTTCCGGCAGGTTCTGCGGTTCACTCTCCGGCAGGGGCGCGGGTGCACTGAAGCGCTGAGAGATCCCCAGAACGACCCGTTCCGCTTCATGCTGAAGCTCACGGACATTACCCGGCCAGTTGTGCTGATGAACCTGCTGGATCATGCCGGGGGTTAACACCGGACAGGTGCGTTGCAGACGGTCGGCAGCCTGCCGCAGGAAGTGCTGGAACAGCAGCGGAATATCGTCTCCACGGGCCCGCAGAGGGGGGATCTGGACCTCGGCTACATTCAGCCGGTAATAAAGGTCTTCGCGGAAACTCCCCTGATCTGCCAGCGCCAGAAGGTCATCCTTACTGGCGGCGATCACCCGGATGTCGATGTCGATACTGGCATTCCCGCCCAGCCGTTCCAGTTTGCGTTCCTGCAGCACCCGCAGCAGCCGGATCTGCAATGAATTTGGCATGCTCTCGAGCTCATCGAGAAACAGGGTGCCGCCATGGGCGTACTCCAGCTTGCCGATACGTTTTTTCTGCGCGCCGGTAAAGGCGCCCGCTTCATGGCCGAACAGCTCACTCTCCATAATGCTTTCCGGCATGGCGCCGCAATTGAGGGCGACAAAGGGGCCCTGCCGGCGGTTGCTGCACTGGTGCAGGGTAGTGGCGATCAGCTCCTTGCCGGTACCGGTCTCGCCATGCAGCAGAATATCAATATCGGCTTCGGCGATATTCCGTACCATCTGCTTTAACTGCTGCATCGCTGGGCTGTTGCCGATGATCAGGCTGTCGATATCGGCAGACCGGGAGAGCGCGGCTCTGAGCGCGCGATTCTCCAGTACCAGACGCCGGGTCTGCAACGCGCGCTGCACCTCTTCCAGCAGGCGCTCCGGCGCGACCGGTTTTTCGATAAAGTCATAGGCGCCGCTGCGCACCGCCTGAATGGCGGTGGAGATATCACCGTGTCCGGTGACCAGAATGACCGGCAACTCGCTGTCCTGCTGCATCACGGTTTCCAGAAGCTGCATACCATCCATGCCGGGCATGCGGATATCACTGACAACAATGGCGGCACACTCAGGGCCGAGCAGGGGCAGGGCGGCTTCCGCCCGGCTGAAGCTTTTCACCCGGTAGCCTTCCAGCTCCAGTGTGAGTTGTGCCGCTTCACGGACGTCGGCTTCATCTTCAATCAGAATAATATCGATACTGTTTTCAGGCTTCATAGTAGGCAAGTGTCAGTTGTACGTGGGTGCCCTCGCCGGGGCGCGATTGCATGCTGATCTCGCCGCCCAGCTCCTGCAGGATCTTGCGGCTGATCGAGAGTCCCAGACCGAGGCCGGAGCCCGGTTCCTTGGTGGTGAAGAACGGGTCAAAAATCTGTTCAAGCTGATCGGCGCTCATGCCACAGCCATTATCGTTAAGCGCCAGTTGCAGCCCGTCGGGGCTGGCGCTGCCCTGAATTCGCAAGTGAGCGTCCGGCTGGTCATTCATTGCATCCAGTGCGTTACCGATCAGGTTAACCAGTACCTGTTCCAGCCGGATGGCATCCCCTGCGGCGTGTGGCAGGGTATCCAGACCGCTGATCTGCACCTCGCAGCCGAGCCGGTGCAGGCGCTCAGTATAGAGTTCCAGTGCGCTGTCGACGACGGCGGCCAGATCAACCGCGGTGATGGTGCTGTCGCTGCGCCGGGCAAACACTTTCAGGTGGTTGATGATTTTCGCCATCTTATCGGCGAGTTGTTCGTTTTTATCCAGCAGGGTCTGGCAATCCTGCTCCCGCCCTAATGGCAGCAGGCGGCTCAGATTATGTGTGTTGTAACGCAGGGCGCTGAGCGGTTGGTTCAGTTCATGGGCAATGCTGGCGGAGAGCTGACCAAGCATCGCCAGTTTGGCTGCCTGAATCAGTTCCTGATGGGTTGCGCGCAACTCCGCTTCGGTCTTACGCCGTTCACTGATCTCGGCACGCAGGTCTTTGGTACGGTCGATGATGGTGGCTTCGAGCAGCTCTTTGGCATGGTGACGTTCGGTGGCATCCGCCAGCGTGAACAGGTATTTGGTACGCTGACGCTGGGCAAAACTACGCGCAGAAAGGTCCAGATGGAAGGCACCTGAATCGGCTTTCAGGCCCAGCGTCTCGATGCTTTTCTGGCTGCGGGCCAGTGCCAGCAGATCGGTTTTACAGCGCTCCTCCTCTGCCAGAATGCAGTGGATATTGAGCCCCTCCAGTGCCTGCTGGCTTTGCTGGAACAGCAGACGGGCGTTGGGATTTACAAACTCGATACAGCCGCTTTCATCGGTACTGATCAACCCTACCAGCGCATTATCGATGATCGCCTCGGCGTTGGCATCTTCCACTTCACGGGCGGTGTTGCGGAACACCAGCAGGGCTTGGGCCATCTGGCTGAGCTCGTCGTTACCGCTGGTGTCGACCGGGGTTTCCAGATCACCGTTAGCGATCGCTTCCATACTCAGGCGCAGGCGGTTGAGGCGGTGCAGTAGCAGGTGGCCGACGTAGTGCCAGCCGACAAAGGCTGACAGGGAGAAGCCGACGATCGCCATCAGAATCAGCAGCGCGCGGGCGCGGTTGATTGCCCGTTCAGCGTTTGCACTGGTTTCTGCCGCGAGGGTTTCGCTGCGCTGGGTTTGCTGCTGGATGAGGTCCTCCAGTACGCTGAGCAGTTGCTTATTCTGATCCAGCAGTGTCTGGTTGGTGCTGAGGATTGCAAGCTCCTGCAGGCGAAGCTGCGGCACACTGCGATTACCGTGGCTGTAGGAGAGGATCTCGCTGGAAGCCTGCCGGATCGAAATAGTACTCTCCACGGATTGCAGGCCTTCCAGTTGTTGTTGCAACTGGTCCTCTATCTCACCGAGATACTGCAGGGTGGTTTCTATCTGGTGGGCTTCCGACTGGGAAGCGGCACGCAGAATCAGGCCTACCGCCAGATTGGTGTCAGCGTTCAGCGCCTGCAGTCGCTCACGGTTGCTCAGTTCACTGCGGATCTGCTGCATCAGTGCGGCTGACTCGGGGCCGTTGACCCGTTTTTCCAGCAGGCTGTCGGTGTTAAAGCGGCTGTCGGACAGAATCGGGCTGATCTCATCGAGAAAGGCGGCATGACTCCAGCGCAGGGCGCTGGAGAGCTCGCGGATCCGCCGACGCAGTTCGAACAGGGTGGATACATGGCTGTTCAGTTGATGCAGATTCTGTTCAATACGCGGGGTCAGGTCGTGCAGTTTCTGGATAAACTGACCCGGCAGAATCGGTTGGGGCTGTTCTTCAGGCAGCGCCTGCAAGGCTGCAAGTTGGGCTTGCAGGGCCTCCCAGATCTCTTCCTGCTCCCAGCGTGACTGGGCGGACAGCAGGCGCGGGGCGGTGGAGGTGATACTGCCGCTGAGCCTTGCCAGCCGGGCGGAAGTATTAATCAGGGGCACCTGCTGACGACTGATCTGATCGACCTCATCGCTGATATGCCGCATGGCGATCCAGGCGGCGAGGGCGATGCTCAGAGTCAGCAGAATAATCGTGCCCAGTGCCAGCGTCAGGCGGGTGCCGAGTTTACTCCAGCCCCAGCGGTTGGGGGTGATATGCTCAAAAAGAACCACGCGACGCTCCGCCAAGTTGATGCTGCAGGGAGGCGATCAGGTGATTGATCCGGTCCTGCTGTTCCCGCGACCACTGGCGCCACTCATCCATCTCCCGTTGCTGCCCGGCGGCGAGCTGTGCTCCCGGCAGAACCTGAGCAAAGCTCTGCAGCAGTTCGGTTTCGCCAAGCCGGATTTCGGCAAAGGGTACGCTGAGCAGATCCTCTTCTATCACCTGATAGAGGGCGCTGAGTTCCGGGTCCGGTTGCTGTTGCAGTTGTTTCCGGATCTGCTGCAGGCTGGCCCAGCTCTGCTGCATAAAATCCAGCCGCAGGGTGATCAGTTCATCAAACAGTGCATTCACCAGTTGATAACGGCGTACCGCCAGCCGGGAGTCGTAGTCCAGCGTCTGGCCGATGTTGTTCTGATATTGATTCAGCAGGTGGTCGGGCTGCCCCGCGAGTACCTGCTCCTCAACGGGGAAACGACTCAGTTGGGGGGCCAGCAGCATCTTTTGTCCCGTCGGGCTGAGCAGATAGCGGATCAGTTGTTCTGCGGCTTCCGGTTGAGCGCCGCCTTTTACCAGCCCTGCGCTGACCGGCAGAAAGGCTGAGGGAGAGGGGTAAACGAAGCCGATCTGCGGGTGCTGATAGCGGGCGGTAAAGGCAAAGAAGTCGATAGTGAGGCCGAGGCCAAAACGTTGGTTGATCACGCCCTGACGTACGCCAAAACTGCGTGCAGTGATGGTGGACAGGTTACCGGACAGGGTCAGCAGGTAGGCCCAGCCCTCGTGCCAGCCTTTCTCCTGTAACAGAGTTTCCACCATGACATGGGTGGTGCCGGAACGGCTCGGGGTGCTCATGGCAATATGCCCCCGGTACTCGGGGCGTAACAGGTCTTCCCAGTGTTGTGGCGGGCTCAACTGGTGTTGTTGCAGGTATGTCTGGTTCAGCATCAGACCGTAGCCGGAGTAGGCGAACGGGGTGTAAGCCAGACGCGCGTGCTGACTGAGTTTGCGTAACTGGCCCTGCTGGCTGAGCCAGTCAAAGGCATCGGGCGCGCTCATGATGACCAGATCGGGCCGCGGATAGAGGTTCTTCTCCAGATGGGTCAGGACGGCGGCGGTTTTTTTGTTGATAAAACGCAGATCCAGCTCCGGCCGGTGTTGAGCGAGCTGCTGCTGAACGAAGCGCGAGACTTCAGAGGAGAACGAGGTGATCACGACCACCGGCTCTGCGGCCAGCAGGAAACGCGGCTGCATCAGGCTACCGCAGAGTAATACCAACAGTGACAAACTGCGCAACATCCTACCGCCTTTTATTAATTATTATCCGGTTGCGGGGTGATTTCTGAGCGCGCCGGCTGTCGGCAAGCCTGACAGCGGATTTGAGTGGCGGCTCAGAATTTTATATCAGATAGTCTGCCCGAATAGAAATCTCAGACCGGTGCTGGCAGCAGACAGTCGATACGCTCTGCCTGCCCATCGCGAATCCGGTAGAAGGCATCTTGCGGGATATCCTGTTGCCAGACTTCGGCATAACTCAGATCACGCAGTATGCCGCGCAGTACCGCCCCGGTCAGACCATGGGTGATAATTACCAGATCGCTGGCTGCATCCTGATCCTGCTCTTCCAGCCACTGCAGCAGGCGGCTTCTGACCAGCTCGTAGGGTTCCGAATCGGGGGCGTGCAGGTACCAGTCGCTGCGTTGTTTCAGTTCCGGCTGCTCTGCCATGATGCCGGGGATGGTGCGCTGCTCCCACTGACCGAGATTGAACTCCATCAGGCGCTGATCCTGATGCAGGGCGATGCGTGGATAGCCGATCTGCTCACAGACGATCTCTGCGGTTTGTACAGCCCGCCCCAGTGAACTGCAGAAAACCTGATAAGGGCGGTTGCCAAGGTGTTGGCGCAGGGTCTGCCCAACCTGTTGTGCCTGCTGCTGGCCGCGGTGGGTCAGCTCTGAGTTGCAGTGTCCCTGCAGGCGTTGTTCGGCATTAAACCGGGTTTCTCCGTGGCGTAAAACATAGAAGGTTCTGCTCATGAGTGCTCCTGTCACCAGATCAGCGCGTTTGGTCGGCTGAGTTATTGTTCTGCCACCGTTAGAGCAAGGATCAGACCGTTTGTTAAAACAGTATATTTTTCATGCGGTTAGGGTTTTGGCGGTATCTGCCTGACAGAGCGGAGCGAAAATATGTGTCAGTTTTGACACTGCAATGGTGCTGGCCGTTTTGCGTGACCCCTTACACCGGCTCACCCCGGGCGTAATGAATCAGGTTGTGAAAAACTGCGGGCGTCGCGTTGAGGTTGCGGTAGCCGTGGGGTTTGTCTGCGGCAAAGCGAACCGCCGCGCCCTGCGTAAGGGCCAGCCATTCTCCTTCGACCAGTAGTTCCATCTCGCCACTGAGAACAATCACATGTTCAGTAACGCCGGGTTCATGGGGTTCCGAGAGCCGTTCATAGCCCGGTTGCAGGGTCAGCTCAAACATCTCAAAGCCAAACCGCTCCTCGTAGGGAAACAGAGGAGCAATCAGCATCTCATCAGTAGCGGGCTGATGGCGGATCTGATCGGCAGAGCGGATCAGGGTTTCTGTCTGTTCGCTGCTAACGGGTTGAATAAAGTCGGACAGGGAGCGGTTAAAACCACCGGCTATCTTCCACAGGGTGGCCACTGTCGGGCTCGATTCACCCCGTTCAATCTGCCCCAGCATCGCTTTACTCACACCGGTTTCACCGGCGGTCCGGTCCAGACTCCAGCCTTTGTTTTTGCGCAGTTCTTTTAATCGGGCGGCCAGATGTTGGTTGGGGTCTTGCATCGGTTCGATCCGTTTTGTTTTTCAGGAGTGACTTAATGCTTGTGCGTTATAGCGCACAAATGCTAAATTGGCGCCCTGGACGTTATAGCGCACAAGCTATTTTAAGAGGTGTAACCCATGAGAGCAAACACGTTGCGTACGCTATTCAGCGGCCTGTTTAACCTGTCTCACCTGTCGGCAGGGTTCGTGGCTGTGCTGGTGGGTTATACCAGTTCTGCGGTGATTATCTTTCAGGCCGCTGCTGCAGCGGGTGCCAGCGCTGAAGAGATCAGCTCATGGCTGTGGGCGCTGGGGATCGGTATGGGGTTAACCAGTGCCGGTTTGTCGCTGTATTTCCGGACGCCGATTCTGACGGCCTGGTCGACACCGGGTGCGGCTTTATTGGTGACCGGCCTCTCTGGTGTGTCTCTGGCAGAGGCGATCGGGATTTTTATTTTCAGTTCTGCGCTTATCGCCTTGTGTGGTGCGGCGGGCTGGTTTGATCGGCTGATGCGTCATGTGCCGGCCAGTCTGGCCGGCGCGATGCTGGCTGGCGTATTGCTGCCGTTCGGTATGGCGCTGTTTACCTCAATGCAGACGCAGGGCTGGCTGGTAGGCGCGATGCTGGCCAGCTACCTTGTGCTGAAACGAGTATTACCGCGCTACTGCATTCCGCTGGTATTGCTGATCGGAATGATGGTGGCGTTTGCTCAGGGGCTGTTGTCCTTTGCCGGGCTGGCGTGGCAGGCATCGGTGCCGGTCTGGACGACACCGGCGTTTAGCTGGCACAGCCTGATGGGGGTAGGCGTACCGCTGTTTATTGTGACCATGGCGTCGCAGAATGTGCCGGGCGTGGCGGTGTTACGCGCGAATGGCTACCAGACGCCGGTGTCCCCTCTGATTACCAGCACCGGAGTGACCGGTGTTCTGCTGGCGCCGTTTGGTGGCTTTTCATTTAATCTGGCTGCGATTACCGCAGCGATCTGTATGGGCAAAGAGGCCGGGCATGATCCGCAGCAGCGTTACTTTGCTTCTGTGTGGGCAGGTCTGTTCTATCTGTTAACCGGGTTGTTCGGCGCGACCGTAGCCGCGCTGTTTGCCGCGTTCCCGCCAGCACTGATTATGGCGATTGCCGGTCTGGCTCTGCTGGGGACGATAGGTAACAGTCTGGCAGCGGCACTTAATGAGCCGGGCGAGCGGGAAGCGGCGCTGATCACGTTTTTGGTCACGGCGTCCGGAGTCGAGTTGCTGGGTGTCGGCAGTGCCTTATGGGGATTACTTTTCGGGGTAGCCGTGATCTATATGCAACGTTTTCCTGCGGCCGGTAAAACCCCGAATAAGACGGGGGCTCAGCGGCATTCATAACTGGAAATATTGCTTAAGCCCCAGCAGAACGCTGTTCATCGCCACTGCTGCAAGAATGATCCCCATCACCCGGCTGATCAGACTGGCACCTGATTCACCAATCAGTTTTCCAATACGGGGTGCGAGCAGAAGCAGTAGCAACTGAATCAGCAGGATTGCGATCAGAATGCCGGTTGTTGTCACCTGATGGATCAGGTCAAACCGGTGGTTGTCGGTCAGCAGTACAACCGCCATCATCGCACCGGGGCCAGCAATCGCCGGTACTGCCAGCGGGAAGATGGCAGTGTCGCTTCCGGATTTAACAATACGCAGCTCTTCTTCGGGTTTACTCTCGCCAAAGATCATATTAAAGGCAAAGACAAACAGCACCAGACCGCCTGAAATCTGGAAAGCGATCAGCGAAACGCCCATGGCTTCCAGTAGAAACTGACCGGCAATAATGAAAAAGATGAGCACGGAGGCCGCAAAAAGAATGGCCTGAATAGCAATTTTTTTTAACTCTTCTGGCTTGTGACGGCGTGTGACTGCCAGAAATACCGGTACTGTGCCGATAGGGTCAATAACCGCCCACAGCAGGACAAAGGTTTGTACGATTTCAGCCATGGGGCTGCTCCTGCTCTTTCTTCGGGTGTGCCGTTTTGTGATGCACCACCGCGGAGCCTATGCGTAAAGCGCCGAGCGAGAAGATGAGTGCTGATAAGGCATAAATCATGCTGGGGTCCAGATTATGCTTGAACAGACCAATCAACAGTTCGCGAATGATAAACACAATCGCGGCATCAACAATGAAGGTCAGACGCATTTTCTTGCTGTGAAAATACTCGAACAGCGAGCGGGAGAGCTCGACCAGAACATACAGGGTGAGTATATCGGCGATCAGATCCAGATAGTGTCCGGTGATTCCCGCGCTGCTGAGTAGCTCCCAGAGATCGGCCAGCAGTTTTACCGCACCGATGCCGATGCCGATCAGGATCAGGCAGAGCATAAATCCGAAAACCGCTTCGATGGTGCGTTCATAAAGTTCTATCAGTTTCTGGGTCAGCATAGTGAGGGTCCGTCTGAAAATCCTTATTCGGTAGATTCCACTTTAATATAGGTATTGCAGGCGGCCCGCAATAGATAATTAAGGTTGATTGGTAAATCGGAGCAGAGGCGGTAAGATCGCCGCTAAGCGCCATCTGTCTGAGTGCCGGTCGACGATCAATCGCAACATTATTCGCCGTTGGGCGGTTATACGACTACCTTTTTATTGTCGGTCAACTCAGTCAGACAGGTTACTGGGCGGAAGTTTTTAGTGCCGGATAGGGCTCGATCGGAACGTAACTATGTTAACAATGGAAACCCTGCAGACCTCACTGTTAAAGGTTCTTAAGGATACCGGGGAGCTGCTCTCTGCGTCTGAAACCTATATACAGTTCGGCAATATCATTGCCATTTATATTTTTGCCTATCTGATCGCGAATCAGGTGAAACAGAAATTTATCTGGGTGAACACCTCGCCAGGCGCGGATAGCCACCCGATGCGAAAGCTGGTGTACGGCATTCACCGTTTGCTGTTCCCGCTGCTGGCGATTATTGCACTGAAGTTTTTCTACGAAATTTATGGCAATACCCAGTACGCCAACTGGCTGCTCCAGTTCGCTCTGGGCATTGCCATGATGCTCTTCCTCAACCAACTGATTCAGCGCTTTGTCTTAAATCAGTTGCTGGCCAAACTGTTCCAGTGGATTGCACTGCCGTTATTGTTTTTGCACCTGATCGGCTGGCTCATTCCCATTACTCAGGTGCTTGAACAGATTCGGATGGAGCTGGGTAACTTCAGCATCTCCGCTTATGGTCTGGCACGGGTGTTCATTTTTGGTATTTTCCTGTTCTGGTTTGGACGCGCCTCCAACCATTTTGGTCAGGACGTAATTCGAAAGCATCCTAATCTGGATATTCCCACCAAAGAGGTAATGGCCAAACTACTGGAAGTGGCGCTTTTTACCATCGTAGTGCTGGTGCTGCTGAATGTGATGGGGATCAACCTCACCGCACTGGCGGTATTTGGTGGTGCTCTCGGGGTGGGGCTGGGGCTTGGTCTGCAGTCCATCGCCTCCAACTTTATCTCCGGTATTATCATTCTTCTCGATCGTTCCATCACCATCGACGACTACATCGAGTTTGACGACGGTTCCAAGGGCTATGTGCGCGAGTTCCGGATGCGCTATACCACGCTGGAAACCTTCGACGGCAAATTTGTGATGGTGCCGAATGAAAAGTTTATCAGTAACAGTTTTATCAACTGGTCTCACAAAGATCTGAAACAGCGCTTCCGGGTTGATTTCTCGGTGGCTTACAAAACCGACATCCGCGCCCTGTGCGATATCATTCGCGAGGTGGTTGCACAGCACCCCCAGGTGATCAGTGGTGATGATATTCCGATCGAAGAACGCCCCGATTGTGAAATCGACAGTTTCGGTGACAGCGGTGTGAATATGTTTGTCGAGTTCTGGATGAACGGCATCGATGACGGTAAAAACCGCGTTGGCGGCGACCTGCTGCTGACCATCTTCGAGACCCTTCGTGAGCACGATATCGAGATTCCGTTCCCGCAGCGTGAAGTACGGGTGCTGAATCCGGAGTCAGTTGGAGCGAAAACCGATTGATCGGCTGCCGGGAGGGCATTATCAATCAGAAGAAGACGGGATAGCGAGGGTGTATTCTTTTTCGGGCGTAATGGGGCAGCTCAGAGGACGTTTGCACTAACTTGTATGTGTTGCTGAATACCCACACTGAGTCGGGTCGGGTAAGGAACAGATCGTCGAACCGATTGCGGGAGCGTGCTGCGGCGGCAGTTAAACGCTAATTCCGGCTGTCTCCCTGCTGGGTTGAAGCCATGAGGCGGTGAACCGATGAGATACACAGGCACGCACAGTAGCGAATGCCTGTGTCTACAAGAGACCAGCGACTTATCCCTGTTGTTGCTGGTTTTTTCTGCGCTGTTGCTTCAATTCCCGGCGTTTGATGATTGAACCGGCTGCATCCGCACCCAGATGCGCATCACCACGCAGTTGCGCTAACTCGATCTGCTTCTGGCGCTGTTCGAAGCGCTGACGCTGCTCTGGAGTGAGTTTGTCGTAACAGTGCGGGCAACTGATCCCAGACTGGTACTTCTCGCTCTGCATATCCTCTTGAGTGAGGGGCAGGCGGCAGGCATGGCACTGTTCGTAGCTGCCTTTTTCCAGTTGGTGATTCACCGTGATGCGGTTATCAAACACGAAACATTCGCCCTGCCACATTGAATCTTCCTCTGGGACCTGTTCCAGATATTTGAGAATGCCGCCTTCCAGATGGTAAACCTCATCAAAACCCTGCTCTTTCAGGTAGGCGGTTGATTTCTCACAACGAATCCCTCCGGTACAGAACATCGCGACCTTGCGGTTTTTTTCCGGGGCCAGGTTATCTTTGACGTACTGGGGGAACTCACGAAAGGTGTCGGTGTTGGGGTTTATCGCCCCCTCAAATGTACCGACCTGCACCTCATAGTCGTTGCGGGTATCAATCAGGGTGACTTCCGGATCGGAGATCAGCGCGTTCCAGTCTTCCGGCTTGACGTAAGTGCCGACGATACGCTTCGGGTCAATGCCCTCAACGCCCATGGTGACGATCTCTTTTTTCAGTTTTACCTTGGTGCGATAGAACGGGTTACTGTCGTCCAGCGATTCTTTATAAACAATATCCGTCAGTCGTGGATCACTCTTCAGCCACGCCAGTAACGCATCGATACCTTCGCGGCTGCCGGCAACCGTGCCGTTAATGCCTTCTCTGGCCAGCAGCAGCGTGCCGCGAATATCATTTTCCAGCATCACCTGATGCAGGGGCTCACGGATTGATTCAAAATCTTCAAGCGCGACAAACTTATACATCGCGCAGACAATACACTTGGACATCTGGTTTCCTCAGCCGGCCCGATCGTAAGTCGGGAGCCTATTGGTTTGTTAAAAAGTGTATTGTATCTGGATATCGTTCTCAGGAAGACAGACAAACTGTAGGGAGTCTGATCTCATTCTGAGAGTCAGGGCTGATCCGTTAAAATGAAAGACGATTCTGTGGATGGGCCGGACGGATCGTAATTTCCCTGTTGGAAATGACGCCCCCTGCGGAGCTGCGGCTTACGCCTTGTCTCCCATTGCTTCTGTGGGCGCAACGGGTCGAACCTCCGGTTCTCTTTCAGCCGGGTCGCGATGCGGCGAGGCAAACAGAAAGGTCATTCAGTGATAGGGCCGGACGGATCGTAATTTCCCTGTTGGAAATTATGCCCCCTGCGGGGCTGCGGCTTGCGCCTTGTCTCCCATTGCTTCTATGGGCGCAACGGGTCGAACCTCCGGTTCTCTTCCAGCCGGGTCGCGATGTGGCGAGGCAAAGAGAAAGGTCATTCAGTGATAGGGCCGGACGGATCGTAATTTCCCTGTTGGAAATTACGCCCCCTGCGGGGCTGCGGCTTGCGCCTTGTCTCCCATTGCTTCTATGGGCGCAACGGGTCGAACCTCCGGTTCTCTTCCAGCCGGGTCGCAATGCGGCGAGGCAAAGAGAAAGGTCATTCAGTGAGAGGGCCGGACGGATCGTAATTTCCCTGTTGGAAATTTCGCCCCCTGCGGGGCTGCGGCTTGCGCCTTGTCTCCCATTGCTTCTGTGGGCGCAATGGGTCGAACCTCCGGTTCTCCTCCAGCCGGGTCGCGATGCGACCAGACAAAAAGAAAAGGCCCGCTCAGAGAGCGGGCCTTTTCTTTTTGAATCTGATGGTACCAGCGGCCGGACTCGAACCGGCACGCCCGTGAAGGCAAGGGATTTTGAATCCCTCATGTCTACCAATTTCATCACGCTGGCACATTAAGAGGGGCGTATTATAAAAAGCTGGCGGCTTGCGTCAATCCATCCCGATGAAAAACTGAAAAAAAGTCTGTTTTCCGTTACAATGCGCGCCCTTCGTAGATTTTTCCATTTGAGCTGAAGATACCCTTCAATGCAGGTTAAAGATTTTCATTTTGAGCTTCCGGAAGAGCTGATTGCCAGCTATCCGCTGGAGCAACGCAGTGCCAGCCGTTTGCTGTCGGTCGACGGTAACAGCGGGGCGCTGAATCATGGTGTGTTTACCGATGTGCTGGAGCTGATCCGGCCCGGTGATCTGATGGTGTTTAACGATACCCGGGTGATTCCGGCGCGTCTGTTTGGTCAGAAGGAATCCGGCGGTAAGGTCGAGGTGCTGGTAGAGCGGGTGCTGGATGATAAGCGGGCGCTTACTCATGTCCGTTCCAGCCGTTCACCCAAGCCCGGGACTAAGTTGTTGCTTGAGGGCGGTATCGAGGCGGAGATGGTGGGCCGGCATGAGAATCTGTTTGAGCTGCGCTTTGTGACCGAGGGTAATCTGGTTGAACTGCTGGAGCAGCACGGGCATATGCCGCTGCCGCCTTATATGAAGCGCGAAGATCAGCTTTCCGACCGGGAACGCTACCAGACGGTTTATAACAAAAAGCCGGGGGCTGTAGCGGCACCCACAGCCGGTCTGCATTTTGATGATGAGCTGCTGGCCGAACTGGATGCCAAAGGGGTGGAGCGGGCGTTTGTGACTCTGCATGTGGGAGCCGGCACTTTTCAGCCGGTGAAGGTGGATAATATCCACGAGCATGTGATGCATTCGGAGTATATCGAGGTCAGTGAAGAGGTCTGTGAGCGGGTGAAGGCAACCCGTGCCCGGGGGAACCGGGTAATCGCGGTGGGTACTACCAGTGTCCGTAGTCTGGAGAGCGCCAGCCAGCAGGGTGAAATAGCTCCGTTCTTCGGCGACAGCGATATCTTTATTTTTCCCGGTTATCAGTTCCGCTCTGTGGATGCGATGATCACCAATTTCCATTTGCCGGAATCGACGCTGCTGATGCTGGTCAGCGCGTTTTCCGGTTATGAACATATGATGGCGGCCTATAAAGAGGCCGTTGAGCAACGTTACCGGTTCTTCAGTTATGGCGATGCGATGTATCTGACCCGCCAGACCGAAGTGCAATCCGAGCTGCAAGCGTAAAGAGGTAGTGATGAGCAGAGAATGTTTTATGCAGTTTGAAAAGATTGCAACCGATGGCAAGGCGCGTCGCGCGCGGCTGAAATTTCCCCGTGGTACGGTCGAGACCCCGGCATTTATGCCGGTGGGTACTTACGGCACGGTAAAGGGGATGACGCCGAAGGATATTGAGGCGACCGGTGCGCAGATTATTCTCGGTAATACGTTCCATCTGATGCTGCGTCCGGGCACGGAGATTATTCAGCAGCATGGTGATCTGCATGACTTTATGCAGTGGAAAGGCCCGATCCTGACAGACTCCGGTGGTTTTCAGGTGTTCAGCCTTGGTGCTATGCGCAAGATCACTGAAAAAGGGGTGACTTTCCAGTCGCCGGTAAACGGCAGCAAGGTGTTTATGGGGCCGGAAGAGTCGATGCAGGTTCAGCGTGAACTGGGCTCTGATATTGTGATGATTTTCGACGAGTGTACCCCGTACCCGGCAACCGAAACGGAGGCGGCTGAGTCGATGCGACTGTCTATGCGTTGGGCGAAACGCTCTAAGGATGCGCATGGTGATAACCCGTCTGCGCTGTTCGGCATCGTTCAGGGCGGTATGTATCCGCACCTGCGTGATGAGTCGATGGCCGGCCTGGAAGAGATCGGCTTTGACGGCTATGCGATCGGCGGTCTGTCGGTCGGCGAGCCGAAGGAGGAGATGGTTAAGGTGCTTGATCATCTGGCGCATAAAATGCCGGAAGATAAGCCCCGCTACCTGATGGGTGTCGGCAAGCCGGAGGATCTGGTTGAGGGTGTGCGTCGCGGTGTTGATATGTTCGATTGCGTGATGCCGACCCGGAACGCCCGTAACGGTTTCCTGTTTACCACCACGGGTGTGGTGAAGATCCGTAATTCGGCGAATAAAACCGATACCCGTCCACTGGATGAAAACTGCGAATGTTATACCTGCCGTAACTTCAGTCGTGCTTACCTGCACCATCTCGATAAGTGTAAGGAGATTCTTGGCGCGCAACTGAATACGATCCACAACCTGCACTATTATCAGGTACTTATGGCCGGATTGCGTCAGGCTATCGAACAGGGTAAATTGAGCGACTTCGTAGATGAATTTTATCGTCAGCGAGGCCTTGAAACGCCGCCGCTTGACTCCATATAACACTGTTAACAACACGTTTTTATTTTTTCAGGAGTAGCTAATGAGCTTCTTTATCTCTCCGGCATATGCTGAAGGTGCTGCCGCTGCGGGTCAGATGGAATCTGGTATGTTCAACATACTGTTTTTGGTTGGTTTTGGTCTGATCTTCTATTTCTTCATGTGGCGCCCGCAGGCTAAGCGTGCCAAAGATCACAAAGCGCTGCTCTCTGGCCTGAGCAAAGGTGATGAAGTGATCACCGCAGGCGGTATTCTGGGCAAAGTTGTAAACCTGAACGACGACTACGTGGTTCTGGAAGTGAGCGAAGGTACCGAACTGACCTTCCAGAAAACTCACGTTTCTGCCGCTCTGCCTAAGGGCACTATCAAGAGCATCTAAGCTAATCCAAAGCGCCACTTGATCAGTGGCGCTTCTGTTTTTATCAGGGAAAAGGGCGCTATGCTCAATCGATACCCCCTCTGGAAAAATCTCCTTATTCTGTTTGTGTTGGTGCTGGGTGGTCTGTATGCCGCGCCAAACATCTATCCCGATGATTATGCCATTCAGTTGACCGGAACCCGCGATGTGTTTGAAGTTGACCAGCCGCTGCTGGACCGGGTAACGGCATCACTGGAACGTGAAGGGATCTCAATCAAGTCGGCTGAAGTGGACAAAAACGCGGGTCTGATCCGGTTCCCTGATGGTGAAACTCAGCTAAAAGCTAAAGATATTGTTCACCGCGTGGTGGGGGATGATTACATCGTTGCCCTGAACCTGGCACCGACGACCCCGGACTGGCTGACCTCGATGGGTGCCGGTCCCATGAAGCTGGGCCTCGACCTGCGTGGTGGTGTGCACTTCCTGCTGGAAGTAGATCTGCCAAAAGCGGTCAATCAGAAGCTGGAAAATTACGCTTCTGAGATCAAAGGTCGCCTGCGTGAAGAGAAGCTGCGCTACCGCAAGCTGGATACACTGGAAGATGGTGGTCTGGCGATCAAATTCAGCAAGCTGGAAGATCGTGAAGCCGCGGTCAGCCTGTTGCGTAAGGAGTATCAGGAATTTCTGGTGACTGCTGACGATGCTGAAGGGGGCTTCTTCGCGGTGGTTAACCTGACTGAGCAGGCCATTGCTGATATCGAAACCTATGCGATCAAGCAGAACCTGACCACCCTGCGTAACCGTGTTAACGAACTGGGTGTGGCTGAACCGCTGGTACAGCGTCAGGGCCGTAACCGGATCGTAGTTCAGTTGCCGGGTATTCAGGATACGGCGGCGGCGAAGAAGATTATCGGTAAAACTGCAACGCTCGAGTTCCGTCTGGAAGCTAAACCGGGCAGCAGTTCTGCACGCACTGAAGTCTATGAGTTCCGTAGCGAACCGGGCCGCCGCGCGACACTGGAAAAAGATGTCATCATCAAGGGTGATAACGTTTCCAATGCGCAGGCTTCGTTCGATGAAAATGGTCAGCCGCAGGTGAATATCACTCTGGATTCCAAGGGTGGTGAGCTGATGGCGCGGGCTACCAAGAACGCGATCCAGCGCCGTATGGCGGTGCTCTTTGTTGAAGATAAAGAGCGTACCGTGCGGAAAGTGGTGGATGGTGAGCAGGTCGTAGAGAAGGTGCGCTACACCGAGAAGAATATCATCTCACTGGCAACCATCCAGGCGGTGCTGGGCAGCCAGTTCCGTATTACCGGTCTGGACGGTGCGGGTGAATCTTCTGAGCTGGCACTGCTGCTGCGAGCGGGTGCGCTGGCGGCGCCGATCTACTTTGTTGAAGAGCGGACTGTCGGGCCAAGCCTTGGCGCGCAGAACATTGAGAGCGGTATGATCTCGGTTCAGATCGGTCTGGCACTGGTGCTGCTGTTTATGCTGGTTTACTACCGCGTATTTGGTCTGCTGGCGAATATCGCACTGGGCTTCAACCTGATGCTGCTGATTGCGGTGATGTCGATGCTGTCGGCTACCCTGACGCTGCCGGGTATTGCCGGTATCGTACTGACGGTAGGTATGGCGGTGGACGCCAACGTACTGATCTTCTCGCGTATCAAAGAGGAGCTGAAAAACGGTCTGCCGCCGCAATCAGCGATCAATGCCGGTTTTGGCCGGGCATTTACCACTATCTTTGATGCCAACATTACAACGCTGCTGGCGGCAGTGATCCTCTTTGCCATGGGTACCGGGCCGGTTAAAGGCTTTGCGATTACCCTGTCGGTGGGGATTCTGACCTCCATGTTCACAGCGATTCTGGTCACCCGCGCACTGGTCAACCTGACCTATGGCGGCCGTCAGATCAGTAAACTGTCGATTTAAGGAGCGGGTGATGTCTGCAGAGAAAATTTATAACTTTATGGGCTTCCGCAAACTGGCGGCAGCCTGCTCGGTGGTTCTGCTGCTGGTGTCTATTGGTGCACTGGCGGTAAATGGCCTGAAGTTCGGCCTCGATTTCACCGGCGGTAGTCTGGTTGAGATCGGCTACGAACAGCCTGCGGATCTGAACAAGATCCGTGACCAGTTGAAAGGCGTCGGTTATGAGGATGCGGTGGTTCAGACCTTTGGTTCGCCCACGGATATCCTGATCCGTCTGGGTGAAGACCATGATCCGAAACTGGGTGATAAGGTTCTGTCTGCGCTGCAGCAGGGCGAAACCCAGCAACTGAACCTGCGCCGTAACGAATATGTGGGCGCGCAGGTCGGTGAAGAGTTGCGCGAGCAGGGTGGCATGGGCATGCTGCTGGCCCTGTTTATGATCATGGTTTACGTTGCATTCCGTTTCCAGATTAAGTTCTCGCTGGGTGCGGTGGCGGCACTGGCCCATGACGTGCTGATCGTGCTGGGCTTTTTTGCCCTGTTCCAGATCGACTTTGACCTGACCGTTCTGGCGGCAGTTCTGGCGGTAATCGGTTACTCGCTCAACGATACCATCGTTGTTTCGGACCGTATTCGTGAGAACTTCCGTAAGATGCGTAAAGGCACCGCACTGGAGATTATGAACGCCTCCCTGAGCCAGACGCTGGGACGTACCATGGTGACCTCTTTAACCACCTTGCTGGTGCTGATGGCGCTGGCAACCTTTGGTGGTGAGATGATCCACGGTTTCGCCATTGCGCTTCTGGTCGGTGTGCTGGTGGGTACTTACTCATCGATCTATGTCGCTGCCAACGTGCTGGTCATGATGAATATCTCCAAAGAGGATCTGATGCCTCCCGAGGAGAAAGAGGAAGAGGTGGACGATCGTCCATAATCCTGAAGAAGAGCCGGCACTTGCCGGCTCTTTTATTTTCAGCCGATGACGCTGATGCGTGATATGCTGTTGAGATATTGCATGCGTTTTGTGATCCCCAGAGAGACCTATGAGCAAAGAGTGGATTAAGAATGACCCATCCGCCGCAGCGGAAGCGGAAAAATACGATAACCCCGTGCCGAGCCGGGAGTATATCCTGCAGTTTATGGAAGCCTGGGGTGAGCCGGTGGGGCATGCCCAGCTTTGTGAGGAGATGGGGGTCTGGGAGGCCGAAAGCCGCGATGCACTGTTCTTCCGCCTGAAGGCCATGTGCCGCGATGGCCAGTTGATCAGTAACCGGCGTAATGAGTTTGCGTTAATGGACCGGATGTCCCTGATCAGGGGGCGGGTGATCGGCCATCGCGATGGTTTTGGTTTTGTGAAACCCGAAGAGGGGGGCGATGACCTCAAGCTGAGTCCGCGTCAGATGCGTCAGGTATTCGACGGTGACCGGGTGCTGGTGCAGGAGGTCAGTGTCGACTTTAAGGGGCGTCGCGAAGGCAAGATTGTTGAAGTTCTGGAACGCAATACCCGTAAACTGGTAGGACGCTTCAATGGTCAGGAAGGGTTTGGTTACCTGCGCCCTGAAAACCAGCGGATTACTCAGGAGATTATGATCGTTCCTGATCCGGAAAACCCGCTGAAGTACAAAGATGGTCAGTTGGTGGTGGCGGAGCTGGTTAACCAGCCGGGAAAACGCCAGCGGCCACAGGCTAAAGTGACCGAGGTACTGGGCGATCATATGGCGCCGGGTATGGAGATCACCGTTGCTATCCATAATTATGATATCCCCCATGAGTGGCCCGATGAGGTGCGTCAGGAGGTGGGTGAACTCTCCGCCGAGGTGGAAGAGTCGGCCAAGGCGAATCGAATCGATCTGCGGTCACTGCCACTGGTCACCATCGATGGCGAAGATGCCAAAGACTTTGATGATGCGGTTTATGCTGAGCGTAAGCCTGGCGGCGGCTGGCGCCTGTGGGTCGCCATCGCCGATGTCTCTTGGTACGTGCGTCCCGGTTCTGAGCTGGATAAAGAAGCTTACCAGCGCGCCAACTCGACCTACTTCCCCGAATTTGTGGTGCCGATGCTGCCGGAGTTGCTGTCCAACGGACTCTGCTCACTGAACCCTCATGTCGATCGGCTGGCGATGGTCTGCGAGATGACGATCAGTGCAGCCGGTAACCTGTCCGGTTACAAATTCTATGAAGCGGTGATTCAGTCCCATGCCCGTCTGACCTACACCAAGGTCGGGGCGATGCTGATGCAGCCACAGAGCGATGAGGGCAAAGCCCTGCGTGCGGAATATGCGCAGCAGGTACCGCACCTCGAAGATCTGTACAGTCTCTACTTTGCGTTGCGCAGCGCCCGTGAAGAGCGCGGTGCAATCGATTTTGAAACCACCGAAACCCGGATGATTTTCGGTGAAGACCGTAAAATTGAGCAGATCGTGCCGGTGCATCGGAACGATGCCCACAAACTGATCGAAGAGTGCATGCTCTGCGCTAACGTGGCGACTGCGCGTTTCCTCGGTAAGCTGAAAATTCCGGCGATCTATCGTGTGCATGAAGGGCCGAAAGAGCAGAAGCTGGAAAACCTTCGCGCTTATCTGGGTGAGCTGGGTCTGAATCTGGGTGGGGCTGAAAAGCCGGAGCCTAAGCACTATCAGTTGCTGGCCGAGCAGATTGAGTCCCGTCCTGACCGGCACCTGATCCAGACCATGATGTTGCGCTCTATGCAGCAGGCGGTTTACAGCCCTGATAATCAGGGACACTTTGGTCTGGCGTATCAGGCTTATACCCATTTCACATCGCCGATCCGGCGATATCCTGATCTGCTGGTACACCGTTTGATCCGTGCGGCGATCCACAAAGGTCAGGAGGATCGCTCACTGCAGCGTCCGGAAACCTTTGTGGCCAACCCGGACTTCCTTTGCAACTACAGCATGGAACAACTGCTGCAGTTGGGTGAGCACTGCTCCATGACCGAGCGTCGTTCCGACGATGCCACCCGTGATGTGGTGGCCTGGCTCAAATGTGAGTATATGCAGGAGCACGTCGGTGATGATTATGAGGGCGTGATCTCGGCAGTAACCGGATTTGGGGTCTTCGTTGAACTGGATGATTTCTTTGTTGAAGGGCTGGTGCACATCACTGCACTGCCGGGTGATTATTATGTTTTTGATCAGGCGAAACAGCGTCTGGTGGGAGAGCGTACCCGCAAAGTCTTCAAGTTGGGCGACCGCCTTCGGGTGAAGGTGGTCCGGGTAGATCTGGACGAGCGCAAGATCGACTTTGAACTGGCGGCCGATGCGCCGATCCGTAAGAAATCGACCCGGGAACTGCTGGCCGAGGGTAAGCTGGGCGAAGGCGGGGGCTCTGAGCGTTCAGGCAAACTGCCGGGGCACCGGCATGAGTGGGGTAACCGCCCGGGTAAGGATGACGACCGGATTAAACCACGCCGCGGCTCGCAGCGTGCTGCGCTGGCTAAATCCCGTAAGGTCAAAGACAGCAGTGCTGATACCGCGCCAAAGCGCAAACTGAGCGGCGATAAAACGAAACCCGCCAGCGGGCATAACCTGTCTGCTGCAGAGCAGGAGCTGATGGAGTTCAGTAACGGCGGGAAAGGTAAAAGCAATAAGTCGAAAAAGCGTAAGGTGACCGCCAAACCCAAGCTTAAGGGAAAGAAGAAGGGTTTAAAGGTTAAAAAAGCCAAACGCTGATCGCTACATAAATCAGTGTATAAACAGCCAGCGCCGTGAGGAGCTGGCTTTTTTGTTGTACCTGAATACAGAAATCATGGTCGCGAAAGAACAGCCATAAGCGCAGCAGCGATGCCAGAAATATCCCCTCAATCAGTCCGCTCGCTACATCCAGTGGCCAGTGTACCCCCAGAACCGGCCGCGACAGCGCCACCAGTACCGCCGGAATCAGTGCGCAGAGGTAAAGGGTGCGGCGTACCCCGGCTGTGCCACCACAGGCGAGAATCACCGCCAGAGCGCAGAAAAAGGTGCTGGCGGCACTGCTGTGGCCGCTGGGAAAACTGTAGCTGCTGAGTGTCATGCCGGGCTCGGGGCGAGGTGCGGCGATCAGCCACTTGAGCAGTGAATTGAACAGCTTGCCGCCAACGATCAGGCTAATAAAACTGAAACCCGCCAGACGCTGACCCTGACGCCAGAGCCAGAAGCTCAGTGCCAGGCTGGCCCCGAGGATATAGATCGTGTCACCGAGTCGGGTCAGGCTGGCTGCGAGGTTATACAGCAGGGGCTGTATGGCTTGCGGTGTTGCATACAGTTGCCGGAACAGAGCTTCGTTCTGCACCTGCCACTGGCCGCTGATCTGCAGGTAGCACAGTAGTGAGAACAGGCTGCTGCTGCAGAACAGCAGAAGCAGTGCATTCAGCGGATAGCGCAGACTCATCTGGCTGAGTTGCTGATGCAGCAGAGTGTAGAGCCAGATGCTCAGTGCCAAAATCAGTAATAGTTCCAGCAGTAGTCCCGGGTTGAGTTGCAGCGAGCTCAGAGCAAGGCCTGCCAGATAACCCGGCAAAAGGTAAAAGGGAGCCCAGAGGAGCGCAGAGGCGATGTTAATGGCCAGATAGCGGCCGGGCCGGAGTCCGAGGGTGCCTGCGATAAAGGGGATCAGTGGTCGCAATGGGCCGATAAAGCGACCGATAAACAGGCTGGCTATACCGTAGCGCCGGAAAAACGCTTCACTGCGGGATAGCCATTCAGGATGTTTTTGCAGCAAAGGCAACTGAGCGATTCTGTCGGCTGCATAACGTCCGAGAAGAAAGCTGAGGCCATCACCCAGCAGGGCGCCGGCAAAGGCAGCAGAAAGCACCGCCGTCAGCCCAAGTCCCTGCTCTGCGGCCATGCTGGCCAGCAGAAACAACAAGGCGACACCGGGCAACAACAGGCCGACAAAAGCGAGTGACTCAAGCAGGGCACAGGCAGCAATCAGCAATAAAAGCTGGTCGGCACCGGGCTGTATCAGTTGGCTCAGGTAGTCCATGCGTGTTGCTTGTGTCCTTTGCGCTGCAGGCCCCATAACGGGGAATTAATGATCTGATTTTAAAGTGAGAATGCAGGAATAAACAGGTCTGCTATTCTGCCTTTTGTTATAATCGCCGCCATTAACAGAGTCCTACGGAACCCTTTCAATGAAAGAGATCATTCTGCTCAATATCTCCGGTGAAGATAAGCCGGGTGTCACCTCCGCTATTACCAGCATACTGGCTCAGTACGAGATTAATATTCTCGATATAGGTCAGGCGGTTATCCACAATACCCTGTCTCTGGGGATTCTGATCGAGGTGCCGCGCTCGGCTGAGTCTTCACCGCTGCTGCGGGATGTACTGTTCAAAGCGCATGAGCTGAATATGAATATCCGCTTCCAGCCGGTAGAAGAGGATAACTATGAGCAGTGGGTCGATGGTCAGGGCAAGTCACGCCATATCATTACCCTGCTGTCACGGAAGCTGAGTTCAGCGCACATTGCGCGGGTTACCGATATTGCGGCCAGTCATGGTCTGAACATCGACAATATCAGTCGACTTTCAGGCCGTATCAGCCTGAACGACAGTACCGATCAGAGCAAAGCCTGCGTTGAGTTTTCGGTGCGTGGTGCGCCCACTGATGCCGCGGCGTTGCGTGCAGAGTTTCTCAAGGCGGCCAGCGATCTGGATGTGGACATCGCCTTCCAGAAAGATGATATATACCGTCGTAACCGCCGTCTGGTGGTATTTGATATGGATTCAACGCTGATCGAAGCTGAAGTGATTGATGAGCTGGCGAAAGAGGCGGGTGTCGGTGAGCAGGTGGCAGAGATTACCGAAGCGGCGATGCGCGGTGAGATCGATTTCAACGAGAGTTTCCGGAGACGTATGGCCCTGTTAAAAGGGCTGGATGTAAAAGTGCTGGATCAGATTGCTGAGCGTTTGCCGATGACTGAGGGTGCCGAGGAGCTGGTCTCTAACCTGCGTGCGCTGGGCTTTAAAACGGCGATACTCTCCGGTGGATTTAATTACTTCGCCAGCCATCTGCAGAAGAAACTCGGCTTCGACTACGTCTATGCCAATGAGCTGGATATTGATGCTGAAGGCCGTGTCACCGGTGAGGTTAAAGGCACGATTGTGAACGGTGAGCGCAAAGCCGAGCTGCTGCGCGAGATTGCCGGGAAAGAGGGCGTACGCCTTGAACAGACTATCGCTGTGGGGGATGGCGCTAATGACCTGCCGATGCTGTCTATCGCGGGTCTGGGTATTGCCTTCCGCGCCAAGCCGCTGGTACGTGAAAGTGCCAAGCAGGCGATCTCTACGCTGGGGCTGGATGGTATCCTCTATCTGATCGGCTTCCGCGATCGGGATACGCTGCGCTAAAGAGAAGGGCCGCATTCAGCGGCCCTTTTTGATTGTCTGCTAAAAATTATCTATATAGATGAAGCCGGATCGTCTTGAAGAGCGTAGTGGCAGCGTGATCCCCGCGCGATACTCGAAGCGCTCGCGCTGAGGACAGCGCTCCTACTCGGCGAAAAAGTCGTAATCCATCTTTTCGCGCGGAGGCTGCAGGTAGTAGCCCTGTACATAGTCCACACCCGCCTTCCACAATACGGCCATCGCTTTGGTGTTTTCTACCAGTGGCGCAATGGTGATCTTGTTTTGTTTCTTCAGTGCGTCCATGACATTGTTCAGCTCACTGGCGTCTGCGCCGTTTTCACAAAGCTCTTTCATCAGCTTGCCGTTGAGTTTGGCATAATCGGCATGGACCGCTTTCAGCAGCTTCTCATAGCGGCTGCTGCTGCCAAACTGCTTGATACAGACCTTGCAGTGCAGTTTCTGTAACTGCTGAGTGAACAGGCGGGACTGCTTCGGGGAGATCGCAATATCGGATTCACTGATCTGGAACACCAGGCGTTCTGCCGGTGCTTCCTCTTTGCGCAGCAGTTCGGCAAGCCAGTTGATGAATTCCGCATCGGCCTGAGCGCGCGCGGAGAGGCTGATAAACAATGTATTACGATGTTCTCCGGCACTGCTCTCTTTAAGCGCTTTGATGCTGTTCTCAATCACCCAGCGATCCATTTTCAGCATATTGTTGGAATCGCCCAGCGCTTCCATAAAATCCTTGGGTGAAAGGGGTTCATCCTGTGCGTTCATCAGTCTGACGAGTACTTCGTAGTGATGATCCTCGGTGTTATCCGATACCAGATTAACCACGGGCTGAAACAGCAGCTTAAAGTCGTTTCCTTCAATCGCCTGCTTAATCTGAGCGGCCAGGTTATTAGAGCTGACCTGAGCTTTGCTCTCTTCGGCCGCATAGATCCGTACCCCATTGCCCTGAGGGCGTGATGTTCGCAGGTCGGCAATCGCCTGCTTGACCCGGCCGGTCAGCTCATCGGCGGGTGGGGTGTTATCGTTGATAGACGTGATGCCGATAGAGCAGGTGGACTGAACCTCCATCCCTGATACTGACGCAGTGACTTCTGCAATGGAGGCGCAAAGCTGGTCGGCAAAGGTTTTTGCCGCATCCAGACTGTTATCCCGGAAGATGATGCTGAAGGCTTTATCTTCGGGCTGTGCCAGCAGGTGGGCCGGATTCACCGTCTGTTTAAGATAGTTGGCAATTGCCCTGATCAACTGGTCGGTGGCTTCAAGGCCCAGACGCTCGCGGATCTCATCGTACTGGTCCAGTTCGATTTGGATCAGGCTGCAGTCCTGACCTCCACGCAGAGCTTTCTGCACGGTGAGGTCCAGTTGCTTATCCAGATAGATATCGTTGTAGAGGCCGGAGATAAAATCGACATGCTCACTGGTGATCTCGCCAACCCGTTGTTGTTCTACCCGGAACTGTATTCGGGTTATCCCTTTGTCGCCGCTCAGATCGTGACTCAGCTCCATCTGCGCAGTGAATTGTGACTGGTCGCTGCGAATGGCGGTTAACTGCAGTGAAAGCTCGCTCTCATCGCCGCTGGAAACTGCCGTTAACTGCTGGCTCAATTGTTCCTGATCTTCAACAATAAACAGGTCGGTCAGAGCCGTACCCTGAGCCTCGTGTATACCAAACAACTCAAGGAAGCTGCTGTTGGCGAAGGTAATCTTTGTGTTCTGGCAACAGGCAATCGGTGTTTTGGAGCTCTCCATTAACTGGCGGTTCCGTTTTTCTATTTCTGCCAGTCGGGCCTCGGTCTGTCTCAGTTTGCGGCGATTCTCCAGATTATCCAGCTCACGACGGATGTGGATTAAAACCAGTTCTTTCTCGTCAATCGGCACCACCGCCTGGATATGATTCTTTAATCCGTAGAGCAGTTGTTTGCTGTCGTTATTGGGGATGATCTGTACAACGGGAATATCTTTACCGAGGCGCTTAATTGCGGATACTGCCTGACGCGCGGTGAGTTTATCCCGGTCTACTGTACAGATGAGCATATCCCAGGAGCGTTCAACCAAAGCAGCAGCCAGCTCAGCTTCGCTGGCAATCTGTTTGCCTTTTGGAGAGAGCCTTGAGGTACGTAGCAGGGTAATCAACGGTACCGTTTCATCGGCACTGAGGCCGTAGAACAGAATATTGACATCCTTACGCAGGCGCTTGCTTTTTGATGGGGGCTTGCTGCCATACTTTGCATGCAAGGCGCGATCGTCGACATCGGTATGTGCGGGCATAAGTAACCTGCTCCTCTCCCTTTTCATGCCATCCTGAGCGGAAAATTCTATCTGCTTTGCCCCATAGTATCAGGGCTCAGGTCAAGAAATCTAAGTATAGGTGATTTAGTGTCGTCTGATATAGAGCGCAGGCTGTTATCGGCTGGGGGTTAGGGGCTAGAGGCTAGGGGCTAGGGGAGCGAGGATGGCTTCTCTGCATACGCAGCTCGTTGGTTCTCAGCTAAATACGGTAGTGGAAGATTGCGCAGAATGTAGGGTGCCAATAGCGAAGCGTATTGCACCATTTTTCAGAGGCCGGGTATGGCTGGGGGCAAGGAGGGGACAAGGGGATAGGAGGATGAATCCAAACCGCCTGATGGCGCTTTGGCCCCTGCGGGCTTCGCTGCATGCGCAGCTCGTTGCAAATTGCTGCGCAATTTGTCGAACCTGGAGGTTCTCACCGGGGTACTGTAGTGGAAATTTAGCAGTAGGAATAATGGGTGCTTGAGGATGGCTGGGGTAGGAGGATTCGAACCTCCGCATGCTGGAATCAGAATCCAGTGCCTTACCGCTTGGCGATACCCCAATCCTGGAAATGCTAATAAGCATGGTGGCAATAGCGGGACTCGAACCTGCGACCCTCGCATTATGAATGCGATGCTCTAACCAACTGAGCTATATTGCCACTCAGATTAACTCGAAGAGTTAATGCTCATTAGTGGCTGGGGTAGGAGGATTCGAACCTCCGCATGACGAGATCAAAACCCGTTGCCTTACCGCTTGGCGATACCCCAGCAGAGTCTAAAACATGGTGGCAATAGCGGGACTCGAACCTGCGACCCTCGCATTATGAATGCGATGCTCTAACCAACTGAGCTATATTGCCGTGCTTTAGAGGCGCGAATTATTCTCTTTTTAAACGAAGCTGTCAATAGCTTTGAGGGGAAAAAAAGGCTTGATTCTAAAATAAAAAAAACCGGCCACAAGGACCGGTTATTTTGTAAACAGATGGGCTGTCAGACGTTGAAACGGAAGTGAACAACGTCGCCATCTTTGACGATGTATTCCTTCCCTTCGAGGCGCCAGCGACCCGCATCTTTCGCGCCGTTTTCGCCGTTGTACTGGACAAAATCATCGTAGCTGACGACTTCTGCGCGGATAAAACCTTTCTCGAAGTCGGTGTGGATAACACCGGCAGCCTGTGGTGCAGTAGCACCGACTTTGACTGTCCAGGCGCGAACCTCTTTAACACCGGCGGTGAAGTAGGTCTGCAGACCCAGCAGGTCGTAACCGGCACGGATTACACGATCCAGACCCGGCTCTTCCATGCCCAGATCGGCGAGGAATTCGTTGCGCTCTTCGTCGTCCAGTTCGGCGATCTCGGCTTCCAGCTTGTTGCAGACGACCACTACACCGGCGCCTTCAGATTCTGCCAGTGCGCGAACTTTGTCGAGATGGGCATTGTCTTCGAAGCCATCTTCATCGACGTTGGCGATGTACATGGTCGGCTTAACGGTCAGCAGGTGGAAGCCTTTAACGACTTTCATATCGTCTTCTGAGAGTTCCATGGCGCGTACCGGCTGACCTTCTTCCAGATGCGGAATCAGGCGCTCAAGCATCGCTTTCTGCGCAACCGCTTCTTTGTCGCCGCCTTTTGCGCCACGCTGAACGCGCTGCAGTTGTTTCTCAGCGGATTCCAGATCGGCCAGAGCCAGTTCCAGATTGATCGTTTCGATATCGGCGATCGGGTCGATTTTGTTGGCAACGTGGATCACGTTGTCATCTTCAAAGCAGCGCACTACATGGGCGATTGCATCGGTTTCGCGGATATTGGCCAGGAACTTGTTGCCCAGACCTTCGCCTTTGGATGCACCAGCCACCAGACCTGCGATATCGACGAACTCCATTGCGGTTGGGATAACCCGCTCAGGGCTGACGATTTCGGCCAGTTTGTCCAGACGCGGGTCGGGCATTGCCACGGTGCCGGCATTTGGCTCAATGGTACAAAACGGGAAGTTCTCTGCCGCGATGCCGTTTTTTGTCAGCGCGTTGAAGAGTGTGGACTTACCTACGTTAGGCAGGCCGACAATACCGCATTTAAAACCCATGATCGATTCCTGTCAGATAAACTTAGCTGGCTGAAAAACTATGCAACTGGTTCATCGCTTTGTTCCAGTCGCCGGAAATGGCAAGCTCCAGATAGCGTTCTGCTTCATCCAGCGCGGCCAGAGTGGCGTCGCGCTCTTTTGCCGGAGCTTTCTTCAATACAAAACCGCTGACCTGACTGCTGTGGCCGGGGTGGCCGATGCCGAGACGTAAGCGGTAGAAATTCTTGTTGTTGCCCAGCTTGCTGATGATGTCGCGCAAGCCGTTGTGTCCGCCATGGCCACCGCCGAGCTTGAAGCGGGCGATACCGGGAGGCAGGTCAAGCTCATCGTGAGCGACCAGAATCTCTTCGGCGGAAATTTTGTAAAAATTAGCCAGTGCCGCAACGGCCTGACCGCTCAGGTTCATAAAGGTGGTGGGTACCAGCAGATGGATTGTCTGGCCACCGATCTGAGCTTTGGAGTAGAGCCCGTGAAAACGTTTTTCGGGCTTCAGGGGGGCGAGATGCCGAGCAGCAAGCTGCTCGACAAACTCAGCACCGGCATTGTGACGGGTCTGCGCATATTTATCGCCCGGGTTGCCCAGGCCGACGATGAGCTGGATTTTGTCCTTCATGCCGGTGCTTAGCTAATTACTTAGCTTTTGCACCACGTGGTGCGTATACGTAACCGATACCCTGGTCGTGGTCTTCGCCGCGACGCAGAGAAACGATTTCAACACCTTCTGGCATAGAGATGTCAGACAGGTGAAGAACCTGGTCAGAATCGCATGCAGACAGGTCTACAATCAGGCTTTCTGGCAGGTTAGTAGGTAGACACAGAACTTCAACAGTGTTCTTCTCAGCAGCGAACTTGCAAGCCGCTTTAGATGCAGGAGACTTATCGAAGTTAGCAAATTCAACAGGAACAGTGATTTTGATCTTGTTGGATTTAGTGATGCGCTGGAAGTCAGCGTGCAGTACAACAGGCTTAGCCGGGTGGCGCTGCAGGTCTTTGATGATAACCTGTTCTTCTTTACCGTCCAGAGTCAGAGTCAGGATGGAGGAGAAGAAAGTCTGGTCTTCGATCATCTTAACCAGTTCGTTGTTAGCTACAGAGATCGCAGTCGGCTTTTTGCGCTTATCGCCACCGTATACGATACCTGGAACCAGACCTTCGCGACGCAGGCGGCGGCTCGCACCTTTCCCTTCATCGCTACGTGCTACTGCATTAACTACAAAATCAGTCATTTTTTCTTACCTTTAAATAAACAAACTGCAAAACCTTGCGACCAGGTTTTGCAGCAGGTTGCCCTTGTGGGCGTTAAAAAGCCCAATCCTGACGGATTGGGCGCAATATCCAGGGCGTTGTTCTTAACGGAACATCGCGCTGATGGATTCTTCGTTGCAGACACGGCGAACCGCTTCGGCCAGCAGAGGCGCCAGCGTCAACTGACGGATCTTAGGGCAGGCTTCTGCTGATTCGGTCAGCGGAATCGTGTCTGTTACTACAAACTCGTCCAGATCGGAGTTTGTGATGTTGCTGATGGCCGGGCCGGAGAGTACTGCGTGAGTAGCGTAAGCCACAACGCGAGCAGCGCCTTTGGACTTCAGAGCCTTCGCTGCTTTACACAGGGTGCCGGCAGTATCGCACATGTCGTCTACCAGTACGCAGGTGCGGCCATCAACATCACCGATGATGTTCATCACGTCGGATTCGTTGGCACGTTCACGACGCTTGTCGATGATGGCCAGATCGCAATCCAGTTGTTTCGCTACCGCACGTGCACGGACTACGCCGCCTACGTCCGGAGAAACAACCATAATGTTGTCGTATTCCTGATCTACGATATCGTCCAGCAGGACCGGTGAGCCGTATACGTTGTCCACAGGCACACTGAAGAAGCCCTGGATCTGGTCGGCGTGCAGGTCAACTGTCAGGACGCGGTCGATGCCGATCGCGGTCATCATGTCGGCAACCACTTTAGCCGTGATCGGTACACGGGCTGAACGGGGACGACGATCCTGTCGAGCATAACCAAAGTAAGGCACTACCGCAGTGATACGGGATGCAGACGCGCGGCGCAGTGCATCGGCCAGTACAATCAGTTCCATCAGATTGTCATTGGTTGGCGCGCAAGTGGACTGGATAATGAAAACGTCTTTACCACGCACGTTTTCCTGAATCTCTACGCTTACTTCGCCATCGCTGAAACGACCAACATTCGCTTTACCCATTGGAATATCCAGGCGATCAACAACTTTTCGCGCCAGATCAGGGTTAGCGTTGCCGGTGAAGACCATCATCTTGGACACGGCGTGCACCTTTTCGATTTTAATTTGTTCGGAATCAGTAGATCGGGAACCGTTCATAGGCATTTGGCTGGGGTAGGAGGATTCGAACCTCCGCATGCTGGAATCAGAATCCAGTGCCTTACCGCTTGGCGATACCCCAACATTTCCTCTTGGAGGACGGGCCTCCCGTTGAAAGAGGCGCAGATTATCTAGGATTGACCCGGCAAAGTCAAACCTGAGAAGGGGATTGGCGGATCGATTTCAGCGCCTGATCCAGGTGCTGACCAGCAGGGTGATTTTAAGCCCCTGCCGGGTCATCCGGATTTTCTTTGGCAGGGCCGGAGTGAGGCTGTTATAGCGCAGATATTCGATCTCCCAGCCGTTCTGTTGCAACAGGCTGAGGCGGTTATTCTGCAGTGTCTCCCGGTAGGCAGTTCCCGGGGCGGGCAGGCCGCGAACCCACCAGTAGATATCACTCACCGGCAGATCCCAGCCAAGCTGCTGTTGCAGGATAGATTCCGGGTCGCTGCCGACAAAGGTGCCCTCTCCGGCAATATCGACACTGACCTGCCGGGGCGAGCCGGTGATCGATGCGCCGCCCTGTCCCCAGGGGCCGCGGATGTCGATCTGGTAATCCTGATCGAGCTGTATCCAGCTCAGGCTGGCGGTGTGGTTATCCTCAGCGGTGCGCAGAGCAATTTTGCCGCTGAGGTCCCAGCGGGTCAGTTGCTGCAACTGGCGCTGATGTTCCTGCCAGCTTATTTGTGCTCCGGCTGGTTGAACAGAGGTGTGTTGCACACTGCAACCTGCCAGATAAAAGCAGAGCAGTGCCATAGAGAGACGTTTCAGCATGGCTTACTCTTCGATGACCTGAGCGGCTTCTTCCAGAAAGGGGTTGTCGGGGTTGTTTTCCCGGCTGCTGTTGAGTAACCGGCGCGCCCGCTCTTTCTGATCTGTGGCCCAGTAAACCTGAATCAGGTGGCTGGCGACTTCCGGATCAGAATAAAGCGCATGGGCTTTTTCAAGATAGGGCAGTGCTTCGTGATGGCGGCCCAGTTTAAACAGCACCCAGCCCATGGAATCCAGAATTGCCGGATCTTCCGGTTCCTGATTGAGGGCTGCCTGAATCAGTTGGAGGGCTTCCTGATAACGCTCGGTATGCAAAAGCAGCGTATAGCCAAGCGCATTCTGCGCAGTGGAATTATCCGGCTCAAGTTCGAGAATGCGGCGCAGATCGATCTCGGCCTGAGGAAAATCCACGGATTCGATCAGCATCGCCCGGGTGTAGAGCAGGGTGGTGTTATCGCTGTACTCGGTCAGGGCATCTTCAAGTACGGTGAGTGCTTCCTCGTCAAAGTCATGCAGATTGAGCCATTCCGCTTCCAGCGTATAGATAGGCGGGGCCTGCTCGGGTTGCCTTTGCCGGGCTGCGGCCAGAATCGACTGTACCCGGGGTTTGTCGGCCGTATCCTGCAGCAGGCTGATCGCACGGGAGAGTGATTGCAGGGCATTGCTGCCAGATTCTACTTTGATGTAATGCCCGAGCGCTGCCTGATCATCCCCGTTGGCCTGAGCGATATGGCCCAGATAGTAGTGGGGTGAGCTGTCTTCGGGTTTCAGTGTCAGCAGATGCTGCAGCGCTGCCTGAGCATTATTCAGCGCTTCATTCTCCAGCATCAGCAGGGCCAGATAGTAGGTGAGCTGGTAATCACTCAGGTTGCTTTCCAGTAGCTTTTCGGCCTGAGCTACGCCCGCCTGATCTTTGTCGGCCTGAAACAGTAGCTGGGTCAGGAGAATATGTAGCTGGCGATTATCCGGTTGTTGTTCCAGCGCGGATTCGATCAGGTCCAGTGCGCCGGCAATGTTGCCGCTCTCACGTAGCAGGTCGGCTTTCTGCACCTGCGCTTCGAGATTGTCCGGGTCGGCTTTAAGTGCCCGGTCGAAGGCCAGCAGGGACGCGTTGATCTGGCCGCCGGTTTTATACAGCAGGGCCAGCGTCAGCTCCAGATCGGAGCGGACGGCTGTCTGGGCAGCAAAGCTTTGCAGCATATTAATGTAACTGTTGAGCATCTCCGGGCTGATGCGTGTGATTTGGCTTCGAATCAGTGCCAGAGTACGCAGTGAATCGGACTCCAGTGCTTTTTCAAGCAGTGGCAGGGCCTGCTGGTAACGGCCCTCATGGATCAGGATATTGGCCTCAATCTGGTAGGGCTCCGGGTTCTGCGAATCGATCTCCCGCCAGAGCCGGGCGCTGCGCAGGGTCATCTCCGGGTCACGCAGGTACTGGGCGATCCGGGTGGCGCGTTCGGCTACGCCCGGGTCCCGGGTTTTCTCAGCCTGATCCAGATAATTGCTCAGGGCCACCGGGAACAGCCGTCGTTGACCGGCGATCTCGGCAAGTAACAGTTGGTAAAGGGATTCCTGATTAAACTCTCCGGCCACGTAGGCAGTTGGCTCGGTTGCTGCAGCCGGTTTGCTCGTCGGGGTCGTCTGGCAGCCCTGAAGCAGCACCAGTGTGGAGATAAGTAGTATGAGCGATCTTTTCATGAAATTAAGCGCTGCGGCCTCTGACATCCCTGAGTAAGTTTGGTCACTATAGTTGAATAGCCAACCCCTTGTCAGCTATCCGCCCTGATTCCTCTCCTGCTTGAGACCCATTTTCGGCGAGAAGTTCCCTTATTTGCCGCGAGGTGTTTTAACCTTTGTGGCAAAGCGTTGTATTATAGCGCGCTCGTTTCGATCAGCGCTGGCTGATTGGCGGCCACCGCAGGGTGGCGACTTTGTTTGGTTACGGCGGAAAGCATGGCACTACTAGCATTAGGCATCAATCACAAGACAGCATCAGTTGAAGTGCGTGAGCGGGTTGCGTTTGCGCCCGAATTGCTGTGTGAGGCGATGCAGGCTGCCCGCGAATTTGCTGACCTGAAAGAGATTGCGATCCTGTCGACCTGTAACCGTACCGAACTCTACTGTTCCTCGGGGCTGGAAGGTTCCCGGGCGCTGCTGGAGTGGATGGGCCGATACCATAATCTGGATCCGCAGGAACTGCAGAGCTGCTCCTATGTTTTCTGGGATGAGGAAGCTGCCCGGCATATGATGCGGGTCGCCAGTGGTCTGGATTCTCTGGTGCTGGGTGAGCCGCAGATTCTGGGGCAGTTGAAATCTGCCTACAGCCTTTCTCAGGAAAGCGGACATGTGGGCGCAGAGCTGGGGCGTCTGTTTCAGCAGACCTTCTCGGTTGCAAAGCAGGTTCGTACTGATACGGCGATCGGCGAAAACCCGGTCTCTGTTGCCTATGCGGCGGTGAGTCTGGCGCAGCATATCTTTGCCGATATGTCGCGCAGTAAAGCGCTGCTGATCGGTGCCGGTGAGACGATAGAACTTGTTGCCCGGCATCTGGTCAACGCAGGGGTTAAGGAAATTACGGTGGCGAACCGGACGCTGAACCGGGCACTGGCGCTGGCCGAAGAGTTTAACGGCAAGGCGATTCTGCTCGGCGATATTCCTGATGCGCTGGCGGAAGCGGATATTGTGATTGCTTCTACTGCCAGTCAGCTACCGATTCTGGGTAAAGGTGCGGTTGAAAGCGCGCTGAAAAAGCGTAAGCACCGGCCGATCTTTATGGTCGATATAGCGGTGCCCCGGGATATCGAAGCTCAGGTGGCTGAGCTGGATGACGTTTATCTGTACACCGTCGATGATCTGAAAGAGGTGATCGAAGAAAACCAGCGCAGTCGTGAAGATGCAGCCCGTCAGGCCGAAGAGATTATCGAAACCGGGGCCCATGACTTTATGCGCCAGTTGCGGTCGCTCGATGCCGTGGATGTTCTGACCAGTTTCCGTAGTCAGGCTGAAACACTGCGGGATCAGGAGCTGGATAAAGCGCTGCGTCAACTGAACAAGGGTAAGCCCGCCGAGGAAGTATTGACGATGCTGGCCCGCGGACTGACCAATAAAATGCTGCACCATCCGACGATTCAGATGCGTAAAGCCAGTGCCGAAGGGCGTACTGAGCTGCTCGATCTGGTGCAGGAGCTTCACCAGTTGGGTGAACATACCAAGAACGAGAAATAATGAAAGAGTCTATTTTAGCTAAGCTGGAAAAGCTTAGTGACCGCTATGAAGAGTTGGCGGCGCTGCTGTCTGATGCCGAAGTCATCTCTGATCAGACTAAATTCCGTGACTATTCCGTAGAGTATTCAGAACTTGAGCCGGTGGTAAAAGCGTTTGCTGCCTACAATCAGGCCGGGGATGATCTGGCTGAAGCCGAAGCGATGATGGCGGACAGCGATCCGGATATGCGCGAAATGGCCAAAGAGGAGTATCCGGCGGCCAAGGCGCGCATTGAATCGCTGGAAGGTGAGTTACAGATCCTGTTGCTGCCGAAAGATCCAAATGATGCGCGTAACGTATTCCTGGAGGTCCGTGCCGGCACCGGTGGCGATGAGGCGGCGATATTTGCTGGTGATCTGTTCCGGATGTATTCCCGCTATGCCGAGATGCAGGGCTGGAAGGTAGAGGTGATCAGTGCCAACGAGGGTGAGCACGGCGGTTATAAAGAGGTGATCTCGCGGATCGTCGGTACCAGTGTTTACTCCCAGTTGAAGTTTGAGTCGGGTGCACACCGGGTACAGCGTGTCCCGGAAACCGAGTCTCAGGGACGTATCCACACGTCGGCCTGTACCGTAGCGATCATGGCGGAGATGGATGAATCCGCTGAAATAGAGATCAACAAGGCGGATCTGCGTGTCGATACTTTCCGGGCGTCCGGTGCCGGTGGTCAGCACGTTAACAAAACCGATTCTGCAATCCGTATCACCCACATTCCTACCGGTGTGGTGGTGGAGTGTCAGGAAGAGCGTTCGCAGCATAAAAACCGTGCCAAGGCGATGTCCCTTCTGGCTTCACGTCTGCAGGCGGCTGAACAGGAACGTCAGGCGGCTGAGCTGGCCAGCACCCGTAAAAGTCTGGTGGGCAGTGGCGACCGCTCCGAGCGTATCCGCACCTACAACTACCCGCAGGGGCGGGTAACGGATCACCGTATTAATCTGACCCTGTACAAGTTGCAGGAGGTGATTGGCGGTGAGCTGCAGCATGTGATCGAACCGCTGCTCAATGAGTATCAGGCGGAACAGCTCGGTGCACTTTCGGAAGAGAATTAAAGAATCAGTAAAAGGGCCAGAAGCGGCCCTTTTTTGTGGCAGTTATGCAGATTGAACAGGCATTAAAACTGAGTGAGGAGCTGAGCTCCTGCAGTGAATCTCCGCAGTTGGATCTGGAACTGATGCTTTGTCAGTTGCTGGATAAGCCGCGTAGTTACCTTTTTACCTGGCCGGAACGCGAGCTGGATCCTGCGCAGCAGGAACAGCTTCAAAACTGGCTGCAACGGCGTAAGGCGGGTGAGCCTGTGGCGCATATTCTCGGCAGCCGGGGGTTCTGGAGTCTGGAGCTGGAAGTGTCGCCGGATACGCTGATTCCGCGCCCGGATACCGAACTGCTGGTGGAGCTGGCACTTGAGTATTGCCGCGAGCCGCGTGCACGTGTCGCGGATCTGGGAACCGGAACCGGTGCCATCGCCCTTGCGCTGGCAACGGAAAAGCCCGGCTGGCAGTTGGTGGCATCCGATTTTAAGGCTGAAGCGGTGGCGTTGGCGGAGCGAAACCGGGCACGTTATGCGCTGACGAATGTGGAACTGCTGCACGGTAGCTGGTTTGAACCCCATCAGGGGCGCTATCAGATGATTATTTCCAATCCGCCTTATATTGATCCCGCTGATCCCCATCTGCAGCAGGGGGATGTCCGTTTCGAGCCGCTTTCTGCACTGACCGCTGAGGATCAGGGGATGGCGGATATCCGCCTGATCAGTGAGCAGGCGCGGAGCTATCTGCTGGCATCGGGCTGGCTCCTGTTTGAACATGGCTATGATCAGGGGCTGATCTGTCGTAACCTGTTGATGGAGCTGGGCTATATCCATGTGGAGACCCGGCGCGATTATGGTGGAAATGAGCGGGTGACTCTGGGGCAGTGGCCGGGAGATACCGATGGGTGAGGAGACGTTGATGCTGAGTGACGAGCAGTTATTGCGCTACAGTCGTCAGATTATGCTGCCTGATGTGGATATTCATGGTCAGGAAACCTGGCTGAACTCCAGTGTGCTGATTATCGGGCTTGGCGGGCTAGGCAGTCCGGTGGCGATGTATCTGGCGGCAGCGGGTGTGGGTGAGCTTATTCTGGTGGATGATGATGAGGTAGACCTGTCCAACCTGCAGCGCCAGATTGCCCATAACGTTCGTCGGATCGGCACCCCCAAAGTAGACTCCGCACGGAATACCATTGCCGGAATCAACCCGGATACCCGGGTGAAAAGTATTAATGAGCGCCTTGAAGAAGATGCGCTGAATCGTCTGGTCGCAACCGTCGATCTGGTGGTGGACTGCACTGATAATTTCAGCAGCCGGTTTGCCATTAACCGTGCCTGTTTTGCGCATAAGAAGCCGCTGGTTTCCGGTGCTGCGATCCGCATGGAAGGTCAGGTGGCGGTGTATGATCCGCTGCAGGCGGACTCCCCCTGTTATCAGTGCCTGTATAAAGAGGGTGAGGATGAAGCGCTGACCTGTTCTGAATCGGGTGTGCTCTCGCCGTTGGTCGGAATTATCGGTTCAGTGCAGGCGCTGGAAGCACTCAAGGTGCTGGCGTCGGTGGGTGACAGTCTTGCCGGGCGGCTGCTTCTGCTGGACGCGAAAGCGATGCAGTGGCGCAGTATGAAGCTGCGAAAGGATCCGCACTGTCCGGTTTGTTCGGGCCAGCATGTCGGGGAGAAAGCCGATGTCTGACGAGTCGATGATCATCGAACTGTTGCAGCGTTGCCGGACGATTGCGCTGGTCGGGGCCAGCAACAGACCTGAACGCGCCAGTTACCGGGTGCTGGGTTTTCTGCTTGAGAGTGGTTATCAGGTGATTCCGGTGAACCCGATGCTGGCGGGGCAGGAGATTTATGGGCAGACGGTCGTTGCGACGCTGGAGGAGATCGGCCAGCCGGTTGATCTGGTGGATATCTTCCGTCAGAGCGAGGCGGCCGGTGACACGGTGGATGAGGCGATCCGTATCGGTGCGGGAGCTGTCTGGCTGCAGTTGGGCGTGATCAACCCTGAAGCTAAAGCGCGGGCGCAAGCTGCAGGTTTACAGGTGGTGATGGATCGTTGCCCGAAAATTGAAATTCCCCGACTTGAGATCGCAACACCCGCCGATCAGGCTGCGGTGGTGGTTCCCTGATCAGAGAAACATCTGGCGGATCTTAATGTCATCCCAGCAGCGGCGGGCGTAATTCAGCACCTCGGCCGGGTAGTTCTGCTGATCCAGATTCTCCGGCATCTCAGCACCGGAATGGATGACAAAGTGGATCAGGGGCAGTTGCCCGGATGCCAGCGCCCGGTGCACCAGTCCTTCGTCTGCCCTGGCTCCCTGCTGTAACAGCAGCGACAGGTGCAGCATCAGCTCTTCTCCTTTCTCCGATTCAAAACAGTCGGCAATCAGGGTCTGCGGCTCTGTTCTGGCTCCGGCGCTGAACAGTGCGCTGAGCAGCGACAGGCTTTGTTGTTGCTGAATGGCCAGTTGTGGGCGGCTGATTCCCGGCTGGCTGCTGCAGATCAGATCCGGGTCTGCGCCCCGGGCCAGTACCTGTTTCAGTGCTTTGGGGGATTGTTGCAGAATACAGAGTTCTGCCAGTGGCGGAGTTTGATCCGACAGGGGCTGGTCGATCTCGGAGGTCGGAATTTTAGGCAGCAGTTTCTGCAGTCGATCCAGATCGTTGTTTTCGATCGCCTTGCAGGCTTTGGCCAGCCGGTCATTCTTAAAAAGCCTGAGCACTGAGAGTCACCCTGTAAAAAAGTTTTCACTACTGACAGTACGCTGTCAGGAGGCCTATTTTAGCATCAGTTCCGGCATAAGCCTTAACTCAAATACACCCATGCAAGGAGCTGAATAATGACAACCCAAACGACTACGACTCATGTGCTTGAGCTGATTACGTATCGGGCGAAATCGGGTACAACGGAAGCTGATCTGATTGCCAGTCACGATGCGGTTAATCGTCTGGTTAAAGCGCAGCCGGGTTTTCTCTATCGCTCGGTCAGTCGTGACAGCGATCAGTTGTGGTATGACATTATCTATTGGCAGGATGAGCAGAGTGCTACGGCCGGCGGCGAGGCATTTCTGGCCTCGGAAGCAGGACAGCAATTGTGTAATCTGGCGGATATGGAAAGCTGTAAAATGCTGAAGATGCCACTGATCAGATCGATGTGCTGTGACTCTTAAGGATATTTAATGCGAAAAGCGGAGCGCCTGTTTCAGATTCTGACCCTGCTGCGAGGACGCCGCACGGTGCTGACTGCCCGTGATCTGGCGGAGCGGCTGCAGGTATCTGAGCGCACGATCTATCGGGATATACAGGCGCTTTCCCTGTCGGGTATGCCGATCGAGGGAGAGGCGGGTGTCGGCTACCGGCTGCGCCCGGAGTTCAGCCTGCCGCCGCTGATGTTTGATGAGGAGGAGCTTGAGGCGCTGCTGGTCGGTGTACGTCTGGTGCAGGGGTGCAGTGATCAGGCGCTGGGGCGTTCGGCGAGCCGGGTACTGGAAAAGGTCCGGGCGGTTTTGCCGGAGGGGGCCCGGCGCTGTTACCCGGAAGAACAGGAGCAGGAGTGGCTGCTGGTACCGGGTTTTCATCGGGATTACACCACGCGCTTCGGTGATCAGATCAGGCAGGCGATTAAACAGCAGCAGGTGTTGTGGTTGCACTATCAGCGCGAGGATAAACAGTTCTCAACACGGGAGATATGGCCGCTGGGGCTGGTTTTCTGGGGTTCTGTCTGGACTCTGATTGGCTGGTGTGAGCTGCGAGATGATTACCGGATGTTCCGGCTGGACCGGATTCAGCAGCTCGAACTGGCAGAGCGTCAGTTCGAAACCACTGATCAGATCAATTTGCAGGCCTACCTGAAAAAGGTGCGTGAAGCCTGCGCTTAAATCACCCCAAAAACGCGCATCAGATAGATGCCTGCACTCAGTGTCAGTACCGAGCCTAATGTGGTCATCAGAATTATATTCGCTGCCAGTTCCGGATTGCCGCCCATCGCTTTTGCCATGACAAAACTGGCGGCGGCAGTCGGGCAGCCGAACAGCACCATCAGCATGGTCAGGTCCTGACCGCGGAAACCGTAGACCCAGGCTGCCAGCGTCAACAGAAATGGCAAAATCACCAGCTTGCAGAGGGTGGCCCAGGTAGCCTGAGCCGAGGTATTGCGCAGGCTGTCCAGATTCAGGGAACCACCGATGGCCAGCAGTGCCAGAGGCAGGGTCAGGTTGGCGAAGTAGCGTCCGGTTTTCTGCGCGATGTCGGGTAGCTGAAATCCAAAGTAGGAGAAGGGCAGGGCCAGACAAACGGCGATAATCAGCGGGTTCTTCAGCACTTCCAGAACGGTTTTGCCGAGGCTTGCCGAGCCGCTGCGTTGCGCGGGTATGGTCAGGGCGACAATCGACAGCACGTTGAACAGAGGTATCACCAGTGCCAGCAGCAGTGATGCCTGAGCCAGCCCCGAATCAGAAAACAGGTTGTAACTGACAGCCAGACCGATAATGCCATAGTTACTGCGGAACGCGCCTTGTATGAACACTCCGAGGTCTTCCGGCCGGGTGACCCAGCGTTTGGCGATTACCCAGAGGCCGACAAAAGAGATCAGGGTGCCGAATAGAACAAATCCCAGTTGCTGCGGGTTAAACACCGCATGAAAATCAGTGCGTGAGATTGACATAAAGACCAGCGCGGGCAGGGTGATCATAAACACCAGGCGCGAGGCTGTGCCGATAAACGCCTCATCGATAACGCGCAGTCGTTTCAGCAGGTAGCCAAGGAAAACGATAAAGAAGATGGGCGCAACAATGTTGGCGGTAAAGCTGAAGGATTGCAGGTAAAGTTCCACGGGCAAGTGACTCCGGAAGAGGGAGGCTTATTTTACCACAGCGGTGAACGATTAAGCCGGTTGCAGATGCTTTTTCGGATAATCAAACAGGGTCAGGGTGGCGCAACCGGCGGCCAGTTCCTCCCAGCGGGTTATGCTCAGGTGCATGTGCATATGGGCAGCGGTGGGAAATTTTTCCTGTTCCTGCTGTGTCAGCAGATGACCCAGTATCTCCAGTCCGGGATTATGGCCAACCAGCATAACGTGAGTCACCCGGTTGGGGAGCTGCTGCAGGATATAGAGCAGGGTTTCGGCGCAGGCTTCATAGAGCTCGGGAACGATTAATAGTTGTTCCGGGGAGAGATTGAGCTGGCTGTGGAGTGCTCTGGCGGTGGTAATGGCCCGTCTGGCGCCACTGCTGAGAATCAGATCCGGTCGGATCCCTGACTGCTCAGTCCGTTCTGACAGAGCAGGAAGGTCGCGTTTACCGCGCTTATTCAGGGGGCGGTCAAAATCCTTCAGCTCGGGGTCTTTCCAACTGGATTTAGCATGCCGGACCAAGCTAAGCGTTTTCATCGTGTCTGTCCCTTGTCGCAGCGGGGGAGCCCGGCTGTGGATGATATCCCGATCTGGGCTGGCGCGGAGCGCTTCCTGAAATATTAGGGGGGATTGGCAGAATTGCGAGTGGATTTGGCGATATCGTTCGAAAAAACTAAAAAAGCCATCCGGAGAACAGGCTGGCACTGAGGGTTTCAGGTTAGCCCGGGGGATGTGCTTAAGCGGGTGGCCAGTCAAACTGGTAACGAGCCGCCGTCAGCATCAGCCTGTTCCCCTGAAAGCGTTGTCCGACCGGTTGCACAATAACACCGCACATGGGTTATAGCGGTCAGACGTGGTTAACGCTTTCACGGATGGAAAAGAAGCAAGCTCTCCTTAGCTTGCCGTAGTTGCACACAGTCTCGACTCGGGATCTGCTGCAATTTCGCTACGTTCGTTACCCTGCAGTACCTTTTTCATCAGTGCTCGCATCTGCTGCATTGGGCGGCTGCCGGGCTGATTCAGGCGCATCGGTTCCTTGCGGAACAGGCGCGGATCCATCGGTTTCAGTTCATCATCAATCAGCGGTGTGAACTCCATCTGATCCAGAATATCTCTTTGCAGATCTACCCCCGGTGCGATCTCGGTCAGCAACAGGCCTTTGGCTGTCAGGCGGAAGACGGCGCGCTCGGTGATGAAGGTGACGCGCTGCTGGCACTGCATGGCGTAGCTGCCATTAAAGGTGATCTGCTGTACCTGTTTCTTAAACTTTTTCAGCGGGCCGTTTTCGATGATTCTGAGCCCCTGATCGGTGATCTCGAGTGCCTGTTTGCCTGAGGTAAAAGTACCGAGGAAGTAAAGATCACGGGTGTTTTGGGTGATGTTGATAAATCCGCCGGCCCCGGCCAGCTTCGGGCCGAATTTGCTGACGTTTACATGGCCTTCCGGGCAGCTTTCTGCCAGTCCGAGAAAGGCCTGATCAAGTCCGCCGCCGTCGTAGAAATCAAACTGTGCGGGCTGGTCGATGACCGCCTCTGCATTGCTGACTGCGCCAAAGCTGAGTCCACTGGCAGGCTGTCCGCCAATGCCGCCGGGTTCAACTGTCAGAGTGAAGTCACTGATCTTGCCCTCTTCTGCGGCAACGGTGGAGACGGCTTCGGGCATGCCGATGCCCAGATTAACCACTGCGCCCTTACGCAGCTCCATCAATGCCCGGCGGGCAATGATCTTACGGGCGTTGAGCTCCATCTGGTCACTGCTTTGCTGGGGCTGGCGAATTTCGCCGGTGTAGGCCGGATTATAGTGCTCGGCAAAGGTTTGCGGGTGATCTGCGCTTTCTGCAACAACAATATGATCCACCAGAATGCCGGGAATGCGGATCCGGTCCGGTGTTAGTTGGTGTTGTTCGGTCAGGCGTTCAACTTGTGCCAGAACGATACCGCCGCTGTTATGCACGGCCTGAGCTATGGCCAGTGCGTCCAGTGGCAGTGCCTCACGTTCCATGGAGATGTTGCCTTTGGCATCAGCCGTCGTGCCGCGAAGCAGAGCAACATTGAGAGGGAAGTGCTTGTAGAGCAGTGCTTCCTGATTACCCAGTTCCAATAGTTGGACCAGATCTTCCTGGGAACGGCTGTTGATCTTGCCCCCCTCGTAGCGAGGATCGACAAAGGTGTTCAGGCCTACCCGACTGAGGGTGCCGGGTTTGCCGGCGGCGATGTCGCGAAACATATGGCAGATCACCCCCTGTGGCAGGTTGTAAGCTTCGATCTGATTGGCCACCGCCATCTTGCCGAGGCTGGGGGCCAGTCCCCAGTGCCCGCCAACCACACGCTTCAGCATGCCTTCGTGGGCAAAATGGTTCAGGCCGCGGCATTGAGCATCGCCCTGACCGGCAGCATAAAGCAGGTTCAGGTTATTGGGCTGGCCCTGTTCCAGAAAGCGTTTTTCGATCGCTTTGGCGAGGGTCTCAGCGAAACCAATGCCGATAAAACCACCGGTCACCAGGGTGTCGTTGGATTTAACCAGGGCGGCCGCCTGATCGGCGGTAATCACTTTACTCTGACTCATTACGCGTACCGTTATTTTTATTTTTGGGAGATCAGGTACAGAGCAAGTGTGGGGCCAGAAAATTAAAGTTGTTTTTTATCAGTGGGTTATAGGTCTTGGCGCGGAAAGTGGTTAGGTTTTAGTGTCTATTTTTATAGACATAAGTGTATTTGTGTCTTGTTTTGTGTACGGATTGTCTATTCTGATCGGCTAAGGCGCTGATAGAGGCTGGCACGGGATATTCCAAGTAGCTTTGCTGCCGCTGTTTTGTTGCCATGGCAGCGTTGAATCGCTTGCTCTATGGCCTGACGTTCCAGTTGCTGCCGGCTGCTTTTCAGGTCGCCAGAGTTTGCCGGTACCGCCGGGAGTTCGTCACTGGCGCCGAGATCTTGTGCTTCTATCAGATCGCCTTCGGCCATCACACAGCCACGTTCCAGACGATTACGCAGTTCACGGATATTCCCCGGCCAGTGGTAATTCTGCAGCCATTGCAGAGCACGCTTGGACAGGGTGAGTTCAGGCAGTTGGGACTGACGCTGGATCTGAGCCAGCATATGCTCCGCCAGAGCGGGGATGTCGTCCAGCCGCTGGCGCAGCGGTGGCAGGTTGATCGGCAGGACATTCAGGCGATAGTAGAGATCTTCACGAAATTCGCCTCGTTCCACCTGCTGACGCAGATCTTTGGCTGTAGCGGCAATCACCCGTACGTCGACTTTTTCCAGACGGTTGGAGCCTAAAGCTTCTACCTCACGCTCCTGTAATACCCGTAGCAGTTTAGCCTGCATGGCCAGCGGCATTTCGGCAATCTCATCCAGAAACAGGGTACCGCCATCGGCAAGCTGAACCTTGCCGGTGCGTCCTTTACGGTCGGCACCGGTAAAGGCGCCGGGGGCGGTGCCGAACAGTTCTGCTTCGGCCAGCGATTCGGGCAGGGCGCCCATGTTAATCCCGACGAAAGGGCCGCTGCGTCGGGTTGAAGCGTGGTGTATCCCCTGAGCCAGCAGTTCTTTCCCGGTGCCGGTTTCCCCCAGTAGCAGCAGGGTAGTATCCAGTTGGGCGGCCCGTAATGCCTGACGTCTCAGCAGTTGGGTGGGAACCGCATTGCCGATCATGTCATCGAGAGCGTAACGGCTGGGGCGGATGATTTTTTCATCTTCAAATTTACGCCGCAGGCGGGCAAATTTATCAAACAGGGGCTGAAGGCTGTCCAGATCATCATAAAAAACGAAGCCAATAGCACCGATCACCTGATTCTCCGGGTTTTTGATTGGCAGCCGGGTGACCACGCACCAGCGGTTGTTAATCTGCATCAGGTCGACAAACGAGGGTTTTCCGCTCTTGACTACCCGTGGCAGTTGCGTGGTCGGGAGTATATTTTCCACCGGCTGGCCGACGGGGTCGCTGTGCTCGGGTATGTCGATCAGTTTGCGGTAGGCCTCGCTGAGCCAGAGCACGCAGCCCTGATCGTCAACTGCAATGGAGCCCTGGCAGAGGCTGGAGAGCAGATCCAGCAAGTTGTGGTTGCTGTCCTGTTCAATCAGTTCTCGAAGTGAATGCATAGCTGAAGGTGTCTGTCCGGATACTGGTCCGGATAAACTTACGCATTACGCCGGTTGCTGCCAAGTCTTTTTCCTGGCGGGTGTGTCAGGCGACGTTGCGTTTACGGTTTTTGTGATGACGGGTGACAGAACCTTTGATCACCATCTCCCAGGTGTTGCCGGTGCTCATCAGCATGGCGCCACAGTGGCCGCATTTACAGATCTGCGAGTGACCCAGATCGCTGACCGTATCCAGACGGGGATGGTCGTTGCCGGTTTTAACAAGCTCAAAGCAGTGTACGCAATCGGTATTCACGGTTGTTCTCCTGACAGGGAGGCCACTGAGGACCGGGTTTCGTTTGGGTATCGGTTGCGTCAGGGAGAACTTGAGTAAAAAGTGTTTAAAAAACAGCCAGATTTTGGCTTGTGGTTATTGTTCGTCAGAAGTTTTTGTATTAACTGTCTGATTTTAATAGGAAGAGGTGCTGGCACAGAACGCTGCCAGCACCGCCTTTCAACCGGAGAAGGTTTTCAGCATGGAGCGCAACTCTGTCACCAGCTTTTCCAGATTGACGCTGGCGTTATGAGTGATCTCTGAGGCGGCCAGATTGCGGCTGGCGATATCGCGGATATTCAGCACATTGTTGTTGATCTCTTCGGATACTGAACTTTGCTGCTCTGATGCACTGGCAACCTGAATGCAGCGGTCGGATACCCCGGTCATTGCAGCGGAGACCTGCTCAAAGGACTGATTGGCATCCTGAGCCAGACGGATACCCTGCTCAGCCTGTTCGGAACAGCGCTGCATGGTGGCAGCGGTGATCTCAACTTGCTTGTGTATCTGATCGACCGTGTTGCGGATCTCGCTGGTGGAGCTCTGGGTTCGCTGGGCGAGGGTTCTTACCTCATCGGCGACCACGGAAAATCCACGTCCCTGCTCACCTGCGCGGGCCGCTTCAATCGCTGCATTCAGGGCCAGCAAATTGGTTTGCTCAGCAATGTCATTGATGATGCTGAGGATCTGCTCGATCGCCTGGGTTTGCTGTTTCAGTTCGATAGAGGATTGGGAGGCCGCCTGTACATCCTTGACCAGTTCGCCGATGCTGCGCAGCATGGTGTCCAGATTGACCCGCCCCTGCTCGGCCAGATCGGTGGCATGCTGGGTGGCTTCCGAGGTTTGTGCGGTGTTCTGGGCGATCTCGTGAGCTGTTGCCGACATCTGGGTGGCGGCACTGGCGAGCATGTCGCTTTCCTGGTTTTGCTGCTCTATCCCTGAGTTGGTCTGTGCTATGGCAGAGTTGGTTTCGGCCATAACCTCGCTGAGGGTGTCGATGCTGTCTTCCATCCGGCCTATTACGGTTCGCAGGCGTGCCTGCATCATCCGGTTGGCCAGCTCGACAGCGCCGGGCTCCTGCATGCTCTCGGTCATAACCCACTGGGCCAGAGGGTTGTTGTACACCTGCTGGCTGAGCTGACTGACTTTCTGGAAAGACTGGCTGCTGAAATGGATCAGGCCGAGACCGGTGATCAGTGTTAACGCCATAAGCGCGAGTTGCAGATTCTCAGACAGAGGCAAAAACTGGCTGCCAAGCATCAGTAAGCCCATGCCGGCGCTGATCAGGATGACCCGGCGTATCAGGCTGGAAGGCTTAACCGCCCGGGGCGGGCGCTCACGGATGCGGCGGTAGATGGTTTCGGCTCGGTCAATCTGTTCGCGGCTGGGGCGGGTACGGACAGACTGGTAGCCCGTGGTATGGCCCTGTGTGTCATAAAGGGGCATAACATACGCCTGAACCCAATAGTAATCGCCGTTCTTGCAGCGGTTCTTCACCAGCCCCATCCATGGCTGATTGTTTTTCAGGTGATCCCACATATCTTTAAAGGCGGCAGGAGGCATATCCGGGTGGCGGACAATGCTGTGCTGTTTGCCGATCAGCTCTTCCTGGCTGTAACCGGCAATCCGGCAGAATTCCGGGTTGGCATAGGTGATAATACCGCGGGTGTCTGTGGTGGATATCAGGCGCTCATTATCGGGATACACCTGCTCCTTATCGGTAGTCAGGACTGCGTTCATCTCGTACTCCGGTAAATCCATTTTACATCGGGCCGGTGATGCTCGTTTCACCGGTACATGTCATCCCTGCAGTACTGATGTCCGGCTGTTCAGGGCTGATCTTCTGAGCGAAGAGCGCGCTGAAATAAACAGGCCTGAGCATAGTCACTGCACCTGGTTTTTCAGTGTAGACCATAGGGTCCTGGCAGGCTTTATACGTTTTTGTTCCGGGTGGTGCAATGCAACATTGGTGGGTATTTTTTCAGCATATGTTGACTCTGGGGCGGGCCGATCAAAAAGATAGTTTCCGTGACGTATATTGTCAGTTATCTTGGGGAGGAATGTTATTGTGCTGGCCGGGGCATTCCGGGATGCTTCAGGGTGAGTTAAACGGACTAGAAAAATAATAATCAGGTCGCAGATGAGTAGACGAATCCTTTCTTTATTTGTGCTGGTGACAGCCCTGTTGCTTAATCCGCTACAGGCTGCTGATCGTTTAGATATGCCTGCGCTACAGCAGGCCCAGCAAGAAAATCTATTACTACTGAGTGTGGAAAAAGCCGGTGATCGCCTGGTGGCCTCTGGTGAGCACGGGGTGGTTATTTTCTCAGATGATCAGGGGCAGCATTGGCAGCAGGCCGAAGTGCCAGGCAGTACTCTGCTGACCAGTCTGCACTTTTTTGATAATCAAACCGGTTGGGCGGTGGGACATGATGGTCTGCTGCTGAAAACGGTGGATGGCGGTGCCCATTGGCAGAAGCGTCTGGATGGAAATCAGATCAATCAGCTCCGGGTCGATGCGATAGAGCAGACTCTGGCGCAACTGAACGGTGAAGAAGAGCCGGATCAGGAACGCATCGAAATGCTGGAGTACAAGCTGGAAGATGCTGCTGTGGCGCTGGAAGAGGGGCCGAGTTCTCCATTATTGGATGTGCTGTTTATTAGCCCTGAACGGGGCTTCTTGATTGGTGCCTATGGTCTGATGTTGACAACGGATGATGGCGGCGAAAGCTGGCATTCGGCAGGCCATCAGTTACCGAACCCGGATGGCTTGCATCTTAATCGTATTTTCGAGACCGCCCGGGGCGAATTGTTTCTGCTGGGTGAAGCCGGGCTGGTGTTGAGCAGTCTGGATGCCGGCACTACCTGGGGTGTTGTTGAAACGCCTTATCAGGGGTCGTTTTTCAGTGCTGTGGAATCGGATGCACTCTACCTGATGGGGTTGCGTGGCAATGCTTACCGCCGCTTGCCTGATGATTCATGGGAGAAGGTTGAGTTACCGGTAACGGCAACGATTAATGATGCGGTTGTTGTGGATGGCCGGGCCTATCTTGTGGGGCAGGGTGGTGCACTGCTGCAGCAACAGAATTCAGAATTCATAAATTTTTCTGCCCGCGGTCTGCGTAGCTATTCTGCGGTGACCGCCATCAATGGCTATCTGCTGATTGTTGGAGAAGAGGGTGTTAAGCGGATTCGCCTGGATGGGGTGACTGAGCATGAATAAATTTTCTGCGGCGCTGATGTGGCCGATTAACAGTAGCGAAAAACTGGCGGAGCGTTTTCTGTTTGGGCACCGCTCTCTGGTTCTGTCGCTGTTTGTGCTGGTAACGCTGCTGTTTGCCTGGCAGGCCTCTCAGATTCGTCCGGATGCCAGTTTTGTGAAGATGATTCCTGCGGAGCATCCCTATGTGGAAAACTATATCCGCTACAAGGATGATCTGGCCGGGCTGGGTAACAGTATCCGGGTTGTTGTGGCGGCGAAAGAGGGTGATATTTTCAGCGCTGAATTTCAGGATACCCTGAAGCGGGTGACCGATGAGCTGTTTTTTATACCCGGGGTTGACCGGTCAGCGCTGAAGTCCATCTGGACCCCTAACGTTCGCTGGACCGAGGTGACCGAAGAGGGCTTTGTCGGTGGCCCGGTGATACCGCCTAAATATGATGGCTCAGAACAGAGTCTGGAGCAGGTGCGGACGAATATTCTGCGCTCAGGTCAGGTTGGTATTCTGGTGGGTAATGACTTCCGTTCCGCCATGGTGCAGGTACCTTTATTCGATAAGCACCCGGAGACCGGGGAGAAGCTGAACTATCAGGAATTCTCCCGGCAACTGGAAACGCTGGTGCGGGAGAAATACAGCTCTGCTGCGATCGATATTCACATGACCGGCTTTGCCAAGATCGTCGGTGATCTGATCGACGGTGCGGCTGAGGTGGCGTTGTTCTTCGCTGTGGCCTTTGTTGTGACCATGGTTCTGCTCTACCTTTATTCCGGTAGCCTGACGGGGACGCTGATTCCGCTGATCTGTTCTTTTGCGGCGGTTGTCTGGCAGTTAGGGCTGCTCAATCTGCTGGGGTATGGTCTTGATCCCTATTCGATGCTGGTGCCGTTTCTGGTGTTCGCCATTGCGGTCAGTCACGGTGTGCAGATCGTCAATACGATTACACTGGAGGCTGCAACCACCGGTGCCTGTAAAATTGAAGCCGCGCGACATGCTTTCAAGACTATCTATATCCCCGGTCTGACCGCGTTGATCTCCGATGGTATCGGCTTTATTACCCTGATGGTGATCCAGATTCAGGTGATTCAGGATCTGGCTGTTGCGGCATCAGTCGGGGTGGCGGTGATTGTACTGACCAACCTGATGCTGCTGCCGCTGCTGATGAGTTACGCTGGCGTCGGCAATAAGGCGATCGAGAAAGCTAAACGCAGCATCGCCAAAGAAAACTCCCACTGGCACTTGTTCAGTTTTTTTGCCACGCCGTTCGGCGCGACCGTGGCGGTGACGGCAGCACTGGGTTTGCTGGTGCTGGGGTTGTATGGCAGTCAGGGGCTGCAGATCGGTGATCTGGATAAAGGTGCCCCCGAGTTGCGATCAGATTCGCGTTATAACCTGGATAACGACTTTATTACCGCCAACTATTCCACTTCCAGTGATGTGTTCGTGGTGATGGTGACGACACCTGAAGAGCATTGCAGCCACTATAAAACGCTGGAGACAGTTGATCGCTTCCAGTTTTATCTGCGAGATGTGCCGGGAGTGCAGTCGAGTATCTCGCTGGTGGATGTATCGGAACGGGTGACGGCGGGTCTGAATGAGGGCAATCTGAAATGGCGCTCGATCATCCGTAATCAGTATGTGATTAATGCATCCTTGTCTTATGTGCCGGCAGGCCTGATGAACAGCAGTTGTTCGCTGTTGCCCGTGATTATTTTCCTCGACGATCACAAAGCGCAGACCCTGAAGGATATTACGGCTTCGGTGCAGGCGTTTGCTGATGAATATGGCTCAGAGAATATCCAGTTCCATATGGCAGCGGGTAAAGCCGGTTTTGAAGCGGCGACCAATGAGGTGATTGAAACCGCACAGTACGAGATGCTGATCTGGGTATACAGTGTGGTGAGTTTGCTTTGTTTGCTGACATTCCGTTCTGTTCGTACCGTGATCTGTATTATTGCTCCGCTGGCGCTGACTTCAGTGCTGTGTCAGGCGCTGATGGCGCAGATCGGCATCGGCGTTAAAGTGGCGACGCTGCCCGTGATCGCTCTGGGCGTAGGGATCGGTGTGGATTACGGTATCTATATCTACTCGAAAATGCAGACCTATCTGCAGCAGGGTCATAGCCTGTCTGTGGCTTATCTGGAAACCCTGCAGAGTACCGGTAAGTCAGTTGCCTTTACCGGCCTGACCCTGGCGATTGGCGTGGTGCTCTGGACTCTGTCACCGATTAAGTTCCAGGCAGATATGGGTATCCTGCTGACCTTTATGTTTGTCTGGAATATGCTCGGTGCGCTGGTGCTGTTGCCGGCGATCGCTTGCCTGCTGCATCCGGAATATCGGGAGCGTAGTCAGGCGTGATGAAATCTATCGGCGCGAGACGCGCCGCCTGCGGTAGGTTCTGGTAATGCGGTAGGAGCGCGGTCCCCGCGCGAGGGTGTGGCAGGGTTTGGTATATCCTTCGGCGCGAACGCGCCTCCTGCGGTGGGTTCTGGTAATGCGGTAGGAGCGCGGTCCCCGCGCGAGAAGTTGTGGCAGGATTTGAGATATCCTTCGGCGCGAGACGCGCCTCCTACCGGAAGGCGTCCAGGGCTTTTTGCATTTTGGCGGCCTGACCCAGTGTCTTTTTGTCCTTAACTAATTTTTGTTTTACCTGTTCGGCCAATTGCATGGTGCGGTTGTTGGTCTCTTTAGTGGTAAGCAGTATCTGGCGAACTTCCTTTACCTCTTCGGCTGGAATCTCAGCAGTCATTAATCTGCTCACGGTTTGGTTGTGTGTTACTTGTAGGTTGGTCACACCTTCCCAATCATCATCCTGAGCAAGCTGTTCCATCTGTTCGGCCTGCTGCAAAGCTTGTTGCGCTAATTTAATTAAAACGCTCATTTCAATATTCCTGCGAGATTTTTCTCATGCCCAGTCTGAGCGTGCCGATAACAAAAATCAACGGGACGTTATGGCGCTGTAAGTAAGAAGATAGAAAAAGTTAATTTTTTTCTAAAGCGTTCAGCTCCCTGGTCGATAACATTTTCAAGCTTGGATTTCTCACCCCCTTCAACTGAGAAATTCAAAGAGCCAAAAATTCGAATACAGCCGGTCAGACTCGGCTGATTGTGAGGAGAAAATCTCATGGCAATGGTAATTAACTCAAACATCATGTCGCTGAATGCTCAGCGTAACCTGACCCTCTCTCAGGGTGATCAGAACCAGGCTATGGAACGTCTGACCAGCGGTAAGCGCATTAACTCCGCAGCGGATGATGCAGCGGGTCTGGCGATCTCTAACCGTATGACTTCTCAGGTTCGTGGTCTGGATCAGGCGATTCGTAACGCGAACGATGGTATCTCTCTGATCCAGACAGCAGAAGGTGCACTGGACGAGACTACTAACATCCTGCAGCGTATGCGTGAGCTGTCTATTCAGTCTGCCAACGGTACCTACGATGAAGGTAACCGTTCTACTCTGAACGCAGAAGTACAGCAGCTGATCGCAGAAATTGACCGTATCTCTGAAACTACCAAATTCAACGGCCTGCAGATTCTGGATGGTACGCTGGGTGAAGTTGACCTTCAGGCTGGTGCGGATTCCAATGAGACTATTACTCTTAACATTGGTGCAACAGATACCAACTCACTGGGTAACGGTTCAGGTGCAAGCGTAACGGGTACGGACCTGGGATCTGACCTGCTGGCAGGTATCGATGGGATCAATGGTGTTACTAACACTATGGAAATCAACGGTCAGGATGTGGGTGATCTGAGTGCTCACGCATCAGGAAGTCTGCAAGATGCTCTGGATGAGATTAATGGCAATGTAACTGGAGTAACTGTTGGTGCAACTACTGAGATGGTAGCGACCACCGGTGGTGACGGTATCATTCAGGACGGTGAATATGTTCAGTTTGCGGTAACTATGGCCGATGATACTGTTCAGACTTTCCAGGTAAGCAACACCAGCAATATGGATGATCTGGTATCAACCATCAACGAGGTATCTGGTGGGCTGGTACAGGCAAGCGTAAATGACGATGGCTACCTGACCCTGAGTGCAGAAAATACAACATCTATTGCTATCACTGAAAGTACAGTAGACGCTGCGGCAGCTCTGGGTACTGGCCTTGACGGTGGTGATACTGGATTTTCTCACCTGACCTTTACCGCTGAAGCGGGCGTAGATGAAATAACCATTGAATATGGTGTTGCTACCGATGCGTCACTGACAGGTGTAGACACTCGCCTGAAACAGGGTGAAATCATGGGTGATGCTGCACTGGCAACCACTGCCTTCAATGACGGTGATCTGGTACTGAACGGCGTATCCATCGGTGAATATGATAATACTATCGACTACGATGGCAACGACACTGCTGGTGAAGCAAGTGATACCGTAGCATTCCTGAACACTTACACAGAGCAGACTGGTGTGGTTGCTTCTCTGGATAGCTCCAGTGTAACTAACGCGCTGAAATTGACCTCTGTGGATGGTGCTGATATTTCCATCGACTACAAAGATGGTCAGGAAACCACCATGCAGGGTATTCTGAATCTACATGAAACTAACGTTGCAGTAGGTTCTGGTAGCAGTGTCGCTAATATCGATATCTCCACCGCTGCTGGAGCCCAGAAGGCGATTGACACTATTGATGCAGCTCTTGAGCAGATCAACGCTACTCGTGGTGATCTGGGTGCAATCAACAACCGCCTGGACTTCACCATCAACAACCTGTCTAACGTATCTGAGAACGTAGCGGCTGCCCGTTCACGTATCGAAGATGCAGACTTTGCAAAAGAATCTGCAAACTTGAGTCGTGCTCAGGTACTGCAGCAGGCAGGAACAGCGATGCTGGCACAGGCTAACGCTGCACCTCAGCAGGTTCTGTCACTGCTGCAGTAAGATAGCAGCTATACTGACAGATAGAGTTGAGATCCCCCTGAGCCTTCGGTGAAGGGGGATTACTCAAAAAGTTAAAGAAGAGGAAATGAGTTATGGCTATCGAATCAATGGGTGCTGCTAACGCTGCGGCGAATATTGTTCAGCCTTCTCAGCAGCCTCAGCAAGCAGGCCAGGTTCAGCGCCAGCCCGTGGAGCCTCAACAAAGCGAGCGTTTCCAGGAGCAGGCTAAAGAATCGCAAGAGATGTCTGTTGAAAAGCTGGAAGCTGCAATTGATCGCCTCAATGAGATGATGAAAAGCGGACAGCGCTCACTTAACTTCTCAGTTGATAAAACTTCTGATGAGGTGGTAGTTCAGGTTCGTGATCTGAGTACCGATGAAGTGATTCGTCAGATCCCTAACGAAGAAGCACTGCGCTTCGCAGAGTCCCTTGATCGTATGATGGGCTTGATCTTCAACGAGGAAGCCTGAGACACTACGGGCTTCTTCCACTCACTAAAAACCAGAGGCATGGGCAATGAGTGATAGTATCATTAAATCACTGGGTGCCGGTTCTGGTATCGACACCACCAGTCTTGTTTCACAGCTTGTCGAAATTGAAAAGGCTCCTCGTGAAGAGCGTCTTAATTCGAAGCAGGAAACCCTCGAATCCCAGATATCTGCTTATGGCACTTTAAAAAGCAGTATGTCAGAGCTGCAAGGGGCTTTATCGCCTCTGGCTGATAATGACACTTTTAATGCCCGCTCGGTGGCATTCCCTGATACTGATGTTATTACGCCAAACTCGGTGGAAGCCGGTGCTCAGACCGGGACTTACAATATTGAAGTTGAATCTGTAGCTCAGTCCCAGTCGATTGTCACGGGGGCTTATTCGGATAAAGACTCTGCTCTGAATGAGTCAGGTACACTGACCATTAGCTTCGGTACCTGGACCTACGATGAAGCTGCCGATCCCGGTGCAGATGTAGATACTGATGACGATCCGTACTCCTTTTCTGTTAATGATGCGCGAGCGGCATTGAATATCGTCGTGGAAGCCACCGATTCTCTTCAGGATATTGCCGATAAAATCAATGCTGAAGATGCGGATGTACAGGCTTCAGTATTACTTGTTGATGGTCAGTACCAGTTGCTTTTAACCGCGCCATCAGGTGCGAATAATGCGATGCGTATTTCCAGCGATGATGCTACTAAGGGTGACACTACTGGCCTCAGTGTATTCGAGTTCAATGAAACAGAGCACTCTCAGGTCACAGAAACTCAACAGGCGGCAGACGCCACATTGAAAGTAAACGGCCTGACGGTTTATCGAGAAACCAATGAAATAGATGATGTTATTCAGGGGTTTAATTTCTCGGTAAACAAAGCCGAACCTGGGTCCAGTTTTACTTTTACCGTTTCAGAAGATACTGCTGTAGCGGAGCAGGCAATTCGGGATTTTGTCGAAGCGTACAACCTGTTTTATGAGACAGCGCAGAATCTGGTGGGTTATAGCCGCGACGAGAGTAACCAGGTAGTTAGAGGAGATCTGGCGACAGATGGTACAGCTAAAGCGATTGTGAACCAGATCCGTAACACAATCAGTGCGCTTGTGCCTGGTGTCGATGATGGTTATAACGCATTGACCAATGTCGGTATTCGCACAGAGCTGGATGGTTCGCTGTCGATTGATGAGGACGATTTCAGTGCGGCAATGCAGGATAACTTTGCTTTGGTGGAATCTCTGTTTGCAACCAGAACCTCCTCATCCAGCGATGAAGTGAGTGTTTCCATTGGTAGCTATGCCTCCGGTACTGTGGCGGGGAGCTATGATGTTGTGGTTACAACCGACCCTGAAAAGGCTACTGTGACAACTAATGCAATGGTCGATGGCGGGAATATCAGCTTCGACAGTGCTGCCGATAGTGTGAATATTCCTGATGCGAGTTCGCTTGACCTGTCGTTTAAGATTACTGTAGATGGAACCAAGTCTGACACGATTACCCTGACAGGCAGCTATTCGACTATTGATGAGGTCAGGGCTGATCTGCAATCGCTGATTAATGGCGATAGTAATCTGAGTGCTTCGAATATTGCAGTTGATGTGGCCTATGATAGTGCCACTGACCAGTTTACTTTCACTTCACGTAGTTACGGTACTTCTTCGACTGTTCAGTTCGATTCTGCAGATTTTGGAGCCGACATTGCGGAGCTGGGCTTTGCAGATTTCTCCGACACAGGGGTCAACGTAGCAGGCACAATCAATGGTGAAGCCGGGTTCGGATCTGGTAATGTGCTGTTACCTAAGATTGATACTGATCCTTACGGGCTCAACTTAACTATTGGTGAGAATGCTGTTGCTGCAGGCACGGTAAGTATTGGTTTCTCTCGAGGGTTTGCCGGTGAGCTTGAAAATCTGATCAATAGCTTCTTGTCTTCGAGTGGCAGTATTCAGCTTCGTGAGGATAATATCGGTGACTCTCTTGAGGGAATTACCGAAGATCGTGAAGAGTTGGATAGAAAAATGGAAAAGCTGGAGCTTCGGTTGTACTCGCAGTTTTTAGCGATGGAGCGAATTGTCAGTAGTTTCCAGAGCACTGGTAACCAGTTAGATGGTATTCTGGACCGGCTGCCATTCACCGCATCGAATGGTTAATGTAATTTTTTTGCTCACTGCGCTTGTAGCGTTTTTTAAGGTAGGTATATAGATATGAGCGTTAATTTGAATGCCCTGAAACAGTATAAAAGTGTTGATTTGAGGGCAACCGTAGAAACAGCCAGCCCCCATAAACTAATCTCCATGTTACTGGAAGGTGCGTTAACAGCGCTTGCGAAAGCAAAAGGTGCAACAGAGCGTGGCCAGATTGAAGAGCGTACTGAACATCTTAATAAGGCAACAGATATTATCGTGGGTTTGAAGGGGTCTCTTGATCTTGATAAAGGCGGTGAACTGGCGGCGAATCTGGATGAACTTTATAACTATATGATTCGCCAGGTGTTGCTTGCTAACCGGGAGAATGATGAAAAGAAAATTCAGGAAGTGATGGATTTAATTCTGGAAGTGCGTTCTGGTTGGTCTGCGATGCCTGTTGAGGTTCAGATTCAAGAAACCAACAAATAATGGATCAGGCTACTCAGAGTCAGTTGGTCGGGAAAGCTCTTGAGCTAGGGCTCAGGTGCTATCGCTCGGGAAATTATGCAGAAGCTGAGGCTGTTTTTAGTAAAGCACTCACGATTGCCCCTGATAATTTCGATGCCAATCATTTTATGGGTATTATCTGCCTGATCAAAAAGCAATTCGAGCCTGCTGTCTCCTACCTGTTGAAAGCGATTAAGCTTAATCCCGAAAGTGGTGATGCCTATCATCACATGGGTTTTGCTTTGCTTGAACTCGATAAAAAGCCGCTGGCACTGGAGCATTTTAAAAAAGCTATCTCTCTGAAACCGAATCTATCAGCCTCCTACCGGGGGATGGGCGATATCTACTCCAGTCAGGGGGATCTCCAGTCAGCGATAGAGCATTATCAGTTAGCCATCAACTATGACCCGGTTTCTGTTAAGGCTCTTAACAATCTGGGCAATGTATACAAAACCCAGTCCCGGCTGAAAGAGGCTGTATCCTGTTACCGTAAGGCCCGGCAGGCTGATCCAGGCCGTTTAGATATTTTCAGTAATGAACTCATGTGCCTTGCGACTGACTTAAGTGTGCCGGGAGCTGAGTACCTTAAGGTTGCCAAAGAGTACGCTCGGCTGGCGAGAAAACGAAGTCAGCTATACACTGCCTGGCCTGCTTTGGAGCTCAAAGCAAAGAAGGTTTTGAGAATTGGCTTTGTGGCGGCGGATTTTCGTCGTCATGTGGTGGCGAAACTGTTTGAGGGTGCTCTCCGGAAGTTGTCAGAGTATCCAGTGGAGCTAATTGCGTATCACAACAACTGGATGCCTGACGATGCTGTTACTGAGCGAATGAAACCCTGTTTTTCCGAATGGAATGATGTGTTTCATATAAACGATCCAGAGCTGGCAAAAAAAATATATGCAGATCGTATCGATATATTAATCGATATGTCGGGGCATTCGGCACACAATCGATTGCCTGTCTTCGCTTATAAGCCATCCCCTGTGCAACTCAGCTGGATGGGTTTTTTTGCCAGTACCGGGTTAACGGAAATTGACTACTTTGGCGCCGGAAAAGTCGCCAGTCCAGTACGGAATAACCCAGATTTCACTGAAGAGGTGTGGCAGTTTAAGAGTAGCCAGTGTCTGGCTATGCTGGACATTGAGTTTGAGAGGCAATTTGACTGTACGCCATACCAGAAGAATGGTTTTTTTACTTTTGGCTGTATGAACCGTGTAGATAAAGTCTCTGATGAAGTCATTCGTCTTTGGGCGGAGATATTACACGAGTTACCCGACGCACGTTTCTACATCGACTCCTGGCTGTTCGGCGATGAGGGGTTTAAGCAGCAATTTATTACTCGACTTGAGGGATTTGGCGTTTCGGCTGACCGATTTACTCTGGCCAGCCATGACGGTACTTACGCCGGATATCTTTCGGCTTTCCGGGAGATCGATCTTGTTCTGGATACCTTCCCCTACAATGGCTCTACAGTAAATATGGAAGCTTTATGGATGGGGGTTCCCTATGTCTCTCTGATGGGGAGCTCTGTTATAAGCAGGACTGGTGCCGCCATGCTGGAGGGGGTTAATCTACAGGAGTTAGTTGCCGCAGATCACGGCGAATATGTACAAAAAGCCGTGGATATGGCCCGGTATCCGGATAAACTGATGAGTGTCAAAAACCGGTTGAGAGAGAGTCTTCCTGAGAGTGGTTTTTTTAATCCTGAAATTATGGCTCAGCAACTGTTTACCGACTTCACTAAAATGTGGTCCATTTTTGTTGAACGGGCAAGCTCTCGTTGATCGGGTTAGTATCAGAAAAATTGTCCGGGGCGTTCAGGGTCTGTTTCGCACAAGTACTTCTCTGATAGTTGTTATTTTAACAGCTTCAGGGTAGGTGCTCCGCGGCTAGCTTGTATTAAACGCAAGCTATTATTACCGGGGAGCAGGTTGAGGCCTGTCTTATGGTTACCTCAGCTTAGTAAAGTTCAATGGTTCACTTACCTGAATCCCCGGTGTTATCTTCTCATCACTTAAAAAACGTCCCGCGCAATAATTACAGGAAAGAAGGGATTCCTTTTCGTTGATAAATTGCGCGAGTGCCTCACGAAGTTGTGATCCTTGCTGATCAGGGGAAGGACGTAGCGCAATATAGTCGTCGGGGTAGAGCGGAGTAGCGCCTAGTTTGTCCACATGGGCAGAGAATGGGCAGCGGTAGAATTTCCCGTCCATAATGGTGAACAGGCATTTAGCGCAACAATTTTTAAATACCTCTTTTTGTTGTTCCGCGTTCCTGTGGCGTGGCTCGATGCTGGCACAGTCCGTCCAGTTTTGAGCTTTATCCGTATGGTAAGCTATATGGTTTTCTTGAAGGGTTGTTACCAGGCGTTCATGATTCCGGGATAAAGCATCATAATCGGTAATCATCATCAACACTTTTTCGTTCTGCAGAGAAGATAGGTTTTTGCCTTTGGGGACAATAGTCCCGTTAGTGTAAATCACCAGCTTGTTGACTTTCTCCTGCTGGCTTAGCCATTCTATGACCTGGCCTATCTCTTTGTTCATAAATGGCTCACCACCAATGACTCTGAACTCGTTTACCTGGTCAACTGCGGAAAAGAAGGTTTCTAAAGAATTGACTAATTCTTCCAGTGAGTAGTTTTCCGGACTTTCATAATATTGCATCAGGTTCGAACAGTCCTTGCACCGCATCGAACACTTTTCAGTGATAACAATATCTACGCTTCTCAGGAATAGTTTGCTTGGATTCTGGTAGGCATCATGGCACTGAATGCACGTGGCTACGGCATAATCCAGAAACGAAAATTCAGTATCATAGTGATGTTTGCTCAGATCAGAGTGCTTGAGTATGTCGCCGCCTGCGATGTGGTTACTATAACCCAGTTCCTTCAGTTGGACTGCCACGTCATGTATGTCAGCGGCGGATATAATGAAAATAGCGTCCTGGAATAAATCGTCAAATTCTGAAGGATGAATGATCCTATGTCCCAGAAGAAAACTGCCTGAATAGTTTTTCTTGTTATCGCAGAAACAGCTAACTTCAAGTCCATTGTCCAGGCAGGTGTTCAAAATGACCTGACCTGCGAATCCTGCTCCGAAGATAACAACAGGGAGATTCTGCTGTTTTATCTGCTTGAATATATTCATATTGAAAGTTTTTCTACCTGTAACGTTTGCGAGCGTGTAGATAGCAGGCGATTAACACCATTAATGGACGCCTCCGCGCGATCTGGGCTGGGATAAGAGTGCTATTCCCGGCAGCAGCTTTGTAATTTTGGATTGCTGACACTAACCAATCTGTATTTACCAATTGTTTAATATATCGGTAAATTAGGTAAAAGCTTGAAAGCTTCAGGCCTCCGCAAAGCCGAATAAGCTGAATGATCGTATAAGAGCATAGACACTGCTCAACAAGTCTAAGAGCTTTGACATTACCCAGTTCATCTTTGAGCAGATCCGTACATGACAATACCGGTGCCACAAAACCAAAAAGCTCCTCTGGTGACTTTTTCCACTGAGTCGTAGCAGACTTGTTCAGGGGGTGGAGTCTATGTCGGTAGACTATCTTAGGGGTATAGCTGATATTGTCTATGAACTTGAGTAAATCAAGATTGAATTGAACATCTTCGAATGTGGACAGGTGTTCATTAAAATATACCTGATTGTTTTTTATCAGATCAGCGCTGTATAAGCGTCCCCAGGAGAAAACGAATAAAGGTGACTTGTTGGGGGCTTCAAGGTATTGGCAGATGTACTGGAAAATTGCGTTGCGGTCTAAGGTTCTGTTGTCAGGATAAATAGTTTTCTCCAGCTCTGCGGAGGCTGAACTGAACTGGACGTAGCTGCCAATACTTATATCGCTGTTGTTGATTCGTAGAGCTTCAACGAGCTCAGAAATAGCGGTCTCAGGCAGGCTGTCATCAGCATCCAGAAAAAACAGATAGTTTCCGGTCGATGCCCTGATTCCAATATTACGGGCGCTGGATACGCCTTTATTGGCTGAGCAGATAAGCTTTATTCGTTTGTCTTGATAGCTTTTAATTACACGCACACTGTGGTCGGTTGAACCATCATCTACTAAAAGAATCTCCAGGTCTTGATGGCACTGCTGAAGAACGCTATTGAGGCATTCTGAGATATAAACAGCGGCGTTATAGACCGGGATAATTACTGAGACTTTCACTGCTTGATCATTGGCTGCCATAGACTAGTTAAAAACCTGAGAATAAATTCTGCGGTGCACTTCAATTAAATTGTCTGGGCGTTCTTTGTGCCAGCGCCATTGGTTATTTGCGGGCTTATCTGCGTTAAAGCTCATCTTTTCATCCAGTTCGCTGAGTAAGGTGCACTCATACAGGAGTGAGATGAAGTGTCCCCGTGTATCACGGGTGTGATTCATCACCTCCTGAACCATTAGCGGTAGATAATTACTGCGTACCTGAGCATCCAGCTCGCTTTTAGCAACCGCATGAATTCTTTCAGCTATAGTCTCTTTGAAGCGGATGACGCCCCCGGGTATGTGCCAGCCTGGTCCGTAAAACTGATCCTGACGCCAGGTCAGGAGAATCTCACCCTGTGGATTTCTGATCAGCAGGTCGACATTGATGATAGGCGTCAGGCGGCTGACAAGGTGAAACAGATCTTCACCAATTCCCTGAGTCGGGTTCTCTATCGATGCATCGATTTGGGCGATCGCTGAATCCAGCGGTTTCATCAGACCTCCTCCAGACCGTCGTCACGGAGTACGGCGACACGTAGTTCGGGCCGGTAGTCACGACGAAGAATAGCAGCGACCTCATCGGAGTAGCTGGCCGCCATTACAATAACGGCCTTAATCTCTTCACCATGGATTCTCTGTGGTGAATAAATTGGGATATGGCTTCCGGGGGTGTACTTGTTCTGTTTAAAGGTGGCCGAATCTACTACACAGGCGACCTTATGCTTCAACTGCAGCATATTAATCACCGCAAGTGCCTGATGGCCGGCACCCCATATCACGATCTCTTTCTGTCTGAACTGTCGGGTGAAGCTGTCAACAGACCGTTCAATCTGGCTTTTTGCATTGATCAGGGGGGTAAGGTTGATGGTGGATCTTTTTTTCACGATGGCAGAGAGGGAGTAGTCATGCCAGACAGGTTTACAACTGAGCACCTCAAAGCCGGTTTGCTGTAGCAGTGTGACAAGGGTGGTCTCGGTGAAATAGAACAGATGGTCGCGGATAAACTCGGAGAAAAGTTTTTTCTCCAGAATCATATCGAAATTGGGTACTTCTATGAGCCCCGTCGCACCGGGTTTCAGGTTTGATGCGATTGCGCGCAGGCTACCTTTCAGATCCGGCATATGCTCCAGAAAGTTCAGGCAAAAAAAGCCGTCATAAGGAGCACCATCTAAAAGCTTGCTATCACTATCGAGGTAGGATTTGCTGATTCTTGGGTGGTGCCCTGCGCCGACTCCCGCTTCGATTCCCCAGGCATCCACGCCCTGCTCCTGCATCAGATCAAGATACTCTCCTGCTCCGGCGCCGACCTCAAGAATCCGTTTGCCTGCCAACTGATAAGCTTCGATAAACCGGGCGAACTGTTTTAGCCTGAAGGCTTTCATCTCATCAGAAAATGCCGCCGCCCGGATGACTTCCTGAAAGTATGCAACGGGCTCGCAATCCAGTTGAACCAGCCCGCAAGTCAGACACTGACAGACCTTCAGATCTTCCGCTTTATCATCGGCAAGGCTATCTGTATCCGGAAAGTTTTGCGCCATTGCGGGCATCTCTTGCAGTGTTAGCAGGAGGCTGAGCGGGCTATCGCAAACACGGCAATGTGGCTGTTTGTGCATAGAGATCCTCGCTGTTTACTCAGCTAAAGAGGGAAACATTTCCAACGGGACCATGCGGTCATCCACATAGATATCCGCTGCGGGTTTTCCCAGATGCAGTTCATGGTATTTCACACCCCAACGTTCCATCTGTTGCTCGGTGACCTCACGCCAGTCGATGCCAGTGACATAGCCACGTGCGGTAAAAAGGATAATCTTGTGCCCGGCATCATAAAGGCGATTGAGTTTTTCGATATTGTGTTGCCTTGGTGTTGAAAGGTTATAGTCATTGTCGGGTGCAATGTTGGCAATCACGCCGTCGATGTCCATGACCAGAGTCCGGGGGGAGTTCTGGTCACGCTCAACCAGCGTCTCACCAAAGGATTGATACCAGTGAGCCGTGCGTAAGATCGTACTTTGCAGATCTGTCCAGGCGGAGAGTCCCAGCTCATTCGTGGCTCTGGATATATCAGGAACATAGCGTGACGGAGCTGCGCCGGTGACTTTGGAGGTGACCTTAACAGAGCCCTCATCTGATATCAGAGAAGAAATGGTGGTCGCTAACTCTTTGAGGTTAATCTGTTGATCTGAGCCAACATTATAAGGACGGCACGGCTCACCTTTATCCAGAATGGTCCATAACCAGGCGGTAAGATCGCCTGCATATAGGTAAGCGCGGATGGGAGTGCCATCACCATTAATCGCGATGGGTTTATCCTGAACAGCATCGTGAATAAAGTTACCGAATGCAAAGTAGGATTGCATGGGCATGTGAGGTCCGGCGAAGGAGAAGCAGCGGGCGATTTTGACATCCAGTCCCTTCGTATTGCTGTACAGAGAGCAGAGCTGTTCTGCCATTCTCTTTGCTGAGGACATAAAGGCCTGGGGAGACTCCGGAGGTGGTGCGCCTGTATAGGTTTCCGGTGTGTGTATTTCTCCGTCCGGTAAAGGGCCATAAACTGCGCCGGAACTGACATAGAGCACTTTAGCCTGAGGGCAACAGTTGGCAACATGATCGAGCACTCTTCGGGTTCCGGTGATGACTGAATCGGTCAGGCCGAGATGTGCCGCGGGTTGGTTGGCAATCGAGTCGGTTGCCAGATGCAGTACATGAGAGTAATTCGCTACCGGCAGTAGCGTATACCGCAGGTCGCCATATTTAAAGTTGAAGCATTTATCGTGTGCTTCAGGAAATGCCTGAACAAAGCCTTTTGGAGCGCGGGTGATAACTGTGGCATGGATATTCAGTTTAAGGGTATCGTTTGCCCGAAGAATGGAAGCCAGAATCCAGCGGCCAAAAAAGCCGGTGCCGCCGGTGATCAGCAGATGTTGATCTTTCAGTTCAGACCAAATCTGTGTGTGTGACAGCACTTCATCAAGCTCTGCTGTGGGAATATTGAAGTAGTACTCCCTCATTCTGTGCCATCCTGCCGGGCAGAAAGTGATGCGGGATGAAGCGGAACGCACATGTTTTCCTTTAGTTCCTCCAGTGATAAAAGAGGGGACATATCTTCAAGTGGCATGGATAGCATGGAGCCATCTTTTTGTGGCAGTGCGGCTGATTTTGGCCACAGGGTTTCATCCGATATCAGGGTAACATCACAGATCAGCGGGCCCTGAGTTTGCAGTGCTTCTTTGATGCCTGCCTCGAGTTTCTCTACGCAAGTGATGCGCTGGGTTTTAAGACCTATTGCCTCGGCCACGGCGAGTATATCCGGGATCAGTAAACCCGCTTCAGCCCCTGTGCCAACAAAGCGGCTATCAAAGTAGTTTCGCTGGGTGTTACGAATTGAGGCATAGCCTGCGTTGTTCATGATGAACATACAGACGGGCAGTTGCAGAGAAGCCAGTGTGCTCAGTTCCTGCAGATTGAGCTGCAGGCTGCCATCGCTTTCAATGGCCACCATCGGTTTGCGACCGTTTGCCAGACAGGCGCCAATAGCAGCGGGTAAACCGTAACCCATGGATCCTAGTCCCGACGTGAGCATAATTCGCTGGCCGGGTTTGTTTCGAAATGCAGTATAGAACGCTTCAACAGCCAGACCCGAGCTGCCGGTGGTAATCAGTTGGTTTTCTGGCAGAGCGTCTGACAGCGCTTCGGTAAGGTGGTAACTGCTTATCTCTCCCTTATCAGGAAAGGCCTTCCCGTCATTAATGGGGTATCTTTGTTTCCAGTTTTTGCAGGTACTGACCCATTCTGACCAGTCTGGTGTTGGCTGACGGGAAGACTGATCCAATAGTTTCAGCAGGACTTCTCTGGCGTCTGCCCTGAAAACGGTGAAATCATGCGCCTGAAGTTTGTCCAGTTCGGCCTGATCGATATCAACCACAATACGCGTGGCTGAACGGGCAAAGTTTTCTGCTGAGTAAGCAGTCACTACCGGATCAAGTCTTGCGCCTATTGCAATCAGGAGGTCGCAGTTCTGTACCGCGAAGTTAGCGCCACGCAGTGCGACAGATCCCGGTTTCCCGGCGTTAAGCGGGTGATCGTAGGGGATCATGTCCATGGCGTTCCAGGTCGTGGCGACCGGGATTTTCAGGCGCTCATAAAGAGCTTGCAGGATATCAGCGGCACCGGAGAGGCGGACGCCGTGACCGATCATCAGTAATGGCCGATGAGCTTTGCTGAGCTGATTGATAATGCTGTCACAAGCCAGATCAGTTTGATAAGAAACCAATTCCGGTGGTGCCTGCCAGCCTTCTAACTGTTCTGTCTCTATCATGCTGGCCTGAACATCCAGCGGGATATCGAGCCAGACAGGGCCTTGTCGTCCACTGGTGGCCAGATGCCAGGCTTGTTCAAGGTGCTGCCTGATCTGCATGGGCTCGGTGATTGTCACGGCATACTTAGTGACAGATTTGACCATCTCAACAATGTTCACTTCCTGTACGCCTTTCTGGCGTACCCCGCTGTCACCGATCAGATCAGCGCGTTTAGCCTGTCCGGAGATGATAATCATGGGCACAGACTCAATCCAGGCACCGGCAACCGGAGTAACAATGTTAGTGGCCCCGGGGCCGGTGGTTACCAGCGCTACGCCGGGCCTCCCTTTGATCCGGCCGTGAGCTTCTGCGGAAATGCCGGCAGCTTGCTCATGGTGGCAGGGAATAACACTGAGTCCTTCAGTTTGTCCTGCTGCATCCACCAGATGCATGGCGCCACCGCCGGGTAGCAGGAATACATGCTCGCTGTTCTTCTCGGCTAAAAATTGAAACACATAATCGGCGAGCCGGATTTTCCTGTTCATAATGCTGTTCTTACTCTGCAATACAGTCGTTAAAGGGTGTAGTTATAGGTTCTGCCAATACTTCAGATAGGTCTTACGTTGCGGATTTTGCAAAATGCTGTCGTCACTGTAGAACGAATCATCCTGAAAGTGACGGGTCGAGATCTCTTCAAATACCGCCCCTGTCTCGGAGCTGAAGCTGTGTTGGGTATGGGCGGGTACGGTGATCATTTCACCCGATTTCAGTTGCTGGGCCTTTCCATCCAGGTTCACTGTAATTTCACCGCTGAGGACATAAAAGGTTTCATCTTTACGTTTATGCAAGTGCTCCGGGTGCTGTTGTCCCGGAAGCAGAATAATCAGCTTCTTACAGTACTGGCGATTCATTACTGTGATCATGGCTGCCCCGAAATCATCAAACCGGTCTTCGCCGTAATGATGTGAAATCTCCAGAGCGGCTTCGGGGGGGACCGTAATACTGCCTTCATTCAGAACGGCTTTTACCTGTCCTACGATGGCCAGAATCCGGTCTCGGGTATTGCTCTGTTCTGAATTAGAGTTAAGCAATGGAGCGTTGGCCTTTATAGCCGAAGTGCTCTGTCGATGTACGTACTTAGACCAGTCGTTAGCGGTAATTTGTCCTGCCTGACAGGGGATGGCGAAGTAGATATCCGCTTCGCTGATTGCCTTACCGGCGGGAATATCCTGTTTCAGATAAGCGCCGCGTCGCAGCGCTCGGAGGCTGTCGATCTCTTCTTGTGGAGGTGTTACGCGTATGTCTGCCCGCTGACCGCAAAGGGTAAAAGCCTGCTCTATAGTGCTAAGCCATGCGATCAGTTGCTCCGGAGTAGCTGAATAGTCATTTGGTTGATACTGCTCACTGGGTAGTGCCACGTGGCGTTCAAACAGCATCGCTCCCTTAGCCACTGCCATGGCAATTGATCCGGTAAAGGAGGGGGGTTCGTGGGTGGAATAGCCAATGGGTACTTCCGGGTAACGGGTGCGCAGATAGTCGATCTGATTAAGCTGTATTTTTTCAGGTGGTGTCGGGTATTCCGCGACGCAGTGGTTCAGGGCGAACGACTTGTTCCGATTACTCAGAAATGTAACCACGTTATCCAGCTCTTCGGCGCTGGCTGCAGCGGCAGAGGCGATCACCGGTAAATCGGTGGCCGCGATTGTTTCCAGCAGTGGCCAGTCAGTAAAGGAGCAACTGGCGATTTTGATGATATCAAATTGCTGTTCAACAATCAGAGGTACAGATTCACTGTCAAACGGAGTGCACATGGTCAGAAAACCGGCTTGTTTGATACGCGCTATGATCTGTTCGAACTGTTCACGGGTCAGCCGGGTTTCCATAAAGCGCTTAACATACTTCAGATCCATCCGGTCTTGATAATCAGGGTGGATAAAGCTGTCCATCTGACGGTACTGGAGCTTGATTGCGAACCTGAACGGGAATTTTTTACAGACCTCGGCAAAAGTGTCAATCATCTTCAGACCATGTGCCAGATCACCCATATGGTTGTTAGCCATTTCCAGTACGATAAGGGGTTTATCCAGGGGTAATTGCTTCATGTTTACCGCTCAATAATCAGATTCAGTTACTTACAGTACACCAGGCCATTGGCCCAGTATTCATCAGCATTGCCAAGATGCATCCGGCGATTGAAGTTCAGGTTGTAGCCATAGGCTTCAAGGTGAAAACCTTCATTTGGATCATCTGTTTCGAGTGCGCCGAACCAGAGTAAGGGTGTGTAGCCGTCTTCTCGCATCAGCAGGCCGGGGCAAGCTACCAGTGCCGCACAGGTGTCTGCAGCACCGGCCAGACTGAAGTGCTGAGGCAGAAGGCTTATCTGCTCACGTGCTGCCCCGAGAGAATATCCGTCCATCGCCGGGCAGTAGAGACCAACCAGATCCCGATCTGCCTGACGCTGCAGTAGTTCCTGGTGACCGGTGTTCGCGGCCGGTCGCAAGCGCCCGGCGAGCGGTGTTTTATTGTGGTCAACAAACTCATAATCCGGATAGGCATGCCCAAAAGCGCTGGCGACCGCGGGCAGGTATTTCTGTTGTAGCAGTGTGCCGATATCTTCGCGGGCATGTTTGGGGAGTATGAAGGGGATAACCGGACCGGAAAGCAGGTCAACCAGTTGCGGGTCTCCCTTGAGGTCGCTCATCAACCGGGTAACCTGTTGTTCAAATTCGGCTTCGGTCAGGGTTAGCTCTCCAATGAACCGGGCGCTGCGCTCATAGATGTCCTGAAGCGAATACTCGGGTTGTTCGCAGCGAAAATACCTTCTCACTTTTGGCTGAACTTTGGCTTTTACCGGGCCTGGAATACAGCGCCCGTTTGGATCGAATAATACAGTCATAACGGTTCCTGAAAAATCGATGTACGTGGAGCTAGTCCGTCAGGCTGTCTGAATCAGAAAAGCCTTCGCCCCAGGGAACGGGTAAGGTTTTATAGCGCGAGGTGATTTCCGTATGTTTTTTAATGAACGCCGGATCTTCGCCTATCAGACAGTCAGGACGGTGTGGTCCTAACCATGGGTTACGCATACCCCGGTCGAGGATTTCTTTCAGCGGTGTCTGAAAGATATTGCCGAGGGACATGTCGATGTATGGACAGGGCGTGATCTCTCCGGTTGAGGTCACTGTTATAATGCCTTTGACTGTAATGCAGCCTTTAAAGGAGCCATAAGAGGGTGTCATATGAGAAAAGACGTTGTACTCTTTTTCCAGCTCCCGGAGGATATCTGCATCTTCTTTTTCGATGACAAATTCCGGGTGCTCTGTACAGGAACCGGTAGGTTTAGCGTAGGAAACATACAGGCCAATACCTTTGTCGGTCGCAAACTGGCACATTTCCCGGAATTCAGCCGTTTTAGCCCGCCCCTTAACCAGTACGGTGGAGAGAATCAGATTCAGGCCGGCTTTAACTGAAGCATCTATCGCACGCATCACCCGTTTATATGAGCCGGGTTTGTTGCGGAAGTTGTCGTGCTCTTCCTCGATCATGCTATCCAGAGAGAGCTGTACTTTTTCCACGCCAATCTCTTTCAGGTGGCGGGCTCGTTCATCATCCAGAAACCAGCCGTTGGTATCAGTAATGATGTAGTGCTTGTCCGGATCGATTGCCGCAACGACTTCATCGAAATCTTTCATAACCAGCGGTTCGCCGCCTGTGATTACAAAGCGGGCCAGACCCAGTTGGTCTGCTTCATCGGAAAGTTTTCTCACAGCCTCAAGGTCGATCTTACGACGGTCGTCCTGGATATGATGAATCTTATTAAGATGCCGGTCCATGTAATATTCGGCGGAACAGTGCGTACAGCGGAAGTTGCAGAGATAGCTTTTTTCAAGGCGGATGATCGGGCTGATCTCTCCGCGAGCTTCCATGTCGCTGATTTTTGCCAGTTTCTCTGCCACGTAGGGCTTACGTGCTGCGAGATCGTTGCGTTTGGCTTGTTCTCCTGCGGTCAGGGCAGGATCTGAAGTAGCTGGTAGTGAAGACATCACACCATCTCCTGAATTATCTGTTTTGTTATTCTGGGGCTGCATCCCGGAGGTTATTTTATAAACGGGCAATGATTCAGTCGGGTTTGACCAGGTCATTGATCGTTGCTGCGACGTAACTCAACATCTCTTCGCTGAGGGCGGGCTGCACGCCTATCCAGAAGGTGTCTTTCATTACTATATCGGTATTCTTCAGTGAATCTGAAACCCGAAATGATCTTCCCTGCATATAGGGCTGGCAGGTCAGGTTTCCTGCAAACAGTAAACGTGTGCCGATGTTTCTCTGATCCAGCGTCTGTAATAGCTCCAGCCGGTTGATGGGAGCGTTCTGCCTCAGCGTGATCGGGAAGCCAAACCATGATGGCGTTGCTCCCGGGGTCGCTTCCGGCAGTATCAGGCTGGTTTCACTCGGTTTCAGGGCGGCATGGAGAAACGCAAAGTTCTCTTTTCGGCGGCGAGTGAACTCTTCGATTCGGTTTAGTTGCGCCAATCCGCATGCGGCTTGCATATCGGTAATTTTCAGATTGTATCCCAGGTGGCTGTATACATATTTGTGGTCATAACCGTGGGGAAGATTGCCTTGCTGGCGACAAAAGCGTTTGCCGCAGGTGTTATCCTGACCCGGGGCGCAGAAGCAATCACGTCCCCAGTCACGAAACGACTCTATAATGGCCTTCAGCTTACCGTTATTGGTGAATACCGCCCCACCTTCCCCCATTGTGATATGGTGTGCAGGGTAAAAACTCAGAGTACCGATATCACCGAAGGTGCCGGCTTTGCGTTGGCCAAGATCGGGATCTGAGCTGTTGTACTCGGAGCCGAGCGCATCACAGCTATCTTCTATCAGCCAGAGGTTATAACGATCTGCCAGTTGCCTGACACGGTCAATATTGAATGTATTTCCCAGCGTATGTGCCAGAACTATCGCCCGGGTCTTGTTGCTGATGGCTGCTTCAATCCGGTCTGGATTGATGTTGTAGGTAGGGATATCGATATCTACGAATACCGGGATCATGCCGTACTGCAGAATGGGATTTACCGTTGTCGGAAATCCGGCAGCTACGGTGATGACTTCATCCCCTGGTTGCAGTGCTCTTTCACCCAGTCGTGGTGAGGTCAATGCTGAGAAGGCCAGCAGGTTGGCTGATGAACCCGAGTTTGTGGTCAGGACATGTTTCACCTGAAGGTAGTCGGCGAGCTGGGTCTCAAACTGTTCATTGAAACGACCTGTGGTGAGCCAGCCATCGAGTGATGCTGACACCAGGTTCTGAAGCTCTGCTTCACCCAGTAGTTTACCTGAAGGGGGAATCGGAGTAATGCCGGGGATAAATTCCTTGTCAGCAAACGCGTGCTCGGCATACTCAGTTACCAACGCTGAAATGTTATTTCGTATTTCGTCTAGTTTATGCATTTATCGGGATGAATATTCATCTATCTGTTGATGGCTGAGTTGGAGCAGGTCTTTTTCTGAAAAGAAAGCTTTATACCAGTCGATAGTGTACCGGATGCTTTCACGCAGTGTCAGTTTCGGTTGCCATCCGAGATGTAGTTTAGCTGCGCTGCTGTCCAGTACCAGAACGGCTGCTTCATGCAGATCAGGGGCCCGATCTGCAACGGTATAAGCGGCGCCGTTTCCCCATGCCTCGGCTGCCAGTTCAATCACTGATTCTACCGATGCGGCACCGGACTCATCCGGGCCGAAGTTCCAGCCAGTTTGCGCTGTGGAGGTCGCATCAATTTTCTGTCCCAGAAGGAGATAGCCGGCGAGAGGCTCGAGCACATGCTGCCAGGGGCGAATGGAGCCAGGCGCGCGAAGGTGTAAGGGGTGCCCCTCTGAAAAAGCCCGTATCGCATCCGGGAGAAGCCGGTCACCGGACCAGTCGCCACCACCCATTACATTGCCGGCTCTGGCACTGGCGACCGAAATGCCTTGATCCTGCAGGTAGGAGCGCTGATAGGCGCTGGTAATCAGTTCTGAGCAACCTTTACTGGCGCTGTAAGGGTCATGGCCCCCCATCGGATCGGTTTCAATATAACCTCGGCTGAAGCCTTGGTTTTCATAGCATTTATCAGAGGTAACATTGATAACCGATAGGACCGTGGGGGCCTGACGTACTGCTTCTAGCAGATTGGCGGTGCCTATTATATTAGTCGAGAACGTTTCTATGGGGTCGGCGTAGCTTCTTCGGACCAGGGGCTGCGCGGCCAGATGAAAGACAATCTCGGCTTCAGACTGGATGAGGGCTTGTTTGAGAGCAGACAGATCACGAATGTCAGCAATGATGGACCGGTCACACACCTGCTGGCAGCCCAGCAGGCTGAAAAGGTTCGGTGTGGTATCAGGCTGAAGTGCATAACCTGTTACCTGTGCCCCCAATTTTTTCAGCCATAGCCCCAGCCAGCCGCCTTTGAAGCCTGTATGCCCGGTTATGAATACCTTGCGCTGGTGCCAGAAGTTTTGGTCTATCACCAGATCTTCCACGGAGCGTTTCCTTTCTCCCAGAGGTTTTGCAGAACGGTGTGATCACGCAACGTATCCATCGGTTGCCAGAAGCCATCGTGTTTGAATGCTGCCAGTTGCCCCTCTTCTGCGAGTCGACCGACAGGTTCGTCTTCCCAGGTGGTGTGGTCGCCTTCGATGTAGTCCAGAACATCGGGAGAGAGCACGAAGAAGCCTCCATTGATCATGGAACCATCGCCTTTGGGCTTTTCCTGGAAACGATTGACCATGTCTCCGTGCAGATTCAGGGCGCCGAAACGGCCTGGAGGAATAGCTGCTGTCAGCGTAGCTTTTACACCTTTCTGTTTATGGAATTTGATCAGGTCGGAGATATTTACATCGCTGACACCATCACCGTAGGTGAAGCAGAAGGCTTCTTCGTCCTTCAGATACTCTGAAACCCGTTTAAGTCGTCCGCCGGTCATGGTATTGGCGCCAGTGTCGACAAGCGTGACTTTCCAGGGTTCGGCAAAGCGATGATGTACTTCCATCTCATTAGAGCGCATATCAAAGGTGACATCGGACATATGAAGGAAGTAGTTGGCAAAATACTCTTTGATGATATAGCCCTTATAGCCGCAGCAGATGATGAAGTCATTGATGCCGTGAGCTGAGTAGATCTTCATTATATGCCACAGGATGGGCTTTCCGCCGATCTGAATCATCGGTTTAGGCTTCAGATGTGTTTCTTCAGATATTCGGGTGCCAAGTCCGCCTGCGAGGATGACTGCTTTCATTTATCTATCGTCCTGGGCTGCAAAGAAAATAATCGCCATAGTTAGTTTTTCGGCGCCTGTACTTAGCTCTAAAGTATTTATTTGCTTTATCGGTTTAGCCTTTCCTGTTGTCAGCTCATAATAGAGATATATTCCTGCAAGTCAAAAAAATGCCGTCAAAATTGTTGAGTCTTATCTGATGACGGTTTATTGACATTCCTGTCGATGCACGTAACTATTACCGGCAATAGAAAATATCCGGTTTACGCTTATGTCCTCTGTTCTGGTCATTGATGATGATTTAAGTCGGCGGGAGTTGATTCAGTCCGCGCTGACGTTTCTCGATCAATCCTGCGAATTCTTTGGTTTTGTGGATTGGCTGCAATCTGCCAGCGAGCCTGTACCTGCTGATCTGGTGCTGCTGGGGCAGAGTCAGTTGCCAATCTCGCTGGAAAAACTGATCCGTGAGTTGCAGCAGAAGGTGCCGGCTGCGGCGGTGGTGACGCTGGGCGAGTGGGCGGAAGTGGAAGAGTTGCCCGCAGAGCTTAAATCACTGCTGCTCGGTGAGTTGCCCATTCCGTTCAATTACCAGCAGTTGCAGGATATGTTGCATCGGGCCCAGTTAGTGAAACAGCAGATCAGTGCCGGTATCGCGCCGGATGCTGCGGATCAGTTGTTTTCCAGTCTGGTCGGTTGCAGTCAGCCAATGCTCAGGGTTCGTCAGGCGATGGCGCAGGTGGCCGGACGCGATGTGAATGTCATGATCACCGGTGAGTCCGGTACCGGCAAAGAGGTAGTTGCACGCAACCTGCATGACCACTCGGTGCGTAAGGCCGGGCCGTTTGTTCCGATTAACTGTGGAGCGATTCCGGCGGATCTTTTAGAGAGCGAGCTCTTCGGCCATGAAAAAGGGGCCTTTACCGGTGCTGTTTCCAGCCGTCCGGGGCGCTTTGAGCTGGCCCAGGGGGGCACTCTGTTTCTGGATGAGATCGGTGATATGCCGCTGCCGATGCAGGTCAAGCTGCTGCGGGTATTGCAGGAACGGAAGTTTGAGCGCATTGGTGGGACTAAAACGCTGGAGGCGGATATCCGGGTGATTGCCGCCACGCATAAAGATCTGGAGCAGATGATCGAGGCGGGAGAGTTCCGCGAAGATCTTTACTACCGCCTGAATGTATTTCCTATCGAGATGCCGCCTCTGCGCGAGCGCACGGAAGATCTGCCTGTTTTGCTGCAGGAGTTGATAGAACGCGTTAAGCAGCAGGGCTTTGATTCGGTAAGACTGCAGCCGAGTGCGATTGAGTCTCTGGCGCAACATCCATGGCCGGGGAATGTCCGTGAGCTGGCCAATCTGATAGAACGGTTAGCTATTCTGTACCCGAACGGGGTGGTGGGGGTCAGCGAGTTGCCGGAGCGATTCCGGCATGTTGCAGAGCCTGATCCGGAGCGTTACCGGACAGATGATATGGAATCTGCCACGATGCCGCAGGTGACGGAGGCCCCGCTTCTGGATCACCTGCCGAAGAGCGGTCTAGACTTGAAGTCGCATCTTGAATCAATTGAACGCAGTCTGATCGATCAGGCCCTGAATGCCGCTAATAATGTGGTGGCCCGGGCAGCGGAGCTGTTGCAGATCCGGCGAACCACTCTGGTGGAAAAAATGCGTAAGTACGGGATTCAACGTAAGTAAATGAATACAGAAAACAGTGATCAGCAGCGGATCCGTGAGCTCGAGTCTGAGCTGCAGGCGCTTAAAGCTGAGTTGGCCAGCCGTGAACATTCACCGGTTGCGCATACCTTAAGTGATCGCTATCAGCACCTGCTTGGCGTGTTGCCGGCCGGGGTTGTTCTGATCGACGGTTCCGGGGTGGTCGCCGAAGCCAATCCGGCGGCGGTGGCATTTCTCGGTGAACCGTTGCAGGGGGAGCGCTGGTTCGAGGTGATTGAGCGCAGCTTTGCGCCGCGCAGTGATGATGGTCATGAGGTCTCCCTGAAAAATGGCCGGCGCGTCAGTTTAATGACCCGGGCGATGGATCATGAGCCGGGGCAGTTAGTCCTGTTGACCGACCAGACCGAAACCCGGCTGTTGCAGGGGCGGTTATCTCACTATCAGCGCCTCTCTGAAATGGGGCGTATGATGGCCTCGCTGGCGCATCAGATCCGTACGCCACTGTCTGCAGCCTTGCTGTATGTGGATCATTTAATGCGCCCTGATCTGCAGCAGGAGCAACGGCAGAAATTTGCACGTAAGGTCAAATCCCGTCTGGCAAATCTGGAGCAGCAGGTGCGGGATATGCTGATCTTTGCCCGCGGCGAGATGCGTCTGGATGACCAGATGACCACGCAGCGCTTTCTGGCTGAGCTGGAGGATATGCTGGACCTGCCTCTGGTGAATTACGATGCCGATTGTGATTGCATCAATCAGGCGCAGGATTACCTGATTCAATGCAACCGTGAAGCATTGCTCGGCGTCTGCATGAACCTGATTGAGAATGCTCTGCAGGCAACCGGAAAAGGCTGTGAGCTGATTCTGCAGTTGTCGGTTCATGAGGGTAACCTGCGGATCGATATCATCGATCAGGGCCCGGGTATGGACGCTGAGACAGTCAAGCGGGCGATGGAACCGTTCTATACCACCAAGTCTCACGGTACCGGGCTTGGGCTGGCGGTGGCTCAGGTGGTTGCCCATGCGCATCATGGTCAGTTTTTACTTCATTCAACACCGGGACAAGGTACGGTGGCCAGTATTCTGTTGCCAGCGACTGCGCCGCAAACTAACTGAACGGAAAATCTTATGTCTAACCGTATTTTGATAGTGGAAGATGACAGTGAGTTGCGTGAAGCGCTGTGTGACACGCTGGAGCTGGCCGGGTTCGATTTTCTGGCGGCGGAAGACGCCGAACAGGCGCTGGAGATGCTGGCTGACAATCAGGTGGATATGGTGGTCAGTGATGTGAACATGCCGGGCATGGACGGTCATGCGCTGCTGGAACAGATCAGGCTTCATTATCCGGGGCTGCCGGTGATGCTGATCACCGCATTTGGTCAGGTCAGCAAGGCGGTAGAGGCGATTAAAGCCGGTGCGGTGGACTACCTGATGAAACCGTTTGATTCGGCGGCGCTGATCTCTGCTGTGCGTCGTTTCGCGGTCGGTGAAACGACGGCGGAAGAGGTTGAGCAGCCAATCGCCGAAGAGGCGGCGAGCAAGCAGTTGCTGCAACTGGCGCGGCGGGTGGCTACCTCGGATTCCACCGTGCTGATCTCCGGTGAGTCAGGTACCGGTAAAGAGGTGCTGGCGCAGTATATACACAGTCATTCAGGCCGGGCAGGTAAGCCGTTTATTGCGATTAACTGCGCGGCGATTCCAGAGAATATGCTGGAAGCCACCCTGTTTGGTCATGAAAAAGGCGCGTTTACCGGGGCTTACAGCAGTTCGCCGGGCAAGTTTGAACAGGCTGATGGCGGCACGCTGCTGCTGGATGAAATCTCAGAGATGGATCTGGGATTGCAGGCCAAACTGCTGCGTGTGCTGCAGGAACAGGAGGTAGAACGCATCGGCGGACGTAAGGTTATTCCGCTGGATGTACGGGTGCTGGCAACCACCAACCGTAAGCTGGAATCTTACGTGGCTGAAGGTAAATTCCGCGAAGACCTGTACTATCGGTTGAATGTGTTTCCGTTGCAGTGGAAACCGTTGCGTGAACGTCCGGCCGATATTGTGCCTCTGGCTGAACGGTTGTTTCGCAAGCATTGTCAGAAGATGCACCGGGCACCGGTGTCTCTGGCGGATGAGGTTAAGCAGGCACTGGCGGCCTACAGTTGGCCGGGTAATGTGCGAGAGCTCGATAACGTGGTGCAGCGCGCGCTGATTCTGCAGCAGGGTGTTGAGATCGGCGTGGCTGATCTGATGCTGAACCCCGATGATCTGGCAGAAAGTACCTTGCAGGATTCAGAGGAGATCTCCGATGAAGATCTGGCCGGGCAGTTGGGAGAAGGGATGCGCCAGCATGAGTTTCAGTTGATCGTCGATGCCCTGAAAGCCACCCACGGCAGCCGTAAAGAGGCGGCAGAAAATCTCGGAATCAGTCCGCGAACCCTGCGCTACAAACTGGCAAAAATGCGTGAACTGGGGATCGATCTGGATAAAGAGCTGGGGCGATGAGCCCCGCCTTTTCGGCCGCTTTCCCGCGTAATAAAGGCCTCTAGAGACTAAGGTCTTACGCCGGATATACCAATGTCTAATTCAGGCTGGTGTCGCCCCTTCTGTATAAATCTAAGTCCTGATATAAAAGCCTGATCGCGTTCAAAAATAACAATCAAGAAAGTAAAGGCGATCCAGAGGCGTAAAGAATAATATAACCAAGCTAAGGGCATCACGATGAGTGAAAAGGTATATCCAGTAAGTCCGGAGATTGCGGCAAACGCGCATATTGATAACGAAAAATATCTGGCGATGTATGAGCAATCCGTCAACGATCCGGATGCATTCTGGGGCGAAGCAGGAAAGCGTCTGGATTGGTTCAAGCCATACACCAAAGTTAAAAACACCTCTTTTGATCCGCACAACGTCGATATCCGCTGGTTTGAAGACGGCACACTGAACGCGTCTTACAACTGCCTGGACCGCCACCTGGAAACCCGTGGCGATCAGGTTGCCATCATCTGGGAAGGTGATGATCCGAGCGAATCTGAAAACATCACCTACCGCGATCTGCATGAGCGCGTATGTAAATTTGCTAACGCGCTGAAAGCCCAGGGCGTTGAGAAGGGCGATGTAGTTACCCTGTACATGCCGATGATTCCGGAAGCTGCTGTAGCGATGCTGGCGTGTACCCGTATCGGTGCGGTTCACTCGATCGTTTTCGGTGGCTTCTCTCCGGAAGCGCTGGCGGCACGTATCGAGGGTGCTAAGTCCAAGGTTGTTGTAACCTCTAACTACTCTCTGCGCGCAGGTAAATCAGTACCGCTGAAAGCCAATGTAGATAAGGCGCTGGAACATGGCGCAGCGAAAGCCTGTGTTCAGAGTGTAATCGTTGTTAAGCGTGTTGAAGACGACGTAGCCTGGAACAGCGATGTCGACGTATGGTACGAAGATATCGTAGCTGAAGCCTCTGCGGACTGTGCGCCTGAAGAGATGGAAGCAGAAGCGCCGATGTTCATTCTCTACACCTCCGGTTCTACGGGTGCGCCGAAAGGTCTGAAGCACACTACCGGTGGTTACATGGTTTACGCTGCCATGACTCACGAGTACGCATTTGACTATAAAGATGGCGACATCTACTGGTGTACTGCGGATGTGGGTTGGGTAACCGGTCACAGCTACATCGTATACGGCCCGCTGGCTAACGGTGCTACATCCGTTATGTTCGAAGGTGTGCCAAGCTACCCGGATAACAGCCGTTTCGGCCGTGTTATCGAAAAACACAAAGTTAACCAGTTCTACACTGCACCAACGGCCATCCGTGCACTGATGCAGCAGGGTGAAGATGTACTCGGCGATTCTGACCTGTCTTCCCTGCGTATTCTGGGTTCTGTTGGTGAGCCGATTAACCCTGAAGCATGGGAGTGGTACCACCGCATTATTGGTCAGGGCCGTTGCCCGATCGTTGATACCTGGTGGCAGACTGAAACCGGCGGCATGATGATTCTGCCTCTGCCGGGTGCGACGGCGGCTAAACCGGGTGCGGCCTCTCGTCCGTTCTTCGGTGTTCAGCCTGCGCTGCTCGATGCCGATGGTAAAGAGCTGGAAGGTGCGACCGAAGGTAATCTGGTTATCAAAGATTCCTGGCCTGGACAGAGCCGCTCTATCTGGGGTGACCATGAGCGCTTTATTCAGACTTACTTCTCTACTTACAAGGGTTACTACACCACCGGTGACGGTGCTCGTCGTGACGCAGATGATTACTACTGGATCACCGGTCGTGTTGATGACGTAATCAACGTATCCGGTCACCGTATGGGTACAGCAGAGATCGAATCTGCGCTGGTAGCTCACGAGGCGGTAGCTGAAGCTGCGGTAGTCGGTTATCCGCACGAAGTTAAGGGTCAGGGCATCTACGTTTACGTGACTCTGCAGGCTGGCTTCGATCAGTCTGATGAGCTGCTGAAAGAGCTGCGTACCTGGGTTCGCTCCGAGATCGGCCCGATCGCATCTCCGGATTTGATTCAGTTCGCACCGGGTATGCCTAAGACCCGTTCCGGTAAGATCATGCGCCGTATCCTGCGTAAGATTGCCGAGGACGATTTCGGTTCTCTGGGTGATACTTCTACTCTGGCAGATCCAACCGTTGTGGATGATCTGATCGAAAACCGTATGAACCGCAGCTAACCAGCATTGCTGAAGCTGAAGTAGTACGCTGAAAACTCCCGCCGGCCCAATGTATTGAGGCTGGCGGGAGTTTTTTGTTTTATAGTGGTATGCTCAGAACAGGATTAACCGTTTCTGAACGGTCGGCGTTCGTATTGGGATTTCTGAAGGGGGAAGAGAACGCATGCAGTTAGCACAAAAAATTATTATCGCTGATGATCACCCGCTGTTTCGTGCTGCGTTGAAGCAGGCGGTGAATCAGGCGATTCCGGGTGTGGAAACCATTGAAGCGGATTCATTGACCGCAGTGCAGGAGGCGGTAGAGCAGCACTCGGATGCTGATCTGGTTCTGCTGGATATCCACATGCCGGGCACCAACGGCTTCTCCGGTCTGGTTTTCCTGCGTGGTCAGAACCCCGGTATTCCGGTGGTTGTGGTTTCCGGTAGTGAAGAGCCGAATGTAATGCGTCGTGCCATTGATTATGGTGCTTCCGGCTTTATCCCCAAATCGGCACCTCTGGAAACCATCGGCGATGCGATCGTCGCAGTGCTGGAAGGTGAAGAATGGCTGCCGCAGGAAGTGGCTGACAACCTCGGTGATGTCAGTGAAGATGATCAGAAGTTTGCCGCAGCGCTGGCGGCTCTGACGCCGCAGCAGTTCCGCGTGCTGACTATGTTGACAGAGGGATTGCTGAACAAGCAGATCGCTTACGAGTTGAGTGTTTCTGAAGCCACCATCAAAGCGCACGTAACGGCGATTTTGCGCAAACTGGGTGTGCACAGCCGCACTCAGGCGGTGATTGCAGCCCAGCGTCTGGGTGTGGAACCACCAAAAACCGATCTGGAATAACTTTACTCAGTCAGAGTTCTGGAAAGCACCTTAGGGTGCTTTTTTATTGGTTTCAGCTTGGTCGATGCACGATTTTTTGTGGGAGCGCCATCACGGTGCGAAGATGTGGCGAATTTTCGGAGCCGCTCTGCGCGAGACGCGCCTCCTAAAGGCGCGGCTGTTGCCGGTAAGCTTATTTTTATGTCTGCTCGCTGCTGCTGGCCCGGGCGTTGGCGATGGTTTTATTAATCATCGCTCTTAGTGCTGCCGGGCGGATCGGCTTGGTGAGTAACTGCGCGCCACTGTTGCTGATCTCCTCTTTCACCTCATCGGTGCGGTCAGCGGTAATGACGATGGATGGCACGTCTTTTTCCAGCAAGGGCTGCAGCTCCCGCAGGGCCATCGTACCGGTATGGGTTTCGGAGAGGTGGTAATCGGCCAGAATAATCTCCGGCTGGAAGCCGTCATCGCTGACCAGTTCCATCGCCCGTTGTCCGGAAAGGGCGGTGGTTACTTCGCAGCCCCAGCCCTGAAGCAGGGCAGACATGCCTTCGAGAATTTTTGGTTCATTGTCGATGACCATCACCCGGATACCATTCAGCCCCTTACTGCGTATCCAGCCGCGGGCCTCCGGTTTCGGTTTGACCGCTTTGCTGGCATCGCCGAACGGAATCTCAATACTGAACACGGTGCCTTTGGTTGGCCAGGAACGTACCCCGAGTTTATGGTTCAGCATGCGGGCGATACGTTCAGTGATCGCCAGCCCCAGACCCAGTCCCTGTACCTGGGAGTGTTTCGGGTTATCGATGCGGCGAAACTCTTCAAAGACTTCGCTGAGTTTGTTTTCGGCGATGCCGACGCCGGTATCCCACACTTCGATCCGCAGCATATTCTTACGTCGGCGGCAGCCGAGCAGAATCTTACCCTCCTGAGTGTAACGAATCGCGTTGGAAAGGAAGTTCTGAATAATGCGTCGCAGCAGTTGTTGATCGGAGCGCACCACCTGTTTGCACTGAACAAAGTGGAACTTGAGATTTTTCTTCTCGGCAACCGCATTAAACTCGGTGCTCAGGGCGGTAAACATATCATCGATGGAGAAGTCGGTAATGGAGGGGGCCAATGCACCGGCATCCAGTTTGGATATATCCAGAATCGCGGTGATCAGCTCCTCCGCCGCGGTCAGTGAGCCGTTCAGGTTGTCGACAAGCTGACGGGTTTCTTCGCTGTGGCTTTGCTGTGCCAGCGCTGAGGTAAACAGACGGGCGGCGTTGAGAGGCTGCAGCAGGTCGTGGCTGGCCGAGGCGAGGAAGCGGGTTTTACCCAGGTTGGCATCCTCTGCATCAGATTTGGCCTGACGCAGCTCGTCCTCCATCAGGGAGCGGATGGTGTTCTCCTTACGCAGCTCTTTGTTTACAACCGACAGAGCATGGGTACGCTCGCGCACGCGCTGTTCAAGGGTCTCGTTGGTTTCCTGCAGGGCGCGCTCCGCTTTGCGTCGCTCTGTGATATCCAGATACAGAGTAAAGTAACCCAGCACATCGCCATACTCGCCGATATGGGGAATGTACTTCACCTCGGCAAAGCGGGTGCTGCCATCCTTGCTTGGCAGTGTGGTCTCAAATTGCTGGCGTTTACCCTCCAGTGCAGCGGTAATATAGGGGCTGCGCAGCTCATATTCTGCTGCCGACATGATCTTGTAACAGGGCTGGCCGGAGATGGTGTTGCGATCCAGATTAAAGGTGTCGGCATAGGCTTTGTTGATAAACAGGTAGCGTCGCTCCGGATCCAGATAAGCGATCAGTACGGGGACGTTGTCGGTGTAGATACGAATATTCTGCTCACTCTCGCGCAGCGCTTCCTCAACGTGCTTGTAGGTCGTGATGTCCATGTAGGTGTTCACGTAACCACCGTTTGGCATCGGGTTGCCGCGCACCTCGAGTACCGTGCCGTCAGGGCGGAAACGCTCATAGCTGTGACGCTTGCCTGACTTGAGGATCGCCAGCCGGCGTTTGACCTGCTCGTCGTTATTGCCCGGGCCATACTCACCCTTCATCGCGTTGTAGCGGAATACCTCTTCAATTGGCCGGCCGATACAGATCAGACCCTCGGGATAGTCGAACATCTCCACGTAAACCCGGTTCCAGGCTACCAGACGCATCTGCTGATCAACCACGCTGATCCCCAGACTGATATTCTCAATGGTGGACTGCAGCAGAGAGCGGTTAAAGCGCAGGGCCTGGGAAGCTTCGTCGACAATGGTGACGATATCGCCTATCTGCATCTCTTTACCGCGCAGGGTAGAAGCAAGGACAATCCGTGCCGAAGAGGCGCCGATCACACCCGCCAGCAGGCGTTCAGTGAACTGAACCATCTCCGGCGTGGCTTTGTCGCCGGACAGGGGAGGCTCTTCACCACGCTGCAGCGCGAAACCGGTAAAGGCATGCTGGGTCCGGCTCAGGCCGAGGAACCGCTCCGTCAGCATCTGCAGATCGCCAACGGTAACCTGACCGTAGTGGCGTGAGGTTTCGGTGAGGTCTTTGTTGTAGACATCGACAAAAGCGCTGGCCTGAATCCGGTCGACCAGTCGCAGATTTGTGTAGCGTGAGATCAGGAAGTAGAGGCTGGTATTGATCAACAGAGACCAGAAGACCCCGTGGGTCAGTGGATCCATCGCCTGAATGCCAAACAGATGGGTAGGCTTGAGCCAGTCGATACCAAAAATACCGGTGTGGAGATACTCCGGCCCGAGCAGCCCTGCCTCGCTGAACGAGGGCAGTACCAGCGTGTAGAGCCAGAGCAGGTAGCCACCGATCAGGCCGGCAAGTACACCATGCCGGGAACCGGCCTTCCAGTAGATGCCACCGATGATTGCAGGCAGAAACTGAGCCGCAGCGACAAAGGCCAGCAGGCCGAAGGAGGCCAGGGGTGATTGCTCGCCGAGGATACGGTAGTAGAAATAGGCCAGAATCATCAGGCACATAATGGTGATGCGGCGCACTCTGAGCAGCAGGGCGCCTACGTCGCTGTTATCTGACAGACGTAACCATGAGATACGGAACAGCAGCGGCATGATAATGTCGTTACAGACCATGGTGGCCAGCGTGATGCTGGCGACGATAACCATACTGGTGGAGGCTGACAGTCCGCCAATAAAGGCGAAGGTGGCCAGTGCTTTGTAGTCGGCAGCCAGCGGCAGCATCAGTACATAGGTATCGGCATCGACTCCGGTGCTGTCAAAATAGAGCAGGCCTGCGGTGGAGATGGGCAGGACAAACATGGCCAGCAGAATCAGATAGATCGGAAACAGCCAGCGCGCCAGTTTCAGGTGGTTGGCGTGGGTGTTCTCGACGATGGTGACATGGAACTGGCGAGGCAGGCAGATCACTGCGGTACAGGCCAGCAGGATCTCCGTCAAAAAACTGTCGCCAAGGAAGGAATTAAAGTTCTGATTGTTACTCAGCTGTATTGAAACGTTGTAGGCAAGATCGTCAAACCCGTCGAACACCTCCAGAGTGACAAAGATACCGACGGCAATAAACGCGGCCAGCTTGATGATCGATTCGAACGCGACGGCCAGTACCAGCCCTTCATGGTGTTCGGTGGCATCGATATGCCGGGTGCCGAAGAGGATGGCAAAGATCGCCATAACGATAGCGACAAACAGGGCGGTGTCGCTCCCTTTGCTGATGACCTCCTCGGTTCCCGGCGTCAGCGCGTTATAACTGATCGCGACCGCTTTAAGCTGCATGGCGATGTAGGGCATGGTGCCGGATACGGCAATCAGTGTGACCAGTACCGCCAGTGACTGGCTCTTGCCGTAACGTGAGGAGATGAAGTCGGAAATCGTCGTGATGTTCTGCTGTTTACTGATCAGAATCATCTTCTCAATAAGCTGCCAGCCAAAGATAAAGACAATGGCCGGGCCAAGATAGGTGGCAAGAAACTCCCAGCCGCTGGTGGTTGCGCGGCCAACAGCGCCATAAAAAGTCCATGAGGAGCAGTACACCGCGAGTGACAGGGAGTAGATAATCGGTCGGCTGATAATGGTTTTCTTATTCTGTGCGCTCTTATCACCCCAGTAGGCAATAGCAAACAGCAGGCCCAGATAGGCCAGAGAGATAAGAATGATCGACCAGCCAGAAAGCATCGTCATGTCCTTGAAAAATATTTGTACGAAAGCGGGCTGATAGTTTACCGCTTTTTGTGCAGAACCCAATCAAAGCCTTGTCCTGAATCAGTGTCAACAGAAAAGCTTATGAGGGCTAAGACCTTTGTATAGCTTGTTGTAGTTATTAGGTTTTTTTATTTTAGGGCGGATCGCCCGTGATACGGTTGATCGGGGGGGAACGAGGGCCAGACTAGCTAAAAGTTGAGTCGACTAAAGTTGAGCTTTGTTTGATCTGGCGGTTTGATAGTCTGTACTCGTCTTAAATTTTCACCAATTTTCTCAATAAAAAAAATAAGGATGGTGTTATGTCAATCAGTAATGAGCAGGCGCAAGCCTATTGGCGCGAGAACTTGCGCATCATTGTGACTCACCTCGTGATTTGGTTCGTAGTTTCCTACGGCTGCGCGATCCTGTTTGTTGATCAGCTCAATGAGATTCCGTTCTTCGGCTTCCCGTTGGGATTCTGGTTCGGCCAGCAGGGGTCAATCTTCGTATTCGTCATCTTGATCTGGACCTACGTGTTCAGCATGAACAAGCTTGACGAGAAGTATGACGTTCACGAATAACAATAATAATTTTCATTAGGACGGCATTGCTATGAGTCTCGACGCTTTAACTTTTCTGTTTGTTGGCGGGTCCTTCCTGCTCTATATCGGTATCGCGGTATGGGCACGTGCAGGTTCCACTAAAGAATTTTACGTAGCAGGCGGTGGTGTACCACCAATTGCAAACGGCATGGCGACGGCAGCGGACTGGATGTCTGCAGCATCGTTTATCTCCCTGGCGGGTCTGGTTTCCTTCATTGGTCGCGATGGTGCGGCTTACCTGATGGGCTGGACTGGCGGTTACGTACTGCTGGCGCTGCTGCTGGCGCCTTACCTGCGTAAGTTCGGTAAGTTCACTGTACCTGACTTCATCGGGGATCGTTATTACTCCCAGACTGCACGTACTATCGCTGTAGTATGTACCATCGTTATCTCCTTCACTTACGTGGCGGGTCAGATGCGTGGTGTAGGTATCGTATTCTCCCGTTACCTGCACGTTGACATCAATACTGGTGTAATCATCGGTATGGCGATCGTATTCTTCTACGCTGTACTGGGCGGTATGAAGGGTATTACTTACACTCAGGTTGCTCAGTACTGTGTACTGATCCTGGCGTTCACTGTACCGGCATTCTTCCTGTCTGCTCAGGTAACCGGTCACTTCCTGCCACAGATCGGTCTGGGTGCGACTCTGGACAGCGGTATGTCTGTTCTGGCGACACTGGACCAGTTGTCGGTTGATCTGGGCTTCAGCCAGTATACGGATGGTAAGAAATCGACTATCGATATCTTCTTCCTGACCGTAGCGCTGATGTGTGGTACTGCGGGTCTGCCTCACGTAATCGTACGTTTCTTCACCGTACCACGTGTAAAAGACGCACGTATCTCTGCGGGTTACGCACTGATCTTCATCGCCCTGCTGTACACTGCGGTTCCGGGTGTTGCTGGTTTCGGTCGTGTAAACCTGATCCAGACCCTGAACGGTGCTGAAGGTACAGGTACGGCTTACGCTGAAATGCCAGAGTGGTTCAAGAACTGGGAAAACACCGGTCTGCTGGCATGGCAGGATCGTAACGGTGACGGCAAAGTACAGTACGCTGCAGGTAAAGCGTTTGAAGGTAAAGGCAAGCCAGCGTTCACTGAAGAGCGTGGTGAGTATGGTCAGCGTATGACCAGCAATGCTGTGACTGACACCTCTTTCGATGCGGCTAAACAGCCATTCGCTAACGAAGTATACGTTGACCGTGACATCATGGTACTGGCTAACCCTGACATCGCGCAGCTGCCTAACTGGGTAATTGCTCTGGTGGCCGCGGGTGCAGTAGCAGCGGCTCTGTCTACTGCAGCGGGTCTGCTGCTGGTAATCTCCACAGCGATCTCTCACGACCTGATGAAGAAGACCATCAATCCTGATATCACTGATAAGCAGGAGCTGATGTACGCTCGACTGGCGGCTATCGTGGCAATCTGTATTGCAGGTTACTTCGGTATCAATCCTCCGGGCTTCGTAGCTCAGGTAGTAGCACTGGCGTTCGGTCTGGCATGTGCCTCCGTATTCCCGGCTATCATCATGGGTATCTTCTGGAAACGTCACACTTCTCAGGGTGCGATTGCAGGTATGCTGGTAGGTCTGGTAACTACTATGTGCTACATGTACTACTTCGCATTCGGTGGCGGTTCTCCATCCGAGTACATCATGGGTATCTCCCCAGGTGGCTTCGGTACAGTGGGTGCTATCCTGCACATCGTTGTTGGCTTCGTAGTCTCCAACATGACTCAGGAACCACCACAGGAGATCCAGGATATCGTAGAAGATCTGCGTATCCCACGTGGTGCTGGTGAAGCTCACGATCACTAAGATCGCTTAGTTAAACAAGCTAAAGGGCGCCCAGCGAAGGTTGGTGCGCCCTTTTTCTTTCCTATACAGGGGATGTGGAATGTCTGACGGTTTTCAAATGAACAATCTGCCGTTCAGCTTATTGGATAAGAAAGAGCAGGAACTGCTTCGCTCCAGTCTGGATATTGGTTACTACCAGAAGGGCGAAGTGATCATGGCGGCGGGGAAGGAGCCTGAAGGGGTGTTTATCATCTTTAAAGGGCGCGTTGGTGAACATGATGTAGCGGAGCAGGCAGATGGTGCGCCGGAGCATGTGTTTGTTCACTACACCAATGAAGACTATTTTGGTGGCTGGTCGGCGATTCGTGGTAAGGCGATACACAACTTTATTGCCGAAGAGGAGACCATCTGTCATATCCTGCCGACCAAGACGTTGCTGGATCTGATGTCCACCAACAACTTGTTTGCGGATTACTTTCAGCAGAACCTGTCTGCTAAAACCGAGATTGTCCAGCAGCACGGCAAAGATCAGGATATGGCCGAATTTATGTTGGCCAAGGTCTCTGATGGGCTGATACGTGAGCCTCTGGTCATTCTCGAGGGTACCTCTATCCGCGAAGCTACCTTGCTGATGCGGGAGAAAAAGGCGGACTGCCTGCTGGTGCGACGGGGTAACCGATATGGCATCGTGACCGGTACCGATCTGCTGGATGCGGTGGTCGTGAATGAGCTGCCGATGTCGACGGATATCGCCGAAATAGCCAGTTATCGTCTGATCTCAGTTAAAACCGATGATTACCTGTTCAATGCCCTGATCATTATGACCCAGCAGCATATCGAGCGTGTGGTTGTCATGGATGACAATGAGATGAGCGGTATTGTCGAACTGACCGATGTGCTGAGTTATTTCTCCAGTCATTCTCACGTAATCGGCCTGCGGATCGAGCGGGCGCAGACGGTAGAAGATCTGAAAACCGCAGCGCAGGGGCTGGATGATTTGATCAAGGCACTCGTGTCTCACGGCGTTAAAATTCGGTTTGCAATGGATCTGCTGGCGGCGATGAACGGTCGGATTATTGCCAAGCTGTTCAATATTATTATCCCGGCGGATATGCAGCCCCATGTGTGTTTGCTGGTGATGGGCTCGGAAGGGCGCGGTGAGCAGATCATGAAGACCGATCAGGATAATGCGGTGATCCATCGCGATGGTCTGGTCTGGCCGGGTATGCAGGAGACTCTGAACCGGTTCAGTGAGACTTTGATCGAATTTGGCTTCCCGCCCTGTCCCGGTAATATTATGGTTTCGAATCCGGCCTGGGTGAAATCGCTGGGTGACTGGACGCAAATGCTCAGTGACTGGGCGGCCCGGTGTGATGGTGACTCGCAGATGAATCTGGCCATTGCTGTGGACGCTAAGCCGGTTGCCGGTAATCCGGCGATATTCAAAGCGAGCCGTAACTGGTTTATGCGTCATCTGCGCAACAATGATGTTTTCTTTTCGCACTTCGCCAAGGCTTCACTGGAGTTTGATACGCCCCTGACGTTCTTTGGTAATCTGAAAGATAAAGGTCAACTGGATATCAAGAAAGGTGGGATTTTCCCGATTGTGCACGGGATTCGCACCATCGCGCTGGAGTACCGGATCAAGGCGACCAATACCTTTACCCGGATAGAAGCGTTAGTTGAGGCCGGACAATTAAAAGAGAAGCACGGTAAAGAGATCTCCGAAGCGCTGAGTCTGTTTATCGGCTTACGCTTGAGGCAGCAGATTAAGCGGATCGAGGTCAGTGATGACGGCCATGATCAGACGCCGAATATTATTGAGCTGCAGTCGCTGGATAAGTTAGAGCGTGATCTGCTGCGGGATGCGTTACATATAGTTAAAGGGTTCAAAAAGCACCTGGAACTGAGGTACCACCTCGGGGGTTAAGTTGAATGATCATACCCAGAGCGGTAAGAAGAATAAAAGAGAAGTATGACCATAAAGCGGGTCCTCATGCGCACCTGTTTGAGCCCTATCGCGGTGACGAGGTGGTTTCGCTGGATTGCGAAACCACCAGTCTGGACGTGAAGCAGGGTGAAATCGTTTCGATCGGCGCAGTAAAGATTAAGGGTAAGAAAGTGCTTACCAGCGATCGTCTGGATATTAAGCTGAAGCCGCCCAAGTCACTCACCGGTGAGTCGATTAAAATTCACAAGATTCGTGAGAGCGATCTGGTGGGGGGGATGGATATCGAAGACGCTTTGGAGCAAGTGCTGGCGTTTGTTGGTAACCGTCCGATTCTTGGTTATTACGTTAACTACGATATTCGTATGCTGGATAAGTTTATCCGCCCTCAGTATGGCTTCGGGTTGCCGAATAAGGCGATCGAGCTGTCCCACGTTTATCACGACATTATCAAGTGGAAGTCGGTGGGCGGTAATATTGATCTGCGTTTTGATACCATTTCGAAAAAGCTGGATATTCCGATGATGGAGCGGCATACCGCGATTGGCGATGCGCTGACGGTTGCGTTGATGTATGTGCGACTGAAATATGGTGATCCACCGGAAGCGGGTTGCTGATTAGGGATAAATGTCAAAAGATTAACGGGCCGATGGCCCGTTTTTTGCTTTATGCACTATAGGGAGTTGTGAAAACGACATAAATAGACAAAAAAATGTCATTAGATTGGGCATTTCTCCTTGCTGAAGGTAATTGTCTGTTTATAATGTCAATAAATTGCCGTTTGGTGTGGATATGGTTGATAGAGCTGACATAAACAGTGTTCTGATGCAGATGAGAACGATCAAGTCTCAGGTGCAGAGTGCATCATCTGAAATGATGGTGGGTGCACCGACAGAGATTGGCAATGTTAAGCCTTCGGATCGTACCGGTTTTGGTGAGATTCTTAAGAATGCTGTGGACGGGGTTAACGAAACCCAGGCAGAAGCCAAAAAAATGGCGGTGGCTTACGAGCGCGGTGAGGTGGGTGTGGATCTGCCTCAGGTTATGATCGCAGCCGAAAAAGCTTCAGTCTCGTTTCAGGCGATGACACAGGTGCGTAACCGTCTGGTAACCGCCTATGAAGATATAATGAAGATGCCAATATAATAATCAGAAAACGCAGGATAGATGGCAGTGGCAAATAGCGCAGATACCTTAACCGGAAATCCAATGCTGGGCTTCAATAAGCTGAGTATAGTTCGCCAGATTGGTCTGATGGTTGGCCTGGCGGCTAGTGTGGCAATCGGCTTTGCAGTTGTGCTCTGGTCACAGAAGCCGGATCAGCGGGTGCTTTTCAGTAACCTGAACTTTGCCGATGCGAACCAGATTATCGAACAGTTGCGTTTATACAATGTTCCCTACACCTTTGATGCCGATGGCCGGGCGATTCTGGTTCCTGACGAATATGTACATCAGGCACGGCTGAAACTGGCCGCAGAAGGTTTTACGGCTGACAAAACGGTTGGTTTTGAGATTCTGGATCAGGAGCAGAGTCTGGGAACCAGTCAGTTTATGGAAACAACCCGCTACCGCCGGGGGCTGGAAGGTGAGTTGGCGCGTACTATCTCCAGTATGACGGCTGTGCGAAACGCCCGAGTCCATCTGGCCATTCCAAAAGATACCGTTTTTATCCGTGATACCCGCAAGCCTACAGCATCGGTTTTTCTGGAGTTGTTCTCCGGCCGCAAGCTGGAGCGGGATCAGGTCGCTTCTATCGCCAACCTGGTGGCTTCAAGTATCCCTTCTCTGGACGTCAATGATGTGACGGTGGTGGATCAGCGCGGCCGTCTGCTGAATATCCGGGATAAGGATGTGGACGTTGTGCTGGCGGCTAAGCAGCTTGAGTACACCCGTAGCATCGAAGACACCTTGCTGAACCGGGTGAACAGTATTCTGCAGCCGGTGGTAGGTATGGGGCGTTTTCGTGCTGAAGTATCCGCCGATATCGACTTTACCACGGTAGAGCAGACCGATGAGCTGTATAACCCTGATCTGCCGGCGCTGCGCAGTGAGCAGACCATGGATGAATCCCGGGTTGGCGCGGCTGCGCCAGTGGGTGTGCCGGGCGCTCTTTCTAACCAGCCTCCGGGCCCGAGCAGTGTGCCTGAAGTGGCTTCCGGTGAGGGTGTCGCCGCGGGTGTGGGTGTGCCGGGCTCATCGCGTAAGCAGGCAACACGAAACTTTGAGTTGGACCGGACGATCAGCTACACCAAGCATCAGCAGGGACGGGTGCGCCGCCTTACCGTCGCGGTAGTGGTGGATGATCTGTCCAGTATTAATCCGGACAGCGGTGATGTGCAGCGTACACCCTGGAATCAGAATGAACTGGAACGTCTGCGAATTCTGGTGCAGGACGCGGTGGGTTTCTCGGCGCTGCGCGGTGACAGTGTTAATGTCGTGAATACGCCGTTTGCTGCTGAAGAGCCTATCGTCGCCGAAGAGGTGCCGATCTGGAAACAGGAGTGGGTGATGGACCTCCTGAAACAGATTATGGCTGCGATCTTTGTGCTGGTGCTGGTGTTCGGTATTCTGCGTCCGATTCTGCGTAATCTGGCTGCAGCGGGGACCGCCGGTAATGTCGCCGGGCTGGGCGCTGCAGGTGAAGTGACTGCTGAGCTTGAGGGTCTGGACGGCGCTGATTTTTCGTCTGAATCGGTAACCTTTGGCAGTGACAACGACCTGTTGCCGACGCCGAATGAAAGCTTTGATTATCAGTTAAATGCTATTCGTAGTATGGTTGCTGAGGATCCGGCGCGGGTGGCGCAGGCGGTGAAACAGTGGGTAGGTAAAGAATGAGTGATGAGGCAGGTCAGGGCGATCTCAGCGAAATTGATAAAGCTGCGATCCTGCTGATTAGCTTAGGCGAAGCTGATGCCGCCGAAATACTCAAGCATATGGGGCCTAAAGAGGTCCAGATGATCGGCGAGGCGATGGCGCAGTTGAATAATGTGCCGCAGTCCCGTGTCGAGTCCGTTGTTGGTGACTTTATGGGGCTGGTCAGCGATCAGACCGGTATTGGCATCAATAACGATATCTACATTCGTGCCATGCTGAATCAGGCGTTGGGTGAGGAAAAAGCCAAAACCCTGCTTGATCGTATCCTGATGAGTACCAATACCTCCGGCCTGGACACCCTGCGCTGGATGGAACCGCGTCAGATCGCTGAAATTATCCGTTACGAACACCCGCAGATTCAGGCCGTGGTTGTGGCCTACCTCGAACCGGATGCCGCCGCCGGCGTGCTGGGTTATTTCGATGATAAGCAGCGCCTGGATATTCTTATGCGTGTTGCTGCGCTGGATCGTATCCAGCCACAGGCACTGCAGGAGCTGAATGATATTCTTGAGCGTCAATTTGCTGGCGCCAGCGGTGCAAGCTCCGCCACGCTGGGTGGGGTGAAGAATGCCGCGGATATCATGAACTTTATCGACTCCGGCATTGAAGCTGAGCTGATGGAGGCGATCAAAGAGACTGATGAGAACCTCGCTAATACCATTTCTGACCTGATGTTTGTCTTCGAGAATCTGCAGGACGTTGAAGATATCGGCATTCAGGCCATTCTGCGTGAAGTTTCCACCGATGTGCTGGTGGTTGCCCTCAAGGGGGCGGATGTCTCACTGCAGGAAAAAATATTCCGCAATATGTCGAAACGTGCCTCCGAACTGCTCCGTGATGATCTGGAAGCGAAAGGGCCGGTTCGTGTCTCCGAAGTTGAAGAAGCGCAGAAAGAGATTCTCTCTGTTGCCCGTCGTCTGGCCGATGAGGGTGAAATCATCCTGGGTGGCGGCGGCGAAGAGATGCTTTAGGGTAAGCGCTCATGTCCGACAAAAAAGTCTATAAGCGTATTCGTGCTGAAGAAGCGGCTGGCCTGCTGGGCTGGGAACTGCCGCAGATGGGCGGGGCCGGTGGCAGCATAGGGCTGCAGCGTAAAGACCCGGTGGAAGTGACCGTCGTCGAAGAGGTGATTGCTGCTGAAAAGATTACCGTAGCTGAGCTTGAAGAGATTCGTGAAGCCGCCCGGATTGAGGGGCTGGCGGCAGGTCTTGAAGAGGGACGGCGTGAAGGTCACGCTGAAGGTCACGCGGCGGGCATGGCTGAAGGCCTTGAACAGGGGCTGCAGCAGGGGTTGCAGCAGGGAGAGGCTGAAATCCGGCGGATGCAGGGGCTCCTGAGTAATCTGTTAACTGAATTTGAAGCGCCGGTCAGTGCGTTAACCCTGCAGATGGAAAAAGAGCTGCTGCAACTTGTGGTCATGCTCTCTGAAGCGGTTGTGGGCCGTGAGCTGGAGACCCGAAAAGAGTTATTGCTCGAATCCATTCGTCAGTCCCTGCAGCACATGCCGGAGCCGCTGGGCGAAGTCCGGGTGCGAGTCAATCCGGCCGATCGGGCCTGTCTGGATAATATCCCTCTTCAGTCCGGGGTTACGCTGTTAGTCGATGAAGATCCTCAGTTAACACCGGGTAGCTACCAGCTCGAAACCAGTAATACGCTGGTGGAGCATAAGGTTGAAGAGCGTTTTGCTCAGGTTGTCGAGCAGTTCCTCAGTCATGTAGACAGCGCCGGGCCAGAGGCTGATGAGTAGGCTGCTGCGGCGTATTTCCCGGCACAAAACTCTGCGCCTTGAGCCTGTTATGCCGCGCGTCGAAGGGCGCATTACCCGGATGATCGGCCTGACCATTGAGGCGGTAGGGATCAAATGTGCCGTTGGTGAATGCTGTTTTATCGAGTTATCGCCCACCCAGCGTGTAGAAGCTGAGGTGGTGGGCTTTTCCGGTGACCGTATCTATCTGATGCCTCTTTACCCGATTGAGGGATTGCAGGCAGGTACACGCGTGGTAGCTCAGTCAGCCAGCGGTAAAGTGCCGGTGGGGATGAATCTGCTGGGGCGTGTGCTCAATGGTGTGGGTAAACCGATTGATGGTAAAGGCCCTTTGCGCCCGGAAGCTGAAACCGGTCTGGCGGGAGAGATTATCAACCCCCTTCTGCGTGAGCCGATTCATCAGACTCTGGATGTAGGGATTCGAACGATCAACAGCCTGCTGACGGTTGGTCGCGGTCAGCGTATGGGTCTTTTTGCCGGCAGTGGTGTAGGTAAGTCGGTACTGCTGGGGATGATGACCCGTTTTACCGAAGCGGAAGTAATTGTGGTAGGCCTGATCGGTGAGCGAGGCCGAGAGGTTAAAGAATTTATCGAGCACAGTCTGGGCAGTGAAGGCCTGAAGCGTTCGGTGGTGGTGGCTTCACCTGCGGATGATTCACCGCTGATGCGGCTACGGGCGTCGCAGCTTTCGACCCGGATCGCTGAGTACTTTCGTGATCAGGGTAAGAATGTCCTCCTGTTGATGGATTCTCTGACCCGTTATGCACAGGCTCAGCGTGAGATCGCTCTTGCGGTGGGTGAGCCTCCGGCCACCAAGGGATACCCGCCTTCGGTCTTTGCCAAGATTCCCAAGCTGGTAGAAAGGGCAGGTAATGCGGAAGCCGGCGGTGGCTCCATTACCGCTTTCTATACCGTTTTGACCGAAGGGGATGATCAGCAGGATCCGGTGGCTGATTCTGCGAGGGCGATTCTTGATGGGCATGTGGTGCTCTCCAGACGTCTGGCGGAGCAGGGGCATTATCCTGCGATTGATGTAGAGGCGTCGATCAGCCGTGCGATGCCGCAGATCATCGAATCAGATCACCTGAAGATGGCGATGCGCTTTAAACAGCTATACTCCAAATACCGGCAAAATGAAGATCTGATCAATGTTGGCGCCTATGTCAAAGGAAGCGATCCGGATACGGATTTTGTGATCGATAATCTGCCTTCGATGAATGCGTTTTTGCGTCAGGGAATTGATGAAGCGTTCCCTTTGCAGTTGTCGATGCAGCAGATGGCGATGATCCTGACCACGCCGCCAGACCCGGGGCAGGCACAGCCTCAGGCAGCGGTTCACAGGCCGGCCGTAACTAAAGGGTTGCAGAAATGAACAAACGCTCAAAGCGCCTTCAGTTAGTGCTGGAATTGGCTGAGAGAAAGAAAAAACAAGCGGATCAGTTTCTGGCGGCCAGCCGTCAGCGGGTAGAGCAGGATCAGCGCACAATGCAGCAGCTCGAGCAATATATGGCCGAGTACCAGCAAAATTATCTGGGTGCCAATGCCCAGGGATATACCGGTGCCCAGCTTCATGCCCAGCAGGCATTTCTGCAGAAAATTCAGGACGCCCAGCAAACCCAGCAGCAGGCGATGCAGCAAAACCGGCGTGAGCTGGAAGTGGTAGAAAAACACTGGAAAGAAGCGTATGCCCGGGTTCAGGGGATGCAGAAGTTAACCGACAACGCTCTGGATGCTGAGCGAATCGCTGAAGAAAAAGCGTTGCAGAAGCAGATCGATGATCGTTCTCAGGGCAACAAGGTCAACTTTCTCTAGTTGGCCCTCTTTTTGCTAATTCATTAACAGGCAAATATTTGGAGGCCTGAAATGAGTGAGCAAGCATCACTACCTGCCGCCGGCGGGTTGTTATCTCTTAATCTGTCAATGCTGCCGCAGGGCGCGCAGTCTGCTGCTGCGGGTAATGCCGGTTTATTTACGGGTTTCAGTACCATGCTGTCTCAGCAGGGCGGAGCTGCGGGGCAGCCCGCTGAGTTTGCCAACGGCCAGTTTTTGCCGCCTCAGACGGCAGCGTTGCCGTTGCAGACCGACGAGCAGTTATCCGAGCAGGAGTTGTTTAATCAGCGTCTGTTGCAGATGGCGCAGTTGCTTGAGCAAAAGCAGTCGGCGGCTCAGGGCGATATTCCGGAAGAGATCAGCGCTGAGCTGGCAAGAGCGTTGCGGCAATACACCGAGCAGCAGCCGGTGCTGACCCCTGAGGGAGGCGAAGCGGCTGCTGAGGCGGGTGCAGAGACGGAAGCTGAAGCGATGTTAGTTTCTCCGGATCAGACGTCTGCTGGCACTAATGAGCCATCGATTGATCAGGCAACGGCAGATGCGGAGCAGGCCGGGATGATGACTGCTGCTGTTGATGATGGTAAAGCTGCCGAGAGTGATGAATCCGCCCGGTTACCCGAAGCTCAGGCCTCGGCATCGTCTGATTCCGAGGCGCAGTCTCCTCCTTCATTAAAACCGGATCTGGCACAGGCGGCTGCTTCCGCATCACCGGGTGTGGCTGCCGAGCAGGCGCGTATGAATGCGCGTGCGGCTGAAGTGGCACGACAGGGTGAGCGGGCGCCAGGCCCCTTGCAGGCCGATGCGGTGAAGCAGGTGCCGGCTGCCGGTCACTCTGCGGCAGTACAGATCCATGGGGCATCCAATACGGATGATGGTGCTGAGGCTGCTGCCCGTACATCTTCCGGGCAGTTTGCGGCGGCCTCTTCAACGCAGGGCGCATCAGTGGTGCCTCAGGATGGGCAGAGTAAGGCCGCTCTGGCTGAGGCTGCGGGATCAAATGGTCAGTCGGTTAATGAAAAACCTGTGCAGCCAGCAAGTATTGCCCGCCAGCCGGCTGTTGATGCTGAGTCAGATGCTGTGGCCAAACAGGATGCCACGACCGCCCGGACAGTGACTCAATTGGCGGAGCAGTCCGTTGTGCGCACCGCTCAGTCGGCTTCCGATGCAGAGGTTGATCAGGAACTGGCTCAGCGTTCTCCGGTTGAGTTGAAAACGCCACAGAAATTTGAGGCGGCGCTGGATATGACCCGACAGTTATTACAGAAGATGGCTGCTGCAGAGAAAAGTGACAGCAGCAGTAGCTCGATTATCGACAAGCCGGCTGCTGCGGTGACGGCTGCCGGTCAGTCCCTGGCTCAGCCGAGTCAGGCGCAGAAAGTGGTAACTGAAGCGCAGAATCTGATGATGCCGCAGCAGGTCAGAATGAATACGCCGGCTTGGAATAATGCGCTGGGAGAGCGCGCAGTCATGATCGCGACGCAGAATAGCCGGGTTGCTGAGATTCAGTTGGATCCGCCGGAACTGGGATCGTTGAGTGTAAGGGTGAATGTTAATCAGGATCAGGTCAGTCTGAGTTTCAGTTCACCTCATGCGCATGTTCGTGATGCGGTGGAGCAGAGTTTGCCTCGCCTCAGAGAGATGTTTGCTGAGCAGGGGCTTGCGCTGCAGGACTCCTCTGTATCTGATCACTCCTCTGAGCAGCAATCCCGGGAGCAGATGGCCGGAGAGAGTCAGGGTCAGGGGCAGTATGCTGACGGTGCTGTAGCCGGAGAATCGGAGCAGGCTGTAAACACCCGTGCGCGTCCGGTCTCGCTGGTTGATTACTATGCGTAACTGAAAAGTGCTCTGGCCGGAAGCTTTTCGGAAACTGAGAAGGATTATTGTGCCGAGATAATCTTCAGCCTTAAAATCAGTGTGTTATATTAAGCGTTGCACTGGTTTTAGGATATGCGGCGGTTTTTTTGTCGCGGGTTAAGGTTGGAGTAGTTTAATGGCTGAAGAGCAGGCTCAAGGCGGCGAGGACAGTGGCGAGAAAAAGTCCTCCAAGCTGAAACTCATTATTATTGCGGTTCTGGCATTGGTGATTGTTGGCGGTGGCGGAGCTGCCGCCGCGTTGTTTTTAATGGGCGGTGATGAGCCTGCTGCTGAAGAGGCGGCAGCACCATCGGAACCGGTGAAAGCGGACGCAATTTATACCAAGGTGCGTACTATGGGAGGGAAGCCGATGTTTGTGGTAACCCTGCAGTCTCAGGACAACCGTTCGCACTATATGCAGCTTTATGTCGAAGCTAAAAGCCGTGATCAGGCGGTGGCTGATGCGCTGACTCTGCATATGCCGTTAATCGTTTCGCGTCTGAATAGTCTTTACAGTACGCAGGATTTCAGAACCCTGCAGTCGATGGAAGGTAAGTTGGCGCTACGCGAAAGCTCTGTCGATCTGGTACGTGAAATTATGCAGGAAAAGATTGGCAAGCCGGGCGTCGAAACCATTTTGTTCACCAATATGGTAATGCAATAGTGTTCAGACAGCGCGGGACTGAGGCGTAAATGTCGGTTAAAGATCTGCTTTCACAGGATGAGATTGATGCCCTTCTGCATGGCGTAGATGATGGCGACGTCGAGACATCCGAGGATGCTGAGGTTGATGAAGGCGAGGTTCGTACATATGACCTTGCCAGTCACGAACGAATTGTTCGTGGCCGTATGCCGACTCTGGAAATGGTCAACGAGCGTTTTGCCCGTTACACCCGTATCAGCCTCTTTAATCTGCTACGCCGCGCTGCCGACGTTACTGTTGGCGGTGTTCAGGTCATGAAGTACGGCGACTATATTCATACCCTTTACGTTCCCACCAGTATGAACCTGATCCGGGTTAATCCGCTGCGCGGTACTGCTCTGTTTATTATGGATGCGAAGCTGGTTTTCAAACTGGTGGATAACTTCTTTGGTGGTGACGGGCGGCACGCAAAAATTGAAGGGCGTGAATTTACCCCGACAGAAACCCGATTGATTCATAAAGTGCTCGAGCAGTTCTTTGTTGATCTTGAGGAGGCCTGGAGCCCGGTTAAAGAGCTGAACTTTGAGCACCTTGGCCACGAGATGAACCCGGCAATGGCAAACGTCATTAATCCGACTGAAGTGGTCGTGGTCAGTACGTTTCAGGTTGATCTGGAAGGTGGTTCGGGTGAGTTTCATGTGGCGATGCCTTATTCCATGCTGGAGCCGATCCGGGATCTGCTGGTGTCTGGCTTCCAGAACAGTGAAGATGAGAAAGACGAGCGCTGGCAGATTGCCCTGCAGCGGGATATTCTCATGGCCCGCCTGCCGCTTGAGATGACGCTGGCCAGACAGGAGATGACTCTGCGCGATGTTGTCGAACTGGAAGCGGGGGATGTGATCCCGATTGAACTGCCTGAAACCTTCCAGCTTAAAGCCAACAAGGTGCCGGTTTATAACTGCACCATGGGGGTGTCCAGGGGTAACCTTGCGGTTAAAATTGTCAGCCAGATTCAGCGCCCGAAATAGGCGCAGAGCAAAGCATATAGAGAGCTTAACCAATGAGTGATGAAACTGAAGACCAGCAAGCACTGGCTGATGAATGGGCTGCAGCGATGGAGGAGCAGGTCACTACAGAAGGTAGTGATGTTGTTGATCCTGATGAATTGCTGGCAGCAACCGGAGTTACCAGTGATTCGGTTGAGCTGGATGAGCTGACCGATGAAGGCAAACCTGTCTCTGATCCCAAATTGGATGTCATTCTCGATATTCCGGTGACCCTGTCGATGGAAGTAGGGCAGACCGATATCCCAATCAGTAACCTGCTGCAGCTTAATCAGGGCTCTGTTATTGAGCTGGACCGGGTGGCTGGTGAACCGCTGGATGTCATGGTTAACGGCACGCTGATTGCGCACGGTGAAGTGGTGGTTGTGAATGATCGCTATGGTATCCGTCTGACGGACGTTATCAGTCCGCAAGAACGTATCAAGCGGCTCAAGTAAGTTTATGCGCGCGCTGCTTATCCTGCTATTGGGGTGCCTGGTATTGCCGTTGCAGGCAGCGCCGTCCGCATCCTCCGCCCAACCCGCCCTGCCAGCGGCTTATCAGGAGCCTTTTTCTGCTGCAGCGATTGGTCAGTTAATACTGGGTCTGTTACTGGTGCTGGCGGTGATTTTTCTGTTTTTCTGGTTGTTGCGCCGGTTTTCCGGCATCTCTCCGATGGCAAAGAATATGCAGGTGCTGGGCGTGCTGCCGCTGAGCGCCCGGGAGAAAGCCGTTCTGGTGAAAGTCGGGGATAAACAACTGTTGCTGGGGGTGGCGCCGGGCCGCGTCAATCACCTCTGTTCGTTTGAGGGTGAAGTGGTGGATACCTCAGAAAAGCCGGAAAGTTTTGCTTCCCGGCTGGGTGAGGCGTTGCAGCGGCGTCAGGAGAAAAGCACGGATGAATAGAGCTGTTCCGCTGCTCATTACATTACTGGGGCTGGCGCTGCCGGGTGTGGTTTTTGCCGCAGACACAGGCATCCCTGCCCTGACCCTGACCACCGGAGAAGATGGTTCGACCAGTTACAGTGTGACACTGCAGGTGCTCGCACTCATGACCATGCTGACATTCCTGCCAGCGATGCTCATGATGATGACCTCTTTTGCCCGGATTATTATTGTTTTTGCAATCCTGCGTCAGGCGCTGGGTTTGCAGCAGACGCCGTCAAACCAGATTATGGTGGGGATGGCGATGTTTCTGACCCTGTTTATTATGACGCCGGTGCTGGATAAGGTTTATGTGCAGGCGGTGCAGCCGTACATGAATGAAGACCTGAATGTGTTTGAGGCGTTTCAGGTAGCCAGTGTGCCGTTCCGCGATTTTATGATGCTGCAGACCCGTGAAAGTGATCTTGAGCTGTTTATGCGCATCTCCGGTACGCCTGCGGTGGAAACCGCTGAGCAGATTCCCTTTACCGTGCTGGTGCCTGCATTTGTTACCAGTGAGCTGAAAACGGCTTTCCAGATCGGCTTTATGCTGTTTATTCCTTTTCTGGTGATTGATCTGGTGGTTGCCAGTGTCTTGATGGCAATGGGTATGATGATGCTGTCGCCGGTGATTATTTCCCTTCCGTTTAAGATCATGCTATTCGTCTTAGTGGATGGTTGGGCGCTGGTCATTGGCACGCTGGCGGCCAGCTTTGGTATGTAGCAGAGGGGGAGGCCGCAATGACACCTGAAGTGGTTCTGAGTCTGTTTGGTGAGGCATTCTGGCTGATCGTTGTGTTGGTGTCGGTGATTATTGTTCCCAGCCTGCTGGTCGGTCTGGTGGTTTCTACCTTTCAGGCGGCAACCCAGATCAACGAACAGACCCTCAGTTTTCTGCCGCGTCTGCTGATCACGATTCTGGTGATCATGTGGGCCGGACCCTGGATTCTCAATCAGCTGACTGAGCACTTTACGACGCTGGTTAAAAATATCCCCTACCTGATAGGCTGATCCGTTGTTAGAGCTCAGCGTATTGCAGATCGAACAGTGGGTGGCCGCTTTCCTCTGGCCGCTTTTTCGCATCGCTTCATTCTTTATGGCCGTTCCTCTGCTCGGTAGTCAGTTGGTGAATGCCCGCATCCGCTTGATGCTGGCGCTGGCAGTGACTATGGTGATAGCGCCTCTGCTGCCTGAGATGCCCGACTTTGATGGTTTGAGTGTGGCCAGTTATCTGATTATTGCTCAGCAGATTATCGTCGGGGCGATGCTGGGTTTTCTGTTTCAGGTGTTCTATCAGATTTTTGTGCTGGGCGGGCAGATTATCGCTTTGCAGATGGGTCTTGGTTTTGCCTCAATGACCGATCCGGCGAACGGTATCTCAGTGGTCATGCTGGGTCAGTTCTACCTGACGCTGATTATGATGATCTTTGTGGCGCTGAACGGTCACCTGATTATGATTGAGGTGATTGTGCGGAGCTTTGATGTGATGCCAGTCAGCCTGCAGGCGATTGAGCGGGAGGGTTTCTGGCGGGTTGTGATGGCGGGTAGCTGGATGTTTTCCGCGGCGATGCTGATGGCCCTGCCTGCGGTGACCGCATTGCTGGTGGTGAACATGGCGTTCGGTATTATGTCCCGTGCTGCACCACAGTTGAATATTCTGGCAGTGGGGTTCCCGTTTACCATGGTGCTGGGGTTGTTTATTAACTGGGTTAATCTGGGTGGGTTCCTCGATCAGTACATGCGGATCTCCACCTTTGTGCTCGATTACATCGAGAACCTGTTTCTCTAGTGAGGGCTTATGGCTGAAGATTCCGGTCAGGAAAAAACCGAAGACCCCACACCCAAGCGCCTGCGAGAGGCGCGGGAAAAGGGGGACGTTCCCCGATCGAAGGAGCTGGCGACCACGCTGGTTTTGATGGCCGCGGTGTTCTCCGTGATTATCTTCGGTTCTCAGTTGGCCAACAGTTTGCTGGGAATGATGGAGAGTAATTTTGTTCTCGACCGGCAGGCGGTTTTCGACACCAATAAAATGTTTTCGCATTTCGGCTCTTCTGCCTGGGAGGCGCTTAAAGGGCTGGCGGGTGTCTTTGGCGTACTGTTGCTGGCGGCGCTGGTGGGGCCGATCGCCCTCGGGGGCTGGAATTTCAGTGCCCAGTCGATAGCGCCTAAAGGCAGTCGTATCGATCCGCTGGCGGGGATTAAGCGGATGTTTTCGCTTAAATCCCTGATTGAGCTGTTCAAGGCCGTTGCCAAGTTCTCACTGGTGGGTGGCTTTGCCATTCTGATTCTGTGGAATATTCGCAACGATATTCTGGCGCTGGCAACTTTTGAGGCGCGTCCGGCGATCGATCAGGCGCTGGAGATCATTATCTGGGTGTTTATGGCGCTGAGTGCCGTGCTGATTCTGGTGGCGGCAGTGGATGTGCCATATCAGATCTATGATTACACCGAGAAAATGAAAATGACGCTGCAGGAGGTAAAGGATGAGCTGAAAAATACTGAGGGTAAGCCTGAAGTAAAAGGGCGTATCCGTCAGTTGCAGCGTGAGATTGCGCAGCGGCAGATGATGAAGGAAGTGCCGGATGCTGACGTGGTCATCACCAACCCGACCCACTATTCTGTGGCGCTGAAATATGATGGCGACAACCGGGGCGCTCCGATTCTGGTGGCCAAAGGGGCTGATTTTGTCGCCCTGAAAATCCGGGAGATTGCCAAAGAGCATGATGTGCCGATTCTGGCAGCACCCCCTCTGGCGCGAGCAATCTATAACTCCACCGAACTGGACGATGAAATCCCTTCAGGTTTGTATATGGCGGTGGCTCAGGTGCTGGCGTATGTGTTCCAGTTGAAACGCTATAAAGCACGCGATGCCGAGCGTCCGGATGAGCTGAAGGTGGATAAACTGCCGATACCGGATGAGTTCCGCGATGACGAATAATTGGCTCAAAAATTGCAGAATTTAAGGCTGGTATAGCTATTCGTCAAAAAAATAACGTATTATGGCTTGCCTAACCCCGGATGGGCCGGGTAATTGGTTGTAAACAGATCTAAGTGTTGTTTTTTTGACGTTTGGGGCTTCGGTGGACAGAGCGGTAATTCTCGATAATGTGCGTGGGCTAGGTAAGGGGAATCTGGGGGTTCCTCTGCTCTTGCTGGTGATCATGGCAATGGTCACTCTGCCCGTGCCTCCGTTTTTGCTCGACGTCTTTTTTACCTTCAATATTGCCCTTTCAATTGTGGTTCTGCTGGTCTGTGTGTACTCCGACCGGCCACTCGATTTCGCCATCTTTCCGACCATTATCCTTGTTGCTACGTTGATGCGTCTGGCGCTTAACGTTGCCTCAACCCGTGTAGTGCTGCTTTACGGGCACGAGGGGGGAGATGCTGCGGGTAAGGTGATTGAGGCATTCGGTGAGGTCGTGGTCGGCGGTAACTACGTGGTCGGCTTCGTGGTCTTCCTGATTCTGATCATCATTAACTTTGTGGTGGTGACCAAAGGTGCCGGACGAATCTCGGAAGTTAGTGCGCGATTTACTCTGGATGCGATGCCGGGTAAACAGATGGCAATCGATGCGGACCTGAATGCCGGCCTGATTGGGCAGGAAGAGGCTAAAGCGCGGCGTCAGGATGTCACTCAGGAAGCGGACTTTTATGGTTCGATGGATGGTGCCTCAAAGTTTGTTCGTGGTGATGCGGTCGCCGGTATCCTGATTCTGGTGATCAACCTGCTCGGTGGTCTGGGGATCGGCATGCTGCAGCATGATCTGGATTTCGAGACCGCGATGCGTTTCTACTCCCTGCTGACCATTGGTGATGGTCTGGTGGCGCAGATTCCTTCTCTGCTGCTGTCTACTGCAGCGGCTATTATGGTGACGCGACAGAATGTGTCTCATGACATGGGGCGTCAGGTTGTCAGCCAGATGTTTGGTTCGCCAAAAGCACTGGCGGTGGCGGCAGCTATTCTGACTGTGATGGGGGTTATCCCCGGTATGCCGCATTTCGCCTTCCTGTCTCTGGCTCTGCTGGCAGGTGCAGGTGCCTGGTGGATCTTCAAGCAACAGGTCAGAAACAAAGAGCGGGAAGAAGCTGAGGCACTGGAACAGGCTGAGATGCCGCAGGAAGAAGAGTCCGAGAAGCGTGAGCTGGACTGGGATGATGTGATGCCTGTGGATATGGTGGGCCTTGAAGTTGGCTATCGTCTGATTCCGATGGTAGACAAGATGCAGGGTGGCCAGTTGTTGAGCCGGATCAAAGGGGTACGTAAGAAGCTTTCACAGGATCTGGGTTTTCTGGTGCCCTCGGTGCATATTCGTGACAATCTGGATCTGTTGCCCGGCGCCTACCGCATTACGCTGATGGGTGTGGTTGTTGGTGAGTCTGAGGTGTACCCGGACCGGGAGCTGGCGATTAATCCCGGTCAGGTATTCGGTAAGCTGCAGGGTGTTGAGGTGAAAGACCCGGCGTTTGGTCTGGATGCGATCTGGATTGAGCAGTCTCAGAAAGAGCAGGCGCAGTCGCTGGGTTATACCGTGGTAGATGCCTCCACTGTAGTGGCGACCCATATGAATCAGTTGTTGCAGTTGCATGCCCACGAGCTGCTGGGCCATGAGGAAGTACAGCAACTGCTTGATATGTTGTCGAAAACTTCGCCGAAACTGGTGGATGAACTGGTGCCAGCCAAGCTTTCTTTCAGTATTCTGCTTAAAGTGCTGCAGAACCTGCTGATGGAACAGGTACCGCTGAAAGATTTCAGAACGATCGCCGAATCCCTGGCCGACGCAGTCAACCGGACGCAGGATCCGCTGGCGCTGACGGCTGCGGTGAGAGTGTCGTTGTCACGTCTGATTGTTCAGAATATCAATGGCTCTGAGGCGGAGTTGCCGGTCATTACTCTGGCACCGCAACTGGAGCAGTTGCTGCTGAACTCTGTGCAGCAGGGGCAGGATAATGGTCTGGTGCTGGAGCCGGGGATGGCTGAACGTCTGCAGGCCTCCCTGTCAGAGTCTGCGACCCAGCAGGAGATGATGGGCCGACCATCGGTATTGCTGGTGGCGGCTCCGGTAAGGCCATTGATGGCCAAATTTGTACGTTATGGTGAGCATCAGATTAATGTGCTCTCTTATCAGGAAATTCCTGAAAATAAAAAGGTCACCATAGTGGCAACCGTAGGGGGTGAGAATGGATGATCAATTCATTACAGCCCTGCAGTTGGTGGCCGATAAGGAACTGATATGAAAGTAAAACGTTTTTTTGCGCCAGATATGCGCCAGGCTATGCGAAGGGTCAGGGATGAGATCGGGCCGGACGCTGTCATTGTCTCCAATCACCGGGTTGCCGGTGGGGTTGAGGTGGTTGCAGCGCATGAAAATGATTATGAAGCTGCTCAGCAGGAGTTCTCACGGCAGGCAACTACGCCCACCCCGCAGCAGCGGCGGCAGGAGCAGATCGACACCCTGACCGGCGGTCAGGGCTCAGCGCTGGCGAGTGAGCTGCAAAAGGCCCGTATGCAGATTGCGGAGGCCCAGCAGCAGGGGCAGGAGCTGAAACAGCCGGGTCATGTTAATCGCCAGATTGAGCAGGATGACGATGATCTGCGCAGTATTCTGCAGTCGCTGAAAGACCGGCAGAAGGCCAAAGCGGATATGGCGCACCGCAACTTTATGCAGGGCTCGGCTCTGGATGACGCCCCGTTGGGCGTTAATCTTGAAGATGAATTACTGGCTTCCTCGGCTGAAGTGGCCGGGCCGGACGATCAGCTTATCAAATCGATGCAGGACGAGATCGCCCAGTTAAAAAACCTGCTGAATCAGCAGGTGCTGGCACAACGATCTGCGCCCGTGGCTGCTCCGGAGAAACCGCCTCTGCAGCGTAAGCTTGAATTGCTGGGTGTCAGTGAGCGTCTCTCATCGCATTTGATATCCAGTATGGAGGGTGGTCTGGCACCGGATAAGGCCTGGAAACATGCGCTGGCGCGGTTGTCGGATTCAATCCCCGTGCTGGGTGATGATTTTATCGAACGCGGTGGCATGATCGCATTTGTGGGGCCGACCGGGGTCGGTAAAACCACCACTATTGGTAAGCTGGCAGCACGTTATGTGCTGAAGTACGGCAGTTCCAGTCTGGCGCTGGTGACAACCGATACTTACCGTATTGCCGCGCATGAGCAATTGCGCACCTTTGGTCGGATTCTTGACGTGCCTGTCCGGGTGGTGGATGAAAACAACAGCCTCGACGAAGTGTTGCACAGTCTGAAAAATCGTCGTCTGGTGCTGATTGATACTGCGGGGCTGAATGCTCAGGAGCCTCACAGCGAGGCGCAGTTGCAGATGCTTGAAGGCGTCACTCTGCGGCTGAAAAAATTGCTGGTTGTTTCCTGCAGTAGTCAGCGCCGTGTGGTTGAACAGGCGTTTAATGCTTATCAGACATTAGGTCTGAATGGCTGTGTTTTGAGTAAGATGGATGAATCGGGCAGTCTCGGTGAGGCACTGTCGTTGATTATTGAAAAGCGCCTGCCGGTGACCTATGTCACAGACGGGCAGCGTATACCGGATGACATTGAAGTGGCTCGACAGCATGAGCTGGTAAGCCGTGCGGTAATTACCGCTCAGCGGGCGATCGAAGCCGAGAAAAAAATGTCCGCCCTTGGGTCTGCCTATAAAACGGGTTGAGAGCAGGAAAAGATATGAATCAGCATAAACCCGTTAAAGTCATCGCCGTGACCGGCGGTAAGGGTGGGGTAGGTAAAACCAATGTCTCGGTTAATCTGGCGCTGGCGCTGGGGGATCTGGGGCAGCGCTCCATACTGATGGATGCCGATCTGGGGCTGGCCAACGTCGATGTAATGCTGGGGCTGCGGCCGAAGCGAACCATCGCAGATGTGCTCAATGGTGACTGCGGATTAAAGGATATTCTGCTGGAGGTTGATGATTACCTGAGCATTGTCCCGGCGTCTTCCGGTACTCAGGAGATGACCTCGCTCTCTGCACATGAACATGCTGAATTGATCCATGCTTTCAATCAGGTTGCTGATGATATTGATGTTCTGATCATTGATACGGCGGCCGGTATTTCCGAATCTGTAGTCAGTTTTGTGAAAGCTGCGCAGGAAGTTCTGGTGGTTGTTTGTGACGAACCCACCTCAATTACCGACGCATATGCTTTAATAAAACTGCTAAACAGAGATTATAAGATGACCCGTTTCCGGGTTCTTGCGAATATGGTTCGCAGTGAACAGGAAGGTCGTAACATGTTTGGTAAGCTGCTGACCGTGACAGACAGGTTTCTGGATGTAACACTTCAATATGTAGGGTCAATCCCTTATGATGAAAACGTTCGTAAAGCCGTTCAGCGTCAAGTAGCTGTTTTAAAAGCGTTTCCAAAGAGCAAAGTCTCCTTGGCATATCGTCAGTTAGCGAATAAAGTAAACGGATGGCCGGTCCAGTCCGTGCCCCGTGGTCATTTGGAGTTTTTTGTTGAACGGCTCGTTCAGGGAGTGAGTTCAACAGATTAAATAGAGGCAGTATGTACAACCAGCTGCAATTACAGTCGAGTGAAGAGCTGATCGAGCAGTATGCGCCTCTGGTTAAACGCATTGCCCATCATCTGCTGGCTCGTTTGCCGGCAACGGTATTGCTGGATGATCTCATACAGGCCGGAATGATTGGTCTGCTGGAAGCCGCCGGAAAGTACGACGCTTCCAAAGGGGCCAGTTTTGAAACTTATGCAGGGATCCGCATTCGTGGTTCCATCATTGATGAGGTGCGCCGGGGGGATTGGACTCCCCGTTCTGTGCATCGCAACAGCCGACGTGTCACCGAAGCCATTCAACAGGTTGAAGGGCGAACTGGCAGAGATGCATCGGATGCTGAAGTCGCCAGAGAGATGGGGATCAGCGTCGATGAATATCATAATCTGCTGCGCGATTCTCTGGATAGCCGGCTGTTCAGTTTTGAAGAGTTAATCAGTCCTCAGGATGAGGGGCCCGGTGAATCATTTGCTAATGATGACCCGGGGCCAAATCAGAATTTTGAGCGTGAAGCGTTTTTAAAAGCGCTAAGTACGGCTATAAATAATTTACCGGAAAGAGAAAAGTTGGTGCTTGCGCTCTATTATGATGAAGAGCTCAACCTGAAAGAGATAGGCCAGATATTAGGGGTGAGTGAATCTCGTGTTAGTCAGATTCACAGCCAGGCGGCTTTGCGATTGAGATCAAGGCTAAGTGACTGGCAGTAAAAAAAGGGTTGACCCGACTCAACGTAATTGCGGTAATTAGGTGTAGACTCAATGAGTTGCGTAGTTCTAACGGGAGGTCGTCTTGAATAAAGACATGAAAATTCTTGTAGTGGATGATTTCTCCACCATGAGACGCATAATCAAAAATTTGTTGCGCGATCTGGGTATGACCAATGTTGAGGAAGCAGATGACGGCCAGACCGCATTGCCTATCCTCAAACAGGGGGGTATCGATTTTCTGGTTACTGACTGGAATATGCCGGGCATGACCGGTATCGACCTTTTGAAAGAGGTGCGTTCCGATCCGAATCTGGCGCATATGCCGGTACTTATGGTTACGGCTGAGGCGAAGAAAGAGCAGATTATCGCCGCTGCGCAGGCCGGGGTTAATGGCTATGTAGTCAAACCGTTCACCGCGGCTGTCTTGAAAGAGAAAATTGACAAAATTTTCGAGCGCCTGGGTTAAAGAATAAGGTCGGTAGTAATGATTTCAGGAACAGGCAAAGGGTTGGGACACTTCGAAATGGAATTGCAGTTGAAGGCTCAGGAATTGGTTTCTGTGCTCAACGAGGGCAATCTGTCTGATGCAATGGACATCATTCAGGATCTGCACGAATTCCGCCACAAAACCTTCTTCAGTGAAGTAGGCCACCTGACCAGGGGGCTGCATGAGGCGATCAAAGCCTTCTCCCATGAGTTGGGTAGCAGCCTTGATGTGGGAGATGAGTCTGTCCCCGATCATACGGATGCTGCTGACCGTCTGAACTACGTCATCGAAGTTACTGAAAAAAATGCGCATGAAACCATGGACAGGGTGGATAAGGCCCTGACTCTGGTGGACAACCTTGATGTCCAGAGCGAACGCTTTAAAGACCTGCTGCTTCTGGTGGGGCAGTTGGAGAAAGAACACTCAACCCTGGCCGGGGTGTTTGACCGGACCTGTGCGTTGAAAGAAGAATCCGAAAACACCATTGCTACCCTGCGTACCGAGTTGACCGATATCGTCGTGTCACAGAGCTATCAGGACATTACCGGGCAATTGATCCGCCGGGTAATTAATCTGGTTACCAATGTCGAGACTCACCTGGTCAGCCTGATGGAGATGGCTGCCAAGGTCGAACGGTTGTCTGGCATTGAAGTGCTGGAAGCAGATGAAGAAGAAAAACAGGCCAATAAAAAGAATCCTATTCAGGCTGAGGGTCCTCAGGTCAATAAGGAGGCGGCTGACGTGGTCAGCAGTCAGGACGAAGTTGATGACCTGCTATCCAGTCTGGGTTTTTAAGAGGAGCGCCATATGAGTTTGGATGTGGATCAGGAGATTCTTGAGGACTTTCTTGTCGAGGCAGGAGAGATTCTTGAGCAATTATCCGAACAGCTGGTTGATCTGGAGCAGCGTCCGGATGACAGCGATCTGCTCAATGCAATTTTCCGCGGCTTCCACACGGTAAAAGGCGGCGCGGGATTCCTGCAGCTTGATCCGATGGTGGATTGCTGCCACAAGGCGGAAAACCTCTTTGATATGCTGCGTAACCGGGAAATTACGGTTACACCTGAGCTGATGGATGTCGTATTGCAGGCTCTGGATACCGTCAACGTGATGTTTGATGCGGTACGCAGTGGTGTCGAGCCGGATAACGCTGATCCGGAACTGATTCAGGCGCTGATTAACTTTTCAACAGGTAATGTGCCGGCTGCACAGCCTGTAGCGCCCGCACCTGCTCCGGCAGCGCCACCTCAGGCGGCTCCTGCTGCCGATAAGAGCCATGATGAATTCGACCTGTTGCTCGGTGATATGGAGGATTCGGCGGGTGCTGACGTGCCTGCGGCCGAAGCCGGTGATGACCTGATTACGGAAGATGAATTTGAATCGCTGCTCGATGAGCTGCACGGCCCTGGTAAAGGGCCGGGCAATGAAAATCAGGCGCCTGCAGAACCTGAACCTGCCGCGGCTGCCGCTGGCGGTCAGGATCTGATCACAGAAGATGAATTCGAAGCCCTGCTGGATGAGCTTCAGGCTCAGGGTAAAGGGGCGTTCGGTGCGCCTTCTGCTCCCGCTCCGGCGGCACCCGTGGCTGCACCTGCGCCGGCACCGGTCGCCGCAGCACCTGCGCCGGCTCCAGTAGCGCCAGCACCGGCCCCTGCGGCCGCAGCGGAAGTTGTTTCCGAGCAGGCGACCGCTGCAGCAGTTAAAGCCGCACATCAGCAAGCCAAGCCTCAGGCTGAGAGCAATGTCAGGGTTGATACCCGTCTGCTCGATAAGATCATGAACATGGTCGGTGAGCTGGTACTGGTGCGTAACCGTCTTGTGCGTCTGGGGGTCACCCGCGAAGATGAAGAGATGGCCAAGGCACTGGGCACGCTGGATATGGTAACCGCCGATCTGCAGATGTCGGTGATGAAAACCCGTATGCAGCCGGTGAAAAAAGTCTTTGGTCGTTTTCCGCGCCTGATTCGTGACCTGTCCCGAAATCTGAAGAAAGAGATTCGTCTGGAACTGCGCGGTGAAGAGACCGATCTGGATAAAAACCTGGTTGAGGCGCTCGCTGACCCGTTGATTCACCTTGTGCGAAATGCGGTGGATCACGGTATTGAAGCCCCTGATGCCCGTGAAGCGGCGGGTAAGCCCCGTGAAGGTCATGTGCTGTTGTCCGCTGAGCAGGAAGGGGATCATATCCTGCTGGTCATTCAGGATGATGGTGCCGGTATGGACGCGGAAAAACTGCGTAATCTGGCCATTGAGCGTGGCATGATGGATGCCGAAGCTGCCCGACGCCTGACAGAACAGGAATGCTTCAACCTGATTTTTGCTGCCGGTTTCTCAACCAAGAAAGAGATCTCCGACGTGTCCGGCCGTGGTGTTGGCATGGATGTGGTGAAAACCAAAATTACTCAGCTCAATGGTACGCTGAATATCGACTCTGTGGTCGGTCAGGGTTCACGGATTGCGATCCAGGTGCCTCTGACACTGGCGATCATGCCTACGCTGATGGTTATTCTGGAAGATCAGGCGTTTGCGTTGCCGCTGGTGAATGTAAACGAAATCTTTAATCTGGATCTGACCAAAACCAACATCGTAGATGGTCAGCAGGTGATTATCGTACGGGATCAGGCATTGCCACTGTTCCACCTGAAACGCTGGCTGATCGATGGTCAGCAGGGTGCGGATCTGCCGGAGCAGGGACACGTTGTGATCGTAACGGTTGGCACCCAGCGCGTTGGCTTTGTGGTGGATCAACTGGTGGGTCAGGAAGAGGTTGTGATCAAGCCTCTGGGTACTATTCTGCACGGTACGCCGGGTCTGTCCGGTGCAACAATTACGGGCGATGGCCGTATCGCATTGATTATCGATATCCCGAATCTGTTGAAGCATTACGCATCCTGAGGCAGGTGAGGGGATCATGATTTATGCCGGTTAGGGTTCTGATTGTTGATGATTCAGGTTTCTTTCGTCACCGGATCACTGATCTTCTGGCAGGCGACAGCCGGATAGAGGTTGTCGGCTCTGCCCAGAACGGGCGGGAAGGGGTTGAGCAGGCAAAGAAGCTTAAGCCCGACCTGATTACCATGGATGTGGAGATGCCTCAGATGAACGGCATCGAAGCTGTCCGGGTGATTATGCGGGAATGCCCGACCAATATTCTGATGCTGTCCTCTCTCACCCACGAAGGTGCTCAGGTAACACTGCAGGCACTGGAAGCGGGGGCGCTGGACTATCTCTCCAAAGATATGCGCGCCTGGATGGAGCACTCATCGTCACTGGAAAAACAACTTCGCGATAAAGTAGTCGAGCTGGGGCGTTCCCGACATGCCCGGCAGCGTAGCTCGTTTATTTCTTCTGCCGGTAAAAGCAGTGGTGGCACGTCGATGGTTTTTCGTCCGGACAGCGCCAGTCGTTCTCCGGCGTCGTCAACGGCGACATCACGCCCGGCGCGAACCCCTGCACCTGCCGCCCGTCCATCAGGGCAGCGAACTGAACCTGCGGGCAGTCGTTTGCAGGAGCGTAGCGCCACCCCGGCGACGGGTATTGCACCGCGCCGACCAGTGTCACGGAAATCAATACCGGCCGACTGTAAGCTGGTGGTGATCGGTTCCTCCACTGGTGGCCCGGCTGCGCTGCAGCAGATACTGACTCAGTTGCCCGCCAACTTTCCCCATCCGATTCTGCTGGTGCAGCATATGCCTAAGACATTTACTTCGGTGTTTGCCAGCCGGCTGGATCAGCAGTGCAATATTGCGGTTAAAGAGGCGGAAGATGGCGATCGGCTGATGCCGGGGCGCGCACTGCTGGCGCCGGGTGGTCATCAGATGATTATCGATCCGCGGAATAAAGATGTGATACGCATTATGCCGGGGGATGAGCGTCTGACCTATAAACCCAGCGTTGATGTGACCTATGCCTCCGCAGCTAAATCCTATGCAAGCAAAGTGTTAGCGATCATTCTTACCGGGATGGGCGCCGACGGTTGTGACGGTGCCAGGCTGCTACGTCAGCAGGGAGCGACTGTGTGGGCGCAGAATAAAGAGAGTTGCACCATCTATGGTATGCCGCAGGCAGTGGTCAATGCGGGGCTTGCAAATGAGATCCTCGACCTGACCGAGTTCGGCCCAATCCTCAGCAATAAAAGGTAGCGGATATGGATATCACTGCAATTCTGGGTGTGATACTGGCGCTGGCTGCGGTATTGGGGGGGAACTATCTCGAAGGTGGTCAGTTTGCCGAGTTACTGAACCTGCCGGCTGCGGCGATTGTGATCGGGGGGACGCTGGCAGCAGCGATTATCCAGTCTCCGGCTCAGGATGTAGCGCGGGCGGTAAAGCTGTTAGGTTGGGCGTTCGGTAGTAATAAACAGGATCTCGCCGGGCGTATCGACAGAATCGTCAAATGGTGTGTTGTGGCCCGCCGTAAAGGGCTGCTGGCACTGGAAAAAGAAGCAGAGAAAGAATCCGATCCCTTTGTCAAAGCGGGCTTGCTGCTGTTGGCAGATGGAAAAGGGCCTGAGGTGATCCGCAGTTCGCTGGAGGTTGAGCTGATCACGGTAGAGCAGAGAGACCTTCAGGCCGCGAAAGTAATAGAAAGTATGGGTGGTTATGCTCCGACGCTGGGGATTATCGGTGCCGTGCTGGGGTTGATCCACGTGATGAGTAACCTGACTGATCCCAATGGGCTGAGTGCCGGCATTGCCACGGCCTTTGTTGCTACTATTTACGGTATCGGCATTGCCAACCTGTTTCTGATTCCGGTAGCCAACAAGATTAAAAATCTGGTGCTGCTGCGATACCAGTATCAGGAGATGGTTCTGGAAGGGCTGATGTTTATTGCAGAAGGTCAGAATCCCAAAGCCATTCAGCAGCGGCTGCAGGGCTATCTGAGGTAGCGTTATGCCCAGACGTCGGCAGGTTGAAGAGAGTATCCGCAATGATCGTTGGGTGATCTCCTACGCTGACTTTATCACCCTGCTGTTTGCTTTTTTTGTGGTGATGTATGCGATCTCTTCGGTGAACGAAGAAAAATACAAACACCTGGCTGAGGCGTTGTCCGGGGTGTTTGTAGGTGGCGATCCGAGCGCAGATTCAGTCGATGGTGACGGGCTGGGGCGCAGTAAGTCAGGTGCCGGTATTTTCCGTGGCGGGGTGGCTGATGAGGATGCCCCGGAAGTTAAAATAGCACCGCCGGATCAGGCAGAAACGGATGCACTCCGCGCCTTGCAACAGGCGTTTGAGGTGGGTTTTTCGAAGCTGATATCCGACGGGCAGATCAGAGTGACCGGTAATGACCTCTGGTTTACCATTGAGTTGCGCGCCACCCGGCTGTTTGATTCCGGTGGTGCGGTACCTAATGTCCTGGCTGACGAGCTGCTTGAACAGATTGCGCTGATCCTTAAAGAGACGAAGAACCCGATCCATGTAGAGGGTTTTACCGATAACCAGCAGATCTCCAATTCGGTGTATCCGTCAAACTGGGAGCTCTCCGCTGCCCGGGCGGCGACGGTAGTACGTTTGCTGGCACAGTTTGGTGTACAACCGGAAAGGATGGCTGCAGTAGGCTATGGTGAATATCAGCCGGCTTACAGTAACCGGACTGAAGCGGGACAGCGCCTTAACCGCAGGGTGCTGATTGTGGTTTCCCGTGATGAAAAAGTACGCCGGGCCGTTTCTTCATTCGGTAGCCAGCAGGTCAGTGCTGATGCAGTGTCAACGGTGCTCGCTTCGCCCGAAGAGGAGGCGTTGCCGGTGATTGAACAGGTCGAAACCGGTGACGGTGGTGTATTATTCAGACGTCCGGAACCTGAATTGTTACAACAGGAAGATAGATAAATGCATGTATGGTCTGTTGCCAACCAGAAAGGTGGTGTCGGCAAAACAACAACCGTAGTGACGATCGCAGGTCTGCTGGCTGAGGTTGGTTATCGGGTGTTGCTGGTCGATCTCGACCCGCACGGCTCGCTGACCAGTTACTTCGGCTACGATCCTGACGAGCTGGAAGACAGCGTTTATAACCTGTTTCAGGGTAGCAGCAAGGTGCATAAAGAGGATGTTACTGATCTGTTGCTGAAGACCAGTCATGGCCGCATTGAACTGATTCCGGCCTCTACGGCTATGGCGACGCTGGAGCGTAAAGCGGTTGGTGCAGAAGGGATGGGCTTACAGATAGCGAAAGCCCTGGCACATGTTCGGGATCGCTATGACTATGTGCTGATCGACAGTCCGCCGGTGCTCGGCGTTCTGATGGTTAATGCACTGGCTGCCTGTCAGCATCTGCTGGTACCGGTTCAGACCGAGTTTCTGGCCCTCAAAGGCCTTGAACGGATGATTCGCACGATCAATATGATTAACCGGGCGCGTAGTAAAAAACTCAGTTTTACCATTATCCCTACTTTTTATGATCGCAGAACGCAGGCCTCCGTGAGCAGTCTGCGTGAGCTGCATCATAACTATCCGAATGAGATTTCAAACGCTGTGATTCCGGTTGATACCAAATTCCGTAATGCCAGTATTCAGGGGCTTGTCCCCTCTGTGATGGACTCCGGTAGCCGGGGGGTTCACTCTTACGCCCGGCTGCTGCGGTCTCTGCTTGAACGTCAGAAGCAGGAGGTTCTATGACCAAGTCCGATAAGAATCCACAGCAGAACGGTACAGAAGAGGTTCACGGCGTTCAGAAGCTGGTATTTGATTATCTGGAATCTCTGCTGTCTGATCCGGATGCCGGTATCGATACCGAGACAGAAATCGCTGCGATTAAGCAGCAATTGGCCGTGGAAGAGGGTGCTGAACCCGACGCCGAAATTTCTGAAAATAGCGCTGGTATTGAGGCGGCAGATCAATATGCTGCTGTAGAGCCAGAGCCAGAGCCAGAGCCAGAGCCAGAGCCAGAGCCAGAGCCAGAGCCAGAGCCAGAGCCAGAGCCAGAGCCAGAGCCAGAGCCAGAGCCAGAGCCAGAGCCAGAGCCAGAGCCAGAGCCAGAGCCAGAGCCAGAGCCAGAGCCAGAGCCAGAGCCAGAGCCGGAACTGGCGGCACAAGCTGAGCCTGAAGAGGCTGTAGCAGAAAATCTATCACCGGATATGGCCGGTCGTGAGATCAACTGCGTGCTGATCCGTATGCACGGCCTTAATCTCGCGATTCCGTTCGATTATGTTGAAGGCGCGGTTCACCTGAGTTCAGTTTCACTGACGCTGGATGCGGCCCATGACTGGTGTCTGGGGCGTTTTGGCGGTATGACCTCAGAAACTAATGTGATCGATACGGCACTGTGGCTGATTCCTGAGCGTTATAAGCCGGAGCTGGCTCGTTACGATGAGTTAATTATTTTGCAGGGACGGCATTGGGCCCTGGCTTGTGATGAGCTGGTCAAATCGGTTCGTATACCGGCGGATAAAGTCTCCTGGGCCGGCAGTAATAACCCTCGAAAATGGCTGCGGGGTACATACATGGAAGAGCGATGCGCAATTCTGGATATCCCTGAGCTGATGAAACAGTTTGATCAGGCTTTCTGATTGAGCACGAATTAGGACCGAGCATGGCAGCAACCTGGATTACTTTGCTTTTACTTTTATTGGCGCTGGGCGCTTCAGTGGCCTGTTTTGTCCTGTTTCGCCGTTTACGCCAGCATGAGCGTCGTCATCAGGCCCTGATCAATGTATTGCGTAATGAGATTCAGGCCATGACTAACAGCTCTATCGGCATGGGGCGTCGTCTGATTGAGGTTGAGCAGAAACTGAATCTGACCGCAGACAAACAGCTCGAGCTGGAGAACCGTGATCCGAGTGCACTGGCTTATAATCAGGCTACCCGTCTGATGGAGATGGGCGCGGATGTGGACGATCTGGTGCAGAATTGCGGGATCGGCCGGCCTGAAGCTGAGCTGATGGCGCTGCTGCATAAAGAGCTGCATGCGCCTCATCAGTCTCTGGGCAGCGATCGCTAGCTGGCTTCTGCCGCAAACATACTTTGTAACGCGCCGAAAAGGTTTCTTGTCGGTGCCTCGCGCGCGCGGTAACCGAACTCCTTTACCCGTAAACAGGAAAATCTCAGCGCTGGCTGTTCTTGAGGGCTTCCTGAACCAGTGACTGGGGATCATTCTTCAGACTGAAGGCAAACGCGATCACTTCAGCGATCGCCCGGTACAATGATTCCGGAATCTCATCGCCCAGTTCCAGACGAATTAATACCTCCACCAGTTCCGGGCTTTCGTGAATGTGAACGCCATGTTCCTCGGCCAGACTGATGATCTGCTCGGCGATCTCACCCATGCCCTTGGCCACGATAAGGGGCGCGCGACCCATCGCCTGATCATATTTCAGGGCGATGGCTTTCTGCCGCTGTTCGTCACTGTCATCGGGGCGGGAAAATTTCATGTGTGCAGATCAACCAGTTGTTTCTGAATTACCTGTTTCTGTTCCGGTGCGTTGCCCTGATGCCAGCTAACCTCGGTATTATTGAAGCCACACTGGCGTAGCCGTTCAGAGAATTCCTCAGAGCGTTGTCTGAGTTTATCAGCCGTTTCCGGTTGTTCACACCAGAACAGCGTGCTGATCTCATGGCCGTCCGTCAGTCGGATCTCTGCATCGACGCCGCCCTGTTCTTCCAGATCAAAATGCAGCCTTACACGCCAGACAGATACAATCTCCCCCGCGGCATTGGCGCCACCTTCACGGCTTAGTCGCAGTTCCAGATTCTCCCAGTGTTCCCCCTGTTTGATTGGCAGGTCAAACTGAAGCACACGTTCAAAACTCCCGTCGGGTTGTTCGCGCCATTGCTGTAGCGAACCGATCTGCTGGCTGGTAACCCGGGAATGAATGCCGCGAAGAATCTGCTCGAAACGCTCCTTTTGCTCCTCAGGTAATTTGTCTGCAAGCTGTTGCAGTTGCTGCAGTTGGCTTTTCATATCGAGGGTATTAGATCGCAGGTTCTGACTCAGGCTGCGTTCGGTTTGCAAACCACCCAACTCAACGTTCTGGCGAATCTGTTGTGGCGCTTCCTGACTGCCGGGAGATACGCCAAACAGTTGCAGCATGGAGCGTACAACGCTGCCTATTTGGGTGGCCTGAGCGGTATCCGTGCCAGCGATCTGGGCCAGTTGATTGAAGGCATTACCCGCCGGAATCTGGTTCGGCAGGGCATTGCGCATGATCTCCTGTACGCCGGGCTTATCCAGAGCGCTGGCCGGAGATAAGGGCGGCTCCTGCATGCGTACTACCTGAACGGTCTGATCGTTACTGCGCAGCAGTTGCACCTGAGTTCCCTGTGGCAACGGGCGTGGAGAGTTTAGTTCAACCTTGCTGCCATCAGGCAGGGCCAGGCTGATCCGGTGATGGCTTGGCAGTGTACCGGGCGGGGTGGGCAGACGTTCAGCAGTGGCGCTCTGACCCGCAGCACGGCTATTGTCTGTGGGGGTTGGTGCCACTTTAGGCGGCGCAGTGTTTATCGGGTTCTGGGCGGCTTCTGTTCTGTTGTTTGTCGTCGCTGAAGCGATAGCCGGGTTGTTAGCGGGTGGTGGGTTAGCTGCTGTGTTTGCCGGCTGTGCCGGAATCGATGCGCCAGAAGATGCTGGGCTGTTGGCTGTCGTGGCTGCAGGTGGAGCGGGCTGAGGCTGGGGTGGAGTGCTGCTCTGAATACCCGGGTTGCTGGCTTGAGCAGGGGCCGGATTGCTGTTTGCGCTGCCGCTTGCTGGCGGTGGAGGCGTAGGCGGTGCCGATGGCTGAAGTTGCGCTGCTGCAGTGTTGGTTGTCGTTACAGGCGTTGTCGTTACAGTGGGGGCTGTCGATGCCGCCGGAGCCGGGCTGGATGCAGGGGCGGCGTTGCTGTTACCGGTCTGGGGTGGGTAAACCGGCCGGCTGCTGATCACAGCTGCCTGAATCCGTTGCTCCAGAGGTAATTTTTCTGCGCTGCTGGCACTGTTGCCGGCTGGCAGGCTGAGTTGCAGATTGGGGCGATTTCTTTCCGTGCTGCCTGAGCTGGCGGGTTGAGCCGGGGGCTGTGGCAGCGGGGTGTTGTTAGCCCCTTCGGTACGGTTACTGCTGCCGGCAGTGGTGGGTTGGGGATTGACCTGAATCTGGATCTGGCCATCACTCTGGCGGTTAACATTGATCTTCTGTCCTACCGGCAGTGCCTGAAATACGCCCATCTGAATCAGCCGGTTATTAACCTCAAGCTTGAGGCGAAAGATCTCAGGCTGAATCTGATCACGGCTGACGGCGACCACCGTGGCGCTGACATTCTGTCCGACGGGAAGCAGCCGGTTCAGGTTCTGGGTCGAATCGCTGCTGTTGCTGGTGCTTTGCAGCGGAATGGCCGGGAGTTGTGGTAGCACGTGGTAACCTCGGTAGCGCAGCGTTGAGCGGTGTTGTGATGATCTGTATCAATTCGGCGTGACTGTTGTGCTAAATGAGGACGCTAATCAGCCTTTTGGAAAGTAACTCAACAGTGCAGCGCTATTGGATAATCGTATATAATCACCGCCTTTGGAACCTGAGAACAAGCCTTGTGACTACAGATTTCAAGGCTTACAGAGCACTGACAGGTCTTATTCACAGGTTCTCTGGTTATCGGCAGATCCGGCTAAAAGTATAGTTTAAGGCACTGATATTTAACTCTTCGGCCTGCGCAATAAGGTGAAGGGTGATATAAAAATGTGCTTCGGGGGCGGTTTGAGTACAGCGCTGTTACAGGTAGAAGATCTTTTTTGCGAACGTGACGAGCGTGTCCTGTTTGAGCATCTCTGCTTTTCTGTTGAGCCGGGTGAGGTGATTCAGATTGAAGGCCAGAATGGCAGCGGCAAAACCACCCTGTTAAGAATTCTCAGCGGTCTCTCCAGTAACTACGAAGGCGATATCTTCTGGCAGGGTGAACCGATTGCGGATGTGCGTGAACAGTTTCAGCGTGACCTGCTCTATTTTGGTCACCATCCGGGTGTGAAAGCGGTTCTGACTCCGGAAGAAAATCTCAACTGGTATGCAGCGATGCACCCGGGTATGGAACGCGAGGCGATTGCCAATGCGTTGCAGCGGGTAGGCCTCAAAGGCTATGAGGATGTTCCCTGTCATACCCTGTCCGCGGGCCAGAACCGCCGTGTCAGTCTGGCTCGACTCTATCTGAGCAAAGCCCGATTCTGGATTCTTGACGAGCCGTTTACCGCCATTGATAAGAAGGGCGTGGCTGAGAAAGAGCAACTGATTCTGGAGCATGCCCGTCGTGGCGGCAGTGTTGTCCTGACCACCCACCATGAACTGGCTGTCGGCGATCATATCCGTCGGATTAATCTTGATGAACTGGCGGGAACTTAATGGATCAGACAGTGACAAATGAACAGTCAAATCAGCCTGAAAGCTCTGCACAGGGTTTATTCTGGGCCGTGCTTAAGCGTGATCTGATGCTGGCCTACAGGAAAAAGAGTGATCTGTTTAACCCGCTGATCTTTTTCCTGATGGTTGCGACCCTGTTTCCTCTGGGGGTCAGTCCGGAACCCGATTTTCTGGCTGAGGTTGCTCCCGGCGTGGTCTGGGTGGCTGCGTTGCTGGCCACGCTGCTGTCGATGGACAGCCTGTTTCGTTCAGATTTTGAGGATGGCACGCTGGAGCAAACCCTGCTCAGTCCGCAGCCTCTTTTTGTGATTGTTCTGGCCAAGGTCGTGGCACACTGGATGATGAGTGGCCTGCCACTGACGTTGCTGGCCCCGCTTCTGGGGGTGATGTTGTTTCTTCCCTCTGAGGGAATGGGCGGGCTGATGCTCAGTCTGTTGCTGGGTACGCCCACTCTGAGCCTGATCGGTGCGATAGGTGCGGCACTCACGGTGGGATTGCGAAAAGGTGGTGTGCTTATTTCGCTGCTGGTACTCCCGCTGTATATTCCGGTGCTGATTTTCGGTACCGCTGCCGTACAGGCAGCAGTAACCGGGCTGCCACTGGCTGGTTTTTTTGCTTTGCTGGGCGCAATGCTGGCGTTGGGTATGGTTATGGCGCCCCTGGCGATCGGGGCTGCATTAAGAATTTCGGTAAGCGGATAAGTTAGGTTGTTATGAGTGATAAGAAAAAATGGATGCCGCGCTGGTTTTATCAACTGGCTTCACCGCGTTGGTCTTATGAAATCATGGGCAAGCTGCTGCCGGGCTTTGTCGTTGCAGCGCTGCTGTTTCTTGTTGCGGGTACGGTCTGGGCGCTGGCCTTTGCTCCGGCCGATTATCAGCAGGGTAATAGTTTTCGTATCATCTATATCCACGTCCCTTCCGCTATTCTGGCGCAATCCTGCTACATGTTGATGGCCATCGCCGGTGCTATCGGTCTTATCTGGAAAATGAAAGTGGCCGATATGGTCGCCAAAGCCTGCGCCCCGATCGGGGTCTCGGTTGCGATACTGGCTCTGGCTACCGGGGCAATCTGGGGTAAGCCGACCTGGGGTTCCTGGTGGGTCTGGGATGCGCGCCTCACCTCGATGCTTATTCTGCTGTTTCTCTACCTGGGCGTGATTGCACTGAACTCTGCGATTGAGAGTGAGACGACCGCCGCCCGTGCTTCAGCGGTGCTGGCGCTGGTGGGTCTGGTTAATATCCCGATTATTAAATATTCAGTGGACTGGTGGAATACGTTACACCAGCCAGCAACGTTCAAACTGACTGAGCGTCCGGCAATGCCTGCCGAGATGTGGGTGCCATTGCTGGTGATGGTGATCGGTTTTTACTGTTTGTTTTCCGTCTCGCTGATGATGCGGACCCGTAACGAAATTCTCTACCGGGAACGTCGTGCCAGTTGGGTTCGAGAGTTACTGGAAAAACGCTGAGGAATCTGAATATGAGTTTTGATAGTTTTTCCGATTTTATTGCGATGGGGGGGCACGGCCTCTATGTCTGGTTAAGTTATGCCATCGCGTTACTTGTTATTGTTTTTAATATTGTGAGCCCGGTGCTGCAAAGAAAGAAAGTCATCTCTGACCTTGCACGCCGCCTGCGGAGGGAGAAAAAGTCTTCATGAACCCCAAGCGTAAACAACGTCTGATTATTGTTTTATTTATTGTGTTTGGTGTCGGTGCAGCGGTCGGTCTGACCATGTTTGCATTGAGCCAGAATATTAATCTGTTCTACTCACCGACCGACATCGCCAAAGGGGATGCACCGCAGGATACCCGTATTCGCGCCGGAGGTATGGTAGTGGAAGGCAGTGTCGTGCGGGATCAGGAGAGTCTCCGGGTTCAGTTTGATCTGACCGACTACGAAAGCACCATGACCGTGCACTATACCGGCATTCTGCCGGATCTGTTCCGTGAAGGGCAGGGAATCGTTGCTCAGGGCAAGCTGGATGAGAATAACCATCTGCAGGCAACTGAAGTGCTGGCTAAGCATGATGAAAACTATATGCCACCTGAAGTGGCTGAAGCGCTGGAGAAGGCCGGAAAAATGCCCCAGCCGGCCGCTGAGGTATACAATAAATGATTCCTGAATTAGGTCAGTACGCACTTATTCTGGCGCTCTGCCTTTCCGCTCTGCTGTCCGTTATTCCGCTGGCAGGCACTTACAGCAATAATCCGCTGTGGATGGCGTTTGCCCGGCCTCTGGCTACCGGTATGTTTGCTTTCCTGATGGTCAGTCTGATCTGCCTTGGTTACGCCTTTGTCACTGATGATTTTTCTGTGGTCTATGTGGCCACGAACTCCAATACAGCACTGCCGATACACTACAAGATCAGTGCGATCTGGGGTGGGCATGAAGGTTCACTGCTGTTGTGGGTGGTGATTCTTGGTGGCTGGACCTGGGCTGTCGCGGTCAAGAGTGACAACCTGCCACAGGATATTGTGGCTCGGGTTCTGTCGGTTATGGGCATCATCGGTGTGGGCTTTATTCTCTTTACACTGCTGACCTCAAGTCCGTTTGAGCGTCATTTACCCCGTTTCCCGCAGGAAGGGGGGGATCTTAACCCGCTGTTGCAGGATATCGGTCTGATTCTGCATCCACCGATGCTGTATATGGGTTATGTTGGTTTCTCGGTGGCCTTTGCCTTTGCTATTGCCGCGCTGCTGAGTGGCCGGCTTGATGCGGCCTGGGCCCGCTGGTCCCGGCCCTGGACTGTTGTCGCCTGGGCCTTTCTGACGCTGGGTATCGCTCTGGGGAGCTGGTGGGCTTACTACGAGCTTGGCTGGGGCGGCTGGTGGTTCTGGGATCCGGTTGAAAACGCCTCCTTCATGCCCTGGCTGGTGGGTACCGCACTGGTGCATAGCCTTGCAGTGACAGAAAAGCGTGGAGTTTTTAAGAGCTGGACCGTGTTACTGGCGATCTTTACCTTCTCATTGAGTCTGCTGGGCACCTTCCTGGTTCGTTCCGGTGTATTGACCTCGGTGCATGCGTTCGCGACTGACCCGGAACGTGGCTACTTCATTCTGGCGCTGCTGGCGATTACCATCGGCGGCTCATTACTGCTGTATGCGATCAAGGCAGCGCATGTAAAAAGCGAATCCAGTTTCAGCCTGATCTCCCGGGAGACTTTCCTGCTGGGAAATAACGTCCTGCTGGTAGTGGTGGCGATGATGGTGCTGCTGGGTACGCTCTACCCGCTGCTGATCGATGCGCTGGGTATGGGCAAAATTTCTGTAGGCCCGCCGTACTTCAATGCCCTGTTTGTGCCGCTTATGGCGGTGATGGTCGGTTTTATGGGGTTGGGTATCGTTTCACGCTGGCGTACCACGCAGGGTTCACTTCTGCGTGCTCAGTTGCTCTTGCCTCTGGTACTTTCGGTGGGCCTGGCACTGGCGTTCCCGATGCTGTACGGCGGCGAGTTTGACTGGATTGTCAGCATGGGCATGGTACTGGTGTTCTGGATTGTGCTGGTATCGGCTCGGGATATCTGGAATAAAATTGCGAAAAAGCGCAGTAAACTGGCCGGCCTTACGGGACTCTCCCGAAGCTACTACGCCATGGTGCTGGCGCATATCGGTGTGGCCGTAACGGTGGTCGGTATGACGCTGGTCACGGTGTATAACGAAGAGCGTGATCTGCGTATGGCGCCGGGGGATAAGCTGAGCTTCAAGCAATATGAGTTTATCTTCGACGGTGCACGCAAGGTTGAGGGGCCTAACTATGTTTCGGATCAGGCCCGTCTGCGGGTGTTGAAAGACGGTAAAGCCTACGGTGAACTGTATCCGGAGAAGCGTCTCTATACCGCCCGTGGCAATGTAATGACTGAAGCCGCCATTGATCCGGGTCTGACCCGTGATCTGTATGTGGCGCTGGGTGAACCACTTGAAGGTGGTGCGTGGGCGGTGCGGGTACAGCATAAACCCTTCGTGCGCTGGTTGTGGCTGGGTGGACTGCTGATGACTTTGGGCGGACTGCTGGCAGCGACTGATCCGCGTTACCGCAAACAGGGAAAACGGGCAGCGGCTGCTGCCTGATTGGTCTGGAGAGAGATTGTGCGTCGTTTAGTATTATTTATTCCTCTGCTTGTTTTTATCGGAATCGGTATTTTTCTCTGGCGTGGTTTGCAGCTGGATCCGACTGAACTGCCCTCAGCGCTGCTGAACAAACCGTTTCCTCAGTTTGAACTCAGCTCCCTGTACGATCAGGAAAAAACACTCAATGAAACAGATTTGACGGGTGAGCCGGCTCTGGTCAATGTCTGGGCTACCTGGTGTCCATCCTGTAAGCAGGAGCATGCCCAACTGAACCAGATCAAAGCCGAAGGCTATAAGGTCATCGGTATTAACTATAAGGATGACCGGCAGAAAGCGAAGATCTGGTTGCAGAATTATCACGACCCTTACGCTCTGAACGTTTTTGACCCGGAAGGTGGCCTCGGTCTCGATCTGGGTGTGTACGGAGCACCGGAAACCTACGTGATCGATGCGGCGGGGGTTATTCGCTATAAGCATGTCGGTGTCGTGGATGAGAAGGTCTGGCAGCAACTGAAAACCATCATGGATCAGTTAAAGTCAGGTCAGCAGGTGAGCATGCAATGAAGAAACTGATTTTAATCTGTTTGTTCTGCTTGCCACTGAGCGCATGGGCAGCGATTGATACGTATGAGTTCAAAGATGAAGAAACCCGGGAGCGTTTCCGTCAGTTGACCTTCGAGCTGCGCTGTCCGAAGTGTCAGAACCAGAATCTTCAGGACTCGAATTCGCCGATTGCGGAGGATCTTCGCGGTGAGGTTTACCGGATGCTGCAGGCGGGTAACGATAACACTGAAATCGTTGATTTTATGGTAGCGCGCTATGGTGAATTTGTACTGTATCGTCCGCCGGTAAACCAGATGACCTACCTGTTGTGGTATGGCCCTTTTGGTCTGGCTCTGATCGGGATTGTTGTAATTATCCTGGTGGCGCGCCGGCGTAAGCGGGTCAGTGAAAGTGGTGAAGATCTGGAAACCCACCTGACCGACGCAGAAGAGCAGCGCTTAAAAGATATTTTGCAGGATGATGAATCTAAATGATTGAGTTATGGATAGGGATCGCGCTGCTGAGTATGCTCGCGATCGCTTTTGTGTTTCTGCCGTTTTTGCGTGCGCGCAGGCAGATAGGTCTGGAATTGAGTGAAGACCGTGAGCAGCAGAATATTGAGATCTTCCGGGAACGTCTGGCTGAGCTTGAACTTGAAAAAAGCACAGGCAATCTGGAAGAGGAAGATTTCGCTGCACTGAAGACCGAGCTGGAGCGGAACCTGCTGGTTGATGTTAAACGTGAATCAACCTCCGGAGGTAAGCTTGCACTTACTTCACAGGTGCTGATCACGGTGACGATTCTGGCAATGCTGGTGCCTGTAGCGGGTATCGGCCTGTATTCTGTTCTGGGGCGCTCTGCGGATCTGGAATTATCTCTGCAACAGCCGGCTGATCCTTTTAATGGTCGTCAGCCCACACTGGAAGAGGCGATTGCTCAGTTGGAGAAAGAGCTTGAGCTGCACCCCGAAAACCCGGAAGGCTGGTACCTGTTGTCGACGACCTATATGAATCAGGGGCGTTTTACTCAGGCCGCTGAAGGCTTCCGACAGGTGTTAGACCTGCTGCCGGAAGAAGCTCCGCAGTACCCGAGCGTGATGGGGCAGTATGCCCAGGCGCTGTTTTTTGCCGCTGACAGCAAAATGACCCCGCAAGTACGAACCCAGATTGATAAAACTCTGGCGATTGAGCCATTCGAAATTGCTGCGCTGGGATTGCTGGGGATTGATGCTTATGAGCAGGAGAACTATGAGCTTGCGCTGGAGCACTGGTTAAAGGCACTGCGTAATGCTGAAGGCCAGACTGCTGAGACGCTGCGTGGTGGAGTTCGCCGTGCGCGTGATGCCCTGCTGGCGCAGGGTAAAGAGGTTCCGGAAATCCCCGAACTGGCTGACGTTTCGGTGGCCCTGAATGTATCGATCAGCGAAGAACTGAAAGCGGGACTGAACCCGGATCAGATTGTGTTTGTTTTTGCCCGCGCTGAAGGCGGGGGGATGCCGCTGGCAGCCGTGCGTCTGACCGTGGCGGATCTGCCTGCAGAAGTGATTCTGGACGACAGTATGGCGATGGTGCCACAGCAGCGCCTGTCATCCGCTTCTGGTGTCGAACTCTCGGCCCGTATTTCGACCTCAGGACAGCCGCAGCAGCAGAAAGGCGATCTGTATGGTCTGATCGGCCCGGTAACCGTGGCTGAAATAAACGAGCCTGTCACGCTGGTTATTGATAAAGTTGTCGAATAATACCGGCTCTTTTATAGTTGGGTAGAAACGACATAATAAAAGGTACAGGGGCGAAGCTAGGCACATGGAACTCAGTCTTAAGGAGTGGCTGATTATCGGTGGGGTGATTCTCATTCTGCTGATAATCCTGGATGGTTGGCGCCGTATGCAAAGCGGTCGTAACCGTCTGAAGATGAACATTGATAAAAACTTTGTTGATCTGCCCACTGAGGAGGGTGAAAGTTTTAACCCTGAACTGCCCGGGGGTGGTGCCCGCAAGGTCACCCTCGAGGGTGATCCTCTGTTTTCTGATCACCGTCCTTCGATTGAACCTGACCTGCAGCCATCGAAGCCGGTGCCTGCATCTGCTCATGAAGAGCTACGACCTGTCCAAACCCGAACCTCCGCGCCAGAGATTCAGGCCGAGCCCCGTTTCACGCCTGCTCCATCGGTATCAGGCCGAGCGCCTGAGCCTGCTGCGGACTGGCGTGATGATCTGCATATGGATGATGGCATTATCGGTGCAGCCAGAACGGTCAGCAATCCCGGTTTCAGTGAAACAGAACTGACCGAAGCCACTCGTTTAGCGCAGCCGGAGGCCACTCTGAAACCGCTGGATGACAGGGATGACGATGGCATTATTGGCCCTGCTCGTGTGGTCAGTAGGGCTGAAAGAGAGCCGCTGCCGGAAACAGAACCAGAACCTTACATTGAATCAGAGCTGCCAGCGGCAGAGGAACCTGATACGGCACCTGTGGTGCTTTCTGAGGTTTATGATGACAGAGAACCTGAGGAAATTCCGAAGCCGGAATCAATCCTGACCGATCCGGTTGGCACGCTTGACGAACCGGTAGAAGAAAAAGCCGCTCAAGTTGAATCTGAAGAGACGATTGCAGCGACTGAGCCTGTAATCTCCACTGAGACTGAATCTGCGGCATTACTGGCTGAAACAGAATCTGCCAAAGAACCTGAAGCGCCATTGACTGCGCAAGATGCTAAGGTGCCTTCAGAGCCTTCAGAGCCTTCAGAGCCTTCAGCGCCATCAGAGCCTTCACAGCTTTCTGAACTGCATGCGGATTTGCCAGAGACCGATGCGGTCGCCGAAGCCGCGCCCATGAGTGAGGAAATCGTCACTGAGACGGTGATGGCTGAGGAAGACGCTCCGCTTAACAGCGGCGTGGAAGCCGAAGAGTATGATCCTCTGGCAGATGTGAATTTCGAGCCTGCAGAGGCTGAACAGTCTGACGCACTGTACACGGGGGCGGAGCTGGATTTGACTGAACAGCCAGAGCCAGAGCCAGAGCCAGAGCCAGAGCCAGAGCCAGCATTCGACGTTGAGATTCAGCAAGAACCTGAAGAGCCTGTCGCGCAGCATCAGGGCTGGCAACCGGAACTGGTGCCTGAAGAGGCGGCGCAGGAGATCGACTTTGAAAAACCGATTACTGAGCTGATGCAACAGATGGATCAGCCGGATCACGCTGATCCTTCGGGTTATGAGGAAGAAGAGCCCTTCCCGCAACTGGATCTGGCGGGGGTTGAGAAAAATGCCCCGGTATCGGATCAGCCTGATCTGCAGCAGCCGCTGGCGCTGGACTTTCCAGAACCGGAACCAGAGCCAGAGCCTGAACCCATACCGGAGCAGGCGATAAGCTCCGAGCCGCTCGCCCGGGAGACGTTTGTTGAGCCCCCGGCGGCCACTCAGGTTACTGAACAGGCCAGAGACCGGTTCTCCTCTGAGACGACAGCGTCTGAGAATATCGCAGAAGATCCTTTTGCCAACCTGCAACTGGGCTCAGCCCTCGACGATGAGCCTCTGCAATCGGTCCGCACAGCAAGCAACCTGCAGCCCGAAACAGACTATACTGCTCGCCGTGCGCCTGCAGAATCCGTTGAGTCTCAGTCCGTTACTCCACAGCCTGAAGAAACACAGGCATGGGATCAGCAGGCACCTGAGCAGCAGGTGGAGGCAGAAATTCCAGCAGCTGCAGCGGTGCCGGCAGAGCCCTCTTCAGGGGTCAGTCGCCGTAAGCGTGTGCAGGAGCCGGAACCAGAGAATGTACTGGTGATTTCGGTTATTTCTAAAGAGCAAGCTGAGTTCAACGGGCCGATGCTGAAAAAGGTGGTTGAAGCCTGTGGCATGACCTTTGGCGAGATGGATATCTATCACCGGTTTGAACAGGATCTGGGTGAGAGTGCTGTTCAGTTCAGTATGGCTAATGCTCTGCCGCCCGGTACCTTTGATGAATTCAATCCTGCATCCCTGAGTACCCGTGCGGTGATGTTCTTTATGTCTATGGAAGAGCCGGATGATGTGATGGAAGCCTTTGAGTGTATGCTGGCAACCGCTGAGACCGTCGCTAAACACCTGGGTGGCGAAATGCTCGACGAGAACCGATCCGTTCTGCGTACCCAGACCATGGAACATTACCGGCAACGTGTCCGGGATTTTGAAATGCAAACCCTGAAAAAGCGTGGCCGATAAGCCGCGCTTTCTTATCTTTTCCGAGTATCATCGTGTCAATCGAAGAACAGATTCAGCAGCTCCGTGAGCAGCTCAACCATCATAACTATCGCTATTACGTATTGGATGATCCGGAGGTTCCGGATGCTGAATATGATCGTTTGTTCCGCGAGTTGAAAGCATTAGAGCAGGAACATCCTGAGCTGATCAGTCCTGATTCGCCCACGCAAAGGGTCGGTGCGCAGCCTCTGTCGGTCTTCAGTCAGGTTCGCCATGAGCTGCCAATGCTGTCACTGGATAACGCCTTCGATGCCGAAGATATGTCGGAGTTTAACCGACGTATTGTGGATCGCCTTAATTCGGGCGCCGAGGCCCTGATTGAGTATGCCTGTGAACCCAAGCTGGATGGTATTGCTGTCAGCCTGCTGTATGAAAAGGGCGTGCTGGTGCGTGGTGCAACCCGGGGGGACGGAACAACCGGCGAGGATATCACGCTCAATGTGCGAACCATTCCAACCATCCCTTTGCGACTCAGTGGCCATGATTATCCGGATCGTCTGGAGGTGCGCGGTGAGATCTATATGCCCCGGCAGGGCTTTGCTGAACTCAACCAGCGAGCGCTATCTCAGGGGCAGAAGGCTTTTGTTAATCCCCGCAATGCCGCGGCCGGAAGCCTGCGTCAGCTTGATCCGAAAATAACGGCTTCCCGCCCACTGGAGATGTGCAGTTACAGTATCGGCATCGCCGAGGGTGGTGAGCTGGCTGAGAAACATGCTGATATTCTGAAGCAACTTCAGGGCTGGGGCTTTAAGCTGAACCCGTTGCTTGAAGTGGTGCAGGGAGTTGAAGGCTGTCTGGCTTACTATGAGAAGGTCAGCGGCCTGCGTGACCAGCTGGCATATGAAATTGACGGTGTGGTCTTTAAGGTAAATGATCTGGGGCTGCAGCAGAGATTGGGTTTTGTCTCCCGCGCACCCCGCTGGGCAATTGCTCATAAGTTTCCGGCGCAGGAGGAGATGACCCGGGTTCGGGCTATTGAGTTTCAGGTCGGACGCACCGGTGCGGTTACCCCCGTAGCGCGTCTTGAGCCGGTTTTTGTGGGCGGGGTGACCGTCTCTAATGCAACCCTGCACAATATGGATGAGATTGAGCGGCTGGATGTGCGTGCCGGTGATCAGGTGGTTATCCGCCGTGCCGGCGATGTGATTCCTCAGGTGGTCCGTGTGATCCATGAGATGCGTCCGGACGATACTCAGGCAGTGATTGCGCCAGAGCGGTGTCCGGTGTGTGATTCGGGTGTCGAGCGGCTGGAGGGCGAAGCGGTCGCCCGTTGTACGGGTGGTTTGTACTGCGCGGCCCAACGTAAAGAAGCGTTGAAACATTTTGCTTCGCGTAAGGCGATGGATATCGATGGCTTGGGCGATAAGCTGATTGAGATGCTGGTTGATCTCGATATGTTACATGATCCGGCGGGGCTGTATCAGTTAACCGCCGAATCGCTGGCAAAACTGGAACGCATGGGGCCTAAGTCGGCTGCGAATCTGGTGGCTGCGATTGAGGCCAGTCGGGAAACCGAACTGCCTCGTTTCCTTTACGCGCTGGGTATCCGCGAGGTGGGTGAAGCTACCGCCAGAGCGCTGGCGCAGCACTTTGGGGATCTGCCAGCATTACTGGCTGCCGATGAGGAATCCTTGCTGGAGGTGCCGGATGTCGGGCCTATTGTTGCTAAGCATATTGTTAATTTCTTCTCTCAGGGTCATAACCGGGAAGTGATTGAGGCTTTGCAGCAGGAAGCAGGGGTACATTGGCAAGCCATAGAGAAAGCAGCGCAAGAGAGTCTGGTGCTGTCAGGTAAGACCTGGGTGTTGACCGGTAAGCTGGAGCAGATGGGGCGCAGCGAAGCGAAAAACTACTTGCTGGAACTGGGTGCCAAAGTGGCCGGGAGCGTGTCGGCGAAAACCGATTGTGTTGTGGCGGGCCCCGGTGCCGGGTCTAAACTTAAGAAAGCGGCCGAGCTGGATATTCCAACCATGGACGAGGAAGGGTTTATCGCCTTTCTCGCAGAGCAGGGAATCAATCTGTGATGAAAACTATAGTCTGGCCGTTAACTGCGATGCTGACGTTGCTGATGCTGGCAGGTTGTTCTGGCAGCCCTGAAAAGCCGTCACATCATATACAGATCTGTGAGGAGCTGGATGATGAAGAGCGCTGGCTTGAGCCGGTGGTGATCAATCAGCAGCGCTACGGGACGCCGATGGCATTGAGTCTGGCACTGCTTGAGCTGCCGCTGTCTGATCTCGACAAAAAGCATGTCCGGCCCCGTGCCGCAGACTGGGATGAGTATCGGATTCGCAGTGAGCGTTGGGATGCATCGCCCTATATGCCAGAAGATGCGGTGGATTTTATTGGCTGGTTCAGCCGTCAGAGTCGTGACAGAAATGGCATCAGTTGGGATGATGCGGCCAGCCACTACCTTGCATTGCGACTGGGGCATGGTGGTCTGCACCGGCTGGAGCCTGGGCAGTTTCCTGAACTGCAGCGTCAGGCCGAAGCGGTGGCGCAGCGTGCGACCCGTTGGAATCGCGAGTTACAGGGATGTACACAGCTCTGGCGAGATCAAGGCTGGTTTAACAGCCTTAAGTTCTGGTAGTCACGGGTATGCAGATTCCGCCAGAGGCATTGCAGCCCGAAACATTACGAGCGCTGATCGAGGAATTTGTCAGCCGGGACGGTACCGATTACGGCGAGCAGGAGATGAGCCTGGAAGAGAAGGTCAGTCAGGTTAGCCGACAGCTCAGCTCCGGGCAGGCAGTGATCCTGTTCAGCGAAAGTACAGGGCTTTGTAATATAGTGCCTAAAGAACTTTTGTAAGGCTCCGGCTGTTCTTAGCGGGCCTTTTGCGACGAGGTACTTTATGGATCAGCTTGAACAGATCGTTGGTGTAGTCGCCCTGACCATGGGTGTGGGCTGGGCAAGTGGGATCAATCTTTATGCCACCGTGCTGATGCTCGGTGTGCTCAATAATATGGGGCATATTGCCCTCCCTGAAGAGCTGCAGGTAGTCAGTGATCCTCTGGTGCTGATGGCCGCGGGCTTTATGTATTTTGTCGAATTTTTTGCCGACAAAGTCCCCGGGGTGGATACCGGTTGGGATACCCTGCATACCTTTATTCGCATACCCGCCGGTGCTGCTCTGGCTGCCGGCGCTGTGGGGGACATGACACCCGCGGTAGAGATTGCAGCAGCGCTGGTGGGGGCTCACTGGCCGCCGGCAGCCACGCGGCGAAGGCCGGCTCCCGGGTGTTGATCAATACCTCCCCTGAGCCGGTAACTAACTGGACCGCTTCAATCAGCGAGGATCTGATGGTACTCGGCGGGTTGTGGGCCGCGCTGAATCATCCCATCTGGTTTCTCGCGGCGCTGGTCGTGTTCATTCTGCTGTTGATCTGGCTGTTGCCGAAAATCTGGCGCGGTGTGAAGAAGGTCTTTCGTTTTATTGCCGGGTTGTTTGGCGCTAAATCAGAACCGGATATACCTGCGGAATCAGCCGGGCGACCGAATCTTCCGGGAGGTACTAAACCCAGCGTTCGAGATGGGGGCCACTGACCAGCAAACGGAGCAGGTCGGTGCGGCAGACGATTCCGATTACTTTGTCTTCTTTATCCACAACCGGTATCGCATTGATATCATTCTCAATAAAGTTGATCGCCACATCCTGAACCCGTGTTTCCGGGGTGGCGGCGATCAGTTTTTTATCATAGACGGTTGCAACTGGCTGAATGGAGTCGGTACCGGCCTGTTGCAGATCAGCTCTGGCGACCAGACCCAGTGGTCGATCATCGGCTTCGCTGATAATCAGATGGCTTATCTCTAAACTCTGCATCCGCTTCCAGGCTGCGCTGATGGTAGTCCCCGGAGCAATACTGTGTACCGGGGAAACCATGATGTTGGCGACGGTCAAACGCGGTTGCTCGCCCTCATCGTGCTGGTTTCTCGCATGCTCATTGTATGCACGGCTGGCACTGTCTTTCTTTTCGGCCTGTTTAGCCGGGCCGGGGATTACAAATTTTTCCCCGTCGGCATGCAGCTTGTCTTCTATATCGGCACTGCGATGGGCAGGACGGCTTTCCGTAAGCGAACTGACACCCCGCTTGGGGAAAAGCGCTTCTTTTGGGGTCTGAATACGATAGCCGTGATCGTAGACGTAGAGTGCCATAATTGCTCCCGCTGTCCCTGTAGGTCCAATATAAATCTGCAGTAGAGGAATATGCAAATCTTCCTATAGCACTATATCGCCTGCCTGATCAGGTTCTTTATGATAAACCGTGCCGGGTTCAGAGTATCAATCACCGGCTTAGGTAGCAAAAGTGGCTCGTTGCATATCATTCCAGCAAGAAGTTCTGCGCTGATAGGGCAGGTGATCAGACCTTTGGAGCCGTGGCCGGTGTTGATGTAAAGGTTGGGGTGATGCTCCGGGATTGCATTGCCAAACTGCCACTTACGGTCTTTACGCAGTTGAGCGAAGGTTTCGATAAATGCATCGGCGACCGGCGCAGGCCCGACCATCGGCATATAGTCAGGTGTGCTGCAGCGAAAAGCAGTGCGGCCTTCGAGTTGATCCTGAACGTCTGATACTTGTGCAGCGATATCCGGCAGCGCTTCACTTAACTTCGAGATGTTGTGCTGATGGTCCTCAAGTGTAACATTGCGCTCTTTCCCTTTAAGATCAAAGGTTGCGCCGAAGCAGAAGCGCCCCTCCTGTGCCGGAGAGATGTACCCTTCGCCGCAAACGACCGTCTGCAAACTTGGGTCTATGGCTGACTCAGGAGTGATCGAAACCTGCCCGCGAATGGGTTTGAGGGGCAGGTGGGCAGTTTGCTCGAAACGATTGGCTAACTCGGCGTTGCAGATAATCAGATGGCTGGCGGCGAAAGACTGATCCGTTACAGTGTCTATCTGCCAATGTTCCTGTTGTCTTGAAATGGAGGCAACTTCGGCATGGGCTATCTCGATATCAGGATGGGTAGTCAGTTGGTGGCAGAAATCGCGGGGCGACACCCAGCCTGCGTCCGGGAAAAACAGCCCTGGTGATTCGATCCGGCTGCCTGCGATCGAAGATAGCTCCCCTGCTGATCTATAGCTGACCAGTGAATCCGGATAGAGCCCCTGTGCCAGCATCGATTGCTGGCGTTGCTGCTCTTTTTCTGTGGTAGCTAACTGTATCACCCCGCACTGAGACCAGAGCGTATGTTCAGGATCTAAATGATTAAGCAGGTTGACCGAGTGCAGAAACCCGGTCAGATGCAGTTCGCCCTGATGAGTCCAGCTGACCGGAAGCTTCGCATACAGCGCCCCCTGTCGGTTGCCGGAGCCCGCGGTAGCAAGCTCACATTCTTTCTCAATCAACCGGACCTTAATACCCCGCTGGGCCAAAGACCAGGCGGTAGAGCAGCCTGAGAGCCCGCCACCAATAACTGTAACCGCCTCTGGTTTTGTGTTGGAGGCAGGAAGCTTAAACCAGGGTTTACCTTCCCGGTGCTCCGGTTTTGGGCCAACATAGCTGCCAACCAGCATCTCCCGCTTACGCCCGAACCCTTTTTGCTTTCGAACATCAAACCCGACCTCTTTAAGGCCCCTGCGAACCACTCCTGCGGCGGTGAAAGTAGAAAAAGTCGTTCCCGGATGGCTCAGTCGCGCCATCTGCTGAAACAGCTCCGGGCTCCACATGTCCGGATTCTTTGCCGGTGCGAAACCATCAAGATACCAGGCGTCTACCTGCCCTTCGAGGCGGGAGAATGATTCGGCGGCGTCGCCAAACATTAAGGTGAGTTTAATGCGCCCTTCAGCGAAATTGAGTTGGTGGTAGCCAGCGGCAGCGGGTGGGTACTGAGTATGCAACAGCGCTGCAAGTTCAGAATATTCAGGCCAGGCACTAAGAGCCTTCAGCAGATCCTCTTTGGTTAAGGGGTGTTTTTCGACAGAAAGGTAATGCAGATTAGGAGGGACGGCCGATGAATCTAGAATATGCTTGGCGGTGACCAGGAAATTAAGCCCGCTGCCAAAACCTGTTTCGGCAATAATTAACGTCTGTTGATCAGGCGGGAAAGACTCAGCGGTAAGGCGGTTACCATCGATAAAAACGTAACGGCTTTCATCTGCGCCTGCACCTGGATTGAAGTAGATGTCGTCAAATGTGGCGCAGTGAGGGCTATTGTCCTTGCACCATCTAATTAAGGCATTTCTAATATTATGCATGAAGGTCCGCGTAAAAGTTATAACGTTAGCAACATAACGTTCTTCCGGAAAAATGTCTTATTGGTTGATCTGATAAAAAGCTCTATGAGTTAGAAGATCTAAGTGATTGCTATTTTAGGCCTTTCTGAAATTGGAAAGTAGTATCAGATTGTGGGACGGTTTTTTCCAACTAACCTTGATAAACATCATAAAGTGATTTTGGAAATTTTCAGAAGGTTTGTGAGGGTCGTCCTGAATTAAGGTTAATCTATTTCAACCATGAAAATGGAGGAGTGCGATGACTCGTGCCACTAGTTGTCCTGTCCGTATTAGTTTGGTTTCGTATGTAGAGCATTCTAACTAGTCAAGATACAATGCCCTCTCCGAAAATCGAACATAGGATCTTATTCCTAATCAGGGTTTAGGTTATTTATTACCTGTCGCTCCATGAAGGTAGTCTTATTCATCAATCTGGATTGATATAAATATAATATGGAGTATTTGTGATTCCTTTGGATTGTTACATTGACAAAGAGACTAAGGATATATGATTAAGACTGTAATCATGGCTGGTGGTTCTGGTTCGCGACTGTGGCCCCTCTCTCGTTCCTTGTATCCTAAGCAGTTTTTGCCGCTTACTAGTGAGAAAACAATGCTTCAGACAACCATAGAGCGTGTGTCTGAAATCAGTGATGGATCACCGCTGATTATATGTAACGAAGAGCACCGATTCATTGCTGCGGAACAAATTCGGGAACTTAACATCACTGCAGACATACTTCTTGAACCTGTTGGTCGTAATACTGCTCCTGCTATAGCGCTGGCTGCGTTAAATTCCTTGAAAAATGACGAAGATCCTTTGTTGCTTGTGCTGGCTGCGGATCACGTTATTGAAGATGCTGCTACTTTTCGTCAGCAGGTACTAAAAGCGAAAGTGCTCGCTGAAGAGGGGGCATTGGTGGCTTTTGGAATTGTTGCAACGGATCCGGAAACGGGGTACGGCTACATCCGTCGCGGCGCTCCTGAAGGTGATGGTTATAAAGTGGCAGAGTTCGTTGAAAAACCCGATCAGGAACGAGCACAAGCTTATGTGGATTCTGGGCAATATTTTTGGAATAGCGGAATGTTCCTGTTTAAAGCTTCCCGCTATATAGAAGAGTTAGAAAAATATCGGCCATCGATACTTGAAGCTTGCTTGCAAGCGGTTGCAACTATTACCCCTGACCTTGACTTTGTTCGAATTGATGAGGATGCCTTCAGGGCCTGTCCGAATGAATCTGTTGACTATGCCGTAATGGAAAATTCTGATTCCTCTGCTGTAGTTCCTTTACATGTTGGCTGGAATGATGTCGGTGCTTGGTCATCTCTTTGGGATGTGACAGAAAAAGACACCAATGGTAATGTCATAATGGGGGATGTGATTTACCACAACACGAGTGATTCCCTCGTACGGTCTACCAGTAAGTTAGTTGCAACTGTCGGGGTGTCTAACGTTGTAGTTGTAGAAACGAAAGATGCGGTATTAGTTGCTGCCAAAGAGGATGTTCAGGATGTGAAAAAAATCACTGAACAGTTAAAAGCTGAAAAGCGCTCGGAATGTGAATTGCATCGAGAAGTTTACCGTCCTTGGGGTAAGTATGATTCAATTGACCACGGGGTAAGGTACAAGGTTAAGCGAATTACAGTAAAACCGGGAAATAAGCTTTCAGTGCAGATGCATCATCATCGTGCCGAACATTGGATTGTCGTGTCAGGTACCGCCAGAGTAGGAAGAAATAGCGAAGAGATCATTTTAACTGAGAACGAATCAGTTTATTTGCCTGTGGGTTGTGTGCATTGGTTAGAAAATCCGGGCAAAATTCCTCTGGAGTTAATTGAGGTTCAGTCAGGCTCCTATCTAGATGAAGATGATATAGTTAGATTTGAAGATAAATATGGACGTGCGTGAATAATGAGCAAAAAAAAAGCTTTAATTACGGGAGTTACAGGTCAAGATGGATCCTATTTGGCTGAATTCTTGTTAGAAAAAGGATATGAGGTTCATGGAATAAAAAGAAGAGCATCATCTTTCAATACGCAGCGTATTGACCACATTTATCAAGATCCACATGTCGACAATGCTAACTTTATTCTTCATTACGGAGATCTGACTGATTCTTCGAATCTTACTCGTATTATTAAGGAAGTGCAGCCAGACGAGGTTTATAATCTAGGCGCTCAGTCCCATGTGGCAGTGTCGTTTGAATCACCAGAATACACTGCTGATGTTGACGCAATGGGGACATTAAGGCTTTTAGAAGCAATTCGATTCTTAGGTCTTGAAAGTAAAACTCGTTTCTATCAAGCGTCTACCTCAGAGCTTTATGGTTTAGTGCAAGAAACCCCACAGAAAGAATCAACACCTTTCTACCCCCGGTCACCTTATGCAGTTGCAAAACTCTATGCTTACTGGATTACCGTTAACTATCGAGAAGCATATGGAATGTACGCCTGTAATGGCATTCTATTTAACCATGAGTCTCCTCGTCGAGGAGAAACATTTGTAACACGTAAAATTACGCGGGGACTGGCTAATATTGCCCAAGGTCTGGAGTCCTGCCTTTTTATGGGTAATCTTAATGCGCTTAGAGACTGGGGACATGCTAAAGATTATGTACGTATGCAGTGGATGATGTTACAGCAAGAACAGCCTGAAGATTTTGTGATTGCTACTGGGGTGCAATATTCAGTTCGTCAGTTCATCCAATGGTCAGCAGAGGAGCTTGGGATCACTCTTAAATTTGAAGGTAAAGGAAAAGACGAAAAGGCAATTGTTGCCTCAATTGAGGGAGGAAATGCTCCGGCTTTGAAGGAAGGAGATGTGGTGGTTCAGGTTGATCCTCGATATTTCAGGCCTGCAGAAGTTGAAACTCTTCTGGGCGATCCCTCAAACGCGAAGGAAAAATTAGGCTGGTTTCCAGAAATTTCAGTGCGAGAAATGTGCGAAGAGATGGTGACAGAAGATCTCAAAATTGCCCAACGCCATGCTTTTTTGAAATCCAGTGGTCATGATATTCCTGTCTCGATTGAAGAGGGACGTTAATTGACTATGAAAAAGGTCTACGTTGCAGGGCATCGCGGTATGGTAGGTAGCGCCATTTGCCGTAAGTTAGAAAAAGATTCTTTGATTGAGCTTGTTACAGCGACACGAGACCAGGTAGATCTTACAAACCAGAAACAGGCTCGTGAGTTTTTTACGGATAATTCAATCGATGAAGTTTATCTCGCAGCAGCAAAAGTTGGTGGAATTCATGCAAATAATACTTATCCAGCTGAATTCATATATGACAACTTGATGATTGAAGCAAACTTGATAGATGCAGCTCATAGAGCAGGAATACAAAAGCTTATTTTTCTGGGGTCATCATGTATATATCCCAGGTCGTCTGGTCAGCCAATGACGGAGGAAATGCTCCTTACTGGTGCTCTGGAGCCAACAAATGAGCCTTACGCAATAGCGAAGATCGCGGGAATAAAATTGTGTGAAAGCTACAATCGTCAGTACGGCCGTGACTATCGTTCCGTGATGCCCACTAATCTCTATGGGCCTGGGGATAATTTTCATTCTGAAAATTCCCATGTGATACCAGCACTGATTCGCCGTTTTCATGAAGCAAAGGAAAGTGAAAAATCAAAAGTGATTGCTTGGGGTAGTGGTACCCCAATGCGAGAATTTCTTCATGTTGACGATATGGCAGAAGGTACAGTTCATGTTATGAATCTTGATATAGATTCTTATTCAAAACATACCGAAATGATGCAGTCCCACATCAATATTGGAACTGGAATTGACTGTACAATCAGGGAATTAACAGAGACTGTTGCGGATGTGGTTGGATATAAAGGGGAGATTATTTGGGATACGACAAAACCTGATGGTACGCCTCGAAAATTAATGAATGTTGAAAGGCTCAGAAATCTGGGTTGGCAAGCATCTATTGAACTTAAAGTGGGGTTGAAAAGTACATATGAGTGGTTTCTGGATAATTTGGAAACTGTACGTAAAGGATGAAACTGGAATTTGAACGCTGATCTTCTTAGTGTCAAAGAGGGTTTTTGGCAGGTGTTTGGTGAAAGTAGTAGCGTCCGTTTTCCTTAAACAATGTTTTTGTAGCGTACTCTAAGTGTTTTTGGTATCGCGAAAAAGAAAGTATTCCTATGTTTAAATCAACAGAACAAACGAAGATAGCTATTATTGGTCTTGGCTATGTGGGGCTGCCTTTAGCGGTAGAATTTGGTAAGAAAAACCGGGTGGTTGGTTTTGATATAAATAGGGCTAGAATAGATGAGCTGGTAACGGGGCATGATTCAACGCTGGAGGTCTCGGATCTCGATCTGAAATCAGCTCGGTATCTTACTTATACCAATGTTCTGAAAGAATTAGCGGATTCAAACGTATATATTGTTACTGTGCCAACTCCTATTGACGAAAATAATACCCCTGACCTGACTCCCTTGCGTAAGTCTTCGGAAATGTTGGCAACTGTTGTGTCACCCGGGGATATAGTGATTTTCGAATCGACTGTATATCCAGGTGTAACAGAGGAGGTTTGTATCCCAATTATAGAGAAGGGTAGTGGTTTACGATTTAATACGGATTTCTTTGCTGGCTACAGTCCGGAAAGAATTAACCCGGGTGATAAAGTAAATACTTTAACAAAAATAAAAAAAATAACATCTGGTTCTACGCCTGAAACTGCGGTTTATGTTGATGAACTGTATTCCTCAATCATTACAGCTGGTACGCATAAGACAAGCTCAATAAAAGCGGCGGAGGCTGCTAAGGTCATAGAGAATACACAAAGGGATTTGAATATTGCGATAATAAACGAGTTTGCAAAAATATTTAATATTTTAGGGATCGATACAGAAGAAGTGTTAGAGGCAGCTGGTACAAAGTGGAACTTTCTTCCGTTTAAACCGGGTTTGGTTGGTGGCCATTGTATAAGTGTTGATCCATATTATTTGACATATAAAGCAAAAGAGGTTGGTTATCAGCCTGAAGTGATTCTTGCAGGGCGACGTATTAATGATGGAATGGGACAGTACACGGCAACGCAGTTAGTTAAGGCAGTTAGTAAGAAAAAAATCCACATTGATGAAGCGCGGGTTTTGATTTTAGGATTCACTTTCAAAGGTGACTGTCCTGATGTTCGAAATACTAAGATTATTGATATGGTAGACGAGCTCAAGAGTTTTAATATGCATGTTGATGTCTATGATAGCTGGGCTAACTCTGAAGAAGTTTTTAGACAATATGGAATACGTTTAACTTCAACGCTTTCTGAAGGGGTTTATGATGCAATAGTTCTAGCTGTTGATCATTCCGAATTTAAGGAGTGGGGAGCAAAAAGAATTCGCTCATATGGTAAAGTAAAGCATGTTTTATACGATGTTAAACATGTTTTAGAAAAAGATAAATCTGATTTGCGCTTGTAACGAGTGGGTAAAATGAAAAAAATTGCGTTAATAGGTGCTGCAGGCTATATCGCCCCACGCCACATGAAAGCGATTAAAGAAACGGGGAATCAGTTGGTCTGTGGGTATGATACCAATGATTCAGTTGGCATTATTGATAGTATTTCACCACAAAGTGAATTTTTCACTGAGTTTGAACGTTTCTCAGATTATGCTCATACGTTGAAACGTCAGCCTGAAACAGCGCTAGATTATGTTGCGGTTTGTTCTCCTAACTATCTGCACAAACCTCACATTGCAGCAGGCCTGAGAATGGGCTGCGATGTGATTTGTGAAAAGCCACTTGTACCAACTGCAGACCTGTTAGATGAGCTGGCTGAGCTGGAGAAAGAGACGGGCAAGCGTGTTTGGAACATACTTCAGCTAAGGCACCATGGTGCGATTTTAGCGCTTAAAGAGAAAGTTGCGTCCGAAGCGCGCCAGGAAAAGCATGAGGTAGAACTCACCTATATTACCTCTCGCGGGAAATGGTATATGGAAAGCTGGAAAGGCGATCCGCGTAAGTCATTTGGAGTGGCGACCAATATCGGGGTTCATTTTTTTGATATGTTGCATTTTGTCTTCGGCAAATTAGAGAAGAATGTCCTCCATTATGCTGACGATTATAAAGCTTCTGGGTATCTTGAATATGAAAAAGCCCGTGTTCCCTGGTTCTTATCAATAGACGCTAATGACCTGCCTGAGTCGGTCGTGGGCAAGCAGCCTACCTACCGTTCGATTACGTGCGACGGAGAAGAAATAGAGTTCTCAGGTGGTTTTACAGACCTTCACACGGTGAGTTATCAGGAGATTCTTGCTGGACGAGGCTATGGTATTGAGGACGCCCGACACTGTGTTGAAACTGTTGATTATATTAGATCAGCACCAATAGAAACCCCAGCTTCCGGGGAAGGGCATCCGTTCTTACAGAGACTCATTTAAATGGACTACCAGGTGCATGAAAGCGCTATTGTTGATGATGGCGCACAGATAGGTGCCGGATCCAGAATCTGGCACTTTGTACATGTTTGTGCGGGCGCGATAATAGGTGAAAGCGTTTCTCTTGGGCAGAATGTCTTTATCGGCAACAAAGTTACCATTGGAGATAACTGTAAAATCCAGAATAATGTGTCTGTCTATGACAATGTTCATCTGGAAGAGGGGGTCTTCTGTGGTCCGAGCATGGTTTTTACCAATGTCTACAATCCTCGTTCATTAATCGAAAGAAAAAGTGAATACCGAGATACGCTGGTAAAAAAAGGCGCGACACTGGGGGCGAATTGTACGATCGTTTGCGGCTGCACAGTGGGCAAGTATGCCTTTGTTGGAGCCGGTGCCGTAGTTAATAAAGATGTGCCAGATTACGCATTGATTGTGGGAGTACCTGCTAAGCAAATTGGCTGGATGAGCGAGTTCGGTGAACAACTGGATTTACCTTTAGAGGGGAGTGGAGAAACGCTTTGCCCTCAAACGGGGCAGAAGTATGTACTTAACGGAACCCGTCTCATTAAGGATGAAGAATGATACCGTTTATTGACCTGGCCGCTCAGCAGGCTCGGATTAAAGCAGAAATTGATGCAGGAATTCAGCGGGTCCTGAATCATGGGCAATATATACTTGGTCCGGAAGTTCATGAGCTAGAAGAAAAGCTGATGGAATTTACTGGGGCTAAATATTGCATAACTTGTGCAAATGGCACGGATGCACTGCAGATCGCGCAAATGGCTTTAGGTATTGGGCCAGGAGATGAAGTCATCACCCCGGGTTTTACCTACATCGCGACTGCTGAAACAGTTGCGTTGTTGGGGGCTAAGCCTGTCTATGTTGATGTTGATCCGAAGACCTATAATCTGGATCCGACTAAACTTGAAGCCGCTATAACATCTAAAACTAAAGCGATTATTCCAGTATCACTTTATGGCCAATGTGCAGATTTCGATGCAATCAATGCTATAGCCGAGAAGTACTGTTTGCCGGTTATTGAAGATGCAGCTCAAAGCTTTGGTGCTTCTTACAAAGGACGTAAGTCATGTAATTTGAGCACGTTAGCCACCACAAGCTTTTTTCCGAGCAAACCATTGGGTTGCTATGGTGATGGCGGAGCAATTTTCACCAATGATGAAGATCTGGCCAAAGTAGTCAGGCAAATTGCCCGACACGGTCAGGATCGACGTTATCACCATATAAGGATCGGTGTGAACAGTCGTCTGGATACCCTGCAGGCGGCGATACTGATATCCAAGTTGCAACTCTTTCCTGAAGAGGTGCAGCTGAGAAATCAAGTTGCGAATAGGTACCAAGAATTACTAACTGATCAGGGTATTAAAGCGACACCGTTTGTTGAAACTCATAATATTTCAGCCTGGGCGCAATATACAATTCGTGTTAAAAATCGTGCAGCTGTCCAGGAGAAGCTAAAAAAGGGAGGGGTTCCGACTGCTGTGCATTATCCCATACCGCTGAATAAGCAGTCTGCTGTTTTGGATTCTTCTGTTGTACTCCCCGTTGGCGACCTTATGGCAGAGGAGGTGTTAAGCCTGCCGATGCATCCATATCTTACAGAATCTAATATTGCACTCGTTGCAGGTGCGCTGCTTGACTCTCTTTAAGAAGCCTGTGACTTTTTATCAGTAGTGTTATAGCAGTGTTAGCCCCGTTAGTTCTGCTGCGGCTTTACGATTTGATTCCTAAGTCCTGGCGAGTTTGGGCAGTTATGATTTTTTCTATTTTCGCGATATTTTGTTTGTTGGGGAGTTTGGTTTTTGTACATGCTTAATTTTAAGCGCCAATATTTTTTGTTTTCGAGTGGCTTGGATTCTCTCTGTGAAGATTACCCCAATGTCATGGTTTCGCCTTGGAGGAATAATTGAATATTTTGTCTTTGATCGGCCGTGAGATGCCTCTTTTTGAGAGAGATTTGGAGCTTCAAAGTGATTTGCTCAAAAAGAAAGTGGAAGGTGGGTGTTTTTTGGTGCTTGGTGGCGCGGGTTCGATTGGCCAAGCCGTAACAAAAGAGATATTCAAGCGAAACCCCAAGAAGCTGCATGTTGTCGATATCAGCGAAAACAATATGGTCGAACTTGTCAGGGATATTCGAAGTTCCTTTGGCTATATCAGCGGCGATTTTCAAACCTTCGCCCTTGATATCGGTTCCACAGAGTATGATGCCTTTTTCAAAGCTGATGGGCAATATGACTACATTCTCAATTTATCTGCGTTAAAACATGTACGAAGCGAAAAGGATCCCTATACGCTGATGCGCATGGTCGATGTAAACGTGTTTAATACGGATAAAACATTAAAGCAAGCTATTGAGGCAGGTGTTAAAAAGTATTTTTGCGTGTCTACAGACAAAGCTGCGAATCCCGTTAACATGATGGGGGCTTCAAAGCGCATCATGGAAATGTTCCTTATGCGAAGAAGTTTAGAAATTGATATCTCGACAGCTCGATTTGCTAACGTTGCTTTTTCTGATGGATCTCTTCTGCATGGATTTAATCAGCGTATTGACAAGGGGCAGCCTATCGTCGCTCCGAACGATGTGCAGAGGTATTTTGTTACACCCCAAGAATCTGGGGAGCTCTGCTTGATGTCGTGTATCTTTGGCGAAAATAGAGATATCTTTTTTCCTAAACTCAATGAGGCGCTGCACCTAATTAGCTTTGCCGATATAGCGATAAGGTATCTGAATGAGAAGGGCTATCAGCCATTTCTTTGTGCTAGTGAAGATGAAGCCAGGGGACTAGCCAAAACGCTTCCTGAACAGGGCAAATGGCCTTGCTTATTCACAGGTAGCGATACGACCGGTGAGAAGGATTTCGAAGAGTTTTTCACTGATCATGAAACGCTTGATATGGATCGTTTCAAAAATTTGGGAATCATTAAGAATAAAGCTGATTTCGACATAAATAAGCTAACAGACTTCGAAGACCGTATCAGTAAAATGAAACGTGAGCTGGTTTGGGATAAGCGGGAGTTAGTCGATCTCTTTCATTATATGATCCCTGATTTTGGGCACAAAGAAACCGGCAAGTATCTTGATAGCAAGATGTAAGGAACATGCTAAATGAACCTCGATTTTCTTTCTGAATTTATCAGGGAACAATATCAGACGAATGATTTTATCCCGTTGCACGCACCGTCTTTCAAGGGAAATGAAAAAAAATATCTAGAGGAAACGATAGAGAGCACATTTGTTTCTAGTGTGGGGGCGTTTGTTGATCAGTTTGAGAAGAAAATAGAAGACTTTACAGGTACAGCAAAGGCAGTAGCAACGGTTAATGGTACAGCTGCTTTACACGCAGCTTTATATATGGCGGGTGTGAGAAATAATGACCTAGTGATTACTCAGGCTCTTACCTTTGTTGCAACTTGTAACGCTCTTATTCATATGGGGGCGGAGCCGATCTTTTGCGATGTTTCCAGTGAAAGTCTTGGATTATGCCCAAAGGCTGTTGAAGAATATTTAAGTGAAAATGCCGGCATTGATTCCGCTGGCTGTTTCCACAAGCAAACCGGGCGCCGTATTAAGGCGGTGATACCAATGCATACTTTTGGCCACCCTGTTGAACTGGATGAGCTTCTGAACGTTTGTAGCAAATGGGGACTTGCCTTGGTTGAAGACGCGGCAGAAAGTCTTGGTTCCTTCTATAAGGGCAGGCATACAGGTACATTTGGCGATTTTTCGGCTCTTAGTTTTAATGGTAATAAAATTATTACTACGGGAGGTGGAGGTATGCTGCTGTGTCGAAAAGAAAGGGATGGGGAAAAGGCAAAGCATATTACAACAACGGCAAAGGTTCCTCATCCATATGAATTTTTCCACGATGAACCGGGCTTCAACTATCGGTTGCCGAATCTGAATGCTGCTTTGGGCTGTGCTCAAATGGAGTCATTGTGCGATTTCCTGCTTATGAAACGTGCACTTGCTGAAGAATATAAGAACTTTTTTGCAGGAAGTGAGTATGAGTTTGTAACAGAGCCGGGGTACGCAAAGTCCAACTATTGGTTGAACGCTGTTATATGCCCGGATACAGAGCATAGGGATCAATTGTTAAAGGTTTCTAATCATGCAGGTGTCATGACCAGACCAATTTGGCAATTAATGCACCGACTGCCTATGTTTTCTAATGCTTTTCGTGGTGATCTGATTAACTCAGAATTCTTGGAGTCCCGGGTGGTAAGTCTTCCAAGCTCCCCTCCCAATAAAGATAGCTCGGGAAAATCGTATGGTTAACAATAAGAAAAAAATTGCTGTTTTTACAGGTACGAGAGCTGAATATGGTCTGATGTATTGGATCATTAAGGCGTTAAACGAGGCCCCTAACGTAGAATTACAGTTAATGGTCGGAGGAATGCATCTTTCCAATGAATTTGGATATACGGTTTCGCATATAGAAGCTGATGGCTTTCCTATCATGGAGAAGCTTGAATTTCTTCTATCTTCGGATTCGACTGCTGGAGTGGCTAAGTCGATGGGGCTTGCCTTAATGAGCGCTGCAGAAGCCTTCGCAAGGAATGAGCCAGATCTATTGGTTGTTCTGGGAGATCGCTTTGAGGCAATGGCTGTAGCGCAGGCGGCGATGGTAGCCAGGGTACCAATTGCGCACCTGCATGGGGGTGAAACGACAGAAGGTCTTATTGATGAGGCTGTACGTCATTCAATAACTAAGATGTCTCACTTGCATTTTACATCGACCGAACAATATCGAGATAGAGTAATTCAGTTAGGTGAGAACCCGCGCAACGTGTTTAACACCGGTGCCCCAGGGATTGATAGTATAGTGCGCTTGCCGTTAATGACTCGGGATGAGTTAGATAGCGAATTATGCTTGGCCCCTGGGAGACCATTTTTCGTAGTCACCTATCATCCTGTTACCTTAATTGAAGGTGGGGCTTCACAAGCATTAGAAAACCTTTTAATTGTAATGGATGAATATCCTGATCATCAGATGGTTGTTTCTTATCCTAACGCTGATATGGATGGTCGCCATTTAATAGAGATTTTAGAGCGCTATAGAGACTCAAATCCAGACAGGGTATTACTGGTTGAGTCTTTGGGGCAGCTTAGATACCTGAGTGCATTAAAACACTGTACTGCTGTTATAGGGAACTCTTCAAGTGGGCTTATCGAGGCTCCAACTTTTCGTATACCAACCTTAAATATTGGTGATAGGCAAAAAGGCCGTATTTTCGGAGAAACTGTAGTAAGTTGTTCGGAAAGTGCTAATTCGATACGAAAAGCAATGGAAAAGATTTTAAGCACAGAATTTCGTGAAAAAATTCAGCGGGCTGAAAATCCTTATGGGAATGGAGATGCATCAGATAAAATAGTAAATGCACTCTTATCTTATCCATTAAATAATATTCTTGAAAAGAAATTTTATGATCTGAATTCTAAAATATGAAAATTGGATTTATTGGTTGTGTTCAATCAAGTCACAGAGCTCTGAAAGCGTTGCTTTCGCTTACTGACGATAGTATTGAAGTGGTTGCGGTTGTTACAAAGTCACGCTCAGCTGTTAATTCTGACTTTGTGGATTTAGCGCCTTTATGTATCGAAAATGGTATTCCGTACCATTATGAAGATTCAAAGGCTAAAGGAAAAAGTTTAGCCTTCTTAAGCGGTTATGATCCTGATGTGATTTTCTGCTTCGGGTGGAGTCAGTTATTGGATGACAAAATGCTAACACTGGCCCCAATGGGGGCGATTGGGTTTCATCCCGCCCCTCTACCGTTGGGCAGAGGGAGACATCCTATTATTTGGGCAATTGCTTTGGGGCTTGATAAAACAGCTTCGACATTTTTTAAAATGGATTCAGGTGCTGATTCTGGGCCGATTCTTAGTCAGGCTTTTGTTGAAATTGGTAAACAGGATAACGCTGCTTCTTTGTACAATAAAATCATGGAAGTAAGTGATAAGCAAATCATAGACTTTACTCATAGGTTGGCGCATGGTGACGCCCAATTTATACCCCAGGATCACAATAAGGCAACATACTGGAGAAAGCGCTCCCGAGAAGATGGACTAATTGATTGGCGGATGCCTGCAGTGGATATCCATAATTTGGTAAGGGCCCTTTGTCCTCCATACCCAGGAGCGGAGTACAGCTTTAACGGTAAGTATCACAAACTTTTGAAAACGAGCGTTGGTGAAAGTGATGGAATTCGGGCTATAGAGCCGGGTAAAGTCATTGCTGCTACCAAAAACTCTGTTCTAATAAAGTGCGGGGGGAATAGTTCATTATGGATGCATGACCTTGAGTTAAGTCAGGTTCCGGCTGTTGGAGATGTTTTATGAGAAATGTGCTGGTTATCGCTCCGCACGCAGATGATGAATCTTTGGGCTGCGGTGGGACACTACTCCGGCATCTTAAGGAGGGTGACAGTATACATTGGTTGCTCATAACCGGGATGACAAAGGATGAGGGGTATGATGATGAACTCATTTCAACGCGTCAGCGAGAAATTCAGCATGTGGCTTCCTGCTATGAATTTAGTTCAGTGCACGAGCTTAAATTTCCTCCGGCAGCATTGGACTCTATCCCGCTGGGGGACTTAATTAGCGCAATTAGTACTGTCGTCTCTGGTGTCGAGCCCGAAATTATTTATGTTCCATATCGAAATGATGCTCATAGTGATCATCAGGTTGTTTTCGATGCATCCATTTCGTCCTCTAAAAGCTTTCGTTACCCTTTTGTAAAGAAGGTCTTGGCGTATGAAACAATTTCTGAAACAGAGTTTGGTTTGAAGCCAGAGGATGGAGGGTTTAAGCCAAATATATTTGTCGATATCACGCCCTATATAGAACAGAAAATAAGAATTTTAGATATCTTTGATTCTGAGATGGGAGCGTTTCCTTTTCCGAGGAGTCGGCCTGTGATAGAAGCCTTGGCTACCTTGCGCGGGGCTCAGAGCAATTGCTTCGCTGCTGAAGCCTTTATGTTGATTAAGGAGATAATATGAAGGTTGAGATAATAGCAGAAGCAGGAGTTAATCATAATGGTGACGAGAGCTTAGCATTTAAGCTTGTTGAGGCTGCCAGTTTTGCTGGAGCTGATGTTGTAAAGTTTCAAACGTTCAAGGCTGAGAAGCTGGTGACTCCTGAGGCCGAGCAGGCTGCTTATCAAATAGAGAACACACAGAAAAAAGAGTCTCAGTTGTCAATGCTATCCAGGCTTGAGCTATCGTATGAAGCACATCACCGCCTGCTTAGTAGATGTAATGAACTAGGTATTGAATTTTTATCAACCGCTTTTGATTCAGATAGTTTAAGATTTTTAGCTAATGATCTTGGCTTAAAGCGCCTAAAAATACCTTCGGGGGAACTGACCAATGCTCCACTTCTTTTGGAGCATGCAAGAACTGGCTGTGACTTAATAGTTTCTACTGGTATGTCGATGTTATCAGAAATTGAAGCAGCTTTAGGGGTGATTGCATATGGTTATATTAGTAAGGAAAAAGACAAGCCGTCACAAGAGGCATTTGAGCTTGCATACCTGTCGGAGGAAGGAAGGGAGGCTCTAAGGCAAAAAGTTACCATTTTGCACTGTACAACTGAGTACCCTGCCCCTTTGAGCGAAATTAATCTGAATACAATGAACACATTGCGTCAGGCTTTTAATCTGCCAGTAGGTTTATCTGATCATAGTGAAGGGATCAACGTACCAATCGCAGCAGTTGCTAAGGGAGCGACGTTAATCGAAAAGCATTTTACCCTTGACAGGGGTATGGAAGGTCCTGATCACAAAGCTTCATTAAACCCAGAGCAGTTGAGGGCAATGATACATGGCGTTAGAGAAGTGGAGACGGCTTTGGGGAATAGGATGAAATTACCTAGCGTCTCAGAATTACAGAACAGGATGGTAGTGAGAAAAAGTTTAGTAGCAGTGGCACCAATCAATTGCGGTGAGTCTTTTACTAAAGAAAATATAGCGATAATGAGACCCGGAAATGGAATCTCTCCTTACATGTACTGGGATATCATTGGAACCACTGCAAAAAGAAATTTTCAAGCTGGGGATTTGATCATTGTCTAACAAACCGCTGATCGTGATGGGAGGTGGAGGTCATGCATCGGTTCTGATTGATATATTGCTCAGACAGAAGCGGGAAATTATGGCTGTAATATGCCCTCAATCCGTAGCAGAACGACTTGTATACAATGGTATAAGGCATATAAAGAATGATGAGGAGTTGACGAGCTTTTCTTGCGATGATGTCAGATTAGTTAACGGAATTGGCTTTACACCTTGGTCAAAATTGCGGGCTAGCATATCAACATATGGCAGAAACCTGGGTTTTAGATTTGAAACTGTTATAGATGATAGTGCCTATGTTTCTCCCTTTGCTGAAATAGGGGAAGGTGCCCAAATACTAACTAATGCAGTTGTACAAACAGGAACGACTGTAGGCGAAGATAGTATTGTGAATACCGCAGCAGTCATAGAACATGATTGTTTTATAGGGCCAAATAATCATATTGCGCCAAATGCAACACTCTGCGGAGAAGTTGTAACTGGAAGTAATGTCTTCATCGGTGCTGGTGCTACAGTTCTTCCACATATTAAACTCTCACAAGATTGCTTAGTTGGAGCCGGTATGGTCATTAAAAAGGATATGGCTTAGAGCTCAACCATAACAAGTGAAGAGTACAGCTAGATCAAACAGGATTCTAATTAAATGATTAAGCAATGGAGGCGAGTACTTCTAAATGCCGATGACACGATTCGTGAGGCATTGGAAGTACTTGGAAAAGAAGCGTTGCGCTTTGTTTTAGTGACAGACTCAAATGACCATCTCTTAGGGATAGTAACAGACGGAGATGTTAGACGCGGGCTTTTAAATGGTATTACATTGCAAGATCAATTATGTAAAGTGATGAACAAAAGCCCAATTACGGCACCAGAAGATGCGTCGCGTGAATACCTTGTTAAAAAAATGAATCAACTGGATATCTTGGCAATTCCTCTAATGCGGGAAAGACAAGTAGTAGGTGTAGAGACGCTGCATCATACAGTAAGTGAGCCGGTATTAAAAAATAATCCAGTGTTCATAATGGCTGGAGGGTTTGGTAAGAGACTCAGACCATTAACAGACAACTGCCCCAAACCAATGTTATTAGTCGGTGATAAACCTTTATTGGAACATCAGATTAATCGTTTTATTTGTCAGGGCTTCCATAACTTTTATATATCAACCCACTATTTACCTGAAATGATAAGAAATCATTTTGGCGATGGGCGTCAATTTGGTGTGTCAATTAAATATGTTCATGAACGCTCAGCATTAGGAACGGGTGGTGCATTAGGTTTGCTCCCGAAAGATATGCCTGAATTGCCATTGATAATGGTTAATGGTGACGTGTTAACAGATATTGATTATGTGTCAGTATTGAAAAAACATGACGCTAATGGATGCGATGCTACTGTATGTGTTAGAGAAGTAGAGCATCAAGTTGCATACGGGGTTGTTGAAACAGATCAAAATAAATTATTGAGGATGGTAGAAAAGCCTGTTTACAGGTATTTAATTAATACCGGTATATATGTATTAAGTGCTCTCTGTGTTCGATCTGTAAAATCAAATGAAAAAGTTGATATGCCAAATTTAATAGAAAGGCGTATGGAATCTGGCTTTCATGTAGGTGTGCACAAAAGTAATAATTATTGGTTAGATATAGGTCAAATGGCGGATTACAGGAAAGCGCAGGAAGATATATTGGAGTTGACTTTATGAATATTGCTATTATCCCTGCAAGGGGAGGAAGCAAACGATTAAAAAGAAAAAACATACGCGATATAGCTGGTAAGCCATTAATGTGCTGGACAATAGAAAGTGCAATTTCCTCCAATATCTTTGATCATATAATTGTAAGTACAGATTGTACATCTATACAGAAAGTAGCTAGTGCGTACGATGTGATATGTGATCATTTACGGCCGGAAGAATTAGCGACAGATGAAAGTAGTACTTTCGATGTTGTTCGCTATGAAATTAATAGGCTAGAGGCTCGGATTAATAGCAAGATTGAAACAGTAACTATATTACAGCCTACATCTCCATTGAGAAGTGCGGAAGATATATGTCGAGCTAAGAAAATATATGATCTAGATAATGTGGATAGTGTTATATCTGTCTGTGAAGCAGAGCATCCACTTGAATATTATAATTATCTTCCATTCGACAAATCTATGAAAGGTTTTTTTTGTGATGATAAAGGTTTGAGATCGCAAGATTTTAAGATCGCATATAGACTAAATGGAGCTATCTATATGTTTAAGCGAGATTTGGCATATAGTGATACAGGGATTTATACTGAAGGATCAAAAGCTTACCTTATGTCTCATTATGATTCCGTAGATATAGATACTCAGTTTGACTTTGATTTCGCAGAGTGCTTGCTCAGTAAACGCTCTGTAAGTGGAATTTAATAAATAAGAGTTATTTCTAATATTATTCAATAAGAGTGTTTGAAAAATGAATATTTTGATTGTTGGTGTCGGGCAGCTGGGTAGCCGGCATCTGCAAGCCCTTTCAAAGCTAGATAATAGACATAATATATATATTGTAGATACATGTAAACAAGCGATAAAAGTGGCTATAGGGCGTTATTCGGAGGTAGCAGGTGAAAAATCTGCGAACTTACATGTATCTGAAACTATGAAGGACTTAGAAGGGATTAAGGTCGAGGTCGCTATTATAGCCACAAGCGCAGCAGTTAGGCTTGAGGTTATAAAAATACTAATTAAATACGTTGATGTAAAAAACTTAGTTTTAGAGAAGGTGCTTTTCCAATCAACTGAGCAGCTTTATGAGGCTCAACAGTTGATTAAAACTAAGGGGATAAAGTCTTGGGTGAATTGTCCTCGTAGGATGTATTCACTATATAAGGGATTACATGATGAGCTTTCTGGTTGTAGATCGATCGAGGTAACCGGAGTTAATTGGGGATTAGCTTGTAATATAATTCACTTCATTGACTTGTGGCATTATTTTACGTGTTTTAATGATTACAGCTTGGGTTTTTATGATCTTAAGATTATAGACAGTAAGAGGGGAGGATATAAAGAACTAATAGGAAGTGGTAGGGCATCAAGTGATTGTAGTGTTTATGAATTGTATTTTGATTGTAAGCAGGATGATAATTTAAGCCCAAGTGTGTCAATAAAGTTTATTATGGATGATAGAGAACTGATAATTAATGAAACACTAGGGGAGATGATTTGGGTAGACAAAAAGGGTGTGGAAAATACAAAACAGGAGTTTAACCTTCCTTATCAAAGCAATCTTACCGATTTACTAGTTAAGTCAATATATGATGGTGGAACGTGTGAATTGATATCATTTGAAGATTCGGTTGTTCTGCATGCTGAATATCTAGATAAGCTCGGTGCTATATTTGAAAATTATGATGAGCAATTTCGCAAAATTGTGCCAATAACGTGAGGTAGAGATGGTATTACTGATAGGTGCGGGTAATATGGCTCGTGAATATGCGAAAGTTCTGGTTGCGCTGAGTGTTAATTTCACGGTCGTGGGGCGCGGTGAATGTTCGGCAAAGAAGTTCGAAGATGATACTGGTTTTCAACCATACATTGGGGGGCTAGAAAGGTTTGTTAAATCTAATGATGTATCATCATTTGAAATGGCTATAAATACAGCTCCAATTGAAGAACTTGCCGGTACTACATCTATTCTTATTGAAAATAATATTAAAAAAATACTTGTTGAGAAACCTGTAGCACTTACAGAATCTGAGTTGGATCGGATGGTTAGTGCTACGAAAAGACAGAATGCGAAAGTTTTTGTTGCATACAATCGTAGGTTTTATAGTTCAGTTTTGGCGGCAAAAAAAATTATAGAAAGAGATGGTGGTGTTAGCTCATTTAATTTTGAATTTACAGAGTGGGCTCATGTTATATCAGGGCTTAATAAACCTGAACAAGTAAAGTCCCGCTGGTTTTTAGCTAATTCAACACATGTCACAGATCTGGCATTTCACCTAGGTGGTCGACCTGCCGTGATAAAATGCTTTAACAATGGAGCGGGAGAATTGCCTTGGCACACTAATGCTTCGAATTTTGCAGGTGCTGGAATATCAACAGGAGGGGCGCTGTTTACATATCAAGCTAACTGGACCGCTCCAGGGCGCTGGGCGTTGGAAATTCTTACTAAAAAGAATCGGATCTATTTTAGACCACTTGAAAAACTGAGCGTGCAGAAAATTGGTGAAATTGCGGTTAATGAAGTGCCAATCGCAGATGAGGACGATAAATTGTTCAAACCTGGGATATATCAAATGGTAAAGGATTTTATCAAAGAAAACTCAAGTTGCTGTAGTCTAGACGAGCACATAGAAAATAATAAATACTATTTCAAAATTTCGGGATATTAAAAAAGATTTATATGGTTAATTTGAATCGGTGTTATCGTGCTAGCTAATGTCAAGGATGTTCTTGGTGTATTGAATTATTCTCAGAAGTTGAGGATAGGGGCGTTGCAATTGCTGTTGCTCCTAACCGCGACCCTGGAGTTATTCGGCCTTGCTGCTGTAGCGCCATATATGGCAGTAGTATCAAACCCTGAAATGATAAATTCAAACGCACTGTTGCATGAAATTAAGCGTATATTACAAGTTGATAGTCAAAACAATTTTTTAATCGTATTGGGTGTCATAGTTTTGCTTTTGGTGTTTGTCGGTAATGTATTTTCTATTGTCGGTGGTTGGTTAGTGGCTAAGCATAGCCAGATTATAGGAAAAGAAATTTCTGTAAATCTTTATGACTCATATCTTAGCAGAGACTATTTGTTTCATGTTGTGAATAATAGCTCAGATCTGATGGGTAAAATTGCACAGGAAGCTAATCGTGTTACTTTTCATGTTATATATCCCTTGTTGCAAATTAATTCAAGAGCGATAACTGTCTTTTTGATTGTGTTGGGCTTGATGATTATTGATATATATTTAGCAATCATTGCTTTTAGTGCCTTTACATTGTCATATGCTGTGATCTATCAAATCGTAAAGCTGGCACTTGAAAAAAATGGTAAGGTGATAACTGCTGCAACGAAGATTAGATATTCGGCTATGAATGAGGGTTTCGGTGGTATTAAAGAACTTAAGTTGATGCATAAGGAACACTACTACTCATCAATATTTGATAAGGCTTCAACTGATTTAGCTGAAGTATATGTTAAAAATTCAGTTCTTTCATTGGCGCCACGATATATACTCGAAGTTTTAGTTTTTGGTTGTATATTGAGCGCAACACTATATTTGTTGATAAAGGAGGGCGGGTTTATTGAAGCCTTCCCTACGTTGGCTTTATATGCCGTTGCAGCATTTAAATTACTTCCAGCTTTTCAGGGTATTTATTCTAATATTGCGAGTGTAAGGTCGAATATATCTGCACTACACAATATTGAGGGTGAGCTTAAAGGTGGTATAACTCTTGAAAGTGCCCTGGTCGTGAATCCACCCGAAGTCTCGATAGAACCTGGGCAGGATATCCGGCTTAGAAATGTTGAATTCAAGTACCCTGGTGCTAATAAATCAACAATCAATAATCTTAATCTTAGTATTAAAGGTGGTTCCATTGTCGGTTTCTGTGGTTCTTCTGGCTCTGGAAAAACAACTGTTGTTGATATTATTTTAGGTCTTATTTCACCTGATCAGGGTAAGCTGTATGTTGGTAATAATGAGGTTGTAGAGGATAATAAGCGGTGTTGGCAGAAGCACCTTTCTTACGTTCCTCAAAATATTTTTCTGGCTGATGTTTCTGTTGCCGAAAACATTGCATTTGGCGACAAAAATAGTATTAACTATGAATTATTAGATGAAGTTACATCTTCTGTCGGGTTAAAGCAGCTAATCAATGACCTTCCTAATGGCATAAATACGATTGTTGGTGAAAATGGTGCCCAGTTAAGTGGTGGACAGAAGCAAAGAATAGGAATCGCAAGGGCGCTGTATAATGATTCATCTGTAATAATTTTTGACGAGGCAACCAGTGCTTTAGATAATATTTCTGAAGCTGAGGTTATGACGGCTATATTGAAAGTTGCTAGTAATAAGACCGTGATCATGGTTGCTCATAGACTTACTACGCTTAAATCATGTGATAATATATTTGTTTTTGATAAAGGAAGGATCGTAGATGATGGCACATATGGAGAATTGATTAGTAGAGAGGGCGTTTTCAGAGAAATGAGTCTTCAATGAAATATGAAATGGCTAATATTGATGTTTCATGAAATAAAAAACGGTAACATGTTACGTGATTTGCTTTCTCTAACTTTTGTTGCCCTCTGTTTGTTTTTTGTTTATGGCTTGAGTCGCTTTGCTTTTACTGATTATGCAGGCTATTTGCTTGTTTTATTAGTTCTCTCTGTTTTTATATACTGTGCCTTGTCTATTGATGGTTTTAAGTTTGTCAGGATAGATGCACCTTTTTACTTGAGTCTGCTGTTTGTTGTTTATTTGTTGATAAGGCTTGACTTTAGGTATGATCTGAGTATTTTTTTCGAGCAGATTTGTTATCTTGTTGTTTTTATATGCTCTGTTCAATATGCTTATAATGGCGGGCGCCCATTAATAATGGGTATGGGGGCTTTGCTTTATCTAGCAGCCTTCATGGCAAAAGTTTCTTATAACATCAATGAAACAATAAATGGTTTCAATCTATGGAGTGGTTTTGTTGTTTTTACTCTGTTGCCATTGATATGTTTGTATTTTTCTTTTTTTGATAAGTATGGCCGAATTTTGATATTTGCTGCGGTGCTCTTAAGTAGTATGTTTCTTTTTTTGGTCACAGCTAGGGTTGCATTTTTCTGTACTGCATTTTTTTATTTGTTTTTTTGCTGTTTTAGCTATCTGCCTACAGCTTTATCTAAGTCTTTGGTTTTTTTGTTGGTTGTAATGTCAGTGTTCCTAGTTTGGGTATATGTTGCTTTTCCAGATAGCTTGGTGCTTGATATTCTGAATACACACAGTCTATCTGCTTTTAATAAACCAATTTATACCGGCCGTGAAGTGATTTGGGGGGAGTTGTTTGGGTATATAAGTGATTCAGTATGGCTTGGTGTATGTTCTAACTGTAATAGTTCTATGCTTGAGTCGACCCTTATGCCTCGTAATTTGAGTTCACATAATACACTGATTGAAGTTCTTTACCGGACAGGAATTGTTGGGGTTGGGTTGTTTTCAGCAATTTTGGTCTATATATGGCGCGTATTATGTGATTCCAATAAGGATTTGAAGGTCTCGATTGTGGCTGGCTATTTGCTGTCTAGCATTATCTTTATGTCGTCATCCGAGTACCTTTTTTCAAATGTGTTCATGATCAATTTGCTAGCATGGTATACATTTGGTCTTGGATATGGCTTTGCGAAAAGAAGTAAATCTTGTTGAGTATAGTTAAAGGGTACTTGGGATGAGTTCTACAGTTGTTCGTTTGAAAAGGGCTGTTAAGTCTGTATTAGGTACAGTTCCAGCGCGTAGAAATGTTTCTGTTAGAAAAGATGATGTTTTTATTGTTTCTTATCCTAAATCAGGTAATACCTGGACCAGGTTTTTGATTGCAAACATAATATCAGAGCCTGGTTTAGAGGTTGACTTTAAAAATATTGACTTTCTTGTTCCTGATATTTACCAAGCCAGTAATAATCAGTTAGCAAAAATGGATAGTCCACGCTATCTAAAAAGTCATGAATATTTTGATCCTAGATATAAGAAAGTAATTTACATTGTACGTGATCCTCGTGACGTTCTTGTCTCTTATTATTACTATTTAATGAAGATGAGTGCTCTGTTGTCTAATGAAACTTTAGATCAATTTGCCAGACGCTTTATTGATGGTGAAGTGGACTCTTTTGGCGATTGGGGGGAAAATGTAGCTAGCTGGCTCTCGGTTTCATCGCTAGATAGTTCAAGAGTGCTCGTTCTACGTTATGAAGATATGCTTTCCGACACTAAAGGAAGTGTGAAGCAAATCAATGATTTTCTTCACTTGCCGTCCTGTGAGCGCGATATCGATCATATCGTTTCTATGAGTTCATTTGAAAGAATGAAAAATCTAGAAATAAAACAGTCACTAAACTGGAAGCCAGTAAAGAATTCCCGCAAAGATATTTCGTTTGTCCGTTCAGGGAAAAAAGGAGAAGGACGGGATGTTCTATCTCCAGAGATTATAGAATTAATTGATAAGAAGTGGTGCAGCCAAATGGAAAAGTTAAGGTATAGTTAACTTTTATGGTTTTAATTTTCTGTAATAGTTATTTGTCTATTCTTAAGACAATTTCACTTATAGAGTCTCTGGACTGTGATCTTAAGGTCATAGTCAATGATGCTGAAATTAAAAATTTGTTTGAGGATATATATCCAGGAAGGGATATCAGTTTTCTTGTTGATAGTCCTTTTCCTAGAAGGACATCTTTATTAAAAGATACTCTGGAGTTCTATAAAAAGCGAGCTGAGATTCTTGATTGTATTGAAAAGCTCTCTCCAGTTTCTGTTTACTTTTTTCATGTTGGATATTGTGACTTTGAAAGCTGGCTTATACTTAGGCTTTCTAGTAAGTGTCGTGTTTATTACAGTCCAGTAGTTGCTAAGATCGAATCTGCTTATACATTAAATATAAAATCTTATGTGAAAAATAAGCTTTCAGCGCTTTTGTTTCCTGCATCTCTTGATATATGTTCGAATGGCTATAATTATTATAATGCTGTTGGTAAAAAATTTTTAGATTTATGTAATGCTTCAGTTCTAAAATTACAAGGTGCAAAAGTTGATGCTCCTTTACACAAAAAGTTACGCGTCTTGTCTGGTTTAGAGAATGACTATGATGTCCTTATTTTTGCCGGAGGGGAAATTGGGGTGGATGAGATTAGATATGTAAATGTGTATCAGAAAGTTGTATCTATGTTTTGTTCAGCTTTTGGTTCGGGAAGAGTAGCCGTTAAATATCATCCGCGCTATCAGCCTCCCTCCCTCGTTCCATTTGATGGCTTGGATGTTATACCCAAAGACATCCCCGGCTCTATAGTAATTGGGCCTGATTCGATAGTGGTATCTTATGGAAGTGCGGTTTTGTTTGAAGCAACGCAGTTCGGAGCAACACCATTGTCTCTGTTATTCACCTTAGGTAATGTTAGTGATGATCGAATTGATACTTTGTATTCATACTTGACTAGTAATTCACCAAATAAATCAATTTTATATCCTCAATCTATTGATGAACTAAGTTGCTTGTTAAATGATATTTTGCCTGGGCAATGAAATGTTAAGAAGTATTGTTCCAATAAAGTTAACTAGGCTGCTAAAGAGAGTATTTTATCAGGTTAAATACGGTGCTCGTATTGAACGTGGTGCTGTTGTCTCTTGTTCAGGATTGGGTAAACATTGTTATATTGGTGAAAATACCGTTGTATTTAAATCTCACCTTGATGATTTATCATACGTTGCACAATCTTCATTTATTAGTAGGAGTATAATTGGCAAATACTGTTCAATAGGGGACAATGTTCGTATTGGTCTGGGTGTTCATCCTACCTCGAAATTTGTTAGTACGCATCCCTCTTTTTATTCTCCTAGGGCTCATGTCAGCTTTACAGACGAGCTTCTCTTTGAAGAGCATATCTTTATTAATGCGGGAAAAGATATCTGCGTTGAAATTGGTAGTGACGTATGGATTGGGTCATCCTCCATTATTATGGACGGTGTTAAAATAGGGCATGGTGCTATTGTGGGCGCAGGTGCAGTTGTAACAAAGAATGTTGAACCTTACTCCATCGTTGGTGGTGTTCCAGCGAAAGTTATAAAGTATCGATTTAGCCCTGACATCATCGACTCATTACTTTCAATCTCTTGGTGGGATGAAGATGTTAACTGGGTGATCGATAATTCAGATAAATTTAGTGATATTTCATCGTTTATTAGTGACTTTAACAATGCAAAATAACAAGCCTAATGTCTTATTAGTTGAGTCTGGGGGCCATTACAAGGTATTGCCACATCTGTATTTAATGCTTAGTAAAGTTTTTGATGTGGAAGTTCTTCTCCCTAAGAGCGGCATTTCAAAAGTTTCTTTCATTCCTGAGTGTAAGCTTGTTTCATGTCTTTCTATGTATTTTATATTCTTGTCCGCATTGTTTAGGGGGCGGCAATATGATTATTTGTACATCGCAACTGCTCCACAATATGGTCGAAGTGGAATTGACTTTTATTATGTGCTTTCTTTCCTGATTCTGGTGTTTTTTTACGGTGATAAGGTTATTGTTCATATTAGGGATAATAATAAGTTTTTCTCCTCTGGTTCTGTTTATCAAAATCTATTGGGTTATTTGCGGCGTAAATCAGTTCTTGATGCACGCTTGATATGCTTTGAAAGTAAAACGCTTTTGTCGAATTTCAAGGACATGGCGTCGTGTGATGATTCAAAGCTCTTTGTTGCTTATGTATATTACTCTGATTTTAACTTCGTTGATTATGTTGCTTTTCCTTATGATTCTAGGTCATCTATTAAAATTGGTTTGACAGGTTCAATCGATTCTTTTAGGCGTGATTATGATACTCTAATTCATGCGCTTGGTTTGCTTAAGCCTGAAGTTGTAAATAGAATCAGTTTTGCGGTACTTGGTGAGTGCTCTGGCCAAGCTATGCATGTCATCAATCAAATTGAAAAATATTGTCCGGTTCAGTATGCGCCGGGTTATATTTCTGATGATGACTTTCTTGATATTGGCTCTTCTTGTGATTTTTTGTTATCTCCACTGAAAAGTGAATTGGGCTACGGGCTTAATAAGGGGACAGGGGCTTTTGGAGATGCGATTTTCCTGAAAAAAAACCTGTTGTTGCCTTCGTTTGCCGATCCGTATGTGGAATATTCAGCTTTTTCTTCTTACTATGAAGAGGGTGACTCAGATAGTCTGGCAAAAAGTATAGATCTTTTTGTTAACAGTCCTAGCAGTTTAATATTGGATGATGGCTGTTTTGATTCTTTTTCGTCTATTTCTGTTTCAAATGAATTGGCTCATAAGCTTTCTTAGGTTTTTATTTTTATCGGCTTAATAATTTTTTTAGGTGTTTTCATGTGTGGGATTTTTGGTATTTTCGGTCAGCATGATGTTTTAAATGACGATTTAAAGAAATTAGCTAGCCGGGCTCGCATTCGTGGTAGAGATTCAAGCGGATTAATTTTCTCTTCTGCAGAAGGGTACAAGTGCTTTCGAGCTGATTTTGATATCAATCGACTTCTAAAAAAACGTGGTCCTATTAAGGCCTCAACTGTAATGGGGCATAGCCGTCTTATTACCAATGGGCTGGCTGATAACCAGCCAGTTGTAAGGGATGGTATATCTGTTATACATAATGGAATTATTGTTAATGCAGATGAGGTATGGGAAGAGTTATCAATAGAAAGAAACTTTTCAATTGATTCTGAAGTTATTCTTGGTGTTGCGTTAGAGCATTTTTCTGATGGAGGGAATGTTGAAAGTCTTGCAGACAAGATTTTAAGCCTGTGTAAAGGGACTATATCTTGCGCTTTAATTATTCCAGAACATGGTAAGGCTCTCCTTTTTTCAAATAATGGAAGCCTTTTTATTGGTGATAAGAATGATTTTAAGTTTTTTGCATCAGAATCAGTTTCTCTCGAAGAGTTGGGTTGTAATAATATAATTCAGGTTAATGGTGGGTTTCATATATTTGATATCCCAGTTTCGGCTAAAATCAATGTTGTTGATGAGCAGTTAAATAAAAAAAATCTAATTCCTGACTTTGCTAATGTCTCCCATGAAGAGAAGGCCTTGCTTTATCCTGAGCATGACTTGATTAGATGTACTAAGTGTATCCTGCCCGAAACAATGCCTTTCATCCACTTTGATGAAGATGGCGTTTGTAATTATTGCAATAATTATGTCCCTCGAAATAATCCTAAGCCTAAAGCAGAGTTGCTGAGTTTGCTTGAGCCTTATCGTCGCCGTTCTGGCGCTGAATGCATCGTCCCTTTTTCTGGTGGCCGTGATAGTTGCTATGGACTTCATCTTATTGTGGAAGAACTTGATATGAAGCCTATTACTTATACATATGATTGGGGGATGGTGACTGATCTGGGTAGGAGAAATATCAGTAGGATGTGCTCGCAACTTGGTGTTGAAAATATCATTGTGGCTGCCGACATTTCAAAGAAGCGCAAAAATATTGCAAGAAATCTTAAGGCTTGGTTGCGCTCACCGCATTTAGGTATGATAAGCATTTTGACTGCCGGTGATAAGCATTTTTTTAGGTATGTAGAAAGTGTTAAAAAGCAAACAGGTATTAATTTAAACCTCTGGGGAATCAACCCCTTGGAAGTTACTCACTTTAAGGCGGGTTTCCTCGGAATACCACCAGATTTCGAAGAAAAAAATGTTTATATGAGTGGGCGTGCAAAACAGTTGCGATATCAAAAGTTGCGCTTTAAGGCTATGTTGGACAGTCCTGGGTATTTTAATAGTTCTTTGTGGGATACGCTGTCAGGAGAATATTATAGAAGTTTTACTCATAAAAGTGACTACTACCATTTGTTCGATTACTGGCGTTGGGATGAGGGCGTTATCGATGATACTTTGATCAATACCTATGATTGGGAAACTGCTGTAGATACCCAAACCACTTGGAGAATCGGTGATGGTACTGCTGCGTTTTATAATTACATTTACTATCTTGTTGCTGGCTTCACAGAGCATGATACATTTCGCAGTAATCAGATTCGTGAAGGGCAGATTTCTCGAGATCAGGCTTTGTCTTTGGTTAAAGAAGAAAATAAACCACGTTACCAGAACATTCGTTGGTATTTGGATGTTTTAGGTCTTGATTTCAAAGAAGTTGTTGGTGTTTTGAATAATATTGAACGTATGTATTGATGATATGAGTAGTGTAAACAGTGAGTATCGAATCCTTAAAGTTTGGCCGTTTTGGGTTGACGGTATCAAATACCATGATCAATATCTAGCCGATAAGATGCTTGAGGATAATGTATATACGCATTTTATTTGCCCCGACTATACGCCGCCTAATTACTCAGCCTTTTCTAGTGAGTCAGACAAAAACTCGACTTATAATGTTTCTTTTCTTAAGTCATTTTTTGTCTTTGGTAAACCTTTTCCTTATGATTTTTTTGGGGTGATTTCTAAGGTCAGGCTTTTTAAGCCTGACGTAGTCCATTTTTTTGGTATTAGTAACTTCATTACTGTCGTTGTGCTTTTGGCGCTATTTTTTTCTAATTATAAAGGGAAGATTGTTTTTAATGATCATAGTGACCCTAATGAACGAAAAAAAGGCTTAAAGGCTCGATTTTACTACGGTTTTTTTGCGGTTTTTTTTAAAATATTTATTAGGGGTAAATATAAGATAATAGTCCCTGATGATTCTTCTTTTAATGAGATTGTACGTCGTTATGGCTCTGGGGTAATGCGTAATTTAACTATTATTCCATTAGGGTATGATGAGCGTATTTTCTGTAATTCTAACCCTTCAAGGGGTAAAAAAGCCTTTGTTTTGGGGTTTGCTGGGAAGATTAACGAAGCTAAAAAACTTGAAAGGCTTGTTGATGCCTCTTTGTGTTTTGATGAATCAGTCCTTGATATTAAAATTGCTGGCCTTAATTTGGATAGACTGTCACAGTATCAGCAATCTTTACTTGATTATGTGAAGTCTACTGGTCGTAATAACATTCACTTAACTAGTTTTATTTCAGCACCATCCGAGCTTTCTGATTTTTATGCAGGCTTAGATTTAGCGGTTTTTCCTGGCTCTATATCTATCACAACTCTTGAAGCTACAGGCTGTGGTACTCCTATCGTCTTGTATAATTCTATATCGGGCCTCGATCACCGGGTGTCTAATGGTCGTGGTTTATTGTTTGATACACAACAAGAATTAGTATCTTGCATAGATTTTTTCTTAAATGCTAAAGAAGGCTCTGGTATTGATCACAATCAGATTGCATCTAATAGCAGAGAGTTCTCTTGGTCTTCATTGAAGCACGAATATTATAATATTTATGGCTTTAAAGGTTAGCTCATGTTTAGGAACATATCACGCATATTAAGATTAGATTCTTTTTATCCACAAATGCGCGCCCTGCGTTGCTTACTAATGGTTAAAGTTCATCGGCTTCGATATGTTAAGTCAAACTTTTTAATTTCTCGTGGCTGCGTTATATCAAAAGACTTTTCCGCTGGTGAAAATGGATTTATGGGTCGTGGCTGCCGAATATGCCCACGGGTTAGTGTCGGTAGGTACGTGATGTTCGGACCAGAGGTATTCATTACAGGTAGCGATCACCGTTACGATGTTCCTGGTACTCCAATGATTTTCTCAGGGCGGCCTGTTCTTGATTCTACAACAATTGCTTCAGATGTGTGGATTGGTGCCCGGACAACTATCATGGCAGGTATCTCAATTGGTGAGGGGGCTATTATCGCTGCGAATTCTGTTGTTACACATGACGTTGAACCGTATTGTATATATGCAGGTGTTCCCGCTCGCAAGATTAAAGACCGCTTTCCTAGTCCTTTGGACAGAACTTCACATGCTTTAGCTTTAGACCGCGGTGTTATTCATGGTAGTTATTGTTCACCGCTGCAGGAAAAATTATGAATTTTGATGGCTCTACTTTATTGATTACTGGTGGTACTGGCTCTTTTGGGCATGCAGTCCTCCAGGGTTTTCTTGATAGTGATATACAAGAAATTCGCATTTTTAGCCGTGACGAAAAAAAACAAGATGATCTTCGCAAGCGGTATTCCAATGCCAAGTTTAAGTTTTATATTGGTGATGTACGTGATTACAACAGTGTTCTTAATGCAACCCGTGGCGTAGATTTTATATTCCATGCGGCCGCACTTAAGCAGGTGCCTTCCTGCGAGTTTCACCCCATGGAAGCAGTTAAAACCAATGTTATTGGCACTGAAAATGTTCTTGAGGCTGCGATACAAAACGAAGTAAAACGGGTTGTTTGCCTGAGTACTGATAAAGCGGTTTACCCTATTAATGCTATGGGAATTTCCAAAGCGATGATGGAGAAGGTTATGGTCGCCAAGTCGCGCAATGTTGACCCTAGTAAGACGGTCATCTGCGGCACACGCTATGGCAACGTAATGGCATCTCGTGGATCTGTGATTCCGTTGTTTGTTGACCAAATAAGGAGAGGTGACGCGCTTACTATTACTGATCCAAATATGACCCGCTTTATGATGACCTTGGCTGACGCTGTGGATTTAGTTCTATATGCCTTTCAGCATGGTAACAATGGTGATCTATTTGTACAGAAGGCCCCAGCCGCCACAATAGAGACACTTGCTAGGGCATTGATAGATCTGTTGGGTGAACCTGATCATCTGATTAATGTAATTGGTACTCGCCACGGTGAAAAGCTGTTTGAAGCTCTGCTTAGCCGCGAAGAGATGGCATGTGCTGAAGACTTGGGGGACTATTTCCGGGTACCCCCAGATCTTCGTGACCTTAATTATGGAAAGTTTGTAGAGCAGGGAGAAGCTAAGATTTCTCATACCGAGGATTATAACTCTCATAATACTGAGCGATTGGATGTGCCTGGGATGCAAGTACTGCTTCGTAAACTGGATTTTATTCGCGCCCTGGAGCGGGGTGAGTTCATTAGCCCCGAGGATTAAATTGTGCGTGTACTGGTGACTGGAGCAAAGGGATTTATTGGTAAAAACCTGCTGATGCACTTTCAGGAGGCTGGCGATATCGAGGTGGTGCCCTTTACCCGTGAACACAGCATTGATCAGTTGACTGATATGCTGGAAGGCATCGATTGGGTGTTTCATCTGGCTGGTATCAATCGCCCTCAAAACAAAGAGGAGTTTGCCAGTGGTAATACGGGATTGACTCATCAGTTGTGCGCAGCAATTAAGGCCTGCGACAGGCCTGTGCCTGTGGTCTATACCTCATCCATCCAGGTTGAACGAGATAATGACTATGGCAATAGTAAGCGCGCGGCTGAAGACGCTTTGCTAGAGCTGCAGAAGGAAACGGGTAATCCCGTTTTTATCTATCGCTTACCGAATGTGTTTGGTAAATGGGCCCGCCCCAATTACAACTCAGCTGTTGCGACCTTCTGCCATAATGTAGCACGAGGTTTGCCTGTCCAGATCAATGATCCGGATGCCATCATCCGGCTGGTGTATGTGGATGATGTAGTCGATAGCTTTATATCGCTGATTGAAGCTGTTGATACACAAAGCCCTTTTGTTGAAGTCGCTCCCGAATATCAGATCACTGTAGGGGAATTAGCTGATCAGCTTAACCGCTTTAAGGATACGCGCGATAATTTAATTACCGAGCCGGTCGGTACCGGTCTGATACGGGCCTTATACTCTACTTATGTCAGTTATCTGCCGCCGGATAGCTTTACCTACGCGGTGCCTCAACATGGAGACAGTCGTGGTGTGTTCGTCGAAATGTTGAAAACCCCGGACGCCGGACAATTCTCCTTTTTCACTGCACACCCTGGTATCACCCGCGGTGGGCATTATCATCATTCGAAGACTGAAAAGTTTCTTGTGATTAAAGGTAGGGCCTGCTTCCGATTTCGTCATATGTTCACCGGCGAATTCTACGAGCTATATACTTCGGGTGAACAGTCTGTAATTGTCGAAACTGTGCCTGGCTGGACCCATGATGTTACCAATGTTGGTGATGACGAATTGATTTGCATGCTTTGGGCTAATGAGATTTTTGATCGTGAAAAACCAGACACTTTTGCCTGCCCGGTTGAGGCTTAAGCCTGAGCACTGAAGGATTATTATGAACAAAATGAAAGTGATGACCGTGGTTGGCACACGGCCTGAGATTATTCGTTTGTCCAGGGTGATGGCCAAACTCGATGAGCACTGTGAACATGTATTGGTTCATACCGGTCAAAATTATGATTACGAACTGAATGAAATTTTCTTTAATGATCTGGGAATTCGCAAACCGGATCATTTTCTCAGTGCTGCAGGATCAAGCGGAGCTGAGACTATTGGTAATGTAATTATTGCTGTTGATCGTGTGCTGGCCGAGGTGCAGCCGGAAGCGGTGCTTGTGCTGGGTGATACCAACAGCTGTATGGCGGTTTTGCCTGCTAAGCGCAGAAAAATTCCAACTTTCCATATGGAAGCGGGAAATCGATGTTTCGATATGCGTGTGCCAGAAGAGATTAATCGTCGTATCGTTGACCATACAGCGGATATCAACCTGCCCTATAGTACGATCGCACGAGACTACCTGTTGGCCGAAGGCCTGCCACCTGATCGTGTGATTAAAACTGGCAGCCCCATGTTTGAAGTGCTGAATTATTACAGTGGTGGGATTGATGCTTCGGATGTGCTTGAACGTTTAGACCTTACGAAGAATGAGTTCTTCGTTGTAAGTGCTCACCGTGAGGAAAATGTTGATTCAGACAAAAACTTTCTCAAGCTGGTTGGTGTGTTGAATGCCGTGGCTGAACAATACGATCTGCCGATTATTGTATCGACACACCCCCGTACTCAGAAACGTGTTGATGCAATGGGGATTAATTTCCATTCAAACATTCAGTTGCTCAAACCTTTAGGATTTAAGGATTACAATAAACTCCAGTTGTCGGCACGGGCTGTTTTATCTGATAGCGGCACTATCAATGAGGAATCTTCAATACTTAACTTCCCTGCACTGAACTTACGTGAAGCGCACGAGCGTCCAGAAGGGATGGAAGAAGCCGCAGCTATGATGGTTGGGCTGGAAGTAGAACGAGTGCTTCAGGGACTATCGATCTTGGATACACAAGGCTGCGGTGAAAAACGTAGCCTGAGGCAGGTCGAGGATTACAGCATGCCGAACGTGGCGGAGAAGGTAGTGCGTATTGTTCATAGCTACCGTGACTATGTTATGCGCACGGTTTGGAAGCAGTATTGAGAGGCAGTCATTGAAAGTTTTGGTAATTCACCGGTATTACTGGCCGGATACGCCGCCTTATGCCTCTATGTTACGTACCATTGTGCAGCGCTGGGTTCAGGATGGGCATGAGGTAGATGTTTTGACTTCTCAGCCTTCTTACAAGTCGGCCGTTGACAACTCTGTTCAACCTGCCCGAACGGAGCTTGATGGAGCTTGTGTTGTTCGCCTTAATTTACCCCCGGAGTCGGGTAAACCATTAGTGCGTATTCGCAACGCTTTTAAACTGGGCATGAGGGTATTATGGCAGGCTGTTTTTCGAAAACGCTATGACGTGATTATGGTATCGACTTCACCGCCGGTTCTTGCTGGGTGGTTTGTCGCGATTGCAGCAAGGGTTTCCGGTGCGCGGTTTGTTTATCACTGTATGGATATTCACCCCGAAATTGGTCGTATTTCAGGTGAGTTCAGGAATCCGAAGATTTATTCATTCTTATCAAGAATGGATCGTTGGACCTGTAGTCAAGCAAAACCAGTAGTTGTATTGTCACATGACATGGCGTCTTCGCTCGAAAACCGCTGCCCAGGTAAGCCTCCAGAAACGTTAGTCATTAATAATTTCAGCTTGCCCTCAGACGTTGTTGAATATGGCGAAACGCTTCCCTTCGAATGGCCGGTAGAGCCTTTCGTACTTATTTTTGCGGGCAATATAGGGCGCTTTCAGGGTCTTCAGGTGTTGGTTGAGGCTATGGCCTGTATTGCTGACCGTGATGATATCCATCTCCTAATGATGGGTGAAGGGGCGGAAAAAGAGAATCTCACTATTCAGGCTCAGAAAACTGGAGCCAGGATTACTTTCGTAGGTCACCATTCTGTTGCTACAGCTAAGGTGGCGATGAAAAAAGCCAGTGCTGGTTTTGTTAGCCTGATGCCTGAACTTCATAAGTATGCTTATCCTAGCAAGACGATGACATATCTGGAACAAGGCTGTCCTGTGTTAGTGTCTGTTGAAGAGGACAGTTGTCTGGCGAATGATATTGTAAAGAATCGTGTAGGCCTCGCGGTTGCTAATGGTGATGCACAAAAGCTTGCTGATGCAATTAAAGCCTTAGCAGATGATTCTGTTGAGTTAGAAGCGATGCACAAGAACGCGACAGCACTTGCGTCAAGAGAGTTTTCAGAAGAAGCGGTAATGGTCAAGTGGTCTTCTCTTCTGTAGTAATGTTAGGGAAAATAGAATGAGTAATACCGACGTAATTATCATTGGGGCACCACGCTCAGGTACAAACATGCTTAGGGACATATTGACCTCTTTAGATGGTATTGCCACCTGGCCGTGTGATGAGATTAATTACATATGGCGTCATGGAAATATTAGATATGCATCAGACGAGATTCCTGCTGAAAAAGCCACCCCATCAGTGAAAGAATATATCCAGGGGCGATTCGCGAATATCCGTTCGACCTATGGTTCTGAAATTGTTATTGAAAAGACCTGTGCTAATTCATTGCGAGTTCCGTTTGTTAATGAAATTATGCCTGATGCTAAGTACATTTTTATTTATCGGGATGGCATCGATGCCACAGGTTCAGCCAAACTACGTTGGACTGCGAAACTCGACATACCGTACATATTGGAAAAAGTACGATTCGTACCGAAAACAGATTTGCCCTATTATGGTTTTCGTTATTTATGGGCGCGTATGTACCGATTCATTTCAAGAGAACAGCGCCTTGCCTTTTGGGGGCCTGCTCTGGAGGGAATGCAACAGATTTTGCAACGACATAGCCTTAATGAGGTTTGCGCGCTCCAATGGCAGCGCTGCGTAGATTTATCTGAGTCGGCGTTATCAGCGATGCCTGAAGATAAAGTTGTTCGTGTTCGTTATGAGGATTTTGTTCGTAATCCAGAAGAGGAGCTCTCACGTATTCTCGTGTTTCTGAACAGGAAGGTGGATAGTGAAAAAATTTCAGAAGCGGTTAGTGGAGTATCTGCTCGCAGCCTAGGTAAAGGGCGAAAAGCCCTGGGCAAAGAGGAAGTTGACAAGCTGGAAGCCTTGGTAGGGGAGACGTTAAAACGTTATGACTACCTGTGATGAATTAGGCGATGTAAAAGGTAGGCTCAGCAGTTGTCAGGCCTTTCAGAAACGATCTTTTGATTTTATTTTTTCTGCCTTTGGTCTGCTTGTTTTTTGGTGGCTGATTCTTATTGCGTGGATCGCTGCTAGTTACGACACCCGCTCGAATGGTTTTTTTATTCAGCGGCGTGTAGGGCGCAACGGGAGAATCTTTAAAGTGATAAAGATTAAAACTATGCGCCCAATTGATTCGTTTAACACTACTGTCACACGGCGTGGTGATCCAAGAATAACATCACTTGGCGCTTTTCTACGACGAACAAAAATCGATGAGTTGCCACAATTATTTAATGTTTTTATTGGTGAAATGAGTTTTGTTGGTCCCCGTCCAGATGTTCCAGGGTTTGCGGATAAATTAAGCGGTGATGAGCAGGTAATGCTATCCATCAGGCCGGGTATTACTGGTCCCGCAACATTAAAGTATCGAAACGAGGAGGAGTTGCTTGCCGAGCAAGATGACCCGGATGCCTATAACGCTGAGGTTATCTGGCCTGATAAGGTAAAGATCAACATTGAATATATTCGTAAATGGTCTCTTAGTCGTGACTTTCAATACATCCTACAAACGGTTTTTCATTAAATGTTAAATGGACCTTTTTCTCCATGGCCCTCTTTCACATCAGAAGAGGCGGATGCGGTTCGGGATATTCTGCTTTCGAATAAGGTTAACTATTGGACTGGGCAGGAAGGCCGCTTGTTTGAGAAAGAGTTCGCTGATTTTTCTCAATCTAAGTTTGCTATTGCGCTTGCAAACGGAACTGTAGCACTGGATCTTGCATTGAGGGCACTCGATATTGGTGCAGAGGATGAGGTAATTGTTACTTCAAGAACTTTCCTTGCTTCAGTTTCTAGCATTGTGAATGCGGGGGCAGTACCTGTTTTCGCAGATATCGATCGGGATAGTCAGAATATTACAGCCGACACCATCAAAATGGTTCTGACCCCCCGTACGAAGGCCATTGTATGTGTACACCTTGCCGGGTGGCCCTGCGAGATGGATTCAATTATGAAACTGGCTGCAGAAAACGATCTTTATGTGATTGAGGATTGTGCTCAGGCTCATGGCGCGAAATATATGGGTAGGTCTGTCGGTTCAATAGGACATATTGGTACCTGGTCATTCTGCCAAGACAAAATAATGACTACAGGTGGTGAAGGCGGCATGGTTACGACCAATAGCAGAGAACTGTGGTCTAAAATGTGGTCTTATAAGGATCATGGCAAAAGCTGGGAAGCTGTCTATGAACGAGAGCATCCGCCAGGATTTCGATGGTTACATGAATCATTCGGTACTAACTGGCGTATGACCGAAATGCAGGCGGCAATAGGCCGCATTCAACTGGCTCGTATGGGGGATTGGCATGACCGGCGTGTTCGTTATGCCAATCAAATATGGGCAGCAGCAAAAGAATGCTCTGCTCTTCGCGTGCCTGAATTACCCGATGTAATTGAGCATGCTGCATACAAATGCTATGTCTTTGTTAAAAACGGTCAGCGCGATCAGATCATGGCAGAGATTAACGAACAAGGTGTTCCTTGTTTCTCTGGTTCTTGTTCTGAAGTCTATCTAGAGAAGGCATTTGATAATTCAGGGGGGAGGCCTGCTGAAAGATTGCCTGTGGCGAAGGAGCTGGGTGAAACGAGTCTGATGTTCCTTTGTCATCCAACACTGACCCAGGACGAATTAGATAAAACGTGTTGTGTTATCAGAGAGGTCTGTCGTTGATAGCTCACGAGTGCTAGGTACTTAATAATTTGTAGCCGGCAATTAGTAAAGCAATGCTCAAGAGGTTTTTAATTAACTCTGGCTTAGATAATGTCACCATATGACTTCCTATTATTGCAGCAGGAATAGAACCCAGAACTAAATAGCTGAGAAGCTCGAGGTGAGTATAACCCATCCCAAGATAGCTTACTCCCGCTATCAGCGATACCGGGATTGCATGCAGAGTATCAGTAGCGACCAGGTTTTTGGGTTGCATTCTTAGCGGGTATAGGGCTCTGAGAAGTAGTGCTCCGACTGCACCTGCACCGATTGAAGTTGTAGATACCAGTCCACCAAGCAAGACACCTCCCAGTACTGTTGCGCTGGGTTGGAGTTTTTTAAATGAAGTTGGAGTCGCTATTCGTCGGCGCTTTTGTAAGGCCTGGAAATACTTCCCAAACAACATAGAGAGGCCTGAAAGAATTACCAGGAAGCCGAGTAGTGTTGCAATCCAGGACGGATGGTCGAATAACAGACCTGAGTGGGCGAGGGCTACAACAATAACAGCTGCCGGTATACTGCCAAGCCACATGCGTTTGATGATTTGCCGGTCAACATAGCCATTTTTAGCGTGCAGCCCACTTGCGGCTAGTTTAGTTATGGTAGCAAACAGTAAATCAGTGGCAATGACTACAGTCAGGTCTAGTTTGAAGCCCAATAGCAGAATAGGAGCCATTAAAGCCCCTCCTCCAACACCGGTTATACCGACAATAAAACCGACCAAAGCACCGGAGAGTAGTGCCCATTCAATTTCAATCACCGGTGGCCCTTAGCAATGAAATAAGGGTTCAGAATATCCCTTTTTCCGTAGACCATGGGGCTGCCGCTGCTTTGTGTAATACTACCGCCAGCTCCCTCAAGTACGGCGTGGGCCGCTGCCGTATCCCATTCGCAGGTTGGGGCCAGTCGTGGATAGATATCCGCTTCGCCGGTTGCAATTTTTAAGAATTTGAGACTGCTCCCCGCTTGAACTAATTCGACGTCGCCTTCTAGTGAATTAATAAACGCCTCTGTTTCCGCATTTAAGTGACTTTTACTTGCGACAACACGGGTTAAATCTGCGGAAATACGTGAGCAATGAATCTGTTCCTCTGTGCTTGAACTACCCCGCTTTTCGCGTATCGACTGAATACCATCCCCACCAATGTAAAGCTCATCTTTTACTGGAATGCCCACAAAACCAAGGGTGGGTTTGTGGGATTCAATGAGAGCCAGGTTACATGTGAATTGACCATTTCTGTTGATAAATTCTTTTGTGCCATCTAATGGGTCAATAAGCCAATATACTGAAACCGTTTCAGGTATAGCTAGAGAAGCGGGGTCTTCTTCGCTGACAACAGGAATCTCTGGTGTTAGTTTTGAAAGCCCCTGAATTAGAACGTTATGCGCAGCGAGGTCGGCTTTAGTCACAGGGGATTGATCTTTTTTTGTTGTGATATCGATTTTTTCATTGTTGTAGATGTCGATAATCACATCACCTGCTTCCCACATAAGATGCTTTAGTGAAGATAAAATGTTCGAATCAGACAGAATTTTTTGAGCAATATTCATGATTATATTTCTAATTCCAAGAGGAGGTCGGCAACAAGTTCATCAACTGCTTTATCTGCTGTTGGCAGGATGATTTCCGGGTTTTCCGGTTCTTCGTAAGGACTGTTAATTCCGGTGAAGTTTGGAATTTCTCCTTTGCGCGCCTTCTTGTATAGACCTTTTGGGTCTCTGGCTTCAGCAACAGAAAGTGGGGTATCGACGAAAATTTCTATAAATTCCCCTTTCTCAAATAGCATTCTGGCCATTTGGCGTTCAGAGCGGAAGGGGGAAATAAATGCTGTTATTACGACAATGCCAGCATCCACCATGAGTTTGGCTACTTCGGAAATGCGCCGTATATTTTCAATCCTATCTGCATCGGTAAATCCCAGATCTTTATTTAACCCATGGCGAACATTGTCGCCATCCAGTACATAGGTGCGAATCCCTCTTGAATGCAGCTCCTTTTCCAGGGCATTCGCAATAGTTGACTTCCCTGAACCGGACAGTCCTGTAAACCAAAGTACCCTGCTTCGATGACCGTTTAATTTACAACGCGCCTGTTTATCTACGTCAAGTTTTTGCAGATGAACATTCTTTGCCCTACGCAGTGAAAAGTTAATAGTGCCATAGGCGGTGACTTTGTTGCTGTGATCACGTAGTGTGCATTTTCCTAAGGCTCGGCATTGTTTGAACGGCTCAAACGGGATCGGTTTTTCGGTTTTGAGGGTCACAATTGAAATATCATTGATGGAAAGCTTATTGGCAGATAGCTTTTCAAAGGTATGAATATTTAACTTATGTTTTATATTGGTGATCTCTGCACGCATGGTGGCCGTGCCAATTTGAATCCAGTAGGTCCGTCCCAAATAACCGGGCTCTTTATCTGTCCAAACCAGTTGCAGTTCAAAGTGATCAGAAACTTCACATGGGGAATCTGATGTAACAAGAACATTGCCTGTAGATAATTTAACATCCGCAGGTAAAACGATTACGGCGCTATCTTCTTTTACAGGCTTGCAGCCGGTTACGTTAGAGAGGGAGACCGCCTTGGCTGTGGTTATCTGTGCAGACGGCAGAATTCTGAGTTTTTGGCCTGGGTATGCTTTACCTGTTTCGATTCTTCCTGAAGCAGCAATAGAATCTGAATCAACCTGTGTAATCTCTTCAACAGGGAATCTAAATGGCTGCTCCTTTATTGCGTGCGGATCAGAACTCTCGGAAAGGTACTCAATTAAACTAGGGCCCTGATACCAGCTGCTTTCTTTGTCTGTTGACGCCAAGCAAGATGGGATTAATACTGCTGAGTCCAGTTCAAGTGACTTTGAGAAGTGCTGATATTCTTTTTCTAAATTTAGGAATTGTTCTTTGTTGTAGTGCTTTTCATTCGTAACGTTGATGGAAAAGACTATCTTCCTAATGCCAAACATCGAGCACAGTATGACTTGTTGCTTGGTCGTTGCGTCAATGGTGATCGTCGGGTCTATTAAAATAATAGCAACTCTTGCGGTAGAACTTGAAGTAAATAGGGCTTCGGTTAATTGCTGTAGGTCAGTTGAGTCAACTACCGATAGATTGCTCTGTAAAATTGACGAGCGGTGAAGAGTGTTCCCTGATTCCTCTGCCCTAGAGTTATCTGAGTGATTAGTACGCTGGGGTGAAGTAGGCGAGGTAACCGCAGTAGAGGTTAACAATTGCTCTACAAGTTCTGCCTTACACATGTTGTGAGAGCCGCAGGCTACGATTAGGAAATCTGTTTGATTAGAACCATATGCAGAGGATTGTTTCTGAGCAATTTGCTTAAGATGGTCCATCTGAATTAATTCTCCATTATTGCTCTTGTTTAGCTATGGGATTAGTTGCCCCAGATTCTTCAAAGTAGCTGGGTTGGCTAGGTAGTTACCTAAGATGATTAACCGGAAAATTATACAGGATATAAACCCCTTGCGTGTTAATATGAAGCTGCTGGGCCATATGTTATGCGGAAAATCAGCGATAGCGCAGTATGGGACGGCCCTAACTTCGGTATCTCATCAGTGGTGTACTGATAAACAAAATGTCGTTGGCTTTCGAAATGACACACTCACTTCAATCTAAGGTTGAGGTCGCACTTGAAGAGGCCTATTGTGATGTCGCTTTGTGTGGAGTTGGCAACCAATCTGTAACTCCTCCCATTCAACAAGGTGATTATTTACAGTTCTAAGTTTGTTATGTATGGAAAAATATAAACATTACACACCAGTCACGCATTATTGGATTTTAAGCTTAGGGCGTAATAGCAAAAAGTTGATAATGGTCCTATCTGATCTTATTGCTCTGCCGTTGGCCTTGTGGTCTGGTTATGCCCTGCGATTGGCTGAATGGTGGCCTTCCAGTTATTTGTCTGAAGCTTGGTTGTTATTTTTATTAACACCTGTGTTTGGTGTTTTTATTTTTATGCGGTTGGGTTTGTATCGTGCGGTTGTCCGTTTTATGGGAGCGCAGGCGATTCTCTCAGTCTGTAAAGGAGTTGTGGCTTTAGCGGTACTCCTGTGGGCGAGCGCCATCGTGTTGAATATCCAGCCGTTCCCCCGATCTGTACCAGTGAATTTTGCCTTGGCCGCACTAGTGTATGTGGGTGGCAGTCGTCTATTAGTCCGTAACTACTATCATTGGTTGCTTCGACACTATATAGAAAAAGAGCCCGTATTGATTTATGGAGCCGGTGGTTCGGGTGTGCAGCTTGCTACTGCCCTCGGGAGCGGAGCGGAGTACCTTCCAGTAGGTTTCCTTGATGATGATAAGGCATTGTGGAAGAGTACGGTAAACGGTTTCCCTGTCTATGACCCTTCGAACTTGAAAGAGCTGATCACGAGCCATGGTATAACCCATGTTCTGCTTGCCTTGCCTTCTGTCAGTCATTCTCAACGTCGCTCAATTCTTGAAAAATTATCTGAGCAATCCGTCCATGTTAAAACGGTGCCGACTATGCCGGAGATTATTTCAGGTGAGTCGGTAGATAGTCTCAGAGATGTGAGTCCTGAAGATCTCCTCGGACGGGATACCGTACCTCCCGATATGTTACTCATAGAAACGAGTATTACGGATAAAGCGGTACTGGTTTCTGGCGCGGGAGGATCGATTGGTTCCGAGATTTGCCGACAGGTCATCCAGAATAAGCCCAAACTCATAGTTCTGTATGAGATCAGCGAATTTGCACTTTATTCGATTGAAAGGGAGCTTCAGGAACTGCTGACTACACGTGGTTTGTCTATTCCGTTGTTTCCTGTTTTAGGTTCAGTTCTGGACCCTGATCGCCTTGATCGAGTCATGCGCCGGTTTAATATCCAGACGGTCTATCATGCAGCAGCCTATAAACACGTGCCCATGGTGGAGCATAATGTGCTGGAAGGTATCCGTAATAATTCTTTTGGCACAAAAGTAATAGCCGAAGCGGCCCTGCAAGCGGGGGCAGAGCGTTTTGTCCTGATTTCGACGGACAAGGCCGTACGCCCTACTAATGTAATGGGCGCGACTAAACGTCTGGCAGAGCTGGTATTACAGGATCTTGCACAGAAAGGCGGTACTACCGTTTTCTCGATGGTTCGGTTTGGTAATGTGCTGGGGTCATCCGGTTCAGTCGTTCCGCTTTTCCGTCAACAAATCAGGGAGGGTGGTCCGGTCACGGTGACGCATCCGGAGATAACCCGGTTTTTTATGACGATTCCGGAGGCGGCCTCACTGGTTATTCAGGCCGGATCCATGGCACAAGGTGGAGATGTTTTTGTCCTTGATATGGGAGAACCGGTAAAAATTACCGAGTTGGCTAAACGGATGATCAAGCTGATGGGGGAGGAGGTGAAAACCGATCAGCACCTCTCAGGTATTGAGATACAGTTCAGTGGCCTACGTCCTGGAGAAAAGTTATATGAAGAGCTGCTGATCGGCGATGATGTTATCGGCACGCAGCATGCGAAGATTATGAGGGCTCAGGAAGAGTCTTTGGGCAGGGATGTGTTACAGAATATTCTGGCTGCACTTAACGAATCGCTACAAACCGGAGATTCAGAGCGCGCTCGGGCGCTTCTTCAAGAGGCCGTCTCCGGCTTCCGGCCTGCTAGTCCAGATGTGGATTGGCTATATCAGGAAAAAACAGAGAAGGCTCGCAAGCCGCTTCACTAAGTGGCTTCCAATTTCTACCCCTGCGAGTAACTGGCCTGTATTCTGAACTCAGGCCGGTTACTGTGTTTTCAGTACGTCTTATACGGCAAGAACTTACCTGAAAGCACCACATTCACCCGATCCCCATTCGGGTTTTCTTCGCGCTGGATATCCATAGAGAAGTCGATAGCGCTCATTATGTTGTCGCCAAACTCTCCGTGGGTCAGTTCCTTAAGCCATAGTTATGCCTTGTTATCGGTTTCCATTGGTGGCTGCCTTGGTAATCCCCCCGAAAATTAACGGTCCTCAAAAGTAGAATTTTCTCGTAACCTAAACGCAGGAGATTCTTATGAAAAAATCACGTTATACCGACAGCCAGATCATGGCGATTCTTAAACAGGCTGAAGCAGGAACCCCCGTGCCTGAACTGTGCCGTGAGCACGGCATGAGTTCAGCGACATTCTATAAATGGCGTGCAAAGTACGGCGGCATGGATGCTTCATTAATGGCCCGTATGAAGGAGCTGGAAGAAGAAAACCGCCGTCTCAAGAAAATGTATGCTGAAGAGCGCATCAAGGCTGAGATTGTCCAAGAGGCTTTACAAAAAAAGTGGTAAAGCCGTCTCAGCGCAAGGAGATGGCGCAACAGGCCGTAGCCACCCAAGGAACCAGCATCCGGCTGGCATGTTTAGCCTTTGGTATCAGCGAAAGCTGTTATCGGTATCAGCCTAAGCTGGATTCTGAGAACGCTGAAATTGCTGATTGGTTGATCAAACTGACAGATAAAGAGTCGGATTGGAGCTTTGGTTTGTGTTTTGATTACCTCCGTAATGTGGAAGGTTTCCACTGGAATCATAAGCGGGTTTACCGAATTTACTGCGAGTTGTCGCTTAATCTCAGGATACGGCCACGTCGACGACTGAATCGGCATAAGCCAGAGCCTCTGAAGCAACCGCTACGCCAGAATCAGGTTTGGTCAATGGACTTCATGCACGACCAACTTTCAGAGGGCCGTAATTACCGTCTATTTAACGTCATTGATGATTTTCGACGTGAAGGTCTAGCGATTGAGGCAGGATTCTCACTGCCTGCCATACGCGTCATCAGAACACTGAATCAATTGATCGAGTGGCGTGGAAAGCCTTCGGTGCTGCGCTGTGATAACGGGCCTGAGTTCATAAGTCACGAGTTCACTCATTGGGCTAAAAAGCGGAATATTCGAATTGAATATATCCAGCCAGGTAAGCCTCAGCAGAACGCCTACATTGAACGGCATAACCGCACAATCAGGTACAGCTGGGTCAGTAAACATCTATTCGAAACACTCGAGGAGGTACAAGACTATGCAACGCGGTGGCTCTGGTTTTACAATCATGAGCGCCCTCATAAAGCCAATGGCGGCAAGCCGCCACTAAGGGTGGCTTAACTTCTACTTTTAGCGCCAGTTAAAAATGGGAGGATTACCCCTTCCGGGCAAAAAAAGGGCGCCCACATCCCGCCTGAGTTACTCAGGCAAGCTGTGGACGCCATTGTCCAGTAAGCGAATTTTTGCACTGCAATAAAAACTTCAGAGCCGCCGGGTGGGGTAACACCTGATCGGGTTTCTGAAGCGTTATAGCCATCATTGGCTGAAGTTGTTAAAGCACAGTCAATGCCAGAAAATTAATATTGTTATTTATCAAATTGTTATGTGGTTTTTGGTGGGCTTTTTATTATTCTCAGGGCTTCTTAATAGTGCTGGTTAAGTGTGAGCGGTTCATTACAGTGCAGCCAATAAATAGCTGTGTAGTAAAGTTAAATTGCGCCGCACAATATTTTCCTATGTCTACCGGTGGGGGATTTCTGGCTTTTGAGGGAGGCGCTGTGAGGCCCGACCGCATGCATTTGTTTTACTGATTCATGCATCAAATATAAGTATTTCACTCATCCATAGGCTTTTCGCATAGTGGTAGTCACTAACAACCAATTGACTGAAATGGACTCATTATGGCGAATGCCTCCTACGTAAATTCTTACTACGCCAACTCGCTCAACAGCGAGTTATCGCTACCCACTCTGCAGGGGGAACATCAGTGTGATGTGTGCGTGGTAGGGGCTGGTTTTACCGGTCTGTCCAGTGCGATCCATCTCGCTAAACGGGGCTATAAAGTGATTCTGCTGGAAGGCGAGAGGGTAGGTTGGGGGGCATCAGGACGCAATGGTGGCCAGGCGATCATCGGTTATAACAACGGTATCGGCATGCTGGAGCAGCGCTTTGGTCTGGAAGATACCAGAAAGTATCTGGAGTTTGTGCTGGAGGGGTGTCAGATCATTCGCCAGTTTGTTGAGGATTATCAGATTGAGTGTGATCTTAAAGAGGGTCATGCGGGCCTTGCGACCTGTGATCGCCAGTTACAGGCGATGGAACATGAGCGGGAGGTCTGGGCACGTTGTGGTCATGACGATATCAAGGTGAATGCTGGTCATGCTGCTGTACAGCAGATGGTGGGCAGTGAGAACTATGTGGGTACTTACTATGATCCGAATGGGGCTCATTTGCACCCGCTGAATCTGGCGCGGGGTGAAGCGCGGGCGTTACTTGGTCTTGGTGGTGAGATCTTTGAAAACTCCCGTGTGACGAAAATAGACAAAACCATGACTCCGACCGTGTATACCGAGCTGGGCAGGGTCAAGGCTAAACAGGTGGTGCTGGCGGGTAACGCTTATCTGGGCAATCTGGTTCCTGAGATGGAGGCCAGGCTGGTACCGGTCAGCAGCTTTATCGTCACTACCGAGCCGCTCCCGGATGCGCTGGCAAAGGAGATTATCCGTAAAGATTATGGTTTTTGTGACTGGAACTATGTGCTTGATTATTACCGTCTGACCGGTGATCAGCGTCTGTTGTTCGGTGGCGAGAGTTTTTATGGCGGTAAAGAGCCGCGTAATGTCAGCCAGCGCCTGCGGCAGAATATGCTGAAGGTGTTCCCGCAGTTGCAGGACGTCAAGGTGGACTACAGTTGGGGCGGTAACTTTGCCATTACCTACAGTCGCATGCCGGATGTGGGTCGTTTGCCCGGGTCCAGTGTGTTTTATGCGCACGGTTACTCCGGTACCGGGGTGACGACCACCCATATTATGGGACGGTTGCTGGCGGAGGCCGTGGCGGGCAGTGCCGAGCGCTTTGATGTGTTTGCAAATGTTAAACAGATGCCGATGCCCGGTGGGCGTCTGCTCAAGGTTCCGGCAGTGATAATGGGCTCCTGGTATTACCTGTTGCGTGACAAATTGGGGGCTTCCCGGAAGTAGGATGATGGATATGCAAAGCGAAATAGAACGTTTTATCAGCCAGTACCCGGATGTTCGGGAAGTGGATGTGATTGCGCTGGATCTGGTCGGCAAGCTGTTCGGTAAGCGCTATCCGATCCGTGATCTGGAAAAGCTGGCAAAGGGGCAGGCGAAGATGCCCGCAGCCATGCATCTGATGTGCACGAAAGGCTATCCGGTTGATGCGAAAGGGTACGGTTTTGATGACGGTGATCCGGACGCAAACATTCAGTTGGTGCCGGGCAGCCTGAATTATGTGAGCTGGGAATCGGTACCCCGGGCCCAGGTGATGGCGACTTTCACAACGGAACAGGGCGAACCGCTGTTCTGGGAGCCCCGCGCAGTTCTGCAACGGGTTGTGGATAGTTTAAAGGCGGCAGGCTGTTTCCCGGTGGTGGCGTTTGAGCTGGAGTTTTATCTTTGCCGGCCAAAAGCGGATGGCAGTGCGCAGATCGAGCCGCCTCAGGGAAAACTGACCGGCAGGGCTGATGGCTTAGCGGTGCTGTCATTAGAGCGTATTGCCGATTACGGCGATTGCCTGAGCGAAATTATCCAATGTTGTGAACAGCAGGGAGTGATAACCGGCCCTGTATCTGCGGAATTAGGGCCGGGTCAGTATGAGATCAACCTGCAGCATAATGAAGATGTAATGGCGGCTGCGGATCAGTGTGTATTGTTTCAGCGCATCGTCAGAGGGGTGGCGCTCAAGCATGGCTATCAGGCCAGCTTTATGGCTAAACCTTATCTGCAGGAGGCGGGTAACGGATTCCATTTTCATGCCAGCCTGTACGGTGCTTCGGGCGAGAATATTCTCAGCCCGAATCAGGATGAAAGGCTGCGTCAGGTGGTTGCAGGATTACTGCAGCTTATGCCGGCTTCGATGCTGTTCTTTGCTCCTAATATCAATTCGTTTCGGCGGCTGAAGCCCGGTAACAATACGCCACTTACACCCAACTGGGGTTATGAAAACCGCTCTGTTGCCGTGCGCATTCCGCTCTCCGATGAACGCAATCGCAGGGTTGAGCACCGGGTGGCAGGGGCCGATGCGAACCCCTATCTGGCGATGGCGGTGGTTCTGGCCGGTATTCACTACGGTCTTGATGCGGCTGCCGAACCGCCCGAGCCGGTTCAGGATATCTGCCTCAATGCAGAGGGGCTGCCTGTGGATTTGCGCAGTGCTATAGCGCTGTGTCGTCAGTCGGAGGTGCTTAAAACCTATTTAGGTGATGAGTTTGTTGAGGTGTTTGCCGCTCAGCGTCTGAGTGAACTTCTTGAGTTTGAAAACGAGATCTCCGCGCGCGAGTATGACTGGTATCTCTGATAACCGTCCCGGCTGAATTCGGGAAAAGTATGCCTGCACAGATCGCTGTCTGAGCGTTCACCTTATCCATCCGGGGTCTGAAGAAAAGCACTCAATTCCGACTGCTGAATGTAGTCTTTGATTCGTTCACAGAACGCACGGGTTTTCGGGTTGTTGGCCGTGTGTGTACGGCAGGCGAGATAGTAGGAGATCTCCATGTCGGGGATCTGGTTCTCCAGCAAGGTCTCAATGGAGCCCTCCATCAGCTGGGATGCTACCGTATAAGCGGCAAGGTAGGCGATCCCCGAGCCTGCGCACATCGACTGGCTCAGGGCCTGCAGGTTGTTGATCATGCAATGTTTATTCAGTTTGTGCCAGTCCAGATGCGGAACCTGAGTGATCAGGTTGTGCCAGTCGAAGTCATCCTCTCCGCTGCAAAGAATCTTATGCTGGTAGAGGTCTTCCAGTTTCCTGATTGGCCCTGCGTTACTCAGGTAAGCTTTGCTGGCGACCAGATGCATCCGTGTTTTACACAGGGGAATGTAATCCAGATCCGGGTCGCTGGTCAGTGAGCGAATAGCGATATCAATATTTCTGTTTCCCAGCTCGATAAACTCATCCTGAAACTGCATCCGTAGCGATAGGTTGGGGTAGCGTTGTTCAATAAAGCCGAGTGCCGGCGCCAGAACCAGTGAGCCGAAGCAAACATCGGAGGTGATCGACAGTTCTCCTGAGAGGCTGTCACCGCTCATCTCATCCAGCGTATTTTCCAGATTGGCGTAGATCTCCTCACAAAGGTGCAGCAGTGTACGGCCTTTATCTGTCAGTTGAATTGGACGGCGCGGTTCCCGGATCATCAGGGCGTAGCCGAGTTGTTCTTCGAGTTTCTTAATCTGATAACTGACTCCCGACTGGGAAATATTCAGCTCCTCAGCGGCTTGGGTAAAACTGCGCTGTTTAGCGACAATTGAAAAACAGTAGAGCCTTGGAAGTAAGTGTCTGATTCGACGCATAATCGATCTTTACTGATGATGTGGTGAATGCAGTAAGAATAGTCGGAGAATCCTGTCTGCAAGTTAATACACCTAAAGGGGTAATCTGTACTCACAAAGCCGATCGGGCGGCTGAGCCATATCAAGGAAAGGGCGATCAGGCCTCGTTTACTGAATGTTGTAGCTTGTTGATTTCCTTGTCAGTTACTACGCTTTCAGGACTGCCTAAATTATCAGATCAAGGAAAAGATGATGTCTGCTCTGAATACAGTTAAAGCCAAACTGTTCCTTATCCCGTTTCTCTGCCTGTTTGCATTCTCTCCACTGAAGGCTGCGCCTACGGCGGCCGAGTATGGTGTTGTGCTGAATCTGTCAGGTAAGCAGAGAATGCTCAGCCAGAAAATGTCGAAGGAGGTGGCGCTGGTCGCGCTGGGTGTCGACGTGGATAAAAATCTGCAGAACCTGAGTAATACCGCAACGCTTTTCGATAAAACCCTCAAAGGTCTGCGCAATGGAGACAGTTCACTGGGTCTGCCGGTCACTGAGAAACGGCGTATCCTGAAACAACTGGATAAGGTTGATGGCATCTGGGCTGAGTTCTACTCGGTAGTGCAGACGGTTCTGGCGTCTAAAGCGGTATCTGCAGAGCAGTTGCAGTTGATTGCCAGTCAGAACCTCCCCCTGTTGAAGGAGATGAACAAAGCGGTAGGTCTGTATGAAAAAGATGCGCAGAAAAATGGTCTGGAATCGGCGCCGGGGTTAGCGGCGACCATCAATCTGGCAGGTAAGCAGCGGATGCTGACTCAGAAAATGAGTAAAGAGTTCTTCCTGATTGCACTTCAGCATGAGGTGGAGACGAATAAGCTCAATCTTCTGGAAACTTATACATTGTTTGATAAAACCCTCACCGGGCTCGTGGCCGGAGATGAGAATCTCGGTCTGCCGGGAACAAAACAGCCGTCTATTGTTGAGCAGCTCGATCAGGTGAAAGCGCTGTGGACTGACTTTATGCCGCTTATGCAAACCGCAGCGGACTATAAAACCACGGCTGTTGATGCCGCGATGATCTCAAAAGTGGCTGCCAGCAATCTTCCTTTGCTCTCAGAGATGAATAAAGCCGTAAAAATGTATGAGCTGGAAGCGGCGAAGTAAGTTCTTCTGACTTTGCTCATCAACTGACCGGAAAGGTTTCTATGCGTATTAAGACAAAACTCTACACGAGTAGCTTTGTTGTGACCGGGCTGATTCTGGTGGTCGGGCTGATCTCGGTTTTTACCTTTAAAAGCCTGTCGCAGCAATTGCACTTAGTGGTGCAATCCGCGCAAACCAGCGCAGATGCTGCGGCGCAGACCGCAGAGGGAGCAACGCAGGGGAGTCAGCAGCTCGAATCACTGAATGTTGAAAGTCTGGCGATTGTGGATGGTATCAGTCGGGCTAATCAGCGCACTCAATTGCTGAGTCGCAAAGTAGAAGATATCAGTCTGACGTTGCGTGAGTTGAATGAGACAATCGAGGAACTCTCTGCTGATGTAGAGGATGAATACTCGCTTGAGTTGTTTGAGGAGATCAGCGATGAGGTTGCTGATATCGATGAAAGGCTGCGCAGGGAGGCCTTAATCAGCCTGGGCGATTCCACCAAACAGATGGTCGAGTTCAGTAACCAGATCGCTGCTCAGGCAGAGCAGATCAGTAGCCTGAGTGATTTTACCAAAGGGCAGGTACAGATCAGTGAGCAGGCAAGGGATTATAACCGCTCGATAGCGGATCAGGCGGGCGCTGCGTTGACCGAGATAAAGTGGAGTGAAACCCTGATTGTCTCGCTGCTGTTTATCTTGGTGGCGGTCTCCGTTATCTCCACTTTACTGATCATTAAAGCGGCACTGGTACCGATCAATCGCACGGTGAAGTTAATGCGTGAGGTGGCCGATGGCGATGGCGACCTGACAGCCCGGCTGGTGGTTGAGGGTAATGATGAGATGTCCTCAATCTCAGAATCGTTTAATCATTTTGCTGAGAAAATTCAGACGCTGCTGGCCAAAGTGCGTGCTTCGACACAGGAGCTGTCAGCCGCTTCTGATGCCACCTATCAGGCGATGCTGGATGGCAACAGCTCAATCCATAAACAGCAGGAGGAGATCCAGCAGATCGCAGCAGCGATAACTGAGATGACGGCTTCCTCTTTAGAGGTGGCGCACAACACTCAGGCCGCTTCCAGTCAGGCGCGGAATGCTAATGAACATACCCATACGGGTAAGCAGGTGGTGGATAAAGCGCACGATTCGGTTGCCGCGCTGGTGGATGAAGTCGAAAGTGCGGTAGGCGTGATCAACACCCTGAATCAGAAATCCGAAGAGGTCTCGACCGTTATCAATGTGATCAAGGATGTGGCGGAACAGACCAACCTGCTGGCGCTGAATGCTGCGATCGAGGCGGCACGGGCCGGTGAGCAGGGACGAGGCTTTGCGGTAGTAGCCGATGAGGTCAGAGCGCTGGCAGGAAGAGCCAATGCCAGCAGCGGAGAGATTCAGACGATCATAGCCGAGATGCAGCAGCTCACTCAGCAGGCCGTCGATGCGATGAAAGTCAGCCATGAGTCCTGCAAAGAGACCGTTGAAGGTGCCGATGAAGCCAGCGGTGCGTTGATTGCCATCACCGAAGCAATTCAGATCATCGACGACATGAACACCCAGATCGCCAGCGCAACCGAACAACAGACCGCGGTGTCTGAAGAGATCGATAAGCGCATCACTCAGGTCAACGACCTTTCGGGTAGAACCTCAGAAGGGGTGGATAAAACCGTAGAGGCGTGTAAATCACTTAACCATATTAACGAAGTGCTGAAAGGGCAGATCTCGCAGTTTAAGATTTAAACGCAAGATGGAAGAAAGAATGCCAGCTTTCGGGGCTGGCATTCTTTAACTTCACAAAGAGTAATTTGTGCGTATGTCCTGGCAGGGAGCGGGTGGCCCTGCTGGAGAACGTTGTTACAGGCGGGTTCTGAGCTTTCTGTTTCTGATCGCGCAGCGTATCAGGGCGGTGATCACACCGATCATACCGCCAAGTACTACAGAGAGCGCCAGAATCAGCGATTTTTTCGGTTTGATTGGAGCGCTTTCGGCCATCGCCGGACTATTTCTGAACTCCAGACTCAGATCAGAAGGAAATTCCTCCGCTCTGATTTTATCCAGTCGAGCCTGCAGGCCTTCCAGTTCGGGGATAAATGCTTTATCACTTTTTCGTGCTTTCAGCAGTTCAATTTCCCGGTTGTTTTGCAGTGAAAGCAGGCGTTCTTCGATGGTGCGTATGGAGGCATCCGGGAAGTAATCGGCTGGGCGAGTCTCTAATTGTTCTAACTCGACGCTTAACAGTGTCGAACCTCGCAGGTAAAGAGGTTGACCTGAAGCGTTCAGGCCGATCTCCACTCTTCGGCTGTTTTCATTCAGGTCTGCCAACTGAACCGGTTTTTTGATGCCCAGAGCGCTGGCGATATTGATCGCTTCTTTCAGACTGTAAATTTTATCGTTGAGCTGTTTCTGATACGTTTCTTTAGCTGCGCGCAGTTTGTCTTCTAGCTGCAGCTTTTGTTGTAAGTGCTGCTCTTCAATACGCTGAATTTTATATTCCCGTTGCTGTTGTGCCTGTTGCTCCAGATAATCGATGGCAGAGAGCAGGCGTTCAATCTCGTTGTTCCTGACAGTATTGTAGTCGCCACGGTAGTGCTTAAGCAGTGCCTGACTGCTGAATTCAATCAAACGGTCAAGCTCGCTCGCTGCGAGCAGTCGATCCGAGGATTTGAATGTAAGCGTCCAGGGGAAAAGAGCAGTTTTATTTTTGCCGCCATCGTTCCTCTGATACGCAAACATGCCTGTAAAGGCATTTTGAGCAAGCAGTTCATAGTTGGCCTGAACTTTCTGAGGGTAGATGCTCTGAGCCTCTTCAGGGGCTGCGTTTATGAAAGCCATACGCAGATCACTCGCATTGATTAGCTGAAGCAGATCATCCATAGGGGTGACACTGAGTTTATCGTAGAGGGGCAGTGTATTGATCTGGGAGAGCTGGGCGGGCGAGGGCTGTTTCAGGTCAACCTTAGCGACATAGACTGGCGGTGTTGTGAAAGCAAAAATTGCCGCAATAGCTACACAGACGGTGGTCGTGGCAACAATCAACCATTTTTCCTTCCAGAGGTTCTCAACTAACTGGAACAGGTCGATTTCATCATTGGTGTGTGGATAGTTAGTGTCGCTCATCTCAGTCCCTGCTGAAGCGTTAAAAGTATCAATGTACTTAATATCAGGTGATTGTTACAGGCGGTTACTGCTATTGATGCCAGACAGTGGCGAGCTGCGGAGTGGTGGGCCTTCCGGGACTTGAACCCAGGACCTGCCGATTATGAGTCGGATGCTCTAACCAACTGAGCTAAAGGCCCCCTAAGCTTGCCATAATTCGCCGGGACAGGAGAGTTTACGAGGTCCCGGGAATTTAAGGGTGCCCATAATACCGCTAAGGGATTATGGGCACAACCTTTTGATTTAGAACCCTTAACTATTCGTCAAGGAAGCCGCGGAGGTGCTCGGAGCGGCTTGGGTGGCGCAGTTTGCGCAGGGCTTTTGCTTCGATCTGTCGAATACGTTCACGGGTTACGTCGAACTGCTTACCAACCTCTTCCAGCGTGTGGTCGGTGTTCATTTCGATACCAAAACGCATCCGCAGTACTTTAGATTCACGAACGGTCAGGCCGGCCAGCACTTCCCGGGTGGCTTCACGCAGGCCTTCGCCTGTTGCAGAGTCCACGGGTGAAGAGATGGTGGTATCTTCGATAAAGTCGCCCAGGCTGGAGTCTTCATCATCCCCGATCGGTGTTTCCATGGAGATCGGCTCTTTCGCGATCTTCAGTACTTTACGTACTTTATCTTCCGGCATCTCCATACGTTCTGCCAGCTCTTCCGGAGTGGCTTCGCGGCCCATCTCCTGAAGCATCTGACGGGAGATACGGTTCAGCTTGTTGATCGTCTCGATCATGTGCACCGGAATTCGGATAGTACGTGCCTGATCGGCAATAGAGCGGGTAATTGCCTGTCGAATCCACCAGGTAGCATAGGTCGAGAACTTATAACCACGGCGGTATTCGAACTTATCGACCGCTTTCATCAGGCCGATGTTGCCTTCCTGAATCAGATCCAGGAACTGCAGGCCACGGTTGGTGTATTTCTTGGCGATAGAGATAACCAGACGCAGGTTGGCCTCGACCATCTCTTTTTTCGCCCGGCGAGCGCGTGCTTCGCCGATCGACATGCGACGATTGACCTCTTTGATTTCGGCCAGGCTGATGCCGGTGTCGATCTCGGTCTGAATCAGTTTTTTCTGAGCCCGTTTCAGTTCAATCAGATTCGTCTTAATGGCGCGGGCGTAGTCTTCACCTGACTCAATGACGCTGTTGAACCATTCAGGGTTGGTTTCGTTACCAGGGAACTCTTTGATAAAGGTTTTACGCGGCATTTTTGCACGCTGGGTGCAGATGCGCATAATGGTGCGTTCCTGGTGACGGATATTCTCAATAACATCACGGATCTGTTCAACCAGCGCGTCGTAGTAACGCGGGGCCAGCTTGATGGGAGCAAATGCTTCGCCCACAGCCTGCTGTGCATCACCAAATGCCTGGCTGTCGCGGCCATGGGTCTGAAGCGTTTTGAACATCGCTTCCAGACTGTCGCGCAGAAGGCCGAAACGGCGAGCGGCTTCTTCAGGATCCGGGCCTTTCTCTTTCTCGTCTTCGCTGTCATCGTCTTCTTCGTCGTCATCAGCGTCGTCGTCGAGGGCTTCGTCTTCGCTACTTTCCTCAGTTGCAGCAGAGGGCAGTGCGGTTTCGTCATCATCGGCATCAATGTAGCCACTGAAGATGTCGCTGAGACGGCCTTCTTCTTCCAGTACCTGATCGTAGGCATTCAGTATCAGTTGCACCGAACCCGGGTAGCAGGCAACCGCAGACATGACTTCACGCAGACCTTCTTCGATACGCTTAGCGATACTGATCTCGCCTTCGCGCGTCAGCAGTTCAACGGTACCCATCTCACGCATGTACATGCGGACGGGATCAGTTGTGCGGCCAGCATCGGACTCTACCGCGGCCAGGGCGGCAACGGCTTCTTCATCGGCATCATCGGCGGAGTCGCCTTCGGTCATCAGCAGGGTTTCTGCATCGGGCGCTTCTTCAGACACGGAGATACCCATGTCATTGATCATGCGGATAATATCTTCAACCTGATCCGGATCGGCAATATCTTGCGGCAGATGGTCGTTTACTTCGGAGTAGGTAAGGTAACCCTGCTCCTTACCACGGGCGATCAATTCCTTGAGGCGAGACTGCTGTTGCTGAGAAGTATCGGACATAGGACCCTGTGACTAGAAAAAAATGGATGAAAATTCGAGCAGGCCATTATAGCGGTGTAGTCCACAATATGCTAGGGAAATGGGCCTGTGCTTTGTTATCTGTTGTCCGTTAAAAATAGACTATATTTCAGCAACTTGCTTGGAACAGGTAAATAAATTCCAGAGTCGGAGGGTTTTGCCGGTGGCTGTTAGCTTGCACTGCAACATCGGCTGGCAGATCCCTGCTTGCGTGGCTGAAATTGAATTGTCGGACAGCTAATCAGAGATATGGTGGCAGCTCTGTTTTTTTTCAAGGGTCAGGCCTTGCTGGTGGTCTTGACCTGATGGAGCTGCTGCATTTTCTGAACCAGAAGCAATTTTTCCTCCTGGCTGAGGCTGTGTTTCTTCTGCAGGGTGGAGATCTCTGATTCCAGGGCTTTGCGGTTCAGACTGGTCTGGGCATCAGTCAGGTACTCCCGGGCATCGGCTTCAGAGTGGATCTCCAGGGAAGTGGAGATTTCGTAGAGGCTGACAATGGTGTTGGATAGCTGTTCATCTTCACGCCAGTCGACCACCAGTTGTCCCAGTGAGGCTTTAGGATGCTGCTTGTAGTAAACGACCAGTTGGCTGAGAATTTTCAGGTCGGCGTCAAGGCTTTGTTCGAGCCCGTCGGGTAGCTGAAATTCATGGGCAAGCTGCGGATAATGCAGCAACAGTGCGATCAGCTTCTGTGAGAAGTTGAGCTCGGTATTGCGCGGAGCGTTGCCGCCAGAGCGCCGGGAAAAGCCTTGTTTCTTATTAGTGTAAGAGGGGCGGTTGGATGGCTGCGCATCTGCTGATTCATAAAAATCTACCGCGTAGTCAGGGTAGTCCGGTTCGGCGGGCTGGTAGTCATCATAATAGCCGGGACTGTTATCGTTGCTGTCTGCTGCCGGAGCGGAGGCATTGGTACTGCTGCTCGTCTGCGGTTGTACTGCCTGATGGAAGTTAACCGTGGTCTGGATCTGTTCCAGTGACAGATGGGTCAGATCACAGATCCGATCCAGCATCATCTGCTGCAACAGGCTGGGTTTCATCGAGTTGATGGCGGGCAGGACTTCGGTGCTGAAGCGGGCGCGACCGTCCATGCTGTCCAGATCCGCATTTTCTGAATAACTTTTAAAGAAAAATTCTGACAGTGGCAGTGAACTGCTGAGCCGTTCACTGAACGCTTCTGCGCCTTCCTGACGAACCAGACTATCCGGATCTTCCCCCTCGGGCAGAAACAGGAAGCGCGCTTCTTTGCCATCTTCGATCACCGGGAGTGTCGTCTTTAACGCCCGGAGTGCTGCTTCACGGCCGGCGCTGTCGCCATCAAAGCAAAAGATGACTTCCGGAACCAGTTTGAAAAGACGTTCCAGATGTTGTGCGGTGGTCGCGGTGCCCAGAGTGGCAACAGCATAATGGATGCCATACTGGGCCAGGCCCACCACATCCATATAGCCTTCAACAATAATCAGGCGGTCTAGCTTGTTGTTATGTTTGCGTGCTTCGTACAGTCCGTAAAGCTCACGGCTTTTATGAAACGTGGGTGTTTCCGGTGAGTTGAGATATTTGGGTTTGTCATCACCCAGTACCCTGCCGCCAAAGCCAATGGTTCGGCCGCGCTGATCGCGTATAGGAAACATGATGCGATTACGGAACCGGTCGTAGCGGCTGTCGCGTTCCTCGTTGTGAATCAGCAGCCCGGCTTCTTCCAGCAGGTTGCGCTGGTCGGCACTCTGTCCAAGATGGTTGAGCAGATTATCCCAGCCTGAAGGCGCAAAGCCGATGCCAAACGCTTTGGCTATCTGGCCAGTAAGGCCGCGGGCTTTAAGGTAATTAACCGCATCGCCACGGTGCTCGCTGCTGCGCAGTTGTTCCTGATAAAACTGATCACTCTGGCTGAGCAGATCATAGAGTTTGCTCAGGCGTTGATCCTTTTCCCGTTGCTGTGGGGAGTCATCTTTCGGAACGTCCATGCCGGCGCTTTTTGCTAGTTCTTCAACCGCTTCGGGGAAATTGAGATTTTCGTATTCCATAAGAAAGCCCAGCGCATTGCCACCCGCGCCACAGCCAAAACAGTAATAGAACTGTTTTTCCTGATTGGCGGTAAAGGAGGGGGTTTTCTCTTTATGGAAGGGGCAGAGCCCGGAGTAGTTTTTGCCGGTACGCTTAAGCTTTTGCACCCGGCCATCCAGCACATCAATAATGTTGACGCGTGCTAAAAGATCATCAATAAAGTGCTGAGGAATGCGTCCGGCCATCGACTGTGTCTGCTGAGATTTGTTTCAGCAGCAGTTTAACCGGTCAGTTGTTCTTTGACGAGTTTGGAAACAATGCCCATGTCGGCGCGACCCTGAACCTGGGGCTTGATGATCCCCATAACTTTACCCATGTCCTGCATGGTGGTGGCACCGGATTGTTCGGCAGCATTTTTTACGAGGGCTGCGATCTCCTCGTCGGTTAGCGGTTGCGGCAGGAAAGTTTTAATCACCTCCAACTCCTGGCGCTCAGCATCAGCAAGATCCATGCGTGCCGCTTCTTCAAATTGCGAGATCGAGTCGCGGCGCTGTTTAGACATCTTGTCCAACACCGCCAGCACTCTTGTGTCATCCAGTTCAATGCGTTCATCGACTTCGATGCGCTTGATTTCAGCCAGAATCATGCGAATGGTAGCGAGCCTGAGTTTTTCTTTGGCGCGCATGGCAGCTTTCATCTCATTGGTGATCTGCTGCTTTAATTCTGACATGACTGACCTCTAAGCCTGGATGGGATCTGAATCTCGTGGATTAGTACAGGCGAACGCGACGTGCGTTTTCGCGAGATACTTTTTTAGCGTGACGCTTAACAGCAGCGGCTGCTTTACGCTTACGAACAGAGGTTGGCTTCTCGTAAAATTCACGACGGCGAACTTCTGCCAGGATACCTGCTTTTTCGCAAGAACGTTTGAAGCGACGCAGAGCTACGTCAAATGGCTCGTTTTCTTTAACTTTTACAGCTGGCATGTTTGAACAAACCCTAATTGTTTAGTTAATCCACTATAAAATCTCGCCAAAAAACAGTCGGTTTTATGGCAAGGCGCGAAATTCTATTCCTTTCGAGGAGTTAAGTAAAGCAGTTAATCCGCTTAAGGGCCATTCACGGTGCGTCTTGCCGGCACTGGGGGTATAATGCCGCGCATTAGCATAATGCGGGTGAGTAAGTAATGCGCGTACTTGGAATTGAAACCTCCTGTGATGAAACAGGAGTGGCGATCTATGACAGCGAACAGGGTCTGTTGGGCGATGCCTTATACAGTCAGGTAAAAATGCATGCCGAGTACGGTGGGGTAGTGCCGGAACTGGCCTCTCGTGACCATGTGCGTAAGTTGCTGCCTCTGCTGGATGAAACGTTTGCTAAGGCGGGTCTGGCGCGGGGAGAAGTGGATGCGGTGGCTTATACCTCCGGTCCCGGCCTGATTGGTGCGCTGATGGTAGGGGCTTCAACCGGACGAGCGCTGGCGTTAGCCTGGGGTGTGCCGGCGATAGGTGTGCATCATATGGAAGGGCACCTGCTGGCACCGATGCTGGAAGAAAATCCACCGGCCTTTCCCTTTGTTGCGCTGCTGGTTTCCGGTGGTCATACGCAACTGGTGAAAGTTGAAGGGATTGGCCGTTACGAACTACTCGGTGAATCGCTGGATGATGCAGCCGGTGAAGCCTTCGATAAAGCAGCTAAAATGCTTGATCTGGATTATCCGGGCGGTCCCCTGATCGCGAAACATGCAGAACAGGGTGATCGCAGCCGGTTCCGTTTTCCACGCCCGATGACGGATCGCCCGGGCATGGATTTCAGCTTTTCCGGCCTGAAAACCTTTACCCTGAATACCTCCAATGATCATCGTGATGCCGAAGGTAAAATTGATAGTCAGACCATCTGTGATATTGCAGCAGCCTTTGAGGAGGCGGTAGTCGATACGCTGGCAATTAAATGTCGCCGTGCGCTGCAACATACGGGTTATAAGCATCTGGTCATCGCCGGTGGTGTAAGTGCTAACCGCCGTCTGCGTGAGCGTCTGGAGCTGATGGTGAACAAAGAGCGGGCCGAGTTGTTTTATGCCCGACCGGAGTTCTGCACCGATAATGGCGCAATGATCGCGTATGCCGGATGCCAGCGTTTGCTCGCCGGTCAGCAGAGTGATCTGGCCATTGTCACAAAGCCGCGCTGGCCGTTAGATACGCTGGACGCTATCTGAGGTTGGAGTCGCTTTATAGCCGGGGCTCAGCACCCTGCAACAGGTTGCGGATATTGTTCCGGTGGCTGAACAGCAGCAGTAACCCGATCAGGCAGAGGGTGATCAGCAAATCTGGCGCAACCAGCCAGATAAACAGCGGGGCAATCAGAGCGCAGGCAATCGATGCGAGGGATGCAATGCGGCCGATGACCGCGACCAGCCCCCAGATCAGCAACTGCACGACGGCCAGTGGCCAGAACAGCCCGAGGCAGGCGCCAAAGGTGGTCGCGACGCCTTTTCCACCACGGAAGGCTGAAAAAAGCGGGAACATATGCCCGATGACCGCAGCCAGAGCGCAATAGCTCCGGGTATCATCAGATAAGCCCAGTAACAGGCCGGGCAGCAGTGCGAGAAAACCTTTGCCGGCATCGCCGAGCAGAGTCAGCCCGGCCGCTTTAGGTGTCCCGATCCTCAGTACATTTGTGGTTCCCGGATTACCTGAGCCCCGCGCTCTCGGGTCGGGTATATCCAGCGCATGGCACACCAGTACTGCGGTAGGGACAGAACCCCACAGGTATGCCAGAAATACCAGTCCAAGGGTAATCTCAACCGGGTCGCTCATTCGCTGTCCAAGGGTGAAAGTCGTTCATGCCACTATCAAACTACGTTTTGCTGGTGGATAGCAATGAAATATAAAGGCTGTAAAAGTAACGGGATATGGCTCGTGCTTGAGCAAGAGGCCTGGGATTGTGGTATTTGGCTTGCTTAAGCCTCGGTATATATCCGGTAGTGGCTGCCCTGATTCTTCTTAGCGTCATACATGGCCATATCGGCGTGTTTGATAAGCTGATCTATACTACCGGGATCCTGATTGGAAAGTTTGACACCAATGCTGACCGCGCATTGGCAGAGATTGTCATCCACGTTAAAAGGCTGAGTCATTTTTTCAATGATCTGTTTGCAGATGAGGCGAGCTTGAGCTTCAGTTTGTGCACGGTCCTGACCTATGGCTTCTATAACGACAACAAATACATCTCCTCCCCACCGGGCGACCAGATCCTGAGCCCGCACTGATGAACGTAAGCGATCCGCAAACTGTTGCAGCAAGCGATCCCCCACAGCATGGCCGCGGGAGTCATTGAGTGCTTTAAAGTTATCCAGATCCATAAACAAGATCGCGGTATACAACCCGGTTCTCTGACCGGAGCGGAGAGCCATTCGCAGTCGCTCTTCCAGCAGGAGGCGGTTGGGCAGGGAGGTTAATGTATCGGTGTAGGCGAGCTTTTCTATTTTAAGCTGCTGCTCTTTTCGCTCAGTAATATCTCTGGAGAGGGCAATAAAACGTGGCTCTTCGCCGTTGATCTGCTCTTTTCGGGCCATGGAAACTTCAAACCATCGCTCGCCAAGGGGAGTCGGGAGGTGTATCTGGGTACCATTTGAATACCCTTTGGCGTGCGTTTCCCGGAGTGCCAGCATGACCGCTTCTGCTGCTTCAGCGGGCATCACCTCGTTCACCGTACGGCCAAGGAGATTCTCCGGCGGAGCAACCAGCAGGTCGGTCCGCAGCGCGCGAAAGTCGTAATGTCGGCCATCAGCATCCAGCTCAAACATCAGGTCGGGCATTGCGTTCAGCGTTGAAGAGAGGGAGTGTTCTTGCTGATCAGCTGGTGTTGAAACATGGGGCTCTTTAAACATCAGCGCTTGCAAAAGACGATTCCATAAAGCCTTTAGCATAAATCACACGACTCATTGCGGGTTGGGAAAGGGGGCAATCCTGTCGACTGCAGAGTAGAAGTATTGTACTGCAATTGAATAGGGTCAATGTGGCATGTTTCAGCATAAGGGCGGTGTGATGGATTGGCAACACGGTTGGGGTTGAGCCGCTACACCTGCAGCCGGCGTTTAAACGCTATGGAGAGTCGGATTCTGACACTGCAAAAGATCGTGGGGCATAGTAAAATCTATCTGGCCGCCGGATATGCACACCTATCACCTGACCACCGTAAGTTGTGTTCATACTGAACTCTGAGCTTTCGATGGACAAAAAGCGGATCGCTACTGCAAATATAATCGTTATTTATCTATTGGTTTCATAAGGTTACAGAGTCGTTGATGGATATTGTTTACATTCGTGAGTTAGAGGTGGAGACCGTCATCGGGATCTATGACTGGGAACGTGAGATCCGTCAGCGGGTCAGTCTCGATCTGGAAATGGGAACAGATATTCTGGCTGCTGCGCGCAGTGATGATATTGAGAATACCCTGAACTATAAATCAGTATCGGATCGTCTGATCGGTTTTATCGAGGAAAGTGAATTTCTGCTGGTGGAAACCATGGCGGAACAGATTGCTGAGATTCTGCAGGATGAGTTCGGGGTTAAATGGCTGCGCCTGCGCCTTGGTAAGCCGGGTGCTGTGCCGCAGGCCAGAGATGTGGGTGTGATTATCGAGCGTGGGGAGCGCGTTTAAGATGGCTCAGGTCTATCTCAGTATCGGCAGCAATATCCAGCGCGAGCAGCATATTCTGTCAGCACTCAGCGCGCTGTTAACGCATTTTTCTCCGATCAGCTTTTCGGCTGTCTATGAAAGTCAGGCGGTCGGTTTTGATGGCGATAACTTCTACAATCTGGTCGCTGGCTTCGAGACGGATATGCCACTGGCTGAACTGTCGCCGTTGCTGAAGCAGATCGAAGATGAAAACGGTCGTTGTCGGCAGGGGCCGAAGTTCAGTGGCCGTACGCTGGATATCGATATTCTCACCTATGGTGATCTGGTGGGTACTCATGCCGGGGTGCAACTGCCACGTGATGAGATAGGCAAGAACGCGTTTGTCCTCTGGCCACTGGCAGAGATCGCACCTGAACAGATCCATCCTGCTGAAGGGGTTTCCTACGCAGCGCTCTGGCAGGCATATGATAAAACCCGGCAGAAGCTCTGGCCGGTGGAGTTCAGTTGGCGGGGCAGTGCGTTACCCTGCGAGCTGGCAGCGGTTTAATGACTGTAGAGTGATTTTCCGCCATCCACTGCGATAATCTGGCCGGTGACATAGCCGGCTGCAGCAAGGTAGATCGCAGCCTCAGCCAGATCTTCGCTGCTCCCGAGTCGTTGCAGCAGCGTTTTTTGCAGAATGCTCTGCTGCTCGGTTTCAGTCATCGCCTGTTCCGGCCATAAGATTGGACCCGGTGAGATTCCATTGACCCGCACGGCAGGCGCCATCTCCTTGGCCAGACTTTTGGTCAGCATCTCTAGCCCGGCTTTTGCAATCGAGTAGATCGGGTAGCCCGGCAGTCCTCTTTGCGCGTGAATATCGATCATATTGATAATGCAGCCCTGCTGCCGGTGCAGGCTCGGGGCCAGAGCGGCGCAGAGGAAATAGGGGGCGCGGAGGTTGCTGTTGATCAATTGGTCCCACTGTTCTTGAGAGCTGTCTTGCAGCGGCGTGGGGTAAAACTCTGAGGCGTTATTCAGTAACAGATCGATTTCGCCGGCCCAGGCCAGTACAGCGTCGGCCAGCGGTTGAATCTGTTCCATCTGATGCAGGTCTGCCTGAAATATTTCGCAGCTATCGGGGCGGATGCTGTTCAGTCGGGAGCAAAGTGTCCGGGCATCCTTTTCTGAGCTTCGATAGTGCAGAGCGATGCGGTAACCGGCCTGATGAAAGCGTTCTGCCAGATGGGCGCCCACACGGCGTGCGCTGCCGGTAATCAGGGCTGTTTTAACAGAATCGCTCATGGTTACGCTCCTTATTCGCGGTTTAGCTGTGTTGCTGGCAGATCTCGATTCGCAGACGATCAATCTCTGCGCCCAACCCGGCGCCTTTAAAGCCGCGCTTCAGCAGGGCCTGAGGGGAGATATGGCTGATCTGTTCGAGTATCGGTTGAAGTGTCGTACACCGGGTCTCCTGATGCAGCGCCCGGATGCACGCCAGCAGGTGATCGAGGCGTTGCGGGCGACGAATCAGGTCCAGTTGTTTTAGCGTGTCGTATTTCTGCCCGGCGCTGAGCAGGTCAAACCGGCTCAGGTTGCTGTGTTGCTGCAGGCACTGTTGCGCCAGTTCTTTGTAAGCCCTGGGCGTGCGTATCCGATCACAGAAAGCGTTACTGTCGTTCAGATCACAGAGCGTCACCAGACAGGCAAAACGGGCGCTGGGCAGATCGATCTGCTGACAGCAGTGTCTGAAATCAGTCAGGGTTTGTGGCTGTTTCAGCGCGGCTTCCAGTTCGGGGAAGACTTTCCTGATTGCGCCACACTCCAGCAAGCGCTGAAAGAAAACTTCCGGAGAGCCTTCGCCCAGCGCACGCTCGCACTCTTTCCAGACCCGTTCAGTGGTCAGGTGCTCGAGTTCATCACTTGCGGAGAGCTGTTGCATCAGGGCCATTGTCTCATCAGCCACCCTGAAACCGAGGTGGGCATAGCGGGCGGCAAAACGGGCAACCCGCAAAACGCGCAAAGGGTCTTCTGCAAAGGCGGGTGATACGTGTCGCAGGTATTTATCCTGCAGGTCCTGCTGGCCCTGGTAGGGGTCAAACAGGGTGCCCTGCTGATCCATTGCCATGGCGTTAATGGTCAGATCACGGCGCTGCAGGTCTTGCTCCAGAGTGACATCCGGTGACGCGTGGTAACTGAAGCCGGTATAGCCTTTGCCGGATTTGCGTTCGGTACGTGCCAGGGCATATTCTTCACCGGTTTCCGGGTGGATGAACACCGGAAAATCCTGCCCGACTGGCTGATAACCCTGCTCAATCATCTGCTCCGGAGTGGCGCCCACAACAACCCAGTCTTTGTCGTAGACCGGATAGTCCAGCAGCGTATCCCGGACAGCGCCACCTACCAGATAGACCTGCATCAGGGGGTCTCGCAGAGATCGGGCTGCTCTGTGCGCCAGGCTTCATAACCGCCGTTGATGCTGTAAACCTCATCAAAACCCTGTTCGATCAGGAACTGGGCGGCTGACTGGCTGCTGATACCGTGGTAACAGCAGACCAGCAGTGGCTGGTCCATATCAGCCTCAGCAAGATACTGAGGGAGATTTTCATTGCTCAGATTGCAGGAACCGCTGATATGACCCTGAGCAAAGCTCTGTGGGTCGCGAATATCGGCAACGGCGGCGCCCTGACGAATAAGTTCGGCCGCCTGGGCCGAATCGATACATTTATACTGGCTCATTTAAATTACCTTTTTCTGTTCAGGCGGAAGCATTGCCGGGTTCGTTGGTGATTGCAGTGACGCTGAAAATCTGGTGGTCATCCAGTCGCAGTGCGGTCAGCCGGTTACCCCAGACGCAACCGGTATCCAGAGCAAACACATTTTCGGCTTCTGCTTCGCCCTCGAGGGCGGCCCAGTGACCAAAGAGAATACGAATGCTTTGCTCTTGTGGATCTTTGCGCGGCAGTTTGAACCAGGGGCTGTAGCCTGCCGGCTGTGAGCTTAAAGGGCCTTTAGCGGAGAAATCCAGACGCCCCTGATCACTGCAGAAGCGCATGCGGGTGAGGTAGTTTGTGATCAGGCGCAGGCGCTCCCAGCCCCGCAGATCACTGTCCCAGTGGTCTGGCTGGTTACCATACATGTTGCCCAGAAACGCGTGGATCTGGTCGCTTTGCAGGGTCTGCTCTACCTCTTTTGCGTACTTGCGGGCTTTGCGGATGGTCCAGCAGGGCGGAATGCCTGCGTGTACCATTGCCACTTGTTGCTCTTTATCCAGAACGAGCAGTTTTTGCCGGCGTAACCAGTCCATCAGCTCATGACGATCTTCTGCTTCGAGAATCGGTGTCAGGGTATCGCTGCGTTTGACCGGTGAGGTGCCGTAGTAAAGTGCCAGAAGGTGCAGATCATGGTTGCCGAGTACGCAGCTACATTGATCGCCCAGTTGTTTAATGAAGCGCAGGGTCTCAAGCGACTTTGGGCCGCGGTTGACCAGATCGCCGGCTATCCACAGGCGATCATCAGCGGAGAAACGGATCTTTTCCAGCAGCGCCATAAATTCATCGAAGCAGCCCTGAATATCCCCGATTGCGTAGGTCGCCATCTGTGCGTTCCTGAATCAGTGGAGTGCGTTTGGGCGTGCCAGCGTGAAGGCATATATGGGGGCTTTAAACAGTTCCCCGTCATCACTGCGCATCTCGTAGTGTCCCTGCATGCTGCCAACGCTGGTGGCCAGCACTGCACCGCTGGTATAGCTGTAGCTCTGATCCGGTGCAATGACCGGCTGCTCGCCGACCACGCCTTCACCGTTAACTTCCTGTACGTGCTGGTTACCATCGGTAATCAGCCAGTGCCGGTTGAGCAGTTGAACCGGAACCGGGTTGTGGTTGGTGATGGTGATCTGGTAAGAGAACACGAAGCGTTTGCTTTCCGGATCTGATTGCTTATCCAGATAGTTGGTTTCAACAATAATGCTGACGTTGTTGCCGAGTTCTAGGTTGTCCATTCGTGATTCTACTTACGCTTTCTTTTGGGTCAGGAAGTTACTGATCATAACAAAATCGCTGATCGGCAGTTTTTCCGGACGCAGGCCCGGATCGATCCCCAGTGATTCCAGATCTTCAGCACTGATCAACGGTTTAAGGTTATTGCGCAGGGTTTTGCGGCGCATATTAAACGCAGTTCGAACAACGGTTTCCAGTTGCGACAGATCATCTGCTACATGGGGTAGTGTCTGATAGGGAGTCAGGCGGATGATGGCGGAATCGACCTTCGGTGCCGGGTTGAATGCGCCCGGCGGCACGATAAACAGAGATTCTACCTTGCAGAAGTACTGCGCCATAATACCCAGTCGACCGTAGTTATTTTCACCGGGGCCGGCTGCCATCCGGTCAACCACCTCTTTCTGCAGCATAAAGTGCATATCTTCAACGTGCTCTGCGTGGCTGAGCAGATGGAAGATCAGTTGGGTGGAGATATTGTAGGGCAGATTGCCGACAATGCGCAGGCGTTTATCGCCCTTACGCAGTTGGGCAAAATCAAACTTCATCGCATCCGCTTCGTGGATGCGGAATTTGTCGCCGTAGTTGAAGAACTTAGTCCGCAGAATGGGGGGCAGGTCGCGGTCCAGTTCGATCGCATCCAGCTCGCCGGCTTCTGCCAGCAGTTCTTCGGTGAGTGCGCCAAGGCCGGGACCGATCTCTACCAATTGGTCGGACTCATGCGGGGCGATTGCACGAATAATACGGCGAATAATACCGTGGTCGTGCAGGAAGTTCTGGCCAAAGCGTTTCCGGGCCTTATGCATTACAGGTTTTTTACTCATGAATCAGTTCGTAAGGTTGCGTTGACGGGCCATTTCGCCAGCATAGTCAATGGCGGTCAGCAGACTGCCTGCATCGGCTTTGCCGGTTCCGGCCAGATCCAGAGCGGTGCCATGATCTACCGAGGTACGGATAATCGGCATGCCCAGGGTTATGTTGGCTGCGTTACCAAAGCCTTTGTATTTTAGCACGGGCAGGCCCTGATCATGGTACATGGCCAGCACCGCATCCGCCTGCTTGAGGTATTTGTCGGTAAACAGGGTGTCAGCCGGGAGTGGTGCGGAGAGGTCTATGCCCTCCTCGCGGAGTGATGCAAGCGCGGGTTCAATCACGTCGATCTCTTCCCGTCCCATATGGCCACTTTCTCCCGCGTGGGGGTTCAGCCCGGTAACGAGGATTCTGGGCTGAGGGATGCCGAAACAGGTCTGCAGGTCTTTGTGCAGCACCCGGATTACGTCCTTAAGCAGAGGAATCGTAATGGCATCGGCAACGTCACGGAGGGGGAGGTGGGTAGTCGCAAGGGCGACTCTGAGTCCCTCTGTTGCCAGCATCATTACCACTTTGTGGCTGTCGGTCAGTTGTTCGAGAAATTCGGTATGGCCACTGAAAGGAACGCCGGAATCATTGATAACACCTTTGTGAACCGGTGCGGTGATCAGGGCGGAAAAGGTGCCGTCCAGACAGCCCTGTGCCGCTCTGGTCAGGGTCTCGAGCACATAAGCCGCATTCGCCGGATTGAGTACGCCGGGTTCTGCTTCTGCTTTCAGACGGACCGGCAGTACCTTCAGGGTTCTGGCGGGCGTCGGGCCGGGTTCCTGTTCCGCTTCAAACTGCTCAATAGATAGGGGCAGTTGTAACTGTTCGGCGCGTTTGCGCAAAAGCTCCGGATCGGCGATCACGACCAGTTCATCGGCGTGGCCCTGCTGAGCAATCTGGATACAGAGGTCCGGGCCAACCCCGGAGGGTTCCCCGGGGGTGATGACAAGACGGTTGATCGCCAAAGGCTTACTCCTTGATATCAACGTAGGCCTGGGAGCGAATCTCCCGCAGCCAGTTAATCAGCTCTTCGTTGAACTTGCGTTTGCGGATGGCTTCCCGGGCCCGGCTCTCCTGCATCTCATCGCCGAGGTCCTGAGTCCGGCTGTCCATCACTTTGACGATATGCCAGCCAAAACGGGACTCAAAGGGGGAGGAAACCTGACCGACTGCAGTGCTGTTCATGACCTGCTCGAATTCCGGCACCATCTGGCCATTCTGAGTCCAGCCCAGTGAGCCGCCCTCGGAAGCGCTGACCGCATCATCACTGAATTCACGGGCCAGTGCAGCAAAGTCCTCACCACTGAGGATCCGCTGGTAGAGCTGGGTGATCTGTTGTTTGGCCTGCTGGTTGCTGCGGATTTCGCTGGGTGTCAGCAAAATGTGGCTGACCAGACGCTGGTTGATGATCTGTACGCTGCCGCCGCGTTTGTCTTTGGCCAGCATGATATGGAATCCGCTGGGCGAGCGGATGGGGCGGGTGTACTCGCCCGGAGAGAGTTTGCGTACCGCGTCTCCCAGTTCCTGGGGAAGCTCGCTCAGTTTACGCCAACCCAGATCGCCGCCTTTCAGGGCGTTCGGTGCATTGGAAAATTCTACGGCCAGTTCGGCGAACTCGCCGCCTTCCTGCAGCGCCTGATAAACCTGCTCTGCTTTTCGCTCAGCCTGCTGAATCAGTTCAGGTGATGCCTGAGCCGGTGTTGCAATCAGAATATGGCCGAGCAGATAATCGGCAGCGGTCTGGGTCTGGCCATCGGCAGAGCGCAGGAAGTCATTGAGTTCCTGCTCTGATACACGAATACGACGGTTTACCAGATTTTGCTGTACATTGTTGATCAGCAGCTCATTACGAATCTGTTCGCGGGCCTGAGCGTAATCGCGGCCTTCGGCGATCAGAGCGTTCCGGAACTGCTCCAGATTCATGCCATTCTGCGCAGCAATGTTGGTCAGCGCGGCATTGAGCTGAGAATCGGAAATACGGATGCCCTGCTGCTCAGCCAGTTGGCGCTGAATACTCTCGATAACCAGACGACTCAGAACCTGTTTGCGCAGTACGTTTTCAGGTGGCAGGCTGGTCTGCTGTGCCTGTAGCTGCTCACGCACCAGCGCGGTACGGTTATCCAGTTCGCTTTGCATGATCACACCGTCATTGACGATGGCAGCAACCCGGTCGAGTGGGATTTCGGCTGCCTGCAGGCCTGATGCCGCAGGAATCAGTGCGCCTATAGCAAAGGCGGCCAGGGAGTGACGCAGCTTAGTAATCATTTTGATCTTCACGCTCTTCATATCCAATAATGTCATCCAGGAAGCCTCCGCTGCCGCTGCCGAATGAACCCAGTCCTTTCAGAGTCAGCTGGAGGAAGATTCCGGCATCATATTTGTTACTGCCATCCGTTTCTGAGCCGTCCAGCCAGCGACGCCCTGCGAAGCTGACTTTCCAGCAGCAGCTCTCGTACTCCAGACCGAGGGAGGCTTCTTCTGTTTCGTTGCCGCGAATGTCGTAGAGGACTCGCCCCATACCGGTCCACTGATGGTTCAGAGGCCAGATGAAGGAGAGGTCGGTCTGTTCCCGGGTCAGGTCAGTGAAGCGGTAGAGGAAGTTGACCTGATGGTTGAGATCCCCGTTGTACTTCATGCCGAAAGTGGATGAGTTAATTTTGTAATCGCTCGGGTCGAGGATCGTATCCAGATAAGTACGCAGATTCGGATTCAGGTACCAGGTCGCCAGCGTGGCGATATCACTCTGCCCCTCAGTTTCCGGTGCTCCGGTCGGACTTAACTGAACTTCCCGGTCGGCCATATAATAGGCCTGCCCCACGCTGATCGAGCCTTTTTCAAAGCCCTCTTCGGTAATGTAACGGGAGGTCAGACCCAGAGAGATCTGCTGGCTGTCGCCGATACGGTCCCGGCCACTGAAGCGGTTCTCGCGGAACAGGGAGGTGTAGTTAAAGCTCAGCCGTGAGGTATCAAAGTCAGGAACAGAGGTTTGATCCTCTTCAGGCACATAAAGTGCGAACAGGCGGGGCTCAAGAGTATGGGTGCCACCGTTGATCAGATCCCGGTCAAAATAAAGTCCGCTGTCGACACTGAGGATCGGAACCGCAATGTTCGGGCTGTCATCATAGCCACTGACCTGATTTTCCAGTGAGTACTGACTCAGCCAGAGTGAAGCTTTTGGCGTAACGAAGCCCCAGGGGGCGTAAAAATTGTAGTTCAGACCCGGTTGGGCGAAGAAACGGTCGCCGGTTACCCGATTGAATCCGGTCAGGTCCTCGATGTTACGGTCAAAGCGGGTAAATTCGGCTTTGTAACTGAGATTGAGGTTTTCCTGCAGGTTTTCATTACCCTGAAGGCTAAGCTGCGGCATCCGCTGATAGGGTGCCGTGCCGGAAATGGTCTGATAGTCATGAACTAATGCGCGGAAACTCCAGTCGTTACCGGAGTAAGCTACCCATCCTAACTGATCCAGGTGATCTTTGCGGTTGATCTCAAGGTTTGTAGAGAGGTCATCGAAATACTCGGTATCACTCACCGATGTGAAGTCGACATAAGAGCGCCAGCGTTCGGCAAACTGGCCTTCATGGTTGAGGCCCAGCAGCCAGCGGTCATCGCCATAAGCGTCATCACCCGGCAGGTAAGCAGTGCTGAGGCGGTTTTCTGACCAACTATTCAGATAGCGGAATTCATTTTCCAGCATCAACCCCCGCTCCGAGATGTAACGGGCGGTCAGGGTGTCATCCATGTTAGGTGCGATATTGAAGTAGTAAGGCACCGTCAGATCGAGGCCGTTATCTTTGCTGTAACTCATGCTTGGGTAGAGGAAGCCTGAGCGACGGCGATCATCGATCGGGAATGTGAAATAGGGCACATACATGATCGGTACGCCGCCGACCCGCAGTACGGTGCCTTCCGCTTCGCCGTAACCTTCTTCGCGATTCAGGACGATGCTGTCAGCATCCAGCATCCATGCTTCGCTGTAAGGCGGACAGTAAGTGTACTGGCCCTGTTCCAGACGAATGCGTTCATCTTCAAGGCGAAGAATCCGGTCGGCGTTGCCGCGAAGGTTTTCTTCATGCAGGACAAAAGAGGCGTTGTTGAATATTGCCTCCGAGGTTTCGGTATCAACCTGCGCGCTGTCGCCGAGCATCAGCATGCCGGGTTCGCGGAACTGAACGTTACCTTCGAAACGGGCTTTGCTGGTCACCTGGTCAAGTTCTGCGCTGCTGGAGCGAAGGCGGCGATAGCCCTGACGCATGGAGACATTGCCTTCTAACTGCGTCAGGCCGCCCAGAATCGTGCTGGAACGGGTGGCCTCAAGGTGCAGCGGCGGTTCTGCCTGATCTTCATCGCCCATTTTCGGAAAATCGGGTTCCAGATAGCGTCCGGCGCACTGCTGTAATTCGGGGTTGCGGTAGTAAACCCAGTCCAGGTGTGCGTAATCATTGTTGCTGATGTAGGTCGATGTTGCTTTACCCTGTTGGCCACGGACTGGCGCGGTTGCCAGCGCGTGGACATTGATGCGGCGGCAGTCCCAGTCTCCGGATGGGCTGGTATCGCACTGCCACTCGCTGCCGATCACTTCGTCTGTAGTATAGGGGGCCGTTGCCGTTGCTGGTGCGCTGCTTGCTACCTGTGCCTGCTGGCTGCTGCCGGTGGTCGGCCTGTTACCGGTTGCATCATTACAGACCCATTCTCCGGCGCTGTTTGCGGTGCAGTTCCAGGTATCTGCTGAAGCCTGACGAGCCTGCGAACGGGGTTGCGCGGGTGAGGGGGGCTGGGATGCTGCACTTGCCTGCTCCGCAGGCCGGATCGGTTCTGATTGAACGCTGCGCACGGCTGCGGCTTGCGTTGTGGCCTGCTTACTGTCGCTGACCACAGGCTCCACCGGTGAGCGCTCAGCTGTCTGAGCCGGGGTAGCCGTGTTGTCAGGTCGGGCAGGGGATTGCTGCTGGCTGGCAGCCTCTACCTGCTCCACCACCGTCTCATTCACCGTGCAATCCCAGCCGCCATCTTTGGTCATGTTGCAGTCCCAGGCCATCTCTTTGGATGAAGGCTTCGACTCGGCTGCTGCATAGGTGGAGAGCAGAGCGGTGCTGATCGCGACGGTCAGGGCGTAAGTAGATCGTTTGGCAAAGGGCATCTGGTATTAAATCCGTTTCAGCTGTGTCCGGAGAATCCGGTTTGCGCCGAACCCCTTATAAATGCTGTAAAGTGCAGAATAATAAAACATTCCATGCACCGATTGTAGAGCTTATACGGCTTTTTCTGCCAAGGGTAGTCTGTTAACTGTAACCGGGGAAATCTACCTTTTTGGGCCGTTGCAGTGTCATAATAGCGCGCAAATTTCAGAGTTTGGGAAGTGGCTGAATGGATCAGCGATTAGCAGAGTTAAAGGCCTGGCTGGAACAGGTGTTGGTAAAGTTCGCGGAGTTTGACGGGGATCAGTGGTCTCTGGAGCCGGTTTCCGGTGATGCCAGTTTCCGGCGTTATTTTCGGGCGTTATCCGGCGGTCAAAGCTGGATCGCGGTGGATGCGCCGCCGGAAAAAGAAGACAGCCGGCCGTTTGTGGATGTTGCCCGTGCGCTCGAAGCACAGGGGATCAGTGTGCCGCATATCTATGAAGCGGATCTGGAACAGGGTTTTATGCTGCTGTCTGATTTTGGCGATCAGCTTTATCTCCCGCAACTGAATCCGGCTACGGTCGACCGTTTGTACGCCGATGCGCTGTCGACACTGCTACAGATGAAAGATTGCCAGCCGCGTCCCGGTCAGCCGTTGCCGGATTATGATGAGGCGCTTTTGCAGCGTGAGGTGGAGCTGTTCCGGGATTGGTTCCTGCAGCAACTGCTGGGTATTTCTATGACACCGGAGCAGAAGCATCTGGTCGATCTGCTGTTTAATTATCTGATTGATGCGGCGCTGGAGCAGCCCCGGGTTTTTGTGCATCGGGATTATCACTCGCGCAACCTGATGTATCGCGAAGGGCTGCCGCCGGGGATCATTGACTTTCAGGATGCGGTGAAGGGACCGGTGACCTATGATCTTGTCTCCCTGCTGCGGGATTGCTACATCGACTGGCCCGAAGAGCAGGTCTATGCCTGGGTTGATGATTATCGTCAGGCGTTGATTGCTCAGGGGCAGATGATGCCTGATGTCGGGCATTTCCGGCGTTGGTTTGACCTCATGGGCGCACAGCGTCATTGTAAAGCGATCGGTATCTTTGCCCGGTTGCATATCCGGGATGGTAAATCCGGTTATCTGGAGGATATTCCGCGAACCCTGAATTATCTGATTACGGTCTGTGGGCGTTATGAGTCGCTGAAGCCGGTAGGGGGATGGTTGGTGATGGAAGTGTTGCCCGCCATGCGCCGCAGTGACTATTTTGCTGATGACCTGCTGACTGAGTGGACGACTCTGTGAAAGCGATGATTCTGGCCGCGGGTCTGGGTACCCGGATGCGGCCACTGACGCTGACAACGCCTAAGCCTCTGTTAACCGTGGCCGGAATGCCTCTGATCGAATACCACATTCGGCGGCTGGCGCAGGCGGGTATCCGTCAGATTGTGATTAACCATGCCTGGTTAGGTGAGCAGATTGAGACGTATCTGGGAGACGGCGAGCGTTTCGGCGCAGAGATAGTCTACTCGGCTGAAGGTGAACCGCTGGAGACCGCGGGAGGTATCCGTAAGGCGCTGCCTTTGCTGGCTGAAAACGGTGCTGATCAGCTTGTGTTGGTTAACGGCGATGTTTTTACCAATTACCCGTTTGCCCGGCTGCTGGAAAATCAGCAAAAACCGGGGCATCTGGTGCTGGTGGAGAACCCCGGGCACAATCCGCATGGTGATTTTTATTTACAGGAAGGCAGGGTCACGGTTGATCACGGCGAGAAATGGACGTTCAGTGGTATCAGTCGTCTGCCGTTGTCTCTGTTTCAGGATCTGCCACCGGAGCTGCCTTGTCCGCTGGCGCCTTTGCTACGTCAGGCCATTGCTGAGGGGCAGCTCAGTGGTGAACTCTATCGGGGTTACTGGGCAGATGTGGGGACGCCGCAGCGTCTGGAAGAGATTAATCAGTTAGTGTTGGAGCACAAGATCGATGGCCTATGATCCACAGGAAAAAGGCGCTGAGTTAGCGGCCGGAATCAAACAGCACTCGACCTCAATTATCCTTGGCGCCGCCGTAGGTTTGCTCTCGGGTGGGTTTTGGGGATTGCTGTTTGGTGGGGCGCTGGGTTTTCTGATCGGCCGGGGACTGAGTGGGGCGGTGAAGGCCGCTAATCCTCAGGCGGTGTTTTTTCGGGCTACCTTCAGCGTCATGGGGAAGCTGGCCAAAGCGGATGGTCGGGTCACCGAGAATGAGATCCAGTTTGCCCGGGATGTTATGGCCCAGATGCGTCTGGATGAGGCACGTCGACGCGAGGCGATTGAATATTTTACCCAGGGTAAAGCGCCTGAATTTGAGCTGGAGAAAGTACTGAAGCCGCTGGCGCTTATGTTACGGCATCGTCCTTCGGTTAAGTTGATGTTTGTTGAAATTCAGCTGCAGGCAGCGATGGCCGATGGTGAGGTGAGTGAATCAGAGATGCGCCTGATCGATCAGGTATGCCAGTTGCTGGATTTCGGTGCTGAAGGGGTTGAAGAGGTCATCGCCCGGGTCAAAGCGCAACGGGATTTTTATCAGCATGGTCAGGCGGGTGTTGATAGCGCGGTGCTGCTCAAGGATGCATATGCCGTGCTTGGGGTCGATGAAACCGCTACGGATGCGGAGGTGAAGAAGGCTTACCGTCGTCAGATGAGTCAGCATCATCCGGATAAGCTGGTTTCGAAAGGCTTGCCTGAGGAGATGATTGAGCTGGCGAAGGAAAAGTCTCAGGAGATTCAAGCGGCCTACGAGCGCATCCGGGCCTCCCGTAAGGGCTGAGAAAGTACTCAGCCCGGTCCTTTTTCCATGGTTTCGCTCCCGGCATTAAGCTTTCTTTCGCGCGCTTCCTTTTCGGCAGTGACAATGTAGGTGCGGATCAGCCCTCTTACCTGCTTCACCAGCCAGCGGCTGTCTTTTTTCCAGTTTTCCGTTGCGACCGGCAGGCGGCTCTGATGAAAATTGTTGAGTCGTTTATGCCGTGCCAGACGCAGGCGTTGTTCTGCCGAATTGTTGGTGTCTTGCTGAAGTGAAACCGGCTGTCCATGGTAAAGATCGATCATGGTGCTGTTGATCTCAGGCAGAACTGTCAGCAGATCCGGGGCTGCGTTGATCCGGGGCTGACGCGCATCAATCATGACCAGACGCAGCTCCTCCTGTTCCTGATATTTTCTGACAAAGTCAGCGGCCCAGACTGCGCCACTGCCGACGCCTAATACAATAAACCGATCCAGTTCCGGGCCCTGTTGTTTCAGGTGAGTGATAGCCGTGCTGCCCAATCGGTAGACTTTCTCCTGATAGGCTTCTTCCGGTTCTTTGGTTTCTTCCGCTGCGCTGTCTGGCGTGTTCTCTGCAGGTGCAGAGGCATTCTCGGCGGTATCGGGTGTACCTCCCTCTTCTGCGTCGCTCAGGGGGGCGCTGGGTTGTGCCTGGCTGCTGGCGACTTTGATGGCAGAGAGCACCGGCAGGGTTCTCTCTGGCAAGGGGTTGATTCCACTGTCTGGCAGGTACAGGGCAAGGGTATACCAGCCGTGGTCTGACAGCCCCTGGCGCAGGTGGCTAAGGTCGTCAGGCCAGTCCATATGGGTTTGTTCATCCGGGAACAGAATGACTCCGCCCTGCGTGATGCCGGTTCCCTCTGTCCGGTAGAACGCCAGTAGCTGCTCTCCGTCTTTGCCGGTGTCCAGTTGCAGGACTTCGGTCAGTGGATCGGATGTCAGGGCCAGATTGCTCAGTCGGTTGCGCTCCGGATTGGGTTCTGTCCGTTCCACGGGGGCGTTGCTGGCCTGCGCACCACTGGCTACGCTTGCTGCGCTGTCAGTTTCATCAGCGGCCAGTGTCAGGGTGCTGAGTGCCAGCGTAAGGGATAAGGTAGAGACGATCAGTTTCATGTGCCCGATTATGGGAAAGAAGTGGGCTGACAGCAAGTTGCCCGCTCCGGTAAAATGGCCGCAAACCAAATGACCGGATGTGGATTTCATGGCTGACTTTAAAATTGCGCCCTCTATTCTTTCTGCTGACTTTGCCCGTCTCGGCGAAGAGGTGGAGAACGTTCTTGCCGCAGGTGCGGATATTGTTCATTTTGACGTGATGGACAACCACTATGTGCCGAACCTGACGATTGGGCCTATGGTGTGCAGCGCATTGCGCAAGCACGGCATCACGGCACCGATCGATGTCCATCTGATGGTCAAACCCGTGGATCGTATTATTGGTGACTTTATTGAAGCGGGCGCGTCTTACATTACCTTTCACCCGGAAGGTTCAGAGCATGTGGATCGTTCCCTGCAGATGATCCGCGATGGCGGCTGTAAGTCGGGACTGGTATTTAATCCGGCGACGCCGCTGAGCCATCTGGAGTATGTACTGGATAAAGTGGATATGATTTTGCTGATGTCGGTTAACCCGGGTTTTGGCGGTCAGAAATTTATTCCCGGTACTCTGGATAAGCTGCGTCAGGCGCGGAAAATTATCGATGACAGTGGCTACGATATCCGCCTGGAAATCGATGGGGGAGTCGGTATCGGTAATATTCGCGAGATCGCTGAGGCAGGTGCGGATACGTTCGTTGCGGGATCGGCCATTTTCAATACGGATGATTACGCAGCGACTATCGCTCAGATGCGAGAGCAACTGGCACAGGTGAAATAAAACATGCGTGATCTTTTCTCCGGAAATGAACCTGAACTGGTCCTGTTTGATCTGGATGGTACGCTGGTCGACAGTGTGCCTGATCTGAGCCGGGCGGTGGATCGGATGCTGCTCAGCCTGAATCGTCCCCCGGCAGGTGAGGAAGCGGTCAGTCACTGGGTGGGCAACGGCGCTGCGGTTCTGGTTAAAAGAGCGTTGGCAGGGGCTGTCGACTATGGCGAGGTCGATGGCGATCTGTTTGATATTGCCTATCAGCGGTTTCTTGATTTTTACGCCGAAGCTACGGCCGAGCATAGTCAGCTTTATCCCGGTGTTGAGGTCTGTCTTTCCGGTTTGAGGGCCCGGGGCATCAGCCTTGGGTTGATTACCAATAAACCCATCAGCTTTACCGAAACCATGTTGCAGGGCTTTGGCTTGCGGGATTACTTCTCGGTGGTCATCGGGGGGGACAGTCTGGCTGAAAAGAAACCCCATCCCATGCCTCTGCTGGAGGCAATGAGCCGTTGTCAGGCAACTGCAGAGTCCACCCTGATGGTTGGTGATTCAGTTCACGATGTGAAAGCTGCCCGGGCAGCCGGTTGTCCGATTGCCTGTGTTCCCTACGGTTACAACCACGGAGTCAGCATTGCGCTGGCTGAACCGGATAAGGTGCTGACAGGATTGGAGCAGTTGCTGGACTGAAAATTGGCATAGATCGAAAAAATCGAGTTTATTGTTAATTAAAATCGATTTTTTTTGGTTCTGGCGTTTTTCTATCCTAACCACAGCTCACAGGTCATCCCCCATTTAATGACTTGTACTGCTAGGTTTTCAGAGTCAGAAACATAGCAGGTTCTTATCACAGCACTTGTATGCCCCGCTTTGTCGGGGCTTTTTTTTGCGCTCAACTTTGTGTGCAAGCCGGGTTTGTTCTGGAGGAACTTAATGACTACGTTTATTCAGTCGTTTATCAAGCACGAATCATCAGGTGGGATCTTGCTGATATTTGCCATGCTGCTGGCGATGCTGATGGCCAATACCGTGTTAGATCAGTATTACCACGCGGTGTTACAACTGCCGGTCGAGGTAAGAGTCGGGAGTCTGCAGTTGGCCAAACCGCTGTTGTTGTGGATTAACGATGGCCTGATGGCGGTTTTCTTCTTTCTGGTCGGGCTCGAGGTAAAGCGCGAAGTGCTGACCGGCCAGCTTTCTAAACCTGAGCAGATCGTCCTGCCGGGCGTGGCGGCGATTGGTGGTATGGCGGTGCCCGCTCTGGTGTATGTCTTCTTCAATATGGGGGATGAAACCGCCATGCGCGGCTGGGCGATTCCGACCGCGACCGATATTGCCTTTGCACTGGGTGTGCTCTCCCTGCTGGGCTCCCGTGTGCCTGTATCGTTAAAGCTGTTTCTGATGACACTGGCGATTATCGATGACCTGGGCGCGATCATTATTATCGCCCTGTTTTATACCGTTGACCTTTCAGTGGAATCGCTGATGGTGGCCTCGGCTGCGGTGGTCGCGCTTATTCTGATGAATCGTCTTGGCGTCATGCGTATCGCTGCCTATGTGCTGGTAGGTACAGTGCTCTGGGTCAGCGTTCTGAAGTCGGGCGTGCATGCCACGCTGGCCGGGGTTGTGCTGGCCTTTGCAATACCTATGAGTGACAAGAAAAATCCGGGTTACTCTCCGCTGGAAACTCTGGAGCATGCGTTGCACCCCTGGGTGGCATTTATGATTCTGCCGTTGTTTGCCTTCGCCAATGCCGGCGTCGCTCTGGCGGGGATGTCACTCGAGAAGCTGGCGGAGCCTGTGCCGATGGGAATAATGCTGGGATTGTTCCTGGGTAAACAACTGGGTGTATTTCTGTTCAGTGCGGTGGCCATTGGCGTTGGCTGGTGTAAGAAACCCGAGGGCAGTACCTGGCTGTCGCTGTATGCCGTAGCGGTGTTGACCGGTATCGGTTTTACCATGAGTCTGTTTATCGACTCACTGGCGTTTGAGGGAATGGAAGCGCTGTTCAACTCGGCGGATAAGCTGGCTGTGCTTATCGGTTCTTTTGCTTCGGCGATACTGGGTTATCTGTTACTGCTTTTTGGTACCAAAGCGGCTGATAACAGGAAAAAAGCCTGATTTAACTGATAGCAGCGGTTGATTCAGATTGACCGCTGCTATAAGGTTTGGCTATTCGTGAATTTTAACTAAGCCTGCCGTGATGCCATTTGCTACAGCAACCGTAAAAACTGATGCAGCAATTGATCGTTTCCCCTTTGTCGGAGAGCGATGGCGATGGCGTGTCTGATTCAACCCGGCAGACACAGATGCAGGCAGGTTGGATTATCGCGTAGCGTATAGTTCACTGCCGCTCCCGGCTAATCAGCTACTTTGGCTGTACCTGATCCTACCTCCTCATTTTTGTCTGCTCAGCACGCTAACACCATTATTTGCTGGCATTGTGAGAGATAAAAATGACCCCCGAACAGTTTGCGGAACTGGCCGCACAAGATTACAACCGTATCCCTGTAACCCGTGAAGTACTGGCGGATCTGGATACCCCGCTGTCGACCTATAAAAAGCTGGCCAATGGGCCATACAGCTACCTGCTGGAATCTGTTGAAGGTGGAGAGAAATGGGGGCGTTACTCCATGATCGGCCTGCCCTGCAGAACCATTCTCAAAGTGTATGAGGATCAGATCTCTGTTGAACAGGATGGCGAGGTTATCGAAACCTGCCAGATGGATGATCCGCTGGATTACGTGGAGTCTTTCCTGCAGCGTTATCGGGTGGCCGAGCTGGAGGGGATGCCTCGCTTTAACGGTGGTCTGGTCGGGTACTTCGGCTATGACTGTGTCCGTTATGTCGAGAAGCGACTCAAGGATAGCTGCCCGGAAGATGTGATCGGCACGCCGGATATTCTGCTGATGGTCTCCGATGAAGTGGTCGTGTTTGATAACCTGGCCGGTAAGTTGATCCTGATCTGCCATGCTGATCCCGCTGAAGCGGGGGCTTATGAAAAGGCTCAGCAGCGTCTGGATCAGTTGGTTACAGAGCTGCGTGTAGCAACGCCTTATGTCGAGACGGCGGGTGATGAACAGCGCGAAGTGGCCGAGGCAGAGTTTAAATCCAGTTTTGGTGAGCAGGCATTTAAAGATGCTGTTGTTAAGCTGAAAGACTATGTGCTGGATGGGGATATCATGCAGTGCGTTATCTCGCAGCGTATGTCGATTCCGTTTAAGCGCGATCCGCTGGATCTTTATCGCGCCCTGCGCTGCCTGAATCCCTCACCTTATATGTATGTGCTGAATCTGGATGATTTTCATGTGGTGGGTTCATCACCGGAAATCCTTGCCCGGGTTGAAGACGGTCAGGTGAGTGTGCGACCGATTGCGGGAACCCGTAAGCGCGGTAAAACCGCTGAGGAAGATCTGGCAATGGAGAGGGAGCTGCTGGCTGATCCGAAAGAGATCGCTGAGCACCTGATGCTGATTGATCTCGGTCGGAACGACGTAGGCCGGGTTGCTGAAATCGGCGGTGTCGAACTGACCGATAAGATGGTGATTGAACGCTACTCCCATGTGATGCATATCGTCTCCAATGTTAACGGTCGCCTGAAGCCGGATGTATCGTCGATGGATGTTCTGCGTGCCACCTTGCCGGCGGGTACGCTCAGCGGTGCACCGAAAGTCCGGGCGATGGAGATTATCGATGAAGTGGAACCGGTTAAACGGGGTGTATATGGCGGCGCGGTAGGCTACCTCTCCTGGAATGGTAATATGGATACCGCGATCGCCATTCGTACCGCTGTGATTAAAGATGACCTCCTGCACATTCAGGCCGGCGCGGGGGTTGTGGCAGATTCAGTGCCACGTTTGGAATGGAAAGAGACCATGAATAAAGGGCGGGCAGTATTCAGTGCCGTGGCCATGGTTGAGAAGGGGCTGGATAACCTGTAACGGGCTCCGAGATCCAATCCGAATTGTTAGAGGCGCGCGAAATGCGGCCTGAGGACCGAATAATGTTGTTGATGATTGATAACTACGACTCTTTTACCTATAACGTTGTCCAGTATCTGGGCGAACTGGGCGCCGATGTGCAGGTTTACCGTAACGATGAGATTACGGTAGAGCAGATCGAAGCCCTGAATCCGGATCATCTGGTGATCTCACCGGGCCCCTGTACCCCGAACGAAGCCGGTGTTTCGGTTGCGGCGATCAAGCATTTTGCCGGGAAACTGCCCATTCTGGGTATCTGCCTTGGCCATCAGAGTATTGGTCAGGCTTTTGGCGGGCATATTGTGCGTGCCAAACAGGTGATGCACGGTAAAACATCGCCCGTTTATCATCATGATAATGGGGTTTTTGAGGGCTTGAATAACCCGGTAGAGGTGACCCGTTATCACTCACTGGTAATTGAGCAGTCGACTCTGCCGGACTGTCTGGAAGTCACCTCCTGGACGCAGGATGATGCAGGTAATCTGGATGAGATCATGGGGGTGCGGCATAAAACCCTGGATATCGAAGGGGTTCAGTTCCATCCGGAGTCGATTCTTACAGAGCAGGGGCATGACCTGCTGGCTAATTTCCTCAAACGCAGTAAAGCACAAGGGTAGTATTCATGGATATCAAACAAGCGCTGGCACTGGTGGTAGATCATCAGGATCTGTCAACAGATGACATGAAAGCGGTCATGCAGCAGATTATGACCGGTAACGCGACCGATGCGCAGATTGGCGCTTTGCTGGTAGCGCTGCGTATGAAAGGGGAGACCGTCGATGAGATTGCAGGCGCCGCAGATGTGATGCGGCAACTGGCCACGCCGGTTGAGATCAGTGTGGAAAATGCGGTGGATATTGTCGGAACCGGCGGTGATGGTGCCAATCTGTTCAATGTCTCCAGTGCCTGTTCTTTTGTTGTCGCAGCCGCCGGTGGGCATGTGGCTAAGCATGGCAACCGCTCGGTCTCTTCCAGTTCGGGCGCTGCGGACCTGCTCGAAGCGGCGGGGATCAATCTTGAGTTGAATCCGGAGCAGATTGCACAGTGTATTGAGCAGGTTGGCCTTGGCTTTATGTTTGCGCCGCAGCATCACAGTGCCATGAAATATGCGATCGGCCCGCGTAAAGAAACGGCGCTGCGGACGTTGTTCAATGTGCTCGGTCCGCTGACAAACCCGGCAGGTGCGCGACATTATCTGCTTGGTGTTTTTAATGAAAAGCTTTGCCGCCCTCTGGCTGAGGTGCTGCGCACGCTGGGCGCAAAACATGTGCTGGTGGTGCATGCAACCGAAGGGTTGGATGAGATCAGTCTGGCAGGCAGTACCTTTGTGGCTGAACTTAAAGATGGCGAAATCTCCGAATACACCATCAATGCTGAAGATGCCGGGTTGGATAAACAGTCACTGGAAGGTTTGCAGGTGAGCAGCGCGGCTGAAAGCCTCGAGCTGATTGAGGCTGCCTTTGCCGGCAAGCATGCAAAAGCGGCAGATATGATCGCACTTAACGCCGGCGCTGCACTGTATGCGGCCGACCTGGTGGATGATCTGAAAGCCGGTGTGGCGTTAGCGCATGAGACTATTCTCAGCGGTGCGGCTGCCGCCAAAATGAAAGAGCTGGCTGAGTTCAGTCAGGCATTTAAAGGTTAAATCATGACGGATACTCCGACGATTCTGAAAAAGATTCTGGCGCGCAAAGCTGAAGAGGTGGCTGAGCGCCAGCCAAAGGTCTCCATCGCTGATCTGAAAGCACAGATTGCTGCGCAGCAGGGTAGTGAATTTGATCCTCGCGGGTTTACCGACAGTATGGCCCGCAGCCTGGCGGCGGGTCGTTCTGCGGTGATTGCTGAAGCAAAGAAGGCCAGCCCCTCGAAAGGGTTGCTGCGAGATCCGTTTGACCCTGCGGCTATCGCCCGCTCCTATGAGCAGGGCGGCGCGAGTTGCCTCTCGGTGCTGACCGATAAAGACTATTTTCAGGGCGCTGAGTCCTACCTGATGGAAGCGCGTGCTGCCTGTTCCCTGCCGGTAATCCGTAAAGACTTTATTGTCGATCCTTATCAGGTCTATGAAGCGCGAGCGATCGGTGCTGATTGCATCCTGTTGATTGTTGCTGCGCTGGAAGATCAGCAGATGGCCGATCTGAACGGACTGGCCATCGAGCTGGGGATGGATGTATTGATCGAGGTGCATGGTGCAGATGAGCTTGCGCGGGCTTTACCCCTGAACAATCGTCTGGTTGGTATCAATAACCGCAATCTGCATACCTTTGAGGTGACGCTCAATAATACCTATGAACTGCTGGCGCAGATCCCGGAAGACCGTATCGTGGTGACCGAAAGCGGAATTCACAGCCGTGACGATGTGCGGGCGATGCGTGAACATCATGTCAACAGCTTCCTGGTGGGCGAGGCATTTATGCGCGCTGAAGAGCCGGGTCAGAAATTAAACGAACTGTTTCAGTAAGGAATAAATCATGGGTATGAGTGCCAAAGTCAAATGGGATGGTGATGTCCGTTTTCAGGGAACCACCGGTTCCGGGTTTGACGTCATGATCGATGGCGAGCTGAAACAGGGGCCGCGGCCGATGGAGCTGATGCTGCTCGGTCTCGGTGGGTGTACCAGCTATGACGTGATCGGCATCCTGAAGAAAACCCGGCAGGATGTGGTGGATTGTGTTGCTGAGATTGAAGCGGAGCGAGCAGATGCTGTGCCTTCGGTGTTTACTAAAATTCACGTTAAGTTTGTCGTCTCCGGCCGTGGTCTGAACGAAAAAAAGGTGGAGCGTGCGGTAAAGCTTTCCGCAGAGCAATACTGCTCAGCTTCCATCATGCTGGAAAAGGGTGGTGTTGAGATCAGCCACAGCTTCGAGATTGTTGAAGTTGAATGATCCGGCTTACCGCTGAGTTGAAGAGAAAAGCGCCGCAGGGCGCTTTTTTTCTGCCCCCTTTAAAAATAGGTTATAGTAGGGCGATTCTTGATTGGCCCTGATTTAATCTGGTTTTCAGGGTAACTTGCTGAATTAAATATTGTTCTACCCGGTTAATGGAAAGCCGGGTTTTCTCTGGTTGGAAGATGATGAGATTATCTATATCGAAAACACTGGCGCTGGGGATTATCGGTCTGCAGGTCGTGACGGTGGCGGTTATTTTGATCTCCTCCTATGTCAGTACGGAGCAGGTACTGATCGGCCACGCGCAGAAATTGATGCGCAACCTGTCCCGTGAGGTGATTCACCGTTCAGAGGAATTTCTTTCGCCAGCCCGGTCCGCGGTCAGCCTGACCCAGAATCTGGCCCGGCATCAGGTGGTCAGTGCAGAAAAGCCGCGGGAGATGGAGCAGTATTTTTTTGAGCAACTGTTGCTCTACCCACATATTGCCGGCATCTATTACGGCAATCTGGAGGGGGATTTCTATTTTGTCCGCCGCAGTCAGGAGGTTGGCGCTTACCAGATCAAGCGCATTATCGAGACTGAGATCGGTGAGCGTGAAGTAACCAATCGCTGGTTCGATGAGCAGCAGGTGCTGGTACAAAGTAAACAAGATCCCGGCGATGACTTTGATCCGCGTACTCGTCCCTGGTTCACCAAAGCGGTCAGCGAGCGCAAGCAGGTCTGGACCGACCCCTACCTGTTTTTTACCTCCAAAACGCCGGGTATCACTGTCGCCAGCCCTGTCTTTAACGAAGAGGGCGGCGTGACAGGGGTAGTGGGGGTTGATATTGACCTGTCTGCACTCTCGGATTTTCTCGGTTATCTGGAGTTGAGTGAGCACTCCTCCGCGCTGATACTGAACAATAATGGCGATGTGATTGCCTACCGTCAGGCCGAGGGGGGAAGTCAGCCTGTTACCAGTACCTCCCGTCGTCTGCTGCGGGTTGGTGAGTTGGGCAACCCGGCTGCAGAAGCGGCAGTGGCATCCCTCAACCGGTCGCCGGGGTGGTATGTACTGAACCGCGCCGAAAACACCAGTTTTGGCTACGACAACAAAGTGTTCCATGCGGTATTCACGCCGTTTTCGGATAACTGGCCCTGGCTGCTGGGGATCTATGTACCGGAAGATGATTTTCTTGATGAGATCAAACAGAATCAGCGCCTGAATCTGTTGCTGGCCGCCGCCATCACGCTGGCCAGCCTGATTATCGGGGTGATGTTTGCCCGTTCTCTGTCGCGTCCGATTAAGGCTTTGCAGAAGAATGTCGAGGCGGTGAAAAAGGGCCAGCTTGAGGTGGATATTGATGCCGGCAGTAGTATGTTCCATGATATTGAGGAAACCACCCGGGCGTTTGCCGGTATGGTGGCGTTCCTGAATGAAAATCAGCAGAAAAACGAACAGTTGAAGCGCCACCTGACCCAGCAGGCCAGCTTTATGGAAGCGGTGCTGGCCAATATTGACAGCGGTGTCGTGGTTTGTGATCTGGAAGGGCGCTTTATTTACTCCAACCGGGTGATGAATAAATTACGTGGATTACCGGAGGATGCGCGCCTGGAGCGCTTTGAGGATACACCGTTCCGGTTGTTTGATCCTGAGGGTGAGCAGCCGCTGGATAAACAGCAGTGGCCGATCTTCCGGGCGTTGGCAGGCGAAACCGTTACCAATCAGGACGTTCTGATTGTTTCTGCTCTGGGTGAACGCAAGCGGGCTCAGGTCAGTGGCCGGCCGCTGTACGATACCCAGGGTGAAAAGCTGGGGGCTTATATTCTGGTGCATCAGGTGACCTCCTCTCTCGAAGCCGTTGATTAATCTGTAGGCATAACTTGCAACCGACTTGCAAGGTGCGTAGAATTACGCGTCCTTTGGAGAACTATTTCCAATCTCCTTGCTGCCTTTCGCATGGTGCGGAAGGGGGCTATTAACCCGAAAGGAGCTAAAATGCGTCATTATGAAATCGTATTTCTGGTTCACCCGAACCAGAGTGAGCAGGTTTCTGCGATGGTTGAGCGTTACACCTCTCTGATCGAAGGTGCTGAAGGCAAAATTCATCGTCTGGAAGACTGGGGCCGCCGTCAGTTGGCTTACCCAATCAACAATGCTCACAAAGCACACTATGTCCTGATGAACATCGAATGTGGTCAGGAAACTCTGGATGAGCTGGAAAACCTGTTCCGTTACAACGACGCTGTTCTGCGTAACATGGTTATCCGTCGTAAAGAAGCGATCACTGAGATCTCTCCAATCAAAGCTGCTGAATCCCGCGAAGAGCGTAAGCCACGTCGTGAAGAGAAAGCTGCTGAAAAACCAGCCGAAGAAGCAGCACCTGCTGCTGAAGCTTCTGAAGAAGCTTCTGCTGAGTAATATTAATTCTGAGGAGAGATACAATGGCTCGTTTTTTCCGCCGTCGTAAGTTCTGCCGTTTTACGGCTGAAGGTGTTCAAGAGATCGATTACAAAGATCTGGACACTCTGAAAGGTTACATCACCGAAACTGGCAAAATCGTACCTAGCCGCATCACTGGTACTAAAGCGCGTTACCAGCGTCAGCTGGCAACTGCTATCAAGCGTGCTCGTTTCGTAGCGCTGCTGCCTTACACTGATGGTCATCAGTAATTAGGTAGGAGAGTCGCCTATGCGTGCCTTGGCCGAACTGGTCATGAAAGGCCGCAAACAAGCGGCTTTTGTGGCGGTTATTGCCGCCTTGCTGCCACTGCTTTACTGGGTGAGTGCAGCAACTGTTGCTCTGGTGACCCTGCGTAAGGGGCCGGGCGATGGTGCCGGAGTTCTGTTGTGGGTGTTATTGCCTGCCGGAGCTTGGGCATACAGTGGAGATCCGACACCACTGGCTGTGATAACAGGCGCTTATTTGCTTGCTGTCGCATTACGGGAAACCGTGTCCTGGGCGAAAGTGCTGATGATAGCACTGCCGATCGGGGCACTGGCCGGTCTGGGGCTGGAAACAGTGCTCGACGGTGTTCTCGGTCAGGTGATTGAAGCGACAGAAAAGTTTCTTTCACAGTCGGCGGCCCCGTCTGCTGAGGTCAGCCTCGACAGAGAGCGACTCCGGTTGCTGCTGTTAGGTGGATTGGGTTCGGTGCATACAGCGATCATGCTGCTCAGTTTGATCATGGCGCGTTCCTGGCAGTCCGGCTTGTACAATCCGGGCGGGTTCAGGCAGGAGTTTCATCAGTTGAAACTACCGCCATCCTTCAGCGGAGCGCTGTTACTGGTCGTGTTGTTGAGTTACCAGTTGGAGCTCGACTTTATGCGCTGGTTACCACTGTTATTGCTACCCTGGATCTTTGCGGGTTTCGCATTGGTGCATGGCAGTCTGGCAAAACGTGATTTAGGCAGGTCCTGGCTGGTGGCCTTTTATATGGCGATCATCTTTGTAGGACCGTATGTGATTACGCTACTGGTATTGGCGGCCCTTATCGACAGTTTTGTTGATATCCGGGCACGGATACCGGTCAAGAACTAGGACTGCAATTAGATTGCAGAACAAAAGAGGTTTACGAGATGGAAGTTATTCTGCTCGAAAAAATTGGTAAGCTGGGTAACCTCGGTGACAAAGTTTCCGTAAAAAGCGGTTTCGGTCGCAACTACCTGGTACCGCAGGGCAAAGCTGTTCCTGCAACTGCATCAAACGTTGCTGCGTTTGAAGAACGTCGTGCTGAACTGGAAGCTGCTGCTGCTGAGAAGCTGGCTGCTGCGACTGCTCGCGCTGAAGTACTGAACGAAAAAGAAGTGACCATCACTGCTAAATGTGGCGATGAAGGTAAACTGTTTGGTTCTATCGGTACTCGCGATATCGCTGATGCAATCACTGCTGCTGGTGCAGAAGTATGCAAGAGCGAAGTTCGTCTGCCAGAAGGCGCTCTGCGCGCTATCGGTGAGTTCGACATCGCTGTTCAGCTGCACCCTGAAGTTACTGCAACAGTTAAGCTGGCAATTGTAGGCGAGTAATCGTCTTCAGTCAGACACTGCTGTACTATAAAGCACTGCGTGGCTCAGCCCGCAGTGCTTTTTTGTTTTTTGACCGATGGACATTATGGAAAAGAGTGAACTGACAGACGCCGATCTGGCCAAGATTAAGGTGCCGCCCCACTCGATGGAGGCGGAGCAGTCTGTTCTGGGCGGTCTGATGCTGGATAACAACGCCTGGGATACCGTGTCTGAGGTGGTGCTGGATGATAACTTCTATCGTCAGGAGCACCGTCAGATCTACCGTACCATGCGCAAGCTGGTGAATAATGGTAATCCGATCGATGTGGTAACCCTGTCGGAGGAGCTGGACCGGACCGGAGAGCTGGAAAGCGCCGGAGGTCTGGATTACCTGATCGAACTGGCTAAAAATACCCCCAGTGCCTCGAATATTCGCGCCTACTCTGAAATCGTCCGTGACCGCTCGCTGTTACGGCAGATGATTACCGCTGCCAACGAAATTGCAGACGGTGCTTTCCACCCGGAGGGGCGTACCTCCGAAGAGATCCTTAACGAAGCTGAGCAGAAGATCTTTCAGATCGCGGAGAATCGTCCCAGTCAGGGCGGCCCGGAAGGGGTCAATGAGCTGCTGAAGAAGGCGGTCGATCGTATCGACACCATGTTCAACAGTGATGGCGATATGACCGGTGTGACCACAGGTTTTGATGATCTGGATAAGAAAACCTCTGGTCTGCAGCCCTCTGACCTGATTATCGTTGCGGCCCGTCCATCGATGGGTAAAACGACCTTTGCCATGAACCTGGTTGAAAATGCGCTGATGTCGAGTGATAAGCCGGTGTTGGTGTTCAGTCTGGAAATGCCCGCGGAGCAGTTGATGACACGTATGTTGTCCTCTCTGGGACGGATCGACCAGACCCGGGTACGTACTGGTAAGCTGGAAGAGGAAGATTGGCCTAAGCTGACCACCGCGGTAAATATGTTGCGTGACAAGCCGCTGTTTATCGACGATCAGGCCGGCATCAGCCCCAATGAGATGCGTACCCGGGCGCGACGTATTGTACGTGAACATGGCGATCTGGCGATGATCATGATCGACTACCTGCAGTTGATGCAGATGAAAACGCCGGGTATTGAGAGCCGTACCCAGGAGATCTCAGAGATTTCCCGCTCCCTGAAGGCGGTGGCCAAAGAGCTGGAGTGTCCGGTGGTGGCCCTGTCGCAGCTTAACCGTACGCTGGAGCAGCGGCCTAATAAACGTCCGGTTAACTCGGATCTGCGTGAATCCGGTGCGATCGAGCAGGACGCCGATGTGATCATGTTTATCTACCGTGACGAGGTGTACAACGAGGACTCTGAGCACAAAGGGGTTGCGGAGATCATTATCGGTAAGCAGCGTAACGGTCCCATCGGTACCTCACGTCTGGCCTTTATCGGTAAGTACACTAAATTTGAGAATCTGGCGCCGGATGTCTACGCGCAGTATGCTGGGATGGATGACTAGTCTCTGAATGTAAAAAAGCCGCACTTAGCGGCTTTTTTATGGCTTTTAGGCGCCGTTTATCTCAATTTAACCACTTTATCCATGAATGCTTCGGGGATTGGGCTGACTTTGCGTTTCTCGTAATCAAAGAACACAACGCCAGTTTTGGCGTGGGCCACTTCGACAGCAGTTTTCTTGTTACTGATCAGGTAGTAGATATCACAGCCATACTTATTGAAGTCACCCACAGCTACATCGATCTGTAGTTGATCGCCATGGAAGCCTTCCGCTTTATAAACAATTGCAGAGTCTGTCATGATCAGACCCAGGCCCTCAATGTCCAGCTCAGCATAGTGATACTGGTTGAGAAAACGAATACGCGCTTCATGCACAATCGAGAGCATCGCATCGTTACTCAGGTGACCGCCGTAGTTGATATCACTGATACGGATCGGTAGTTCAGTAGAGAAAATATAATTCTCCGGCATGTCGATCTTTATTCTTGCCATGTTCGCTTCCTATCTCCTGTAGTGGGCGATCGCATCAATCATGCCCCGGGTGAGCAGATCCAGATCATCATCCTGCATCACGTAGGGCGGCATTACGTAGACTAGTTTTCCAAACGGCCGAATCCAGAGGCCGCGTTCAATAAACAGTTTCTGTATCTCTGTTGTAACGACGGGCTCTTTCATCTCAATGACACCAATGGCACCGAGGCAGCGAACATCGGCGACGGCCTCCAGCTCTGTGGCGGCGGCAAGCCCGGCTATGAGGCCTTGTTCAATCCGCAGGACATTCGACTGCCAGTCGTTGGTCTGCAAAAGCTGCAGGCTCTGATTCGCCACGGCGCAAGCCAGCGGGTTACCCATAAATGTGGGGCCGTGCATAAAACAGCCCGCGCCGCCTGCGGAGATTGTCTCGCCGACTTTTGCGCTGGTCAGCGTGGCTGCCAGTGTCATGTAACCGCCGGTCAGTGCTTTGCCGACACAGAGAATATCCGGCTCAATGCCAGCGTGTTCACAGGCAAACAGTGCGCCGGTGCGGCCAAACCCGGTCGCGATCTCATCGGCAATCAACAGTACATCGTATTCATCGCACAGTTCACGGGCTTTTTTCAGGTAGGTGGGGGAGTAGAAGCGCATTCCCCCGGCACCCTGCACAATCGGTTCGAGTATCAATGCGGCGATCTGGCCGTGGTTTTCTGCCAGCAGACTGGCCAGAGGAGTGATCTCATCATCTCTCCAGGCGTCCGAAAAGCCGATCTGAGGAGCCGGAGCAAAAAAGTGTTTTGGCAGTACGCCGCTGAAAATTTCATGCATGCCGGTAACCGGATCGCATACTGACATCGCGCCAAACGTGTCTCCATGGTAGCCGTTGCGGATGGTCAGTAATTTATGTTTCTGCGGTTTCCCCTGCGCGTGGTAGTACTGGATCGCCATTTTCAGTGCAACTTCAACGGCGACAGAGCCTGAGTCGGCGAGAAAAACCCGATCAAGTCTGGCGGGGGTCATCTCGACCAATTTACGGCACAGCTCAATGGCTGGTTCGTGAGTCAGACCACCGAACATCACGTGTGCCATACGGTCGATCTGTTCGTGGGCAGCCTGATTCAGTTGTGGATGGTTATAGCCATGAATCACCGACCACCAGGAGGCCATGCCATCGATCAGCTCGCGGCCATCAGCGAGCTTGATCCGAACCCCGGATGCGGACTCCACCGGATAAGCGGCAGGAGGATTGATCATCGATGAGTAGGGGTGCCAGATATGTTGCTGGTCGAACTCAACCTGCTGATTGTTGATCATGGTACAGACCTTATGTCTTGCGTTGCCGATATGAATGCCCTGAGGCCGAACCGCTAATTAGAGCCTGCCTGAGCTAAGGGATCAAGCAAACTTCAGGGTTGGACCAAAGTTTATGGAACCATTTATCAGTCATGGAATCTATCTGTGGTACTCGGATGACAGGTAAAGGTAATTCAGAATAATTTTTGAAACCTTATTAAAATTCCTGAGTCTCAACCGCAAGAGCTCGTGACAGGCTCTGGCAAACATAAACAAGAGCAAGACGATAACAAACTGACATTAGGGGTGTTTTAAAATGGCTAATCAATCTTCTGTAAAACCGATGGTGGCTGCGGTAGGCGCCGCGTTTATTGCGGGTATGGCAACGGCACCAATCGCGACCGCTGCAGAGAACCCGTTTGCAACGACGGATCTCTCTTCCGGTTACAACCAGCAGTTGGCTGCCAGTGAAGGAAAATGTGGCGAAGGGAAGTGCGGCGCTGAGAAAAAAGCGGAAAAAGAAGGCAAGTGTGGTGAAGGCCGATGCGGTGCTGAGAAAAAAGCCGAGAAAGAAGGTAAATGCGGCGAAGGCAAATGTGGCGGTGATAAAGCCAAAAAAGAAGGCAAGTGCGGTGAAGGTAAATGTGGTGGTGATAAAGCTGAGCGCGAAGGCAAATGCGGCGGCGATAAAACTAAGAAAGAAGGTAAATGTGGCGAAGGTAAATGCGGTGGTTCTAAGTAACTATCCGGTGTAACCACAGAGGCCCTGCCATGCAGGGCCTTCAGTTTAATCAGTGCGGGGGCAAGATGGACGCGGATGCAAAAAGTTATCCGGTAGCAGGCGCCGGAATGGGATTCAGACGTTCTATGGCTGATACCTTGCAGGAGGCTGCGCCGGGGGCCTTTGACTTTCTCGAAATTGCGCCGGAAAACTGGATCGGTCTGGGAGGGCGTTTTGGTAAGTGGTTACGCCACTACACCGAGCGGCACCCTTTTATGGCACATGGTCTTTCGCTCTCTATCGGTAGCCCTTCGGAACTGGATTTTGAGTTTCTTAAACGCCTCAAAGTCTTCCTTCGGGAACATAATATTCGCGGTTACTCGGAGCACCTGAGTTACTGTTCGGATGACGGTCATCTTTACGATCTGATGCCGATACCTTTTACCGAGGAAGCGGTGCACTACGTAGCGGCGCGAATCCGTCAGGTTCAGGATCTTCTGGAGCAGCGTATTGCCATGGAAAATGTCTCTTACTATGCCGCACCCGGAGCGGAGATGAGTGAGCTGGATTTTCTCCTCGCAGTGCTGGAGGAGGCGGACTGTGACCTTCTGCTGGACGTTAACAATGTCTATGTAAACAGTGTTAATCATGGTTACGACCCGCAGGCGTTTATCCGGTCAATGCCGGCGGAGCGGATCATGTATCTGCACATTGCCGGACACTATAACGAGGCGGAGGATCTGATTGTGGATACCCATGGTGCCGATGTGGTGCAACCGGTTTGGACGCTGCTGCAGCATACCTATGATTGTTTTGGCCCGGTGCCGACGCTGCTGGAGCGGGATTTTAATATACCGCCGCTGGTTGAGCTGTTGCAGGAGGTGGATCAGGTGCGTTTCTATCAGAATCAGTGGAAGTTGAATCATGCCCAGACCGTCGCCTGATCGTTCTGAATTTCAGCAATTACAGTACGCCTTCGCGGGCCATATTCGCAACCCTGATGCGCAGTCAGCACCGGAAGGGGTTGAGGATCGGCGTATGGGGATCTACCGGGAACTGTTTTTTAATAATGTAGAAGGCTTTCTGGCGGGAAACTTCCCGGTGCTGAAGAAAATATCATCGCAAGATTACTGGTTAAAGCTGGTGCGTAGCTTTCTTGATCAGCATCGCTGCCAGACCCCTTATTTTCTCGAGATCGGTGAAGAGTTTATCGATTTCGTCAGTCACGCGCGGCAGCCTGAACCGGAAGATCCGCCATTTCTGGCAGAGCTGCTGCACTATGAATGGGTAGAGCTCGCGCTGGATGCCTCAGAGATTGAATTGCCTGTTCAGGATGTCGATGCTAACGGTGATTTACTGCAGGGTCATCCCCGGCAATCACCGCTTGCCTGGTTGCTCAGCTATCAGTTTCCTGTGCATGGTATTGGCCCGGAGTTTCAGCCGCAGGCGCCGGGGCAGGCCCCGACTTTTCTGATCGCATACAGGAATCGTGAGGATCAGGTCCATTTTATGGAGGTTAACCAGGTCACTGCGCGTTTGCTCTACCTGTTAAATGAAGATGATGCCCTCAGTGGACGTGAGGCGTTGCTGCAGATAGCTGAAGAGATGCAGCACCCTGATCCTGAGATGGTACTGCGTGGCGGAGCAGAAACGCTGGAACACCTGCGTACCAAAGGCATTATTCTCGGCACCCTGCGCTGAGAAGCAGATAGGATTTATCAATGAATATGATCGTGAATTTTTTCAATCGCCTGCAGGACGGGCTGGATAAAAGCCGCTGTCTGGACGGGGTGGCGCCTCTTTTATTGCGTCTGTATCTGGCACCGGTTCTGCTGCAGGCGGGGTGGAATAAGTTGTCCAATTTCGAGGACAGTGCTGCCTGGTTTGGTAATCCGGAGTGGGGGCTGGGGCTGCCTTTCCCTGAACTGATGGTGGCGCTTGCGGCGGGAGCTGAGTTTGTCGGGGGGATGCTGTTAATCGTGGGTCTGGCCGTTCGCTGGATCAGTATCCCGCTGATGGTGACGATGCTGGTCGCTGCGTTTGCCGTGCACTGGGATAATGGCTGGCTGGCGATAGCAGACGGTAGTAGCTGGCTGGCTAATGATCGGGTAATGGAAGCGCAGGAGCGCCTGAGTATGGCAAAAAGTATTTTGTCTGAGTATGGCAATTATGACTGGCTGACCGGGCGAGGTTCTGTGGTGATATTGAATAATGGTATCGAGTTTGCCATCACCTATTTTGTGATGCTGCTCAGCCTGTTCTTTACCGGAGGTGGTCGCTGGTTCAGTCTGGATTACTGGATCGCTAAGCGTTTTCGTTCCTTGTCCTGATGCTGCATAAAAAAGGCCGCTTTTGCGGCCTTTTTTATCAATTGGACTTACCGCTGGGTCGGGTAAGTCATCAGGCTGAAAACGGCGTCTGTGTACCAGTGCGAAGCGCTGATCAGATCGTTGATGCTTTCGGATTCCATCACCCGTTCCAGATAACATTCGAAAAGTGCACTGGATTCCTCAAGCATGTTTTCAACATGGTCGAACGTATTAGTCATTGTGGCCTCAAAATTCGCTGTCGGCTGGCATAAGACTCGTCCTGAGCGATGCCCGGCAGGAAAGAAATAGGGGATCCTGTATTGCCGCAGCATTTTACTCGGTTATTAGACTTTGGTCAAAGATTGAGCAGTGTTGTCTGGAGGGCTTTAGGGTCAGAGACTTTTTTCCAGCAGTTTCCGTTTTTCTGATTCACTGAGTGTGTCGGGGTCCTGATCGGTCATGGAGCGGATCATCTCGTCGAGTAACGGCGCGCAGGCGCTGGTGGAATCCAGCATATTATCGATCACCTGACCAACCGTCGGATCCTGCTGGCTGTTCAGTGCCTGCTGGTCATCCATGCATTGGAGGTAGTTATCCAGATAGGCGGTCCCGGTCTCACTGCGCTCTTCGAGCAGGCCCGGGAGGTGCTGCAGCCACTGCTGTAGTTGACTGAGGTCAGTGTCAGCGGAGGCGAGGGGTGAGAGCAACAGGCTGCTCAGAAGCAGGCCGGGAATGGTTTTCATAATGAATCCTGTCAGTAATTTATGCACAGCATAGGGGAAGACGGCTTAAGCGAAGGTGAATCATTGCTGCTCAGCTTCTGCTGCTATGCTGTCCACGATAATGGCTTCATCGGTAATACGGAAGCGGATGTTAAAGTCGTGCAGACGGACGCCATAGCTTTGTTCGGCCGTATTCTTTTTGTAGGCGGGTCGTGGATCGCATTTAAGCAGTTCGCTGATCTGAAGCCTCAGTGGTAAGTCGGATTCCCGTTCTTTCTGGCTGAGGAAAGCATCGGCAGCGTCAGCAAAAATAACCGGTTGCGAAAGGGTGCTGATCTCCCCGGCCAGTTCAAATTCAGCTTCGTCGATCCGATCCGAATAGGGCAGGTAGGGTTTGATATCGATGATCGGCGTGCCATCCAGCAGATCGGCGCCGCTCACCACCAGTTGCACTTTGCCGGCCACTTGCTCTATCGCAATCAACCGGACCGGTGACAGGCCAACGGGATTGGGGCGGAAGGGCGAGCGGGTTGCAAAGACTCCGAGCTTTTTATTACCGCCCAGTCGTGGCGGACGGACGAGGGGTTGCCAGCCTTTGTCGACACATTCACTGAAGATGAATAATAGCCAGATATGACTGCAGCCTTCGAGCCCGCGGACCATGTCCGCCGAATCAAATCCCGGTTGCAACACAATGCGAGATATCAGGCTACTGGCCAGCCCCGGCTGGCGGGGAATGCCAAACTTCTCTTTGAACGGACTGGCGACAGTAGCAACGGGGGTAAAGCTAAACGGCTCTGACATGGGCTTTCCAATGGTTATCCGGCCTCCGCGATCGGCTCGCGGGGTTGTATCGGTGTCAGGCTGCTCCAGTAACGCGAGGCTTTTTCAACCTGACCGCTGAGGCGGTGAATATGACTCAGCCCCTCGAGTAATTCAATCCCCTCTTGCGGGTTGATGCGGCCAGCGATACTGCTTTCCATCACATGAGACTTCAGTATCTGGTATTGCTTTTCCATCTGCTGGATCAGGCGGCGGCTATCCAGCCCAGAGCTGTCGACCTGAGGATGAATTTCACAGCTATCGATCAGTTCAATTGTTGCGTGCTGGTATTCATAGAGCAGTTTTTGCAGCGAGTGATCTGTGATCTGCTCAAAGATCGGATAATACTTGGGCATCAGGGCCGAGAGTCGGGCAATTTCGCTGTAGTAGCGGGAGATGCGCATGGCAACGGGCAGGGCTGCACTGATCTCTTCGGTGAGGTTGGCCAAAGCTATTTTCTGATTGTAGCGGCCTATCTGGTCATTTAATCCTTGCAGGCTGGTGGTCCATGCTTTGAGCTTAGCGACTTCTGAAGGTTCAGCGCTGATGGCGGCACGTGCCATGGCCGAAGTCATTTCACTGACCCGGCTGAGTTCCCGGCTCATGGCTTCGATGGCCAGAGCGGGTGATGCGAGTACGGTATCATCCAGATAGCGTGGCTGGCTTAACTGCTCCTCCTGAGAACGGAAGCGGCGCTGAAGAAATTGTTCCAGCCGGTCTGTCAGGGGCCACATCAAAACGACACCCATCAGGTTAAACAGGGTATGGAACGCTGCCAGCAGCACAACCAGATTGGCACTTTCATTCTGTGACGGGGCAAAACCGGCGAGCAGGAAAAGAATCAGTAATCCGACGATACCGGTCAGCAAATTAAACAGCACATGGGCTGCAGCAATACGTTTGGCATTGGACGTGGCACCAATAACCGAAAGCATGGCTGTGGATGTTGTACCTAAATTCGCGCCGATCACCAGTGCGCCGGCAGAGGGAAGCGGGATTGCACCTGCGGCGGTCAGGGAGAGGGTTATCGCCATGGCGGCCGAGGATGACTGCATCAGGAAAGTGAGGATAAATCCGGCCACAACGAACAGGATGAGGCCTGCCGGCGCGTGGCTGATCTGCTCCAGAGGCAGTTGCTGTTCAAGGCCGTCGAAGGCGCCTTTGAGGAAATCCAGTCCGATAAAAAACAAGCCAAATCCGGCGAGGGCCATGCCAAAATGGCCGCGGCGGTTTTCGCCGGCGCTGAGATTAATCAGCATACCGAGACCTACCAAAGGCAGGGCAAAGGCGCTGATTTTGAGTTTGAATCCGATCAGCGCAACCAGCCAGCCGGTCATGGTGGTACCGATATTACAGCCGTATATCACCGTGATTGACTGACGCAGTCGTAACAGTCCGGCATTCACGAAACCGATGGTGGCAACGGTAACCGCGCTGGATGATTGCACCAGCGCGGTGATCAGAATGCCCGCAAGCAACCCTTTCAGCGGTGAGCTGGTGGCTGTCTGGAGGGTGCGTTTTAAGCCCTGCCCTGCGGCTTGTTTCATGCCATTGGTCATCAGGTGCATACCGAGCAAAAACAGGCCGATGCCGCCAGCCAGGTCTCCAAACTGCCCCAGATTCATCCGCTACTCCTTATTCGCGCTGCGCCCAGTCGGCAGCACCTTCAGGCGCGGCCGATATCGTTATTACGGAACTTAATTCTTGATCTAAAAGGGGAAATAATCAATCTGTCGGCTCAGAACTGATCTGTCCGGGCGCAGGTAATCGCTTCAACCCGTCGGGCACCAGCCTTTTTAAGGCTGTGGCTGAGGGTTTCCAGTGTCGCGCCGGTGGTCATTACATCGTCGATCAGAATCAGATGCAGCCCCGGGCAGCGCTTGCAGTTAAAGGCTCCCTTCTGATTGCGCAGGCGCTGCTGTCGGTTCAGTCCCATCTGCGCATGGGTTGTGCGGGTTTTGCGGATCAGATGGCTGGCGAGTGGAATCCCGGATAGCCGGCTGAGCTGCCGGGCCAGCAAATCTGCCTGATTAAAGCCCCGTCTGATCAGGCTGTAAGGATGCATCGGAACCGGTATCAGTGCATCTGCACTGTCGGGGATGTCGCAGTGATGCCACAGTAGTTCTGCAAGCGTGCTGATATAGCAGGTCTGTTTCTGATATTTGGTCTGGGTGATCAGGTGATCAATGGGGAAGCGGTAGTGGAATGGGGATTGAATGCGATCAAAGCTGGGTGGATGGCTGATGCAGTGTGCGCACAGCAGCGTATTCTGGTTAGGGGATTGGAGAGGCAGTGCGCAGCGTGAGCAGCAGCTTCTGAGCCAGGGCAGATCGGACAGGCAGTCCGGGCAGAGATTGATAATACTGCCGGGTTCAGGATGGAAGCGGCGATGACATAAAATGCACAGGTCAAAAAATGACCTAAGGTTAACCGGTGGTGTTTTCATGGGTTGACAGCTCCCTCTGTGCCGATAGAATGAGCGGCTATACAACTCAGAATAAACGCTGTGGTAAGGCCTCCTGCCTTGCAGGCTATTTTCCCGGAGATAAGACAAGATGCAACAGTTGGGTGCCATTCGTCATGACTGGACAGAGGCAGAGGTTAAAGCTCTGTTTGAACTGCCTTTTAACGATCTGATGTTTCAGGCGCACAGCGTGCACCGGCAGAACTTTGATCCGAATGAGGTGCAGGTCAGCACGCTGTTGTCGATCAAAACCGGCGCTTGTCCGGAAGATTGCAAATATTGTCCGCAGAGCGGCCATTACAACACCGGTCTGGAAAAAGAGCGCCTGATGCAGGTAGAAAAGGTGATCGAAAAGGCTAAAAAAGCCAAGGCGACCGGTTCTACCCGCTTCTGTATGGGCGCAGCCTGGAAACACCCGGCAGATAAAGACATGCCTTACGTGGTTGAGATGGTGAAGCAGGTTAAAGCACTGGGGCTGGAAACCTGCATGACACTGGGCATGCTGGATCAGGATAAAGCCAGTCAGCTTGCTGATGCCGGTCTGGATTATTACAACCACAATCTGGATACCTCGCCTGAGTTTTACGACAAAATTATTACGACGCGAACCTATCAGGATCGTCTGGATACGTTGCAGAATGTGCGTGATTCCGGGATGAAAATCTGCAGTGGCGGTATTCTCGGTATGGGTGAAACCGCTCAGGATCGCTATGGATTGCTGATGCAGTTGGCGAACATGCCGGTGCAGCCGGAAAGTGTTCCGATCAACATGCTGGTTAAAGTAGCAGGTACGCCGCTGGAAAATGTGGATGATCTGGATCATCTGGATTTTATCCGCACCATCGCGGTTGCACGGATCATGATGCCGGCCTCTCATGTTCGTCTGTCCGCAGGACGTGAGAAAATGAGTGATGAGATGCAGGCGATGACATTCTTTGCCGGTGCTAACTCAATCTTCTACGGTGAATGTCTGCTGACGACGCCAAACCCGGAAACTCATCGTGATGTGCAGTTGTTCCGTAAACTGGGTATCAACATGGAGCAGCGGATCGGCGATAACGATGAAACTCAGGAAGCCGCGATCCTGAAAGATCTGCAGAAACAGCAGGACAGCTCTGTCTTCTACGAAGCCTGATGTCGGCCGGGAGCCTGTCTCCCGGTCTCTGATGAGATTCTTATGTCTTTTAACTCTCTCTCTGCCGAGCTTCAGGCCCGGAAGCAGGCATCCCTTTACCGCCAGCGGCGCACGCTGGAAACACCGCAGCAACCGGTAGTTCAGGTTGATGGGCGTGAATACTTGGCGTTCTGTTCCAACGATTATCTGGGGTTGGCTAATCACCCGGAAGTGATCAAAAGTTTCCAGCAGGCTGCAGAGCTTTACGGTGTAGGCGGTGGTGCTTCTCATCTGGTAAATGGCCATAGCCGGGCCCATCACGAACTGGAACTGGCGCTGGCTGAGTTTACCGGCCGGCCCCGCGCGTTGCTTTTCTCTACCGGCTATATGGCGAATCTGGGGGCGGTGAATGCGCTGCTGGACAAACAGGATGCCGTGTTTCAGGATCGTCTGAACCACGCATCGCTGCTTGATGCAGGCCTGCTAAGCGGGGCGCGTTTTCAGCGTTACCTGCACAATGATCCTGTTAGCCTCGATAAACGTCTCGGGAAAACCGAGGCGCGTCGTAAGCTGGTGGTTACCGATGGTGTTTTCAGTATGGACGGTGATGTGGCCGACCTGCCGGCGCTGGCTGATGTTTGTCAGCGCCATGATGCCTGGCTGATGGTGGATGATGCTCACGGCTTTGGCTGTCTCGGAGCGCAGGGCGGTGGTTGTGCAGAGCAGTTCTCTCTGTCCGGCGAGAAGTTACAGGTGCTGGTTGGTACGCTGGGGAAAGGCTTCGGTACAGCCGGTGCTTTTGTTGCCGGTTCTGAGGAGTTGATCGAAACCCTGATTCAGCATGCCCGGACTTACATCTATACCACCAGTATGCCTCCGGCGGTGGCTGCGGCGACGTTGACCAGTCTGCGCCTGCTGCGCAGTGAAACCTGGCGCAGAGACAAACTGGAGGCCCTGATCACTCAGTTCCGTCGGGGTTGTGAATCTATGGGCCTGTCATTGATGGACTCGCCAACACCGATACAGCCGATTTTGATTGGTGAATCCGATCAGGCGGTGGCGATGAGTCAGGCGCTGGAAGCCGAAGGGATCTTTATCAGTGCGATTCGTCCGCCAACGGTTCCTGCGGGAAGTGCACGCCTCAGGGTAACCCTGAGTGCGGCACATACTGAGCAACAGGTGCAGCGCCTGTTGGATACGCTGGAGCGGGTTGCCCGGGAGCGTGGTGTCATATGAGTCTTTACCACGAGCGACGTGAAAATCCGGGTAAGCCGGAGTTGGTTTTGTTACACGGCTGGGGCATGAATAGTCAGGTCTGGGGTGACTTTGCTGATTGTCTGGCATCAGCGTTCAGCCTGACCCTGATTGACCTTCCGGGTTTGGGGCGGTCTTATGATTTTCCGCAACCTTATACCTGTGAGGCGGTACTGTCTCTCCTTGCTGAAGTGGCGCCTGAGCAGGCTTCCTGGCTGGGATGGTCGATGGGTGGGCAACTGGCGTTGGCGTTTGCCGAACGCTATCCGCAGCGGGTAGAAAAGCTGGTCACGATTGCTTCCAATCCCTGTTTTGTGCAGCGGCCGGACTGGTCCTGTGCGATGCCTGAAGCAACCCATGCCGAATTTGAGGCGGGGCTTGAGGCAAACCTCAGTAAAACCCTGAACCGGTTCGTGATGTTGCAGACGCAAGGGGCTGAAGCGGGACGTGAAACGCTGAAGTTTCTGAAGCAACTGCTGCGCGAAACTGAACCAAGTGCACCGATCGAAAGCCTGGGTTTGCTGAGAGATGATCTGCGTCCATTGCTCGGTCGCCTGAAGCATCCAATACTGCAGGTATTTGGCGATCAGGATCTGCTGGTGCCGGTTGCCGCGGCTGAAGCCTGTGAAGCGCTGAGCGGACAACCGGTGATTGTCTATCCGGGAGCGGGGCATCTGCCATTCTATTCCCATCGAGAGCAGCTCTGTGCTGATCTGACAGGGTTCTTAAGGGAGCCTCTGGCACCGTGACACAGTTAATTGATAAACAGCGCGTAGCCAGCTCTTTCAGTAAAGCCGCCCACACCTATGACAGTGTGGCGGAGCTGCAGCGGGAAGTGGGTTCAGCGCTGTTGCAGTACCTTCCTCAGCAACCGCAGCAGCGGATAATGGATCTGGGGAGTGGTACCGGTTACTTCACGCCGGAACTGGTAGCGCGCTACCCGGACGCTCAGCTCATCAATTTGGATCTGGCGTTCGGCATGTTGAGTTACGCGCGCAGCCATCGCTTTGCGGAACAGGCGAGTTGGTTATGTGCCGATGCTGAAGCGCTGCCACTGGCTTCAGGTCAGGTGGATCTGATCTTTTCCAGTCTCGCGATTCAGTGGTGTGAGGATCTGCCTCAGTTGCTGCGGGAGATTAACCGGGTGTTATCACCGGGTGGCCGTTTTGTGGTGGCCACGCTGGGGCCTGAAACATTATCAGAGCTGCGTTACGCATGGCAGCAGGCGGATGATTACACTCATGTAAATCAGTTTTTGCCGGCAGAGGCACTGCATCAGGCGCTGCCGCCGGGCTTGCGTTGTGTGCAGTTAGATCAGGTTTTTAAGGTACTGAAATACGCCCAGTTAAAGCAGTTGACTGATGAGCTGAAGGGACTGGGCGCCCATAATATGAATTCAGGGCAGCAGACCGGGCTGACCGGCCGCGCCCGGATAAAGCGTTTCAAAGAGGCTTATGAAGCCCGGCGTCATCCAGACGGGTATCTTCCCGCTACGTATCAGGTTTATTACGCCGTATTTGAGCGTGCAGAGCAGGAGTAAATCCGCATGGCTAAACACACCTATTTTATCTCAGGCACCGATACGGATGCCGGTAAGACCATTGTCGCCGCCGGTTTGTTGGCGGCAGCGAATGCACGGGGCATGTCCTCGATGGGACTGAAACCGATCTCAGCGGGCTGTGACGCTACAGAAGATGGGTTGCGTAACGGTGATGCGCTGCTGTTGCAGGAAACAGCATCACTGAAGTTGCCCTACGAGCAGGTTAACCCGGTAGCCTTTGAGCCCCCGATTGCGCCGCATATCGCCGCTATTGATGAGAAACGGATGTTGAGCGCTGATCGGATTGCTGCTTTGTGCAAGGGAGCGCTGATGCAGCCTGCTGATTTTGCGCTGGTTGAAGGCGCGGGGGGCTGGCGGGTACCGCTGAGTCACCGTGAAACCATGGCTAACATCCCCAAACTTTTGAATATCCCGGTGATTATGGTGGTGGGCATGAAACTGGGTTGTATTAATCATGCGCTGCTCACGGCAGAGAGTATTGCCCGGGATGGCTTGCGTCTGGCGGGCTGGGTGGCAAACCGGATCGATCCGGAGATGTCCCGCTATGAAGAGAACCGGGCTACCATCGAAGCCATGTTACGTGCACCCCTGATCGCTGAAATCCCTCATCTTGAGGAACCTTTGCCAGAGAACGTTGCCGAATATATTGATCTGGACAAATTATTCGAGCAGGGCGCTGGCTAAAATATGAACATTCGCGTCTGGTGATCTATAATTACTGTTGCCCTAGCTGTATCTGAATTATTTGAGGTGTGGCATGAATGTGACAAACGCTCAACAGACAGGACTGATCGGAATTAACCGGGGACTCGACAATGCGCCGCGTGCTGCTGGCGATGTGACCGGTTCCGGTAAACCGGATCAGCCTGAACAGGCAACCGGACGAACCCAGGATGAAGCTGTGGTTGAATCCGCTGCGGGTACTCAGGTTGAGGCTGCTGCGACTAAGGTGGTCGGGCAGGCAGTCGAGCCGGGTGAGCCCGGGTCAATCATTAATGTTCGTGTCTGAGTCCGGGCTCCCGTTCTGATGAGCCCGCCAGGGGAGGATAGTTAAGTGCAGATATTCAGTGCCGCCAGTTCGCAGGCGTTGAATTCCAGTGCTGCCCCTCAGGAGCTTCGCTCCCGCGATCTTCAACGTCTGTTTTCTACTGCCAATGCGGTGCCTGTTGAGCAGGAGCTGCAGTCTTCGCGCAATTTTGTTAATCGTGATCGGGTTACCCTGTCGGCTGCAGCCACTGAGCTGTCGCGTCTTGCTATTAATGATCCAACGCCGCTAAAGCGTGATGATGGAGAGCTGGTTGGGCTCGAATCCAATGATGCTGAGCTGGTGGGTCTGGAATCCCCGGTAGCCGGTAGCGCAGGGGCAAAAGCATCCGCTGAGGCGGAAGAGCAGCAAGAGCTTGAGATTACCCGTGAGCTGGCTAAACGTGATCGTGAAGTGCGTGCACATGAGCAGACCCATGCTGCCATTGGTGGGCAGTATGCTTCTGCGCCCAGTTATTCTTATGAGCGAGGGCCTGACGGCCGGCTGTATGCGGTCGCGGGCGAAGTGAAAATTGATACCTCACCTATCCCCAATGACCCTCAGGCGACTCTGGAAAAAGCAGAAATTATTCAGCGTGCAGCGCTGAGTGTGGCAGAGCCCTCCTCGGCCGACAGGGCTGCGGCGGCCGAAGCCCGGGTGATGGCGATCGAGGCAAGGGCTGAAATCCTGCAGATGGAGGAAGAGGCGCGTGCTGAACAGTCTGCGGACAGAGTGAATGAGTCTGAACAGGAAGATGCTGATGATGATTCGCCTACTGCAGGGGAGCGCTTACAGGCGCTGCGTGATGAGCGAAGTGCCCGTTCAGAGGGGGCTGCTGAGGCGCTGAATGAGTTTAACGACCGTCTGAATGATCTTAATAAGCAGTTGGCTGAGATCAATAAAAAGCTGGTAGATGCCGGCGTTTTCCAGAAACTCTTCCCTGAAGGCTCGCTGCTGGATCAGCAGGTCTGAGTCCGCCTTTTTCTGCTAAGACTATCCCAGATAATCTAATACCATCCGGCTGAAGCTGTCTGCCTGTTCGGCATGAGGCCAGTGCCCGGCATTCTGGATGACCTTGTAACTGGCTTTGGGGAACAGGCCTAAGAGATCATCCCGATACTCCGGAATCAGATAGTTTGAGTTGGCGCCCTTAATAAACAGAACCGGCTTCGGGTAGGGGCTGCTTCCCTGAGGGGCTGCGCTGATCTGCGCATAGTCATCATGCAGGGCCTGCAGGTTCATACGCCAGTCAAATTGTCCGGCTTCGTTGCGGTAGAGGTTTTTGAGCAGAAATGCCCGGACTGAGGGCTCTTTTATCAGTGCTTGCAGTTGGCTGTCGGCTTGTGAGCGGCTTTTCAGGCTGGTCAGGTCGATGCTGAACAGGCCCTCGAATACATCGTCGTGATGCCGTGGGTAGACAACGGGTGCGATATCAACAACGATCAGTTTGTCGATTCTGTCAGGGTGATTCAGCGCCAGTTGCATAGCTGCTTTGCCGCCCATCGAATGACCGAGAATATGCGCTTTGCTTACGTTCAACTGCTCCATCAATGCCAGAATATCTGCGGCCATTAATGGATAGCTCATCTCATCACTGTGGGGGGAACGGCCATGGTTTCGCAGATCGACCGCGATCACCTGAAACCGTTCTGCCAGTGATTTAATCTGACTACCCCAGTTCTCCAGGGTGCCAAACAGGCCGTGCAGGATGATCAGAGGCTCACCCTCGCCATGAAGCTGATAGTTGAGTTGCATGCGAATTCTCGAAAAAAGAGGCGGTCATGCCGCCTCGGTTTTAGCTGTGATCAGAGGATGTCCAGTAGCTCGACATCAAATACCAGTGCAGAGTACGGAGGGATTCCGCCCGGAGAACCCTGAGCGCCGTAAGCCAGGTCGTATGGAATGTACAGTTTCCACTTGGCGCCAACGTTCATCAGTTGCAGTGCTTCTGTCCAGCCGGCGATAACGCCGCCAACCGGGAACTCTGCTGGCTGGCCGCGGTTGTATGAGCTGTCGAAGACGTTGCCATCGGTGAAAGTGCCGTGATAGTGAACACGGACTTTGGATTCGCGGCCCGGTTTGTCGCTGCTGCTGTCGCCTGCTTCAACGACTTCGTATTGCAGGCCGGATTCCAGCACGATCACTTCATCGCGTTTGGCATTGTTGCTCAGGAACTCTTCACCAGCGGCAGCAGCTTCTTTCGCTGCAGCTTCTTGCTGCGCACGCAGACGATCGTTGATGACATTGAAGGCTTCCTGGATATCTTTAACTTCAACGCGCATCGCTTCGCCGTTGAAAGCGTCGGCAATACCTGCGGAGATGGCATTCAGATCCATACCCTCGAAAGGCTGTTGTGCCAGCTGGTCGCCCATTTGACGGCCGATACCGTAGCTCGCTTTCTGTTCCAGTGTTTCCAGTTGTACGTCAGACATTAATAGAGTCCCGCTGTTGCTTAAAAAAACGGGCTATCCAATCAGCCCGTTACTGTGAAATCAGGGAATCTGCGAATAAGTCCTGTCAGTGTCTGAGGACTTGTTCGCAGGTTCCTTAGTTGTTCAAAAATAATATGGGGTCGACCCGGGTATTATTCAAGCTCACACTCCAGTGCAGGTGTGGGCCGGTGACCCGGCCGGTTTTGCCAATGGCGCCCAGCCGTGTGCCGGTGCTTACTTTGTCGCCAATCTGCACGTCAATTTTACTCATGTGGCAGTACATGGTTGTCAGGCCAAAACCGTGATCGATAATCACCGTGTTACCGTTAAAAAAGTAATCGCCGGTATCGACTACAACCCCGGCGGCAGGGGCTGTGATCGGGTCGCCATGCGGGGCCGCGATATCCAGACCGCTGTGCGGGTTGCGTGGCTGTTTGTTGAAGAAGCGCCTCAGGCCAAAGGGGCTGCTGTAGGGGCCTTTGGCAGGTAACTCAAAACGGGTAACCGGGCTTGCCGGTTCGCTCCAGCTTTTGTAAGCGGCAACCATCTTTGCCTTCTCCCGTCGCCAGCGTTTAACGTCTTCCGGATCGGGATCAACATGACGCTTGTTCTTAACCGTCAGGTACTGGGCTTTGTACTCTTTGTTATCAATCTCAAAGTAGTAAGAGGTGGCGTTGGCGCGTACATGTTGTTTTTCGCTGGGTTTGGCGCTCAGAGGGATGCCGGCAACGGCAATCCAGTGACTCTCGGCTTCGTAGCGGGTTCCCTTGCTCGGTAGCACCATCAGCCGGTTGCCTTTATACCAGGCAGAGGGAGCGCTTGCGCTGTTCTGGCCGGTCAGAGGGATAACGACGATGCCGCCGGGAACTTTACTTTCATCCGGTAGCTGCATTGCGGCTGCGTTGAGACTCCATAGCAGCAGAGGTGTAAGGCAGAGTAGTCGGGTTAATCGGCTAAGCTGTATCATTCAATCGACTCCGTGATTATCTCCTGAACGCTGCAGAGCAGACGTCCCTGATGAAGCTGGGTTTCAATAAGGTTGCCGGGCTGCTGGGTCCGGGCATCGCTGATGATTCTGCCGTCGGCATCCTTGGTAATGGCGTAACCGCGCTCAAGCGTGGCCAGCGGGCTGACGCTGTGCAGGCGTTGCATGGCGGACCTGAGCTGGAACTGAAGTTGTTGCAGGCGCTGTTGATTCGCGTGCTTCAGACGTTGCTCCAGGGTCTGGACAGTATTGTGCTGACGTTCGAGGTTGCGTCGGGGAGACTGAGCCTGAAGTCGGGTCGCCAACTGTTGCTGACGGTTGTTAAGTTGCCTGAGCCTCTGTTGCAGTGCATTGCCCAGACGAAACTCGAGGTTGTCCAGCCGTTGCGCCTGTTCTTTCAGGCGCTGGCCGGGCTCGCGCAGTCGGCTGCGCAAATGACTGATACGGTTTTGTCCCTGCTTCAGCACCAGATTTATCTGTCGCTGGAGCCGGTTTTCCATTTGGCTGAGACGTAGTCTGAGTTGAGCCTGATCCGGGCTGATCAGTTCGGCAGCGGCGGAAGGGGTCGGTGCACGGGTGTCGGCGACAAAGTCGGTGATCACCACATCAACCTCATGACCCACCGCGCTGATAATCGGGATCTCACACTCAAAGACCGCGCGTGCCAGTTGTTCGTTGTTGAAGGCCCACAGGTCTTCAAGTGATCCGCCGCCACGACCCAGAATCAGCACATCACAAGTCTGATGCGCTTCGGCCAGAAGAATCGCCCTGCAGAGCTGAGCGGGTGCGTCCTCACCCTGAACTGCACTGGGGTAAAGGGTGACCGGCATGCCCGGGAAGCGTCGCTTGAGAACGGTCAGAATATCGTGCACGGCGGCGCCGCTGGGTGAGGTGATGATGCCAAGGTGACGAGGGTGCAGAGGCAGTGGCTTTTTATGCTGACTGTCGAACAGACCCTCTTGCTGTAATTTCAGTTTCAGAGCATCGAAGGCGATCTGAAGTGAGCCGCTGCCTGCCGGCTGGAGACCCTCACAAATCAGTTGAAAGTCACCACGGCCTTCGTACAGGCTGACTTTGGCCCGGATCAGCACCCGATCACCATTTTTCGGTTGGTTAAGCTGCGCATTCCTGTTGCGGAACATTGCACAGCGCACCTGCGCCTTGTCATCTTTAAGGGTGAAGTACCAATGACCCGAACTGGGGCGGACAAAGTTGGATATTTCGCCTTCTACCTGAATGGTCAGAAACGAACGCTCCAGCAGGGTGCGCGCCTGACGGTTGAGTTCAGAAACGCTGAGAGCCTGTGTGGAGGGGGGATTTAGCGATGGATTACTCATAGACATAGGGGCATCTTAAACGATCTTGATCCCAGCGACAGCCGCCAGTCTGGATTTATTTTCCGGGCTTTTTAACGGCAGTGTAAAACTCAAGTTTTAGATTGAGACAAAAGGCTAATTTCTGTATAATTTCGCGTTTACATTTACTGACTACACAGGCTGGCAAAGAATGTTGCGAATTGCTGAGGAAGCACTCACTTTTGACGATGTGTTGCTGGTTCCGGGCTACTCTGAAGTATTGCCTAAGGACGTTTCACTGAAAACCCGTCTAACCAAGGAAATTGAACTCAATATTCCTCTGGTTTCTGCTGCAATGGATACCGTGACCGAATCGGGTCTGGCGATTGCGATGGCGCAGGAAGGTGGTATTGGTATTATCCACAAAAACCTGACGATTGAGCAGCAGGCTACAGAAGTACGCCGTGTTAAAAAATATGAAGCGGGCGTTGTAAGCGATCCGGTGACCTGTCACTCCGGCATGACTGTCGGCGAACTGCGTGCCCTGGTGGCTGAAGTTGGCTTCTCTGGCTTTCCGGTAGTGGATGGTGATGATCTGGTGGGTATCGTAACCGACCGTGATTTCCGTTTTGAGCACAAGCTGGAGGCGACCGTTGCCTCAATTATGACGCCGAAAGAGCGTCTGGTTACCGTGCAGGAAGGTGTTGATCCGGACAAAGTGCGTAACCTGTTGCGCAAGCACCGTATCGAAAAGATTCTTGTGGTTGACGAAGCATTCAAGCTGCAGGGCATGATGACCGTTAAGGACATGAATAAAGCCCAGTCTCACCCGAATGCTGCGAAAGATGCGAAAGGCCGTCTGATTGTTGGTGCTGCTGTAGGTACCGGCCCGGAAACGCCTGACCGTGTTAACGCACTGGTGGCTGCGGGCGTGGACGTGATCATCGTTGATACCGCGCACGGTCACTCAAAAGGTGTTATCGATCGTGTGGCATGGGTTAAAGAAAATCACCCGCAGGTTCAGGTAATCGGTGGCAATATCGCGACCGCCGAAGCAGCGATTGCGCTGGCGGATGCCGGTGCGGACGGTGTTAAAGTGGGTATCGGTCCGGGTTCTATCTGTACTACCCGTATCGTTGCCGGTGTCGGTGTGCCTCAGATCAGCGCGGTAGCTAATGTAGCGACAGCGATGCTTGAGCGTGGTGTTCCGGTGATTGCTGATGGTGGTGTCCGTTTCTCGGGTGACCTGGCTAAAGCAATCGTTGCCGGTGCTTCTGCGATCATGGTGGGTTCCATGCTGGCAGGTACCGATGAGGCGCCGGGTGAAGTGGAACTGTTCCAGGGCCGTGCGTTCAAGTCCTATCGTGGTATGGGATCTCTGGGTGCGATGGGCCAGTCTTCAGGTTCCTCTGACCGTTACTTCCAGGACGCTTCCAAAGGCGTTGAAAAACTGGTGCCGGAAGGTATTGAAGGTCGGGTTCCCTGCAAAGGCCCGATGGGTGGTGTCGTTCATCAGTTGGTGGGTGGTCTGCGTGCGGCAATGGGTTATACCGGCAGTGCCGATATTACCACCATGCGCACCGTGCCACAGTTTGTGCGTATCACGAATGCGGGCATGAACGAGAGTCATGTGCACGATGTGAGCATCACCAAAGAAGCGCCGAACTACCGCGTAAGCTAAGCAAATAAACTCTGAAAAGTGGGGTGGGATTTTTTCCGCCCCCTTTTTTTTTTGCAGAAATCGGTTCTGTAAAACATAGAGACAGAAAAAATGACCAAAGATATTCACGCTCAACGAATTTTGATTCTGGATTTTGGTTCCCAGTACACTCAGCTGATCGCACGTCGCGTGCGAGAGATCGGTGTTTACTGTGAAATTCATGCCTGGGATATGCCGGAAGAGGATATCCGCAGTTTTGCACCCAAAGGGATTATCCTGGCGGGTGGGCCTGAGTCGGTCACTGAAGGTGATTCTCCTCGTGCACCTGAGGTTGTATTTAATCTGGATGTGCCGGTTCTGGGTATCTGCTACGGCATGCAGACCATGGCTGCGCAGATGGGTGGCGAAGTCTCTACTTCAGAAAAACGTGAATTTGGTTATGCTCAGGTACGCCTGGAGAGCAGTCCGAGTCGCCTGCTGGAGGGCATTGAGGATCATGTTGCTAACAATGGTTCTCTCTCTCTGGATGTGTGGATGAGTCACGGTGATAAAGTGACGACTCTGCCGGAAGGTTTTACCATTATCGCGTCCACTGAGTCTGCACCGATTGCAGCGATGTGTCATCCGAAGAAAAACTTCTACGGTGTTCAGTTCCACCCTGAAGTAACTCACACCAAGCAGGGCGGCCGTATTCTGGAGCGCTTTGTTATTGAGATTTGCGGCACAGAAGCGCTGTGGAACTCCGCGAACATTATTGCTGACCAGATTGCTAAAGTGCGTGAGCAGGTAGGTGATCGTAAGGTGCTGCTGGGTCTGTCAGGTGGTGTGGATTCCTCTGTGGTAGCCGCGCTGCTGCACAAGGCAATCGGCGATCAGCTGACCTGTGTCTTTGTGGATAACGGCCTGCTGCGTAAGGATGAGGGCAATCAGGTGATGGACATGTTCGCCAAAAATATGGGTGTGAACGTGATCCGTGCTGATGCTGAAGATCTTTTCCTGGGTCGTCTCGTGGGTGAAAATGACCCTGAGAAGAAACGTAAGATTATCGGTAATACGTTTATTGAAGTATTCGATGATGAGGCGACCAAGCTGCAGGATGTGAAATTCCTGGCTCAGGGCACAATCTACCCGGACGTGATTGAATCAGCGGCTGCGAAGACCGGTAAGGCGCATGTTATTAAGTCCCATCACAACGTGGGCGGGCTGCCGGAAGATATGCAGTTTGAGTTGGTTGAGCCACTGCGTGAGCTGTTTAAAGACGAGGTGCGTAAGCTGGGTCTGGAGCTGGGTCTGCCATACGATATGGTTTACCGTCATCCGTTCCCGGGGCCGGGTCTGGGTGTGCGTATTCTTGGCGAAGTGAAGAAAGAATACGCGGATATTCTGCGCGAGGCAGATGCTATCTTTATCGAAGAGCTACATAAGGCAGACTGGTATCACAAAACCAGCCAGGCGTTTGCGGTATTCCTGCCGGTTAAATCGGTGGGTGTCGTCGGTGATGGTCGTCGCTATGAGTACGTGATTGCGATTCGTGCGGTTGAGACAATTGATTTCATGACCGCTCGTTGGGCGCATCTGCCATACGAGCTGCTGGAAACTGTTTCCAGTCGTATTATCAACGAGATCCCTAAGGTATCCCGGGTCACTTACGATATCAGCTCTAAGCCGCCAGCAACCATTGAGTGGGAATGATCCTGTTCTGGTTTTGAAAGCCGCTTAGGCTATTATAAGAGCCCGCTATACAGCGGGCTTTTTTTATCTGGGCAATAGAGACTATGAACGAACAGCAGGAACAGGATCGCCACTGGATGCAGCATGCATTGATGCTGGCGGATCGGGCTGAAGCGCTGGGAGAGGTGCCGGTTGGTGCTGTGGTGGTGCTGGATGGTGAGGTGATCGGTGAAGGATGGAATCATCCTATCAGCGGACATGATCCGACGGCACATGCTGAGATGATGGCGTTGCGTCGGGCGGCTGCGCGGGTGGGTAATTACCGTCTGCCTGAAGCCGATCTGTATGTGACAATTGAGCCCTGTACAATGTGTGCCGGTGCGATGGTACATGCTCGAATCCGGCGTCTGGTATACGGTGCTGCGGAAGAGAAGTCCGGGGTGGCAAAGAGTAACGGGCAACTGTTTCAGCAGCCCTGGTTTAACCATCTGATTAAGGTCGAGGATGCGGTGCTGGCCGAGAAGTGCAGTGCCAAAATCAGTGCCTTTTTCAGCCGCCGGCGTGAAGAGAAGAAGGCTTTGCGCAAGGCTGAAAAAGCGGCAAAAGGGTTACAGGGCGGGTAGGAAGTCTTCAACCACGGTGCCTTCATCCCAGCTTTCGTGGTCAGGGTCAAAATCGGCCCTCTCGTTCTGACGTTTCGCCTGCATGACCTGAACTTCCCATTTCAGTAGTTTCATGTACTTACGAATATTGCTGACGTATCTGACCGGCTCGTAGCCACGGGCGTAGCCATAGCGGACGGTACTGAAGTGTTTTTCCTGGGTCAGCAGAGGTAGGTGTTTCTTTACATCGCGCCATTTATCCGGATTCAGACCGGCTCGGGAGGTCAGCACCCGGGCGTCTTCTAGATGGCCGTAGCCGACGTTGTATCCGGCCAGCGCAAACCAGGTGTGGTCGGGCTGGGGGATGCGATCCGGGATCTTCTCCATTACTTTTACCAGATAGTGTGCGCCGCCGATAATGCTCTGCATCGGGTCGGTACGGTCAGTTACGTCCACCTCTTTGGCTGCCGCACGGGTCAGCATCATAATCCCTTTTACACCCGTCGGAGAGACAGCATCAGGGTTCCAGTGAGATTCCTGATAGGCGATGGCCGCCAGAAGCTGCCAGTCAATGTCGGTTTCCTGTTCGGCCATCATGAAATACTGCTCAAGCTTGGGGAAGCGATCCTGCATATCCCCACGGAAGGCGGCGGTGTCATAAAAACCCAGTGGGTTGGAGCGATTGAAGTATTTGTCTTCCAGCGACTCAATCAGCTTTTGGGTGGATTCCAGCGCAAAGAAGCGGTTAATCGAATCGCGCAGGCTCTGATCGTGATGGGGTGCCAGCATCCAGGCCAGAGGTTTGGGTGAGTCGAGGTCGAAGGCTTTTTTCAGACCGGGAAAAAAAGATTTCTGACTGTCAAAAGTGACCGCGTCGGTAATGACGTAATCGATCTCTTTATTGTGCAGTTTTTCCAGTAGTTCTACCGAGGAGAACGCGCCGGTTTCCTCCCATTTGAGCTTGGGGTATTCCTGTTGCAGGGATTTCATCAGTTCGGAATGGCTGCTGTTGGCGATCACCATGACCTGTTTGTTCTGATTGATCAGGTCTGGAATATCCTGTGGTGGTGTTTCACCTTGAGTTGTGCGGTAAATCAGCGCGGTGGTAGTTTCCAGATAGGGGCTGGCAAACTCAAATTTCTGCTGGCGCTCATCGGTAATGGTCAGCATGGCGCCGGCAATATGGCCGTCGCGGCGCTGCATGGTTGTGAAAATTTCGCTGAAGCTGTTGGGGAGTACCAGTTCCAGTTTTACACCAAGATAGTCGGCATAAGCTTTAGCCAGATCATATTCAAAGCCCGCCGGGTCGCCTTTATCGATAAAATAGGTGTTAGGGGAGTTGCGGGTGACCAGTTTTATTGAGCCCGATTCAATAATGGCCCCAAGCTGGGATTTGCTGTTCCAGCTTAGCAGGGCGGGGATGCAGAACAGGATGAAAATCACCAGGGCGTAGGCTGCATCTTTTTTTCGGGTAATATCAAACATAGTGCTGCTTTTCTGGTATCCAACAGGCTGTTTCGGTAAAATTCACAGCCTGTATTTCTCCTGTAACTACTGCCTGACCGGGGCAGCTATCAAGAGGCTCTATTTGAGATGCTGGCACTGCGCGGAGCACCTGCTCTTTCAGCTTTTCGACATGAAAAGCTACTTTCTGGTATTCAGTCCAAGGTTCCTGCCGTCACTGGCTTGTATGCTGAATTTATGCACTTTTCCGATCTGGCTCAAGCTTTATCGGCAGATCAGCAGCAAGTTCTGGAACGTATTCTGCGTTATGGACCGAAGGCAGAGGTTCAGGAACCCAATGGTGAACTGTTTCTGGTCGTGCCGCGTCCGGGCACTATATCGCCTTGGTCATCCAAAGCAACTGATATAGCCCACAATTGTGGTCTTTCTGCGATCAAGCGCCTGGAGCGCGGTGTGGCTTACTATGTTCAGGCCTCTGCAGCGCTGACCGCTGAGCAGCGTCAGCTGGTTGCGGCTGAACTGCACGACCGTATGGTTGAAGCGGTTATGGATTCACTGGATGATGCATCAGTGCTGTTTGTTGAAGAGCAGCCTAAGCCTCTGACCACTGTCGATATTCTCGCTGGTGGACGCGATGCATTGGCAGTGGCTAACGTAGATCTGGGTCTGGCTTTGGCTGAAGATGAGATCGACTATCTGGTGACCAGTTTCCAGGAGTTGGGGCGTAACCCGACGGATGTTGAGTTGATGATGTTTGCCCAGGCAAACTCTGAGCACTGCCGCCATAAAATTTTTAACGCATCATGGGATATCGATGGCGAAGCACAGGAGAAGTCGCTGTTTGCCATGATTCGTAATACCAATGAAGTGGGCGGTGAAAACGTACTGTCTGCTTACAAAGATAACGCAGCGGTAATGGTCGGTTCTGAAGCGGGTCGCTTCTTCCCGCAGCCTCAGAGCAAAGAGTACAGCTACAATCAGGAACCGATTCAGATCCTGATGAAAGTAGAAACGCATAACCACCCGACTGCCATCGCACCCCATTCCGGTGCGGCGACAGGTTCTGGTGGTGAAATCCGTGATGAAGGTGCGACCGGTAAAGGATCTAAGCCCAAGGCTGGCCTGACTGGTTTTACCGTATCCGATCTGAACATTCCCGGCTTCGAGCAGCCATGGGAATCCAAGTATGGTAAGCCGGGGCGTATTGTAACGCCGCTGGATATCATGCTTGAGGGGCCGATTGGTGGCGCTGCGTTTAACAATGAATTTGGTCGTCCTGCGCTGACCGGCTACTTCCGTACCTTCGAGCAGAAGGTGAATGGTGCAGCGGGTGAAGAGGTGCGTGGTTACCACAAGCCGATCATGATCGCCGGTGGTCTGGGTAATATCCGTGATGAGCATGTCGAGAAGGGTGAGATCCCGGTAGGGGCTAAGCTGATCTGTCTCGGTGGCCCTGCGATGCAGATCGGTCTGGGCGGTGGTGCTGCATCTTCAATGGCGTCTGGCTCCTCTTCTGCTGATCTGGATTTTGCTTCTGTGCAGCGTGATAACCCTGAGCTGGAGCGCCGTTGTCAGGAAGTCATTGATCAGTGCTGGCAGTTGGGTGATGAAAACCCGATCGCCTTTATCCACGATGTGGGGGCCGGTGGTCTGTCGAATGCGTTTCCGGAACTGGTTAAAGACGGCGAACGTGGCGGTAACTTTGAGCTGCGTAACGTCAATAATGATGAGCCGGGTATGTCGCCGCTGGCGATCTGGTGTAACGAAGCGCAGGAGCGCTACGTCATGGCGGTTGCGCCAGCCGATATGGCTCGCTTTGAAGCGATTTGTGAGCGTGAACGTTGTCCATATGCGGTAGTTGGTGAAGCGACCGAAGAGATGCACCTGACACTGGGTGACAGTCACTTTGAGAACAAGCCGGTCGACCTGCCGATGAGTGTGCTGTTCGGTAAGCCGCCGAAGATGCACCGTTCTGTAGAGCGTAAAGCCTACGAAGTCCCTGAATTTGATACTTCCGCTATCGACCTGAAAGATGCGGCTGAGCGGGTTATGAAACTGCCTGCGGTGGCGTCGAAATCTTTCCTGATTACTATTGGCGACCGCTCGATTACCGGTCAGGTTGCCCGTGATCAGATGGTGGGGCCGTGGCAGATTCCGGTAGCAGACTGTGCTGTAACGACTGCAGCATATGACACCAATGCGGGTGAAGCGATGGCCATGGGCGAGCGTACGCCGCTGGCGCTGGTTGATTCACCGGCATCCGGACGCATGGCTATCGGTGAAACTGTTACCAATATTGCCTCTGCCCGTATCGCGGATATTAAAGATATTAAACTGTCTGCTAACTGGATGTGTGCAGCAGGTCATCCCGGTGAAGATGAAAAACTATACGACACAGTAAAAGCGGTAGGTATGGAGCTGTGTCCTCAGTTGGGTATTACGATCCCGGTGGGTAAAGACTCCATGTCTATGCGCACCGTATGGAATGATCAGGGTGAAGATAAGTCGGTTACGGCGCCTATGTCACTGATTATTTCCGGTTTTGCGCCAGTTCTGGATTGTCGCAAAACGCTGACCCCTGAGCTGCGCACTGATCAGGGTGAAACCGATCTGATCCTCCTGGATCTGGGTAATGGTCAGAACCGAATCGGCCTCTCCGCGCTGGCGCAGGTTTACAATGAGGTGGGTCAGTCCGTCCCGGATGTGGATCAGCCGGAACAGTTGGTGGCATTCTTTGCTGCGATTCAGGAGCTGAATGAGCAGGGGCTTATTCTTGCGTACCATGACCGTGCCGATGGTGGTTTGTTTGCTACAGTGGCTGAGATGGCCTTTGCCGGTAAAGTCGGTGTGGATATCAATCTGGATATGCTGGCGGGCGAGACTTCAGAGCTGGCTGCAGCGCTGTTTGCAGAAGAGCTGGGTGCTGTTATTCAGGTTAAGCGGGATAATCTTGAATCCGTACTGACTGAGCTGAATGCTGCAGGCCTGGCCGATGTTGCTCAGGTGATCGGGTCAACTAATCCGGATGATGAGCTGCGTTTCCACTTCGATGAAGAAGAGATTTATGCGGAGTCCCGCGTCAAGCTGCAGCGCTGGTGGGCGGAAACCTCCTATCAGATTCAGGCACTGCGTGATAATCCGGAATGCGCTCAGCAGGAGTTTGACGCTATTCTGGATAAAGCGGACCCGGGTCTGCATGCTGATCTTAGCTTCGATGTTAATGAAGATGTGGCGGCGCCTTATATCGCTACCGGTGTTCGACCGCAGATGGCGATCATCCGTGAGCAGGGTGTGAATGGTCAGATCGAAATGGCTGCAGCCTTTGATCGCGCCGGCTTTGCCGCGGTTGATGTGCACATGAGTGATATCCTGTCTGGCCGTGTAGAACTGGATCAGTTTAAGGGTCTGGTTGCCTGTGGTGGTTTCTCCTACGGTGATGTACTGGGTGCGGGCGAAGGCTGGGCTAAGTCGATCCTGTTTAATCCACGTGCGCGTGATGAGTTCCAGGCATTCTTTAATCGTGAAGATACCTTTGCGTTGGGTATCTGTAATGGTTGTCAGATGCTTTCCAACCTGCATGAGCTGATTCCGGGTTCTGAGCTGTGGCCGCACTTTGTGCGCAATGCATCCGAGCAGTTTGAAGCGCGTGTGGCGATGGTTGAAGTACAGTCATCCAACTCCGTTCTGCTGCAGGGTATGGCAGGTTCGCGGATGCCGATCGCTGTGGCGCATGGTGAAGGGCGTGCTGAGTTTAAGGATGCAGGTCACCTGCAGGGGCTGCAGCAGTCCGGTACTGTTGCGCTGAGTTATGTGGATAACTATGGCAAGCCTACTGAAATGTACCCGGCTAACCCGAATGGTTCACCACAGGGTATAACCGGTGTCACAACTCAGGATGGACGCGTAACGATTATGATGCCTCACCCGGAACGAGTTTTCCGTGCTGTGACAAACAGTTGGGCTCCGGATGAATGGTCTGAAGACGGTGCCTGGATGCGGATGTTCCGTAATGCCCGCGTCTGGGTTGGTTAATCGGACTCTCTGAGTTTGTTTAAAAAGGCGGCCATCTGGTCGTCTTTTTTATGTCCGAAGGCCGGGCTGAAATACTTCAGGCAAATAAAAAGGCGCTCAAATGAGCGCCTTTTCAATGATTATCTCTGTGGCTTATTTCTTGCCGGAGATCTCAACTTCTACGCGACGGTTAGCGCGCAGGCAGTCGATCAGGTTAGCGCCGCGCTGGCCGTCACAGGACTTAGCCGGAGCGTTTTCGCCCATGTAGCCGGTGCTGATCACAGAACCGGTAACGCCGCCAGCCTGCAGAGCGTCAGACACTGCATTTACACGCTTCTGAGACAGGGCATCGTTGTACGCGCTGGTACCGATACGGTCAGCGTGACCTACCAGATTTACGCTGGAAACTTCTTTCAGAGAGTTGATGTAGCTGGAGATGTCGCTTACGTCGCCTGGGTTAGAGCTGTCGAAGTCGAAGTAAACAACGTGCTTCTCAACAACGCTCATTGCTTTTGGCATTGGAGCCGGTGCAGGAGCAGGTGCCGGAGCGGCTTTTTCAGCCATTACGCCGTCACAGCCTACGACTTTTTTGTCTGCTTCGTTCCAGAAGCCGTTACGCCAGCATTCACCGTAGCTGTTTTTCCACACGGTGCCGTGCTTCTTAGCGTCTACGTAACCAGAGTTTTCAGGGTGTGCCTGAACACCTGTTGCCAGACCCATAGCCAAAACCAGGCCTGAAGCGATTGCGATCTTTTTCATTGTGCTGTCCTTAATACGTTTGGGGTTCTGTATCTAAGAATAATAAGAAAGAATTAGCTTATTACAACTCTTCCAACCTGAACCTGAGATAAACAGCAGTAAATCTGGTGACAAAAGTGATCCGAAAAACAGATATAAAATCTTTTCCGGCCTTTCGTCGCTCCTTCTTTCTCCGCTGGACCAAGTTCCTTTAGTCATGCAACTAAGCAAAGTATATATTAAATTTTACGGAAGCACCTTTTTATAAGGTTTTACCGTTACTTTTTCGTAAACGCCTGCACTGATATATGGGTCGGCGTCTGCCCAGCGCTGAGCTTCTTGCAGAGAATCAAACTCAGCAACGACCAGACTGCCGCTGAAGCCGGCTTCGCCCGGGTCTTCACAGTCGATTGCCGGATGCGGGCCAGCAATCAATAAACGGCCTTCAGCATTGAGCTGCTGTAAGCGGGCCAGATGATCGGGGCGTGCAGCCAGACGTTTTTCCAGACTGTTTTCTACATCTTCCGAGATAATTGCGTAGTACATTCCGTATCCTCAGGGTTGATCGTTATTTTCGCTGTTTTCAATGTGTCGGGAGAGGTAAACCCCCTGGGCGATAATGAACACGAGAGTAAGACCCAGCATGCCGAAAAGTTTGAAGTTCACCCAGGTTTCTTCACTGAAACTGTAAGCAACAAACAGATTCACAACGCCCATCAGAACAAAGAATACCACCCAGGCCAGGTTAAGGTTGCGCCAGGCGAACGCTGGCAGGGCCAGGTTGCTGCCCATAAGGCGCTCAACAATGGTTTTGCTGCCGATAAACTGACTGCCAAGGAAAGCAAGGCCAAACAGCCAGTTCACAACGGTGGGTTTCCACTGGATAAAGGTTTTATCTTCCAGTAACACGGTAGCGCCACCGAGAACGACAACAAGAACCAGAGTAACCAACTGCATTTTTTCAATTTTGTGGGTTTTAATCCAGGTGTAGAGCATCTGCAGCAGTGTTGCCGGAATCAGGATCGCGGTGGCGAGAATAATATCGTTCGTCGATTTATAAACGATAAAAAAGATAATAATGGGTAAAAAATCGAGTAACAGCTTCATGGTCGTTGTATTCTAGAGATTAAAAGTAAAGTATAAGGTTGCCAGCCTTTTATATAAACAGTGAAATGTGTATGGATTTACCCCGTTACGACCTGCATTGCCATTCGACCGCTTCGGATGGTTCTCTGTCCCCCGCTGACTTGCTTAACCGGGCCCGTTCTCGTGGCATAGAGGTACTTTCTCTGACCGATCATGACACCCTTGAAGGGGTGCGTGAGCTGATGCGGCAGGATCTTGAAGGCATTCAACTGGTGCCGGGCACAGAGTTAACCTGTTTATGGCAGGGGCGCGTGATACATCTGGTGGGTTTAGGGCTGGATCCTGAAAATAACGATCTGCAAGCGTATTTGAATAACCTTGCTTTATTGCGTCGCCAGCGTTCTGAAAAAATAGCCCGGCAACTCGAAAAAATGGGTGTGCCCCCGGTTTATGCGGAGGCGCAGGCTCTGGCGGGTAAAGGGAGCATCGGGCGTCCGCATTTTGCCCGGGCGCTGGTTGAAAAAGGTTTTGTAGTAAACGAGCAACAGGCGTTTAAGAAATATTTAGGCGCTGGTAAGAAAGGGGATGTTAAAATGCCCTGGCCAGACCTGGCAGATGCTGTGTCAGTGCTTAAGGCTGCCGGTGGGGTCTCAATAATTGCCCACCCGACCAAGTATAAAATGACATTTACCAAAATACGCTCGCTGGTGGCTGATTTTATAGCCGCAGGGGGGGATGGTATTGAGGTTTCTTATCCGGGCGTCACACCGGATCACCAATTACATTTAAATCGTATCGCTGAGTCGAATAATCTGCTGGTGTCTGCAGGGAGTGATTTTCATACCCCGGATGCGGGCTGGACAGATCTGGGTAAGTACCCACCTCTGAAGACCACGAAAAACCATGTGCTCCGTCTGCTTATTAATTAAGCTGCTACTGATGTGCGCATTTCAGAATATCTGCGATAAAATAAAATAACCATTGCTCAGAAAAGGTTACTAAGCGTGAGCCAGTTTTTTCAGATTCATCCGGAAAATCCTCAGCAGAGGTTGATTAATCAAGCGGTAGAGATCATCAGAAAAGGGGGGCTGGTTATCTACCCTACTGACTGTGCTTATGCGCTGGGCTGTCACTTGGGTGACAAAGCTGCCATGGAGAAAATAAAACGTATCCGGCAGTTGGATGATAAACATAATTTTACTCTTGTCTGTCGTGATCTGAGTGAAATCAGCACGTACGCTAAGGTTGATAATGGCTGTTATCGATTGTTGAAGGCGCATACTCCCGGGGCTTATACCTTTATTCTTAAGGCAACGTCCGAAGTGCCACGGCGTTTATTGCATCCTAAGCGGCGTACCATTGGAATTCGTATACCTGATAATGCAATTGCACTGGCATTAACTGAAGCGCTCGGTGAGCCAATTATGAGTACCTCGCTGATTATGCCGGGTGAAGAAATGCCATTAATGGATCCTTATGAGATGCGTGAATTATTGCAGCATCAGGTGGATCTGATTATTGATGGTGGTTATTGCGGGCTGGAGGCGACCAGTGTAATTAATCTGGTTGAAGAGGTGCCTGAGGTTATTCGGGAGGGGGCCGGAGATACTTCCGTTTTTTAATTGATTTGTATTTTGGTTGATTAATTATTATCTTTGTTGATAATGCTGTTACGGTCCTTATAACTCAGTGAGTACTGAAATGTCTGATTTTATTAAAACACTAACGCGCAAAAATTCTTTGCGTAAGCAGTGCCAGGAATTGTCTGTTGCAGAATTGGAAAAGGTAATTGCCGATCTCACTTCAATTGCTGAGGATAAAAAAGCAGAAGAGGAAGCGCTTTTAGCTGCCGAGCAGGAAAAGGCAGATAAAATTGAAGCGATTCGTCAGAGTATGCTGGATGCGGGTATTGAGATTGATGATCTGATGGGTCTGATTGGTGAAACCGCAACACCAAAGAAAAAGGTTCAGCCTAAGTACCGTATTACGGATGATGAAGGTACTGTACATGAATGGTCGGGTCGTGGTCGTACGCCACTGGCTTTTCAGGCCTATTTTGATAAAGGATTTACTAAGGAAGACTGTCTCATTTAAAATTGGATGACTGTTTTCCTGAAAGCCCTTTCCTGACAGAAAGGGCTTTTTTGTTGAGTGGCAAAAACTGCTGTTATTAAGGTGCGTCAAATGTCTGATGAAAAATTACATAAAGTTCTGGCGCGCTCCGGTGTTGGCTCACGTCGTGAGATGGAGCGTTGGATTAAAGAAGGGCGGGTTTCAGTAAACGATGCTGTGGCCAGTCTGGGGGATCGTATTTCCGAAGGTGATAAGGTGAATGTGGATGGGCATCCGGTCAATCTGATTTTTGATCGTGAAGCGACCCGTCGGGTGCTTATTTACAACAAGCCGGTGGGTGAAATCTGCACCCGGCATGACCCGGAAGGGCGGCCGACCGTATTCCGTCACCTGCCGCCGCTTAAAGAGGGGCGCTGGATTGCGATAGGGCGTCTGGATATCAATACTTCAGGTCTCCTGCTGTTTACCACCGACGGGGAGCTGGCCAACGCGCTGATGCATCCTTCTGCTCAGATCGACCGTGAATATGCGGTGCGGGTGCTGGGAAATGTAGATGATGCGATGCTGCAGCGCCTTAAGGACGGTGTGTTGCTTGAGGATGGCATGGCGCGGTTTACCGATGTGCAGTTTTTTGATGGTGAGGGTGCCAACAAATGGTTCCACTGTGTGGTTATGGAGGGGCGTAATCGCGAGGTCCGTCGTTTGTGGGAGTCGCAGGAGGTACAGGTGAATCGTCTGAAGCGCGTGCGCTTTGGCCCGCTGTTCCTGCCCAGTGATGTGCGCTCCGGAACCTGGAAGGAGATGAGCGTCAAAGAGGTAAACTCACTGTCGAAGATGCTTGAGCTTAAACCGAAAAAAGCGCCGCGCATGAGTATTGCTGATAAGCAGAAGCTCGAGCGGCGCTATAAAAAACAGCGGGCGCGTCGTCAGGAAGGCGATTAACCCCTCTGCTGCCCCGGTCCTGATGTAAGTTGCTGTTTTCAGGACGGGGAACGCCAATAAAAAGCCTCCATTCGGAGGCTTTTTATTACTGGGCGTCCAGCGACTGACCATTGACAGACTCGCTGTCAGCGCCCATCAGGTAGAGATAGAGGGGCATGATCTGTTCTGGTGTTGCAACGGTTGCGGGGTCTTCCCCCGGGTAGGCGTCGGCGCGCATCTGGGTGCGGGTTGCGCCGGGGTTGATGCAGTTGGCGCGGATCTTACTGACGTTGCTCAGTTCGTCGGCCAGGGTCTGCATCAGGCCTTCTGTGGCAAACTTTGATACTGCGTAAGCGCCCCAGTAAGCCTTGCTCTTGCGCCCGACGCCGGAGGAGGTGAATATCACCGAAGGGTTTTCAGAGCGTTCGAGCAGAGGCATCAGGATCTGCGTGAGCATGAAAGGCGCGTTCACATTAACCTGCATGACCTGTTGCCAGATAACCGGATCGTAAGACTCAATGGGCGTGCGAACGCCGAGCAGGCTGGCATTATGCAGAATACCATCCAGCCGGCCGAATTCCTGTTCGATGGTGTTGGTCAGCTCGATAAAGTCATGTTCCTGTGCGCTTTCAAGATTCATCGGCACCAGTGCTGGCTGTGGGTGGCCGGCCGCTTCAATCTCATCATATACCTGTTCTAGCTTTTCCAGTGTGCGGCCAAGCAGAATCACTGTGGCGCCGTGGGCTGCATACGTTTTTGCGGCAACCCGTCCGATGCCGCTGCCCGCGCCGGTTACCAGAATAATGCGGTCTTTAAGTAGGTCGTCGGGGGCCTGATAGTCGTACATGGTCACTTCTTCCTGATCGTGGGCTTTAGGCTTTATATAGAGATTGTAGCAGGGGGGTAAGTTCCGTTGCACACGATATATAGTGATCGGCCTGCCAACTGGCAGGGTCTTCCCCTTCATTGAGGTAGCCATATGTGGCGGCTACAGTGGTCATTCCGGCGCGGTTGCCCGCTTCGATATCCCGAATATGGTCGCCAACATAGATGCTCTTTTCGGCGCTGCAGCCGATCTGTTCGCAGGCGAGGTAAAGTGCTTCAGGGTGAGGTTTGCGCTGGCTGACGTGGTCCGGGCAGATGATGCAGGCGGCCTGTTGTTTCAGGCCCAGTCCCTGCATGACCGGCAGGGTGTAGAGTTCCGGTTTATTGGTGACAATGCCCCAGGGAATGCCGGCTGTTTGCAGCCATTGCAGGCATTGCTCCAGTCCGGGGAATAGTTTGCTATCTACATCCAGATGGCCGAGATAGATCTCAAGCATGCGCTGATGCAGTCGGGTAAACTCCTCTTCGTCTTCCCGGTAGTTGAATGCAGCCTCGACCATGGCTCTGGCGCCCTGAGAAACGTAACGACGCAGGAATGCATATTCCACCGGAGGCAGCCCTTCCTCACTGAGAAGCTGGTTGATTACCCAGTGGAAATCCGGTGCTGTATCGATCAGAGTGCCATCAAGATCAAACAGGACGGCCGCTGTCTGTTCAGTCATTATTATTTGGCTTCTCGGTAGCGATCAGATAGTTCACATCGACATCAGTCGGGTGCAGTCGGTAGCTTTTAGTCAGCGGGTTGTATGTCATGCCGTTGATCTCAAGGTTCTTCAGACCGCTCTGACGAATCCACTGGCCGAGCTCGGAGGGGCGGATAAACTTCTTAAAATCATGAGTGCCGTCCGGCACCAGCTTGAGAAGCTTTTCGGCTCCGAGAATCGCAAACAGATAACTTTTCGGATTCCGGTTCAGGGTGGAAAAGAATACCTTGCCGCCGGGTTTGCAGAGGCGGGCGCAGGCGGTCACGACAGAGGCAGGATCAGGAACGTGCTCCAGCATCTCCATGCAGGTAACAACGTCGAAGGACTCGGGTTGTTCGGCGGCCAGTTCTTCGACCGTAATCTGGCGATAGCTGACATTGACGCCGCTTTCCAGGCCATGCAGTTTGGCAACCTTGAGTGGCCCTGCACCCATGTCAATTCCGCTGACTTCGGCACCGCGCTGGGCCATAGATTCGGAGAGAATTCCGCCTCCACAGCCGACATCCAGTACTTTTTTTCCGGACAGGCCGGCGATGCGGTCAATAAAGCCAACCCGCAGCGGGTTGATATCGTGCAGGGGTTTGAACTCGCTGTTGCGGTCCCACCATTTGCTTGCCAGCTCTTCGAACTTGGCAATCTCTTCCGGATCGATATTAGGTTGTGAGGCGGAGTCTGCTTGAGTCATAACAATCTTTCAATCAGTAAATTTTTGCCCATTCTAGCACTGCATCAGGGGCGAAAAACAGGCAAAACCCTCAGCCCGTTCCGGGCAGGATAAGCACTTATTTTTTCAGGGTTCTAATGTAATAAATGTGATATACTCCGGCGGTTAAAAATATCCGCGGAAACCTTCCGTTGTGAGAGCGATTCAAGGATAGGGAATGGGTGATTTAGCCAGAGAAATTCTGCCAGTTAACATCGAAGATGAACTGAAGCAGTCTTATCTTGATTACGCCATGAGCGTGATTGTTGGCCGTGCACTGCCTGATGCGCGGGACGGCCTGAAACCGGTGCATCGTCGCGTGTTGTTTGCGATGAATGAACTGGGCAATGATTGGAATAAAGCATACAAGAAATCGGCGCGTGTCGTTGGTGATGTGATCGGTAAATACCATCCGCACGGCGATAGTGCGGTGTATGACACGATTGTTCGTATGGCGCAGGATTTCTCCATGCGCTACACCCTGGTCGATGGTCAGGGTAACTTCGGTTCGATTGACGGGGACTCCGCAGCGGCCATGCGATACACCGAAATTCGCATGGATAAGATCTCCCATGAACTGTTGGCTGATCTGGAAAAAGAAACCGTTGATTTCGTCGACAACTACGACGGTACAGAAAAAATTCCGGAAGTGTTGCCAACCCGGGTACCGAACCTGCTGGTGAATGGCTCTTCCGGTATCGCGGTTGGTATGGCGACCAATATCCCGCCTCACAATCTGGGCGAAGTGGTTCGCGGCTGTATTGCACTGATTGAAAATGGCGATCTCAGCGTTGATGAGCTGATGGAGTACATTCCCGGCCCGGACTTCCCGACAGGCGGTATTATCAACGGACGTGCAGGTATTCTGCAGGCCTACCGTACCGGTCGGGGACGGATCTATGTACGTGCCCGCTATCACGTTGAAGAAGACGAGAAAAACGGCAAACCTTCCCTTATTATCACTGAAATTCCATACCAGCTTAACAAGGCACGCCTGATCGAGAAGATCGCTGAGCTGGTAAAAGATAAGAAGATCGAAGGGATAACTGAGCTGCGTGATGAGTCGGATAAAGACGGCATGCGCATCGTTATTGAACTACGACGTGGCGAAATGCCGGATGTAGTGATCAATAACCTGTTTGCTCAGACCCAGATGGAGTCAGTGTTCGGCATCAATATGGTCGCTCTGGTTGACGGCCAGCCGAAGATTCTGGATCTGAAAACCGCGCTGGAATGCTTTATCCGTCACCGTCGTGAAGTGGTAACCCGTCGTACTGTTTACGAACTGCGTAAAGCTCGTGAGCGGGGTCATATCCTCGAAGGTCTGGCGGTTGCACTGGCGAATATTGACCCGGTTATCGAACTGATTAAAAAGTCCCCGACACCGGCGGAAGCGAAAGAGAAACTGATCGCTGAAGCCTGGGTGCCTGGTGATGTGATTCAGATGCTGGAACGTGCCGGCGAAGATGCCTGCCGTCCGGAAGAGCTGGAAGAGCAATATGGCCTGCGTGATGGCAAGTATCATCTGTCACCGGCGCAGGCTCAGGCGATTCTTGAACTGCGTCTGCACCGTCTGACCGGCCTTGAGCATGAAAAGCTGATTGGCGAGTACAAAGAGCTGCTGGAGAAGATCGCAGAACTGTTGCGTATTCTGGGTTCCCACGAGCGCCTGATGGAGGTGATTCGTGAAGAGCTGGAAGCTGTTCTGGAAGAGTATGGTGATGAACGCCGTACCGAGATCACCGCTTCGCGCAAAGACCTGACCGTTGCGGATCTGATTACCGAAGAGGACATGGTGGTCACCATCTCCCACGGTGGTTATGCCAAAACTCAGCCGCTGACCGACTACCAGTCTCAGCGTCGTGGAGGTAAAGGCAAGTCGGCTGCTGCGATCAAAGATGAAGACTTTATTGAGCATCTGCTCATTGCCAATACCCATGACACCATCCTCTGTTTTACCGACCGGGGTAAGGTGTACTGGTTGCGGGTATTCGAAATTCCGGTGGCCAGCCGTACTGCCCGTGGGCGTGCGATTGTGAATATCCTGCCGCTGGATGAAGGTGAGCGGGTCAGCACTATCCTGCCGGTGGGTGATTATGAAGAGGATAAATACATCTTCATGGCGACCGCTTCCGGTACCGTTAAGAAAACAGCCCTGACTAACTTCTCCCGCCCTCGTAGCAGTGGCCTGATCGCTCTGGATCTGCTGGATGACGACCATCTGATCGGTGCCGCTATCACCGATGGCAACGACGATGTCATGCTGATGACCAGCGCGGGTAAATCGATGCGCTTCAGCGAGGATGATGTGCGACCAATGGGTCGTACCGCCCGTGGTGTGCGTGGCGTGAAAATGGATGACGGGATTAAAGTGATCTCCCTGATTATCCCGAAAGAGGGGGGTAAGATCCTGACCGCTTCCGAAAATGGTTACGGTAAGAAAACGGCGGTCGATGACTTCCCGGTCAAAGGTCGTGGTGGTCAGGGCGTGATTGCTCAACAGTGCTCCGAGCGAAATGGTGAACTGGCGGGCGCTGTACAGGTTTTCGATGGCGATGATGTGATGCTGATCAGCAATAAAGGTACGCTGGTGCGTACCGGTTGTGATGGCATCTCCGAACTGGGGCGTAATACTCAGGGGGTGACCCTGATTCGCGTCAGTGATGGCGAGCATCTGGTCAGCGTGGCCCGGATTGAAGAGCCGGATGAAGATGAAAGCCTGTTGGAAGATGACGCAACTGAGACAACCGAGGCCTCAACGCCAGAGGCCGACGCGTAAACTTCCTGATCAAGTGCGGCCTGGTGCCGCACTTTTTATCCACTGTTGTTAAGAGTGAACACAAGCAGATGACACGTAAGTACAATTTCAGTGCGGGACCTGCAGGTCTGCCCGATGCGGTTTTAGCGCAGGCACAGGAAGAACTGCTGGACTGGCAGGGTAAGGGCCTCTCCATCATGGAGATGAGCCACCGCAGTAAAGAGTTTGTCTCTGTGGCTGAAACAGCCGAACAGGATCTGCGTGACCTGATGGGAATTGGTGCTGACTACAAAGTACTGTTTCTGCAGGGCGGCGCGACCACCCAGTTTTCCATGGTGCCGATCAATCTGCTGCGTGGAAAAACCAGCGCGGATTACATCAATACCGGTATCTGGTCTAAGAAAGCGATTAAAGAGGCGGCACGTTACTGTGACGTGAATGTTGCGGGCAGCAGCGAAGAAGGCGGTTTTACCGCGGTGCCTTCGCAGCAGGAACTGAGTCTGAATCCTGAAGCGGCTTACCTGCATTACACGCCGAATGAAACCATTGGTGGTCTGGAATATGATTATGTTCCGCAGACGCTGGATGGTGTTCCACTGGTAGCGGATCTCTCTTCAACCATTCTTTCCCGTCCGCTGGATGTGAGTCAGTTTGGCCTGATCTATGCCGGTGCGCAGAAAAATATCGGTCCGGCCGGCCTGACGGTTGTGATCGTGCGTGAAGATCTGCTGGGTGATGTGCTGGCCGGAGCGCCGAGCATGTTTGACTACAAGCTGCATGCCGATGCAGACTCGATGTTCAATACACCGCCGACCTTTGGCTGGTATCTTGCGGGGCTGGTATTTAAGTGGCTGAAAGCCCAGGGCGGGGTTGAAGCGATGGCTGAGATTAACCGCCGTAAAGCCGATAAGCTCTACGCTGCGATTGATAACAGTGATTTCTATGGCAATCCGATGGCCAAAGCTAATCGTTCCTGGATGAATGTACCGTTTACGCTGGCAGATGAAGCGCTGGATAAACTGTTTCTGGAGCAGGCTGAAACGGCAGGTCTACTAAACTTGAAAGGTCACCGTTCCGTAGGTGGTATGCGTGCAAGTATCTATAACGCCGTACCGGAAACCGCGGTGGATGCCCTGATTGACTTTATGCAACAGTTCGAGAAACAGCACGCCTGATTCCCGTAGTAAGCAGAATAAGTAGATAGATATGAGTGAACAGGAAAAAGAGTTACGCGTTTTACGTGATCAGATCGACGGTATTGACCGTGAAATCCATGAGTTACTGAACAAACGTGCCAGTTGCGCCCAGAACGTGGCTGAAGTTAAACAACGTTATCAGGGCTCCGAGGCCGCTGTTTTCTACCGCCCTGAGCGTGAAGCTCAGGTGTTGCGTCGGGTCATGGAGCGTAATACGGGCCCGTTGCCGGACCGGGAAGTCGCACGTCTGTTCCGCGAAGTGATGTCGGTTTGTCTGGCGTTAGAAGAACCAATGCGGGTGGCGTTTCTCGGCCCGGAAGGGACTTTTACCCAGCAGGCGGCCATGAAGCACTTTGGTCACTCTGCCCGTAATCTGCCGATGCAATCGCTGAAAGATGTGTTCCGTGAGGTTCAGGCCGGTTCGGCCCACTACGGTGTTGTACCGATCGAGAACTCTTCTGAAGGGGTGGTCAGTCATACACTCGACCTGTTCAAACAGTTCGACCTGAAGATCTGTGGTGAGGTAGAGGTGCCGGTACACCTGCACCTGCTACTGAATAAAGGTGACGGGCTGGATGAGATCGCAAAAATTTATTCTCACGAACAGTCTCTGGCACAGAGCCGGAGCTGGCTGGATGCCCGTTTCCCGCACATTGAAAAAGTAGCGGTCAGCTCTAATGCTGAAGCCGCGCGGCTGGCGAAGCAGGAAGGCAGCGGTTATGCCGCGGTTGCCGGTGATATGGCTGCGGAGCTGTATGATCTGGATCCGGCGGTGAAAAATATTGAAGACCAGGCGGATAATACCACCCGCTTCCTGATTATCGGTGATCAGGATGTGGGGCCCAGTGGGGATGATAAAACCTCGATTCTGGTTTCTGTACCGGATGCTCCGGGTGCGCTTTACCAGCTACTTGAGCCATTCCACCGTTATGGTCTGAGCCTGACCCGGGTGGAAACCCGTTCGGCATCAAAACATTCGATGTTCTATATCGATTTTGAAGGGCATAGCGACGATCAGGTGGTCAAACAGGCCCTGCATGATCTGACCAAAGAGAGCGTCGAGCTGAAAGTGCTGGGCTCTTATCCTCGCGCTGTACTCTGAGGGGGTAAAAATGAGCTGTGATTTTATCTCTCTGGCTGCACCGGGTGTGCAGAACCTCTCACCCTATCTGCCGGGTAAACCGCCGGAAGAGCTGGAGCGTGAGCTGGGGCTGACGGATGTTGTCAAACTGGCCAGTAATGAAAATCCGCTGGGCCCTTCACCGCGCGTGGTTGAGGCCATTGAGCAGCAACTGGCAGGTATTTGCCGTTACCCTGACAGCGGTGGCTACCGGCTGAAGCAGGCGCTTGCTGCCAAATTTTCGCTGCAGCCGGAACAACTGACGCTGGGTAATGGTTCCAATGATGTACTGGAACTGGTGGGGCGTGCTTACCTGCAGCCGGGTGATGAGGTGATCTACTCACAGTACGCCTTTGTTGTGTATTCGCTGGTGACTCAGGCAACCGGTGCCAAAGCAGTTATTACTCCGGCCCGCGACTGGGGGCATGACCTGGCGGCGATGCTGGCGGCGATTACCGATAAGACCCGGATTATCTTTCTTGCCAATCCGAATAATCCAACCGGTACCTGGCTGAGTGAAGCACAATTGACTGAATTTATGGATCAGGTACCGGAGCGAGTGCTGGTGGTACTGGATGAGGCGTATACCGAGTACGTGGATGAGCCTGATTTTGCAAACGGCCTTGTGCTGCAATCTCGCTACAGCAACCTGATGGTTACCCGGACTTTCTCCAAAGCCTATGGTCTGGCAGGGCTCCGGGTGGGTTTTGCTGTTTCCAATCCGCAGATTGCCAATATCCTGAGTCGGGTGCGTCAGCCGTTTAACGTGAACAGTCTGGCGCTGGTGGCCGCTGAAGTTGCACTGGCAGATGAGGCCTATCTGCAACAGGCGGTCGAGATCAACCGTCAGGGTATGGCGTTGTACCAGACTGAGTTGGCACGGCTGGGGCTGGACTTTATTCCTTCGGTGGGTAACTTCGTCAGCGTTGATATGGGGCAGGACGCGATGCCGCTGTATCAGACCATGCTGGAGCAGGGGGTTATTGTCCGGCCGGTGGCCAATTATGCGATGCCGCAACATCTGCGAATCAGTATCGGCTTGCCGGAAGAAAATCAGCGCTGCCTCGAAGCATTGGCCAACGTGGTGGGACGCTCTTGAGTTTGCATATAAATAAGACGCTGATCATTGGTTTAGGCCTGATTGGTGGCTCGCTGGCTAAGGCGCTGCGTCTGAATCGTCAATGCGGTCTGGTCATGGGGTATGACCGGGATTATGAAGAGGCGGCAAAGGGGCTGCGCAACGGTGTGATTGATCAGGCTGCTGAGAGTCTGGTTGATGCAGTGGCCGAAGCCGACCTGATTGTGCTGGCGGTGCCGGTTAAGGCGATGGAGCGTGTGCTGATTGATATCGCCCCCTTCATTAAACCGGATGCCCTGCTGACCGATGTCGGCAGTACCAAAGCCAATGTTGTTGCCGCTGCGCAGCGGGTCTTTCAGCGGTTGCCTTCAGGTTTTGTGCCCGGACATCCTATCGCCGGCTCAGAAAAGAGTGGCGTAGACGCAGCCGATGCGGCGCTTTTTCAACAGCATAAAGTGATTTTAACGCCCTTAGCAGAATCTTCATCTGGGGCTGTTACAGTCCTCACCCGCATGTGGCAATCCACCGGAGCAGAGGTATTGCTGATGGAGGTGGAGAAGCATGACGAGGTGCTGGCGGCAACCAGTCACCTGCCACATATACTGGCGTTTTCGCTGGTCGATACGCTGGCGCAGGAGCAGGGAAAGAATACCGATATCTTCCGTTATGCAGCGGGAGGTTTTCGCGACTTTACCCGGATTGCGGGCAGTGACCCGACGATGTGGCATGATATCTGTCTGGCGAATAAAGAGGCGTTGCTGGGGCAACTGGATCTGTTCAGTTCGGGGCTGACGAATTTGCGTCAGGCGATTGAAAGCGGTGACAGTGAATCCATGCTGGGTATTTTTACCCGGGCACGGGCAGCAAGAGAACATTTTTCAAGAATCCTTTCTGGTACGGCATATTCACAAGATATGAGTAATCAACAAGTAACCTTCCGCGCCCAACCTGGCGGCAGCGTGCAGGGTAAGTTCCGAGTTCCAGGTGATAAATCCATCTCTCATCGTTCCATTATGCTGGGCTCCCTGGCGGACGGTGTTACCGAGGTGACCGGTTTTCTGGAAGGTGAAGACAGTCTGGCGACCCTGCAGGCGTTCCGCGATATGGGCGTTGTGATCGAGGGGCCCGTAGATGGCAATGTAACGATTTACGGTGTCGGTCTGCACGGTTTGCAGGCACCCCCGGGGCCGCTTTACGTAGGCAATTCCGGTACATCTATGCGTTTGCTGTCCGGCCTTCTGGCCGCACAGGCGTTTGATACCGAGCTGACTGGCGATGCCTCTCTGACCAAACGTCCGATGGGGCGTGTGGCAGACCCTTTGCGTCTGATGGGGGCTGAGATTGAGACCGCTGAAAATGGCCGCCCACCGCTGAAGATTAAAGGCGGCAAGGCGCTTCAGGGTATTCACTATGATATGCCGATGGCGAGTGCGCAGGTTAAATCCTGTCTGTTGCTGGCGGGTCTCTATGCAGATGGCCAGACTTCAGTGACCGAACCGGCTCCTACCCGGGATCACACCGAGCGTATGCTGAGCGGCTTTGGTTACCCTGTGCAGCAGGAAGGGGCGACGGCGGCGGTGCGTTCCGGCGGTAAGCTGAGTGCTACCCGGATCGATGTGCCGGCAGATATCTCTTCTGCCACCTTCTTTATGGTGGCGGCAGCGATCGCGCCGGGTTCTGATCTGACTCTGGAGCATGTGGGTATCAATCCGACCCGTATCGGTGTGATCAACATTCTGCGCCTGATGGGTGCTGATCTGCAGTTGCTGAATGAGCGTGAAGTGGGTGGTGAGCCGGTGGCTGATATCCGCATCCGCTATACTCCACTGAAAGGGATTCATATTCCGGAAGATCAGGTACCGCTGGCGATCGACGAGTTTCCTGCGCTGTTTATTGCGGCCGCCTGTGCTGAAGGCACTACGGTGGTGACCGGTGCGGAAGAGCTTCGGGTTAAGGAAAGTGACCGCATTCAGTCCATGGTCGATGGTCTGCAGACACTGGGTATCGATATTCAGGGTACCCCGGATGGCGCCATCATTCAGGGTGGTACACTGGGCGGTGGTGTTGTCGAAAGCCATGATGATCACCGTATCGCCATGTCTTTCTGTGTTGCGGCACTGCGTGCGACGGATACGATCACAATTAATGAGTGCGCCAATGTGGCAACTTCGTTCCCGGCATTTGTGGAACTGGCGCAGCAGGCGGGAATCAAGGTTGAAAAGGAGGAGGGCTGATGTCTCAACGACAGGCGCCCGTCATTACCGTTGATGGTCCAAGTGGATCGGGTAAGGGAACTATCTGCCATCTACTGGCACGAGAATTAGGTTGGGAGCTGTTAGACAGCGGCGCATTGTATCGCCTGGTGGGTCTGGCAGCACGTCATCATGGGGTGGATCTGGACGACGAGGAAGCCCTGGTGGTTCTGGCCGCGCATCTGGATGTGCAGTTTGTGGCTAAAGAAGATCTCTCCGTCCAGATCATTCTGGAAGGGGAAGAGGTAACGGATGCGATTCGCACCGAAGCGGTGGGAGGAGATGCTTCGATTGTTGCCGCTATCCCGGCGGTTCGTGATGCATTACTGGAGCGACAGCGTGCCTTTGCTGAGTTGCCGGGCCTGATCGCCGACGGGCGCGATATGGGTACGGTGGTGTTCCCGGAGGCTGAGCTGAAAATCTATCTGGATGCCAGTGCTGAGGAGCGTGCGCAGCGGCGCTATAACCAGTTGATAAACAAGGGACTGGGTGCTAGTCTTCAAGCTATATTAGAGGACATTCAAGCACGGGATGAGCGTGATATGAACCGTACTGTGGCTCCTCTCAAGCCCGCGGCGGATGCAGTAATTCTGGATACGACAGAGATGTCGATCGATGAGGTCCTTGCCGCTGTACTGGATGAAGCGAGGCATAAAGGGCTTCGCTGATTGACGTCGTTTAGACTGAAAGCGGGATACTGATATGAGCGAGAGCTTTGCTGAGCTGTTTGAAGCAAGTCTTCAAGAGCTGGAAATGGCGCCCGGAGCGATAGTTACGGGTACGGTGATAGCAATTGAAGATGATTTTATCATCGTCAATGCGGGGCTCAAATCAGAGGGCGTGATCCCAAGGAGCCAGTTTGTCGATGATAACGGCGAACTCACAGTTGAAGTTGGCTCAGAGGTCAGGGTAGCACTTGAAGCGGTCGAAGACGGCTTTGGTGCGACCCAGTTATCCCGCGATAAAGCGAAACGGGCCGAAGCCTGGGGCGAGCTGGAAAAAGCGTTCGCCGGCGATGAGGTGGTTACAGGCCATATCACCGGGAAGGTACGGGGTGGCTTTACCGTCAACGTCAACTCTATCAATGCATTCCTGCCGGGTTCACTGGTCGATGTCCGGCCTCTGCGCGACACTTCTCATCTTGAGTCTCAGGAACTCGAATTCAAACTGGTTAAGCTCGATGCCAAGCGCAACAATATTGTGGTTTCGCGCCGGGCTGTGCTGGAAGCCGCTTACAGCGAAGAGCGTGAAAAACTGCTGGCGAACCTGAAAGAGGGGCTGGTAGTCAATGGTATCGTCAAGAATATTACCGACTATGGCGCCTTTATCGATCTGGGTGGTGTGGATGGCCTGCTGCATATTACGGATATTGCCTGGAAACGGGTCAAACACCCGAGTGAAGCACTGAAAGTCGGTGAAGAGATTAAAGTTCAGGTGCTGCGCTTTGATCAGGAGCGTAACCGCGTATCACTAGGCCTGAAACAACTCACTGATGATCCCTGGACTCAGTTGATTTCGAATTACGCTGTCGGCTCTAAAGCCAGTGCCAAAGTGACCAACCTGACGGATTACGGCTGTTTCGCTGAAATTGAAAATGGTATCGAAGGTCTGATCCATGTTTCTGAAATGGATTGGACAAACAAAAATGTCCACCCGTCGAAAATTGTACAGGTGGGCGATCAGGTTGACGTTATGCTGCTGGATATCGACATGGAGCGGCGGCGCATCTCGCTTGGTATGAAACAGTGCAAGCCTAACCCATGGCAGGAATTCTCCGGCAAATACAACAAAGGTGACCGGCTTAGCGGCCAGATCCGCTCAATCACTGACTTTGGTGTGTTTATCGGTCTGGATGGCGGCATCGATGGTCTGGTCCACCTCTCCGATCTGTCCTGGGATGACAGCGGCGAAAACGCGGTTAAGGAATACAAGAAAGGCGATCAGGTTGAAGCAGTAGTGCTTTCTATTGATGCGGAACGTGAACGAATTGCGTTGGGTATCAAACAGCTCGATTCTGATCCGTTCACCAGCTTTACTGCGGACAATCATAAAGGTGCTGCCGTTAAAGGTGTGGTGACTGAAGTTTCAGATAAGCAGGTCACTGTAGAGCTGGCTGAGGGCGTTGAAGGTAGCCTCAAGCTGGCTGATGTCTCCCGTGACCGGGTAGACAATCTGAATGAGCAATTTAAACCCGGCGATCAGGTTGAAGCGGTCATCAGTAATATTGATCGTCGTAACCGGGTGATCTCGCTGTCGATCAAGCTGCTTGAAATTGAGCAGGAACGCAAAGCGATGGATAAGATCAGCCAGCAGTCTGAAACTGAAATTTCCGGCCCGACTACCATCGGTGACCTGATCAAGGCGCAGATGAAAAAAGGCGACTCCAAGTAGTCTCTCCAGGGCAAGGTCAAAGGATCTAAGGAGTAGGTATGACAAAATCTGAACTGATTGAAATTCTGGTGGACCGTCACGATCAGCTTTCTGTTAAGGATATTGAACTGTCCGTTAAGACGATGCTCGATCATATGACGGAATCACTCTCTCAGGGGCACCGTATTGAGATCAGAGGGTTTGGTAGTTTTTCGCTGCATTACCGCGCGCCGCGCACCGGTCGTAACCCTAAAACCGGTGAATCGGTTGCTTTAGAAGCCAAATACGTTCCGCACTTCAAGCCAGGGAAAGAGCTGCGCGAACAGGTGAATGATTCAATCAATAATTCTTGAGGTTTATCACGTGCGTTTTTTGAAAACATTGGTTGTCGGCCTGCTCTGTCTGGTCGTTCTGTTGGTGGGAATTCTGTTCACAATTCACAACACAGAGAAGGTGGCAATCGATCTGGTGTTTTTCCAGCTTCCGGAAGCCAGTCTGTCGGTTTGGTTGATCGCAACGTTCGTGCTGGGCGGATTTATGGGGGTATTACTGAGTGTCATGACCGTACTGATGCTCAGAACCCGGCTTGGATCGGCTCGTCGTAAGATAGTCAGCACTCAGAAAGAGCTAGATCAATTGAGAGTGTCCAGTCTCAAAGATGCCACTTAATTTCGACAACTACCTGCTGGTCTTTCCGCTGGCACTGGCCATTGGCATTGGCTGGTTTTTAGGTCGACGGGAACGGGGCAGGCCTGCTTCACGCCCCCCCGGCTCCCTCAGTCACGAGTACTTCACGGGTCTTGATTATCTCCTTAACGAGAAAATGGATGAGGCGATTGAGAGCTTTATCCGTGCGCTGGAGATTAATTCTGACACGATTCCTGCGCATCTCGCGCTGGCTAAGCTGTTTCGCCGCAAGGGCGATGTAGATCGGGCTATTCAAATTCATCAGAACCTGCTGGCGCGTCCTGACCTTGGGCGTGAGGATTTTATGCGGGTTCAGATGGCGCTGGCACGTGACTATTATGCAGTCGGCCTGCTGGACCGGGCTGAAAATCTGCTACAGGAAATTATCAGATCGCTGCCACCCAAAAGTACCCAGGCCAAGGCACTGGCGCTGCTGATTAAGCTGTACGAGAAAGAAGGTGAGTGGCAGGAGGCGATTGATACCGCTCAGCAGCTACCGGCGGATGAACGGCGTAATGTCTCTACTGAACTGGCCCACTATTGTTGCGAACTGGCTGAGCAGTCACTGCAGAAGAAGAAGGTTAAGCAGGCCGCAGAGTATCTCAAGGCCGCTGAACAGTTTGATCAGGATAATGTGCGGATCAGTCTGTTGCAGGCGAAGATCGCAATGCAGGCGGAGCAGTGGAAGCAGGCGGTTAAATATTTAAAGGCGGTTGCGCGTCAGGACAAATTGTTTGTCTCCGAGACGATCCCCTATCTGCGGGAGTGTTACCAGCATGTCAAAGCGGATAAAGACTATACGGAATTTTTGCGCAGTTGCCTGGCTCAGGCCCCTTCGACCAGTGTGATCATTGCTCTGGCGGAGCAGATTAAGCAGGAGCGGGGTATTTACGCCGCCGGAAGCTTTATCACTGAGGAGCTGAAGCGACGCCCTTCAGTAAAAGGGTTTAATAGTCTGATCGATCTTCATATAGAATATGGCTCTGATAGTGCCAGAGACAGTCTTAAGGTGTTGCGCGGTCTGACCGGGCAGCTTGAGCTTTCCAAGCCGATCTACCGCTGTAATAGCTGCGGTTTTTCCGGGCGAACGCTGATGTGGCAGTGCCCTTCCTGTAAAACCTGGGGCAGTACCAAGCCTATTCAGGGGCTGGAAGGCGAATAGAAACGCCTGAGCCTGTCAGTGACCCACCGATTTATTGTTAGAGAGTGTTATGTCTGTAGATAAGAAACGTGTCATCGTTGCCCTGGATTACCCGGATCAAACTTCGGCTCTGGCTATGGCTGCGCAACTGGATCCGGCCCGCTGTCGTGTGAAGGTTGGCAAAGAATTATTTACCCGCTGTGGGCCGGCTATCGTAGAAGCCCTGCATCAGTCCGGTTTTGATGTGTTTCTTGATCTGAAATTCCATGATATCCCGAATACAACAGCCAAGGCGGTCCGGGCGGCGGCTGAAATGGGTGTCTGGATGGTGAACGTACATGCTTCCGGTGGCCGGCGAATGATGGAAGCAGCGCGAAATGAGCTTGAGCAGGTCAACGGTGCTGAGACCTTACTGATCGCTGTGACCGTGCTCACCAGTATGGAGCAGGGCGATCTGCGTGATATTGGTCTGGATCTGGATCCGCTTGATCAGGTTAAGCGTCTGGCCCTGTTGACCGAACAAAGCGGTCTGCATGGGGTGGTGTGCTCTGCGCAGGAGGTTAAACCACTGCGTGAAGTGATTGGTAGCGATTTCAAACTGGTCACACCCGGGATTCGTCCGGCCGATGCGGCCGTTGGTGATCAGAAACGGATTATGACGCCCGTGGATGCCATTACGGCTGGCAGTGACTATCTGGTGATTGGTCGGCCTGTTACCCAATCAGCCTCTCCGGTAGATGCACTGGCGCGAATTGATGCGGACCTTGCACCGTTGCTATAACCCGCCTGCAGAGTTATAAAGGAAGCCTGAGCAAAGGATGTGCTCGGGCTTTTTAATCTCAAGTAAAAGGAACTTACTATGAAAGTGCTTAATCTTCGGGCATTTCTGTTAGCCCTCATCTGCTTGTTTTCTCTGCCTGCTCTGGCAGAGCCGATTGATCTCAATACGGCGACTGCGCAGCAGTTATCTGCTGGGCTGGACGGCGTGGGCCCTGCAAAGGCGAAAGCGATTATCGATTATCGTGAAACGAACGGTCCTTTCACCTCGGTGGATCAGCTCACAGAGGTAGAGGGAATTGGTCAGGCGACCTTAAAGAAAAATCTTGACCGTTTAACCCTGACGCCCGCAGCGAAAAACTCAACCGAATAGGCTAGAGCCAGGCGGCTCCACGTACGCCGCTGGAGTCGCCATGCATCGCCTGACGTATTGGAGTGCAGACCTGATCCGAAAAAACATATTGCTGCAGTCGCCCGGGTAGCTCCTGATAAAGTCGCGCCTGATTGGAGAGGCCACCACCAAGTACAATAATATTCGGGTCGAGCAGATTAATCACAGAAGCGAGAGATTTGGCCAGTTGTTCCAGATACCGATCACAATGGTCACGCGCATCTTCATGGCCTGTTTCAGCTAATCGCCATATTTCTTCGGCGCTGGCGGTAGTGCCGTAGATTCTGCGGAAAGACTGGCTGAAACCGGGGCCCGAGAGAAAGGTTTCAATGCAGTCCTGCTGGCCGCAGTAGCACGCCCTTCCGATATGATCCTCTGTTTTGGGCCAGGGTAAGGGGTTGTGGCCCCACTCGCCTGTGATTGCATTAGGGCCACACAAGGGCGTGCCGTTAATCACGATTCCGCCGCCAACACCCGTACCGAGAATCACACCGAAGACACAAGCATGGCCGGCTCCGCGGCCATCGGTCGCTTCTGAGAGGGTAAAACAATCGGCATCATTTGCCAGCTTTATCGGGCGATCGAGTCGCTGCTCCAGATCCCGCTGCAGATGCTCGCCGATCAGACAGGTCGAATTAGCATTTTTAATCAGTCCGGTGGCGGGTGACACTGCACCCGGAATGCCGACACCAATGCGTGCCGCAGGTTGGCCAATCTGAGATTCGGTCTGGTTGATGAGATGAGTTATGCACTGCAGCGTCGCCAGATAGTCACCCTGAGGGGTTGCCTGACGGTAGCGATAAAGAATGTCGCTTTGTCTGGTAAGGGCGATCACTTCAATTTTAGTGCCACCGAGATCAACGCCGATCGTATAATTCATGTTGCAGCAAGACCCGTATCAGGTTGTGCCTACCACACCACGGCCAGTGTGGCAGGAATGACAATCAGGCTGCCGATATTGCCAAGCAGAACAATAGAAGCCACCTGTTGTGGTTCCTGATTATAGCGCTCCGCGACCATATAGTTGAGAACGGCGGGGGGCAGTGCGGAAAATACCAGCAGGTAAGCAAACTGCGTGGTGTTGAGCTGCAGGAACTGCTGGGCGATCAGGGCGATAATGATGCCGCTGGCCGGGCAGAGCAGTGCTGCAAGGGCGCCGATACGCCAGTGTTCGAAGCTGACGCTGGTCATACGTACACCCAGCGAAAACAGCATCAGAGGAATAGAGATCTGGCCCAGCATATCAATCGAGGTATGCAGGGCTTTAGGCATGGTCAGATCAAATCCGCTCCAGATCAGGCCAAGGATAGTTGCCAGAATCATGGGCATTCGCAGCAGATTCAGCAGCCGGGTTTTATGGTCGAGGATATAGATGCCGACTGTAAAGTGAAGCAGGTTTTCGACAAGGAACAGGACCACAGCGGCCTGCAGTGCGTGTTCGCCAAAGGCCAGTACAATCAGTGGTATGCCCAGATTACCACTGTTGCTGAACATCATCGGCGGGATAAAGGTTTTCGGATCCACCTTCAGCAGCTTGCAGAGCGGAAATAACAGAAGACCGGAACCTATCACAATCACCGCAGCACCGATGGCCAGCGACTGGTATTTCAGCAGGTCAAAAGATTCGGCGGAGAGTACTGAAAATATCAATGCCGGCACAAATACATCGATATTGATCTGGTTTGCCGCATTCATATCCGGGCTGTGACGGCGGGCATAGAAGAACCCCACGGTGACAATCGCCACCAGTGGGAAAATGGTCAATAGCATTCTTTCCAGTAACAGACCCTGGGCTTCCACTGAACTCTCTCCTTAGACTGCAAGCGCAAGGTCTGCGGCTAGCTGAAATATTAGCTGTACTCTTTACCGGTAGGAACGATCAGAACAGGGATCTTCGCATGACGCATCACCTGTTGACTGGTATGGCTGTGATGCCCGAGGCGGTTTTCAGCACCCATAACAATCAGGTCAGCGCCAACTGATTTGGCGGCTTCCAGAATCGAGTCGGTCTGATTGCCCTCAGCAACCTTATGCTCGACGTTCAGTACCACCGGGGTGCTCAGGCTCTGTAGCTCATCGTCACAGAATTTCTCAATCCGAGCCTGCATGGTTTTATGGATCTCTGCAATTCCCTCATCATGCATCTGTTTAATCAGGTCTTCCGAGACGTAATTCTGAATCAGCGCGTGGCCCATCTCACCCAAAGGCTCGACCACGTGTAGCATGACGATTTTAGCGTCATTGAGCATCGCCTGTTTAACCGCCTGGCGAAAAACCGGACGGGTGTGCTTGCCGAGGGAGGTTGCATAGAGAATGGTGTTAATTTCGGGTAGTGCCATGATCCTTACCTCAAACTGATATGAGCTTTAGACAAAAGTTGTAATCGGGCCATTCTACCACCGCACCGGGCGGTCATTTTCTATATTGAGCTGCGACTGGATATAGCTCAATAAGATGTTAAATTTTCTTCCGCCGATCAGTGTGTGCCGCAACCGCAGCGGCTTTTTGCTGTCTTTCCTATGCCCGGATTGAAGCTGTTGGTCGGGTCCAGATCAAAATAAAAAGACTGCAACCCCTGTTCTGCTTCGTACAGATGTCCGACATTGTGCTCCGCCGGATATTTTGCGCCCTTCTTGCTGAGCAGGTCCAGCATCATCTGCTTCACTTTCTTGCCATCGGCCCCTTTTTTCAGAATATAGTCCTGATGGAATACGTGGCACATAAAGTGACCGTAATAGAGTGAGTGAACAATATGCTGGCTGATCTCTTCGGGTAGATGTTCAACCCAGTCAGGATCGTTACGACGCAGGGCAATATCCAGGGCAAGAATATCTTCCACCTCTTTCTGGTGCACAATCTGGTAGCGAATAGCCGCGCCTGCAGCGGCGAAACGATGCAGGTAAGCTTTCTTCGCTTCATCAGGGGTGCACTCGAAATAACCGCCCTGCGTTGAGTCCGCAAACAACTGCTTCAGATAGTTGTCCGCTTCCGCAATGCCTCCGTCGCTCATTTTCAGAATCAGGTAATGATCGTATTTTTTGCGATACTCTTTCATCCGTTTCGGAAGAATGTTTGGCCAGCAGTAGCTGGCAATCTGCATGATCCGGTCTGGCAGTTCGCGGGGCAGGAAGCTGAACTTGTTCAGGTAGGCGCTGATCTTACCTTTGATGGCGAACAGTTTAGGCAGTGGATCGGTGCCCATGTAGTTGATCATCAGGAAGGTATCTTTGCCATATTTCTCGGCGATATCGTAGATATCCTTGTGCATATACTCCGCAACTTCAGGCAGATGCTTAAAGTGCTGCAGAATGTGGCGACGGATGACTGTGAGCTGATCCGGATTATTGGTGCCGATGTAGTAGACCTTTTCCTCCTGTGCGACCGGAAAGGTATCCAGGCGGACTGCAAAAATCCCCAGCTTTCCGGCGCATCCGCTGGCTTCATAGAGACGGCTGGTGTCTGCGTTGTAGCGCGCAGGTGAGTCTGCATCTACATCACGGACAATCTCCGGGTAATCATTTGCTGAGGCTTTGAGTGGTGTTTTTTCAACCGCGGATTCACTGAAATTATGATTTTCCAGATTGGTCAGAATCTCTTCCGGGCTATCGCCCAGTTCGATGCCAAGATGGTTAATCAGTTCCAGCTCGCCTTTTTCATTTAATTGAGCAAACAGGGCCATCTCAGTGTAGGCGGGGCCTCGCTGAACCAGCGCACCCCCTGAATTGTTGGCAATACCGCCCACAATCGATGCGCCAATGCAGGAGGAGCCAATCACAGAATGGGGGGCGCGATTGATCGGTTTGAGCAGTTTTTCCAGGGTGAATAGTGTGGCGCCGGGGAAGCTGATAATCTGCTTACCCTCATCCAGCAGGTAGATCTTATTCATCCGGGTGGTATTGATGACGATAATATCGCGATCGTAATCATCTCCGCTGGGAGTGGAGCCTTCCGTCAGGCCGGTATTGGCGGCCTGCATAATCACAATTTTGTCTGCGTCAACGCAGGCTTTCAGAACCTGCCATTGCTGCAGCAGAGTGGTAGGGAAGACAACTGCCTGCGCAGACCCCTGTCCGGAACGGAAACCTGTACGGTAGTGTTCTGTCTGATTCTCACCGGTCAGTACATTATTACTGCCCAGAATGGCAATCAGTTCATCCACAAAGTTGTGACTCGACATAGAAAAGACACTCTCAAACAAAGTCGGCAGAATATTTCTGCCGGTTAAAACAGTGAGCCCCGACCGGAAGGCCGGGGCTGGCAGTACTTAGCTGTAAGCGACGGTTGGTAACCACAGCACCAGTTGTGGCCAGAACACCAGAACCAGCAGAGCGGCAAGCTGCAGCAGGATAAACGGGATTACGCCACGGTAGATATCGGTAATCTTCACATTCGGTGGACATACGCCTTTGAGGTAGAACAGGGCAAACCCTACCGGCGGTGTGAGGAACGATGTTTGCAGCGCCATGGCGACCAGCATCACAAACCAGACCAGTTCCGGGTTGTCGATGCCCGGTGCGGAAATATCCAGACCCAGCGCGGAGATCACCGGCGCCAGCAAAGGCAGTATGATCAGCGTGATCTCAATCCAGTCCAGGAAGAAGCCCAGCAGGAAGATAACACCAAGAATAAAGAAGATGATGCCATAAGGGCCAAAAGGCAGCCCGGTAAGGAATGACTCAATCATCTCGTCGCCGCCCAGCTCACGCAGTACCAGCGCGAAGCAGGTTGCGCCAATGAAAATGGCAAAAATATAGGCGGTTGTGTTCATGGTGCCGCCGACCACTTCATGCAGGACTTTGAAACTGAATTTTCTGTTGTAAAGTGCCAGCATTGTTGCACCAAAGGCGCCAACACCTGCTGCTTCTGTTGGCGTAGCAATACCGGCAAAAATTGAACCCAGTACCACAAAAATCAACAGTACGGTCGGGAGTACATCTTTCAGGACATTCAGTACAACGCGCGCATTGACGGGTTTGGCATCAGCCGGTACCGGCATGTCATCTGGATTGATCATCCCCCGGATAACGATATAGACAATGTAGAACCCACCGAGCATCAGGCCCGGGAATACGGCGCCCATAAACAGATCGCCCACAGAGAGCCCCAGCTGGTCAGCCATAATAACCAGCATGATGCTGGGGGGGATCAGAATGCCGAGGGTACCCGCTGAGGCGATCGTGCCTAGCGCCAGAGACATGTTATAGCCCTGCTTGGTCATCGCCGGCAGAGACATGACGGCCAGCAGCACAACCGAGGCTCCGATGATTCCGGTGGAGGCGGCCAGAATAATGCCGATGGCTGTGACGGTAATGGCCAGACCACCATGTACCCGACCAAACAGCTCCTGCATTGACTTCATCAGACGTTCCGCAACGCCAGACTTATCCAGCATGATTCCCATAAAGATAAACATGGGAAGTGCCACCAGAATCCAGTTCTCCATTATTGTCCAGAGACGGTTTACCACCAGACCGAGAGTGGTGTAATCAAGGCCGGTCATGGTGTCCATGTAGGTATCAGTAAACTGACCCAGAAAAGCAAAAATAATACCGATGCCGCCTAATACCCAGGCGACAGGAATACCAGTAAACAGAAGTGCGATGAAAGAAAGAAACATCGCGATAACGAGAATCTCATTCGCATCCATCAGTCATCACCTTTAATCAGTAGCGTAAGATCGCGGATAAAGCGGGAAATTACCGCCAGTGCCAGCAGTGCAAAGCTGACCGGAATCACCCCTTTTATCAGCCAGCGGTAGGGCAGGCCGGATGCTGCTTCAGAAGCCTCGTTTACACGATAAGACTCGGCCGTAAAATCGATACCCTGCAAAAAGATAATGACGATGAATGGCAGCACCATAGTAGGAATGCTGATAACCTCGATCAGGCGCTTGGTTTTTGCGCGCAGTCGCGAGTAAAACAGATCTACCCGGATATGGGAGTTGGTGGTCTGCGCATAAGAGAGACCAAACATGACGCCGATTGAGTAAAGGTGCCATTGCAGCTCTTCCAGAGCAATCAGGCCACTGGCGAAACCCTTACGCAGGATGACCTGCAACATGATTACCAGTACCAGAACAACATAGGCCCAGGCGATTGTGATACCGATGCGCTGAACAAATTTGTCGATTGCGTCAGCGAGCGGTACAGGGGTCAGTTTTTCGTTTTCAGTCACCGAAACTTACCTTCGCTACTAATTGGCTGAATTCGCGGAGCATGCTCTGTCCATTCAGCAATATTTATAATTATGAAATACCCGGAAAACTAAAAAGGGCGGCCTTGGCCGCCCTCTGTCAGACTCCGGCAGGCTGGGCTGCCGCCGGAGTATCCAGGCAGGATTACTTGGTGGTACGTGGCAGGAAGGCATTGGCTTCCCACAGATCGTAACCCTTACGGAATGTGCTCATGTCATCCCAGACTTTCTTGAAGAACGGATCCGCTGCGGATTTCTCTTCAACCACCTCATTCCAGGTGCTTTCAAATGTGTCGAGCATGGTCTTGTTCCAGTAACGGATCTCTACACCGTTTTCCTGGGCTTTTTCCATAACCGGGAACTGCATCGCTTCACCTTCGGCGATGGCGTTGGTCATAGATGCTTTACAGGTGGTGTCTACCAGCGCCTGCTGACCTTTGCTCATCTTGTTCCAGGTATCTTTGTTGATCAGAAGCTCAAAGATAGTGGCCTGCTGATGCCAGCCCGGGAAGTAGTTGTACTTAACAATTTTGTGGAAGCCCAGGCGCTGATCGATCGCTGGTTGGGAGAATTCGGAAGCATCAATGGCGCCTTTTTCCAGTGCGCCGAAGATCTCACCGCCCGGAAGCTGAACGGTACCTACACCCAGTTTTTCCATTACGGAAGCACCCAGGCCGAAGAAGCGCATGTTCAGACCTTTAAGGTCTTCTGGTTTCTCGATTGGTTTAGAGAACCAGCCGGAGGTTTCCGGAGAGATGATGGCACAAGGCAGAACTTTAACGTTGTAACCCGCAGTGTCGTACATCTCCTGATACAGGTTCAGACCATTGCCATAATAGATCCAGGCCATGTACTCACCGGCTTCAGGACCGAAAGGTACCGCGGAGAACAGTGCGGCTGCAGGCATTTTGCCCTGCCAGTAACCGGCGGTTGAGTAACCCGAGTTAACTTTACCGGATGAGACAGCGTCCAGAATCTCTTTCGGGCTGACCAGTTTGCCCGGCTCATAGATTTTCATTTTTACATTGCCGTCACTCACGGTTTTAAGCTGCTCGGAAACCCAGACAATCGGGGTGCCCAGTGCAGGCAGGTGAGAACCGAAAGCAATAGGGGTTTTCAGAAGCAGTTTGTCGGCAGCCTGGGCCGGAGCGGTTGCGCCTGCGACAGCAGCAGTGACAACGGCTGCAGAGATCAGAGACTTGGCGAACTTTTTCATGTCACATCCTCTAGAGATTCATTTTTTATATTTAGTTATTTGCTTTAACCGGGAGAGGATGAATGCGGAAAGTCACCATCTGCTCCACAGTAAAACGATTAATTGGTAATACCAATTTACCGCTAAAGAGTTTGTACTGTATTTTTTTTGAGCAGGGGCTGTCAACTAATTTTTCGATCCTAACTACTATAGTCCAAAATAATAGTCCTGCCTGAAATGTTTTATGACTAAGTAGAATGCCTAGTTGTTTCTTTCTGGATAGTTGGTGTACAACTGAGGGCATAAAAGTTTCTGGGTTGTTTAAACAGAATAAATTACTATTATAATTGGTCATACCAATGTTATTTGAGTGCGTGCAATGAGCTACAGTCGGGTGAAACAGCCAAAAATCTCTGATGTGATCGTGGAGCAGATGGAAGCCATGATTATGGAGGGGACCCTGAAGCCGGGGCAGAAGCTGCCGCCGGAGAGGGAGTTGGCGAAGCAATTTGAGGTCTCGCGTCCTTCTTTAAGGGAGGCTGTGCAGAAGATGGCGGCTAAAGGTCTGCTGGTCAGCCGGCAGGGTGGCGGTACCTTCGTGTCTGAAGATCTTGGGGGTTCTTTTTCTGATCCGTTGCTGGAGTTGTTTCGCACTCACCCTGAAGCTCAGTACGATCTGCTTGAATTTCGTCATGCTCTGGAAGGGGTGGCTGCATACTACGCGGCGTTGCGTAGTACTCAGGCAGATAAAGATGCGATCCGCCAGTGCTATGCTGACCTTCAGCGTTACCATGCTGATCGAGAGATTCAGAAAGAGGTGCATGCCGATGTGGACTTTCATCTGGCGATCGCGGCCTCCACTCATAATATGGTGCTGCTGCATATGATGCGGGCGCTGTTCAATCTCCTGCGGGAGCATATCTGGGATAACCTGAAAAACATCTACCCTAATTCGGTCTACCGCGAAAAGATCCATGATCAGCACAAAGTGCTAATGGATGCTATTCTCGAAGGGGACCCGGAGAAAGCCAGGCAGGCTGCCCATCATCATCTGGCTTATGTGGAAGAAGCATTGCTGGAAGGTGAGCGTGAAAACACGCGTCTGGAGCGAGCATTGCGCCGGGCTAATATAAGCTCTGACTTATAGCTTGTATAAAAACTACAGTATGTTGTTTTTTATTCGGGTTTAATTGTGTTTAAACCTGAATTTTACGCATTTGTAGACACTGTGTTCACAGATATGTAGTATTACTACAAGATAATCACTATAAGGCTTGATCAGGGGTCAAAAATGCTGCTTCAGCAGGGCCCGAGCTGGCAAAAGCCGTAAAAAAATAACGCTGCGTTAACTTAGAGTGGAGAGGTCAAAGTGCAAGACATAATTGATGATGTTGATCCAATTGAAACCCAGGAGTGGTTGGATGCGCTTGAATCGGTCGCGAAGAATGATGGCGACGACCGGGCTAAATATATTTTGCGTAAGCTGGGGGAAAAAGCGGCGGATATGGGTGTTAGCCCTGCATCTGCGCTGACAACGCCTTACCGCAATACGATCTCAGTCAAAGATGAAGCCCGTATGCCGGGCGATCTGTTTATGGAGCGCCGTATCCGCTCCTTTATCCGTTGGAACGCGATGGCTATGGTTATGCGTGCCAATGATAACGATGAAGGTCTGGGTGGTCATATCTCCTCCTTCTCCTCATCGGCAACCCTTTACGATATCGGTTTTAACTATTTCTTCCGCGGTAATGACGGCGGGCAGGAATCCGATATGGTGTTCTTCCAGGGACACATCTCTCCGGGTATTTACTCCCGGGCCTACCTTGAAGGCCGTCTGACTGAAGAGCAGATGGACAACTATCGTCGCGAAGTCGACGGTAACGGTCTGTCTTCCTACCCTCACCCGTGGTTGATGCCTGATTTCTGGCAGTTCCCGACGGTATCGATGGGTCTGGGACCGATTCAGGCGATCTATCAGGCGCACGTTATGCGTTACCTGTCAGCGCGTGACCTGATTAATCGTGGCGATCGTAAAGTGTGGGCGTTCCTGGGCGACGGTGAGTGTGATGAGCCGGAATCTCTGGGTGCGATCTCTCTGGCCGGTCGTGAGCAGCTGGAAAACCTGATCTTCGTTGTTAACTGTAACCTGCAGCGTCTGGATGGTCCGGTACGTGGTAACGGCAAGATTGTTCAGGAGCTGGAAGGGATCTTCCGTGGCGCAGGCTGGAATGTGATCAAGTGTCTGTGGGGTCGTCACTGGGACGCCCTGTTCGAAAAAGACACCAAAGGTTTGCTGCAGAAGCGCTTTGATGAAGTATGCGACGGTGAGTTGCAGAACTACAAAGCCAACGGCGGCGCTTATACGCGTGAGCACTTCTTCGGTAAGTACCCTGAGCTGCTGGAGCTGGTGGCGGATCTGTCTGACGACGACATTATGAATCTGAACCGCGGCGGCCACGATCCTTATAAAGTCTTTGCAGCCTACCACGAAGCGGTTAACCATAAAGGTCAGCCTACCGTGATTCTGGCGCAGACTGTAAAAGGTTACGGTACCGGTAAATCTGGTGAGGCGAAGAACGACACCCACTCTATGAAGAAGGTGGCGATCGATGACCTGAAAGATTTCCGCGATCGCTTCAATATTCCGCTGTCTGATGATCAGCTCAAGGAAGTGCCTTATTACCGTCCATCTCCGGATTCGCCTGAGATGAAGTATATGTTCGAGCGTCGTGAGAGCCTGGGTGGTTTCTATCCGGTGCGTCGCACAGAGTTTGAAAAGCTGCAGACTCCTGAGCTTGCTGATTTCGAAGGTCAGTTGAAAGACAGTGGTAAACGTACGGCGTCTACTCAGATGGTGCTTAACCGTGTCATGAGTACACTGGTTAAAGATAAAAACATGGGCGAGCGGGTGGTACCGATCGTACCGGATGAAGCACGTACCTTCGGTATGGAGGGGATGTTCCGTCAGTTGGGTATCTACACCTCTGAAGGTCAGCGCTATGTGCCGCATGACTCCGACCAGATCATGTTCTACAAAGAGTCGAAAACCGGCCAGATCCTTGAAGAGGGGATTAACGAAGCCGGTGCGATGTCTGCCTGGATGGCGGCTGCGACCTCTTATGCCAACAATAACTGCACGATGGTGCCGTTCTATATCTACTACTCCATGTTTGGTTTCCAGCGAGTAATGGATCTGGCCTGGGCTGCAGGTGATATGCAGGCTCGCGGCTTCCTGATTGGTGCGACTTCAGGCCGTACTACCCTGAACGGTGAAGGTTTGCAGCATCAGGATGGTCATAGCCATCTGATGGCGCAGATGATCCCGAACTGTAAGTCCTACGATCCGACCTATGGCTATGAGCTGGCGGTGATTGTTCAGGACGGTCTGCGTCGGATGTATCAGGATCAGGAAAACTGCTTCTACTACATCACCACCATGAACGAAAACTACCATCACCCGGCCATGCCTCAGGGTGCCGAAGAGGGCATCATTAAAGGTATGTACCTGCTGCGTGAGGGTAAAGAGGCGGAGAAAAAAGTCCAGCTTATGGGTTGTGGCACTATTCTTCGTGAGGTGGAAGCTGCTGCCGATATTCTGCGCGACGAGTATGGTGTGGAATCGGACATCTGGAGCACAACATCGATCAACGAGCTGCGTCGTGATGCAATGGCGGTTGCGCGTGACAATATGTTGAATCCAGAAGCGGATCCGAAAAAAGCCTATGTAACTGAGTGTATTGAAAGCCGTGGTGAAGGCCCGGTTATCGCATCTACAGATTACATGCGTTCCTACGCAGATCAGCTGCGTGAATACATTCCTCGTAACTTTAAAGTGCTGGGTACCGATGGCTTCGGTCGTTCCGACACCCGCGGTAAGTTGCGTGAGTTCTTCGAGGTTAACCGTTACTACGTAGTGGTTGCGGCTCTGAGAGCACTCCAGGAAGAGGGCAAGGTCACGGGCGCGGATGTTGCCAAGGCCATGCAGAAGTTCAACATCAACCCGGCTAAGCCGGCACCGTGGACTGTTTAAGTCTGCGCGGAACTTCTAAACAGCTTAGAACTGGAGGAATTTAAAGTGAGTATTATCACAATTACTGTGCCAGACCTGTCGGGTTCCACGGATGTTGATGTTGTTGAAGTGCTGGTTAAGGACGGCGACAGCATTAATGAAGGCGATAGCCTGATTGTTCTGGAGACAGATAAAGCATCCATGGAAGTGCCATCTACCCATAGCGGTGTCGTGGTTTCCATGAAGATCAAAGTGGATGATCAGGTTAATGAAGGTGACCTTCTGCTTGAACTGGATACCGGTGCAGCCGCTGCTGCCGCCCCGGTTGCAGAAGAAGCGCCCGCAGCGGAGCCTGCCCCGGCAGCTTCCGCGCCGGCTGCAGCACCAGAAGCGACTGCTACCGCAATTGAGGCTGTGCTGATCCCGGACCTTTCCGGTGCCACTGATGTGGATGTGGTTGAGGTCCTGGTAAAAGACGGCGACACGGTTGCGGAAGGCGATAGCCTGATCGTTCTGGAAACGGACAAGGCCTCTATGGAGGTGCCCGCACCTAAAGCGGGTGTGGTGATTTCCATGAAGATCACAGAGGGCAGCACCGTCAACGAGGGTGATCTGCTGATGGATCTGCAGGTGGGGGCCGCTGAGGCACCTGCGGCAGCTCCTGCTGCTGCCTCTGAGCCTGCTCCGGCGGCGGCCCCTGCGCCTGCGGCGGTTGCGGGTGGTAAAGAGAATATTCTGATCCCTGATCTGTCCGGCGCTACTGATGTGGACGTGGTTGAAGTCCTGGTGAAGGACGGAGACAGTGTGTCTGAAGGTGACAGCTTGATTGTACTGGAAACAGATAAAGCCTCTATGGAGGTGCCTGCGCCTAAGGCGGGGACTGTGGTTTCCATGAAGATCAAAGAGGGTGATACCGTTAATGAAGGTGATCTGCTGCTGGAGCTTGAAGTGTCCGGTGGTGCGGCTCCTGCTCCGGCGGCCCCTGCGGCAGCTCCGGCTCCGGCTGCTCCGTCAGCACCGGCACCTGCGCCAGCCAAGTCATCTGCGGCACCGGCCGCGGGTGTAGATAAAGCCGCGCTGGAGAAAAAGAATCGCAGCGTTCATGCCGGCCCTGCCGTGCGTGCTGTTGCGCGTGAATTCGGTGTCGATCTGTCACTGGTTTCAGGTACCGGTCGTCGTGGTCGTGTCCTTAAAGAGGATGTGCAGGCGTATGTTAAAGGTGCGCTGAAGCAACTGGCGGAAGCGCCTAAAGCCGGAACTGTCACCGGTGGTTCGGGTATTCCGGCGATCCCTGAAGTCGACTTCAGTAAGTTTGGTGAGATCGAAGTTGAAAAACTGAGCAAGATCGCCAAAGTGACGCGCGACAATATGAGTCGCTGCTGGTTGAATATCCCGCATGTGACCCAATTCGATAAAGCGGATATCACCGAACTGGAAGCGTTCCGTAAGGATATGAAGGATGAAGCGGCTGCCTCCGGCGTTAAGCTGACTCCGCTGCCATTTATGCTTAAAGCGATTGCTATTGCTCTTAAGGCGCATCCTAAATTCAATGCTTCTCTGCATGCGGATGGTGAGCATATTGTTTACAAGAAATACGTCAATATCGGTATGGCGGTTGATACCCCGAACGGTTTGATGGTGCCTGTAATCAAGGATGCAGATAAGAAGAGTATTTACGAGCTGTCCAAAGAAGCGATTGAGCTGGCGGGCAAGGCGAAAGATCGTAAGCTCAAGCCAGACGAAATGCAGGGTGCGTGTTTCACTATTTCCAGCCTGGGTGGCATTGGCGGTACTGGCTTTACGCCAATCGTTAATGCGCCTGAAGTGGCTATTCTGGGTGTTTCTAAAGCGGATATCGAACCGCGTTGGAATGGTAAGGAGTTTGAGCCGCGTAAGATGCTGCCGCTGTGCCTTTCTTACGATCACCGTGCCATTAATGGTGGTGATGCCGGTAAGTTCCTGACCTACCTGAACAGCCTGCTGAGCGACATTCGTCGCCTGGTGCTGTAACCCATTTACCAATCCCTTGGCTCAACGCCTCTTCGGAGGCGCTCTTTTTCAAGGGGGTAGATAACCCAAACGGCGAGCCTGTGCAGGAGCTCGCCGTTTTTTTTGCCTGTCTTTTCCACGGTTGTTAAACGGGATTTTCAGTACAGGTCTTCGCAATAACTTTTTCATTTTAAGTGCGTATAATGTTGCACTAAGGTTAAATTCTCCAAGTGTTCTGTAGGTGAAGCCGGGTCGGCTTTGCCGGTTAAGGAAATCTGAATGAAAGTTACGGTATTTGGCATCGGTTATGTGGGGCTGGTCCAGGCTGCGGTTCTGGCTGATGTGGGTCATGAAGTGGTCTGTGTCGACGTCGATCAGGCGAAGGTAGATAACCTGAAGAAGGGTATTATTCCCATCTATGAGCCCGGTCTGACACCGCTGGTAGAGAGTAACTTTGCTGAAGGTCGTCTGCACTTTACGACCGATGCGGCTGAGGGTGTGGCTCATGCCGAAGTGCAGTTTATTGCGGTGGGTACACCACCCGATGAGGATGGTTCAGCGGATCTGAAGTACGTGCTGGCTGTTGCTGAGACCATTGCAACGCATATGACTTCGCCGAAAATCATCGTTGATAAATCGACTGTGCCTGTAGGTACCGGAGATAAAGTGGCTGCGCATATTGCTGCGGTGCTGGCCTCACGTAATGAATCGATTGATTTCCATGTGGTATCCAATCCGGAGTTCCTCAAAGAGGGTGCGGCGGTTAATGACTGTATGCGCCCTGATCGCATTGTTATTGGTACGGACAGTGATCATGTCGAAACCCGGATGCGCGAACTCTATGCGCCGTTTAACCGTAACCATGATCGTATGATCTTTATGGATCTGCGCAGTGCTGAGCTGACCAAATATGCGGCGAACTGCATGCTGGCTACCAAGATCAGCTTTATGAATGAGATGTCACAACTGGCGGAGCGCCTTGGTGCCGATATTGAAAATGTTCGTCGGGGTATTGGTTCGGACGAGCGCATTGGTTATCACTTTATCTATCCGGGTTGTGGTTACGGCGGTTCCTGTTTCCCTAAAGATGTTCAGGCGCTGGTGCGCACAGCGGACGGGATTGAGTACGATGCCCGGCTGCTGAAGTCGGTTGAGGCGGTGAACTACCGCCAGAAAGAGGTGCTGTTTAACCGGGTTAATGATTATTTTTCCGGTAACATCGAAGGTAAAACCATTGCGCTGTGGGGGCTCTCTTTCAAGCCGAATACCGATGATATGCGCGAGGCTTCCAGTCGGGTACTGATGGAAAACCTGTGGCAGAAGGGGGCAAAAGTACGGGCTTTCGATCCTGAAGCGATGGAAGAAACCCAGCGCATCTATGGTTGCCGGGATGATCTGGAACTGGTTGGTACTAAAGAAGCGGCCTTGCAGGGTGCTGATCTGCTGGTGATCTGCACCGAGTGGAAGGCGTTTCGTGCACCTGACTTCGATATGATCAGGGCAGCGCTGATCAATCCGGTCGTTATTGATGGCCGGAATATGTATGAGCCGGAGCTGGTTGAACGTCATGGTCTGGAATACTACGGTATCGGCCGTGGGCGGAGTATTGCTCAGCTCTGATCAAAGCGGGCGCGTCAGCATGACGCGCTTTATTAATTTTGCATGGTCGTCAGCACGGCCAGCATTGAATCACCTCTGGTAGCGGATAATAGAATGAAATTCTTAGTCACGGGCGCAGCCGGCTTTATCGGTTTTTATACGGCGCAACGCCTTTGTCAGGCAGGCCATGAAGTGGTCGGTCTGGATAATCTTAACGACTACTATGACATTAACCTGAAGCATGCCCGTCTGAATCAGTTACAGCCCCTGCAAGGTTTTCGTTTTGTCGAGCTGGATCTGGCGGATCGTGAAGGGATGGCGGCGCTGTTCAGGCAGGAGAAGTTTGATCGCGTTATACACCTTGCCGCTCAGGCCGGCGTGCGTTATTCGCTGCAGAATCCGTTTGCTTATGTGGATTCTAATCTGGTGGGGATGATGACAATTCTGGAAGGTTGCCGGAATAATGAGGTGGGTCATCTGGTCTACGCCTCCTCCTCTTCGGTGTATGGTATGAATGTGAAGATGCCATTCTCTACCGATGATGCGGTGGATCATCCGGTCTCCCTTTATGCGGCGACGAAAAAATCCAATGAGCTGATGGCTCACTCATACTCCCACCTTTACGATATCCCAACGACCGGCCTGCGTTTCTTTACCGTATATGGGCCCTGGGGCCGTCCGGATATGGCGCCGTTCCTGTTCACCCGGGCGATTCTGCAGGGTGAGCCGATTAAGGTGTTCAACCATGGCAAGATGCGCCGTGACTTTACCTTCGTTGAGGATATTGTCGAAGGTGTGATTCGGATTCAGGATGTGATTCCGCAGCGAGATGATCAGCAGGCGATGAACAGCCCGGCAGCGAGTAAGGCGCCGTACCGTGTGTATAACATCGGTAATAATCAGCCAATTGAGCTGATGGAGTTTATTCAGGCGATCGAAAATGCAGCCGGTCGGGAAGCGGTAAAAGAGTATCTGCCGATGCAGCCGGGGGATGTTCCTGCGACCTATGCTGACGTGTCAGGGTTGGAGCAGGCGGTTGGTTTCAAACCGAGCACCAGTATTCAGGACGGTATGAACCGGTTCGTGGACTGGTACCGGGGCTTTTACCCCGGCAACTGACAGAGGCCGCGTCAGCGGCCTACTCCGTAATAGGTGAAGCCCTGCTCAAGCAGGGTTTCTTTTGCGAAAATATTTCTACCGTCGATCACCAGTGGTGATCGCATCAGTTGCAGAATGCGCTCGTAGTCGGGTGACCAGTATTCAGGCCATTCGGTCAGCAGCAGCAGGCCATCACTCTGTTCCAGTGCCTGGTAGCTGTCCTCGCAGTAGATCAGTTCAGGTAGATCACCAAAACGCTGGCGGATATTGCTCAGTGCCAGCGGATCGTGCAGTTTAATCTGGCATTTTTGTGCAAGCAGTGTCTCGATGATTTTCAGGCTGGGTGCGTTGTCGATACTGGCCGTGCCGGGTTTAAATGACAGCCCCCAGACAGTAATCGTTTTGCCCTGCAGATCGCACTCATAGTGGCGCCAGAGTTTGCGGAACGGTTGTTCTTTCTGTTTTTCGTTTTCGATCAGAACCGTATCCAGCAGTTTAGAGTTGCGATTCTCGCTCATCAGTTCCGACAGGCCGGCGATGTATTGCTGAAAATGCTGGCCGCCGAAACCGCAGCCGGGGTGCAGGTAGTGTGGGCCGATGCGTGGGTCGCTGATCAGAGCGGCCCGGATCACTTCGATATCGACCTGAAGGTGATCTGCGAGGTTAGCCAGTTCATTGATATAACCGAGTCGAAGGGCAAGCATTCCGGTATTGGCGAATTTGGTAAACTCCGCTTCCTTTGCAGACATGATCAGCCACTGCTTCAGCCCCTGGCTGAATGGGCGCAGTAATGCCCTGATGGTCATGATGGCAGATTCATCTTCACAACCCAGTATCAGGGTTTCCGGCGATTTAAAATTCTTCAGTGCCGAGCCTTCGGCGAGCATGTCGGGTATATAAGCAACAATCTGATTGCGCTTACTTTGCAGCAGTTTCTGCAGTTTATCGCTGCTGCCGACACCAAAATTGGACTGGTTAATAATCAGAAGCTTATTCGGATGAAACTGTTTTAGCTGCAGGGTCAGTTGCTCAGCCAGAGGGTACTGATTCGGGCTCAGTGCAAAGATATGATTGTTGCTGCCCTGCAGGGCCTGCTGCTGGTCACTGAAGCTCAGTCGGCCGGCCTCGCGCTGTGACTGGATCAATCCCTGCAGGCCGGGTTCGTTGCTGGCTTTGAATTCCAGTTCCTGATCTGAGCTGAGGTATTCGCTGACCATGCTGACATGGTTGCCGGCCTCGGCGAGAGCGGCAGCGGCGGTCCAGGCGGGTAGTTCATTACCCCAGATTGTGATTCTCATGCTTCGGGCTCGCTCTGGCTGGAAATTTTCTCTAGTAATCCCCGGGTTGAGGAGTCAAAGTCGCTGGCGGCGGGGTCTGCTGACAGTGCGCTGAGTAATGAGGTGGCTACTTTTTTCCCCAGCTCTACGCCCCATTGATCGAATGGGTTAATGCCCCAGATAACCGACTGCACGAAAACTTTGTGCTCATAAAGGGCGATCAGTTGGCCCAGACTGGCTGGCGTGAGTTCGTCCAGCAGCAGAGTTGTGCAGGGCTGATTACCACGGTAGCGTTTATATACCGGTGCGCTCTCGGCATCTTTCAGTACTGAATCACCCAGAGCCAGAATGCGGGACTGGGCAAGGCAGTTGGCCAGATTCAGCTGGTGCTGATGCAGCAGCTCGTTATTGCCGCTCTGATGATAGCGTCTGGCGGCGACGATAAAGTCGCACATCACCGATTCGGTGCCCTGATGCAGGAGTTGATAGAAAGCGTGTTGGGCATTACTGCCCACTTCTCCCCAGAGAATAGGACAGGTGCTGTAATCCGTGAGCGTGCCATCTCGGGTAACGGATTTGCCATTGCTCTCCATCTCAAGCTGTTCCAGATAGGCCGGGAAGTGGCTGAGACGGCCGTCGTAGGGGAGAATGGCATGGGCGTTGATCTTCAGGAAATTGATATTCCAGATCCCGCATAAAGCCAGTAGCACCGGCAGGTTTTCCCCGAAAGGGGCTGTGCGAAAGTGCTGGTCCATCGCGTGCGCGCCGGCCAGTAACTGACGGAAGCCGGGCATGCCGAGCTTCAGTGCAATGGGAAATCCTATGGTGGACCACATTGAGTAACGCCCGCCGGTCCACTCCCAGAATCCGAGCTGGTGGGAGGCGGAGATGCCCCATTCGGTCATCTTCTCACTGGCGGCAGATACGCCGATAAAGTGACGTGCGGTCAGCATGGTTTCATTGTCTGCCATGCTGGATTTCTTCAGCCACTCTTTGGCGGTATTGGCGTTAGCCAGCGTGTCTACCGTGGTAAATGACTTAGAGGAGATGACAAACAGGGTACGGGCCGGATTCAGTTTGTTCAGCAGCTCGGCCAACTGACTGCCATCCATTGACGAGACAAAGTGGATCTGGATGTGAGCGGCTTCTTCAGGCTGGTTTTCTGCCAGGGCTTTGCACGCCATCAAGGGGCCAAGGTCAGAGCCGCCTACGCCGATATTAACAACGGTGTTGATCGAATGTCCGGTAAAACCACGCCATTGCCCTGAATGAATGCGCTCGACAATCGCCTGCATGCGTTCCAGATTAGACTGAATCTCCGGAATGATGTCCTGACCATTCAGCAGCAGGCTGGAGCTGCCCGGTGCACGTAATGCGGTATGCAGGGCGGGGCGGTTTTCAGAGGCGTTAACCGGTGCGCCAGAAAACAGGTCTTCCGTCCATTGCTGCAGGTTTCGCTCGCTAGCCAGCGATGTCAGCAGCGATAAGGTCTCCTCAGTCATGCGCTGTTTCGACAGATCCAGCAGGATATCATCCTGACTGAAACTGAGTTGGGTAAAGCGCTGCGTATCTGACTTAAACAGGTCGCTGATATGGCGGGCAGACATCTGTTCTGCATGCTTTGTCAGAGCCTGCCAGGCAGGCGACTGTTGCAGTGGCATGGCGGTTCCTTTCGAAAACGGGCGGTCTCAGGGGATTGTACCCCTGATAAACCTGAAGAAAAATGTCCCTTGATCCTGACGACCTCAGAGGTCCAGATCGCGAATAAAGTCTTTCAGTGCTGCGGCGGTTTCCGGATGATTCAGGCCATAAGCCAGATTGGCTTGCAGGTATCCGGCTTTGTTGCCGCAATCATAAGTTTTACCGCGCATATGAAATGCCTCGAGCTCTCCTTCATCGAGGAAGGTCGCCATCGCATCGGTGAGCTGTATCTCGCCTCCGGCGCCCGGGCGGGTCTGGGTGAGGAGTTGCATGATACGGCCCGGCAGGATGTAGCGGCCGTTGATGGACAAATTGGAAGGCGCCTCGTTGACATTCGGCTTTTCAACCATGCGGGCGATAGCCGCGCTTTCGCCGGGCGCTATCTTAACCCCTGAGCAATCAACAATGCCGTAGCGGTCTACCTTCTCTTCGGGTACAGGTTCGACCATGATCTGGCCGATGCCGCTTTGGCGATAGGCCTCGGTCATGGCGCTGAGATCCGCTTCCTGACCGGGTGCGCAGGCGATCAGCATATCCGGTAAAAGGACGGCAAAATCTTCGTCACCAATAATCGGAGCGGCACAGAGCACTGCATGACCCAGACCCAGTGCCTGATGCTGACGCACTGCTGTGATGCTGACCTGAGATGGCAGTATATTACGCACGCTATTAAGAATATCGGTTTTGCCTTTGCGTTCGAGCTCTGCTTCCAGCTCATAGTGGCAGTCGAAATGGTCTTCAATGGCGGATTTGCCCGAGCGGGTAACCAGAACGATCTCGCTGATGCCGGCGGCAACCGCCTCTTCGATGACATACTGAATGACCGGTTTATCTACTACCGGCATCATCTCTTTAGGAATCGCTTTGCTGGCAGGCAGGACACGGGTGCCGAGGCCGGCAACGGGAATAACGGCTTTTTTAATAACGGAATTCATAGCATCGATCGGTCAGGTTGAATTTGGCGAATATTCTAACATTGATCATCGTCTGGTGGGTTAAGATCTGGCTGCAATTCAATGAGATCGGTGATTCTTCGGCAGGGCAGGCCGGGGGAATTGTGTTAAGGTGCGCTGCGGTATGCTGATACAGGAGTTAGGATGGAGCTGTTTGAGCCCTTTGTTAAGGTTTTTTTGCTGGTCTTTCTGGCAGAGTTCGGTGACAAGAGTCAGTTAGTCTGCATGACCTTAGCATCAAGATACCGCCGTGGATGGCCGATTGTGATCGGCAGCGTTGCTGCCTTTGCTGTGTTGAATACGGTTGCCGTGCTTTTCGGTGCTGCGATCAGTGCTTACCTCCCTCAGGAGGTGGTGCTGGCTGTGGTTGCGGTGCTGTTTTTGCTCTTCGGTATTCAGGCTTTCAGAGCAGAAGATGAAGATGAAGACGATGAGTTAAAGGTGGGGGCGCACCTGATCGCTTCGGTATTTCTGCTGATCTTTTTTGCCGAACTGGGAGATAAAACACAGCTTTCGGTTGCGGGCATGGCGGCGGTTGAGCCTGCTTTAGTCGTCTGGTTGGCCGGTACCATGGCGTTGGCGTTAACAACGCTGATGGGGGTGGTGTTTGGTCGTGTGGTGTTGCAAAAGCTGCCGCTGGTCTGGGTGCATCGTGCTGCCGGGGTTTTCTTTATCGGTTTTGCGGTCGCAGCATCCTGGCGGTTGTATGGATTGCTGGTATAGGGGCTGAAGATGATACAGGGGTTTCTGATACTGTTGCTTTGTCAGTTGCTGGGTGAGCTGCTGGTTTGGATGCTCAGCGTGCCTGTGCCGGGATCTGTGGTGGGCATGGTCGTACTGTTTTTTGCGCTGATTGGCTATGGCAAGGTGCCGGATTCGCTAAGGTTGAGCAGTGAGGGAATCCTGAAGATCCTGCCGTTACTGTTAGTGCCCGCCGGGGTAGGTCTGATGAAGCACTTCGGCGTTATCTCTGAGTATTGGGGGGCGTTACTGCTGTCGTTGTTTGTCAGTACGTTGATTACCATGCTGGTGGTTGCCTTGTTACTGCGGAAATTTATCTCCGGGGAGGAGTCAAAATGAGTCTGTGGCAGCATTTTCAGTCTCAGCCAATAACCTGGCTGGTGGTAACGCTGGTGGTGTTTCTTCTGGCTTCCTGGCTGAACAGCCGGGCAGGAAAAACGCCGTTTCTGCATCCGGTACTGTTGTCTCTGAGTCTGATCATACTGCTGCTGTATCTGACCAATACCGATTATCCAACCTATATGCAGGGGGGGCAGTACCTCCATCTTTTGCTTGGCCCGGCCGTCGTCGCTCTGGCTGTGCCGCTGTATGACCATCTGGCAACGGTGCGGCGGATGTTGGTGCCCTTGTTGCTGGGGTCAGTATCAGGTGCGTTGGTTGCGGCGGTTTCTGCTATCTTGCTGGCGGCATGGATGGGGCTGGATCGCGCGCTGCTGATGACGGTTGCACCTAAGTCGGTGACTTCGCCCATCGCGATTGCCATTGCCGAAAAAATCGGTGGGTTCCCTTCACTGGCTGCGGGTCTGGTGCTGATAACCGGAGCGATGGGGTGTTTGATCGCGCCGCTGGTCTATCGCCTGCTGAGAATTGAAGACCCTGCTGTGAAAGGCTTTGTTCTGGGAGTCGGGGCGCACGCAATGGGCACTGCCTTTGCCTTCGAGTATGGCATGATTGCGGGTGCCTTTGGTGGTCTTGCCATGGCTATGACGGGAACTTTTACCGCGTTTATGCTGCCGGTGTTGACCTCCCTGATCGGCGTTTAAAGAGCGCCGGTTCTGGGTTGCGCCTGTTGCGGTGTAAACAATCCGCTTCCTGTACTTCGCGTAGCGCGCTGCAGCCTTTTAAAACGCTCTTCTCGGGCTGCTGAGTTGGCGGATTACGCCTTATGTTGCATTTGCTAAATGACGGATTCGCCGGTAAAGTTCGCGCTGGTTAAATTTTGACATTACTGGCACTGAAAATGACCCCATTAGAACGATACAAACAAGATCTGCAAAGGGATGATTTCTCTTACGACCCCGCACAGGAAATGGCGGTCAAGCACCTGCAGCGACTGTATGATGATCTGGTTGCGCAGAAACCTGCGGCGCCCCGATCAGGTCTGATGGGGCGGCTCAAGAGCAAGCTGAAAAAAGCTGAGCCTGTTGAGCCGGTTAAAGGCCTCTATTTCTGGGGTGGCGTGGGTCGCGGCAAGACCTATCTGATGGATACCTTCTACGACAGTCTGCCTTTTGAACAAAAGATGCGCACCCATTTCCACCGTTTTATGCAGCGTGTGCATGCTGAGCTGAAAGCGTTGGATGGTACGGCTAATCCGTTGGTAGAGATCGGCAAGAAATACGCCTCTGAAACCCGGATTATCTGTTTTGATGAATTCTTTGTTACCGATATCACCGACGCAATGATACTCGGTGGCTTGCTGCAGGAGCTGTTCAATAACGGCGTGGCTTTGGTGGCAACCTCAAATATTGTACCGGACGGTTTGTACAAAGACGGATTGCAACGGGCCCGATTCCTGCCGGCAATTGATATGCTGAACCGGTTTACAGAAGTAGTGAATGTGGATGGTGGGGTTGATTATCGTCTGCGTGCGCTGGAGCAGGCGGAGCTCTATCACTACCCGCTGGATTCCAAAGCAGATGAGAGTCTGAATCGTAGTTTTGAAAGCCTGGCGCCGGATCTGGAAGAGGTGGTCGAGGCTGAAGTGCTGGATGTGAATGGCCGTAATATGCAGACCCGCCGTTGCTGTGAAGATGTGGTCTGGTTTGATTTTAAGGATATCTGTGAAGGGCCGCGCTCTCAGAACGACTATATTGAACTGGCGAAGATCTTCCATGCAGTGCTGGTCGGTAATGTGCCGCAGCTGGGTCGCTCCAATGATGATGCGGCACGCCGCTTTATCAATATGGTAGATGAGTTCTACGACAGTGGCGTGAAACTGATCCTCAGTGCTGAAAAGCCTATTCATGAAATCTACAGTGAAGGGCGTCTGGAATTTGAGATTGAGCGTACTCAGAGCCGGTTGCTGGAGATGCAGTCTCACGAATACCTGGCAAGGGAGCATCGGGCCTGAACGGTTCGCTGCCGGAAAGGGCTTGTGGTTTGACGGTGGTTCGAATCAGATAGTTAGTCCCTCACTCCGGGTTACTTTTTCCTTGCAGTACCTGGTGCGCATATATATAATGCGCGCTCCCTGTTTTCCGCTCTTGCGGGAGGCAGGCACAAGCGAGTTGTTGCAGAGATGCTGCGGCAACAAATAATTATAAGTCAGGTCGGTCGATTTTATTAATAAAATCAACGAGATCTGAGTCTAGTGAAGGCTATACAGATGAAAACATTCGTCGCTAAACCAGCCGAAGTAAAACGCGACTGGTACGTTGTTGACGCAGAAGGTAAAACTCTGGGTCGTCTGGCTACTGAAATTGCACGCCGTCTGCGTGGCAAGCATAAGCCAGAATACACTCCACACGTTGATACTGGTGACTATATCGTAGTTGTTAACGCTGAGAAAGTAGGCGTTACCGGTAACAAGCGTAAGGACAAAATGTACTACCACCACACTGGCTTCCCAGGTGGTCTGAAAGAAGCATCTTTCGATAAAATGGTAGAAACTTTCCCTGAGCGCACTATCGAGCTGGCTGTTAAAGGCATGCTGCCAAAAGGTCCTCTGGGTCGTGCTATGTACGCCAAGCTGAAAGTATACGCTGGTGCAGAACATCCGCACCAGGCTCAGCAGCCTAAAGAACTGAACATCTAAGGGGAAGGAAAATCATGTCTACTACACAGTATTACGGTACAGGTCGTCGTAAAACTTCTACTGCTCGTGTTTTCCTGCGTCCAGGTACAGGTGCAATCACTATCAACAACCGCACTATCGAAGAATACTTCGGTCGTGAAACTGCGCGCATGATCGTTCGTCAGCCTCTGGAACTGACTAACAATCTGGAAGCGTTTGATGTTGTTGTAACCGTTAAAGGCGGTGGCGGCTTCGGTCAGGCTGGTGCGATTCGTCACGGTATCACTCGTGCGCTGATGGAGTTCGATGAAACTCTGCGTCCTGCACTGCGTGAAGCGGGTTACGTTACCCGTGATGCACGTATGGTTGAGCGTAAGAAAGTGGGTCTGCGTAAAGCGCGTAAGAAGCCACAGTTCTCCAAGCGTTAATACGCTTTTTCGCGGAGCAATCCCGATTCAGAAAAAACGCCTTCTCCTGTATTGGAGCAGGCGTTTTTTTTTGCTCTGCATCAGGTCAAGACTTTGGCCTAACAAGTTGGGAAAATCGCCAATTCACCTTGTAAGAAAGGGGTATTTTCTTTACTATTTGGGCCATTTTTAAGGTACACGATTCCGTAGCTTTATAATTCTTAGCGGCCAGAATGCTTCTGCTTCTGCAGAGCAGCAAAATAAGGTCGATTGAGGGGAGATAATCTTAATGAGCAATGATGGCGTGAATAAGGGTCGGCGCCGTCTCCTGATCGGTGCTACATCCGCAGTGGGTGCGGTAGGTGCCGTGGGAGCAGCAGTCCCATTCGTAGCTTCTTGGAACCCAAGTGCAAAGGCTAAGACCGCTGGTGCACCTGTAAAGGTGGATATCAGCAAGCTGGAGCCAGGTCAGCAGGCAGTCGTGAAATGGCGTGGCAAGCCTGTATGGATTGTGCGTCGTGGCGAAGAAGCGCTGGCGAATCTGGCTAAGCTGGATGGCAATCTTCAGGATCCGAATTCTGAAACTTCCAATCAGCCTGCATACGTACCTAAAACAGCTAACCGTGCACTGCGCGATGATATCGCTGTTCTGGTAGGTATCTGTACACATCTGGGTTGTTCTCCAACTTACCGTCCGGAAGTGGCTCCGGCCGATCTGGGTGAAGATTGGGTAGGTGGCTACTACTGCCCATGTCACGGTTCCCGTTTTGACCTGTCGGGTCGTGTAATGAACGGCTCCCCGGCACCACAGAACCTGGTGATTCCGCCTCATCATTATGAGAGCGACAATGTGATCATCGTTGGTGTAGATCAGGAGACTGCATAATGGCTGGTACCCGCAATAAAGGAAACCCTGGCTTCATGGGGTGGATTGATGACCGTTTCCCGGCAACTGCGATGTGGGAAGATCATCTGTCCAAATACTACGCACCGAAGAACTTCAACTTCTGGTATTTCTTCGGTTCTCTGGCACTGCTGGTGCTGGTTAACCAGATCCTGACCGGTATCTGGCTGACGATGAACTACAACCCTTCTGCGGAAGGTGCGTTTGCGTCTATCGAATACATCATGCGTGACGTTGAGTATGGTTGGTTGCTGCGTTACATGCACTCTACCGGTGCTTCAGCATTCTTCGTGGTGGTTTACCTGCACATGCTGCGTGGCATGATGTACGGTTCTTACCGTAAGCCGCGTGAGCTGGTATGGCTGTTCGGTATGACAATCTACCTGGCGCTGATGGCTGAAGCCTTCATGGGTTACCTGCTGCCATGGGGTCAGATGTCTTACTGGGGTGCGCAGGTAATCGTTTCCCTGTTTGCTGCGGTTCCGGTGATCGGGCCTGATCTGGCTGAGTGGATTCGTGGTGACTACCTGATCTCCGGAATTACTCTGAACCGTTTCTTCTCTCTGCACGTTGTGGCGCTGCCAATCGTTCTGCTGGCACTGGTTGTTCTGCACATCATTGCACTGCACGAAGTGGGTTCTAACAACCCTGACGGCATTGAGATTAAAGACAATAAAGATGAGAACGGTGTACCGGTTGATGGTATTCCTTTCCACCCTTACTACTCCGTTAAGGATATTGTGGGTGTGGTTGTGTTCCTGTTTGTTTTCTGTGCGGTTATCTTCTTCTTCCCTGAAGGGGGTGGTTACCTGATCGAGGCGCCAAACTTCGAACCGGCTAACCCGCTGAAAACGCCTGAGCATATTGCTCCGGTATGGTACTTCACGCCATTCTACGCAATGCTGCGAGCTATTCCGCCTATCGCCGGATCTCAGTTCCCGGGTGTTGTTGTGATGGGTGGTGCGATCGCTATCCTGTTTGTGCTGCCCTGGCTGGATCGCAGCCCGGTTAAATCCATTCGTTACAAAGGCATGATGAGCAAGCTTATGCTGGTTCTGTTCTGCATCAGTTTCGTTATTCTGGGTTATCTGGGTGTTGTTGCGTCCACTCCAACACGTACTCTGGTGGCTCAGATCTGTACTGCGGTGTACTTCGCGTACTTCTTCCTGATGCCGTTCTACACCAAAATGGAAAGCACTAAACCGGTTCCAGAAAGGGTTACAGGCTAATGAAAAAGTTTTTAATCGCATTAGTAATGGCGGCGCTGCCTCTGGCTGCTAGCGCCGCAGGTTCCAAGGGCCACCTGGACCACATGGATGTCGATCTGCACAATCAGGCATCCCTGCAGCGTGGTATGAAAACGTTTGTAAACTACTGCATGGGCTGTCACTCCGCGGAGTATCAGCGTTATGAGCGTGCAGCAGTGGATTTGGGTATGAATCCGGAGCTGGTTGCTGAGCATATGATCTTTGGTGATCAGAAGGTTGGTGAGCAGATGACGATCGCTATGTCCAAAGCAGATGCGGGCAAGTGGTTTGGTAACCCGCCACCGGATCTGACTCTGGAAGCGCGTCTGCGTGGTCCTGACTGGCTGTACACTTACCTGCGTAGCTTCTACGCTGATGATTCCCGTCCATGGGGCGTGAACAATGCGGTGTTCAAGGATGTAGGTATGCCAAACGTACTGGGTCCTCTGCAGGGTGTTGTTACTGCAAACTGTAGCTGGGATGATATGCATGCTCACGGTATGCGCGGCGAAGGTATTGATCCGCTGACTAACACGCCTCTGAACAACTGTGCATCTGTTGAGAAGGGTACGGGTGAGCTGTCTCCTGAAGAGTTCGACAAGGTTGTTTATGACCTGGTGAACTTTATGGTGTACATGGGTGAGCCGTCTAAGCTGGATTCTCACCGTATTGGTACCTACGTGCTGATCTTCCTGTTCCTGTTCTTCTTCCTGGCTTATGCGCTGAAGAAAGAGTTCTGGAAAGACGTACACTAATAGCTTTGTGATATAATCGCATTGTTTCTGACGCGGCTCCTTTCGAGGGGCCGCGTATCTGTTTCTGAAAAGGGGAATCGTTAATGGGTGTCGTGGCAAAACGTTCTTCCATGTCCTTTTATTCTAATGGTGAAGACCAGTACAGCCATCGTGTACGTATCGTGCTGGCTGAAAAGGGTGTGGCTGTAGAAATTCACGATTGCGATGAGGCAGATCTGCCTGAGGATCTGACATCAGTGAATCCATACAATAGTCTGCCGACTTTGCTGGATCGCGATCTGGTTCTGTACGAGCCGAACGTTATGATGGAATACCTTGATGAGCGTTTTCCTCATCCGCCGCTGCTGCCGGTTTATCCTGTAGCCCGTGCGGAAAGTCGTCTGTATATGTATCGTATCCAGCGCGACTGGTGTGATCTGGCGGATCAGATTATCGCTGCTGCTATGGCAGATGATGAGGATGCTGCTGAAGCGCTGCGTAAAGAGCTGCGTGACAGTCTGGTGTCGATCTCACCGATCTTTGTTGAAAAGCCTTTCTTTATGAGTGAAGAGTTTACGCTGGTAGATTGCTGCCTGGCACCTCTGCTCTGGAGATTGCCGTTGCTGGGTATCGAGCTGCCTGAAGATCAGTGTCGTCCTCTGGTAAAATACATGGATCGCCTGTTTGAGCGTGAATCCTTCCAGGCCAGCCTGTCTGAAGCAGAGCGGGAAATGCGCGATTAAGTGCAAACTCTATTCTGAAAAGGGGTGAGCTATCATCCCTTTTTTTATGTCTGAAAAACGCGAGTAATCTGAGATGATAAAACCAAGCCGTCCTTATATTGTTAACGCGCTTTATGAGTGGTTACTGGATAACGATCTGACGCCTCACCTGCTGGTTGATGCGACTGCTGAAGATGTGACGGTACCAACCCAGTTTGTCGAAAATGGCCAGATTGTACTGAATATTAATCCGTCGGCGGTTCGTAACTTCTATATGGATGATCAGGCGGTGTCATTTAATGCCCGGTTTTCCGGTCAGCCGATGGATGTGTATGTGCCTATGAAGGCCTTGCTGGCTATCTATGCGCGTGAAAATGGTCAGGGCATGGGCTTTGGGGCAGAGCCCGGTGCGGAGTCTTATCTGTCAGCGGAGGTGGCAGAGGTGGAGTCTGCAGAGAGCGACGTTGAAGCAACGCCGGCGCCATCGAAGACGAAGGCGGACGGGAAGCCAAGTTTGAAAGTTGTTAAATAGAAGGGATTGCCGCCAGCAATGCTGGCGGCGGACAGTGCTTAGCGGTTAACGTATTCAAAAACCTTAACGATCTTTTCTACGCCGGCAATGTTACGCACAATCAGGATTGCGTTGTCTGCTTCCTGCTGGTTGACCAGACCCATCAGATAAACTGTGCTGCTATCGGTTACTACTTTGATGCGGGAGCCGTCGATAGACTTGTTGAGTAGCAGTTCGCTCTTCACCTTAGTGGTCAGCCATGTGTCATTGGTGCGTGCGATGGTGGAGCTGATTCCGGAAATTTTAATTTCGTTGTGAATTTTACGTACTTTGCGTACCTGGCTGACGATCTGTTCAGCTTCCTGACGGGCGCTTTCGCTGGGTGCCTGACCAGTCAGAAGCACTACGCCGTTATAGCTGGTGACGCTGATGTTGGAGGCTTTCATCTGCTCTGAGCCTTTATTCAGGTTGACCAGAGAGAGTGTTTCGATGACTTCATCATCCAGATAAGAGCCTACGGTGCGGTGGCCCGGGTCTTCTTTGATCGGTTGTTCACGTCCGGCGCTGATGACATCAGAGCAGCCGCTGATTACGACTGACAGGCTTAATCCGGAGGCCAGTAAAAGCGTTTTAGTGTTAAACATTAGTCGCTTCCAAACAGTTGATAGTCAATTAAATCGCACAGTGCATGTACCACCAGAAGCTGTGCGTGATGAACCAGCGATTGCTCGTCGCTGGGGATGCAGATCTCAATCTCTTCCGGGCTTAGCAGTGCGGTGATATCACCGCCATCCGAACCATTCAGGACAATTACCGTCATCTCCCGGTCGTGGGCTGCCTGAATCGCCTGAACCAGATTGCTGGAGCGACCATGGGGCGTAATCAGCAGCAGGATGTCTCCCGGCTGGCCAAGGGCGTGGATCTGTTTAGCCTGAGTGTCCATGAAGCTGCTGTCTTCACAGATGGCGCTCAGGGTTGCTCCATCGGAGTTCAGGTTGATTGCCGGAAGCCCGGGCCGTTCATGGCGAAAACGGTTCATCAACAGGGTGGTGAAATGTTGCCCTAATGATGAGGAGGCGCCGTTGGCCGAGCAGAGAATCTTGTTCTCGTTGACAAGGCAGTGCAGTAAAAGTTCGCCAGCATGGGCAATAAGCGGTGTGTACTGCTCAATGGTTATCGCATTGATCTCCATTGAGTTGTGAAACTGGCTGACAATGCGGTCTTCGAGTTCCATGCTGTCCTTAGATTTGATGCTTAAATTCTAAAGGCATCTTTATACCACAGCGGCTGCTCTTGCGCTGCACCATATTCGAATGCAATGACATCAAAACGGCAATTTTTGTTGTTGTGCTGTGGGTGGGTGCTGAGAAAGTGCTGAGCGGTTTTGATTATTTTGCGCTGCTTGCTGGGTGTGACTGAGGCCGCAGCGCCGCCAAAATGAGCGCTGCGGCGAAATCTGACCTCGACAAATACCAGCGTGTCCCGGGTTTGCATTATCAGGTCAATCTCGCCGAAGCGACAGTGATAATTGCGCTCAAGCAGTTTGAGCTTTTGCTGGCAGAGGTATTGTTCCGCTTGCTGTTCGGCATCCTTGCCGCGCTGCTGTCTGTCCATAGTCTCTACATTATTGGGCCAGTTGTGGGAGTCCTTCGCTGTAAACTGCCCAGATCAGCTTGCGGCGAACAACGCCGTCGGCGGATATGCTGAGCTGACCTGTTTCGCCATTGATCTCAGTTCCGGGCAGGGCGCTGAGCTGTCGAAGGTAGGGGTGAATTCGGTAGGCATCCAGTCCGAGCGCATACAGGCGGCCGAAGCGGCTGTTTGTGTCATTGCGTTGCTGCGAGATCAGGATTTTGTCCTGTGATGGTGGCCCAAGGCTCCAGGGGGTGTCGACAAAACGGACATCGTTCAAGTCCTGATCCTGTACCGGGGACGGGCTGCCGCTGAAAACGTGTGAAGTGGCATAAATAGGCAGGTTGCCTGCAAAGTTGAAAGCCAGGATCGGTTTTAGCTGGCGCGCGTCGTTAGGCAGGGCTGACAGGATGATTGCGTCGATATCCTGTCGGCGATGCTCTTCAAACTCCACCTTGCGGGTATAAAGTACTTCGCGAATTTTGCGATACCGGGCTTTGCTGTTATCAGTAGCCAGAAAATGGCTGACATCGTCAGAAAATTCTGCAGTCTGGCCAAAGGCCTGATGGCTGGCCACCGTGCCGCCGAGGTTTCGGAAATGCTCACTGAATGCCTGGCTGATTTTTTCTCCCCAGTGTGTTGCCGGGGTCAGAACTGCGGCAGTACGAACACCTTCACTCCATGCCTGCTCAGCGATCTGTCTCGCTTCATCTTCGGCCGACAGTCCGAACTGGTAGAGGCCTTCGCGGTAGCCTGAATCGGTATAGTTAAGCGCCAGAATCGGCGTGGTGATACGGGTATCTGCCATCAGGGCGGAGACATAGTCTTTATTCAGCGGGCCGATGACCAGTTCTATGCCCTGCTCTTCGATAATGCTGGCCAGTTGCAGCGGGGTGTTGATCTGGGTGGAATCCAGAAACAGAAGTTCGGGTGGTGTGCGCCCGGGTTGCTGGTCGCGCAGGTAGGCGGTCATCAGGCCTTCTTTGATGGCGTTGGCAGGTTTGCTGAGGTTGCCGCTGAAAGGAAGGAGTACCGCGATCTTGCCGCTGCTCAGGGTGTCCTGATTAAGGCCTGCCAGTGCATCTGGCGGGAGTTTCAGGGCCGGGTGGGCTTCCCAGAGTAGGCCCCAGTTTCGCAGCGCCTGAAACTGGCTATCCAGTTGCGTGTGGCTGCTCAGTTCGTTGATCAGTTCGAGCCAGCCCTGTTCAAAGTAGTTGTTCTGGCCGCTGCGCAGTAGCTGGTTGAGTGTATCGGGCTGCAGTTGCAACAGGTTGCTCCAGATCTGATTGTGCAGCATCTGTCTGGCTGCATCGGTATCCAGTAGCAGGCTGAGCCTGATCAGTGCACGGGTTTCGCTGTAAAGCGCCTGCTGCAGGCGATAGGCAGCGGCCTGCATTTTCAGGACAGTAATCTGCTGCTCGGTTGCCAGGGGCGCTTCGCCGGATTTTTCTAATGCATCAAGTTGTTGCAAAGCCCGTTCCGGCCGATTCTGCTCTATAGCGCTCTGGGCTTGCAGTTTAGCAATGTCGAAGCGCAGAGCCGGTGGCAGCAGGCTGATCTCAATCTGATCCAGTACCAGAGCGGCCTGTTCTTTGTTGCCCAGCGCAATCAGCAGCTCAGCGGCTTCTGCGCGCAGTTCGGCGGCTTTGATGGGTTTTGCTGAATCAGCCTGGTCGAGCAGGCGGGTAATTCGTGCCTGATCCCTGTCGGCAGCGCTCTGTGGAGCCTGCGACATCGAAGTTGGTGTTGAACAACCACTGATAATAATGCTGATAAGGATGGCTGAAAGAGACAGGCGCCACTGAAATTTCATATACTTCTCAACCCAAGTTTGAGGATGGTATCGGTAATGTTAGAACCCGCACTGTACGTTGTAGCAACACCTATCGGGAATCTGCAGGATATGACGCCGCGCGCGGTCGAAGTATTGCAGCAAGTTGAGCTGATTGCTGCTGAGGACACCCGGCATAGTGCCCGTTTGATGGCGCATTTTGGTATCGATACCCGCCTTGTTTCCGTCCATGAGCACAACGAACGCCAGCGAATAGAGTCGATTGTACACCAGTTGGCTTCCGGTTCCAGCGTCGCGCTGATTTCCGATGCCGGAACGCCGCTGATCTCGGATCCGGGTTACGTCGTAGTCAAAGGTGTGCGTGAGCAGGGATATCGGGTAGTACCTGTGCCCGGTTGTGTGGCGTTTGTGGCGGCGTTGTCCGCCGCCGGGTTGCCGACGGATCGTTTTGTGTTTGAGGGGTTCTTGCCGCATAAGGCCAGTGCACGGAAGCAGCAGTTAAAAGGCCTGCTTGATGAATCCCGAACCCTGATCTTCTATGAGTCACCGCACCGCATTCTTGCATCCATTAAAGATATGCTGGAGGTTTTCGGTGCTGAGCGCCGGGTTGCGGTGGCGCGTGAGCTGACCAAAACCTATGAGACTATCCATGTGGATAAGTTGTCGGCATTGCTCGAGTGGATGGAATCTGACAGTAATCAGCAGCGCGGTGAGTTTGTCGTGCTGGTTGAAGGTGTTTCATCTGAGCAAAAGCCTGAGCTCGATGCGCGGGCACTGGAGGTGCTGGATATACTGTTGGCTGAGTTGCCTGCCAGTCAGGCGGCCTCTCTGGCGGCTAAATTGACCGGCCTTAAGAAAAAGGTGCTTTATCAGGCGGCTTTGGATCGCTAATTGCTGCCGGCTTTGTTAGAATCCGCGCCGAGGAGTTTGCCAGGCAGTCGCTGCCCGCAAGGGTGGAGGAAAGTCCGGGCTCCAAAGGGTAGAGTGCCAGATAACGTCTGGGCGGCGCGAGCCGACGGCCAGTGCAGCAGAAAATATACCGCCTAAGCGCCCGGTTTTCGGATCGGGATGCCGGTAAGGTTGAAATGGTGCGGTAAGAGCGCACCGCGTGGGTGGCAACATTCCACGGCAGGGTAAACCCCACTCGGAGCAAGACCAAATAGGGTTCCTACAGGCGTGACCCGCGCTGGAACCGGGTAGGTTGCTTGAGGTGCATGGTGACATGCATCCCAGATGAATGACTGTCCACGACAGAACCCGGCTTACCGGCAAACTCCTCATCATTCTTTATGTTCAGGTCGCTGTTGCTGAAAAACAGCGATTTGTGCGTCTTCTCTATGTAATTGTCTGTTTTTAAATAACTCTTTTTTCGCCTCTCTGGTTAATGCCATGCGTCTGTATTTATCTGGCTAATACAGACCGGTTTAAACGCCTGTTTCACCGCTTTTCAGCCTTGCTTTAGTTGGGGTTAGTTTCTATAGTGTGCTTTAGTGGGATAAAGTGGGTAAAAGTGGGTAAATTTGGTTTTTGAGTGGGTTTAAAGGCTGAGAAATGTTCAGGGGTGTTAATCAAATCAATCTGGATGCTAAGGGGCGCATGGCCGTTCCGGCACGCTATCGTGACAAGCTCACGAGTTGTTGTGCTGGCCAGCTCGTAGCAACGATTGATACGGAGGAACGCTGTCTGCTGCTATACCCGCTGGAAGAGTGGGAAACCATTCAGGAAAAAATTGAAGCGTTGCCCAGTTTTAATCCGGCCGCCCGACGTATTCAGCGGCTGCTGATCGGTCATGCGACTGATATTGATATGGATGGTAGCGGGCGCTTACTGCTGCCTGCGCCGCTGCGCGAATACGCCGAGCTGGATAAAAAGGTGGTGCTGCTCGGTCAGGGGCAAAAGTTTGAGATCTGGAGCGAAGAGCGCTGGATGGCTACCCGGGAAGAGTACCTTCAGGATGTTGAAGGTGGCATGGCGATGCCGGAAGAGCTTCAGAATCTGTCGTTGTAAACCAATAAAGAGACACATAGATGAGCCAGGAATTTAAACACATTACGGTATTGCTGAATGAAGCAGTGGATGCACTGGTTCAGGATGCGTCCGGCTTCTATGTGGATGGTACCTTCGGCCGTGGCGGGCACTCCGCACTGGTGCTGGATCAGTTATCGGATCAGGGGCGTTTGCTGGGGATCGATAAAGACCCTCAGGCGATCAGCCATGCTGAAGAGAGATTTGCCGACGAGCCCCGTTTCTCGATTGCCCATGGCAGCTTTGCTCAGTTGCAGCAGTTTGTAACTGAACGCAGCATGGATGGCAAAGTGGATGGGGTGCTGCTGGATCTGGGGGTTTCATCACCACAACTGGATGATGCATCACGGGGCTTCAGTTTTCTGAATGACGGCCCTCTGGATATGCGGATGGATACGACGCGCGGTGAAAGCGCGGCGGATTGGATCGCCCGCGCCGATGAGCAGGAGATCGCTGATGTGATCTACACCTACGGCGAAGAGAAGTTCTCCCGACGGATGGCCCGGGCGATCGTTGCTCAGCGTGAAGAGGCGCCGATTACCACAACGGCCCGGTTGTCGAAGATTATTGCTGAAGCGAATCCGGCCTGGGAAAAGGGTAAAAACCCGGCGACGCGTGCGTTTCAGGGAATCCGGATTCATATCAACCGGGAACTGGAAGATCTGGAAAATTGTCTGGATCAGGCACTGGATATGCTGCGGGTGGGAGGGCGTCTGGTCGTCATCAGCTTTCACTCACTGGAAGACCGGATTGTTAAGCGCTTTATCCGTCAGCATGTGAAGGGGGATGAGCACCTGCCGCCGGGCATTCCGGTGACTCAGGATATGCTGAAAATTCGCCTGAAACAGGTGGGTAAAGCGGTTAAGGCAAGCAGTAGTGAAACCCAGGATAACGTGCGTGCTCGCAGTGCTGTGATGCGTGTGGCGGAGAAGGTGGCCTGATGCAGCTTAAGGCCTGGCTCCAGCGTCTGCTCCCTGAGCGGGGGGAGTCCGAGCCGGTCGCTGAGGGTGTGTTCCTCAGTGCAGAAGAGTTGTTGCGGCCTTTTCTGGTGATCTTGTTGCTGGCGGTTGTACTGATTCTGTCCAGCCTTGCCGTGATTATGAGTGCTTTTGAATATCGTCAGCTGTTTAACCAGCATCAGGAGCTGATCACACAACGGGATGAACTTCAGGTTGAGTGGGGACAGTTGTTGCTGGAGCAGAGTGCATGGGCGGCCAATAACCGGGTCGAACAGCAGGCGGCTAAACAGCTAGGTATGAAAGTACCGGATGTGGAACAGATAGAGATAGTGACCCATGAGCGATAAAGCAGAAGCAGCAGTCAGTCGTGGTTGGCGCCTTTGGTTGGTGCTGATTCTGCTGTTGCTGGTCATGGGGGGGATTATGGGGCGCATGCTCAGCCTCTATGTGGATGAGCAGGAATTCCTCCAGACCCAGGGGGACGCGCGTAGCCTGCGAACCATTCAGGTACCTGCCCACCGGGGCATTATTAAAGACCGCAATGGTGAGCCTCTGGCGGTGAGTGCGCCGGTGGCTACTATCTGGGCGGATCCGAAGATGGCGGATCTGCAGCACAGCGGGTTGGCGCAGTTGGCGGTGTTGCTGAAAACCAACCGTAAGATGCTGACGGCTAAGCTGGCAGAGAATCGCAGCCGGCGCTTTCTCTATCTGCAGCGTCAGGTCACCCCTGAGCTGGCAGAGCAAGTCAGGGCTTTGCGGATTCCGGGGATTCATGTGGACCGGGAATATAAACGGTACTATCCGGCCGCCGAGGTGACTACGCATCTGGTCGGTTTTACCAATTTGGATGGGAAAGGCCAGGAGGGAATCGAGCTGGCTTATGAAGACTGGTTGCAGGCGGAGTCGGGCAGACAGTTGGTGATGAAGGATCGTCTGGGACGGACGATCAAGCACATTCGCGAGGTGCAGCCGGCGCAGCATGGTAATGATATTCAGTTGAGTATCGATCTGCGATTACAGTATCTGGCTTACCGTGAACTGAAAGCCGCGGTTAAGGCACATAATGCGGATGGCGGTTCAATGGTGATGCTGGATGCGGCGACCGGTGAGGTTCTGGCGATGGTGAACCAGCCATCCTACAACCCGAATGACCCGCGTCAGCGTATATCTTCAGCGCTGCGTAACCGGGCGCTGACCGATACCTTTGAGCCGGGCTCTACCGTCAAGCCAATGACCGTGGCGGCAGCGTTGATGAGTGGCCAGTACACGCCGCACACCATGGTGGATACTTCGCCCGGATATATGCGGGTAAAACGGAAGACGATTCGAGATCACCGTAATTACGGTGAAATTGACGTTTCCACAATTATTACCAAGTCGAGCAACGTAGGTGTTACTAAATTATCGCTGAGCCTGCCAAATGGCTCAGTACGTAATCTGCACCACAACCTTGGCTTCGGGCGGCCGACAGGGATCGGTTTTCCCGGGGAGAGTAGCGGTTATCTGCCGTTCCTGAATGAGCGCCAGGTGCTGGAGCGGGCAACTATGTCCTATGGCTATGGTTTGTCGGTGACACCGCTGCAGTTAGCGCAGTCTTATCTGGCGCTGGCTAATGACGGTGTGCTCAGTCCGGTCAGCCTGATCCGGCAGAGCGAAGCCGGTAAGCCGGTCAGAGTGATGCCTGCACAGGTGGCAAGGGATGTGCGCGAGATGATGGAAACGGTGATCAGCCGTAAAGGTACCGGACGTCGCGCGGCTGTTGCCGGTTATCGGGTGGCAGGCAAAACCGGCACGGTACATAAAGTAGGGCAGGCGGGATATCTGGATGATCAGTATATGTCGTTTTTTGCCGGTATGGCGCCGGCGAGTAATCCACGCATTGTAGCCGTGGCCGTAGTGGATAACCCGAAAGGACAGGAATATTACGGTGGTGAGGTGGCGGCACCACTGTTTTCACGGGCGGTAGGCGGGGCCTTGCGGTTGATGAACATACCGCCGGATAACTGGCCGAAGAACGATAAACAGATAGCGAATCGATAGTGAGCGAAACATGTTGCAGATACGCAGAACCTTAGTTGAGATCGTGCCGGAATGGGTGGAGAGCGCCCATGCCGATCTTGAGGTGTCTGCTATTTCGCAGGACAGCCGGGAGATAGTTCCGGGAACACTGTTCGTTGCGCGATCCGGATTACAGCATCGGGGTGTCGATTTTGTTGAGGAAGCGGTCAGCAGGGGCGCAGTGGCGATCCTCCTCGATCAGTCTGAATTGGCCGATTGCCCTCAGGTAGCGGTGCCGGTTATTGCTGTGCCGGAACTGGCCGGCCAGATCGGTCCGCTGGCGGCGCGTTTTTATGGCGAGCCGAGTCGCAGCCTGCGGGTGTTGGGGGTGACCGGTACCAATGGAAAAACCTCCTGCGCGCATTTTATTGCTCAGGCGATGAATCATCTGCAGATTAAAACCGCGATTATTGGCACTGTGGGTAACGGCTTTCCGGGAGCGCTGGATAAAGCTACGCATACCACGCCGGATGCGATCGGATTGCAGCGTCTGTTTGCTGAACTGCAGCAGCAGGGAGCCGAAGCTGTAGTGATGGAAGTCTCCAGCCATGCTCTGGAGCAGGGGCGGGTTGCTGCGGTGGCATTTGATTACGCGCTGTTCACCAATCTGAGTCGTGATCATCTGGATTACCACGGTTCGATGCAGGCTTATGCCGAGGCGAAGGCGCGTTTGTTTACTGACTACCGCCTGAAGGCTGCGATCATCAATGGGGATGACCCGTTTGGGCAGCAACTGCTGAACGATCAGCGAATTGATTGTCGCAAGGTAGCAGTGGGCCGGCAGCAGGGAGATTATCTGCTCGCGGCTTACCGTCTGGCGTTGCATGGTATTGAGGCAGAACTGAAAACCGCGCAGGGGAACTTTGCGTTTAGCAGCAGGATTATTGGTGATTTTAATCTGGATAATCTGCTGCTGGTCGCTGCAGCGCTGGCGGAGCAGGGATTCAGCCACCGCCAACTGGTGGACGCACTGGCTCAGCTTGATGCCGTTCCCGGACGGATGCAGGCACTGGTTGTTGCTGATAAACCTCTGGTCATTATCGATTATGCGCATACGCCGGATGCATTGGAAAAAGCACTGCTGGCGGTACGTGCCCACACCCGCGGCACACTCTGGTGTGTCTTTGGGTGCGGTGGTGACCGGGATACGGGCAAGCGGGCTTTGATGGGTGAAGTCGCTGATCGGCTGGCGGATCATCTGGTGGTGACCAGTGATAATCCGCGCACCGAAGAGCCGGCAACCATTATCGAGATGATCAGGCAGGGGATTGCAGAGCATCTTCCTGAGATCGAGGCCGACCGGGCTGCAGCAATTGAGCTGGCTATTTGTCAGGCGGGAGCCGATGATCTGGTGCTGATCGCCGGTAAGGGGCATGAGGATTATCAGGAGATTGGCCGGGAACGGTTGCCTTTCAGTGACCTGATTATCAGTAAAAAATTATTAGGAGTCGCGGCATGATCGGGCAATGGAATCTGGCTCAGTTGCAGACTCAGTTTGGTGGTGAGCTCACTCAGGATTGCGCGTTTACCGGGGTGAGTACCGATACCCGAAGTCTGCAGCCGGGTGACCTTTTTGTGGCGTTGGTCGGGCCAAATTTTGATGGCCATAACTTTATTCAGCAGGCGCTGGACAAAGGGGCGGTCGCTGCGGTAGTTTCGCGGCCCCTTGAGCAGGCAGACCTGCCACAGTGGCTGGTTGAGGACACCCTGATTGCTCTGGGACAGTTAGCGCTGTCTAACCGGCAACGCTTTACCGGACCGGTGTATGCGGTGACCGGAAGTAGCGGTAAAACCACCGTTAAAGAGATGCTGCGTTCGATTCTGGCACAGCATCAGCAGGTGCTGGCAACACGCGGCAACCTGAATAACGAAATCGGTGTGCCTCTGACGCTGCTGGAACTGAGTGATTCGGATCAGGTGGCTGTGATTGAGCAGGGTGCCAGCGGTGCTGGCGAGATTGCGTATACCACTTCATTGTCGTTGCCGCAGGTGGCGATTCTGAATAATGCAATGGGCGCGCATCTGGAAGGGTTCGGTTCTTTGCAGGGAGTGGTTGAAGCGAAAGCTGAAATTTACTCGCAGTTGGCAAAAACCGAAGGGACCGCGGTCATTAATCTGGATGACCCGCATGCGGAGTATTGGTTAAAAACCACCGCCGGTGTGCGTCAGACGGGTTTCTCAACCGAGTATCCTGAAGCTGATTTGCGGGCGTCCCATATAGAAACAGCGGATAACGGTTGTTACTCGTTTCTATTACACCGGGGCGAAGAAAATCGTCCGGTTCGGTTGCAGGTGATGGGTAAGCATAACGTCGCCAATGCACTGGCTGCTGCAGCGGCGGTCAGTGCCAGAGGTATGCCTCTGGAACAGATTGTCAGCGGGCTGGAAGCCTTTACCGCCGTAGCCGGGCGCATGAAACCGCTGAAGGCTGCCGGTGCTGTGGTCATTGATGACAGTTATAACGCCAACCCCGGATCGGTTGCGGCGGCGATGGACCTGCTGGTCAGTTTGCCGGGTGAATCTGTTCTGGTGTTGGGGGATATGGCTGAACTGGGCGAAGATGCTCAGGCTCAGCACGAGAAGGTCGGTTGCCGGGCAGCGCAGAAGGGGGTTGGTCGCTTTTGGGCGACTGGCGCGCTGTCACGGCACTCCGTTTCTGCCTATCAGAGTGAATCTGCAGGTGAGGGACGGCATTTTGAAACACGAGAAGAATTAATCAACGCATTGCGTGAGGTGGCCGGACCGGGAGTGAATATTCTGGTGAAGGGCTCCCGTAGTGCGGCTATGGATCAGGTCGTAGCAGGCCTGACAAAAGGGGAAGAAGAGTAATGCTACCACTGCTGGCGGAATTTTTATCACAATACTACAGCGGTTTCGCGGTATTTCAGTACCTGACGCTGCGCGGGATTCTCGGGGTGCTGACGGCGCTGCTGATATCTCTGCTGGTCGGTCCGTACGTGATCAATAAACTCCGCAGTAATCAGATCGGTCAGGCGATACGCGATGACGGCCCGCAGACTCATCTGAGTAAAGCCGGTACGCCTACCATGGGGGGGGCGCTCATTCTCGTCGCCATCGCGATCAGTACCCTTTTGTGGAGCGACCTGAGTAATCTGTACGTCTGGATTACGCTCGGCGTGACATTGATATTCGGCGCTGTGGGCTGGGTCGATGACTATCGTAAAGTGGTTGAAAAGAATCCGCGTGGCCTGCCGGCTAAATGGAAATACCTGTGGCAGTCTGTGGGTGGTCTTGGTGCGGCGGTACTGCTCTACGCCATGGCGGGGTCGCCAGCCGAAACCTCTCTGCTGATCCCTTTTTTGAAGAATGTTTCCATTGAACTGGGGATCTTTTTCATTGTCTTTACCTACTTCGTTATTGTCGGCAGCTCGAATGCCGTGAACCTGACTGACGGTCTGGATGGTCTGGCGATTCTGCCGACTGTGCTGGTGGGTGGTGCGCTGGGTGTGTTTGCTTACCTGTCGGGTAACGCTAATTTCTCACAGTATCTGTTGATCCCTTATATACCGGGTTCGGGTGAGCTGATTATCTTCTGTGGAGCCATTGTGGGTGCCGGACTCGGCTTCCTCTGGTTTAACACCTATCCGGCGCAGGTATTTATGGGTGACGTAGGCGCACTGTCGCTGGGGGCCGCACTTGGGGTAGTGGCAGTGATTGTCCGGCAGGAGCTGGTGCTGTTTATTATGGGTGGTGTGTTTGTAGCAGAAACCGTATCAGTGATTCTGCAGGTAGCGTCGTTCAAAACGACCGGTCGACGGATTTTCCGTATGGCGCCATTGCACCACCATTTTGAGCTGAAAGGGTGGCCGGAACCCCGGGTTATCGTTCGGTTCTGGATTATTACTGTTGTGCTGGTTCTGATCGGACTGGCCTCGCTGAAGATTCGTTAGGAGACATGTGTGGGACTGATAGCCAGCGATCAATTTAAAATCGTTGTCGGTTTAGGTAAAACCGGGCTGGCCTGTGCGCGCTTTTTGGCGAAGAAAGGGGTTCCGTTTGCCGTCGCTGATAGCCGGGAGCAGCCTCCGGGTGCAGATGAATTGCGTCAGGAAATGCCGGATGTTGAGCTGCGTTGCGGTGAATTTGACCCCGCTTTTCTCGGTCGTGCCGATGAGCTGATCCTCAGTCCGGGCGTTGCTAAAGATCAACCTGCTATTCAGACTGCCGTGGCGGCGGGTGCCAGTCTGAGTGGTGATATTGACCTGTTCTGTCGTGAAATCAGCGCGCCGATTATCGCGATTACCGGTTCCAATGCAAAAAGCACGGTAACCAGTCTGGTCGGAGAGATGGCCGCAGCAGCGGGTATTGATGTCGGGGTGTGTGGAAATATTGGTACGCCGGTGCTGGAGATGCTGGAGCAGCCGGAAAAAGCGCTCTATGTCATGGAGCTGTCCAGTTTTCAGCTTGAGACCACCCATGAGCTGCGCGCGGAAGTCGCTACCGTGCTGAATATCAGTCCGGATCACATGGATCGTTACGAATCGTTTCAGGATTATTATCAGGCAAAACACCGGATCTTTCGTGGTGCTAAAGCGGTCGTGGTGAATCGGGATGATCAACTGACCATGCCGCTGTTGCCCATGGGGGTGCCGCAGTCGGGTTTTCATCTGGGTAAACCCGATCTTAAGTTGTTCGGGCTGATTAAAGAGGACGGGGAAACCTGGCTGGCGCTGGGGTTAGAGAAGTTACTGCCGGTGTCAGCGTTAAAAATTCGTGGCAGTCACAATATGGCCAATGCCCTTGCAGCCCTCGCACTTGGCCAGCAGGCGGGCATACCGATGCCGGCGATGCTGCAGGCGTTGCAGGCGTATACCGGCCTGCGCCACCGCTGCGAATGGGTCGCAGAAAAAAATGGCGTGGTATTTTTTAACGATTCCAAAGGCACTAATGTCGGCGCCAGTGTCGCAGCGCTGAATGGTTTAGGTGAAACCCTGCCAGACGGCGGTAAGTTAGTCCTGATCGCGGGTGGCGATGGTAAAGGTGCCGAATTTACCGAGCTGGCTGAACCGCTACAGCGCTATGGACGTGGGCTGGTGTATCTGGGAACGGATGGTGCACGTCTGGCCGGCGATTGTGGCGATATTGATAAACAGTCGGCGGATTCAATGGAGAGCGCGGTACAGCAAGCTGCGACCATGGCCCGGGCAGGCGATATTGTTCTGCTCTCACCGGCTTGTGCAAGCTTTGATATGTTCTCCGGGTTTCCGGCCCGGGGTGAGGCGTTTGTTAAGGCGGTGGAGGCACTCTGATGGTGGCCGATTACTGGCGTTCCTGTATGCAACGAATCGCAGAGCTGCTGCCGGCGGCCCGGCCTTCGTTACCTGCAGTGCCCGGCCAGAATCAGTTACCGTTTGATCCCTGGGTGTTGAGTAGTGCGCTGGTTTTGATTCTGACGGGATTTATCATGATCAGCTCTGCATCGCTGGATGTAGCGATGAAGAATAACGGCACTCCCTACTTTTATGTGATCCGTCAGGGAGTGTTTATGCTGATCGCGCTGGTGGGGGCGGTCATAGTGTGGAATATCCCGCTTCGGTTTTGGGAGCAAACCGGACACTGGTGGATGATTGGTGCCGGTTTTCTGCTGATTCTGGTGCTGGTGCCCGGTATCGGCAAAGGGGTGAATGGCAGTAATCGCTGGTTACCGCTGGGGCCATTGAACCTGCAGGCTTCCGAGGTCGCCAAGTTCTGCATGGTGGTTTACATGGGTGGTTATCTGGTGCGCCGGCTGGATGAGGTGCGCAGTAGCTGGAAAGGAATTGCGAAGCCAACCCTGCCATTGGGGATCTTCTGTATCCTGCTCTATTTTGAGCCTGATTTCGGGGCGCTGGTGGTGCTGATGGGTACTGTCATGGGGATGATCTTTCTCGGTGGTATGCGCTTTTCACAGTTTTTGATGGTTATCACCGGGGTTATCGGCCTGTTGGTGGCTGTGGTTGGGTTGCAACCCTACCGTGTAGCGCGTCTGCAGAGTTTTCTTGATCCCTGGTCGGACCCTTTTGGTACTGGCTATCAGTTGTCTCAGGCGCAGATCGCCTTTGGGCGCGGTGAGTGGTTTGGTACCGGCCTTGGGAACAGTGTACAGAAGCTGTTTTATCTGCCAGAGGCACACACCGACTTTGTATTCTCGGTGCTGGCTGAAGAGCTTGGCTTTATTGGTGCGGCATTTCTGGTGCTGACCTATGCCGTGCTGGTGGTGAATATTTTCCGGATCGGACGGCGGGCAGAGAAGTTAAAGGCATTTTTTAAAGCGTATGTCTGTTACGGCTTCGCGATTATTTTCGCCGGGCAGGCACTGATTAACATCGGCGTTAACGTGGGTGCTCTGCCGACCAAGGGGCTGACACTGCCATTGGTCAGTTATGGCGGCAGTAGTCTGCTGGTGAGTTGTGCCATGTTGGGTTTGATCCTGCGGGTAGACTATGAACTGAAGGCGTTCGGAAAGCAGCCGGCACCTGAAGAAGAGAATGAAAAAAGTGAGGCAGATGTGAGAACCAGGGAGAAAGCAGCATGAGTCAGGCAAAGCAGAAAGTCGCCTTGCTGATGGCCGGGGGAACCGGTGGCCATGTGTTTCCGGCACTGGCGACTGCTGAAAAACTGCAGCAACAGGGCGTGCATGTGGAGTGGTTAGGTTCGCGTCATGGCATTGAGGCTGAGCTGGTACCTGCTGCCGGGATAAAATTGCACTCCATTGAGGTGCGTGGTTTACGTGGCAAGGGAAAACTTAGTTTGTTGCTGGCGCCATTTAAACTTCTGCTGGCGTTGTGGCAGGCGCTGGGCGTTGTGCGCGCCGTGCGTCCGGATGTGGTACTGGGTATGGGAGGCTTTGCCTCGGGGCCGGGTGGACTGGCGGCATGGTTACTGCGAATCCCGTTGGTGATTCATGAGCAAAATGCGGTTGCGGGTATGACCAATAAAGCGCTGTCGGGTCTGTCCCGTCAGGTACTGGAGGCGTTTCAGGGAGCCTTTAAACCGGGGCTGGTAACACGCTCTGTGGGTAATCCGGTGCGTGGCAGTATTTTACAGGTCGCTGCGCCAGAACAGCGTATGGCGGGGCGTTCGGGCCCGATCCGGGTGCTGGTCGTAGGTGGCAGTCTGGGCGCAAAAGCGATCAATGACCTGCTGCCGGAAGTGCTGGCGGAGATTGCGCCGGAGCAGCGGCCGCAGGTGTGGCATCAGACCGGTAAGCGTAATTTTGAGGAAACCCGGCAGCGCTATCAGACGCTGGGGCTGGATGAATGCCGTGTTGTGCCGTTTATCGATGCCATGGATGAAGCTTATGCCTGGGCCGATCTGGTTATCTGCCGGGCCGGGGCACTGACCGTGAGTGAACTGGGTATCGCCGGAGTTGCTTCTGTGCTGGTGCCGTTTCCCCATGCGGTGGATGATCATCAGACCAAAAACGCCGGCTATCTGGCGGAACGCGGTGCCGCTTTGCTGATACAGCAGGCGGACCTGGATAAAGAGACTCTGAAAAGGGTATTGACTGAACAACTGAATCAGCGTGAAACGCTGATCGATATGGCCAATAAGGCCCTGGCTCTGGGTAAGCCTGAGTCCAGTGATGAGGTGGCAGATGTCTGCCTTGAGGCGATTAAGTAATGACACAGCAAAAAGCACTGACCCGTTTTGAAATTCCTGAGATGCGCCGTATCAGCCGGATCCACTTTATCGGTATTGGTGGTGTGGGTATGTGCGGTATTGCCGAAGTGCTGCTGAATCAGGGGTATCAGATCTCCGGGTCTGATATTAAGCCGTCTGCGACGACTAACCGTCTGCAGGGGCTGGGTATGACGATCTGTATCGGCCATTCAGAGGAAAATGTGTCTGCGGTTGATGTGGTGGTGGTCTCTACTGCGGTGAACGAGGAAAACCCGGAAGTTAAAGCGGCCAGAGAACAGCGGATTCCGATCGTTCGTCGTGCAGAGATGCTGGCCGAACTGATGCGTTACCGGCACGGTATTGCGGTAGCCGGTACTCACGGTAAAACCACGACAACCAGTCTGTTGGCATCGATCTTTGCCGAGGGCGAGCTGGACCCGACTTTTGTGATCGGTGGCCGCCTCAACAGTGCCGGCACCAATGCGAAGATGGGTACCAGCCGCTATCTGGTAGCGGAAGCGGATGAAAGTGATGCCTCATTCCTGCATCTTCAGCCGATGGTGGCGATCGTGACTAATATCGACGCCGACCATATGGAAACCTATGAGAACGACTTCTCGAGGCTGAAGCGCACGTTTGTTGAGTTTCTGCATAATCTGCCTTTCTATGGATTGGCAGTGATGTGTGTGGATGATCCGGTTGTACGGGAGATTCTGCCTGAGGTCAGCCGTCCGGTATTGACCTACGGGGTTTCTGATGATGCCGATTATCGGGCTGAGAATATTCGCCAGTTGGGGATGTGCACCCAGTTTACGGTGAAGCGTCCGGATGGCTTTGCTGATCTGGAAGTTTCGCTGAATATGCCGGGTCATCACAATATGCTGAATGCGCTGGCTACCATTGCCGTGGCCACCGATGAGGGGATCTCCGATGAGGCGATCTGTGCCGCGCTGGAGAAATTTGAAGGGGTCGGCCGTCGCTTCCAGGTATTGGGCGATGTGCCCGTGTCGGGCGGTGATGCCATGCTGGTGGATGATTATGGTCACCATCCGCGTGAGGTCAATGCGGTCGTTAAAGCGATCCGGGAAGGCTGGCCTGATAAACGCCTGGTGATGATCTATCAGCCGCACCGTTATAGCCGTACCCGTGACCTGTACGAAGATTTTGTTGAAGTGCTGTCCGAAGTGGATGTGTTGCTGCTGCTGGAAGTCTATCCGGCCGGTGAAGAGCCGGTAGCGGGTGCTGACAGTCGCAGCCTGTGTCGGAGTATCCGTCAGCGTGGACGTCTTGATCCGGTATTTGTCAGTGACAAAGATTCCGTTGCTGAGGTGCTGCGCGATATTTTGCAGCCGGATGATCTGCTGCTGACTCAGGGGGCTGGTGATATCACCGCCCTGGCCCATCAGTTGAAACAGTTATCGCTGGTTGCGGAGGAAACGGCATGAGTGTGCAGATCGATCCGCAGTTGCAGGCTGAATTTGGTCGGGTTGCTGTGATCTATGGTGGCAACTCATCGGAACGCCCTGTGTCGCTTAAAAGCGGGGCGGAAGTGCTGGCTGGTTTGCAGCGTGCCGGGGTTGATGCGTTCGGCATCGATCTCTATGGGCCTGAAGGTAATCAGGATCCGCTGACGCAGCTTCAGAGTGCAGAATTTGATCGGGCGTTTCTGATTTTACATGGACCGGTCGGCGAAGATGGCACCCTTCAGGGAGCGCTGGAACTGCTCGGTAAGCCCTATACCGGCAGCGGTGTGGCGGCATCTGCGATAGGCATGGATAAGTACCGCACCAAGCAGCTTTGGTTGGGCGCCGGTCTGCCGACTCCGCCATTCTGGGTGTCGGATGAAGAGGTGGCTCTGCCGGAACTGGTTGCCCGCCTTGGCTTGCCGCTGATTGTGAAGCCCGCGCATGAAGGCTCAAGTATTGGTATGAGCAAAGTGGAGTCACTGGAGGCGTTGCAGCAAGCTCTTGAAACCGCCAGCCGATTTGATCGCACCGTTCTGGCAGAGCGTTGGATGAGTGGCGGCGAGTTTACTGTAGCCATTCTGGATGGAAAGGCATTACCACCGATCCAGTTGGTCACCGACCATGCGTTTTATGATTATGACGCTAAGTATGTTGCAACCGATACCCAGTATCGTTTTGATCACGATCTGACTGCAGAAAGGGAAGCGGAGCTTAAGCGGCTGGCTGAACGGGCTTTTGCTGCAGTGGGATGTTCCGGCTGGGGACGAGTAGACATCATGCGTGATGAACACGGCGAATTTCAGCTATTAGAAGTGAACACCGCGCCGGGAATGACGGACCACAGTCTGGTGCCGATGGCCGCGCGGGAGATGGATATCAGTTTTGAACAGTTGGTCGTTAAAATCTTAAGAACGGCTGGCTGATATGAAACCCTGGCGCTCGGTGGAGAGTGAATCGGCGGAGTCAAAGGACGGCGATGCAGAGCCCGTAAAAGCGCGCGGAGCCAGCCGGGCGCCTCTGAAAAAAGCTGAGGTGCGCGGTACCGGAAACAAAGCAGAAAAGGTTCACCGTGATCCTGAAATCTGGTGGCAACCTTTCTGGACCAGCTCATCGCTGCTGCTTTTTTGTGGCTTGTTATGGGGGCTGAGTGAACAGATATGGCAGTGGCTGGACAGGCCGGTTACTCAGGTTGTGATTGAGGGGCAGGCGAGGCATCTGGATCGTGCCGGACTGGCCCGGCAGATTGGCAGGGAGCTTCGGCAACCGCTGCTGTCGGTGGATATTTCGATGATCCGGGAACAGGTGGGTGAACATCCCTGGGTCCGGGTGGCGGCGATTCGCCGGGACTGGCCGGACACGCTGGTGGTGGAGATAGAGGAAGAGGTACCGGTAGCCCGCTGGGGTGAGCGCGGATTGCTGAACCATCAGGGGGATATCTTCTGGCCAGAGCTGAAAGAGGAGTACCGGAACCTGCCACGGTTAAGTGGGCCGGCGCCAGATACCTCCCGGGTGATGTCGCAGTTTCATGACCTCAACCAAATGTTCCGACCGGCAGGTTTGAAGGTCAATAGTCTGGAGCTGGAAGCACGTGGGGCCTGGAGCCTTGAGCTGGATAACCAGATCCGTGTTGTGGTTGGAAGAGAAGCGGTAAATGAGCGGTTGCAGCGTTTTCTGATGCTCTACCAGCGGCGCCTGAAAGATCAGGCGGAAAAAATTGAACAGATCGATATTCGCTACCCGCATGGGGTGGCAGTTAAATGGCGGCAGATGCCTGAAGATGAAAATGCAGGATAAAACAGAATGAGTGCTTCGATGGATAACAATATGGTTGTTGCGCTTGATATTGGTACATCCAAGGTGCTTTGCCTGGTGGGTGAGATCAATCTCGACGGCTCCATCGAAATTATCGGTATCGGTTCCCACCCTTCACGTGGTCTGAAGAAGGGTGTTGTGGTGAATATTGAATCTACCGTCAGTTCGATTCAGCGGGCGGTAGAGGAAGCGGAGTTGATGGCGGGCTGCAAGATCCACTCAGTGACGGTGGGGATTGCCGGTAGCCATATCCGCAGCCTGAACTCGCACGGTATTGTGGCGGTGCGTGACCGCGAAGTGACTGAGTACGATCTGGAACGGGTAATCGATGCCGCTAAAGCGGTGGCAATCCCGGCGGATCAGAAAATTCTGCACGTACTGCCGCAGGAGTACGAGATCGACAGTTCCGAGGGCATTAAAGAGCCTCTGGGGATGTCCGGCGTAAGGCTTGAGGCGAAGGTGCATCTGGTAACCGGCTCGGTGAATGCGGCGCAGAATATCGAAAAATGTGTGCGCCGCTGCGGGCTGGAAGTTGACAATCTGGTGCTGGAGCAACTGGCTTCCAGTTACTCAGTGCTGACTGAGGACGAACGCGAGCTGGGTGTCTGTATGGTGGATATCGGCGGTGGGACATCGGATATTTCGATCTTTACCGGTGGATCGATCCGGCATACCGCGGTGATCCCGATTGCCGGCGATCAGGTGACCAATGATATAGCGATGGCACTGCGCACACCGACCCAGCACGCCGAGGATATCAAGATTAAGTATGCCTGTGCGCTGGCTCAGCTTGCGGCAGGCGATGAAACCGTCAAGGTGCCCGGTGTCGGTGATCGTCCGGCGCGGAACCTGTCACGACAGTCGCTGGCAGAAGTGGTCGAGCCGCGCTACGAAGAGCTGTTTTCACTGATTCAGGCCGAGCTGCGTCGCAGTGGCTTTGAGGATCTGGCAGCGGCGGGGATCGTGCTCACCGGTGGTACTTCGAAGATGGAAGGTGCAGTGGAGCTGGCTGAAGAGATTTTCCATATGCCGGTACGTCTGGCAACGCCGCATGGCGTACGGGGGATGGAGGATATTCTCAGTAGCCCGATCTATGCCACAGGGATTGGTTTGTTGCAGTACGCTAAGCAGGATCATGTGGTTGGCACGGCACCTAAAGCCGAAGTAGGGCCTACCGATGTTGTAACACGTCCGCAGATCAGTGTGCTGGAAAGAATGAAAGCCTGGTTTCAGAGTAATTTCTGAACGGGTCGGTTGATTTTGGGATTGGGTGTAGGCAATGAGTTGGATTGCTGAATCACAGACTAGTGCTTGGCAGGGCACTAAAGGAGCTGACAATGTTTGAACTGTTAGATAGCGTGCCGCAGAACGCTGTGATCAAAGTAGTAGGTGTCGGCGGTGGCGGCGGAAACGCGGTTAAACACATGGAGAGTGGTGACCTCGAAGGGGTCGAGTTTGTTTGTGCGAATACCGATGCGCAGGCACTGTCATCTATGTCCGGCCAGACCGTTATTCAGTTGGGTAACGCCCTGACGAAAGGTCTGGGCGCGGGTGCCAACCCTGAAGTGGGCCGTCAGGCTGCGATGGAAGACCGGGACCGTATTGCAGAGCTTCTGCAGGGGGCTGATATGGTGTTTATCACCGCCGGGATGGGGGGTGGTACAGGCACCGGCGCAGCGCCGATTGTTGCCGAGGTAGCCAAAAGCATGGGTATTCTTACCGTGGCTGTGGTGACCAAGCCGTTCCCGTTTGAGGGGCGCAAGCGTATGAGCATTGCCATCGAAGGGATCAAGGAGCTGCGTGAGAATGTGGATTCCCTGATTATTATCCCGAACGAGAAACTGATGCAGGTACTGGGACGTAACTGCAGCTTGCTGAATGCATTCCAGTCTGCAAACGATGTACTTAAAGGCGCAGTGCAGGGGATCTCTGACCTGATTACCCGCCCCGGTATGATCAACGTCGATTTTGCAGATGTGCGCACGGTCATGTCGGAAATGGGCATGGCCATGATGGGAACCGGTGGTGCCCGCGGTGAGAACCGTGCCGCAGAGGCGGCGGAAAAGGCGATCAAGAGTCCGTTGCTGGATAATATTGATCTGCGCGGTGCCAGCGGTATTCTGGTGAATATTACTGCGGGCATGGATCTCAGTCTGGGTGAATTTACCGAAGTGGGGAACCAGATCGAAGAATATGCGTCAGAGAATGCCACGATTGTGATTGGTACGGTCATTGAACCGGAGATGTCCGATGAGATTAAAGTGACCGTCGTGGCTACAGGTCTGGACAAGCCGCAGGAGACTGTACGCCCGGTCAGCGACAGCATGAAAAAAGTGGATGGCAGTCTGGATCTGGAGCAGATTGATCTGCCAACCGTTTTGCGGCGCAAAAAAAATGAAGCACTGGAGGGCCCCGCTGAAGTTCAGGGGGACCTGTTACAACACACCGGAACTGAGGGAGAATCGGCCTATCTGGATATTCCGACCTTCCTCAGAAAGCAGGCAGATTAAGGGGATTGACCTTTCTAAAAGGTCATTTCTTTGTTAATATCGCGCGCTAGTGTGGCCCACTTTTAATTTTTTGGCAGAAAGCATGATTAAGCAAAGAACTCTCAAGAACAGCATCAAGGCGACAGGTATCGGTTTGCATACCGGTCAAAAGGTCTATCTGACCCTGAAACCTGCCCCTGTAAATACCGGTATCGTTTTCCGTCGTGTCGATCTGGATCCGGTCGTTGAGATCAAGGCCCACGCACATAATGTTGCGGATACTACCCTGTCCACCAACCTGGCGAAGGATGGTGCACGGATTGCTACTGTGGAGCACCTGCTGTCTGCCATGGCGGGTCTGGGCATCGATAATGCCTACGTAGAGCTGAGCGCAGAAGAAGTGCCGATCATGGATGGTAGTGCCGCACCTTTTGTCTTCCTGATTCAGTCTGCCGGTCTGGAAGAGCAGGATGCGCCGAAAGAGTTCATCCGGATCCTGAAAGAGGTGACGGTTGAGTCCGATGGCAAGTCCGCTACCTTCAAGCCCTTTGATGGCTTTAAAGTGGGTTTCAAAATCGATTTCGACCATCCGGCATTTGAAGGCCGGAATATGGAGTCCAGTCTGGATTTCTCCAGCACCTCATTTGTGAAAGAGGTGAGTCGCGCACGTACTTTTGGGTTCATGAGTGACTATGAGTATCTGCGTTCTCAGAATCTGGCGCTCGGTGGCAGCTTTGATAACGCCATCGTGGTGGATGACTACCGTATTCTTAACGAAGATGGTTTGCGTTACGACGATGAGTTCGTTAAGCACAAGGTGCTGGATGCTGTAGGTGACCTTTACCTGTTGGGTAAGAGCCTGATCGGTGAGTTTTATGGTGACAAATCCGGTCACTACCTGAATAACCGCCTGCTGCGTCAGTTGCTGGCAAATCAGGATGCCTGGGAGATTGTGACTTTCGAAGATAACGAAGAGAGCGCACCCATCTCCTATCAGAAGCCTGTTCTGGCTGTCTGATCAGCGGATAGAAACGAAGGCCGAGCCCAGTGGGATCGGCCTTTTTTTTGTCTGTTATTTCGGGTTTTTTGCCAGTTTTTGTAAGGTTTTTTAAATTTCCCCTTTTAGATTCATTTTCTGCCCCCAATAAAGGTAGAATGCTGAGTTAATTTTGTCTGCGAGTACGCAGAACGAAGGTTTTTAGACTTCACGGGTATAAGTCGAGATATGCTGACAGGACTGTTTAAGAAAGTTTTTGGTAGTAAGAATGATCGTGAACTGAAACGTATGGGTCGCATCGTAAAAGCGATCAATGCACTGGAAGTCGATCTGGAAAAGCTGACCGATGAGGAGCTTAAGGCTAAGACGGTTGAGTTCCGCCAGCGTCTCGAAGAGGGCGCGTCACTGGATCAGATCCTGCCGGAAGCTTTTGCTGCGGTGCGTGAAGCATCGAAGCGTGTGATGGGGATGCGTCACTTTGATGTGCAGATGATCGGTGGTATGACCCTGCACGATGGTAAAGTGGCCGAGATGCGTACCGGTGAAGGTAAAACGCTGGTGGCAACCCTGGCGGTATATCTGAATGCCCTGCCAGGCGAAGGTGTCCATGTGGTTACCGTTAACGATTATCTGGCCAGCCGAGATGCTGAGTGGATGCGTCCACTCTATGAGTCTCTGGGGCTGACAGTGGGTGTAGCTCTTTCAGGTCAGGACCCTGCCGCCAAGCGGGCTGCTTATGCGGCGGATATTACTTACGGCACTAACAACGAATTCGGTTTCGATTATCTGCGCGATAATATGGCCTTCAGCATCGATGAGAAGGTTCAGCGCGGTTTCAACTTTGCTGTGGTGGATGAGGTGGACTCGATCCTGATCGATGAGGCCCGTACACCGTTAATTATCTCAGGCCCTGCTGAGGACAGCTCTCAGCTTTATATTGCGATCAATCAGCTAATTCCTCAGCTCAGCCGCTATGACGGTGAAATTGACCCGCAGGACGACAATCAGGATATCAGTGAACACTTTGCTGTGGATGAGAAAAACCGCAGTGTGGAACTGACTGAAGCGGGTCATGCGGCGGTTGAGGATATGCTGGCAGAGCGCGGTCTGTTGCAGGAGGGGGAGAGCCTCTACGCTCCACAGAATCTGAACCTGCTGCACCATGTACTGGCCGGGTTGCGTGCTCACCACCTGTTCCAGAGAGATGTGGATTACATTGTTCAGAACAACGAAGTGGTGATTGTCGATGAACACACCGGGCGTATTATGCCGGGTCGTCGCTGGTCTGAAGGTTTGCATCAGGCCGTTGAAGCGAAAGAGGGCGTGTCGGTTCAGAATGAGAGCCAGACGTTTGCTTCCACAACCTTCCAGAACTACTTCCGTCTTTACGACAAGCTGGCGGGGATGACCGGTACTGCAGATACTGAGGCGTTCGAGTTGCGTCAGATCTATGGTCTCGACGTGATTGTTATTCCGACCAATAAGCCGATTGCGCGTAAGGATGAGAACGACCTTGTCTACCTGACAGTTGAAGAGAAATACGAAGCGATTATCAAAGAGATCCGGGCTTGTCAGGAAGCTAAGCGTCCGGTACTGGTGGGTACCGCGTCGATCGAATCTTCCGAGCTGATCTCGACACTGCTGAACAAAGAGAAGATTGAACACAACGTTCTGAACGCCAAAAATCACGGTCGTGAAGCGAGTATCATTGCTGAGGCGGGTCGCCCGGGTGCGGTGACCATTGCGACCAACATGGCAGGTCGTGGTACCGATATCGTCCTTGGCGGTAAGCTCGAATCTGAACTCGAAGCGCTGGAAAATCCGACCGATGAACAGATTGCCGAACTGACGGCTGCCTGGGAGAAGCGCCATCAGGAGGTGCTGGATAACGGTGGTCTGCATATTGTCGGTACCGAACGCCATGAGTCGCGGCGTATCGATAACCAGTTGCGTGGTCGTGCCGGTCGTCAGGGTGATCCGGGTTCTTCCCGTTTCTTCCTCTCACTGGAAGATGATCTGATGCGTATCTTTGCCTCTGACCGGGTGCGTCAATTGATGCAGGCGCTGGGTATGGAGCGCGGTGAAGCGATTGAGCATAAGATGGTGAGTAACGCCATTGAAAAAGCGCAGCGCAAGGTTGAAGGACGTAACTTCGATATCCGTAAACAACTGCTGGAATATGATGATGTCGCCAATGATCAGCGCAGCATCATCTACGAACAGCGTAATGAGCTGATGGCTACCGATGATATCTCAGAAACCGTGAATGCGGTGCGTGAAGAGGTGGTTGCCAATAGATTCAGCGAATATGTAGCACCACAAAGTCTCGAAGAGCAGTGGGATGTGCCGGGACTGGAGAAAGCACTGGAAACTGACTTTGGTGTGAAGATTCCGGTTCAGGAATGGCTGGATCAGGATGACTCGCTGCATGAGGAGAGCCTGCTGCAGAAGATTCAGGATCAGATCCTGACGGTGTACAGGCAGAAAGAGGAGCAGGTGGGTGAGGCCACCATGCGTAATTTTGAGAAGCAGGTGATGCTGCAGGTTCTGGATACGTTGTGGAAAGAGCATCTGCAGACCATGAGTCATCTGCGTCAGGGGATTCATCTGCGTGGTTATGCGCAGAAGAACCCGAAACAGGAATACAAGCGCGAGTCTTTCCACCTGTTCCAGGAGTTGCTTGAAAATATCAAGCGCGATGTGATTCGGGTGCTCAGTCATGTTCAGGTACAACAGCCTGAAGATGTTGAGGCGATGGAGCAGCAGCGCCGTGAACAGGCGCAGCGCCAGCAGATGGACTTCACCCACGATCAGAGTTCAGCCATGACCGAAGAGGCTGATACTGAATCTGAGGCACCTCAGGAAGCGGTGGAAACCTTTGTGCGAGAAGGGCGTAAAGTCGGCCGTAATGAGCCTTGCCCTTGTGGTTCCGGTAAAAAGTATAAGCAGTGTCACGGAAAGATTTCCTGACCTGACCCCTGGATTGTTCGTGTATCACCCGGAAAGCAGCCATTGGCTGCTTTCCGCCCCTTTGGAGAGAGAATAATGGCAGTAGGCCCAGCAACTTTTCCTGAAATCATGCACCCGATTGCCGGGTTTAAGTTAGGTACCGCGTCTGCCGGGATTAAAACGCCTGGCCGTAAAGATGTTGTTTTAATGGAGCTTTGCCCGGAAGCGACGGTTGCAGGGGTGTTCACACTGAATGCCTTTTGCGCGGCGCCGGTGCAGATCTGTAAGAAGCATCTGGCTGTTTCGCCTGCACGCTATCTGGTTGTTAATACGGGTAATGCGAATGCGGGTACCGGGGAGGAAGGCTATCAGGATGCGGTGGCTACCTGTGAAGCGGTGGCGGAGTTATGCCAGATCGACGCGGCTTCAGTTCTGCCGTTTTCCACCGGAGTTATCGGTGAAAAACTGCCTGTGGAAAAACTGATTTCGGCATTGCCCGCAGCCCGGGAAGCTTTGTCAGAATCAGGCTGGGCTGAGGCGGCTGAAGGAATTATGACCACGGATACCCGTATTAAAGGGGCTTCCTGTCAGTTTGAATATCAGGGACAGACGGTCAGTCTTACCGGTATCTCCAAAGGCTCCGGGATGATCAAACCGAATATGGCAACCATGCTGGGTTATGTTGCTACAGACGCCTGTGTTGATGCGGAACTGTTGCAGACATTGTTGCGCGAAGCGACTGATTGCTCTTTTAACCGGATTACGGTGGACAGTGATACCTCGACCAACGATTCTTGCATGCTGGTGGCCACCGGTCGGTCAGGCGTTGTGGTTGATGGCGTCGATACTGAGCTGTTGCAGCGCTTTGCTCAGGCGTTGAATGAGCTGATGCAGGATCTGGCTCACGCGATCGTACGCGACGGTGAAGGTGCCACTAAGTTTGTTACCGTGCAGGTCGAATCCGCTGCGACTCAGGATGAGGCGCTGAAAACCGCTTTCGATATTGCCCACTCTCCGCTGGTTAAAACCGCACTGTTTGCCTCGGATCCCAACTGGGGCCGGATTCTGGCAGTCGTCGGGCGTGCCGGGATTCCGGATCTGGATCTGGATACCTTGCAGATCTATCTGGGTGATGTCTGCATTGTCAGCAACGGCGGGCGGGATGCAAATTACACTGAGTCCGCAGGGCAGGCAGTGATGGATCAGGAAGAGATTCTGATCCGGGTGGTTCTGAATCGGGGTGATGTGGTCGAAACAGTATGGACCACCGATCTGTCTCAGGAGTATGTCAGTATCAATGCGGATTACCGTAGCTGATGAGCAGCAAAACGGTTCACGTAGCGGCTGCGGTTATCCGGGATGGCGCCGGGAATATCCTGATTGCCAGACGGCCTGATGATAAACATCAGGGCGGTTTTTGGGAGTTTCCCGGCGGTAAGGTAGAAACCGGTGAGTCTGTACTCAGTGCTCTGGGGCGAGAGCTTCAGGAGGAATTGGGTATAGAGGTGCTGGCCGCACATCCTTTGATCCGTGTGCCTTATCAGTACCCGGACAAATCAGTGTTGCTGGATGTATATGAGGTTGACCGTTTTCGCGGTGAAGCCTGGGGGCGTGAAGGGCAGCCGGTCAAGTGGGTGACACCTGCTGAACTGGAGCAGCATCAGTTTCCGGCGGCGAATCAGCCGATTCTGAATGCCTGCCTGTTACCACGCACTATCGCCATTACGCCTTATGATCTTGAGCCTGATCAGTGGCTTGAATACGCCGACACTATGATAGCGGCCGGGGCAGAGGCTCTGATGCTACGCTGCCAGGCGCTCTCTGCAGCTTCCGGTGAGTTTAAAGGGCAATGGGATGCACTGCTGGAGTTGTGTCGTTCGAAGGGGTGTATGCTGATCCTGAACGGTACGCTTGAGCTTGCGAAGCAGTGGTCTGTGGATGCGTTGCACCTGTCTTCAGAACGTTTGCGACACTTGAACAGCCGAGTTGAATTTACGGGTCGCTGGTTGAGCGCTTCCTGTCACGATCCTGAAGAGGTACTGCAGGCGCAGGAAAAAGGTGTGGAATTTATTACCCTGTCCCCGGTGGCAAAAACCTCTTCTCACCCGGATGCTGAACCGCTTGGTTGGGCGATGTTCTCTGAATGGGTTAAAGCCTGCCGGTTACCGGTGTATGCGCTGGGTGGCGTCAAGCCTGAAGATTGTGCGCGAGCGCGAGAGGCTGGTGCTCAGGGAATTGCAGGGATCAGCGCCTGGCGATGATCAGTGCATGGTTGGAGGAACCGGTTGATCCCGGTCGGTCTGTTCTTCCAGCTCAGCGCTGCTGAACTCGCTGACCGATTTACTCTCCGGAATTGTATATTCCTCATTCGCCCAGGCGCCCAAATCAATCAGTTTGCAGCGCTCACTGCAGAAAGGGCGGTGGGGGTTGTTGCTGTCCCAGACCTGCTGTTTTTCGCAGGTCGGGCATTTAATGCTTGGCTTGCTCATAGTTCGCTCTTGTTGGAAATCCTGATCAGTTTAGCATGAAGTTGCTCGAGCTGTTGATGCAGGTAAGCCAGATCTCTGTCGTTGTAGATAACGCTGTCAGCCTGTTGCAGGCGCTGCTGTCGCGGCATCTGTGCAGCAATAATCGCTCTCACCTGTTGTTCATTGTTATTATCCCGCTGCATAGTGCGAGCTAACTGAACCTCTTCAGGAACATCAATGACAACGACGTGTTGGGTTAACTGTTTCTGATCAGTTTCCAAGAGCAGTGGTGATGCCAGCACTGCGTAGCTGCCCTCAGCTTCACTGAGTTGCTTAATGATGCGCTGCCGGATCAGAGGGTGCAGGAGTTGCTCCAGCCACTGACGGGCACTTTCATCGGCAAAGATATGTTTTCGAAGGGCGGCGCGATCCAGGGAACCGTCGGGTTGAAGAAGTTCGGTTCCGAAATGATCAGCGATCGCTTGCAGGGCCGGCTCTCCAGGCTGAACAACTTCACGGGCAGCAATATCTGCATCAACGACCTTTACGCCCTTAGCCGCGAGAAAGTCAGTTGCCGCTGACTTTCCGCTACCGATTCCACCGGTGACACCTGCGATCAGCATGATTACACCGCCAGAAACTGAAGATAGAGACTAGTGATATGGTCGCCCCAGAGCAGCGCGATCCATCCGGCGATGGCCAGGTAGGGGCCAAATGGAATCGGGGTTTGGCTTTGGTGGTTACGTAACAGCATCATGCCGATACCGAAGATGGCTCCGACCAGTGAACTCATCAGGATAATAAAGGGCAGTTGGCCAATACCCGCCCAGGCGCCCAGCGCAGCCAGGAGTTTAAAATCTCCGTAACCCATGCCCTCCTTACCGGTGAGCAGTTTAAACGCCCAGTAAACACCCCAAAGGGTCAAATAACCCGCCATAGCCCCGTAAACCGCATTCTCAAGAGAAGTAAACAGGTTAAAGCTGTTGGCTAATAAGCCCAGCCAGAGCAGGGGCAGAGTGATTCGGTCGGGCAGAAGCTGGTGATCCAGATCGATAAAGAGCAAACAGATCAGCCCCCATGTCAGCAGCACCAGAGTGAGCCCTGCAGGGTTGAGCCCGAACAGGTAAACCACATACGCAGAGCTGCACCCGGTCAGCAATTCGACAAAGGGGTAGCGCAGAGAGATCGGCGTCCTGCAGCCGGAGCAGCGGCCTCTCAGCCAGGCGTAACTGAGTAGGGGGATATTTTCATACCAGCGGATCTTATGTCCACACCCCGGGCAGGATGATGCAGGGAGCGACAGGTTATAGGTTGCAGGCGTGAGTGGCTGCTCCGGCGAGCACATCAATGCCCACTCCCGTTCCATGATAATTGGCAGACGGTGGATCACCACATTCAGGAAACTACCCACGCAGAGAGAGAGCAGGAAAATCAGGCCTGCTGCCCAGAGAGGGTCTGTTATTAGTAGAGGCATAAAGTTCGAGCTAACTTAAACGACGTTACCCAACTGGAATATAGGCAGGTACATAGCAACTACCAGACCGCCAACCAGTACGCCCAGTACGACCATGATCAGCGGTTCCAGCAGGCTGGAGAGGTTATCAACCGCGTTATCCACCTGCTCTTCATAGAAGTCGGCGACTTTTTCCAGCATCATCTCCAGAGAGCCGGCTTCCTCACCAATGGAGATCATCTGTACAGCCATGTTGGGGAAAATGCCGGTCATATTGATGGCATTTTGTAATGACTGACCGGTGGATACCCCATTCCGGATCTGCAGAATCGCATCCCGATAGAGGGCGTTACCAGAGGCGCCCGCGGCTGACTCAAGAGCATTGACCAAAGGCACACCTGCGGCAAAGGTAGTGGCCAGTGTACGCGAAAATCGAGCCACGGAAGCGTCTTGCAGAATTTTGCCGATTACTGGTATTTTCAGCATGAAACGATCAACCGAGTCACTGAATTTCTGGGATCGGGCTCTGGCTTTACTGAAAGAAACGCCGGCTGCTGCAATACTAAGCAGGGCTACCCACCACCACTCCTGTGCGACTTCAGACAGACCGACAACAAACATCGTAAATGCGGGCAGGTCGGCACCGAAGTTCTTGAATACCATCTCGAACTGTGGGACCACTTTGACCAGCAATATAGCCGACACAATCAAGCCCACCACAATAACAGCGGTAGGGTAGGTCAATGCTTTTTTGATTTTACCTTTGAGAGTCTCCAGCTTCTCTTTATAGGTCGCAATTCGATCGAGCATCTGCTCAAGAGCACCCGACTGCTCGCCTGCATGAACCAGATTACAGTAGAGATCATCAAAATGTTCGGGATACTTGGTCAGGGATGTCGAAAAGTCGAGGCCGCTGTTTACATCATTTTTAATGGCATAAACCATCTCTTTGAGCTTTTGTTTATCCATGCCGCCTGCAGTGATATCCAGTCCTTGCATCAGCGGTACACCGGATTTGAGCATGGTCGCCATCTGTCGGGTGAAAAAAGCGATATCCACAGGTTTAATCGGCTTATTTTTGCTGCTTAAAAAGCCAATCTCAATCTCTTTGCTGACTTTGGGAGAAATAATGCCCTGTTTGCGCAATTGTGCTTTGGCAACAGAGAGGCTTTCAGCGTCAAGCTTACCTTTACTTTTGTTGCCATTTTTATCCTTGCCCTGCCAGGAAAACGTCTGCAGTTTGGCTTCTTTCGGCATTTTCTAACTTCCCGTATCAGATTTTGATTACGCGGTTCATCTCTTCCAGACTGGTAACCCCTTCGGCTACTTTTTTCAGCCCGGAACGTCTTAATGTCTGGAAATTTTGTTGTTCGGCCACCTTAAGTATATCCAAAGAGGTACCGTTCTCCATGATTACTTCAGCCACTTCCTGGCTCATCGGCAGCATCTCGTAGATACCTACCCGGCCTTTGTAGCCTCGGTTGCACTTGTTGCAGCCCTCTTTGTTGGCTTCGAACAGATTCAGTTCTTTGATCTGCTCTTCCGAGAATCCCTCTTCACGCAGTGTGGTTTCGGGCAACTGAAGGGGCTTTTTGCAACCTTCGCAGAGACGGCGCCCCAGACGCTGGGCAATAATCAGGCTGACTGAGGTGGCGATATTGAAGGCCGGTACACCCATGTTGCGCAGTCGGGTCAGGGTTTCCGGTGCACTGTTGGTGTGCAGGGTGGAGAGTACCATGTGCCCGGTCTGGGCCGCTTTGATCGCAATTTCGGCGGTTTCCAGATCCCGGATCTCACCCACCATGACTACGTCAGGATCCTGTCGCAAGAAGGCACGCAGGGCTTCAGCAAAGGTAAGGCCGACTTTGGCGTGCACGTGAACCTGATTGATCCCCTCGAGGTTTATCTCTACCGGGTCTTCTGCGGTCGAGATGTTTCGCTCCTCGGTATTCAGTATGTTCAGGCCGGTATACAGACTCACGGTTTTACCGCTACCGGTAGGGCCGGTTACCAGAATCATTCCCTGTGGCTTGTGCAGGGTCGTCATATACAGATCTTTCTGGAAAGGCTCAAAGCCCAGCGCCTCAATGCCCATCTTAGCGCTGCTGGGGTCGAGGATACGCAGCACGATCTTCTCCCCCCACAGGGTGGGGAGGGTGTTAACACGGAAATCGATGGCGCGATTTTTGGATATTTTCATCTTTATACGACCATCCTGCGGGAGGCGTCGTTCTGATATATCCATCTGTGACATAACCTTCAGGCGTGCCGAAAGACGCGACGCCAGATTAGAAGGAGGTTTGGCAACCTCCTGCAGGATGCCATCGATACGACTACGGATACGGTAACTTTTCTCATAGGGCTCGAAGTGGATATCCGAGGCGCCGTTTTTAATCGAGTCGAGAAGTATCTTGTTAACGAAGCGGACGATCGGCGCATCGTTGGCGGCATCTTCACCGCTATCATCTTCCTGCTCACCGGGAGTGGCATCATCGATCTCCAGATTATCAAGATCGCTGTCTTCCAGGTCGTCCAGAGCAGAGCCCTGATTATCCAGAAAGGATTCAATCGCCCGGGTGAGTTTGTCTTCTTCGACAATCACTGCCTCGGTGGTGATCCCGCTCTGAAACTTGAATTCATCCAGCGCCTGAATGTTTGTCGGGTCAGAAATGGCCACAAACAGTCGGTTATCGCGCTTTTGCAAGGGCAGCGCATGGTGTTTGGTAATCAGGGTTTCATTGATCAGCCCCTGAGGGAGGCTGCTCATATCCAGTGCATCCAGATCCAGCAGAGGGATGCCGAACTCCTCCGACGCTGCTGCGGCTGCGCGGTAGGCGCTGACCAGACGCTGCTCAATCACATAGGAGATAAAGGTCTGCTGTTTATCGCGGCACTGCTGGGCAGCGTCCGCTGCGACTTCGGCAGAACAGACCCCTTCGTTGACGAGCCTTTTAGCGAGGCCGCTGAGTGGTTGACGTGACTGCAAGGTATTAATCCCTTAAAAACGACTACAAACATAGGTAAAACGCTTGTTAGGGGTAAAATAGCATTTGCATGACTATTTGAAAATGCGGACTATACTCTTTGCCAGAGTAAATTTTTTACGGGTCACTGGCGTGTCATCAAAAATACGCTACAATCAAAGGACTTGGTTGCTGCCAAGTAAAACTATTCGCTGGAGAATTAAAAATGAAAAAACAACAAGGTTTTACCCTGATTGAATTGATGATCGTGGTAGCGATCATCGGTATTCTGGCTGCCATTGCACTGCCTGCATACCAGAACTACACGATCCGTTCGACTCTGTCTGAGTCTGGTTCCCTGTGGGGGCAAAATAAGATTGTTATAGAGGAATGGTTTTCTGAAACCGGTTCTCTGACCAATGCTTGGGCATCAGCAGGTGTTTCTACACCGTTGGTAGGTTCCCATCTTTCAATGGCTCTTGTTCAGACCAGTGCTGTTGCATCTAATGCTGTGTACACTGCAACAGTTACAGCTACAGGAGGTGGTGAAGTAGATCCGACAGCGGGTGCGGATACTATGACCTTTAGTGCTACAGAGTCTGCTTCAGGTAGTCTTTCATGGACTTACGCATGCACTACAGGTATTGATGCAGCTCGTTGCCCACACTAATACCTTTAGTTAGTTGATATGGAAAAAGGGCCACTATAATGTGGCCCTTTTTTATCGCCAATTTTACAGTACCGTTACCCCAACAAGCAGATTCGAGTCCGTCCGTTAATGAAACGAACCATAATTATCCTTCTTATCGCCGCCTGTGTCGGTGTTACCTGGTATATCGCTAACTCTACAGAGCGGTTAACCCCGCAGCAGAAAAGTGCGGTTGAAAATGCACTGCTGGAACTGCCTGAATTTCCGGCGCGTCCGGTCTGGTGGCAGGATGATTCGGTGCTGGCCATTGGTGTGATTGCCGGGCAGGTTAATCCGCATCAAGCCGCGGCTAAAGCCTGTAACGTGTTAAAAAGCAAAGGGATTTTCACCACGGTTGTAGAGATCTATGATGTGGTGAAAATTCAGAAAGAGGATGACTGGAAGCAGTTAGCTGCGGATAGCTGCCGGTAGGAACGCCGTCCCGGCGCGAGGGTTTGGCAGAATCCGGGATATTATCGGTCGGAGACCGGCCTCCTGCAGGCCGGTGTTTTGTGGTTTATTTCTCGTCAATTAGTCGCATAGACAGATCAACCGCCTGACAGTGTTTAGTCAGGGCGCCGATTGATATGTAATCCACACCCGTTTCGGCAATCGGACGTAGGGTGGCGTCGGTGATGCCGCCGGAAGCCTCAAGTTTGGCGATACCCCGCGTGATCTCTACGGCTTCACGCATCGCTTCCAGTGTAAAGTTATCCAGCATGATAATGTCGGCACCTGCATTCAGCGCCTGACGCAGCTCAGTCATGGTTTCCACTTCGACTTCTACCGGCTTGCCGGGCTCGTTGCTTTTAGCGGTAGCAATAGCGGCTTCGATTCCGCCACAGGCCATAATGTGGTTTTCCTTGATCAGGAAGGCGTCGAACAGGCCGATACGGTGGTTAAAGCAGCCGCCGCAGGTGACGGCGTACTTCTGAGCAAAGCGCAGGCCGGGCAGGGTTTTACGCGTATCCAGCAGCTTTACCGGCGTGCCGGCAACTTTGTCGGCATAAGCCTGGCTCAGTGTGGCTGTGCCGGAGAGGGTCTGCAGAAAATTGAGCGCAGCACGTTCTGCGGTCAGCAGATTGCGGGCGGAGCCGCGGGCATAGAACAGCACCTGATCGCGGCTGACCTGATCACCGTCGTCTACCTGCCATTCAAGGGAGAGTTCAGGATCAACCTGACGAAACACTTCATTGACCCAGTCTACACCGCAGATGGTGGCGTCCTGTCGGCTGATCACCCGGGCTGTGGCGCGCTGCTCCACCGGAATGAGCTGGGCGGTGATATCGCCGCTGCCAACATCCTCCTGCAGGGCCAGGCGAACAGCTTCGGGGATAAGCGACTGAATATCTGCGCGGGTTAACATAACGTATCCTGTCTTGAATGGGTTAGCGCAGGTGGGTTCAGCGCCAGCCTCTGTTAAAATAAAGCCGCAATTTTAGCGAAATTGGCCAGACTAGGGTAGATGGAGAACAGGCTTGATGGAGATTGCTGCAGCGCAATGGCTTGATGGGGTGGAGGTGGTGCCTTCGCCTAATTGTAATCAGCGGCCAGAAGCGGAAGAGGTTTCTCTTCTGGTGATTCACAATATCAGTCTGCCACCGGGAGAGTATGGTGGTGGCTATGTGCAGCGTTTTTTTCAGAATCAACTCCCGGTCGAAGATCATCCCTATTTTGCTGAAATTCATCAGCTTCAGGTCTCTGCACATCTTTTGATTGAGCGTGATGGCTCGGTTTCCCAGTTTGTGCCCCTTGCCTGCAGAGCCTGGCATGCGGGTGTTTCCTGCTTTGACGGGCGGGAGGCCTGCAATGATTTCTCGATTGGGATTGAGCTGGAGGGCTGTGATACCGAGCTTTTTACCGATCAGCAATATGCGGCACTGGTTGCTCTGACACAACAGATTCAACAGCTTTATCCGGCCATCACCAGACAGAGAATTACCGGTCATTCTGATATAGCGCCGGGGCGTAAAACCGACCCGGGCCCATGCTTTGACTGGCAGCGCTATCTGGACGGGCTGAGCAAATAGTCAGACCGGGAAAAGCCTCGACAGCAGAGCTGGCACTGCCGTTTCGACCCTGAGAATACGGGGGCCGAGATGCACCGGTGTAAACCCGCACTGTTGCAGCTTTTCCACCTCGTAAGGGATGAATCCCCCCTCTGGGCCAATCGCCAGTGTGGTGGCTGTTGCGGCTGCCGCCGGGCAGCTCTGTGCATGATAGGGGTGGGCTACCAGTGCCCGGGTGTTCTGGCTGATAGTGGGCAGTTCATCTTCGACAAAGGGTTTAAATCGCTTGCGCAGATAGACATTAGGCATCCGGGTGTCGCCTGCCTGCTCCAGCCCAAGATGAAGCTGTTCTTCAAGCTGTCGGTCCAGAATCGGCGTGCCCCAGTAGCTTTTATCGACCCGGTAAGAATTGATCAGGTACAGCTCTTTAACCCCCATCGTGGCCACCGTCTGCAGAATACGTTTCAGCATCTTTGGGCGTGGCAGCGCTAAAATCAGGTTCAGAGGCAAGGCCTGCGGAGGAGCATCCGTCAGCTTCACATCCAGCGTGATCGATTCATGGTTCAGATCGGTGACCAGACCGGTGCCCATCTCACCTTCGAGCAGCCCGACTTTGAGCTCCTGCCCCGGTTCGGGTTGATGGATGCTGCGTATGTGCTGAAACCTCCGATCCCTCAGTTTAACCCTGTTCGGGCTGATAAAGTCGGAAGGAAACAGCAGAATAAGATTCATAAGAGCGAAGCCTGTCAGAGGGATAGGGGATTTTATCCTGTGGTTTTGTCTTCGCCAAATCCGTTTAGATAAATATTGATATAGATCTAAATGAGAATGTTTATCTGTAGCGTTCTCTTTATTGTTGTGATAATTTCCACCTGACAATAAATTCAAAACCTGATGAAAGGGGATCTCGGTGAAGATTAAGCTTCTTGTTTCCGCCATGGCCATGGTAACGACGCTGGGCGCTCATGCGGCTCAGAACTATGCGGATTTTCCGGTAACTGTGAAAGATTATCAGGGTGATGCGAAGCACTCGGTTTCATACACTGGTCAGGCCGCGCGCCAGGTGTTGCATACCTCGCTGAAAAAGCTGGCGTCCAAGGGCAATGGTCAGGCAAACCCAGAGCTTAAAGCACAGTTAATGGCTTATTATCAGGGCGAAGAAGCGGGCAGAAAAATTCTCGCGCCGGTTTCCAAAGAGGGCTTCCCCGTAGCGCAGGATCAGGTTGATCAACTGTCGAAAAAGAAAAACCTCTCAGGCAAAACCTATCAGGGTGTTGTGCCTGGCTGGCCTGGCAATATGACGGGTCAGGAAGTGCTGACCTTTATGATCGACAAGGCTTCTTCCGCGAACAAAGGTTATGACCCGCTGAGCGGTCTTGATTACACCCAGCTAATCTCTAAATTTGCGATGGGCGCGGTTTTTTACAATCAGGCAGTAGATAACTATCTGGATGAAAAACTGGAAGCCGGCACCAAGCCTAATAACCAGCCTTACAAAAAAGGTGCCGCCTATACCGGTAAAGAACATGTCTGGGACGAGGCGTTTGGTTACTTCGGCGCTCAGGCTAACAGCCTTAATCTGACGGCAAAGCAGGTTTATCAGGTTGCTAAGCAGAAGCCGGAAGCTCTGGCGCTTGCTGATCTGAATAAAGATGGCAAAGTGTCTTTGTATAATGAGATGACCTATGCTCACGCTTATTACGCTGCCGGCTTCGATAAAGGTGGAAAAACCAACTACCTGCATACCATCGTTCAGGCATTTGTCGACGGCCGTCAGTTACTGGCAGATGCTAAAGGCGAAGCGCTCAGTGACAGCCAGCGAAACAAGCTGAAGGGTTACGCTGATATTATTGCGACCAACTGGGAAAAGGTAATCGCAGAAGCCGTGTTCAAGTATGCCGGTTCCACTTACAAGGATCTTCAGGCGCTGGAAACCCTGATTGAAGGTAACGGTGATGTGGGTCCTGCGTTCCGCAAGTACGCGAAACACTGGGCAGAGATGAAGGGCTTTGCTCTGGCGTTGCAGACAGGTAAGAAAAATCTGGGAGCGACCGGTGTTCAACTGAATCGCCTGATCGGTTTCAGCCCGGTACTGCTGGGTAATACCCAGATCACCGGTATTGATGACAAGGGTAACTACATTCAGTCCGGTTCTGTCAGCATGAAAGAATACATGCTGAATATGCTCAAGGTTCAGCAACTGATGCTGGATACCTTTGCTGTTGAGGCACGTAACAATGACCTTCTGGCCGAGATGGGCGTACTGGCTGAAAAGCTGGGCAGCGGTGCCAGTGCAGAGAACGACTGATAACTGGTTGTAACATAATAAAAGCCGGGACTTTTTACAGTGCCGGCTTTTTCTTTTGGGGCTTTAGTGTACAAAAGTGTACGACTTATATAGCGCTTTCTTTCAGGATTTGTGGACAGCTTTTTCAGATCCGCGAAAACGGGTGTTCTGGGGATATTTGCTGGCAGCACTGCTGATCGGTTTCTGCTGGCTGAAATGGCAGAACCGAACCTCAAGCCGTGAGACCCTTAAGGCCCTGTTTCGTCGGCAGGTCTGGTGGTCAGCATCCGCCAGGGCTGACTACGCGCTGTTTCTGATTAACCGTTTGTCTTTTCTCCTGCTGGCGCCTTTGCTCCTCACTCAGCTCACTCTGGCAAACTGGCTGTTTCTCTCACTGTATGAGTGGTTTGGTTACCGTCCTGTCATCGGAGCCGGGTGGCCTGCGGTTTGTGTGGCGGGGTTGTTCACCCTGTGTCTCTTCCTGCTGGACGACTTCTCCCGTTTTTACCTGCATAAGCTGCTGCATGAGGTGCCGGCGCTGTGGGCGTTTCATCAGGTACATCACTCAGCCCGCACCCTGACACCGATAACCGTGTTCCGTACCCATCCGGTTGAAGGGATTCTGTTTTCTTTACGTTCAACACTGGTACAGGCGGTTTCGATAGCGCTGTTTGTCTTTTTCTTTGGCGAAAGGGCTGATCTCATTACTTTTATGGGGGCCGCGCTGTTTACACTGCTGTTTAACCTGTCAGGGTCGAATCTGCGCCACTCACATGTAGGGCTGAGATACGGGCGTTATGTTGAGAAGTGGTTAATATCGCCTGCCCAGCATCAGATTCATCATTCCACTGATCCGCAACATTTCGATAAAAATTACGGGGTTGTACTGGCGCTCTGGGACCGGTTATGGGGGACGCTGGTTTTATCGGAAAAAGGGCAACAACTGGCGTTTGGTTTATCGCATCGGGTAACGCCCGGGGAGCAGTCTCTGTGGCAGCTCTACTGGGGGCCTTTCCGGCTCCTCTGGCGGATGCTGATCAGGCGTCAGGGCTCGGGCACAACAGCTAATGATTAATTAAATAGATCTGTATCAATGATAACGGTTATCGTTTATGATTCTATTCTTAATACCGTATTTGTTGAACAAAGTCTGATTTTGGAATCCATGCAATGAAGAAAAGATCACTGAGTACATTTTTCGCTAAGCTGGGTCTGGTCGCGGCCGTATCGATTTCTACCGCACTCCCGGTCAATGCTTTTGCTGCTGATGGTATGGTCAATGTGTATTCGGCGCGTAAAGAGGCTCTGATTAAACCCCTGCTGGACCGTTTCAGCGAGCAGACCGGTATTACAGTGAATCTGGTAACCGGTAAGGCTGACGCTCTGTTGAAACGTCTTGAGGTCGAAGGCAGTGCCAGTCCGGCGGATCTGTTTGTCACGGTTGATGCCGGTCGTCTTCATCGTGCCAAAGAAGCGGGTGTCCTGCAGGTTTCCGGCAGTGATACGCTGACACAACGTATACCAACCAGCCTGCGCGATGCCGATGGTTACTGGTACGGCATGTCCCAGCGGGCGCGTACAATCTTTTATGTAAAGGGCAAAGTAGACCCGTCTGAGCTCTCCAGCTACGAAGATCTGGCTGATCCAAAGTGGAAAGGGCGCATCTGCATCCGCTCTTCCAACAATATTTATAACCAGTCTCTGGTCGCATCGATGATTGATGCCAGCGGTGTGGAAAAAACCGAAGCCTGGGCTAAAGGTCTGGTGGCAAATTTCGCCAAGCCGCCTGCCGGTGGTGATACTGACCAGTTAAAAGCTGCAGCCGCAGGTGTCTGTGATCTGGCGATTGCGAATACTTATTACTTTGGCCGTTTGCTCAACAGTAACAAGCCTGATCTGCAGGCTGTTGCCGGCAAGTTAGGGGTTTTCTGGCCAAATCAGGATGACCGTGGTGTGCATATGAATGTCAGCGGTGTGGGGGTGACCAAACACGCGCGTAACGTGGACAATGCGATCAAGCTGATGGAGTTTATGGCTTCGGATGAGTCTCAGGCCTGGTACGCAGAGGTTAATAATGAGTACCCGGTTGTTGAGGGCGCAAAAATCTCCGATACACTGTCCGGTCTGGGTCAGTTCAAGGCGGATGATATTGTCCTGAGTAAACTGGGTGATAACAATCGGGCGGCCGTTGAACTTATGGACCGCGCCGGCTGGAAGTAACCGGTAGGTCTGTCAGGTTATTCACATAACCTGCTAGAATACCCGACTCTATGCGCCTGCAGGTTATCTGCGGGCGTTTCCGTGTTAATTGCTGATGAACTGTTGTAGTGAATCTATCCACCACTGAAAAGAAAATAGACTGGCTGAGCACAGGCTCGCTGCTGGTTGCGATTCTGCTGATGTTGCCCATTGTGGTGATTGCCGGGTTTGTTTTCAGTGGTTCGGTTGAACTGTTCTCACACCTCTATCAGACGGTTCTGCTGGATTACATCAGCAACTCACTGTTGCTGATGCTGGGGGTTGGCGGTGGTGTATTGCTGCTGGGGATCCCCAGTGCCTGGCTGACGAGTGTCTGTGATTTCCCCGGGCGACGCATCTTTACCTGGGCCCTGTTGCTACCGTTGGCGGTTCCGGCTTACATCATTGCCTATACCTACACGGGGCTGCTTGATTATGCAGGGCCTGTGCAGACCCTGATTCGGGATCTGACTGGCCTTGGGTATGGCGAGTATTGGTTTTTTGAAGTGCGCTCTCTGGGGGGCGCGATTCTGATGCTGGCGCTGGTGCTTTATCCCTATGTTTATCTGCTCAGCCGGGCGGCTTTTCTGGAGCAGTCCGCGAGCACACTGGAGGTCAGTCGCACCCTCGGTTATAACCAGTGGCAGGGTCTGTTTCGGTTGGCGTTGCCTCTGGCACGGCCGGCGATTATTGCCGGACTGACACTGGCGCTGATGGAGACGCTGGCCGATTACGGCACGGTTCAGTATTTCGGGGTGAATACCTTTACCACCGGAATTTTCCGCACCTTCTATGGCTTTGGTGATTCAGCGGCAGCCTCGCAACTGGCTGCTTTCCTGCTAGGCTTTGTCGCTTTACTGGTGCTGGTTGAAAAATACTCCCGCCGCAAAGCCCGCTATCATTCCTCTGCAGAATTTAAAGCCAAAGCGAAACTGATTGAGTTGACCGGAATGAAAGCGGTTGTGGCCTTTCTGATCTGTCTGGTACCGGTACTGTTTGGCTTTCTGATTCCGGCAGGGCAGCTTGCCTACTGGAGTTTTACTCAGGCTGATCTGAGCGACGGGGCGTTTCTCAGTCTGGCCTGGAATTCGTTTTATCTGGCGTTTCTGGCTGCGCTTATTGCGGTGGGTTTTGCATTGCTTCTGGCCTATGCCAAACGCCTTAAGCCGAGTCCGGCGGTACGCATTTCCGTTGCCACGGCGGGTATGGGTTATGCTTTGCCGGGTACAATCATCGCGGTGGGGGTGATTATCCCGTTTGCCTGGATGGATCATCGTCTGATCGATCTGGCGCGAACCGGTCTGGGTATCGATCTGGGCCTGATTCTTTCCGGGACTCTGGTTGCATTGTTGTTTGCTTATACGGTTCGCTTTCTTGCGGTATCGCTCGGCGCTGTACAGAGTGGTCTGGATAAGATTAAACCCAGCCTTGATGGTGCGGCCCGGACGCTGGGTTGTTCGCCGATGCAGGTGTTACGCCAGATTCATGTGCCGCTGATGCGAAGCTCCGTACTGACAGCACTGCTGATTGTGTTTGTGGATGTGCTGAAAGAGCTCCCGGCGACGCTGATTCTGCGACCTTTCAATTTTAACACCCTGGCGGTACGGGCGTTCGAACTGGCATCGGATGAGCGGCTGGTCGATGCAGCGCCTGCGTCACTGCTGATCGTTGTGGTCGGTTTATTACCGGTTATTCTGTTGAGCCGTTCTATCTCAAAAGGGCGTGCGGGAAGTTGAGCCTATGAATACTACACCTCACCTGAATATTGATCAGGTCTGTCTGGCCTACGGCGCGGAAGATATTGTACGTAATGTCAGCCTGACGCTGACGGAAGGCGAGATCGGTTGCCTGCTGGGCCCGAGTGGTTGCGGTAAATCTACGCTGTTGCGTGCGATTGCCGGGTTTGAACCGGTGCGTGCCGGTTCAATCACCATGCAGGGCCGTCAGCTCTCAGGCCCGGAACTTAATCTGCCGACAGAACAGCGTAAGATCGGTATGGTGTTTCAGGATATTGCCCTGTTCCCCCATCTGACCATTGCCGAGAATATTGCGTTTGGCATTCGTAGCTGGAGCCGGCAGGCGCAGCAGACACGTATCGCTGAGCTTCTGGAGCTGGTGGGTTTACCGGGTGTGGAAAAGCGTTATCCGCACTCGCTCTCTGGCGGGCAGCAGCAGCGAATTGCTCTGGCCCGGGCGATCGCGCCCAAGCCGGAGCTGCTGTTACTGGATGAGCCGTTCTCTGGTCTGGATGCTAATCTGCGGGAAAAACTGGTCCCTGAAATTCGTGACATCCTCAAACAGGAGAAGATGAGTGCGATTCTGGTGACCCATGATCAGATGGAGGCCTTTGCCATGGCCGACAAGATCGCCGTGATGCAGCAGGGCGTAATCCAGCAGTGGGGTACCGCGTTTAATATTTATCACGAACCGAAAACCCGCTTTGTGGCCGACTTTATAGGCTTGGGTGAATTCCTGAAGGCGACCATTAAAGATGAGTACTCAGTCGAGTCAGCTCTGGGCTGCCTGGTGGGTGATGAACCGATCAATTACGCTCCGGGAACCCCGGTTGAGCTGCTGATTCGCCCTGATGATATCCAGCATGCGGAGGAGAGTCCGCTGACAGGTAAGATCGTCAGTAAATGGTTCCGGGGTTCGCACTATCTGTACCATGTCCAACTGGAAAATGGTGAGGTACTGCCCTGTATTACCGCCTGCCACCACGATCATGATGTGGGTGAAAACCTTGGTATCAGCATCGAGCTTGATCATCTGGTTGTGCTGCCTCTGTGTGATGAGGAGAGTGGCGTCTGTGATCTGCAGGAGGCAGAGGTGGTTCAGGCTCAGGCGATCACCCTGTAACGCCACACCGCGCAACACAGCGTTGTTTTGATCGGCGTTTGTTTCCGGCGGTGGATACAGTAGGATAGATGATCCTTCTTTTCCCTGGTGTCCTATGCCACGTCCCGATATGCTCGCGGGTGATATCCGTTCTCTTCTGATACGTCTGACGATCCCGATGATGCTGGGCATTGTCAGTCTGATGCTGTTCAATCTGGCGGATCTCTATTTTGTCAGTCGTCTGGGGACCGATGCACTGGCGGCTCTGGGTTTTACCTTTCCGGTCTGCTTTACCGTGATCAGTCTGGCCATCGGGCTGGGGATCGGCACCTCTGCAACATTGGCGCGGCTGCTGGGAGCTGGTCGGGAGGAGGAAGCGGCAGCACTGGCGAGCGATAATCTGCTGGCGATTGCGGTCATGATTGTGCTGATCTCAATCCTGTTACAGTTTCTGGTTGATCCGGTATTCCGGTTGCTGGGGGCTGCCCCGGAACTGATGCCGCTGATTCAGGATTATATGCGGTACTGGCTGGTGGGCTCAGTTTTTCTGGTGATCAATATGGTCTCCAATTCCTGCATGCGGGCCAGTGGCGATACCAAAACCCCGGCGCTGCTGATGGCAGGGTCTTCGTTGCTTAACCTTGCCCTCGACCCGCTGCTGATCTTTGGTTATGGGCCGGTGCCCGGGCTGGGGATTAAAGGGGCGGCTATTGCCAGCATTATTGCCTGGAGCTTCACCACGCTGGTTGCGTTCTATCTGTTGTTTCATAAAAAGCGCCTGCTGCGTGTGCAGGCATTTGTGCCCGATCGGATCATGGGGCATTTTTCCAGTGTGATGAAGATTGGATTGCCTGCCGCGTTTTCCAATATGATGACGCCGGTTGCTCAGGCGGTACTCACCTATCTGGTAGCCCGACACGGCCCCGAAGCGGTGGCGGCCTTTGGTGTGGGTAATCGTATAGAATCACTTTCACTGCTGGTCTGTCTGGCGTTGTCGATGACCCTGCCTCCGTTTATCAGTCAGAACTTTGGTGCCGGTCAGGTAGCGCGGGTCAGGGCGGCTTACCGGCTGGTCGTTGGCTTCTCTCTGGTCTGGCAATTACTGGTTTTTGGTCTGTTGATGATCGCCTCAGAACAGGTCGCAGCAGCGTTCAGTAGTACCGAAGCGGTACAAACCCTAATTATTTTGTGGATTTTTATTCTGCCTGCCGGTTTCGGTTTTCAGGCCGTGACCTTTCTGACCGCTTCCAGTTTTAATGCACTGCATCAGCCGATGCGTGCGATGCGGATCAGCATTATGCGGCTGTTCGTGTTCTCCCTTCCACTGGCCTTGCTTGGCTCCCAACTTGCTGGTTTACAAGGCATGTTTGCAGCTTTAGTGGTGGCAAATCTGCTCATTGCCGGTGTTGCCTGGTGGTTGATGCAGCGCTTTCTTGCAAAGCTCTGATTTTGCGTTGCAGCAAACCGGTAATACCGATATCACTGTCATTATATTTTCACGACCCGGCTTTACCCTGAGACCTCTTCAACCAAAGTCATATTAATCTCCCGTTGGAGATGGCATTATGATCGAGGTAGGCCAAGGAAATTGACCGAGAAGATAATAAAAAATATTAGAACCCACAAACAACATAGATTTATAAAGGGGATGTGAGCATGAGTCAGAAAATTGCACTCGTGACTGGTGGTACCGGTGGTCTGGGCACAGCAATCTGCCGGTCTCTGGCGGATGAAGGTTTTAAAGTGGTAGCGGGTTACAACAGCGGTGGCAACCATGATAAAGCCAAGGCCTGGCAGGAAGAGCAGAGAAAAGATGGCTACGAAATTGAAGTAGCCTACGGGGATGTGACCAATGCAGAGTCTTGCGCTCAGTGTATTGCGACCGTTGAAGAACTGACCGGTGGTACGGTTGATGTACTCATCAACAATGCGGGTATCACGCGTGATGGTCAGTTCAAGAAGATGAGCTGGGAGCAGTGGGATGAAGTGCTCACAGCCAATCTGGATTCTATGTTCCATATGACCCGTCTGGTGATCAATGGCATGATCGACAAAGGCTGGGGACGTGTAATCAATATCTCGTCTGTTAACGCGCAGAAAGGTCAGTTTGGCCAGTGTAACTATTCTGCCGCTAAAGCCGGTATCCATGGTTTCACTAAAGCGCTGGCGCAGGAAGTGGCGCGTAAAGGTGTCACCGTAAACACTGTGTCTCCGGGCTACATTAAAACTGCGATGGTAGCGAAGATTGCTCAGGAGATTCAGGATCAGATCTGTGCCGGTATTCCGGTAGGTCGGTTCGGTACACCTGAAGAGATTGGCCGTATGTGCTCCTTCCTCTCAGATGACCAGTCTGGCTACATCACCGGTGCGGACCTGTCTGTAAACGGTGGTCTGCACATGTCCTGACCGGACAAGGCAAAAAGCAAAAAACCCGCGCAAGCGGGTTTTTTTGTGTCTGCAGAGCAGCAATCAGATCAGATTTTGCAACTGTTGCTGAAAACGTTCCTGAAGATGTTCAAACTGGTCAGCGAAAGGCACACCCAGCCATTCAAATTCAAGTTCTCTGATCTCCGCCAGATTACAGCTCTGGTTCTGTTCGGCGAGCGCCTGCTGCAATCGCTCCATCTGGTATTCCATACGCAGTGCCTGATCTTCCACCGGGGAGGGGAGGGAGGCGGCGATCTCTAAGCGGATGCAAAGCTGGCGCAGGCGCAGTTCCTGTTGCTCCAGCAGCGCATGGATCTGCTCCGGGGCTTCGATCAGTTGCATCAGGGTCTGGTAGCGCTGATCAACCTCGGAACCGGTATCTTCGCCTTCCTGATTCCAGTCGTTGCGGATCTGTTCCAGTTCGGTGTCGATCTGGTCATTCAGGATGGCATTTTCCAGACGATTACAGATAACAGCTTTGCGCTGCTGACGCTGGAAGGGTTCGCTCTCAAATCGGGCCAGAACTGTCTGCTGCTGGCTGATACGGGTTGCGATACGGTTCAGGCGCTGAAGCAGCGGGCTGTTGTTATCAATCTCATCGCTGAGCTGCTGAGCCTGCGCCAGTTTTTGCTGTAACAGGCTGAGAGGACTATTGCTGTTGCAAAGTTGCTCCAGTTCGTTGCAGCGTTCGTTGAGCTTCCCGGTCTGATCAGCATGTCCTGCGCGTCTGTCGTAGTAGCGTTCGAATACCTGATTGCAGAGTTCGCGGAACTGTTGCCAGAGTTTGCGTTCCTGATTGCGCGGAGCGCTGCCCAGTAGTTTCCAGTCCTGCTGGAGCTGTTTCACCTGTTCGGTAGCCTGCTGCAGATCAGATGCACAAAGCAGCTCCTGTACCTGACTGATCAATGCCTGTTTGGCCGTGGCATTCTGTTTTTGCTGTGCCTTCAGAGGGTGTTCCAGTGCGCGCAGTAACTGATCGAACTGAGCCTGCAGTTTTTTTCCGGGCGCCCGATCAACCGGGGTATGCTCTTTCCAGTTGAGTTTGGCCTGACGCAGTTGCTCCTCATAGGCTTTCCAGACGTCGGGGTTCGGTTCATCCTCATTAAGCGGAGCCAGTTGGCTCAACTTTGTGCAGATCAGCTCACGCTGTTGCAGATTATGCCGGCGCAGGTCGCGCTGCTCGGCAAAGTGCGCATCACAGGGCGCATAGGCCTGATCAGAGGCGTTCTTGAATCGCTTCCAGAGCTGTTGTGAATGTACTGAATCAGTAGCGTCGAGCAGCTTCCACTCTTTCTGAATGCGTTTAATCTGTGTGGCCAGCTCTGCCACATCCAGTGTCGAATCGGCGAGGGCTTCCATCGCTTCACACAGGGCTTCTTTCTTCGGGGTGACCGCGTAGGCCTGCCAGTCTCTGATCTCCTGAAGCTCAGCACCGAGGGATTTGATTCTCTGATCCAGCTCGGCCGGTAATTTACCATTCAGTCGCTTGCTGAGTTGTTCAGCGCGTTTGATCTGCTTATCGGCGCTGCGTATTTCACCGGCGCTGATCGCCTGTTTCAGGCTGTTCAGTTCCTGATCCAGCTCCTGCTGCAACTTTCGTGTCTGGGATTGCTGCTGATCTACCTGCTGCTGAAGACGGGACAGTGCGTTTTCCAGACGGCTCAGCGTGTCAGGTTTACTGATCTGTCGCGGCCAGTTGATCCGGTTGATCAGTTTTTCAGCCTTGCTCGCCATATTTCTGGCCTGATCGCCACTGAGTTCAGGGTTGCTCAGTGCATCGGTCTGTCGTATCACTGCCTGCTGCTGCTCGAAGAACAGGCGAAAGCTGTTCAGCAGAGTCAGCAGTTGATTCCTGACACGGGTGAAACTGTTCTGATCAGCCCCTGTGCTGAATGCTTCCATTTCCTGCCACTGTTGTTCCAGTGCCGTGAGCTCCGCTTCCAGTTGATCAACCTGACTGAGTTCGTCCGGGGCTGTGCCGGCACTTTCTTTCAGCGCGCAGAGTTCTGTATAAAGCGTATGGGCTTGTTCGCGTAACGCCTGTTCCCGGGCAATCTGTTGCTGTTTTGCCTGTTCTTCGGCCTGACGTTCGGCGATCTGTTGCTGACAGCATACCTGAAACTGATTGAAGCGTTGCTGCTGCTCCCGGCTTGCTTGCGTCTCAAGTGGCACCCATTCATTCTCGAGAGCGTTTAATTTGGCCCCATACAACGGGAAAAATTCACTGCGGCTGAGATCGGCGGTGGCACTGATCAGTTTTTCGATACGCTCTTGCAACTCCGCCTGCAGCTTTTCCTGCTTTCGCAGGTCTTGCAGTTTGTCGCGGACAATTTTGTACACGCCTTTGTCTTTGTTGCGAGCCAGTTTGCTCAGCCGCTCGAGTGTCTCCGGGCAGTCAATCTTCTCTGCAGCCAGCAGGCGAACGCTGGCACGCTGACTTTTTTCGGCGATTACTGCCAGATTGGCGTTGTCGTTCAACTGCCGGATCGCCTGTTCTCTCAGGCTGGCATCGCGGCTGTTGAGGGCGATGTGGGTGAGAAAGTTACTCTCTTTCAGCGAAGCCAGTGCATTCTGTTTTTCTTCGGCTGAGGTGTCGATCTCCTGATTCAGCAGAATCTGGCTGATGCGGTGTAAGGCCTGTTGCTGAATGTTGGCAGAAGGGTCCTGTTTGCTGATTTTAATCAGCAGGTTCAAGTTAAGAAGCTTTTCTGTAGCGTTCAGGCGCACCAGCTCATCCTGATCTTCAAGGGCAAGCTGTGACAGAATGGGTTGCGCTTTGGCATCTGTCGGGCGCAGTCTGGCAACGGCTTTGACACGTTTATCCGGTTTTGGGTGTTGCCAGTTGGGTTTTAAAAATCGAGCTAGCATATCTACCTGTAGATCAAAGGCGGGGCGTATATAAGCTGGAGCGCCCGGGCCGTTTAAGGTTTGCCATTCTAACTCAGAAAGATCACGCTGACAGCGTTGACATTAGCGGAAAGAATTGTATCAGGCCCAGTCTGCAGCGGATTTATCTGTCTGCGAATCTGTGCGGCCAGTGACAACTGAGATCTGCCGCGGCTTTGCCATGACAACGCCGGGCCAGATGAAAATCTTTAATACTGAGGCGGGTGGGTTATGGTTGCCGGGTCAGGTGCGGACCTCAACATCCCCGTCGACATAAACCCAGAAACCTTCATCTTTACGGAAGTTTGATTTTTCGTGCAGAACACCGCGCTGATCTTCGGTTTCGAAGTGAGCTTCAAACTCAACGCTGCCGGTCTGATCTGAAGGTTGCCCCTGTTCAGTGCTGAGGATAGTCAGGCCGACCCAGTTGGTATATTTGACCTGATCGGCGAGGAGTTCTGCATCATCTTTGCCGCGCTTTTCAGGGGCAGTGGTGTCGACCAGATAATCGATGGCGCCCAGAGCAAAGGCGGTATAACGGGAGCGCATTAACGCTTCAGCAGTAGGTGCGGGTTTCTGGCCCTCGATGATCGGTTTGCAGCAGTAGTCAAATGGCTTCTGTGAACCACAGGGGCATTCTTTGTGTGTTACGTCCTGTTGCAACATGGGTGAACCCTTTTGGCTGAAATGTTACTCTGGGCGGGGTGTCGGGGGCTGAATACAATGGTTGGCCCGATACCTCTCATCCACATTATATCGTTCTGATTCACCGGTTTGGCAAGGATAATTTATGGCACAGCCGCCCCTGACTTTCTTTTGGCATGATTACGAAACCTTTGGCGCTGATCCAAAGCGGGACTGGCCGGTGCAGTTTGCCGGAGTCAGGACGGATGAACAGTTAAACATTATCGAAGAGCCGGTGATGTTTTACTGCCGACCGAGTGAAGATCAGTTGCCGCAACCGGAAGCTTGTCTGATCACTGGCATTACGCCGCAGCAGGCGATGGGTGAAGGGGTTTGCGAGGCGGAATTTTTTGCCCTGGTGCATGAACAACTGGCGCGGCCGGGCACCTGTGGTGTGGGATACAACAGTATCCGTTTTGATGATGAAGTGACCCGCTACGGTCTTTATCGGAATTTCTTCGACCCCTACGCCCGGGAGTGGCAGAACAACTGCTCGCGCTGGGATATTATCGATATGCTCCGCCTGACCCGGGCGTTACGTCCTGAGGGGATTAACTGGCCGGAGTATGAGGACGGTTCACCCAGTTTACGTCTGGAGGATCTGACCAAAGCCAATGGCATTGATCATGGCCATGCCCACGATGCACTTTCCGATGTATATGCCACCATTGAGATGGCGAAACTGGTGCGTGAAAAGCAGCCCAAACTTTACAACTATGTGGTGAATAATCGCAGTAAACAGGCGATTCAGAAGCTGATAGACCCGCAGAGCCACAAGCCGGTCCTGCATATCTCTTCACGTTATCCGACAGACCTTGGCAATGCTGCAGTGGTGTCTCCGCTGGCCCTGCATCCGGTGAATAAAAATGGCGTACTGGTATGGGATCTGCGATATAGCCCGGAACCTTTGATGCAGTTGCCGGTTGAAGAGATTCGTCGTCTGCTCTATACCCCGCAGGCTGAGCTCGGTGAGGGTGACCCGCGGATCGCGTTAAAACAGGTACATATCAATAAATGCCCGATCATTGCACCTGCCGGAATGCTGAACAAAGAAGAGGCGGCCCGGATGCAGATTGATGGCGATGTCTGTCGTACTCACTTGCAGATGATCCGAAGTTTTACTGGTCTGGCGGAAAAGGTGGCCGATATCTACAGTGAGAGCCCGTTCGAATCTGACGCTGATCCGGATCAGATGCTCTACAGCGGGGGCTTTTTTTCGCCCAGCGATCGTCAGTTGATGGATCAGGTTCGTCATGCCGGGCCTGAAGAACTGGCGCTGCTGGATCTGCCGTTTCAGGATCCGCGGCTGGAAGAGATGCTGCTCCGCTATAAGGCACGTAACTGTCCGGCTGTGCTCAGTCAGGAGGAGTTACAGCAGTGGGAGGAGTATCGCCGGCGCAAACTGCTGCAGGGAGAGGGCGGTCATCTGACGATGGAGCGCTTCTATCAGCGCCTGAACGAACTCTACTCCCAGGCTGATCTGGATGAGAACAAAAAGCATATTCTCGAAGAGCTGGCGGTCTATGCTGAAGCTATTTACCCGATGGATGATCCTTTTGCCGATGGCTATTAAGGTTTTACTGCTTACATCATTGTTGATTACTCCTGGCCTGCAGGCCGAGGAGGAGAGCGAGGTGCCGATCGAGTACCAGGTAACAGTACCTAAGGGCTATTTCTATGGCACCGTGGATGGTGAAACCGCTTATGAAAACTGGCGCCGGGGCAGTTTTGATAAAGAGCCGATGGTGGAAGTTCAGCCTGAGGATCTGCCGAGTAATCTGCCGAAACCGGTGGTGGTGCCATTTGTTCCTGCCAAAGTGAATGAAGTGCCGGCCGGTAAGAGCAAAAAACCGGTGCTGAAGGGCGAAGATAAGATTTTTGTTCAGATCGGTAAGGATGAGCAGGAGGCACGCTGCTTTATTCTCGGTCAGGGGTGTGAAGAGCTGGCCGAACCCGAGGTTAAGGACTCGATCTATTTCAGACCTATCGAGGCCCAGTTAGAACGCATGGAAGCGTCCGGGGAGACGCCCGATGCGGCTAAATCGAGACAGGTGGTCAAGCCCTGACCCCCTGTCTCTGATTACCTGAAGATACGCATCCTGTTAATGCTTTCAGGCCTCAGGCACGATCGCGCCGGAGGAGCGCAGTTGTTTCAGTTCTGAGGAGATCTGCGCAATGTTTTCTTTACTATCCTTCTGTGAGAAGCGCTTTCCGTTGCTGCTGACCGTCAGTTTTCTGCGTTGCAACTGACTCAGGGTCTGTTCCAGATCAGCCAGAGTCAGCTTTTCTACCTCAGCAGCCAGCTTCTGACGGCTGTCAAATCCGGTTTCCCCCCAGTCCAGTTCCCGCCAGTAGCGTTTGCTTCGGCTCGACAGGGTGTTTTCCTGTTGGCTGATGCGGGCCACGACACTGTTTTTGTAGCGTGCCAGACTGTCCTGATCCAGAGCTTTCAGTTTCTCTCCCCATTGCGCAAGAAACCCATCGACTTCGTTTTTCAGATCGGTGGCCGTGGCAACCGGGGACTGAATGATAAAACCGATGCCCGGTGTTTTGTTCATCTGAATGGGGGTGGCGAACACAATGTAACCCAATTGCTTTTCTGTCCGCACCTGATGGTAGAACGGAGCCGCCAGAATCTCGCTGAGCAGTGCGACCTGAGCCTGGCTGCGCAGAGCATTGCTTTCGCCCTGCAGCAGCATGGCCAGTGCTGAATCATCATGGTTGATATCCAGCTCGGCATTGAGTGGCTGATCCAGAGGGATGCGGGTCACACGGATTGCTTCAGGGGCTTCAGCCTGCTCCTGCAGCAGGCTGGATGTGAGTGTACGCTCCAGAACATCTGCCTGTGCGCGGTTAAGGTTACCATGGCTGAGCAGCTTGAGTGTGGGAGCCCTGAGCAGGCGTTGGCTGTAATCGGCCAGATCCTGCAGGGTCACTTCCTGCAGCGCGGCCTGTTGTGCCTGATTGCTCCACTGCGGCAGCAGCAGCTCATAGAGTCGGGCGCTGGTCTGGGTAGAGGGCTTCTCGTTGAGTTCATTGTTGAGACTGTCCAGATACTGCTGTTTCAGAATCCGGAAGCGTTTTTCATTCAACTCCAGTGTCGTCAGTGCCGGGATCACAGCCTGCATCAAGCGATCCAGCTTGTCGTTATAACCCGAAAGGCGCAGGGTAATGCCTTTCATGTGCGGATAAATCTGGGTGCTGAGCCCGGCCAGATAAGCATCGTAGAGGGTTTCGTTGAGCTGTTCCTGAAGCATGCTGGTATAGAGGCTGTTCAGAACCCAGTTGCGGGCGTTGCGGTTGGCTTCAGCGCTTTGCAGAGTGAAATAAGCGTTCGCTTTAGGCAGACCGAAACGGGTATCTGACTGGTACCAGTGCTCGAAACCGGGACGGTGGCTGATCAGCTGCGGAACGGCTTGTTCCGGACCTTGCTGCAGTTCCAGATTTTCGGCAATAAACGGGTTGCTGCCGGGTACCGACAAGGCCGGGTCAATCGCTGTGACCTCCAGCTGTTTCAGTTGTGCGGCGGTCAGTTTGCCGGTTTGGTATGGGACGTTGTAGTAAGGCTCTGTCTGATCACCTTCAACGGCCTGACTTTTCAGGCTCAGGAACAGGTTGTCAGGGCGGATCTGCTGCAGATAGCTCTGGATTAGCTGAGGATCAAACTGCTCAAATTTGTAATCGGCGGACAGTGCCAGTTCAGTGGGGTAGTGCTGCATCTGCTGCGCCAGTCCGCTGACCAGATGGATCGGTTCTGCTTGCTCCTGAAAACGGAAACTGATCTGGCTGAGTTGCTGTTGCTCCCGGTAAAGCTGTTCCTGTACCCCTTGACGCCTGATCAGTTCTGCAAACTGGAATACGGTCTGAGTGACGCTGAGGTAGTTTTTCTCGCCTGCTTCAGTTAACTGGATGTTGATCATAATGCTGCCGCCATTACTCAGATTGTGGCCCTGAGAGGCAGAAAGCGCCGTAGCCCAGCCTTTCTCTTTAAGCAGAGAAAGCAGACTGCCATGGCCTTCGTAGCCGAGCAGATGGCTGATGTAGTAAACCGGTTTGGCTCGCCAGTGGCTGCGTGTCTCAGCAATCGGAAAGGTCAGGGTCAGGGAGCGGATATCCTTGACGCTTTTGATCTTGACCTGCTGTGGTAACTGACCGGGGATAAACAGGGGCGCCGTATCCTGAAATTCAGTGGCATTGTGGTTTTTGACCGCGCTGAATTTCTGCCGAACCATCTGTTCTAACTGATCCAGAGATTCCCCGCCGAGCACGACCAGTGTCATCAGATTGGCAGAATAGTATTGCTGGTAAAAGTCGATCAGTTCATCGCGAATCGGGCTGCCTTCACGATCTGCCAGCGTTTTCAGGCTGCCGACGACAAACCGGTTCTGACTGTTTTCAGGGTTCATCAGGCTTTTAGACACCGCAAAGCCGCGGCGGTAATCGTCTTTGATCTTGGCCTGATACTCCGAGTGGACGGCGTGACGTTCGCGATCCACATATTTGGCATCAAACAGCGGTGCGATAAAAAACTGGGCGAAGCGGTCCAGAGCGGGTTCCAGATGCTCGGCGGAAACATCGAAAAAGTAGTTAGTGTTTTCCTGAGCGGTATAGGCGTTATGGCCACCGCCATGGGAGCGGATAAAACTCTGGTATTCATCTGCTTCCGGATATTTTTCGGTACCCAGAAACAGCATATGCTCAAGGAAGTGGGCCAGACCTGCGCGCTCCTCAGGGTTCGCGCTGGAGCCTACTGCTACATTCATCGATGCGGCGGCTTTATCAGCACCCGGCTTGGAGATCAGCAGGACCCGGAGCTGATTATCCAGCGTCAGGCTCCGGTAATGCTTCGGGTCATTCGGGCTTTTCTCGACGTCTGCCTGTACATTGTTCAGGGACAGGGTGAAGAGTATCAGTAGCGTCAGCAGAGAGAGAAAGCTTCGGTGTATAGATAGCGAATACATGGAGTCGGTGCCTTAATGTTCGGGACAAATCAAAGCCTGCCATCCTGCGTTTGTACATGGCAGGATTCTGAGTTATTGAGCTGTGACCAAGAATAACGGTTGAGGTTCCCCGGTGAAAGCACTTCTGCCGGAATAGCTTTTAGCCGGTCGGGTGTTACAATCCTCATCAACAGAAGCGGTCTTGTATTCAGGAAGGATGCGATGAACAAAGAGAAGGTAATTTTTGCGTTTTTTATCGTCTTGGCATTTACCCTTAATTTCGGCTTCTATCTGGGGGATATAGAGAACCCTGCTCACCACAATATCTATGAATTCTTCGCCGCGCTGGTGGTCAGTATGATCTGTACGGTAATCAAATTTGGTGATCGTACACACCTGGGCGCTCTGATGCTGGCAACCTCGCTGGTGGCGGATCTGCAGTTGGTGATTGCTGCCGGCATCTGGGGCTACGCTGAGCATATCAGCGGCGTGGGCATGGATCCTTCAAATATGTCCAGCGTTGTTTCCCTGAGTGGTGGGGCGCTGATGGCCAACATCATCTCGGTGATTCTGTTAGTGCTTGAAACCGCGATGCTGCGACGCTAGAAGCGGCTCTGATGAATAACGTTATCTACCTGCTGTTAAGGCGACTGCGCGTTCCGCTGATCACGCTGATTATCGTCTATTCGGTATCGGTGCTGGGATTTGTCCTGATTCCCGGGGTGGATGATCAGGGGCAGGCTTACCGGATGGATTTCTTCCATGCGGTCTATTTCGTTTCTTTTATGGGCTCGACCATCGGCTTTGGCGAGATTCCCTATGCTTTCACCCCGGCGCAGCGGATGTGGACCCTGTTATGTATCTACGCCACGGTCATCGCCTGGCTGTATGGCATCGGTACAACGCTGGCGCTGTTACAGGAGCCGGTGTTTGGTCGCCTGATGCGACGACGCTCCTTTACTGCCACGGTGCGAGGCATTCATGAACCTTTCTATCTGGTCTGCGGTTACGGCGTGACCGGCAGTGTGGTGGTCAGTCAACTGGTGCGCAGGGATATCCGTGTGGTCGTACTGGATGTAGAGCAGGACCGGATCGATGCGCTGGAGATGGACGAATTGCCGGTTTCTGTGCCCGCGCTCTGTGCCGATGCCTCGTTGCCGGATGTGCTGGACGCGGCCGGGTTGCAGCACGCCCGGTGCGTCGGAATTATGGCATTAACGAATGATGATCAGGTCAACCTTTCGATTGCTATTGCCAGTAAGCTGCTCTGCCCTGAACGTCTGGTGATCAGCCGGACCGAATCCGATGTCACCACGGCCAACCTGCTTTCGTTTGGTACCGATCTGGTGGTGGACCCTTTTCGTACCTTTGCCCAGTACCTCTCACTGGCGGCCCATCAGCCCTATATGCATCTGGTTTATGACTGGATTCATAACCCGTATCACCGGCCGCTTTCCAGTGTCTACCAGCGTACCCGGGGACGCTGGATTATCTGTGGTCACGGGCGTTTCGGCCGGGCACTCTACCGGGCTTTCGATGAGAGTGAAGTGGAGATGACCGTGGTCGATGTGGACCCGGCCAAAATCGATCAGATTCCCAATCAGGTGACCGGCGTGGGCACTGAGGCGGTGACGCTGCTGGAGGCGGGTGTGCACGAAGCGGTGGGTATTGTCGCCGGTACCGGGAATGATGCGGACAACCTGTCGATTATTATGACGGCCCGGGAACTGAATCCAAAACTGGTAACCGTGGTACGGCAGAATGTTCATGCCAATGCACTGGTGTTCCAGAATAGTCGTGCCGATTTTATTATGGAGCCCGGAAGAATCATCGCCAACCGGGTACTGGCTCATGTCCGCTCCCCTTTGTTGCCGGTGTTTATTGAACATATGCAGCGCCATCACGATGATGTCTGGGCACATACTCTGATCAACCGGATGAGCAGTGTCGTCGGTGATCAGGAGCTGGATACCTGGGCTTACACGGTGGGCGAGGAGCAAACCCCGGCGCTGATGGAAGCGATGGCGCAGGGTTTTGAACTGAAAATTTCACTGTTTTTTAAAGATCCGCACAATCGCAAGCGTAACCTGCACGCCTTCCCGTTGATGTTACGCCGGGAGGGCGTGATTGATATGCAACCCGGTGAGCTGGATCTGCTGCAACCCGGCGATGAACTGCTGATCTGTGGTCTGAATAAATCTTTCCGCAGAATGCAGTGGACAGTGAACAACTACAATGTGCTGCACTATGTGCTGACCGGAAACGATGCCAGTAACAGTCTGCTTTCCCGTCTGCTGCAATCTCGATCCTGACTTTCTGAGGTATTTCCCCTGGCTTATCTGCTTTTAGCCCTGACCACACTGTTCTGGGCCGGTAACTTTGTTCTGGCGCGGGCATTCTCGGTGGATATTCCGCCGTTTTCGCTGGCATTTATTCGCTGGAGCCTGGCGCTGCTGATTTTATTGCCTTTTGCGATTCCGGTAATGGTTAAGAACCGCCAGTTAATTGGTGACAATCTGAAGATCCTGATTGTGTTGGGGATTCTCAGTGTAGCGACCTTCAATACGCTGGCCTATATCGGTCTGCAGTACACCACTGCGGTAAACGGCACGCTGATGCAATCTTCCATGCCGATTATGATCTTGCTGATCAGTGCGCTGTTTCTGCGTGAACCGGCCAGTCTGAAACAGTGGTTGGGGGTAGCGGTTTCGCTACTGGGTGTGACAACCCTGATTACCCGTGGTCAGCCGGATCAGATCGTTCAGTTTCAGATTAATCCCGGTGATCTGTGGATATTGCTGGCGATGCTGGTCTGGGCAACCTACAGTATCTGCCTGCGCTGGCGACCTCAGGGGTTGTCAGGCTTTGCGTTCTTTTCGGTAACGCTCTCGGTGGGCGTGATTGCATTGATTCCGTTTGCCGTCTGGGAGATGGCACACAGTGATCCGATTAACTGGAATCAGGATCTTTATCTGACGCTGGGTTATCTGGCGCTGTTCCCCTCAATTCTCGCTTACATGTTCTGGAATTACGGTGTTGCCAGACTCGGTGCTGGCCGGGCCGGATTGTTCATTCATCTGGTACCCTTGTGGGGCATGATGTTGTCAGTGCTGTTTCTCGGCGAGCAGGTACACACTTTCCATTTGTGGGGCATCGGATTAATATTCATTGGGATATATCTCGCGGTACTTTCGGGTAAAAGGCAACAGGCTGGTTAAAGGCATTAAGCTGTAAAAGTCATTAGGAGACATAATGCGGACTTTTTTTGTTACGTTAATGGCAGTATTTCTGATCTCTCTGCCGATCGCTGAACAGGCGGATGCAAAGCGTCTGGGTGGCGGATCATCTTTTGGTAAAAGTTTCTCTTCCCCTAAAAAATCACAATCCACCCCGACTCAGCAACAGGCGCAGCAGGGAAGCACGGTTAATAAAACCGCGACAACCCCGACCAGACGTTCTGGCTTTGGCGGCATGATGGCCGGTCTGCTGGCAGGTGGTATCTTCGGAGCACTGCTGTTTGGTGGTGCCTTTGAGGGGCTGCAGTTTATGGATCTGTTGCTGATCGCAGGTCTGATCTTTGTGGTATATAAAATTTTTGCCATGCGCAAGCCGGCTCAGGCGCAGAACGCTTACGCCAGCAATGGGCCGCAGCAATACGAGATTAAGCCGCACGACCAGAATCAGCAGCGTGAGCAGGCTGAACCTCAGGCCGAATCGTTTAAACCGATGCCGTCGTTCAGCTCCGGCTGGGGAGAAACCTCGGCACTGCAACTACCCCAGTGGTTCAACCGTGAAGCCTTCCTTGAAGGTGCGCGCGAGCACTTTATCACCCTGCAGAAAGCCTGGGATGAAAATAACTGGGATGAGATCAGCAGCTACACATCGCCTGAGTTGTTCAATGCCCTGCGTGAGGAGCGTAAGCGCCACCCTCAGGATCAGGTAACTGAGGTGGTTTCAGTGATGACTGAGCTGACTAACTTTATTGAGCAGCCGGGCGAAGTGATCGTCAGTATTAACTTCTATGGCTGGCTGAAAGAGAACAGCGATGAGACCACTGAGTTTAATGAAACCTGGCACCTGTCCCGGAGCATGAACCAGCCGAATGCCGACTGGTTTATTGTCGGTATCGAACAGAACTGAGCCGGCGTTTACACAGCAAAAAAGCCAAAGCATCTGCTTTGGCTTTTTTATTGCTTTGGGGCGGAGCTCCGGGATTACTCTTCGTGATCGCGGATAAAGGTCCAGTTATCGCCTTCAGACATCGATTCGGCAAAGCGGTAACCCTCCAGATCAAAGTTTTTTAACTGCTCAGGGTCTTCGATCCGGTTCTGGATGATATAACGGGTCATCAGACCCCGGGCTTTCTTCGCGTAAAAACTGATCATCTTGTACTGGCCGTTTTTCCAGTCTTTGAACTGCGGTGTGATGATGCGCGCTTCGATTTTCTTTTCCCGGGCGGCTTTGTAGTACTCGTTGGAGGCCAGATTGACCAGTACCGGTTGTGCCGATTCGGCCAGTTCGCTGTTCAGGCGCTGGCAGATAATGTCACCCCAGAAGTCATACAGGTTCTTACCCCGGCTGTTGGCCAGTCGGGTGCCCATCTCCAGCCGGTAAGGCTGCATCAGGTCCAGTGGCTTCAGTACGCCGTAAAGGCCCGAGAGAATTCGCAGATGATCCTGCGCAAAGGCCAGATCATCCTCACTCAGTGACTCAGCATCGAGTCCGGTATACACATCCCCTTTAAAGGCCAGCACTGCCTGTTTAGCGTTTTCGGTGCTGAACTCAGGCACCCAGGACTCATATCGGGCAACGTTCAGGCTGGCCAGTTTATCGCTGAGTTTCATCAGTTCAGCCACATCCTGCACCGACAGTTGTTTTAACTCGTCGATGAGCGCCTGCGAGTGCTCAATAAATTCAGGCTGGCTTAGCTTCTGAGTCACCGGGGCGGTTTCGTAATCCAGTGTTTTTGCGGGAGATACGACAATCAGCATAGGAATGATCTGTTCTTAAATTATGAGTGTTAGACGCATGATAACAACGACCGGGGGGCACAAAAAAGGCCATTTTTTCAATGGCCTTGATAGGAACAGTCTATAGGTGCCTGATGGGCTACTGTCTGAGCTGGGTGTCCAGTTCATCCACCAGTTCAGCCCACTCTGAATCCTGATCGATCGCCTCACGGAGAAAGTCTGACTGGCTGGGACTCCAGAAAGAGGCATCGGCCAGTTTGATCTGATTGCTGTAGAGACGATGAGTGGTAATAAACTGATTGATCTCCTTTTCGCTATTGGGCAGGCCCAACTGCTGAAAGAGTGTTGAAAAGCTGTGTTCTGACGTATACATGCTGACCTCCCGCTTCGCGCCCGGAGACTTGGGCTCCGGGCTGCTGATTAGCGAATTAAAGTGTTGGTCAGAATCGGTAATCTGTCAAAGTTGACTTAATTAGTTGGTTTTTGGCCGGCAGATTTGCGTTTCAGGTAGAAGTGATGCCCAGCAGTACACAGCGTGGTACCTGTACACACCAGCAGGGCCGGGATCAGGGGTGAGTCAAACGGGCCGATCAGTTTCATTACGGCCCCGGAGATCAGGAAACCGCCAAACAGGCAGAGTACACCGCTGATCAGGCACATTACGATGCTGTGGATATCCCGTTCCGGGCTTTGCCAGATATACCAGCCAGCGCTGGCCAGAGGGGCAGAAAGGGTAATCAGGGAGGCTGCAGATTCGGTCATAGTCGTCGTCATGTTTTTATTGTTTGGGCCTTTGTAGCACTTTCTTTGATCTATTTCATTCCTACCTTGGTCAGGCAGCGGCAAGTGCGCAGATTTTTCGGTATCATAGCGGCCATTCATCGAGTTAGTGTTGTGCACTCCCGCCTGGGATTCAGGCGCCGGACAGACAGAGAAGATAGGTTAATGGAAAAGAAAACAGTTCTCACCGGAATTACAACCACAGGTACGCCGCATATCGGTAACTATCTGGGGGCGATCAAGCCTGCCATTGATATGAGCCTGAGTGATGCCTATAACAACTTTTATTTTCTTGCGGATTTTCATGCACTGATCAAGTGCCATGAACCGGAGCGCGTTGCGCAATCCACCCGTGAGATCGCGGCAACCTGGCTGGCGCTCGGTCTGGATACTGATAAAGCAACGTTCTACCGTCAGACTGATATCCCGGAGATTACTGAACTGACCTGGATTCTGACCTGCATGTGTTCCAAAGGTCTGATGAACCGTGCGCACGCCTACAAAGCGTCGGTTGATGCCAACCGTGATGCAGGCAACGCGGATCTGGATGATGGCGTGACCATGGGGCTGTTCAGCTACCCGATCCTGATGGCTGCGGATATCCTGATGTTTAATGCGGATCTGATTCCGGTAGGTAAAGACCAGATTCAGCACATCGAGATGGCCCGGGATATGGCTGGCCGTTTTAATCATACCTTTGAAAACCTGTTCACCCTGCCGGAAGCGGTAGTTGATGAACAGACCCAGCTGATTCCGGGCCTGGATGGACGGAAGATGTCAAAAAGCTATGACAACACCATTCCGCTGTTCAGTTCATCCGACGATCTTTACAAGCTGATCAAGCAGATTGAAACCGACAGCCGCGCGCCGGGCGAGCCAAAAGATGCAGATAACAGCACGCTGTTCCAGTTATATAACTGCTTTGCGAGCGAGCAGGAAGCGGCTGCGATGCGTCAGCAGTTTGAAAATGGTATCGGCTGGGGTGACGCCAAGCGTGAGTTGTTCGAGTTTATGGACGCTAAGCTTTCTGAACCGCGGGCCCGTTACAACGAACTGATGAACGATCTGGGTGCGGTAGAAGCCGTGCTGCAGAAAGGTGCTGAAAAAGCCCGCGCCGTTGCGACTCCGGTCATGGAGAAGGCGCGTATTGCGGCGGGTATCCGCCCACTGACCTATGTCCCGGCAGCAAAAGCTGAAGAGACCCAGAAGAAAGAGAAATCGGCTGAAGCGATTGCCCGGGCGGAAGAGGGGCGTCGTCGTGCGATTCTGATGCAACTGAAACCGCTGCTTGATCAGGTAGCGCAGGCCGAAGATAAAGCGGCTGTTGCTCAGTCTCTGATCGCTGATAAAACAGCAGAAGTTGAAGGTCTGAAAAAGAAAGCCAGACAGAAGGCGCAGAATGAACTGGAACTGCTCCAGGAGGAGCTGGCCAGCTACCTGTAAGCCTCAGGGAGTCAGGATATGCAGCGGAATCTGATCAGCGTTTCTGAGCTGAAGGCGCGGTTAAAGGAGCCGGGTTGTGTCGTGCTGGATTGCCGCTTCAGTCTGGCCGATCCGGCAGCGGGGCTGGCATCTTTTCAGGCAGGATCATTGCCCGGTGCGCGGTTCCTCGATCTGGAAAAAGACCTTTCATCCGCAATAACCGCTGACTCCGGGCGTCATCCCCTGCCTTCGGTTCAGGTGTTACTGAACCGGCTGAACAGTCTTGGTATTGAGCCCGGACAGCAACTGGTGGTGTTTGATGATTGTGCCGGGGCCATGGCGGCCCGGGCCTGGTGGATGCTACGTGAGCTGGGTTTTAGTGTGGCTTTGCTCGATGGCGGTTTGCAGGCGTGGCAGGCTGCAGCGGGTGAGGTTTGCCAGCCTGTGCAGCGCTCAGCAGAAGCGGTATCGTCGATGCCTGTCGTGGCGTGGCCTGCGTTATCTACAGATCAGGTGGTTCGTGCGCTGGAGCAGAAAGCGGTCACGCTGGTGGATGCCCGGGCTGAAGCGCGCTTTCGCGGTGAACAGGAACCGATTGATCCGGTTGCCGGTCATGTGCCGGGGGCGCTGAACCGACCGCTTACCGACAACCTGCACGATGGCCAGTTTAAACCGGCAGCGCAACTGCGCAGTGAGTGGCTGGCCCTGCTGGCCGGAGCCGATCCTTCCGGGGTTGTGCATATGTGTGGTTCCGGGGTTACGGCCTGTCATAATCTGCTGGCGATGGAGATTGCCGGACTGTCCGGCAGCCGCTTGTATGCAGGCTCCTGGAGCGAGTGGATTCGTCATCCGGCACGGCCGGTAGCCACCGGGGCGTGTTAACCGGTTAAGCGTTCCACATTAACCGACACTTTAAGTTCCTGACTGGCATCATCTGCAAAAATTACCCCCTTAACCGGCGTGACATCGCCGTAATCCCGTCCCCAGGCGGTAGTGATATGCTGCTCATCCGGCATGTTGTTATTGGTGGGGTCAAAATCAAACCAGCCTTCACCGGGTGAATAGATCGCCAGCCAGGCGTGTGAGGCGTCGGCACCGATCAGTTTCTCTTTTCCGGGGGGCGGCAGTGTTTCCAGATAGCCGCTGACATAGCGCGCCGGAAACCCCTGTGCCCGGATGCATCCGATCGCCAGATGGGCAAAGTCCTGACAGACTCCGCGCCGGTTCTGTAAGACCTCTTCCAGCGAGGTGGTGGTATTGGTGGAGAGGGGTTCGTAGGTAAATTCGTGATGTATCTTATGGCACAGCTCGCGTACCGCGGACAGCAGTGGACGGTCTTCGTTGAAAATTCCCCGGGTAAATTCACGCAGCGCGTCGCAGGCCTGAACCATCGGTGAGTCGAGTATAAATTCACGGGCGGCGATGCATTCTGCGCTGCGGGCATCGGCAAGCAGCTTTTTAGCCTGCGCGCAGGTGTTACCCAGATCCAGATTCCGGTTGGCATTCTGGGCAGAGGTTTCAATCTCGGTAGTGACATCAATAACCAGCTTCTGATGCTCCCGTTCCACGGCAAAATAACAGTAGCGATTGCCGAAATAATCCTCCCGTTCAGCCAGGTACTCCGGACGCGGTGTGATTCGGATATCGCTGTGACGGCATCGCTGTTCGGTGGTGTTGCGCGGCAGCACATGGGCCTGATTGATGCACAGGGACACCGGGGAATGGTAGTCGTACTCGGTAATGTGACGGATACGATAGATCATCGGCGGCTGCTCTTATTGCTGGTCAGTTGCTGCAGGCTGGTCTGACGATCGAAATACTGCACCGTCAGCAGATCACAGAACTGTTCAATCTGGGCGTTGAGGGAGTGCATCAACTGGCGGAGATAAGGGCGACTGATCCCTTCAGGGTCTGATTCTGCCAGTTGTTTCAGATCGGCCAGCTGAATCAGATGGATGGATTGCAGGAGCAGCTTCTTACCCAGACTCAGGCTGACGCTCTGGGCCCCTTTGGCGGGTAACTGCTCAAACTGCTGCTGCAATTGATTTAACTGATAGATCAGGGCACGTGGGTTGCTCGGTTCAAGCAGGAGTAGCTCCAGTGCGTTGGCTACCCGGTTATTGCCACGATAGCGGCGTTTAAAGCTGATCATCGATTCTGCACTCAGAAGTACGGACTCCAGTGCCTGTCCCTGTGCGTAATAGGGCAGCGGGGTAGACAGCAAACTGTCGATCAGATGGGTGGTTTGCAGGATACGCTCACAGCGCCGTCCCATCTCCTGAAAACGCCAGCCGGCACCCCGCAGCATGCTGTCGTGGCTGACGCCGGTATACGCGAGAAGAGCGGTTACCAGCGGGTCCAGCGACTCCTCGGGTGCCGAAGGAATACCGCTGATGAAGGCTCTTTCCAGATCATACAGATAATCTCTCAGGTCGTTGATGACCCGGTTACTGTCGGCGGAGAGTCGCTCCTTAACTTTTTCGGAGTTGATCAGGAAGGCAAGAATGCTGGCTTTTACGCTCTCCGGATTATCCTTATCCAGCAGTCGGGCTGCGAGTTCCTGCTCTGAAGAGATCGGCGGGTGTTGCGCCGCAAACAGTAGTGCTTTGCAACTGGGGCTGAGGTTTTCAACCCCGTTAATCTGGATAAACAGGGTACGGATCTGGCGTAAACCGGATTCGGCACGCTCTGCATAACGGCCCATCCAGAAGAGATCTTCAACCACACGCCCCGGTAGCTCAGCTTCAAACCGCGATTCAGGAAGGTCGGCTTTCTGTTCCAGAAGCGAGAGCTGTTTTTCCGGCTCGGAGGCGATAATCCAGGTGTCTTTACTGATCGAGCCGGCCTGATTGGTAACGACGGTTTCATTCTCGGATAAGCCGATGCGTGTCAGACCGCCGGGCATGCAACTGAATCCGCTCTGGTCTGCCACGGTGAAGCTGCGGAAGATCGCAGGCCGCGGTGAAATCACGCCTTTCTGCCAGGCGGGCAGGTAGGAGGGGAGCAGATACTCCTGCGCGACATAGTGCAGAGGGCGGGCCTGAATCTTCTGCCAGACCTGTTCCCGCTGGGTTTTATTCAGAAGGTGGCCGTAGATACTGGCCTCCGCCTGACTACGGGCTACCGGTTTGATGATCAACTGGCCCAGATGCTTTTTCATATAGGCCAGATCCTGAGGATCGCCTCCCCACCAGGTTTTAACCGATTGCAGGCTGAGTGCTCTGCCAAGGAAAAACTCACTGATTGCCGGCAGGTATTTCAGCAGGGCGGGCGATTCGAGAATCCCGGAACCCAGAGGGTTACTGACAATCACATTGCCGGCCCGGACTACCTCCATTAAACCGGCGATACCCAGAAATGAGTCGGGTCTCAGCTCAACCGGATCACAGTAAGAGTCATCCACCCGGCGCAAAATCAGGTCAACCCGGCTCAGACCGTTAAGGGATTTAAGCCAGACTTTGCCCTGTTTCACCTGCAGGTCGCTGCCCTGTACCAGAGGAAAACCCAGATAATTGGCCAGGTAGGCGTGCTCAAAATAGGTTTCGCTGTAGGAGCCCGGCGTAAGAATCACGATATTCGGATAAGGGCTCAGTTTCTGCGCTTCGCGGGTCAGCGTATTCCGTAGCGTCTGGAAAAACAGAGACAGCCGGTGAACCTGACTGTCGCGGAACAGGCTGGGCATCACCCGCGACATCACCGTGCGGTTTTCCAGCGCATAGCCGGAGCCGCTGGGTGCCTGGGTCCGGTCACCAATAATCCGGATCTCGCCCTCAGGTCCGCGCACCATGTCGATGCCGTGCAGCGTCAGCAGTTGATTAGTACTCAGGGCCTGACCGTGGCACGGGCGCAGAAAGCAGGGGTGGCTGAAGATCAGTTCTGGTGGGATTATCCCCTGACGCAGCAGTTCCTGTGGCCCGTAAATATCCTTTAAGAACAGATCCAGCACTTCACTGCGTTCGATCAGGCCGGTTTCTATGTGTGACCATTCCTCGCTGGAAAACAGCATAGGAATCGGGTCGAGTTCCCAGCGATGCTCACTGACATGCGCACTGTGGATATTATAGGTCGCACCATCGTCACGCAGAATGCGGGCTGCTTTGCCGGCCCGGTCCTGAATGCCCTGCTGGCCCAGAGCAGCATAACCATCCAGCAGGTACTGCCAATGGGGGCGTGCTTCACCTGAAGCGGTGAAGGCTTCATTAAAATGCCCGGCAGGCAGATCCTGCCACTCAATCAGGTTCTCTGTCGGGGCCTTTAAAGATTGCTCTGGGTTCACAGTTGCCGCTCATGTAGCTGAAATCGGTCAGTGCCGCGCTGTTCAGGCCTGAGAGGCCTGGGTTTGCGCTGAATTTATGGCGGGCACTGTATCCTGATTGTCGAACGCAAACCAGGTTTGTGCAAACTGGTTGTTCAGTTCAATCAGTAAAATCTGCAGTTCATTGAGAAATTCCTGCAGTTCGGCATTAGGCATCGCCTGCTGCTGCAAAGGTGATTCTGGCTGGAGCAGGGATTTAAGTTTGATCTTATCTGCCCGGGGCAGGCTGTTCAGGGCGCGTTGAATCTCGTCAATACAGAACGCGAATGAGCGCGGGAAGTTTTTATCCTGAAGCAGGAAGCGGGCAACTTTACGTGACTGCACAGCACTGCGAACGCTGCGTCGGTAGTTCATGTCGGCGCTGAGTGAGCGTAACACATTACCCCAGACCACCTGTGCTATGTTAAGTGCGCTGCCCTCATTGGGTTGCAGTATCACTGAGATCCCCGCATCCAGAATACGGGTAGTCATATCGGCCCGTTCAAGGTTGCGGCCCAGCATCAGAAACTGCCAGCCCGGATCACGGCTCATGGTGCCATCAAACAGACCATTCAGCTCCTGGCATTTCTGAATGATCGTATTCAGAAACTGGTGGCGATGGGTGCGGTTAATCCCCTGACGGATATTATTCTGGGCGAACAGATCCAGCTCGTTGACCAGTTCCCAGGTGTCCTGTGGCAGGACATCGCGGGTGGTGCGGATATTCTCCCGCAGCATATTCAGGGAAGAGAGCATGGAGCTGAGGTTGGTGTCGTCCGCGAGCATAAATTTGACGACGTTGTGCTCATCCTGAACCGTATAGCGGTCGTGGAAAAGCTGTTCACTGCTGTTGATCCGGATCAGGTTGTACCAACTGATATTGGTATCCTTTGGCAGGTCAAACAACAGATTGTCATAAACGCTGACCAGACGGGCGGTATTTTCCACCCGTTCCAGATAACGGGCGCTCCAGTAAATTCGTTCGGCAACACGTGAAAGCATGATCAGTTACCCTCCTTTGCAACAATCCAGGTGTCTTTACTTCCGCCACCCTGGGAGGAGTTCACTACCAGAGAGCCTTTTTTCATAGCAACACGGGTCAGGCCGCCGGTCGTGACGTATGTATTTTTACCCTGCAGGATGAACGGACGCAGATCCAGATGGCGGGGTTCCACTTTTCCCGAGCTGATCAGTGCCGGCGCGGTGGAGAGGCTCAGGGTTGGCTGGGCAATGTAATTGCGTGGGTTGTCCTGAATCAGTCTGGCAAACGTGGCCTGCTCCTTTTTGCTGGAATGCGGGCCGACCAGCATGCCGTAGCCGCCGGATTCATTGGCCGGTTTGACGACCAGTTTATCGAGATTCTGCAGCACGTACGCTCTCTGTTCCGGGTCTTCACAGAGGTAGGTTTTTACATTCGGCAGAATCGGTTCTTCGTTCAGGTAAAAGCGGATGATCTCCGGTACGTAAGCATACACCACCTTATCGTCAGCGACCCCGGCGCCGGGGGCATTGGCCAGTGCCACGTTCCCGGCACGCCATGCCCGCATCAGGCCGCGAACGCCCAGTACGGATTCCGGATTAAAGGCTTCCGGGTCCATGAACTCATCATCAATCCGGCGGTAGATAACGTCGACCCGCTCCGGGCCGGAAATGGTCTTCATGTAGACACAGTCATCTGCGGCGACAAACAGGTCATCACCTTCAACCAGCTCCGCCCCCATCTGCTGGGCGAGAAAGGCATGCTCAAAATAGGCGGAGTTGAAGATACCGGGGGTCAGGACGACAATCTCCGGTTCCTCGTTTTGGCGCGGCGAGAGCGAGGCGAGCATATCAAAAAGCTGGTCCGGGTAATCATCGATCGGCAGGATGCTCTCTTTTTCGAACAGCTCCGGCATCACTCGTTTGGTTATCGCCCGGTTCTCCAGCATGTAGGACACACCTGAGGGAACACGGAGGTTATCTTCCAGTACATAGAACTGACCATCTTTATCCCGGACCAGATCGGTCCCGCAGATATGTGCCCAGACTCCGAAGGCGGGGCTCATGCCGCAGCACTCAGGGCGGAAATTTTTAGATTCCTTAATGATGTGTTCCGGAATAATCCCGGCTTTGATGATCCGCTGCTCGTTGTAGAGATCATCGATAAACATATTCAGTGCGGTGAGTCGCTGCTTCAGTCCGGCCGCGGTCGTTTGCCACTGCTGTGCCGAGATGGTGCGGGGGATGATATCAAAGGGCCAGGCCCGGTCGATGTTGCCCTCTTCGGTGTAAACCGTAAAGGAGATGCCCATTTCCTGAATGGTGGCTTCGGCCATTTCACGACGTTTATCCAGATCGTCAGTAGCCATGTCGGCCAGTTGTGTCACCAGCTCACTGGCGCAGTGACGGGATTGGCCATGCTGATCGATCAGCTCATCGTAGTGCTGATCGGATTGGTAGTTGTCCCAGATGTTACTCATTGCTTGGCTGACTCCCTTATCACGAAGTTGCCCGGCGCGCGGTGTGCCGATAGGGTGCTGTGTGCTTCAGCTCATGTTCCATATTGGTGCAGCGGATCATGTTGGCCAGGCAATTCGTTGGCTTAATTATTCAATACACAGTGTAGGCAATTATCAGGCCAGCCGTGGAAACCGGAATCACAGGCGGAGATGAGCGAGGCTGAGTGTTTTCCCGCTGCCGGGTTCTCTTTATACTGAACAGGCTGAGTTAATACTTGAGGGAGCATCCATGGCACAGTTTCAGAGTGGTGTTGTCGCAGAGGCCAGTCCTGCGGCACTGTTTTTGACTTTTAATCAGAGTCGTAATGATGGCGCGTTGGCCAAAGTCAAAACGGTTCTGGCTAAAATTCCGGCGTTACAGCAGCTATTTAATGACAACAACCCGGATGCTGATCTGCACATTGTGGCAGCGATCGGCAGCAGTTACTGGAGTCAGTTGGGTGTGGAGGGAACACCGGCTTCCCTGCAGCCATTTCCGAGTTTTGAAAAGGGTGAAATGGTGGCGCCTAACACCCCGGTGGATCTGCTGTTTCATATCCGCTCGGCACGTAAAGATCTCAACTTTATGCTGGCTCAGCGGCTGGTGGATCAACTGGGCGATGCGGTGACACTGGTTGAAGAGGTTGAGGGGTTCCGCTATCTCGACTCCCGTGATCTGACCGGCTTTGTAGATGGTACAGAGAACCCGCAGGGCGATGACCGGATTGACGTCGCAGTGGTCGCGGATGAGGATCTTGAGTTCAGTGGCGGTTCCTATATCCATCTGCAGCGTTATGTTCACAATATGGCGTTCTGGAACCGTCAGCCACTGAAGGTGCAGGAAGATACAATCGGTCGGACCAAGTCTGACAACGTAGAGTATCCGTCAGCCGAGAAGGATCTGACAGCGCACACCAAACGGACCTCACTCAAAGATGCTGAAGGTCGCTCGATCGAAATACTCCGTCACAGCATGCCCTATGGTTCAACCGAAGAGTGCGGTCTGCTGTTTGCCAGTTACTGTCGCAGCCCAGAGAATTTTACCCTGATGCTGCAAAGTATGATTGAGGGTGATGGAGAGGGGCACAGTGATCACCTGCTGAAGTACACTCGTGCTGTTACAGGTCAGGCATTCTTTGCGCCGTCGGTAGCGTTTCTGCAGGGCTTATAGAAAACTGATCAAAAATTGATCCAGGTAGTGTTGTTACACAGAAAGCCGGAAATTGACTATAAAATAGTCACCAATTTGTAAAGTGTCTGGTATACACTATGCTTTCATGTAGAAAAATTACAAAAATGAAGGTCAGAGTGAGATGCGTACAGAGATGAATACTCGCACTATTGCCATCCTGGCAATTGATGGCGAGAACTATGAAGTGGATGGATGTTATCAGGGAAAGCAGCGTAAAGCGCAGTGGTACAATGTGGTAAAAAGCAGTGACCGCAGTGTTCAGGTTGAACATCTGGATGAGTTTCCTACCCACGATAAGATCCGTGAACTGCTGAACTGATTTTCGGCAGTGCATAAAAAAGCCAGAGCAATCATCGCTCTGGCTTTTTTGTTTCTGCAGGTTCTGTAGCGGATTACTGAACCAGTTCGTTGTCGCTGAACATGCCTTCAAACAGCGCAGAGGAAAGGTAGCGTTCGCCGGAATCCGGTAGGATCACGACAATGTTTTTGCCTTCGTTACCTGGCTGCCCGGCAACTCTCAGGGCAGCGCACAGTGCTGCACCGCAGGAGATGCCGGCCATAATGCCTTCTTTCTCCATCAGCAGGCGTGCGGTCTCAATCGCATCTTCGTTACTGACCTGTTCAACCTGATCAACCAGTTCCAGATCCAGGTTTTTCGGTACGAAACCCGCGCCGATACCCTGAATTTTATGCGGTGCAGGTTGTACTTCATCACCGTTCAGGGTCTGGGTAATCACCGGGGAATCGACAGGCTCTACCGCCACAGAGGTGATTGCTTTACCTTTTTCCTGCTTGATAAAACGAGAGGTGCCGGTGATCGTACCGCCGGTACCAACGCCTGCAACCAGAATATCGATTTTGCCATCGGTATCATTCCAGATCTCAGGGCCGGTCGTTTTCTCGTGGATCTCAGGGTTAGCCGGGTTTTCAAACTGCTGCAGCATCATGTGAGTGTCAGGGTTCTGATCGACAATCTCCTGAGCTTTGGCGATTGCACCTTTCATCCCTTTCGCCGGTTCCGTGAGCACAATCTGGGCACCCAGTGCTTTCATGATTTTACGGCGTTCCAGACTCATGGAGGAGGGCATGGTGAAAACGATGTCATAACCGCGGGACGCAGCAACGAAAGCCAGTGCAATACCGGTATTGCCGCTGGTCGGTTCAACCATTGTCATGCCGGGTTTCAGGGCGCCGCTTTTTTCGGCAGACCAGATCATGTTGGCACCGATACGGCATTTAACAGAACCTGCAGGGTTGCGGGATTCAATTTTTCCGAAAATGTTCAGCCCGGGCGCGATGCGTTTCAGGTGCACCAGCGGCGTGTTACCGATGGTCAGAGAGTTATCTTCGTATATTTTCATTCTGCTACCCAACTTATCCTTTAGTCATGCTTATATTCCATAATTGAATATAAGTTCTGTTTTTTAAGTGCATTACAGTCTAGTTGTTGTATCTCAGATGCGCAGCAGGGATCAAGGATTTTTCTGTGTGTATGGCTATTTAGACCTGAGGCCGGCATTGTTATGATGACGTTGATTTCACCAGCCTGGAACTGTGATGCAGATTATCTCGCGAATGCTTGCCCCGGTGGCATTTATGCTTGCCTATTTGATGTTTCGTATTCCGCTATTCCGCGCCTCCCGGACAGGGCATGACCGGGTTATGAAACTGTTTCGCTTTGCTGCCGATAACGGCTCGCGCCGGGCGCTGTCTCTGTATGGTCATCTGCTGCACTTTCGTGGTGAGGGTGTTGAGAACCGAATTCAGGGTGGGATCTATCTGCAGCGGGCTGCAGAAAAAGGGGACAGCAAAGCCAGTTACCAGATGGGCCGGATCTATGAACAGGGCTTCGAACACTATTTTCAGCCCGATCCGGTGAAAGCGCTGGCGTATTATCGTCAGGCGGCTGAACAGTCGCATCTGCTGGCGATCCGGCGGCTGGTGGAGGTTTTTGCCAAGGGCGAGCTGGAACAGGCTGTGGATACGGAAGTTGCCGATCAGTGGCGTGCCCGGCTCCCCTCGCTCTGACCTGCGCCCCGGTAATCTCGGTCGCTTGCTGAGTCCTTCAGCGCGCCTTTCTGGCGGGCGTCTTTATAGCGCTGTATAAACAGATCCAGAGCCTGGTCTAATTGCTGTGCTGCCTCTTTCTCATCGTTGAGCCGGAGCAGCTCGGCGACCGTTTCGGCGGTGCAGAGGTGATCCGGGTCGGGATTGCGACGCAGGTCATACCGGCTTGGGGTTCCGGGGTCGAACGCCAGCAGTGGCAGGTCGTTCAGCCAGGGGCTCTTGCGTACCATCTTACGTACCTCTTTCCAGGTACCATCAGGAATAATGATCAGGCGTTTTCTGGCCGATGTTTTCGGGCTGAGTGCCCGGCTGCGCAGTTTCAGATCGGGCCGGTCTGCCGGGAATAGCAGCCAGCACTCCACATCGGAAGACTGAATCTGTTCAAGCAGCGCTTCAGGCGGTTCCCGGCGTTGCCAGAGGTATAGCTGGCACCCGGGGAGCAGGCGGCGGATGATCCGGCTGGTGCTGCTGGCCCGCTCAGGTTCGTTCTGATGCAGCAGCAGTGCCAGTGTCAGGTCGCTCTGCTGTGGCTGAATCTGGCTGCAACAGCACCACAGTTCAGGCAGGCCGCAGCCGCTGCATCGGTTCAGAGGCACACTCAGCGTTTCTCCATCTGAACTTTGAACTGCAGAACTGCTTCGCCTTTTGCCGGAACGTCCACCTGCCAGCGTGCGCTGCCGCCCATCACCTGTTCGTGGGGATGACTGCTGTTGAGCATTTTCCACTCAAGCGGGAAATTCGCTGTCATCTCCAGGGTTGTCGGTGTGGCCCGGCTGTTGCTGATGCGCAGCTCCTGACCCACCATAAAACCGTTGAAGGTTTTGCTGAAGTGGGTCTGTTTGCGGTGAATCGACAGATCAAAGGCGTTACCCTGACGGATCTCCACCTCATCATTGATACTGCTGTGTCCGATCTCACTGCCACCGGAGAACTGCAACTGGCCATGCTCATCCGGGGTGAATGTGCGGATTTTGCCGCCGGGTAAGGGAACGCCGAGGTGGCTTTTTTCTGTGTTGGCGAAGGTCAGGGTCAGCTCAGGTTTAACCCGGTGCTGATTACGCTCCAGCGTGGGATACACCAGGAACTCATAGTTATAACTGCGCTTAACCGGGATCTCTGCGGCGCTGAGGAAGGCCACCTGTTTGATCTGACCGTTCAGCAGGTCTACATTGCGTGGTAGATTAAATAACTGAAAGTCCCCCAGTTCCTGCTGATCGATCATTTTCGGTGCCGCCTGGGCGACGGCTCCCCGGGCAAAATCGGCCTGCAGCATCTCGGCATGGCGATTACGTACCGGGGTATTGAGTTGCCCGGCGACCAGTGAAATGCGTGCGTTGCTGAAGTCGGTACCGGTCTGGTTACTCAGGCTGGCGCGTCCATCAAGGCTGGCCTTGTCACCCCGTTCGTTCAGTGTCAGCACATAATCCATTCCCCAGCTAAGACCGCCGGTGAGGTAGCTGATTCGGCTCTGCTGCGATTGTTGAGTGCCGCCGCTGCGGAAATTGATACTGGGTTTGCTGAGCAGATGACCGGGGAGCTCGGGAAAAATGAATCGCCACTGATGGTTAAGCGGAATACTTTCAAAGCGGTTTTCGCGTTTGATCAGGGCCCGGTTGCCGTCAATACTCAGCAATTGTACCTGACTGATCACTTCCTGACCGGACACCGGATTGAGACGGGCCAGTTGCAGGTATTTGCCAATATAGTGTTGCAGCAGGTTGTGCTGATTCAGCAGGTTGGTGTTGAGGTTCTGCTCCAGAATCTGCCCGGCGTTATCGATGCGCAGACTCTCGACCTGTAACTGCTCGCTGACATCTTCCAGAGTAACCTCCTGACTGGCCGACAGAGGCGGCAGTTGCCGGGTCTCTCTGACCAGCCCCAGATTCTGGTTATACAGGGTCAGATTGACGGACTGGCGTTGCTCCGAGCTGATCTGCAAATTGTCTGCCTGAGTGATCAGCGGGGTGAAGCATAGTCCGGTGGTGATAAACGCAAGACTGATTTGGCGTAACCGCATGTCGAAATCCCTTTTGTTAACTGCTGCCCGTTATACATCGGCTGGATGAACCCGGACTTACTCGATATCCAGAGCAACCCGGAATCCCCAGCTGTTGCGCTTCGAATCCACCGGGTGGCGGTAGCGGCTGGCCGGGCGGATCAGACGATCTATCTCGAACCATGAACCTCCGCGCATGACCCGGTGAGCACAGGCGCGCTTGCGGTAGGCTGAGCCGTCCAGTGGTGCGAGGTTGTAGTTATCTTCGTAGCAATCGGCCACCCACTCTTCAACATTGCCGGTCATATCGTGCAGGCCCCAGGTATTGGCCGGGAAGCTGCCGACCGGCGCGGTCTGCTTGCCATCCCACTCACTGCCGCAGCCGGCACAGTTTGCCATCCCCGGCTTGAGCTCATTGCCCCACCAGTAGGTGGTCAGATTACCCGCGCGGGCTGCATACTCCCACTCAGCCTCTGAAGGCAGGCGGTAAGGGTGTCCGGTTTCGTTCTTCAGCCAACTGGCATAGGCAACGGCGTCGCGCCAACTGACGTTGACGACCGGACGATTGCCGCGGCCCCAGCCTTCATCATCCGGCAGAGGCCGGTTGGTGGCTTCGGCAAAGCGGTCGTACTCGGCGAACGTGACTTCAAAGCGTGACAGGGCGAAGGGTTTGGCGATGGTCACAACGTGGACCGGCTTTTCATTATCATCACCGATATCGGATTGATCGCCCATGCGGAATTGCCCGGAGGGCAGCAGCACCATCTCCGGCCCATAACTGCCCTGATCGATCTGATCTTTAAAGATCTGATTGCCCGGTTCATCCGGTTCGCTGTCAGCGAGTTTGGTCTTAGCAATCTCCAGCTGCTGCTTGAGAACGGTGTTACTCAGGTTCAGCGCTTCCAGCTTTTTATCCTGCTCTTGCTGCAGCTCTTGCTGAGCCTGCAGAGAATCGTACATCTGCTGCAGAGCGTCCTGTTGTTTCTGAATCTGCAGTGCCTGGAAATCTTTCTCTTTAAAGTTCATAAAATCGGAAACAAACCAGCCCAGCAGATACCCGAGCACGAACAGCAGACTCCCGATTATAGAGTAGAGTGCGACTCTGGGAATTTCAGGCAGGCGCAGCCGGGCCAGTTTATCTTTCAGACTCAGCCTGGCCGGGCCCTCGTCGGATTCGGTGGCTGCCTCGGTATTGCTGTCAGCATCGTTTCCGGTATCGGCTTCGGCGCTGTTCCCGGCGGCTTGCTCCTCCTCTTCAGACGGTGGCGGGAACAGGGCTTTGACCAGTTCAGTACAGTTTGGAAAACGCTCTTCCGGATCGGTAGCGAGTGCCTTTTGCAGGGTTTTCCACTGTTCATCGTCCAGCGCGTCCGGTTGCTCCAGTTGCCTGCGCACCCGATCGGCTTCGCTATCTTCTGCTTTAAAGGGAGCTTTGCCGCTGAGCAGTTCGTAGATGATGCCGGCAAAAGAGTATACGTCGGCTTTACGGCTCAGTTTGCCCGGATGGAACGCCTCAGGTGCCTGATACTGTTTGTAGCCGGGCGGCTGTTTCAGTAAGGGAACGATCGCTTCCATGCTGTCGCGCATGGCGAAGAGTGTCAGCTTGACTCCACCGCGGCGGTTGATATAGATCAGCCCGGTTTCCAGACAACCGTGGGCAGAGCGCAGTTTCTGGAAGCCCATGTCGATGGCGTAAGCGATCTGCCGGATCAGGCCCAGTTGCTGGCTTTCCTGCAGGCTGTTGCCCCGGCTCAACATGGAACCCAGGGTCAGGCCATCGAGTTTTTCGTAAGAGAGAAACAGCAAACCGCCTTTGTGTGAAAAGAAACCGTAGCATTCGGCGATATGTTTGTTCTGGAGCTGCTTACTCAGGGTGGCGTGTTTTTTGACGCCTTCAACGAAGCTGTTCTGCTTCAGCAGCGCGGGATTCAGAATCAGCAGGGTGACCAGAGGGCTGCCGGAAACGCCGATATCTTCCGCTTGCCAGAGCTGGCCGAGAGGGTGGTCGGTGCTGAATTTCAGCAGTTTGAAACGGTGGTGTTCGGGACCGAGAAGGGTTCCTTCCTGGAGGGCTTCGAAAACTGATTCTGGCGTACCGCTCATGTCGACCAATCCTTATTGACTTACTCCGCCGCTGTTAAGGTAAGGCTGGCAGGGTAACCAGCCTGTACTGCTGCAGGTTGCCAGTGCTGACAACCCGCCAGTTCTGATTTAAGCAGAGGTATCCAGTTCGGGGAAGCTTTTCACCAGATCGTCCACGGCTTTCATCTGGCTGAGGTAGGCTTCCAGAGTGTGCAGCGGCAGGGCACAGGGGCCGTCACACTTGGCCTGAGCCGGATCAGGATGTGCTTCCAGAAACAGTCCGGCAATGCCCTGAGAAAGCCCGGCGCGGGACAGTTGTGCGGCCAGTGCCCGGCGGCCACCGGCAGAATCGGCCTGACCGCCCGGTACCTGCAGGGCATGGGTTGCATCGAACATAACCGGGTAACCGAACTCTTTCATAATGGAAAAGCCGAGCATATCTACGATCAGGTTGTTGTAACCGTAACAGGAGCCACGTTCGCAGAGAATCAGGTTTGCATTACCCGCTTCTTCGCATTTATGCAGGATATGTTTCATCTCCTGCGGTGCCAGGAACTGGGCTTTCTTGATGTTGATAACGGCATCGGTTCTGGCCATCGCCTGAACCAGATCGGTCTGGCGGGAGAGGAACGCCGGCAACTGAATGATATCGCAGACTTCCGCCGCCGGAGCTGCCTGATAAGGCTCATGGACATCGGTAATCAGCGGCACGTTGAAGGTCTGCTTGACCTCCTGCAGGATTTTCAGGCCCTCTTCGAGGCCCGGGCCGCGGAATGAGGTCAGGGAGGAGCGGTTAGCCTTGTCGAAGGATGCCTTGAAAACATAAGGAATTCCCAGTTTCTGCGTAACCTCGACATAGTGCTCTGCTGTGCGCAGAGCCAGATCACGGGATTCCAGTACATTCATGCCACCAAACAGTACCATGGGCTTGTCATTAGCAATCTCAATGCCGGCGACAGTGACGGTTTTCTGCTGCATCTTGCTCATCCATTTTAAAAATCGAAAGGGGCATTATAGCCATATCGGCAGGCAGGTGAGAGGGGGCGCCGGACTTTTTATCTCAGTTACTGCAGGGGAACAGGTGCGCGTATTTATCGATCCACTCAAGCGCGGCATCCTGCTCGGTCAGATGACGGCCTTCAAAGGTCAGGACGTATCTGCGGTAACGTTGGATATAGCAGAGTTGCTCCAGCATCCGGATTCGCATCTGTGCGTCCTGATTGCAAAAACCGATCCCCAGGACATAGCCCTGCTGACTCTCGGTACAGCTCTGAATCGTGCCTTTAACTTCCAGATTGGAGGCGACGCTGGGGATTTTGATCCCGATCGCTTCACCGGAATGGAAAGGTTGTCTTGAGTGACAGAGCAGTTGCAGTGAAGAGGAGGGGGAGGCAGTCAGCGCTGCTTCCTGCAGAGAGAGTTCGATGGGAAACTCATCGGGGTGGCGTATATAAACTTTTTCATCGCCCATAATCATCACCTTAGCCGTATTGCCCAGTATAGTCCTGATTTATATGGCTTGTATAATTGATATCGGCCACAGGAGGAGAGCTTTAAACTTTTCCTGACGAGAACGGAGAGAGAAGTCATGAGTGCGTCAGAAAAATCACTGGATGAGCTGAATGCTGATTGTCAGGCGCTGCAGCAGCGGCATGATACGTTGTTGCTGTCTACGCTGGGTGCGCAGCAGGCGGAGATCAGTTATGCCCCATACTGGCGTGATGAGGCGGGTTGTTTTTATATATTTGTCAGTGAGCTGGCGAGTCACACGGCTAATCTTCAGCGCAGCGGGCAGGCCTCTGTGATGTTTATCGCTGCGGAAGCGGAAAGCCGAAACCTGTTTGCCCGGGAGCGTCTGATCTATCAGTGTCAGGCTGATGAGGTGTCACGGGAGTGTGATGACTATGCGCCGGTGCTGGATGCGATGCAGACCAGGTTTGGCAATACGCTGGCAATGTTGCGATCTCTGCCGGATTTTCATCTGTTCAGGCTGACACCGGAAAGTGGCAGTTACGTGGTGGGTTTTGGCCGGGCCTATGAACTGGACCCGGCGACAGGCAAGCTGAGCCATCTCTCTGAAGAGCGCCTGAAACAGGCCCGGGCTTCAGCTAAGCGCGACAACTGATATCAGATATGGCCGCCGCCCATCATCTCCACGACGACGGTTTTGACCAGAAACGCGGCCAGCCCCAGTCCCAGGGCGAAGAACAGAATGAATGTGCCAAACTTACCGGCGTTGGATTTCTTCGCCAGGTCGTAGATGATGAAGAAGATAAACAGGGCAAAGATTGCGAGTCCGACATTCAGTGCGATCGCTTCCATTTCAGCCAGGCGCATAGTGGCTACCTCATCGTTAGAAGATAAAATTGGTTGCGGATTGTACAGTAATGACCGGCTGAAAGGTAGCGGCCCAGCGTGGCTGAAATCCGGCCGGGATGCACCGGCTTAGCTGGTCGGTTTTTGACCTGCGTCAGGGAAAAAATCAGATCTGTCCCGACCTGTTTTGAGGCATGAAAAAAATTAAAAAAAATTGTCACATTGATCTGGTACTTTACTGCCGCCCTGTAGGCCACGGTCCATCAATGATTGCAGCCAATTAAGGCCTTGGTCTACACCCAACACAGGCCAAAATCAAGTATTGCATTACCCCTCTGGATCACTATATTTAGTGTCTTGAATGACGCCGGATACAATATCTTGTGTTCGGTCAGACAGTCAGAGTAGAACGGCTGAACACCCCATGAGCAGGGTGTTTGCTGCAAGTTTCCGGAAGTTAGCCGCAGAAACGCAGCAGTCCACAGCCCTATAATTACAAGTTCACAATCAGCGTTATTTTTGGAAGGTCGCATGCAGCAAGATCTGATGGTTACCAAACGGGACGGTAGACAGGAAAAGCTGGATCTGGAGAAGATTCATAAAGTAGTAATCTGGGCCGCGGACGGACTCAATGCGGTATCTCCATCAGAGGTCGAGCTTAAAGCACACTTGCAGTTCTTCGAGGGGATGAAAACCTTCGATATCCATGAAACGCTGATCAAGTCCGCGGCCGATCTGATCTCTGAAGACGCACCGGATTATCAGTATCTCGCCGCCCGTCTGGCGATCTTCCATCTGCGTAAGCGTGCATTCGGTGAGTTTGAACCGCCACGTCTGTTCGACCACGTTGCTGCTCAGGTTGAAGCCGGTCGTTACGATAAGCATCTGCTGGAAGATTACAGCGAAGCTGAGTGGGACACGCTGAACGAGTACCTCGATCACAAACGTGATATGAACTTCTCCTATGCGGCTGTGAAACAGTTGGAAGGCAAGTATCTGGTTCAGAACCGTGTTACCGGTGAAGTCTTCGAAAGCCCGCAGATCCTGTATATGCTGGTGGCGGCCTGCCTGTTCTCCGATTATCCGAAAGAGACGCGTCTGGATTACGTGCGTCGTTTCTACGATGCAACCTCGCTGTTCAAACTGTCCCTGCCGACACCGATTATGGCCGGTGTGCGGACTCCGACCCGTCAGTTCAGCTCCTGCGTACTGATTGAGTGTGGTGACAGTCTGGACTCGATCAACGCGACTTCTGCTTCCATCGTTAAATACGTTTCCCAGCGTGCCGGTATCGGTATCAACGCCGGTCGTATCCGTGCGCTGGGTAGCCCGATCCGTAACGGTGAAGCGTTCCATACGGGTTGTATTCCATTTTATAAACACTTCCAGACCGCCGTTAAATCCTGTTCTCAGGGCGGTGTGCGCGGTGGTGCAGCAACGCTGTTCTACCCGATCTGGCATCTGGAAGTTGAATCCCTGCTGGTACTGAAAAACAACCGCGGGGTTGAGGAGAACCGTGTCCGTCATCTGGATTACGGTGTGCAGATCAACAAGCTGATGTATAACCGTCTGATCAAAGGCGGCAATATCACCCTGTTCAGTCCGCATGAAGTGCCGGGTCTGTATGACGCGTTCTTCGCCGATCAGGATGAGTTCGAGCGCCTCTACGTTAAGTACGAAAACGATCCGAACATCCGCAAGCAGACCATTAAAGCGGTTGAACTGTTCGGTATTCTCGCCGCAGAGCGTGCGCAGACTGGCCGTATCTATGTGCAGAACGTGGACCACTGTAATACCCACAGCCCGTTTGATCCGAAAGTGGCGCCGGTTAAGCAGTCTAACCTTTGTCTGGAGATTGCGCTGCCGACCAGACCGCTGGAGCATGTTAACGATGAAGAGGGCGAGATCGCACTCTGCACCCTGTCTGCCTTTAACCTGGGCGCTCTGGAAAATCTGGATGAGCTGGAAAATCTGGCTGATCTGATCGTACGTGCGCTGGATAACCTGCTTGATTATCAGGACTACCCGATCCCGGCTGCGCTGACTTCCACCATGAACCGTCGTCCTCTCGGTGTCGGTGTGACTAACTTCGCCTACTACCTGGCGAAGCATGGCGTGCGTTACTCCGATGGTTCGGCTAACGGTCTGGTGCACAAAACCTTTGAAGCTATTCAGTACTTCCTGCTGAAGGCATCTAATGAACTGGCTAAAGAACGGGGCGCTTGTCCGAAGTTCAACGAGACTGTGTACTCAAAAGGTCTGTTGCCGATCGATACCTACAAGCGTGAAGTGGATGAGTTCTGTGAAGAACCGCTGCACTACTTCTGGGAAACCCTGCGTGAAGATATCAAAGAGTTCGGCCTGCGTAACAGCACCCTGACTGCACTGATGCCATGTGAGACCTCTTCTCAGATCACTAACTCCACCAACGGCATCGAGCCGCCACGGGGTTACGTATCGGTTAAAGCCAGCAAAGACGGCATCATGAAACAGGTGGTTCCGGGTTATACCGAACTGCGTGATCAGTACGAGCTGCTCTGGAATATCCCTAACAACAACGGCTACCTGCAGTTGGTGGGTATCATGCAGAAGTTTGTCGATCAGTCGATCTCTGCCAACACCAACTATGACCCAAGCCGCTTCCCGAACGAGAAAGTTCCGATGAAGCAACTGCTGCAGGATCTGCTGACCGCCTATAAAAATGGCGTGAAAACCCTGTATTACCACAACACCCGCGATGGCGCTTCCGATCAGGCAGACGACGGCGGTTGTGAAGGCGGTGCCTGCAAACTCTGATCCGTTAAGGATCAGATTAAGCCGCTGAGATTCAAGCCCGTCCCCCGTGACGGGCAGTTTAACTTTAGACATTCACCTATCAGGTTTCAGGAACGAAGACCCCGATGGCGTATACCACGTTCAGCCACAGTGCTCACGACGCAACAAAAGAACCGATGTTCTTCGGCCGCAGCGTAAACGTTGCCCGTTACGACAGACAAAAATACCCGATCTTTGAAAAGCTGATTGAAAAGCAGCTTTCTTTCTTCTGGCGTCCGGAAGAGGTGGATCTTTCCACCGATCGTAAAGACTTCATGAACATGCCTGAGCATGAAAAGCATATCTTCCTGAGCAACCTGAAGTATCAGACCCTGCTGGATTCCGTGCAGGGCCGTTCTCCGAATATCGCTTTTTTGCCGGTCGTTTCCCTGCCGGAACTGGAAACATGGTTTGAGACCTGGGCGTTCAGTGAAACGATCCACAGTCGTTCCTATACCCATATTATCCGCAACATCATCACGGAACCGTCCGAGGTCTTCGATCAGATCGTGACCAATCCGGAAATCATCCGCCGGGCTGATTCCGTCACCCGACTGTACGATGAGTTTATCAATCTGTGCAGTGTCCACAGCATTCATGGTTCAGGCCTGCATACGGTGGATGGCAAGGTGTATGACACCTCGATGCGTAACCTGAAGAAGAAACTTTATCTGACGCTGGTATCGATCAACGTACTGGAAGCGATCCGTTTCTATGTCAGCTTTGCCTGCTCCTTCGCCTTTGCTGAGCGTGCAATCATGGAGGGCAACGCCAAGATCATTAAACTGATCGCCCGTGATGAAGCGCTGCACCTGACGGGTACCCAGCATATGCTGAATATCATGGCTTCCGGCGCGGATGATCCTGAATTCAGGGAGATCGCTAAAGAGTGTGAAGCGGAGGTTTATGCGATCTTTAAGGAAGCTGCGCAGCAGGAGAAGGACTGGGCGAGTTACCTGTTCAAAGAGGGCTCGATGATCGGTCTGAACGCGCAGATTCTGTCTGACTATGTTGAGTACATCACTAACGTGCGGATGAAGGCGCTGAATCTGGAGGAGATCTTCCCGTCCCGCCAGAACCCGCTGCCGTGGATGAACGCCTGGTTGATCAGTGACAACGTTCAGGTGGCGCCACAGGAAGCGGAGATCAGTTCATACCTCGTTGGTCAGATCGACAACGAAGTAGGCGAGGACGACTTCGACGGTTTTGATCTGTAGGGGGAACTATGGCGGGTCCATCCAGAATTAAGGTGAATCACCACCATACCTTCTACTACCAGTACGAACCGACGCTGCTTGATGCCATGGAAGCGCAGGAGATCCCGGCGCCTTATAACTGCCGGGGTGGCTACTGTGGTTGTTGTAAGGTCCGTCTGCTGGATGGCGAAGTCGAGTACGTACAGGAAAGTTTGCTGGATCTGCAGGATGACGAAGTGCTGACCTGCTGTTGTATCCCGAAAACCCATATTGAGCTGGAAATCCCCGACGAATAACTGCCGGGGAACCGCTCCCATCTGTTGTGGGTAATTTAATCAGATTTATTCAGAACGGTGCTGCCGAGAGGCTTCACCGTTTTTCTGCTGACTTTTTTGCACAGACTGAAAGTTGTTCTGTCAATACCCAGAAAATAAAATAATAATCTTTTAAATATAAGTGTTGATTTGTATAACTTATTGATTATTAAGTATTTATTTTTATTGGGTTAAAAAATAAACGATTTGCTGAGTTCTACGTAATCAGTGGAATACGGCGCTTTACCCAAAAACTATTCACCAAGTTATCCACAGAAGGTGGGGGTAAAACGGATTCCCGGTATTTTGTCCTCAGACGGGCCTGAATCTATTCAGTTAAGGTTCTGCTGATGTCTGTAATCTGGTCACCCGCCCGTTTTCAATCGCGGTCATTCAACGGGTAATTTTTTAAAGGAGAGAAAAGATGTTGAAAAGAGCACTTATGCTTGGCCTGCTTGGTTTAATCGCGCTGAGCAGCGGATGTGGAAACCTGAAGGAAGCAGCGGAACAAGCGCACAGCCAGATTGAAGGGCAGTTTGGTTACCGGGAAAGAATTGCACTGCCACCGGGGGCAACAGCCCGGGTAACCCTGAGTGACGTATCACGTGTGGATGTGGCTGCACCGGTATTAGCAGAGCAGAAGTTCTCCCTTGATGGGCGTTCAGTACCTGTCAGCTATCAGTTAGCAGTACCGGCTGAAAAACTGCGGGAGCAAGGTCGTTATGCCGTTCGTGCAACCATTTATGATGCGGCCGGGCAGATGCTCTGGACGACGGATCGCAGTCATCTGATTGATCCCCTGCTGGCCCGGCAGCAGATGGAGATGATCAGGCTGGTGCGTGTGCAGTCGACAAAGCCTGCAGCGGAGCTGCTGGGGCAGTGGCGGGTAGAGGTCATTGCTGGTCAGCCGGTGATTGATCGCAGCCGAGCGGCGCTTCAGTTTCATGCGGATGGCCGGGTTACAGGGTCTACGGGCTGCAACCTGCTGAATGCTGCGTACACACAGCGTGGGGAGAGGCTGCGGATTAAACCGGCTGCGGTAACGATGCGCGCCTGTATTCCTGCGCTGGGAGATCAGGAATACCGTTTCCTGAAGTTCTTTGAACAGATCCAGCGTTACCGGATAGATCAGCAGGGACGGCTGATTCTGTTGACGGCTGAAGGTGATCGCCTGATCGCCACCCGTCCCTGAGCCGGGGGCAGGGCTGCTTATTTCTGCGGAAACCTTCTTCGGTAAAGTTTTTCGCAGAGAGAAGCGGCGGATACCCCATGCAGCATAATCGACAGAATAACGGTCATTACGATACAGGCGATCAGGTCACTGTACTGGATGAACTGATGGCTTTGCATGAACAGCAGAGCAAACAGTACAGACGCGAGACCCCGCGGGCCAAACCATGCCATAAACAGCTTTTCCCGGGTGGTCAGCGGGCGTGGCCGGGCCGGACCTGATGCCTGCAGCGGAGTTTGTCGCGCCCCGAGTAACGATAACCACACCGGTAGCATGCGAACCAGCGTCAGATAGCAGAGCGCCAGAAGCAGCATATTCCAGCTAAAATACTCAATACAGATCGGAATCATAAACAGGCCGAACAGGAAGAAGGTCAGCATGGTGAACAACTGGCCCTCAGCATCCATAAACTGTTCAATAAACTTTTTATGCTGTTTAACCGTGTTGCCAAACACCAGTCCGCCGACAAAGGCGGCAATAAAACCACTGGACTGCAGCAGTTCGGCAATGCTGTAACAGATACAGGCCGTGGCCAGAAAGAAGATGCTCTGGTACTCCTCAGCAAATCCTCCGGGGTGCTGACTCGCCGCATATCCGTTGAGTCGTTTCTCCATATTGAACCCTTTGGCCAGCAGAAAGCTGATCAGAGCGCCGAGCAAAGGGGCAAGAACCAGTTCGCGCAGAATAAAGCTGCCGGGGTTCAGCGTGGTGGTATTTAAGTCCCCTGCGGATGCTGCGATCAGTGCAGCGGAATAGATCACCATGGGCACCGCGAGGCCGTCATTCAGACCACTCTCCATATTGATTGCATCCCGGATCGGGCCCGGTACCCGAAGATCGGTGACCACCGGTTTTGCCAGAGAGGCATCGGTAGCGGCAAGGGTTGCCGCAAGGAACAGCAGGCCGGGCCAGGCGAGATCGGGCAGGAACAACCAGGTGACCAGCATGCCCAGGAGGATGCTCAATGGCATGCCGATGGTGAGCATGCGAGCCGGAATCTTCCAGTTATAGCGCAGAGCTGACCAGCGAAGCAGAGAGGCATCCGAAAACAGGACGATGACCAGCGTGAGTTCTGCCAGCAGGCTGATCACTTCCAGACTCTCTGCTTTGGCCGGCTGTTCTGTTTCGGGGATCAGCCAGGGCATCCCCAGCGCACAGAGCAGACCGCCAAAAGCAAACAGTGTGGGCAGCGAAATTTTGTCGCTGTCCAGACGCTTGGAGAAAAGTGAATATCCGGCTACCAGAAGAAAGAATACCAGCGCATAAAAGCCCATTGTCAGGGGTTCCCGTCCTTGTCGGTGATAGCAGTGAGGCAGACACTGTCCGTTACCCTGACACCTATACCACAGTTTTCTGGTCAGGGCTGCATCCTGATCCTAAACCGGGAGGTGTGGCGCCCTGTTGTGCTTTGTATTAGATTGGTGCAAGCGTAAATAAAAGGGAAGAGCGCCGTGCTGCAGCATGAACTTGAGGTACTGATTCAATCCGAAATTCCGTTGCTGGTGATTGAAAGTACAGAGGAAAATCAGGTGGTTGAACTGCTGTTGCAGCTACGCCACAGCTACCAGCGACCGTTGTTTAAGTGGACCCTCACTGAGGGGATCAGGCGCCTTGATCAGCCGATGCCGGCGCAGAAACTGTTCTCGCAGCCCACCGAGGCGCTGCAGCATATCAAGTCGGTCAGTAACCCCGGGGTTTATATCATGGCGGATCTGCATCCGTTTATGGATGAGCCGATGCATATCCGTCTGCTGAAGGATATCGCCCTGAACTATGAAACGCTCGGCCATCGGGTCATCCTGCTGAGTCATGCGTTTGAGGTGCCGGTTGAGCTGCGTAAGCTCAGCGCCCGGCTGGAGATTTCACTTCCCGGGCGTAACGAGATTGAGCGGATTGTCCGGGAGGAGGCTCAGAACTGGCTGAAACGTTCTGGTGCGCGGGTTCAGGCGAGTCAGGAAAATCTGCAATTGCTGGTGTCCAATCTGACCGGTCTGACCCGTACCGATGCCCGCCGTCTGGCGCGGAACGCGATCTTTGATGATGGCGCGATTACCGCCAGTGATATCCCTGAGGTTAACCGGGCGAAATACAAGCTGCTCAGTGAACAGGATAACCTGCACTTTGAGTACGATACCGCGCAATTCTCTGAAGTAGCCGGCTTCAGGCGACTGAAACAATGGCTGGATGAGCGCAAAGTGTTTTTTAACGGGGATGCATCCAGTCTCCCGGATACGCCTGCGCCAAAAGGGATGTTACTGCTGGGGGTACAGGGCTGCGGTAAGAGTCTGGCAGCCAAGGCCGTGGCAGGGAGCTGGCACGCGCCGCTGTTACGGCTGGATTTTGGCGCGCTGTACAATAAATATTACGGAGAGAGTGAAAAGAACCTGCGCGAGGCGTTGCAAACTGCTGAGGTGATGGCGCCCTGCGTGCTCTGGCTGGATGAGATCGAAAAGGGGATATCCGCTGATGGCGGGGAAAGCAGCGGTCCTGCCAGTCGGATGCTGGGTACCCTGCTGACCTGGATGGCAGAGAAAAAAGCCCCGGTGTTTCTGGTGGCGACGGCTAACAATATACAGGCGCTGCCACCGGAACTGGTGCGCAAGGGCCGTTTCGATGAGATCTTCTTCGTGGATCTGCCAGATGAGGAGATCCGCTTCAAGGTGTTTGATATCCATCTTAAGCGCCAGAAGGCGGACCCTGCTGCGTTTGATTTTGCCCGTCTGGTTGAGGCCAGTGAAGGATTCTCCGGGGCTGAGATTGAGCAAGCGGTAGTGTCTGCGTTTTACACAGCCCATGCACAAGAGAGTGAGCTGAATCAGGCAATATTACTGGCGGAACTGCGAAAAACCCAGCCGCTTTCTGTGGTGATGGCGGAGCAGATTGCCGAACTCAGGGCCTGGGCCTCACAACGGACCGTCCCCTGCGATTAGTGCAGGGAAGGCGGTTTTGTGTACCGGCTTCTCCCAAATGGGGCGAATTTGGGTCTACACTTCTGGATGAATTAATACGTTAAGCAATAAGATGCGGAGTAGGGTCTATGGCAAAGCAGTTTGAAGTCCTCAGAGAGATGGGCTTTAACGAACCGATGGAGATCGAGCGATTCAGCACCCGGACTGAAGGCAATATGGATATTTTGAAGATCTATCTGCGCCGTCAGCATGGTGACTGGTTTTCCAAGAGTAAGAAGTTCAAGTTCAAACGTGCCGATAAATCTCTGGAGCGCGGCACGGCCTACGGCGGTGCAACTGAACCATCAGGTTTCTTTCTGCGTGCGCTCGGTGAGCTGGAACAACTGGTCAAGGTGGATCACGATTCCCAGTCGAAGAAACAGGTTCTGCTGGAAGAGCTGGAGCATCTTGAAAAAGTTATGACCCGGAAGATGGAAGATCTTCGCCGTCAGATTGAAGATCTCTGAATCAATCCGGAGGGCGGCCCTGTGTTACAGGCGCAAGCCCTCCCTTCTTTCCAATGACACCGATACCCTGCCCCAGGGGCGGAGACGAGCCCTGTCTGCTAAACTGTCTGGTTGGCAAGCCGGGTAAAAGCATGCATATTGCAGTGATCATTTCCCCCGGACCGGATGCCCTGTTGTGAACCTGGACGTTAGCCTCACTTTTCTGATTCTGTTTATTACGATCGCCCTGTTTATTCTCGACTGGATTCGTATGGAGCTGGTTGCCCTGATGGCGGTGGTGGCGCTCTGTTTCAGTGGCATTATCACCCCGGGCGAAGCGGTTTCCGGGTTCGGTCAGTCGATTGTGGTGATGATTGCTGCGCTGTTTGTGGTCGGGGAGGGCCTGTTTCGAACGGGGGTGGCGGCACGGGTTGGCAGTTGGCTGATCAAAGCCGGCGGCGAGAGCGAACTTCGCCTGTTACTGATGCTGATGCCGCTGGTGGCGCTGATCTCGGCCTTTATGAGCTCAACCGGCGCCGTGGCGCTGTTTATCCCGGTGGTGATCAGTGTTGCCCGGCGGGCGAATATCGCCAGTGCCCGGCTGATGATGCCGCTGGCCTATGCTTCGCTGATGGGGGGGATGCTGACCCTGATCGGTACCCCGCCGAACATTGTTGTCAGCGGTCAGTTGCAACAGGCCGGGTTGAGCGGCTTTGGCTTTTTCGAGTTCACCCCGGTGGGGCTGATTATCCTGCTGGCGGGTATGTTCTACATGATGACAGTGGGCCGCTGGTTACTGTCAGGTCTGGAAACGCGCAGTGAACAACCGGGCCGGGTGACGTTGCGGCAGATGGCCGAAGTTTATGAGGTGGCTGACTGTCTGCACAGTGTGGTCGTCAAACCCGACTCTACGCTGATCGGCCAGACAGTATCGGAAGCCGGAATGCGGACCCATTTTGAGGTTACGCTGATCGCTATTCGCCGCAAGGGACGCCTGCTCAGCAGCCTGATGCCGGTGCTGTCCGGCACCCAGATAGCCGCGCAGGATGAGCTGTTAGTGTACGGTACCAGCGAAGATGTTGAACGGCTGTGTGGTTATACCCACCTGCAACTACGCGGGTTTGCGGAAAGCCGTCGGGATGAGATTGCCCAGCAGTTTGGTGTGGTAGAGGTGATGCCCCGGCCGGATGCGGAGATACTCGGCCAGAGCCTGAAGCAGGCGCGTTTCAGGGATCGCTACAAACTCAGTGTAATCGGTATGCGGCGGGGGAGTCAGACCGTTGCCACCGAGTATCAGAGTACCCCGATCGAGATGGGCGATACCCTGCTCTTATGTGGCGGTTGGGAGTACATCGAAAAGCTTTCACAGCAGCATGAGCTGGTGATTCTGAATACCCCGGCGGAGCAGGATTCCGTACCTGCACGTACCCGACATGCGCCCATGGCGCTGATGATTCTGGCGTTGATGCTGATACTGATGGTGACTGGCTGGCAATCCAGCCTGACCGCGGTACTCACGGCCATGTTACTGATGCTGCTGACCGGTTGTGTAAAAATGGATGAGGCGTACCGTTCGTTGAATGCGCCCAGTCTGATCCTGATTGCGGCGATGTTACCGCTGGCGGGGGCCATGGAGCGGAGTGGGGCGCTGCAACTGGTGGTGGATAACCTGCTGCAACTGCTGGATGGGCGCGGGCCGGTTCTGGTGTGTGCTGGTCTGTTTGTGTTTACCACTGTGTTCAGTCAGTTTATCTCAAACACCGCCACCACTGTGCTGGTGGCACCGGTGGCACTGGCTGCGGCGCAGGGGTTAGGTCTCAACCCTGAACCCCTGCTGATGACCGTGGCGATTGCAGCGTCCACCGCCTTCGCCACGCCGATCGCTTCGCCGGTGAACACGCTGGTCATGACGCCGGGAGGCTACCGCTTCAACGACTTTGTGAAGGTGGGTATCCCTCTTCAGTTGCTGACCCTGGCCCTGACGCTGCTGTTTGTGCCGATGCTTTTCAGTTTTTAGTCCAGTTCTATCTCGCCCAGTACCTGGGTGATCGGCTGGACTCCGGCCCAGACATCCAGTTGCATATCCTCCGCTTCGTCGATCGGCCCGCCGCGGCGGATTTTTGCGGAAACCTCCTCCAGTTTAAAGGCCAGTACAGCGGTGGCTTTCAGTTCGGTATCGTTCGCGGGTCTGGCCTCCAGAGAACGGCCTTCCCGGACCCGCTCCATCAGCAGGTCAAGCTGGCGGCGTTTCTCCTGTTCCTCATCGATCAGCTCCGCCTGGGCGTAGATCATCACACTGCGGTAGTTAACTGAATGATGGAAGGCCGAGCGGGCAAACACCAGACCATCAAGCAGGGTGACGCAGATCGCGGCTGGCTGGCCGGCCAGCAGAGCCTGAAACAGGCCGTTTTTACTCGAGCCATGAATATACAGGTAATCACCGTCTACCCAGTGAATAGTCGGCTGTACCAGCGGTTGACCATGCCAGTGAGTACTGACGTGGCAGACCAGTGCCTCATCGAGAATTTCACGGATCTGTTGTTTGTCATAGCAGGCTTTTTTCGGGCTTCGCTTGAGCTGAGTTCTGCTGCTGATCGGATATTCGCTCACCAGTGGGCTCCTTCTTATGAATCGGTTTTGACCCAGTTTAGGGGTGTGATAAGGTCTATATAAGATCCATTTTTATTTAATTTATGGGCCCAATTTGAGTGTTAATCTGATCAGCCTGCTGACACAGCAGGGCGAATCCGCACAGCAACCCCGGTATCTGACACTGACCCGTCAGATTCAGCAGGCGATTTTGCAGGGCTATCTGCCGGCCGGATATCGCCTCCCCGCGACCCGTGAACTGGCGCAGCAGTTGGGAATTGCAAGAAACACGGTTAAAGCCGCCTATGAGATATTGCTGGCGGAAGGCTATCTGCAGAGTCGGGTCGGAGCGGGTAGTTTTGTCGCTGAGTTGCCTGACGAACTGCTGCAGAAATTTACCTCGCCCGCGAAACCGGAGGTAGATATCCGGGTCTCCGGATACGCGGCGCAGTTTCTGCAGTTACCGGCACTGAATCCGGATCAGCGTCGTCTGCTGCAACCGGCAGTGCCGGCACTGGATGAGTTTCCGCAGAACGCATGGAAACGCTGTCTGGGGGCTGCGGCCAGCCAGCCGGCATTGAGCTCAGTTAATCCGGCCGGGGATCCGGGGTTGCGCCGGGAGATCGCAGAATTTTTGCTTCGTGAGCGGGGTATTTTCGCCGATCCGGCACAGATTCTGATTACCTCCGGCTCGCAGCAGGGAGCGTATATGGTGGCTCAGCTACTGACCGATCCTGCCGATCCGGTAGTGCTGGAAACACCGGGCTTTCCCGGTACTGCAGGGGCTTTCCGCAGCAATGGCTGTGATCTGCAGATGGTGGAGCTGGATCCGCTGCCCGACTCACTGCCTGCTGCCCGCCTGCTGGGGCTGACGCCAACACGTAACTTTCCGCTGGGGCACACACTGTCACTGGAGGGGCGACTGGCGCTGATCAACTGGGCAGAGAAAAATAACAGTTGGATTCTGGAAGACGACTATGATTCCGAGTTTGCGCTGGGCAGGCCGGTATCGGCACTGTATTCGATCAGTAAAAGCCAGCGGGTGATCTACGCCGGAACCTTCAGTCGTTCCATGTACCCGGCACTGCGTCTGGGTTATCTGGTTCTGCCGGAACGGCTCTGTGAGCTGTTTGTTAAGGCACGGCGGTTCATGGACGGTGGATTGTCTCAGGTCGCTCAGGTCGCCATGGCTGAGTTTATGCGTCAGGGCTATTTCGCCCGGCATCTGAAAAAAATGCGCAAACTCTATGCACACAAGCGGCAACGGCTGGAGAAGCTGATTGCTGAGAGTGCGTTGAGCCAGCTACCCGTTCTGGATACGCCGGGAGGGATGCACATGGTGCTCGGGCTGCCAGCAGAGCGCGATGAAGCGGAGCTGATCCGGCAACTCAATGCCTCAGGTCTTGGGGTACGGGGGTTGTCTGGTTACTGCGAAGCCGGAGCGGGCTACCAGGGGTTGGTGATCGGCTACTGTGCGGACAGCGAGGCCGGGATGGCGTCCGGGCTGGCGCTGATAGAGCGCCACCTGCTGGCCGGAGGGGCGCTGTCAGGGAGCAGGGGATGAGCCGCCGGCTTCCTGCTTAAGTTGATTAATCCACTGTTTAATCTCTCCGAGTGTGCGGTACATCCAGTCTTCATCCACTTCGCCGGGACGCATATCCGGCTGCTGGGAGGCCAGTGCCGGGTCACAACTGTATTGCTGGTTGCGCCCGCCGTTCAGGCAATAACTGTCCTGATCAGATGCCGGCTGCCCGGAAGGCTCTGCTGACGGATTGCTGCTGCAGCCTGAGACAAGCAGGAGCACCAGTAGCGGGGTAGAAATTATCATCCTGATATTCATGGCGTTGACACCGGATTATTGCCTGAGGCTCTATCAGCTTAGCTGTTTAAGCGGCGCTCAGGTAAAGAATTCGCCTGCAGCCGGCTAATAAGGTTAGGGGGCCGCAGCGGTATAGGCTAAAATAGGGCTCTTTCTGAATTGTCTCCGCAGTCTTGTCATGACCACATTTGCCTCCTTAGATCTTTGCCCTGAACTACAAACCACCCTGCAGCAGCTGGGTTATGAAAAGCCAACGCCGATACAGGCCAAAGCGATTCCTCTGGTACTGCAGGGCCGGGATCTGTTGGCTGAAGCACAGACCGGAACCGGTAAAACCGCCAGTTTCTCTTTGCCTCTGATTGAGCAGTTGCAACGTTCACCTAATACTCAGGAGCCGCGACCGGTCCGGGTGCTGGTGCTGGCCCCGACCCGGGAACTGACCCAGCAGGTGGCGGAGATGATGCAGCGTTATGGCCGGGCTTTAGGCATGCGGGCGATTGCTGTGTTTGGTGGGGTGCGGCTGGAAAATCAGTGCCGTAAGCTGGAACGGGGTGTGGATATTCTGGTGGCGACGCCCGGGCGTCTTCTGGAACTGCTTGATAAAAAATACCTCCATCTGGATCAGTTGCAGCATCTGGTTCTGGATGAGGCGGACCGGATGCTCGATCTGGGTTTCTCAGACGCTCTGCAACGCATTATGCGCTATGTGCCTGAACAGCGTCAGACTCTGCTGTTTTCTGCGACGGCTGATGAAGCGATTGAAGCATTGGCCGGCAATTACCTGAAGCGGCCGGAGAAGGTGCGCGTCGCGGCGCGGAACTCCGCGTCACGTCAGGTCGAACAATATGCCTATCAGGTGGATAACGGCGACAAGGCCGACATACTCAGTTACATGATCCGTGAGGGTAAGCTGGGACAGACACTGGTGTTTGCCCGCACAAAAAAACGGGTGGACAGCCTGGTTCAGTATCTGCGCCGGGAAAAGATCAATGCCGGTGCGATGCATGGTGATCTGAGCCAGCGTGAGCGTAGCGAAGCGTTGCAGGCGTTTATTAATGGCCAGTTACAGATTCTGGTAGCGACCGATGTGGCTGCACGAGGGTTGGATATCGATGCCCTGCCTCAGGTGATTAACTATGATCTGCCGAACCAGCCAGAGGCTTATGTTCACCGGATTGGTCGTACCGGCCGGGCCGGTGAAAGCGGACGTGCCTACTCGCTGGTTTCTGCGGATGAACGTGACTTTCTGCGCAGGATCGAGGCACTGACCCGGCAGAGATTAACGCTGACGTCGGTTCCCCTGATCGAAAATGGTCACTGGCACGAAGCCCAGCCAGCGGTGGTGCAAAAGCCCAAACGTGCCCCCAAACCTGATCCGAAAGCGACGCGTAAGCCTAAGCCAGAGGGGTATCAGGCTGACCGTACACAGCGGGCAGTGCGGCCCTCTTTATTCAAAAAATAGCGATGTGGCGGGTTATTGATCAAATAGCGCCGTCGCGGGCCCTGCTTTATGCCATCTGATTGATGCCTGAAACGGGGAAGCGGTTTATTCGTCAGCGCTGTTTTCTTTTGCCGACTGTTTTTGTTCGGCGATCCAGACCTTCAGTTCGCCCAGCGTGCGGTACATCCACTCTTCATCAACCTCGGTCTCGCGCATATCTGCCGGGGCCAGTTGCTGTTTCTGTTCACAGCTATATTCGTAGGTGCGGCCACCGTTATAACAGTAGCTCTGCTCAGCGACGGCAGGCTGTGGCGCTTCACGCTGAATAAACGGCACCTCAACACAGCCGGCAAGCAGCAGAGGCAATAGAATCAGTGGTCGGTGGCGTAACATCATTGTCTGAGGAATCGTCCTGAAATGAGACGAAAATAGTGCCTGAATCCGTTGCATTTAGCAATCGGCCAGACAAAGCCCGGAGCGGCAGACCGTCCGGGCAGTGCGCTTCAGAGGAACGGTTTGAAGCGGTCATCCAGCGGGGTGTCGGCGAGATGATTAACGTAGTTACTGATCACTTTCTGTGACAGACCCAGAATGATCTCCAGTAGCTGCTTAGGGCCATAGCCTGCGGCATAGAAAGCCTCTACTTCAGCGGCAGGTACATTACCCCGGCCACGAACTACCGACAGGGTCATATCATGCAGTGCCTGCAGTTTTGCATTCGGCATTGGTTCGCGGTTACGCAGGGCAGCGGTGAGTGATTCATCGACCTGCATTGCTTTGGCGATGGCAGCGTGTGCCGGAACGCAATAGTGACATTCGTGTTCAACGTTGATGGTCTGCCAGACGACGGTCAGCTCCTCTTTGCTGAAGGAGGTCTGCTGAAACTTCTGATGCAGAATCTGATAGGACTCCAGCAGTTCGGGTGATTCTGCCATGATGCCATGCAGTCCCGGAATCAGACCAAATCCCTTGATTGAGTTATCCAGCAGCGGGCGGCTGGCTTCCGGTGCGCTGTCGTAAGTATGTACTTTCAGGTTGTTCATCTGTGTATGTTTCCTTTGTTGATCGAGTGCTCAATATTGGCGAGCATATTTGTATTTGATCGATTGATCAAGTTAAAATTGATCACATGTTCAAAAAAGGAGCGGATCATGGTTAATGTGGCTAAGTACGATCGTGAGGCGGTGATTCGTCAGGCGATGCTGTTGTTCTGGGAGAAGGGCTTCTATGCCACTTCAACCCGTGACCTGCAGCAAACCATTAATCTGCGCCCGGGCAGTTTCTATGCCGCGTTTGGCAGCAAGGAATCCCTGTTTCGTGAGGCGTTGCGCTGCTATGCGGGTGAGTCGCGCAGTTTTTTGCGACAGAAAGTGGCGGAGCATGATTCCGTGGTGGAAGGGCTGAAGGCGTTTATCCGCGGTGTTGTACTGGAACGGCGCGAGCAGGCGCCTAGCGATCTTTGTATGCTGGTGAAAACGGTTGCTGAGCTGAATGCAGAACAGCAGGAGCTGCTGGAAGAGGGGCGCGCACTGCTGGCCGCTACCGAGGAGGAAATTGCCCGTTTACTGCATCAGGCTCAGGCGAATAATGAGATCAGTGCCGCTCTGGATGCAGAACAACTGGCCAGTGAAGTGATGGTGCAGATGATGGGGCTGAGAAGTTATCTGCGCAGCAGCCAGAACAGTACCGCTGTGGCGGGGCTGATTGATCAGTTGTTTGCCGCATGGCAGGCATAACGCTCGTCGCGGGTGGATTACATTTCCAGCGACGCAACGTATAATAAGCGCCCTTTAAATTTCAGCGGCAGGACTGAATATGGCAGATAAACTGGAATGGGAACCGGCCGCGCAGGCGCGGGTGGATGCGGCTCCTTTTTTTGTGCGTAAACTGATTCGCCACAAGGTGGAAAAAGCAGCCCGTCAGCAGGGACTTAGCCTGATTACTGAAGCACTGCTGGATCAGGTCAAGCAGAAACAGATGGATAAGCCTGACAACTAATCTCAGTACGTTACGGAGTGCTGGGTGATTCTCTGTGCCAGTTGAACCCGGTTACGCCCCTCCTCTTTGGCCTGATACATGGCCCGGTCCGCACGTTTCACGGCGGGCTGAATATCTACTTCGCTGCGCCGCCAGGTCGTTACCCCAAAGCTGGCGGTGAGATGAACCGTTTCACCATTCTCATTGATTTTGAAGGCTTCAATTTCGCTGCGTAAGCGCTCGGCCAGCTCCATGGCCGCATGGGTATTGGTTTCCGGTAGTAACAGGACAAACTCTTCACCACCATGACGGCAGAGACTGTCGATATTGCGCAGGCAGCTTTCCAGCAGGCGGGCGATGCTTACCAGTACCCGATCGCCAAAATGGTGGCCGTACTGATCGTTGATCTGCTTGAAATGGTCAATGTCGAGCAGAATCAGAGAGAACTCCCGGCCGTAACGAAGGGCGCGTTCAATTTCCAGTACCGCCTGATCTTCAAAAGCCCGTCGGTTCATGACCCGGGTCAGGGGATCGGTGCTGGCCAGTTCCAGTAACTGGGCTTCCGCCTGTCTGCGGGCATCGATCTCCTGTTCAAGATCGGCTGTACGTTCGGTTACCCGCTGCTCCAGATGATGGTGTGCTTCCTGCAGTTCTACATCACGTCGGGATATGCGCCGGTTCATGCTGTTGATATGTTCTGATATGAGTCTCAGTTCATCCTGCTGTTCGTCCCGGATAACAACGCTGTAGTCACCGTCGGCGCTGCGCTCAAGGGTGGAGATAATGCGGAAGATGCGCTGCAGTATCCAGCGGTCAAACAGGAAGGAAACAAGCAGGAAGGCGAGGCCGAGCAGAATCAGGGTTATCAGCGAACTGATGCCAAGAAATTTCTGCATAAACTGATCCACCGGTGACAGGTTAAACTGGCTGTGAATGGTCAGGTAATCCGCACTATGCAGGTTCGAGCGTTGCAGGTCCGCCCGGCTGTAGTAATTGATCCGTTCATTCTCCTCAATCTGCACAAAACCGGTGAGCGGAGGTTCAGGCAGCAGGGCTTTCTGAATGGCCGGTGTATCGTTCAGGAACGGGTAGGCCGCATAGTTATTGACCAGATAGATGTTGATCTTCTCCAGCAGTGGCGTGCTGTGACTCAGTTCGGTGAAAAAATCTCCGAACATAAACTCGACATAGCGCGGAGAGTGAGTGCGGCTGAGGTACTTCCTGACATCGTAGGAGACCTCAAGAATGTAATCCGATCCCAGCGGGGCGTAGTAGGCGTAAATCTGCAGGATTCCGGTTTTTGAAGAGACATTAATCCGGTCTACTTCGATCCGGCCAGTGCCGTAGAGTTTATTCAGATAAGCGTTAAAGGGATCGGAAATGGTACCCAGCTGAAAATTCAGATCGGGCTGGAAATTAGTCGCGACCACCCGGGTTGAGCGATCGATAATGTAGATGGCATCAACACCCAGCCGGCGAGAGAGGTTATCAAGCCGTTCGGCATTCCACTGGTCCGGATCGAAAGGTGTGGAGAAAACCTCCTCTTCCAACTGACTCAGTGATCTGCGGGCATGTTTGTGCAGCGCCCGTTCATCATCGGCGATTAGTTCATCGAACAGCTTAAAGCGTTCGTGTATCTGTTGGTGTACATGGTCAACCTGTTGCTCAAGTCGTTTTTCCAGCTCCAGATCGGCGACCAGAAGCAGGGTGACACTGAGGATCAGACCAACGCCGATCACAGATAGCGTGATCAGCAGACTTAAAAGACGTTTCACAGCATTCAGATCTTGTTTTTATTATCTCTCGCACTATACCGGAAAATGACCCTATTTCTTTTGTACCTTTGTCTAGGCTGTCGAAAAGAGAGGTGGATAAGCGCATAAAAAGGTGCCCGAGCCGGCGTCTGAGAAAAAGTAGCCCACAGTTGGAACGAGGGATTTTTTGCCTGTCAACAGAAACCTGATGGTTGGGTAAGGAAAATTTATAATTTATTTAACTTATTGATTTTAAATGAATTTATTATTTTGTGTGTGAATGATGCAGTTTAAGTCAGGGCCAGTAATAATGGGGCCTATAGCCATCTGCCCCAATATTATTCACTAACTTATCCACAGAAATCGGGGATAACCGGGGAAGCCCTTAAACGCTGTGCTCTGCAGCGATATTTTAGTTTTGCACAGGCCGGGACCGGAGCCTCACCGATCCCGGACGGGGCCGGAAAATCAGGATTCGGCTTTCACCGGAGTCAGGTTCTGGGCCAGTACCTCCTCACCAAACCAGCTCAGGTTTTCGTGCAGTTCAACTACCTCCCCGACAATGATCAGTGCCGGTGCCGGCAGTTGGGCCTGCTCCTGCAGCGCGGGCAGGGTCGCCAGGGTACCGGTCAGTACCTTCTGGTCGGCAGAGGTGCCTCTGGAAACGATCGCGGCCGGGGTATCGGCAGGTTTACCATGCTCGATCATGCTGGCGCTGAGTTGTGGCAGGGTGTGCAACCCCATATAAAACACCAGCGTCTGGTTTGGGTGTACCAGCTCGGCAAAGTTGAGGTCGGTGGTACGGTTTTTCAGTTGGCCGGTAACAAATTTTACTGACTGAGCGTAATTGCGGTGGGTCAGGGGGATGCCCGCATAAGTGGAGCAGGCGCTCGCTGCGGTGATACCCGGCACCACCTGAAACGGGATATTGTGCTGTTTCAGGGTTTGTAACTCTTCTCCGCCACGGCCAAATATAAACGGATCACCCCCCTTCAGGCGGACAACCCGGCGACCGGCTTTGGCATGTTCAACCAGCAGGTTGTTGATTCCCTCCTGAGGCAGCGCATGATTATCCCGCTTTTTACCGACAAAGATCAGATCGGCATCCCGACGACAAAGGTCGAGCACCGCTTCCGAGACCAGTGCATCGTAGAGCACCACATCGGCCTGCTGCATCAGACGCAGCGCTTTGAAGGTCAGTAGTTCAGGGTCGCCCGGGCCGCCGCCAATCAGATAGACTTCGCCAACCTGCTTCTGCGGGTCTTCTCCGGTCAGCTTTTCGCTGATCAGTTGCACGGCCTCTTCACTGCGCCCGGCAAACACCTTCTCGGCAATCTGTCCCTGCAGCACGTTTTCCCAGAAAGCGCGGCGCTGGTTAACGCTGCTGAAGGTCTGTTTAACCTGATCGCGGAACTGGTTGGCGATACTGGCCAGTTTGCCGTAGGACTTGGGAATCCAGGTTTCCAGCCGTGCCCGCAGTAACCGGGCCAGTACCGGAGCACTGCCGCCGGAAGACACGCCGATAACCACCGGAGAGCGATCAACGATAGCCGGGAACACAAAGGTGCAGAGTTTTGGGCTGTCGACCACATTTACCGGGATATGGCGTTTGACTGCATCATAATGGACCCGCTCATTCAGGGGGGTGTCATCCGTGGCGGCGATGACCAGCATTTTTCCTTCCAGCAAGGCGCTGTGATATTCGCCGATAATGGCGCTGCCCTGATGCTCATCCAGCATCTGCTGCAGTTCATCGCAGATCCGGTGGGAGACGACGGTCACCCGCGCACCGGAACGACATAGCAGACGTGCTTTGCGGAGCGCTACGTTACCGCCACCGACCAGCAATACATCCTGTTCAGTGAGCTTAAAAAACAAAGGTAGATAGTCCACAGGCATTCTCTCCAGACGAGCTAACCAGACATCGGGGTCGGGTTAAAAGATGATTCGATATAATGCAATGTCATTATGCAACGGTTGTGCCTTGATGACAGCTATTGTGTTGTTTGCACAGGCCCTGTATTCAGCCGCTGCAGCCGACTTTGAATGTTCTCAGTTTAACAGTTGGGCACTGTTTTGGCGCGCAGGGCAGGGGCTGCCCGAATCTGGTGCACGCGCGGCAGGTGTGATGGCGACCGGCTAAAAAAGATGCGGCCCGACACGGCAGTGGCTGACCGGGTTATCCGGTTAGTTGCTGCAGTGGCAGGCCGCTGGGTCTCCTGTTGAAGCGCTCTTCCTGACCGCTTCAGTGGGGCTGCTTACAGTTGGGTATGCAGACCGCACTCACGGTTTTCGATCGCTTTCGTCGGATCGAAGTAGTCGTGTTCGTTTGGCAGGTTATGCTCCGCCAGATAGTTTTCCAGATCCTGTTCGGTCCAGTTATACAGAGGAGCAACCTTGATGATGCCGTCTTTGCTGCTGCTGACGATCTCCATGTTCTGACGGAACTCTGTCTGATCTTTACGGATCGCATTCAGCCACAGATCAGGTTTCAGCTCAGCCAGAGCACGCTGGAACGGTTCCAGTTTAACCTGACGGGTAAACTCTTCGTGCAGCGGCTCGTCCACTTCCGGGATACCTTTCATCAGCACATTCCGGCGCGCCGAGGTCATCTGCGGAATATAAGTGTCCACATTCAGGTTCAGATCCTGAATGACTTTCTCGGCAAAGCGGTAGGTAGCTGAGGTGTTATAACCGGAGTCTACCCACAGCACTTTGATGTCCGGGTTAACCTGAACGGCCATATGCAGGATGACCGCTTCATAAGGACGGAAGTTTGTGGTCACCAGTGGCTTTTCGGAGTTAGCCAGAGCCCAGGCGATAATCTCCTGTGGCGTTTTGTCTTTCAGTTCAGCGTTTGCTGCTGCCAGATCGATACTCATTGCACTGACTCCTGTTGCTTACTGGTGGTATACCGCGCGAACCTGATCGGCAGCGCTCTGATAGTAGTTGCTGACTTCTGTGAAGGCGCTCAGCATCTCCGGGCGATAAACTTCGTCGGCAATCTGGATTGCGGTGAATCCGCAACGTTCCATATAAGCCAGACGGTCGCGGCCGATATCACCGGTAGCACGCAGTTCGCCCTGATAGCCTGCACGTACCAGCAGGCGGGCGATGCTGAAACCACGACCATCACGGAATGCCGGGAAATCGACAGCGATCAGCGGGAACTGCTCAGCCATCTCCAGTACGGTATTGAGGTCATCATCACCGTTCACCAGCAGGCCGGTCTGGCCTTCACGGCTGTTCAGTTCGGCCTGATTTTCCAGATACAGGGCCAGCGGTACGATAATGTCGCCGCTCTGCTGCAGGGTTTCTTCGTCAACCAGTGTCCAGTTGTCGCTGACAACTTCACGATTAATGAGCAGGGGCATATACGTACTCCTTGAATGGATCCAGACCAATACGGCGGAAGGTGTCGATGAATCGCTCGTTTTCAAAACGGTTGTTCACATACACTTCAATTACTTTCTGCAGGGTATCTGCAACTTCATCGGCAGCGACAGCTTTACCGATTACTTTACCCAGCGCGGCTTCGGAACCGTCGTCACCACCCAGGGTGATCTGGTACCAGTCTTCACCTTTCTTATCCACACCCAGAATACCGATGTGGCCCACATGGTGGTGGGAGCAGGCGTTGATACAGCCAGACATGTTCAGTTTCAGATCGCCCAGATCATGGACGTAGTCCATATCTTCAAACTTCTGGTTGATCTGATCGGCGATACCCAGCGTCTTGGCATTCGCCAGAGCACAGAAATCGCCACCCGGGCAAACGGTCATATCGGTCAGGGTACCGATGTTCGGGCGGGCCAGATCAGCGTTCGCCAGTACCTGCCAGACGGCATAGAGATCTGCGTTGCGAACATCGGCAAGTACCAGATTCTGGTTGTGAGTCGCGCGGACTTCACCGAAGCTGTATTTCTCAGCCAGATCCGCAACCAGATCCAACTGTTCTGCGGTGATATCACCGGCAGGTTTCAGGTAAGGCTTCAGGCTGACATAGGTGATGCGGTAACCGGCCTGTTTGTGCTCAACGGTGTTGCGCTCATACCAGATACGGAACGCTTCATCTTCCGCCAGTTTCTGCGCCAGGCTGGTATCCTCTGCGGCACTCTGGTCGTAGTCGAACGGGGTGAAGAAAGCCTTCACGCGATCTATTTCGCTCTGCGGCAGTTGCAGATCGGTTTCACGGATCTGTTCCCACTCGGCATCCACCAGTTCACGGAACTTATCAATACCCATCGCCTGTACCAGAATCTTGATACGGGCTTTGTATTTGTTGTCGCGTCGGCCGTTCAGGTTGTAAACGCGGATAATCGCTTCCAGGTAGGAAAGCAGGTCCTGTTTAGCCAGGAACGGACGGATCTGCTTGCCAATGACCGGGGTACGGCCCAGACCGCCACCGACCAGTACTTCAAAACCGACTTCACCGGCATCGTTCTTAACGATGTGCAGGCCGATGTCGTGAACCTGTGTCGCGGCACGGTCAGTCGGACCGGCAGAGATCGCGATCTTGAACTTACGTGGCAGGTAAGCAAATTCAGGGTGCAGGGAAGACCACTGGCGGATAATTTCGCAGTAAGGACGTGGATCTTCAATTTCGTCTGCAATCACACCCGCGAACTGATCGGTAGTGGTGTTACGGATACAGTTACCGGAGGTCTGGATTGCGTGCATCTGCACACTGGCCAGCTCTGCCAGAATATCCGGCACCTGCTCCAGCGCAGGCCAGTTAAACTGCAGATTGGTACGGGTAGTAAAGTGCGCATAACCCTTGTCATAAGTGCGGGCGATATGAGCCAGTTTGCGCAGCTGGGTAGAGTTGTACATGCCGTATGGGCCTGCAACGCGCAGCATCGGTGCATGACGCTGGACGTAAAGACCGTTCATCAGACGCAGGGCCAGAAAATCATCATCTGACAGCTCACCGGCCAGATAGCGACGGGTCTGGTCTCTGAATTGTTCAACGCGCTCATCAACCAGTTTCTGGTCGACTTCGTTATACTGATACATAACTAATTCCCTTGCCGGACCGGTTGTGGTCCGACACCTCACTTTTCGGGTTAACCTGCGATTACAAACCGCAGGCCGATGGCTAATAAAATGGATCCCATGATCGGTTGCATTACCTTGGGTGACAGTCGGGTGCCGATATGGCTGCCGACAAACACCCCGGGCAGGGAACCGAGCAACAGATAGATCAGCAGGTCAAAATCCACACTGCCCATCTGGTAGTGTCCGGCACCGGCGATGGAGGTCAGAACCACCGCATGTACCAGATCGGTGCCGACAATGGTCGGCATGCTCATCCGTGGATAGAGCAGAATCAACAGCGCTGTGCCCAGTGCACCGGCTCCCACCGAGGAGAGGGTGACCAGACAGCCAAGCACAAGGCCCATGGCTGTGGTCATCACCGGACGCCAGCGTCGGGCATGGCTGGCGGCGGTACTGTGCTGCCAGCGCATCGCCTGATTACGAATTTTATTACGCAGGAACACCGCTACTGATGTCAGGACCAGGGAGAAGCCCAGGGTCAGGTTCATCAGATGTTCGATCTGTTCCAGACCATCCAGTCCTTTCAGGTAACTGATGGTGATCAGGCTGCCGGGGATACTACCAAGCAGAAGTTGAATAACAACCTTCCACTCCACCAATTTTTTACGCGCGTAAGAGATCATGCCGCCGCATTTGGTGATGGCCGCGTACAACAGGTCGGTACTGACGGCGATAATTGGCGGGATGCCAAACACCACAATCAGGATTGGCGTCATCAGCGCACCACCACCAATACCGGTGAGGCCGACGATAAAGCCAACAACTAAGCCTGCAAAACTGTACGCAAGTTCCATGGGTAGACCTGTCCAAGAGTAAACTGGCGGCATAATAGAGCAGGTTTTATATAACTCAAAATAATAATTGGGAATCTGTTTATATCATTTTGTGTTAAGCGGGCCGGACGGCCGCTGCGCTATAGAATGTCGCTCTCTATATTTCTATAAGGAATAAAAAGCTAATTATATATTCTTTTGCGTTTTATTGGTAGGGCTGCGATAATGCGCCGCAATTATTTTGGATAGTTCTGTCCTGGCCTTTACGCGGCAGTTCCGAACCTTTTTATCGCAACAATTTAGAGTATTTCTGATGAGTGCCTTACCTGAACATCGTTTAACGCATCTCAAGCAACTTGAAGCTGAGAGTATTCATATCATTCGTGAAGTGGCTGCTGAGTTCGAAAACCCGGTAATGCTGTACTCCATCGGTAAAGACTCTGCGGTTATGCTGCATCTGGCGCGTAAAGCGTTTGCGCCGGGCAAGCCGCCGTTCCCGCTGATGCATGTGGACACCACCTGGAAATTCAAAGAGATGATCCAGTTCCGCGACAAGATGGCGAAAGAAGCGGGTATGGACCTGATTGTGCACATCAATCAGGAAGGTGTGGATATGGGCATTGGCCCGTTTACCCACGGTTCCTCCAAGCACACCGATATCATGAAAACTCAGGCGCTGAAGCAGGCGCTGGATAAACACCAGTTCGATGCCGCTTTTGGTGGCGCACGTCGTGATGAAGAGAAATCCCGTGCCAAAGAGCGTGTTTTCTCGTTCCGTGACCAGAACCACCGCTGGGATCCGAAAAGCCAGCGTCCTGAGCTCTGGAATGTTTTCAATACCCGTGTAGATAAGGGCGAGAGTATTCGTGTATTCCCGCTGTCCAACTGGACTGAACTGGATATCTGGCAGTACATCTACCTGGAAAATATCTCTATCGTACCGCTTTACTACTCCGCTAAACGTCCGGTTGTTGAACGTGACGGCATGCTGATCATGGTTGATGACGAGCGTATGCCGCTGAACGAAGGTGAAGTGCCTGAGATGAAGAGCGTGCGTTTCCGTACGCTGGGCTGCTACCCGCTGACCGGTGCCGTAGAGTCTGAAGCTGCGACACTGCCTGAAATCATTCAGGAGATGCTGCTGACGACCACGTCTGAGCGTCAGGGCCGTGCCATCGACCACGACAGCGCCGGTTCCATGGAGAAGAAAAAGATGGAAGGTTACTTCTAACGCTTTTTCGCTATTGGGGTGGTTTTATCTTTATGCCACCCGTTTTCGGTAAATTTACAGAATTAAGGCCCCGTTGCTGAGTGGCAGCCGGGCTCTCCTGAGGAGAAACAAATGAGTCACCAAAGTGATCTGATTGCAAACGATATCCAGGCGTACCTGCATCAGCATGAGAACAAAGAACTGCTGCGTTTCCTGACCTGCGGTAGCGTGGATGACGGTAAATCCACCCTGATCGGACGTTTGCTGCACGACTCAAAAATGATCTATGAAGATCAGCTTGCAGCCATTCAGAAGGATAACGAACGTGTAGGTAATGCCGGTGAAGAGCTGGATCTGGCACTGCTGGTAGATGGTCTTCAGGCCGAGCGCGAGCAGGGTATTACCATTGATGTGGCATACCGTTACTTCTCCACCGCCAAGCGTAAATTTATTATTGCTGACACCCCGGGCCATGAGCAGTACACCCGTAATATGGCGACCGGTGCTTCTACCTGTGATCTGGCGATTATCCTGATCGATGCCCGTCATGGAGTTCAGGTACAGACCAAACGTCACAGCTTTATCGTGTCTTTGCTGGGTATCAAACACACCATCGTTGCTATTAACAAGATGGATCTGGTGGATTTCAGCGAAGAACGCTTCGAGCAGATCAAAGCGGAATATCTGGAATTCTCCAAGCAGCTTGACCTGCCGGATATCCAGTTTGTGCCGATCTCTGCGCTGAAAGGCGACAACGTGGTTTCTCCATCGGAATCAATGAGCTGGTATCAGGGCGAGCCACTGATGGAAACGCTGGAAACCGTTCAGATCGCCAATGACCAGAACTTTGACGATCTGCGCTTCCCGGTGCAGTACGTTAACCGTCCAAACCTGGACTTCCGTGGTTACTGCGGCACCCTGACCTCCGGTATTGTTCGTCCGGGTGATGAGGTGACTGTATTGCCATCCGGTAAGTCCAGCAAAGTGAAGTCGATCGTGACCTACGAAGGCGAAATCGCTGAAGCGTTCCCGCCGATGGCTGTGACCCTGACTCTGGAAGATGAGATCGATATCTCCCGTGGCGATATGCTGGTACACAGCAAATCAGTCCCTGCGACTACCAGCCGTTTTGATGCGATGGTGGTATGGATGGCTGAAGCGCCGCTGCAGTCGGGTCGTCAGTACGAAGTTAAACTCAATACTACCCGGGTTGCCGGTGGTATCAGTAACGTTCGTCATCTGGTCGATGTCAACACACTGGAGCAGTCACCTGCTACGGGTCTGGCGCTGAATGAGATTGGTCGTTGCGAGATTACACTGGAGCGTCCTGTGGTGGCGGATGACTACCGCGATCACCACGGTACCGGCTCTTTCATCATCGTTGATCGTCTGACCAATGCCACCGTTGCGGCGGGTATGATCATCGAAGACAGCGTGGCTGAACTGAGTGATCTTGAAGGCCGTATCGTTTCTGAATCAGCGGTGACTGCCGGTGATCGTGCAATCCGCTTTGGTCAGCAGCCGGCGACAGTTGTGATCAGTGGTGGTGATGCCGCACAGCGTGCGACGCTGCTGTACAGTCTGGAACGGGTTCTGTTCGAACAGGGTCGTGCGGTTGCAGCCTTCAATCAGGCTCAGGTAGCCGGTGTTGAACTGGCAGCGCTGGGAACTCTGCTGGGTCAGGCGGGTCTTATCAGCCTGATCGAGGCGGAACAGCCGGCAGCCGATGCCATCAATCTGGAACTGGCTCAGTTGCCAGCCGAATCCGATGCTGCACGCCTGCAGGCAGCACTGGAACAGTTGCAATCACTGTAAACACGAACGGGGAGCTCCGGCTCCCCGCGCTTGTGCCAGATCAGGTTGACGCTATACCTAATCGTTTACAGAACAGGTAAACTTTAGCGGTTTCTAATCTTTTGCCCAAGGTACTGGTGTAAAGGCCAGGAATAAAGCGATCCAATGACAGAATACCTTCTGATCGTCATCAGCACCGTGCTGGTTAACAACTTTGTACTGGTTCAGTTCCTCGGACTGTGCCCGTTTATGGGGGTTTCCAATAAGCTGGAAACAGCCATGGGTATGTCGCTGGCTACCACCTTTGTACTGACGTTGTCCTCGGTCTGCAGTTATCTGGCTTATACCTACCTGCTGCAGCCACTGGATCTGGGGTACCTGCAAACCATCACCTTTATTCTGGTGATCGCTGTTGTTGTACAGTTCACCGAGATGGTGGTGCGTAAAACCAGCCCGCTGCTGTACAAAGTGCTGGGTATCTTTCTGCCCCTGATTACCACTAACTGTGCGGTACTCGGTGTAGCGCTGCTGAATATTAAAAAGCTGAACGGCTTTATCGACTCCATTGTCTATGGTTTCGGTGCTGCGGTCGGCTTCTCTCTGGCACTGATTCTGTTCTCGGCCATGCGTGAGCGTATTGCGGTGGCTGATGTGCCGGTACCTTTCCAGGGAGCGGCGATCGGTATGGTCACCGCAGGCCTGATGTCCCTCGCCTTTATGGGCTTCACCGGTCTGGTACAGATTTAGGAGCCGACCGTGACGATAATTCTGATTGCGATTTTTGCCCTGCTCGGCCTGGCACTGGTATTTGGCCTTCTGCTCGGTTTTGCCTCAGTCCGTTTCAAAGTGGAAGGCAACCCGCTGGTCGACCAGATTGACGGTATTTTGCCTCAGACCCAGTGTGGTCAGTGCGGCTACCCGGGCTGTCGTCCCTATGCCGAAGCGATTGCCGAGGGTGATGCGATTAACAAATGCCCGCCGGGCGGTCAGAGTACCGTCGAGGCGCTGGCAGATCTGCTGGATGTTGAAGCGATTCCTCTTGAAGGTGGGGCGGAAGAGGAACCTGTTCGCAAGGTTGCCTATATCCGTGAAGATGAATGTATCGGCTGCACTAAGTGCATTCAGGCCTGCCCGGTGGATGCGATCCTCGGCGCGGCCAAGCAGATGCACACGGTGATTGAGTCTGAATGTACCGGTTGTGACCTGTGTGTCGAACCCTGCCCGGTTGACTGTATAGATATGCTGCCTGTTGAAACAACCCTGAACACCTGGAAGTGGGATATGCCGAAACCGGGTGTAGAACTGATCGTAACTGACCGCCGTGGTGATGTGTCTGAGCGGGGTGCTGCCTGATGAGTACCCAGTTTGCTTTTCATGGTGGTGTTCATCCGCCGGAAAATAAACGCCAGTCCACGGGTGGCCCGATTCAGGTTGCCCCGATCCCGGAACGGCTGATCGTGCCGCTTTCACAACATATTGGCGCACCTTCTGAGGTGGTGGTCAGTGTGGGTCAGCGGGTACTTAAAGGTCAGGTGATTGCGGAAGCGGTGGGGCGGATCAGCGTAAATGTTCATGCACCCAGCTCCGGGGTGGTCGAAGCGATCGAATCACGCCCGGTACCACATATTTCTGGTATGAGCGCGCCGTGTGTGGTAATCCGTACCGATGGACAGGATGAGTGGTGTGAACATCAGGGACTGGAAGATTACAAAGCGGTTCCCAAGCAGGAACTGATCGATTTTATCCGTCATCATGGCATCAGCGGCATGGGTGGTGCGGGTTTCCCTACCGACGTTAAATTGCATCTGGGCGATGATCATATCGTTAATACCCTGATCCTTAACGCGATGGAGTGTGAACCTTATATCACGGCTGACGATATGCTGTTGCGGGAGTACGCTGAACAGGTGGTGAAGGGGATCGAAGTGATCGCTCATCTGTTACAGCCGCACCATGTGATGATCGGCATTGAAGATAACAAGCCCCAGGCGATTCGTGCTCTGGAGCAGGCGGTGACCCATTCGCCGTTGACGATCGATATCGTCGTGGTGCCTACCGTCTATCCTTCCGGCGGTGAAAAGCAACTGATCAAACTGCTGACCGGTATCGAGGTTCCGAGCGGCAAGATTCCGGCGGATGTCGGTATCGTCTGTCAGAATGTGGGTACGGCCGCGGCGATTCAGGAAGCGGTGGCAGAGGGGGTTCCTCTGATCTCACGTATTGTTACCCTGACCGGTGACGCCTTGGGCCATCCGCACAACATGCGGGCGCTGATCGGTACACCACTGGAAACCCTGTTGCAGGCTGCTGAGGTGAAATCAGCAGAACTCTACCGCCTGGTCGTCGGTGGGCCGATGATGGGCTTTACCGTGGATACATCGGCCATTCCGATGATCAAAACCACTAACTGCATTATCGCTGCCACGGAAGACGAGATGCCTCCAGCACCTCCGGCCAATCCATGTATTCGCTGCGGTATGTGTGAACAGGTTTGCCCGGCAGAATTGCTGCCGCAGCAGTTACACTGGTTTGCCAAAGGTAAAGAGTTCGACAAGGCCAAGCACCATAACCTGTTTGACTGTATCGAGTGTGGTGCCTGTTCCTACGTTTGCCCGAGTAATATTCCGCTGGTGCAGTACTACCGTTTTGCCAAAGCTGAGATTCGTGCGGAAGAGGAGCAGCAACGTAAAGCCGAGCATGCCCGTATCCGTTTTGAAGCGCGTCAGGCACGTCTGGAGCAGGAGAAAGTCGAGAAAGAGCTGCGCCGCAAACAGCGGGCTGAAGAAGCCGCTAAAGCACAGGCAGTGAAAAAAGACAAAGCGGCCAGTGTTGCTGAAGAGAAACCGGCAGCCTCGGCTGAGCCTGATCTGAAGACACTGAAAACCGCAGCGGCCGTTTCCCGGACCAAACTGAAGAAAGCTCAGAAAGCGCTGGCTGATGCTGAATCTAAAGGACTGGATGGTCTGGATCAGCTACGTCAGACCGTGACCGAACTGGAAGCCAAAGCGGAAGCGGCTGAGACCGCCTACCAGCAGGCTCAGAGCGCGCCTCCGGCTGCCCCGGTGGTTGATGTCAAGCAGCTCAAAACCAACGCGGCAGTGGCGCGTACCAAGCTTAAGCAGGCTGAGAAAGCGCTGGCAAAAGCGCAGGAGAGCGGGGCGGATAATATTGCCGAACTGGAAGCACGTCTGGCCGAGCAGAAAGCGAAAACCGAAGCCGCACAGACCGCTTACGATCAGGCGGAATCCGGCAGCGCTCCGGCGGCAGCGCCTGCAGTGAATCTGGATGAGTTGAAAGCGACGGCCGATGCGGCGCTGGCAAAAGTAGAAAAAGCCCGTCAGGCACTGGCTGCTGCTGAAGCGTCCGGTAGTCCGGCCGTTGATAAAATGCGTGCAGGGGTTGAAAAACTTCAGTCTAAGTACGCTGAGGCACAGGCAGAATATGATCAGGCGGCTGGTGCCGGAGCGGCCCGGCCGGCCGTTGATAACCGTGCAGAACTCAAAGCCGATATGGACGCTTTACAGGCCAAAGTCGAGAAAGCCCGACAGGCACTCGCCGATGCCGAAGCCTCCGCGAGTCCGGCGGTCGAGAAAATGCGTGCCGGGGTCGACAAGCTGCAGAGCAAATATGATGCAGCCAGGTCTGAATATGAGCAGGCTGAAGCCGCGTTCAGTGCTGCACCGGCGGCTAACGCTCAGCTTGATGAGCTGCGCAGTGATCTGGAAGCGATGCAGGCGAAAGTGGCGAAAGCGCGGGATGCGCTGGAAAAAGCGATCGTTTCCGGTAGCCCGGCGGTTGAAAAGATGCGTGCGGGTGTCGACAAACTGGCCGCTAAGCAGACTGAGCTGGAGCAGGAATATCTGCAGGCAGGCGGTGAGCGGGTGGTTGAGGAGACTCAGCCCGAGGTTGACCCGAAAGCCCTGAAACAGCAGGTGTCGATCATGCGCACCAAACTGAAGAAAGCACAGGCTGCGCTGGAAGCGGCAGATCCATCTGAGCAGGCGGAACTGCAGGCGGAGGTCAATCGTCTCGAAGCCTTGCATGAGGAAGCAAAAGAGGCCTTTGATGCTTATGAGCAGAAGCAGGTTAACCTCGCCGCCGCAGAAGGGATCGATCTGAAACAACTGAAAATCGATGCTGCCATGGCGCGTGCTGCGGTGACTAAAGCGGAACGGGCATTGAGCAAAGCGCGTGAAGAGAATACCGAAGAACTGCCGGGTATCGAGCAGCAGCTCGTGGCTGCCCAGCAGGAAGCGGAACAATTAAACCAGACTCTAAGTCGTTTTACCGATTAAGGATTGTGTGACCGATGGCGCTGATACGTACCAGCTCCCCTCATCTTCATAAGGCCAGCAGTACCTCTGATGTGATGCGTCTGGTGGCGCTTGCCACCCTGCCGGGCCTGGCGGCGATGACCTTTTTCTTTGGTTGGGGAACGTTGATCAATGTGATCTGGGCAGTCCTGCTGGCGGTTCTGTTTGAGGCCGCCATCATCAAACTGCGTAAACGTCCTCTCGGCTTTTACCTGAAAGATTACAGTGCGGTGGTTACCGCGTTATTGCTCGGGTTGGCACTGCCCCCGTTTGCCCCCTGGTGGGTCACATTGGTGGGGGTATTCGTAGCGATTGTGATTGCCAAGCATCTCTATGGCGGTCTGGGTCAGAATCCCTTTAATCCGGCCATGGTCGCTTATGCACTGCTGCTGGTTTCGTTTCCGGTACAGATGACAAGCTGGACCATGCCGTTCGTTATGATTGAGGGGGGCGAAAGCTGGAACGTACTGGGGTTTGCAGACACCCTGAGCCTGATCTTCGGTTCACTGGATCAGACCCTGATCGACAGCTACTCCGGCGCCACGCCCCTGGATGCCATGCGTCATCGTGGCGGTCAGACCACCGAAGAGGTGTGGAGCAGTGTGCCGGTGCTGGCCAATGGTATCGGTGCGTGGCATGCAGTCAGTGCGGCTTACCTCATGGGTGGAATTTTTCTGTTCTACCGTAAGGTATTTACGCTGCACACACCGGCATCGATTCTGATCACGCTGGGTGTGGTTGCATCGCTTTTCTATCTGCTGGACCCATACAGCTATGCGGATCCGTTTTTCCATCTGACGGCAGGGGCGACCATGCTCGGGGCATTCTTTATTGCCACCGACCCGGTTACTTCAGCGACCAGTAACAAAGGTAAGATTATTTTCGGTATCGGTATCGGCCTGCTGATCTTCATCATCCGTGACTGGGGTGGTTATCCGGATGCGGTCGCGTTTGCCGTACTGCTGATGAATCTGGCAGCACCCTTTATCGATCAGTACACTCAGCCCCGCTCTTACGGCCACGCCCGTGCCAAGCGCGGCATGAAGGGAGGCGCATAATGCAGCTTTTCAGTGCAATGAAAACCAGCACTCTGGCGATCAGTCTGTTTGCTGTGGTCTGCGCTGCGATTATTGCGGTGACTCAGGTCACTACGGCCGATAAAATCTCGCGTAATGAGCGTGAACAGAAAGCCCGGGCTCTGTATGAGATTGTGCCTCGTCAGAGTATCGATAATGACCTGCTGGAAGATACCCTGGAGCTGGTCGCGCCGGAGATTACCGGCGATACTCAACCGGTTATCGCTTACCGGGCACGTAAGGCTGGCCGGGTGACAACGGTGATTCTGCCGCTTGTTGCTCCGGATGGCTACAGTGGTCGAATCGATTTGATTGCCGGGTTTAATGCGGATGGCAGCGTAGCGGGTGTGCGGGTACTGGGCCATAAGGAAACACCGGGCCTGGGAGATAAGGTGGATACCAAGAAATCCGCCTGGGTGTTCAGCTTTAACGGTCTCGCCAAGCAGGGGACTGATGACCCGCGCTGGGCGGTGAAGAAAGATGGTGGTCAGTTTGACCAGTTTACCGGTGCAACGATCACCCCGCGCGCCGTAGTCAACGCAGTTTCCCGCGGGCTGGATTACTTTGCAGCAAACCGGACCCATCTGCTGCAGCTAAGCCCGGAACACACAGCAGAGGTAACTAACTGATGTCAGCGGATTACAAAAAAATCACTCTGGATGGCCTCTGGGGTAATAACCCGGCACTGGTTCAGCTACTGGGGCTCTGTCCGCTGCTGGCGGTGACCGGTTCTGTGGTCAATGCGATCGGTCTCGGGCTGGCCAGTACACTGGTACTGATGGGCTCCAACCTGACGGTGTCAGCCTTTCGGAAGTTTGTGCCGGATTCCGTCCGCCTGCCTATTTTTGTGATGATCATCGCCTCGTTTGTAACCGCCATCGAACTGCTCATGAAAGCGTTTACCTATGAGCTTTACCTGATTCTGGGGATCTTTATCCCGCTGATCGTAACCAACTGCGCGATTATGGGCCGTGCGGATGCGTTCGCCTGTAAAAACCCGGTTAAAGCCTCCCTGCTGGATGGTCTGATGATGGGCCTCGGCTTCTCTGCGGTACTGATTCTGCTCGGGGCGATGCGTGAAGCACTGGGTCTTGGTACCCTGTTCAGCGATATGCAACTGCTGTTCGGCCCTGCGGCTGAAAGCTGGAAAATCACTCTGGTTGAAGATTACACAGGTTTCCTGTTTGCGGTGTTACCACCGGGTGCCTTTGTCGGTATGGGGCTGCTGATCGCCCTGAAGAACATTATCGACAGCCGCCTGCAACAGCGTAAGGCGGAAGTGGCTTCTGACCCGGGTTCCCGGCCGGAGCGAGTGCGGGTAACCGGCTGAGCGCACTATTCGACTAAAGGCGTTTGCTTTTTTTAGCAAGGCTTCATTAACATGGCCCCATTCAATTGTTGTTTCATGGATGGGGCTATGATCTTACCTGAGTTTTCTCTGCAGCGGTCGCTGCGTATCTCTTCGCTATTCCTGCTCGTATTATCGCTTGCCGGCTGCGTGACGTCGGTCCATAAAGGCCAGCATGAGCATCTCCAGACTTCGCTGGCTTCTCAGGAGAATCATCAGTTGCTGATGACCACTGCGGATATTCAGATATTTGAACTGGGTGTCAGCAGTGCTGAGGAGGTACCTGAGTGGACACAGACCGGTACCGAACTGGTGACTGAAGCTGTAACCGCAGAGTTCTCTGGTCTGGAAAAATTTCGGGTAGTGGGTCAGCCCGAGCTCAGCGGGGAAGAAAAGCAGCTTCTGGAGCAGTACGCTGAACTCTATTACCCGGTGGTTGAATCAGAGATCACCCGTAACCGCCATCCCGCCTGGAATCAGGACGCGCTGAGCACGAAAACGACACTGGGGCCTGGGTTGGCCTTTCTAAACGAAAAATATGGCCTTAATTACATCGTTTTTACTTCGGGGCAGGATTACATCAGTACCGAGGGGCGTAAAGCCGCGATGGTGGCAGCGGCTATTTTTGGCGTGGCGATTCCTATGGGGTTCTCCTATCTCACTGTCGGGATTGTTGAGACGGAAACCGGCAATGTTATCTGGAACAATTTTGTTTTCTCACAGGAAGTTGGATTCCTGACTGAGGAAGATGTCCAGAAGTCAGTCATCAAGGCGCTCGAAACTCTGCCTGCTGAGGCGGTAGGACGCACTGCAGTGGTTCAGGTGGCTGGTAAATAGCAATGGCGAATCGCATTACCCTTATTTGCCTGATTCTGCTGTTAGCCGGCTGTAAATCTACACAAATTAAGTCTTTTCAAAGTGGAGATGAGATTGCTGCGGATACGGAAGGAGAGACCCGTTTGTGGTATCAGGCTGAAAAGTTTGATACCGCGATGGTTAAAGGGCGAAAAATTCCTGACTATCCGGATATTCAGGGCTATCTTCAGGCAGTGATGGACCGGCTCTACCCCGAGTTTCAGGGCAGTATCAGGGTTAATCTGCATAAGGCTCCGGTATTGAATGCATTTGCGCTTCCCAATGGCAGCATTTACATCAATATGGGTATGCTGACTTCACTGGAAAATGAGGCGCAGATCGCATCGGTGCTGGCACACGAAGGAGTCCATTTTCTTCAGAAGCACGGTGCGAAGCAGAGGGTTTACAATCAGAACAGTCAGGGCTGGGCGCTGGCTGTATCAATGATGGGTGTTCCTTTTGCCGGACAGTTAGTCGCTCTCAACTCCATGAGTGGTTACTCACAGGAGCATGAAACTGAAGCAGATAATCTGGGTTTTATTCGCCTCAGGCAGGCGGGTTACGATACCTCTGAAGCGTCCCGGGCGTTCGAAATTCTCGCCCGTGAGGTGAAGGCTGAGGACGTGGATGAACCCTATTTTTTTGCCAGCCATCCCAAATTACAAAGCCGGATCGAAAACTTTCAGCGTTTACATGAGGCTGAGGGGAGTGCCGGCGGAGAGGTTGGTTTCTCTGCTTACCAGTCTGTAGTAGGGCCTGTCAGAGAAAGTGTTTTACGTGAAAAGCTTGCTGCCGGTAAGGTCCGGGCTGTTCTGGCGACGCTCGAGGATGAAGCGTCGAAACGATTATATCCGGAACATTTTGATTTTCTGATGGGCCTTGCGCTGTTGAAAAAAGAGGATCAGGAAAGTCATTTAAAGGCGGAAGAGCATTTACTGGCCGCACTGGATCAACAGCCGGGCTACGCTGCTGCACACAAAGCGTTAGGCTTTTATTATCTGAAAACTGAGCAGCAGGAACAGGCCGTCAGTCATCTGCAAAACTATCTGAAGTTCGCCTCTGAAGATGAAGACACTGCTTTTGCGGAATTCTATTTAAATAAGTTGATGTAAGAAAGGAATCCAATCAATGAAGAAAATCATCGTTGTTGCTCTTGCGTTAATGCTGGCAGGTTGTCAGGCATTCACACGCTTGCCGGATGCTGAGTCCAGTGTCAGAAATGGTGCCGGTTCGTTCGAGGTCCGGGTTCCGGGTGGTTGGGTACAGTACAACAGTTCAGTCCCCGGAGAATTGATTATCACCAAAGATGGCCTGTCCCTTCAGAAGATTGGCTTTATTCAGACTGAGCTGGAAAAGCCCTTTGCTGCACTGGAAATTAAGCTGGCTGAGAATGCGTTGATCACGGAGATCGCCGAACATTATATTGAAGACTACAAAGCCCGTCTTGCGGGTGCGACGGTTGAACAGGAGTCTCTGGAGCCTGTTATGCTGCTTGGAGAGGATGGGTTCAAAATGCACCTCAACGCCGTTACCACGGCAGGTCTTGAATATAAAATCCTGGTATACGGTACCCTGAAAGATAAGCGATTCTATAGCATGAGCTATCAGGCGCCTGCCCTTTATTTCTTTGATAAAGAGTTAGCTGAATTTGAAGCGATGGCGGGTTCCTTCAGATTAGTTAATTAAGGAAGCTGCGAACAAGTTCTGTTGGTGCTCTGCATGCCCTGAAGTCTGTAGATGTAACGCGCAGTTCACCGTTAATGGCCTTAAGCCACTACGCGGTTGAAATTGGCCCCCCGCAGAATTGTTTTCTGCGGGGGCTTGCTTTAGGCTTTGCTCTTGTCTTTCCACTGTTTCTGAGTCAGGAAAATCGAGTGAGCCGGCCTGTTCCCGTAGTGATATGTGACGATTCCCGTTTAGCACGTAAGCAGATGGCCTCGGCCCTGCGGGGTTGGAACGTAGAAGTAACGTTTGCCGAACATGGTCTTGAAGGGCTTGAGGCGGTTCGCGCCGGAAAAGGTGAGATTCTGTTTCTGGATCTGACTATGCCGATTATGGATGGCTACCAGGTGCTGGAGCGTATCCGTCGGGATGATCTGCCAGCCATGACGATTGTGGTGTCTGCTGATGTGCAGCCGGAAGCGCGCAAGCGGGTATTGCAACTGGGCGCGCTCGAATTTATCAAAAAACCTACCACGCCTGAGTCGATCACCGAAGTGCTGCAGCAATTTGGGTTACTCAGTGAGCTGGAGCACCCTTCTGATACTTCTGATAGCCCGGACAATCTGATTGCCTTGCCAGAGTATTATCAGGAGGTCTCTAACGTGGCGATGGGGCAGGCGGGTGAGATGCTGGCGCGACTGCTGAATACCTTTATTCATCTGCCGATTCCGGCGGTGACTATGACAGAAGCCGTGGATATTAATGCTCAACTGATTCAGGTACGGCAGTCAGATTGTGACCTGATCAGTCAGGGCTTTATTGGCGGGGGTGTCGCCGGTGAAGCATTGCTGATCCTGCCGAAGGGGAATCTGGCTAAGGTCTCCCGTCTTATGCCGGCCTATGACAGTGGTGAGTTTCGTCGCTCCGAACTGATGATGTCGTTAGCCAATGCACTGATTGCGGCGTTCCTCTCCAGTTTCTCTCAGCAACTCGATCTGGTCTTCAGTAAAGGCACCCCGTTTATCGTGCATGACTATAACGGCATGAACGACCGGATCGAGAAGTTTGCCTCAACCCTGACAATCAGTATCGACTACCGTCTCAGTGAGCATGACTTTGAGTGCGAACTGTTGCTGGTGTTTACCCCGGACTCTCTGCCCCGGTTACAGAAAATAGCGAGTTACTTCTGATGAACAGCTATGACTTTCAGGATATCGATGAACTGCACTGGACTCTGGGGCTGATTCAGAATCTGGAGGTAGGTCTGCTGGTCGTGGACCGGGCGGGTACGATCAAGCTCTGGAACGGGTTTATGGAGAACCACTCCGGCGTAGAAGCCCGTAAAGTCTGTGGTCAGCACCTGTTCAGCCTGTTCCCCGAGCTGCCGGAAAGCTGGCTTCAGCATAAGATTGAGTCGGTATACCTGTTACGTAATCCCGCTTATATCTCCTGGGAGCAGCGACCTTATCTGTTCCATTTCAAGAGTAACCGGCCGGTCACCGGTCAGGCGCGTTATATGTATCAGAATATCACCCTGATTCCGCTTAACTCACCCTCGGGGGAGGTGGATCATATCGGGATTCTGATCTACGACGTGACTGATACGGCGATGGGTCAGCTGGCGCTGAAACAGATGAACCGCAAACTGGAAAACCTGAGCCGTGAAGATCGACTGACCGGCCTGTTTAACCGGGGTCACTGGCAGGAGTGTCTGGAGCAGGAGTTTGAACGTTACCAGCGCAGCCAGTTGCCGACTTCACTGGTGATTTTTGATATCGACCACTTCAAAAAGGTTAATGATACCTACGGCCATCAGGCGGGCGATGAAGTGATTAAGATGGTAGCGAAAACCCTTCAGGAGCAGGCACGTAAAACCGATGTGCTGGGACGCTATGGCGGTGAGGAGTATGTGGCGTTACTGACCGGCACCAACGGTGAGCGGGCAATGATTTTTGCTGAACGCCTGCGTGAGCGGGTAGAATCGGTCATTCTTCCCTATGGGGCTGACCGGATTCAGGTAACCATCAGTCTTGGGGTGTCTGAACTGAGTTTTCGTCAGGGGAGTTCTCAGGTATGGCTGGAAGAGGCCGACCGCGCCCTGTATCAATCCAAGCAGAACGGGCGCAATCTGGTGACCCTGTTTGATGAAGACGAATAACCGCTGCTACCAAGTTTAAACCGCAATGAATAAACAGAAACGTTACGAGATTTTCTCCCGCTGGCGCGAAGATAACCCGAACCCGACCACTGAACTGGAATACAGCACTCCCTTTGAGCTGCTGATTGCGGTGATTCTCTCTGCTCAGGCGACGGATGTTGGGGTGAATAAAGCGACCCGCAAGCTCTATCCGGTGGCAAATACGCCCGAGGCGATCTATGCGCTGGGCGTGGACGGCCTGAAGGAATATATCAAGACCATCGGCCTGTTTAATGCCAAAGCGGAAAATGTGATCAAAACCTGCAAGGCCCTGATCGAAAAGCATCACTCCGAGGTGCCTGATACCCGCGAAGCGCTGGAAGCGCTGCCCGGTGTGGGCCGTAAAACCGCCAACGTCGTCCTCAATACCGCTTTTGGCCAGCCGGCTATGGCGGTGGATACGCATATTTTCCGGGTCTCAAACCGTACCCGAATCGCTCCGGGAAAAAATGTAAATGAGGTTGAGCAGAAGCTGCTGCGGTTTGTGCCTAAGGAGTTTCTGCTGGATGCCCATCACTGGTTGATTCTGCACGGCCGTTATACCTGTGTGGCACGTAAGCCGAAGTGCGGCTCCTGTCTGATTGAAGATCTGTGCGAGTTTAAAGAGAAGACCGATTTCTGAGCGACCGGTCTGCGCAGTTATCCAGATTTATTGTGGATAACTTCATGGATAAGTTTTGGGCAGATCGCTGCAGAGCCGATAGTCTCTACAGCTTCAGCATTTTGATGGATATCTATTCATATTTGAAATCGCTTATTTTTCATTGGCTTAAAAGTAAGCAGTGTGCCCAGGGCCGGGTTGGTTGAAAAATATCCACAATCATTCGGGGACAGGCTGGCGGTGTGGATCATATTTTCCGGTATTATTTCTGATCGACCTTTCATGTTCCGCGTAATTTATATTCTTGCGCGTAAGTGAATCCTTACCGATATAGGTGCGAGCGGGTGTCATTTATGGACGCAACAGGGCAACAGGGGCAGTGATGGCAGACTGGTTTGTGTATATCTTACGCTGCGCTGATGGCAGCCTTTATACCGGTGTGACCACCGATCTGCAGCGTCGTCTGAGGCAACATAATGGCGAGCTGGTTGGGGGGGCTAAATACACCCGGTTGCGACGCCCCGTCGAACTGGTCTGGCAGGAGCCGCATCCGGACAGGTCTGCGGCCTGTAAACGTGAGTCTGCGATTAAGAAGTGGCCACGACAGGCAAAACTAAAACTGCTCTGATTTCACCTCCTGAGCATTTCTGAATCGGGCAGGCCGGCCCTCTCGAACCTGGGTTCACCGGCCTGCCACCTCTTCAGGGTGCCAGAAAAGTGCTCTCCTTACTGGCAATGAAGCCGGCCTGATTAAACTCAAAATGGATCTGATTACGTGATTGCATGGGAGCTTTCTGACTACAGAGCTGGTAGTGGATAACCCGGTTACCGGGTTGCAGATCGATCAGAAGCGGGCCGGAGACGGTCAGGTTCAGTCCCGGCTCTGCGGTTCTGACAGCCAGTTGCAGTTGTTTCAGATCCGGATTAAAGCGCTCCAGTTCTACCCGGTAACGGTTGCAGATCCGGTTGCCTTCCATCTGGTAGAGTTCACCCCGTTCGCGGGCGATCTCAATCAGCAGATCAGTTCGCTGGCCGAGGCCATAGACGACAGCCCAGAGCGTGACAACCAGCACCGACAGATAACCGAGCAGACGAGGGCGCAGCATCGGGCTGTGTTCTTCCTGCCGGGGTAGCATCGTGGTATTGAGCTGCTGTTCTGAATAGAAACCGATCAGCCCGCGATCCCGGCCCAGCTTATCCATAACCTGATCGCAGGCATCGATGCAGGCAGCGCAGTCGATACAGGCGGCCTGCAGACCGTTGCGTATATCGATCCCGGTAGGGCAGACCTGAACGCAGATGCCGCAATCGACACAATCACCTTCAGCGGATTGTGGATGATGTTTATCCCGCCGGGGTTCGCCGCGCTGCTGATCGTAACTGACCGTGCGGGTATCCGGGTCGAACATCACTCCCTGAAAACGCGAGTAGGGGCACATATGCAGGCAGACCTTTTCTCTGACCAGCCCGGCATTCAGGTAGGTCAGCAGGGTCATCACGGTCAGCCAACTGATACTGAACCAACTGGCCCGCGCATGTATCAGGTCACTCAGCAAGGTTTCAATTGGCACAAAGTAAGCACTGAAACTGAGGGCCGTGATCAGCGCAACCAGCAGCCAGATCAGGTGTTTCAGGCCACGGCGCAGTAAGCGAAGCGGGGTGAAAGACTGTGCGTCCTGTTTTGCCCGCTGAGATGCGCGGCCCTCGGTGAATTGCTCAATGCGGATAAAAATCCAGGTCCAGATCGACTGTGGACAGGCAAAGCCGCACCATACACGACCCCAGCCAACCGCCATAAAGAACAGCAGGCTGGCACCGGCGATCATCAGGCCCGCCAGAATGGGCAGGTCGTACCAGGACAACTCAGCGCCGAAGAGAAAGATCCGGTGGGCGGCAAAATCAAACATAACCAGCGGCTGGCCATCAATACGCACCCAACCCAGACCGAAAAACAGGCCGATCAGGGGCCAGCTGATCAGACGTCTGAGATTTTGATAGAACCCTTCCACTAAGCGGACATGAAATTTGCCATTACCGGGCAGGGGTGGATCGGATAGCTGGGTCACTGGAATTTTATCGGATGAGGGGTGCATCAGGCGCTCACTTCAGTTGGCTTAACTGAGGTGAAGCCTAATCGATCAGGGTTTATAGGGTCAGGCATAAAAAAAATAAATATAATAGGTACAGATTGGGGCGATCACTTATCAAACAGCAAGAGGCTAACGATGTATCTCTATCAGGATCTGGAGCAGGAGCTGACACAATTGATTATGCAGGGGCAACTGCCGCCGGGCAGTCGGCTGCCTTCGATTCGTCAGCAGTGTCAGGAGCGGGGCCTGTCCAAAGCCACGGTCATCCATGCATACCAGCGGCTGGAAGCGGCGGCTCTGGTGGAGTCGCGTTTTAAATCCGGTTATTACGTATGCGCTCCGGCGACTCGCCATCGCACTCCCTCCGAGCCGACACACTGGAGTATGCCGCAGTTGGTGGATATGAGTGATCTGATGCGTGACATTATGGAGCAGGGCGCGGCATTTGATATCTGCCCCCATGAGGAACAGGGGTATGACAGCCTGCCTGCTGCCATCAATGAACTGAATCGCTGTATCGGCCGGGCTTTGCGCCGGCAGAAGGGCAGTGATCACCAATATTATGATGAACCGGCAGGGCTGCCTGAGCTGCGGCAGCAACTCTCGGCCCGTTACGCCCGTCTGGGCTGCGATATTCGTGCGGAAGATATGGTGATGACTGCCGGTTGCCAGCACGCTCTGTTTCTGGCTCTGCAGAGCTGTTGCCGGCCGGGTGATACGGTGGCGGTTGAGTCGCCGGGGTTTTATGGGGTATTGCAGTTGCTGGAGACGCTGGGGCTTAAGGTGCTGGAGATTCCGTCATCCCCGGAGCAGGGTATCTCAGTGGCCGCGTTGCGAAGCGCATTGGAACAGTGGGATATCAGCGCCTGCGTAGTGACTCCGGCATATGCCACGCCCACCGGTTCTCTGCTGCCCCAGACAGCGCGGCAAGCGTTGCTTGATCTGGCTGAAGAACACGACTTTATCCTGATTGAAGATGATATCTACGGTGATCTGGGCTTCTCTCAGCGGGTAGCGCCGTTGCGTCAGTTGGATAAAACGCAGCGGGTGATTCTGTGCGGGTCACTCTCTAAATCCCTCTCCCGCGAGTTACGCCTTGGCTGGGTGGTCGCCTCCCGACCACAACAACTGAAACGGCTGAAGATGGTCAACCTGCTGGGGCTGAGTCGTTTTACCCAGCAGGGGGTGGTCGATTTTATCAGTAATGGTGGCTATGACCGTCATCTGCGCCGTTACCGGCAACAGTTACGTTTGCAGCGGGATCAGTTGATTACACTGCTTGATCAGCACTGGCGCGGTCTCGGAGAGATCGCCGTGAGTCGGCCGGAAGGAGGGCTTAGTCTCTGGGTTGAACTGGCACCGGGCCATGATCTGGCAGCGTGTTACCTGCCAGCACGGAGTCAGGGTATCGTCATCACACCGGGCAATCTGTTCAGTGCACAGGAACGCTTCAGCCACTGCCTGCGCCTGAGCTTCGCCCACGAATGGACCAAACCGCGACAGCAGGCGCTGATCCGGCTGGGACAGATTCTGGGCGGTGAGTGAAGCCGAAACGGATTCAGGGGCCGGTATAAGGGCACTGGCGGGTGCCCAGGGTTTCGTGATGACCCAGGGCAATCAGGCGAGCATAGTTGATGATTCTGACGTTCAGCTCCGGGTGGTAGAGGCCGTGTCTGTTAATCGTTTCACATGCCTGATCCGCCTGCTGCTGGAAGTTGATACTGCTGTTTTTTAACGCGCCGATGATCAGGGTCGTTGGCGAAGACCACATACTCTCCAGTGCATAGGTTTCGTTTTCACTGTTAAAGTGAGCCACGACTTTTTCGTGATGCGCACTGAAATGTGTTTCCTGATGAAACGCTGTGTAGATCGGTTCTGAGGGTGTTGCTACGGTCATGGACGCATTCAGCGCCAGAGAAAGAACGGTGTGCATGGGTGTGTTAACAAGGAAAAAGTTTAAATCAGAAATTGTTTATATATTAACAGATTTACCTTCGGGCAGGTGCGAGCCAGTGTATGATTTTTAGTCATAAGACCCGGCCTGTTACTGACAGATGGGTATTGATCCGGCATCCACAGGCGAAACGTAGCCGGTGAAAATGCATCATGATATAGTGATGTTATATTGTAACTTTTACTGGAGTGGTTATGACTTTTTTGGCTAAACCGGCGTTGTTCTGTGCGCTGAGTTCTGTGGTGGCCTCTGCCCCGGCACTGGCGTATGAGCGTCAGCATGATTCCCACGTGCATGGCGCTGCTGAACTGAATATAGTGCTCGAAGGTGACATGCTTGAGATGGAGTTGCACTCGCCGTTGATGAATCTGGCAGGTTTTGAACATGCGGTGCGCAACGAAGAGGAACAGCAGCGTCTGGATCAGGCTATTCAAAGGCTTAAAGATGTTACCGGCGTGATCGGGCTGCCGGAGAAGGCGTTGTGTCTGAGCGATCAGGTGGATGTGCATCTGAGTGGTGACGGGGAGCACGATCATGAGCATGAGCATGAGCATGAGCATGAGCATGAGCATGAGCATGAGCATGAGGAAGCCCATAGTGATCACAAAGAGCATGATCATAAAGATGAGCACGCCCATCACGATGAACACGCGCATAAAGAAGATCATAAACATCACGAAGAACATGCGCACGACGAAGACCATGAGCATAAAGATGAGCATGCGCATCACGAAGATCATGACCTGGCTGCAGAATCCGGGTCAGGTCATCGGGAACTTCATGCCCACTACCGGTTCAAATGCGTCAAACCGGCACAGATCGAAGGTCTGGCGATTAAACTGTTTGCGCCGTTCCCGGGGCTGGAGCAGTTAAAAGTGAACCTGCTGACAGATCAGGGTAGCCGGCAGTGGCAACTGGATCAGGATCAGCAGATTAAATTTTAAAGGAGAAGGGTGAATGGCCGCCGCCGCTGTAGAGCTGCAACAGGTGCGTTTTAGCTGGTCAGGAAAGCACACAGACCTGTCGATTGAGCATTTTTCGGTTGGACAGGGGGAGCGGGTGTTTATCCAGGGGCCTTCCGGCAGCGGCAAAAGCACTCTGCTGAATCTTCTGGCCGGGATAATCCGTCCCGGCCATGGGGAGGTCAGTCTGATGGGCAATGCGCTGAATCAGCTATCATCATCCGCGCTGGATCGGTTCCGTGCGGATCACTGCGGCTTTATCTTCCAGCAGTTCAATCTGCTGCCCTACCTCAATCTGATCGATAATGTGCTGTTGCCCTGCCGCTTTTCCCAATTGCGTCGCAGCCGTGCCGAACAGGTGTACGGTTCGGCACAGGCAGGGGCGATCAGCCTGCTGCAGACACTGGGGCTGGATACCGAAACATTATCCGGTCGTGGTGTCCGTCAGCTATCCACCGGCCAGCAACAGCGGGTTGCGGTGGCCCGGGCTCTGTTGGGTATGCCGGAACTGATCATCGCCGACGAACCCACTTCGGCACTGGATGCCGGACACCGTGATCGCTTTATGCACCTGCTCTGCCAGGAGGCTGAACGGCAGGGCTCAACGTTATTGTTTGTCAGCCATGATCCGGCGTTGCAGGCGCACTTTGATCGGGTGGAAGGCTTAAAACCTGCCCCACAGGGAGGTTCGACCCTGTGATTCTGTTTCGTCTGACCTGGCTTAGCCTGCTCAACCGGCGTAATACGTTGCTGCTGAGTCTTTTATCGCTGAGCCTGAGTGTATTTATCCTGCTCGGTGTGGATATGGTGCGCCAGCAGGCCAAGAGCAGCTTTACCGCAACGGTGTCCGGAACTGACCTGATTGTCGGGGCCCGCAGTGGACAGATTAATCTGCTGCTTTATTCCGTTTTTCATATTGGCAATGCCACCAATAACATCAGTTGGCAGAGCTATCAGGAGATCAGCCAGCACCCTAAGGTAGCCTGGAGCATCCCGCTTTCACTGGGTGATTCGCATCGCGGATTCCGGGTACTGGGTACCAGTCAGGCGTATTTCCGGCACTTCCGTTATGGCCGGAAACAGGCACTGGAATTCCGTAAAGGCGAGCCGTTTGCTGATCTGTTTGATGTGGTGCTGGGCGCTGAAGTGGCCCGTCAGTTGGGCTATAAGCTGGGCAGTGAAATTCTGATCAACCACGGTATCGGTAATGCGGCGCTGATGACGCACAAAGATAAACCGTTTCGTGTTGTGGGTATTCTGGAGGCAACCGGGACACCGGTCGACAGTACCCTGCACGTGAGTCTGGAAGCGATTGAGGCGATCCATCTCGACTGGCAGGGCGGAGTGAAAATGCCCGGTGTCTCTGTATCCGCCGAGCAGGCCCGGCAGGCCTCATTGCAACCGGAGCAGATCACCGCCATGTTACTGGGGCTTAATTCCCGTCTCTCCAGTTTTCAGCTACAGCGGGCGATTAATCAGTACCGCAAAGAACCCTTACTGGCGATTCTGCCGGGGCTGGCCCTGCAGGAACTGTGGCAGATGTTTTCACTGGCTGAGAAAGCGCTGCTGATTATCTCGGCGCTGGTGCTCTGCTCCAGCCTGATCGGTTTACTGAGTCTGATGCTGACCAGCCTGAACGAGCGACGTCGGGAGATGGCAGTGCTGCGCTCGGTCGGTGCCCGACCCTGGCAGATCTGTATTTTACTGATGCTGGAGTCTCTGCTGCTGACGTTATGCAGCCTGACCCTGGGTGTGGCACTGGTCTATCTTGCCATGGCGGCACTGGGGCCCTGGCTGCAGGCCGAACTGGGTTTACACCTGAGTTTACAGGGCCTCAGTTTATGGCAGTGGCAGATGCTTGGTATAATGCTCGGGCTGGGTGCACTGGTTGGGCTGATTCCGGGTTACCGGGCTTACCGTCAGTCCCTGGCTGATGGCATGGCGATTAAACTTTAACCGGGAGTCCTGAGTGATCCGCTTACCGCTTTTCAGTGTTTTATTTTTCAGTCTGTTTTCGTTTCAGGTGTTCGCTGCGAACCTTCTGAACGGCGAGACGGTTCGGGAGATGGAGTGGGAACAGTTGATGCCTGCTGATTTCTCTCTGGAGGATCTGTTCGGTCAGCAGGACCAACTGGCCTCCATCGATGATTTCGACCCGAAGGCTCAGTTGTTGCTTGATGAAATGATGGCGGCGATGGAATCCGCGCCGGTGGTGCCGGAGCTCGATGGGGCGATGGTTAAGCTCCCCGGCTACGTGGTGCCTATGGAGTCTGACGGGATGAACGTCACGGCGTTTTTTCTGGTGCCGTATTTTGGCGCCTGTATTCATGTGCCCCCGCCGCCTTCAAATCAGATCGTCTACGTCCGCTTCGAGCCCGGCACGAAAGTCGAGAACCTGTATGATGCAATCTGGGTGACCGGTAAGCTGAAAACCGAGCGGGTCAGCAACGATATGGCCACGTCCGGCTATACCATGGAGGCTTTCCAGATTGAGCCTTATGAGCTTTGATACCCGGAAACCCCGCGTTCAGTTGTGCACCGGTCACCGCCGCAGAGAATTTAACGATTAAAATCTGGTCTCCCTGTCAGCGGCTGGTTACTATTGGCCTCTACCCGTTGTGCAGGAGCTCCCTTCTATGGAACAGATCGTCAGCCTGATACTTGAGTCTGGCCGCTCCGGCCTGGATATGGGGCTCTATATATTGCTGCCGATAATGGTGGTGATGCTGGCGCTGATGAAGCTGCTCGACGCCAAAGGGGTGCTGAGCTGGATCTCCAATCTGCTGGCGCCGGTTTCGCGGATATTCGGTATTCCCGGGCTGGGTATCTTCGCCATGATCAAGCTGCTGTTTGTCAGCTTTATCGCCCCGCTGGCGACGTTTGCGCTGATGGACCGAAACGGCACCTCACGACGTTATATCGCGGCAACTCTGGCGATGGTGCTGGCGATGTCTCAGGCCAATGCTACCTTCCCGCTCAGTGCGGTGGGTCTTAATCTGGGAATTACCCTGCTGACCTCTGTAGCAGGAGGGCTCGCCGCCGCCGCGTTTACTTACTATCTCCTGACCCGGAATATCACCGACCCGGATACGGTGGAGCTGGTGGTGGAATCGGTGCCGGAAGAGAAGAAAACCGTTATTCAGATTCTCGGTGACGGCGGTAAAGAGGGGATGAAGATCGTCCTTGATATGCTGCCGATGCTGATTCTGGCGATTTTTCTGGTCAATGTACTGAAAACCACCGGGGCTATCGATCTGATCAGCACGCTGCTGGCACCGGCACTGGCGCTGATCGGTCTGCCGGAAAGCACGGTTCTGCCACTGGTGACCAAGTTTATTGCCGGAGGCACCGCCTTTATGGGGGTGACTATTGACCTGATGAATCAGGGCCTGATCACGGCCAACGAGCTGAACCGAATGGCAGGTTTCGCCACCAACCCTCTGGATGTGGTCGGCGTTGCGGTGTTTGCTGCGGCCGGTAAGCGGGTCGGGCAGGTGGTACGTTATGCGGTTTATGGTGGTTTGTTTGGCATGCTGCTGCGGGGCATCATGCATCTGCTGATCTTCTGATCAGCGATTCAGTACCAATTGCGGGCCGGCTTTGCCGGAGCCGATGGTGTGTTTGGCGAAGACGCCGTAGATATGTCCGCAGTTGTCGCAGTAGGCAACCTGAAACCAGGCATGCTGGTCTTTAGCCCGCTCCTGGCTGTCTTTCGATACGATATGTTCAATCCCTTCCACGTTACATTCAGGACACTTTGGCTCTGCCATATTTCATTCCGGTTTGTTATTGAGTAGTGATTAGTGTCTGCTGCGGACAAAAGGTTCAACCGCGCAAGCCCGCCAAAGGCAGGCTTGCGCTGTTATGATCTCAGAGCGAGACGTTACTGGCAGTAGAGCCGCGAATGGCTTTATCGCGGGCGGCTTCTACGCTGTTGTCACGCGCCAGCACAACCCCCATACGGCGTTGGCCGGATACTTCAGGCTTACCAAACAGACGCAGTTGCGTGTCAGGTTCGGAGAGTACCTGCTGCAGGTTGCCAAACTTCACCTCGCTGGATTCGCCCTCTACCAGAATGACGCTGGAAGCAGACGGGCCATGGAAGTGAATATTCGGTACCGGTAAACCAAGAATTGCACGGGCATGCAGGGCGAACTCAGACAGATCCTGAGAGATCATGGTGACCATTCCTGTATCGTGAGGGCGCGGTGATACCTCGCTGAAATACACCTCATCACCTTTGATAAACAGTTCGACGCCAAAGATACCCCGGCCTCCGAGCGCCTCAGTAATTTTCCCGGCAATCTCACGGGAACGCTCCAGTGCCAGCGGACTCATCGCCTGAGGCTGCCAGGACTGACGGTAGTCGCCATCCACCTGAACATGACCGATCGGCTCGCAGAAGCTGGTCTGGCTGTCATGGCGCAGCGTCAGCAGGGTGATCTCATAATCGAAATCAACAAAGCCTTCGACAATCACTTTACCTTTACCGGCGCGCCCACCCTCCTGTGCATAATGCCAGGCGGCTTCAATGTCGCTGCCCTCGCGCAGGGTGCTCTGGCCTTTACCGGATGAGCTCATAATGGGTTTTACGATGCAGGGCAGACCGGTCGCTTCAACCGCCGCCTGATACTCAGCAAATGTTTCGGCGAAACGATAGGCGGAGGTGGGGAGGCCCAGCTCTTCCGCAGCCAGTCGGCGAATGCCTTCCCGGTTCATCGTCAGTTTTGCCGCACGGGCTGTGGGCACTACCTGAAAACCTTCCTGTTCCAGTTCAACCAGTGTATCGGTCGCTATCGCTTCGATTTCCGGAACGATCAGATCCGGTTTCTCCAGTTCGACAACCCGGCGCAGGGCTTCTCCGTCCAGCATCGAGATCACATGGCTGCGATGGGCTACCTGCATGCCCGGTGCATTCGGGTAACGGTCGGCAACGATCACCTCAACGCCGAGGCGCTGTAACTCGATCACGACCTCTTTACCCAGCTCTCCGCCTCCGCACATCAGGACCCGGGTGGCAGTCCCGGATAAGGGTGTTCCAATTTGCAGCATTGTCCAATCCTCGGCGTGAAAAATTTTCACGCATTATACGGGGCAAAAGCGCCGATTCTCCAGCATAAATAGGGCGGTAAACTATACTCAGGAAGTATCATTGGGGAGTCGACCGGAATGAAGCGACTGGTTTTTCTGGCCCCGCAGTTGCAGCACGCGCAAGGCGTGGTTGCAGAGTTCCTGAACCGGGGTATTGAAGACGAATCGATCCATCTGCTGGCAGATGATGCCGAGCTGCTTGAGCTGCTCGCACTGCGTCCGGCCAGTGTGGTCGAAACGACAGAACTCGAAAATGATATGGACTGGGGCATGGTTGCCGGTGGTGGTTTTGGTCTGGCAGCCGGTCTTGTGGCAGGTAGCGCACTCACGCCGGCAGGGCCTCTGCTCAGTGGTGGTGCGTTGGTTGTCAGCAGCCTCCTCGGTATAGGTCTGGGAGGATGGCTGGGCAGGTTGGTAGGTGAAGAGACACCGCTTGCTCTGCTGCAGAAATATCAACACGCACTGCAGCAGGGGGGCATACTGGTGATGGTGGATATTCCTGAAGAGCGAATGTCAGAGATCCACAAAGCGATCAGACAGTACTGTCCTAGCGCGCTGGTAGAAATTGTTCACCTGCACTGGGATCATCACCAACAGGCCGCATAAAGCAGACCTGACATTTTTTGCCTGTAATAGGCCGATTAGCCGGAGTATCCATCCGGCATTTAAGGGGCGGTAGCGACGATTGCGCTACCGCCCCTTACTCATCTGGCTGACGCAAAAGCCTGTGTTTATTCAGCTGCTTGAGAAAAACCCTCCCTTGGTCTGATGACAGAACCTCCTGTAACTGGAGATAATGTGCTATGCCTGTTAACAGGGGTGGTTTTAAGGAGAGTAACAATGTCCCGAGGACATGATCGACATCAGGAGCGGCACCATGGTCTGTCGCTGTTTGGTAAGGATCTGGTGCGACGCTGCAGTTCTCACTGTGAGTTATGTGATGCGCAGGGGGTAGGGCTGGGTATATTTGAGGTGCCGCCGGTTCCCGCTGAGCCGGATCTGGACCATTGCATTATGATCTGTGACAACTGTCGTGAGCAGATTGAACGGCCCAAACGCCGTGATCCGAACTACTGGCGCTGCCTGAATGGCTCAGTCTGGAGTACGGTACCGGCGGTTAAGGTCATGGCGCTGGCGATGCTGGCCAAGATCGCAGAGCAGGAACGCTGGGCAGTAGAACTGCAGGAACAGGTCTATCTGGAAGCGGAAGACCAGGCCTGGCTGGATCAGGTCGAGCTGGACTGATCCCTATTCATCGACCTCTCCGGCCAGGGGAGTGCTGAACTGCTGTTGGACGAGGCTATTGTCGTCACAGCCCGCAAGGAGAAAGTGAAGTTTGGTAAATGCCGCTTCCTGCGTCATTTCCTGGCCGGAAATCACACCCATATCATTTAACACAGCACTGCAGGCATAGTGACCCTGAGCCACTTCGGCCTGCAGGCACTGACTGATATTGACCATAATCAGCCCTTTGGCCGCTGCGGCTTGCAGGGCCTGAATAAAGCCCGGGTCCTGATCGGGCAGGTTACCGACACCGTAGCTGCGCAGAATCACGGCACGCAGCCCCGCTGTTGAGCAGATGGCATGGGTGGTTTCAGCGCTGATGCCCGGATAGATCGGCAGGATGCTGACTGCACGAGGATCAAATTCCGGGTTACAGAACGCCTGTTCTCCTGGGGGTAGCAGTAACCGTTCATGGAGTTCAATATGGATTCCGACCTGACCCATCCAGGGAAAGTTGGGGCTGTCGAACGCATCCAGACCGGTGGCTTTGACTTTACTGCTGCGATTGCCCCGCAACAGCCGGCCATTGAAATAGAGGCAAACCTCAGGCAGTGGATGAAACGCGGCCAGTTGCAGGGTGCTGATCAGGTTATCCAGCGCATCGTTGCGTAGCTCAGACAACGGAATCTGAGAACCGGTAAAGATCACCGGTTTATCAAGCCCCTGCAGCATATAGGAGAGCATGGAAGCGCTGTAAGCCATGGTATCCGTACCGTGGAGGACGATAAAACCGTCATACTCAGCATACTGGCTGATGATCTGACCGGCGATCTTGTTCCAGTGGCCGGGGTTCAGGTTGGCACTGTCGATCAAAGGGTGCAGGGTCAGCAGATCAAACTCCGGCAGGGTGCCGTGCCGGGAGTGGGCAAGCCGGTCCCGGATCAGTTGTTCAAACCCGGTGCAGGGGACGTAGCCCCGATCGGAGGCCTGCATGCCAATGGTGCCACCGGTATAGATAAGAAGAATCTTTTTGCTCATCACTGCCCCCTGAGTCTGGTCTGGTTATATATACGTGGATCGCAGGTTAAAGGGAAGTACAGCGCTGCTTTCATAGCGGGATGGGCGGGCCTCTTTTCTCAGTGAAATGCTTTTCCCGTTCCGGTAGTTTGATTATGCTAAAACCTGTTTAATTTAATGGATCTGACCCGGATGTCTGAGACCCCCTCTGCGTTATCCACCTCCGCGCTGGCCAAAGCGTTGAGTAAAACCACTAAGCAGATGTTCGCTGAGCTGGAAGCGCTGGGCTGGATCTGCCGTCGAGAAGACAGTTGGAGTCTGACGGCCAAGGGCGAGTTTGAAGGGGGCAGTTACCGCGAAAGCCCCAAGTTTGGCCGCTACATTATCTGGCCGGGCAGAGTGATTGAGCATAAAGCGCTGACCAGCCCCGACTTGCATATGATCAGTTCCGGGCAACTGGGTAAACAACTGGCAATGAGCCGGAAAACAACTGACCAGTTGCTGCTCGAACTGGGATGGGTGCTGGCGGCGAAACGTGGCTGGGTGCTGACCGCGCTGGGTGAAACGGCCGGAGGCAGTCAGCGGGAGAACCCGACGACGGGCGTGCCCTATATTCTCTGGCCGGCCGGGGTGCTGGATGATCCGCTGTTGAAGCACCGGGCCGGGGAGCTGCATCAGGGCGTAGGGGGTGATGAGCTCTGCTGTTGCGATGGCCATCGGGTGGCGAACGGGGCAGAGCGAAAACTGGATAACTGGCTCTATCTCAACGGACTGATGCACGCCTACAAGCGCCAGTTGCCGTTCAATGAACCTCTGTTTGCGGATTTTTACCTGCCGCGCCAGCAACTTTATATTCAGTATGTCGGGGAGCAGGCGGCAAAAGAGTTACCTGTCAAAATGCGTATCCGTGAGTTGCTGAAGCAGCATCAGTGTCACCTGATAGAGCTGAATGATGAGCAGATAGATCATCTGGATGAAGTATTACCCAGGCAGTTACTGCAGTTCAATATAGAGGTTTGAGCCGGACAGCCCGCTCTGAACTGAGACAAAGTCGGATTTAATCTTCAGGGTTTTGTGCTAAACATTAGTTATTGATTACAAACTGGAAGGTGACTGTCTCTGCACCTTGCTTCAGGTTTACGCTCTGCTGCCGATTGTAATCAGGGACTGAGTCAGGGGCGAAGTGTCCGTTGTTAACTGGGTAGCGCTGGATTCTGCGTCGGGGGGGCGTGTAACGATCTGATGTCTAAATCATTTAACCTTTCCCAGCGATTAGCGCTGAGGTTAGCGAAATACACCGTTGTTATCGCCTTTGCCATAGGTGTCGTGCTCAGTTCTGTCCAGGTGCTGGAAGATTTCTATGATCAGGATGATCAACTGGACCAGACCATCGAAAAAATCCTTAACGCCAGTAAGCCTCCGGCAACCCGCGCAGTGCATACTCTCGACCAGGCGCTGGCTCAGGAGGTGGTCTCCGGTCTGATGCAGTATGCCTTTATTAAGCAGGCCCGGATTGCCGATGAACTGGGTGAAACGCTGGCCGAAACCGCGGTTGAAACGCAGCCGACCCAGACCCGCTGGTTGACGCAACTGTTCTCAGCAGAGGAGAAGCAGTATCTGCTGGATCTGAAAGCGCCTGAATATGCCAATATCGAACCCGGGCAACTGCTGGTGGTGGTTGATCAGGATCTGGCATTGCAGTCCTTCTATGCCCGGGCGCAGGCGATCCTGCTCTCGGGGGTGGTGCGCAATATCCTGCTGGCTGTGTTTCTGCTGGCAATTTTTAATTATGTACTGACCCGGCCTCTGGCCCGTCTGGCTCAGCAGTTTTCGGATCTGGATCCCACTAAAGACCGGGTATCCCGCCTCACGGTACCTGAATCCCATCGTCACAGTGAGCTGGGGCAACTGTGTGATTCCGGCAATCAGTTTGTAACGACGGTGCAACAGCTTTTACAGACCAATCTGGACAGTCGGCGGGCACTGGAGAGCAGCGAAAACCGCCTGACTCAACTGATCAATCAGGTACCGCAACTGATCATGGCCCTGAATCAGGAGGGCGAGCTGATCTTCTGTAATCAGAAGTTTGAGGAATTTTATTCGACGGATGCAGACCAACTCTGCGGCCGGAGCCTGTTTCAGTTCCATTCGCATCTGGATGAGGTTTATGAACTGGATTCGATCCGGCGCAGTGTTGAGGTGAATCAGCTTGAAACGGAAATCACCGATTTCCGCTGGACTCAGCCAGAGAGTAAAACCCTGCATTTCAGCCTGCAGGCGGTGCCCTTCGAATACTTCTCAGAGCCAGTGATTCTGTTTGTAGCCACGGATATTTCCGAACAGAAGATGGTACAGGCGCATATCAGTCATATTGCTAACCATGACAGCCTGACCGGATTACCCAACCGGGCACTGCTGAACGATCGTCTGACTCAGGCGTTGTCTGGCAGTAAGCGCACCGGGGAGTGCGGGGCGCTGTTGTTTATCGATCTGGACCATTTCAAGACCATTAATGACTCCCTTGGCCACGGTATCGGTGATCTGTTGCTGAAGCGGGTTGCTGAGATGTTGCAGGCGGAGGTCCGGGAAACCGATACGGTCGCCCGGCTCGGGGGGGATGAGTTTGTTATTTTGCTGCAGCGGTTCGAAAAAAAGCTGCAGAATGTCACCCGGGATGTGGAAACGGTATGTGAAAAGCTGCTTAAAGCGCTTTCGGAGCCGATTCAGATTAAACAGCATCAGTTGCGTATCGGGGCCAGTATCGGCGTGGTCTTGTTCCCGATGGTGGAGAAAGGCGTCGACGACCTGATGCGTTTTGCTGATACCGCCATGTACCACGCTAAAGAGAATGGCCGTAATTGTTTTGCTTTTTACCATCAGGCGATGTCCCGTGCCGTAGAAGAACAGCGGAGTATGGAAAACCAGTTGCATCAGGCCCTGCAGCGTCAGGAGTTCTGTGTGCATTATCAGCCGCTGATCGATTCACAGCACCAGATCTGTGGTTTTGAAGCGCTGATCCGCTGGCAACATCCTGAGCGTGGGATTGTCTCGCCGTCTGAGTTTATCCCCAGCCTTGAGGTCAGCGGTAAAATCATTGAGGTGAGTAACTGGTTGCTGGGTGAGTGCGGGCATCAGATCCAGCGCTGGAAAACGAGTGGCTACTGGCAACCGCACTGGCATGTGGCGGTTAACATCTGCCCGTTACAGTTCTACCAGTCAGACATGATTTCGACGCTGGAACGGGTGATAACCGAGAGTGGTGCCGGGTTAGAGGATTTCTGTCTGGAGATAACTGAGTCGGTAGCGGTAGAGAACATTGAATTTGCCATCAGCCGTCTGGAGATGATCCGGGAGCTGGGGATCAGCATCGCGCTGGATGATTTTGGTACCGGTTATTCATCCCTCAGTTACCTCAAGGATCTGCCGATTGATATTGTGAAAATTGATCGTTCCTTCATCTCCGAACTCGGCACCCAGAGCAAGAGTCAGTCAATTATTGAGGCCGTTACTCAGATCGCCCGGGCCTATGAACTGACGGTGGTGGCGGAAGGTATTGAATCGCGCAAGCAACTGGAGCTGGCCCATCAGGTTGGCTGCCATGTGTTTCAGGGGTTCTATATTGAGCGTCCGAAACCGGCCGATCAACTGAAACCGGTTTACCTGAGCGGGGCCGATTGAACCTGCTCCGGCGTACATTGCTGCAGGCGTTTCTGCAGCAGTTCTCCAAACAGCCGTGTGGCCGGGCCGGCGTAATTCCCCTGAGAATAGATCAGGCAGAGTTCGAGCCGACGCTTGTTGCCAACCGCAAGGGTCAGCGGCTTGAGTTCACCACTGTCGAGCTCTTTCCTGATTTTCAGGGTCGGATACCAGGCGTAGCCAAGACCGCGACAGGCAGCTTCTATTGAGGTGCCAATATGACTCAGCGTCAGACGCTGATCGGCGCCGAGCCAGCCGGAATCCACCCCACGGCTGCCTGAATCCCTGACCACCAACTGCCGATGCAGACGCAGGTCCTGATAATCCAGTGGCCTTTGCAACTGGTGTAGCGGATGGCTGGGGCTGGCAACGGCAATAAACTCAATGCCCAGCAGCGGGTCACCGAGAAAACCCGGCGGGACCCGGGCACCGATCACCAGATCGGCGGCGTTGTGCAGTAAGGCTTCATCGGTTCCGCTGAGCACGGTTTCCTGCAGTGAAATACGGGTCAGGGGGCGTTGCTGAACGAACTGATCAATGACCTCCAGCATCAGCCAGGCCGGGAACAGCGTATCCATGGCAATGCGAATCTCCGGCTCCCAGCCTTCAGCATATTGTCCGGCCAGCCCCTCCATCTGCGCCGCTTCCTCCAGCAGTACTTTGGCCCGGCGGTAGAGGGCATTGCCTGCCGTGGTGAGTACGGCTTTCCTGCCCTCAACCCGGAACACGCGGATTTCGAGACTGGTTTCCAGTTTCTGAATCGCATAACTGATGGATGACTGGCTTTTATTCATCGCTTCTGCGGCGGCGGCATAGCCGCCCTGATCCACTACCGTGATCAGGGTTTGCCACTGTTCAAGGCTGACTTGAGGCATATATATCTAATTTTTCGATTAAATTGAGCTAATTTTAGCTGTTTTTTATCTTTTTGATAAATATAAAAATGGTTTCATCGATTCAGCGAGCACTCACAGAAATATTCACAGGGGTAAAGACGATGACAACATTACTGCATATCAAAACTAGTATTTTCGGCGATGAGGGGCAGTCCAGCCAACTGGCGAATGCGTTTATCAAACAGTGGCAGGCCAGAAACCCGGATGGTCAGGTACAGGTCCGCGATCTGGTCGCTGAGAATCTTCCGCATCTGGATGGCAATGCAGTGGCTGCAATGATGACCCCTGCTGAAGAGCGCAATGCCGAACAGCAGGCGATTATTGCCCGGGCTGATCAGTTGCTGGAAGAGCTGAAGCAGGCAGATGAGGTCGTGATCGGCGTACCTATGTATAACTTTGGCGTACCGACTCAGATGAAAGCCTACTTTGACCTGTTAGCCCGTGCCGGCGTCACGTTTAAATACACCGAAACCGGCCCGGTAGGTCTGCTCGAAGATAAGCCGGTTTATCTGCTGGCGACCCGTGGCGGACTGTATCGTGATGCCGGTCAGGATTTTCAGGTGCCGTTCGTAAAACAGTTCCTCGGACTGATCGGTCTGAGCAGTGTCGAAGTGGTCTACGCCGAAGGACTGAACATGGGCGATCTGGCAGAGCGGTCACTGCAGCAGGCTAATCAGCAGATCGCAGGTTTGCACTAAAACCACAGGTGATGACAGGGAGCATAAGATGGGATTGTTAATCGAAGGTCAGTGGCACGATCAGTGGTACGACACAGGTAAACATAAAGGCGAGTTTGTGCGCAGTGAATCGCAGTTCAGACACTGGATCACCGCAGATGGCAGTGCCGGCCCCACAGGTGAGGGTGGTTTTCAGGCGGAGCCGGGACGCTACCATCTGTATGTCTCTCTGGCCTGCCCCTGGGCACACCGCACGTTGATCGTGCGTAAGCTGAAAGGGCTGGAGCAGATGATCAGTGTGGATGTGGTACATCCCCTGATGCTGGAGCAGGGCTGGAGTTTTACTGATGATTTTGCCAATACCACGGCAGACAGCCTGTTTGCGGCAGAGTACCTGCATCAGATCTATAGCCGGGACAGTGCCGATTACACCGGACGGGTAACGGTACCGGTGCTCTGGGATAAACAACGCCAGTGCATTGTGAGTAATGAATCTTCAGAGATCATCAGAATGCTGAACACGGCGTTTGATCATCTCGGTGCTCATCAGCTTGATCTCTATCCGGAGGCCTTACGCCAGCAGATCGATGAGTTGAATGAATGGATCTACCCGGAGGTGAATAACGGCGTTTACCGGGCTGGTTTTGCCACCTCTCAGGAGGCTTATGATCAGGCGGTAAGCGGTTTGTTTGCCGCACTGGACCGGCTGGAAGCGAGGCTCAGTTCCCGGCGCTATCTGACCGGACAGAAACTGACCGAGGCGGATATCCGTCTGTTTACCACGCTGGTCCGGTTTGACCCGGTGTATGTGACTCACTTTAAGTGCGATCTGCGCCGGATCAGCGATTACCCTGCGCTGAGCGGTTACCTGCGGGATATCTATCAGTTGCCGGGCATCGCAGAAACGGTGGATATGCCCCATATCCGCCACCACTATTATCGCAGCCACAAGATGATTAACCCGAGCGGTGTGATCTCTGTTGGCCCGGAATTTGATTTGACCGCAGCCCACGGTCGGGAGACTTTATAATGCATACACAGCGTACGATTCGTCGGCTGATCCCGGCTGTAGACAGCCTGGACGGTGCCGGTGTCAAACTGAAGCGCAGCGTCGGTCGTAATCCGGCCAGTCGTATCGATCCGTTTCTGATGCTGGATGCGTTCTCATCGGATAATCCGGATGACTACATCGCCGGTTTCCCGGCCCACCCCCATCGGGGCTTTGAAACGGTAACCTATATGCTGGACGGTCATATGCTGCATCGCGATCATCTGGGCAATGAGGGTCATCTCAGAGCCGGTGGCGTGCAGTGGATGCGTGCCGGCCGCGGTGTGATCCACGAGGAACGCCCGCAACAGGAACAGGGATTGCTGCGCGGGTTCCAGCTCTGGCTGAACCTGCCGGCCGCTGAAAAGATGCTGCCAGCGGATTACCAGAACATTGAACCGGAGCAGATTCTCCACTACCGACATGAGGGGGTGGAGATCCGAATGATTGCCGGTGAAGTGGAGCTGGCGGGCGAGCGCCTGAGAGGGCCGGTCGAAACCTCGACCACCGAAGCGATCTATCTTGACCTGAGTCTGGCGGCCGGAGAGCAGATCAGTCTGCCACTGCCTGCTGAGCACCGTGCCTTTATCTACCTGTTTGAGGGGGAAGCCCGTTTGGGAGAGGAGGCCTTGCCGATGCACACGGCCAGCGAACTGTCCGAAGGCAACCTGCTGCAGCTCAGCGCGGCGAATGAACCGGCCCGTATGCTGGTGATTGCCGGAAAAGCGATCAATGAACCGGTGGCTCAGTATGGCCCCTTTGTGATGAATACGATGCAGGAAGTCGAGCAGGCAATCGCCGACTATCGGGACAACCGCCTGACAGATTAACCCCATTGGGAGCTGCGGCTCCCTTTTTTGTTTGCCGGGAAGATGAGCGCGGTTTTTATGCGTTGCAGGGGGAAGGCAGTAAGTCTTTCATCAGCAGCGGGTTATCGGTGAAGATGCCATCGACGCCCCATTGCAAAAGCTCTGCGGCCTGAATGGGGTTGTTACAGGTGTAGCAGTACAGGTCGTAACCGGCGGTTTTAATCTGCTGAACTTCCTCGCGGCTGATCAGGCTGCAGTCACAATGGATACTGACCGCGTTTAGCGCTTCCGCTTTAAGCTGCCATAACTCCGGCAGAAAATCGAACAGCATCGCCATCTGCGTATCGGCTGTCAGAGCCCGGTACAGGGTCAATAACGTTTCATCAAAGCTGCTGACCAGAAGCCGTTCAGGTTGCTGCCAGTAGACTTCGGTCTCAGCAAAGACCCGTCGTGCCACCTGTTCAGGGTCGAGCCCAAAAGGTTTGATTTCAAGATTCAGCCCCAGATTCAGCTCCTGACAGAGCAGCAGCGCGTCCGACAGATGCGGCATCGGTTCATTCAGCCATTGCGGTGCGAACCAACTGCCCATATCCAGCTCGGGAAGGTCCGATACGCTGAGAAAGGCCAGAGGGCCCTGACGATTACTGCAGCGGTCGAGCACCTCGTCATGGCACAGAACCGGGGTGCCATCGCCGAGCAGGGTCACATCCAGCTCAACCCAGCTAACGCCGCTTTCGGCGGCCATACGAATTCCGGCCAGGGTATTCTCCGGAGCGAGCTGGGCTGCACCCCGGTGGCCAATCACCGGGCTGGCGATCATGGCACCTGCATGCCTCGCTGGACAAATTCGATATGCCCCATACGCTCCATCCAGGCTTTAACGTGCGGGTATTTATCAGGGTCGATATGTTGCCATTCGTAGCGCATCGACCAGGGGTAGATGGCAAAATCGGCAATCGTCAGGTCGCTGCCGATCACGAACTTTTTGTCGGCCAGTTGCCGGTCGAGCACGCCCCAGAGGCGTTGAGCCTCATCGTAGTAACGTTCCTGTGCATAAGGGACAGGATCCTTAACGAAGCGGTTAAAATGATGAGCCTGACCGAGGAAGGGGCCAAAGCCACCCATCTGCCACATCAACCATTGCAGGCATTCCAGCCGCTCTTTTGGATCGTTGGGGATAAATTCGCCGCATTTTTCTGCCAGATAGATCAGGATCGCACCGCTTTCAAACAGGCTGATGGGTTCGCCATCCGGACCTTCGTCATCAGTGATGGCGGGAATCTTGTTGTTCGGACTCAGGGCGAGAAACTTAGGTTCGAACTGCTCTTCTTCAAGGATGTTGACCGGATGCACCCGGTACGGCAACCGCAGCGCTTCCAGCATAATGGAGATCTTGCGCCCGTTGGGGGTTCCCCAGGTATAAAGCTCTATCATCTTGATTCCCTATAGATTGACAAAGTGGTTGTAGATGCCGATCAGCTCCTGTTCGGAGAAGGTGACAATGACCAACTGCTGTCCCGGCTTAATCAGATCCGGGTTATCCCCCAGAATCCCCTTGTCGTAGTTGTAGATGTAGGTCTGGTCCACTTTGTTTTTCAGCACCCGGCCGAGAAACGAACTGCGTTTATCGTCCAGCCGCTCATCGGCCTCTTCCGGGATTTCAACATAGACCGTCTTATCCATACCCGGCAGGCTCAGGCCTTCGGTAAAAGTACGCATCAGACCATGCTGGATAATCCCCCACAGACCCTTGTCGTCATTGTTGTTGACGGCGTGAATAAAGTAGATCTGCTGTCCTGCCTGCTCCGGGTTATCGAGTAGCTCCTGGAGTTTGATCTGATTCGCCAGTAACAGTGTGTCGGTGCTGAGTTTGCCGCCCTGAGCGTTACGCTGGGAGCCGATGATATTTAACTGAGGGTTGACTGCAAAGGTGCTGCCCTGAGCTGCGGAACTGCTGCCATCAGGCGTGTCGGCAATCAGCCCGCGCTGGGTTTCGCTGCGGTTTTCAGGCAGTGAAATCAGTTGATCCGCGGTCACAAAATTATCTGCCTGCTGAATGGAAATGGCCTGATCGGCGCCCTGAGTCAAACGGTTGATATGGGCTTTGGCCTGTTCTCTGGTTTCATCAGAGAGCTGATCCGCAGTATCCGTCTGGCTGGGAGATTGAGCGTCCTGCTGGAAAAAAAAATATCCGGCGGCTGCAATGATCACGACCACAATCGCGAGAATCCGTAGCATTTTTGAATCCTTTTATTGTTATAGGCGACTCCGAGTCCCTAATGTATCCCTTAGTGTGACAGAAGAAAACCATTCACAAGTACGGGAATCATAGTCGTTCTGTGCATAAATTTGCGTGGCCTGCGCTGAGTACCCCCGGCCAGACAGGCTGAGTATACTCAGCGTTCAGGGAACCGACCGGCGCGCCCGGTTGTCTCTGGTTTACTGAGCGGTTTAATCTCAGTAACAGAATGTTGGCACGATGAGTGGAGGTATTATGCAGGGTTCCGATACGAGCTTTCTGGAAATGATGCAGGGCGAGGGGGTGGTACCTCTGAAGCAGACTGATCGGGCCGATCTCAGTGATCATCTGCTTAAGCGGGATGACGAAAGCCTGCAGGCCCGGCGGCAAGCGGCAGTGTCCGGTGAGGAGGGGCTGACGACCGGCCCGATCGATCTGTTGCACCCGCTTGATCCGGTTGAATGGAAGCGGGATGGGGTGCAGGAAGGAGTTTACCGCAACTTACGCCTTGGCAAATATCAGGTGGATGCGCGTCTGGATCTGATTCGAAAAAGTATCCCCCAGTGCCGTGATGAGCTGCTGGCGTTTATTCAGACCTGTATGCGCTACGATATCCGTACGTTGCTGGTTAATCATGGCCGGAGTAAAGACGCGCAGGGGATGGGTAACCGACAGAAAAGCTATCTCAATCTCTGGCTGCAACAGCTACCGGAAGTGATGGCGTTTCACTCCGCACAGCCGCAGCATGGCGGGATCGGTGCGATCTATGTGCTGCTGAGCAAGAGCGAGCAGAAGCGCCTGGAAAACTGGGAACAGCACCAGAAACGTTAGATTTTGCGCTATCTTAATAATCAATAACTGTAACTGATGATGAGCTATGGTCGAACAGATCGATGAAGTATTGAATTTCTGGTTTGGGCCGTTGGTGGATGGGTTTACCCAAAGTGACAAATCAGATCTGTGGTGGGGCGGAAGCAGTGAGCATGATCGCCTGATTACTGAACTGTTTGGAGCTCAGGTGCGCCGGGCACTGCGTGGTGAGCTGGATCACTGGGCCGATACCCCGCGTGGTCGATTGGCGCTGATCATCCTGCTCGACCAGTTTACCCGGACTATCTACCGGGGCAGCCGGGAGGCGTTCAGTGGCGACAGTCAGGCGTTGCGGCTGAGTCTGGAGGGGCGCAGCAGTGGCCATGACCGGGCGCTGGAATTCGTTGAGCGCACCTTTTTTTATATGCCCCTCGAACATGCCGAGAGCCTTGAAATTCAGGAGCAGTGCCTGCGTTGTTTTGAGGAGATGCTGCTGGAGGTGCCGCAGAGCAAACGGATTCAGGTGGAGAACTGGCTCGATTTTGCGGTTCAGCATCACGAACAGATAAAGCGTTTTGGTCGTTTCCCGCACCGTAATGAGGTGCTGGGGCGAAGTTCAACACCGGAAGAACTGGCATTTCTGCTGCAGTCCCACAGCCGTTGGGGGCAGTAGCTCAGAACAGACGGGTCTGGCTCTGACGCGGGTCCTGCCAGGGGCTGAATCGGCAGCAACCGGGCCGCATCTGCTCCAGCCGCTCAACAAAGTGTGCTGCCAGCGCCGGGGCTTCGGCATTATCCGGCGTATGGAAGAAAAAGTAGGGGGTGAGGCCCTGATCCATCCAACTGCAGGCCTTTGTCAGCCAGGGGGTTATGTAATCCTCTGCCCAGGGCCAGTCCAGCGGGGTGATCAGGCGGATCATCGGCTGCTGGCCGGTGGCAACGGCGTGAACCGGTACCTGAGGCTTATGCTCTTTGGCTTTCATACTGATCGGGTCTGTGGCCGGATGGGCAAACAGAGACCGGGTATCAAAACTGATGCGATTGACCTGATGTTCGCTGAGCAGCCGGTTGAAGCGGCGCTCTTCATCTCTCTTATTGAAAAAGTCGGGATGGCGTACTTCAACGCCGTACTGAAACTGAGGTGGCAGGCTTTGCAGATAGCGGCTCAGGGAATCCAGTTCAGAGGGGGAAAAACGACCGGGAAGCTGGATACAAAGCAGGCCCAGCTTTTCCTGTAACGGGCCGATGCGCTGCAGAAATTCCCGGGTTTCCTGCTCGCAGTGACGCAGTTGCTGCTGGTGGCTGATCTGTTGTGGAAACTTAAAACAGAAGCGGAAGTCTGCTGCCGATTCCTGCAGCCACTGGTCAACCGTCTCTGCTTTGGGCAAAGCGTAAAATGTGGTGTTGCCCTCGACACTGCTGAAGTGACGGGAATAGGCATTCAGCACATGGGTGTGAGCACTGCGCAGTAAAAAGTTGTCCTGCCAGGCGGCGTGCTGCCATTGAGTCAGGCCGATATAGCAGTGCCCGCTTCGTGCCGGTTCAGACATTTTGCGGTGCATCCGTAATCCGCGCCCGACTGATCAGGAACCTGTTAAATTGTTGCAGTATGGACAGGTCAGTTCTGTTCATTACTTCTCTAACTAATTGCTGTACATTAAAAAATTAGCGTGTAGATTGTACCTTTTGAAGAGCTAGCAGATAAGAGAGAGCGTTATGGATTTTGCCTCGCTGTTGGGGATTATCTCCGGTCTGGCACTGATTGTTTCCGCGATCATTATGGGTGGCAGTGGCGATGTTTTCGTCAATGTGCCGGGTATGATGATCGTGGCGGGTGGTACCATCGCCGCGACTTTGCTGACGGTTCAGTTTAAAGACGTACTTAATGCCTTCAGGGGCGCGTTTATCGTTTTTACTCAGGATAAAACCAACCCCCAGGAGATGATCGATACCATGCTGGAGCTGAGCCGCATCAGCTACCGTCATGGTCTGCTCAAACTGGGGGATGTGAACAGCTCCTCGCCCGTACTGAAAAGGGCCTGCATGTTGCTGGCCGAAGCCGCTTCGGAACAGGTTATCCGTAACACCATTCAGAACGAAATCGATTCGCTGGTGGCACGACACCATGCGACTCAGGATGTATTCCGCAAAATGGCGGCCTATTCGCCGGCGTTCGGCATGCTGGGTACGCTGATCGGTCTGATTCAGATGCTCAGTGAGCTGGATAACCCCGAGACGATAGGCCCGGCGATGGCGGTGGCGCTGCTGACCACGTTCTACGGGTCTCTGCTGGCGACCATGGTGTTCCTGCCGATTGCCGGTAAGCTGAAGTCAAGAACCCTGCTCGAAGTGACAAATCTGGAGATCATCCGTGAGGGTTGTATCAGTATCCTGACCAATGACCACTACATGCATGTGTATGAGCAGCTTTCCTCCTATATCCCGGCGGCGCAGCGGAAAAAGATCAAGGTTGGTAAGAAACCCGAGAAGGACTGACCATGTCGAGCAAAAATAAACTTCTGGAAGAAGAGGAATCAGCAGGTTGGGTCTATACCTTTGCCGATCTGATGACGCTGCTGCTGGTGTTTTTTGTTCTGTTGTTTTCCCTTTCCAGCGTTGAGACTGAACGATTCGAAAAAGCGATCCGCTCGCTGAATCAGGCGCTTACCGGCGTGGAGGGTGCTAACAGTATTATCGAACTGCCCCATGAAGCGCCGGTAAAAACAGAAAACCCGGAAGAGATTGAAGAGGTACTTCCCGCCACCGAGATTGCTGAAGAGCAGGCGGAAAAACCGAATGAGAATGAGGCGGAGTCGCAGAATGTGGCCATTGATTCTGAGTGGACGCGTCTCACGGATGATATTAATCAGCAGTTCCAGGTGGCCGTCGCGACCGATGCGGTGGAGATAGGTACACCTAAAGATGGCAAGCTGGTCATCAATGTAAAAGGGGATGTGTTGTTCCCGTCCGGGTCGGCTGAATTTAACCCTGAAATGATGACCATGATCGATACCATGGTGCTGATGTTGCGCAAGAACCCGGATCTGAAACTGAGAATTAACGGCCACACTGACAATATCCCGATCGAGACCCCCCGGTTCCCGTCCAACTGGGATCTGTCTGCGATTCGGGCGACCAATGTACTGCGTTATATGGCGCGGGGCGGTGTGGAGATCGACCGGATGTCTGCAACCGGATATGGCGAGTCGAAGCCACTTGAATCCAACGACACTGTTGTGGGTCGGGCGAAAAACCGACGTCTGGAATTTGTGCTGGAACGGGAGACGGCAGAATAATGAAGATACCTCTCGAACTTAAACTGACTGAAAATGAAAACCGCCGTCAGGCCTTTCGGGTGGAGGTTGATGGCGAAGTTAACGTCAGAATGACCCTGAATGATCATCCGGTGAAACTGCTGGATATCTCTGCAACAGGCGTCGCCTTCGAAACCGATCAGCAGCTCAGTGGCGATCTGCAAGGCGTTGAGATCTATTTTGAGGTGAGCAAAAAATACCGCCTCAAACCCCGCCTGCATGTTTCGTTCTGCGCTAATGGCCGTTGTGGGGCTGAATTTAACGGCCTTTCCGAGCGTGCCCACATGGCACTGGCAGAACTGGTTGTGGCCTTACAGAAAGCCAGAATCCGTTATGAGCGACGTTTAAATGCGTCAAATAAAGCGGATCATATCGTTGTTGAAAATAATCAGGAGTAAAGGGTTGTTTTTATCAATAACTCCTGTAATATACGCGCCACGTTGATACGGGGTGGAGCAGCTTGGTAGCTTAACGGGCTCCCAACCCAAAACAGCCGAAGGGAGTCTCGACCTTCGGATGAGCCCGAAAAGGGTTTATTTCAGCGCAGAGATGTTGATGCGGGGTGGAGCAGCTTGGTAGCTCGTCGGGCTCATAACCCGAAGGTCGTTGGTTCAAATCCAGCCCCCGCTACCAGATTCAAAATAAAAAAGGTCATCCGAAAGGATGGCCTTTTTTATTTTCAGAACCTCGTAAACGAGTTCTGGTTTTTGTTCCTTTAATACCCTTGGTTCAGCGATTGCGCAGCAATCGCCATCGAGCGCGACAGCGCGAAGCCCGCAGGGTGGTTACAGCGATAAGCTGTAACCAATCAATCCAGCCCTATGCATTTAAAAAGGTCATACATTTCCGGTGAGGATGGCCTTTTTTATTTTCAGAACCTCGTAAACGAGTTCTGGTTTTCGTTCCTTTAATACCCTTGGTTCAGCGATTGCGTAGCAATCACCATCGAGCGCTTTAGCGCGAAGCCCGCAGGGTGGTTACAGCGATAAGCTGTAACCAATCAATCCAGCCCCTTTGTAACCCATCGTAATCTGTGCCATTCCCTTTGGTGCAATACGCTTTGCTATTGCACCCTACGTGGTATCGAAGTTGGCGATGAGTTGTAGGCTGGGTTAGCGCAGCGTAACCCGGCGGCTCTGTTTCGGTATATTGTCGTAATCTGTGCCATTCCCTTTGGTGCAATACGCTTCGCTATTGCACCCTACTTGGTATCGAGGTTGGGTGATGATTCGTGTTATTGCACCCTACGTGGTCTCGAAGTTGGGTGATGATTCGTGCTATTGCACCCTACGTGGTATCGAGGTTGGTAATGACCCGTAGGCCGGGTTAGCGCAGATGATCTTTTTCTAATATATACTGGCTTAATCTCTAGCCTGCATTCAGGGAAACGCCCCAGCATGGAGCTGTTCTGGTTTTTTATCATTCTGGCCACGGTAATGGTGGTGCTGTTCGATTTCACGAATGGATTCCATGATGCATCGAATATGGTCGCGTCGGTGATCGCCTCCCGGGCGATGACGCCACTGCAGTCGGTGCTGCTGGTGGGCACCTTTACCTTTTTAGGGCCTGTTCTCGGAGGGACGGCGGTAGCGAATACCATCGGTAAATTTGTCACCCTCGAGCCGCTTCCCCCTGAATTGTCCCTGACGGTTGTGATCTGTGGTTTGTTTGCCGCGACCGCGTGGAATTTTCTGACCTGGTGGCGGGGGCTGCCTTCCTCTTCATCCCATGCTCTGGTGGGCGGGTTAGCGGGCGTGGTGGTAATTTCAGTCGGACCTGACTACGTTGTCTGGGGCTTTAGTGAGCTGGCTGAGGGCCGTCTCACCGGGGTGACTAAGGTGATTCTGGCGTTGTTCCTGTCACCCATTGCCGGCTTCTGGTTCGGATTTATGATGCAGCGTATCAGCCTGTTTCTGCTCCGTTCTGCCAGCCCGAAGATCAACCGTGAACTACGTGGAGCGCAGTGGTTTTCTACTGCCGGGCTGGCCTTTGCCCACGGTGCCAATGATGCCCAGAAAAGCATGGGGATTCTGACCCTGTGTCTGTTCCTCAGCGGGGCGATCCCTGAATTCAGGGTTCCTCTCTGGGTGATGCTGATCTGTGCCTCTGCGATCACGCTGGGAACGGTGATGGGCGGCTGGAAAATTGTCCGTACGCTGGCTTTTGCGATCTATAAAATTCGTCCGTTGCATGCGGTTAATTCGCAGCTTACTTCCGGTGGTGTGGTGTTTATGGCGTCTTTGCTGGGGGCGCCGGTGTCGACCACGCATATTGTGTCGTCGTCGATTATGGGGATCGGTGCAGCGGAGCGTCCACGTGCGGTGCGCTGGGCAAAAGCGCGGGAGATAGCCGTGACCTGGTTGCTGACTATTCCCGGTTCTGCATTGTTGGCGATGCTCTGTTTTGCTGTGCTGACCCTGATCGGGGTCGTCTGAATTAAGGATCTGATCTATGCCTGAGTCCAATCCCTCGTTATTGCAGAAATTGCTGAACCGGCTGATTCCGGTTCCGCCGGATTTTTTTACCCTGCTGGCGGAGCAGAGTGCCATGGTCACGGTGACAATTCGCAACCTGCATGAGTACATGCTCAATCCGGTTGAATCGCTGACCGACGTGCTGACTGAGGATGAGCATGAGGCGGATACCCTTAAAATTCGTAACCTGAATCAGCTTAACCGGGCTTTCTCCACACCGATTGATCGGGAGGATATCTACCGTTCGATCGATTCGCTGGACTGGATCATTACCCACTGTAAAAGCACCATCAATGAGATGGTGGATCTGGAGGTCGCGCCGGATCGAAATATGTGCCTGATTCTCGAAGAGATGCTGGCGGGCAGCGAAGCGCTGGAACGGGGGTTTGTCGGGCTCTCAAAAGATCCGGCGAAGAGCGAACAGGAGGCGCATGCAGCGCGACATGCGCATCGACGGATTGAGCGGCTCTACCGACACAGTCTGGCGGATCTGTTTCAGGGGGAGGTCACCGCGGAGATGCTGCGTAAGCGGGAGATCTATCACCATCTGATGGACGGCTCCCGGCGTTTGCACGCGGCGGCGAATGTGCTCCACGATATTATGGTGAAGCTGGTTTAGGCGCTGTTTTAATTAAAAAAAGCCACCCCGGAGGGTGGCGATGTGTGCTGAGCAGAGGGCCGCAAGAAGGGGTTACAGGCGGCTGATGATCTCAGCGTATTGCTCTTCGAAATCACGGAATTCGCTGTCGTTATGGCTGCAGCAGCGCACGGCGCCTTTCTTGATGTCATAGACCCAGCCATGAATCTCAACTTTGCCGGTTGCCAGTTTCGCCGCTACGATCGGGTGGGTGCGCATGTGCTGTACCTGCTGCAGTACGTTCTCTTCGATCGCTTCGTTCAGGTGTTCAGCATCAATCCCGTGACTGCAAGGGATGCTGTGACGTTCCCGGACGATCTCCATCGCTGAGCGGCAGTGGCCCAGCCACTCCTTAACATGGGGCAGCCCTTCAACCGAACTCATATCCAGTGCACCCTTGATCGCACCACAATCGGTATGACCACAGACAATAATATGGCGCACGCCCAGCACCGCGACCGCGTATTCAATGGATGCGGTCATACCACCGGTCTGGTTGCTGTGGGGCGGGATAACATTACCTGCGTTACGGCAGATAAACAGATCGCCCGGATTGGTGCCGGTCAGCAGGTTAGGATCAATGCGTGAATCGGAGCAGGTAATAAACAGAACGTCAGGGCTCTGACCGGTGGCCAGAGTGCCAAACAGGTCTTTGTGTTCCGGGTATACGTTCTGGCGAAAGTGCATAACGCCTTTAACAATCTTTTCCACGTGTTGTTTCCTGAGTTTCTAAAAATAAAACGAAAGTATTAACTGAGTAGACAGGTCAAGTATTATCCGACTGTCTACTCAGTTCAAGTATTTATTCGATCTCCATCAGTACTTCGCCCGGTGTAACACGGTCGCCTTTTTTGACGTGAACGGCCTTCACCGTGCCGGCTACACTGGCGTGAACTTCCATTTCCATCTTCATTGCTTCTGCCACGAGAACGGCCTGTCCGGCCTCAACCTGATCGCCTTCTTTCACCAGAACTTCGAAGATATTACCCGGCATCGCGGTGGTCACATGACCCGGCTCGCTGGCGTGCTTACGGCTGCTGCCACCTTCGGCCACAAACTCGTTCATCGGTTCAAAGATCACCTCTTCCGGCATACCATCCATCGACAGGTAGATCTTACGTTTACCGGCTCCGTGTTCGCCGACACCGGTCACGGCGATATCGTACACTTCGCCATGGACATTGATCTTAAATTCAGAGGCTACGGATTCGGTCAGGCGCTGCGAACCCGACTCTGCCGGCAGCAGTTCTTCCGGCTGCAGGGTGCCATCGGCACGCTGCTGAAGGTATTCGCGGGAGATATCCGGAAACATGGCGTAGGTCAGCACATCTTCTGCAGAGGTCGCCAGATCGCCAATCTCTTCTTTCAGTCTGGCCATTTCCGGCTTCAACAGGTCTGCAGGACGGCCCACTTCAACGCTGCTGTTGCCGATTGCTTTTTTCTGCAGTGCTTCATCCACTTCAGCCGGTGCTGCGCCGTAACCGCCCTGAAGGTAGCGTTTCACCTCATTTGTGATGGTCTTGTAACGCTCACCGGCGAGTACGTTGTAAACCGCCTGAGTACCAACGATCTGCGAGGTCGGTGTTACCAGCGGGGGATAACCCAGATCTTTACGTACCCGGGGAATCTCGGCGAATACGTCACGGATCTTATCCAGTGCGTGCTGTTCTTTAAGCTGGTTGGCCAGATTGGACATCATGCCACCCGGGATCTGGTTGATCTGCACGGAAACGTCTTCGCGGGTGAACTCGCTCTCGAACTGATGATATTTCTTCCTGACTTCGCGGAAGTAATCCGCGATCTCGCTGAGCAGTTCCAGATCCAGTCCGGTGTCATAGGGGGTATCTTTCAGGGCAGCTACCTGCGATTCAGTGGCGGGGTGGCTGGTGCCGCTGGCAAAAGAGGAGATCGCTGTATCTATGTGGTCGGCACCGGCTTCAATGGCTTTCATCTGACATAGCTGCGCCAGACCGGCTGTGGAGTGGCTGTGCACCACAACCGGCAGATCCAGCTCGGATTTCAGCGCCTTAACCAGATCGTAGGTGGCGTATGGGGTGAGCAGGCCAGCCATATCTTTGATCGCAATGGAGTCGGCGCCCATATCGCGCATGGTTTTCGCCTGCTCAACAAACAGTTCAGGTGTATGTACCGGGCTGGTGGTGTAACAGAGCGTTCCCTGTGCGTGTTTACCGGCTTTTTTTACCGCTTTCATGGCGGTTTCCAGATTACGTACATCATTCAGGGCATCGAATACGCGGAAAACATCAATCCCGTTTTCAGCCGCAGAGGCAACAAAAGCTTCGACCACGTCATCTGCGTAGTGCCGGTAACCGAGCAGGTTCTGGCCACGCAGCAGCATCTGCAGGCGGGTGTTGGGCAGGGCTGCACGTAACTGGCGCAGGCGCTCCCAGGGGTCCTCTTTGAGGAAACGGACACAGGCGTCAAAGGTGGCACCACCCCAGACTTCCAGTGACCAGTATCCGACCTGATCCAGTTTGTCACAGATCGGCAGCATATCTTCAGTGCGCATACGGGTCGCGATGAGTGACTGATGGGCGTCCCGCAGAATTACATCGGTGACTTCAATTTTCCTGGTATTACTCATGGTAGTTCTCCTGCAACCGCCGCAGCGGCTGGCACAAAATTAGTTCTCTGATTACCAACCCGCGTGGGCTGCAATGGCGGCGGCTACGGCCAGAGCCACTTCGCTGGGGTGACTCTTCTCGGAGTAGTTCAGCAGTTCCGGGTGATTCGGTACAAAGCTGGTGTTGAAATCCGCTTTCTGGAAATCCGGGTGTTGCAAAATCTGCTGGTAGTAGGTTGCTGTGGTCTTGATACCGTGCAGGCGCATGTCGTTCAGCGCCCGCTGACCACGGGCGATCACCTCTTCCCAGGTAAGCGCCCAGACCACCAGTTTCAGACACATAGAATCGTAGTAAGGAGGAATCTCGTAGCCGGTATAGATCGCCGTATCAACCCGCACGCCCGGGCCACCGGGTGCGTAGTAATGGGAGATCCGGCCGAAGCTTGGCAGGAAGTCATTTTTCGGATCTTCCGCGTTGATGCGGAACTGCAGGGCATAGCCTCGATAGCTGATGTCGTCCTGACGGTAGCTGAGTTTAAGGCCGGATGCGATGCGCAACTGTTCGCGGACAATATCCACACCGGTAATCTGTTCGGTGATGGTATGTTCCACCTGAACACGGGTGTTCATCTCCATAAAGTAGACTTCATTACCGGAGAGCAGAAACTCAACCGTACCGGCGTTTTCATAGCCGACCGCTTCCGCCGCTTTAACCGCCAGACCACCGATATACTGACGCTGTTCAGGGGTCAGTTGCGGGCTTGGAGCAATCTCGATCAGTTTCTGGTTACGTCGCTGGATGGAGCAGTCACGCTCATACAGATGAACCGTATTACCGTGGCTGTCAGCAAGAATCTGAACCTCAATGTGGCAAGGATCAACGATGCATTTTTCCATGAAAACTTCGGCAGAACCGAACGCTTTGGTGGCTTCGGAGATCACGCGTGGATACTGCTGTTTCAGTTCCTGAGCCGAGTCACAACGACGAATACCACGGCCACCGCCACCGGAGGTTGCTTTGATCATGATCGGGTAACCGATCTCTTCTGCCAGTGTCAGGGCTTCGTCAATGTCTGCCAGATTACCTTCGGAGCCCGGGGTGATCGGCACACCGGCCGCACGCATAGAATCGCGGGCCTGAGTTTTATCACCCATTTTGTTGATCACATCAGACTCAGGGCCGATAAAGGTGACGCCGTGTTTCTCGCAGAGGCGGGCAAATTCCGCATTCTCTGAGAGGAAACCGTAACCGGGATGAATCGCATCACATCCGGTTTCCTGCGCAAGGTTTACGATACGCAGCGGGTCAAGATAGCCAGCCAGTGCATCTTCGCCCAGTGAGTAGGCTTCATCCGCACGTTTCACATGCAGGGCGTAGCGGTCCGGTTCGGTATAAATTGCCACAGAGCGTATACCCATTTCGGCACAGGCTCGCACGATACGTACCGCAATCTCACCGCGGTTGGCAATCAGTACTTTCTTGATCATGAAACTCTCCTAAGCCTTCCGGCTAACTGCCGTCAGAGTGGCTAAATATCCTAGTAATGCACTCAAATAAGTTAAAATTGATATTTCTTGGTTTATCTATAATCTATTGCTAATAGATGAGATTCTTTTAGGGGAGTGGGGATGCCACTGAGTATTCAAAAGCTGAGTAGCCGCCTGACGTTCAGGCAGTTACAGGTATTCAAAGCTGTGTATGAGCTGAAGAGTTACAGCAAGGCTGGTGAACTGCTGGGATTAACCCAGCCTGCCGTGAGCAGTCAGGTTCGTCAGCTTGAGCAGGCGCTTGGCCAGACTTTGTTTGAATATGTCGGGCGGAGGTTGTTCAGTACCGCCGCGGCAGAGCGTCTGGTCAGAAGTATCCGGGTGATCTTTACCGAGTTACTTAACCTGCAGTCTGACCTGGCTGCACTGGAGGGTAAAATCGCCGGTGAATTACGGCTGGTGGCCGTGAATACCGCGCAGTATATGGTGCCATACCTGTTGCGTTCCTTCCTCGATACCCATCCGCAGATCAGTATCAGCGTTAAAGTGGTAAACCGGGCAACCGCGCTTAAACGGCTCGAAGATAACAGTGATGATCTGGTGATTATGGGGATGGTTCCTACCGATAAACCGTTTGAAACTTTGCCGTTTCTGGATAACGAGCTGGTGCCGGTTGTACCCGCAGATCACCCGCTGCTGGCGGAGGAAAACGTGGCCCCGCAAACGTTCCTCGACAGTGGTTTGCTGGTGCGGGAATCAGGTTCCGGTGGGCGCCTTGCCCTGGAACAACACTGTCAGCATGAACGCCTGAGGATGCGGGCCAGTATGGAGCTCGGATCAAATGATGCGGTAAAACACGCGGTGATTGCCGGGCTTGGGGTCGCGGTGCTACCGAAATTGAGTATTACCTCGGAGCTGAAACTCGGCCAACTGGTGATTGCCAACGTTGAAGGTTTTCCGTTGCGGCGCAGCTTCAGTGTGGTGCACCCGAAAGGGCGTCAGCCAACGCCGGCGATGCGCGCTTTTCTGGATTATATTCAGCAGAATATCAGCCAGTTTGAAGAGATTTTCCGGGTCTGAACGAAAAACGCCCGGTATGCCGGGCGTTGTCTGAATCGCTTTACAATCAGGCTTCAGATGAACTGAGAATCGTTGTTCCGGCTGCCGGATCAGCCGGGTTGTCGCTGCCAGTGTCAGTGCTGGTCAGCGTTCCGCCGTTCTCTTCACGGAATTTTTCCAGCCCCTGCATCACCAGATCGAAAGTCGAGTCGATATTGCTGGCAATGTCACCTTCGAGCACGCCCATATCGTCGAGAATGGTCCGGGCTTCGCTAAAACCCTGTTCAATACCGCCGGCAATCACATCGACAAACTGATCTACCAGAGCTGCGCCTTCCAGATCGGGATTGGCGGTCTGGTAGGCTGAAAACATCGCGGTGGTCAGGGAGACAATCCGATCGGCAGTCGCTTCAGGGGAAACATCAAGCTGCGCGTCATAAGCGGCTTCGATGGCCTGGGGGCCCAGATCCGGAGCCAGTACCTCATTCAGATTGGCAATCACAGCACTCACCGTGAGTTTAACCGGTTCATTGCTGGCACTGAGGGTGACATCGCTACCGACAGTGGCTTCAATAATTGCCTGATCCTGCTGCACGTCGGCGGGGGCTTCAGGAATCTCGCCGACCTCTTCAACCGGGCCTGCTTTACGGGCTTCATTTTTAGCGTGAGCTGCTTCAGACACTGCTTTACCCAGCGGCCGGCTGCCATCGTGGTTCGGTTTGATCTCGTTATTAACGTAGCCACCGAAATTACTGTAATCGCCAATAGCCATGATCTTGTCCTGATTCTTGTGGGGTCAATGAGTTTCTATATCGGCCGTTGAAACGCAGGTTTGAACAAAAAATACTCACTAGTAGTATAGGTAAACAGCGAGGCTTTGGCTTGCCGTTATTAACCCTTTGTATTGAAAGCACTCCTGTTGCAGATTGAAACAGAAATATTTTTATCCGGTCTGCTACGGGCCGATTTAGCCTTTAATCTGTGCGGATTCTGTTAGTGTGAATTTTTTCCAAGGATTTTCCGCTGAGTGTCGTCTAACTGAAAAAGCGACTGGATCTAAACGATGGATCTGACATTAACCCAACAGATACAACAGGCGCAGGCGGGCGACCGCGACGCCTTCCGGGCCTTGCTGGATCAGCACTACGCGCTGATGTTCCGGTTTGCCTGTAAATATTGCGGTAACGCCACCGATGCTGAAGATATCACCCAGCAGGCCTGTATCAAGCTGGCCCGATCTCTGGGGCAGTTCCGTTTTGAAGCGGCATTCACCTCCTGGCTCTATCGGATCGTCATCAACTGCGCCCATGACTGGCAGAAACAGTTCTCCCGACCGGAAGAGGACAGCCGTTGGCAGGAGCCGGGTCGCGAAGATTCCGGCGACTCAGCGATTATGCTGCGTCAGGTGCTGAGCCGGGTAGCCAAAATGGGAGACGGTTTTCGTGAGACCGTGGTGCTGGTGATGGGGGAGGGCCTGACTCATGCTGAAACCGCACAGATCCTGAATGTGAAAGAATCCACCGTGTCCTGGCGGGTGCATGAGATCCGCAAACGCCTGAAACAGGAATTGCCATTGGGGAGTGAATCATGAGTGATGATCTGAAAAATCTGTTCCGGCAGATGGATGAGCAACCCCGGATGGAAGCTAAAAACCGAGCGCTTGAAGCCGCACTGGCTGAGTTTGATCAGGCACAGAGTGAAAAAACATCTGAAGCTGACCAAGGAAATGCCCGCGTGGTTCGTCTTACTCCTGAATCTGATAAAGAGAGGAGCAGAACCATGAACAGTAGCCTGACCATTAATACACTACCGCGCTGGTTTTATGCAGGTCTGGGAACCGCCGCCGTCATGGTGATGGCGCTTTATCTGGGGCTGGAGCGACACCCGGTTGATCCGTTGCAGAACTCCTCAGAGCCTGTAGCTGAGGTACCCCAGGCCACGGTCACTGAACAGCTCGTGGCAAAACCTCAGGCACGACAGGAAGAGAAAGCGCTGAAGGCCGATTCAATTGCCGACACTGGCGCCCGTCTTCAGGATGAACGGGTTGAAGCGGATCGGATGATGAAGAAGCAGATGCCGGAATCCGAAGCCATGCATCAGGCCGAGGTTCAGCGAATGATTGCTGTCGCCCCATCTATGCCTGCTGCGCCCATGCCGCAAGCGGGTTTGCAAGCTAAGGAGCGGGCGCTGCCATCGCGTCCGGATGAAGGCCGTGATCGTTTCAGTACTGCGGCGGAAAATCCGGTGAAACGGGTGCAGGATGAACCGGTCTCTACGTTCAGTATTGATGTTGATACCAGTTCATACAGCTTTATTCGTCGTCAGTTGAATCAGGGTGTTCTGCCACAAAAAGCAGCGGTCCGGGTGGAAGAGATGATTAATTATTTCCCCTACGCCTACCCTTATCCGCAGGATTCCTCGCAGCCATTCAGTACTCAGGTGACCGTGCTCGATTCTCCCTGGAAGCGGGGTAATAAACTGGTGCATATCGGTATTCAGGGCTATCAGTTGCAGGGCGAAAAACCCGCTACCAACCTGGTGTTTCTGCTGGATGTTTCCGGTTCCATGAATCAGCCGGACAAACTGCCGCTGGTGAAGCAGTCTATGGACCTGCTGCTGAGTCAACTGCAACCGCAGGATAAGGTTTCCATTGTGGTCTACGCCGGGGCAGCCGGTACCGTGCTGGAACCTACACCGGTGCAGGAGAAAGATAAAATTTTTGCGGCACTGAATCAGCTTCGCGCCGGAGGCTCTACCGCCGGTGCGGCAGGCATACAGTTAGCTTACCAACTGGCGGAGCAGAACTTTATTGAGGGAGGGGTGAACCGGATTATTCTCGCCACCGATGGGGATTTTAATGTCGGCATCAGTAACCGCGAAGCGCTGAAAGGCTATGTCGAGCGTAAACGTCAGTCTGGTGTGTTCCTTTCCGTACTCGGTTTTGGACAGGGCAACTACAACGATGCCCTGATGCAGGATCTGGCGCAGAACGGCAATGGGGTAGCGGCTTATATCGACAGCCTGAGTGAGGCGCAGAAGGTGCTGGTGGAAGAGGCGACGTCGAACCTGTTTCCGATCGCTAAGGATGTGAAAATTCAGTTGGAATTCAACCCGGCTACTGTCGCTGAATACCGTCTGCTGGGTTACGAGAGCCGGATGCTGGCCACCGAAGATTTTAAAAATGATGCGGTGGATGCAGGTGATATAGGGGCAGGCCATCGGGTGACCGCGATCTATGAAATTACGCCGGTCGATGCCGGTAGCGGGGTCTACCCAACTTCTCGCTATAGCGATACGGCGCCGGAGACAAACTTCAGCAGCGAGTATGGTTACCTGAAAATGCGCTATAAACTGCCTCAGCAAGACCATTCACTGGAGCTGGGGCAGGCGGTTCCGATCCAGAGCCGGGTCAGTGCCGAGGCAGCTCAGGAAGCCAGCTTTGCTACGGCCGTAGCAGGGTTTGGTCAACTGCTGAAAGGCGGTAAATACACAGGTAGCTGGAGCTATGATGATGCGCTGCAACTGGCGCTTGCTAATCGTGGACATGACCCTTACGGCTATCGCAGTGAACTGGTGCAGTTGATTCGTAAAGCAAAACTGGCGGACGCCATGTGATGGCAGTCCGCACAGGGAGGTCTCAGGATAGAGGTACAGGCTGGCTATAATATATTGTAGTATGAAGGGCTCCGGGGTTTGGCTGTATGTCAGCCCCGGACAAACCATTCTATTTAATTAAAAGGGATGTTGATTCTGGATTGTGGCCATAGGGTTCGGGCAGATCCTCGCAGTACTCATCTCTCCAGAACAGAGCGCTGAGGCTGGAATATGAAATACTTAATTTTCTCCGTACAGAAAGCCGGACAGTTAATCGAAATCCCATTTCTTTTCCCGGACAACTTTACCCACAGGACCATCGCATCGGTACTGACTAAAGGCGGCGCGAAATGGCAGATCGTAGCAGCCGGAAGCTGTCAGGCCCGGGTGAACTGTTACGGCAAGAGCGAAGAGCTGGGGATCGAAAGCCGGGAACGGGTAGACGCGGCGATCATCAATGAGTTTGCGTATCGTCAGGGCGTTGTAGACCCGGACCAGTTAACGATCAATGAATTGTTGAACCGATCCTGAGCGGAGCGATCAGGCTGCAAAGGGTTTCGGGTCACCCAACGTATCTAAACCTGTTATCCGAAAACCCGGTGCAAACCCGATCGCTGACTGGATCAGAGATCGGGGCCTGTGTTGCCGTTTTTCTCCGGCATCAGGATATCCTGCATCGTCTCAATGTTGTCCACCACTTCCTGCTCCTCTTCGGTGAAGTAGGCGATGTGAAACATCGCATCACCCTCCTGCACCAGAGGGATATTCTGCTTACCTATAATAATCCCGGCACGGCTGGCATAAACCGTTTCCAGCACCTTGCCGAATGGACTGCCAATAGTTGCCAGCGGGTCGCCGCGGTTGACCTGATCGCCTAGGTTTTTCAGGTTATGCACAATTCCGCTGGCGCTGGCGCGGGTCCAGCGACTGGTGTTGGCGATAAACGGCACCACCGGCGGGCGCTTACTCTCTTTACGGGTGTTCCTTGAGATCATACCCAGATGTTTCAGCACATTGTTGATGCCGCGAATACCGGCGCGGATCGACAGCTCATCAAAGCGCAGGGCCTGACCTGCTTCATAGAGCAGTACCCGGGCACCGGTTTCAACCGCCGCTTCGCGCAGGGAGCCATCGCGGATACTGGCATTCAGCAGTACCGGCACGCCAAACGCCTGTGCCAGCTCCAGTGTCTCCTGATCTTTCAGATTGGCGCGGATCTGCGGCAGATTGGAACGATGGATCGCGCCGGTGTGCAGATCGATACCGTACTGGCAGTGCTGGATAATCTCGGAGACAAACTTATCCGCCACGATTCCGGCCAGCGAGCCTTTCGGTGAGCCGGGGAAACAGCGGTTCAGATCACGCCGGTCCGGCATGTACCGGCTCTGGTTAAGTACCCCGTAGACATTAACCATGGGTACCAGAATCAATGTGCCTGCGGTAAGGCGCAGGCTCTTCTGATTGATCAGACGGCGAACGATCTCGATCCCGTTCAGCTCATCACCGTGTACCGCCGCAGAGACGAACACGGTGGGGCCGGGTTTACGGCCTCGGATAACATGCACAGGCATACAGATATCCGTATCGGTATAGAGTTTCACCACCGGCAGTTCAATCTGTAGGGTTTTCCCGGGCGGGACGCTGTGACCTCCGATTTCAAGCATATCCATGGGGCGTTAACCTTTTTTATTATTCGAATTGGGCTGAGCATTCTGCTCGATAAATTCGTAAATCATACCAGCAACATTCTTGCCTGTAGCCATCTCTATGCCTTCAAGACCCGGAGATGAATTCACCTCCATCACTACCGGGCCATTAGCCGACTGGAGTATATCCACACCGCAGACATTCAGGCCCAGAGCTTTAGCTGCATTGATCGCCGTGGCCTGTTCCTCTTCGCTCAGCTCAACCAGCGTGGCGGTTCCACCACGGTGCAGGTTGGAGCGGAACTCGCCCTCGGCCGCCTGACGTTTCATTGCTGCGACCACCTGATCGCCCACCACAAAGCAACGGATATCGGCGCCGCCGGCTTCCTTAATGTATTCCTGAACCAGAATGTTTGCTTTAAGGCCCATAAAGGCTTCGATGATACTCTCAGCCGCTTTACTGGTTTCGGCCAGAACCACACCAATCCCCTGGGTGCCTTCAAGCAGTTTGATGACAACCGGTGCGCCGCCGACATTCTTGATCAGGTCTTTGATATTGTCTGGCTTATTGGCAAATCCTGTGCGTGGCAGACCGACATCCTGACCCGCCAGAATCTGCAACGAACGCAGTTTATCGCGGGAACGGCTGATCGCATCGGATCGGTTGACACAAAAGGTTCCCATCACCTCAAACTGACGGACGATCGCCGTACCGTAAAACGTCACTGAAGCGCCGATACGGGGAATGATCGCATCGTAGTGGGGGAGCTGCTCACCGTTATAGCGCACCACCGGCCGGCTGCGGGTGATATCCATGTAGCAGTGCAGGGTATCGATTACATCAATTTCATGCCCCATCGCTTCCCCCGCCTCGACCAGACGTCGGGTGGAGTAGAGTTTCGGGTTGCGGGACAGTATGGCGATCTTCATCAGATAATTAATTCTCAGAAAAGGAGTAAAAGGCCGGACTCAGCCGGATTGCTACAAGACTACAGTTCCGGCTCTGCGTCCAGAAAAAAGTATGGCACAGGGGATAAATTTATCAGCGGAGAGGAGCCGTGTTGAAGCGGAGCTGTTAATTGGTTGTTTTCAGGTGTTGGTAACGCGCTATCCGGCTGCATAACGCAGTGATGATTAGCCTGGCGATTAGCTGTACTGGAAGTCATTTCGCTGCTGCCGGTTAATCCCGGTTGGTCATCATATCTGCCAGATCAAACAGGGGGTCTTTAAGCATACTTTTCAGTTCCGGTGAACTGTTCAGATTATCCAGCGCAAGGTCCATACACTGTAGCCATGCATCCCGTTCAGCGCTGCCGATGGCGTATTTTGCGTGGGGTGAACTCAGGCAGATAGTACCGTGCTGTTTCAGGTAAAGCTGAGGTCCGCCAAACCAGCCCGAGAGAAACTGGTAGAGCTTATCAGACACCGCCGACAGGTCTTTGCCGTGCATGGCCCGGATGCCCCGGGCTGCGTGCTGGCTGTCCATTACCCGGTAAAATTCTTCCGCCAGCGCTTTGACGCCGGCAGCACCGCCGATCAGTTCATAAGGGGTTTGCATCAGATCGCCTCGTTTTGTTGTCCCGGTATAGGGAATAACAATTTAGTTGAAAGTTCAACTAAATTTTGTCATTGAGACGTGCGTCAGGAATACTTAAACCCTCAGGGGATGGCCTTACTCCACTTCGGAAAGGTTTTCGAAGTATTTTTTCAGTAAGGCGGTACTGCGGTTGATCTGGGTTTCTGTCATGCCGGAGAAGGCTTCGGTAAACAGGTGGTGGGTTTGCTGGCGCACCTGTTCCACTTTGTCCCGGCCCTGTTCGGTCAGCGATACGATGCTGACCCGCCCATCGAGCTCGGAGGGTTGCACATCAACCAGGCCTTCATCCCGCATTTTGTAAACGATTTTGGTGATGGTCGGCAGTTTGGCAAGGGCATGCTCGGTTATATCTTTGATACTCAGATCACCATGAACCCGCAGCAGCATGGCTACACGCCAGCGAGAGATATCCATATTCAGCGGTTTCAGGGTTTTCTCCATCTCCCGGCTGTAGAGGGCATTGAGTTTAGCGACCCAGTAGAAGGGGAACTCATCAATCTGGAAGGAGGCGCTTGAGGGCAGGTATTTCTCAAGCTTTTTATCTCTCGATGTCATGCTGTGCTCATTCAGTTACTGGCACCGGATCAGGGTGCTGACAGGATCAGATTTTACGCTACTCACTGCGCTTATGCGAACGATTTAGTCATGGGTAAGTTTGATTTTTTGTGTTTTGTTTCTGCAAATTTTAAAAAATATTTTTATTTTTAACTGATTGATAAATATTAATTTTGTTTGGTTTTGCCTGTTTTTTGCACTGCATAAATGGTTGAAAGTTCAACTAAAATTAGTTGACATTTCAACTAATCGATCAATATATTGATAGGGAGCAATGAATGACCTGCCGCCTGTTTGGGGATGTAAGGTCGGATCAAACCAGCAGAGGGTGATGCCTGTGAGTGTATTTTTTCATCGTTTCTTAAGGGCCGGAGCAGTGAGTGGTGAGAACCGCAACAAACTGACGGTAGCGGTCAAAGATACGATCGATATTGCTGGTTTTCCGACCGTTGCAGGCTGTGCGGCACTGGCCGACAGAGAGCCTGCCCGTTGCAATGCTGCGGTAGTCGACCGGGTTTTGCAGCAGGGCTGCCGGCTGGTCGGTAAAACCAACACCCATGAACTGGCGTTCGGCATGAGCGGTATCAACCCATGGGCAGGTACCCCGCTGAATCATAAATACCCTCAGTTAATTCCCGGTGGCTCTTCCAGTGGTTCGGCGGTCGCAGTGGCCGCAGGGCTGGCAGATTTTGCTATTGGCACGGATACCGGTGGTTCGGTTCGCCTGCCTGCAGCCTGTTGTGGTGTCTACGGTATCAAACCTACCTACGGACGTGTCAGCCGTGAGGGCGTGATGCCTGCTGAATCCTCGCTGGATTGCGTTGGCGTACTGGCGGACAGCGCAACCATGCTGGAGCAGGGAATGAAGATTATTGATCCCTCGTTTAACGCGCTGCCGGATATTGAGTTGGAAGATTGTGTGCTGGGCGTTGCTGATGTCGAGGCGATTGCCGAGATCCGGGCAACGATCAGTGAATTGACCGGGCGTCTGCCTGCGCAACAGGTCTCTGTGCAACTGCCGGATATGGAGTCGGCCTACAGTGCGGGCATGGTCTTGATCAACCGCGAGACGTGGAATGCCTGCGGTGATCTGCTCGCTTCCGGTCGGGTCGGGGCCGATGTGGCTGAGCGCTTACAGAAAGCGGCGGAGACCTCCGATGCTGCGGTGGCTGAAGCCCATCAGCAGGGGCAGCGTTTCAGCGACGCCATTGATCAGTTACTGGCGGAGGTCGACTGCCTGTTGATGCCGAGTCTGCCGGTGTTCCCGATGACCCTGCAACAGGCCGAGGCAGGGGAGATGGATCTGCGTCTCTCTTTTCTGCTGCGGCCATTCAATCTGAGCGGGCATCCGGCGATTTCAATTCCTCTGCAGAGCGCATCGGGTTTACCGGTCGGGTTGCAGTTGGTTGGCCGCAAAGGGGCTGATGAACTGCTCTGCGCTCTGGCGAAGAAAATGAGCACATTTGTTTAACAAACCAATAAGAACGGATGGGGTGAGTCGATATGGCTTCCAGTGTAATAAACAAAGAGTCCTGGGGTGGTGAGGCCGTATTTGATGCCTTACTGGCAGAGATACGTGAGCGCCGCGATGAATTTGAAGCGCAGATGTATATCTCTCAGGACGTGATCGAAAAGTTTAAGCAGATTGGTGTTTATCGTGCACTGGTGCCGAAGCGCTTCGGGGGGGATGAGAAGTCACCGGCAGAGTTTCTGCAGATGGTTGAAGCGATCTCGGCTGCTGATGGTTCTGCCGGTTGGGTCGCCAGTTTTGGTATGAACCCGGCTTATCTGGCATCGCTGCCGATGGAGACGATCGAGAAGGTCTGGAAAGACACACCCGATGTGGTGTTCGCCGGAGGTATTTTCCCACCACAGCCGGCCAGACGTATGGATAACGGTTTTGTGGTCAATGGTCGCTGGCAGTTTGGCAGTGGCTGCATGGGGGCTTCGCTGTGTGGTGTCGGCATTATGCCTGACGACGGTGAGTCCCTGCCCCGGATGGCGGTGATGCCGCGCGAGCAGGTGGATGTGGAGTTTGCCTGGGATGTAGTCGGCATGGTCGGTACCGGCAGCCACGATCTGGTGGTTAAAGATGTGTTTGTGCCCGAAGAGTGGACCTTCACCCGGGGCGGAAAACCGAATCTGGATGAGCCTTTCTTCCGTTACCCGTCGTTGGCGTTTGCCGCACAGGTACTGGCGGTGACCACGCTGGGTCTGGCCCGGGAAGCGCTGGACGTTGTGCAGGATATGGCAGCCGGACGGGTTTCTGTGACCGGTGCGCCCAATCTGGGCGAGCGCGAACACGTGCAGATTGAAGTCGCCAAGGCGGAAGCCAAAGTGCGCTCCTCCCGTGCCTTCTTCTACGAAGTGACCGGGGATGCCTGGGATGCCATTCAGGCGGGCGGCGAGCCATCCGATCATCAGATCAGCATGATTCGCCTGGCGGCATCGAACCTGACCCATGAATGTGCCGAAGCGATCCGCACCACTTATCAGGTCGCAGGAATGACCGGCGCTTATAACAGCCACCCGCTTTCCCGAATTATGCGTGATTCGATGATGTGCACGCAGCACGCCTTTATGGGCGCCATCACATTTAAAAACGCAGGAGCGATGTTCTTCGGACATAAGCCGCTCCCCGGATATCTCTGATTCAGCGATCAGGCAACCATTCTCAGGAGAAAAACAATGAGTGAGACAACAACGCATCGAGTGCTGTTCTGTATTGGTGTTAACCAGAACTTTATGGACGCGCCACAGAGCGAAATGGGTGATGTATGGCAGGCGTTCAGCGCCATGATGCAGGGGATTGCTGAACTGCCGGGTGTCAACGTACTGGGCATTATGGATGACGACCGGATTCAGGTCGGCCCCTCCACCTCATCCCCATGGACCGCTTACATCATGGCCGATGTACCCGATCTGGAAACCGTGATTGAGGGTTGCAACCTGTTTCGCAGCACGCCGGTAGGTGACGGTACCTACAAACTCTGGAAGTACTGCAAAGTTGAGGCCCGTATCGGCCGTGAACTGGTCGTACCGGGCTGAGGACAGAACGATGGCAGCACGCGAAACCGTTGCTTCACTGGCTAAGCGCCTTAAGCGATTTGAAGACGAACATGCGGTTAAAGCCTGCATGAATTGCTATATGACGCTCTGCGACCAGTTGACAGTGGGCTTTGATCTGGAGCCGCTGCTGGCGCTGTTCAGTGAGGATGCGATCTGGGAAGGGATCGGTAGTCGCTACAGCAAGACTTTCGGTCGAATGCAGGGGCGCAGCGCCATCGCCGAGATGTTTCACAAGTACACCCAGCCACCGGCGCACTTCGCCGTAAATGTTCATTTCCTCACCAGTGAGTTGATCCGGGTGAAGGAGGAACAGGCTACCGGCCACTGGGTGCTTTTACAGACTGCAACCTTCAGTGACGGCCGCTCGCAGTTGAGCAGTGCCCGGCTCGAAGTGGATTTTATCTGCGCAGAGGGCGAATGGCAGATCAGCCATTTTCGCACTGAAAGTTTGTTTAACCGACCTGTACAGACTCCCTGGGATCAGGCAGCCGCTCTGCCGGTACCGGAGTGAGCAGAATAATAAGTGGAAAGTCAGATGACCGATTTAATCAACATTAAAAACGTGGCTGCGGATTACGACAGCCTGATTATGGAAGATAAGGTTCACACCTCAATCTACTCCAATCCGGAAATCTTCGAAGAAGAACTGGATAAAGTTTTCAACAACACCTGGGTCTGGGTAGGCCACGAAAGTGAGATCCCGGATGTGGGCTCTTACAAAACCGCGATGATCGGACGTCACTCTGTGATTGTCAGCCGCGACCGGAAAAAGAATATCCACGTGCTGCTGAACCGCTGTCGTCATCGTGCGGCGACCGTGTGCGAAGGCAAGCGCGGTAAAACCAAAAGTTTTATGTGTCCTTACCACGGCTGGGGTTACTCCCTCGATGGTGCGCTGCGTGCGATTCCGAAGCCGGAAGAGTACGAAGGCGTGATCAACAAAGAGGACTACCCGCTGATCAGCCTGCGTTTTGAAACCTATCAGGGGCTGATCTTCGCGACCTTCAAAGAAGATATTGAGCCACTGGAAGATTTCCTCGGCGGCGCGAAAAAGTGGATCGACCTGTTTGTTAAGCAGGGCGGCGGTTATCCGCTGAAAGTGCTGGGCGATCACCGTTTCCGTTTCCCGGGTAACTGGAAAATCCAGTTGGAAAACACTACCGATGCTTACCATTTCCCGATTGTGCACAAATCGTTTGTTTCCTCGGTGGATGATCAGACTGCGGAGATCTTCGATTTTCTGGATGGCGAAGGCCACGTTGAAGATCTGGGTAACGGCCACAGCGTGATGGTGATGATCCCTGAGCTGGTGGATCTGGAAAAAGATCTGGATGCACCGATTCCTGAGCGTTTTCAGGCGCTGGCTGAAGAACTGGCCGCAGAGGGACACTCTGATCTGGAAGTACGTCGCATGGTACGTGCGGTGGGCGGTTCCGGTTTCAACCTGAACCTGTTCCCGAATGTCGCCTGCTCCATGGCGTTCTTCCGGGTGCTGGCGCCGGTCAGTGTAGAAGAAACCGAAATTCACCACGTGGCGATTGGTGGCGAAGGCGCGCCGGCGGCGTTCAACCAGATGCGTCTGCGTCTGCACGAACATTTTCAGGGGCCGATGGGCTTTGGTACGCCGGATGATGCGGAAGCCTGGGAGCGGGTACAGAAAGGTTCAAAAGCAGGTAAGGATGAGTGGATTCTGGTTAACCGGGGCATGGGCAACCTGAAGGAAAGCCCGGATGGCAACGTCTCCGGTGCGGTCTGTTCGGAAACCGGTATGCGTTCAGCGTATCAGTATTACAAGAAAATGATGACAGCCTGATTGGCAGGGGAGAATAGCAATGAGTGATCTGAACATGCTGAATCAGGTGCGGGCATTTATCGACAGCGAAGCCGATATGCTCGATTTTGAAGATTATCAGGGCTGGCTGGATCTGTGGACTGAAACCGGTACCTACATCGTTCCCATCGATCCGCAAGAGAGCGACTTCGCCAACAGCCTGAATTATGCCTACGACAAAAAAGAGATGCGCGAACTGCGTGTAGCGCGACTCAACAGCGGTGAAGCGGTGTCGACCCAGACCACCGATAAAACCGTGCGCCAGATGGGGCGCTTCCGCATTCTGGATGAAGGCGCGGCTTTTGTCACAGTGCGTTGCTCCATGTACCTGAGCGAGTGTCGTCACGGCAACCTGAAAACCTACCCGGCAGACCTGACCTACACCCTGAAGAAAACCGATAACGGTTTTCAGATTGAGGAGAAGGTGATCCGTCTGCAAAACGCCAATGCTTACCTCAGCAGTATCGGCTACATCCTGTAAGGAGCGATCGGATGACTCAAGTTGCATTAGTAACCGGCGCGGCTCAGGGACTGGGCAAAGCGATTGCCGAAAATCTGTATAAAGCCGGGTTTGCGGTTGTTATGACCGATGCCAATCAGGATGCGGTGGCCCGTTCTGCGGCGGAGATTGCGCCGAACGGCGAGCGGATGCTGGCGCTGGCGCTGGATGTGCTGGCGAAAGAGAACTTCGAAACCGCACTGAAGCAGGCCTGTGAGAACTTCGGTCAGGTGGATGCGCTGATCAACAACGCCGCGATGACCCTGACCACCCCGGTGATGGAGATCACACCTGAAGAGTTTGATCGGGTTACCGCCGTTAACCAGCGTGGCACCTTCTTTGGTTGTCAGGTGTTTGGTCAGTACTTTGCCGGGCGTGGCTATGGCCGCATCGTCAATATGGCCTCGCTGGCGGGGCAGAATGGGGGCGCCGCATCCGGCGCTCACTATGGCTCCAGTAAAGGCGCGATCCTCACCATGACCAAGATCTTTGCCCGCAATCTGGCGGCCGATGGGATAACGGTGAACGCCGTGGCACCCGGGCCGATGGATCTGCCTTCGGTTCGTGAGCTGGTTCCGGCCGACAAACTGGAAACCATTATCAACGAGATGATTCCGGTGAAAGAGCTGGGCAGTGCCGACTTTGTGGCGGATGTGGTGACCAAACTGGCCAGTCGGGAGGCGTCTTTCGTCACTGGCGCTGCCTGGGATATTAACGGCGGTATTTTCATGCGCTGAGGGATCAGCGAAAGGGGGCGGAGATCCCCGCTCAGGCCCCGGGGCTCAGCCCCGGGAATTAAAAAGAATCTGTGGGTGAATAGTATGAACAATGAAAAAATCGACGTGATGATCAAGCGTCGCGAAGATCAGGCCGCCGGGGTATCGGTATTTGAATTTATCAGTGTCAGCGGTGAGGCGTTGCCGGAATTTGAAGCGGGCGCCCATATCGATGTGCATATTACCCCTGAGCTGATCCGCCAGTATTCACTCAGTAATGCGCCGGGCAGCCGTGACTGTTACCGCCTCGGTATTCTGAATGATCCTGAGTCCCGTGGTGGTTCCCGCACCATCCATGAAACGTTCCAGCCGGGCATGACGCTGCAGATCAGCGCCCCGCGTAATCATTTTCCGCTCGATCTGAATGCAGAGCACAGCATTCTGGTGGGCGGCGGTATCGGTATTACACCGATGCTGACCATGGCCTACACCCTGAAAGCGGCCGGCAAATCCTTTGAGCTGCATTACTGCTGCCGTAGTCGCTCCAGCGCTGCATTTCTGGATGAGCTGCAGGCTGAATTCCCGCAGCAACTGCACCTGCACTTTGATGATCAGGCTGATGAACAGCGCTTTAACCCGGAACAGGTGTTCGCGGGTTATGAAGCCAACGGGCATGTTTATGTCTGCGGGCCTTCCGGTTTTATGGACTGGGTGATGAACAGCGCCAAAGAGCAGGGCTATGCGGCTGAGAATGTTCACTTTGAATACTTCAATGCGGAAGTCGACAGCAGTGGCGAGGCGTTTGAAGTGGAGGCGCGCCAGAGCGGGGTTACGGTTCGCGTTGAAGAGGGTCAGTCGATCACCGATGCACTGGCCGGCGCAGGGATCAAGGTTGAGGTTTCCTGCGAACAGGGCGTTTGCGGTACCTGCCTTTGCGATGTACTGGAAGGTACTCCGGATCACAAAGATCACTTCCTGACGGATGAAGAGAAAGAAGATAACGACCAGATCGCGGTGTGTTGTTCGCGTTCGAAAACGGAGCGACTGGTTCTGGATATCTGACCGGCCTTTGGAAGCGCGTCTGCCTGGGTGAAAAAATAGTTGAAAATTCAACTTGTTGTGCGCGCTTCCGGTCTCTGAACAAAAACACAATCAACAGCTTATGAGCTGAGCAAGTTCTGTTACAGGAGAATAACAATGAGAAAGGTTCTGAAAGCAGTGCTAACCGGTGCAGTCATCACCACCAGTACTCTGGTGGCTGCGGAAACCAAACTGACCCTGTCATCCTGGCTGCCACCGACGCACCCGGTGGTGACCGATATGATTGTCCCCTGGACCCAGCAGGTCGAGGAGGTGACTGAGGGCCGGGTTAAGGTGAATATCCTCGCCAAGTCGCTGGGTCACCCCAAGGTTCACTACGATATCGCCCGTGATGGTCTGGCGGATATTACCTACAGCGTGCACGGTTACACACCGGGCCGCTTCGTGATGACCAAAGCGGTCGAGTTTCCGTTCAGTGGTAACAGTGCCGAAGCGCTGTCTGTCGCTTACTGGCGGGTGCACCAGAAATATCTGGCGCAGGCCAATGAACATAAAGGCACCCAGTTGCTCAGCCTGTTTACCCATGGTCCGGGACAGATTCATAACAGCAAGAAAACGGTGGCAGCAATCGATGACCTGTCCGGTATGAAGATGCGTGTCGGTGGTGGTGTGGTTAACGATGTGGCCGGTGCACTGGATGCAGTACCACTGCTCAAGCCAGCTTCCCAGAGCTATGAACTGCTCTCTCATGGTGTAGCTGACGGAACGCTGCTGCCGATGGAGTCGGTAACGGCGTTTAAAATTCAGGATCTTGTGACCCACACCACCATGGTGCCGGGCGGTCTCTATAACATCAGCTTCTTTCTGGTGATGAACAAAGGGCGTTTCAGTGAGCTTTCCGAAGCGGATCAGAAAGCGATCATGAGTGTCTCCGGCGAAGCCTTCGCGAAGATGGCAGGTAAAGCCTGGGATCAGGCTGATGCAGCCGCTACGTCAGCACTCAAAGCCAAAGGCAATGATCTGTCTGTGGCGGATGATGCCTTTATTACAGCCCTGAAAGAGCGTACCGCAACGCTGCAGCAGAGCTGGATGGAAGAGGCAGAAAAGCGTGGGGTTGATGGTAAATCGGCCCTCACGGAACTGCGTCAGATTACCGCCAGCTACGGTCACTAAGGGGCCATCCTATGCGTTTGATTTCATCTTGCCTGAAATCAGAGATCTGGCTGCGCTCGCTCGAATTTCTGTTCGAGCGGGTGCTGGCCTACACCGCTGCAGCCTTCATGTTTCTGATGATGCTGGTCACGCTGGTTGATGTGGTGGGGCGGGATCTGTTTTCCGCGCCACTGCCTGGTGGCTTTGAAGTGACCGAACTGCTGCTGGCGGCGCTGATTTTTCTGGGCCTGCCCATGGTCACGGCTGAAAACGCCCATGTGGATGTGGACCTGCTGGATTCGACCGTTCCGGCCTTTCTTAAACCCCTGCAGAATCTGCTGATCTGTCTGGTCAACCTGATCGCTTTTGCGGTGTTGTCATGGATGTTGTGGAAGTTTGCACTGCGTACTTACGAGTATGAGGACACCACCGCGATTCTGCAGATCCCGTTTGCCGGGCTGGTGTTTCTGATGGCGGCCTGCTGTTCGGTATCGACGCTGGCCCTGCTCTGCATGCTGCTGTTTAAAGGCGGTAAGGGGCTGTTCCGACGTGAAACTAAAGGGGATATGTAGATCATGGAAATCAGTCTGATCGGTTTTGCAGCACTGATGGTGCTGATCTTTGCCCGGATACCTCTGGGGGTGTCCATGGGGCTGATCGGGGTACTGGGTTTTGCCTACGTACAACAGGTGGAGTTCGATAACAGTCGCGGCTGGGATGCGGCACTGAATATGGTGTCGCAGGTGGCTTTTGAGACCGGTCTCTCCTACAGCCTGTCGGTGGTGCCGCTGTTTATCCTGATGGGTAATTTTATTACCGAAGCGGGGCTATCTGCCCAGTTGTACCGGGCGTCGCATGCTTTTCTCGGTCACTTTCGAGGTGGTCTGGCGCTGGCAACGGTGGTTTCCTGCGGTGGATTTTCCGCGGTATGCGGCAGCTCCATGGCCACCGCAGCCACCATGTCTAAGGTGGCGATGCCTTCGATGCGTAAATACAACTACTCGGATGATCTGGCCAGTGGCGCGATTGCGGCCGGTGGCACCCTCGGGATTCTGATTCCGCCCAGCGTGATTCTGGTGATCTACGGCATCATGACCGAGACCGATATCGGCAAGCTGTTTATCGCCGGTCTGTTGCCGGGATTCCTTGGCATTGTGCTGTATATGGCGGCGGTGTCGGTCACGGTGAAACTGAAACCGGAGAGCGGCCCGGCAGTGGAGAAGGCGGGCTGGGCTGAGCGCCTGTCAGCGTTCCGTCATGTCTGGGGCATCTGCTTTCTGTTTGTAGTGGTCATGGGGGGGATCTACAGCGGTATTTTCACCCCGACGGAAGCGGCAGGGATCGGTGCATCCGGCGCGTTCTTTATGGCACTGCTGCGGCGCAGGCTGACCTTTAACATTCTGGTGAATGTGCTGGTGAGTTCGGTACGTACCACAGCGATGCTGTTCTTTCTGGTGATCGGTGCGGTGTTGTTTTCCAACTTTATCAATCTGGCGGGATTGCCTGATGCCCTGCGGGATATGGTGCTGGGCCTGAATCTGAGTCCGGTACTGGTGATTGTGGCGATTATTGCGATCTACATTCTGCTGGGCTGCGTGCTGGAAAGTATGTCGATGATCCTGCTGACGGTGCCGGTGTTTTATCCACTGGTGCAGGCAATGGGGTTTGATCTGGTCTGGTTCGGCATTCTGGTGGTGGTGGTCACCGAGATCAGTCTGATCACACCGCCGGTCGGGTTGAACGTATTTGTTCTGAAGACCGTTCTGCCGGATGTGAAACTGGGCACCATCTTTAAAGGGGTCACCCCGTTCTGGATGGCAGATATTGTGCGTCTGGTGCTGATCGCCACGGTACCGGCGTTGTCACTCTACCTGCCCGGTCTGGTCGGCTAATTCAACAGGAGCTCTGGCTGAGTCTATTTGATTAACCCAACACACCCTGTGATGCGTTAAGCATCACCTTAAGCAATCTCTCTGATAGCGATGCAGGCCAGGCGCCCCCTGCAGGGGTTCGGCTTGCCTGAAAATGGCAGCGCAGGGCTGGGGTGGGCACAGACAAGGCCGGAGATCAGCGGAAATGAACAAGGAGCTGAAGATGATTCCTGAGATTAAAACCATCCTTTACGCCTCGGATTTAAGTGAGGGTTCAAAGCCGGCCTACATGCTGGCGGCGAAAGAGGCGTTTAAGCATGAAGCGCAGATTGTGTTTCTCAACGTGATTGAGCCGATCAGCCATGCCACGGAAGCGTTGCTGGAAAACTACATGGCCGATGCGGAACTGCGCGCGATGCGTGGGCAGGGCATTGAAAAGATTCGCGGCCTGATGGAGCAGCGTATCGATGAATTTAACCAGACCTGCCTGCAGGACCGTCTGCCGTTGCAGAAGCGACCGCTGACCCGGGTGGAATCCGGCCCCGCCGCAGAAACCATTATCAGCGTGGCTGAAGAGGTTGCAGCAGACCTGATTGTAATGGGCACGCGCAGCCGGACCCATTCCAGCCTGGGACGCTTTCTGGTCGGCTCCACGGCCCAGAATGTGATGCAGATGACGGCGACGCCACTGCTGGTAGTGCCGTTAACTGAGGGCTGAAACCGATGACCACTGAACTGAACTTCGCAACGCGTTTTCATGTCGCGGCGTTATCGGCGCCGGAGGGGTTTGCCTGTCCGGACAACCTGAGTCTGCTGCGCGGTGCGGAGCAGCAGGGATATGCGGCGATCCCGGTGGGCTGTCGCGGAGGTGGTTGCGGCGTCTGCAAAATCCGGCTGCTGGCCGGTGAGATCTATTCCAAACCAATGAGCAGTGCACATATCTCCGCGCAGGAGCGCGCTGCAGGTTATGTGCTGGCCTGCCGGGTTTTTCCGCGCAGTGATCTGCTTATCGAAATACCAACAACTGAATCATAAAAACAATTAAGAGGGTTAAGCCATGCGTAAAGGTGTAATGCGTCCGGGTCATGTTCAGATCCGTGTAATGGATGTTGAAGAAGCGGTTAAACATTATCGTGATCTGCTCGGCCTGATTGAGGTGGAGCGGGATCAGGCTGGCCGGGTATACCTCAAAGGCTGGACCGAAGTGGACAAATTCTCGGTGGTACTGCGTCCGGCAGACAATCCGGGAATGGATTTTATGGGCTTCAAAGTGCTGGATAACCAGACACTGGAGCAGTTACAGCAGGCGCTGACTGAGCACGGCCTTGAGGTGGAGCAGATTGAGGCGGGCGAACTGAATGGTTGCGGTCGCCGCATCCGTTTTCAGGCGCCATCCGGCCACCTGTTCGAACTTTATGCCGAGAAAGAGCAAACCGGTAAATGGGGCTTATCTAACGTTAATCCGGAGGCCTGGCCGCAGAACCTGAAAGGGATGAAAGCGACCCGCTTTGACCACTGCCTGCTGTACGGACCGAATGTACAGCAGACCTATGAGCTGTTCCGCGACGTGCTGGGCTTCAGTCTGGCGGAGCAGGTGATTGATCCGGATGGGAATAAAGTAGCCGCCTTTATTACGGCGAGTATGAAAGCCCACGATGTGGCGTTTATTGACTGCCCGGAGCCGGGCAAATTCCACCACGCCTCGTTCTTTCTGGAGACCTGGGAAGATGTGCTGCGCGCCGCTGACCTGATCTCCATGACCGATACCTCACTGGATATCGGCCCGACCCGCCATGGCCTGACTCATGGCAAGACCATCTATTTCTTTGACCCGTCCGGTAACCGCAACGAAGTGTTCTGCGGGGGAGATTATCACTACCCGGATCACGAGCCGGTGACCTGGACTGCTGACGAACTGGGCAAGGCGATCTTCTATCACGATCGCGTGCTTAACGAGCGTTTCCTCTCAGTTCTGACCTGATTGCACAAGGCCGGGGCTGCCGGGCCCCGGCGGTTGTTTGCCAAAGAGCCATCTTACGGAGTGTAGTTCATGCAAGAATTCAAAAATTTTATCAACGGTCAGTTTGTCACCACCGAGCGTGGCCAGACCTTTGAAAACCGCAACCCGGTGGATAATAGCCTGATCGGGCTGGTCCATGAAGCGGGTCGTGCTGAAGTGGATGCGGCGGTTCAGGCTGCCCGCGCCGCAATGCAGGGCCCCTGGGGAAAAATGACGCAGCAGCAGCGCATTGCGTTGCTGGATAAAGTTGCCAATCGCATCAACGAGCGCTTCGACGAGTTTCTGGAAGCGGAATGTAAAGATACCGGTAAGCCATACAAGATCGCCTCGCATATCGATATCCCGCGTGGCGCAGCCAATTTCAAAGCATTTTCTGAAACCCTGGCGAACCATCCGACCGAAGCGTTCAAGCTGGACACCCCGGACGGGGCCAGCGCACTCAACTACGGCCACCGTACTCCCAAAGGAGTGATCGCGGTGATCAGCCCGTGGAACCTGCCGCTGTTGCTGATGACCTGGAAAGTCGGCCCGGCACTGGCCTGTGGCAACACCGTGGTGGTTAAACCCTCTGAAGAAACGCCGGCGACAGCCACGCTGCTGGGCGACGTGATGAACGAGTGTGGTGTACCGGAAGGGGTTTACAACGTCGTGCACGGCTTTGGCCCGGACTCTGCCGGTGCTTTCCTCACTGAGCATAAAGGGGTGGATGCGATCACCTTTACCGGTGAAACCCGTACCGGCGAAACCATTATGCGCGCGGCGTCTGTGGGCCTGCGCAACATCTCGCTGGAGTGTGGCGGTAAGAACCCGGGCATCGTCTTTGCCGACTGCGATATGGATAAGGCGATCGAAGGCACGCTGCGTTCGGCGTTTGTGAACTGCGGACAGGTTTGTCTTGGAACCGAACGGGTCTATGTGGAACGGCCGATCTTCGAAGCGTTTGTTCAGCGCCTGAAAGCGGGGGCTGAGAAGCTGAAAATGGGGCGCCCGCAGGATGCGGATGTGGATTTTGGCCCGCTGGTCAGTCAGGAGCATAAGGAAAAAGTCCTCTCTTACTACCGCCTTGCTGTAGAGGAAGGCGCTCAGGTGATTACCGGTGGCGGTGTACCGGATATGGGAGCAGATCTGGAAGCGGGTGCCTGGGTAGAACCAACCATCTGGACCGGTCTGGCGGATGACGCGCGAGTGATTCGCGAAGAGATCTTCGGCCCCTGCTGCCATATCCGTCCGTTTGATACAGAAGAGGAGGTGATCGCGCTGGCTAACGACACCGATTACGGCCTTTCCGCTGCGGTGTGGACCGAAAATTCCTCCCGTGCATCTCGCGTTGCTGAGCAACTGGAAGTGGGTATCTGTTGGGTTAACAGCTGGTTCCTGCGTGATCTGCGCACCGCGTTTGGTGGCGCTAAGCAGTCCGGCATCGGCCGCGAAGGCGGGGTGCACGGTCTGGAGTTTTATACCGAGCTGAAAAATATCTGCATCAAGCTCTGAGGCTGCAGCAAACACAATGTTATCCCGCCGGGTTTCCGGCGGTGAGTGAAGGAAAAGATCATGGATAAACAACAGATTGAACAATGTGGTGATGAGCTTTATCAGGCCCTGACCAAACGTGAAACCCTGCCGCCGCTGACGGAGCGTTTTCCGGATATCACGATTGAGGATGCCTACCAGATTTCGCAGCGTCTGCTGGAACGTCGGCTGGAAGCCGGCGCACGGGTGATCGGTAAAAAAATCGGTGTGACCTCTAAAGCGGTGCAGAACATGCTCGGCGTACATCAGCCGGACTTTGGTTTTCTCACCGACGATATGGCGTTCAATCAGGGCGCCGAAGTGGCGATCAGCAACAGCATGATTCAGCCGAAGGCGGAGGGTGAGATCGCTTTCGTCCTGAAAAAAGACCTGATCGGTCCGGGGGTGACCAACGCTGATGTGCTGGCAGCTACTGACTGTGTCATGCCCTGTTTTGAGATTGTCGATTCACGTATCGAAAACTGGCAGATCAAGATTCAGGACACCGTTGCAGACAACGCATCCTGTGGCGTGTTTGTACTGGGGGATCGTGCGGTCAGCCCGTCTGAGGTCGATCTGACCACCTGCGGCATGGTGGTTGAGAAAAACGGCGAGATTATCTCTACCGGTGCCGGTGCAGCGGCGCTGGGCAGCCCGGTGAACTGCGTGGCGTGGCTGGCGAACACGCTGGGTGAATACGGTATTGCGCTGAAAGCCGGCGAGGTGATTTTGTCTGGTTCTCTGGTGCCGCTGGAACCGGTGAAAGCCGGTGACTATATGAGCGTCAGCATCGGCGGTATCGGCTCTGCTTCGGTTCGGTTTGTCTGAGCCGCAGGCGGAAAAGGAGAAGATTATGAGTAAAAAACTGAAAGCGGTGATTATCGGGCCGGGCAATATCGGCACCGATCTGCTGATCAAAATGATGCGCTCAGAGTGGATCGAACCGGTGTGGATGGTTGGTATCGACCCGGAATCAGAGGGCCTGAAACGGGCTAAAGAGCTGGGTATAAAAACCTCCAGCAGCGGAGTGGATGGCATGCTCGGGCATGTGATCGCCGATGATATCCGCATCGCCTTTGATGCAACTTCGGCTTATGTCCATGCGGAGAACAGCCGCAAGCTGAATGCGCTGGGCGTGATCATGGTGGACCTGACGCCGGCGGCGATCGGTCCTTACTGTATCCCCCCGGTTAACCTGAAGCAGCATGCTCAGGAGCTGGAGATGAACGTCAACATGGTGACCTGTGGTGGCCAGGCGACCATCCCGATGGTCGCAGCGGTGTCTCAGGTGCAGGCCGTGGAGTATGGCGAGATTGTTGCCACCGTCTCCTCCCGTTCGGTAGGGCCGGGAACCCGGCAGAACATCGATGAGTTTACCCGGACTACCGCCGGTGCGGTGGAGAAAGTGGGCGGTGCCTACAAAGGCAAGGCGATCATCATTATTAATCCGGCAGAGCCCCCGCTGATCATGCGCGACACGGTGCACTGCCTGACCAAAGAGGCACCGGATCAGGCGGCAATTACCGCGTCGGTTGAACGGATGGTCGCGGCGGTACAGGAGTATGTACCGGGCTACCGGCTGGTTAACGGGCCGGTGTTCGATGGGAACCGGGTCTCCATGTTTATGGAGGTTGAGGGACTGGGCGACTTCCTGCCGAAGTACGCCGGCAATCTGGACATTATGACTGCTGCCGGACTGCGTACTGCCGAGATGTTCGCGCAAGAGGCCCATAGCGGCGCAATTCAACTGCCAGAGCGAGGCTGAAACGATGGATCTGAAAGATAAACAGGTAACTCTGCATGACATGAGCCTGCGCGACGGGATGCATGCCAAGCGTCATCAGATCTCACTGGAGCAGATGGTGGCGGTAGCAACCGGGCTGGACCGGGCGGGTATGCCGCTGATTGAAGTCACCCACGGGGATGGTCTCGGCGGATCATCCGTTAACTATGGTTTTCCGGCGCACAGCGACGAGGAATACCTCAACGCAGTGGTGCCGAAAATGAAAAACGCCAGAGTCTCCGCTCTGCTGTTGCCGGGGATTGGCACGGTCGATCATCTGAAAATGGCGCGGGATTGTGGCGTCAGCACCATCCGTGTAGCGACGCACTGCACCGAAGCGGATGTTTCTGAACAGCATATCGGTATGGCGGCAAAGATGGAGCTGGATACGGTCGGCTTCCTGATGATGGCGCACATGGCCAGCCCGGAGAAAATTCTGGAGCAGGCAAAACTGATGCAGAGCTACGGGGCTAACTGCATCTACTGCACCGACTCCGCCGGTTACATGCTGCCGGATGAGGTGAGCGAAAAGATCGCGCTGCTGCGATCGGAGCTGAATCCGGGCACCGAAATCGGTTTCCACGGCCACCACAATATGGGCATGGCGGTGGCGAACTCACTGGCGGCGATTGACGCCGGTGCCAGCCGTATCGATGGCTCGGTGGCGGGCCTTGGCGCGGGTGCCGGTAATACACCGCTGGAAGTGCTGGTGGCGGTACTGGAGCGGATGCAGGCACAACACGGCATCGACCTCTACAAAATTATGGACGTGGCTGAAGATCTGGTGGTGCCGCTGATGGATCAGCCAATCCGGGTCGACCGCGATGCTCTGACACTTGGCTATGCAGGGGTGTACAGCTCATTCCTGCTGTTCGCGAAGCGGGCGGAGGCGAAATACGGCATTCAGGCACGGGACATTCTGGTCGAGCTCGGCCGCCGCGGCACTGTGGGCGGACAGGAAGACATGATCGAAGATTTGGCGTTAACCATGGCAAAAGATAAGGGGCTGATCTGATGGGTAATCTGACACAAAAACAGATCGAACAACTGGCTGAACATTGTGAAAACGCCGAACTGCAGGCGTACGAAATTACCAAAATTACCGACGACTATCCGCAGATGACCTACGACGATGCATTCGACATCCAGTGGGAGATCCGTCGTCGCAAAGAGGTGCGCGGCAACAAAATTGTCGGCATGAAGATGGGCCTGACCTCCTGGGCGAAGATGGCGCAGATGGGAGTAGAGCACCCCTGTTACGGTTTTCTGGCCGATTACTTTGCGGTGGCCGATGGCGGTGATATCCGTCACGAGGAACTGATCCATCCGAAGATTGAAGCAGAACTGGCGTTTGTGACTAAGGCACCGCTGAAAGGGCCGGGTGTGCATATCGCCGATGTGCTGCGCGCGACTGACTTTGTGATGCCTGCGGTGGAGGTGATCGATTCCCGCTACAAGGATTTCAAATTCGATCTGAAAAGCGTAATCGCAGATAACTCCTCCTCCAGCCGTTTTATTGCCGGCAGCACCATGAAACCGGCGAGCGAACTGGATCTGAAAAATCTCGGTGTGGTGATGGAGATCAACGGTGAGGTGGTACAGGTAGGCGCCGGTGCTGCTGTGCTGGGGCATCCGGCCTCTTCAGTGGCGATGCTGGCGAACATGCTCGGTGAGCGTGGCGAAGAGATTCCGGCAGGCAGCTTCATCATGATCGGTGCAATCACCGCCGCAGTGCAGGTGAACAAAGGCGACAGCTTTGTGGTGCGCTATCAGGATCTCGGTACCGTCAGCGGCCGCTTTGTATAAGGGAGGCAGGCATGCCGATTGTTCAGGTCAACATGATGAGCGGGCGCACGGCGCAGCAGAAAGAAGCGCTGATCCGCGAGGTCACAGAGGCGGTGATGGACGCGATTGCGGCGCCCCGGGAAAACGTCACCGTGATTATCCATGAGCTTCCTGAAGAGGCGTGGGGGGTTGGTGGCCTCTCAGCCGCGAAGCAGGGGCGCTGACCCCTGCCAATAACAGATAAAAGGTAAAACACTATGCCAATTGCACAAATTCAGATGATGGAAGGACGCACCCCGGAACAGAAAGAAGCGCTGATCCGCAAAGTGACTGACGCGATCATGCTGGCGCTGGATGCGCCGGAACCCTCGGTACGGGTGCTGATTAACGAGATACCGAAACCGCATTTCGGTATTGGTGGCGTGGCCGCTGACAAACTGGGGCGCTGAATCGCGCCCGTCCATGACAGAACAGATGAGGAGATTGCCATGACTATGCGTAATCTTGATGTACGAGACTTCAGACGCGCGCTGGCGCAGTTCCCAACCGGGGTTACCGTGATCACCACGCTGGATGGTGACAGTCAGCCGGTGGGAGTGACCGCCAGCAGCTTTAATTCGGTATCCATTGATCCGCCACTGATCCTGTGGAGCATCGATAAGGGGGCATACAGCCTGGAGACTTTCCGCACCGCCGAGTTCTTTGCGGTCAACGTCCTCGGCCGTGATCAGGTGGATATTTCCAACCGCTTTGCCAGTCGCGGTGAAGATAAATTCAAGGGTGTAGAGTACAGCGCCGGGGCCGGTGGTTCACCGGTTTTGCAGGACTATGCTGCACAGTTCGAGTGTAAAACCTGGGCGGTGTATGAAGGCGGTGACCACCTGATTCTGGTGGGTGAAGTACTGGATTACCGCTATCAGGATATCCAGCATCCGCTGGTGTTTGCCCGTGGCAGCTATGCGGTGTCGGCATCGCATCCTTCCATGGTCAAGCTGGCCAACGGTGAACATTCGTCGGAGTTTATCGGGGATTACCTGCTCTACCTGTTGCGCGAAACCTACAGCCGTCACAGCGATGGCTTTTACAAAATCCTGCAGCATGAGTGTGGTGTCAGCCCGGAACAGTGGCGGGTACTGGCGGTGCTCGCCGATAACTCCGGCATGCAGGTCGCTGAACTGTCACCGCTGGTGATGCAGCCCGAAGTGGCGCTGGAAGAAACTCTGAGCTGGTTGCTGGATCAGGGTGTGGTACAACGTCTGGAAGCCGGGCAGGTGGGCCTGACGGAAGAGGGCAAACTGCTGGCAGAACGGCTGGTGAATATGGCCAAAATCCACGAAGCCAATCTGCTCCGCGCACTGCCGGATGATCAGGCCGAACTGCTGAAGAACAGCCTACGCAGTCTGTTGCAGGCAAACGGCTGAGCTTTGCATAGTCCCGCTCTCCGGGTTGCTATCACATTCAGAGAGCGGGATAAGGATGGCTGCCCGGGGCTGATTTGAAAAACATAACGGCTGTGCATATGCTTTGTATATACGTATAAAAATAAAGGCTTTGCATGGTTGTTCTGTTTTTCTTTTTGCTGGCTGGTGTGATTGCCTGCATGTTGATTGGCTGGATCGTTCTGGGCGCTTCCGTCATCGAGTTGATTAAAGCGTGGCGTGAAGAAGAGCCCGGTTCCCCCTTCTGGTAACAGATATCTCCCTACCTCAGACGCTGTTTCAGTGTCTGAACGCGAGCAGTTGGTTTTGCAGCGTTTGTGCCAGGGTATTCAGATCTGCGTTCGCAATCTTTGAACTGGCCGCTTTCTCTTCGACGTTGCGCGCCAGATCGCGAACTTTCTGCACGCTTTCGTCAACACTGAGAACGGCCTGCTGCTGCTCGTCAGTGATGATGGCGATCGATTCATTCATCGTGATCAGTGTTTGCAGCTCCTGCTGGACTATTGAAAGTGAGTTTTCTGCCTGGCTGGAAAGCTCAACACCCAGATCGACCTGCTGCCTGTTTTGATCGAGCGATGTGATTGCGTTTCGGGATTGCTGCTGAAGGGATTCAACCATCTGCTGAATCTGATTGGTGGATTCGCTGGTGCGCTTAGACAGGGTTCTGACTTCATCAGCAACCACCGCAAAGCCTCTGCCCTGATCGCCTGCTCTGGCTGCCTCGATGGCGGCATTCAACGCCAGCAGGTTGGTTTGTTCGGCAATCCCCTGAATGACATTCAATACCTGCTCAATGGAATCACTGCGGGCGATCAGGTCTTTCACGGTTGTTTCAACCTGATTGAACTGATCTGCGATCTGCCCCATCGATGTTGCGGTAGCCTGAACGTCTGTTTGTCCTTTTTCCGCGGCGTTGCGTACCTTATCGACGAAGCCGAGCCCCTCCTGCGTGGTCCGGGAAATATCTTCTGCACTGGCACCGAGCTGAGCGGCGGCAGAGGCGATCCCCTCACTTTGCAGTTGCTGTTCACTGCTCTGTGCATGGGTTTCGGTGCTCACTTTATAACTGTCATCGGCCGTGGATTTTAACTGCGAAGCCATGGCATCTACTTCGGTCAGGGTGACCCGGAGTCGGGTCAGCAGGCTTTTCGTTGCTTCTGACATTTCACGGATTTCATCTTTACCTTCAAGGTTAAGTGGTTGTGTCAGGTCGCTCTGATGATCGATCAGTAGCAACTGGCGGCGCAGGTTTTTTAATGGGGTGGTAATGGAGACAATAATCAAAAGTGCGATGACGACGGAGCAGGGGACCGTGATCACAATCAGCAGTAATGCAAAACCGGTGACCTCTTCGATTCTCAGCATGGATGCATTGCTGCCTTCCATGACTTCAAAACTGACCGACAGGGTTTTGTCGAGGGCGTTCTCAACTTCGAAATTGTCAGCACTTAAGCGGCCCTGAAACAGGGAGGTCAGCGCCAGTAACTGTGCATTCATATCCTGAACGATGATATGTGCACTACTGATCTCGGATGCCGCCATGTTATTGCGGCCCTGTTGATAGAAACGGATGGCGCTGTCCATGGTGCCACGATAGTCAGCGAGGTTATCCAGCATCGGGACGATTTGCTGAGCGGCTTCCGGATCCATGGCGAGTGAGGTCAGCAGCGCTTCCAGCTTGTCGGCTGCGACTCCTGCTTTGTTCAGCGATTCGTAGTATTGGGTAACGCTGCCGTCAAAGTACCAGAAGAGCATCTCTGAATAGGTGTTCTGCACCCGCTGTGCGCTTTTCAGCAGAGCCTGTGTCTCTGACTGAGCGGCAATCAATTCGGCTTGTTTGTTAATCCATTGGTTCTGGTCGGTAATTTTTTCGAAGTCGGTGCTGATCTGTTCGCTGACCCGATCAAATTCGTACAGCAGAAAGGTCAGTACACAGACTTTCACAGCAATTAACAGAATTGCCAGCGTCATAATCCGGGTGGTGACTTTGAAATTTCGCAGAAAAGTAGTCATGAGGTCGCCTCCTCATTCTGTAGTTCCGCTCAGCCTATAAATAAACCCGGGTGCCGGGAATATTCTGTGCATAAAGGCTAATTAGTGCATTAAGTGCATGATTCAATGGCGATCTTCAGATGTGTTTCAGCTAAGCCATTTCTAAACCGGATGACTCCGCTCTACGTAAAACTACCTAGTTAGCCTGCGTAGTTTTCTCTGCTTTTTTGCGCAGTAGTCCTCATTGGGAGCATGGCTCTGCTGTGCCAGACTTATCAGGCTGACAAAAGTCAGTGGATGTTACTCTGGTCGCTGCGAAGGGGCAGAAGTTCCATAACTGTACGGCCAAACCTTATTTGATGTTTCCCCTGAGTCCGGGCGAACAGATAGAGGACGATAATAACAATGTTCAAAATGAATTTTTCCAAGAAGCTGATCATGGCGGCTGCTACCACAGCCGTTCTGGCAACTCCCGCAATGGCTGCAGACAAGGTTTACAAGCTGAAACTGGCTGAAACCTGGCCGACTAACTTCCCTGTATTCGGCGATGCTACTAAAAACATGGCTGCGATGGCTGAGAAGATGTCTAACGGCCGTCTGCAGATCACCATCGATTCTGCCAACAAGCATAAGTCTGCGTTTGGTGTATTCGACATGGTTCGTTCCGGCCAGTACGACATGGGTCACTCCGCGTCTTACTACTGGAAAGGTAAGGTACCTAACACACTGTACTTCACCACCATGCCTTTCGGTATGACTGCACCTGAACAGTACGGCTGGTTCTACTACGGCGGTGGTCAGGAGCTGATGGATGAGGTGTACGGTAAGTTCAACCTGATGTCCTTCCCTGGCGGTAACACCGGCGTTCAGATGGGCGGCTGGTTCCAGAAAGAGATCAACTCTCTGGAAGACCTGCAGGGTCTGAAGATGCGTATCCCGGGTTTTGCGGGTGAAGTCCTGGCTAAGCTGGGTGCCAAACCTACTAACATCCCACCGGGTGAGCTGTACACTGCACTGGAACGTCGTACCATCGACGCACTGGAGTGGGTAGGTCCATCTCTTGACCTGCGTATGGGTTTCCACAAAATCGCACCTTACTACTACACCGGCTGGCATGAGCCTGCTACTGAACTGCAGTTCCTGATCAACAAGAAGAAATTCGAGAAGTTGCCAGAAGATCTGCAGGTGATCCTGAAAACTGCGATGCGTACCGCTGCGTACGATATGTACATCCAGTCCACTCACGATTCTGGTGTTAACTGGGAAAGCATGAAGAAAGAGTTCCCGAACATCCAGGTTAAATCTTTCCCTGCGGAAGTCATCACCGCAATGCGTAAAGCGAACGACGAACTGCTGGCTGAGAAAGCTGCAGCAGACCCGCTGGCTAAGCGTATTCTGGATTCTCAGGCTGAATACATGCAGAAAGCACGTGCCTGGACCGACATCGCTGATAAGGCATACCTGAACAGCCTGTCTAAGTAAGGTTTGTCGGTTTGACCCCTCGTTGGTATCCCGGATAATGTCCCGGTTCGGGGTACCAACCTCTTTAATTCTGCAGGAGCAAGCATGTTTCTAGTGAGACTGGAGCAGGTGATCAATAGCTTTTCTGACCTGATGGGCAAGATCTCTGCGTTTCTTTTTGTGGTGATGCTGTTCAACGTCTTTATCGATGTTGTTATGCGCTATGTGTTTAATGATGTCTCCATAGGGATGCAGGAGCTGGAGTGGCATCTGTATGCCGCCGTATTTATGCTGGGTGTGTCATTTACCCTGCGGGCGGGTGGTCACGTTCGCGTTGACCTGATCTACGAGCGTCTCAGTGCTAAAACAAAAGCAATGATCGATATGCTCGGCTGTCTGATTCTTCTTTTCCCGTTCTGTGCTCTGGTGGCATGGTACGGCGTTGATTTTGCGCGCGAGTCGTTTGAACTCGGCGAAACCTCAGGTGATCCGGGTGGGTTGCCTTACCGTTGGCTGATCAAATCGGTTATTCCGTTTGCTTTCTTTGCGATGCTGATCAGCGGTATCGGTATGTTTCTGAAATCTCTCAATATCTATCTGGGTAACACCCGGGAAGATCACTACCAACCTCCGCAGCACTAAGGAACCCCAGCAATGATCGGTATTATTATGTTTGGTGTGGCGCTGTTGATGCTGTTGGTCGGCTTCCCGGTTGCCTTTACGTTTGGTGGTGTGGCTCTGATTTTCGGTGTCTTTGCCGAAGGTCCGGATATCTTCGCTTTCATGCCGTTCCGTATTCAGAGCATTATGGAGAATACGGTACTGATGGCGGTGCCGCTGTTTGTTTTCATGGGGATCGTGTTGCAGAAAACCCAGTTGGCTGAGCAGTTGCTTGAGTCAATGGGCAAGCTGTTTGGCGGTGTCCGCGGTGGTCTGGCAATCTCTACCGTTCTGGTGGGTGCGTTGCTGGCGGCCTCTACCGGCGTGGTGGGTGCGTCTGTGGTAGCGATGGGCCTGATCTCGCTGCCGGTAATGCTGAAGTACAAGTACGATAAGTCTCTCGCCTGCGGCACCATCTGTGCCTCCGGTACGCTGGGGCAGATTATTCCGCCGTCGATCATCCTGATCATCCTCGGTGACGTACTGGGTATTCCGGTAGGTGACCTGTTTAAAGCCGCGGTGGGCCCGGGTCTGGTGCTGATCGGTGTGTATGTGATTTACATTCTGATCTACAGCTTTGTTAAACCTGAATCTGCACCGGCGCTGCCGCTGGATGATGATGTCGATTCCAAGCGCGAGCAGTACATTAAAGCGCTGAAAGCGATTATCCCGCCACTGGCGCTGATTCTGGTGGTACTGGGTTCGATCTTTGCCGGTATTGCAACCCCGACTGAATCCTCTGCACTGGGTGGTGTGGGCGCGCTGGCACTGGCGCTGATGTACCGTCAGTTCAGTTGGAAAATGGTGGCTGAATCCGCAACCGAAACGGTTAAGGTGACGGCGATGGTCTTCGCGATCCTGCTGGGTGCTACGGCATTCTCCATGGCATTTACCTACACCGGTGGTGACTACATCGTTGAAGAGGTGCTGTCCGATATGCCGGGTGGTGCAACAGGCTTCCTGATTCTGTCGATGCTGGCGATTATGATTCTGGGCTTCTTCATCGATTTTGTAGAGATCAGCTTCATTATCGTGCCGATTCTGGCACCGGTAGCCGATGCACTGGGTATTGCGCCGCTGTGGTTCGCGATTCTGATTGCGATGAACCTGCAGACCAGCTTCCTGACGCCGCCGTTTGGTTTCAGTCTGTTCTATCTCAAAGGGGTCGCACCGGCGTCGGTTAAAACCATGGATATCTACCGTGGCGTGGTGCCATTCATCCTGATGCAGGTGGCGGTTGTTATCTCCATTCTGCTGTTCCCGGGCTTCTACGGCCTGCTCTAAGACTCCGGGCGATGGCTGTCCTCAACCGAGGCTGGCCATCACCTGTTAATGGTTCATTCCCATTGTCCTATTGGCTTGGACTGCCCCGCTATGACGGGGCATTTTTTTATCTGTTCATATGTTACTTACCCCGGTGCTGTATTAGTATCAGGCCCGGTAGAGAGAAAAATGACAGGATAAAAATTAGGGAAAACCCATGTCTAAACACAACTACAAAAAAGTTCTGACCGGCGTTGCCTTGAGTTGCACGCTGTTCTCCGCTGCGACTCAGGCAGCCGATGATGTTTATCGCCTGAAACTGGCGGAAACCTGGGGGGCCAATACGCCGATTCTTGGGGAAACTACTCAGAAGATGGCCGCACTGGCAGACACCATGTCCAATGGCCGTCTGAAGATCACCATTGATTCCGCTAACAAGCACAAAGCGCCTTTTGGCGTATTTGATATGGTGCGTGCGGGTCAGTATGACATCGGTCACTCTGCGTCTTACTACTGGAAGGGTAAAGTGCCTAACGCACTGTACTTCACCACCATGCCGTTCGGTATGACCACGCCAGAACAGTATGGCTGGTTCTACTTTGGCGAAGGTCAGGCGCTGGCCAACGAAGTCTTTGGCAAGTACAACATGTACTCCTTCCCGGGTGGTAATACCGGTGTTCAGATGGGCGGCTGGTTCCAGAAAGAGATTAATTCTCTGGACGATGTGCAGGGCCTGAAGATCCGTATTCCGGGCTTTGCCGGCGAAATCTGGGCGCAACTGGGGGCCAAGCCAACCAACATTGCACCGGGTGATCTTTACACAGCACTGGAGCGCAAGACCGTAGATGCGGTTGAGTGGGTGGGTCCGTCACTGGATATCCGTATGGGCTTCCATAAGATTGCACCGTTCTACTACACCGGCTGGCATGAGCCTGCCAGTGAACTGCAGTTTATGGTGAACAAAAAAGCGTTTGACCGTTTGCCGGAAGATTTGCAGGCGATCCTGAAAACCGCGATGCGTACAGCGGCTTACGACATGTATATCCAGTCTTACCACGAGTCAGCGGTGAGCTGGGCGAAGATGAAGGAAGAGCACCCGGACATTCAGGTGAAAACCTTCCCGGCGGATGTGCTGGCAGCGATGCATAAAGCCAACGACGCTCTGCTGGAACAGGCCGCTAAAGATGATCCGATGGCACAGCGTATTCAGGCTTCTCAGGCTGAGTACATGGCGAAAGCCCGTGGCTGGACAAAGATTGCTGACCAGGCTTACCTGAACAGCCTCTCTGACTGATCCCTCAGCCGCCGCTGACAGTGGCGAGCATCCGGGCAGGCCCACGTTGTTTTACCCGTTGGGCCTGCTCACTATCCCTTACCAGAATCGAACCGACAAACGCCAGCGCATTGAGTGAGAGGTTGTCGATTGCCTCCTGAGTACGCGGTACCAGCAGCATCCATTCCCGGGTCAGCAACAGGTTATAAGGCTGGCTGATCTCATCGTTGATCGCCTCAATCTCCAGCGTCATCCGCAACCGGTCATAGAGGTTATGTAGCTGAACGGCAGCATCCTCAGCCGGGGTGTATTCAGGATCAAACAGTTCCGCAGGCAAAGCCAGACCTGCATGACAGAAGGGCAGGGCATCCAGTTTACGGGGCACCTGATCGTTAAACTGCTGTAGCTGGGGCTGGAAAGGAATCAACTCACAGGGCTCTGCCGGCATACGAATCAGTTGCAGATGTTTATGCGTCTGGCTGGCGCCTGCTGTCGGGCCATTATTATAGAACGCGAGGCAGTCGGCCTGTTGCATGCAGCGTTGCAGGGCCCGGAAATCATCCAGATTAAGCACACGTTGCTGCGCTTCGAAATCCTGAGTTACCAGCAAAAGATGCTGATCCAGCACGTTGAACTTATTCAGCAGCAGCTTATGCCGGGGCCCGACTGTTGAGATATAAAGCGCCTCCTCGTGAGGCAGAAACGGGTTGCCGCTGTGGTTGGCAGGCGCGGTATGCTGTTTATCTCTGAGATTCGATAACTGCCGGATCTGAAAGGTCAGGCCCTGATCGGTGATAAAGTCTGACCGGGTTTGCAGTGACTGCAGGCTTTGGCTTTGCAGAGCACGTTGCTGTACAGCGGCCGCTTTATCCCAGAGTGGAAAATCCATAGCGAGTTATCCCCAGCCTTTCGATATAATGTTGCTATTAACTATCATCGTAAATCCTCAGGAATGCCAGCGCCGATGAAACGGGTTACCGCATCGCTGAAAACCAAAATTCTGCTGCTCTCTATATTGCCGCTGGTGGCGGTCACGGTGGCGATCACCATGATCAGCCTGACGCAGGCCCGTCTGCTCTCCGAACAGGAGATCAACACCTTTGAAGAGAACCTGCTCCGCTCTAAACGGCTGGAGCTGAAGCACTACGTATCACTGGCGATGAATTCCATCGAGCATATTGTCGAGCAGGCGGAGCCCGGCGATAAAGATGCAGAGGAGCAGGTTAAACAGATCATTCACGGACTCACCTACGGAGAGGACGGCTACTTTTTTGTTTACGACCCCAAAGGCATCAACCTGGTTCATCCGGCCCAGCCCGAACTGGTCGGCCAGAATCTCTCTGGCCTGCAGGATGAAGGAGGTCAGTTTGTTGTCAGAGACCTGCTCGACATCGCCGAACAGGGGGGAGGTTTCTATCGTTACATCTGGCGTAAACCCTCCAAGGATGATTTCGAAGACAAACTCAGTTACGTGGTGCAGGTACCTAAATTCAACTGGATGATGGGCACCGGGCTGTATATCGATGACATCGCCAAAGAGGTGGCGGCTACCCGGCTCAAGGTGACCCGCAATATCCGTAACACCTTCTTTACCGTCGTCGTGATTCTGGCCTGCACCGTGATTATCATTGCGCTGGTCGGGATCGCCATCAACATGCATGCCTCGCAACTCGCCGATGAGCGCTTGCGCAAACTGGCCCATCGCTATGTTCAGTTTCAGGTGAGCCAGCGGCGTAACTTTGCCCGTGAACTGCACGATGGCATCAACCAACTGATGGTATCGGTAAAATTCCGCCTGGAGCTGGCGCAGAAAAAGCTGCAGAAGAATGATGCCAGCGCCGTGGCAGATCTGGATAAAGGCTGTGATGTCCTGAATATGGCGATTCAGGAAGTACGGCGCATCTCCCACGACCTGCGCCCCATTAAACTGGACGATCTGGGGCTTAAATCCGCCCTCTACACCATGATCAACGACTTTTCTGAACGAACCGGCATACTGACCAATATCCATCTGGACCTGCCGGAACAGCGCTTGCCGGATGATATAGAGATCACCCTCTACCGTATCACTCAGGAAGCCCTGACCAATGTGGAAAAACATGCCGAGGCGCGGCATGTGGGCTTGCGCATCTGGACCGGGGAGGGGAACATCTGGGTAGAAGTCTCCGATGATGGCAAAGGCTTCCAGACCAACAGCAGTGCAGATGGCATCGGTCTGCTCAACATGCGCGAGCGAACCGAACTGCTGAGTGGCCACTTTATTCTAAAAAGCCGCCCCGGCGGCGGCACCCGGATTCGGGCAGGCTTTTCCATACTCTGACAGGTAAAAACAGCGACCATGAGCGAGACAAAGATACGGGTATTACTGGTAGACGATCATCCTCTGGTGCTGGACGGAATCAGCGCACGCCTCGAAGGCGAAGCCACCCTCGAAGTGGTCGGCATGGCTAATGACGGCCAGCAGGCCCTCAGCCTCGCGGCAGAAGTCAGACCCGACGTGGTACTGATGGATATCTCCATGCCGGTCATGAACGGCTTTGAAGCCGCTGAAAAGTTTCGCGATGAACAACCCGATGTACGGGTGCTGATTCTGAGTATGCACGACGACCGTGAATACATCGTCCGCCTGATCCAGTGCGGCGCAGCGGGCTACGTACTGAAAGATGTCTCCTCAGCCGAACTGATCACCGCTATCGAAACCGTACACAGCGGCGGCAGCTACTTCAGCTCCGGCGCCTCTCAGGCCCTGTTCAGCCAGTTTGAGCAGGCCCGAGCCGAAGAGAAAACCACCGAACAGGAAGCCCTCACCGGCCGCGAACGTGACGTATTGCGCCTGCTGGCCGAAGGCAACAGCAACAAAGCGATAGCCCGCGAACTGGACATTTCAGTACGTACAGTCGAAACCCACCGGCAGAATATCAAGAATAAACTGGATATCCATACCGCCGCCGGACTGACCCGCTACGCACTGGAAAATAATCTGGTGGATTAACAGCGGGTTACTCCCTGTACCGGGGTAAAAAAAGTAGAATCTTATGCTTGATCAACCCACCGGGCTGCGTATAATACACCGCACTTCAGGACTATAGCTCAGTTGGTTAGAGCGCTACCTTGACATGGTAGAGGTCGGCGGTTCGAATCCGCCTAGTCCTACCAGATTCAAAAGAAACCGCCTTCATGGCGGTTTTTTTGTATCTGCAGGTGGATGAGAACCGCCCGGTTTGAGCCGAGCGCGTAGCGCGAGACCCCATCGTAGCGTGCGACGATGACCCGAAGGGTGAGTGGCGCAGCCACGAATAATCCGCCTAGTCCTACCAGATTCAAAAGAAACCGCCTTCATGGCGGTTTTTTTGTATCTGCAGGTGGATGAGAACCGCCCGGTTTGAGCCGAGCGCGTAGCGCGAGACCCCATCGGAGCGTGCGACGATGACCCGAAGGGTGAGTGGCGCAGCCACGAATAATCCGCCTAGTCCTACCAGATTCAAAAGAAACCGCCTTCATGGCGGTTTTTTTGTATCTGCAGGTGGATGAGAACCGCCCGGTTCGAGCCGAGCGCGCAGCGCGAGACCCCATCGGAGTTTACGACGATGACCCGAAGGGTGAGTGGCGCAGCCACGAATAATCCGCCTAGTCCTACCAGATTCAAAAGAAACCGCCTTCATGGCGGTTTTTTTGTATCTGTAAGGTGGATGAGAATCGCCCGCCGTATCCATAAAGAAACATATAAGTTGCTGATGTGATATAAAGCAACTAATATGTTTCTTATTCGTCAAAAGCAATTTATACGTTTCTTTATGCCTTTTTTACTGGATCAATTCAAACAGCGTCGTATTAAGCTAGGCCTGAAACAGCATGACATGATGCTGCGGGTCGGTATTTCTCGTCAGCAATACCAGCGGCTGGAGTCTAAAGGTAACCCGCGATTAGATACGTTAGAGCTAATCGCCAAGGGATTGAATAGTGAGCTTCTATTGGTACCTAAAGACAAACTTAATGCTGTTCTTGCTGTTTTAGAAGGCGATTCATCGGAAGCCAGATTACGGCAAAAAACATCATCAACAGAAAAGCCTTTATCTGAGGATCCGTGGCAGGGGCTGTTAGAGGATGATCAATGACAGATGTTAGCAGTGATGAACTCAGCGCGCTTAAGTTAACGCTTCATGGTCGATTGGTTGGTTACCTTGCGGGCTTGAAAAACGGCCGAAACGTCCTGAGTTTCTCTGACGGGTTCAGAAACGATTCTGGCCGGCCAACATTCAGTCTCATTACTCATCCCGATTTTCCCCACGCGGAAAAACTCATGTCGGAGCCCTGGGTAAGAAATCAACGATTACACCCCGTTTTATCGAATCTTCTTCCTGAGGGGGCATTGAGAGAGCTGATAGCTCAAGGTTTAAAGGTTCACGCAGATAACGAATTTCATCTTCTTTCTTATTTAGGAGAGGACTTGCCCGGAGCATTAGTTGCAACGCCAATGGAGCCTGATGACGTTCCTGAAAGTGTGTTAACGACTCATGGTCAGGCAAAAGCGATTAAGTTCGATAAGGTGACGCAGGAGAATAAGTTTTCTCTTGCCGGCGTTCAGATGAAATTTTCCATGAAGGAAAAAGAGGGCCGCTATAACTTATCGAAAGGCGGCGATCTTGGTGACTGGATCATTAAAACGCCTTCGACCCAACACAAGTTTGTCCCCCTCAATGAATATACCGCTATGTCGCTGGCCGCTTTAGCCGGTGTTGATATTCCAGAAATTAAACTTGTGGACTTGGATAAGCTGGATAACTTGCCACAGATAAATTTGCCGGATGAGAAAGTGGCATTTGCGATCAAAAGGTTTGATCGCAATGGCAATGAGCGAATTCACATGGAAGACTTTGCTCAGATTCTCGTGAAATATCCCCATGAGAAATATGACTCTGCGAACTATGAAAATATTGGTAGGGTGCTTTACGAATACTCTGGTAACGGTTTAGCTGATGCACAGCAATTTGCCCGACGATTATTAGTCAACATTTTGTTGGCAAATGGGGATGCGCATCTGAAAAACTGGAGCCTGATCTACCCAGACCAGATCGTTCCGGCCCTTTCGCCGGCTTATGACATTGTGACTACCCATGTGTACATCGAGAATGAAACAATGTTCGCGTTGAATCTGGCAAAGAATAAAGAGTGGTATGTTGCTTCAATGGCGCATTTTCAAGTGTGGGCAGACCGGTCAGGCATACCATGGCGAGCAATAAAACCTCATTTAGATGATGTGATGGACAGGGCTCGTACTCTCTGGCCATCAGCACTGACGGGTTTACCCATGGATGAGCAGCACAAGCAGGGATTGAGAGCTCATTGGGCGAAGCTTCATACTGATTTCAGCTTGTAGCAAGGCGTTCCATAAAAAAAGAGTAGGTGCCTTAGCTGTGCCGGATCACAACTAATCCTGTATCGTTTCAGCGCAAAGCTGCCATAATCGGGCGCTTCAACAGGCGGATGATGGTTCATCCGTTATCAGGACGGTTATTCACAGGGACAGGAAATGGATTTTTCACCAGTCTACGATCAGCTTTTTGGCATGTTGTGGTATCTGATACCACTTGCTCTGTTTATCTCACTCATCAAGTCTCCCTGGTTCAAAGGGGTAGTGGGTGAAGTCATCGTTAACCTGGCTGCGAAGTTTTTCCTTGATAAGCAGCAGTACCATCTGATCAAAAACGTCACTCTGCCCACGGAAGAGGGTACAACCCAGATCGACCATATCATTGTCTCGCGCTTTGGCGTCTTTGTGATTGAAACCAAGAACATGAAAGGCTGGATTTTTGGCTCGGTTAACCAGCCCTACTGGACCCAGCAGATCTATAAGCACAAATCGAAGTTTCAGAATCCTCTGCGGCAGAACTATAAACATGTGAAGACGCTGGAATCAGCATTGGCGATTGATCCGGCCGGTATCCATTCCCTGATTGTGTTTGTGGGGGACGCTACTTTCAAGACGGAGATGCCGGCAAACGTGACCTTTGTCCGTGGTTATATCCGTTATATCAAAGACAAACAGAATCCGGTGCTTTCACAGGCTCAGGTCCGGCTGATCATCAAACAGATTGAACGAGGCCGGCTGGAACGTTCGGTTAAGACTCACATCGAGCATGCCCGTCATGTTCAGGCAATCGTGGAAAAGAAAGCCACTGATCCGAGTTGTCCCCGATGCAGCAGCGCAATGGTGTTGCGGGAGGTCAAAAAAGGGCAAAACACAGGTCAGCAATTCTGGGGATGCAGTCAGTTCCCTAAATGTCGGGGTAGTATTAAGACGAGCGCCTGAGCGTCTTGCATCGCCTTTATGGCTTCAGAAGCGTTATATCACTGTGTTACGAATCACATTCAGAAATCGTTTGGCAATTCGGAAAAGGGCCCTGATTTTGCCAAACGGAATACTATGTTCACTAATTTAATGCTAATTCAAGAAAACTTGATCTGGCTTTTTGCTCCTGCTGCGGAGTCTGCCTAGACTGAGGGTTAGTATCCGAAGTTAGCAGCCCGCTGTTTTGCGATCTTTTTTTGTTGCCGGGCTGTACGGTCAGTATCTGGACTGAATCTGTATGAGCGATCAACCTCACAATCCCTCTCTATCCCAGTGCGAGCTGCTGCGCCAGCTCAGTTTCCTTAAATCACTGCTGCATAATTTACCTGATCTGGTCTGGATGAAAGATAAGTCGGGTGTCTATATGGCCTGTAATCAGGTCTTTGAGCGCTTTTTTGGCGCGTCGGAGGCGGAGATTCTTGGCAAAACTGATTATGACTTTGTTGAAGCCGCGCTGGCGGATTCCTTCAGGGAGAATGATAAAAAGGCGATGGCCAAAGGCGCGGCGTCGGTCAATGAGGAGTGGATCACGTTTGCCTCCGACGGTCGCCGGGTGCTGCTGGAAACCACCAAAACCCCGATTCTGGGTGAGCGTGGTGAAGTGATTGGTGTGCTGGGGATCGGCCATGATATTACCCATCGCAAGCAGCAGGAGGAGGCGGTCAGGGTCAGTGAGGAGCGCCTCAAGCAGGCGCAGGCACTGTCAAAGATCGGGGGCTGGGAACTGGATCTGGAAAAGAACCAACTGTACTGGTCAGAAGAGGTGTACCGGATCTTTGATCTGGATCCGGAGCGATTCTCGCCCAGTTACGATGCCTTCCTGCAGGCGATCCACCCTGAAGACCGACAGCTTGTCAGTGATGCATTTGAAGCCTCGCTTACAGAGCAGCATCCCTATTCAATTTCGCACCGGTTACTGGTCCATGGCCAGGTGAAATATGTGCTGGAGCAGGGCCATACGGAATACGCCGAAGACGGTAAACCGCTGCGAACCCGCGGCACCGTACAGGATGTCACACAGCGGGTGCTGAACGAGCTGGAACTGAACCGGATGAAGAGCCTGGCGGATCAGGCGGTAGACGGGCTTTATGTGATCGCAGCCGAAAGTGGCAAGATTATCGATGTGAACCGGGCTGCCCATGATTGTCTGGATTACAGTAAAGAGGAGATGCTCCGGTTTCATGTCTGGGATGTCAGCACCGGGGTGAGTTCTGCTGCGCAATGGCGGGCCGGGAGTGCACGGCTGATTGCGCGTCAGGGGCTGCCTTTTGAAGAGCTGCACCGGCACCGGGATGGTCGCCTGATACCGGTAGAGGTGACCGTCAGTTACATCGCAGAACCGGATGGCAGTTATTTTATCGCGACGGTACGCGATGTCAGTGAGCGGAAAAAAACCGAGCAGGCCATTCTGGAAAGCAGCCAGCGTTATGAAGCGGTGCTGGCCAGCAGCAAAGATGGTTTCTGGATAGTGAGTAAAGACAGCGGTGCGCTGATTGAGGTGAACGATACCTACTGTCAGATGTCCGGCTACAACCGGGAGGAGCTGATCGGGAAGAAAGTCTGGGAGCTGGATGTAAAGCACACCGAAGCTGAGGCGCGGGCCAATGAGGAGCTGTTGATGAGGCAGGGAGGGGTGCTCTTCGAGTCTGAGCACCAGCGGGCCGATGGCAGTATCTGGCCGGTTGAAGTGTCGATCAGTTACTCACCGATTCAGGGCGGCCAGTTATTCGCCTTCCTGCGGGATATCAGCGAACGTAAGCAGGTGGAGCGGCGGATCCAGCATATGGCTTACCACGATGTTCTGACCGGCCTGCCGAACCGGGAATTGCTGTCAGATCGTTTGCACCAGTTAATACTGCAGTCACAGCGGAATCAGAATCTGCTGGCAATCTGTTATCTGGATCTGGATGGTTTCAAACCGATTAATGACCGTTACGGCCATCAAACCGGCGACCAGCTTCTGATCCGCTTTGCCCGGCGCTTACAGGATGAGTTACGCGAGAGCGATACGCTGGCACGGCTTGGCGGTGATGAGTTTGTGTTGCTGCTGGCAGATCTGGATACCATCTACCACGCCGAGGAGATCATTCAGCGGGTACTGGAATCGATCGCTCTGCCGTTCGATATTGAGAACTCCCGGATGCATATCTCCGCCAGTATCGGGGTCACGCTCTACCCCCATGATCAGTCTGATCCCGACACCCTGCTGCGGCATGCGGATCAGGCGATGTATAAGGCGAAGGAGAGCGGCAAAAACACCTACACCCTGTTCGACCCGGTGGCCGATCATAAGATGCACGCTTATCGGCAGGCGATCAGTGAGTTCAGTCAGGCGCTGGCTGAATCACAACTGGTTCTGCACTATCAGCCGCGGATCGATCTGCAAACCGGTGAAGTGGCTTCGGTTGAGGCGCTGGTACGCTGGCAACACCCGCAGCGGGGGTTGTTACCGCCAAGGGAGTTCCTGCCGATGATCGAAGGTTCAGCCATTGAGGTAACACTGGATGAGTGGGTGTTACGTGCGGCGCTGAATCAGCATATGCGCTGGCGCAGGCAAGGCTTGCTGATGCCGGTCAGCGTGAATATCAGCCCGCGTCACTTCAAACAGGCGGCGCTGCCAGATTACCTGCAGTCGCTGCTGACAGAGTTCCCGCCGGATATAACCGATTATCTGGAGTTGGAAGTGATCGAAACCAGCGCACTGGGGAATACCAGTCAGGTGGCGGAGATTATGGAATCCTGCACCCGGATGGGGGTTAAGTTTTCACTGGATGACTTCGGTACTGGCTACTCTTCGCTGACTTACTTCCACCGCCTGCCGATCAGCATTCTTAAAATCGATCGCAGCTTTGTCAGAAATATGCTCAACAATCCACAGGATCAGGATATTGTCGAAGGGGTGGTTAAACTGGCCGAAGCCCTGAAACGGCCGGTGGTTGCCGAAGGGGTTGAGAGCATTGAGCTGGGCATGATGCTGCTGCAACTGGGCTGTCAGCAGGCACAGGGCTTTGGTATTGCCAAACCGATGCCCGCAGAGGCGGTACCGGGCTGGTGTCAGCAGTTTGACGACTATAACCCCTGGCATCAGCTACAGCAGGGGGATGCCGCCATCGCCGGGGCGTATGATCTGAATGTGGCGATCTTCTCCCATCGGATCTGGTTGGATACCGTGATGGGCTTTGTGCAGAGTGGCAGTGGAGAGCCGCCTCACTGCCAGCAGAACGACAGTTGCCAGTTTGCCAGATGGTATCAGGGGATCGGCCTGTTTCGGTATGGCGATCATCCCGGATATCATCAACTGAAAGAGCAGCATCTGGCGATCTGTAGTCTGGCTCAGGAGCTGATCCGGCTTGTCCTGCATCAGCGCCAGCCACAGGCACAATCCCGCCTGCCGCAACTGCAACAGATGAGCCATGAACTGGTTGAGATGATCAGCAAACTGGCTGAATCCGAACCTTCTGCCGTCCAAAGCTGAGCGGCGCACTTGCTATTCCCCCGGCTTGATTATAAAACTGGGGGCTGGTATTTCTGTCAGTGCCCGGTTTCAAACCGGCTACCGCAATATATCACCTTGAATTTATAAGGTTTTTCTACACCGCATCCAGAATTGTTCAGATTATTCGGGGGCGGCTTTTCGTTTTAAGCAGCAGAGAACAGCACACTATGCCGGCCCGGGGCAACATCGACAGAATCAGTTTTTGGAAGAACAGCCTGATCCGCCGCTACTTTCTTTTCTCACTGCTGATCGCAACCTTACCTCTGCTGGTGATCACCTGGTCCTATGACCGCTTTACCGGACAACTGCTCGACAGTATTGAGGAGCAGAAGGCCGGCTATTCCATCAATACCTCCTACCTCAGTGTGATGGGGTTTCTGCGTAACCGGCAGTATGAACTCAGTTCGGTAATCGATCTGCCGGGGGTAGATGGGCTGCTTGCGGGGGATGCCGGCAGGCCTTTGCCCGACAGCGTTTACAACCTGATTAATTTTGAAACCGACAGTCCGCATATCTACGGTGTGCTGCTGTTTGACCGCAACTGGACGCTGCAACATGCGTTGCCGGGGCAGGGGGCAGCCGGTTACCCCTACTGGGGTGAAGGGGAGTTTGATATCTCCCTGCTGCCTCAGGTGAAACTGGGCGACTTTCTGCTGATTGGCCCGCAACTGCCGAGCCGGGGTGAATCCGGCTGGTTTCTGCTGGCACATCCGATTAACTCGTCGAGCCTGAATCAGGCTTCGCCGGGTTACGCAGCCCTGCAGATACGTCTGGCCAGTATCACCGAACTGCTGAAACCGTTTGGCCAGATTCAGACCATCAAACCCTACCTCCTGACCCCCTATGGTGATGCATTTAACCTGCTGGGTGAGGCGGTTGAAGTGAATGATGAGGCGCTGGTCAGCGAGAGTGTCGCACCGGGCTGGAAGATTATCGGTATCAAGACCGGTGATCTGGGCGACTTTACTAAGGATCTCTCCCGTTCGCTGATTATCGCGGGCACCGTGCCCTCGATCCTGCTGGTAATTTTCTTCTTTGTGAACTTTGCCTACCGGGTGAAAAAACGCATATTACCCCTCATCGACGGGGCCGATATGATCGCCAAAGGTGATCTGACCCACCGGATAACACCCACCGGGCATGATGAGATCACCTTGCTGGCCAAAACCTTCAACAGCATGGGGCGACAACTGCAGGATCTGATTGATTCCCGGATCAGCATGGAGAAAAAAGCGGTGATGGGGGAGTTTTCCGCCGGCATCGCCCACGAAATCCGAAACCCGCTGGCGACGATGAAGGTCTGCGTGCAGAGCCTGTCGGCGGGTGAGCACGATCCCCGTGCTCAGGAACAGCTCGATATGATGCTGGAAGAGATCGACCGGATTAATGAGGTCATAGAAGACCTGCTCGACTACGCCCGACCGATGACACCCCGTCTGGAACGGGTGGAGCTGGCCCCTCTGCTGAGCCGGATCGAATCACTGGTCGGCCCGCTGGCGACCCGCAGTGATGTGGAACTGACGCTTAAAAGTGACCCGGATGCGGTGATTCTGGCGGACAGCAATCAGGTGCTGCAGGTGATGATGAATCTGGCACTGAATGCGATTCAGGCGATGCCGGATGGTGGCCGGTTACTCCTGCGATCCTATTCGCAGGGGGAATGTATTTACATTGTGATCGAAGACAGCGGTCTGGGGATGCGTCCTGAACAGATCGAAAAAGCCACGCAGCCGTTCTTTACCACCAAGTCGGAAGGCACCGGTCTGGGGCTGGCGATCTGTGCCCGGTTGATGCACCTCAATCAGGGCTTTCTCTCGATCAAGAGTATCTTAGGTAAGGGCACCACGGTGACATTGGAATTTAAACCAGCGCGGAGTACAGATGAATAAGGGTTTGATTCTTATTGTAGATGATGAGCAGCGACTGGTTCGCTCCATGCAGATGGTACTGGAAGCGGAAGGCTACAGCGTAGCGATGGCCTATACCGGTCAGGACGGAATAAACAAAGTACTGGAGCTGGACCCGGAGCTGCTGTTGCTGGATCTGCGTCTGCCGGATCTGAGCGGGCTCGAAGTGCTGAAACAGTTGCGACAGATGCATAAAACCACCCCGGTAATCATGCTCTCGGCCCACGGTGATATCAAAGTGGCTGTGGATGCGGTGAAGAGCGGGGCGTATGACTTTATCTCTAAGCCGTTTGATATCAACGAGCTGAAAATTCTGATCAGTCGCTGTCTGGAGCGGCAGCGGCTGGATTCCGAGGTGAATTACTATCGGGAAAAAGAGCTGAACTCCTCTCTGATTGGCCAGAGCGAGGGGATGGTGAAAATGCAGGATCAGATCGGCCGGGTGGCGGCCAGTTCGGCAAAAACCATCCTCCTGCAGGGAGAATCAGGCACCGGTAAAACGGCGATCGCGCGGGAGATTCATAACCTCTCAGAACTGTCTGCCGGGCCTTTTATCGAGGTGAACTGTGCCTCCCTGCCGGAGCAGTTACTCGAAGCAGAACTGTTCGGTGCCGAAAAGGGCGCCTATACCGGTGCCGACAAAAAACGCGCCGGTCTGGTCGAACTGGCCAGCGATGGCACGCTGTTTCTGGACGAGATCGGCGAAGTGGATCTGTCGATTCAGGCGAAGTTGCTGACCTTTCTGGAGAGCCACAGTTACCGGCCGGTGGGCGGAGGACGTGAGCATAAAGCCAATGTCCGGGTGATTGCCGCGACCAATCTCGATCTGGAGCAGGCGGTGCAGGAGGGGCAGTTCCGCTCGGACCTTTACTACCGCTTGAACGTGATGCCGATTGCAATACCTTCACTGCAGCAACGTGATCAGGATATCCCTCTGCTGCTGGAACACTTTGCCCTGACCATGGCGGCAAACGAAGGGGTTAAGCCGGTGCTGATGACCGATCCGGTCCGTGCCCGGTTACAGTCCTATGCCTGGCCGGGCAATATTCGTGAGCTGAAAAATCTGATGGAGCGGCTGACCATTCTCTATCCGGGCGAAGAGATCGAGCTGGATATGCTGCCGCCGGAGATGCGTGCCTCGGATTCGGGGGATCTGCCGGTCGCGGTGGCCGCGGAGGAGATCACCATTGAAGATCAACTGGCGAACAAAGAGCGCAGCATCATCCTGCAGGCGTTGAGCGATGTAGGTGGCCGGAAAGGGCTGGCGGCTGAAAAGCTGGGTATCTCCCGGCATGCGTTTAAGCGTCGTCTGCAGAAACTGGGGATCGACTGATGGAATTCACGGCCAAGCTCGGCAGCACCCTGCTGAGCCTGTTGTTAGGTCTCGGGCTGGCGGGCCCTGTTTCGGCGAATCAGGAGCTGGGTGTCTCGGCCCGGAAAGCGGATCTGCGGCTGGGTTGCCTCTACCCGATGACCGGGCCGGGCAACCAGAACGGACGCGATGCGGCGATCGCAATCGGCATGGCACTGGAGAAGATCCACCGGCGGGATGATGGTTCACCCAAACTGAATGTGGTGGTGGAAGATACCCGCAACAAACAGTTCAGGGCTTCGGAGATCGCCCGGCAATTGATCGATCAGCAGCAGGTGCAGATTCTCTGCGGTGTGCTCAACTCGGGTATTGCACTGGAGATCAGCAATCTGGCGCGGGCTACCCGGACCCTGTTTATCGGTGGTGGCCACGCCTCATCACAGCTCACCAACGGTGCACTTCACCCCTGGTATTTCCGGGTCAGTAACGACAGTAAACAGTCGATGCGAGCCGGTGCACGTTACCTGCGCGAGTTGCAGCAGAAACATGGCTGGAAAACGCTGGCCTATATCGGCCCGGATTATGATTACGGCCATCAGATTATGCGCGATATGCTGGCGGCACTGGATGCGCTGCAGGTGGAATACTCGATTGTGGCTGAGTACTACCCGAAACTGCTGGAAACCGATTTTTCCGAATACATCACCGCGCTGGCGGAGAAGCAGCCGGACATCCTGATCTCAGGTCACTGGGGGGATGATTTTGTATTCTTTGTACGTCAGGCGAATGCAGAAGGGCTCCTTGAGCAGACCCGAATTTACGGTTTTGAGCAGGTGGGGGGGTACTACAATCTCTCGCGGCTGGGGGATGATCTGCCGCCGGGCATGGTACTGGCGGCCAGACATCATATTAACTGGCCGGAGACTGCGGCGAATAAAGAGTTTGTCGAAACCTTTCACAGCCGGGCAGGCCATTACCCGTCGCATACCGCTCAGGACGCCTACTCGGTGATTATTGCCGTGGCTGAAGCCTGGAAGGCCGCGTCACAGAAGAATGTTGAAGGGGTGCGTAAAGCCCTGCCGGGGCTTTCTATTCCCTTGCCGGAAGATCCGCCGGGATATGTTTCCTGGATCGATCCGCAAACCCAGCAGATTATGCAGGCGGTGGCCATCGGTGAAAGCATGGCCGACGACCGCTACCCACCGGCGACCCGCATGCTGGGGAACTGGCAGGTGTTCTATCCTGAGTCCCGCCCCCCTCAGTCTGCGCCGGCGGCAGACTAATGCCGGCTCATCATTTTGCGCGGGATGAGCGCAAAATGATGAGCGCTATCCGCTCATGTTTTTCCCCGATGAGCTTAAAGCGCTCGCTTAAACTGTTCGCTTATTTTGTATTAAATCTTTAATAATCATGTAGTTATATTGAAATAACTGAGTTGGCATCGGCCTTGCTGAGACCTATGTAGTTACCGCTTGTCTGTAACCAAACTGATCGGACCGAACACAGGTCAGGCAGAAGTCCAGTATGCATAACAAAGATAATAAGGATGCCAACATGATGAAAAACAAGTTAAGCGTTGTAATCGCAGCTACCCTGGTTTCTCTTACTTCCACTGCTCAGGCAGCGCAGGAAGTCGGAATCTACAATGTTGCGAGTATGTCAGGAACCTTTGCCAACTTTGGTCATCAGGGTGAAAAAGGTGCCCGGCTGGCAGTTGAGACTGCAGCGCCGATTGATGGAGTCAATCTGAAACTGGTGACTGTCGATACCGAAAGTAATGCGGGTAAAGCCTCACGTAAGGTGAAGTCGATTATTGCGGAAGATGAGGGCCGCTACTTTGTCGGTTCCACACTCTCCTCGACAGCACTGGCCGTGGGTAAAGAGGTTAACCGGACCGGCGGTGTTTACATGACCGGCAGTGGTGCGGATGAGATCACCGGCATTGAGTGTAACAAAGCAACTTTCCGCTGGTCGGCGCCAACCTATGGCGCGGTTAATGCCAGCCTGCGTCCACTGCTGGACAAGTACCCTGAAATCAAGCGTATCTACAGTATCACCCCGCAGTATGTGTTTGGTGATGCGATGCTGGAAAACACCAAAATGGTGGCTGAGGAGCGTGGCGTAGAGCTGGTCGGCAACAGCTACCACTCGCTCAAAGAGAAAGAGTTCTCCGGCTACCTGACGCAGGCGATGGCGGCCAAGCCTGACCTGCTGGTACTGCATAACTTTGGTTCTCAGGCGACTGCAACCATCCAGCAGGCGGTGAACTTCGGCATGAAAAACCGCATGAAGATCCTGCTGGTGTGGAGTAACGGTCTGGACCAGATGCGTACACTGGGCTCAACCGTTTCCGATGGTCTCTATTTCGGCTCTCAGTACTGGCATGAAGATCAGAACCCGGCCAACCAGGAGCTGGTGAAGCTGGCTCAGGAAAAACTGGGTGAAACCCCGACCTACCCGATGGCGCACTACTATCAGATGTCCAAGCTGATGATCGATTCCATTCGTGCCGTGGGTAACGATCCGATGAAAGTGCGGACCCATCTGGAAGGCCTGAACTATGAAGGTGTCACCGGTAAAGAGGTGGTGCGCACCGCGGATCACCAGATCGAGAAAAGCTTCTACCTGCTGCAGGGTAAGGGGGAAGCTGCAATGACCGATTCCAGCGATTTTGCTGACATCGTGGCAACCAATAAATACTTTGTCGCAGCGGATAAAACCGGTTGCAACATGGGTATTTAATCCTGTTTGCCCGCCCTCCGCTTTGAATGGCGGAGGGTGTTTCAGGGCTGGTTCCGGCCCGTTTTATCAAACCTGAGGTTTTTTGTTTCCTGTTCTGGCAGCGGGCCGCTACCGGTCTGCCTGCTGCAAGCAACAACAACCCCGGGAATGCGTAAAGAGTCATTGCTCATGAGTATTTATCTGTTTGAAATTCTGAATGGCGTGGCGCTGGGGATGATCTACTTCCTCATGGCGGCAGGGCTGACCATTATTTTCGGAATGATGAATTTCGTTAACTTCGCCCACGGTTCGCTGTATGCGCTGGGGGCTTATTTCTGCTTCCAGATCATCGACTGGGGCGGTAACTACTGGGTGGGTCTGCTGGTCGCCCCGATTCTGGTCGGCCTGATCGCGCTGGCGCTGGAACGTACACTGATCCGCCGCCTGTATGCTTTTGATCATCCGACCCAGATCCTGATCACCATCGGCGTCATGCTGGTATTGCGTGAGATCATCCTGCTGCTCTGGGGTACGGTTCCAAAGCCGATTACGCCACCGGAAGCGCTCTCCGGGGTACTGATTCTTGGCGACTTTGTTTACCCGTACTACCGATTGTTCGTGATCACGGTGACCTGTGTTGTCGGCCTGCTGATCTGGCTGATGCTGGATCGTACCCGCTTCGGCATCATGATCCGGGCGGGTAGTGAAAACGCGAAAATGGTGTCCCTGCTGGGCCTTAACTCCAACCTGTTGTTCTCCGCCACGTTTGTACTCGGGGTTGCGCTGGCCGGGCTCGGCGGTGCGTTGATCTCGCCAATCCGTGGTGCGGATGCCTTTATGGGCGCTGAGGCACTGGGTATTGCTTTTGTGGTGGTCGTGATTGGCGGTATGGGCAGCTTCCCCGGCGCGCTGGCGGGGGCCATGGTGGTCGGTCTGGTGCAGAGCCTGTCTGCGGGCATCTGGCCGGAAGGCACCAACATCATGATCTATGCCGTGATGGCGATGATTATTCTACTGCGGCCTAACGGCCTGTTCGGGAGGGCATAAGCCATGAACCGACATACTTCTATCTCTGTTCATCTGATTGCGACGGCTGCGATCGCCTGTTTGCTGCCGCTGATTCTGCAGTCCCCGATTCTGGCGGCTGAGGTGCTGATCTTTGCGCTGGCGGCGATCGGCTGCAACCTGCTGCTGGGTTATACCGGATTGCTGCCGTTTGGTCAGGCACTGTTCTTTGGTACGGGTGCCTATGTCGCCAGTCTGGCGGCGATCCACTGGGACTCCAGTATGCTGCCGGTACTGCTGTTTGCACTGCTCGCCGGTGGCGCACTCGCGGTGCTGGTCGGCTTCCTCTCGATCCGTCGTCAGGGGATCTACTTCGTCATGCTGACCCTGGCGTTCGGTCAGCTCGGTTACTTCATTGCCTACATGGCAGAAGGGGTGACCGGCGGTGAAGACGGCATGCTGGACGTACCGCGCGCGGCTCTGGATTTCTGGATTATCCCGTCGATCAGTCTGGAAAATGACTGGACTTTCTATGGCTGGGTGGCGCTGGTCTTTATCGCCAGCTTTGTCTTCCTGCAGCGGCTGGTGGACTCCCCGCTGGGTTCCGTACTGCAGGCGATCAAACAGAATGAACGCCGCGCCATTGCGGTCGGTTATCAGGTGCGTCTCTACAAGATAGCGGTGTTCGCTTTCTCTGGGGTTGTCACGGCGCTGGCCGGTGCGTTGTATGCGATGCTGCTGAACTTTGCGCCGCTTTCCAATATCGATCTGGAAACCAGTGAAGTGATCATCTTTATGTGTGTACTCGGTGGTCTGGGTTCGCTGTATGGCTCGATTGTGGGGGCCGGTGTTTATCTGGTAGCGACCGAACTGCTGTCGGATATCTGGCCGCGCTGGATGTTACTGCTGGGCTTGTTGCTGATCTTTGTGATGCTGTTTGCCCGTGGCGGTCTGTGGTCTGGCCTGACCCTGCTCTGGGAAGGTTTCCGTAACCGTAATCGTAACGACGAGCTGAAAAAGGCGGAGGTGAGCCATGATTGAGCCGATTCTTGAAGTCCAGTCCCTGTCGAAGCGCTACGGTGATTTCTATGCCAATCGGGACGTCAACCTGCAGGTGATGGGAGATACGGTACATGCGGTCATCGGTCCCAACGGTGCCGGTAAAACCACGCTGTTTAACTGTCTGGCCGGGGCGACCAGCACCAGTGAAGGCCGGATTTTGTTCGAAGAGGATGATATTACCGGCGAAGCGGAGCATGACCGCCCCGGTCTCGGGATCGGCCGGTCGTTCCAGATCACCTCGCTGTTTCCGGAACTGACGGTGCTGGAAAACCTGCGTCTCTCCGGTCAGGCCCTGAACCCGTCCCGGGCGATGGCGTTCTGGCACCCGGTGCCCCATGACGGCCCCGATACTTTCCACGCCCATGAGGTACTGGAACGTCTGGGCATGAGCCATATGGCGGAGAAAACCGCCGAGACGCTGTCTCACGGTCAGCAGCGGATGCTGGAGATCGGGATGGCGCTGATGGCCCGGCCACGTCTGTTGCTGCTGGATGAGCCTACGTCCGGGATGGGGGTGGACGACATTCCTCAGGTGATCAATCTGATCCGTAACCTGCGCAAAATCTGCACCATTCTGCTGATCGAGCATAACGTGGGGCTGGTATCGGAGGTCTGCGACCGGGTGACGGTGCTGCAGAACGGTGAAGTGATCGCCGACGGCACACCGGCGGAAGTCGCCGCCAATGAAAAGGTAAAACTGGCCTATCTGGGAGAGGAGCTTTAAGCATGCTGGTACTGGAAAATATCAACTCATTCTATGACAAAAGCCATGTTCTGTTTGACCTCTCCATCAATGTCGGGGAGGGCGAACTGGTCTCCCTGCTGGGGCGAAACGGTGCCGGTAAAAGCACCACCCTGCTGAGCATTATGGGGCTGGTGAAAAATGCCACCGGTTCGGTGCGTTACAAAGGTCAGGAGATTCTCGGTCAGGCCACCCATAAAACGGCGGCGGACGGGCTCTGTCTGGTGCCGGAACAGCGCGATATCTTTCAGGATCTCACTGTGGAGGAGAATCTGAAGATCGCCCAGCAGCGCAATTCTCCCTGGTCGATTGCGGATATCTACGAGCTGTTCCCGCGTCTGCAGGAGCGGCGTAAGAACGGCGGCGGTCAGCTCTCCGGTGGTGAACAGCAGATGCTGGCACTGGCCCGTGCTTTGCTGAACAACCCGCGGGTGCTGCTGCTGGATGAACCCTCTGAAGGGCTGGCGCCGGTCATCGTCAAAGAGATCGTTGAGATCCTGAAAAAGATCAAGCAGAGCGGTATCTCGATCCTGCTGGTGGAGCAGAACCTGCGGGTGTGTGAAGTGCTCGCCGACCGCCATTACATTCTTGAGCAGGGCCGGCTGATTTATGAAGCGAAGCGCGAGGATTTCTCCTCCGATGAAGCGGAAACCATCAAACAGAAATACCTCTCGGTCTGAGGACCGGGAGCTAGAGGAACCTTTGGGGATGATTGAGATGAGCAGAATAACAACCAATGAACAGCGTCTCTGGGACAGCCTGATGGCGATGGGAGAGATCGGCGGCACCGAAAAAGGCGGCTGCTGTCGTCTGGCCCTGACCGATCTGGATCAGCAGGCACGGGATCTGTTCGTGAGCTGGTGTAAAGAAGCGGGTTGTACGATCCGCATCGACCAGATGGGTAACGTCTTTGCCCGTCGTGCCGGGCGCAACAATGCGTTGCCACCGGTACTGATGGGCAGTCATATCGATACACAGCCCACCGGCGGTAAGTTTGACGGTGTTTACGGGGTGCTGGCCGGTCTGGAAGTGATCCGCAGCCTGAATGATCACGGCATTGAAACCGAAGCACCGGTGGAAGCGGCGATCTGGACCAATGAAGAGGGGTCTCGATTCCCGCCGGCAATGGTGGCCTCCGGTGTCTTTGCCGGGGTGTTTGATCTGGAATACGGCCTCAGCCGGGCCGATCTGGATGGCAAAACCATTGGCGAAGAGCTGGCCCGTATCGGTTACGCCGGTGATCAGCCGGTAGGTAAACCGGTGAAGGCTTACTTTGAAGCACATATTGAGCAGGGGCCGATTCTGGAAGCAGAAGAGACCACCATCGGGGTCGTCACCGATGCTCAGGGACAGCGCTGGTATGAGCTGACAATCACCGGTCAGGAAGCGCACGCCGGGCCAACACCGATGCTGCGGCGTAAAGATGCGCTGGTTGGCAGCGCCCGGGTGGTGGACAGGGTTAATCAGATCGGTCTGGAACATGGTCCGCTGGCCTGTTCTACCGTGGGCCTGATGCAGGTGTTCCCGAACTCCCGCAATGTAATCCCCGGAGAGGTGTTTTTTACTGTGGATCTGCGTCACCCGGATGATTCGGTGCTGAGTGAGATGGATGCCAAATTCCGCGCTTACTGTGATCAGATGGCTTCTGAACTGGGGCTGGAGCTGCAACTGGAAGAGATCTGGTACTCACCGCCGGTGCCGTTTGCGGAGGACTGCGTGTCGTCTGTGCGTCAGGCAGCGCAGGCGCTGGGCTACAGTCATCGGGATATTGTCAGCGGGGCCGGGCACGATGCCTGCTACGTGGCGCGGGTTGCGCCGACCGGAATGATCTTTGTGCCCTGTGAGGATGGTATCAGCCATAACGAGCTGGAGCGGGCCAAAGCGGAAGATCTGGCCGCGGGTTGTAATGTGCTGTTGAGTGCTGTGCTCAATCAGGCGTGTTAACCAACCGGGTTGCTGCGCCAACGGGGCGGGTAACCCGGCTACTGAATCTGAAAAAGGAGTCTGACAATGAGTCGACCACTTTGGCAGTGGAGTGCCTGTGATCTGGCGAGTGCGATCAGAACGCGTGAGCTCTCATGTGAAGAGGCAGTCACTGCAACGCTGGAACGGATGCAGCAGACCAATCCGCGGATCAATGCGGTGGTGGTGGAACAGAGCGAACCGGCGCTGCAGCGCGCCCGGCAGCTCGATAATCAACTGGCCCGTGAACCGGAGCAGGCAACCGGTGCGTTGTTTGGGGTACCGGCCACCATCAAAGTGAACATTGATCAGGAGGGCTATGCCACCGATAACGGCGTTGCCGCTTACAAAAACCTGATCGCCGGCAGTGATGCGCCGGTCACACGGCATCTGAATGAAGCGGGGGCCGTACTGATCGGCCGTACCAATGCGCCAGAGTTCAGTATCCGCTGGCAGACCGACAATCCGCTGCACGGCCTGACTCTGAATCCCTGGGATGAAAACATAACCTGCGGTGGCTCCTCCGGTGGCGCCGCAGCAGCCACGTTGATGGGCTACGGGCCGATTGCGCACGGTAACGACATTGGCGGTTCGCTGCGCTGCCCGTCTTACTGTTGCGGTACCACCACGGTGCGGCCAACCTTAGGCCGGGTGCCAGCTTACAACCCGACGGGGAGCGAGGAGCGTCCTTTCCTGTCGCAGTTGATGTCGGTTCAGGGGATTATCGCCCGTGAAGTGAAAGATGTGCGTCTGGCAACGGAGGTGATTTCACAGCGTGATGTTCGTGATCCAAACTGGGTGCCAGCACCGTTTTTCGGACCGCAGGAAAAGGGGCCTGTGCGGGTGGCGTTGTGCCGTGAAAGCTATGGCCTGCCGATTCATCCTGAAGTGCTGAAAGCGCTGGATCTGGCGGCGAAGGCGCTGCAGGATGCGGGCTATATCATCGAGGAGGTTGAGGCTCCCCGGGTTGAAGAGACCAATAAGATCTGGCGTGATCTGTTGTTTACCGATTTCCGTCAGTTAAGCCCGGGAAGTATCGACCGTTATGGCAGCGATACTCTGAAGCAGATCATGCAGGGGTATTACTCGGTTTCGGAGCATCTGGACCGGGACTGTATGCTGGCTGCCATGGCGGCACGGAACAGTATTCTGCGCGACTGGAATCTATTTCAGGAACAGTATGCGCTGGTGCTGACACCGCTGATTCTGCAACCGCCTTATCCTCGCGGTGAAGATGAGAAAAGCCCGGCACGTGCCGCGGAAACTCTGCTTTCATACCTGTATATGGCGAATATGAATATGCTCGGCCTGCCCGCCGCGACGATCTCTACGCACCTCTTTCAGGGCGTGCCTGTCGGGGTGCAGATCATTGGTCGCCGGTATCGCGAAGATCAGTGTCTGGATGCCGCCGAGGTGGTGGAAACCGCACAGGGCGTTATGGCCCATCGCTTATGGCAAAGGGATCAGGGCTAACTGATTCCCTTTTTTCCTCCGGTCAGGGGCCCTCTCTGCCGGGGGATTTTTTCGTTACAGGCTCGATTGCACTGAGGCATACTCGGCTGGTTGAGGATTAATCCCGGCTGTATTAGAGTTTGAGTGATTGTTCAATTCACTCGGGTAATCGATGTTCCCTCTGTTATGGCGCCTTACCGCGCTTCTCTTCTGTTTAACCGTGACCACTGCACAGGCTGAAAAGCTTCGGTTTGCAGCGGATAACTGGTGTCCCCTGAACTGTAAATCCGGTTCGGACCGGCCCGGTTTTATGGTCGAGGTGGCACAGCGGGTGTTCGAACCGCTGGGCTATGAGGTGGAGTATATTGAGACCAACTGGTCTCGGGCGGTTCAGGAAACGCGCAAGGGTAGTTTTCATGCGATTCTCGGGGCTTTTCCCGGCGATGCCCGGGATTTTATCTTTCCGCAGCAGGAGCTGGCGTTGCTGCAGAACTCGTTGTTTGTACGGCGGGAAAATCCATGGCGCTACCGTGGTGTGCACTCCCTGAGAGAGGTGCGTCTGGGGGCTATCAATGGTTATGATTACGGCGCTGAACTGAGTCGTTATCTGGCTTCAGACAGCAACCCTGTGACGCTGCTCAGCGGCAGCGAAAAACCGCTGCAGCGGGGTATCAGGATGCTGCATAAACAGCGGCTGGATGCGTTTGTCGAAGCCGATCTGGTGTTCTGGTATACCGCCAGTCAGATGGAACTGGAAGAGGCGTTTACCGTGGCCGGCACTCTGGGTGAGCCCCTGCCGGCTTATATTGCTTTCTCTCCTTCGGACCCGCGTTCAGAAACGTTTGCCCGGCTGCTTTCCGAGGGTGTTGAAGCACTGCGGGCCAGTGGCGAGCTGGCCCGGATTCTGGCCCGCTACCATCTGCAGGACTGGCGCTGAAACAGGTTCAGCGCACGGCCCATCCCTGAGCTAGTCTTCTCCGAGGAAGCCTCCGGTCTGGTGGGCCCAGAGCTGAGCGTAGATTCCCTGACTCGCAACCAGTTCAGCGTGACTGCCCTGTTCATTGATATCGCCTTTATCCAGCACCACCAGACGATCCAGCGCGGCGATGGTCGACAAACGGTGAGCAATCGCGATCACGGTTTTACCTTCCATCAGTTTATACAGGCTGGCCTGTATCGCCGCTTCGACTTCGGAGTCGAGGGCTGAGGTTGCTTCATCGAGAATCAGGATCGGCGCGTCCTTGAGCAATACCCGGGCGATGGCAATACGCTGCCGCTGTCCGCCGGACAGTTTAACCCCGCGTTCACCCACATGGGCATCGTAGCCGCTGCGTCCTTCCGGGTCGGTCAGGCCGAGGATAAATTCATGCGCTTCGGCCTTTTTCGCCGCTTCGATCATCGCTTCCTCGGAAGCATCCGGGCGGCCGTAGAGGATGTTTTCCCGCACGGAACGATGCAGCAGGGCGGTGTCCTGAGTCACCATGCCGATCTGTGCCCGCAGTGAATCCTGCGTGACCTCGCGGATATCCTGACCATCAATGCGGATGGCACCCTGTTCCACATCAAAGAAGCGCATCAGCAGGTTGATGATGGTGGATTTACCCGCGCCGGAGCGTCCCACCAGGCCTACTTTCTCGCCGGGTTTAATCTGCAGATCCAGATGTTCGATGATGCGTTTATTCTCCCCGTAGTGAAAACCCACCTGATCAAAGTGGATGGCGCCTTTCTCCACCTCAAGCGCGCGGGCACCGGGGCGATCGGATATTTCCAGTGGTCTGGAAAGGGTGCTCATACCGTCTGCTACGGTGCCGATATTTTCGAAAAGTGCACTGATCTCCCACATTATCCAGTGGGCCATCCCGTTGAGGCGCAGGGCCAGCGCAATAGCGATGGCGATGGCACCGACCGAGATCGATTCATGCAGCCAGAGCCAGATCGACAGCGCGGCGACAGAGAAGGAGAGCAGATGGTTGATGCACTGCACACTCATATTCAGGCCGGTAGCCAGACGCATCTGCACATACACCGTATCCATAAACTGATCCATCCCTTCGCGGGCGTATTCCGCCTCACGGTTGGTGTGGGAAAACAGTTTAACGGTGGCGATATTGGCATAGGAATCAACCACCCGGCCGGTCATCATCGCACGGGCGTCAGCCTGGGCGGTGGAGATCCGTTTCAGGCGCGGCACAAAGTAGCTCTGAATGCCGATGTAGAGCAGCAGCCAGATCGCCATTGGCAGGGTCAGGCGCCAGTCGGACTGGGCGACCAGAAACAGCATGGCAAAGAAATAGACGGCGACGAACATCATCACATCGAGCAGTTTCATCACCGTTTCCCGGACCGAGAGCGCCGTCTGCATCACTTTGGTGGAGATGCGTCCGGCGAAATCATTGGCATAGAAAGAAACGCTCTGACGCAGCAGATAGCGGTGTGCCAGCCAGCGGATCGACATCGGATAGTTGCCGAGCAGGGTCTGATGAGTGATCAGCGAGTGCAGCAAGCCCGCGGCCGGCAATGCCACCAGCGGTACCAGACTCATCAGTAACAGGGTGGATGCTTCCTGCTCGAGAAAGGTCGCCGGGTCGTGGTCCGACAGCCAGTCGACCAGCTTGCCCATAAAGCCGAACAGGGTCACCTCCAGAATCGCAATAGTGGCGGTGAGCAGAGACATCAGCAGTAAAGGCCACTCTGATCCCCGGGTGTAATGACGACAAAATGCAAACAATCCCTGTGGCGGCTGGCCCGGTTCAGCCGGTGGAAAGGCAGGAATCAGCCTTTCAAAAAATGCGAACATATCGATCTCGGTGTTAACGAAAAAACAGAGCTTAAAACAGCGCCGGCTGTTTGTATAACACCTCTAGCTGATCGCCGAGTTTTATTTCGCCGGATTTGAGAATTTTACAGCACAGCCCGCCATGACCGAGCATCGCTGCTACGCCGCCGGGGCCCAGAGCACGCTCCATGCGTGAGCAGGGGTGACACAGCGCGGTGGCTTCAAACAGCGCCTCGCCGATGCGGAACTGCTGGTAGCGCAGGGCGTTAAGGTTGATGCCGCGGACCACCAGATTGCGTCGCAATGTGCCCGGGTCCGGTTCGGGAATGCCGCAGTAGAGGCCGATCTGACTGATAAACTCGGCCGAGATCAGGGTTACCTGTCGCGCTGAGCCGGAGGTTTTGCTGCAGCGGTGATCGCCTTCCAGCCCTGAGCCCTGCCAGGCATATACCTGATCCAGCGCCTGCATCGGTTGTTTTCGTTCCGGCCGTATGCCGATCCAGATCAGTTCTGCCGCCGGCAGGTCGCGGGCATAGCGGGCGAACATCTGTTGCAGACTCATGCGGTTACTCCTGTTCTCTGCGTATCTCCAGTTGCAGTTCACCTTGCGCCAGACCCACCCGGAATTCAACCGGCTGACAACAACGCTCGCAATCCTGAGTCAGGTTTTGCTCCAGATCACAACTGGTATCAACAGCCAACTGGTTTTCGGCGCTGCAGTAGGGGCAGGCAAAGGCAAGGTATTCTATCGGTTGCATCGGAGTGTCCGGCTATGCTCTGAGAAGTAAAGTTTAGCTGCTGGTTGAAAAAATCTGCGGACAAATCAAATCCTTTTGGTAATCTGTAACAATTCTTCAATAAACTGGACGGCTCAGAAATCTGCCAACAACCGTCGTACCGACACTCTGGCTTCAGGGATAGACTTCAGGGTTTACAGAGCGCTAACAGGATGTTTTCACAGGTGCCCTAAGTTTTACCGGAGCAGCAAGATTGTTTAGTCACCGACACCGTTTTCTGGGAATTCCGCTGGGCAACAGCGTTCTGAGCTCACTTGTGCCCGTGGGAATTGTGATTCTGGCTGCGTTGGTGCTGGTTGGCTATATCTGGACCGCCAGTGAAGACCGCCATCTTGAAGAGGATAAGCAGCGCTATGCCGAAGCTTTCCTTGAACAGCAGCGAGAGCAGCTCCGCTCAGAAGTGACCCGTGCCAAAGCCCTGATACTGCGCAAAAAAGCTCAGGCTGAAGAGGCGATGCGCATAGCGCTTAAACGCCGGGTGGACTACGCCTACGGAGTCGCTGAGGGGATCTACCAGACCTATCATGGCCAGCGCAGCGATCAGGAAATAAAGCAGATGATCGTCGCCGCCTTGCGTGAGGTGCGCTTCAATCAGGGCCGTGGCTACTACTTTATTACCTCATTGAGCGGCCTTGAGTATCTCTACCCGCCACGTCCCGAGTTTGAAGGGCAGCAGGTGGCGGATATCTTCCCGCCGGCGATTCAGGCCCTGTTGGAGGAGATGATCAATATCGTCACGGCTTCTGACCAAGGCTTTGTTGAATACGACTGGTATCAGCCGGGTGAGGATGAACTCTCCCGCAAATACAGCTACGTAAAGCTGTTTAAGCCCTACGGTATGATCATCGGCAGCGGCGATTATCTGGTCCATTTTGAGGAGCAGGTGAAAGCGCAGATCTTCCGTGAGATCGCCGCAGACAGCTTTGGCCTGAAAGAGGAGGGGTACTTCTTTATCAACTCCTATCAGGGCGATCTCTACGTGACCAATGGCGAGTATTTTGCCGGCCGGAAAAATATCTGGGAGGTGACCGATGCCCGGGGGCGTAAGGTGGTACAGGAGAATGCCCGACTGGCACAGAGCCAGCCCGAAGGTGGCTTTACTCAGTACACCTGGGAGAAAGCAGAGGGGGTTGAGGCAGAAAAGATCTCGTTTGTGCTGGGAATTGATGAGTGGCAGTTGTTTATTGGTGCGGGCGCGTATCTGGATACCATCGACCAGCGTCTGGATGAGCGGGAGACGCTCTACCTGAGCCTGATGCAGCAGCGCAATTTCGGTACGATACTGGTGTTACTGCTGGCGGTGCTGGCGGTGGCGGTGGTACTGATTGCCATCGGCCGCCGTCTGGCACACAACCTGAGAATGTTCCAGAACAACCTGGAACGTTCGGTGGATACCTGGACCCGGCTGAAGGGCAGCGATATCCACTTTACCGAGTTCAAACGGCTGGCGGTCAGCGTCAACAGTATGATCGATGGCCTCAACCGGCAGGCAGATGAACTGCGCCACCGGGCGTTTCATGACCATCTCACTTCGTTGCCGAACCGCTTACATGGCTCGACTCAACTGGAGCTGATGATCAGCCATACCCTTCATCATCAGGCCACGGCTGCGCTGCTGTTTATCGATTTGGATCACTTCAAGGAGATCAACGACACCCTCGGTCACTCGGCCGGTGATGAGTTGCTCTGTCAGGTCTCTGAGCGTCTGCGGGAGGCCGTGCGGGATGAAGATATCGTGGCCCGTCTGGGGGGCGATGAGTTTACCGTGATCACCGGGCTGCTGAATGAACCTGAGGAGGCTGGCCGGCTGGCAGAACAGTTACTGGCAGCGTTCCGTCAGCCCTTCCGGATTGAGGGAAATGACTATTACGTGACCGCCAGCGTGGGGATCAGCCTGTTCCCCGAAGATGGTGACAGTGCCGAAATTCTGTTGCGTAACGCCGATTCAGCTATGTATGAGGCCAAGAGAGAGGGGCGTAACCGCTACTGTCTGTATACTCCGGCCCTGACTGAAGCGGTTTCCCAGCGCTTTACGATCACCGAGGAGATGCGTGAGGCGCTGGATAAAGGCCAGTTCCGGATCTACTATCAGCCGCAGTACAACCTGTTTACCGGAGAGTTGATTGGTGCGGAGGCGCTGCTACGCTGGTTCCACCCGGAGCGCGGATTGATACCCCCGGACAGCTTTATTCCGATGGCTGAAGCCAGCGGTCAGATTGTTCCGATTGGTGAGTGGGTGATCCGCGAGGTCTGCAACCGACTGGCTCAATGGCAGGAGGAGGGGATCTACATCCCTAAAGTGGCGGTCAATATCGCCAGCCAGCAGATGAATACCGATCTGGTAGGCGTGGTGCAGGAGGTGCTGCAGAGCAGCGGTTGTTACCCGGCGGCACTGGAACTGGAGATCACTGAAAGCAGCCTGATCGAAAACCCGCAGCAGATGAGCGCGGAGCTGACCAAGTTAAAGGCTACCGGTATCAGTCTGGCGATTGATGATTTTGGCACCGGCTATTCATCATTGAGTTATCTGAAGCAGCTACCGATTAACAAGTTGAAAATCGACCGCTCCTTTATCCTTGATCTTGAAGAGGATGAAAACGACCGTGCGATCACCCAGGCGATTGTCGCGATGTCGCAGAGTATGCACCTCAGCGTGATTGCGGAAGGTATCGAATCTGAAGCTCAGGTCGAGTTCCTGAAAAGTCTGCAGTGTACCGAAGGGCAGGGCTTCTTCTTCAGTAAACCGCTGCCCGAAGACGCATTTGTTGAGTTGCTCAAGCAGCAGGGTTAACGGCAACTGCTGTTGTCTGCAATCAACCGGTCCAGTTCACCGCTGCGATTCAGTGTCTCCAGCGCGGTGTTGATCCGTTGCAACAGTTCCGGCCAGTTGGCGTTCTTCCGGCTCACTGAAAAGTGCAGGCGATTGTAGCGCAACGCCGGATTAACCTGAGCGGTGGTTTGCAGAATTCGCTGTTTATCGGCCTGACTCAGGGAGGAATGTATCACCCGGTGACGCAGCACTTTGGGGTCGCCGACAACCAGATCCACCCGCCCGGCGTCCAGCAGCTTCATCAATTGCAGATCGTTAACCGCTTCCACCGCCGTAAACTCGCCACGTTCCATCATCGCATCAAACTCCGGTGTGTTCTGGTAGCCACGGACAACGCCAATTTTCAGGCCCCGTAACTGTTCCAGCTCGCCGGTAAAGTGGGTAAAGCTCCCGCGACGTTTCATTAAAACGACCTCACCCCCGGGAAAGGGATCTGAGAGTGCCAGCAGCGAAAGCCGGAAGCGGTCTGTAAGATGCTCGGAACGGGTGGTTTCACTGATTTCATACTCCGGGTAGAGAATGTCCATCCGCCCGGCTTCCACCTGATGAACGGCTCTTGGCCAGGGCATAAAACGAATGATAAGCCGGTAGTTCTGGCTGGTCAGAACAGCGACGGCCAGATGGAAGCTCCAGCCTTTATTGCATAACTGTTCACCGATATAGGGAGGCCAGTCGAGCGTTGCCAGCTCCACTGTCTGTTCTCCGTCCGGGTTGTAAAGGTAGCCGTGGGGTGTTCTGGAGCCTATGAAGCTCATTGTTTTCCCGGCATAGCTATAGTTAACCGTGGGCGGTTCACTGGCGAAGCTGGCCACAGGGAAGAGCAATAGCCAGAGCGTGATCAGGATAGAGTACATCGACATCTGCAACAGTTGAGTTTGTTTTAGTGTAGCTGAGCTGAAGCGATTAGACGGGGCACAGCGCAGAGATTGACTTACGCTGTTTTTCTATATAAAAATGAGAATCATTATTAATAATTCGAGGCGCAGGTTACCGCCTGCTCCGGGGAGGCCGGCATGAGTAAGGTACGTATCGAGAAAGACAGCATGGGCGAGCTGGAAGTTCCGGCAAAGGCCCTCTATGCGGCTCAGACTCAACGCGCGGTTAATAACTTTCCCGTGAGTGGCCAGCCGATGCCCGAAGCCTTTATCCGCGCGCTGTTGCAGGCTAAGTCTGCGGCTGCGAGGGCCAATGCGGATCTGGGGCTGATTCCTGTGGCGATGGCTGAGGCGATCACAGCGTCGGTGACAGAGCTGCTGACAGATGATGCACTGATGCAGCATTTTCCGGTAGATATCTTCCAGACCGGCTCCGGCACCAGCTCGAATATGAATGCCAACGAGGTACTGGCCACGCTGGCCAGTCGGCGTTACGGCGCGGCGGTCTCGGCCAATGACCATATCAATTATGCCCAGAGCAGTAACGATGTGATCCCCAGCAGTATTCATATCAGTGCCTCGGTTGAGCTGGCAGAGCAACTGCTGCCAGCGCTGAACCACCTGTTGCAGGTAACAGAACAGAAAGCAGTTGAAGTGGATCGCTTTGTGAAAACCGGCCGTACCCATCTGATGGACGCGATGCCGGTACGCATGAGCCAGAGTTTACTCAGTTGGGCAGCGCAGATTCGGCAGTGCATCGGGTTACTGCATCAACTGCAGCCGGAGCTGCAGAGTCTGGCACAGGGTGGCACCGCGGTGGGTACCGGGGTCAATGCGCATCCTGAGTTTTCGGCGCGTTTCTGTGCCGCGTTAAGTGAACAGACCGGGCTGGCCTTTAAACCGGCGGATAATCTGTTTGCCCGGATCGGCTCGCAGGATACAGCGGTGGCGCTTTCCGGCCAGTTAAAAACAACGGCTGTGGCCATGATGAAGATCGCCAACGACCTGCGCTGGATGAATTCAGGCCCGCTGGCGGGGCTGGGAGAGATTGAGCTGGAAGCCTTGCAGCCGGGCTCATCCATTATGCCGGGTAAGGTTAACCCGGTGATTCCCGAGGCAGCCGCGATGGTCGCGGCGCAGGTGATCGGTAATGATGCCGCAATCACCGTAGCAGGGCAGTCGGGTAATTTTGAGCTGAATGTCATGTTGCCGCTGGTGGCGAGTAATCTGCTCAGCAGTATTGAGCTGCTGGCGAATGTCAGCCGGTTGCTCGCCGACAAGGCCATTGCCGGCTTCCGGGTGAATGAGGAGCAGATCAGTCAGGCGCTGGCACGTAATCCGATTCTGGTAACCGCTCTGAATCCGGTGATTGGTTACATGAAAGCCGCTGAAATCGCGAAGGCCGCCTATCAGCAGGGCAGACCGGTGATTGATGTGGCGGTGGAGAAAACAGATCTGACACGAGAGACGCTGGAAACGCTGCTCGACCCGGCAGCCCTGACCCGGGGCGGACTCTGAAGCCGCGGTATCATTCAGCGCTCAGGGGGTGACGATATTCAGTTGCTCAACCCAGATCAGTTCACAGGCTCCGGCGCCGCTGTCGTTGCGGGTCAGTGAACTGCGCCAGCGCCAGCCATCGGCCTGTGAGCGGGCTTCTACCAGATAACCTTTAATCTCCACAATATCGCCGCGGCGGACTGAATCGATTTCGCTTTTGACCGTGCCGGATGCGGGGATCAGATGCATATTGGCGCTGGAGCTGACAATCTCCTGACGCGGAATCGGGAACGACTCCACCCGCCAGAAATAGAATCGCCCCGACTGTGAGATATCCACCTCGGCGAGCACCGTTTCATCCGACATCCTTCCCCAGCCCAGTGCCAGATCAGTAGGGGAGAGGTCGGCTTCCCGGTCCAGCGTGTAATCTTCACGCCCTAACACTTTGGCTTTGATCCGAAACTCCGCCAGTTGGTTGATCTGATAATCATCCACTTCAGCAATGACGCCGGGCGGCAGATCAACCTGCAGCGGAATATCTTCTGCCATCACCCCGGGGCCGGTGGACACCTCACCCGGCTGAGAAAACTTCCACACGGCGATCAGGATCAGAAGCAGAATAATGATTTTTTTCATGGCAGATTCTCAGAAACAACGCAGCAGGCCGTTTTTTTAATGAACACCTTAACACCCCGAAGAACAGGCAAAAAGCACCGGCTTAACAGGGAGCTTATTCTGGTCTTTTGTTAATTCCCCAGGTGGCAAGAATCACACAAATAAAAACCGGTAGCTGCAATACAAACATGGCGGCTGCAAACAGAACAGCGTTGCTCTGTTGCAGAAGGTTAAGACCAATTGCCGTAGCGATGGCCAGATTACGGGAAGGGAATTCGATGGCTATCGCAATGATCTGCTCCCGCCTCAGGTTGAGCAGTTTTCCTGCAAGCAGTCCAAGGCCCAACGCAGATAAGGTGAAGATCAGTGACGTTGTAAATACATCAGAGATAAACTGAGTCAGGGCCGGGCCTTTACTCAGAAAGATCAGGGCAACCAGACTAAGCAGGCACACTGCGGCGCTGATTTTTAACAATCGCAGACAGCGATGAGTCAGACCTGGCCAGAAGAAATTGCAAAGCATACCCAGGGCTAAGGGGGTTATCAGTAGATAAAAAAGTTGCTCCACGGTTTGCCCCACAGGCAGGATGATTGGATTGGGGGCAGCGATAAATGCAGGACTGAACAGGTTGAACAACAAGGGCAGTGAAAGCAGGCTACTGAGTGTTGAGATAATCGTGAGACTGACCGAGTAAGCGATATCTCCTTTGGCCAGCAAGGTATAAAAATTCGAAACTGCTCCACCCGGACAAAGTGAGACCAGTAGCATCCCCGCTGCAATTTCAGTGGGGGGGTGGCTGACGGCGATCATCAGAAGTGTAAGAGCAGGAAGGCAAATGATTTGAGCCAGGGTGCCGCTGATTACGGCCAGACTCTGCTTTGAAAGAGAGCGGAGGTTTGCCAACTGCAACTCCAAACCGACAACCCACATCACCAAAAACGTTACCGCAGAGATGGATATTTCAAGAAAAGCAGTCATGAGTCCTGTCTCGTGATGACCTGATCAACATCGTACATCAGATAAAAAAAGCACCCCAGATAAAAAAGGCACCTGAAAAGGTGCCGAAGGTGACCTTCCCGGTCACGATTGTGATGGGGCGTATATTCGTTTTCCTAGTGATAAATAAGTTGCCGCAGGCGCGGATCATCTGGGAAGCGGGTTAACAATTCATGCTTTAGAGCGTTTGCTTCCCGGTCGTAGTTAAAAGTGTTCATGGCGACCAGCAGTGTCATACCAAATTCCAGTTGCTGGCCAGAGTCCTCATAGGCTTTCTTAAGCTGTTGTAGGGCAGGCTCAGATTGACTCAGCCGGACGTAGGTTAAACCGATCGAATAAGCCAGCAGATGATTATCCGGATGATGTATTTGCGCTTTAATCAGCACTTCCAGTCCTCGTCTGTCCTGTTTTTTTTGACGGTAAAGGTCAGCCAGATTCAGTGCAGCGATTAACAGCCCCGGATCGGACTTTAAAGCCTCTTGCATATGTTTCAATGCGGCATCGGTATGACCTTTAAACAGATGGTAATTTGCAAGTTCTGTCCGGCCCATCGGCGTGTCCTGATTCAGTTCGATAGCCCGGATGTATTCAGTTTCCACTTGTGTCAGAAGGGTGCCATACCGCTGCTGCTGTGAATAACTTAAGTTATAGGGCATAAGGGCACGATAAGCTGAAATTCTGACCTTGAGAGAGCTGCTGCTAAGTTGTTGAAGTGTACTTTCCAGCAAACCGGGGGCAGGTTGTTGCTGAAGCTGGTTGATTGCGATTGTTGTCAGCAGGGAAGGTTCACCCCTGATCAGTTGTGCAAGCTCCGGTTGCTTCAGACTAAGCGGTGCCGCCTGCAGAAGGGATGCCTTAAGAAAGTCTGAGCTGTTCTCCTGCAGCAGTTCCTCGAATTCCTGCTGCCAGCCGGGTCTTCTTTTCTGTTGCCAGAGATCCGCAAGCAGATGGGCTGTACGTCTGCGCAGATTATTCGGCTGACCTTTTGAGCTAAAGTGAGTGCTCTGTTGTTTCAGCCAGTCACGGCTGCTGGCTTCTTGATGGCACTGTGCGCAGACATTGGGTGTGTTGAGCTGAAGGCTGAGCATCGGGTCAGGCACCTGAAAACCATGGTCGTGTCTCTCATCTACACCCATATAGGTACGACTGGGCATATGGCAACTGACACATGCGCTACCGGAATTATCTGCATGCTGGTGGTGCGCCTGTGTGTCGTAGGTCTGCGGGCTGTGACATTGAGTACAGATCTTATTGCCCGGTTGGGTCAGCTCATTGTTGTGTGGATCATGGCAGTTACTGCAGGTCACCCCTGCCCGGTACATTTTGCTCTGGAGAAAAGAACCGGCAACGAACACTTCATCCTTTATCTGCCCGTCAGGGAAGTAGAGTTCAGGCTCCAGAAGACGGAGTGTGGATGTTTCAGAAAATGGCTCATTGTTGGTTTCATTTTTCAGTAGCTGCCTTCGGGCATGGCAGTTGAAACAGATTTCAGTTTCGTCCAGTTTTACATTCGGTGTGCCGGTGGACTTAGGCTGTGGTTGTCGATTGTTCCAGTTTTGTGGGGAGGACAAAAGGTAATTGAGGCCTTTTTGCGGTGCGTTTGCGATCTTTCCCAGTGCCCAGTCGAGGTGCTTTCGACCCGGTCCATGGCAGGACTCACAACCCACATGAGGTTCTGTCCAATGGCTGTTATAGCGCCCACTGGACGGTGAGTAGTCGCGGTTGAAGGCCGTAGTGTGGCAACTGGCACAGCGGCTGTTCCAGTTCATCAGACTGTGTTTCCAGTTCAGACTGTCGTGATCTGGCTCGTTGTTAACTGAAAACCAACGTTGTCCGCCCGCTTCAGCGGAGCGGCTGTCCCAGGCAATATCAAATACCTGCAGTTTACCCTGTCCGACATCAACCAGGTATTGCTGCAGTGGGTAGAAACCGAGCGCATATCTTACCGGGTAATCCCTGTGCTGACCCTCCTGCTGTTCCCGGATAAGGTAACTGTTGTGTTTTTTAATAAAGTGTATTGTACGGTCAGACAGTTCAAACACCTGACCATCGAATTGGGGAAGCTGTATCTCCTCTACCGGTGTCATCGCCTGTTTATGATGAGACTGCTGCCATTTGTGAAGCTGTTCTGTATGGCATGTCCCGCATTCGGTGGAACCGATATAGTCGGCAGCGGCCGGGTTTGCAGAGAAGAATAGGCTGGTCAGGCACAGTAGCAGGCTGCGAACGGGAGTGACTGACTTCATGTGTTTCATCCTGACCAGACCTCAAGTATTACTCAGAAAACGAAGGAAGAATTTCGGTTTTCAGCTCCCACTGATCACCAAAACGTTGCTTGAATTTCTGGGGATAAGAGATGGTTCCCTTTGCCGTGCCGCCTTTCCACAGATCATATTTCGGATCGGTGTAGGTGGCGTAAAATGCTTCCAGTTTCTTGTCCAGATCAGCAATGACAGGCTGGTATGCTTCCAGTTCTGCCAGGTTTTTTTTCTGGTAAGGGTCCTTCTGCATGTCATAAAGCTCGTTTGGACCAAAGTCAGCATCCATGCGTTTCCAGTATGCATATTGCTGGGTTCGAATAGCGCGGGATTCCGTCTGCTCATAGAAAACCGCATCGTGGATCTCGCCAACTTTCTGGGCGCCGAGCATGGACGAAAAACTGCGTCCCGGGGAGTTCGGCAGGGTTTGTTTGATTCCGGCCAGATCAAGAATGGTCGCCGGGATATCATATTGGCCGATCAGGTTGCTAACGGTTTTGCCTTCAGCTTCACCCGGTTTTCGGACAATCAGCGGAATCTGGAACGCTGTTTCCTGCAGGGTGGATGGCTGGCTCAGTACCGTATGTGTCCATAAGCCGTGTTGACCGTAGTAAACTCCCTGATCTGAGCTGTAAATCACAATGGTGTTGTCTGACAGCCCTTTCTTTTTCAGGGTCTCCATCAGGCGGCCCACATTGTCATCGACCAGGGTGTTCTGCGAAGCCATATTGGCGCGTGTTGCCTGATCACCGGCCATATTGCCAATCACCATTTTGATGATCCGGTTCAGGAACTCTTTATCCTGTCCGGTTTTCGCAAATTCAACCAACTGGTCCACGTAGTTTTTGCTGACCGGTTCGTTGGGAAAGGAGCTGAGGTGTTTGTTCTTGTAGTATTCGTAGTGCCGGTTCTTGGCAGGCCCCATGTTGGTAGGTGGATCCATGTAGGGGCCATCAAAGGATACTTTCAGGAAGAATGGCTTGTCGGAATCATAGTTTTCCAGATACTCAACGGCTTTATCGCCAAAGTAGTCCACCATGTGTCGGCCTGAAATATCCGTCACCTGACCGTTTTCGATAACCGTGTTGTTCCAGAAATCCAGAGTATGACCACTGGTGAATGTCATCCAGTGGTCAAAGCCCAGAGAAGGTTCCCAGGGTTGACCCAGATGCCATTTGCCAATCATGGCTGTCTGATAACCGTTCTCTTTCAGTGTATAAGGCACGGAGCGGAATTCGGCCACCGCCGACCAGTCTCGGGGCCACTCCTTCATCTGTTCGTCGTTCAGCCAGTCATGAAGTCCGTGTTGGGATGGCATCAGACCAGTCATCAGGGTTGCTCGTGTTGGGGAGCACATGCCATTTACCGCAAAGGCGTTGGTAAACTTGACGCCTTCTTCAGCAAGTTGGTCGATATTAGGGGTTTTAATCTCTTTATTGCCATAGGCGCCGAGTAAACCGGAATGCTGATTATCTGTCAGAATAAACAGGATGTTCGGTTTCTGCTCAGCCGCGAAAGCAGAGACGGAGATCGTTGCTGCCATCGAGGCGGCCAGTATCTGTTTTTTCATGGGTTTCACCTCAGAACTTTTTCACATAGTTGATATAGATCCGGTCAGCATCGCCTTGAGCCAGCGCGGTTGGGCCCGCGCCGGTTCCTGTTCTGCGGATGCCATCAGGTGTACCTTCTGCTTCGTGATCGATATGCAGCCAAACTACGCTGAGACCTTTCAGCACAGGCTGCTGAAATTTGTACATGGCCACAGTACGGAACTCCTGCCGGCTGAAGTCGTCGTAGCCTTCGGCAGAGTTCGATCGTACAGCCGTAGCGTGGAGAGAAAGGCCGGGAATATTGTGCTTGCTGAAATCGATGCCAGCTTTCACACCGTAGGAGGTTTCACCTTCAAGTCCGGACCATTGCCAGAGCTGTGTGCGGGATGCCCACCACCCATGATCTTCAGTGAACAGAATTCGGTTGAAGTCATCGCCGTTGACGTCAGTACGCCAGAGGGTGGCGTAATAGCCCAGCTCTTTATCTTTGAAGGTGAGAGCCAGTTCATTAAAACTGGCATCGAGGCCATCGGGGTCGTTTGCGTACTGGCCCAGGGGGACTCGCTCAAAGAGATCGCCGGCGTCTTTCATGGTGCCAAAGCGACCATCAAGGTTGAGGCTCTGCGTGTCGTTCAGGGGGTAGTTGTAGTTCACACCCAGAAAATCGCGCTTGATATAATCTTTGGCTTCCAGATGCTCTGCTTTAAAGGTCCATGCTTTCGACGGTTGATATTTCAGCCCGAAGACTGAGATGTTATCGATCGTTTCACCGAGGAACGTTTTAAGGTCTCCGCCAAAATTGTCCTGATTACGGCGGCTGGCTTTATCAATAACTGTGGCGTAGAGGGAGAGGTCATCCCGACTCAGGCTGATATCGGCCCCGACCGTGGTAGCCTCGACAATACGGTAATTGAAGTCTTCATAGGTTTCGAATGCCCGTCGCTTTTTTCCGTAGCCCGCTCGTAAGTCCCAGTCTCCCAGTTGAAACTTCGATTTCAGGTAGGCCAGATTAGTGCCGCCGTGTCCTTCGTCGTTCACGCCATCAATGTTTTGTGTGCGAGTGGCATCGCTTTTGGTAGAGATAGTATCGACCCCATAGATGCCGTAATCGAAGCCGATGACATCGTTGAAGTATCCGGAGTGGTATTTCACTTCCAGTGCATGAACCCATTCTCCCTCTTTGTATGTGGGGATGCCGGATGCACTGTCTTTAGTGTCGCCTGTCCATGGGTAGTTCGCATACCTGAGGGTGGTGGTTGCATCATCAAACAGCCCTGCCTGGGCTGTTGGAGCCAGGAGAGCTGCGGAGATACATGCGGCGAGGCTGATCTTATTTTTTTTCATAATATTTGCCGTTAGAAGCTGAGTTGCCGCTCTGCCAGTGAGGTTGCGAAGGGGTGCATCCGTTATGACAGAGCCTTCTGTTTCGTCGACGAGAATAATCCAAGAACGTTAGCGGTCGTAATTGGGTGTTTCTTGTCGATATAGTAAGACGTCATACTATATTGGATTTAAATCTAGTACCCTCTGATCCTCAGTTCAAGAAATCCGATGTAAAAGCATGTAACCGGTTGTAACCGGGGAGCACGTTGAGCAATCTGTGAACCAGCCTTTTCGTGACTGTTCCTCTCTTTTGTCGTGCACCGAAGTTGTTTTGCCGGAAAAAGCCTGCTCATATGCAGATTGATGGTTGCCGGGGCGTGTTATCTGTAAGGATTCCCCTTAATATTACCGGGCAAAGACATTAATCCTGCGGAAGCTATTTGCATATGCGCTATGAGTTACAAGAGGTTGAGATCGTCCAGGCGTTGCTGAAACGTCCGGGTTTCATGATGCGGCGAGGGTTCTACGAGACCCGTAATTTTTTTGAAAAAGCCTGTGAAAAGACCGGTCTGACAGCGCAACAGTATGATGTTCTCTTTATTCTGAGCTTTGTTGACCATATGCCTCAATCTAATATCGGCCGTCTGCTGGATCTTGATAAATCCACCACAGGACTGGTGATCAAGAAGCTGATTGCCAAGGGGTATATCGAGCGTAAAACGATGCCGAGTGATACCCGACAAAGGTTAGTCAGGTTAACTGCCGAAGGGCGCTCCGCTTTTGCTGAGGCGCTTCTGGCAGCCAAAGGTTCGCAGGAAAGAATTATCAATATTCTGGGTGAAGAGGACTATGAACAGTTACTCGCTCTGTTAGCTAAAGTGGTCAGGGGAATGGATCGGGAGACTAATCCGCCGGAAGAGGAATGGCCCCAGGAAAGCTGACAGTTGGCTTTACGGTTAAACCAACAAAAAAGCAGCCCGGAGGCTGCTTGGATCATCTTGCTGAGATGTACTGTTGCTCAGTAAGCCGCAGTGACCGAAAGCTCGACCAGAATTTCCGGGCGGGCCATGCGTGCTTCAACGCAGGCGCGGGCCGGCTTTTCGCACTCAGATACCCAGGCATCCCATACGGCGTTCATGGCTGCGAAGTCTTTCATATCGCGGATGTAGATGGTGACAGACAGCATCTGGTTGCGGCTGCTACCGGCTTTGGCCAGCAGATCATCAATTTTGTCGAGGCAGCGCTGGGTCTGCTCGGCGATATCCCACTGGGCTTCGCCTGCGGTCTGACCGCAGAGGTAAACGGTACCGTTGTGCTTAACGATACGGCTCATGCGTTCAGTGGATTCGATACGTTCAATACTCATTCTGAACCTCAGATATATTTCTTGTGTACCCGGCGGGTGATGCCGGTAAACAGGGTGTAAGGAATGGTGTCACAGTGCACCGCAACGTCGGATGCGAGCAGGTTTTCGCCCCAGAACTCAACCGGGCTGCCTACTTTGGCATCATCGATATCGGTCAGGTCGACTGCCAGCATATCCATGGATACACGGCCGATAATCCGGCTCATCTGCCCATTCACCAGTACCGGTGTTCCGGTTTTGGCATGACGCGGGTAACCATCGGCGTAACCCATCGCGACCGTACCGACCCGGCTTGGCTTGTCGCACACGAAGGTGCAGCCGTAACCTACCGGTTCACCCGCTTCCAGTTCACGCACAGCGATCACTTCAGAGCTCAGGGTCATCGCGGGCTGCAGTTTGTCGGCTACCGGATGTGAGGTCATAAACGGGGTTGCGCCATAGAGCATGATGCCCGGACGCTGGAATTCGCGACGTGCGCCGTTGTGTTCCATGGTGCCTGCAGAGTTGGCCAGACTGACGGGTGAATCCAGACCTTCAGTCGCCTGATTAAAGGTGGCGATCTGGGTGTCAGTCACGGGTTTCTCCGGCTCATCTGCCGAAGAGAAGTGGCTCATCATGACGATATCACTGACCTGATCCATCTCTGACAGACGGGAATAGGCGTCTTTGTAATCAGCAGGCTGAATACCAACCCGGTGCATGCCGCTGTCCATTTTCAGCCAGATTTTGATCGGCTGTTTCAGGCTGGCTGTCTGCAGGGCTTCGATCTGTTCCCAACTGTGAACGGTGCACCAGAGCTGATTTTCGCTAATGTATTCCAGTTCATCTGCGCTGAAAAAACCTTCCAGCAGCAGAATCGGCAGGGTAACACCCGCTTCGCGAAGTTCGACCGCTTCTTCGATACAGGCAACACCGAAACCGTCAGCGATATCGCTGAGTGCTTCAGCGACACGTACAGCACCGTGGCCGTAGGCATCCGCTTTGATGATCGCCAGAGCGCGTTGCTCCGGTGCCATGGATTTGGCCAGCTCATAATTGTGGCGAATGGCCGACAAATTAATGGTGGCGGTGGCTGCTCGTGCCATAGCTACTCCTAATATACGGTCCTGTTATACAACCATAACCGCTTCGATTTCGATATCTGCACCTTTTGGCAGCGCTTTAACTGCGTAAGCTGCGCGGGCAGGGTAAGGTGCTTCGAAGTATTTTTCCATCAGTTCGTTAACCTGAGCGAAGAACTCAAGGTCAGACAGCAGTACTGTAATTTTAACAAAATCGTTTACGCTGCCGCCTGCCGCTTCGGCAACGGCTTTCAGGTTTTCGAATACCTGAACTGCCTGAGCTTCGAAAGATTCAGTCACCATCTCCATGGTTTCCGGGTTCAGTGGGATCTGGCCGGACAGGTAAACTGTGTTGTCGACTTTAACGGCCTGAGAGTAGGTACCGATGGCTGCAGGCGCTTTGTCTGTGGAGATAATTGTTTTGTTGCTCATGGTTATTTCCTTAATCATCAATAGATCAGCTCCAGTCACCGCAGTGACTGAAGCCTGTGTTGGGTTAGAAAGTGTTTATGCGTAGCGGGCTACGGACAGGCCTTCGCTGTCGATATCCGGCGTTTTCTGGCTGATGACGTCGGCCAGATATTTCGCTGAGCCCAGAGACATTGTCCAGCCCAGTGTGCCGTGGCCTGTGTTCAGGAACAGGTTGGAGTATTTGGTTTCACCGAGAATCGGGGTACCGTCCGGCGTCATCGGCCGCAGGCCGGTCCAGAACTCAGCGTGTTCGATATCACCGCCACCCGGGAACAGGTCGCCCACAACAAAGGCAACGTTGGCTTTACGTTTGGCTTCCAGCTCCTTGTTGTAGGAGGCGATCTCGGCAGTACCGCCGACCCGGATGCGATCGTCAAAACGGGTAACCGCCACCTTGTAGGTTTCATCCATGACGGTGGAGGTGGGTGCACGGCTCTCATCCAGAATCGGCAGCGTGAGGGAGTAACCCTTGATAGGGTATACCGGAACCTTCAGGCCAATTTTCGACAGGACCGGAGTCGAGTAGCTGCCCAGTGCCACCACGTAAGAATCAGCGGTCATCTCACCACGTGATGTGGTGATGCTGGTGATCTCATCGCCCTGAGCGTTGATGCCGAGCACTTCAGTTTTCATAACAAACTTCACACCCAGCTTGCGGCATTCATCCGCCAGAGCGTTGGTGAATTTGAAGCAGTCGCCGGTTTCATCGCCCGGCAGGCGCAGGCCGCCGACGATCTTTTCACGGACATGGGCCAGTGCCGGTTCGTATTCAACACAACCGTCAACGTCCAGCACCTGGAAGTTAACACCGGTTTCTTCGAGTACGGAGATATCTTTCTTCGAGTCTTTAACCTGTTTATCTGTCCGGAAAAGCTGCAGCGTACCTTTGCTGCGCTCATCGTAATGGATATCCAGTTCTTTACGCAGGTCGATAAAACAGTCGCGGCTGTACTCGGCCAGGCGCACCATACGGCCTTTATTGGTATGGTAGGCGTTTTCGGTACAGTTGCTGAGCATCTTGGTCATCCAGCCCAGCGTCTGAGCATCGACCTCTTTACCGCTGATCATAAACGGAGCCAGATCCTGCATCAGCCATTTGACGGCTTTCAGTGGAATCCCCGGACCCGCCCATGGTGCCGAGTAACCCGGAGAGATCTGACCCGCATTGCCGTAACTCGTTTCTAACGCGACATCTACCTGTCGATCGATTATAGTTACCTCATGGCCGGCCTTGGCCAAATACCAAGCGCTCGTAACGCCAACCACACCTGCACCCAGAACCAGTACCTGCATAACGCAACCTCATTGAATAGAAGTTATTTTTGTTGAATGAGAAAACGCTAGTTTATTTGGTTTTAAGCATTGGAAGGCTTTGAATTTTTGGTATTTAAAGGATAAATTACTGCGAATATTTGCTTTTCTAGTGGATTATAGTGCATGGCAAACAGTAAAAAGCGCACCCTGGATCGGCTCGATGTCAGCATCCTCAGAACCCTGCAGAAAGATGGCCGGATCAGCTATGTTGATCTGGCAGAGAAGGTGGGGCTCAGCTCAACCCCCTGTATTGAGCGAGTCAAACGGCTGGAAAAAGAGGGCTATATCGAGGGGTACTATGCGCGACTGAACCCTCAGTTGCTGGAATACAGTATGCTGGTATTTGTCGAGATCTCTCTCTCATACCAGACCCCGGATGCGTTTCAGAGCTTTAATAAGGCGGTGGAAGAGCTGCCGTATATTCTGGAGTGTCATCTGGTTTCCGGTGATGCGGATTACCTGCTTAAGGCCCGTATCAACGATATGTCGCAGTACCGGGCCCTGCTTGGTGATATGCTGCTGACCCTGCCCGGAGTGAAAAACTCCAAAAGTTACATCGTGATGGAAGAAGTACGGGAAACCCTCGAACTTCCTATCCAGTTCACGCCCGGTAACCGCTAGCCGGTGATCCGCTCATGATCGCAGTGTCTGGCAGCAGGGTAGAGTTTCTGCACCGCTGTCAGGCATGTCGCGCTTGAGGCCATCTCACCCAGTTCCTCTTTACTTTGCTGCCAGGCCTGTAACGCCCTGCCTGCTTCTGATGAGGGGGCGACCTCTACCAGTTTATTCAGGTCTTGCTGCTGCACGCGAACGAACGGGCTGAACGAACAACCTTTTGGCTGGCACCAGCCGATATCGGCAAACACCACGCCGTCGGGTAGCAGAAACAGCTCTGCCACCGGACGTAAACTGATGCTGTCCGACTGAAAGGCGTAGTGTTTTTCGCGCGAGAAAGGCAATGTCATAGCTGAAAACCCTGGGTTGTCTGGTTTTTGACCGGCTTGGTATTTTCTGCTGATTTGTTGGTTGGATACAGGTTTTTCTTCTATAAGTTAGTTTAATTTGAAGCCATTCGCTGGCTGAATTCCCATAGGCTATTGCGCAATTCTATTTGTGGTAAACAGGTGCTGATCCTTTACGGAAATTGCTGGCCTTGATCAGGTCGCAGTGCTGTGATCGCCGGGGTTTGCCTTGATCAGGCAGGCTGGCAGGTTAATCGGTTACCACCTTCGCAAATCGAATGATCCGTCGACCCCTTGCCGGGTTGGTGTCGCTAAGAAGAAAAACATCTACTCCCCATGAGTAGAAGTAGAGCAACCTCACATTACAAAAATATATCGAGGAAAAAATGGAAGCGTTAAGCAATCTGATCGGTCAGATCAACGGGATCGTCTGGGGTCCAATGATGTTGGTGCTGATTCTGGGTGTGGGCCTGTTCCTGCAACTGGGTCTGAGACTGATGCCTATCCTGAAGCTGGGTACCGGCTTCAAACTGTTGTGGAATGGTCGCCAGACCTCTGAATCAGACAAAGAATCCGGTGAGATCTCACCGTTCCAGGCATTGATGACTGCAATGTCTGCAACCGTGGGTACAGGTAACATCGCAGGTGTGGCTACGGCTGTATTCCTGGGTGGCCCGGGTGCACTGTTCTGGATGTGGTGTACGGCCCTGGTGGGTATGGCCACAAAATATTCTGAAGCCGTTCTGGCGGTTAAGTATCGTGAAGTTGATGAAGACGGTAACCACGTAGGTGGCCCGATGTACTACATCAAAAACGGTCTGGGTTCCAAGTGGGCCTGGATGGGTACAGCGTTCGCGATCTTCGGTACTATTGCCGGTTTCGGTATCGGTAACACGGTACAGTCCAACTCAGTGGCTGCGGTATTGGAAGCTAACTTCTCAATGCCGACCTGGGTTACGGGTGTAATCCTGATGGTTCTGACCGCTGCAGTTCTGCTGGGCGGTATCAAGCGTATCGGTGCGGTAGCCGGTTCTCTGGTTCCACTGATGGCGATCAGCTACCTGATCGCGGGTCTGGTGGTACTGGCAATTAATGCTGAAGCCATTCCGCATGCTCTGGATCTGATCTTCACTTACGCGTTCACTGAATCTGCTGCAGAAGGTGGTTTTGCTGGTGCTGCAGTCTGGGCGGCGATCCGCTTCGGTGTGGCACGTGGTGTCTTCTCTAACGAAGCCGGTCTGGGTTCTGCGCCTATTGCGCACGCCGCTTCTCAGACGAAAGATCCTGTACGTCAGGGCCTGATTGCGATGCTGGGTACCTTCCTGGATACCATCATCATCTGCTCTATCACAGGTCTGGTGATCATCACCTCCGGTGTCTGGACTTCCGGTGAGTCCGGTGCAGCGCTGACGTCTGCTGCATTCGCAGCCGCGTTGCCGGGTGTAGGTAACTACATCGTAGCGATTGCGCTGGCGATCTTCGCATTCACCACCATTCTGGGCTGGAGCCTCTACGGCGAGCGTTGTGCAGAGTACCTGTTCGGTGTGAAGGTTATTATGCCGTTCCGTGTTCTGTGGATTATCTCTGTGTTTGTAGGTACGACCATCAGTCTGGACTTTGTATGGCTGCTGGCTGATACCCTGAACGCAATGATGGCGATTCCTAACCTGATCGCGCTGGCGCTGCTGAGCCCGGTTGTGTTCCGTCTGACACGCGAGTACTTCGATGCTCAGGCACCGTCTCTGCAGGGTAAATAACCCGGGAGCGTTGTGAGAGCGCTTACCCGGCGCTCTGCACAGTAAAAAGTCGAAATGAAAGCCGGGCCTGCGCCCGGCTTTCTGCTCTTTGGGGTTTGGCTTTACTGCGTTTCTGGTATAGGGTTTCAGAATAACCGAACGGGAGGTATGTGCCGTGAGCGATAACGACGAAAAAGCAAAAGTGTACCGAGTAGTCCAGTTCGCCGATGACGAGTCTCTCCTTCCGGAGGAGACGGTGGATTCCGATGCCCAGGTGATTGAGATCGATCTCGATGAGGTGTTTCTCTACGGTAATCTGGACTTTGTGGATATTCCGCAGGATCAGCGTGATGCGCTCTATGCACAGATGGTGCAGAGCGGGATTCTGACGGTGCACTGACCTGGCGGTCAGTGCCGGTTGTTGCCTGCGGTGGCCGGTTGATCAGCCGCCAAAGGGATAGAGGGGTTCGTTCTCCTCGTCATCCTCATCTTCATCGTTGATCCAGCGCAGGGCTTCCAGTAGCTGGGTCATCCTGTAGTGGCGGATCTCGCCTTTCATCAGCAGATCAGCCACTTTACTCATCCAGTCTGTCCATTTCGCGTCGCCAACAATAGCAACCCGATGGAAATCACTGGCATGTTGAGTGCCGAACTTCATATCTTCCCACAACGCACCGGCCTCAAAGCCTTCAAAATCGGGTGCGAAGGTGATCAGTAAACGAACTTCGGGGTGCGTGTTCTTTACATGATCAAACAGGGGCAGGAAGGTCTCTGTATAGTCGGCGGTGGTGAGGGTACCGTTAGCCTGCAGTACAATGATATCGCCGGTGGTTTCAGGTAAAACGTAAAGCATCTCGAACCTGTCTGTGAGTTAAATTCGGGCTTTATTATAGAGGCTCATCCGCTTTATGTATTCCATTCATACAGAACCGCAGATATCTCAATTGCATTGCCTCCACAGGCCCGGTATGGTTGTCCGCTTATCAGGCCGTACCTCTGGTACAGGTCGTGACTGGCCCGGGAAGTTGGTGCGCTGGAGTACTCCGGCAATCCCGACACTGCCCCCGCAACGGTAAATTGGTTAAGTCGGCTCTGATGCCACTGTCGCTTGCGCACTCAGCGCGGAGATGGGAAGGCGAGTCGATCGGGTTAACCCCGCCAATGAGTCCGGATACCAGCCTGGTAAGTTTTTCACTGGTGTTGCGGAGGGCTTCACCGAGTATTGGTGCACTGTTGTCTGGTGGTGGCTTGTTTGTTAGGGCCGCCCGGTTGCGCCTGCTTAATCCTCCCAACTCCGACACCTTATCTGTTGGAGCTTTTTCATGTTTAAAAAATTTGCTGTTTCTGCCCTTGCCGGCGCCGCTTTGTATTCGTCTCTGGCGCAGGCCCATTTTCAGATGGTTTATACCCCGGATCTGCTGCGTGAGCGCGGCGGCCAGATTACGCTTAAAATGCCGTTTACCCATCCTGCCGACAATGGTCATGTGATGGCAGTGGACCGGCCGGAGCAGTTCTATGTGATCAAAAAAGGCCAGAAAACCGATCTGCTGGGTCAGGTAAACCCGGCGCAATGGAGCAGTAACGAAAACCGCGGTGAATCCTACGAAGCAGACGTTAAGTTGCGCGGGCTCGGGGATTATGTCTTTGTTTACCAGATGGCGCCTTATCTCGAAGCTGCGGAAGATCTTTATATTCAGCAGATTACCAAGACCATTGTGAATGTTGGCAGCCTGCCGACTGACTGGGATCAGGAGCTGGGGCTGGATGCCGAGATTGTTCCACTGACAAAACCTTATGCGATCTATGCCGGAGGAACATTTACCGGCATCGTGAAAAGCGCCGGCGAGCCTGTGCCGTTTGCAGAGCTTGAGGTGGAATACATCAACTACGAGCCGGACCTGACACAGAATGCGTTTGCCAAAGAAGCTAATATGAAGGTTCCTTCGGACGTCTTCATTACGATGACGATCAAAGCCGATGCCAACGGTACCTTTACCTTTGGTATCCCTAAAGCCGGGCAGTGGGGCTTTGTGGCACTGGGTGTGGGGCCAAAAACTGAGCACAAGGGTAAAGAGTTGTCTCAGGATGCGGTAATCTGGGTTCAGGCCCATCCGGCAGACTAACAGAGGGGATCAGCATGCATATTGTCGATGGCGCGCTGGCCGTGCCGGTACTGGCCGCGGGAGCTGCATTAACGGTGGCGGGCGTGGCGATTGGCCTGAAAAAGATGGACTACGATCATCTGCCTCAGGTGGGTGTGCTCTCGGCGGCATTTTTTATCGCCTCCTATATTCATCTGCCAATCGGCTTCTCCAGTGTGCACCTGATCCTTAACGGACTGATCGGCCTGGCCCTTGGTTGGGCCGCTTTCCCGGCTTTGCTGGTGGCGTTGTTTCTGCAGGCGGTTTTTTTCGGCTTTGGCGGTTTCCTGGTGCTGGGGGTGAACGCGGTAAACATCGCACTGCCGGCGGTACTGATCTATTACCTCTGCCGACCCGGAATACAGGCCTCGTCACCGAAACTGGCAGCCTTCTGGGGGGCGGTCGGCGGTGCCGGCTCCATTGTGTTAACCACGATTATGGTGGCGTTCTCCCTGATGCTCTCCGGTGAAGCGTTCCTGTTGGCGGCCAAGGCAACCTTTGTTGCACATATTCCGGTGATGGTGGTGGAGGGCTTTGTGACTGCGGCTGCAGTGCTGCTGATCCGTAAAGTTAAACCGGCCTTTCTCGGTCTGGATGAGGAGAAGGTCTATGGTTAAGTCGCTGCAGGCTCTGCTGCTTGCAATATTCACGCTGCTGTCCTTGGGGGCTGCCGCCCACAATGTGGTGGGCGGAGTCTATGCGATCGGCAGTACCATCGAAGGTGAAGTTGGCTTCTCTAATGGCGATATGGCTGCCGAAGGCACACAAATTATTGTCAGCGATAGTAGGGGCAATGAGCTGGGCCGGGTACTGACTGATGCAGACGGGCTGTTCAGCTTTGAGGCCAGTCAGCGTATTGAACATCATTTTTATGCTGATCTGAGTTCCGGGCATGTATTGCAGGTGAATCTGCCGGCCGATGAGCTGCCCGACAGCCTGCCCGGTGGGCCGGTGAGTTCAGGCCCCGTCGCACAGAGTGAGGTTGCCGCTTTTAACGGCGATCAGGCTGCCCTGCAGGCGATGATCGAAAAAGCCGTGGCGAAGCAGGTCAAGCCTCTGCGTAAAGAGCTGGCCGCATACAAAGAGAAAGCCTCTCTGCAGGATATGATTGGCGGTATCGGTTATATCTTCGGTTTGTGTGGCATCGGAATCTGGTGGCGGCAGCGTCAGCAGAGCAAAGCGGAGCGTTAACATGCCTCAGTTTCTGGAACACAGTGGTACCTCCTGGAAGGGGCAGAAGGTTAAGCATCAGCAGTCGCTGATCGACCGGCTGGATCCTCGTCTGAGGGTGGTGTTGGTGACGCTGTTTGCGTTTGTCACTGTGTTGTCGGAAAACTTCTGGGTGCTCACCGTGGCAACGGTGGCCGGGCTGGTACTGGCGCTGCTCGCTCAGTTGAATCTGAAACGTACCCTGCGCCGGGTGATCGCCATGGATATGTTTATGATCTTCCTGATCATCCTGTTGCCGTTTACTACGCCGGGGGAGACCTGGTTCACCCTGTTTGGTCTCCCGGCCAGTAAGGCGGGGTTTCTGCACGCGCTGATGATTCTGCTAAAGGCACATGCGGTGGTGCTGGCATTGCTGGCGCTGGTTGGCACCATCAGTGCCACCACGCTGGCACATGCGCTGGCCCATCTGCGGGTGCCGGATAAACTGGTACACCTGATGCTGTTTACCGTGCGCTATCTGGAGGTGATCGGTCAGGAATACAAACGGATGCGCCGGGCGATGCAGGCGCGGGCGTTTGTACTGCGAACGGACAGGCATACCTGGCGCTCGGTTGGCTATCTGATCGGTATGCTGCTGGTGCATTCGCTGGAACGCTCAGAACGGATTATGGATGCGATGAAGTGCCGGGGTTATCGCGGGCGTTTCTATCTGCTCGATGATATGGCACTGGGGCGTGATGATTACCGCTTTATGGCCCTGTTTATCCCCTTTATTGTGGGTCTTGGTGGATTGAATTTCTTATGAGTGAGCACATGCCACTGATTAAAGTAACCGGCCTGAGCTACCGCTATCCCCGTCGTGGGGTGGTGCTGGATGCGGTCGATTTTCAGCTCAACCGGGGCGAGCGGGTGGCACTGACCGGCGCTAACGGTGCCGGTAAAACCACGCTGTTGCATCTGCTGGTGGGGCTGAAAAAAGCCAAAGCCGGTGAGATCTGGGCGTTTGGCAGCCCCCGCCGTGAAGAGAAAGAGTTTATTGAAGTGCGGGCGCGGGCCGGTTTCCTGTTTCAGGACCCTGACGACCAGCTCTTCTGCCCGACTGTGCTGGAGGATGTGGCCTTTGGCCCGCTGAATCTGGGTAAAAGTCGCGAACAGGCCCTGCAGATGGCGCGGGATACACTGGCCTCATTGGGCATGTCCGGTTTTGAAGAGCGGATCACCCATCAGCTTTCCGGTGGTGAAAAGCGGATGATCACGCTGGCCTCGGTACTGGCGATGGAGCCGGAGGTGCTGTTACTGGATGAGCCGAGCAATGCGCTGGATACCCGGGCCCGGCAGCGTCTGATTGAGACCCTGCTGCAGTTGCCGCAGGCGATGATTATTATCTCCCATGACAGTGACTTTATTGCGCAGTTAGCGACCCGGGAGGTGCGTCTGGAAGCAGCAAAATTGCAGGCGGTGACAGAGCCGGAAGCGATTGCGGTGGCCAGCGTCTGATGGGTATTTTTCAGCCCCTTTCCCAACCGGCTTTTCGCTGGCTGTTTCTCGGCCAGTTAATCTCCCTGTTGGGCACCGGACTGACCACCGTTGCTCTGGCCCTGCTGGCATTTGAGCTGAACCCGGCGGATGCGGGGCTGGTACTGGGCAGCGCGCTGGCGATTAAGATGGTTGCTTATCTGCTGGTTGCACCGATCGTCGGTGGTTACGCATCCTGCCTGCCGCGTAAGGCCTGGCTTGCCGGCCTGAATCTGGGGCGGGCCATACTGGTACTGGGGCTGCCGTTTTGTGATCAGATCTGGCAACTGTTTCTGCTGATCTTTCTGCTGAATGCGATGGCTGCGGGTTACACCCCGGTCTATCAGGCCCTGTTGCCGGATATTCTTCCCGATGAGGCCGAGTACACCCGGGCGCTGTCATTGTCACGGCTGGCGATGGAGATGGAGAGTCTGCTCAGCCCGGCGCTGGCGGCGGTATTGCTGCTGCTCAGCAGTTATCCACTGCTGTTTCAGTTAAATGCGTTTGGCTTTCTGCTGTCGGCACTGCTGCTGTTGCTGGCGATGATTCCGCCGCAAACGCCGGGGGATCGCAGTGGTGGTATCTGGCGGCGGGTCAGTTTTGGCATCCGCAGTTATCTGAAAACCCCACGCCTGCGCGGGGTCTTGCTGCTGAATCTGTCTCTGTCTGCGGCGGGGGCGATGATTATTGTGAATACGGTGGTTTATGTCCGGGCGGTGCTGGGGCTGGGCGAGGAGCAGGTACCGTTGCTTATGCTGAGTGCAGGGGCCGGATCGATGCTGGCGGCGCTGGTTCTGCCGCGCATACTGGAACATTTTCACGATCGGCCGGTGATGCTCAGTGGTGCCGGGCTGCTGGTTGTGGCGCTGCTGGCCGGACTGTTGCAGCCGGGGTATGAGGGACTGTTCCCGATCTGGTTTCTGATCGGCTGCGGCAGCAGCATGGTGCTGATCCCAACCGGACGGGTATTGCGGCAGTCCTGCCGTGAGACGGATCGGAATGATTATTTTTCGGCCAATTTCGCGTTGACCCACGGCATGTGGCTGCTGGGCTATCTGCTGGCGGGTACGCTGGGCAGTCAGTGGGGAATGAGCGGTGCCTTTTTCGGACTGGCGTTGTTAGCGGCACTGGCGTTGCTGGCTGCTATGCTGATCTGGCGGCGTAATGATCAGGCCGAGCTGTGGCATGAACATCCTGAGATGGAGCATCTGCACCCTCATGTGCACGATGAACATCATCAGCATGAACATGAGGGATGGGAGGGGCCTGAGCCCCACGTGCATCCGCATTATCACCCGCAGCAGAAACACCGGCACCGGTTTGTGATCGATGAACATCACGCCCACTGGCCGAAGCATTCGTAACGGAATTAACCAAAACCGTTCCCGCCGTGGCGGGAACCTGAAGGTAGCAGGATGAGTAAAGCTCATTACCCATTTACCGCAGTCTGCGGGCAGACAGAATTTAAGCTGGCGCTGATGCTGGCGGCGATTAATCCGGCGATTGGCGGAGTTGTGATCAGCGGGCCACGTGGCAGTGCCAAGTCGACACTGGCGCGGGGCATGGCGGATCTGTTGCCGGCTCATCAGCAGGCCGAAGGTGAGCAGCAGGTACCGGCTGAGTTTGTGACCCTGCCGCTGGGTGCCAGCGAAGAGATGTTGCTGGGTACACTGGATCTGGCGCAGGTACTGAATGAGAAAAAAATACAGTTCAGCCCGGGCTTGCTGAGTCGCGCCCATGGGGGCGTGCTCTATGTGGATGAGGTGAATCTGCTGCCGGATAATCTGGTTGATCTGCTGCTGGATGTATCAACTTCTGGCGTCAACCGGGTTGAGCGGGATGGGATCAGCCACTCCCACCGGGCGGAGTTTCTGCTGGTTGGCACCATGAACCCGGACGAAGGCGAACTGCGGCCTCAGTTGCATGACCGGTTTGGTCTGTCGGTGGACCTGAGTAATCAGTACACCCCGGCCGAGCGGGTTGAGATCGTTAAACGCCGGGAACAGTTTGACCGTAATCCGCAGGCGTTCCTGCACAGCTATGCATCACAGCAGGCGGCACTGATTCAGCAGATTCTGTCAGCCCGGCAGCAGCTCAGCGCCGTTGAGTGCAGCGATGCCCTGCGTCTGAGCATCGCAGAACGATGCAGCGAAGCGCAGGTCGACGGACTACGTGCTGATATCGTCTGGTTCCGTGCAGCACTGGCTCACGCCGCGCTTGAGCAGCGCAGTGCGGTACAGATGAGTGATATCGATGCGGTTGAGGAGCTGGTGCTGGCGCATCGGCGCAAAGCGCCTCCTTCGCAACAGAAACCTTCACAACCACCGCCACCAGAGCCGCCTTCCGGTTCTCCGTTTAAACGACCGGAGAACACTCAGCAGCCGGCATCGGCGCAGGGCGAGTGGGGGGCGATGCCACCGCAGCAGCAGAAAACCGCTGAGCGGGTGGAGCTGATCCTGCCAGAACCCGAGCCGGCGAAGCGGCAGGGGAGTGGTAGTCAGGCGAGCCCTGTTAAGAGCAGCCGGCCAGACTGGTTTAAAACCCTGCTGGGCAGCCTGCCCAACTGGCCGCCTCAGCAGTTACGCTACCGGCAGCAACGCCTCGGCCGGGATTGCCTGCATCTGGTGCTGCTGGATACCTCGGCTTCTACACTGCAGGGCAGTGCTTTTGCCCATGCTAAGGCGGCCCTGTTGCAGATCTCTGAGCAGGCCTACCTGAAGCGTCAGCAGATCGCCCTGTTTGGTTTCGGGAACAGTCAGGTGGAGAACCTGCTGTCGCGGGTACGGGCGCCCAAGGAGCTGCGTAGCTGGCTGGATAATCTGGGTGCCGGTGGTGGCACGCCGATGCGTCAGGCGTTTTTGCAGGCGCGGGATTATCTGCAACAGTTGCGCAAACAGCAGCCGGAACTACAGGTACGTTGTTATGTCCTGTCGGATGGCCGCAGCAGCAGCTCTCTTGAGGGAATTGAGCTGGGGGCTGATCTGATCTGGATCGATACCGAACTGAGTCAGGTAAAACGGGGTCGGGGCCGCCGTTTTGCAGCAGAATTAAATGCGGCCTACTTTGCACTGGCAGGAGCCTGAAGATGAAAACCCATCAGGAACGAATGGCAAAAAAGAAAGCGGTGATCGATGAGCGAATCGCCAAAGCCACCGAAGAGCGTGGGGTACTGATCCTGCTGAAAGGTAACGGCAAGGGTAAAAGCAGCTCCGCGTTTGGCACCATGGCGCGCTGTGTGGGTCATGGCAAACGGGCGGCGGTTATTCAGTTTGTTAAAGGTCGTACTGAAACCGGTGAATACAAGTTGTTCCGCAATCATGAGCTGATCGACTGGCACGTGATGGGACACGGTTTCACCTGGGAAACACAGGATAAAACGCAGGATATCGCTGCGGCTGAAAAAGCCTGGGCCGTGGCGGAGCAACTGCTGGCGGATGAGCGCTACGAGATGCTGGTGTTCGATGAGCTGAGTTACATGTTCAAGTATAAATACCTGCCGCTGGAGCCGGTGATTGAGGCGTTGAAAAATCGGCCGGAAAACCAGCATGTGATGATTACCGGCCGGGTAATGCCGGAAGGGCTGGAAGAGATTGCCGATACCATCAGCAGTATCCGCGATGAGCGGCATGCGTTCCGCCTCGGGGTTAAGGCGCAGGCGGGGATCGAATTCTGATGACGGCTGTACACTGTCCGGCGTTGTTTCTCACAGCGCCGAGCTCCGGCGAAGGCAAAACCACCATTACCGCGGCACTGGCGCGGTATTTCCGTGATCAGGGCAAAGTGGTACGGGTTTTCAAAACAGGACCGGATTACCTCGACCCGCAGATTCTGGCTCAGGCCAGCGGGCAGGATGTGGAGCAACTCGACCTGTGGATGGCGGGTGAGAACTACTGCCGGCAGAAACTTTACGAAGCGGCCCGCAGCGCGGATCTGATTCTGGTCGAGGGCGCCATGGGGATGTTTGACGGTGAGCCCTCCAGTGCCGATCTCGCGGCACGGTTCAATATCCCGATGGCGATTGTGATGAACGTTAAAGGGATGGCCCAGACTGCCGCTGCACTGGCGATGGGGCTGGCGGGTTATCGCAGTGATATCCGGATTGCCGGTCTGATCGCCAATAACTGCGGCACCGAGCGCCATGCGCAACTGATCCGTGATGCACTGCCGGATTCCCTGCCCCTGCTGGCCACCCTCGCCCGTGACCCGGAGATCGCACTGCCGGAACGTCATCTGGGGCTGGTGCAGGCGGCGGAGGTGACCGACGAGCTGGAGCACTGTTTCAAGCTGGGTGCCGAGTGGATCAAAGGCCCGTTAGCAGAGCCGAACGCGCTCACCGAACTGCCCGCCGCTGTTGAATTTACCCCGGCGGAACTGCCGGAGGTGGCACCACGGCTGAGCGGCAAGCGGATAGCGATCGCCCGGGATCAGGCTTTCAGTTTTATTTACGATGCTAATGTGCGCCTGCTGCGGGAGATGGGCGCGGAGCTGAGTTTCTTCTCGCCACTGGCAGATACACAACTGCCGGAGGCCGATGCGCTCTGGTTGCCGGGCGGGTATCCGGAACTGCATGCCCGGGCGCTGTCTGAGAACAGCGCAATGCGGCAACAACTGCAGGCGTTTCACGCTGAAGGTAAGCCGATTCTGGCGGAGTGCGGCGGTTTTCTTTACTGCCTGGAGCAACTCACCGATCTGGAGGGGAACACCTACCCGATGACGGCTTTGCTGCAGGGGCAGGGGGCGATGCGCGGCAAGCGTGGATGTCAGGGAATGCAGACGGCGATGTTGCCGGAGGGCGAGGTTCAGGCGCACGCCCATCACCGCTCACGCAGTGCAGGCACCGCCGATCCGATTGCTCATGGTCGCCGTCAGCGGCATCCGGCACCGGGCGAGGCGATCTACCGTGATCGCGGTCTGACCGCCAGCTACCTGCATCTGTTTTTTGCCTCCAACCCGGAAGCGATCGCGGCGTTGTTTGGCGCAGAGAGCGCAGTTTTCCAATCGGCGGCGAGCTGAGGTTTTCTTATGTGGCCTGAATCCAGCGAACAGCAACAGGAACTGCGCAGCGGGCTGACGACCGGCTGCTGTGCGACCGCCTGTTGTGTCGCCGCGGCACAGGCTTTGCTGGCGGGTAAGCAGCCAGACCGGGTCGAAGTGCTGCTGCCGCGCGGGCAACGGGTTGAACTGGAGATTACCGGGTACAAAGCGTTGAATGAGGCTGTTGAGGGGATACGCACGGCGACGATTAAAGATGCCGGAGATGACCCGGACGTGACCCACGGCGCAACGGTGTTTGTTGAGCTGAGACTGATGCCGGAACCGGGGGTGGTGTTTAAGCCTGCTGCCGGTGTCGGCACCGTCACCCGTGAGGGGCTGGTGCTGGCCGTGGGTGAGCCGGCGATCAATCCGGTACCACGGCAGATGATGATGCAGCATCTGGAAAATGCGGCGCAGGTATACGCCTATGAAGGTGGCTTTGAGGTTTCTGTCGGGGTGGAGCAGGGGGAAACCATTGCCCTGAAAACCATGAATCCCCGGCTGGGGATCATTGGCGGTCTGTCGATTCTGGGCACCACCGGCATTGTCCGGCCGTACTCCTGTGCCGCTTATATCGCTTCGATCCGGCAGGGTGTTGATGTCGCCCGGGCTAACGGCATCGAGCATATTGCTGCTACTACCGGCAGTACCAGCGAGCAGGCGATTCGCCAGCATTACGGGCTGGATGAGATGGCACTGATTGAGATGGGGGATTTTGTCGGCGCGTTGCTCAAGCACCTGCGTCAGGCACCGGTGACCCGGCTGACGATCTGTGCAGGGTTTGGCAAGTTGACCAAACTGGCCAACGGGCATATGGATCTGAACAGCCGCAGCTCCAGTATCGACTTTAAACAGATTGCCGGGCTTGCTGCCAGCGCCGGTGCAGATCAGGCATTACAGCGTCGTATCCTGCAGGCCAATACCAGTATGGAGGTGTTGCGCTGGTGTCAGGATGCGGCTGTGGATCTGGCGGGCGAAGTGTGTAAACAGGCGCTGCAAGCAGCGGAGAAGGTTGTGCATAAGACTCAGCCGCAGTTGCAGATCGAGGTCTGGGCCACTGATCGTAAGGGTGAGTTTGTCGGGCATGCCGGAGTCAGGGAATGAATATTTTGCTGCTGGGTGGCACCTCCGATGCACGTAAACTGGTACAGGCACTGGATCAGTCCGGGCTGCTGGCCAGCCACCGGCTGATCTACAGTGTGGCGGGTCTGGTCAGGATTCCCGAACTGCCCTGTGAGGTGATCAGTGGCGGGTTCTCAAAGCGGGGGGGGCTCACGGCTTATCTGGATGCCGGGCAGATCGACCTGCTGCTGGATGTGACCCATCCCTTTGCCTGTCAGATGAGTACAACGGCGCTGACCAGTGCCAGAGCACGGGGGATTCCCTGCTGGCGCTTTCACCGGGAACCCTGGCAGGCCGGTGAGGGCGATCGCTGGCGTTTGTTCAGCGACTGGCAGGCACTGCTGCGGGCAACCCGGGACTACCGTTCTATTCTGCTGACTGCCGGGCAACTGACGCAGGCCGATATCGACTGGCTCGCAGCGCAGGCTCAGAGTAACGCTCAGCAACAGGTGTTGCGTACCGCGGCACCACCGCAGGCGGAGCTTCATTCAGCCATGCAGTGGCTGAAAGCGATCGGCCCGTTCCGGCTGGAACAGGAGCGGGCGTTGCTGCAGCAATATAAGACTGATCTGCTGATCAGTAAAAACAGCGGAGGTGCGGCTACGCAGGCGAAGCTGAGTGCCGCCCGTGAGCTGGGTATTGAGGTATTTATGCTGGAGCGGCCTGAGCTGCCGCCGGCAGATCGGCTGTTCCATACGATTGAGCGTTGTGCCGCCGCCGTAGCGGCCTATTGTCATAACACAGATTAAGAGAGCATTGTGAGCTTCGATTACGAAATGAATCCACAGGCGATTGAGCAGGAAAGTTTCCGCCAGATCCGCCAACTGACCGACCTGAGTGCGTTCAGCCGTGAACAGCAGCAGGTCGTGATGCGCATTGTGCACAGTCTGGGCATGCCGGAGCTCGCGGATCAGGTGCGTTTCAGCGAATCGGCCTGCGACACCGGGATGGCCGCGCTGGCGGCCGGGTGTCCGATTCTCTGTGATGTGGAGATGGTTAAGCAGGGGATTACCAAACGGATGATCTCCCGGCCGCCGCACTGCTATCTGAACGATCCGCAAGCCGCTGAGATAGCCCGTAGCCGTGGCGAAACCCGTTCTATGGCGGCACTGGAACTGTGGCGTGACAGGCTGGCGGGCAGCGTGGTGGTGATTGGTAATGCGCCGACTGCGCTGTTTCGTCTGCTGGAGATGATCCGGCAGGGGGCAGATAAGCCGGCACTGATTATAGGTATGCCGGTCGGCTTTGTCGGTGCGGCGGAATCGAAGCAGGCTTTGTGGGAGCTGCACCGGCAGCTCGGACTGGAGTGTATCACTCTGCTCGGCCGGCAGGGCGGCAGTGCGGTGTCTGCCGCCAGTTGTAATGCCTTGCTGCGATGTAATCGTGGGGAGTATTACTGATGAGCGAGTTACAGATCGATGTGATCGGTTTGGGCGTCAGCGCCGAGGCGGAGCTGAATATATCGGCCCGTAATACCTTACGGCAGGCGGAAGTCGTGATCGGCTCTGTCAGGCAACTGGAGGTCGTTGCGGGTCTGATTTCTGCCCAGACCGAATGCTGGCTGCTGCCAAAACTGAGTGAGCTGAAAGCAGAGCTGCAGCAGACATCAGGCCGGGTTGTGGTGCTCGCTTCAGGTGATCCGCTGTTTTACGGGATCGGCCGCTGGTTCAGCCGCGAGTTTACGGAGGCGTCGCTGACGTTTCACCCGGCGGTGTCCAGTTTGCAGGCGGCCTGTCATCGGTTGGGGCTGGCGCTTCAGGATATGGAGGTGCTCAGCCTGCACGGCCGACCGCTGGAAAAGCTGAAAACCCGGCTCCGCCAGCAGCAGAACCTGCTGATTCTTACCGATAAAAACAGCCAGCCGGCGCATCTGGCACAGCTCTGCAGCGAAACGGGTTTTCCACAGGCACAACTCACCGTGCTGGAAAATCTGGGCTATCCCCAGGAGCAGATCCGGCGTTTTACGGTGTCTGAGTTGCAAAACAGCCCGCCTGAATTTGACCCGCTACATCTGACCCTGCTCGAACCCGGAGAGAACCGCGGCTATCTGCCGGGCTTTCCCGGCATCCCGGATCAGCACTTTATTACCGACAATGAACAACCGGGCAAGGGGATGATCAGCAAACGCGAAGTGCGTCTGGCGATCCTCTCCCTGTTGCAGCTGAACCCCGGAGAGCGGGTCCGGGATATCGGTGCCGGTTGCGGTGGTGTGGCGGTCGAACTGGCTTACTGGCAACCGCAGGCACAGGTGGATGCGATTGAGCACCATCCCCAGCGGCTGGCCTGTCTCGAAGCCAACCGCAAACGCTTTGGTGTGGTGAGCAATCTGAATATTGTCGCTGGCCGTGCCCCCGAGGCGATGCAGGGGCTGGCACCGGCGGATAAAGTCTTTATCGGCGGCAGTGATGGTGAACTTGCGCAACTGCTGCAACAGGTCTGGGCTCAGTTGCCTGAACGTGGTGTGCTGGTGGCCAGTGCGGTGACCGAGCACAGTAAACAGCAATTGCTGGAGTTCAGTCAGTTGCGCAGAAATATGGCCGACGCCGAGCAGGAGACCCTGCAACTGGCGGTGAGCCGGGGCGAGACACTGGCAGGTCAGCTGCTGTATCGGCCGAATCTGCCGGTGAGCCTGTTTCGCTGGATGAAAACCGGCAGCGAGGTCGCGCCATGAATCTGGTGAAAGGCCGTTTTATCGGCGTTGGCGTCGGCCCCGGTGATCCGGAACTACTGACGGTGAAAGCCTGGCGGCTGATTCAGAGTGCCGATGTGATCAGTTATCTGGTGAATGACCGGGGCGACTCTCAGGCCAGAGATATCGCCTCACTGGCGCTGGAATCGGCAACGGCGGCACAGATTGAGATTCCGGTACCTATGCCGATGCTGACTGAGCGCAGTGCGGCTAATCAGGCTTACGATCAGGCGGCACTGGAGATCAGTGCCCGGCTGGAGCAGGGGCTGGATGTGGTTTTCCTCTGTGAGGGCGATCCGCTGTTTTTCGGCTCGTTCAGCTACCTGCTGGAGCGGTTGCAGGATCGGTTTGGCTGCGAAGTGGTGCCGGGCATCACCTCGGTGAACGCGGCGGCTGCCACGCTGGTTCAGCCCCTGACGATGCTCAAAGAGTCCTTTGCGGTGCTCAGCGGTCGGCATACGGATGCACAGATTCTGCATGCGCTGCAACAGCATGACTCACTGGTGATTATGAAAGCAGGACAGGCCCGGCCGAGAATTCTGGCGCTGTTGCAGCAAAGTGGTCGTAGCGGCGATGCCTGTTATCTGGAATATATCGGTCGGGAGAATCAGCGTGTTGTGACCGATATCAGCGAACTGGAAGCAAAGCGCGGGCCTTACTTCTCGCTGTTTGTAATCAATCGTCGAGAGAGGCAGAGCCGATGATCCGGGTTATCGCCCTGACCGAGCCGGGCCGGCAGTTGGCTGAGCGGCTGACCGGTTTGCTGCCAGCGGCGCAACTCTGTTATAAACCGCAGCCTTTTACCGGGCAGGTACAGGCTTTTTTTCAGGCCGGTGACCGGCTGATCTTTATCTGTGCCACGGGGATTGTGATGCGTACTCTGGCACCGGTTCTTGAGGATAAATACCGTGATCCGGCGGTGCTGGTGCTGGATGAGCAGGGACGTTATGTGATCCCGCTGCTCTCCGGGCATGAGGGCGGAGCCAATCACTGGGCGCTGGAAGTGGCGCAACTGACAGGCGGCGAGCCGGTCATCACCAGCGCCTGCAATTATCTGCACCCGCGGTATACGGTGGGGATGGGCTGTGAGCGCGGTTGTCCGCTGGCGCATCTGGAAGCGCTGTACCGTGACTGTCTGCAGCAGGCAGGGCTCCAGCCTGAACAGGTCGAGGCGCTCAGCAGTATTGATATTAAAGCGGATGAAGTGGGCCTGATCGCGCTGGCTGAGAAACTGGGATTGCCCTTTAAAACCTGGAATGCAGCGCAACTGAATGAGGAAGATGCGCGTCTTAGCACCCGCTCCGAATATGTGTTCAGAACGGTAGGGGTGCATGGTGTGGCAGAATCCGCTGCGCTTTTCACGGCCCGGCAGCTAGGTGGCAACCCTGCCGAGCTGTTACTGAACAAACAGAAAACCGCCAGGGCAACCTGCGCGATTGCACGGTTTTATCCCGGAGATGACGGCGCAAACGGCGCTGATCCTGCCCGGAAACAGAATTAAGAAGAGAGATTGATGACTCAGTTATTTGTAGTGGGCACCGGCCCGGGTGATGCTCAACTGGTGGCACCGAAAGCGCTGCAGGCGATTGCGGCCAGCTCCGATCTGGTAGCTTATGGCCTCTACCTCGATCTGCTTGGCGAGGTTTGCGACGGTAAACAGCACCATGATCTGCCATTGGGTGAAGAGATAGGCCGTGCCCGTCTGGCACTGGATCTGGCTGCCGGAGGCAAAACCACCGCGCTGATATCCAGTGGGGATATCGGTATCTATGCCATGGCGACGCTGGTGTTTGAACTGCTCGATCAGCAACTGCAGGGGCGTGAAAATAACCCTCAGTGGCTGGATGTTGAGATTGAGGTGATTCCCGGTATCTCTGCAATGCAGGCGGGTTCGAGTCGGGTTGGCGCGATGCTGGGCCATGATTTCTGCACCATCTCCCTGTCGGACTTGCTGACCCCCTGGAAGACCATCGAAAAACGGATTCACAGTGCCGGTGCCGGTGACTTTGTGGTGTCCTTTTACAATCCAGTCTCAAAAAAGCGCGACTGGCAGCTAAACCGGGCGCGGGATATTTTGCTGCAGTATCGTCCGGCGGAAACCCCGGTACTGCTGGGCCGGCAGTTGACCCGTGACGACGAGTCGGTACGGATTATCACGCTGGCAGAGCTGGACGCGAAGGATGTGGATATGTTCACGCTGGTCAGCGTCGGCAACAGTGAGTCACGGCATATTATCAACGGCAGTAAAGAGTGGGTTTATACTCCGCGGGGTTACAGTAAAAAGCTATGACGGTTTATTTTATCGGCGCAGGCCCGGGTGACCCGGAGCTGATGACTCTGAAAGGGCAGCGCATCCTGCAGCAGTGCCCGGTGGTTCTGTACGCGGGTTCGCTGATTCCACGAGAGGTGCTGGAATCGGTCGAGACGACGGCAGAAAAGATCATCGATACCTCGTGCATCGATCTGGAACAGATTACCGCGCATATGCTGCAAGCCCATGCAAAGGGGCAGGATGTCGCCCGGCTGCAGTGCGGTGATCCGGCGCTGTATGGCGCGATTGGCGAGCAGATGCGCCGTCTCGATGCCGAAGGCGTTGACTATGAGGTGATTCCCGGTGTCTCTGCGGTGGCCGCGTCGGCAGCTTACCTGAAGAAAGAGCTGACCCTCTCCGGTGTCTCGCAGACCATCATCATGACCCGCTACGAGGGAAAAACCCCGTTTCCGGAGCGGGAGCGGTTACCCCAGTTAGCGCAGAGTGGTGCAACACTGGCGATCCATCTCGGCGTGACCCGCATTCACAAAATTGTTGAAGAGCTGATACCGCACTATGGCGAAGATTGCCCGGTGGCGGTCTGCTATCGCAGCTCCTGGCCGGATCAGGACAAGGTTACCGGTACCCTGAAAGATATCGTCGCCAAAGTGCGTGAGAAGGGCTTTACCCGTACGGCGCTGATTCTGGTCGGGCATGTACTGGACAGCGATGATTTTGCCGATTCTTATCTGTACGACAAGGATCAGGCCCACGTCTACCGGCGTAAACAACACAAACCCCAATCGATTGAGAACTGAGTAACGATCATGCAACTGAATAAGATCCCTACGACCGTAGTCACCGGTTTTCTTGGCAGCGGTAAAACCACGCTGCTGTCTAATGTACTCAAGCAGGCGGCGGGTAAGCGTATCGCTGTGATCGTGAATGAGTTCGGCGAGCTGGATATTGATGCCGACCTGCTGCGCAGTTGCCCGCTGGATTGTGAGGATGAGAGTGCGGCGCAGGCTGAAGGCGAAAACGGTATCTATGAACTGGCCAATGGCTGTATCTGCTGCACCGTAGAGGAGGAGTTCCTGCCGGTGATGCAGCAACTGGTGGAGCGGCGGGATGATATCGATCATATCCTGATCGAAACCAGTGGTCTGGCGCTGCCGAAACCGCTGGTACAGGCGTTTAACTGGCCGGGTATTAAAGAACATTGCACCGTTGATGCGGTGATCACCGTGATCGATGGCCCTGCCGTCGCGGCGGGCCGCTTTGCCCATGATGAGGCACAGGTACAGGCCCAGCGTCTGGCGGATGAGAGTCTGGATCACGATCCGAGTCTGAAAGAACTGCTCGAAGACCAGCTCAGCTCTGCCGATCTGGTGGTGGTCAGCAAGAATGACCTGCTCAGTGAAACTGAGCGTGAACAGGTGCAGGGCGTTGTATCCGGCCGGGTTCCGGCGGCGGTTAAAACCACCTATATCAGCAACGGTGAAGCAGATCTGGACGTGCTGTTGGGGCTGGACAGTGCCTCTGAAGAGCGCATCGACGGGGTACATAACCATCACGATCACCACCATGCTCACGGCCATGATCACGACCATGCCCATGATCACTTCGATTCTTTTGTTATCACGTTGGGTGAGGTGGATGCGGACAAACTGCAGGGCATCCTCAAAGGCCTGCTGAGTGATTACAACATCTTCCGCGCTAAAGGCTTTGCAGCACTGCCGGGTAAACCGATGCGTCAGGTACTGCAGGCGGTGGGTAAACGCCTCGACGTGTATTTTGACCGCCCCTGGGGCAACGATCAGCCGAAAACCCAGTTGGTGTTTATCGGTAAAGGGATCGAAGAAGCAGTGATTCACACTGCGCTGGCTGAGGCACAGATCTGAGCCATGCACCTGCTTGCAGCCCAGCCCGGTGGTTTTGTCGATGATGAAGGCATTATCGACCTGAACCAGACCCCGGCCGATATGATCATCCTCTGTGCAGCCGACAGCAGTCTGGCTGCGCTGGCGGATGCGGCAGGTCTGTATACCGGGCAGGGGGAGGGTCTGCCGACCCTGCGGCTGGCCAACTGGATGCAGCTTCTGAAACCGGCCGCCTATGACCTGTATGAGCATAAAGTGCTGGAACAGGCAAAAGTGGTGGTGCTCTCTCTGCTGGGCGGTGCCAGCTACTGGGGCTATGGCTTTGAGCGCCTGCAGCAGTGGGCTCAGGCCGGCTCCGGACGAACGCTGATAGTGGTTCCCGGTGATGACAGCCCGGACCCGGAGTTGTTCGGTGCTTCGTCAGTGAGTGAAGCCGAGGCGCTGCGTATCTGGCGATACCTGCGCGAGGGCGGTATCGATAACAGCCTGCAGTTGCTGAACTGTCTCAGCAGTGAGTACCTGCAGCAATCCCTGCGCTGGCAGGAGCCAAGGGCACTGCCCAGATGCATGATCTACCTGCCGCAGCAAAACCGGCAGGGCGTGCAGGTGGCCTCTTACAGCGAATGGCAGCAGCGTTATCCACAGCAGAAAGCGGGCTGCGTCGCGTTGTTGCTGTTTTACCGCAGCCATCTGCAAAGCGGTAACACCCGGATGTTCGATCAACTGATCGATGAATTGTACAGCGCCGGGGTCACGCCATTGCCGGTGGCGCTGGCCTCGCTTAAAGACGCAGAATCTCTGGCTCTGGTAAATGCCCTGCTGGAGCAGAGTCAGGCCGGGTTGATCATCAACACCACCGGTTTTGCTTCGAATACGGTGGCGAGTCCGGACCTTTGCTCCCAGCCGAGTGAGTTTTACTCGCCGTTTGTACGGCCGGTTCCGGTATTGCAACTGGTGCTGTCCAGCAGTACCGAGCAGGACTGGCAGGATCACAGTCAGGGCCTGCGCAGCCGTGATATTGCCATGCAGGTGGTACTGCCGGAGATGGACGGGCGTATTCATACCCGGGCACTGAGCTTTAAAGCGGAGGATCGCTACGACCCACTGAGTCAGGTGTCGGTGGTGCGCTATCAGCTACATCGGGAGCGGGCCGGGTTTGTCGCCCGGCTGGCGCGGGGCTTCTTAAATCTTGCTGCGAAACCGAACGCCGAAAAGCGGATCGCCATGATTATGGCGAACTACCCGACCAAAGATGGCCGGATCGGCAATGGCGTCGGGCTGGATACCCCGGCTTCGGCGCTGAACATCCTCCGTGCACTGCAGGAGGCAGGTTATCCGCTGACTGAGCTGCCGGCGGATGGTGATGCCCTGATCCGGGAACTGCTCGGTGCGGTAACCAATAACCCGAACACCCTGCATCAGTTACCCTGCTGGCAGAGTATGGCGCTGGAGGATTATCAGCGCTGTTTTGCCGCCTTGCCTGAGGTCTGTCAGCAGGCGGTTATACAACGCTGGGGTTTGCCGCAACAGGATCTTAAGTACCGTGATGGCCGGCTGATGCTTTCCGGTATCCGGTTGGGGGAAACGTTTGTCGGGATCCAGCCGGCACGGGGCTTCAACATCGATCTGCAGGCCAACTACCACGATCCCGATCTGATACCGCCGCACAGCTATCTGGCGTTCTATTTCTGGCTGCGTGAATGCTACCGGGTGGATGCGGTGATCCATGTCGGCAAGCATGGCAATCTGGAGTGGTTGCCGGGCAAGGGCAGTGCTCTTTCAGCCGAGTGCTGGCCGGATATTGCACTGGGGCCTTTGCCGCATTTCTATCCCTTTATCGTGAACGACCCGGGTGAAGGTGCGCAGGCGAAACGGCGTACTCAGGCGGTGATTATCGATCATCTGATGCCGCCCATGACCCGGGCGGAGACCTACGGCGAACTGGCCGGGCTGGAAACGCTGGTGGATGAATACTACCAGGCGATGGGGATGGACGATAAACGCCAGCAGTGGCTGCGCGATGAGATTTTAAAGCAGGTGGCTGAGACCCATCTGCTGGAAGAGCTGGGCCTGAGTTGTCAGAGCGATGCTGATCCGGGCGATCCGGATACGGTGCTGAACCAGCTCGATGCCTACCTCTGTGATATTAAAGAAGCGCAGATCCGTCATGGCCTGCATATTCTCGGCGAACTGCCGCAGACCGGGAAACTGGCCGATACACTGGTGGCGCTGTTGCGTCTGCCCCGGGGTGAGACGGCAGAGAGTCAGGGCATTCTGCACAATCTGGTCGCCGATCTGCAGTTGCAGCACAGCGGTGAGTGGTTTAACCCGCTGGAGGCGAGCAGCCGTGACTGGAACGGAGCGCGTCCGCAACGTCTGCAGCAACAGTCTGAGGCACTCTGGCGCAGCGAGGCCGATTGCCGGGAGCGTCTGGAACTGCTGGCCCAACAGTTAGTGATCGATTACGTACTGCAGGAAGGTGAGTTGTCTGAACTGGCTGACCTGCCATCCACCGCGAGACAGCTCACTTATGCCAGAGCGACGATTCAACGGGCGCTCGAGCAGAGCGTTGAGCTGGAGATCCGCTCTCTGCTGGAGGGGCTGGCGGGACAGTTTGTGGCACCGGGGCCGAGTGGCGCACCGACCCGTGGCCGGCTGGATACCCTGCCCACCGGGCGCAATTTCTATTCGGTGGATAACCGTTCGATTCCCTCTCCTGCGGCCTGGGCGATCGGCCAGCGCTCAGCAGATGTACTGATTGCGCGGCATCTGCAGGAGCACGGTGATTACCCGCGCACTCTGGGCCTGTCGGTCTGGGGTACCGCTACGATGCGTACCGGCGGTGATGATATTGCTCAGGCGTTTGTACTGATGGGAGTCCGGCCGATCTGGGCACCGGGTTCCAACCGGGTGGTGGATTTTGAGATCCTCAGCAGCCAGTTACTGGGCCGGCCACGGGTCGATGTGACCCTGCGTGTCTCCGGTTTCTTCCGCGATGCTTTTCCTAATGTGATGAAGCTCTATGATGCGGCGGTGCAGGCGATCGCTGCGCTGGAAGAGCCGGGAGATGGCAATACCATCGCCCGCAATATTGAGGCGCGTCAGGCTGCGTTGCAGGCACAGGGGATGAGCGCAGAACAGGCCCGGCTGGAAGCGGGGTACCGGGTCTTCGGCAGTAAGCCGGGAGCCTATGGGGCCGGCTTGCAGGGGCTGATCGATGAGCGTTGCTGGGAGCAGAAAAGTGATCTGGCCGAGGCTTACCTGAACTGGGGCGGCTACGCCTATGGTAATCAGCAAGGTGATGGTATTGCTGCGCCGCAGGCGTTTCAGCATCAGCTTTCGCAACTGGAGGCCGTGCTTCAGAATCAGGACAACCGCGAGCATGATCTGCTCGACTCGGATGATTACTACCAGTTTCAGGGTGGCATGAGTAACGCAGTGGAAGTTTACCGGGGTGAAGCGCCGCAGGTGTATCACGCTGATCACTCTAATCCGCAGAAGCCGAAAATCCGCACCCTGAAAGAGGAACTGAACCGGGTGATCCGCTCCCGGTTGCTGAATCCGAAATGGATCAGCGGTATGCAGGCGCACGGCTACAAGGGTGCCTTTGAGATGAGCGCCAGCGTTGATTACCTGTTTGCCTACGATGCTACCACCAACCTGATTGCGGATTACCAGTATGCGCAGGTCACTGAGACTCTGCTGTTTGAGCCGCAAAACCGGGAATTTCTGCAGCAGCACAATCCTCATGCGCTGGAGGAGATGGCGGAACGGCTGCTGGAAGCGACCCAGCGCGGTCTCTGGCAGGAACCGGGTGAGTATCCCGAACGTTTGCAGGAGCTGTTGCTGGAGCTGGATGAACAGCAAGAGCTGAGCCACTGAACAACCTATTGAGTAACTGACTGGAATGATTTTAAGAAACGCTGGATTCAGCTTTGTCGGAGCGGCTCACTGATGCCGTTCAGAAACCCCCGCACCCTGATGGTTCAGGGCACAACATCGGATGCAGGTAAGAGTATTCTGGTAACCGCATTGTGCCGGATTCTGGCCCGGCACGGCTTCGGGGTCGCACCTTTTAAACCCCAGAATATGGCACTGAACAGCGCGGTGACTGCTGAGGGCGGAGAGATCGGCCGGGCGCAGGCGGTTCAGGCTGAGGCCTGCTTTCTGCCGCCATCAGTCGAGATGAATCCGGTATTGCTTAAACCCAACAGTGATATCGGTGCACAGGTGATCGTTAATGGCCGCGCCATCGGTAATATGAAAGCCACCGAGTATCACGCCTTTAAACCCGGCCTTTTGCAGGAGGTGGTGGCGAGTCACAGCCGGTTGCAGGCGAAATACCAGACGGTCATTGTCGAAGGGGCGGGGAGCCCGGCGGAGATCAATCTGCGCGAACACGATATCGCCAATATGGGGTTTGCCGAAGCGGTTGATTGCCCGGTGATTATCGTCGCGGATATTGATCGCGGCGGCGTTTTTGCGCACCTGCTGGGAACTTACGAGTTGTTGTCTGCCAGCGAAAAGGCCCGGGTTAAGGGGTTTGTGATCAACCGCTTCCGTGGTGATGTCAGCCTGTTAGAGCCCGGTCTTGAGTGGCTGGAACAGCGCACCGGTGTGCCGGTGCTGGCGGTGATTCCCTATCTGACGAATCTGCATATCGAAGCGGAAGATGCGGTCAATCAGCAGCAGAAGCGGGATCAGGGCCAACCCTTGAAAGTGGTGGTGCCACTTTATCCACGGGCCAGTAATCATACCGACTTTGATGTGTTGCGCATGCATCCGCAGGTGGATTGCGAGTTTATCCGTGATCCGCAGCAGTTCAGCGGTGCCGATCTGATTGTACTGCCGGGCAGTAAGAACGTGCAGGGTGATCTGCAGTGGCTGAAAGAGCAGGGCTGGGAGGCGATTATTCAGCGCCATCTGCGCTTTGCTGGCCGGCTGATCGGCATCTGTGGTGGTTACCAGATGCTGGGTGAGTGGATTCACGATCCGCAGCAGATCGAGTCTGCTGCCGGTTCCGGCGCAGGGCTGGGGATACTGCCGATGGAAACGACGCTGACCGGGAATAAAACGCTGCGTAACGTCAGCGGTCAGCTCTGGGGTACGCAGGTGCTGGTGAGCGGTTATGAGATTCATGCCGGTGTCAGTCAGGGGCCGGCACTTGAGCAGCCGCTGTTTGAGCTGGAGCTCAATGGCGAGCGCTATTTTGATGGGGTGCGCGATCCGGGTGGTCAGGTACTGGGCAGCTATCTGCATGGGTTGTTCGACCAGCCGGAGCTGTTGCAGGAGCTGCTTAACTGGGCCGGGCTGGAACAGCAGCAGGGGTTTGATTACCCGGCGTTTCGCGAAGCACAGATCAACCGTCTGGCAGATGCAGTAGAAGCGGTTCTCCCGGTTGATGCATTGTGTCGGCTGCTGACGGTGGAGAGCCCGGCATGAGTCTGGCACTGAGCCTGATTCTGGCCCTGCTGCTGGATTATCTGCTGGCAGAGCCGAAGCGATTTCATCCGCTGGTGGGTTTCGGGAATCTGGCGAACCGTCTGGAACGGCAATTTAATCGGGGGGCTGAGCAGCGTCGCGGAGGTGTTCTGGCCTGGTGTCTGGCGGTGCTGCCACTGACCCTGCTGGCTGGATTGTTGTCCTGCTGGCTCTCGGATACCCCCGTGTTACAGGCAGTTATTGGTGGTGTTGTGCTGTATCTGGCCATTGGCTGGCAGAGTCTGCTGAGCCATGCACTGGCGATTGCTGAACCCCTGCAGCAAGGGGATCTGAAAGCGGCCAGAGCTGCCGTCGGGATGATCGTCAGCCGCGATACCTCGGCACTGGACGAGGAGGCCGTTGCCTCTGCTGCTACTGAGTCGGTGCTGGAGAACGGTGCCGATGCAATCTTTGCGGCGATCTTCTGGTTCTGTCTGCTGGGTATTCCCGGGGTGGTGCTCTATCGTCTGAGTAATACACTGGATGCTATGTGGGGTTATAAGAATGAGCGTTTTCTCCGGTTTGGCTGGTGTGCCGCGCGGCTGGACGATCTGCTCAACTATCTGCCTGCACGGCTGACCGCCCTGAGTTATGCCCTGATGGGGCAGACCCGGATTGCACTGAGTAGCTGGCGGCAGCAGGCGGCTGACTGGAAAAGCCCGAATGCCGGGCCGGTGATGGCGGCCGGTGCCGGCGCGGTGAACGTTTCACTGGGCGGGGCTGCGGTTTACCACGGTGAGTTACAGCAGCGCCCGCCTCTGGGGCCGGAATCCGGAGAGCGGCCTTCCGCTCTCAGCATTCGCAACGCCTGTGGGTTAGTGAACCGGGTGCTGATTTTCTGGTGTGTGACGCTCTATCTGGTGCTGGCCCTGAATGCGGCTTTAAACGGAGCGCCGCTATGAGCTGGCTTATTCATGGGGGGGATCTGTTCAGTGCCAGCGAGCGTTATGGGATCGACCCGGCGCAGTGGCTGGATCTCTCAACCGGGATTAACCCCCGGGCCTATCCGCTGCCAGCGCTGCCGGAAGAGGCATATCAGAGGCTGCCCTATCAGTCCGCTCAGTTCCGGGAAGCGGTAAAAGGTTATTACGGAGTGTCGGGTGTTGCCTGCAGCGGTACTCAGCAGGTGATTGAACGGCTGCCCGATCTGCTGCCATGCCTGCCGGTGTTGTTGCCTGCCTGTGGCTATCAGGAACACCGGGCCAGTTGGCAGCAGGCGGGCGCTGAGATAGCTATGTATCCGGCAGATGATCCACAGGCTGCGGCAGAGTTCATTGAGCAGTGGTTGAGTGAGGGGAAAGCGTTTCATCTGCTGCTGATCAACCCGAACAACCCCAGTGGTCTATGCTTTGAACCTGAGCAGATCTGTCGCTGGGCAGAGCGTCTGCCGGAGCCGGGGGTGTTGATCTGCGATGAAGCATTTATCGATCTCTGGCCAGCACGCAGCCTGCTGGCGCAACCGCAGCGTTTTCAGGATCTGGGCAACCTGCTGGTTTTACGTTCGTTTGGTAAATTTTTTGGTCTGGCCGGTATTCGTCTGGGCTTTGCTTTCGGTTCCGGGAAGCTCTGTTCGGCTCTGGCGGAAACCATCGGTCCCTGGGCGGTCAATGGCCCGGCGCAGGCGGTTGCCTGTGCTGCGTTGAGTGATCACCGCTGGCAGCAGCAGGCCCGACAGCAGATCGAGCAGAACTCAGCCCTGACTGCTGAACTGTTCGCACCGCTGATGCGTAAACTGAATGCGCAACCGTTGCAGCAGGAAGGGTTATTTCTCAGTTGGCGGCTGCCATCTGAGCAGGCTGAAGCCGTGTATCTGTTTTTTGCCCGACGCGGCATTTTACTGCGGCTGGTTTCGGCTGCGGAGCAGGGTGATAAGAACAGTCAGTTTTCGCTGCTGCGTAGCGGGCTGGTTGAGCAGAATCATAGTCCGGCGCTGGAACAGCTGCGCCGGGTTATAAGTGAGTACATTTTTACAGTGGATTGATCTGTCACAGGAGTGACGTTGATCATCTGTAATCGGTAAAATTGTTGTTATCTTAAGTTTATTTGTTGGAGAAAGCCCGGTGCCTAAAAAGGGTATTATGGTATGTGGTCACGGCAGCCGTGACAAAGATGCAGAACGTGAATTTGGCCGTGTTGCAGAGGGGCTTAAAAAGCGTTTCCCTGAAATGCCGGTTGAGTATGGATTTCTGGAATTTTCGGCACCGAATATTCATATGGGACTTAACTCTCTGCTGCAGCAGGGCGTTGAGGAGATCTACGCGGTTCCGGGTATGTTGTTTGCCGCGACCCACGCGAAGAACGATATTCCCTCTGTACTGACAACCTTTGCTGAGGATAAGCCCGGTGTTGAGATGCATTATGGTCAGGAGCTGGGTCTGCACCCGGCGATGATCGAAGCGTTTCAGGCCCGGATCTATGAATCCCTGGGGCTGGACCCGGAGAATCCGCCGGAAAGCCTCTATGATACGATGCTGGTCGTGGTTGGCCGGGGTACTTCCGATACTGAAGCAAATGCGGAAGCGGCTAAACTGACCCGGATTGTAAATGAAAACATGGGCTTTGGCTGGGCGGATATTGTTTATTCCGGCGTTACCTATCCATCCGTGGGTGTAGGGCTTGAGCGCCTGATGAAGCTGGGCTTTAAAAAGATTGTTGTGGCGCCTTACTTCCTTTTTACCGGTCGTCTGATCAAGCGAATTTACGGTTATGTGGATAAAGTGGCGGCAGAAAACCCAGAGTTTGAATTTATCAAAACGCCTTATCTTAATGACCATGACAAGGTGATTGATGCTTTTGAAATCCGGGTGCGGGAGATTCTGGATGGTGAGCCGGTCGGCGATGAGACCCTGATGGAGTCGTTCCAGCGACGTCTGGCGGCGGGTGAGGTGGATGTGCACCATCACCATGCGGAGTACAACCCTGACACTGAACACAGCCATGATCACAGTCATGACCATGATCATTCACATGGCCACTCTCATAGCCATTCCCACGGTGTGTATAAACACATCGGCCATCCACTGGGCCCGCGAACCATGATTGGTGAGGGTATCTGCTGCTGCTTTATGAGTCAGTTCCCGCAGGAGATTCTGGACGAAGAGCAGGAAAAAGCAGCCCGCTGTAAACCTGAGGATGCGCTGGCGCATCGCTAATCTGACAAACGCTGCCTGAGCCTCCGGCAGCGTTTTTTTTCTGCTGACGTTCAGTTACAGGCTATCTGTACAACTGCTCTGCCGGATAGTGGAGCTCCAGTTGCAGGCGTTCACTTTTCTTCAGGCTTTTGACCACCAGACCATATGAGCGGTCGATCAGCCTTTCTATCTCTTTCTCTGGCATGCTGTCCACAAGCACCACACTGTTCCAGTGCCGTTTCGACATATGATAGGCGGGCAGCACTTCGGCAAAGATATCCCGCAGCATGATCGCTTCATCCGGATCACATTTCAGATTAAGAAAAGCGCAGCCTGCGTAAGCCGGGCCCAGTTCACTGCCTTTTGCGTTGCAGCGGGAGAGCAGGGCAAACATTTTTCCGCGTACTTTAAAGACCTGAACCTCTGGCCCAAACGGGTGATCCAGCGTGGCTTGCGGACGTGAAAGGCAGTACTCAGAGGCGGCAGAAAAATCCATTCTCAATCTCCGGTGGAGGTCACCCTGCCAGCGTATCCGGGAATGAATCCGTTGTCACCCTGCGACCGTTTGGCCGGGTACTTTAAAAAAATTCATTTTGCAGGTGCGAAATGGAATTGTATAAATATTGTGCAGGTGCGTAATCAGATGCGTAATTAAAAGGAGTTTTCTTATGATCGATGTCGATGTAGTTAAGGGCGTAGATGAAGGTTACGCCAGACAGGTGCAGGGACATTTCAGTAATGAGCAGGAGTGCTTCGTGCTGGGCTTTATCAGCCGCGACAACGATGAGCCGACACTAGCGGTTCCGGTGCGGAAAAATAATATTGGGGTCAGTTTCAGCCAGTCTCTGGCTGAATTTTTCTATGAATTTGCTGAAAAGCACTTTGAGTGTGAACAGGGTGACGAAGTGCTGCTGTTCTCGGCGAAAGTGAATTGTTCCGATCTGGATGAGACGGCGCTGCTGAGTGGTTTTAACCAGCGGGCTAAGGAGTCGATCAGTGCCGGTGAAGGGATCATTCTGAAGCGGCGTATCGCCGTAGGGGCTGATTCCGCTGAACTGGCCGAGCGGGTACGCAGTGATATCTACAGCCAGCACCGTCTGCTGAAATCCAGAGACTGATCATTCATCTGGCTAAATGCCGGCGCTTGCTGCACACTCGGATCTACAGAGGATTTAGTGTGCAGGGAGAGCCGGATGCGACCGCTCGATATCTGCCTCGGGCTGGTTCGATACACTGGTTAACCCTTCGAATTCAATCATTGAGTCCTATTGAGTTTTGACATTCCAATCAGGCATTGCTCAGGCCACGGCGCGTCTGCGCCTTAGCGTAACTTTTAACTTCTATGAGTAAGCCGAACGCAAGCGCTGGATTGATGTACTGCCTTTCGACTTCGAAATGAACACGGTGACGGAAAAAGCAGCCATCAACGTATAATCTTCATACCCGAGGGTCTGTATAAAGCACTTTGGGAGTAGATGGTGTTTGAGCGGTATCATCTACTCAACGCAACTGAGTTTCAGATCAAAAATACATGTTCGTCAATCAAGACGGATTGCCCCACGCTCTATAGATGAAGGTGATGAACGACAAGCTCAAAGAGATCAGAGGTAATCCGCGTGTCAGCCTCCACCGACTGCGTCATATGCTTACGACCCGTAAACTATAGAATTTAGAGGGTATAACAGCGGGGAGGTTATCGTTGAACAACTTCTGGGTCACTCGTCGATAACCACAACCGAAAAGTACCTGCACCTTAACGACAAGCGTCTAAGCTCGGTTATGGGTACCCACGAAGCCGTTATAGAAGCAATCGTGAGTGTCGCCCGATGGGAACCCAAAAGGTCTTTTCTAAGGCCAGATAATTTGTCATGGCACACGAAGCACTAGGCAATTAATCTGAGAAGCAACAAACTCTGGCGCTTGGCATCTAGGAATACACTGTTATACCGGTACCTACCAATGAATCACCCTTACAGACTGTGAAATTCTGTAATTATTACGGCCAAGCTTTGACCTGATTGTCTCTGCCTGCCAGTAAGGTGTGCGGCTTTTGATTGATGAGTTGGTTAATACTAAGGGCGATTCTGTCGCATTGAGTACGAAAAGAAGTTCGTAAGCAGTGGACATCATCAGTTTGCAAGTTTCTCTTTAGCGTGTATCGTCCGAGCGTACCCAAGTATGATCGTGATAGTTCACGATTAAGAGCTTGATTTGTACGTACAATTCTCGCTTTTTATGAGCGTCTCAGAACGGCAATTAGCCATGAGGCTTCAATAAATATGTTATAGTTCTATGAAATGTGTAACCTCCAATTTCTAAATTATAAATAGATTAATTATTTAAAATGATATACAGACAGGATCTTACAGTTCTCCGTGCAATAGCGGTTATGGGAGTAGTTTTTTTTCACGCTGGTTTTGACTGGGCTGAAGGAGGTTATGCTGGTGTAGATATTTTTTTTGTTTTAAGTGGTTTTTTAATAACAAATTCGATATTGCAAGGTGTAAATAAAGGTCAATTTTCACTTTTTGATTTTTACACCCGTAGGTTCTTCAGGATTATACCTGCAACTATTGCTGTTATTGCTATAACCTTTATCTTTGCGAACTACATTCTTTTTCCTGAAGAGATGAAAGATCTAGCTGAAAGTGCTTTAGCGTTCTTTCAGCTTAAAAGTAATTTCTGGGCGGCAAACTCAATTGGCTACTTCGATATTGGTGTAGAGTATAAGCCATTTGTTCATTTTTGGAGTCTATCAGTAGAGTTGCAGTTCTATCTTGTATTTCCGCTTCTTATTATTTTTGTGTTGAGGAAAGGGGGCGATGCAATATCATTATTGATTTTTGTTTTAATTTTCCTTTTGTCACTAACTTATGCCTCCATATCTGTATATGTTGATCAAAATGAAAGTTACTTTTCCACTGTAATGCGGGCTTGGCAATTCTGCCTGGGTATTATGGTGTCGATTTATTTAAATAAGACGTCCTGGAATCGTCATATATCAAGTAAAGTTATTTTAATAGCGTCATATGTTTTAATTGTTATCAGTTTCTATTTTTTTGATTCAGAATCGAGATTTCCAGGATTAAACGCGCTACTGCCCTGTATTGCTACTGCGCTTATAATCATATTGGGAGGTAGCGAAAAGAAAAAAGAGAATGTAATTATAAATTCTCTTGTTTATGTTGGGAGAACGTCCTTTAGTATCTATTTGGTACATCAACCAATTTTTTCTATCTATAGAACCATATTGTCGAGAGATTTTAACTTAATTGAACAAATTTTAGCTGTGGTTATCTCTTTAATTGCGGGGTTTTTCCTATTTCATTTGGTCGAAGAACGTTTCAAATATAGAGGCTCACTTGGTCATAAAGTCGTTCGTTCAACGCTAGTAATATCTCTAAATGTTTTTTTGTGTGCGTGGGCCTTTAATTTTTATCATAAGCCGTCTGAAGATTACATATATTCAGATCAAGTGGCTGAGTTCTTATCATTTCGTTACGATAACAACCCCAGAGTAGCTGAGTGCCGGGTTTCAAATAGAGTAATTAATCCGGAAGATGCGTGCGTATATGGAGGCGCTGACCTCAATAAAGTAGCTATTTGGGGAGACAGTCATGTAGATCAATTAGTTTTTCCTCTATCTAAAGATTTGGAAAAGCGTGGGTACTCATTAGTGGAGTTTTCGATAGCTGGATGCCCTCCTATTACCGACATTAAATCCCCTTCTGGTGTTAGGAGATGTTCTGAGAATTCAAAAGCAATACTTGCACACCTTATTTCAAATAAAGAAATAAATTACGTAATACTTCACGCTTACTGGACTGGCTACTTTGATAAAAATCTCATATTCAATACATCTGAAAGTAAATCTATCGACGAGTCGTTTCGTTTTGTAATCAGTTCACTGCTCCAAGCTGGAAAGAAAGTTTACGTTATTGATCCTGTTCCTAATATGAATGTAAATCCACCACTGTATATGGCTAGGCATGCGCGCTTTCGAGACACCATTGATATCGCCTATCCATCTCTTACGGTTGATGAATTTAGGAATCAGTCTTTAAAGGCTATGAAGTTTCTAGAATCGTCCTCTTTTGGGCTACCAGTTGATCGAATCGATATAGCTCAAATGTTATTCAATTCCGCAGATGAGGCTTATCTATCAGGCAAAGACGGTATTATTTTTTATAGAGATGATAATCACCTGTCAGTAAGCGGTGCGTCATATATTTCAGACTTGCTAACCACAAGAATACTTGGTGCTCAATCGCCTATTTCAACAGTATTAAGCGAAGAATCTGTGTCTAATTGACCGTTGTGTGTCAGTAACCGAAGCGACTGGTTTAATGTTCTATAACGCAGGTCAGCGCTGCTGAGCAGCCTAAGATCCATGATTCTGTCTGATCTAGGCTGTCAATTGTTACAAGCCAATTAGGTGCTAAACCGCTGTGGAATTCTGAGAGAGCTCTACCTTAGAGCCGAATATGGCATGAAGATTGAGAGCAAAAAACTCTAACCTTGATCAAAGGCTGAATCGTCTGCTGAAATCCAGAGACTGATCATTCATCTGGCTAAATGCCGGCGCTTGCTGCACACTCGGATCTACAGAGGATTTAGTGTGCAGGGAGAGCCGGATGCGACCGCTCGATATCTGCCTCGGGCTGGTGATTATTCTGGTCTGGGGATTTAATTTTGTCGTCATTGCCTGGGGGCTGGAGGAGCTGCCACCGCTGTTTATGGGGGGGCTTCGGTTTCTTGCGGTGGCGTTGGTTGGCTCTTTGCTGGTACGCCGGCCGGACACGCCCTGGAAGTGGATGCTGCTGTATGGCCTGAGTCTCGGTTTTGGCCAGTTTGCACTGCTGTTTTCGGCGATGGCGGTGGGTATGTCTGCCGGGCTGGCCTCACTGGTGCTGCAATCTCAGGCCCTGTTTACGCTGCTGTTTGCCCGCTGGATTCTCCACGAAGCGATGCACCTGCATCAGTTTCTGGCACTGCTGGTTGCCGGTGCCGGGCTCTCTCTGGTGGGGTTAAGTCAGGAGGGGGCGAGTATGACGGCGCTCGGTTTTGGTCTGACACTGGCTGCGGCATCGAGTTGGGCGCTGGGTAATATTGTGAATCGTCAGATCGCGCAAAAGGGTTACAAAGGGGGGCTGAGTCTGGTGGTCTGGTCCGCCTGGATTCCGCCTTTGCCTTTCTTTCTCTGTTCCTATCTGTTCGAAGCGGACTTTTCTCTGCAGCTGGTACTGGATATGTCGGCTCTGAGCTGGTTTGCGGTGATCTATCTGGCGCTGATCGCTACGGTTTTAGGTTATGGCCTGTGGGGCAGGTTACTGAGTCGTTATCCTGCGGCGCAGGTCTCTCCGCTGACGCTGGGTGTGCCTGTGGTGGGGCTGAGTTGTGCTGCTCTGTTACTGGGGGAGGAGCTGCAGCCCCTGCAGTGGGGAGGTATTGTACTGGTTCTGCTGGGGCTCGGGCTGAATACCTGGGGTGCGCCTCTGTTAAGTCGCTGGCGCACGGCAGCCTGATTTCAGGCTGTCCGGTCGCCCTCAGGGGGGATATCTGCCTGCCGGATCAGAGCTTTGCGGCGACACGCGCTGCGGCTTGCTGAATCTCCGGGCCGACAAAAAAGGAGATAGTTGCTGCCATCGGCCAGGCGCTGACAAACGCCCGCATCCAGTTACTGAAGAACTGTTCATCCCAGCCCAGGTTAAGCCATGTAACCCAGCCGGTCATCATTACACCGAGCACCATCGACATCATCAGCGCAAAAATAATTCGAAGCTTCATGTAATTTACTCCTGCTAAGCGTTACCTGAGGATGCATCTTATGTTTTTACTTAAACGGAAAAAAGATAAGATTATGTAATCTTAAATTGCATATATGGAATCATGCTGGACGATATCGCACTCTTTATCCACATTGTGCAGCAGGGCGGGTTGTCTGCGGCTGCACGGCATCTGGATCTGCCTGCGGCTACCGTTACCCGGCGCCTGCAGAAACTGGAACAGGAGCTGGGCAGCCAACTGCTGCACCGTTCAGCGCGACAGTGCCAACTGACTCAGGAGGGGGAGGTGTACTATCAGGCCTATGCTGATCTGGTGGAGCAGTTTAATCAGGCCCGGCAACAGTTAAGCCGGGATCTGCGCCAACTCAGCGGACGCTTGAAAGTGCTGGCGCCGAGTAATATCTCTAACGGTATTCTGAAGCCGATGTGGATCAGTTTCTGCCGGGAGTACCCGGAGATTCAATTGGAGCTGGTACTCAGTAATCAGCTACAGGATATGATCAGCCTGAAAGCTGATCTGGCCCTGCGGATCGGCCCGCAGCCTGATTCACTGCTGTACCAGAAGCGTCTGGGGGCTGTTGGCACTGTACTGGTCGCTGCGCCGGATTACCTCAAAGCTGCGGGGGAGCCTGAGCACCCGCTGGATCTGAAACAGCATCGGCAACTCGGCGTTACCATGCTGCATAAGTGGCCGCTGCAACACAGTGTGCAGGGTACGCTACAGGAGATCTATCCCCGTTTCTCGGTACAGGTAAACGATACAACTTTTGTTCGCGATCTGGTGCTGGACGGGCAGGGGATTGCGCTGTTGCCGCTGACCGAGGTTCAGGAACTGCTGCAGCAGGGGTATCTGAAGCGGGTATTACCGGAGTGGCAGGGCGTTATGCGTGAACTTTATGCGGTCTGGCCCAGTGGCAAACTGCTCAGTCTTCGCGCCCAGTGCCTGCGCGATTATATGCAAAACTATATTCATACGTACGTTTAATTGCAGTGGTGAATTCTGCAAGGCGTTCTATGCTTATAGGACCTGCGAACAAGTCCTGAACCTATGCGCAGGCTCCTCAGGTAACTAACCCAGGAGTTAGTGATGAGTACATGGATGTATCTCTCTCTGCCCGCCGGCGCGTGGCAGTTAAATCCACAGACTGAACCCCAACATAATCAATCTGATCAGCCGCGTGTATTTCACTGCCTGCTGATCAGATCGGGAGTGGGCTGATGGCACAGAGCAAACCGATTGAAGAAAACGGGGAAACGACCAGTAAACGCCTGCGTCAGTTACGCAGGCGGATCCGTTCGGTAGAGCAGCAGCACAACCATCGTCTGCTCGGTGAGTTGCGGGCTGAACTGGAACGTCTGAAACTGGAGCAGCCTGATGCCTATCAGCGGCTGTTACAGGAGCTGGATTAAATTTCCCCGCCTGTTTTCCCGGCCTCACATGCTAGAGTTAGCAGTAGCCATTGCGCTACGGGGCCTTTCCCGGCCATTTATTGAATTCAGAATAGGTAAGAAGTGATGATTAAAGTCGGTGATAAGCTGCCTTCAACAGCGATCAGTACGGTGCTGGCGGGCGAAACCGAAGCTACAACCACGGATCAGTTGTTTGCCGGTAAGAAAGTCTTGATGTTTGCGCTGCCGGGTGCGTTTACGCCCACGTGCTCCGCTGCTCACCTGCCGGGCTATGTGGTGCATGCGGATGAGATCTTCGCTAAGGGGGTGGATATTATCGGTTGCCTGTCGGTGAACGACAGTTTTGTTATGAAGGCCTGGGCTGATGCTCAGAATGCGGAGCAGATCACCATGCTGGCAGATGGTGGCGCTGCACTGACTAAGGCGCTGGGTCTGGAGATGGACAGCGGTGATTTTGGTGGCATTCGCTCCCGTCGTTACGCCATGCTGGTTGAAGATGGTGTAGTCACGGCGCTGGAACTGGAAGCGCCGAAACAGTTCGAAGTCAGTGGCGCGGAAGCGATGCTTAAGCTGCTGTAAGCGTTATCAGACCGGGCGTCAACCGTTATGGTAGCCGCCCAGTTTGCGCAAACTCTCTTCAAATCGGGTGATATTCTCCACCCGCTCTTTCCCACTGATAGAAACACACTCCGCGAGCAGGGCTTCTATTAACAGAATCGGCGCCATGATAGAGGGGAAATAGTGCGGAGAATCGTGGCGCACGGTAAAGACGACTTCCGCATCTGCAACCAGCGGTGAACGCAGCGAATCGGTCACACTGATCAGGCGAGCGCCACTGCTCCGTACAATCTCCGCGCTGCTGACGGACTCACTGCTGTAGGGTGATGAGCCAAACAGCAGTACCGTATCCTCCTCTGTGATCATCGCCAGTTCACTCAGCAGTGTCCCTTCCATACCCCGTAGTAACTGAATCTGTGGAAAAGCGATTCTGCCACTGTAGGCGAAGTGGTAGGCGCAGGCGAAGGTGTCCCGAAACCCCAGCACATAAACTCTGGGTGCGTTAACGATCAGGGGCGCAGCCGATTTGATCTGTTCCAGTGTGGATTCCTGAAACAGTTGTTCCAGCCCCTGCAGGGCGGATTCGGCCATCTCGGTAAAGATACGGTTTCCCGGAGCAGAACTGGCAAGCTCCTGCAGACTCTGGGCACGGTTGCCAAAGGTAATCGGTGCCTGATTCTGAACCGCATCCTGAAACAGTTGACGGAACGGCTCATAACTGTCAAACCCGAGGGTTTTCACCAGTCGCATCATCGTCGATGCGGTTACGTCTGCACTGTCCGCGCTTTTACGGATGGTGAGAAGCGCCAGTTCTACCGGGTTCTCCAATACAAAATCTGCGGCTTTCTTTAACTGAGGCGTGAGTTCCGGGTAGAGAGAACTGAGATGTTTTAACAGTTCATCAGCCGTATCGGGTTGTTTTGTTTCAGGTTGCATGGGGGCTCAGGTCTGGATGAATGAGCAAATGATTTTAGCCGGATGAAACAAAAAAATCATTTCTATAAGAAAATAAAAAATTTGTATTGACTTGATACAAAAGCGGCGTATATTCGCAACAAATGATACATATGTATCATTAATGATTTTATTTGAAACATATATTTTTTGGCCCAGCCAGGTATCTGCCCCATGTCTATCTCACACTATGAGACCCTGATCTACCGTAAGCATCCGGCTTATGCCGAAATCCGTCTGAATCGACCTGAGCGTCTCAACGCTGTTATCGAGGCGCTTTATCTGGAACTGCTGCAAGCACTGCAGCAAGCTGAATCTGATCCTGAAGTACGGGCTGTTTTGCTCTCCGGAGAGGGGCGTGCGTTCTGCGTTGGTGCTGATATGAAAGCCCATGGCGAGGGACAGCGTACCCTGCCGCAACGGCATCAGTATCTGCAACTGGCGAATGAGGTTTGCGCCCGGATTATCGGGCTGAAGAAGCCGGTGCTGGCGGCGGTGCAGGGCTATGCACTGGGCGCCGGCGCTGAGATGGCCTGCTCCTGCGATTTTGTGCTGATGGCCGAATCCGCGCGGATCGGGTTTCCTGAGGTGAGTATAGGTACCTGTGTCGGGGGCGGCGTAAGCCAGTTGCTGCCGCGCATGGTGGGTCTGCGTAAAGCACAGGAGCTGCTGTTTATGGGCGCTAAAATTGATGCAGCCGAAGCGCAACGGATCGGCCTGATCAGCCGCGCAGTTGCGGATGAGGTATTAGAGTCTGAGGCCCGTCATGTGGTGGAGCAACTGGCTGCGCTGGCACCCGTATCTATGGCACAGGTTAAGTCGTTACTGAATCAGGCGGCGCATCAGCCGATGCAGGCTCAGATGTTGCAAGAGCGCGATGCGATCTTCTTCTGTTCCACGACGGCTGACTGGCAGGAAGGGGTGGATGCGTTCGCAGCTAAACGTCCGCCTCAGTTCCGGGGAGAATAATGATGACCAGTCCTCTTCATCCGATACTGGCACCGCAGTCAGTTGCTGTAATCGGTGCTTCGGCTGATCCGACCAAGCGTGGTTTTAAGGCGATTCAGGGACTGATACGGGATGGATTTGCCGGTGCTGTTTATCCGGTTAATCCGAAGGAACAGACGATTCTGGGGCTGCCGGTCGTACCCTCGGTTGAGGCGTTGCCGGAGGGCGTTGATCTGGCCCTGATCTGCACACCTGCGGCCACGTTGCCTGATCTGGTAGCACGTTGCGGGAAGCAGGGTGTTAAGGGCGCTGTGGTGCTGGCCAGTGGTTTTTCTGAGGTGGATGCCGCCGGCGCTGAACTGGAACAGGCGATGCTTGATGCAGCCCGCAGCAGCGGGATCCGCCTGATCGGGCCGAATACCTCCGGTGTTTTCAATTTGCACAGCAAGCTGAATTTACTGGCGTTGCAGAACGTCAAACCCGGCAAGGTAGGGATCATCTCCCAATCGGGCAATATGCTGCTTTCGCTGGCGCTGGAGGCGCAGAGTAACGGTCATATCGGTTTCAGTACCTATGTAGGTCCGGGCAACCAGAGTGATCTGGATTTTGCCGATTATCTGCAATACCTCGCTGAAGACCCGGATACCGGGGTGGCGACTCTGTATGTGGAAGGTTTTAAGCAGGGGCAGCGCTTCCTGGAAGTCGCCCGGCAGACGGCACTGAAAAAGCCGTTGGTTGTGTATAAATCCGGTAGTACTGAAGCCGGACAGCGGGCCGCCAGCTCTCACACCGGAGCGCTGGCTGGCAGCTATGCGATGAATCTGGATCTGCTGCGTCAGGCCGGAGCGACGGTGGTATCTCAATCCGATGAGATCCTGCCGGTAGCGGAAGGCCTTTCCCTGCTGCCCAATGCGCAGGGTAACCGGGTTGCGGTGCTGGCCGATGGCGGTGGTCAGGCAACTATCGCATCGGATCGTCTCAGTGAGGCGGGTCTGGAGCTGGCAGAGCTGTCTGCCGAGACCCGTGATGCACTGCGTCAGATATTACTGCCGCAGGCTTCACTGGTGAACCCGGTGGATGTGGCGGGAAGCAGTGATGCGGATCCGACTGTACTGGCGCAATGTCTGGCAGTGCTGAACCGGGACGAAAACGTCGACATGGTGTTTCTGGTGGGGATGTTTGGTGGCTACAGCCTGCGCTTTGATGCATCGCTGGAGCCTGCAGAGCTGGCGGCTGCTGAATCGATGGCGCAGTTGCAGCAGCACAGCGATAAACCGCTGCTGGTCTACAGTCTTTACTCCCATGTTAAACCGTTGCCGCTGATCCGGTTGCGGGAAGCAGGGCTGCCGGTCTATGACTCGATAGAGCACGCGGTTAAGGTCATGGCGGCACTGGCAGAGCGGGGCGTATTTCTGCGGCGTGCCGCAGCGCCAGCGGTCAGCGCTGAGATACAGTCTGGTGCCACACAGGTGCTGATTACTGCGTTGCAGGCAGGCCGTAACCTGCTGGAACCAGAGGCGCGGGCTTTGCTGCGTGGCTATGATGTGATGTTGCCTGAAGAGATTCTGGTAAGAGATGTGTCTGAGCTGGATGCGGCCTGGGTACAACTGGGAGCGCAGCCGCTGGCGATGAAAGTGGTATCTGAAGATATTCTGCATAAGAGTGATGCAGGAGGGGTGAAACTCAACCTGCAGGGAACCGATGCGTTGCTTCAGGCCCGTGAGGCGATTCTTAACGCCTGCCGGGCGTATGCTCCGCAAGCGCGGATCGAGGGGGTTATGCTGACACCAATGTCTCGCGCCGGCACTGAGGTGATTATCGGCATGAGCCGGGACCCGGTGTTTGGCCCGGTGATGATGTTTGGTCTGGGCGGGATCTTTGTTGAGCTGCTGGCGGATGTGGCGTTTCGGTCCGTGCCGTTGAGCCGGGATGATGCGGCCGGGATGCTGGCGCAGATTAAAGCCCAGAAGGTATTGCAGGGTGCCCGTGGGGCAGAGGTGGTGGATCAGGAGGCGCTGATTGAGTTACTGCTGAAAGTCTCTGTGCTGGTGCAGAACCATCCACAGATACTGGAGCTCGATCTGAACCCGGTTATTGCCAGAGCTGATGGTTGCTCAGTAGTGGACGCACGGGTAATCGTACAAAGTGAAGCGGCTCACTGAGAGCCGCTAGCTCCCCACGCCGGCAGACGGCGTGGGGCGTTGGTTATCAGGTCAGACCCGGAACTGTTTGATCTGGTTTTCCAGATCGGTTGCCAGTTGTGATAACTGCTCACTGCTGGCGGCCACCATTTCGGAAGCGCCTGCCGTCTCATCGGCCACCCGGGAGATGTTCACCAGATTCTGGTTCATCTCATCTGCAACCTGCGTCTGCTCCTCAGTCGCAGCAGCCACCTGAATGGCCAGATCGCGAACCTGATTCATCTGTTCGACGATGCGTTCCAGCTCTTTACCGGCATGGTTGGCGCAAGCAACACTGTCTTCAGCCCCCTGAGTTGAACGCTGCATCGACTGTACTGCCTGTTTCGCACCGGTGCGCAGGCGTTCGTTCATATCGCGGATCTCACTGGTTGAACTCTGGGTGCGCAGTGCCAGTTGGCGTACCTCATCTGCAACAACAGCAAATCCGCGTCCACTCTCACCGGCACGGGCCGCTTCGATTGCAGCATTCAGTGCCAGCAGGTTGGTCTGTTCAGAGATTCCCTGAATCTGCTCCAGTACGGTGCCAATCTCTTCAGTATCGGATTCCAGCGTGCGGATTACCTGCGCTGCCTGTTCAACCTCAGCAGCCAGTTGCTTGATCTTGTTAATCGTTTCATCCACATCCGCGTTACCCTCTTCCGCTTCATGGTCAGCGGCATCGGTAGCGGTGGCTGACTGGCTGGCGTTGTGGGAGATCTCCTGAACGGTGGAGGTCATCTCGGTCATGGCAGATGCCAGCAGGTCAGTTTCGGATGATTGCTGACGCGCTCCCATGCTGGTTTGCTCAGCACTGGATGCCAGTTGCAGGGCGCTTTCCTGCAGTTGCTTGATGGATAGGGAGAGTTGATTCACCAGCTCCTGAAATACATCCAGTGTCTGGTCGATACATATACTGAGCTGACCGAGCTCATCCCGAGCGTTGATGCCTACCCGTTGAGTCAGGTCTTTATTGGCGATTCCCTGCATCACCGATTCCATTTTTTTCAATGGGTTGGTAATACTGCGGATCAGCGGAACTGAGAAGCCGATCAGGATGATAATCAGCAGGGCCAGTTGCCAGGCAAAGTGCAGTAGTTTGTTAATAACGGCGCTTTCAATATCATCCACATAAACCCCGGTGCCGATTACCCAGTTCCAGTCAGAAAAGGACTGTACATAACTGATTTTAGGCTCGGCGGCGGTGCTGCCGGACTTTGGCCATTTGTAGTTAAACACGCCTTCGGCCTTACTCTGGCTGGCGAGCTGAGCCATATCCCGAAAGACAAACTCACCCTCTTCGGTTTTACTTGCAGAGAGGTTTTTGCCTTTCAGATCAGGGCTGCCACCGTGCGCAACGATGACGGCGTTCTGGTCAAAGACAAAGAAATATTCCCCATCCCGGTACTTCATGGATTCAAGCAGTGCGATGGAACGTTGCTGTGCTTCCTCTGGGGTGATTGTCCCCTGAGTGGCCAGTTTTTGCTGGCTGGCGACGGCGCGGTTAGCGGAGTCAACCAGAGAGCGGATTTCTGATTCTCTGGCTTCATAGAGTTCGTTTCGCCAGTCGAGTATATCCAGTGCCTTGATCACAACCAGCGTGACAATGGCGAACAAAACCAGAAGGCCCAACCGTTGACGTACGGAAATATTGTTCATTAATACTGCCTCTACAATTTAATGCGAATAACTGGCCAATCAGTTCAGGCAAGGCAGGATATAAATAAGAATCAAGCGAGGAGCTCTGCTGGAATCGGTCCCTGAAACGACTTTATCATCCTGATAACCTGACAGATTTTCTAACAATAGCGTTTGGGAAAAACTATTCAAGTACTTTCTGTATTAATTACCCTGGCCGTAGAAACAGGGTCTTACATATATTTTGTACTGCCCTCTGGAGTGGTAAAGTAATACGATAACTGCAATAAATTGTAGTTATTTGTGAGTGCGGAATAATTGTCTGCATTGAATGATCGCTTCAAACAGGGGGTTCTATGACCGCTGTTGCTCTCGGCTACACGCTTCTGGGTTTATTAATGGCCTTTTTCTCTCTGGTCTGGTGGGGTTGTTCCCGTTATAACCGAACGGAAAAGCGATATTGCCTGTTAACCTGCGCTTATACCGCGCTTTGGGGATTGGGGATCATCTGTATTTCCCTGCGCGGGAGTGTTCCGGACTGGGCCAGTTACCAGCTCAGTAATGTCTCTATTCTTGCCGGGTTTGTATTGATGGTGGTCTCTTTTGAAGAGCACTTCAAACTGGTTTCATCACGGCTGCTGCTGTTACCTCTGTTGCTTGTCAGCGCTGTTTTGCTGCTCTTTCTGGGCCATAGTGGGGCTCACTATTTCGAGCGCCTTCAGGTACTGGCGGTCAGTTCAGTTTTCTGTTGTTGTCTGGCGATCAGTAAGGCCAGCAGGCCACTGTACAGAGAGCATGGCCCCAAAGTCTGCTGGTTTGTAATCGGGATCGGTATAGTGGCGACAGGATTGTGGTTTCTGCGCCTGAAACTGGGTGGGGAGATGGCCCCGAATGAGGTCAGTCTGGTGTCGGATTCTGCGTTTAATCTGTATGCACTGTTTATTATCTGGCTGACCATTATCTCGTTTCAGGGCTGTATGCTGTTTCTGTTGATTGCCCGTCATTCCCGGAAACTTCAGGATCTCTCGACCCGGGATTTTCTCACCGGTACTGAAAACCGTATGGGCCTTGAACGGGTCTGGAAAGAGTTAGGGGCTGTCCACGACAGGCTTTCGGTCTTAATTATGGATATCGATCATTTCAAGCAGGTCAACGACAGTTATGGACATGCGATCGGTGATGAGATTCTGAAGCTGGTGGTGGCGCGGGCGCACAGTGTTATCCGGCAGGAAGATACGCTGGCCCGATTCGGGGGTGAGGAGTTTGTGGTCGTGCTGCCAGGCAGCGATGAGGTTCAGGCACAACAGATGGCTGAACGCATTCGCAGCGTCATTGAACGGCACCGTTTCCGGCTGGAAAACCTGTCTGTCGGGGTAACAGTGAGTATCGGGATCGCCCTGCATACCGGCCCGCAAACCGACGCCGATCTCGAGCGATTAATCAGGCAGGCTGATATGGCTCTGTACCGGGCTAAAAAGCAAGGACGGAATCAGGTGGTTGTCGGTGAAGCTGTGATGGTCGCGCAGCCATAGCCGGCTCTTTAAAACTTTGCTGTGCCGCTATATGATGCGCCGATTATCCACATCGAGATAGCGCAATGAACAAGAGCTTATTAACCAATCTGCTGGCGCTGGTGGCGTTGGCTGCGGGTATCAAACTGGATGATGATATTCTCCTCAGTATCGGTCTGTTTGCCCTGTCGGGGGCACTGACCAACTGGCTGGCGGTACATATGCTGTTTGAACGGGTGCCGGGCCTGTATGGCTCCGGGGTTATTCCTGCAAGGTTTGAGGATTTCAAACGGGGTATTCATAAGCTGATGATGGATCAGTTTTTTACCGCCGAAAACATAGAGCGTTTTCTCTCTGCCGACGGGGATAAACAGCCTGATCTGCATCTGGCACCGGTGATTGAACAGGTGGATTTCTCGCCGACATTTGATTCACTGATCGAAGTGATTCAGAACTCTTCCTTCGGCAGTATGCTGGCAATGGTGGGAGGCACCGAAGTGCTCGAGCCGCTGCGTCAGCCCTTTGTCGATAAGATGAAGAGCTCGATTGAGGATATGACCCGTGATGAGCGCTTTGTGCGCCTGCTCAAAGATGAACTGGAAAGCCCGGACGCTATGGCTGAGATGCGGGCGAAGGTGGAGGCGATTGTGCAACAGCGCCTGAACGAGCTGACCCCGCAACTGGTCAAAGAGATTATTCAGCAGATGATCCGGGAGCACCTGGGCTGGCTGGTCGTCTGGGGAGGCGTATTCGGTGCTGTGATCGGTTTACTGGCCGCTCTGCTGAAACTCTGAGCTACACTGAGTCTGGTTGTCAGATATAAGCCGCAGTTATGCGGCTTTTTTGCGCCCGTCTGTCGGTGGCGGCCGGCGGGAATGGGAATACTGGTTTTATTTGTCTTTATGTGTAAAGGTATTCCCCTATTTATAAGCATAACTAAAAGATAGGTGAAGGTGCTTACCATGCATAACCTGCAGAAATTTTATATTGACGGTCAATGGGTAGAGCCTCAGGGTGAACAGGTTCTGGATGTACTGAACCCGGCGACCGATGCGGTCGTCTCTCAGATCCGGTTGGGTAATGAAAGTGATGTGGAACGGGCGGTTGCGGCCGCAGTAAAAGCCTTTCCGGCATTTTCTCAAAGCAGTAAAGAGGAACGTATTGCTCTGCTGGAACGCGTTGTTGAATGTTACAACGCCCGGCTTGAAGATCTGGCGCAGGCGACAACGGAAGAGATGGGCGCCCCGATCGAGTTCTCACGAAACCTTCAGGTGATGGCGGGTCTCAGTCATATCAAAGTGGCCCTGAGCCTGTTGAAGAAAACTGATTTCAGCGAACAGATTGGTACGACGACGGTGGTGAAAGAGCCGGTCGGGGTTTGCGCAATGATCACGCCGTGGAACTGGCCATTGAATCAGATTACCTGCAAGGTGGCTCCGGCACTCGCCGCTGGATGCACCATGGTACTGAAGCCGAGTGAAGTGGCACCGCGTACCGCACATATCTTTGCAGAAATTCTGCATGAAGCCGGCGTACCGGCAGGTGTATTCAATCTGGTTGATGGTGACGGGCCTACGGTGGGTGCTGCGCTGAGCGCTCATCCGCAGATTGATATGGTCTCCTTTACCGGCTCTACTCAGGCGGGTAAGCAGGTATCGATCGCTGCGGCTGAAAACCTGAAAAAAGTCTCACTGGAGCTGGGGGGGAAGTCGGCAAACATCATTCTGGATGATGCTGATTTCGCCAAAGTGGTACGTCGCAGTGTGAAAGAGATGATGGCCAATACCGGTCAGTCCTGTAATGCCCGCAGTCGTATGCTGGTGCCGGAGTCTCGTCTTGCAGAAACCATTGAGATTGCTAAAGCTGCGGCTGAATCGGTGGTTACCGGTGACCCTTCCAGTACGGCAACGGCAATGGGGCCGGTAGTTTCAGCACTGCAGTGGCAGCGGGTGCAGGCACTGATTCAGACCGGAATCGATGAGGGTGCGGAACTGGTTGCCGGTGGCACCGGTCTGCCGGACGGGCTGGAAAGCGGCTGCTATGTTAAACCGACCGTATTTGCCGGGGTCACACCGGAGATGACCATCGCCCGGGAAGAGATTTTCGGCCCGGTACTGAGCATCATGACCTATAAAGATGAAGAGGATGCGATTGCGATTGCCAATGACAGTATCTACGGACTTTCCGGAGCGGTGTTCTCAGCGGATCTGGAACGGGCGAAAGCGGTTGCTGGCCGGATCCGTACCGGCATGATTCATCTCAACGGTGCTTCAACCGATGCTCGTGCTCCTTTTGGTGGTTACAAGCAGTCTGGTGTCGGCCGTGAATGGGGTCATTACGGGCTGGAGGAGTTTCTCGAGACCAAAGCGATGTTTGGCGCGGTTCCGCGCGACTGAGCAGCCCCCCGGTGGTGTTGATCAAAACATCGCCAAATCATACAGTTGAAAGCGGCTACGGGCTCATTTACCGGCGCAAACTGAGTACCTGAGCCGCTTTTTTTATCCGGCCTTTGTGATTAAGAACCTTTCGCCGCCGGCGAAATGACCGGTTCAGCGTCTTTTTCAGCGTACCCACGGTGCCACTGCTATGCTTAGCGCGGTTCTATTGATTCCCGAACAGAACAAGGAGGCCTTATGTTGAATCGGGTTATTATCATGTTGATGGCTTTATCTCTGCCGCTGATCGGGCAGGGTAATGAGCTGTCTGTCACTCAGCAGAAAATTGTACAGGCCTTGCAGGGGGATATTCGCACGGAAGCCGAAAAGCAGCGTGATGTGCGCCGTAAGCCTCTGGAAACCCTCAGTTTCTTCGGTCTGGAAGAGGATATGCGCGTGCTGGAACTGTTCCCGGGCGGGGGCTGGTACAGCAAAATTCTCGCTCCGGTGCTGGAGGAAAAGGGGGAGTTGTATCTGGCGCTGGGGATTAACTTCATGGATGAGGAGGTCAAGGCCTGGGGCGGTGAGCGGTTCCGCTTTGTCGATGAAGAACGTCATCTCTGGCAGCGCTCCAAAATGCACCGTTATATCCGCTACTACGATAAAATTGATTTTGGTCTGCAGAATCTGGATATGGTGCTGACTTTTCGCAACATGCATAACATGACGCCAAACAGCCGGCGACTTCTGAATCGCGAAGTCTTCCGCTCACTTAAGCCGGGCGGAATCTATGGTGTGATTGATCATACCCGGCGGCATATGGAACCGTATTCGGTAGATCGCTGGCGTCGGGTAGATCCGGTTATGATTATTAAAGAGGCTCTGGATGCGGGCTTTGAACTGGAGGCCTGGTCAGACCTGCACGCCCGGGCGGAAGATGGACTGATCTACGATTCGGTGCATCCGTCGATCGATAAATTCAGCGACCGGTTTACCCTGAAGTTCCGGAAACCGGAGCGCTGATACAAACCTGTCGCAGGCTGGCTGAGTGCCGCCTGCGACAGGCCGGTAAAACTTACTTTACCTGCCAGTGGATCTGCTCGCCAGCACGAATCGGTACAACCTGATCCTCGCCCAGCGGATAAGAAGCCGGTACGTCCCAGCTCTCTTTTACCAGCGTAATCGTGTCGCTGTTACGTGGCAGGCCATAGAAATCCGGGCCATTAAAGCTGGCGAAGGCTTCCAGTTTATCCAGTGCGCCCGCCGCTTCAAATGCCTCTGCATAGAGTTCGATGGCGGCGTGTGCCGTGTAGGAACCGGCGCAACCGCAGGCGGCTTCTTTCGCATGCTTCATATGCGGTGCCGAGTCAGTGCCCAGGAAGAACTGCTTGCTGCCGGAGGTGGCTGCTTTAATCAGCGCTTCCTGATGAATATTGCGCTTCAGAATCGGCAGGCAGTAGTAGTGTGGGCGGATACCGCCCGCCAGCATATGGTTGCGGTTGAACAGCAGGTGGTGGGCGGTGATGGTGGCGGCCACGTTGCTGCCTGTATTGGCAACAAATTCAGCGGCATCACGGGTGGTGATGTGTTCCAGAACGATCTTCAGGTTCGGGAAATCTTTAACCACCTGACTGAGGATTGTTTCGATAAAAATCTTCTCGCGGTCGAAAATATCGATGGCCGCATCGGTCACTTCACCGTGTACCAGCAACAGCATGTCGGCTTCCTGCATCGCTTCCAGTACCGGATAGATATTCTTAACGGAGGTAACGCCGGAATCGGAGTTAGTTGTTGCACCGGCCGGGTAGAGCTTGGCCGCATAGATCTTGCCGGTGGCTTTCGCTTTGCGAATCTCTTCCGGGGTGGTCTTATCGGTCAGGTAGAGCACCATCAGGGGATCAAAATTTCCCTGTGGCTGAGCCGCACTGATTCGCTCATGGTAACCCAGTGCTTCCTCTGTGTTTGTGACCGGCGGAACCAGATTCGGCATGATGATCGCACGGCCCATATAGCGGCTGACATCGCGCACGGTATCGGTTAACTGTTTGCCGTCACGCAGGTGGATATGCCAGTCATCAGGTCGTGTAATCGTAATCGAAGTCATAGAGTGCTCACCCGTTAAGTATTAGTGCAGAAAGATAAACGCGGCGTATTATCCCACGTCTTCGGTATAAACCCAATCAGGCGGAATCAGTGATGGCGTATCAGGCTGAGGCGGGGATTACTCATCTACCCAGACGGTGCGAACCGGTTCGCCGAAGTCGTCGTAGATCACTTTCTTTCTGGGTGAAGTCTGCGTGGTTTTACGGTTGCCGGGCTGGAGTTTGCTTTTACGCCGGGCATCAATGGCGGCCAGTAGCCCGTGTATCGGCGTGCGTTCCGCAGGTTTAGGGTGGTCAAAGCGTGCTTTGTGCTGATTATATCGGCCATCGACCAGGCCGCTGGCGCCCATTTCGACCTGTTTTATCTCGCCACCTTTTTTCAGGAACTGGCTGACCTCAGCACTTAGCTGATCACGCAGTTCTGCTTTGGTAGGGCGCTTTTTGAACATCAGGCTTGCCGGAATATAAAATCAGATGAATAGATTTTAAACACAAACCGGCAGGCTTGCGAGGCGAGTTTTGTAGATATTTCGGTGGCTGGATTGGTATTTCAAAGAGAGTAGCTAAACAACGAGGGGGGTGAGGCAGGTCAAAGGATTATCTAATCCAATGATAAATAAGTGAAAAATAGAAATAATGGGTTACACTCGGTGAACCAGAATAGTTTTAGCCGTCGTTATTTTTGTAGCTGATGTAAACGATCCTGATGTTGTTTTCCTTTCCAATACGCCTGATTTTGCCGGGCATCTTTCTGTTAGCTGCGGCGGTCATTGTGCCTGTCGTCGATCTGCTGTTTGCCGATGACAGCGCGGGCCCGGGTATTTCGACACCTTCTTTGCTGGTTTCTCTGATCTGTCTTGCACTGTTGCTGATGCTGGTTACGGGCGCATTATTGCGTCGTCAGGTCTCGCAGTTGTTGCGCACGTCAGGGCCGCAAAGTGTTTTAGCCCAATCACCGGTATTGCCTCAGGGGCATGAGTTATGGGCCCTGCAAAAGGCGATCGAAATGCAGTATCGGCTGGTCGAAACCGGCTCTCAACAGCGTGAGGCGAATGCTGAATTACTGGATCAGCTGTTGCAGAATTCGCCGACCATGATTGTGATTCGTGATACTCAGGGGCGTTGCCTCAGAGCAAACCCGGCCTATCTGGCGTTTGCTGGCGTGGAGCAGGAATCTGCGCTGATCGGTAAAACCGTTGATCAGTTCCTGCCCCGTGATATCGCTGAGTCGGCGCTGGAGGCGGATCAGCAGGTGCTGCAGAGCCGAACCCATGACAGCCGCGAGCTGGTTTTTCAGCAGGAAGGAAAAAGTCGCCTGCTCTACAGCGAACGCTTTCCGTTGTTTGATGAAAATGATGCGATTCACGCGGTCTGTACGGTAGCCACTGATCTGACCGCCCGTGCTGAACGGGAGAAAGAGCAGAGCCTGACGCGGTATATTTTCGAGAGCACTAAAGACGGTATTCTGGTGACTGATCGGAATAACCGTATTGTGCAGGTCAATCCGGCTTTTGAAAATACGACAGGGTACAGTCTGGCCGAGGTTCAGGGCAAAGCGCCGAATATTCTTAACTCCCATAAGCAGACCCCCTCATTTTACGAGCAGATGTGGCAGGAGATTGAGCATCAGGGGAGCTGGTCCGGCGAGATCTGGAACCGGAAAAAGAGCGGAGAGATCTACCCTGAATGGCTGACCGTCAAAACTATCTTTGATGAACAAGGGCAGATTGATGGTTACTTTGGTGTTTTTACCGACATATCGGAGCAGAAAAAGACCGAAGATTCTCTGCGCAATATGGCCTATTTTGATCCGCTGACCAATCTGGCCAATCGCAGCATGTGCCGGGAGCGGCTGTCGCATGATATGAAACTGGCCGACCGGCACCACGAAGCGCTGGCGCTGGTGTTTATCGATCTGGATTTCTTTAAGCATGTGAATGATTCACTGGGGCATGAATACGGTGACCGGCTGCTGGTGGAGGCGGCGCAGCGTATTCAGGATCAGGTCAGAAGCAGTGATACCGTGGTGCGCTGGGGCGGTGATGAGTTTATTTTGATATTGCCGGGGATCTTTAAAGCGAATATGGCACTGGTGGTGGCGTCTAATGTTCTCGACAGCCTGAAGCAGCCTTTCCGCCTGAAAAATACCGATGTCTATATTGGCGCCAGTATCGGCATCGCCCTTTATCCGGATGATGCCCGTGATGGCGAAACGCTGATCAGGCATGCGGACGCGGCTATGTACAGCGCGAAAAGCAAGGGGCGGGATCAGATCTGCTTCTTTGATCCGGAGCTGAACCGGAAGAATCTGGAGTTGATCCAGATTAAGGCTGATCTGCGCAAGGCGATTGAGCAGGAGGTGTTCAGCCTTGTCTACCAGCCAAAAGTCTGTCTGCAAAGCCAGAAAATTCTTGGCATGGAAGCCTTACTGCGCTGGCAGCGTGAGGATGGCAGCTTTGTTTCGCCGGCGGACTTTATTCCAGTGGCGGAGCGCAGCGGGCTGATCATGCCCCTGGGTCAGTGGGTGATGGCGAATGTCTGTAAACAAGTGGATCAATGGCAGCAGCAGGGGCAGATAGTGGACGGTCAGCGGATCTCGGTGAACCTGTCGCCACGGCAGCTTTCAGACCCTCAGTTACTGCCTCAGATGCGGCGCCAGTTTGAGCAGTACCCGGGCATCGAGCAATACCTGAATATCGAGATTACCGAAACTGCGGTGATCGAAAATATTCAGAGCATCATGCCGGTGCTGGAAGAGATCCGGGAGATGGGGCTGCAGGTCGAACTGGATGATTTCGGCAGTGGTTACTCCTCACTGAACTACCTGCGTCAGTTGCCGGTGGATATCCTTAAAGTGGATCGTACGTTTACCGCTGAACTGGGGGTAGGTGTGCCGGAGCAGGCGATTATGGAAACGATCATCAAGATGGCTCACAGTCTGGATATTCTGGTAGTGGCCGAAGGGCTGGAAACCCCGCTGCAACTGGAGATTCTGCAGCAGTTGGGCTGCGATAAAGGGCAGGGCTATCTGTTTTCACGGCCGCTGGCACCCGAGGCAGCCGCAGCACTCCTGGCGGCGGGTCAGCTCAGCCTCTGAGCTCAGGTTTAACTGGCTTAAAAACCGCTCAGCAGGTAGCATAGTGCACTGTTTTTCGACAATTCCTTAGAAGCAGATTACAGATGAGCTATCAGGTTCTGGCGCGTAAGTGGCGTCCGGCAAAATTTCAGGAGATGGTTGGTCAGGAGCATGTGCTGAAGGCACTGGTAAACGCCCTCGATGATGACCGGCTGCACCATGCTTACCTGTTTACCGGGACCCGTGGTGTAGGTAAAACCTCAATCGCACGTCTGTTTGCCAAATCGCTTAACTGTGAGAAGGGCGTGTCCTCCACCCCTTGTGGTGTCTGCTCGGCCTGCACGGAGATTGCAGAAGGCCGTTTTGTCGATCTGATTGAGGTGGATGCAGCGTCACGTACCAAGGTTGAAGACACCCGCGAGCTGATGGAGAACGTGCAGTATGCACCGACTCACGGCCGCTACAAGGTTTACCTCATTGACGAGGTTCACATGCTCTCAACCCATTCCTTCAATGCGCTGCTGAAAACGCTGGAGGAGCCACCCCCGCATGTTAAGTTTCTGCTGGCGACAACCGATCCGCAGAAGCTGCCGATTACGATTCTCTCACGTTGCCTGCAGTTTAATCTCAAAAACCTGATACCGGAACGGATAGTCAGCCATCTGACTCACGTACTGGGTGAAGAGCAGATCCGTTTTGAGGAGCCAGCGCTGTGGCTGCTGGCCCGTTCGGCAGATGGTTCAATGCGTGATGCGATGAGTCTCACCGATCAGGCGATAGCCTTTGGTGCCGGCGAGATCAATGAAGCGGATGTCCGGGCGATGCTCGGAACTATCGATCAGCGTCTGGTTTATCAGATGCTGAATTGTCTGGCAGCCGGTGATGCCCGTGGCCTGATGGCGGCGGTGACTGATCTGGCCCAGTTCTCGCCGGACTACAATACCGTGCTGGCGGATCTGATCAGTGTTCTGCACCGTATTGCCGTTGCGCAGGCGCTGCCTGATGCGGTGGACAACAGCATGGGAGACCAGATTCAGATCAGTGAACTGGCCGCTCAGCTCAGCGCTGAAGATGTTCAGCTTTACTATCAGGTGGCGCTGATGGGGCGCAAGGATCTGCCGTTTGTGCCTGATCCTCGTGAAGGTCTGGAAATGGTTCTGTTGCGCATGCTGGCGTTCCGTCCGGCGGGTGCCAAACCGCGGCAAACCAGTTTAACGAACCCGCCTGAGAGTGTATCACCCGCTGCGCATACTATTGATGCACCTGCACCTGCACCTGCACCTGCACCTGCACTGGCTGGGCATGAAGCTGCTCAGCCTCCCACTGCCCCGGTTGAGGCTCCTCAAATTGAGGCTGCCCGGGTTGAGGCTGCCCCGGCTGAAAATCTATCCCCACCCGCTGCGGTAGCTGCGGCGCCTGCGCCGGAACCCGCACCGGCTTTAATGGCCCAGCCTGCACAAGTGATGCAGAATGGCTATGAGGCCAATACGCCACCGGAAGCCGGGGTAAATCGCGCAAAAAAGCCTGAAGCGTTGCCAGTACAGGGCGAGCAAGACGCTCCGCCCTGGGATGAAGCTGATATTCCTCCCGCCAGTGATGATTACAGCGGGGCTTATACTGACTCCGGTTATCCGTCTGCTGAATCTCATCAGGAGCCGCCGTCTGAATCTCATCAGGAGTCTCAGGTGGTACCCGAGACGGCGCCGGTCAGTGCGCCGCGACTCGATCGCTCGATTCAGGTCGCCAAAACAGAGGTTGAAATTCTTCCGTGCCCGCGCAATCTGGCAGAAGTTCAGCCGGAACACTGGGTACATATCAGCCGAAGTATGGGGCTGACCGGGATGACCGAGAGTCTGGCAACTAACCTCTCGCTGGAGCAGGTAAGTGGCAGCGGCATCGCTCTGCATTACACAAAAGAGCAGCACACCATGCTCAACGAAGTACAGCGTGAGCGGATCTGTGCGGCACTGGCTGATTATTTCGGTAATCCGGTTCAGGTAGACTTTATTCAGGCGCCCCAGCAACAGGAAACGCCGGCCCAGTATATGAACCGCAAGCGGGAGGAGCGCCACGCTGAAGCCGTGGAGTCGATCCGCAACGATGCAACCGTACAGTTGCTGCAACAACAATTTGATGCACAGATTGAGCTCTCATCTGTGTTGCCTGTTGATTAATTAGAGGTAAGAAATGATGAAAGGTGGAATGGGTAACCTGATGAAACAGGCCCAGAAAATGCAGGAAAATCTGCAGAAAGCCCAGGAACAGATCGCTAAAGCTGAACAGACCGGTGAATCCGGTGCGGGTCTGGTCAAAGTCGTGATGAATGGTCGTCATGATGTGAAAAGCATCAGCATTGATGACAGCCTGATGGAAGAAGATAAAGAGATCCTCGAAGATCTGATCGCTGCAGCGGTTAACGATGCGGTGCGTAAAATCGAAAGCTACACCCAGGAAAAAATGGCTGAAGTCACCGGCGGCATGGGCATGCCTCCCGGTTTCAATATGCCGTTCTGATCGATGTCGTTCAGTCCTTTAATTCAGCAACTGATTACATCGTTGCGTTGTCTGCCCGGGGTAGGCCCTAAGTCCGCTCAGCGGATGGCTTTTCATCTGCTGGAGCGGGATGAGCGTGGCGCTCTGGACCTTGCCGAAGCGTTAACAAAGGCGGTGGCTGAAATCGGTCATTGTCGCCAGTGCCGAACCCTGTCTGAAGCTGACATCTGCGATATCTGTGCTTCTGATGGGCGTGATGCCTCTCTGCTCTGTGTGCTGGAATCGCCGATTGATGTACTGGCGGTCGAGCAGACCGGCGGCTACAACGGGCGTTACTTTGTTCTATCAGGGCACCTCTCGCCGATTGATGGTATCGGTCCTGAAGATCTGGGTATTGATCAGTTACTTGAGCTGATCAAAACAACCGAGGTTAAAGAGCTTATTCTGGCGACTAACCCGACGGTCGAAGGCGAAGCAACGTCACACTTTATTGCGGCTCAGGTGAAGGATCTTGGGATCAAGGTGAGCCGTATCGCCCACGGTGTACCTGTAGGCGGGGAACTGGAATTTGTGGATGGTGGCACCCTGGCGCATGCGCTGGCGGGGCGTCGTTCACTGCTTTGAGGTTTGGATGAGCAATTCAGCGGAATATCAATGGCAGGTGTTGGAAGCCTCGGCGGAACAGCCACAGTGGATTACCAGCAGCGCACAACTGGCAGAGTATTGTGAGCAGTGGCGTCGTTTGCCGCTGATTGCGCTGGACACCGAGTTCCAGCGGGTAGAAACCTTCTACCCGATTCCGGGGCTGATTCAGGTTGCCGATGATCGTGCCTGTTACCTGATTGACCCGCTTGAAATCGACGATTTTACGCCGCTTAAAACGCTGTTTACCGATTCCTCAGTGCTTAAACTGATGCACGCCTCCAGTGAGGATCTTGAGCTGTTTATCAAGATGCTGGATGTTTTACCGGAGCCGTTGTTTGATACGCAGATCGCGGCGGCACTTCTGGGCTGGGGCTTCTCGATGGGGCTGCAGCGGATGCTGGAGCAGAAACTTGGAGTTGAGCTGGCTAAGCATGAAACTACCTCTGACTGGCTGCAGCGTCCCCTGACGGATAGTCAGGAGAAGTACGCTGCACTGGATGTGGCTTATCTGCCAGCGATCTATGCCATGCAGCAGGCGGCGCTGGAACAGCGTGGCCAGTACCACTGGGCAGAGCAGGAAAATGACGCTTTACTGGCGGTGGCTCGCGAAGATGATCCGGAAGGCTATGATTACTATAAGCGTTTCTCGCAGATGTGGCGTATTCCTGAGCACAAGATCGCGGCGCTGCGTGACCTGACCGCCTGGCGTGAGCGTGAGGCGCGGGTTCGGGATGTGCCGCGTAACCGGATTTTGCGCAATCAGGCGTTGTTGCAGATTATTGAGCGTTGGCCGCAGAGTATGGCTGATCTGTCCCGTCTGGATGAGGTCAAAAAGCGTATTTTGCGTCAGGATGGTGAGACCATTCTGGGGTTCCTTAAGGAGAGTCAGCGCAGTGCGGATACTTATCCGCCGGAGCCGATTCCGGGGCCGTTGCACTTTTTCTGGAACAAGCATCTGAAAAAGCTCAAGGCGATCGCCCGCAACAAAGCTGAAGCACTGGATATTGCGCCGGAGATTCTGTTGCGACGTAAAGAGCTGGAGGCGTTAATTCGCTCGGGCCTTGAGTGTGGTGAATATGTCCTGCCACAGGAAATGTCGGCCTGGCGTCAGGAGCTGATTGGCGAAGCGTTGCTTGCCGAACTGGAACGAATTGAAAAACTTAGAACTTAAGGTGCTGTACCTATGAAAATTTGCTCTGTTTATCTGAGTCCGCGGAAGGATGAGATGTATCTGTATGTGGATAAGCGTGACCAGTTGAGCCAGGTGCCGGAAGCACTGCTGGAAATGTTTGGTAAGCCCAGACATGTTATGGATATCCCGCTGACTTCACAGCGCAAACTGGCGCGTGTGGATACGGATAAAGTGCTGGAAGAGATCGAAAACAAAGGTTACTTCCTGCAGATGCCGCCACCGAAAGAGGATTACCTGCTGGATCTGCATCAGGATCGTCCTGAAACAGGTGTACGCTAAGTGTCAGCTCAGGAAGTATTCTGGCGCAGTAAGTCGCTGCAGGAGATGACGCCCACCGAGTGGGAGTCTCTGTGTGACGGCTGCGCTTTGTGTTGTTTGCATAAGCTTGAGGATGAAGACACACAGGAGGTGTTCTACACCTCGGTGGTCTGTCATCTGCTCGATTTTGAAACCTGTCGCTGTACCCGCTATGAAGATCGCTGCAAGCTGGTACCGGACTGCGTTAAGCTGCGTCCTCAGGATGTGGATGCCTTCCACTGGCTGCCGCCTACCTGTGCTTATCGCCTGATTCATGAAGGGAAGGATCTGCCGGAATGGCACCCTCTGATCAGCGGTGACCAGAAGAGTGTGATCGAATCCGGCGCCTCTGTTCTTAACTGGTATGAAGTGAAAGATAACGAGATCGAAGTAGAAGACTACATCGACTACGTGCTCGAATAACTTTATCCGGTACTGAGTTGCCCATCGCCGGGGCAGCTCAACGCTTCAGGCTGCAGCAGCGGGGGAATCTCGTCCGCCTGCAGTGGCTTATAGAAATAATAGCCCTGAAATATCTGACAGCCCAGTGTCAGCAGGGTGTCCAGTTGTGCCTGAGTTTCCACGCCCTCCGCAACGGTTTCCAGATTCAGGCTTCGGGCCAGATTAATAATGGTGGCGCAGATCTCACCATCCTCCTCTTTGCTGGCACACTCCTCAACAAATGACTGGTCGATCTTGAGAATGTCCAGTGGCAGCCGCTTCAGGTAGTTAAGGGAGGAGTAGCCGGTACCGAAGTCATCAATAGAGATGCTGATGTGTAACTGCTTGAGTTGTTCCATTACTTCAATGCAGCGCTCTACATCCTGAATCAGCACCCCTTCGGTGATCTCAATCTCCAGTAGTCTGCCGGGTATCGAATAAAGGCTGAGCTGCTGTTTGATAAACGGTAGCAGATCATCTGAGATCAGGTGGCGGCCGGATATATTCACGGAGATTGGCATCAGAGGAAGGTGTTGAGCGCGCCAGTCAGCCAACTGCCTGAGAGATTCGCTGATGACCAGCTCGCCTAACTGGATAATCAGATTGCTCTCTTCAGCGACAGGGATAAATTCCGCCGGTGACAGGGGGCCCTTCTGTGGATGGTTCCAGCGGATCAGTGCCTCAAACGCGACGATACGATTGCCGGGCTGAAGTACTTTTGGCTGGTACACCAGATGGAACTGTTGCTCCTGCAGGGCGCGTTTGATCATGCGCTCGTAGTTGACGGCCTTGGTGGTATGCTCAGCCATGTAGGGTTCGAAGACCTGATAGTTATCCCGCCCGTTCAGTTTGGCGGTATACATGGCAATATCGGCTTCCTGAATCAGTTGGTCGGCTTCGGTTTCGCCATTTTCAGAGACCGCAACCCCGATGCTGGCGGGTATGTTGAACTGCTTCGATGCCAGCTCAACCGGAAGGCGCATAATATCCAGTATGTTCTGGGCTTTATCCCGGATCAGTTGCGGGTGCAGGTTGCCGCAGATCACAACAATAAACTCATCACCGCCCCAGCGGGCAATAATGTCGCCGGGGCGGGAGACGGAGCTGAGCCGGCGTGCCACCTCGCAAAGCAGCTCATCGCCGGCTTTATGACCCAGTGTGTCGTTAATCTTTTTAAACTGGTCCAGATCCATAAATAGTAGGGCGATCATCTGCTGAGTGTTGCGGGCAATCTGAATCTCCTGATCGAGTTTTTTCATCAGATGTGCACGGTTGGAAAGCCGGGTGAGGGGATCTTTGTAAGCCAGAAACGTGAGGCGGGACTGCAGCTTCTGATCCCGGGTTACGTCGCGTATATGCAGGGTGAACTCGGTGCGTGATTCCTCGTCCATCCGGGTGCTGGTAATGGTGACCTCGGCCGGGAACTGATGCCCTGAAATGCGTCTGAGGGTCAGGCGGTTGCGTCGGTTAAGCACAGGTCCGCTGGCTGCGCTGAAAAACTGTTCCAGGCTGTGACTGAACTGCGCACGGTCCTGTTTGATGACAAAAAAATCGACAAAGCGTTTCCCCTGAATATGTTTTTTCAGGCAGCCAAGGGTGCGTTCTGAGGCCGAGTTAAACTCGATGACCTGGCCCTGCCAGTCGATGGAGATAATGCAATCCATCGATGAATCAAGGATTGCGCCTTTGCGGCGTTCGCTGGCCTGATACTGGCCAATGGCGTTGTCCCGTTCATGGATCTCCTGATTGATCCGCTCGATTACCTCGTTGTACTTTTTGGCGATCTGACCGACCTCGGTAAACGGCTCCTCCTTGACCGGCGTCGAAAATCTTCCCTGATTCTGTTGTTGCTCCATATCGCTGAGCAGATCGATCAGCTCAGTCGATGCGCGATGCTCCGTGATGTTTAAGCCTTTGATTTCGTCTTTAGGCGTCACCCGCAGTGGGAGGTAGTGGTTTACCAGACGTAAAAGCAGGTAGCTGAGGCCGAAACTGTAGAGGCCTGTTACCACAACCGCGAACAACTGGATAGCAAACTGTTCGCCGCGGCTCAGGCCCGGGCTGAGATGCTCCGGCTGGCTGAACAGGGCGAAGGCGAGGGTGCCCCAGATACCGGCAAAAAGATGGGCTGGAATCACGTAAAGGGCGTCATCGACTTTTAAGCGTTCAATCAGTCCGCTGCCATAATAGAGAATCACGCCTGCGATCATGCCTATCACGCTGGCGGAGGTGGGGGAAACTGCATGACAGGCGGCAGTGATACTGACCAGACCGGCGATGATGCCGTTGAGGATGTAGCTGACATCGATAAACTGCTGTTTCAGATAGTGCAGGCTGGAGGCAATAAATCCGCCCCAGACAGCGGCCAGACAGGTGTTGAGCAGGATAGTCGGGACTTGCCCGGTCAGGTGTATTGCGCTGCCGCCATTAAAACCAAACCAGCCGAGCCAGATCAGCAGTGTGCCCATGGTGGCCATTGGCAGGTTGTTGCCGGAAGGGAAGCGGGTTTTATTCTGGTAGCGGCCGATCCGCGGGCCGATCACCAGAACTGCCGCCAGAGCGATCCAGCTCCCGACTGAGTGAACTACGGTAGCGCCGGCGAAATCGATAAAGCCGAGGCTTTCCAGCCAGCCTGAATTTTCGGGATTATAGAGGCTGGCCCAGCTCCAGTGTCCGACCAGCGGGTAGATGAAAATACAGAGTATGGCGGTGACCAGAATATAGCCATTAAAGGTCATTCTTTCAGCGGTTGCACCAGAAGTGAGCGTTGCGGCAGTGCCGCAGAACATCATCTGAAACAAAAAGAAGCAGAGTTGAAAGGCGCTGGCGTCGTCGCCGAAGAGAAATTGGTTACTGCCCATCAGGCCTGCGACACTGTCGCCAAACATCAGGCCGAAGCCAATCAGCCAGAAAATGGCAATGGAGAGGATAAAGTCAGAGATGTTCTTGGCAGCAACGTTGATGCTGTTTTTACTGCGAATTCTGCCGCTTTCGAGGCAAAGAAAGCCTGCCTGCATGAGAAAAACCAGCAGGGCAGAGATGATCAGCCACAGATAATCAAGCATCCTTACCTCGACCTTCAGGGTTGCCGCTGGCCCGAATGGACCCGCGTCTGTCACTAAAGGTTGAGCAAAAAGTGTGCCTTTTTATTCTGGCCGGGGGCAGAAACAAAAAAGCCGCAATCCGGAGATTGCGGCTTTTTCAGTCAGGACAGGAAGTGATTACTTCTGGTTGTCCAGCTGAGCTTTGATCAGGTCACCGATAGTAGTCGGGCCGGATACTTCAACTTCAGCGTTACGTACAGCAGAGATCGCTGCTTTCTCTTCAGCCTGTTCTTTCGCTTTGATAGACAGGTTGATCACGCGGTTGCGACGATCCAGAGTAACGATCTTAGCTTCAACTTCGTCACCAACGTTCAGTACAGAAGAAGCGTCTTCTACGCGGTCAACAGAGATCTCAGATACTTTCAGAGTACCTTCGATGCCTTCTGCCAGCTCAACTACAGCCGCTTTAGCGTCAACAGAAGTTACTTTACCGGTTACGATAGAGCCTTTGTCGTTTGCTGCAGCGTATTCAGCGAACGGATCGCTTTCAAGCTGTTTGATGCCTAGAGAGATACGCTCTTTCTCAGCGTCGATAGACAGGATAACTGCTTCAACTTCTTCGCCTTTCTTGAACTGGCGCAGTGCTGCTTCAGCATCAGCTTCCCAGGTGATGTCGGACATGTGAACCAGACCGTCCAGCTCGTCCTGCAGACCTACGAAGATACCGAAGTCAGTGATAGTCTTGATAGTACCTGTTACTTTGTCGCCCGCAGCGAACTGCTCAGCGAAAGTTACCCATGGGTTAGCAGTGCACTGCTTGATACCCAGGGAGATACGACGACGCTCTTCATCAACGTCCAGGATCATAACTTCTACTTCATCACCAATCTGAACAACTTTAGATGGGTGGATGTTTTTGTTAGTCCAGGACATTTCAGAAACGTGTACCAGACCTTCAACGCCGTCTTCGATAGAAGCGAAGCAGCCGTAGTCAGTCAGGTTAGTGATACGCGCCTGGCACTGGCTGCCAGCCGGGTAACGTTCTTTGATCAGAGACCATGGATCCAGAGACAGCTGTTTCAGACCCAGAGAGATACGACCAGATTCTTTGTCGAACTTGATGATCTTAACAGTGATCTCGTCACCTGGGTTCAGCATCTCAGATGGGTGAGAGATACGTTTCCAGGCCATGTCAGTGATGTGCAGCAGGCCGTCAACACCACCCAGATCGATGAATGCACCATAGTTAGTCAGGTTCTTAACGAAACCTTTAACTTCCTGACCTTCTTCCAGGGTAGCCAGCAGCTCATCACGCTGAGCGCTGTTAGCTTCCTGCAGAACCGCACGGCGAGAAACAACGATGTTGTTACGCTTAGGATCCAGCTTGATCAGTTTGAATTCCAGCTCTTTGCCTTCCAGGTGGTCAACATCGCGAACCGGGCGAACGTCTACCAGAGAGCCTGGCAGGAAGCCCTGAATGTTGTTGATGCTAACGGTGAAGCCGCCTTTAACTTTGCCGCTGATGTAACCTTTAACAGTTTCTTCAGCTTCAAATTTAGTCTGCAGAACTTCCCATGCTTCAGCGCGTTTCGCTTTTTCGCGAGACAGGCGAGTCTCACCAAAGCCATCTTCAACCGCTTCCAGTGCAACTTTAACGTCGTCACCGATTTTGATTTCCAGTTCGTTTGCATCGTTCAGGAACTGAGAACGCGGGATGATTGCTTCGGATTTCAGACCTGCGTGAACAGTAACCCAGTCGCTGTCGATATCGACAACTTCACCGATTACCAGTTTACCAGGGGTCATGTCCAGAGACTGAAGGGATTCTTCAAACAGATCAGCAAAGCTTTCGCTCATTGAATGTGTCCTATAGTAGGGCTGTTACCCGGAACCGAGAACAGCACAGCCTGTAATACCGGACTTACAGGGTCAGTTTAAGTATTTAAAGAGGGAGCTGTGACCGGTGTAGCGCCCAATTCAATAGAAAATGAGCGCGCATTATACAGTAAAACCACCGCGGTTACAGTGGTTTTGCATGATTTTTATGCAGGTCAGAAGGGTCTGTCGTAGTCTGCCAGTCGTTCGTAGAGTGCGGTCTGGCAGGGCTTGCTGATCACTTCCAGATCGGCTTTCAGGTCGCCCGGCAGGAGGGTGCTGTCCTGTTTGCGGAAATAGGTAGTGATCAGGCGCTCTTCACGAGGGGAGTTGGCTGCAATGTCGATACCGTCGCCAATACAGAACGAGAACTCCGGCATATAGGTTTTAACCAGATCTTCACGCTCCACCGTTGACAGAATCAGGCGCTTACCGCCGATAAACTTACGGTATTCGTTGGCCGCTGCCGCGGACATCGCTTCAATCTGCAGATTGGAGAACCTGCGTGCATCCGGCATGTTGATCAGCAGCTCTTTAAGTTGTTTTTCAACGGCGGCGATCTCCTCGATGATACTCAGCGGGGCGAAGTGCTCATTCAGCTTTTTATACTCTTCCAGTGCGGCTATCTCGGCTTTCAGAGCATCGATCTGCTGGTTGAGCATCTCTTTGTCGGCAATGAGCTGTTCGTTATCCGCCATCAGGCCTTTAATTACCTTCTGGGTGGGGGTCAGCTTGGTTTCGGCAAAGGTTGCCGGCAACTGCTTGGTTCCCAGCTCGCCGGTGGACTCTGAATACACGGTTGTGGGGATAACCGTAAAGCCAAATTTCTCCAGATCTTTCAGGTTCTGTTCGTGCTGGCCCTGCATCTCGTTATAGGCGAAGTAGCCGCCAATCCCGAGGATCGCCAGCACGACGGGGATAACAATAAGGAGGATAATCAGTTTCTTGGCCTGCATGCCGGTATTCCCTGTGCTTATTCCACTGAATCAGTTTTGCGGTGTTTCTTCCGCTTCGGCTGCAGAGTATTGCAGTTGCATAAACAGGGTGTCCATCAATATCCGGCCACTCTCAACCAGCATCGCTTCCTCTTCCGGGTTGATCGGCCGCCCCTGAGCGTCTTTCTCCAGCTCCTCTTCGAGCTCAGTCAGGGAGCTGATCGGGGGGAGCTGTTTCTGGCTGCGACGGCGGTTTTCGGCATCAACCTGCCACTGTTCTGCGGCATCACGTTCCTGTTTCAGGGTGCTTTCACGCAGAGGGATCAGGCCGCTCTCTTTGCGGGCTTCGCTCAGGTGATCAACCTGCTCGCGCATGTAGACGAAGTCAGGATCGGTAAGGGTACGGTTTTGGTAGCGTTGCAGGATGTGCTCCAGAACAGGATCCAGACTTGGATAGCTGCCGTGTGGGGCTGAGCGGACCGCATCCCAGGAAAGTGCCTGCTCAAGTGCGCTCTCACCGATGATCTCGGGATCATATAGGGTCGGGAAACTGATGTCCGGGTGTACGCCCCGGTTCTGCGTGCTGTCGCCATTAATCCGGTAGAACTTGGCGTGGGTCAGTTTTAACTGGCCGTGGTTCAGGGGGAGCAGTGTCTGTACTGTGCCTTTACCAAATGTCTGGCCGCCGAGCACGATACCGCGGTTATAGTCCTGAATTGCACCGGCAAAAATTTCCGATGCAGAAGCAGACAGGCGGTTAACCAGTACAGCCATGGGGCCGACGTAGATCGCTTTAGGGTCGCGGTCGCGCAGCACTTCTACACGGCCGGTGGAGTCTTTGATCTGTACGGTCGGGCCATGTTTGATAAACAGTCCTACCGTGTCATTCGCTTCACGCAGGGAGCCGCCGCCGTTATTGCGCAGGTCGATGATCAGACCATCAATATTTTCCTGTTTCAGCTCTTTAACCAGCTTCTCCACATCACGGGAGGTACTTTTATAATCTTCATCACCACGCTGCAGGGCGGCAAAGTCAATGTAGAAAGCGGGAATCTCTATCACGCCAAGGCGGAACTGGCGGCCCAGATGCTCCACGTCGAGAATCCGTTTCTGCGCGGATTGCTCCTCCAGTTCAACTTTGTTACGGACAATTTTGACGATCCTGGAGGGTGTGTCTTCACGTTCGGAGCTTTTAACTTCGAGGCGAACGGTGGTGCCTTTGGGGCCGCGGATCAGATCGACAACCTCATCTAGGCGCCAGCCGATCACGTCTTCAATTTCTCCTTCTTCCCCTTGGCCGACACCAATAATCCGGTCACTGGCTTTTAGTTGGCCGGTTTTGTCAGCCGGACCTGCCGGAACCAGCCGGACAATCTGGGTGAACTCGTTTTCACTTTTCAGTACGGCACCAATCCCTTCCAGAGAAAGGCTCATATTAATTTTGAAGTTTTCAGATTTACGCGGGGAAAAATACTGGGTGTGGGGATCGTACTGTTTAGTGAAAGCGTTGGCAAAGGTCTGGAATACGTCTTCGCTGTTGACCTGTTGTGCCCGGTTAAGCTGGTTTTTATAGCGCTTAATCAGAACTTCACGGGCTTCTTCCAGGCTTTTGTCGGCCAGCTTCAAATTTAACAGGGCGCTTTTCAGGCGGCGATCCCAGAGTTGATCCATCTCCTCCCGGTTGGTAATCCAGGGGGCGTTTTCGCGATCGGTATTCAGGCTCTCTTCTTTGTCAAAGTCGAACTCTTTACCGTTTTCGAGTTCGGAGATGGTGAATTCCAGGCGGTCTTCCATTCGCTCCTGAAAGCGGTTAAAGATGCGGTAGGCCTCTGTCAGGTCACCGGCTTTAATTTTGTCGTCCAGCGTGGTGCGATATTGTTCGAACTCATCAACATCGCTTTTGTAGAAGTAACTGCGTGCCGGGTCCAGGTCTTTCAGATACTGATCCAGAATCTTGCCGGAGAGCGCATCATCAACGTTGATCCGGTTGTAGTGTCCCAGTTTAAGGGCCTGAGTAATCTCGAGCAGGGTTTCCTTATGCACAGGTTCCGATTCCAGTTGGGAGACAACTGCATGGGAACTGACCGGGAGAAGAAGGGAAAAAGCGGTAATAAACAGCGGCTTCAGCAGGGATCTGTGCATAATTTAAGTCTTATCTAACGCTCTTGGTTCAACTAGGACAGGATATCGGGGAGAGAGTTCCCCCAATCCCGACTGTAGCAGTGTAGACATGCGCCGCACTGTTGTAAAATCAATTGGTTGCTAACCTTTTGCAGATATAAATTGAGATTGGAAAGAATTATGAAAACAGGGTTTGGGCTGTTGGCGCTGCTGGTGATGACCGCAGCAATTTCCGGCTGTGGTGAAGATGCAGAGAAAGAGGCATTTCGTCAGGAGTTGATCGAGAAGGCCTTGAATGATGAGGTGCGTAAAGCGGGTGATGCCTTCATGGCTGATAATGCCAAAGCTGAGGGTGTGGTAACCACGCCGAGTGGCCTGCAGTACAAGGTATTGGCCAGCGGCGACGGTGATTCACCAGCGGTCAGTGATCAGGTGACCGTTCATTACGAAGGTATGCGGACAGACGGGCATGTCTTTGACAGCTCCTATAAGCGTGGCAAACCCACCACCTTTCCTCTCAATCGGGTGATCAAGGGCTGGACGGAGGGCGTCTCGATGATGAAGCGAGGCGATGTCTGGATGCTGTATATCCCACCTGAACTGGCCTATGGTGCAACCAGCCCAAGTGAGGATATTCCTGCTAACTCCACTCTGATCTTTAAGGTGGAACTGATCGATTTTACTGCCGCTGAATAAGCAAAGGAGCAAGGTAAAGATGGCTGATTTAATTGCTGACCTGCAGGCATTCCTGTCTGCATCACCGACCCCTTATCATGCGGTTGCTGAGATGGCCGGGCGTCTTCGTGCAGCCGGTTTTATTCAGTTGGCTGAAGAGGATCGCTGGCAGACTCAGGCTGGGGGGCGCTATTTTACCCTGCGGAACGGCTCCTCCGTAGTTGCCTGGACTCTGCCAAAAGCAGCGCCTCTGGAAGAAACCGGTGTACGTATGGTCGGAGCGCATACGGACTCGCCTTGTCTGAAGGTAAAACCCCAGCCGGACCTGCATCGTCAGGGTTACCAGCAGCTTGGTGTGGAAGTTTATGGCGGTGTATTGCTCAATCCCTGGTTTGACCGTGATCTGTCGATGGCCGGTCGAGTTGATTATCTGTCTGCAAAAGGAGAGCGTAAGCAGGCGCTGTTGAATTTTCAGCGGCCGGTCGCAGTTATCCCAAGTCTCGCTATTCATCTTGACCGTGAAGCCAATAATAGTCGCGCGATTAATGCGCAAACCTACCTGCCGGTTATTTTAGGGCAGGGAGAGAGCAAAGCTGAATTCAGGCAGATACTGAAACAGCAACTGCAGGCGGAGGGGGTAGAGGATCTGGATCAGGTACTCGATTATGAGATCTCTCTCTACGATACCCAGCCTCCGGGCCTTGTTGGGTTGAATCAGGAATTTCTGACCTCTGCACGGCTGGATAATCTGCTTAGCTGCTATATGGGGTTGTCTTCTCTGCTTGAAGCTGATTCTGAATACGCGACCCTGCTGGTTTGTAATGACCATGAAGAGGTGGGCAGCATGAGCGCAGCCGGTGCTCAGGGGCCTATGCTGAAGCAGGTGCTGGAGCGGCTGATGCCTGATGCTGAGGCACGTAACCGGATGCTGAGCCGTTCGGTCATGATTTCGGCCGATAATGCCCATGGTATCCACCCGAATTTTGCGGATAAGCATGATGCCAATCATGGGCCATTACTGAATGCGGGGCCGGTTATCAAACTGAATGCCAACCAGCGTTATGCAACGAACAGTGAGACCAGTGCGCTATTCCGTGATCTGGCGCGTCTGGAGGAGGTACCGGTGCAGGCATTTGTTGTGCGCAGTGATATGGGTTGTGGCAGTACGATTGGTCCGATTACCTCCGCCGAGCTGGGCGTGCGGACGCTGGATATTGGTGTGCCGCAGTTTGCAATGCACTCGATCCGGGAGATGGCAGGGGTTGAGGATGTACGTCACCTTTGCAAAGTGCTGACCCGGTTCTACCGTGAGGCGCAGGTCTGACTTTTATCCGGGGCCTTTCTGTTGGACGAAAAGGCCCCGTTTAACCCGTGGCTGTGGTTTATTGTAGTCGCTTTGCCAGCAGAATAGTGCTGAACTGTTATCTGTTGCAATAGTGCCGGGGACTGTCAATGATACAGCCTGGAAAAGGACATTCCGCACAACTCAATTTCTGGTTCGCCTGGGTACCGCTGTCTGTAGCGGGATTCGCAGTCATCTATCTGGCGTTCTATCTGCTTTACCAGTTTCAGGTGGAGAAGCTGGATGAGCAGGTGCGCTCTTCTTTTCGTCTCACCTCAAATCACATATACGAAGATTTTAATACCGCACTGGCAGACCTGCGTTTTATTGCCGGTAATCCGGTGACGCAAAACTTTATGAATGACCCTCATCTGACTCATCAGAAGATGGTTGCTGATCTTTTCCTGAGTATGTCTTCCAGTCATAAACGTTACGATCAGATGCGCCTTTTATCTCCTCAGGGAAGGGAGGAGGTGAGGGTTAATTTTAATCGTGGGCGACCTTATTCGGTGGCCCCTGAGGATTTGCAGGATAAATCAGATCGTTACTATTTTCGTGAAAGTCTTGCTCTGCAACCGGGGCAGGTATTCATCTCGCGTTTTGATCTGAATGTTGAAAATGGGCAGATTGAGCAGCCGATAAAACCGATGATCCGGTTTTCCATGCCGTTGTTTGATGAAACGGGTCAGGTCAGTGCCGTTGTGGTGCTGAATTATTTTGGCGATGTGATTCTGAACAGCCTGAACAATAGTTTTCGCGGGCAGGCGGGCAGGGTTATGTTGCTGAATGCTGATGGTCACTGGCTCTATGATACCGGGGCAGGGGCTAAACCCTGGGGTTTTATGTATGGCAGTCAGGATCGGTTCGATACGCAATACCCCGAGATCTGGCGGCAGCTTCAGCTTGCGGATCAGGGCGTTTTTGACAGTCATCAGGGGCGGATTAATTTTATCAGCCTGAATATATCCGCTGCCCAGCAAAAATCCCGATCCGCCCATCGATTGAAAACCTGGAAGCTGGTGGTGATTAACGCTGAGAATCAGTTGGGTCTCAGTTTCTTTAAACAGCATCTGGCTTATCTTTATCCGTTACTGGTGGCATATCCGTTGGGGTCTGTCCTGCTCTGGTACTGGGCGCGCGCTACGGCAGGAAAAAATCGGGCAGAAGAGGGATTGCGTAAGTTGAACCACCATCTGGAAGAGAAGGTGGAGCAGCGTACCCGTGAACTGGAAGCCACCCGCGAGGCAACTATTCTCAGCCTGGCGACTCTGGCAGAAACCCGGGATAACGAAACCGGGCAGCATATTCGCAGGACGCAGCGTTATGCCCGGGTGCTGGCAAATAAGCTCCGGCAGCATCCGGATTTCGCTGAGCAGTTAAGCGACAAGCTTGTGGAGCAGATCTATCGCTCAGCCCCGCTGCATGATATCGGTAAAGTGGGTATTCCGGATGCGATTCTGCATAAGCCGGAAAAACTTAATGCGGATGAGTTTGAGGTGATGAAAACGCATACCACACTGGGCAGTAATGCCATTGAGGAGGCGATTAATACACTCAGTCATTATTCCGGGCGTACCGGAGCGATGACGTTCCTCCACTGCGCCCGGGATATCGCTCATTATCACCATGAAAAGTGGGATGGTAGCGGTTATCCGAAAGGGTTGAGTGGTGAAGCGATTCCGCTGACTGCCCGAATAATGGCGCTGGTGGATGTGTATGATGCACTGGTGTCGAAGCGTGTTTACAAGGAGGCCTTCAGCCGGGAGAAAGCTGAGCATATTCTCTTGCATGAAAGCACCGGTCAGTTTGATCCCCGCGTTCTTGAGGCCTTTGAATCTGTTGCCGATGAGTTCTGGCAGATCAGGGTTCGTTTCTCCGATTCAGGCATGTCCTGACTACACGAAATAATTACCTGCGCTGCTCATCTGTTCGTGCCTTCCGGTGAAGTTGAATAGCTTTCTGCGTGTGTGGTTTCTTAGTCGATATTTATTGTTTTATTGTTAGCTTGTAGCCACAAATTCCCCCATAGTCGCTCCCAGCAACAATAATGATTTGTATGTTCAACTAATATGACTTGAATATGATCAGATTTGCCAAATGCACTTTTATAACTTTCAGATACATAGGGGGGGACAATTTGATCGTTGCTGCCTACAAAATGCCATTGCGGAATATCTTTTAGATTATCTACGAATTTTATAGGGTTCAGGGAGTCTGTAAGGGGAGATATGCGATGATGCTGAGTCCATATCGCATGGTCCAGATTGCCGCCAACGGTAATAAGTTTTTTAACATCATCACGTCCGGCTGCAATCAGTGTCGCAATCGCTCCTCCTCCGGAGTAACCAACCAGTATTAATGATTCAGACCCGAGGCGATCTTTAATGACAGATATTGCTTCATTGACTGCAGCAACGATACTGCTTGAAAAGCGTCCCTTGGTCCAATCACTGATTTTACATCTGTTTAGATCTGTATACTGACAGGGTCGGGCTATATAAATAGCGTTGCTGTCGGGATGGCTAAGTGCCAATTTCAATCCGATTGGGTTGATTGGTGTGGGGTTTAATGAAGGCCGATCTCGGGAGAGCCAGGCCAACCCGTCACCTTCAATAAATATTGTGATTTGTTTGTTGAAGTCAGGTTTTGCAGGCCTGAAGATTCTTACAGAATGAATAGATGTATTGATTAGTTCCGAAGTCCAACCTGCTTCTTCTGTTATGGTAGAAGCGTGCGAAAAGCGTGAAGAATGGCTTGGAACAGGAGAGCATGCAGTTAAGTAGCAGACGGAAAAAAGTACTGCCGTAAACTGCAGTAGTGACCCTAACTTAGTCCTGGGCAGCAAAGTAACCGCCAAAGCGATAAGGCTTTGGCGGTTTACTCCCATAGGCATCAGATGTTAAAACATCCAGCGGAATTTAACGCTGGCAGTCTGATTAAGGAAGTCATTCTGATAATCGGCATCGTAACGGGCATTTATCTCTGTTCCGTTTTCAAGCGCATAAACAAAGCCGAAACCTGCGTGTGCCCGCCATGGATTAGGATCAATGCCGTAGGTTACGAAGGAGGCAGAAGGGGCTCCGGCAAATGATGAGGTGATACTGGATGGGCCATTATGCAGGTCATAGGAAACACCCAAATTGGCAGTAAGTGCTGTGTTCTTATTTAATTGATTCGCAAATTTACCATGCAAGCCGATCAGTAACTCTCTTGTGCTGCGTTGATCAACATTTAAATTAAGTACACCTGCGCCCGTTTCGCTGTAACTGTCATCCTTGATCCATGTGTAATCTGCTCTTATGGAGGGAGTGAAAGATGTACTTTCATTTATTTCCAGAGTCCTGCCAATCCCGATACCTGCATGAGCGCTTAAACTATTGTAATCTGCATCAGCAACAGTGGAAGTGAAAGCAATAGTTCTTTTTCCTTTATTGCTGTTATGGCCCACATCTACCTGGAAGTTAATATCTGTCTGAGCATCCAGGCTATAGCTGCCATAACCTACTAATTGATAAACTTCTGTTTCCAGGTGCTGCGGTGCAACTGAAGATTTACTATCAACATCTGATTCGGCGTAGGCAAAGGCTAAACCCAGACGATAGTTATCATGTATCAGACCGTCAAAGCCAGCGGCCAGACCATAGGTGTTTGCGTCAAATCCTGCAATACCATCGCGGTTATCCTGATCAACCCATGAACCGAATGGTTTGACCCAGATATATTGGTCCCGGATAAATCCATCACCGGAAGACAGACCCAGATTGGAGTCAATTCGAGCCTGAATCACCCGGTTTATACCATTCAAGGCGGCTGTTGTTGCGATGGTAGAGGAACCAGTCAACAGAGGTAGAGTTTGGCTGGCTGCATCCGAAATCTCTTGATCCCCACTGAGTCCGGCTCCTGTGAAAACGGATAGCAGGGAGGCATTGTTATCAATTACATTGGCTGCGCCAAAAGCCGGAGAGTTGCTCTCCAGGGTTGCTGAATTCAATACACTTAATCCTCCAACGGCCTCTACAGCCGCAGAGATGTCAGAGCCAAAAATGTAGTAATAGGTGAATACAACAGTATCGCCCGTGAGTACGCTATCATCGTAAAAAGCCATACCGATGGTATAGTCGCCATCTCCACTGGTATTGCCAGCGTAGTAATATGTCGGGTCAGTACTCCAGGCGCTACTGACGCCGGTGTTAACTCCAGAAGCGGCATTACTGTAATAGCCGATAATATACTTACTTGACAGGGCTTCAGCATAAACCAGATTTGTCCCATCAACCGAATCATTCCCGCGAATGTTTGTGGTCGCTGTGCTATCTCCTGGTTCTGCCCGTGCATCAGGGTCTGTAACTCTTAAGAAATACAGGTCACTCAAATCTTTAGTGGCTGTGATTGTAGTCACTACTTTGACTATTTTATCCCCGTCTTCAAAGCTAACATCGTTGGTGATATCAAACAGTTTGCCAGAGCCTGGATCGTATGAGCCTGTCCAGCTAACGCTATTGGTTGTACCTGATGATGTGTCAGTGAATGAAGAATATGAAAGTCCTGCTAATAAGCCACCTGAATTATTGGCCCCCGTATTGTAAGTCGTCGATGACTCCGTGGAGCGTATATAGAAACCCTCAAAAGGGGTTCCAGGGGTTAAGTAGTCATATGCGGTGTTAAAGGTGCCTGTACCTGAATTGTCATACAGAATCCCTGGTGATGTGTTACCAATTGAACCCAAAGTACCATAATGGTTGGTTCCAATTTTTATATAGTCGCCAGATAAAGTAATGGGGGCAGGAGCAGCTAAGGCGGCACTGCAGTTCAACATGACAGCGATGGATAGGGCTGTTCTTTTGAATGCTGGGCTTTTATGAAAACTTCTACTGCTATTTTTCATGCCTTTCTCTTCCTTGTCTTATGATCGGATAAAAGTATTTTCAATGAAAATTGAATACCCCTGACGTTCAAACAAATATTTCGATTTTTTGTTAAAACGTGGGAGTCCGGGGGCATTATTTAAACACAAGTGAGTATTTTCGAGAATAAAACTTTTAGGGCGATGTTTGTTGCTGTTTCATGGGGATTGCTTATGGAATATCCGATTGGGTCCCTGGGTATGAAGCAATTCATGCTTTGCTTTTCTGATGACTGACCATGGGTCACTGAAACGCCTCCAACTCTCTGTCTATGACAGCAGTCTTGTCTTAGCGATCGTTTTGCGCTGATCAGATATTGGGTGTGTAGGGTGAATGGTAATACCTCATTACTAGCAGGCTAGGTTAATAAAGATTCATTGCCTGTCATTAAGAGATGATAGTGGCGTAGCAGGGGGGGAGTCGTGAGGGTTGGGATGAGCTGCTAGATTGGATGGTTGAAGAATAGGGTATGAGCGAACTTACCCCTGAAAATCGGAATATTATTCTTGATTATCTGGCAGAACACTAAAACACCAACCGACCCGGTTTCCTGCGCTGAATCAGAGATGCCGGGCCTTTCAAAATCGAATGCTGCGCTGTTCTGGTAATCTCTCTGCGTGGCATTTATCTATTGATGGCTCTTCACAAAGTACGCGTTGGGACTGTCTTGCAGTAACTGCTTTCTTCATCTGGCAGGTGGCGTAGTCGCTACACCAAAGGGTGCTTGTCCTGTGAGTGCGATTCAGACAGGATTTGGCTATCGGGCTGTTTTCAGATTGTGTGCAACATTCTGCTAAGCTGGAACTACTAATTTTTTGTGGGTCAGGAAGAGAAGCATTGTGAACCCCCTTACTGAACAAAGTAGGTCTGATCTGATTTCGGAAAACCGGCAGATGCGTGAAAAAATACGCAAGCTGGAAGCGGTGGAGGCCGCGCTGAGGGAGACTGAAATGCGGTACTCCCTGGCGATGAAAGGTGCGAATGAAGGGCTTTGGGATTGGGATCCTGTCAGTAAGGAGTTATTTCTCTCAGCACGACTGCTAACCACTATAGGCATGGAGATACTCTGAAAACAACCTCTTATGAGTGGCTGGAGTGGGTCTATGAGGCTGACTGGGATCTGTATCAGAATGAACTTATCCGTCATCTTAAAGGAGAGACCGAATTTTTTGACTGCGAGTATCGGGTCAGAAACAGCCAGGGAGGGTATGTATGGGTGTTAGCGCATGGTCTTGCGCTCCGGAATGAGCATGGCGTGGCCTATCGGATGGTAGGTTCCATCGGTGATATCACAGAGCGTAAAGATTACGAGAACAGGCTGATCCATCAGGCCAGCTACGATTTTCTGACGGGGCTGCCTAATCGTGTTTTAGCGATGGAACGTCTGGAGCAGGCGCTGAACCGGGCAAGGCAAAAGGGAACCCGGGTGGGAGTGCTATTTGTTGATCTGGATAATTTCAAGAAAATTAACGATACCCTTGGGCATGAAGTAGGGGATCGGCATCTCAAAGAAGTCAGCCAGCGCCTTAACCAGTGCATGAAAGCGGGGGAGATGATTGCCCGTTTAGGCGGTGATGAGTTTCTGGTGATATTGCCAGACCTGAAGGTGGAGGCCGAAGAGCTGCCCGGTTGTGAGCGTATTCTGGATGTGGCAGCGAAGCCTGTTCTGGTTGAGGGGTATGAGTTTGTGACCACAGCCAGTATTGGTATCACTCTTTTCCCTTCAGATGGAGAGGATCCTGGAGCATTACTGCGAAATGCTGATGCGGCTATGTATCATGCTAAAGGTTCGGGTAAGAATGCATACCGCTATTTTACTCCGGAGATGGAACGGGAGGCGGTCTGCAATGTGTCGGTAGACGACCCTGAGCTGCGCTGGAACAGGCTCAGAGGTCAACTCCGTGTTAGCTATGCTCATACAGAGATCTCCCGTTGAATACACCTGATGGTACCTATAGCAAAACCTTCCATGTCTTCATGCTCTGAGAGGTAATCTATCTCTCCGCGCTCCAGAACGAATTGGATAGTCTCAACGCAGAATGATTCTCTGGGAATGGACTCTATCAGGTCCAAAGCAAAGTCAGCAGCCCGGATAATATCTTTGGCATAGTTGTATCTATTGAGCTGTAGTTCACCTGATAAGTACTTTTCTGATCCGCTCTCTCTGTGTTGTTTGCAGACTCTTCTAGCACGTTTAAGCAGAGACTTACGTTCATCTTTACTGAGCGTTGATTGTGGAAGTTGTATGGGTCTAAGAGGATTCAGGTTAATTGGCTGGTTTTGGGCTGATATCTCTTCACTTCCCAAAGCTGAAGTTAAGGATTTGCTGGATTCTGCTTCGATTTTTTTAGCAAGGTGGTAGAGTTCGCTGATCTCTGGTGGCCACTCATCAAACATCCCAGGAGTAGGTATGCGTAGTTGATCTAGCAAGGTCTTCAGGCAGGTAAGTTCCCAAGCAGCATAGGCATGTGGTGAAGAAAAGCTATCCTGCATCTCCTGTGTCAGTTCTGGAAGTTGCCCGCAGTACCAACTTCTGTTCTGAGAATCCATGATTGGGCTGGTTTTTAGATTCTCATCATTAGTCAGGTAGTCTGCTGGAATACACAAAAAATCAGGCATAAGTTCCCTTTACCTTCCTTAATCATAATAGCGTGTTGCTGGTGGCTTAATAGTGAACATCTGCCCACCAATATGCTGCACTGAGTTTAATGCACTGCCTAACGTTTCCCAAAAGCCATCGCCTGTTGTTTGCTGCTGCAGTTGATAGACAAAGATCTCTTGAGGGGGCTGCGTAGATACAATTCTCAGCCCTTCAGCTACAGGGTGGTCAAAATAGAGCGTCACTGAATGGAAGGCTCCATGCTGCCTATAACGTACTTTATCCACTTCGAACTGATAACCTTCTCTGAAGATACCACCACCCTCTGCTTCATCTGTATCAATCAATAATAGGGTAAGTGTGTGCTGAGGTTGGATACAACTATGCTGGCCCTGATAACTTCCTGATATCACCTCAGAAGGCTGATTGATAATGATATTGGTGTTTCCGTTACCCCGGTTGATGATGGTGCTATTGCCGCCTCTATTGGTATCCGAGTGATAGTAGATACGATGGCGGTTTAGGCAGTCTTGATAGGTTTGATCTACGTTCTTACGCCATTGGATCAGGTAGTTATCGTAACTGGGGTATCTATAGTGCCTTCCGGTGTACTCGTTGCCGGGCTGATGGATCGTGTTAAAGCTTTCAAGCAGATGGTCTTTTCCTATCACCTGATAGCTCCGGTTCGCTTTTACTTCCAGTTTTTGAGTCAGTTCGAAGATAGTACCTTTAGGGATATCCAGAATACTGGAAAGGCCAGTGAGTTCTGCTTTCACAGATAAGGGGAGAACTAGCAGGGTAATGAGCAGTAGATAGCGCTTCAGCATGGGGGGCCTTTCGCTTTGCGAGTTAAAAGCAATATAGTTAACCTGCAGTACATCTTCCATGGTGTCTGATGAATCACCTCTGAATGGAATCTGGGAAAGGAAATGACCCAATCACCACAGCGCATGCCAATCCTTATATGCTCAGTTCTGGGTGTAATAGCATTCGTTTACTTTCTTTTATCCCCAGCGTTAATGCTTCCCGCGGAACCTGAGTTTTCTCGTCTTACCATAGGCAAGTCAGCTTTACTGATTGATGGGGAGTCCAGGGTAGCTCTTCACGGTTTTCACCTGGTACTGCAACTAACAGGACTGGTTAATCTGCTTCTGGTTGTTTTGTTTACGATCACGACTGCCTTAATCCTAATACTTTCACCGTTCACAGCATTGACCAGTCTTAGAACTTTGCTGACGGTATTAACATTCTCAGCTGTAGCAAATTGTATAGGGTTAGCAGGTGTCATAACCGCCTTTACCCCTTACCTTGAAAGCACCTCTATCGCAGCAGGTGTTTTATCTATGATTTTGATTCTTGTGGCTGTCTATCTAAGGAAGGGGGAGCTGGCAGCTACAGGAAGGGCTCAACCATGAAGATGCTGCAGAATATATTTCTGGCCGTAACACTCATGATGCCATTTCATCTAACTGCAGAGCAGGTGAAAGATGACCCAATTGAGCTGTTACTAGACAAAGCGATGTTCAAGATTGAGGAAGCGAAAACGTTTGAGCAGAAGTTAGAGATTCTAAAGGTGTTGGAAAAGGATCTGGGTAATCTGGATGAGCCTGCCAGGGACAGTGAGTTTTATAACTATGTGCAACTCACAGAAGTTCTATCTGTGGTAAAGCTATCTGAACTTACCCAAGTGAATTGTACCGAGGCATTGGGACGTATCGGATATGGCTGGGACCCTACATCAGAAGTGCCTCGTTTATCCGGTATGGTTGAATTGGTCTACGATATTATTCAACACCTCTGCTTCTTTGATACAGATAGTTCTTGTTAGGAGAGCATTTTGATTAGCCTGTTACACAGATTACTGCCCCAGAAATACCTGACTATTCTTATAGCTATGCTTGTCTCTTCATATGCTTATGCTGGATGTGATTCAGGGGAGGGTGTTTGTAAGGTGGTAACTGGTCAGGAAGAGAAATCGATCTCTTGTCAGGTGAAAGTATGTGCCAGTGCCAATGATTATATGATTAAGTGGGATCTTGCCGATGGGACGCGGATTGTTGAAGAAAAAGGTATTAATAAGGCGATGGCAATAACTATCAATGGAAAGCCTGCGATCGCAGCTGGATCAGATTCGGATGAATGGTCTTGCTTTTCGTTACCAGGTGCAAGTGGCAAGTATTGTATGAAGCCACTTTCGTTTTAGGGCGTTTATTTGAAGTGTCGCTGTCTCTGCATTTAAGGTTGATACGAATGGCTCCATGTTACAGTGCGTTAACATTATTTTCATATTAGCTTGAGGCAAAGGATGAGGTTGCAGCGTTATGACTAAGAAAGTTCGATATCCTGTTCGTTGCCCGAGTTGTGGGCACTTATTTGACTTTCGTGCCCCAGCATCGCGAAACCTGAATCGTGGAAAAGTAAGTTGCCCGCAATGTAAAAAGAAAGCTCAGATTTGTGATGATGGCGGAAGTGTATTTCTGATGCATAGCGTAGAGCAATCAGAAGATCAAAAAGTTGAAGTCGCCAGTAGCAAAAGTAAAGAGAGGAATTCAAGAGGCTTAAAATGGTCTTTAGCTGTAGTTTTTTTGAGCGCCACTGTAGTTGCTGGGATAGCTTTGCTTCCCGATAACCACCTAAGTGAAAATTCTTACGATACAAATGAGTCTCTGCTCAGAGTTCAGCCCGAGCCGAGCGATGCTCAAATTCGAATCATGAACATTAAGCCGAAGTTTGATCAAAATATGATTCTTGAGCCTGGGCGGTATGATATTGAAGTGAGTAAGCCCGGTTATAAAACTTCGCGTAAATGGATCGAAGTAGGGCAGGGGGTGTTCACCTATCAGGTTGTCCTTGAGCCTGAATATGGCTCAGTTGTAGCGTCGAATTCAAATGCTGCAGAAATATATAAAAGAGGTGTGACGAAGGCTGAAGAAGAAAAATATGGCAGGGGTAAAGTCAACCCGATTCCAGAGAATATGGCTTTCCACGTGAAATATGTGCAAGGGCTTAAGGAGAGATATGAGGCTTTAGAAAATTGAGTGGTAAATTGCAGTGCTAGTTTTACTATTTCAGGCAGGTTCTCTCAAAGTATCTTGCATCATTGACACTCCATTGTTCGTTCGGTAGGCCAGATACATGCTTGCACCATTTTTGGTGTTTCAATTCAGCTTTCAGTAGCCCTGCACTAAATTCCCCTGAGGCACCTGCTTTATGATACCAGTGAAGCGCTTTCTCTCTGTCTCTTGGTAATCCCCACTTACCTTGGTTGTATCCGTCACCTATTTTGACCTTGGCTTCATCATGGCCTAATTTTGCCGCAGCCATATAGAAGTCTTTCGCTTTTGGGCCATCTTTAGAAACATCCAGGCCATCTTCAAAGATTTGCCCTAATCTATAGTAGGCCCTCTCTTTGCTATCATTATCACCACCTTGCTGGGCTCTTATCACCTTTTCAAACCAAAAACGGGCCTGCGAATAATCATCAGCTACGCCTCTGCCTGTGAAGTAAAGATTACCAAGTGAATACTGGGCAGATACTGATCCCTGGTTCGCTGCTTTTTTGAACCAGTAAGCTGCCATTTGGTAATCCCCATCGATTAAATTACCGTCTTGATACATTAGGCCAAGAATGTTTTGAGCTGATTTATCTCCAAGCTGTGACGCTTTTTCATACCAATAGAATGCTTTAGAGGGGTCTTTATTTACACCTAGGCCTTCTACTGACAGTCTCCCTAGGCGGGTCATTGCGCTTGTATTTCCTTGCTCGGCAGCCAGTGAATACCATCTGTGGGCTTCAGAGTAATTGGTTTTTACTCCGTTCCCAGACTCATATAGGTATCCAATAGCAAATTGAAGAGCGGGTTTTTTGTTTTTATTGGCAACTTGGATAGCATTCATGACCTCTTGTTCGGTGTACTGCTTGGCCTGAATAATGTTAGGGAAGATTGTTAGAACTAAAAGCAGAACATAGGTGTTTTTGAATGACATGAAAATTAGCCCCCGGATTTAGTCACCTATTCCATCCTACTATATTAGTTCCAGGTGAGCCTATGGTTAAGTTCAGTGTCGACCTTTCTGGTAAAGATTGGTACAGGTTCTAAAAACTTTGAAGAGTGTCTGTTTTGCTTCTTCGAGCGTTGAAAGGAGTTAGAAGCGATTCTATATTGCAGTCGCGGAGTGATAATATTAAATGTAAATCAGCGGGTCCGGTGTGGCATTCCAAAATACCAATTGAATGGGGAGTAGGGGATCAGCCCCTAGGTGATAACTGAACTACCTTTTTATAATGCCTTTCAAGTGCTTCCTTTCTCGACACCTTCTGAACTTCCTGAATTCTGTCAGCCAAAGAGACAAGTCTTTGACTCAGGTCTTCAGATTGATTTGCAAGGGTTCCAGTATCTAATGCCTGCCGAACACCAACCGAATCAGCCTGATCCAATCTGGATTTCAAAACACGAATAGAACGTAAGGTTTTTGCAGGGCTACCCATCTCAGCGATCCATGTCTTAGAAGATATATAAAGGGTTTTGATTAAGTGGTCGGAGTGGAGGGATTATTCGGCTTCGCCTCACCCTTCGGGGCGTCGCTCCGCGACCTTAACTCACTGCGTTCGGTTCGAGCCCCTTCGGAGGTTCTCATCCCAATAAACTCAGATACATAAATCAGCTTACGTGATGTTAGTAGTGAAGGTGATTTAAAGTGGTCGGAGTGGAGGGATTCGAACCCCCGACCCTCTGGTCCCAAACCAGATGCGCTACCAAGCTGCGCTACACTCCGACGTTTACCAGAACGGTAAATGAAGATTAGCCTATTTTAAAGTGGTCGGAGTGGAGGGATTCGAACCCCCGACCCTCTGGTCCCAAACCAGATGCGCTACCAAGCTGCGCTACACTCCGAACTTTCACCTTAAAGGTGGCTCCCTGAGCTGGACTCGAACCAGCGACCAATAGATTAACAGTCTACTGCTCTACCAACTGAGCTATCAGGGATCATCAGTTGTACTTAAGAGGTTTTAGTTGGCTCCCCGAGCTGGACTCGAACCAGCGACCAATAGATTAACAGTCTACTGCTCTACCAACTGAGCTATCGGGGAACACCTCGAAAGTGCGGCGTATCTTAATGACCACGGGGGATAGCGTCAAGGGCTTTTTTGCAAAAAGTTAACAGAATTATAAGGTTGATTACTGCCTGATCAATAACTAGGTATTTTCATGCAAAACGGGTTACTTAGTGATCGGAACGTGATCATAAACCGAGTAAATCGCAGTACTTTTATTTAATACACCTTCCATCGGCGACAGCCATTTTGGTTAGACATTTTAAATTTTCCGGGTCGTCGTGAACATTTATTACCTAATTCAGAGGTTTCTGCGTGGATGGTTATCTGCGCGGGCTCCGCAGTTTGCTGCCCGCCACATACCCACGCGCTCTGCTGAAGTCCTCAAGCAACCGGTCAGACGCTCGAATTTCATACAGAAGTTGGCTTTCTTGCTGAAAATGCAATAAATTGTAGTACAGTTTATTGTAGGTATATTGGCGTGCGCCAAAAGGATGGTAGCGATGGTTATTGTTGGTTCAGTTTCTTATCTCTCTGGAGGAGCGGTCGCCTTAGGAGCAGATGGCACAGAACGCGTATTATTTGTCGGCGATCAAATCTATGCGGGTGACGTAGTTCGGGTTGCACAGGACGCTGAAATTGAAATTTCGATGGATATTGGAGAGTCGATCCGTCTGGACAGTGGTCAGAGTTGGTTGGTCAGCAACGAAACTTACATGAGCGCGAAAGATCTGGATCTTTCTGAAAGCTCAGCTCTGGCTGAATCCATTCGAGCATCGACTCTGGCAGGGCAAGACCCTACTGATATCTATGAGGCGCCTGCCGCAGGGGGGGAGTCTGATACCGGAGATATACAGGACAATCAGGGTTCATCCATCGTTACTATCTCCCGAACTGCAGAAGAAGTTGACCCGACTGCAGGGTATGAAACCATTGGTTATACCCAGGTTGAAGCGACTCTGCCTGAGGAGGAGCTGGTATCGTTAGTCCAATCAGTGTCAATCGATCGTGTGGATGCGAATGGAAACTTGACCACCCGTAATGTCATCGAAGGCGAAGATATTATCTTCCGCTTTAAGGTCAATGTGGTTTCAGACAGCGATCTTGTTCTGGAAACCACCATTGGTACCGTGACGATTCCGGCTGGACAGACTTATGTAGATGTGACAGTAAGCAGCCGAGAGGACGATTGGCATATTCAGGGGCCGGAAACAATAACAGCCAGCGTAATCGGGGTTCAGGGAGAGGGTGCTGATATTGATTTCCCGGATACCGGAACCAGTGCAACTGTCGTGGATGATTTTGATACCACTACCGTAACCCTGTCCGACGTGACTGCTAACGAGGGTGATGGCACCGCAACCATCAACGCCAGCGTGGACAACCCACCGCAGACCGATCTGGTGCTGACTCTGTCGACCGGCGATACCCTGACCATTCTGGCAGGTGAGACCACCGGTTCGGTGGATGTAGCGATCAACAACGATGATGATGTCTACCTTGATGGCTCCAGCTTCGATGTCAGCGTAACCGGCTCGACAGGCGGTAACTTCGAAGACCTCGATACCAGCGATACAGCGACAGTTACTGTTGACGATACGCTGGATACCACCACGGTAACCCTGTCCGATGTCACCGCTAACGAAGGGGATGGTACCGCAACCATCACCGCCAGCGTGGACAACCCACCGCAGACCGATCTGGTACTGACTTTATCGACTGGCGACACTCTGACCATACTCGCCGGTGAGACCACCGGCTCAGTGGATGTGGCGATCAACAATGACGACGATGTCTATCTGGATGGTTCCAGCTTCGATGTCAGCGTGACTGGTTCAACAGGCGGTAACTTCGAAGATCTGGATACCAGCGACACTGCTACCGTGACGGTACAGGACACAAACGATACCACCACGGTAACCCTGTCTGATGTCACTGCCAACGAAGGCGATGGCACGGCAACCATCACCGCCAGTGTGGACAACCCACCGCAGACCGATCTGGTCCTGACTCTCTCAACCGGTGACACCCTGACCATACTCGCCGGTGAGACCACCGGCTCAGTGGATGTGGCGATCAACAATGGCGACGATGTCTATCTGGATGGTTCCAGCTTCGATGTCAGCGTGACTGGTTCAACAGGCGGTAACTTCGAAGATCTGGATACCAGTGATACAGCGACTGTCACTGTTGACGATACGCTGGATACCACCACGGTAACCCTGTCCGATGTCACCGCCAACGAAGGCGATGGCACCGCGTCGATTACTGCGACAGTCGACAACCCACCCCAGACCGATCTGGTCCTGACTCTCTCTACCGGCGATACCCTGACCATACTCGCCGGTGAGACCACCGGTTCGGTGGATGTGGCGATCAATAACGATGATGATGTCTATCTGGACGGTTCAAGCTTCGACGTCAGCGTAACTGGTTCAACAGGAGGTAACTTCGAAGATCTGGATACCAGCGACACCGCTACCGTCACGGTACAGGATACAAACGATACCACCACCGTAACCCTGTCTGATGTCACCGCCAACGAAGGCGATGGCACCGCAACCATCACTGCCAGCGTGGATAATCCTCCCCAAACTGATCTGGTGCTGACTCTGTCGACTGGCGATACTCTGACCATCCTTGCCGGTGAGACCACCGGTTCAGTGGATGTAGCGATCAATAACGATGATGATGTCTATCTGGACGGTTCAAGCTTCGATGTCAGCGTAACCGGCAGTTCCGGCGGTAACTTCGAAGATCTGGATACCAGTGATACAGCGACAGTCACTGTTGACGATACGCTGGATACCACTACCGTAACCTTGTCTGATGTGACCGCCAACGAAGGCGATGGCACCGCGACCATCACCGCCAGTGTGGACAACCCACCGCAAACCGATCTGGTCCTGACTCTCTCAACAGGTGACACCCTGACCATTCTGGCAGGCGAGACCACCGGTTCAGTGGATGTGGCGATCAACAACGATGATGATGTCTACCTTGATGGCTCCAGCTTCGACGTCAGCGTAACCGGCAGCACCGGTGGCAACTTCGAGGATCTGGATACCAGTGATACAGCGACCGTAACGGTACAGGACACAAACGATACCACCACCGTAACCCTGTCTGATGTCACCGCCAACGAAGGCGATGGCACCGCAACCATCACTGCCAGCGTGGATAATCCTCCCCAAACTGATCTGGTGCTGACCCTGTCGACTGGCGATACCCTGACCATACTCGCCGGTGAGACCACCGGTTCGGTGGATGTGGCGATCAACAACGATGATGATGTCTATCTGGACGGCTCCAGCTTCGATGTCAGTGTAACCGGCAGTTCCGGCGGTAACTTCGAGGATCTGGATACCAGTGACACCGCTACCGTGACGGTACAGGATACAAACGATACCACCACCGTAACCCTGTCCGATGTGACTGCTAACGAGGGTGATGGCACCGCAACCATCACCGCCAGCGTGGACAACCCACCGCAAACCGATCTGGTGCTGACTCTCTCAACCGGCGACACCCTGACCATCCTTGCCGGTGAGACCACCGGTTCGGTAGATGTAGCGATCAACAACGATGATGATGTCTATGTGGATGGTTCCAGCTTCGACGTCAGCGTAACCGGCAGTTCCGGCGGTAACTTCGAAGATCTGGATACCAGCGACACTGCTACCGTGACGGTACAGGACACAAACGATACCACCACCGTAACCCTGTCTGATGTCACCGCCAACGAAGGCGATGGCACCGCAACCATCACTGCCAGCGTGGACAACCCTCCGCAGACCGATCTGGTGCTGACTTTATCGACTGGCGATACCCTGACCATTCTGGCAGGCGAGACCACCGGTTCGGTAGATGTAGCGATCAACAACGACGATGATGTCTACCTTGATGGTTCCAGCTTCGACGTCAGCGTAACCGGCTCAACAGGCGGTAACTTCGAGGATCTGGATACCAGTTATACAGCGACTGTCACTGTTGACGATACGCTGGATACCACTACCGTAACCCTGTCTGATGTCACCGCCAACGAAGGCGATGGCACCGCAACCATCACCGCCAGCGTGGACAACCCACCGCAGACTGATCTGGTGCTGACTCTTTCGACTGGCGATACCCTGACCATTCTGGCAGGCGAGACCACCGGTTCGGTAGATGTAGCGATCAACAACGACGATGATGTCTATCTGGATGGTTCCAGCTTCGACGTCAGCGTAACCGGCTCAACAGGCGGTAACTTCGAAGATCTGGATACCAGTGATACAGCGACAGTCACTGTTGACGATACGCTGGACACCACTACGGTCACGCTGTCCGATGTGACTGCTAACGAAGGCGATGGCACCGCGACCATCACCGCCAGCGTGGACAACCCACCGCAAACCGATCTGGTGCTGACTCTCTCAACAGGTGACACCCTGACCATTCTGGCAGGCGAGACCACCGGTTCGGTAGATGTAGCGATCAACAACGACGATGATGTCTATCTGGATGGTTCCAGCTTCGACGTCAGCGTAACCGGCTCAACAGGCGGTAACTTCGAGGATCTGGATACCAGTGATACAGCGACTGTCACTGTTGACGATACGCTGGATACCACTACCGTAACCCTGTCTGATGTCACCGCCAACGAAGGCGATGGCACCGCAACCATCACTGCCAGCGTGGACAACCCACCGCAGACTGATCTGGTGCTGACTCTTTCGACTGGCGATACCCTGACCATTCTGGCAGGCGAGACCACTGGTTCGGTGGATGTGGCGATCAACAACGATGATGATGTCTATCTGGACGGCTCCAGCTTCGATGTCAGTGTAACCGGCAGTTCCGGCGGTAACTTCGAAGATCTGGATACCAGTGATACAGCGACAGTCACTGTTGACGATACGCTGGACACCACTACCGTAACCTTGTCTGATGTGACCGCCAACGAAGGCGATGGCACCGCAACCATCACTGCCAGTGTGGACAACCCACCGCAGACCGATCTGGTCCTGACTCTGTCGACTGGCGATACCCTGACCATTCTGGCCGGTGAGACCACCGGTTCAGTGGATGTAGCGATCAACAACGATGATGATGTGTATTTGGATGGTTCCAGCTTCGACGTCAGCGTGACCGGGAGCACCGGCGGTAACTTCGAAAATCTGGATACCAGTGACACCGCTACCGTAACGGTACAGGACACAAGCGATACCACCACGGTAACCCTGTCTGATGTGACCGCCAACGAAGGCGATGGCACCGCGACCATCACCGCCAGCGTGGACAACCCACCGCAGACCGATCTGGTCCTGACTCTGTCGACTGGCGACACTCTGACCATTCTGGCAGGCGAGACCACCGGTTCAGTGGATGTAGCGATCAACAACGATGATGATGTCTACCTTGATGGCTCCAGCTTCGACGTCAGCGTAACCGGCAGTTCCGGCGGTAACTTCGAGGATCTGGATACCAGTGATACGGCGACTGTCACTGTTGACGATACGCTGGATACCACTACCGTAACCCTGTCTGATGTCACCGCCAACGAAGGCGATGGCACCGCAACCATCACTGCCAGCGTGGATAATCCTCCCCAAACTGATCTGGTGCTGACCCTGTCGACTGGCGATACCCTGACCATACTCGCCGGTGAGACCACCGGTTCGGTGGATGTGGCGATCAACAACGATGATGATGTCTATCTGGACGGCTCCAGCTTCGATGTCAGTGTAACCGGCAGTTCCGGCGGTAACTTCGAGGATCTGGATACCAGTGATACCGCTACCGTGACGGTACAGGATACAAACGATACCACCACCGTAACGCTGTCTGATGTCACCGCCAACGAAGGCGATGGCACCGCAACCATCACCGCCAGCGTGGACAACCCTCCGCAGACCGATCTGGTGCTGACTTTATCGACTGGCGATACCCTGACCATACTCGCCGGTGAGACCACCGGCTCAGTGGATGTAGCGATCAACAACGATGATGATGTGTATCTGGACGGCTCCAGCTTCGATGTCAGTGTAACCGGCAGTTCCGGCGGTAACTTCGAGGATCTGGATACCAGTGACACCGCTACCGTGACGGTACAGGATACAAACGATACCACCACGGTAACCCTGTCCGATGTCACCGCCAACGAAGGCGATGGCACCGCGACCATCACCGCCAGCGTGGACAACCCACCGCAGACCGATCTGGTGCTGACCCTCTCTACCGGCGATACCCTGACCATCCTTGCCGGTGAGACCACCGGTTCGGTAGATGTAGCGATCAACAACGATGATGATGTCTATGTGGATGGTTCCAGCTTCGACGTCAGCGTAACCGGCAGTTCCGGCGGTAACTTCGAAGATCTGGATACCAGTGACACCGCCACCGTAACGGTACAGGACACAAACGATACCACTACGGTAACCCTGTCTGATGTCACCGCCAACGAAGGGGATGGCACCGCGACCATCACCGCCAGCGTGGACAACCCACCGCAGACCGATCTGGTCCTGGCTTTATCGACTGGCGACACCCTGACCATCCTTGCCGGTGAGACCACTGGTTCAGTGGATGTAGCGATCAACAACGACGATGACGTCTATCTGGACGGCTCCAGCTTCGACGTCAGCGTAACCGGCAGTTCCGGCGGTAACTTCGAAGATCTGGATACCAGTGACACCGCTACCGTGACGGTACAGGATACAAATGATACCACCACCGTAACCCTGTCCGATGTGACTGCTAACGAAGGCGATGGCACCGCAACCATCACCGCCAGCGTGGACAACCCGCCGCAGACCGATCTGGTCCTGACTCTGTCGACTGGCGATACCCTGACCATCCTTGCCGGTGAGACCACCGGTTCGGTAGATGTAGCGATCAACAACGATGATGATGTCTACCTTGATGGTTCCAGCTTCGATGTCAGCGTAACTGGTTCAACAGGCGGTAACTTCGAAGATCTGGATACCAGTGATACAGCAACAGTCACTGTTAACGATACTATCGATACCACTACCGTGACGCTCGATTCCGCCACAAACGGGGACCCGATAGTGGAAGGGGAAGCGATTATCTATACCGTCACGGTCGATGCCCCGGTGACTGGAACACCGTTGCTCGTGACGTTATCTAATGGCATTTCAATTACCATCCCTGTTGGCCAGTCATCCGCCGATTCGGCCCCGGTAACGGTGACAGATGCTGATACTCCTGCGAGTCTGGATGTAGTCATCAGTAATGCCTCCGGTGGGAACTATGAACATCTTACCAGCACCGGCAATGTCACTAATACGGTTGACTACACTCCGGATTCTGAAGAAGACAGTGCCGTTGTGCGCGAGGGAACGGTTTTCAGTCAGAGTGTCAGTGTATTAGATAATGATATCGACAAAGACGCAGCCCCGGGCAGTATGACGGTTACGAAACTGGCCAGCGATCAGGCCGGAAGTAATACTCAGAGCGTTAATGGTATGGTCGCTTTCACGACGGCATTGGGCGGTAGCGTGGTCATGCAGGCGGATGGAACCTATCAATACACGGCGCCCATACTGGATCATGAAACTTCAGACAGTATTGATGACTATTTTTATTATGTTGCCAGCGATGGTTCCTCTGAAGGCGTCTGGACTAAAGTGACAATAGAGGTAACGGACTCCATTCCAACCGCTTTAGATGACTCCGCCATGGTTGATCCGGGCAGTACCGTGGCCGGTAATATTCTCAGCAACGATTTAAATAATACTTCAACTCAATCTGACCTGGACCCCAGTGAAGTGTTAACGGTGACCCATGAGGGTGTCACTAAATCTTTCGACAACCCTTCTGATCTCGATGGTAGCGGAAGAATAGTATTTGATACGGAATACGGTGAAATACTGATCTCTGCAGATGGTGAATACCTGTACCAGTCTGATGCGGATTCACTGACTTATGCCGTGGATATGAGTCATGCAGTGTTTACTCGTGTCACAGATGACCCGGCTAACAGTAATGCCTACCTGACCTATGAGGGAGTCACTCTATATGGATTTTCTGCCGGAGATTCGTTCACTGATGTCGATGGTAAGCTACTGGGCCTGGATCAGCGCACCGAAGATACCGCAGCGACTTCCGTTGGTGTAGGGGTTGGCGATAACAATCAAAGCCCGATCGAAAACAGTGCAGGTAATGTTGAAGCGTTAGTCATTCAGTTTGATCAGAGTGTCTCATCAATCTCACTTGACCTGATAAACGCGGCGGATGGCGATCAGTTTACCTGGTTTGCCTATGACGCGGACGGGGTACTGGTCGATAGTGGTGGTCGGGCTGACTGCATTATCGTTACGGATGGTACAAATATAAACGTGGTACCGGATGTAGATCAGTCATTCAGTAGCTTTGTGCTATCTGTTGATGGGGCTGATATCGGTGGACAATTCAGACTGGGCGATTTTAGTTACAGTCTCGCTCCTGAACTGACGGAAGAACACTTTGATTACACCATGAAAGACGGAGATGGAGATGAGAGCTCCGCGACTCTTACCGTCGAGCATGAAGGGTCTGTCGACCAGTTGCCTCGCTCACCAGACCCAGCAAATGGTAATGCTGATCTGACTGCTAACATCTTGGTGAATGGTAGCTTTGAGGATGATCAGTTTCCATACGGGGAGTCCTTTGATGTTCCGCTTACGGGATGGTCGTGGTCAGGTTCAGTGGAGGTCTGGCATCCTGATACGAGTATTTACGATTTTCATGTCCCTCACGGGAATCAATTGATTGAGATTGATTCCTATTGGGAAGTTGACGGACTCAGTCAGTCTGTTAATACGGTGGCCGGAGAAACCTATGAAATTAGTCTTGAAACTATCGTGCGTGATTACGGTGGAGCTAAGAGACCTGGCTCTTCACAGTTTGAGATTAAGTGGGAGGGAGTAACGGTTGCGCTGGTGACTAATGATCCCGCAGCTACAGCCCCGGCGGGGGTGGAAATTATTCAGATAACTCCGGATAACTGGCAAAAGATCACCGTGGAGGTTACTGCGACCGGTGATTCATCTGAGCTTATCTTGATTGAGACCGGTATTACGGGTGATACCTCAGGGGCGTTGATCGATAACGTTAAGGTGATCGGCAAAGTTGCTGTGGAGAATATATTCGAAGGCACGCCCGGGAACGATATTCTGACCGGAACCGATGATGATGATCTTTTCTTTGCTGGTCGCGGGGATGATGTCATGACCGGTGGAAGAGGAAATGATGGATTTGTCTTTATGCAAAGCGACCTGGATGGAGGAACGGATACCATTACTGACTTCAAGCTGGGGCGTGATGTGTTGCAGCTCGGTGATATTCTTGATGGCAGCTCGGATCTGGAATTATATCTGAAAGTCGAAGCATCAGGAGGGGATACGCTAATCTCGATCGATGCAGACGGATTGGGCGATTTTTCCGGAGGCGGCGAACAGCAGATTATCCTCAGTGGTGTGGACGGCTTAGGAGGTAGCAGCTCGGAGATGTTACAGACGTTACTGGATAGTGATGCGATCAATGGAGGTAGCTGATCAACCGCGGGAAGCATGATTACAAGGCCGGCTTAATGCCGGCCTTTTTGTTTGAATGGGGCCGTTTTTATTGCTCTATCTCATTAAATTAAAACAAAAAAGCCAACCTGTACCTCAGTACAATGTTTTTATGAGAACGAATCAGTAGAGTGCTAGTTCTTCCAATATTCAGTAGTAAGGATGTACGCATGAGTGTAGTAGGAACTGTATCGCATCTGGTTGGCAGAGCGGTGGCTATCAAGGCCGATGGTACGGAACGTCTTCTCAGTCTGGGTGATCAGATTTTCGCTGACGAAGTGGTTCGTCTGGCACCTGATGCCACAATTGAAATTTCCACAGAAAGTGGCGAGCTGGTTCAGCTTGACGGTGGTCAGAGCTGGCTGGCAAGCAGTGAAACCTACAACACTACAGAAACCTTTGATAACTCTGAAGCGACCACGGATATTGAGTCCATTCAGGCTGCGATCCTCGCGGGTGCCGACCCTACCGAAGTAGGTGAAGCAACCGCTGCCGGTGGTGAAGCCCCAGCAGCAGGTGGTCAGGGTAACGAAGGTTCCAATACTGTTAATATTACCCGTACTGCAGAAGAGGTTGATCCGACTGCGGGTTACGATACTGTCGGAACAACTGATACTTTCACAACACCGGAAGAAGAACCTCTGGTTGAGCCGATTACCGAGCTTCCAGAAGTAAGCGTTTCTGTCGAGGTTGAGGTTGAAGTGGGAGATCCGGAAGATCCTCAGAACCCTGAAAATCCAGAGACACCAGTAAGTTCTTATGTGACTGTTACCCCGGAGGGTGTTCAGGTTCTCGAAGGCACTTCTGAAGGAGTGAATAGCTCCTCACGTGAAGTTAAATTTAATCTGGTATTGGACAAGGTCTTTGATCAGGATGTAGAGGTCACTTACCAGTTCAACGTTATTTCTGAGAATGGCGCAGCCGATTATGGCCTGGATTGGGATAACTCCGGTCTGGTAGTAACTACCATCATTCCAGCAGGCTCCACGGTTGTTCCTGTTACGATTACAATTGATCAGGACCGTATCGATGAGGGTGATGGTGTATTTGAACTGGTCCTGGTTGATGCGGTAAATGCCACTATTAATCCGGATGCAAGTTCTGAAACAATCACAATCATTGATGATGATACAACTCCGGATGCTGTGAACGATCAGAACTCTCTGACCGACAATGGTGACATTTACTCCGTTTCTGGCAATGTACTCACCAACGATACCGATGAAGACGGTGATGATTCCAATGGGCTGCTTGAAGTAGCAGGGGCTCCTGTTGTCGTCGAACATGCATTGGGTACCCTGACCATCCAGCAAGATGGTTCTTATGAGTTTGTGTTGAATGAAGATGGCATTGACTACATTCAATCCTTGGATGAAGGTGAGTCCGGCTCAATCAATTTCTCTGATGCCTACCAGGTTACAGATGGCGTAAATGAAGGTACAACAGCGGATGTCACCATCACCATCAACGGTGTAGAAGATGGCGCAGTGGTAACGGATGATGCGAAATCCGTGACCGAAGACGACAACAACCCAACGCTGAGCGTGAACGGTCAGGTTACCGTCAGCGATGCGGATCAGGGCGAAGACGCGTTCGATACAGCAACCCTGAGCTTCACCGGTCGTACCAACTCCAATGCAGGTGATCTGGATAGCACTCAGCTGGGTACACTGACCCTGCTGGATGATCAGGGTAACTACACCTTTGAAGTGGACAACGCCGCAGTACAGTATCTGGATGCAGGCGAGACCATTGTTCAGACCTGGACTGTCGCGTCTCTGGACGGCAGCGGTACCAGCACCATCACCATCACCATCAACGGTGTAGAAGATGGCGCAGTGGTAACGGATGATGCGAAATCCGTGACCGAAGACGACAACAACCCAACGCTGAGCGTGAACGGTCAGGTTACCGTCAGCGATGCGGATCAGGGCGAAGACGCGTTCGATACAGCAACCCTGAGCTTCACCGGTCGTACCAACTCCAATGCAGGTGATCTGGATAGCACTCAGCTGGGTACACTGACCCTGCTGGATGATCAGGGTAACTACACCTTTGAAGTGGACAACGCCGCAGTACAGTATCTGGATGCAGGCGAGACCATTGTTCAGACCTGGACTGTCGCGTCTCTGGACGGCAGCGGTACCAGCACCATCACCATCACCATCAACGGTGTAGAAGATGGCGCAGTGGTAACGGATGATGCGAAATCCGTGACCGAAGACGACAACAACCCAACGCTGAGCGTGAACGGTCAGGTTACCGTCAGCGATGCGGATCAGGGCGAAGACGCGTTCGATACAGCAACCCTGAGCTTCACCGGTCGTACCAACTCCAATGCAGGTGATCTGGATAGCACTCAGCTGGGTACACTGACCCTGCTGGATGATCAGGGTAACTACACCTTTGAAGTGGACAACGCCGCAGTACAGTATCTGGATGCAGGCGAGACCATTGTTCAGACCTGGACTGTCGCGTCTCTGGACGGCAGCGGTACCAGCACCATCACCATCACCATCAACGGTGTAGAAGATGGCGCAGTGGTAACGGATGATGCGAAATCCGTGACCGAAGACGACAACAACCCAACGCTGAGCGTGAACGGTCAGGTTACCGTCAGCGATGCGGATCAGGGCGAAGACGCGTTCGATACAGCAACCCTGAGCTTCACCGGTCGTACCAACTCCAATGCAGGTGATCTGGATAGCACTCAGCTGGGTACACTGACCCTGCTGGATGATCAGGGTAACTACACCTTTGAAGTGGACAACGCCGCAGTACAGTATCTGGATGCAGGCGAGACCATTGTTCAGACCTGGACTGTCGCGTCTCTGGACGGCAGCGGTACCAGCACCATCACCATCACCATCAACGGTGTAGAAGATGGCGCAGTGGTAACGGATGATGCGAAATCCGTGACCGAAGACGACAACAACCCAACGCTGAGCGTGAACGGTCAGGTTACCGTCAGCGATGCGGATCAGGGCGAAGACGCGTTCGATACAGCAACCCTGAGCTTCACCGGTCGTACCAACTCCAATGCAGGTGATCTGGATAGCACTCAGCTGGGTACACTGACCCTGCTGGATGATCAGGGTAACTACACCTTTGAAGTGGACAACGCCGCAGTACAGTATCTGGATGCAGGCGAGACCATTGTTCAGACCTGGACTGTCGCGTCTCTGGACGGCAGCGGTACCAGCACCATCACCATCACCATCAACGGTGTAGAAGATGGCGCAGTGGTAACGGATGATGCGAAATCCGTGACCGAAGACGACAACAACCCAACGCTGAGCGTGAACGGTCAGGTTACCGTCAGCGATGCGGATCAGGGCGAAGACGCGTTCGATACAGCAACCCTGAGCTTCACCGGTCGTACCAACTCCAATGCAGGTGATCTGGATAGCACTCAGCTGGGTACACTGACCCTGCTGGATGATCAGGGTAACTACACCTTTGAAGTGGACAACGCCGCAGTACAGTATCTGGATGCAGGCGAGACCATTGTTCAGACCTGGACTGTCGCGTCTCTGGACGGCAGCGGTACCAGCACCATCACCATCACCATCAACGGTGTAGAAGATGGCGCAGTGGTAACGGATGATGCGAAATCCGTGACCGAAGACGACAACAACCCAACGCTGAGCGTGAACGGTCAGGTTACCGTCAGCGATGCGGATCAGGGCGAAGACGCGTTCGATACAGCAACCCTGAGCTTCACCGGTCGTACCAACTCCAATGCAGGTGATCTGGATAGCACTCAGCTGGGTACACTGACCCTGCTGGATGATCAGGGTAACTACACCTTTGAAGTGGACAACGCCGCAGTACAGTATCTGGATGCAGGCGAGACCATTGTTCAGACCTGGACTGTCGCGTCTCTGGACGGCAGCGGTACCAGCACCATCACCATCACCATCAACGGTGTAGAAGATGGCGCAGTGGTAACGGATGATGCGAAATCCGTGACCGAAGACGACAACAACCCAACGCTGAGCGTGAACGGTCAGGTTACCGTCAGCGATGCGGATCAGGGCGAAGACGCGTTCGATACAGCAACCCTGAGCTTCACCGGTCGTACCAACTCCAATGCAGGTGATCTGGATAGCACTCAGCTGGGTACACTGACCCTGCTGGATGATCAGGGTAACTACACCTTTGAAGTGGACAACGCCGCAGTACAGTATCTGGATGCAGGCGAGACCATTGTTCAGACCTGGACTGTCGCGTCTCTGGACGGCAGCGGTACCAGCACCATCACCATCACCATCAACGGTGTAGAAGATGGCGCAGTGGTAACGGATGATGCGAAATCCGTGACCGAAGACGACAACAACCCAACGCTGAGCGTGAACGGTCAGGTTACCGTCAGCGATGCGGATCAGGGCGAAGACGCGTTCGATACAGCAACCCTGAGCTTCACCGGTCGTACCAACTCCAATGCAGGTGATCTGGATAGCACTCAGCTGGGTACACTGACCCTGCTGGATGATCAGGGTAACTACACCTTTGAAGTGGACAACGCCGCAGTACAGTATCTGGATGCAGGCGAGACCATTGTTCAGACCTGGACTGTCGCGTCTCTGGACGGCAGCGGTACCAGCACCATCACCATCACCATCAACGGTGTAGAAGATGGCGCAGTGGTAACGGATGATGCGAAATCCGTGACCGAAGACGACAACAACCCAACGCTGAGCGTGAACGGTCAGGTTACCGTCAGCGATGCGGATCAGGGCGAAGACGCGTTCGATACAGCAACCCTGAGCTTCACCGGTCGTACCAACTCCAATGCAGGTGATCTGGATAGCACTCAGCTGGGTACACTGACCCTGCTGGATGATCAGGGTAACTACACCTTTGAAGTGGACAACGCCGCAGTACAGTATCTGGATGCAGGCGAGACCATTGTTCAGACCTGGACTGTCGCGTCTCTGGACGGCAGCGGTACCAGCACCATCACCATCACCATCAACGGTGTAGAAGATGGCGCAGTGGTAACGGATGATGCGAAATCCGTGACCGAAGACGACAACAACCCAACGCTGAGCGTGAACGGTCAGGTTACCGTCAGCGATGCGGATCAGGGCGAAGACGCGTTCGATACAGCAACCCTGAGCTTCACCGGTCGTACCAACTCCAATGCAGGTGATCTGGATAGCACTCAGCTGGGTACACTGACCCTGCTGGATGATCAGGGTAACTACACCTTTGAAGTGGACAACGCCGCAGTACAGTATCTGGATGCAGGCGAGACCATTGTTCAGACCTGGACTGTCGCGTCTCTGGACGGCAGCGGTACCAGCACCATCACCATCACCATCAACGGTGTAGAAGATGGCGCAGTGGTAACGGATGATGCGAAATCCGTGACCGAAGACGACAACAACCCAACGCTGAGCGTGAACGGTCAGGTTACCGTCAGCGATGCGGATCAGGGCGAAGACGCGTTCGATACAGCAACCCTGAGCTTCACCGGTCGTACCAACTCCAATGCAGGTGATCTGGATAGCACTCAGCTGGGTACACTGACCCTGCTGGATGATCAGGGTAACTACACCTTTGAAGTGGACAACGCCGCAGTACAGTATCTGGATGCAGGCGAGACCATTGTTCAGACCTGGACTGTCGCGTCTCTGGACGGCAGCGGTACCAGCACCATCACCATCACCATCAACGGTGTAGAAGATGGCGCAGTGGTAACGGATGATGCGAAATCCGTGACCGAAGACGACAACAACCCAACGCTGAGCGTGAACGGTCAGGTTACCGTCAGCGATGCGGATCAGGGCGAAGACGCGTTCGATACAGCAACCCTGAGCTTCACCGGTCGTACCAACTCCAATGCAGGTGATCTGGATAGCACTCAGCTGGGTACACTGACCCTGCTGGATGATCAGGGTAACTACACCTTTGAAGTGGACAACGCCGCAGTACAGTATCTGGATGCAGGCGAGACCATTGTTCAGACCTGGACTGTCGCGTCTCTGGACGGCAGCGGTACCAGCACCATCACCATCACCATCAACGGTGTAGAAGATGGCGCAGTGGTAACGGATGATGCGAAATCCGTGACCGAAGACGACAACAACCCAACGCTGAGCGTGAACGGTCAGGTTACCGTCAGCGATGCGGATCAGGGCGAAGACGCGTTCGATACAGCAACCCTGAGCTTCACCGGTCGTACCAACTCCAATGCAGGTGATCTGGATAGCACTCAGCTGGGTACACTGACCCTGCTGGATGATCAGGGTAACTACACCTTTGAAGTGGACAACGCCGCAGTACAGTATCTGGATGCAGGCGAGACCATTGTTCAGACCTGGACTGTCGCGTCTCTGGACGGCAGCGGTACCAGCACCATCACCATCACCATCAACGGTGTAGAAGATGGCGCAGTGGTAACGGATGATGCGAAATCCGTGACCGAAGACGACAACAACCCAACGCTGAGCGTGAACGGTCAGGTTACCGTCAGCGATGCGGATCAGGGCGAAGACGCGTTCGATACAGCAACCCTGAGCTTCACCGGTCGTACCAACTCCAATGCAGGTGATCTGGATAGCACTCAGCTGGGTACACTGACCCTGCTGGATGATCAGGGTAACTACACCTTTGAAGTGGACAACGCCGCAGTACAGTATCTGGATGCAGGCGAGACCATTGTTCAGACCTGGACTGTCGCGTCTCTGGACGGCAGCGGTACCAGCACCATCACCATCACCATCAACGGTGTTAATGACGGGCCAACTATTCAGGCAACAGCAGCTCCTTCTACTGTCTATGAAGCGGGGTTAGCTGCAGGTTCTGATGCGGACTCTGACAGTGAAGTAACCACTGGCAGCTTCGCATTTGCCGACTCTGACGGACTGGACGACATCGAGACTCTCACGGTTGGCGGTACCACCTATACCCGTGGTGTGGATTTTACCGATTTCAGTGATCTGGTTGGTAGTTCAGTGGACGTGGGCTACGGCACTGTTCAACTGACGGCCTACAATGATGGTGAGTTCAGCTACACTTATACGCTGGATGAAGCGGTTAATAACTCCACACAGGCAGGTGCAACTGATGCGGGTTATACCGAGTCATTCGATGTAAGCGTGAGTGATGGTACCAGCAGTGATTCTATTACGGTTGATGTGAATGTTGTGGATGATGTTCCTGCATTTACACTGGTAAATGACGGTAATCAGGATGGCACTGTCAGCATCAGTGCGGGCAATGCCGATGCGACTTATACCGGCGTGCAATTCGCGGACTGGGTATATGGTGCAGATGGTGCAGGTAGCTTCAACCTGGTCGATAACACCGGCGCTGATGGCACTGTGAGCATTAATAATGCGCTTTCAGACAGTGATTCAATCGTCATTGATATGACGGACAGTGATGGTCAGTTGGTTGCTCAGATGACGTTGAATGCGGATGGAACCGATTCTCTGGAGACTTTCTCACGTGAGAATGATACACAGACCGTTTCTCTGCTGACCGGTTCTGTATCTGCCTCCGGTCCTGATCTGGTGAAATATATTAATGATGCCAGCGGTCTGAATGTAACCATTACCGGCAGCGATGGCGACGCCATTTATAACGAATCTGATGATGAGGTTAACCCGAGTACTCAGGGGTGGGCGATCTCAGATAACCAGGTTGATGGCGGAGAATCGATTACCTTCAGCTTTAATCAGTTAGTGACCAACTTCAGCTTTGTGGCAGATGGTTTTACAGGTAAACCATCAGGTGGCAAGGTTGGACTTAACATCACAGTTGCCTACAGTGATGGTACCAGCGAAACCTTCTTTACTGAGGCTGCTTCAGGGCAGGTGATCAATGTTGATCAGTTGTCAGGCTTTGGTACAGCTAACACCGATAGCTTTGGTGCAATCACTATTGAAAGTGATGCTGCTAGCCAGGATCACAATGATGGTTTCCGTCTGAACAACGTGAATGTAACCACCACTTCATCAACCGCGCCAGATGACATCGACTTTGACTTCACACTGTCAAATGTATCCGATGGTGATGGTGATGTGGCTGATCAGGATTTCCTGGTTTCTCTGAGTGGTCAGCCAGGCGGGTTGGAAGTGGAAGCGATGGTTGGTACTTCCGGTAATGACATCCTCACCGGTACCGCAGACGATGAAATCTTCATTGGTGGTGCGGGTAACGATACTCTGACGGGCGGTGCAGGTGCGGATCTGTTCATCTTTAACGCTGAAGATCTGGGGGTTGCAGGCGCGCCTGCAGCAGATCAGATCGTTGATTTCAATGCGGCAGAAGGTGATGTGATCGATCTTGCGGATGTACTGGCTGATGGCAACTCTATTCAGGGTATCGACAACGGCGGTCATCTGCAGATCCAGGTGCTGGATACTGATGCCAATGTGGTTCAGACCATTGATGTGGATTCTGTAGGTATTACTACCGATGCAGCAGATGCGCTGAACTCGTTGCTGAGTTCCGGCGCTATAGATGACGGTGTGTAAACACCAGAATCATCAGTAATGGTTGACTGAGTCAATTTAAAGCGCCCCACAGGGGCGCTTTTTTATGTCTGCGAAATGCCTTTAATGGCAAGACCTGTTTGTTATTTACCCTGTTTTTCTGTCCGTTCTGCTACTCACCTCCATATTGATCCTTAGCCCTTATCCCACCCTGATTTTTCCGTTAGAATCGTCTGCTGAATTTTAAAAAACTCAAGCTGCGGATTAACGCTTAATGCTGTTTAACAAACTCCCTGAAGACCTCTTTCTGCCGCTTTCCGGGCAGAACCGTCAGGTTTATCAGGCTGTTCTGATCTCACTGGCTGACCTGTTTTTCGATGAGGATCTGGTTGACCCGTTTGTGCCTAAGGATCTGGTGCGTTCGACCATCGAAGGGGCGGTCATTCGTCTCGGGGTTCGGCGTTGGGAACCGGAAGCGGACGATACTGAAGAGGAAGCCCGCGAACTTCCGCGTTCAGCGGCGGAATACACCAGCCGAATCTATCGCCGTCTGGTCAGCACTGGCTGGCTGGAAGAGGAGCAGCGCATCTATCGCACATACGTGCTGCTGTCGCCGGCTAACAGTTTCCTGTTGAGAACTCTGGTCTCGATCGCTAATCTGGAAAAACGCAGTTACGGCGGGGCGGTTCTGAACGTACTCAGCTCGCTGGAAGCTGCGATCAACGATCCGCAGGGCAGGGGGATTACTCTCTCCGAGGCAGCTCAGACTGCAGCGGACTTCAGTGCCCATCTGACCGACATGATGCTGGGCCTGCGTGAGCTGAAGATTACCCTGTCCGAAACCAACAATCCGCAGGAGATTGTGCGTAACTTCTTCGAACGGTTTGTTGAACACATTCTGGTGTCTGACTATAAGACCCTGAAAACCAAAAACAACCCGTTCCGTTTCCGTCAGCAGATTCTCTCCCTGTTGCGTGAATTGCAGTTTGACACCCTGAAGCTTGAGCAACTGATAGTGCACTATCAGCAGCAATTTGAAGTGGAGCTGCATGATGCTGAAGCGCGGGTGCATCAGCATATCAACCGTATTATCCGCATTTTTGAATCGGTGGATCAGCGTCTGGCGATCATTGATGACTTCCGTTACCGGCTTGAGAAGCGAGTGTCGGATACGGTTCGTTATATGGATAAAACCACGCCGGGCATGGCTTCGCGCCTGTCCCGTGTGATTGCGGCGGTCTCTGAAAAGGATGGCCGTGAGATACCACGGATTCGTACGCTGGAAACCGTGGGCTTTATCGCACCCGGCAGTATTCGTACACCGGTCCAGCGTAAGACTCCGGCAGAGCCCCGGGTCATAACCCGTCAGGAGATCGATCCTAAAGTTCTGCATTTGCGTCAGCTCTTCAAAGAGTACAAAGAGCGTCGTGAGGTCAAGGTGGATCGGATCGAGGCTTACCTTGAGCGCCACCTGATCGGTCGTGATCAGGTTGATGCAGTGGATTTTGAGATCGACTCCATCGAAGACTATATCTGCTTCAGCTATGTCCGCCATATGCAGTCGCTGGGCAAAAAGGCCCGCAAGACCATTCAGCGCTACCAAATTCAGTTCCGGGAAGACTACGTCAGTGTGGCTGACATGGTGGAATGCCGGAACTTCAGCATAACCCGAAAAGATCATTCAAAGGACGTTTCAGATGCTAGGTGATCTGCAAAAAATCATCGGTCGCAGCGATCAGTATCAGGCCAGCGATTTCAGTCGTGCGGCTAATCAGTTGCTGACCAATCAGTTTCTCTACGCGGATCGCCCGGGTCACCGTGAAAGTTACTTTCTGGTTGCCTCTCACGTGGAATATTTCAAAAACCTGTTCGAGGCGATTGGCTGGTCGTTCGTGCATCAGCCGGATGAAGCCTACATGGGCATTTTGCCTAAAGGCGAAGAGCGCTTTATGCGCCTGCGTCTGGATGAATCCCTGCTGTTGCTCTGTATTCGCCAGCAGTACGAACAGAAGCTGGAATCGTTTGAAGTGGAAGCAGGGCAGGCTTATACCAGCACCAATGATCTGCTGACCTTGTACGAAAACCTCACCCGCAAAGAGATTCCTAACGAGACGCGTCTGAAAGAGATTCTCTCCCTGTTCTCCCGCCACGGAGTGATTGAGCGTGGTAAAGCGGATGAGATGGATCCGAAAAATGTCCCGTTGAAGATCAACCCGGTGATCCGTCAGGTGGTGGTCGAAGACTTTATCCGCCAGTTGGAAGGGCTGTGTGATCCGCAAGAGCAGGATAATGAGCTGCCGGCAGACGAAGAAACAGACAACGAAAGCGCAGAGCCTGCTGATGAGGTCTCTGCCGGGCAACCGGCTGAAAACAGCGAAACGCCGGTCAAGCAAGCGGATGAGGTGATTGCCGAATGAAGCAGCTGAACAGAATTATCCTGGTTAACTGGTATGTTCTGGGAGCCGTTGAGATTCCGATCAAAGGTAATGTTGCGGTAGTCGGCCCGAACGGTTCCGGTAAATCTTCATTGCTGGATGCGATCCAGACGGTACTGATGGGCGGCAACAAGCGTCATCTGAGCTTTAACGCATCCGCGGGCGAAAAGTCAGAGCGTAGCCTGCGTACCTACTGTCTCGGCTTTCTGGATGATGACGGCAAGAAGAACACCGCCCGTCAGGATTCTCTCTGCTATCTGGCGCTGAGCTTTTTCGATACAGAAACAGCCAAAGAAACTACCGTCGGTGTGGCGATCAGTGCATCGACTGCGGCGGCCGATGAAGACGTGTTGGGCCGCTTTATCCTGCCCGATTTCTCCGTTTCTCTGGATGACTTTACCGAGAAAAAAGGCGAGGGCCGTCTGCCGAAATCCTGGGATACGGTGCGTACTCATCTGCTGAAGCAGTGCCCGGATATGATTCTGGAGAAACGCTCCAGCCGCTTCGTTCGTGAGCTGGTGACTCATCTGAGTTACGACGAAGAGATGCCGAACGATGATGAGAAGTTCGTAAAGAACTTTAAAAACGCCCTGAAGTTTGTACCGATTGACAGCCCGACCCGGTTTATTCGTGAATTCGTTCTGGATGAGAACATTGTCCATGTGGGGGCGTTCCGTAAATCTCTGGATGAATACCGGGCGATGGAAACCAAGACCCGTGAGGTGGCTAACCGCATCGCTGAGCTGGAGAAGGTTCAGGAGCTGTGTCACGGCATCGAACGTAATGTTAAGAATGCGGCGGAATATGAGTGGGTGGTACATGAAACCCGCTTTGAAAATGCCGATCTGAAAAAAGAGGATGCGGCGGAGCGTCTGGAAAGCAATCAGGAGAAAGAGGAAACCCTGCAGAAGGAGCTCGAGCAGAAGAGCGAAGAGCTCAATCAGCTGATGCAGCAACTGGCCGATGCCCGTGCGGAGCTGAATACCTCTGATTCGGCGCATAAGGTCAAGGCGCTGGAATCCTCGATTACCGCGAAAACGCACGAAATTAACGTGGTCAAAGAGCGTATTCAGGGGGTCTACAGCCTGATGCGGACCACCGTCAGCTTTGCAGAAAACAGTGAGCTGTTGCCGGAGAAATTCCGCCCGGTCGTGGAGCAGTGTGTACAGCAGTGGCGTGCTGGTCAGGATATTATGGCTGACCTCTGGCCCCAGTCGCCGGTTGAGGTGGATAACGTACTGGAAAACCTGAAATTGCAGGTTGAACCGGTGCGGCGTGAAGTCTCCCGTCGATACGAAAACTCTGTTATCCGTATCAACGAGCTGCGTTCCGAGATTCAGAATCAGAAGAGTGCAGTGGAAGCGCTGAAACAGGGTCATGCCCCGGTTCGCCGCAACACCCGTGAGTTGATGGAGCTGCTGCAGGAGTACGGCATTGAGTCCACGCCGATCTGTGAGCTGGCGGATATCAATGATGATAAGTGGCGTATTGCTATCGAGTCTTTCCTCGGTGCTCGTCGTGAAGCGCTGATTGTTGAGCCGGATCGGGTGAAGGAAGCGATAACCCTTTACCGACGTAAAGGCCGTCACCTTAAAGGCTGTCGTATCGTCAACACCACCAAATCCGGTGACTGGCTGAACCGCTACAAGGCCGGGTCACTGGCACACTTTATCGATACCAATAACGACCATGCTCGGGCCTATATGAACCGGGCACTGGGCGGCGTTATGGCGGTTGAAACCGAAACCGAACTGCTGCGACATGAGCGCGCACTGACCTACGACTGCATGCTGCAGACCGAAGGCTCCACCACGGCTATCAATGAACTGCAGCCGATTATGGGTATTCGTCGTCGTTCTGATCAGGCGGCATTGCAGGGCAAACAGGTGGATCAGTTGGTGGCCGAATTTACGGATCTTGGCCGCAACCATGACGCACTGGAAAAGCTGCGTGATGCCCTGATTACCCTGAATAATGGCCTCGATAATATCAATGAGCGGGTGTTCGATCTGGTGAACCAGCGCGAACAGTTGAGTACTGAGATTGAAGGCCAGCGTCAGGCGATTACCGATCTGCGTAATCAGGATGACAGCGGCGTGCAGCAGCGTATTGCTGATCTGGTCACAGAGCAGAAAGAAGCAGAGCAGATGCAGCGTTCCCTGATGGATAAACTGCAGAAGGTGCGTACCTCTATCATCAAGGATAATGCCGCGCTTGAGGTGTTTACTCAGGAGCTGGAAGAGCATGCGAATGCGCGTACCGTATGCGAAGAGAAGTCGGAATTTGATGCCCAGTCTGCTCAGGAAAAACGTGATTATCTCGACGAAAGCTGCTCCGGTGAGCTGGAACGGATCATCTTTGAGGCGGCGAAAAAGGCTCAATCAGAGCTGGCGCTGCATGAGAAGAAGAAAAACGCAGTTCGTGATGGTGTGGCTCAGTATAAGGCTAAATATCACGGCGGTGGTCTGAGCCATCAGCAGCTTGATAAGGTGACGCCGGACTCCAGCCATGAAGAGCTGGCAGCCTTTGTTGATGAAACAGTACAGGCGCTGACCGATTCTGAGCTGGCGAATTACAGCCAGAAAGCGGAACGTGCCCGTCAGGAAGCAGAAACCGCCTTCCGTTCTGACTTCGTGGCCCACCTGAACGATCAGATTAACAAGATTAAGGATATGATTCGCGAGCTGAATCAGCATCTTAAAGGACGTCCGTTCCATAAAGAGATGTACAGCTTCGAGATGATGCCGAACCCTGAGCTGAAAGATATTCTGGAACTGGTTGAAGCCTACACCCAGATGGATTCAGCCAATGTTGGTTCCCTGTTTGATCTGAAGTTCGATAATGATAAACCGCATCAGGACGCGCTGGCTAAGATCCATGAAGTGCTGAAAGATGAGGGTGAGAGCAGCCTGCTGCAGGATTACCGTAACTTCTACAACTTTGAGTTGGTGGTGAAGGATCTGGAGGGTAATCGCAAGACCACCCTGACCCAGCGTATCAAGACCGGTTCCGGTGGTGAGCACCAGGTTCCGTTTTACGTCGCGATTGCGGCGGCGATGGGTGCCACTTACCGCCTGCGCGAAGGTAATGATGGTCAGCCGCTGGGCGGCATGAGCCTGTCGGTATTCGATGAGGCATTCAACAAACTCGACTCCGAAAACACGGTGACCTCGCTCGGCTTTATGAGCGATCTGGGTCTGCAGACCATCATCGCGGCACCGGACGAGAAATACTCCCTGCTCAGCTCCTGTATGGACACCATCATCAACGTCTGCCGTGATGGTCGTGTAGTGGATCTGGATGTGGAGTTCCCGACGGAGAAGGGGCGTCAGTTGCTCAACTCAGATAATCCACTGCGAATGATGGCCGAACTGGCTGACGAAGCAGAAGATTCTGAAATGGCACTGGAGTCCGAGCCGGTCTGAGCTGACTGACGCCGAACAGGAAACCCCGTCTGCCGCCGGTAGCCGGGGTTTTTTATTGCCTGAGTCCGCTCTGACTGCATGTGTATTAAGAAGCTTGTTTATGTTTTATCGGGGCTTTTGCAGGAGCAGAGTCATCGCCGCGATGAAAGTTCTGCTGATGTCGCGGTGAGGGTATCGTTTCCTACGCGGGTTTTTTCTTCAGCCGCGGCTGGGGCCAGCGAAATTCGGGTATCAGGCTGATAAAGGGCTGCTGATTACGATATACGTGCAGTCGTGTATCGATCTGCTGACCGATCAGTTGCTCCTGCGGATTCAGCAGCAGCATTCTGATCTGTTCCATCTCCGGTGCATCGACTCCGCCGTAGCTGCGGCCATCTGAGAGGAGTTTCTGTTCACTGCGCAGATCCCGGAACTGACCATTATTGATCAGCCGGTTAAGCTGAAAACTGCTCCAGACGTCAGGCGCGGCCATCAGCGGTTCCAGAAGGCCCAGACTCTCTGGTGCAACCAGACAGCGTTCACGGCTGAAATATTTGCGAACACTCAGATCGGTATGGGCTTTGAGCAGGGAGTTATCGCGCACGTTGCTGCTGAAGTCCAGCTCCTGAAGGCCCCTGATCAGTGCGGACAGATCCCAGTGACAACCTTTGATTAACTGCCAGACCGGTTCGATGCTGGTTCGTGAACCCAGGCTGTATTTCACGGCATCCTGCAGTTGCTGATGATCGGGTAGCAGGGTGATCTTGAGAAAGGTAGATTGCAGATCGACCAGCACCTGAGGCTGCTCAACGAAGCAGTAGGCGGTTTCCCGGCGACAGAAATCCATCCACTGATCACGACTGGCAAGCTGTTTGATAACGGGGATGACCACACTGAATTCCTGAAATGGCTCTCTGCTGTATTAAGTCAGGAGTATTAGGCTGAAAAGCTACACCAACTCAGTGTAAACTGCCTCTCTTTACCCCTGTTGGGAATCGTTTCTGCTGTTATTATGGTTCGGTTAAACCGGAGTTTGACCGTCCGTGAGTATATCTAAAGCTAAGGATAAGAACCATGAAGTTGCTGAATCGTTCAGCCTTTGTCGTACTACCCCGTCAACCCTTTGCCGACTGGACCAACAGTCTGGATGTGGACGCTGACGGTCTGCATCAGAACCTGACCTTGGAAGAGCAGCGCCGGGAGGGCACTGTTTACCTGATCGATGAAGTCAGTTCTGAAAGTGATTTTGATCAGGTCCTGCAACAGCAGTGGAAAACCATTTTCCAGAATGAACTGTCAGCCTGGGATGAACTGGGTGATCACTGGCCGATGGAGCTGAGTTTTGAGTGCTTCAGGGAGTGGTTCGATGTGTATCCGCAGATCATGGCGCTGGACCTGAGTAAGCAGCCGTTGTTAATGGCGGCGCTGGATGATGTCTGAAGCCATGAACAGGCGATATGGAGCAGTTAACTGATGACTGAAACACATAACCCTTACGGTTTGGAGATGCACCCGATGCGGGGTGCGCTCTACAACGAACTCCACTCACGTCCGTTTCAGGTGATTCCCAGCCCGGCACGGATCACCCATCTGGCGGTGATGTGTAACCGGGAGCAGAGCCAGGCTCAGTTCGAGCACCTGAAAAAACTCTATCAGCACTTCGATGTGACGCCACCGCAAGAGGACGAACTCTGCTATCACGTGGATTTCGGTAAACTGCGGGTACGGCGGGAAAAACACGTCGAGTTTACCACTTACACCTTCATTAACACCGGCGTGGAGCAGGGCGGAAACCCCTTTAACACCACCGGGCTGACGCCGCTGCCTGAAGGCTGGCTGGATCAGATACCCGGCACAGTCATCTCCGCTTTCCATCTGTCGGTTGAAGATGCCCGTCAGGCCCATGAGCTGAACCTGCCACTGGTAAAGCGCTTCTTCGAAGGGATGCGTCTGGTCGGCAGTAGTCCGCAGGATGGTGACGCCCGGGTATGGACTACTTTTCAGATCCACAGTGACGGTCTGGGGCGTTTTCTGGTCTACAACAAACAGATGAGCGACAGTCAGTTAGGCCGTCTGGTGCAGCGCCTGATGGAGATTGAAACCTACCGTCTGATGGCGCTGTTATCGCTGCCTACTGCACGCAGGATTAATCCGACGCTGGCGGATATGGACCAGAAACTGGCGGATATCACCGACCATCTGGCGCACAGCACTGAAATTGATGAGCAGGCGCTGCTGGCGCGACTCACCGATATGGCTTCCTGGGTAGAGGATTGCCGGGCCCGGGCAACGTTCCGCTTTGGTGCCACCTACGCCTACCATGATCTGGTGATCAAGCGTCTTGAAGAACTGCGTGAAGATGAGGTCTCCGGGCACCTGACCATTACCGAGTTCATGACCCGGCGTTTAACACCGGCGGTAAAAACCTGTCGTGCCACCAGTAACCGGCTGGAAGATCTCTCCCGCCGTATCGACCGGGTGGCAGATATGATGCGCACCCGGGTTGAGCTGTCGATCCAGTCGCAAAATCAGCAATTACTGGCCTCCATGGATCAGCGCTCCAAAGTGCAGATGATGATGCAGCACACTGTGGAAGGGCTGTCGGTTGCCGCGATCAGTTACTACACTATAGGCCTGATTAAGTACCTGCTCGAAGCGGCCTATAATTCGGGGGTCAGTCTGAATAAAGATCTGCTGCTGGGGATCTCTGTCCCGGTGGTGATTGGTCTGGTTGCGCTCACCACCCGGAAAATCCATAAACACTTTTTACAGTTGGCCCATGATCAGGCCGACCGTGACGATCAGAATCAGAAGGGTAAGTAATGAGTATTGAAGCAGTGATCCGCAATCGGCTGGAAGAGGGGTTAAATCTGGAACATCTGGTGATCGAAAATGAGAGCCATATGCACTCCGGGCCGGCCACCGATTCACACTTTAAGCTGACCGTGGTTTCAGAAGATTTTGCCGGTAAGCGAATGGTGCAGCGTCACCAGCTTATCTTTGGGCTGATGGCAGATCGGATGAATAATCCGATTCATGCACTCTCGATGCACCTGTTTACCCAGCAGGAGTGGAACGATAAAGGCCGCACAGTGATGCCTTCGCCGAAGTGCCTGGGCGGTTCAAAGTCGGAGTAAGCACTAACCCGGCGGTCGTTTACGGCCGCTTTTCCAGATTCAGAAGGTAGCTCTTATTCTCAAGCCCGCCGGCGTAGCCGGTCAGGCTGCCATTACTCCCCAGCACCCGGTGGCAGGGAATAATAATCGGAATCGGATTACGGTTGTTCGCCATGCCGATTGCCCGAGCAGCCCGCGGTTTACCGAGCTTGCGGGCAATCTCACCATAGCTGCAGGTTTTACCGTAGGGGATTTCGCGTAACGCCCGCCACACGCTCTGCTGAAAATGCGTTCCATCCGGTGCCAGTGGAATATCAAAATCCACCCGGCGACCGGAGAAGTACTCGCCCAGTTCACTGATACACTGATCAATCAGCGGGTTGCCCAGCAGTTCCGGCAGGGTTTCGTCATCGCGCAGAAAGTGGATCGAAGTCACTGCGCTGTCATTGGCTTTAATCAGCAGAGAGCCGAGTGCGGTGTTCATAATTGCTGCGTACATTGTTTTGCCCTCCGCTAAACATTCTTTCCTATAGTTTGGAATCTGTATTGATGCCCGTCAATGCTTTGCTTAACGCGGAGGAGGAGACTGAACCCAGAACATAAGTAAGTTGTAGAAGGGGAAGCAATAATGTCTATTGAGCATCATGATCTGATCCATGAATTTCCGGAACATCGTCAGCGGATTCACGAACTGAAGATGGAAGATGGTCGGTTTGCCCGCTTGTTTGATGAGTACCATCAGGTCACCAAAGAGGTGGAAAAAATGGAAGCAGAGATTGAGGCCGTGTGCACCCGGACTGAGGAAGAGGCGAAGTACAAACGCCTCAGACTGAAAGATGAGTTGTATGCGATGCTTCAGGCCTGAACCTGAATCGATCTCAAGAGCCCGCTGACCCAGCGGGCTTTTTTATTCCTTACTCTGGTTGATCGCGGCTTCACAGGCTTTCGTATACAGTTAATGTACAGGCCTGAAAGGATTGAAGCGTGAAACAGTCGTACACATGGCAATACATTATCGGGGTAGCACTGGAACACCGTCAGGAGCTGATTAAGGCAAACCTGATTGCATTGCTGGCCGCGGTTGCCTCGGTTCCCCTGCCGTTGTTTATGCCGCTGCTGGTAGATGAAGTGCTGCTTGATCAGCCGGGGGTGATCATCGAAACAGTCGCACCGCTGTTCCCACAGAGCTGGCACGGACCGGTGTTGTTTATCGGGATGGTACTGCTGTTTACCATCTGTCTGAGGTTGGCAGCCCTGATGCTCAACGTCTGGCAGGCGCGGCAATTCACCATTATTTCCAAGGATGTAACCTATCGAATCAGGGCCAGTCTGTTGCAGCACCTGCAACGGATCTCCATGGCTGAGTACGAGACGCTGGGCAGCGGCACGGTGGCCTCTCATTTTATTACCGATCTGGATACCATCGACCGCTTTATCGGCAGTTCCCTCAGCCGGTTGCTGGTTGCCTTGCTGTCGATACTGGGCACTGCGGTGATCCTGCTATGGATGCACTGGCAACTGGCGCTGTTTATCCTGTTTCTGAATCCGGTGGTGATCTATTTCACCACGCGCATTGCAAAGCAGGTCAAACACCTTAAAGGAGAGGAGAATAAAGCCTTTGAACTGTTTCAGGCCGCGCTGACCGAAACGCTGGAGGGTATCCAGCAGATTCGCGCCAATAACCGGGAGCAACACTATCTCTCCCGGCTGATCGATGGTGCCCGGGAAGTACGTGATCGTTCCAGCTCTTTTGAATGGAAGAGTGATGCGGCCAGTCGTTTCAGTTTTGTGCTGTTTATGATCGGGGTGGATCTTTTCCGGGCACTGGCGATGCTGATGGTGGTCTTTTCTGATCTGAGTATTGGTCAGATGATGGCTGTCTTCGGTTACCTCTGGTTTATGATGGGGCCGGTGCAGGAGGTGTTGGGTATTCAATACAGTCTGTACGCCGCCAAAGCGGCTCTGCAGCGGGTCAATGGCCTGCTTGGGCTGGCAGAAGAACCCGCTTATCCGGCACGGTTGAACCCCTTTAAGGGCAAACGCACCGTCTCTCTTCGTTTAGAAAATATACATTTCAGTTATGGCAACGGGATGGAGGTGCTGAAAGGGGTGTCCCTCAAGGTAACCGCCGGTCAGAAAATCGCTCTGGTGGGCGCCAGCGGGGGCGGTAAATCAACCCTGGTTCAGGTGCTGCTTGGCCTGTATCCACCTTCGGCCGGTGAGATCTTTTTTGATGATATTTCTGTTAAACAGGTCGGGCTGACCTGTGTCCGCGAGCATGTTGCAACGGTTTTGCAACACCCTGTGTTGTTTAATGGCAGCGTGCGTAGCAACCTGACCATGGGACGAGAGTTTTCCGATGCCCAGCTCTGGCAGGCACTGGAAGTCGCTCAGCTCAGAGCCTTTGTCGAGGAGCAGGCTGCCGGACTGGATGCCCGGGTCGGTCGGCAGGGAATCCGGCTCTCCGGCGGTCAGCGTCAACGTCTGGCCATTGCCCGTATGGTGCTGAGTGATCCGAAAGTGGTTATTCTGGATGAAGCGACCTCGGCTCTGGATGCAGAAACCGAGTATGAACTGCATCAGGCACTGCAGCATTTCCTTCAGGGGCGCACCACCCTTATCGTGGCTCACAGGCTCAGTGCAGTAAAACAGGCCGATCATGTTTATGTGTTCGAAGATGGACAGATCTGCGAGCAGGGTGGGCATGAAGAGTTATTAAATGGAAACGGCTTATACGCCCGGCTTTACGGGGAGTATCAGTAAGGCTGGCGACAGGAACAGCGAATGCGGAAGCAATTTCAGTGGCGTGATGGTAACCAACTCCAACTTCTGGTGGATGGGGAGAATTTCTTCCCGGTGATGCTGGAAGAGATCGATAAAGCCCGTCACAGTCTGCTGCTTGAGTTCTATTTTGTGACGTCCGGTGCGATCGCAGACAAATTTATTCAGGCACTGGTGGCCGCCGCCCGACGTGGCGTAATGGTTAAACTGATCATTGATGGTTTTGGTTCCTACCGATTTTCCCGCACCGACCGCAACCGGTTGCAGGTAGAGGGGATTGAGATCATCGTCTACAACCCTTTACACCTGAGCAAATTTACCCGCAACTTTGCCCGTGATCACCGCAAGCTGCTGGTCGTCGATCAGAAGGTTGCATTCATCGGCGGTACAGGCTTGAGCGATGTATACTGGTTGTCGCAGGAACAGGGGTGTCCGTGGCATGAACTGATGAGTCGTGTTGAGGGGCCGGTTGTCACTGATCTGGTCAATATGTTTAACCAGTTGTGGCAGCGCTGTACCGAGCAGCGGCTCTCTCCGGGGGGCACTCTGGAGCAGGCCGGAAAGGCCCGGGTCAGGGTTCGCACGGTACAGGGTTTTTATCAGCAGGATATTAAGGTCAGTTTTCTCAACCGGGTTAACGGAGCTCAGGATAAAATCTGGCTGATGACCGCTTATTTTCTGCCCTCTTTTTCGATTCGCTATGCCCTGCGGCGGGCGGCTAAAAGAGGGGTAGATGTGCGGCTTATCATCGCCGGCCCATACACCGATCAACCCTGGGTGTTTCATGCCTCGAAACGTTATTACCGGCGTCTGCTGAAAGCGGGTATCAGGATCTACGAATATCAGCCACGTTTTTTGCATGCAAAAATGTCGGTGATCGACGGTTGGGGAACCATGGGCTCCTGTAATCTGGATCACTGGAACCTGCGCTGGAACCTTGAAGCCAACATTGAGGTGGATGACCAGCCTTTTGTGCAACAGATGACCGGGGTATTTCACAGTGACCTCAATCATTGTCAGGAGGTCACCTATGAAGCCTGGTCGAAACGCCCCTGGCATCGCAGGCTTAAAGAGATGATCTGGGCGCTGATCAGTCACCTGGTGCTGAAGATCAGGTAGGAGGAAGTATGAACAAATTAACCATTGCCACAGCATTAATTGGCTCAGTGTTACTGACCGGCTGTGTCAGTAATCTGAGTGGCACCACCTATTCTCGTGCCGAAGCGCGTCAGGTACAGCAGGTACAGTACGGGGTGGTTCAGTCGGCTCAGCCGGTTGTGATCGAAGGTACTTCTGGCTTTGTCGGTGGCGCAACCGGCGCGGTCGTGGGTGGTATCGCGGCCAGTAATATCGGTGGCGGCCGGGGTAAGGATATCGCCACGGTGCTGGGGGCAGTAGCCGGGGGTGTAGCGGGTAAGCAGGCCGAAGAGCGTTTCACCCGCGCCCAGGGGCAGGAGATCACTGTCCGGCTGGATAATGGCAACACTGTTTCGGTGGTTCAGGAGGTGGGTGAAGGCCCGCTGTTCAGCCCGGGTGACCGGGTCAGGGTGTTGAGTGGCCGGGGGGCTGCCCGGGTTACTTATTAGTCTGTATCGCGGGGTGAGTCAGCCCCGCTTTCTGCATAAAAGCGGTAATTCTGTCCGGCACTGCGTTTCGCCTGATACATTGCCTGATCGGCTTTATGCAGCAACTCTTCAGCGCTGCCGGCGTTTTCCGGAAACAGTGCAATACCGATACTGGCAGAGACGCTGCGTTGCTCCAGCCCTTTTATTCCCAGAGGCTGGTTCAGGCAATTGCAGACTTTCTCTGCGACCTGAGAAGCCTGGTTCGGTTCGTTGATATCCAGCAGGGCAACGAATTCATCCCCGCCCAGTCTGGCCAGTGTGTCGGTCGCACGAAAACAACCTTCGAGCCGTTGTGCAATCGTTACCAGTACCTCATCTCCCGCAAAGTGACCCAGTTCATCATTGATCGGTTTGAATTTGTTCAGATCGATATAGAGTACGGCCAGCAGATGCTGCTGCCGCTCAGCCCGGGCGATAGCACTGTTGAGACGGGAAAACAGCATACGGCGGTTTGGCAGCCCGGTCAGGCTGTCCTGATAGGCCTGAAGCTTCAGCGTCTCAGAAATCTGTTGCTGGGTTGCCTCATCACGAATAAAAAGGACATATTTGTCACCTTTGCCGTCGCGGGCCTGAAGATGGCTGATGGTGGCGAAATGAAGATGGCCGTGCAGATCAGTGAGCTCACCACACCAGTTACCCTGTTTGTATTCCAGTTGTTCCAGTGACTGCAACGGTTCTGCAGTAAATTGCAGCAGATCGCTGAGGTGAAGCTGGCAGGGGGTGTTATTCAGCTCAGTAAATTGCAATTGCGCGGCCGCATTGGCAGAAATAATTTTGCCCTCTGTTGTCAGTATCAGGCAGGGGTCCGGCGTGGCATCGAAAACCAGAGTGCTTAGCAGCAGGTTGTCTTCAGCCTCACGTTCGTAGGTTACATTGCGTCCGATGCCAAGTAACCCGGGGTCTTTATCAGCGTCTGCCAGAATGGGCAGCTTGTACATATCCAGCAGCCGGCGTCTGCCATCTTTGTAGGTGACCCATTCATCGTTACGGATCCCCTGAAGGCTTTGTTTTACTGCCTGATCTTTGTTGAGAATGTATTCTGCTGAGGCCGGAGACATGAGCTGATGATCGGTTTTACCAATAATCTCTGCAGCGGGCATATCCAGAAAACGTTCAAAGCTTTTGTTACAGCGTTGATAGACGCCCTGGCTGTCTTTGATAAAGATAAAATCCGAGACTGCATTGATAATGGTGTTCAGCAGGTCCTGTTCTTTTTTGAGGGCTTCCTGCGCCAGAACTGTATCGGTAATATCCCGGCCAACGACGGCGACGCCGATGCCCTGAGTCAGTTCACCACGGTAGAGATCATGTTTGCTGTCGATACAGCGCATTTCGCCGCGATGATTCGGGCGCCAGAACTGCAGTCGTGCCTTCTCACCGGCCAGGGTTTTATCCAGCCCGGCTTTGATACAGTCCTCGAACACCGTTTTACCGTGGATCTCCCAGACCGGTTTGCCGACAATCTCTTCCGTTGCAAGACCAAAAAACTGCGCATAGCCGAGGCTGGCCGCCCGGTAGATATACTGGCTGTCTACCACGGAGACCATATCGTCGACATGTTCCAGAATGGAGGCTTCCCTATGCAGTTTTTTCTCCTGTTTGCTCATCGCTGTGTACTAACCGTGTCTCGCCTGAAAGCTTTAAGAAATTGTAGCTGGTATTTCCCCGGAATGATCGGTGATGAAGATGACCAATCTTGTGTCGGTTGTGCTGTGGGTAGAGTATAAATAAAACCAGCGTTTCAAATAAACGCTTGTTTTGTTATTTGGCTGCATTTTGGGAAGATTGGGCAATTATCATGTTCTCTGGAGCACATTTGCAATGAATCCTCTGTTTTTGAAAGGTCGCCACTTTTTTGAAGACCTGAATTCCGAACCCCGGTCTGAGCTGAATCTGGTTGTGGTGACCCACTTGCTGGGCACTGCCCCGGCTTATCTTGAGGCCCTGCAGGGGTTTGCACGGATTGCGCTGATACTGCCTAAACCGAGAAGTATTAACCCGCAGGTGCTGGAAACCATAGAGCAGCGGTTTCCGGTGCAGTTGAAAAAGCGGGCGCAGATTGAGTCAGTGGAGGTGCTGGCAGCTATTATAAATGATGCGGTAACCGAGGGAGATCTGATTCTGGTGGATATAGGCGGTTACTTTGCGGCGGCGATCGGAGCGCTGCCGGAGCGCCTTCGGGCGAGGCTGCGTGGGGTGGTGGAAGTGACCGAAAACGGACTGAAACGCTATCAGGTGCTCAGCGATCTGCCGGTGCCGGTGGTCTCTATTGCCCGTAGTCCGCTGAAAGGGCCGGAAGATTATCTGACCGGGCAATCGATTGTTTATTCGGCTGAAGCGCTGATGCGGGAGTGTCAGCAGATTATGAACGGTGGTTATGCGGTGGTGTTCGGTTACGGCAAAATAGGCCGCTCGATTGCTAAAGCGCTGCATGCCAAGAATATTAATACCAAGATTGTCGAGATCGATCCGGTTCGTGCCATTGAGGCGCGCTCTCGCGGTTTTGATCTGATCAGTAAAGAGCGGGCGCTTGAGCGCAGTGATGTGATTTTCTGCGCCACGGGTAACCAGTCACTGAGTAATCATGATTTTACCCGAATAAAAAATGGTGCATTTCTGTTTTCAGTTACCTCCTCGGATGATGAGCTGGATCTCAGCCGCGCTGAAGGCTGTTTTGAGCAAACGCCGGTCAGTGCTCATATCACCCGTTACCAGCGACTGGGGCAATATTTTTATCTGGCCAATCGGGGCAATGCCATTAATTTTATTCATCAGGCGGAGGTCGGCCCCTATATTTTTCTGGTGCAGGGCGAAGTCATTAAAGCGATCAATTACCTGCAGCGTGAAGCGTTAACCAATGCTATACAGGAGCTTCCTGACAGCATACGTCAGGAACTGGCACAGAGCTGGTTGTCACATTTTGCCTGATAGGTTTCAGGCGTTTTCAGCGCGTGTGGTAAGGTTGTTGAATAAACATTTAAATTAGTTCAGATTGGGGGCTGACTCACTCAGCCGATACAAGGAGGCAGCCATGTCACTGACGCTGGCATTTGATGTTTATGGCACGTTGATCGATACCCAGGGGGTGGTTTCTCAACTGGAGGCATGGATCGGTGATCGTGCGAGTGGCTTTTCTCAGTGCTGGCGAGAGAAACAACTGGAGTACTCTTTTCGCCGTGGGCTGATGAACGAGTATAAAAACTTTGCCAGTTGTACCCGGGATGCTCTGGAATATTGCTGTCAGTCGCAGGCTGTTGATCTGTCAGAAGCACAAAAGCAGGCGTTACTGGCCTGCTACGCCCGATTACCGGTCTTTGCCGATGTAAAGCAGGGCCTGGAGGCACTTCAGGCGCAGGGTCATCATCTCTACGCCTTTTCTAATGGAACCGCGGAGGCGGTGGATGGCTTGCTGAGTCATGCCGGGGTGCGTGATTATTTCCTCGATATCGTCAGTGTCGACGAGATTGCGACCTTTAAACCCGATCCGGCAACGTATCGTCATTTTCTGCGCCGAAGCAGCAGTAAAGCAGAGCAAAGCTGGTTGATTTCGAGTAATCCCTTTGATGTGATCGGTGCGCGGAATTTTGGTTTGCAGGCGGCATGGGTCAAGCGTTCAGACGGCGCTGTTTTTGATCCATGGGGTGTGGAGCCGGTTGTTACTGTCTCCGGGATTCCTCAGTTGGCAGCGTACCTGAAATAAGCCGTTGTGCATCAGGCAATAAAAAAGCAGCCGGTTTCGGGCTGCTTTTTTGTGAATCCATCAGGGCTTATTTGTCCGGTGCGTGGAAATACAGATAGAGATCAATCAGCAATTCCGGAATCTGCGCGCACATCTCTGCGCAGAGCTTTTCATCTTCACGGATCTTACTGATATCTTCCTCATCAAACAGGTCAGATGCCACCATAATCGGCAGTAGCATCTGTGCTACATCTTCTTCCGATTTGCTTCCGAACCACTCTTCTTCCTGGGTGAATACACCTTCCATGAAGGCCTGTGCCCACCAGGCAAGAGGAGAAATATCTTCATCTTCCTCGGGATCCAGAGAGAGCTCGCAGAGCAGTTCAATCTCGCCATCGCTGTAGAGGCTGGCACCGATACTGCTGTAGAAGCGTTTCAGCAGGCCCATAATCTGTTCCTGCTGAGCCGGGGATTCCCAGTTCGGTTCCTGCTCAAAAACCAGCTCTATCCAGGTCGCCTGATCAACCGGAGTCGGGCTGATGTTCAGAGCGCAGAACAGACCATGAACGCCGATCAGGTCGAGACAGTCTTCTGAGACAAAATCGGAGTAGAGGAAGTCATCCAGTGTGTCCAGCTCAGCGTCGGACAGGGGATTGGCAGAGATAAGTGTCATGAATATTTTCCATACAGGGTTATGGCGTTGATTTTAGCCTGCCTGAGCCTGTTTGGCAGTAGTTTTATCGGCTAATTACAGTGACAAGTCCGGTGCCTTTCAGGATAATCCGGCGCATGAATTTAAGCGCGCTACAGATATTGAAGGATGTTTTTGGTTACGATCAGTTTCGTGAACCTCAGGCGGACGTGATCGAAACGCTGGTCGGCGGCCGGGACACGCTGGTGGTTGTTCCCACCGGTGGGGGGAAATCCCTTTGTTATCAGTTGCCTGCGTTGATGCGCCGGGGTACGGCGATTGTCATATCGCCGCTGATCGCGCTGATGCAGGACCAGGTGACGGCGCTTTCCCAGTGGGGCATCCGGGCCGGCTGCCTCAACTCCAGTATGGACTTCAGCTTAATCGGTGAGACCGAGCATCAACTGCGCAGCGGTGGTCTGGATCTGCTGTATATCGCCCCGGAAAGACTGTTACAACCTCGTACACTGAGCCTACTGCAAGGGGCGGAGCTGGCGCTGTTTGCCATTGATGAGGCGCATTGTGTCTCCCAGTGGGGGCATGATTTCCGTCCGGAATACCTGCAACTGAGTCAACTGGCCGATAGCTTCCCTCAGGTTCCCCGGATTGCGCTGACGGCAACCGCGGATCAGCGTACCCAGCAGGAGATCGTCCAGCGCCTGGCGCTGCGCAATCCGGCGGAGTTTATTCAGGGCTTTGACCGGCCTAATATCCGCTACCGTATCGGCCAGAAAGACAGCGCCAAAAAGCAGTTGCTGAAGTTCCTTAAGGATGAACACCCGAAAGATTCCGGCATCGTTTACTGCCTGTCCCGGAAACGGGTTGAAGAGACCGCGGCCTGGCTCTGTGAGCAGGGCTTTACGGCATTGCCTTACCATGCGGGATTGGGAGCCGAATTGCGGGCGCACAATCAGCATCGCTTTCTGACCGAAGAAAATATCATCATGGTGGCGACCATTGCGTTTGGTATGGGAATCGACAAGCCCAATGTGCGTTTTGTGGCCCATCTGGATCTGCCGAAAAGTATCGAAGCTTATTATCAGGAAACCGGCCGGGCGGGGCGTGATGGTATGCCTGCGGATGCCTGGATGGTCTACGGTCTGCAGGATGTTATGTTTCTCCGGCAGATGCTGGAGGGCTCTCAGGCACCCGCTGAGCAGAAAGTGGTGGAGCGTCAGAAACTGGAGGCGATGCTGGGTTTGTGTGAGATCACTCAGTGCCGCCGGCAGGTGTTGCTGAGCTATTTCGGTGAATCCGATCATCCCCCCTGCGGCAACTGCGATACCTGTCTGGAACCGGTACCGGTATGGGATGGTACCGAAGCGGCGCGCAAGGCGCTCTCTGCAGTTTATCGCTCAGGTCAGAGTTTTGGTGTAAACCATGTGATCGATATTCTGCTGGGCAAAAGCAACGATAAAACCGAGCGTTTTGCCCATCAGAAGCTCTCCACCTGGGGTATCGGTAAGGAACTGGATAAGAACCAGTGGCGTTCGGTATTCCGTCAACTGGTGGCCCGGGGGCTGCTGGGGGTTAATGTGGATCAGCATGGGGTGCTGCATCTGACCGATCGCTGTCGGCCGTTGTTGCGCGGTGAAGAGCGGATTGAGTTACGCAAGGATCAGCGTCAGCATACCCCTTATCGCAAGAGTCAGGTACCGCAGAACAAGCTGGAAGCTGAAGATTATGCGCTCTGGAATGACCTTAAGGCGGCGCGTAAGCGTCTGTCAGATGAGCAGGATGTACCGCCCTATGTGATTTTCCACGATGCAACCCTGATGGAAATGGTGATGTACCGGCCGCAGACGGCGGAGCAGTTCCGTCGCCTCAACGGCGTTGGGGAGCGGAAACTGGATCTGTACGGTGCTGAGTTCCTTGAGGTGATCGAAAATCATCACAGTGGAAGCGATCAGACCGCAGAGCCGAGTCAGGCCGACCAGACGCTTCTGTTGTATAAAAGCGGCATGACCATCGATCAGGTTTGTCGTCAGCAGCACTTGTCGGCCAATGCAATTTACGCCCATCTGGCGCAGGCCATCCAGCGCGGTGAACTGGCTGTCAGGGATGTGGTGGAGTTACCTGAATCTGAATTCAGCAATATTGAACAGACTATTCTGGCCTGTCAGACACAGTTTGGTCAGGCTTTGAAGCCTGTTCATGAAGCGCTGGCAGGGGCCTATGAACTCGGTGTTTTGCGCTGTATCAAAGCCGGTATGGAGCAGGGATGAGCGAGTCGCAGAGTCTGCTCGCTCTGTTTGTCAGCGGGTTTATCTCTGCCACTTTACTGCCGGGCGGTTCAGAGGCTTTGCTGGCCTGGCAACTGAGTCAGCAGTTACACGATCCCTGGAACCTCTGGGCGGCTGTCACTGCCGGGAATGCGTTGGGGGGGATCCTGACCTTTCTGATGGGCTTGATACTGGCCCGTTTCTATCCCTTGCGGAATCTGAATAAACCCCGCCAACAGCAGGCTCAACGCTGGATTGAGCGATATGGCGCTCTGGCTCTGTTGTTTTCCTGGTTGCCTCTGATCGGTGATCCGCTCTGCCTGATGGCGGGCTGGCTGAAGACCCGCTTGCTGCCGAGTCTGCTGCTGATTACAGTAGGCAAAGCGATACGCTACCTTATTATTGTGGGATTGATATGAGGCAGGGCAGACTATGGCGGCACGCTCATTCTGGGGAAAAATACGGCTGACACTGCTGTTGCTGTTACTGCTGGTGGTGAGCCTTAATGCCCTGTTGTCACGGATTCGCAGCAGTGACTGGGAAGAAACGCTGATTCTGGTGATCTATCCGATCAATGCCGATGAGCGTCAGGATACTCAGCAATACCTTGATGCCCTCAGTGAGGAACATTTTGAAGAGATCGAATGGTTTCTCCGGCAGCAGGCAGCGTTGTACGGGCTGTCGCTGACAGATCCTCTGCGGGTTCATCTGGCGCCTCCGGTTAACGGGCATCCACCGCCACCGCCTCTGAATCCAAGCATGCTTGATAGTGTCATCTGGAGTCTGGAACTGCGTTACTGGGCCTGGCGGAACGATAACTGGCAGGGGGAGTCGGCGGATATCAGAGTCTACCTGCGGCTGTTCTCGCCCCAGAACAGGCAGGTACTGGCACACTCACTGGGCCTGCAGAAGGGGATGATCGGAGTGGTCAATGGCTTTGCCAGCATCGATTATCAGGCACAGAATAATTTTGTCACCCTGCACGAGGTACTGCATACCCTGGGTGCCCGGGATAAATATGACCCCGCCACCAACCAGCCGCTCTGGCCGGAAGGTTATGCAGATCCTTATCAGTATCCCCGCTTACCCCAGTACCGGGCAGAGATTATGGGCGGCCGGGTACCGGAAACGGCGGCTTTCTCCCTGATACCCTCCAGTTTGCAGCAGGTGATGATCGGGCCGCAAACCGCCGCCGAGATCAACTGGATAACCGACTGAAGATTTATCGGGCCGCTTCCAGCGCCCGGATAACATCGGTTTCCAGTTCCTGAAGAATTGGCTGGGCCGGACTTTCAGGGTGGAGCTGAGATGGGCGCAGAAACATCACCTGAGTGACCCCCTCTTTATGCAACAGGGTAACGGAGAGAGGGCAGAGGGCAGCCATCTCCGGGTCTTTATTGATGACCTGATTGGCGTACCAGGGGTTACAGAACACCAGACTGCGAATCTGCTGAAAACCGTGGCGGTTATAGTCCTCTCCCCAGCGTTCCTGATAGTGGGACAGGGAACGGCCGATGTTGGGCTCGAAGATTACATAGAAGCGTTGCTCCTCCAGCGCATGACTGACCCAGTCATAGTGCTCCTCGAATTCACCCTCCAGCTCAAGGGTAAAAACCGGCGATGCCTGACTGGCAGTGACAAACAGCAGGCAGAAACTAAACAATAAACGCTGATAAAACTGTGTTGGCCGTGCTTTTTCCATTTTGAATTATTCCTGGTTGTTTTTTGCACAATAGGGGCTGTGTAACGCCCGATCCCTTGTAGTATAATCCGCGCTCCTTAATTGAGCAGACAATCATGACCCAAAGCATGGCCACAAGTGACACCTCTGAAGCACTGAACAATCCCGAAGCTGAAGCCCTTGCGGCTGAGCAGAAGAAGCAGAAAACCCGGTTGAATAAACTGCAGAAGCGACTGCGTCGTGAAACCGGACGGGCGATTCAGGACTTCAATATGATCGAAGAGGGCGACAAAGTAATGGTCTGCCTGTCGGGTGGCAAAGATTCTTACGCCATGCTCGATATCCTGATGAACCTGCAGCGCAGTGCGCCGGTCAACTTTGAGCTGGTCGCGGTTAATCTTGACCAGAAGCAGCCGGGCTTTCCGGAAGAGGTATTACCCGCCTACCTGAGTTCTATCGGCGTGCCATTCCACATTCTTGAGCGGGATACTTACTCGGTGGTGAAAGAGGTGGTACCCGAGGGTAAAACCACCTGCGCGCTCTGCTCAAGGCTGCGCCGTGGTTCACTCTACGGCTTTGCCGAAGAGATCGGCGCGAACAAGATAGCCTTAGGCCATCACCGTGATGATATTCTGGAAACCCTGTTTCTGAACATGTTTTATGGCGGCAAACTCAAATCAATGCCGCCTAAACTGGTCTCCGACGATGGCAAGAATATGGTGATCCGGCCACTGGCTTATTCGCGGGAAAAAGATATCGCAGCTTATGCGGAGCTGAAGGGCTTCCCGATTATTCCTTGCAACCTGTGCGGCTCTCAGGAAAATCTGCAGCGTCAGGTGATCAAGGAGATGCTGCAGGACTGGGACAAGCGTTTCCCGGGGCGTATCGAAACCATGTTCCGCTCTTTGCAGCATGTGGTGCCTTCCCATCTGGCGGATGTGGAACTGTTTGATTTTAAAGGGTTGCAGCAGGGTTTCCCGCATGGCATTGTGCCGGGTAGTGACAGCCCCCGGCGAACTGAAACCCCGGCCGATCCGGCGCAGGCGGTGCAGAGTTTTAACCCGCAAAAGATCGACCTGCTCTCCCTCTGATCTCCCGATCTCAGAAGTGTGCAATGGCGATGTCCTGAATTGTCGGATTATCGTCATTGCCGCCATCATCCATTCGCGTGATACTGCTCCTGTCAATTAAGTGACCTGTGTGGCTCTGCCCGTGTTCAGGTCAATGCCAGGAGAGTCGTGTGAAACAGATTGCCGTGCTGGCTTACCCGGATTGTCAGATCCTCGATGTAACCGGTCCCCTTCAGGTGTTTGCCTCGGCGAATACCCTGCTTGGCAAGCAGGCCTACCAGATCCGTATCTTAGCGCCGGATAACCAGCCTGTGCGGACTAACTCCGGAATGCAGTTGGTTCCTGATCTGGCTTACCCCGATGCGCAGGCGCTGGATACCCTGCTGCTGGCGGGTGGGCGAGGAGTCGCTGCGCAATGCAAAGACCCGCAGTTAATACAGTGGATTCGTCAGCAGGCGTCACAGGTGCGGCGGCTGGGTTCTGTCTGCAGCGGTGCATTTCTGCTGGCTGAATCGGGGCTGCTGAAAGGGCGGCAGGTGGTCAGCCACTGGCGCTGTTGTGATCTGCTGGCCCGAGAGTACCCGGATATGCAGGTGCAACCGGATGCGATCTGGATCAAACAGGACAACCTCTACACCTCTGCGGGTGTGACCTCCGGGATCGATCTTGCTCTGGCTCTGCTGGAGGAGGACTTCGGTCACAGCGTAGCCATGGAGGTGGCCCGTGAACTGGTGGTGTTTATGAAGCGTCCCGGCGGTCAGGCGCAGTACAGTAGCCAGTTGCAGGCTCAGGAGAAAGCCAGCGGTGTGGTGGCGAAAGCGATCGCTTTTATTGAACGTAATCTCGGCGACGATCTGAGTCTGCCGACTCTGGCTGAACACTGCTGTGTCAGTGAGCGCCATCTGTTCCGGTTATTCAAAAACAGTTTTAACCACTCTCCGGCGGCGTATATCGAGAACAGTCGGCTGGCGCTGGCACAGCAACTGGTCGCTGCCGGGGATATGGGGCTGGAGCAGGTGGCACAACGTTGCGGTTTTGTCTCTGCCGACAACCTGAGGCGTGTGTTTGTGCGCCGTCTCGGGGTGAATCCAAGTGAATACAAACTGCGCTTCGGCAGTCATTTCAAGGAGTAAAACAATGAACAGGAATGTGATTCTCTTATCTGGCTGTCAGGCGCTGCTGACCACGGGTAATGTCCTGCTGGTGGCGGTGGTAGCCCTGATTGGCCAGAAACTGACCAGCTCTGCGGCGCTGACCACGTTTCCGGTAGCAACTCAGTTTATCGGTCTGATGCTGGCCACCATACCGGCGTCGCTGATTATGCGTAAGATTGGTCGCAAGAACGGTTTTTATCTGGGTAACAGCGTGGGAATCAGCGGTGCACTGCTCTGTATTCTGGCGCTGAATCAGGGGCAGTTTTATCTGTTTTCCGCAGGTACATTCCTGCTGGGTATCGGTATCGGCTTTGGTACGCTGTATCGCTTTGCAGCAGTGGAGGTCTCGTCTGAGGCAGAGCGCAGCAAAGCCATCTCTTTTGTGATGGCCGGTGGCGTGATTGCTGCCATACTCGGCCCGCAACTGGCGGTGCACAGTCAGAATATGCTTGGTGAGGCAGAGTTTGCCGGGGCCTTTGTGGGGTTGTTGGGACTCTATACCCTGGCGCTGATCATGCTGTTCTTTACCCATATTCCCCATGAAAAAGCGGATCAGACAGCCTTAGCGCAACGTCCGCTGAGTCAGATCCTGCGTCAGCCGGATTTTATTGTCGCGGCCGTGGTGGGGATGGTCTCCTATCTGGTGATGAATCTGCTGATGGTGGCGACCCCGCTGGCGATGGCCCGGTGCGGGTACAGTTTTGCCCAGTCAGCCCATGTGATCGAATGGCATGTACTGGGGATGTTCGTACCTTCGTTCTTTACCGGTAGTCTGATCAGCCGGTTCGGGTTGCGCCGGATCATGACGTTGGGTGTTGTTTTTATGCTGGCATGTATCGGAATTAATCTCACAGGCGTCAGTGAGTGGCACTTCTGGACAGCGCTGGTTTGCCTGGGCATTGGCTGGAACTTCATGTTTATCAGTGCCACCCAGTTGGTGACCTCGACTTACCAGCCGGCAGAAAAAGCCAAAACGCAGGCGGCGAATGAGTTTATCGTCTTCAGCATGGTCACCCTTTCTGCACTCTCTTCCGGTTGGATGGAGTCTGCATTGGGCTGGCAGACCATGAACTGGACTATGCTACCTCTGGTATTATGGGCGGCTGCCGTGATCTTTCTGGTCGGCAGAAAGCCGTCACCCGTCAGCGCCGTCGCCGGAGGATAATCGTGTTACCAGTCCAACCCCGCTTTTTAACCTTTTACAGTGCCGGTACGGTACGGATTCAACTGAATGCAGTACAGGGCGCTGCGGCACTGGGGGTGTGCTCCGTGCACGAATCAAATCCCCAGCGCTGGACAGCGATCGGCGCGGAGGCGGTCATTCGCGGGGTGCGTGGACGCAGTGGCCTGATCGAGCCAACGGAGCTCTGGGGCTGTGCCCTGTATCAGGAGGAACCACTCGAAGCGGTAGAGTTACAGCCTTTTCACCGCCCTCAGCGGGGACTCTCCTGCATGTTTTCGATGAGCGGGGAGCTGCCCGGTCTGGACGATCATGAGCGTTTCCCGCTGGGGGATCAGTGGCCACTGAGCTGTACCGATCAGGAGCGGGCTTTCTGCCTGTTGCAGGAGCGGATGCGTAAGCTCTGGAGTGAAGGGCGCCCGGATGCGGAGATGCGTCTGGCGATGGTCTCCGATTATGCTGGCCGTCTGAACCGCCTCGGGGGACACAGCTTTATCCACTGGGATGGTGAGATGATGTTTGCCTACAGCGCCGAGCAGGGTGAGGAGGAGCCACTGGCCTACCTCAGCCTCAGGCGTTCAAGGTTTGCGCTAAACGAAGCCGTTGAGCTGGTGGCGGAGTCAGAAGAGGAAGTTGATATGCTGCTGGTGGCCCATCAATCCCTGTTACCGGAGGAGGCGGTGCCGATTGAACCGGGAAGCAGTCTCTGTTTCCGTCAGGCGCGGCTGGTGGATCAGTGTGATCCGGTTCGGTTCTGGAGTGCGGATGCGCTTTCTGCCTCCGATGGGTCCTGAGACGCCTGTATCAGGGCGGAGATCAATGAACGGTCTGACCTGAACCGATTATTAATGAATAACACTTCAAAATACGGGGTTATGGTTCTAAACTTGTATTAGCGATCGCTGTTGTGGCGTGTCGCTGAGGACCTGTTACGACTCATAAGGATGTGAACGTTTGCAAGCCACAGATGATTCTGGCAAAGGTTTAGTAAAACTTATGACCCCAAAACTGGTGCCCGTAGCCAAGCGTACAATTAAACCTGCCCCGCCGCAGATGGATCCGGCGATGCTGTTGCAGACCTTTGATCGCATCACCCTGCCTACCTTTGTTCTGGATAAGGAACACAAGGTTATCCACTGGAACTGCGCACTGGAGCAACTCAGTGGTGTGAATCGCTCCGAAGTGCTGGGCACCCGTGACCACTGGCGGCCTTTCTACTCCAGCCCCCGTCCCTGCCTTGCGGACCTGATTCTGGATGGCGGACGCTGGGAAGATGTCCAGCACTACTACGCCGATAAATGTGTTCGCTCCGAGTTGATTGCAGATGCTTATGAAGGTGAAGACTTTTTCCCCGATTGCGGTGACAGTGGCGAGTGGCTTCACTTTACGGCTGCCACCATTCTGGACGCCGAGGGAGAGATCATCGGCGTAATCGAAACCCTGGAAAATATCTCGGCAAGAAAAAAAGCTGAATTTGAGCTGCGTGAGCGGGAACAGCTTTATAAGCACCTGAGTATTACCGACAGCCTGACCAACCTGCATAACTCCCGTCACTTCTACAGCCAACTTGAACAGATGGTGGAAACGGCTCGCCGTTACCATCACGGTTTTGCACTGTGCTTTTTTGATCTGGACAATTTTAAGCAACTGAACGACAACTTTGGCCACCTGATGGGCGATAAGGTGCTGGAAACTTTTGGCGTACTGATCCGTTCCTCGTTACGTGCGCCAGACACCGGCTATCGCTATGGTGGGGAGGAGTTTGCGATCCTGTTGCCCTCAACTGATCTGGATGGGGCGCATATTGTCGCTGACCGGGTGCGTCGCAGTTTACAGAACTATCAGTTCCTGCTGGATAACGGTGACCGGGTGCAATCGAGTGTCAGTATCGGCATCACCGTCTACCGTGCCGGGGATTCGCCTCAGTCATTGATGGAGCGTGCCGATAAGGCGCTTTATCAGGCGAAAGATGCAGGTAAAAACTGCATTATCGGGATTTGATCTGGGATGATGCTCTGTGTCATTATCTGCCCGCGCAGATGAGGCTGATATGAAGAGTTTCCTTTTTACTACAGATAATGACCGGGGCGGAGTGATACTCTGCGATATTGATACCCTGCCAGAGGCGGTTGACTACCTGAAGCAGCGCTTTAAAGGGGTCGTCCGGGTTGAGCAGGGGCGTGACTACTGGTCTGAAACTGAAGGTTTCGGCAGCCTGCCGCCTGCTTCTGAGTCGTCGGGCAGTGGTCAGGCCACGCCGGGTTCGACCTGATTCAGTCGCTCTTTCTGAGCCATTTCAAAACCCCGTTGCTCAAAGCGGATCTCCTGCGGTTCGGTAACAAGCGGAGACTCTTCCATCTCCGCAACGGGCAGCTCGCTGAAACGCATCACTTCAATACACTGAATCGGGTACATCGGGTTTTCCTTTCCTTACTTCGGGTTATCCATTTCTGGAGAGGTATATTCTATAAATCAGTGTGACAGCAACATGACACCCGTCAAAAAAGTTTTATCTGACAAAAAATTCCTGCTTCAGTAAAGTAGTCTCAGTTCGATCAATTCAACCAAACCGATCAGGGCACGGATGTTTCAGGTTTATCATTCCAACTCGTTGTTGCTACTCAAAGATCTGCTGGTGGAGCTGATCCGCCGCGATCCTCTTACCGATCCTTTCGAAGCCGAACAGATACTGGTCCAGAGCCCGGGTATGGCCCAGTGGCTCAAACTGGAACTGGCGTCTGCTTCCGGGATTGCGGCCTCGGTGGAGTTTCCGCTGCCGGCCTCATTTCTCTGGCAAAGCTTTGCCACAGTGCTGGACGGGGTTCCACAACGCTCCGCTTTCAATAAAGAGGCGATGAGCTGGAAACTGATGGCACTGCTGCCGACGCAATTGGCGCTGAGCGAGTTTGCACCGCTTCGCAGTTACCTGCAGGATGACCCGGATGGCTATCGCCTCTACCAGTTGTGCAACAAAATTGCCGATATCTTTGACCAGTATCTGGTGTACCGGCCAGACTGGATCGACAACTGGGAGCAGGGCGGAGATCTGGCGGCTTCCCGTCACCCCTGGCAGCCTGTACTCTGGCGCGAACTCTGCCGTTACACCGAAAACCTGCAGCAACCTCACTGGCACCGGGCGAATATGTTCAGCCAGTTTGTCTCTGAACTGAGAGCAGGCAGAGGGACCACAACACTACCGAAGCGACTCTTTGTGTTTGGTATATCTGCGTTGCCGCAAAATTATATTCAGGCGTTGCAGGCGCTCGGCGAGCGGGTAGATGTGCACCTGATGGTGACCAACCCCTGCCGGTACTACTGGGGAGATATTATTGATCAGGCTCAGGCGGCACGCATCAACCGGCGCTGGTTCGATAAACCGGGACTGGATTTTAATGACTACGCCGAGGCCAACCCGATTCTCGCGTCCATGGGCAAGCTGGGTCGGGATTATCTCTATCAGTTGCAGGAGCTTGGGGTCGAGGAGATCGACGCCTTTGCTGACCCGGAACGAAACAGCCTGCTGAACAGTATTCAGCAGGATATTCTTGATCTGGAAAATCCGGCAAAATTCCCGGAAGACCCGAGTCGTAGTGAGCATAAACAGGTGATCTCAGCCGATGACCGTTCGGTTGTTCTGCACAGTTGCCACAGCCCGCTGCGTGAGGTCGAAGTGCTGCATGACCAGTTGCTGGCCATGTTTGCGCAGAACCCCGCACTGAAACCCCGCGACATTATTGTGATGATGCCCGATGTGGCAGCCTATGCACCTTATATTGAAGCGGTGTTCTCCACCGCGCCGGCGCAGCGCTTTATTCCCTATTCGATCTCTGACCGCAGCAGTCGTCAGGAAAATCCGTTACTGCTGAGTTTTGAACGGATCCTGCGTCTGGACAGCAGTCGTTTCAGCGTGTCTGACGTACTTGAGCTGCTTGAAGTGCCTGCGGTGATGCGTCGTCTGGGGCTGGATGATCAGGGTTTCCAGCGGCTGCGATACTGGATTGATCAGGTGAATATCCGCTGGGGCATGGATTCACAGCAGCGCAGCCTCTGGGAGCTGCCTCTGTTCGAACAGAACAGTTGGCGTTTCGGGTTGCGCCGGATGCTGGCCGGCTATGCACTGGGAGAGCACTGCGACCTGTGGCAGGAAACAGCGCCCTTTATCGAGATCGAAGGGCTGGAAGCGGAATTGCTGGGCAAGCTGGCCGGGTTTATTGATCTGCTGGATCAGATTCGGCAGCGCTTCAGTCAGGCACAGCCGCTGGAACAGTGGATCGTGCAGATCAACCTGCTGCTTGAAGAGTGCTATCAGGCTGATGAGCAGGATGAAGTGGCCCTGAATGCGATTCGTACCACACTGCAGGGGCTGCAGGAGCAGCTCCAGGATGCCTGTTTCGACGCACCTTTATCGCCTCCGGTACTGGCTGACTACCTGAGTAATGGTCTGGGCCAGCAGCGCTCATCTCAGCGCTTTATGGTGGGGGCTGTTAACTTTTGTACCTTGATGCCGATGCGTTCCATTCCGTTCGCGGTGGTTTGCCTGCTGGGGATGAACGATGATGCCTATCCGCGCAGTATTCCACCGCTGGGCTTTGATCTGATGAATGATTACCCGCGCCGGGGCGATCGTTCGCGACGTGATGATGACCGCTACCTGTTTCTGGAAGCGATGCTCTCGGCTCAGGATAAACTCTACATCAGCTATATCGGGCGATCGATCCGTGATAATAACCCGCGGATTCCTTCAGTGCTGGTCAGCGAATTGCTCGATTACGTCGAGCAGGGCTATCGCCTGGAAGAGGACGCCGCGCTGGATTGCACAGCCAGTGCCGCACGGTTACGCCAGTCGCTGATTCAGCAGCATCCGCTGGTGGCGTTTAGTCCCGCTTATTTCCGCAGTGGCTCCGGCCTGTTCAGTTACGCCGAACAGTGGCTGCCTGCCGCCGCGGCCGAAGCGCAGGAGCCAGGCCGTTTTATCCGTACAGAGTTGCCGGCAGAAGCGTTGCCGGAGCTGGAACTGGAAGCGTTGATCCGCTATCTCAAGCACCCCTGCCGGAGTTTCTTCCAGCAACGCCTGAAGGTATTTTTCGGCCACTCCGAAATTGAGGCACAGGATGAAGAACCGTTTGCGCTGGATAACCTGCAGCGTTATCAACTGCAGCAGCGTTATCTGGAAGCGGCGCTGGCGGAGCAGGATCTGGATCGGATGGATCAGGTTGTTCTGGCCGAAGGGGGGCTGCCAATTGCCCGGCCCGGCCAACTGCATCTGGCGAAAATTCGCCGTGACTGTGAGGAGCTGGCAGAAAAACTGCTACCGCTCTGCAGCGGTGAACCGCAGCGGCTGGAAGTTAATCTGCAACTGGACGAAACCCGTCTGCTCGGCTGGTTAGATGGCTGTTATCCCGATCACCTGCTGCGCTATCGTCCGGCGCAGGTCAACGCCCGGGACCAGATGGCCAGTTGGGCGGAACATCTGGCGTTGTGTGCTTCTGATCTGCGCTGCAATCATACCGTTTTTCGGGGCTTGTCCGGGCAGCTCCGGTTCAGGCCGCTCCCGGTCGACAACGCCCGGGCACGGCTGCGGGAGCTGCTGGACTTTTACCGTCAGGGCATGCAGCAACCGCAGGCGTTTGATCCGGGGTTAGCCCGGACCTACTACGCCAATCTGGCAAAGAATCCGGATAAGGCCATGGCTGAGCTGGAAAAGGGTTTTTATGGTTCGGCCTACAGTTCCGGGTTGCTGGATGACCCCTATATGCGCCGTGCTTATCCTGATTTTGAAAGCTTTGCAGAGCCGTTTCTGCAGCGTGCTGAAACGGTGTATTCACCGATGCTGGAGTATATGGAGGAGGGCAAAGGATGAGTCAGGTGAATATTCTTCAGCCTCTGAGCTTTCCTCTGCAGGGACAGCAACTGATCGAGGCCAGTGCCGGCACGGGTAAGACTTATACCATTACTGCCCTCTACCTGCGGCTGCTGCTGGGCATGGCTGAATGCAGTCAAAAGCCACTGGGGCCCGAACAGATTCTGGTCGTGACCTTTACCGAAGCCGCTACCGAGGAGTTGCGGGACCGGATCCGGGCCCGGATTGTGGAGGCCCGTCAGGCGCTGTTAACGGAACCGGTGAAAGATCCGTTTCTGGCTGAGCTGAAAGCGGCCCTGAGTGACCGCGACAGTGCGGTGCGGTTGCTGGAGCAGGCGGTCCGGCAGATGGATGAGGCAGCGATTTTTACCATCCATGGTTTCTGTCAGCGAATGCTGAAACGGCATGCCTTCGAAAGCGGTGCATTGTTTGATAATGAACTGACTCAGGATGATCAGAGCCTGTTACGCAGCGCGGTACTGGATTTCTGGCGCAGCTCGATCTATCCGCTGGGCCCGGAGCTGGTGGATCTGATTTTCAGCCAGTGCTGGAACAGTCCGGAGCAGTTGATCATGGAGCTGCGCCCGCTGCTGGGCCGAGCTGTCCGGCTGGAACCGGATCTGACCGGGCAGGCGCTGGAGCAGGCTTATCAGAATCGCAAGCAGCAGGTGCTGGCGTTTAAGCAAGCCTGGCTGGAGAACCCGGATGATCTGGTTCAGCTTGTGCAGAACTCCGCCATTAACAAGAGTAGTTACAAGAAAAACCTGCTGCCCAAATGGATTGATCAGATCAGCGACTATGCTCAGTCTGCGCTGCTGGAGCCGGATAAAAAGCTGATTGAAGTGATGCAGCGTTTCACCCCGGATGTGCTGGCCGAGAAAACCAAATCCGGCGAGCCGCCTCAACATCCTCTTTTTGAGCGTCTGGCCGAGTTATTGCCGGGCGCCGTACCGGTGCGGGAAATACTGCTGGGGCAGGCTTTAGCGCAGGTGGAGCAGCGCCTGAACCGGGTCAAAAAACAGCAGCAACTGCAAACCTTTGATGATCTGCTGAGTAACCTGAATCGGGCGCTGGAGAATGATCAGAGTGCGGCGCTTGCCGAAGCGATCAGGCAGCAGTTTCCGGTGGCGATGATTGATGAGTTTCAGGATACCGATCCTCTGCAGTACGGCATTTTCAGCCGGCTTTATGCGGATCCGCTGAGCTGTGCACTGATCATGATCGGAGACCCCAAACAGGCGATCTACGCTTTTCGTGGCGCGGATATTTTTACCTATATTCAGGCCCGCCGTTCGGTAGCACAAAGCTATACCCTGGACACCAACTGGCGCTCCACCGCGGCGATGGTGGAGGCGGTAAACTGCCTGTTCGAATTTCCGGATAATGCGTTTATCTATGATCAGGATATCCCTTTTCATCCGGTCAGAGCGGCGGCTAAACAGAAACACCGCCTGACCATTCAGCAGCGGGAGCCGGCCGCACTGAGCATCTGGTATCAGGAGGCGGATAAACCCCTGAATAAGGAGCAGTCTCTGAGCCTGTTTGCCCAGTCAACTGCGGCTGAGATTGACCGTTTACTCTGTGGTGATGCCCTTATCGGCGATAAGCCGGTGCAGGGAGGGGATATAGCGGTGCTGGTTAAGAACCGCTACGAAGCCGAGGAGGTACGCCGGGCGCTGGCACAGTATGAACACCCCTGTGTGTATCTGAGTAATCAGGATTCGGTATTTAACTCGGTTGAAGCGCTGGAACTGGTGCTGATACTGGCTGCAGTGGAAAACCCTCAGTCCGAACGAGGGCTGAGGGCGGCGCTGGCTACCGAACTGATGCAACTGGATATGCTCAGCCTTGATGCACTGAACCGTGATGAACGGGCCTGGGATCAGGTGATTACCGAGTTCAGCGACTATCGCGAGATCTGGCTTGAATCGGGACTGTTACCGATGCTGAATGCCCTGTTGCAGAAACGTGGTCTGGCGGTACGCTACCTGCAGCAGTCGGGAGGTGAGCGGCGTCTGACTAACCTGCTGCATATGGGTGAGTTGTTGCAACAGGCGAGCACTGAGCTCGAAGGGATCAGTGGTCTGTTGCGCTGGTTCAACGAACAGATCGCCAACGCCGGCAGTGGGGCGGATGAGCAGATTCTGCGTCTTGAGAGCGAGCGCAACCTGGTAACCATTGTTACGGTACATAAATCCAAAGGGCTGGAGTATCCAATCGTATTCCTGCCGTTTGCGAGTATCTTCCGCGAGCAGAAAACCGCGTTTTATCATGATCAGCAGGGTGAGGCGGTGCTTAACATCAGTGCTGATGAAGAGGCGCTGCAACAGGCTGATCAGGAGCGTCTGGCAGAGGACCTGCGTTTACTTTACGTAGCCCTGACCCGCTCAGTGTATCGTTGTTATCTGGGAGTTTCCGACCTGCGGATTGGGAACAGCCCCCGTTCACGGTTAGCGGACAGTGCGCTGGGTTACCTGTTGCTGCAGTCCGGGCTGGAGCTGGGAGAAGCACTGCAGCAGTTATCTGCCCGGAGTGAGGCCATCGAGCTGCTGACACCACCGAATCATGGTGCACAGAAAGATATGTTCAGCGAAACAACCCGCGCAACAGAATCGCTGGCAGCGGCTCAGTTCCAGGGTCGTATCGACCGGGGTTGGCGGGTCAGCAGTTATTCCGCTCTGAGCCGGCACAGCAGCAGCGCTCTGCCTGAACTGCCGGGTCTGGACCTTGAGGTGGCAGCAGAACGATCCGCCGCCGTCGAAGAGAAGCCAGAGGTGGAGAGTATCTTTACTTTTCCCAAGGGAGCCAATGCGGGTACTTTTCTGCACACCGTGTTTGAGGAGATCAGTTTTAACCAGTATCACCCGATTATGGCGGCAGGGGATCAGTATCGCGAACAGATTGCGGAACAGCTCAGTCTGGCCGGTTATGAAAGCAACTGGCAGCCGGTGATCGAACAACTGATCGATGATGTGCTGCAACGTGATCTGGATGGCCAGGGGCTGCGGCTGGCAGAACTGGACGATCAGGATCGTCTGGTCGAGATGGAGTTTATGCTCAGTGCGGACCGGGTACGGGTAGCGGAACTGGAGAGTCTGATCCGGCGCTATGATCCGCTGTCAGCCCGGGCGGCTCCGCTCTCTTTCGAACCCCTGCGTGGGATGCTGAAAGGGTTTATCGACCTGTTGTTCCGTCGTGATGGCCGTTATTACGTGCTGGATTATAAATCCAATCATCTGGGCTATCAGGTGGAGGACTACAGCCGCGCAGCGATGGAGCAGGGAATGATTGAGCATCGCTACGATCTGCAGTATCTGCTCTATTCTCTGGCGGTTCATCGGCTGCTGAAACAGAGGATTCCTGGCTATGACTACGAACGCCACTTCGGCGGGGTCTTCTATCTGTTCCTGCGGGGTATTGACCAAAACGCAGCGGGCAAGAGTGCGAATGAAAATTACGGGGTTTTCAGTTGCCGACCGGAAAAGGCGTTGATTGAGCAACTGGATCAACTGTTTGCAGGAGAGGGATGCGATGTCTGAAGCGATGGCGATGCTGAAAGCTGTTGAGGACTGGTCGCGGGCAGGATTAATCAGGGCGGTAGATTATCAACTCGCCCGTTTTGCCGCAGAACAACCCGGAGCCAGCGCACCGCTGGTTGTGCTCTGTGCACTGGTCAGCCACGAACTGGCGGCGGGTAATGTCTGCCTGCCGCTGACACGCCTCAGTCAGGCAGAGGATTACTGGCCACAACAGATGGCCGCAGCGTTGCGCCATTACGACTGGGCGCGGCTCTGTCCGGATCAGGTGATACTGGGAGATGAGCAGAGTGAACAGCCCACCCTGCTGGTTCTGGATCGAGAGCGTTTATACCTGCACCGTTACTGGCAGTATGAGACCCATGTGGCACAACAGTTAAACCAGCGGGCCGTGGCTATAGAGCAGGACCCGGCGCTGTTACAGCAAGGCTTAGCCCGTCTGTTTCCGCCAGCCCCCGGTGAGATCGACTGGCAGAAAGTGGCAGCAGCACTGGCACTGCAGAAGCGGTTTTCGGTGATCAGCGGGGGCCCGGGTACCGGTAAAACCACCACCGTAATCAAACTGCTGGCGTTGTATATCGAACAGCAAAGAGCCAGCGGCAGCAGTATCAATATTCGTCTGGCGGCGCCAACGGGTAAAGCCGCGGCACGGCTGGCGGAGTCGATCAGCAGCGCCAAGCAACGTCTTGCGCTGGAACCTGAGCTGGCGGATGCGATCCCGGCTGAGGCCAGCACACTGCACCGCTTGCTGGGTGTGATTCCCAATAGTATCCGTTTTCGTCACAGCCGCGATAACCCTCTGCATCTGGATCTTCTGGTGCTGGATGAAGCCTCGATGGTGGATCTGCCGATGATGGCCCGGTTGCTGGATGCACTACCGCACGATGCGCGGCTGATTCTGTTAGGGGACAGGGATCAGCTGGCATCGGTAGAAGCCGGCAGTGTGCTTGGTGATATCTGCAGTTGGCCGGATGCGCTGTGTTACAGCCAGGCTCAGGCGGCGAGCCTGGAGCGTTTATGTGAGCTGGATCAGACATTACCGACCACGGCTGAACCCGGTTTTGCCGATTGTCTGGCGCTGTTACGTAAGAGTTATCGTTTCCATGATCAGAGCGGTATTGGCTATCTGGCCCGGGCGGTGAATGCAGGACAGCCGCAACAGGTCCGTGAGGAGTTACAGAAAGGTTACGCTGATCTGAATTACTGCCCTCTAAGCCAGCCGAACTATGAAGCCATGCTCGAGCAGATGGTTTTGTTTCATGCGGATGCCCTGCGCCGTTTAAAAGCGGGGGCAACGCCCCGGCAACAGTTGCAGATTCTGGCCGGAATGCAGTTGCTCTGCGCCCTGCGCGAAGGCCCCTATGGGGTGTCTGGTCTCAACCAGCGGATTCGGCAGGGGCTGGCAGAGCGGGGGCTGGTGGCCGCAGAGGGTAGCTGGTATGCGGGGCGGCCGGTTATGATCAGTCGTAATGACCCGGCACTGGAACTGTTTAACGGCGATATCGGCGTGGCTGTTGAGGATGAAGACGGCGAGCTGATGGTCTGGTTTGAACAGAATGGTGAGCCCCGTCCGATCCGCCCTAGCCGATTACCGGAGCACGATACGGTCTATGCCATGACGGTGCATAAAAGTCAGGGGTCGGAATTTGATAATGTGGTGTTGTTACTGCCACCGCAGGAGGCGCCGGTTCTGAGCCGGGAACTGCTGTATACCGGGATTACCCGGGCGAAAAAACAGCTCTTTCTGTACGCCACTGAATCGGCGCTGACCAGTGCCACCCAGCGTCGTACCGAGCGTGCCGGCGGTCTGGCTGTACGCTTATGGTCAGGTCATTCCGGCTGAGCAACAAAAACAGCCTGTGCTGAGGATTCAGCATAGGCTGTCTGATCAGTCCATGAGGATGGTGCTCCGGTTGAGAGGGCCTTAACGGCGGTTACGCAGGCGTCTGCGCAGCTCCTCTTCGGTTTCCACACGAATTGGCTGTGCGGAGTGCTGGTCACCACGGCTCTGCAGCAATAAATAACAGACTGCACCGACGGCCAACAAAGTGGTGAAGATCATCATAGTAGACTCCTTAACTGACTCGAAACAGCTACGATGTTAATCCAGTATAACTGAATACCGGGCTCAGGGAAGCCGGAAAACGCTCTGGCCTGTATAAACCTGAATCTGCTGAGTGAGGCAAAAAAACACCCCCGCAGTGCAGGGGTGAAGATAAAGGGGGAGTCGGCATCTGTCAGATGCCCTGTGCAGTCAGGTATGCAGCCAGTTCGGTATAGCCACCCAGATGTTCCTGACCATGAAAAACCTGAGGGACGGTCTGTACCGGTTTACCGATAGTCTTTTCCAGATCTGCCTTGCTGATACCCTCTTTATGGATATCGATGTAGCGGTGCTCCAGATTTTTGATTTCGCAGATCTCTTTTGCCCGTTTGCAGTAACCGCATCCTTCACGGCCGAAAATAGTAATACGCTTCATGCTGGCTCCTAAAAGTTGGTGTCCTGTTGGTGTTGCAGGCTATTAAACCAACTGGGCCGGACAGCGGCTAATTAGATCTCTTTATTCGCATCATTGGTTTTCTTAATCGGTGTATAAAAAATCATGTGAATACAATTTTGCGCTGCAGCAATCGGGGCGACGCACTGCGCTTTCAGGGGTGTGGCTCTTTGTCCCCAATGTCTGTGGATAAGTCTGTAAAAAAGCCCTGTGAAAAGGGTTTCAGGCACCATGATCTGGTCAATAGATACGGATTGGTTAAAAAATGTACAGATATTTATTGCATTGAAAGTAAAGGGTTTTTCAGGTTTTTTTGCGGAAAACAAGGGGGTTATCCGGGGGAGCGGAAGGTGCAGCGGAATATGACTAAACCTTAATCCGGGTCAAGGTTTATTTTCCCGGAAATAAAAAAAACCGGACGTCTGGGCCCGGTTTTTTTGTTTGCAAAAATCCGTGCTCAGAACCACTCATCCTTGCGCTTACGGCGTTTTGGAAAGTAAGGCAGGATCAGGCCCAGAATGACACCACCGAGCGCGACCAGACCGCCGTGGGTGAACCAGCGCATCAGGTTGCTTTCATCGCTGGTTTCAATTTTGAATTCAAGCTCTTTAATCGTGGTTCTTAACTGATCGACTGAGCTGCTCAGGGAGTGGTTAGCTTCTTTGAGCTGGGCCGACTCCTGCTGCAAAGCTTCAATCTGAGTTGCCTGATCTTTCACTGTGGTCTGGCTTTCTTCCAGACTGCTCTGCAGTTTTGGCAGGCGCACAGAGATGCTGTCACCCCGGTCAACACCGCTGGCTTCAACCCAACCGATACGTCCTTGCGGCATTCTTACCTGAACGTATTTGGTGTTGGGATCGCGTTTCAGAATCTCTACCGGGGTTCCGCTTTTAATCCGCGTGATGATCCGGTAAGAGTTGCTCGGGCCGTTGTGCACGTAGACCATCGCATCATCAGCGATATGGCCTTTTTCGGCATGGGCGGAGAGAGAGAGGAACAGAAGTGAAGTCAGAGCTAACTTTTTCATTGATACATTTGTTTGAACACTGGAATTTGTCATATTGTACGGATTAAACTGGTCTCTTAACAGGTTGTTTTACAGGTAATTCCGTGACTCCCCTGTGAGAGACGTAATTCCTGCTCGAAGCGAGACAGCCTCAGCAGCCTGTTTGGCTGATGTTCAGATTCTTTTTGATTAAATTCGTTCACTTTTTTTCAGAGCAAACTCAAACTTCAGGGGAAGCTAAATGGATAATTTCTTTGATGCTTACGTATTACCATGGATTGTGGATATTGCGTTGGCGCTGGCGATCTTTTTTATTGGTCGCTGGGTAATCAAGCAGGTGATGAAACTGGTGGAGCGCCTGCTGCGCAAAGCCAAAGTAGAGCAGATGCTGATTAACTTCATCTCCTCGATTGTAAATGTGGTGTTGCTGCTGTTTGTTGTGGTGGCTTCCCTGAATCAGTTGGGTGTGGATACCACCTCACTGATCGCACTGGTGGGTGCAGCAGGTCTGGCCATTGGCCTGTCACTGCAGGACTCTCTGAAAAACTTCGCGGCGGGTGTGATGCTGATCGTATTCAAACCGTTCCGTGAAGGTAACTTTGTTGAAGCGGCTGGGGTGACAGGTATCGTTGAACATATTCAGATCTTCAACACTGTTATGCGTACCGGCGATAACAAAGAGGTGATTATTCCCAATGGTGCGATTTACAGCGGTGTGATCACTAACTACTCGGCACGTGATACCCGTCGTGTCGATATGGTGTTTGGTATCGGTTATGACGATGACCTGCGCAAAGCGAAACAGGTATTGCAGGAGATCATCGAAGCTGATGAGCGTATCCTGAAAGATCCGGCGCCGGTCATTGCCGTTTCTGAACTGGGTGACAGCAGCGTAAACTTTGTTGTTCGTCCCTGGGTGAACGCGGCGGATTACTGGCCGGTTCTGTGGGGTATTACTGAAGCGGTTAAACTGCGTTTCGACGAAGAAGGCATCAGTATTCCATACCCGCAGATGGATGTTCATCTGCATAAAACAGAAGGTTCTGCCGACTAAGTTCAGCGCCTGAAAGAAAAAACCACCGCTTGCGGTGGTTTTTTTGTGGCTGCTTTACGGGCTCAGCGTCAGGATTTACCGGCGGGCGGTTCACCGCTGCGGCTGGCCAGAATCTGTTTCAGTTCATCGCGTAACAGCGCATTATCCTGTTTCGATTTCTGGGCTTCCATGCGGTACCTGAAGATCTCCTCGTAGCGGGCTTCCAGCTTGACTTCCATCTTCTGGATAATCTTCTGCTGCTGGGAAACTTCCTCCTCAAGGGAATCGATCTGGGTCTGTAGCTCAGCGATCAGGCCGTAGCCTGTATGGTCATTACTGTGGCTGCTGGTGGAATCTTTTTCGGTGGTCTGCAGCTCGGTAACAATATGGCTGTAAAGCGCTTTCAGGTCGCTCTCTTCACGGCTGTTATAGCGGATGGTATTTTCAATCGCCTGATGGGCACTGGCGGAGCCAATGGAACCGGCCAGGACATGCTCGACCATGCGATGGAACTCGACCAGCTCGATAATGGTGATTTTGGGCTTTTCCAGTACCTGCAGATCTTCAGCAATGGTCTGAACCTGAGATTCGGCTTTGTCCTCATGCAGGTAATGAGACAGCAGGCTTTTCGCCTCTTCCAGCTTTGGCTGCAGCAGAATATACGCATCCAGCCCGGTGGGGCGGGCCCGGCGTGACTGGGAAGAGGTCATCGCACTCATAAATTCGGTGCTCAGGTTGCGCTCTGACTTATTCGGTGTAAACAGCAGCGAACCAACAACGTACCAGCCGATATTGAAGATCAGCGACCAGATCACCGCGTGGCTGACCGGGTGCAGGCCCTCCAGACCAAACATCGCTTCCGGTCGCAGGGTTGCAATATGCCAGGGGCCTTCGAGCAGCAGTTCTTCTGAGAACCAGCCCTGTTTGATGAAGGTAGGGATCAGCAGGCAGTAGATCCATGTGATGAAGCCGGCGCACAGACCAAGGAGCGCACCGAGGCTGTTGCCTTTTTTCCAGAACAAACCGCCAAATAGTGAAGGGGTGAACTGCAGCACGGCTGCAAACGAGAGAAGCCCGATGGCCACCAGAATGTAAGAGTCGGCAAATTCCTGCGCAAACCAGAGGCTGCCCAGCAGAATCAGGGTGACCACCATCCAGCGCATCTGTAGCAGAAAACCCCGCAGGGGCCGCAACAGGCTGAAACGTTCGATCAGGGGCAGTATCAGATGGTTGGATGCCATGGTGGAGAGGGTCATTGTGGTAATGATGATCATCCCTGTCGCGGCTGAAAAGCCCCCGATAAAAGCGAGCAGGGTCAGGCTGTCATTGCCGGATGCCTGTGGCAGCAGCAGCACAAAGAAATCGGCATTTTCTGCCGGCATTCCCATCAGCAGGCCTGCGGCGGCAATCGGCACCACAAAGATGTTGATCAGTACCATGTAGGTCGGGAACAACCACATGGCGGTTTTAATATGCTTTCGGTTGGAGTTTTCGACCACCGAAACGTGGAACTGACGGGGCAGGGTGTGGATGGCAGAGAAGCTCAATAGCAGCAGGGTAAACCACATTAAGCCGCTGTTTTCAGTGGCATGGAAGCTGGTGACATGATCCAGCCCGGCCAGTTTGATACGGGCGAGAATATCGCTGAATCCGTCAAACAGGGTGTAGGTTACAAAGAAGCCCACGGCGAAAAAGGCCACCAGTTTGACCAGACACTCAGCAACCAGTGCGGCGATCATCCCCTGATGGCGTTCGGTGGGGTCGAGTTTCCGGGCCCCGAAAATGATGGTGAAGCCGATCATAAACAGGGTGACCAGCCAACTGGACAGGTCGTGAATGTTACCCTGACTCGGGGTGTTGGTGATCAGTTCAAAGGAGCTGATGATCGCTTTCAGTTGCAGCGAGATATAGGGCACCACGCCGATCAGAGCGATCAGGGTGACCAGCGCTGCGATCTTCTGCGAGCGGTTATAGCGGGTGGAAATAAAGTCGGCGATGCTGGTAATACGGAAGGTTTCTTTAGCCTGTACCATCCTTTTCAGGGTCAGCCACCAGAAACAGATACCGATAATGGCACCGGCATAAATGCCGAGAAACAGCAGGCCGGAGCTGGCTGCAAAGCCGACACTGCCGTAAAAGGTCCAGGAGGTATGGTAGACCGCCAGTGAGAGGGCATAGATCCAGGGGTTACCTGTGTTCTGTACGCCTTTGTTCTGGATGCGTTTTTCTACAATCTGCGCAATGGCAAACAGCAGTCCCATGTAAACGGTGACGTAGAGAATAACCGACAAAGGTGTAAACATAATCGCCTGTGTGCTCAGAGGGCCGGATTTTTTTCTATTCTAAACTCTATAGCTGGCTGGCGGAAACCTGTCAAAATCAATTAGTTGCAACTTTGTTCAGGAGGAAGGCCGATCGCTTTCCCCGGTGGTGCAGTGATCACAGTGGGGTTGAGAGAGGCTGGCCTGTTTTCCGCTTTCACTGCCGGGTACCGGATCGTAGCCACCCTCATTATAGGGGTGGCAGCGGCCGAGTCGTTTCAGACCCAGCCAGGTACCGCGGAAAGGGCCATGCAGACGGATCGCTTCGATCATATAGCTGGAGCAGGTCGGGTAAAACCGACAGCGGGGACCGATCACCGGACTGATCAGATAGCGGTAAAGGTTAACCAGACCGATCAGGAATTTGCTCAGCAGTTGTTTAAGCAGTGAAATCATAAACTGGAGTATAGACGGCCATAAAAAATGCCGGGTATATCAAAAAGATTGCCCGGCAATATCTCAGGGGAGAATTAAGGCGACCTGACGCATTAGGTCAGCCTTAACGTCGCAGGTGAGACCCGCCTGCTGAAACTATCGGAATCCGGCATTATAAACAGAACGAAATAGATTAAAAGCTATACAGTTGTTCGATCCGCACTGCAGTAATCAGTGAACAGCCCCCAGCCATTGAGCCTGAAGGGCTGTAGCCAATAATACTACTTTAGTATTAATTTACAGGTGCTCCTCAGCATATTCAGCCAGACGTGAGCGGAAGATGCCTTCGAGGTGGATATTTGCCGCGCCGTCGAAGTCTTTAAACCGTTCTACCAGATAGGTCAGACCGGAGGTCAGTGGTGTCAGGTAGTTGGAGTCGATCTGGGCCAGGTTACCGAGGCAGATCAGTTTGGACCCCTTACCACACCGGGTGACAATGGTTTTTAGCTGTGATGGGGTCAGGTTCTGGGCTTCGTCGAGCAGAACGATCGCTTCCTGTATGCTCCGGCCACGGATGAAGTTGAGGGATTTGAACTGGATATTGGCTTTCTCAATCGCATATTTGACGCTGCTCTGGGGCCGCTCATCATGCTCATGCATGGCTTCCAGATTATCCTGAATCGCACTCAGCCACGGGGTCATCTTCTCTTCTTCGGTACCGGGCAGGAAGCCGATATCTTCAGCGACCGGTGGTGTAGAGCGGGTAACAATAATCTTATTGTAACGGCGTTGTTCAATCACCATCTCCAGCGCACAGGCGAGTGCAATCAAGGTTTTACCGGACCCTGCAGCACCGTTCAGGATGACCAGATCCAGATCCGGATCAAGCACCGCATTCATGGCGAATGCCTGGAAGATATTGATCGGCTCGATACCCCAGCAGTTCTGCTGCATCAGGCGGTCTACCCCAAGATCGCGCAGGGTCACCTGATCGTCGGCCACGGAGGTGACACGTGCGGCAAACTCTTCAGAGTCATCATAGATATATTCGCAGGGGTAGGTGTCCGGCAGCACTGACTGGCTTATCTTATGATAGGTATGGCTGCCTTCCTGATAACTCTTAACGTCATCAACCCGCTCCCAGAAGTTACCCTCCAGATTGCTGTGGCCAGCGGGTAACAGGTCGATATCTGATACCAGCTGGTCGGTACGGTAATCCTCAACGCGTTTTAATCCGGCTCCCAGCGCTTTCAGGCGCATATTGATATCTTTGGTGACAAGAATGATCTCGCGGTGCGGATTCGTTGCCTGAATATGCAGGGCACAGTTAATGATCTGGTTATCTTTGTTAGCGTTCTGCGGCAGGAACCCCTGTCGCGCAGTCAGCTCATGGTCGGGAAAAATGCTCAACTGGCCCAGTTTCATGTCCGGATTGGCACTGGTCAGCGGGATCTCGATATCCACGCCTTTAGTGATGGCGGTTGCGTCGGCGGCTTTGCTCAAAATCTCGTCGATGGCCCGGATGGCGGCACGGGCTTCCTGAGCAACATTCTTTTTCCGGTCTTTAATATCATCCAGTTCTTCCAGAACTGTCATGGGAATGGTGATGTCCTGTTCCTTGAATTCGTACAGGCACTTGGGGTCGTGCAGCAGAACGTTGGTGTCGAGGATATAAAGTTTGGAGGCGGTCATAACCAGTTCCTTGTATAGCCGAGGGAGTCGTACAAACCAGCGGGGTGGTCTGTTTCTGGGCGCGTGCGGCAGGTCCTGGAGTCAGGGGCCGCAGTTCTAATGATTCTGTTGCTGACGCTGAGTGAGAATTGATCCACTGCGAAGTCTCAGATAAATGCTGACCGGCGACGACACTGCACGGAGTTCGCAGTTTCATGGCGGCAAAAAACTGCGGCAGGCCATCCTTGTTTAGATTAGTCTAGTAATACAATTGTTGCCGCAGTATGACAAGGGTTAAATCTTGCTGGAGTTTGGATGATGGCGATTGAGTCGATAGTTGTTCTTACCGGTGCGGGGATCTCCGCCGAATCCGGAATCCGTACCTTCCGCGCTGCCGATGGTTTGTGGGAGGATCATCGGGTTGAGGATGTGGCTACTCCGGAAGCGTTCGAGCGCGATCCTCGTCTGGTACACCGGTTTTATAACCAGCGTCGTAACCAGTTATTGTCCGGCGAGGTGGCACCGAATGCGGGTCATAGGGCACTGGCTGAGCTGGAGCAGAAATTTCCCGGCGAAGTGCTGCTGGTGACTCAGAACATTGATAATCTGCATGAGCGCGCGGGCAGTCAGAATCTGCTGCATATGCATGGTGAACTGCTGAATCTGCGTTGTCGGGACAGTGGTGTAGTCTACCCGGTCGCGGAGGATTCCCAGCCAGAGGATCTGTGCCAGTGTTGTGGCAGTTCCGGTAACCTGCGTCCGGATATTGTCTGGTTTGGCGAGATGCCGATGTATATGGAGCAGATCTACCGTGCTCTGGAGCACTGTGATCTGTTTATCTCGATCGGCACATCCGGCCATGTTTACCCGGCGGCGGGTTTTGTCGAGGTCGCCAATGCGGCCGGTGCCGTAACGGTTGAGCTGAATCTGGAACCCTCGCGGGTTGAGTCAGCGTTTGATCATCATATCTATGGCCCGGCCAGTGAAGTTGTACCCGGATTTATTCAGGATATTCTCAGACAAATTTAAAATACCTGTTTGATTTTTCAGTGATTTTTTGCGATCAGCCGAGTGCTTGACTATAGTTACCCATGGAACTTCAATGCATTCATGGTGGTCTCAGGTTTTGCGAGCTGTGATGCTTTCTCCCATTTTCCATTCCCGGTCAGATGCATTTTTTTATATCGATTCACAGAACGTTAACAGCCAGCCACTAACAATGTACTGACAATTTTCGCTGTTTACAGGGAGCAGCAGGATACCGAAGGATCGGTCGGGCTGTTTCCCCGGAGGTGGTCATAATGATGACAGAACAATACGTAACCACCAGTGTTACCCCATTAGAGAATCTTAATTCCCTTTCACCCTACGAGATCGATCAACTGCAGGATGCCAGTCAGGGTGGTCTCTATCGTCTGTTCCGGCAGTGCTGCCTGGCGGTACTGAACAGCGGTAGCGAGCTGGACAGTACCAAGCAGGTACTTGACCGGTTTTCCAAATTTGATATCCGCATCAGCCAGAAGCACCGCAGCGTTCAACTGGAGCTGGTGAATGCGCCCGCGACGGCGTTCGTCAACGGTGAGATTATTACCGGTATCCGAGAGCACCTGTTTGCGGTGCTGCGTGATCTTTTGTACGTCAAAACCGAGTTGGACGCCTGTTGTCCGGGTGCCAACGATTCTGAAGCGATCACCAATATGGTGTTTCACATTCTGCGCCACGCCGACGCGATCAGGCCCCACGTAAAACCGGATCTGGTGGTCTGCTGGGGCGGTCATTCCATCAACCGGAATGAATACGAGTACACCAAGCATGTCGGCTATGAGCTGGGTCTGCGGGCGATGAATATCTGCACCGGTTGCGGTCCGGGAGCGATGAAGGGGCCGATGAAAGGGGCAACCATTTCCCATGCTAAACAACGCATCAAGGCGGGGCGTTATGTGGGGATTTCGGAGCCGGGTATTATCGCTGCCGAGAGTCCAAACCCGATCGTGAACGAACTGATAATCATGCCCGATATCGAAAAACGGCTAGAGGCATTTGTCCGTCTCGGCCACGGTATTATCGTCTTTCCGGGCGGGGCAGGCACGGCGGAGGAGATTCTCTATATCCTCGGCATACTGCTACACGAGAAAAACCACAGTATCCCGTTTCCACTGGTTCTGACCGGCCCTGCCGGCAGTGAAAGTTACTTTGAAAATGTGGACCGGTTTATCCGTGCCACACTGGGAGATTCCGTCGCCCAGCGTTATACCATCATCGTTGATGACCCTCATCAGGTTGCGGAGGTGATGCGCGAAGGGCTTGAGCAGGTAACCCGCTACCGCAAAGCGACCAGCGAATCGTTCCATTATAACTGGCAGTTGTATATACCGGAGCCGTTCCAGCAGCCGTTTGAGCCGACTCATGAAAATATGGCACGGCTTAATCTGGCGCAGGAGCAGCCGTCGTTTGAGTTGGCCGCGAATCTGCGTCGGGCGCTTTCCGGTATCGTTGCCGGTAATGTCAAAGAACCTGGTATCCGTGCCATCGAACAGCATGGGCCATTTGAGATCTGTGCCGAACCGGAGATTATGCAGCCGCTGGATCAGTTACTGAGTGCTTTTGTCGAACAGCGCCGGATGAAGATTAACTATAAGGAATACCAGCCCTGTTATCGCCTGAAGCATCAGGAGCCGGAGGCGGAATCCGTCTGATACAGAAACCGGGGCGACGCCCCGGTTTTTTTATGTTCAGTCACATTTAACGACTTTAGTTCCGCCAGCCAGATCATGCACGCAGCGTTTTTCGGAGCCAAAGATAAACAACAGGTTGACCAGTACAAACAACTGACCCAGAACCGGAATCTGACCGGGCAGGAAGTACACCGCATAGCGTTTCAGCAGGTGATCACCAACCTGAGCCTGCTGGTCATCCAGGCTGACAATCTTGATTCCCAGCAGTTTCTTACCGAGGGTCTGGCCATCTTTTTTCAGCCAGTTAAAGTTAATCAGCAGGAAGATCACAATCCCCGATATCCCCATCCCTAGGCTGTAAAGCAGGGAGTCGCCCACCTGCATCATTCCGGCCATACCGCCGCTGATAAACATCAGCGGGACCATCACCAGCATCAGCACAATACTATCGATCAACGAGGCGAACAGGCGGCTCCAGCGGCTGGCCAGAGGCCGTTTCCGGGCTTCCTGATTTGCGGGGAGTTCCAGCTCGGAGTCCGGTGCTTTGTAAACATTATCAACCATTGCGCTTTCCTTAGTAACTTAGTTGAGAGGGTATAGTTAACTGCAGATTGTTACGATCTGTCTAGCAGGCGGCATTTTCGCCCTATGATTGGCGTGTGTGCCGCTTACTCAGAAAATCGGTTCTACATCAGCCACCTGAATACAGTTGCGTCCCAGGGACTTTGCCCGATACAGCGCAGAGTCTGCAGCCAGCAACAGTGCCGAGCGGCTGTTGCCCTGAGCCGGGTAGCTGGCGAGACCAAAGCTGCCGGTGATCTGCAACTGATGGCCATCATAGTTGAATTCGATCTGCTCTAACTGGCCGCGCAGTTTTTCTGTGATGGCTTTCATCGCCTGCAGATCGGTATTCACTGAGATCAGTACAAACTCTTCACCCCCCCAGCGAAACAGGTAATCGGAGCGGCGCAGTCCGGCAGAGAGGCGCGCCGCTGCTTCACTCAGAATATGGTCACCGGCCAGATGGCCATACTGATCATTGATCGCTTTAAAATGATCAAAATCAAACAGGCAGATACTCAGTGGCTGATCGTGGCGCCGGGCAAACTCAAGCTGCTTGTCGAGAATCCGGCTGCACTCACGGCGATTGCGCAGCCGGGTCAGTTCATCGTAGGCGGCCAGCTCCAGCAGTTTGAACTCCTGCTGCTTGTAGTCGGTGATATCTTTGACCATACCGGTCACACGGCAGGGTTTACCGGTTTCATCACGCTCGGAGATGCTGCCCAGATCATGAACCCAGATATAGTGGCCGTTGCGATTACGCAGCCGGTACACCGCTTCGTAGCGTTCTCGCTGGCCATGGATATGTTCCTCCAGCGCCTGCCAGACCTGAGGCAGATCATGCGGGTGAACACTCTGTTTCCAGGTCTCAACCACGGGCTGCATCTCATCGGGGCCATAGCCCAGCATTCGTTTGAGGGGCGTGCTGAAGTAGACTTTGTCTGAGGAAAGCTGCCAGTCCCAGATGCCATCGGCACAGGCATTGAGAGCAAACCAGATCTGTTGTTCCCGCCCTTGTGATTCGGCTTCCTGCGCTCGTCGGGTGGTGATATCACGGGCTATGGATATAAAAAACTCCTGCCCGTTATGGTGCAGGACCGAGGTGTTCACCTCAACCGGGAACTCGCTGCCATCTTTGCGCTGATGGCGACCCACAAAGGTAAACTGGCCGGACTGACGGATTACCTCCGCGATACTCTGCCACTGCGCAAGACCGACCACATCTTTTTGCAGGCTGAGCACGGAGTGGTGGAGTACTTCGGATTCCTCCATCAGCAGATCCTCATAACCGGCTTTATTAACCCAGAGGATTTTTGAACTGGCAGGGTCAATCAGGTACACCGCGTCCAGCATATGATCCCGCAGGATGTCCAGCATGGGGAGATGATCAGGGGTATCAACGGGAAACTTCGTCATAGGCTGAGATACATCCTTGTTTACTCTGAAAACAGATGTTGCGTCCGGCAATAAAAGGCCTGCCGTCACAGGCGCACGGGTAGTGGCCGGATTCTAGCAGATTCCCTGCGGGCATTGACTGTTTATTGAGCGTCTTCTGACCGCTCTCAATATTGCCCGCCGGGGCCGGAGCCACAGAGCAGGCTGAGATTACCGCCGCTCGCGGTGGTATCCCGGCTCAGGGTCTGTTCCCGGACAAAACTGCGCAGGTAGTTAGGACCTCCGGCTTTCGGCCCGGTGCCGGACATGCCCATGCCGCCGAAGGGCTGTGCGGCAACAACAGCCCCGACCTGATCCCGGTTGATATACAGGTTCCCGATTCGCGCATGGCTGCAGATCTGTTCGATAAACTGATCATTGCGCGAGTGGATGCCCAGCGTCAGGCCGAAACCAGAACGGTTGATCTCCTGTACGACGCGGTCCAGATCGTCGCGGCGGTACCGGATGATATGCAGTACCGGCCCAAATATTTCGCCCTCAAGCTGCTCCAGCGCCTGCAGCCGTATCAGGGTAGGGGCAACAAAATAGCCCTGATTGTGTTCTTCGGTTAATGGCAGCTCAAACAGCAGGCGGCCCTGCACCCGGCAGCGTTCAATATGTTCATACAGCCGGTCCATGGCGTTTTTGTCGATCACCGGGCCGATATCGCAACTTGTGTTCTCAGGTGAGCCGACCTGCAGTTCGCGCATGGCTCCCTGCAAACGGGATTCGATCTGGTCGGCGATCTCCTCCTGCAGATACAGAACGCGCAGTGCAGAGCAGCGCTGTCCGGCGCTGTTGAAAGCCGACCGGATCACATCCCTGATCAGTTGCTCCGGCAGTGTGGTACTGTCGGCGATCATGGCATTGATGCCGCCGGTTTCAGCGATCAGGCTGACAATAGCACCATCGTGACGCTGTCCCAGTTGCTGGTTGATCCAACTGGCGGTGCTGCAAGAGCCGGTGAAGGCAACGCCGGCGATACGGCTGTCATTCAGCAGGGTAGGGGCGTGCTGATCACTGCTGAAAGGCAGCAGTTGCAGGGCATTCAGGGGAAGCCCCGCCTGATACCATAGCTGGGCAGCCCTGAAGGCGACGAGGCTGGTGCGGGAGGAGGGTTTCGCCAGAACCGTATTACCACAGACCAGCGCAGCAGCGATCTGTCCGCTGAAGATAGCCAGCGGAAAATTCCAGGGGCTGATACACAGCACAACCCCGCGGGGCAGGTAGCGTAGCTGGTTCGATTCGCCGGTAACGCTGACCAGTTGTTCAGGGTGCAGTAGTTGTTCGGCCTGAGCGGCATAGTAGTAGCAGAAATCGATCGCCTCACGCAGTTCGCTGAGGGCATCAGTCAGGGTCTTACCGGCTTCCAGAACACACAGGCTGACCAGCTCTTCACGCTGCTCCTGCAGCAGTTCCGCATAGCGGCGCAGAATCGCGCAGCGCTCGGCTAAGGGGGCCTGACCCCACTCTGCCAGTTGATGTTCAGCCGCAGAGATCGCCTGCCGGATCTGTTCCTGATCAGCCTGACTCAGGTAACCCAGTAACCGGTTTTTCTGGTGGGGGGGCTCAACCTGATGCAGCTCAGTGCCTTCGGTCACCTCACCGCCGATAATCGGCTGGCAGTACCACTGCCGCTGCGCCTGTTGGGTCAGTACATCCTGCCAGTGCTGCCAGCTATTGAGGCTGGACAGATTCTCGCCGCAGGAGTTTTCCCGTATTGGCAGATAAACCTGTGCCGGAAGCGGGATCGCGCGTACTGAAGGTTGCACCTGCTGATGAGGCGGGTGAACCAGTTCGCTGATGGGTAGCCGGGGATTGCTGAGCTGGAACAGGAATGAACTGTTAGCGGCATTTTCCAGCAGGCGACGAATCAGATAGGGTAACAGGGTTTGCTGTTCGCCGATGGGCGCATAGATTCGGCAGCAGATCTGGCTGTCTTGCTGTACCTGACGGTACAGGGCTTCTCCCATGCCGTGCAGGCGCTGAAATTCAAACGGTTTGTGGCTGCTTTGTGCCAGAATCTGCGCAATAGTCAGGGCGTTATGCGTTGCAAACTGTGGCTGCAGTCCGCTTGCCTGCTCAGACAGCAGAAAACGGCTGCAGCAGAGATAGGAAAGATCCGTTGCGGATTTCTGGCAAAACACGGGGTAGCCGGGTAAACCGGCCAGTTGAGCGCGTTTGATTTCGCTGTCCCAGTAGGCCCCTTTGACCAGACGTACCGGTATCCCGGTGGCACTGTCTTCGGCCAGTAGTGAGAGCCAGCGCAACACCGGTAGCGCCCGTTTACTGTAGGCCTGTACCGCCAGACCAAGCTTGCCCCAGCCGCTGCCTATTTCGGAGCGCAGCAACTGTTCAAAGATCAGCAGGGTCAGTTCAAGTCGCTCTGATTCCTCGGCATCAATGGTGATCGCCACGTCCCGCTGTCGGGCAACCACCAGTAACTGGAACAACCTGTTCAGCAATTTACTCTGTAGCTGCTCTAACTGGCTGTTCTCAAGCCGGGGATGAAGCGCAGAGAGTTTGATCGAAATGCTGTCGTTTTGCGAATCGCCAGCGTCACCGGCCGCCTGAATCGCTTCCAGATAAGCATTGAAGTAGTCCTCAACATCGTCCTCACAGATCGCGGCCTCACCCAGCATGTCGAAGGAAAAGCTGTTGCGCTGCGGTGCATAGTCACAGCGTTGCTGCAGTGCATCCTGAATGGTTTCGGCAAAGACAAACTGCTTGCCGAGATGGGTCATGGCGAGTTTCAGGGCGCTGTAAACACTCTGATTGCCCAGCTTGTGCAGCATCTTTTTCAGCAGAGAGCTTTCTTCACCTTCGGCAATCAACTGCTGACTGATCAGTACACCCCACAGAGCGCTGCCGGAAAGCAGATCTCCGGCCTGATCCAGGCTGACACTGAGCGGGTTCAGGGGTGCCAGCTTATCTCTGATCAGTGCTTCAGCGCTCTCCTGATCGGGAATGCGCAACAGGGCTTCTGCCAGCGCCAGCAGGGCGATGCCTTCCGCCGTGTCCAGACCGAAGCGGGAGAAAAGCTGGTTCACCGAAAGGGGCCCCGGTTTTTCCTCACGGACCCGGCTGATCCACTCGGTTGCCTGCGACCCGGCAGCGGCCGGGTTGGGCGCGAGTTCCAGCATTTGCAGGATCAGACGTTCTTCGTCGTAACAGTGATAGTCGGTTATGCAGTGCCAGAGCTGATCCTGATCAGCGGGTGAAAAATCGTCGGAGAGAAGTTCTTTGAGGGAGAGCATCGGTGCGCTGGTTCCGGACAGTTTTCCCTCAGTTTAGACGATCAACGCTCCGTGCGGCTATGTTGTATGAAATGAAAACGCCGGGCTATGCCCGGCGTTGCTGATGGTGTCCGGCTGGAATTAAGCCCGCTCGAACAGGGCGGCAATCCCCTGACCGCCGCCGATGCACATAGTGGCAACCGCATAACGACCGCCGCTACGCTGCAGCTCGTACAGCGCTTTTACGGTAATAACCGCACCGGTTGCGCCGATCGGGTGGCCCAGTGAGATGCCGGAACCGTTCGGGTTAACCTTATCCATTGGCAGTTCCAGATCGCGGCATACTGCCAGAGCCTGTGCTGCAAAGGCTTCGTTGACTTCCCAGACATCGATATCTGCAACGCTCAGGTTGGCCTCTGCCAGCAGGCGCTTGACCGCAGGTACCGGGCCGATCCCCATATACTTAGGTTCCACACCGGCGAAAGCGTAACCAACCAGTTTAGCCATCGGCTGCAATCCTCTGGCGGCTGCCACATCGGCGGCCATCAGGGTTACCGCGGCTGCCGCATCGTTCAGGCCGGAGGCGTTACCTGCGGTGACGCTGCCATCTTTCTTGAAAGCCGGACGCAGCTTCTGCATATCGGCGATGGTGCAGCCGTGACGGGTGTGTTCATCGGTGTCGAATGGCACCATATCCCGTTTAACCCGTACCTCTATCGGCAGAATCTGCTCCTTGAAACGACCGGAGGTGATCGCAGCTTCAGCCCGGTTGTGGCTGAGTACGGCCAGCGCATCCTGATCTTCGCGGCTGATGCCCCATTTCTCGGCGATATTTTCTGCGGTAATCCCCATGTGGGTATCTTCAAACGGGCAGGTCAGGGCGCCAACCATCGCATCGATAATCTGGCCATCGCCCATGCGCTGGCCGAATCGCGCGGAAGGCATCCAGTACTGTGCCCGGCTCATGGATTCAGAGCCGCCGGCAACTGCGGCATCACAAACGCCGAGTTCAATCTGCTGGGTTGCTGTGATAATCGCCTGCAGGCCACTGCCGCAGAGGCGGTTAAGGGTCAGGGAAGGGGTTTCGATCGACAGCCCGCCGTTTACGGCAGCCACACGTCCCAGGTACATATCCCTGCGCTCGGTATGGACTACGTTGCCAAACACGCTATGGCCGATATCTTCAGGTGCAACCCCCGCTCGCTTAACCGCTTCAGCAACACAACTGGCCGCCATCTGGCAGGGGGAAATATCTTTAAGACTACCGCCGTAACCGCCGATTGCGGTACGAACTCCACTCAGTACAACGATCTCTCTTTTGGTCATCTCTATGCCCTTTAAGATTTTTTATAGAAGATCGAAGGTCTTGACCTGCCTATCATCCCATACCGCAAGATCCTTCTGAGCGGTTCGCCTGTTTTTTAGAAGTTATTGTGGCCTTAAGGCCGGGGCGAACCAGCAATAACCTTATCACCGCTGTGTGAACAAAACATGATCAATTGTTGCTTTTGGCCTAAGACATTGGTTGAAAGGCCAGTGAGTTAAGCGGCTGATGAGTGTGACCCCGGGCTGCTCCGGGCAGGTTAACACGGCTTGTCTGGCGTCCGATTTCCTCCTAGCCTTACTTCTGAACCTATATTAATCAGGAAGTAAGTATGTCTTACAGGGGTGATGCTGATCGTGTTCAGTGTGGGCACTGTGCTGAGCAGGGGGCACTGGGTTTTGATTTCTCAATGGCGTTTCAGCCTATCGTAAACCTGAGTGAGCAGCGGGTCTGGGGGTATGAGGCACTGGTGCGGGGTTTGAATAATGAGCCGGCGGGTTCGGTGATATCGCGGGTTAATGAGGAGAATCGCTATCTGTTTGATCAGCGTTGCCGGGTTAAAGCGATTGCGCTTGCGGCCGAACTGAATCTGCCCGGTTATCTGAGCATTAATTTTCTGCCTAATGCGGTATACAAGCCTGAGCGATGTATCCGAACCACGCTGGAAGCGGCGATTACCCATGATTTCCCGACGGATCGTATCCTTTTTGAATTTACCGAGGTGGAAAAAATCGAAGACACCGACCATGTCAGAAGGATTGTGGATTATTACAACTCGCTGGGCTTTAAAACGGCCATTGATGATTTTGGTTCCGGTTACTCCGGACTGAACCTGCTGGCTGAATTCCAGACCAATCTGATCAAGCTGGATATGGAGCTGATCCGTAATATCGATAAAGATCGCAAGCGTCAGTCAATCGTGCGTAACTGCCTGAACATGTTTGCTGATTTTAATCAGACCGCGCTGGCCGAAGGGATCGAGACCTGGGAGGAGGCGCAATGGCTGAGTTCAGCCGGGATTGAACTGATGCAGGGGTATTTGTTTGCCAGACCCGGATTTGAGTCGCTGCCGCAGCCTCGTCTGCAAAGGGACTAAGGCAATGGCAGTCATGCCGGATTCATCTCCGAAGTGGTAACACTGGCAGCGTTGTAAGGTTTCGCCGGTTCGCCAGATGGTATAGCCTGCAACGTATAAGATGCACAGAATTCAGATAAGGAAATAAGATGCGTTGTCATGAGGTTGATTACAAAATTATTGGTGAAGCCCTGCAGGTTGTAGAGGTGGAACTGGATCCGGGCGAGAAAGTGATCGCTGAAGCCGGAATGATGAACTACATGGAGGACGGCATCAGTTTTGAAACCCGGATGGGGGATGGTTCCAATCCGGATCAGGGGCTGATGGGTAAACTGTTTTCCGCCGGCAAGCGGATGATCACCGGTGAATCCCTGTTTATGACTCACTTTGGCAACGAGGGGGAAGGTAAGCGCAAGGTCGCGTTTGCTGCACCTTATCCCGGCAGTATTGTGGCGCTGAATCTGGCTGAACATGGTGAACGGGTGATCTGTCAGAAAGATGCGTTTCTCTGCGCTGCGCTCGGAACGAAAGTGGATGTGACCTTCTCGCGCAAGCTGGGGGCTGGCTTCTTCGGTGGTGAAGGCTTTATTCTGCAGAGCCTTGAAGGCGATGGCATGGCGTTTATGCAGGCGGGTGGCACTGTGGTGCGCAAAGAGCTGAACAATGAAACGCTGCGGGTGGATACCGGTTGTCTGGTGGGCTTTACCGATGGCATTGATTACAGCATTGAGATGGTGAAGGGGCTGAAGTCAATGTTCTTTGGTGGTGAAGGTCTCTGGCTGGCGACACTGAAAGGCACCGGCACGGTATGGATTCAGAGCCTGCCGTTCTCGCGTCTGGCGGATCGGGTGATCGCAGCATCGCCTGCCCTGGGCGGCGCTGAGCGTGGTGAAGATTGAGGGATTTCCTCAAAACTCACTATTCTCTTAAAATTCAAACAAATAAACCGCGATCTGGTGAATCAGACCGCGGTTTTTTTTAACCCTGTTTTGACTATGACATTTCGGTGAAAGCCGGTATATTTAGGTGCTTTATTTTTCTTGCCGGGATGCTCAGGTCAAACAGGTGTTATCTTGAGAAACAAACTGGTTATCACCCTTACAACAGTTCACGGGTCACGCCAATACACGCTGAATCAGGTTGCCAAATATGTGCTGCCGGTATTTTTTATTCTGTCTGCCCTCAGCTTCTTTATCTCCAATCCGTTGCTGGTGGTTAAAACTGACGATCTGGCGGATCTGGAGGAGGATCATCAGATCCTCAGCGAAAACTACGAGATGATGGTTGGCTCGCAACAGCTTTATATCGATGAGCTGAAAGAGCTGAGCCTGTCGCTGAACTCTCTGAAAACAGAACGTGATCAGCTGGAAGAGGAAAACCTGCGCATTGGTGAACTCAACGCCACGCTGGATAATTCACTGTTCGGTCTGGAAAGCCTGCTCGGTATGGAGCCCTCAGAAGAGATCAGTTCTGAACGGGCTGAAGCGTTGCAGGTTGAAGCCAACAAGCGGCTGTTTTTCCTGCATAGTATTCCCAACGGTGTACCGATTCAGGCGATCCGGGTTTCTGACCGTTTTGGTCCCCGCATCCATCCGGTAAAAAAGAAGAAGGTGATGCACTATGGCATCGACTTCAAGGCTAACCGGGGCACCCCGGTGTACGCGACTGCTGACGGCATCGTCGAGTTTGCCGGGTATCATAAGTCCAGCGGCTTTGGCAAACTGATCATCTTGAATCATAATTTTGGTTTCAAAACCTATTTTGCACACCTCGACGCAGTCAAGGTGAAAAATGGGGACTTTATCAGCAAGGGACAGTTGATAGGTAATAGTGGCAACACCGGACTATCGACGGGGCCGCATCTGCATTATGAGATCAGGCACCTGTTTACACATATTGATCCGGAGCCTTTTCTCACCTGGAATATAACCAACTTCAATACCTTGTTTGGCAAGGTTAAGGGCGTTAAATGGGCATCCTTAAACGAAATGTATCCACTAAATCAGCGCACTCAGCGATAACCATTATCGCTGAAGGAAATAAATTCTGCGGTGATATGAGTATCGTCGGCAAGATGCACATCGACGGTGTATTCGAGGGGAATATCTCTTCGCTCGATAATATCTCTATCGGCAAGTCTGGCCATGTACGTGGTCTGGTTAAAGCACGTGCTGTGGATGTTTGCGGTCTGCTGGAAGGCGAAGTGATCTGTGATGAGCTGCATATTGATTCCGGCGGTCAGGTTCGGGCCACGGTTGAGAGCAAGCAGATGTCGATCCACCCTCAGGGGTGCTTTCTGGGTGAGCGCCGTCTGAAAGAGATCTCTGCACTGGGGAATGATGGCGGTAAGATCGAGACCGGCCTGGACGCCATCGACTCTCTGCCGGATAAAGTTGTACTGGACGGAAAATCCGACTGAGTCCGCAGTGGCGTCACGGTTTTTTGAAGGAATAGGGAACACCTGATATGTGTGAACTGCTGGGCATGAGCGCCAATGTGCCAACTGATATCTGTTTCTCTTTTGCCGGGCTGATGCAGCGTGGCGGGGGAACCGGTCCGCACAAAGATGGTTGGGGTATCGCCTTTTACGAGGGTAAAGGGGCCCGTTGTTTCCATGATCCGAACCCCAGTGTCGACTCCAAAATTGCCGATCTGATCAAGCAGCATCCGATCAAAAGTCATGTGGTGATCAGCCATATCCGTCAGGCTAATGTAGGTAATATCTGTCTGGAAAATACCCATCCCTTCCAGCGTGAACTCTGGGGCTATAGTTGGACTTTCGCTCACAATGGTCAGTTGGACAAGGCGTTATTTGATAAGCCGCTCTCCTTTTATCAGCCGGTAGGTACCACCGACAGCGAATACGCTTTCTGCTGGTTACTGGGAGAGATCCGCCGGGCTTTCCCGTCTCGCCCGGACTCTTTTACTGAACTGTCTGAATTTATTCATGCCCGTTGTGAAGAGCTGCGCTCGCTGGGGGTGTTTAATATGCTGCTGTCGGAATCCACCCACTTGTTTGCCTTCTGCAGCAGTAAACTCACCTGGATTACCCGTAAAGCGCCGTTCGGTGAAGCCAGTCTGACTGACTGTGAAATGACCGTGGACTTTGGTCAGGAAACCACACCTAACGATATAGTGACGGTGATTGCTACGGTACCCCTGACCGATAATGAAGCCTGGAATACCATTGAACCGGGTGAACTGGTGACCTTTGTGAAGGGTCTGCCTGAATAGAGCGCAGGAACAAATGCCCGGCCGGAGGAGCCCGTAGTGAGTGAACAGCAGGATGATGTGCAGGCTTTACGTCGGGAGATTCAGCGTTACCGCAGTTTGACCGAGCTGCTGGATAATCACTGTCGCGAGTTCGCTTACAAAAACGCCTATACCAATATGGGGGCGACCATCACCTATGCCGAGCTGGATCAGGCTGCGGCTAATCTGGCATCCTATCTGCAAAACTGCACCCCCCTCGAACCGGGTGACCGGATTGCCATCCAGCTTCCCAATCTCCTGCAATATCCGGTTGCGGTGCTGGCGGCCCTGCGTGCCGGTCTGGTGATCGTCAACACTAATCCGCTGTATACAGCTGAAGAGACCCGCAAGCAGTTTAATCATGCCGGTGTCAGGGCGGTGATTGTGCTGGCCAATTCGGCGCATATGCTGGAAGAGATTCTGGCAGAGACGTCCGTGGAACGGGTAATTGTGACTGAACTGGCGGATCTGCATCCGTTACCAAGACGGCAGATTATCAACTGGACTGCGCGCTATATCCGAAAAATTGTTCCGCGCTATAAGCTGCGCAAAGCGGTGAGCTGGCGCCGGGCTTTATCGAAAGGCAGCCATTTCAGTTTTCGACCGGTGGTCACGGAGCCGGAACAGACCGCGTTGATTCAATATACCGTGGGAACCACCGGTGATCCGAAAGGGGCTGTGCTCAGCCATCGTAATCTGATTGCCAACTGCCTGCAGATGCGCAGCCGGATGCCTGAAGTGCTGAGGGTGGGAGAGGAAGTGGTCATTGCGCCACTGCCGCTTTATCACATCTATGCGTTTACCCTGAACTGTCTGGTGATGACCTCGATGGGAGCCCATGTGGTGCTGATTACCAACCCACTGGATACCAGTGGTTTTGTTAACGAGCTCGGGCGTTGGGATTTTACCGTGTTTTCAGGAATCAACAGCCTGTTCATCTCGCTCTGCCAGCACGCAGGCTTTGGTCAGTTGGATATGTCCCGGCTGAAAATGACCCTCTCAGGTGGCATGGCGCTGACCCGCGCGGTGAGCGAGGAGTGGGAGCGGATCAGTGGTTGCCCGATCACTCAGGGCTATGGTCTCAGCGAAGCCTCGCCGGTCGTCGCTCTGGGGGACGCCGGGGATTATAACTTTGGTGCGGTCGGGCGCCCGATGCCAATGACCGAAGTCAGGATCGTTGGTGAACAGGGCGAGGATCTCTGCTCCGGAGAAACCGGCGAGCTCTATATCCGGGGGCCTCAGGTAATGTCGGGATACTGGCAGGGAGAGGGGGATAATCCGGATGCGGAGGGCTGGCTGGCAACCGGTGACATCGCACGTCTGGCTGAGGATGGCTGCCTGCGCATCATCGACCGCAAAAACGAGATTATTACTATTTCCGGGTTCCCGGTTTACCCCAATGAACTGGAAAACATCGTCGCCAGTCACCCGGATGTGGTGGAGTGTGCGGTAGTGGGTTTGCCTGATGAGCAGCAGGGTGAGGTGGTGAAACTTTACGTCGTTACCTCCAACCGGCGCCTCAGCGTGAAGCAGGTGCGGGACTACTGTCGCGAACGGCTGACCTCTTATAAAGTCCCCCGTCTGGTGGAGTTCCGCTCGCATCTGCCTAAATCTAATGTGGGTAAAGTGCTGCGCCGCAGCCTGCTTGAAGAGGAACTCAACCGTATGCACAAACTACGCAAGCGCCTGTAATTCTGAGGCTCAGTCAGAAGGGAAAGGTTATGAAAAAGCTGCAGGTTCTCTGGGAATACTGTCTGATTCTGATCGGCTGTGTTTGTCTGGCGCTGGGGATTGTGATGTTTCTGGCACCCAGCCAGATTCCTGCCGGAGGGCCGCCGGGTCTGGCGATTCTGGGTAACTTTATGTTTTCGGTCAGTCCCGGTCTGGTGCTGATGGCGGTGAACCTGCCGCTGTTACTGGCGGGTTTTAAATTGCTGGGGCGCAAGCTGTTTATCCGCTCACTGATCGTTGTGCTCCTCACGGCCCTGTTCACCGATGCCCTGCCTCTGCTGATGACGTTACCGGATCTCGGGGATAACCGTCTGCTCAACGCGGTTTATGGGGGCGTGATGGTGGGGCTCGGGGTTGGTCTGATGTTCAAGGCCGGTTCCTCCTCCGGCGGCTGGAGCATTCTGGCCCGGTTGATTGCGGATCGGTTCAGGCTCAGTCTGGGGCACTGTCTGTTCCTGATGGACTCTGCGGTGATCTTGCTGTCGGCAGTGGTGTTCCGTGACTTTGAAGCGGCGATGCTCGGCGGTGTGGCGGTGTTTGTCACCGGGCGTATGATCGACCTGATTGTGGCCGGCTCCTCGGATATTAAAGTGGTGCATATCTCCTGCTGGAAGGCCGATAAACTGAAGCCGATTATCGAGCAGAAGATGGGCATCTCCGGATCAGTGGTGAAAGCTAAGAGCCTGAAAAGTGGCGGCGATAAAGAGGTGCTGTTTCTGATCGTTGAGAAGAGCCAGTTAGTGCCCATCCGTAAACTGGTTGAAGAACATGACCCTGATGCTTACCTGATCGTAATGAACGCGATGGAGATCTACGGCACCGGCTCCCGCAGTTGAGCGTTTTCATTTGGCTGTTATCGATGCGACTAACTGTTAATATGGAAACTAAATTTATGGAGTAAAGGTTGATACACCTCAATGAAGCCTGCCGTTAAGCCAGAACCCGGTTTTACCGAATTTGTTGCCCTGATGGCCTCCGTCACCTGCTTTGTGGCGATGGCGATTGATCTGATGTTGCCTGCCTTATCTCTGATTGGTGACGATCTGAATGTGGCGCGTGCCAACGATACCCAACTGATTATTACCACTATTTTTCTCGGGGTGGCGTTTGGTCAGGCGTTGTACGGGCCATTATCCGATGTGATTGGTCGCAAGCCCGCGATCTACTTTGGCTTTGGCGTGTTTCTTATTGGTACGCTGGTGTGTCTGATCGCCGGGTCTCTGGAGATGCTCCTGCTCGGGCGTTTATTGCAGGGGCTGGGGGCTGCCGGGCCACGTATCGTGACCATTGCGATTATCCGGGATAAGCACGAAGGCCGGGCAATGGCTCGGGTTCTGTCGCTGGTGATGACGGTATTTATTCTGGTTCCGGTGATTGCGCCGATCATCGGCCAGGGGATCTTAATGCTCTCCGGCTGGCGGATGATCTTTATTTTCTTACTGCTGATGGCACTGCTGGTATTGCTCTGGTTTGGCATCCGTTTGCCGGAAACCCTGCCCGCAGAAAAGCGTAATGGTTTCTCCTGGGAACGGCTCGGTTCCAGCTTTAAAGAGGTACTGAAACATCGCACTGCGATGGCCTATGTACTCGCACTGGGGCTGGTGTTTGGCTCATTTCTCGGATTTCTCAGTTCCATCCAGCAGGTCTTGCAGGAGCTCTATCAACTGGGTGCCGCGTTCCCGTTCTACTTCGCTATTCTGGCGATGGGGGTCGGCGCTTCTAACTTTATGAATTCCTCTCTGGTGATGCGTTTTGGTATGAAACCTCTGGTGATGGGGGCCCAACTGGGCACCGCCGGGCTGTCATTACTGGCGCTGGTCGCCTGTTTCTGGCTGGGGGCGGTACCGCCGCTGTGGTTTGTTATGATCTATTTTTTGCTGCTGTTGCTGGGGGTTGGGCTGCTGTTTGGTAACCTCAATGCATTGGCGATGGAGCCGTTTGGCCATATTGCCGGGATGGCCTCAAGTTGTGTGGGCGTGATCTCGACCCTGCTCGCTGTCATCCTCGGGATGTTGCTCGGGCAGGCGTACAACGAAACGCCGATCCCGCTGATCGTAGGTTTTCTGATATTGCCGGGCTTGTCTTATCTGATTACCCGTTGGGCGGTGGCCCGTGCCCCGGCCTGTGAAACTGCCAAGGAGTCGTAATGGAACGTTATCTGGATGATTTTACTGTGGGCGATCAGTTTCCCGCGCCCAGCTTTACTCTGAGTGAAGGACAAATACTGGATTATGCACTGACCTATGATCCGCAACCGATCCATATCGATGCGCTGCATGCGGCAGAGGGGCCTTATGGCGGCATTATCGCCAGCGGTTTTCAGACGCTCTCCCTCAGCTTCAGGATGATGATTCAGACCCGGGTATTTGAAACGGTCAGTCTGGGCGGGCCGGGTTTAGACGAGCTGCGTTTTCTCGCGCCGGTCAGGCCCGGGGATACGATTCAGACCATGGCTGAAATTATTGAGGTGACGCCGTCCCGCTCTAAGCCGGATCGTGGTGTCCTGAAAATTCTCTGCAGCGGTTACAACCAGCACAAAGATAAAGTGATCAGCTATATCGTGATCATGATGGGTAAACGCAAACCGGCCTGATACCGCGAGGTATCTGAACAACATTGATCGGCCCGGGACGGGCCTCCTGCCCCTGTGGGAGCGGTGTCTCACCGCGAAAACTGTTTGGCCCGGAATGGGGCTCCTATAAAAAACCACGCAATCCTGCGTGGTTTTTATCTGATCATGTTGAGAAAGCGGGATTTAATCCAGCTTTTCTAACAGAGACTGCAGGGTGGATTTAAGGTCGGCGGTTTGCTCGTCGCTGAGATGACTGAGCAGTGCGGCTTCTTCTCTCAGAGCCAGATTCTGCAGACTCAGGGCCAGTTCGGCGCCTTTGTCGGTGACCTGCAGGGTCTGTGGATCTGCGTATACGACCATACCCTTTTCCACCATCCAGTCAGCGGTTTCGCGCAAAGCTACTTCAGGTTGCATGACCATCGCACTCAGGTCACTGATTTTCTGAGTCGGGTTGTTGGCCATGCGCGCCAGAATCCGCCACTCTTCAGGGGATACATCGCACTCCTGCTGAAGTTTAGGGTAAAGGTTGGCGCTGAAGCGCTGGTAGCCGGCGCGGAGCAGGTAGAGCAGATAATCTTTTACAAAATCGCCTTCGATCTGTGTGCCGCTGTCACCACTGGGCTTGTTGATCATTTCGGGATGCTGGCTGGAGATGGCGTAGCTGCCACGGGCAAAAACCAGTGGTTCAACCGTATCGGCGTAGCGGTACTTCGCCACTTCACCCACCAGAATCAGGTGGTCACCACCTTCATAGACTGCCCAGGTTTTACACTCGAACTGCGCCGCGTAGTCGTCCAGCACCGGAACTCCGCCAAGGCCTTCGCTGTAGCTGGCATTGGCAAATTTATCTTCACCTCGGCTGGCAAAATTATTCGAGGTCGTCACCTGATCACGGCCGAGTACGTTTACGGCAAAGTATTTGGCGTTTTCAAAGGCGCTCAGGCTATGTGCGCCTTTATCAATGCTCCAGAGCACCAGAGCCGGTTCAATAGATACGGAGTTGAAGCTGCTGGCGGTAACGCCGACCGGGTTACCTTCAGCGTCCAGAGTAGTGATGACGGTGACTCCGGTAGGGAACTGCGACAGTGCGCGACGGAAATCTCTTGGATCAAATGCTGTATCGGACATGGAAGTCACCCTTAATCTGTTCGGTTCGCTGTTATTCTTTGATCAGCCATGATGTGCTGAAAGTTTATATGTTAACTAATTATAGGGGGCGGCCAGAGTGATGAAATATATTTTTCATTGCTTTGACTGTACTTTTCATGGTCTCTGTGCCGGGTTGTAAATCTGACTGTTTGTGACGCTTATATTTAATTATATGAATTTTAAGCTATTTCTTTGAGTCTCTGTACTGGCCTGCGGTCACTCCTGCATTTCTGCGAAAGAATCGGGCGAAATACGCCGGATCTTTAAAGCCCAACTGATAACTGATTTCAGTAATAGGCGCTGATGAAAAGGTTAGCAGCCTGCGTGCTTCCTGCATCAGCCGGTCCATAATCAGACGCTTAGATGGCAGCCCGGCCAGCCGTCGACAGATCTCATTCAGCCGTGCTTCGGTGACACTGATCAGCTTTGTATACTGGCTCAGTGTCAGGTGTTCTTTGTAGTGGGCTTCGATCAGTTCATTGAAACGGTGGAAGATACGTACATCCTCTTTACGCGTTTTCTGCTGTGGCTGACTCTGATCGGCCAGACGTGAGATATGAATCAACACCAGTTGCAACAGCGCCCTGAGAGCAACCCGGTGCTCCATACTGCTGTGGTCATTCTCATCGGCCATCAGGTCGAGCAGATGCAGGACTCTGGCGGCGGTTTTATCCCCGGCCGGTTCCAGGGCGACACAGAGCGGGTGATTCATAAAACTGTTGCTGCCCCAGCCGGTGGGTACCATGCCGCCCATCAGTTCCCAGACCAACTGTTGTCGTGCGGTTATAACATGGCCGCGGGCGTTCTCTTCGGTAACAAAAGCGTGGGGTACCGTCGGGGGAGTCAGGAAGAACATCGGCCCCTGAACGGTGTAGCTGGTTTCATCCAGATGGACACGCACAGTGCCGCTGAGAATGACATGAATCTGATAAAACCGGTCGTGGTGATGTACCGGCATATTGCGGCCAAAGAAGTCCGCCAGTTTTTCCAGGTGCTCGTAGTGGATCTCTGCATCGACATAGTGTTGATCATAGGCGTGGCCTATATCGATATTGGGAATATCCCGGGGGGCGGTGTCAGCCGGTTGCGGCTGAGTAATACTGCTCATAAACCTTTCCTGTGACGTACATCAGACTACTCATCAGCTTAGCTCTGATCGGACGGTTGTGCGTGTGTTCTATTGTACTTTGTGCAATCGCAAAACATCCGTTTTGCCCGGTTTGTTTTTATATGTATACAAATCAAAAGGTTGAGATCTTAAATGCATAGGATTTGATCGATAAATAGACAGTTTTGTTTATATGTTAACTATCAAAAGTACAATAAAGCCTGTGAAAGATCCATTTTCAGGTTGCCTGCTGTGAACAATAATGTGCCCATCACTGAGGCGATCTCAGGCCGTTCCACGAGGGGTGGTTTGAGAGACAGCGCCTTAATACAACAATAAAGTAGCAGGTACTGAACGATGGAAAGACCTAATCCGATGCTCGATGAGCTGAAAAAAATTCTGCCACACATTGCTGAAAATGCTGTTCAGGCCGAGCAGGAGCGTAAGGTTCCGGACGAGAATATCCGTCTCCTGAAGTCGATCAATCTGCACCGCGCACTGCAGCCGAAAGCTTACGGTGGCCTGGAGCTGTCTCTGCCGGAAGTCACTGACTGTATTGCCGCACTGGCCGGTGCCTGTGGTGGTACCGCCTGGGCTTTCAGCCTTCTGATTACGCACAGCCACCAGATGGCGATGTTCTCCAAACAGGCACAGGATGAGTTCTGGGGTGAAAATCCGGATGCGGTTGCCAGCAGTTCGATTGCACCTTTCGGGAAAACGGAAGAGTGCGAAGGCGGCGTTATCTTTAATGGTGATATGAAGTGGAGCTCCGGTTGCGATCATGCAGAGTGGGCGATCCTTGGCTTCCTGCGCAACAACCGGGAAACCGGTGAAAAAGATTACTGCTTTGGCGTTGTGCCGAGCAGCGATTATGAAATTATTGACGACTGGTACTCTGCCGGTATGAAACCTTCCGGTACCAAGACTCTGCGCCTGAAGGACAATACCTTTATTCCTGAGCACCGCATTGAGAAAGCGAAAGCGATGATGACGGGGCAGTCTTCCGGTTTCGGTCTCTACCCGGACAGCAAGATCTACTACGCGCCTTACCGTCCGTACTTTGCCTGTGGTTTTGCTGCAATGGCACTGGGTATCGCTGAACGGATGCTGGAAGTTTACAAAAACATGACTAAAAACCGCACCCGTGCCTACACGCTGGCTAACAGCGGTAAAGAGATTCCGCCGCTGATGCGTCTGGCTGAGTCTACGCATCAGGTGATGGCGGCGCGTGCTTTTCTGGAGAAAACCTGGGATGAGCACAAGGCATTTGGCGAGCAGAAGCGTTATCCGAACGATGAAGAACTGGCGTTCTGGCGTACCAATCAGGCTTACGCCGTGAAGATGTGTTGTGAAGCGGTTAACCGTCTGTTTGAAGTCTCTGGCGGCACCTCCTGGATTCACGATAATGAGATCCAGCGGTTGTGGCGTGATGTGAACATGACGGCAGCCCACGCTTATACCGACTACGACGTATGTAAGCAGATTCTGGGTCGCTCGGTGATGGGGATGGAACCCGATCCAACCATGGTTTAAAAGCCGCGCCTCTGAAAAGCCCGCGATAACCGCGGGTTTTTTATTGCCCGGTTTTTGTAATAGGCTAATAAGATTAATATATTAATTACTTTTAAGGTTGTTTTCAGGCGGAGCATGAAACCATGCAGGAGATTGGCAATATTCTGTCGCTGACCAGCCCGATATTTATTCTGATCGGGCTCGGTTTTATGATCGTTCGGGCGGGCCTGATGCAGAAGGATCAGGTACGGACGCTGGCCTGGTTTGTGGTCAATGTGGGTTTGCCTGTAGCGATGTTCAAAGCGCTCAGCTCGCGCTCCTTTCAGGAGATTTTGCACTATGAGTATCTGCTGATCTACGGACTGGGTTCGCTGATCTCATTCGCGCTGATGTTTGGACTGGCACGCTTCAGGGGCAAGCCTTTAACTCTCTGTGCGCTGTTTGGTCTGGGTGGCAGCCTTTCTAACAGTCTGATGGTGGGTTTTCCTATCATCACCCAGTTGTTTGGCGAGGCGGCACTGGTGCCATTTGCCCTGACCCTGATCGTCGAGAACCTGCTGATTCTGCCGCTGGCACTGGCGCTGGCGGATACGGGGCAGCATCAGGGCGCTTCCTTTTTTCAGGCGTTAGTGAAATCCCTGCCGGGGTTGCTGAAAAATCCGATCATTCTTTCAATCGCGCTGGGTTTGTTCAGCTCAGCGGCGCAACTGGAGCCGCCGCAGTTTGTGACCACGGTAATTGATATGCTGGCGGCTACGGTGGGTGGAGTTGCGCTGTTTGCAATAGGGGGCATGCTGGTGGGGCTGAAACCCGCCGGAATGGCGCTGGACATGGGCTCGGTCATGCTCGGAAAGCTGCTGATCCATCCACTGGCGGTGTTTCTGATGATTCTGCTGTTACCGCCGATTCCGCCGCTGTTCCAGAGTGTGGCGTTGATACTGGCGACGATGCCGATGTTCAGTATCTACGCGGTAATCGGTATGCGCTATCACTACGGCGGGATCTGTTCTGCGTTGTTGTTGCCGACCACTCTGGGCGCGTTTTTGAGTATCAATCTGATGATCTGGCTGTTGGGTCTTTGATGTATTATTCAAAATACTTAACTTGTTAACTAATTTAAAATCAGGTAGTCTGAATTTAAAATCGCAACCTACCTTGTGAGAAGAGACAGTATGAAACTCCAACTGAAAGATTCCGGCCTGCTGCGGACACAGGCATTTATCAATGGCGAATGGGTCGAAGGTGACGCAGGCGAGCGTTTTGACGTACTGAACCCGGCTACCGGTGAAGTGATCGCGGCGGTATCCAGCGTGGGTCAGGCAGAAACCGCCCGTGCGGTTGATCTGGCGGAAGCCGCGATGACAGAGTGGAAAAAGCTGACAGCGGCTCAGCGGGCGGAAATTCTGGAGCGCTGGCATGGTCTTATTCTGGAGAACAGTGATGATCTGGCTCAGATCATGACACTGGAGCAGGGTAAGCCACTGGCCGAATCCCGGGGTGAGGTAATGTACGGTGCGTCCTATCTGAAGTGGTTTGCAGAAGAGGGTAAGCGTATCTACGGTGATGTGCTGCCATCTCCGTCTGACCGCCGCAGTATTGTGATTAAGCAGCCTGTGGGTGTGGTTGCGGCGATCACCCCATGGAACTTCCCGAATGCCATGATTACCCGTAAAGCTGCGCCTGCGCTGGCGGCGGGTTGCGCGATTCTGCTTAAGCCTGCCGGCGAAACACCACTGTCTGCACTGGCGCTGGCTGAACTGGCAAACCGCGCCGGTGTACCTGCTGGGCTGTTCAACGTGCTGCCAAGTAACTCTTCATCCAAAGTCGGCGGTGAGATGACCTCTAACCCGAAAGTGAAGAAACTGACTTTCACCGGTTCCACCCCGATTGGCAAGCTGCTGATGAAACAGTGTGCTGACACGGTTAAACGTACTTCTATGGAGCTGGGCGGTAATGCGCCGGTCATCGTATTTGATGATGCGGATCTGGATCAGGCGGTACAGGGGGCTCTGGTCTCTAAATACCGTAACTCAGGCCAGACCTGTATCTGTGCAAACCGTCTGCTGGTGCAGGAGGGAATCTACGATCAGTTTGTTGAGAAGTTCTCCGCAGCGGTGAAAGATTTCAGACTGGGTCATGGCTTTGATGCCGATGCAACTCACGGCCCGGTGGTCTCTCAGAAGGCGCTGGCTGATATCGACGCGATTGTTAAGAACGCGGTCGAGCAGGGGGCCAATGTGGTGACCGGTGGTAAGCCTTCTGAACTGGGTAACTGCTTCTATGAACCGACCGTACTGACCGATGTGAATGACAAGATGAGCATCTTCGGTGAAGAGATCTTCGGCCCGGTAGCGCCGGTGTTCAGATTCAGCACGGAAGAGGAAGCGATCAGCATGGCCAACGATACAGAGTTCGGTCTGGCTGCTTATGTATACACTCAGAATCTGGGCCGGATCTGGCGCGTTTCTGAAGGGATCGAGTACGGTATGGTCGGCGTGAATGAAACCGCAATCAGTTCTGAAGTGATTCCGTTCGGTGGCGTGAAAGAGTCCGGTCAGGGCCGCGAAGGCTCTAAGTACGGTCTCGATGATTATCTGGAAACAAAGTACATCTGTCTGGGTGGCATCTGACCCTTTCAGGAATCGATAGACTGGCTCTCGGGCACCCATTGGGTGCCCTTTTTTTGCTGAAAAACCCTTAAACGAATCAACAAGCTGATACTTGATGTGAAGCGCTCACCCTTTGAAGGTATCGGGAATCCTGAACCCCTGAGGGAATATCTGGCCGGGTTCTGGTCTCGTCGAGTCGATGACACCAACCGGCTGGTTTATACGGTGGATGACAGGGCTATCTCGATTATCTCCTGTCGCTATCATTATTAGTTCAGGCGCCGGGTCTCAGTGATCAGTTTCCTTTAGCAACTGAATAAACGCATCCGCCAGAGGCGAGGTGTGTGGATTGACCACGATCGACAGGCGGCGGTCGAGGTTGAGTTCCGATTCGAGCAGGCATAATCTGCCGTTGCTGACCTCTTCTGCAATCGCCAGTTGCGACAGGCAGCCCACGCCCAGTCCTGCTTTTACCATCTGTTTAATCGCTTCCTGCCGGTTCAGACAGAGGCTCTGTCCGATACTGCCCCCGGCGTGCTGCAGGGCCTGATCGAATACCGCGCGCGTACCCGAACCCGGCTCCCGCAAAATCCAGCGATACGCCTGCATCTGCTGCAGACTGATCTTCCCGTTGTCAGCCAGTGGGTGTGCAGGGTGGCAGAACAGTGCCAGTTGATCTTCCAGCCAGGGGATCAGGCGTTGGCGGGGCGGAGTGGAGGGGCCTTCAATCAGCCCGATCTGGACCTGTCCGCGATCCAGTCGGTTGATAACTTCCTGTGTATTGCAGATCTCAATCTCGGGGATGACCTCCGGGTGTCTTTGCAGAAACTGTTCACACAGTGCAGGCAGCAGGTAGCAGGCGATGGTCACGCTGGCCGCTATCCGCAGGGTGCCACTGATCTGCTCTCGGTTGGGCTGCTCGATGGTTTGCAGTATGCCCAGCATCTGTCTTATCCGGGGTAACAGCTCCATGCCCGCATCCGTTAACTGTAACTCCCGCCCGAGCCGCTGAAACAGGGGGTAACCAAGTGATTGCTCCAGTTCTCGCAATGACTGGCTTGCGGCAGACTGGCTCAGTGCCTGTTCATCGGCAGCCAGCGTCAGACGCCCGAGGCGGGCAGTGGCTTCAAAGATACGTAGTTGTCGGATCGAGAGTGACATTGTTCGGTTTTTCTTAAGTTTTATATTAAATATATCCATTATACTTATGCTTGGTTTGCGCTGACAATCTCTCCACCTGTTAACTGGAGAGTGCCATGAACCGTCTGTTTACCCTGCCATTGATCGCTGTTGCTGCTATCCAGCTATCTCAGATTGACGGGTTCAGCCATGCCGGGCTGGGCGCCCTGCCACTGGCTATTCTTCTGGGGATGCTGGTCGGGCATTGGGAGAGGGGGAGTAGCAGTGAGCGGGAGCTGGCGTTTACCCGATTCTGTCAGCAACGCTGTTTGCGTGCGGGTATTATTCTCCTTGGTCTGAGCGTCAGTTTTCAGCAGATCGCAGCGCTGGGCTGGATGACACTGCTGTTGAACGGTTTAATGGTGAGCCTGATTATCGGCAGTGGTCTGCTGATCGGTTGTCGCCTGTTAGGGTTGCCCCGGGATCTGGTGCTGTTGATCTCCTCCGGCAGTGCCATCTGTGGTGCTGCCGCAGTATTGGCCACCAATGCCAGCCTGAAGGCGCGGCAGCAACACGTGACTATGGCCATTGCGACGGTGGTGTTGTTTGGTACTCTGGCGATGTTCAGTTACCCGCTTCTTTTTCCGCTTAGCGGGATGAGCGATAGCGCCTACGGTGTTTATATCGGCAGCACGGTACATGAAGTCGCTCAGGCGGTGGCTGCAGGTCAGTCGATCAGTCCGGCGGTGCAGGATAATGCGCTGATCAGTAAGTTGATCCGGGTGTTGCTGCTGGCGCCCTTCATTCTCTTGCTGGGTAGCTGGCTGAACTGGCGTGAAGCGGTGGCGGCGGGCTCAAAACCTGCGCTGGTGGTGCCCTGGTTTGTCTTCGGTTTTGTTGCCCTGGTTGGCGTTAATTCTGTGTGGGATATCCCTGCTGACCTGAAACAGACATGTCTGGAATTGGGCGGATTTGGTCTTACTCTGGCGATGGCTGCGCTGGGCTGTCAGACCCGGATCACACTCCTGCGTGAACTGGGCCCTAAGCCTCTGCTGCTGGCCCTGAGCCTTTTTGTCATTCTGCTGAGCGCGGGTTACGCGCTGAATCGGCTGTTTATCGGCTAGAGCCAGCGTTTCCAGTAGAACACTGCCATCAGCAGGGCCGTGATCAGGCCGCACAGCGCGACGACCAGCCAGAAGGCATCGCTACTTTCCACACCCGGCATACCGCCGACGTTGATCCCCAACAGGCCGGTAAAGAAGCCCAATGGCAGGAAAATAGCGGCAACGATGGTGAGTACATAGGCGCGGCGGTTCATCTGTTCTGCCACGGTGCTGGCCAGCTCTTCCTGAGCCATGCCGGCCCGCTCTCTGACGGTATCGATATCTTCGATGTGCCGTATCTGGCGGTCGGCGATGCTGCGCAGGCGCAGTCGGGTCATTTCATCGAGCCAGCTCACCGGCTCGCTGATCAGGCGGTTGATCGCCTCCCTCTGCGGCGCAATATAGCGGCGAATGCTGATGCTTTGCTGGCGCAGCCGGAGCAGGGTTGAGCGCATCTCGCGGGGTGCGGCGGTAAAGAGTTGCTCTTCTGTGTCTGACAGGGATTCTTCCAGACCATCCACGGTATCGCTCATTCGCCATATAATCCGGTCGATCCACTCGGTCAGCAACTCCGGAATCTGTTTCGGACCGGACTGGTCGCGCAAGGTGTTGAGCATATCTTCGGTGGAGAGCAGGGCGCGGCGCCGGGTGCTGATCAGCCGCTGGCCGTCACACCAGATTCGTAATGACACCATATCTTCCGGGTCTGATCCGGGATTGAGGTTGACCCCGCGCAGGACCAGCAGCAGGTGATCGGCCCGCTTCAGTACATGGGGCCGGCTGTCATCACTGAACAGCCCATCCAGGGCGATTTCGTTGAGCTGAAAATTTTCCTGTAACCACTCTCTGGCACCGGTAGCGGTATAATCGAAGTGCAGCCAGAGGTGTTCCGGCGCATTCTTCAGGTTAAGCGAAGCCGGATCGGAAGGTGCGGTAGCCCCCCCGTTTCCATCCAGGCAGAGTGAATGCAGCAGACCGGGAACCGGCTGTTGGTTTTGAGTTGTCGTTTGCATCTGATTGTCCCTAATACCCAGTATCAGGCTGGCAAGGTTGAATACCTGTGCGCGAATGGTCGCCTAATCCGACAGATAATATTCCACAGTGGAGACAACACGCACTCTTTTTATGTGCGGGGTATTCCGATCCCGGTTGCTGATACTGAACTGCCCCTGTGAGGCGCGCTTGATCTTGCCCAGTTTACTGTCAGAATCCGTGGCAAATTTCTCGGCCACCTCCCGTGCTTGTCGTGTTGCCTCTTCAACCATCTCCGGTTTGACCTCATTAAGCCGGGTAAAAAGATACTCGGTCTGGGCCTGATAATCTCCTCCGGTAAAGACGATGCCTTCGCGGCCAAGTGAGGAGAGTTTTTTCATCACATTGCGTACTACCTCAATATTGGTTGAGTAGACGGTGACGGTCTGCAGGGCGCTGTAACGGAATTCGGGCCGGCTGTTACTGCCGTAGGTCTGGGCTGATTTATCGGTAATCGCAGGAGAGGCGATACTGATCTCATCCGGGTGGATGCCGTTCAGAAGCAGGAAACTGCGGATCTTATCGGTATGGCTCTCAAGGGAGGTATAGAGCGTGTCGAGCTGGTTGGCGGCGGCTGAAAACTGAATCGGCCAGAGCGCAATATCCGCCTTATATTCACGTTCAGATAAGCCTTTTACAGTGACGCTGCGCTCAAACTGTTTGTAGCGGATGGCGGCATCGCCAAGCAGATAGCCCAGCGCGGTGAGGCCTGACAGGATCGACAGCCCTAAGATAATCGCCAGTGGAGTAACTGATCTCTGCATTTTGATAATCCTTTAGTGGGTAAGGGCTGAGTGGTTAATGGGGGAGTATTCTGGTGACGATACTCTGTATCTTTCCTGAATAGTGTTGATCGCTGATTAACAGAGGGGAACGGTGCGGGTATTAAAAAGCCGGAGTGATCCGGCTTTGTAAACTGACCTCATGCGAGAGCGGATCAGGCTTTCGCATTCACCTTCTGCTGCGCTTCGGATTTGATCTGGCGCTTGATCCAGGCGTCGACATTCGGGAACTGTTTGAAGTCATAGCCAACCAGCTTAGCCCAGGAAAGAATAGTCGCACCGTGGATATCCGCCACGCTGAGGCTGTCGCCGGCGACAAACTCACGTCCTTCCAGGTGGCTGTTGAGGATGGGCAGGTGCTTATCCAGTTCAGCCTGAGCACGCAGGATAATCGCTTCATCGCGCAACTCTTCAGGCACGAATTTGTTCTGGATAAACAGATCCAGCGCAAACAGTTCCAACTGGTTGCTGACAAACAGTGACCAGCGATAGATATCCGCGCGGCCTTCAGGTCTGTTGCTCCACAGTTGGCCATTCCCGTATTTGTCGACCAGATAGAACAGAATCGCCTGAGTTTCCCACAGAACCAGATCGCCATCGACCAGAGTCGGTACTTTGCCGTTCGGGTTCATTGCAAGATAATCATCCTGCTTGATCTCTTTACCTTTCGGCAGGTGCGGGATGTATTCATATTCCAGGCCCAGTGTTTCCAGAACACACATCACCATGCTGGCGCGGGAATAAACGCTACCGTAAACCTTAATCATCCTGACCTCGTACTTAATATGTTAATTATAGTCCGCCCCGGGCTCTGCCGGGGCTGTGTATGACGCTAACCTATGTGATTCATAGTGGCTTAGCAAGCCCCGTTTACTTCACGCCCATCGCTTCCATCAGAAACAGGGTGGCGATCCCGACCAGTAGCATCAGCAGACTATAAGGTAGCTGGTTGCGCAGAATAGCCCGGCTGGTGCAGCCGTAACGGGCGCGCAGAATCATATTGGTACCGCTGAATACGCTGCTGAACATCGACAGAGCAGTGGCGTAAATAAAAGCCACACCCATAATCGTCGGAGTGGTGGTGACATCGGCCAGCAGCCCGGCAAAGATCGCTACCACGGCGAGCTGGTTAATGCCGAGAGAGGCAATCAGCAATACCGCGACCAGACAGAAAGAGGCAACCAGTGCATTGGTTTCGGTAAATGGCAGGCTGATCAGGCCAACCCCGATACAGGCCTTTACCCCGGCAGCCAGCAACCCGGCACAGAGAAACAGAGAAATTTCGGTACGGCTTTCGCTGAGCCGCTCAAAAATTTGCTGATGCAGGGTGTGTCCGGCTTCACGAATACCGCTTTGTCTGGCGACAACCAGCAACGGCACACTGACGGCGACGATTGAAACCAGAATCACCGTGGAGGTGCCCGGAAACAGCCAGGCCAGCAGCAGTACACAACCGATCAGCAGCATGGGTAGGTGCAGCGTGGCCAGCTTCATCGGATAACCCTGATAGTTTTCAAAGCGGCTCCGGTAGCGGAACCGGGCTTCCAGCAGGGTGAATAGAATGCCGCTTATCGCCAGCGGAACAGAGTAGGGATAAATATTACTGATTTTCGCGCCCGGCACCTGCTCCAGTACCAGTGGCGTAATACTCAGAAACGGTGACCAGAGCACCGAAAAGCTGAAGCCGCGGGCAAGAATGCTCTGGGAGAGGCGATCAACCGTCCCCTTACGTTTCAACTGATCGCCAACTACCGGCAGAGCCGAGAAGTTGGCCACGGCAGAAAACAGATGCATCCCCAGCAGGGTGCTCAGGTAGCTTTTAAAGCCTTTGCTGCTGCTACCGGCCTGAGGTTTGATCGCCAGCCCGATAAAGCTGATCGCAGTGAGCAGCATCGCCAGCTTCAGGTGTTCATCCAGCAACCCGATGAGTGTGGCATCAGATCCGAAAGCCCAGGCCAGCATGGAGAACAGCATCCCGGCTACGCCCAGTACCAGTATCAGTGGTCGCTGCTTCGGGTTCAGTCTGGGCGCTTCGATCGCAACATAGAGCCAGCCGAGCAGTGTTGCCGGTGCCAGCAGCGCCGGATAGAGGGTCTGACTGAGCAGGGCGAAGGCCCACATCAGGAACAGAACCGGGCCGGATAGCTTGCCGCCCGGCCATACGGTGACTACTTTTTCAGTCAGTGTATTTTTTAGCATTCAGTGCTCAAAGCTCATCATTTAGTTGTAAACAGGATAACGGAAAAATTTGGGGCTGGAAATTGATTAATATATTAAGTATATTGTAGTTAACATGTTACTTATGTTTCCCGCATGAGTAAAAAGATTCAGGTGTAGCGGTGATCCCAGCGCACCCAGATACAGCAACGAGGATGTTTATGTTAACGCCGGAACAGATCAAAAACGCAGCAGATCGTCTATATAAAGCTGAAAAAGAGCGCCAGCAGATTCCTGCACTGACGCTGGAATACAGCGATATGACCATGGATGACTCCTACAAGATCCAGAAAGCCTGGGTTGATCGCAAGATCGAAGAGGGTGCTTCTGTTAAAGGGTACAAGATCGGCCTGACGTCCCGTGCTATGCAGATGGCCGTGAACATTGATCAGCCGGACTACGGTGTGCTGCTGGACGATATGTTCTTCGACGACGGTGCCGAGATCAAGGCTTCTGACTTCCTTGATCCGCGCATTGAGGTGGAACTGGCGTTTGTCCTGAAGGATCGCCTGGAAGGTGAAAACATCACCATCTTTGATGTACTGAATGCCACCGATTACGTGATTCCGGCGATTGAGCTGATCGCGGCGCGCTGTCACCGAACCGACCCGGAAACCGGCTACACCCGTAAAGTGCTGGATACCATCGCGGATAACGCAGCGAATGCCGGCATCATTCTGGGAGGGCGTCCGGTGAAACCGATGGATATCGATATGCGCTGGGCGGGTGCCCTGTTGTACCTCAATGGCCAGATCGAAGAGACCGGTATCGCCGCGGGCGTACTGGGTAATCCGGCCAACGGTATCTGCTGGGTATGTAAGCGTTTTGCGCCACACGGCGTTGCGCTGGAACCGGGTCAGGTGATTTTGTCCGGCTCCTTTACCCGTCCGGTGCCGGTTAAAGCCGGTGATACGGTACACGCAGATTACGGCCCGCTGGGCGGCATCTCTGTGAAGTTCGTTTAATCAGATCCTGAGAGAGAGTGGTTATGGAACTCCCGGTTAACAAATTTAAGCAGGCACTGCAGGGCGATCAGCCACTGTGGGGCCTCTGGCTCGGTCTGCCGGATGCAAGCTGTGCGGAGATTCTCGCAGGCTCTGGCTTTGACTGGCTGCTGATCGACAGTGAGCACGCACCGTTTGAGCTGGATTCTACGATGCGTCATCTGCAGGCGATTGCACCTTACGGTGTGCCGGCCATTGTCCGCCCTGAAGAGGGACGAACCGCACTGCTCAAGCGTCTGCTGGATATTGGCGCGCAGACCCTGCTGGTACCGATGTGTGATACCGCAGAGCAGGCCCGTGAACTGGTCGCTGCGGTGAAGTACCCGCCACAGGGCATTCGTGGGCTCGGCAGTTCGCTGGCGCGTGCGGCGAACTGGAACCGGATTCCCGGTTACTTGCAGAAGGCCAATGATGAGATCTGTCTGATTGTGCAGGCAGAAACGGTTACGGCTATGGAAAATCTGGCGGAGATTGCCGCAGTTGAGGGGGTCGATGGTGTGTTTATCGGCCCGTCTGATCTGTCTGCGTCTATGGGCCATATCGGCAATCCGGATCACCCGGAAGTGGTGGCAGCGATCGAGAACGGTCTGCAGGTTATCAATGATGCCGGTAAGGCGGCTGGCCTGCTGTGCATCAACCCGGCCAAAGCGCACAACTATGTAGACAAGGGTGCCAAATTTGTCGGCATCGGTGTGGATACCCTGTTGCTGAGCAACGCGGCTAAGCAACTGGCAGACAGTTTTAAATCCGGTGAGAACAAAGCAGACGCTGCGGGCTCAAGCGGATATTAATTTCAGGTAGAGAATGATGACAAACAATCCAATCGTAAAAGGTAAGCTGGTCTGTGTTGCACTGAACGATGCTGAACAGTTCGAGGCCATGCAGGCTGAGTTTAATGAAGCGCCGTATAAAAGTGCACCGACCCAGCCGGTTCTGTATTTCAAACCTCACAACACCTGGAGCACCGAAGGTGCTGAGGTGGAGTGGGCTGCGGATGCCGAAAGCATGGTGGTGGGCGCGTCTCTGGCCGTTGTTTTCGGTAAAGAGTGCTGCCGTGTCAGTCAGGAAGAAGCGCTGGATTACGTCGGCGGCTATACCCTGGTACATGACTTCTCCCTGCCGGAAAAAAGCTACTACCGCCCGGATATCAAAGGTAAGTGCCTGGACGGCAGTGCCCCGATCGGTGCAGACGTAGTTGCCGCTGCAAATGTAGCTGACCCACAGGCGCTGAGCGTAGTGACCAAAGTGAATGGTGAAGTGGTGAATGAGATGCCACTGAGCCGTACTGTACGTGGTGTTGCTGAACTGATCAGCACGATCTCCTACATCATGACTCTGCAGCCGGGCGATGTGATCGCCGTTGCCTTCCCGGGCCAGCGCGCGCCGGTGAACAAAGGCGATAAGGTGACATCTGAAATTGCTGGCGTGGTCAGCCTGAACAACCAGTTGGGTCAATAAGGGGAGCTTAAACATGAAACACGCACGCGTACTTTTTAACGGCTCCGAACTGGATGTAACCGTAGAAGATAACGGCCAGTTGAAATCCAAAACAGACGGCCAGCTAATCAATGAAGCGGATGTCACCTGGCTTTGCCCGGTAGAGAATCCGGGAACGATCTTTGCGCTGGGACTGAACTATGCCGATCACGCCCGTGAGCTGGCATTTGAACCACCTAAAGAGCCACTGGTATTCCTTAAAGGTACCAACACCCTGACCGGTCACAAGCAGAACGCTTACCGTCCGGACAACATTGAATTCCAGCACTATGAGTGTGAACTGGTTGCAGTGATTGGTAAGGAAGGTAAGAACATCTCCCGTGAAGATGCGATGGATTACATCGCCGGTTACACCGTATGTAACGACTTTGCGATCCGCGACTATCTGGAAAACTACTACCGTCCTAACCTGCGGGTTAAGAGCCGTGATTCCCTGCTGCCGATCGGTCCCTATGTGATCGATAAAGACGATGTGGGTGATATCTCCGATCTGCGTGTAACCACACACGTGAACGGTGAACTGACACAGGAAGGCACCACTAAAGACATCATCTTCGATGTGCCGTTCCTGGTGGAATACCTGAGCAAGATCATGACCCTGAAACCGGGCGATATGATTGCAACCGGAACGCCGGAAGGTCTGAAAGATATGCAGCCGGGTGACAAAGTGGTCTGCGAGATCGAGAAGATTGGTGCACTGGAAACCTACATCGTTTCCGAGCAGGAATTCTACGGCGACAAATATTAATTCATAGAGACCGGCGGTCCTGAACTGCCGGTGATCTGAGCCCGTTTATGACCGGAACCGGCCCGTCAACAGAAGGCCTCCGGTCCTGAGAGTGGAGAAAACAGATGAGCGAACAACTGCAAGAAAACATCGCGAAAGCGGAAGGTTATCTGGCGCGTTTCAAAGAGAACACCCTGGGTCACTACATCAACGGTGAATGGACACTGGGCAGCAAAGGCGAAACCTTCGATAACACCACGCCTTTCGACCAGAGCTATCTGGGCAAAGTGGTTGCGGCTACCGAAGAAGACGTCAACGCCGCTTGTGAAGCGGCGGCTGCGGCGGCTGAAGCCTGGGCAGCTACACCGGGTGCTGAGCGTCGTAAGATCCTGCACCGTCTGGGTGATGAGCTGGAAAAACGGGCTGAAGAGATCGCCATGGTTGAATCCATGGACTGCGGTCAGGCGATCCGTTTCATGCGTCAGGCTGCGGTACGTGGTGCGGCTAACTTTCGCTTCTTTGCCGATCAGGCACCGGAAGCGCGTAATGGATTGTCCCTGCATCAGGCGGAACACACCAACTACACCGTGCGTAACCCGATCGGACCGGTGGCTGTGATTACGCCATGGAATACCCCGTTCATGCTTTCCACCTGGAAGATCGCGCCGGCACTGGCTTCCGGTTGCACCGTGGTACACAAGCCTGCAGAACTGAGTCCGCTGACAGCGTCTATTCTGGCGGAGTGTGCCGAAGCGGCAGGTCTGCCAAAAGGTGTCTGGAACATGGTCAACGGCTTTGGCTCCGTTGCCGGTAAAACCCTGACCGAACACCCGGCCATTAAAGCGGTTGCGCTGGTCGGTGATTCTGCAACCGGTAAGCTGATTCAGGCACAGACCGCTCAGACTCTGAAGCGTCTGCATCTGGAACTGGGTGGTAAAAACCCGGTGATCGTATTTGACGATGCGGATTTCGACCGTGCTCTGGATGCGGTTGTGTTCATGATCTACAGCCTTAACGGCCAGCGCTGCACCAGCTCCAGCCGTCTGCTTATTCAGAGCGGTATTAAGGACAAGTTCCTGAGCGCACTGAAAGAGCGTGTTGCGAACATCAAAGTGGGTCACCCACTGGATCCGGCTACCGAAGTAGGCCCACTGGTACACAGTGGTCACTATGACAAGGTCACCAGCTACTTCGATATCGCTAAAGAAGACGGTGCCACCATTGCGGTAGGTGGCAAGTCTCTGCGTGATGAGATGGGGCCGGGCAACTGGGTGACACCGACCCTGTTCACCGATGCTAAAAACAGCATGCGTATCGCTCAGGAAGAGATCTTCGGCCCGGTGCTGACCGCGATCGAGTTCGAAACCGAAGAGGAAGCGATCAAACTGGCCAACGAAACTGTTTACGGTCTGGCGGGTTACATCTGGACCAGCAATACCGGCCGTGCCATGCGTATGGCGGACAAAGTGGAAGCGGGCATGCTCTGGGTTAACTCCGAGAACAACCGTAACCTGCCATCACCGTTCGGTGGTGTGAAGATGTCCGGTATTGGCCGTGACGGTGGTGACTGGAGCTTCGACTTCTACATGGAAACTAAAAACGTGTGTATCGCTCACGATACACACCGTATTCCGGTGCTGGGTCGTTAATCAGACGACACTGTCTTAAGGCGAGTGTTCGACGTGCAGCCGTGGTTTATCGCGTTTGGGTAAACCACGGCTGCTGCTCCGAACCGATAGTTAACAAGGAGATTCTGCGTGCCCCATTTCATAATGGAATACTCGGCCAATCTGGATGACGACCTGGATATTCCGGCGTTGTTTGAAAAGCTGAATGAAACCGCGATCGCCACCGGGGTGTTCCCGATTGGCGGAATCCGCACCCGGGCGATTCGCTGCGAGCACTACCGCATAGGCGAGGGTGATCCGGACAATACTTTTATTCATCTGACCGCCAAGGTGGGCTCAGGGCGTGAACCTGAGGTGCTGAAAGCCGCTTCAGATAAAGTGTTTGAAACCTTTACCGAGTGTCTGGAACCGGTTTTTCAACGTCGTTATATGAGTATCGGCTTTGAGATGATCGAACTGCACCCGGAGCGTAATTACCGAAAAAATAATATTCACGAAAAGATCGCAAAGCTGCAGCAGGGCGGCTGAAGCAGAGCGCTGCGGACTGACGATTAGTTCTGAATAAAGTGTTACATTTTTTAATTCAGAGTCTAAGCTGAAGGTATCGCATAAAAGGGTAATTGGGCAGAGTTCTTGTGCGGTTGCAGCAAATTTAAAGGCTGTAAACTTAGTGTAAGAATTAAAGTGATACGTAAATGGTATGATTGCTGTTTTTAAAAGTATCAGGATATAATGCCAAGGATGTTTGTTTCGTGGCCTGACTGGTCAGGGAACCTGCGGACGGGTCCTGCAGAGCACTGACAGGGTTTGTTCACAAGTTCTTTAGATATTGCTGCTTAATATCTTGATTGGACGGGCACAGTGGTCACTATGCGGCGTAAGACTGCAGGTAACACTGACATGCGGGAATGAACGGGTTAAATAAACCTTAAATAAAATATGGTTATTTGATCTATAGTTAATATATTTAGCATTTAATAATAAAAACGGTTAAATAGAGGAAACAATAATGAATCTAAAGAAAGTTCTTGCTATTGGATTATTCATGGGCGTTGCAGGTCAGGCCGCTGCTGAAACGACCCTGCGTGTAGCCAGTTGGTTGCCGCCAACTCATCCTCAGAATGCTGTTGTATGGCCAACCTGGTCAAAGTGGGTAGAAGAAGCCACTGAAGGCCGGGTCAAGGTGGCTATTGAATATGGTATGGGCCACCCGAAAACCATGTACGAACTGGTAGAAGATGGCGTAGTTGATGCCTCTTTCAGCTACCACGGTTACGTACCTGGCCGTTTTAAACTGACTCAGGCGGTTGAACAGCCACTGCTGGGTGCCAGCGCAGAAGCCGCTTCTGTAGCGCACTGGCGCATCCACCAGAAATACTTTGCCAAAGCTAACGAACATGATGGTCTGGAAGTGATCGGTCTGTTCACACATGGTCCGGGTCAGATCCACATGGCTGAGCCAATCAGCTCGCTGTCTGAACTGAGCGGTAAGAAGATCCGTCTGGGCGGTGGTGTTCAGGGTGAGATCGGTCATCGTCTGGGTGTAACCGCGGTTGGCGCACCGGCGCCTAAAGTTTACGAGATGATGCAGCAGGGCGTTATCGATGGTGTATTCATCCCGATGGGCGAGCAGAAGTCTCTGCGCCTGAAAGAGGTTGCACGTAACGTGATCATGCTGCCGGGCGGCATGTACATGGGCAGCTTCGCAATGTTCATGAACCCTGAATTCCTGGAAGATCTGGATCCGAAAGATCGTGAAGCGATCATGTCTGTATCCGGTGAAAAACTGTCTGCGATGGCAGGCCGTGCATGGGATGCGGGCGATGCTGAAGGTGTTGAAGCTGCTAAAGAAGCGGGCGTGAACATCACTATGGTTAAAGCGGGCGATCCGCTGGCAGAGGAATTTGTAGCCATCACTAAGGGCATGGATGAAGCCTTCCTGGAGTCAGTGTCTGACCGTGGCGTAGACGCCAAGGCTGCTCTGGCTGAACTGCGTGAGATAGCGCGTAGCTACAAGTAAGTTACGGCTGTTTCAAAGATTTAGTTAGGAGTCTTCTATGACTTTGAGTGCCTGGATTTCAGCGCACTACGAAGAAAAAGGGCCAGTCGCCTGGCTGGCCTTTTTTCTTGAGTTGATTGCGGCATTAACCCTTTTCTTCCTGATGGCACTAACCTGTGCCGACGTATTTGGTCGGTACTTTCTGGGGAATGCTGTCGATGGTGCAACCGAACTGACCGAGATGGGGATTGCGATTCTGGTCTTTGCTGAGTTACCTGTGGTGACCTGGCGCGGTGGTCATGTGGTGGTGGATATTCTGGATAAAGCGCTGGGCAACCGTGTTATTAAAGCCCTGGGTCTGGTATCGGCGTTTCTGATGTCGACCTCGCTGTACTTTCTGGCCGTTCGTATTTACGAGCTGGCGGAACGTTCCATTCGCCGCGAAGAGGTAACGGAGTACCTGCAGATGCCGGTCGGCTATATCGTGGAGTATATCGCCATTATGAGCTGGGTCACCGCGGGCGCGATGATCACCTACGGTGTCTACCGACTGCTGTTTGTGTCGCGTGACTGATCCGCGACCTGAATCAATTCAACAGGTATTTTCAGAATGATTACTGCATTAACGGGCTTTGCGATCCTGCTGCTGATTATCGTTGTGGTCCGGGTACCGATCGCCTTTGCGATGGGCCTGGTCGGCTTCTTCGGTTTCGCATACATGCAGGGCCTCAGTTTCGACAACTTCATGGACTTCCGCTGGAATGGCGCGTTGTCGATGGCGTCCAAACGTGTCATCGATACGGCGCAGGAGTACAGCCTGTCCGTGATTCCCCTGTTTATCCTGATGGGTAACCTGGTGACAAAATCCGGTTTATCACAGGAACTTTACCGCGCTTCTAATGCGTTTCTGGGACACCGTAAAGGTGGCCTCTCGATGGCGACCGTCGTGGCCTGTGGTGGTTTTTCGGCGATCTGTGGTTCAAGTCTGGCAACCTCGGCGACTATGGCTAAAGTGGCGATGCCACCGATGCGTAAGTACGGCTACTCCGATTCTCTGGCCACCGCGTCTATTGCTGCCGGTGGTACTCTGGGTATCCTGATTCCGCCGAGCGTGATTCTGGTGATCTACGGTCTGCTGACCGAAACCAGTATCCGTGAGCTGTTTGCGGCGGGCTTTATTCCCGGCTTCCTCGGTATTCTGCTCTATCTGGCGGCGGTACGTTACGTGGTCTGGCGTGATCCTGAAGCGGGCCCCTGTGGTGAGAAGCTGGACTGGTCTGAGCGCCTGAAAGCGCTGAACGGTGTCTGGGGTGTATTGATCCTGTTCACCATCGTAATGGGCGGTATCTATCTGGGTATCTTCACCCCGACTGAAGCGGCGGGTATCGGTGCCGGTGGTGCGTTCTTTATCGCACTGGCGCGCAAGAGCCTGACCTGGGGCAGCCTGTTCGATATCCTCACCGACACTGCGCGTACCACCACCATGCTGTTTGGTGTAGTGATTGGTGCGCTGATCTTCTCGAACTTCATCAACCGTGCCGGACTGCCCGCGGATCTGCTGGCTTTTGTTAACGGGCTGGAAGTATCACCGATGGTGGTGATTCTGGTTATTCTCGGCATCTATATCGTTCTTGGGATGGTGTTTGAGAGTCTGTCGATGCTGCTGCTGACCGTACCGATCTTCTTCCCGCTGGTGGATAGTCTGGGCTTTGATCTGGTCTGGTTCGGTATTGTTGTGGTGGTTGTGACTGAGATCAGTCTGATTACACCGCCGGTGGGGATGAACGTGTTCGTGCTCAGTGCCGTATTACGCGATGTGAAAGCCTCCACCATCTTCAAGGGCGTTACCCCTTTCTGGTGTGCTGACATTGTTCGTCTGGCGCTGATTACCCTGCTTCCGGCGATCTCGCTGTTCCTGCCGGAACTGCTCTACCGAAGCTGATGAACAGGGCGGGCGATACAGCCCGCCCTGACTGTATATTCGTGACCTTGAGAGGTGAAGAATGATACCTGGCGTAAAAAAAATCCTGTACGCATCTGACATTGAAAAGGGCTCCCGGCCAGCTTTCCGCGCAGCGGTGAGCCTGTGCGGTCATTACAATGCGCAGATCACTTACCTGCATGTGCTGGAAAACCAGCATCAGGATGATATGGCGCTGCAGACCCTGCTCAAAGAGGATGGGATGCGCGAGATGTATGAGCAGAGCCTGGTTAACCTGAAAGACAAACTGGAAGCGCGTATCGACAAGTTCTTCCAGGAAGAGGTTGAAGAGCTGGATATGCTTAAGGCGGAGCAGGTCAGCTCCGTCATCCGTGAGGGCAAGCCCTGGAAAGTGATCGTTGATGTGGCTGAAGAGCTGGATGCTGACGTGATCGTGATGGGAACCCGACCACATTCCGGTCTGGGCCAGATGCTGATGGGCTCAACCGCTACCAAAGTGATGCAGAACACTAAACGGCCCGTACTGATTGTACCCCTGAAAAAATAAGCTGCGCATGACCTGCTCCGGCAGGTGATGGTTAAAAAGTCGATTATTTGGCTGACAGTTTCCTGTCAGCCTTTTTTTTGCCGGTTATCTCAGGCAGTTAATCTCATCTGCCGTCAGTAGACGGCTTTCGCCGGGCTTGAGTGCCGGGTCCAGTTGCAGGGCACCGATCGCTGTCCGGTGTATCCGGGTGACAGGATTACGAAATCTGCCAAACATCCGCTTGATCTGGTGGTAACGCCCTTCGGTAAGGGTAATCTCGGCTTCATATTCCCCGGTCTGGTGCAGCAGCGCAGGCTGGGTTTTGATATCTTCAAACGGAAAATAGAACCCTGCCGCGAACGCTGCGGCATACTCTGCGGTAATCGGGTTAGCAACCCGAACCTGATACTGCTTGCTGACTTTCTTCCCGGCAGCAGTGATACCACTGGACCAGCCCCCGTCGTTTGTCAGCAGAAGCAGCCCGGTGGAGTTCAGATCCAGACGTCCGGCAATGTGCAGGTGTGCAAACTCGGCCGGAAGCAGATCAAGCACCGTGCGGTGTTTATCATCCCGGGTCGCACTGACGGTATTCAGGGGTTTGTTGAGCATCAGATAGATCGGCTGATTATCCTGCAGCAACTGGTCATCCAGTTGAACCCGGCAGAACTGGCCAATCACCTGACTGATCTTATCGGCGGGTTGGTCATTGACCCGTATCCTGCCCTGCGCGATCAGCAGCCTCACCTCTGATCGGGAGAAAGGGCTGTGCTGCGAAATAAAGCGGTCGAGGCGGGATTTGTGTGATGGCATACGGCGTTTCGCTGGCTTCAGCTTGTCAGTAGCAGTTTTATTGAGAGCACCAGTGTGACCGTTACAATCAGCGGTTTGATCAGACGGGTGCCTTTACTCAGTACCAGTTTCGCGCCCAGCCGGCCACCGATCAACTGGCCCAGTGCCATAACCATTCCGGCCATCCAGACAATATGCCCGCCAAAAGCGAAAAACAGCAGGGAAGCGAGGTTAGAGGTGAAATTAAGCACCTTGGTATGGGCCGTGGCTTTGGCCATGCCATAGCCTGCCAGCGCGACGTAGGCCAGTGTGAAAAAGGTGCCGGTACCCGGGCCGAAAAAACCGTCGTAGAAGCCGACGCTGCTGCCGATCAGCAGACCGAAGCCGGTGCTGCCGATACGCTGCTTTTTCTCCTCATCACTGATGCTGGGTGAAAACATAAAGTACAGCGCGATACTGATCAGCAGAACGGGCATCAGGGTTGCGAGAAAGCCGGCATCCAGTTGCTGGATCAGAATCGTACCCGCCACAGCACCAAGGAAGGTGCAGAGAATCGGAATCCGCATCTGTTGCAGATCGACCATCCGTTTTTTCACAAAATACCGGGCGGCACTGAAGGTGCCGAAACTTCCCTGAAGCTTGTTGGTTGCCAGCGCTTCCACCGGGCTGAGGCCGCAGGCCAGCAATACCGGCAGGGCAATCATACCGCCACCGCCGGCGATGGCATCGATCAGGCCTGCGGCAAAACCGGTTAACAGCAGTATAAGAACAACAGTGAGTTCAAGTTCCATATGAGGTCTTCGGTAATCAGGCAGCCTGGTTGGCCGGGGAGGTCAGTGACCAGTCTACGGCGTGGGCGGCGAGCAGGTTGGTTGCATCCACGCCCCGGTGCTGCAGATCAGCCCGGGTCTGGCTTAATGCCAGGGGAATTTCGGTGCAGCCGAGAATAACACGTTGCGCGCCGCTGTCCAGCATCTGCTGAAATGCCTCTTCCAGCAGTAAGGAACCGGTTTCCGTATGACCTGATTTAACGGCGTAGATCCCCTGCATAATCTGTTGCTGTAATGCGGCTGTGGGAAGCTGAGTTTCGATCCCTCTGGCAGCCAGTCTTGGTGGATAGAAGCCGGCCTTGAGCGTACCGTCGGTGGCCATCAGACCGACGTTGCAGACCTGCTCCTGCTGCAGATAGTCGGCACAGATATCGGCCATATGAAAGATGGGCACCGGACACTGCCTGACCAGTTCAGGGTGCCAGTAGTGGGCGGTGTTACAGGGGATGGCGATCCCGTCGGCCCCCCCTGAGACCAGCACATTTATTCCCTTCAGCAGCGCATCGAGCGGGGATTCGCCGGACTGCAGCAGGCAGGCACTTCGATCCGGTATCTGCGGCACGGCATGTACTAAAAGCGGGATATGCTCCTGATCACGGCGGGCGGGTGTCAGCCGGATCAGTTTAGCGATGAAGTCTACGGTAGCCATAGGGCCCATTCCGCCGAGTATGCCCAGAGTTTTTGTCATTGCTTACCTCCTTTCTAAGTCAGTGGACTGTAAGAGGGGGAAACCTTCCCGGCCAATGCCGTTTACGGAAGGGCTATACTTTTTTTGCATTGTTGTTTTTTGTGTCTGTAAAACAACGAGTTATTTGTTCTGCGTGGGTTATGCGTTTTATGCATGAGGGATGCAATTGCGGTATACGGTAAAGATTTGCAGGAAGCCGGGGCGGATCAGGGGGTACACTTCATATCTGACTGATCACTCAGTTACAGAGTCAGGTGATGCGGATACAGGGCGTTATGAATATTGAAACCAAGTGGCTGGAAGATTTTCTCTCTCTGGCGCAAAGTCAGAGCTTCTCCCGTTCAGCGGCTGAGCGCCATCTGACTCAGCCGGCTTTCAGTCGCCGGATACAGGCGCTGGAGGCAGCCGTGGGCTGTGCTCTGGTAGACCGTCGTTGTATGCCGGTTGAATTAACCGCTGAGGGACGCCTGTTTCAGGAAAGTGCCAGTAACCTCCTGCAGCAGTTGGAAAGCTGTATCCGTCATATGCACTCACTCGGTAACGGGGGGGCTCAGGTGATCGATTTTGCGGTTTCACATGCGCTCTCTCTGTCGCTGTTTCCGCAGTTTTTGCAATCGGTTAAAACGGAACTCAGCAGCCTGACCGCACGCCAGATGGTGGCGAATGCAGATGATTGTGTTCAGGCCCTGAAGAATGGGGTGTGCGAGTTTCTGCTGGCGTTTGAAGATCTGAGCCTTGAGGAGCCGGGCTTTACCAAGCTGCTGTTGCAGCATGAGCGGCTGGTACCTGTCTGCCGGGCCGATACACAGGGCGAGCCGCTCTTTAATCTGGACAGCAACAGGCAGCAGAAAATTCCTCTGCTGGGTTACACCGGGGGGATCTATCTGGGACGTTGCCTGCAGCAACTGCTGGAGCGGAGGCCGCGCTCCATCGTACTGGAAACGGTTTTTGAATCATCTCTGGCAGACAGTCTCAAAGGGATGGCTCTGCAGGGGCTGGGTGTGGCCTGGGTACCGGCTTTCTCGGTCAAGGAGGAGCTGGCTCAGGAGGCATTGGTGATCTGCGGCAGCGACCTTTGGCAGGCCCCTCTGAATATCTGTATCTATCGACAGCAACGGGGGCTTTCCGTCATGGCAGAACAGTTCTGGGAGCTGATGCTTCAGCGCCGGCAGACTGCGGGAATGTCTGATGCATAAACCTCTGCTGAAGCTGCTCTGCGGTGCTGTTATCGGTTGGTTGTTGTCTGCTTCGGTCGCGGCTGCGGAGAAAATTCGTGTCGGCGGGGATCATAACTATCCGCCTTATGAATTTATTAATGAAGATGGCCAGCCTGATGGTTACAACACTGAGCTGACGCTGGCGATTGCTGAAGTGATGGGGATGGAGGTCGAAATTGAGCTGGGTCACTGGGATCTGATGCGCAATCGTCTGGAACAGGGAGAACTCGATACCCTGCAGGGGATGATCTATTCCGAACAGCGCAGTCACCAGTATGACTTCTCACCGGCCCACGCGCTGATTCATCAGTCGATCTTCGCCCGCAAGGGCACGCCCAGGGTTGAATCACTGGATGAACTGGCCGGGCATGAGGTGATCGTGCAGCAGGGCGGCATTATGCACGACTACCTGCTGAAAAACAGGGGCGGGGCAACCCTGATACTGGTTGATACCCATGCGTCAGCATTGCGGCTGCTGGCCTCCGGGCAGCATGATTATGCGTTGGTCGCTAACCTGCCGGGTCTCTATCTGGGGCGCGAGCTCGAACTGTCCAATATTGTGCCTGTAGGCAAACCGTTCGGCGCTCAGTCCTATGGTTATTCCGTGCTGAAGGGCAATACTGAACTGCTGGCTCAGTTCAGCGAGGGGCTGGCGATTCTGAAAAATACCGGCCGGCAGCAGGCGATCTATGACAAATGGCTGGGGCCGCTGGAGCAGAGCGGGTTGCCGTGGAACAAGATCGGTCAGGTCACCCTCTGGGCCAGTTTGCTGCTGCTGTTAGTGCTGGGTGGAATCATGTTCTGGAACCGGATGCTGACCCGCGAAGTCAGCCGCCGGACCGAGGAGCTGAAACTGCAGCAACAACAACTGATTCAGGCCGATAAGATGACCTCGCTGGGGATTCTGGTTTCAGGGGTAGCCCATGAGATCAACAACCCGAGTAGTTTGTTACTGCTGAATCTTCCGGTGTTTCGCGAGGTATATCAGGATGCGGAGGAGATTCTTGAAGCGCACTATCAGACGCATGGGGATTTTTATCTGGGAGGGCTGCCCTACAGCCGGATGCGCGATGAGATTCCGCCGATGCTGGAAGATATGCTCAGTGGTACCCAGCGGATTCGTCGCATCGTTGATGACCTGCGAGATTTTGCCCGCCAGAGCCCGTCTGATCTGAGTGAGCAGGTCGACCTGAATGAAGTGGTGGCGACCGCCATCAGGCTGGTGGACAACACCATTCGTCACAGCAGTGATCACTTTAGTGTGGAGTATGCCAGAAACCTGCCACTGTTTTGTGGTAATGCCCAGCGCATTGAACAGGTGGTTATTAACCTGATCGTCAACGCCTGTCAGTCGCTGGAATCTTCCGAACAGGCGATACGGGTAAAAACCCTGCGTGATGATCAGGGGCGGCTCTGCCTTGAGGTCAGCGATGAGGGGCGCGGAATTGAGGCGGAAAATCTGGCCCGGCTCAGTGATCCTTTCTTTACCACCCGGCGTGAAGAGGGCGGGACCGGTCTCGGGCTCTCCGTATCCAACAGTATTGTGCAGGAACATGGAGGTGAACTCCGTTATGATTCGGCCCCCGGCGAAGGCACCCGGGTGCGACTTACTCTTAAACCGATTCAGACAGGCAGTAGTTGATGAACACCAATCTATACCCACAGTTCGGCATTTTACTGGTGGATGATGAAGCCTCGTTTCTGCGCAGCATGAGCATTGTGCTGGAGCGGCGTGGCTACAATCATCTTTACCGTTGTCAGGACAGTAGAGAGGCGATGGCGCTGATCGCGCGGGAGCCGATTGGACTGGTACTGCTGGATCTGACCATGCCGCACATCTCCGGTGAGGAGTTGCTGCAACAAATCGTCAGTGACTATCCGGATCTGGGGGTGATCGTTCTCAGTGGCCTTAATCAGCTCGAAACTGCAGTCCACTGCATTCGCCTCGGGGCTTACGATTACTTTGTGAAAACCACGGAAGAGGGGCGGCTGATCGAAGGGGTCCGGCGAGCGGTTCGGATGCAGGAGATGCGTCTGGAAAATCAGGAGCTGCGCCGCCGTTTTCTCAGCGACACACTGGAGCATCCGGCGGTATTTGACGGCATTATCACTCAGGATAAGTCGATGCGCTCGGTGTTTCAGTATCTGGAATCGATCGCCAGCAGCAATCAGCCGGTGCTGATCAGTGGTGAAAGCGGTGTCGGTAAGGAACTGATCGCCAGAGCGGTACATCGCTTAAGTGGCCGCTCCGGTGAGCTGGTCACTGTTAATGTGGCGGGTCTGGATGACACGGTGTTTGCAGACACACTGTTTGGGCATCATCGCGGTGCCTTTACCGGCGCGGATAAAGCGCGCGCCGGGATGATAGAGCAGGCGGCCGGTGGCACTCTGTTTCTGGATGAGATTGGCGATCTGAGTCTCAGTTCACAGGTAAAGCTGCTGCGGCTGCTGCAGGAAGGGGAGTATTACCCGCTGGGTAGCGACCGGCCGAAACGTATTCAGGCGCGCGTGGTGGTGGCAACCCATCAGGATCTGGAGAAGAAGCAGCTCAGTGGTGAGTTTCGTAAGGATCTGTTCTATCGTCTGCGCATTCATCAGGTGGAGATTCCGCCACTGCGTAAGCGTAAATCTGATCTGGGCTTACTGCTGGAGTATTTCCTCAGTGAAGCCGCGGAGGAGATGGGTAAAGCTAAACCCACCCTGCCTAAAGAGCTGCCGCTTCTGCTGGAGCATTATGATTTTCCGGGTAATGTCCGCGAACTCCGGGCACTGGCGTTTGAGGCGATCAGTCAGCATCGGGGCGGGATTCTGTCTATGGATATTTTTCGCCGTCTGCTGGGGAGTGAATCCGCGCTGAGTGTCGGGCCAGATGAACCGGGTGAAGCCGTCAGTTTTCATCCTGAACAGCCGCTCCCGTCACTGCAGGAGATGGGTGACCTGCTGGTGGAGGAGGCGATGCGTCGCGCTCAGGGAAACCAGTCACTGGCTTCCCGCTTGATCGGCATCTCCCAGCCAGCTTTGAGTAAACGGCTGAAGAAGAAGCGCCCGGACTCCCTCTGAGTCCGGAAAAAAGCCTATAACCTGAGTTTGGACTATAACTTTGTGATAGGCCCTAACTGTATGTTTTTTAAGTACTTTCATTATCGTTAATTTTTTCTATTCCTTTGGTTATACCCTTCTGTTTGGCTCCCTGACTTCGGTTTCCATATTGAATATCTATATATAACAATAAGTTAGGATTTGTTTTGCCAGGTTGGCACTGGCGTTGCTCTTGTTAAGGCTAATGACACGATGCTGTCACTGGCAAAACAAGAATAACGAGGATGATGCAATGGCAAACGATCTGCAGGTGAATACGCAGAACGCAGGGCGCTTTGAAAAAGATCTGCTGGGTGAAGCCCGGGTACCCGCAGAAGCTTATTACGGTATTCAGACCCAACGGGCCTGTGCCAATTTTGATCTGAGCGGGGTACGCCTGTACCACTTTCCGGCGCTGATCAAAGCGATGGCGATGGTCAAACTGGCCTGCGCCCGTGCCAATCGCAGCCTCGACCTGCTGGATGAGGACCGAGCGCTGGCGATTGAAGCCGCGGTTAATGAGATTTTGCAGGGGCAATATCACCGCGAATTTGTGGTCGATATGATTCAGGGTGGGGCGGGCACCTCCACGAACATGAACGCCAATGAGGTCATTGCCAATATCGCGCTGGAAAAGCTGGGCTTTGCAAAGGGCGAGTATGCTGAGCTGCACCCGAACAATCACGTCAACATGTCCCAGTCTACCAACGATGCCTATCCAACCGCTGTGCGTCTGTCGATTCTGCTGAAACACGGAGATCTGGTGCACTCGCTGGCTTCCCTGCGGGATGCCTTCGCCGCCAAGGCTGAAGAGTTCAGGGATATTATCAAGATGGGCCGGACCCAGTTGCAGGATGCCGTGCCCATGACGCTGGGGCAGGAGTTCCAGTCCTTCGCCACCACGCTGGGTGAAGATATTGAACGTATTGCCGGACTTTCTGAGCTGCTGAAAGAGATCAATCTGGGCGGCACCGCGATCGGTACCGGCATCAACACCGATCCGGAATACGCCCGTCTGGCGGTGAATAACCTGTCTGAGATCAGTGGCTTTGAATTTAAACGAGCGACCGATCTGGTCGAAGCCAGCTCCGATATGGGGGCCTTCGTCCTGTTCTCCTCCATGCTGAAACGGCTGGCGGTAAAGCTGTCGAAAATTTCCAACGACCTGCGCATGCTCAGCATGGGGCCACGCTGCGGCCTGAATGAGATCAATCTGCCGCCGCAGCAGCCGGGCAGTTCGATTATGCCGGGCAAAATCAATCCGGTGATTCCGGAAGCGGTTAATCAGGTGGCCTATCAGGTGATCGGGAACGATATGGCCGTCACCATGGCCGCAGAGGCAGGGCAGTTGCAGCTCAACGCGATGGAGCCGCTGATCGCTTACAACGTACTGGAATCGATCCGCATGCTGACTCAGTCCATGGATATGCTGAAAAACCGCTGTGTCCGCGACATTACCGCTAACCGCGAACGCTGTCAGGAACTGGTTGATCAGAGCATCGGCATTATCACCGCCGTGGTGCCTTACATCGGTTATGAAAACTCCAGCCGGATCGCCAAGGAAGCACTGGCTTCCGGGCGCGGAGTGCTGGAGCTGATCCGCGATGAGCAATTGATGAGCGAAGAGGATCTGCAACGGGTACTGAGCCCGGCTTACATGATCCGGCCGCAACGCCGCCAGAATAAAAACTAAATCCCATTTACGCAGTAATGCGTCCACTTGAGAAAAACGATAAAAAGGTGAATCCCATGCAACAAGCGACAGTAAGTGCGCGTCCATCAGGCCGTTGGAGTCAGATGGCACTCTGGAAAAAAATTCTCATCGGTATGATCCTCGGGGTCATTGCCGGTATCACTCTGGGGCCGGATGCCGAGGTTCTGAAACCCATCGGTACCCTGTTTATCAACGCCATTAAAATGCTGATTGTGCCGCTGGTCTTCTGCTCACTGGTGGTCGGTGTTACCTCCATGCAGGATACCCGCAAGATGGGCCGGATCGGTATCAAATCCGTGGTGCTTTATCTGGGAACCACGGCGGTAGCGATCAGTATTGGTCTGGGGCTGGCGACGCTGCTGACGCCGGGTCTGGGTCTGGATATGGCGATCACAGAAGCGGCACCGGCCGCTAAAGAAGCACCGACACTGGTGCAGACGCTGCTGAACCTGATTCCGAAAAACCCGATCAGTGCACTGGCAGCGGGTAATATCCTGCAGATTATCGTGTTTGCGCTGGGGCTGGGTATTGCTCTGACCCTGTGTGGCGAAAAAGCGGAACCGGCAATCCGGGTTTTCGAAAGTCTGGCAGAAGGGATGTACAAACTGACCGAGCTGGTGATGAAGCTGGCGCCATACGGTGTGTTTGGTCTGATGGCCTGGGTATCAGGAAAATACGGTCTGGAGATTCTGATGCCGCTGATCAAAGTGATCGCGGTGGCATACATCGGCTGCCTGTTGCACGTGGTGGTGTTTTACTCCGGTCTGATCAGCATTGTTGGCCGCCTCAGCCCGGTGCGCTACCTGAAAGGCCTGATCAACCCGGCGGCGGTTGCTTTTACCACAACCAGCAGCTCCGGTACCCTGCCTGCAACCATTAAGGCTTCCCGTGAAGAGCTGGGTGTATCCAAAGGCATTTCCAGCTTCGTCCTGCCGCTGGGTGCGACCATCAATATGGATGGCACCGCGCTGTATCAGGGGGTATGTGCGCTGTTTATTGCACAGGCATTTGGTATCGATCTGGCGTTCTCTGACTACCTGCTGATTATTATGACCTCGACGCTGGCTTCCATTGGTACTGCCGGCGTACCGGGCGCGGGCCTGATCATGTTGTCGCTGGTGCTGACCACTGTTGGCCTGCCGATGGAAGGTCTGGCTATTGTTGCGGGTATTGACCGTATTCTGGATATGGCGCGAACCAGCGTGAATGTCTGCGGTGACCTGATGGTCTCGGTTCTGGTCGCCAAGAGCGAAAACGAACTGGATGAAAGTATCTACAACGCTGAAGCCACAGTGAGCGAAAAAGAAGCAGAACTGGCTTAAACAACCCCGGCAGATGCCGGAAAAGAAAAGAGTCGATTCTTTGGCTGACAGTTCGCTGTCAGCCTTTTTTTTTGCAGCGGTTTGTCAGGACGCCTTCGGCTGGCTTGGGTCTGAAGTGCTTCGTGTGCTGGTAAGGGCATATGGTTTGAAGGTTTCGCAAACTCTGGCCTGTAGGGTGCAATAGCGCAGCGTATTGCACCGATGGCTTTCCTAGCCCCTGGCCCCTGTTAAAGTGCTGCGGTAAGCGATCAGTGCCAGCAACGGGCAGGCCAGCAGGCTCAGCATGACCCATTGGCTGCCGAGCTGCAGAAGCAGCGGCGTGAGCTGTGCAATCAGGGCTCCGGTAAGAAGCTGGATAAAGCCCATCAGGCCGGAGGCGGTACTGGGCGACCCCGTTGCGCAACTGATGCCGGCAGACTGGCCGCTGGGCTGGCTGAATCCACGACCGATTGTAAACAAGGCCATCGGCAGGAACAGGGTCAGGTAGCTGATACCGCTGCTGAAGGTGGCGAGCAGCATAATCACGGCGGCCAGCGTTGAAAGGCTGTGTCCCAGCGCGATCATGCGTTGCGTGCCCAGTCTGGCTGAGAAACGTGCTGCGTTGAAACTGCCAAACATAAAACCCAGAGACACCAGCAGAAACCAGTTACCAAAATCGGCGGAGCTACCACCCAGTTCCTGATGAACGATATAGGGCGCAGAGCCAATAAACAGGTAAAACGCGCAGGCAATAAAGGTGGTGGACAGGGCGTAACCCAGATAATGGGGCGCTTGCAGCACCTGCCAGTACTGCCTGAGAATGTTATCGATCCGCAGGCTGGCGCTGCGCTGATTGGCTGTTTCCGGGATCATAAACAACACGATCAGCCAGGAAACGGTGCTCAGAAGCAGTGAGAAATGGAACAGGTACTGCCAGCCAAAATGCAGGTTGATATGTCCGCCCATGGTTGGAGCAATGGCCTGCGAGAGGGCAATTGCCAGCGTAATGTAACCTATCTTACCGGCTGCCTGATCGCGGCTGTAGCGGTCCAGCATGATGGTGCGAGCCAGTACCATTCCGGTACAGCCTCCCAGCGCCTGCAAAACCCGGGCGCAGAGCAGGGCGCTGAGGTCGCTGGCAAAGGCACCGAGAAGGCAGCCGCCAAAGTGCAGGGCGATACCAAACAGCAGCACCGGCCGGCGGCCAAAACGATCGGCCAGCGGGCCGCAGATCAGTTGTCCGACCGCCAGCGCAAACAGGTAGAGGGTCAGGCTCAGTTGCACCTCAGCCGTGGTGATCCCCAGTTGCATCGCTACATCCGGCAGGGCCGGGAGCAGAATATTCAGGGCGATCGGGCTCACCATCGACATGATGGTGAAGTAGGCGATGGGTGGCAGGGGCTTCTGCTGATCCATTAATTAGCGGGCCTGATCCAGCTCACTGATGGCGGCAATTCCGGCTTCGGCACACGCCTGATCCTGCGCTTCGCTGGCACCGGATACGCCAATCGAACCGACCAGTTCACCATTGTAGCGGATCGGCAGGCCACCCCCGAACATCACCACCCCTTCCTGCACGTTGAGGCCACTGAGCAGGTGTGGCTTTTCGGCCAGGCGGCTTTGCCAGAGGTGGGTCGCAAAGCCGAAGCTGACGGCTGTAAAGGCTTTACCCCGGGCGATCTCGGTGGAGGGCAGGGGGGCATTGTTGATCCGCTGCATCGCCAGTGGGTTGCCATGCCGGTCGAGTACCCAGGCACAGATTCGCAGATGGTGCTGGTCGGCATACTGGCAGGCAGCCGCAGCGATGGTCTGGGCGCTTTGCCAGTCAAGAGAACTATCGGTTACCAGCATGGTTACTTTTCCTCAGTGTTGTCGCAGAAACGAAAAGGGCGCCGATCCGGGCGCCCTTAGAATAGATCTAATCGGTTTACAGGCTGAACACCACGTTCACCTGACCGGTACCGGAACTCGGGAAGTATTCACCGATGATCTCGCCTTTACCTTTGTACTGATCCCAGCCCAGTGCACCGAACAGCATGGCTGTATCGTGCATACCGCCTTCGCCGGAGCAGTGCTCTGCGTAGTCTGGCAGCATCTTCAGGAAGGTATCGATCTCACCCTGCTGCCACAGGTCCAGTACGCGCAGGTCGACCTGACGGTTGAACTCTTTGGAGATGGTAAAGGTGCCGTTGTTGGCTTCGTAATCATCGTTATCCCAGATCCGGTGAGACAGGGAGCCGGAAGCCAGCAGCATCACTTTGCTGTCGCTGGCTTCGATCGCTTCACGGATCGCTTCGCCCAGTTTACGGGAAGATTCGATGCTGTGCACAGTACACCAGCCGGCTACGGAAACCACTTTCAGGTCCGCTTCCGGGTTCATATAACGCATAGGTACCAGTGTGCCGTACTCCAGATCCAGCGTCTCTACCTGATGCGACAGGGTAAACACGCCTTTTTCAGTGGCTTTCTCAGCGATCAGATCACCCAGCGCCGGGTTGCCGGTGTATTCGTATTCCAGATTCTGGATAAAGTGCGGGAACTCGTGGCTGGTGAAGGCGCCCTTGAAGTGAGCACCGGAGTTTACGTGGTAGCCTGCATTAACCAGCCAGTGGGTATCGATCACGACAACGGTATCTGCACCGGCTTCACGTGCGCGGCGAGCAATCTCTTTATGACCGTCAATGGCTTGCTGGCGGCAGCCTTCCAGGCGGCCGGGCTGTTCCGATAGCAGCATAGTGGGAACGTGTGTAATCTTAGCTGCAAGGACAATTTCTCCCATCGTAAACCTCTCTCTGGTCTTATTTTTTAATACAGATAATCCGGTCTGTCGGATACAGGAAGCAGCAGAATTATCTGTTAAGCAATTAACTTAATATGTTAATTATATTTAGGCTTAAGATAGTTGTCATGTTATCTAATGTCAACCGATTATATTGATCAGAGTCAGTATAAAACTGCGTTGGCAGGGTCGCCAGTCGGCGCAGGAGAGAATGTGGGCCCCACGTATGCGTGCGGCCCATCGGGATTTAAGGCTCGATCTCAGCGATCTCTTTGAGCATATCCATCAACTGTTGCAGGCGCTCTTCACCGTAGCGGTCGGTAAAGGTTTTATAGCGTGCCTCTACCTCGGGGCTGAGACGCTGAAACAGTTCGTTGGCTTTGTCCGACAGGCTGATGATAGTGCGGCGCTGATCCTCTTCTGACTTGCGGCGCTGCACGTAGCCCTGCTGTTCCAGGCGTTTGAGAATACCGGTCAGGCTTGGGCTGAGCAGGCAGCAGCGGTTGGCCAGTTCTTTGGATTCCATCTCTTTGTAGGCGTAGAGAGCACGCAGTACACGCCATTGCTGTTCGGTCAGTGCATTTTCATGCAGCAGTGGCCGGAAGAAGTGCATGGTGGCTTCACGGGCTTTGAGCAGTTGCAGGGGCAGGGAATCTTCAAATTTACGCATAGGGTTAATCTTATAGCAGAATTAAGGATATTCTCCCGGCTTAGAATTTTTTCTGCAAGTTTTTCAAGACTAATTACATCTAAGGGATAGTCGGGCAGGGTTGTTAATATGTTATTTTTTTAATGCCATTCGCTTTATCCCGCTTTTTTATGAAAATATTTCAGGCAGAAAAAAACCCGGACAGGCCGGGTTTTTTTGCTTTCAAAAGGATCAGTCTTCGCGACGGACGACCAGCGTCAGAATGTTATAGATCGCGACAGGCTTGTCTTCCTGATTGCGAACTTCCACATCCCAGACGACCACGCCGTTAGGCTGTTCATCTTCCGAGCGGCGATCTTTCTTGATCTTCTGCTTACAGGTCAGGCGCACCTGAATCGTGTCACCGATACCCACCGGCTCGACAAAACGCAGATTCTCCATACCGTAGTTGGCCAGAACCGGACCCGGAGATGGCTCTACGAACATGCCTGCGGCGGCAGAGATCACGAAGTAACCGTGGGCAACGCGCTTGCCGAACAGGGAGTCCTTCGCTGCGATCTCATCGAAGTGAGCGTAGAAGTGATCGCCGGAGAGGCAGCCGAAATTAACGATGTCAGCTTCGGTCACCGTGCGACGATGCGTGATCAGGGTTTCACCGATCTGCAGATCTTCAAAGTATTTACGGAACGGGTGCACATCATCTTTGATCTGCTCAGAACCCGGGTTGAACTCGTTGGTAATCGCGGTCAGGGTGGTTGGATTACCCTGAATCGCGGTGCGCTGCATGTAATGCTTAACAGCACGGATACCGCCCAGCTCTTCACCGCCACCGGCGCGACCCGGACCACCGTGTACCAGTGTTGGCAGAGGCGAACCATGGCCGGTGGATTCTTTCGCACAGGCTTCGTTCAGCACATGCAGACGACCGTGGTAAGAGGCGCAGCCCAGTACCAGATCACGTGCTTCCAGATTATCTGCAGTGACAATGGAACCGGCCAGAGAACCTTTACCCAGCTTGGCAATAGCGATCGCCTGATCGATATCGTCATACGCCATCAGCGTGGAGACCGGACCGAAGGCTTCAACACCGTGCGGTACATCGGTTTCCATCGGCTTGTCGGAGTAGAGCAGGGTGGTCGGGAAGAACGCACCGGTTTCCAGATTACCACCGACGATTTCGAAATCTTCGCTGCCACCGTGGATCAGTTCACAGCTCTGTTTCAGTTGTTCAACTTTGTCCCATACATCAGCCACCTGGCTGCGACCAACCAGCGCACCCATGCGCACGCCTTCGACAGACGGGTCACCGATCACGGTTTTGCTGAGACGGGCTTTTAGGGCATCAGCCACTGCTTCTACGCGGTTACGCGGAATGATGGCACGACGGATAGCGGTACACTTCTGACCGGCTTTGACGGTCATTTCACGGGCCACTTCTTTGACGTACAGGTCAAACTCGGCGGAGCCGGGCTCAACGGTAGCACCGAGGATCGCACAGTTGAGGGAGTCCGCTTCCATGGTGAATGGAATGGAGTTCGCAACAATATTCGGATGCGTGCGCAGCTTCTGGCCGGTGGATGCAGAACCGGTAAAGGTGACAACATCCTGCTCGTTGAGCAGGTCCAGCAGGTTGCCCACACCACCACAGATCAACTGAATCGAACCTTCCGGCAGGATACCGGAGGCGATGATCTCTTTAACCATCACTTCAGTCAGATAAGCGGAGGCGGTTGCAGGCTTCACAATCACTGGCATACCCGCGGCCAGACTCGGCGCGATCTTTTCCAGCATGCCCCAGCAAGGGAAGTTGAAGGCGTTGATATGAACCGCAACGCCCTCTTTTGGTGTCAGAATATGACGACCGATAAAGGTGCCTTCACGGGACAGAATCTGGGCATCATCTTCAACCAGAAATGTCTCGTTGGGCAGTTCGCGGCGCACCAGACTGGAGTAGGTGAACATCGTGCTGACGCCGCCTTCAATATCGATCCAGCTATCGGCACGGGTGGCACCGGTCCAGGCGGAGACGCGGTAGAAATCTTCTTTTTTTGCCATCAGGTGCTTGCCCAGCTCTTTCAGGGCATTGGCACGCTCATGGAAGGTCATTTTACGCAGGGCAGGGCCGCCCTTTTCGCGGGCAAAGCGCACCGCATCATTGAAGTCGACGCCGGTGGAGCTGACGCTGCAGACGGATTCACCGTTGATCGCGTTGAACACCTCGGTGCCGGCATCGGTACCTTCGACCCACTGGCCGTTGATGTAACTCTGTAGTTTCATGGGGGTAGTGCCTCTTAAAGATAGGTGGCCCCGGAGCGGTGCTCCGGGGCGCCGCGCGTTTTAGCGTGCGTCGAAGTCCAGAACCACTTCGTCGGAGATCGGGTGAGCCTGACAGCTCAGGACGTAACCCGCATCGATTTCGTGCTGTTCCAGGCCGTGGGAGATGTCCATGTCCACCTCACCTTTAACCAGCTTACACTTACAGGTTGAGCAGACACCGCCTTTACAGGAGTAAGGCAGGTCCATACCGTTTTCCATGCCGGCGTCGAGGATGTTCTCACCCACGGTCGCCAGATCGAACATGACAGAACGACCATCAGCAATCACGGTCACTTTCGACATTTTCTCTTCGCCGAACGCTTCTTTACGCTTGGCTGCTTTCTCCAGCATCGCTTTAGAGTCAGCAGAAGAGCTGGCGAACAGTTCGTAGTGGATATGTTCGTCAGTCAGGCCTTCCATGCGGAAGCCGCGGGAAACTTCAGACATCATCGCTTCAGGGCCACAGATGAAGGCTTCATCTACGGCTTTGATGTTGATCAGGCCGGACTTCTGCAGGGCATAGCCCTTGGCGTTGTCGATGCGGCCATTCAGCAGATCGGCACCCTGGTCTTCATAGTCCATGATGTTGATCCACTGGAAGCGATCCATGTAGCGGTTCTTAACGAAGTTCAGTTCGTCTTTGAACATGATGGTGTTGCTGCGGCGGTTACCGTAGATCAGAGTGACCTTACTTTCCGGCTCAGTAGAGAGTACCGTTTTTAGAATCGAGATCATCGGTGTGATACCGGAACCTGCGGCAATACACATGTAGTTCTTGGCGTTTTCAGGTTTAACTTCGGTGTAGAAGTTACCCTGCGGAGGCATCACCTCAACGCTCACGCCCGGCTTAAAGTTGTCGTTGGCGTAGTTAGAGAACTTACCATCTTTAACACGTTTGATACCTACCCGCAGATGACCGTCGTTAACGCCGGAGCAGATGGAGTAGGAACGACGCACGTCTTCGCCGTCGATATCAGCACGCAGGGTCAGGAACTGGCCCTGAATAAACTTAAATTTCTCTTCCAGATCTGAAGGAACCGCGAACGATACGCAGATCGCGTCGTCGGTTTCCGGCTGTACATCAGCAACCTTCAGCGTGTAGAAACTGGTGTCAGACATAGCTTCACCTTTATCTTTTAAGACCCGGGACCTGCCTAGATCTTTTTGAAATAATCAAATGGTTCGTTGCAGTCATTGCACTGGAACAGCGCCTTGCATGCAGTGGAGCCAAACTCACTTACCCGGCGGGTGTTACGGGAGCTGCAGTGCGGGCACTGCGCGTGTGCTTCCGGGGTCAGGCCATCTTCATCCAGATCTGCGTCTTCCGGTGGCGCGATGCCATAGTTACGCAGCTTGCGACGGCCCTCAGGTGACATCCACTCAGAACTCCAGGCGGGCGACAGCGAGGTTTTCACCTGTACGTCGCTGTAGCCTGCTGCATTCAGCGCCGCAGTCACATCGGTACTGATGTTGTCCATCGCCGGACAACCGGAGTAGGTCGGCGTGATGGTGACGACGATCCGTTCACCTTCACGCTGAATGTCACGCAGTATCCCCAGATCCCATATGGTCAGCACCGGGACTTCGGGGTCTTTTACCTGATCAAGCAGATCCCATAGTTCCTTTACGTCGTCAGCGTTGCGTTGCTGCAGGCGCTGGTACTGCTCTTCCGGCATCAGTGAGATTTCATTCATAACGGCTTACCACTTACAACCCGGGTAGGAGCGGTGCACGATCTGCATCTCAGTCAGCATGTGACCCAGATTCTCGGTGTGGTAACCGGTACGGCCACCACGCACAGCCCAACTGTCTTCCGGTACTGTCAGCGTCGCTTCGGCCAGAATATCGCTGACCATCTTCAGCCACGCATCGCGCAGTTTGGAAACGTCTACACCGATGCCTTCATCCGCCAGCAACTGTTCAGTTTCGTCCATATCGAACAGTTCGTGGGTGTAGCCCCAGAGCTGATCGATGGCTTTCTGAGTACGCTTGTGGCTCTCTTCGGTGCCATCGCCCAGACGCAGTACCCAGTCGCGGCTGCGACGCAGGTGGTACTTAGTCTCTTTAATCGCTTTAGCAGCGATTGCGGAGAGGGTATCGTCTTTGGACTGCAGCAGTTCAGGCAGCAGTACGGTGTAATAAACGTCAGCGAAAAGCTGGCGAACCTGAGAGTAGGCGAAGTCACCTTTCGGCATCTCCATCAGCAGCAGGTTGCGGTATTCGCGGTCGTTACGCATAAAGGCGAAATCGTCTTCGTCACGGCCATCGTTGGCCAGTTCTGCCGCGTAGGTGTAGAACATGCGGGCACGACCAATGTAATCCAGCGCTACGTTACCGTAGGCGATATCCTCTTCCAGGAAGGGACCGTAGCTCACCCACTCGGAGATGCGGTGACCCAGTACAACAGAGTCATCACCCAGTCGGGTTGCGTATTCAAGCGTTGCAGCTTTGATATCACTCATTCTCTTCACCCCACCGATTACATGTTGTTAACTGGGTCAGGCAGGACGTAGTAAGTCGCGTGACGGTATGGTTTGTCATCGCTTGGATCGTAGAAGCAATCCGCATCGTCTTCCTGCGAGGAACAGATATCGTTGGATTTAACCACCCAGATGCTCACGCCTTCGCTACGACGGGTGTAGCAGTCACGGGCATATTCCAGTGCCTGTTCGTGGTCTTCTGCGTGCAGAGAGCCAACGTGTTTGTGGTCCAGACCGCGCTTGGAGCGGACGAATACTTCGAACAGTTCCAGTTTTTCAGTAATGTTAGTCATCTCGATTACCCCTTACGCCGCATTTTGTGCTTTTTTAACTCGTTTCTTCTCGTTGTACGCGGAGATTGCATCGCGTACCCATTCGCCTTCGTCGTGAGCGGCTACATGGTGCTCAATACGCTGACGGTTGCAGTGGCCGTTGCCGTTGATCACGCTCCAGAACTCGTCCCAGTTCAGGTCGCTGCTGTCGTAGTGACCACGCTCTTCGTTCCACTTGATGTTTTTGTCCGGGTGCTCAAGACCCAGCACTTCGATCTGTTTCACTGTCTGGTCAACAAACTTCTGACGCAGGTCGTCGTTGGTTTCTCGCTTGATCTTCCACTGCATGGACTTCTGAGAGTGTGCCGATTCAGAGTCGTGCGGGCCGAACATCATCAGTGCAGGCCAGTAGAAACGGTCCAGTGCATCCTGAGCCATCGCTTTCTGCTCCGGAGAACCTTTTGCCAGTGCCAGCATCGCTTCATAGCCCTGACGCTGGTGGAAGGATTCTTCCTTACAGATACGGATCATGCCGCGGGAATATGGGCCGTAAGAGGTACGCTGCAGGGACACCTGGTTTACAATCGCTGCACCGTCAACCAGCCAGCCGATTGCGCCTACGTCGGCCCAGGTCAGGGTCGGGTAGTTGAAGATTGAGGAGTACTTCGCCTTACCGGTCTGCAGTTGCTCGATCATTTCAGAACGGGAGATACCCAGAGTTTCACAGGCGCTGTACAGGTACAGTCCGTGACCGGCTTCATCCTGCACTTTAGACAGCAGAACGGCCTTACGACGCAGGGACGGCGCGCGGGTGATCCAGTTGCCTTCCGGCTGCATTCCGATGATTTCGGAGTGTGCGTGCTGGGAGATCTGACGGATCAGGTTCTTGCGGTAGTCTTCCGGCATCCAGTCTTTAGGCTCGATCTTTTCTTCGTTTTCGATCTTGTGCCAGAACTTTTCTTCTTGAGGTGTCATGGTTATCGCCTCCACAAATTGGGTTTGCAAACTCAGCGCTTATCAGGCTGAGCCTGCATCAGCTCTTGTTTTGCCGGCGCGAAGGGCGTGCCGGCAAAGATTAAATGCAACCGCTTACTTAGGGCGGTTGTCGAATACTCGTTTAGCCTTGCCTTCGGAACGTGGCAGCGCACCAACCGGTACGATATCGATCTTGGTACTGATACCGACAACCGACTTGATATGGTGCTGCAGTTCCTTGATAACCGGTGCCTGATCGGTGCTCTGGGCTTCAGGGGTCAGTTCCACCTTCACCTGCACCATATCCAGGTTGCCGTCTTTGGTTACGATGATTTCGTAATGGGGCGCCAGCGCCGGAATCTTCAGAATCTGTTCTTCGATCTGGGTCGGGAATACGTTGACACCACGGATGATCAGCATGTCGTCGGAACGACCGGTGATCTTGTCGATACGACGCATCGGACGGGCCGTGCCCGGCAGCAGACGGGTCAGGTCGCGGGTGCGGTAACGGATCACCGGCAGCGCTTCTTTGGTCAGCGAGGTGAATACCAGCTCGCCGTATTCGCCATCCGGCAGTACTTCGCCGGTGTTCGGATCGATAATTTCCGGGTAGAAGTGGTCTTCCCAGATGGTTGGGCCGTCTTTGGTTTCGGCACACTCCATCGCGACACCCGGGCCCATCACTTCAGACAGACCGTAGATGTCGACGGCATCGATACCCAGACGGCCTTCGATGTTTTTACGCATCTCAGCGGTCCATGGTTCGGCACCGAAGATACCGATACGCAGCGCCATCTCCTGCGGGTTCAGGCCCTGACGTTCCATCTCGTCGATCAGGTTCAGCATGTAGGACGGGGTGACCATGATGATATCGGGATCGAAGTCACGCATAAGCTGGACCTGTTTCTCGGTCTGGCCACCGGACATCGGAATCACTGCACAACCCAGACGCTCAGCACCGTAGTGCGCACCCAGACCGCCGGTAAACAGGCCGTAACCGTAAGAAACGTGAACCTTATCAGTGCTGCGGCCACCGGCGGCACGGATAGAACGCGCCACCACGTCAGACCAGACGTTGATATCGTGCTGGGTGTAACCCACCACGGTTGGCTGACCGGTGGTACCGGAAGAGGCGTGAATACGCACGACCTGGCTCATAGGCACCGCGAAAGAGTCGAACGGGTAAGCGTCACGGAGGTACTGTTTAGTGGTAAACGGGAAGAGTTTCAGATCGTCCAGAGTTTTCAGGTCTGTCGGATGAACACCCTTTTCATCACACAGTGTGCGGTACGCTGCCACATTGTTGTAAGCGTGCTTCAGGCTGAACTTCATGCGGCTCAGCTGCAGGGCACGGATCTCATCAATACTGGCCGTTTCAATCGGATCGAGTGCGTTTGGATCCACTTTCATATTCATCATAGTTTTGTCCTGTCGTTAACTTTTTATAAACACCTCTGACGGGTGCTGTTGTGGCGGTTAACTCAGATATCCCGTGAGGGTTATCTATACATTCCTGGCTGCAGGAGGCGTGTCCCCACGCCGAATATCTCTCGCGCCGGGCGCTTAAACGCGCTCGATAATGATCGCGATACCCTGACCCACACCGATACACATGGTGCAGAGCGCATAACGACCGCCGGTACGATGCAACTGGTACATCGCCGTAGTGACCAGACGCGCGCCGCTGGCACCCAGTGGGTGACCCAGAGAGATGGCGCCGCCATTCGGATTTACATGTTCCGCATCATCCGGCAGACCCAGATCACGCATCACCGCCAGACCCTGAGAGGCGAAAGCTTCGTTCAGCTCAATCACATCCATCTGCTCCAGCGTCAGGCCGGTTTTCTGCAGAACTTTTTTGGTAGCCGGTGCCGGACCGAAGCCCATGATGCGTGGCTCCAGACCTGCTGTTGCCATACCAACGATACGTGCTTTAGGCGTCAGGCCATTTTTCTCAGCGGCTTCTTTAGACGCGATCAGCAGGGCGCAGGCACCATCGTTAACGCCGGAAGCGTTACCCGCGGTCACCGAACCCCCTTCGCGGAATGGCGCCTTCAACTTCGCCAGACCTTCGAGGGTAGTGGACGCACGTGGGTGCTCATCGGTATCAACCACGATCGGATCACCCTTACGCTGTGGGATCACAACCGGGCAGATCTCCTCTTTGAACAGACCTTTTTCCATGGCCACAGCGGTTTTCTGCTGGCTGCGGAACGCGAACAGATCCTGATCTTCACGGGAGATATTGAAATCTTCAGCGACGTTTTCAGCGGTTTCCGGCATGGAGTCTACGCCGTACTCAGCTTTCATCTTTTTGTTGATGAAACGCCAGCCGATGGTGGTGTCGAACAGACCATTCGGGTTACGGCTGAATGCCGATTCCGCTTTACCCATAACGAAAGGTGCGCGGGACATGGATTCACAGCCACCGGCGATCATCAGTTCCGTTTCACCGGCTTTAATCGCCCGTGCTGCCATACCGATCGCATCGATACCGGAACCGCACAGACGGTTAACGGTAGTGCCGGGTACGGAGGTAGGCAGACCGGCCAGCAGAGTCGCCATGCGCGCCACGTTGCGGTTGTCTTCACCGGCCTGATTGGCGTTACCGTAGATCACGTCTTCCACGCTGGCCCAGTCAACCTGAGGGTTACGCTCCATCAGCGCTTTCAGCGGGACGGCACCCAGATCATCGGCACGTACAGGGGAGAGGGCTCCGCCATAACGGCCAAACGGGGTACGGATCGCATCGCAGATATATGCATCAGTCATTGTCAGTTACCTTCCTTCCGGTAGTTCAGTGCCGGGAATAACGACACCACGAATTCGGTGTGAACGACCGCGGAACATTGCGATCAGTTCGCCTTTCTGATTTTCAACCCGGACGTCATAAACGCCGGTACGACCACGCTGGTGAGATTTACTCGCCTTCGCGGTGAGCAGATCGCCTCTGTGGCCCGGGCTGATGTAATCGATGGTCACGCCCGCCGCAACGGTCGGGTAGTTCTCTGTGTTACAGGAGAAAGCAAAGGCGCTGTCTGCCAGTGAGAAGATCATGCCGCCGTGACAGGTGTTGTGACCGTTAGTCATCCAGTCCTGTACCGGCATGGTCAGCTCGGCATAACCGGGCGCCACTTTGATGATCTCCATCTTCAGCTCGCGGGTGAGCGGATCATCGGCCAGCAGGGCATCGCGGCAGGCTTCAGCCAGTTGCTGTGGATCATTCAGATCATATTTTTCTGCGTAGTTGGTCTGCTCAGCCATGGAAGGTCGCTCCGGAAAAGAATTTACGACGCAGCAGCGCGGAAGGGCGGTAACGGTCTTCGCCGTAGCTTTGCTGCAGGTTGCTCAGGCAGGTAAAGATGTGCGCAACACCGACCTGATCGGCCCAGGCCAGCGGGCCCTGTGGGTAGTTCACACCGCCACGCATGGCAACGTCAGCATCGGCAGCGGTGCAGACGCCCTGATTCACGGCATCTGCGGCTTCATTAGCCAGCATCGCAACGGTACGCATCACCACCAGTCCCGGAATATCGTCTACAACACTGAGGGCGATCTCCAGCGCGGCGAACAGGCCGATGACGTCCTGTCTGGCTTCTTCGCTGCACTGATCGGCAAAGGCGACAGCCAGCGCGCTGGCCGTGGCATAATCCAGTGCCAGATCGAACAGTGCGGTGTTGGCATTACCCTGAGCTGCGACTTCGGTCGCAAAACGACCGTCAGTCAGGCAGAGGCGGGCGCTGCCTACTTTGATATAGGATTCAGTTTCAGAGGCCTGTTTCTCAACGTTCAGGCCTTTTGCTTCCATACGCTCAACCAGCGCATTGGCCACACCCTGATCACCGACGACCAGAATCTGCTCAGGGGTATTTCCGCCAGTGGTGACAGCCGCAGCCGGTTTCTCGGCACCCTCAGCGTAGTTGTAGAAGCCGTGACCGCTCTTACGGCCCAGACGACCGCACTCAACCAGCGCTTTCTGAGTCAGTGAAGGCAGGAAGCGCGGGTCCTGATAGTAAGCGTCGAATACGGAACAGGTCACGGCGTAGTTCACATCGTGGCCGATCAGGTCCATCAGTTCGAACGGCCCCATGCGGAAGTTGCCTGCGCCTTTCAGCAACTGATCCAGCGTAGCAATATCGGCTGCGCCTTCTTCAAAGATACGCAGAGATTCAGCATAAAAAGGGCGGGCTACGCGGTTTACGATAAAGCCCGGTGTGGACTTGGTGTAAACCGCCTGTTTGCCCCAGGCAGTCGCGGTGGCGTGAGTCAGATCTGCGATCTCCTGAGACGTTGCCAGACCGGAAACGATCTCAACCAGCTTCATCACCGGAGCCGGGTTGAAGAAGTGCATACCGACCAGACGCTCCGGGTGCTGCATCTCAGCGCCCAGTGCTGTCACGGAGATAGAGGAGGTGTTGGTTGCCAGAATCGCATCAGCCGCGCAGGTTGCTTCCAGATCGGCCAGCAGACCGCGCTTGATTTTCAGATCTTCGATGATCGCTTCGATGACCAGACTGGCATCGGCCAGCGCAGCGATTTCGGAGGCCGGCGTGATATTCGCCAGCAGGGCGTCCAGCGCTTCCTGAGTCATCTTGCCACGGGAAACCTGACGTTCCAGACCGGATTTAATCTGGTTGATGCCGCGTTCAATCGCTTCCGGGTTCATATCGAACAGAATAACCGGGTGGCCATAGGCCGCAGCAACCTGAGCGATACCTGCACCCATGGTGCCGGCACCGATCACCGCAACCTGAGCGCTTTTGTCCAGAGGTGAAACAGTATTAGTCATAGGGCGCTCACTTACCTTTAAATTCAGGGGCACGTTTTTCCATAAAGGCAGCTACACCTTCACGGTAGTCGTCAGTACGACCGGCCAGACGCTGCAGGTCGCGTTCCAGATCCAGTTGCTCATCCAGCGTATTGGTATTGGCAGCGTTCACGGCACGCAGTGTCAGATCGAAACCTTTGGTTGGCTGCTTGGCGAGCTTCTTCGCCATGCCCATGACTTCATCCATCAGCGCTTCGTCGTCAACGCACTTCCAGATCATGCCCCAGGCTTCAGCCTGCTCGGCGGAAACTTTCTCGCTCAGCAGCATCAGCGCTTTGGCACGGGCAGTACCCACCAGACGTGGCAGGGTCCAGGTGCCGCCGGAATCAGGTACCAGACCGATCTTGCTGAAGCCCTGAATAAAGCTGGCGGAGCGTGCGGCAACCACAATGTCGCAGACCAGCGCCAGATTGGCACCGGCACCGGCGGCTACGCCATTAACCGCGCAGATAACCGGCATCGGCAGATCACGCAGGGTACGTACCAGCGGGTTGTAGTTCTTCTCAACGGAGAGGCCCAGATCGGGCATCTCAGCATCGGCTGCGACATTACGGTCGCTCAGGTCCTGGCCGGCACAAAAACCGCGGCCATTACCGGTAAGTACCAGACAGCGTACGCTTTCATCTTTCTTGATCGCTTTAATCGCCTGACGTACCTCTTCGTGCATATCAGCGTTAAAGCTGTTCAGACGATCCGGACGATTCAGGGCCAGCAGTGCTACCCCATCTTCAATTGACAGGCTGACAGTTTCGAAATTCATGCTTAGCATCCTTTGAAAGCGGGTTTACGTTTTTCGATAAAAGCGTTGATACCTTCATTGCGGTCTTCAGTGGCCGCCAGCAGAGTGAACGCCTTGCGCTCATAGAGCAGGCCGGATGCCAGATCAGTATCGAATGCTTTTAGAACGGAATCTTTTGCCATCTCCACCGCGATGGGGGCATGGCGGGCAATCTGTCGGGCGACCTTCTGGGCGCGCTCAACGGTTGCTTCAGGAATCGTGATTTCAGAGATCAGGCCAAAGCCCATCGCCTGTTGTGCAGAGATCGGCTCGCCGGTCAGGACCATCTGCATCGCCATGGACTTGCCAACAGCGCGCAGCAGACGCTGAGTACCGCCAGCGCCCGGCATGATGCCGAGTTTGATCTCCGGCTGGCCGAATTTAGCCTCTTCACCGGCAATGATGATATCGGCGTGCATGGCCAGCTCGCAGCCGCCACCCAGACAGAAACCGTTTACGGCGGCGATCAGAGGTTTTTTGAACGCGGTGATGCGTTTCCAGTGATCAACACGGGGGTCGCGCAGGACGCCTACGGCATCGAGTGTTGCCATCTCCCGGACATCGGCGCCGGCAGCAAAGGCTTTGCCGGAGCCGGTGATGACCACTGCGCCGACTTCAGGGTTTGCCTGAGTCTCCTGCAGCAGGTCAGCCAGCTCTTCCAGCAGTTTGGTATTCAGGGCATTAAGGGCTTCAGGGCGGTGCAGGGTGATAGTCAGTACGCCATTGGCTGGCTCGCTGACCTTAAGGGTAGTCAGAGTACTCATGCATTATCCTGTCATTTGCTTAATATGTTAACGAGTACCTTCTCTTAGCGCGGAGTACTCTGTTTTGGCCTGGTTTGACTGTGCTTTTGAGTGGTTCGAAAAGTCACTGCAAACATTGATACCGGTCAATATATGGATAGTAAAATGCAAAGTGATGCACTTTGTCAAACTTATGCTGCTTTTTTTGTGTCACTTCTGCATTTGCTCCATATCCTGCTGATATATGTATTAAGGTGTTGAAATATATTGAAATTATTCTGTTATTCCGAGCCTGAAATGAAACCGCTGGTCTGGATGTTGTTTGATCAATTAGTCGAATTATAGACCAGAATTATCGCTTTAGATGTGTCGACTCGGGCGGTAGTAATTTTTTGTAACTTATTGAAAAATAATGATAAATAATTTTTTCCTTGATGCTGGTCAATATCCTCGGTTATAGTTTGATCAGTATTGAGATACGCAAAATTAATTTTTTTGTGGTTTTTTGAATCACAATGTAATGATTTATTACAAATGCAGGTAGACCGATGGTAGTCGTGGATCAGCTCTGGCAGAAACATCAGCCCCTTCTTCAACAGGCTTGTGCCGCTCTTCAGGCGCGCGGGCACTGGACGCCTTATCCGGAAATCCCCAGTGGCAAGCTTTATGGTGCCAGTGCCAGAGAGGAGGGCGAAGCGGCCTATCAGGCGCTACCCGGCAGCCATTTCTCGCTGCTGGGGCCTGCGCCGCAGGGGGTAGATGGCGTTGAGGTATCACCCTACACAGGGTCGCTGGGTATCAGTTATGACCTGTATGCCGCTGAAGATCTGGTGGATGTAGCGAAGCAGGGGATGCCTGCCTGGCGTGATGCCGGTCCGCAGCAGCGGGCCGCCGTTTGTCTTGAAATTCTGGAGCGTCTGAATAAGCGCAGTTTCGAGATAGGCCATGCGACGATGCATACCACCGGGCAGGGTTTTGCCATGGCGTTTCAGGCGGGTGGCCCCCACGCACAGGATCGGGGGCTGGAAGCGGTCGCGGCGGCCTGGCAGGCCATGTCTGTGGTTCCTGCGACTTCGCACTGGCACAAACCTCAGGGTAAGCATGACCCGCTGGTCATGGATAAGCGCTACCATATTGTGCCGCGCGGTGTCGCGCTGGTGGTGGCCTGTTCGACCTTCCCTACCTGGAACACATATCCGGGCGTCTTTGCCAGTCTGGTGACCGGCAATCCTGTGATTATCAAACCTCATGCTCAGGCGGTACTGCCGGTGGCGATTACCGTTCAGGTCTGTCAGCAGGTGCTTGCCGAGGCGGGATTTGATCCGCGTCTGGTGACGATGGCGGCTGAGGGCGCTGAAGTGGGGATCGCGCAGACTCTGGCGACTCACCCGGATGTTAAGCTGATCGATTACACCGGCGGAAATGCGTTTGGTGACTGGCTCAGCGAACACGCAACACAGGCGCGTCTGTATAAAGAGCAGGCCGGGGTGAATACGGTGCTGATCGACAGTGTTGCCAGTATGAAGCGCACGGCGCAGAATCTGGCATTTTCTGTCAGCCTTTATTCCGGCCAGATGTGTACCACGCCGCAGGCAATACTGATTCCGCGATCCGGTGTGTCGACTGATGAGGGTACCCTCAGCTATGAACAGGTTTGTGAATACCTCTGTAACACGGTGCGTAAATTCCTTTCCGATCCGGAACGTGCGGCGGGGGTACTGGGGGCGATCCCTAACCCGGCGACTATACAGCGTCTGCAGCAGGCCAGCGCTCTGGGTAAGGTGCTGTTGGCATCTGAGGCTCACGGGATTCCCGGTTATGAGGGCGCGCTGTATCGCACGCCACTGATACTGTCGGTGGAGGGGCATGATCCGGTCTGGCAGCAGGAGCAGTTCGGGCCTGTTTCCTTCCTGGTTGCGGTTGAGGACAGTCAGGAGGGGCTGGCGCTGATTGCCGAAACGGTGGCGAGTAAAGGGGCCATCACGCTCGGTGTGTATTCAACCGATGAGGCGCTGCTTGATCAGGCGGAAGCCGTGGCGGTTGAGCAGGGTGTGGCGCTTTCGTGTAATCTCGATGGCGCTGTGTTTGTGAATCAGGCGGCGGCCTTCAGTGATTTTCATGCCACCGGCAATAACCCGGCAGCCAACGCCTCCCTGACCGATCCGGCCTTTGTCGCCGGACGTTTTGCTGTTGTACAGAGCCGTCGCCATGTGGCTGCCAGAGAAGAATAAAAAGGAGTATTGAGCATGCAGGTATACAGTATTGATGGCATCACCCCGGTGGTCGATCCGACCGCCTATGTGCATCCCAGCGCCATTCTGATTGGTGATGTGATTATCGGCCCCGGTTGTTATGTGGGCCCGGCCGCTTCTTTACGTGGTGATTTTGGTCGCCTGATTCTGGAAGAGGGGGCTAATGTGCAGGATACCTGCGTGCTGCATGGTTTTCCGGGCACCGATACGGTAGTCGAGAAGGATGGTCATATTGGTCATGGCGCGGTGCTCCATGGTTGCCGGATCGGCCGTAACGCACTCGTGGGTATGAATGCGGTGGTGATGGACGGCGCTGAGATAGGTGCGGAGTCGATTGTGGCGGCCTGTGCTTTTGTAAAAGCGGCTTTTAAGTGTGACCCCCGCAGTATGGTGGTGGGCTCGCCGGCGAAAGTGATTCGGGAAGTCAGCGACAAAGAAGTGGCCTGGAAGAGTGCCGGAACCGCGACCTATCAGGATCTCACCCGCCGTTGCCAGAGCACGATGCAACAGGTTGAACCGCTGACAGAGGTGGAGCCGGATCGCCCGCGGATGGATGTAGGTCAGGTGAAACCGAAGTATCAGTCTTAAATGCCAGACCGCTTTGCTTGTCAGGACCCCTTCGGCTGGCTAGGGATCAGAACGCTTCGCTTGTCAGGACGCCTTCGGCTGGCTAGGGACTAGAACGCTTCGCTGCTGGGAAGAGCTAGCTGTGTGAAGGTCGTTCAATCAGGCTGTTAGCCCCGGCCCGTAGGGTGCAATAGCGAAGCGTATTGCACCGAGCGTATTGCACCAAACTTATTGCACCAAACTTATTGCACCAAACTTATTCCATCTGGCGTATTCCATCGCGCCTCTGTATTGCCAATTAATTCGCATGAAGATCGCATAAAAAAACGGAGCCTGTGGCTCCGTTTTTCAGTTAAGGCCGCCGTAGCGGTTATAGAATTTGCTGTTCGGTGGTGGCAGCGGCCCTTCAGCGGTTTCCAGTACATCATCCATATGGGCTTCGGCCCCTTGCCAGACGCGCTGGTAGATGTTGCTGCACAATTGCCGGGCTGCGCTGCCGGCCCAGTCGCCGGGGAGCAGTTCATCCGGTAACTCCGGGTCACGCAGAATAATACGGCGGTATTCGTGAATCAGCAGGGTGCGGATCTGGAAACACTGCTCCGGTGTGGGGGTGCCTTTCTCTTTGATGTGGTTCCAGATGGGGCGGAACTTGTCGAGGAAGCTCTGGTAGTTCTGAGCCAGCTTTGGCAGGTTCCATGATTCGCGGGTCTGCAGGCGCAGGGCGCGGGTGGCCTGAGAGCCTTCACCCATATCTTCCAGAATAATCACATCGTTCTGGTAGTTGAACTCCTGCAAGACCGATTGCAGTTCGGTTTTCTGCATCTGCGGGTGCAGCAATACCGTGGGTGCCAGCGTACCGAAGCCATGCCATTCCAGCTCCTGACGCAGTTTCTGGCGTTCATCCTGTTCCAGTTGACTGAGGATCGCCATCAGCCAGCGGCCATCCCATTCCGGATTGTGTTCGGCGTAAACCCGTTCAAAGGCTTTCTGGAAGCGTCGGATGCCGGGGCCGGTGAGGCTGTAATAGCTACGCCGGCCGACTTGCTCTGCAACCAGCCAGTTTTCCTTGGCGAGCCGGAAAACCGAGGTGCGTACCAGACGCTGATTCAGGCCCAGTGGTTCCAGCAGATTGATCAGGCTGCCCAGCCAGACGGTGCCGCCACGGGGCGCAATCGCATCACCGTAGACCGTAATGATCAGCGAACCCGCGCGAATCGGGCGCCGGTTACGAAAATTTTCTACCAGTGTTTCAAGGGCGGGGAAAGCGGGCATGTGACTCCAATTTACACTCAGGGTTACTCGCTGGTTTACGGTTGCGCATTTTATAACTCGTTGTTTATGCAGGCAACTTGAACCTGTTCAGGGATCACCAGACGAAACCGGGTGGCTGTTGTTTTTATTAATATCTTAACTTTAAAGTGATACGTAGTTGAGCATATTATTGCTCAAAACTGTTATATTTTCCTGTTATAAATAGATCTTAGGATAGAACAAAATTGCCTTCTGAAAGGGAAGGCCCCGGTTACCCATTATGGGAGCAGGGCCAGTTGTTCGCAGCTTTGTCTGTAGATCGAACGCAGTTCTTCCAGTTGTGTTTGCAATGCTTCCGGATCAGCCGTTTCGGCTTCATTTTCCAGCGTTTTACTGGCTTTTTGCAGTGCGCTGAAGCCGAAGTTGGCGGCCGCCCCGGAAAGGGTGTGGGCCTTCTGTACCAGCTTATCCCGCTGTACCTGTCTGAACGCCTGATCAAGTTCATCAAGCAGGTTGATTGCCTGATCGTGGAACTGCTGTAGCAGGTGACTCAGGCTTTCATCGCCGAGCATCTCCCGGTGCTGTTTTATCAGCGCCAGATCTAACAGCCCCCCGGATTCCGTCTGTTGCTCAATGGTAGTGCCGGGTTGTTGTCGCAGCAGCAGTGCCTGCAACTCCTGATACTGGATCGGTTTCGCCAGCACGCCATCCATGCCTGCGGCCAGATAACTCTCGATCTCATGGGGAGTAACGGAGGCGGTCAGGGCGATAACCTTGACGCTGGCTTTATCCGGGTCCGGGTGCTGGCGGATACGGCGGGTTGTCTCCACGCCATCCATATCCGGCAGGTGAATATCCATCAGGATCAGGTCGTAATCATGATCGTTATGCATCGACAGGGCGGTAAAGCCGTCGTCGGCGATGCTGACCCGGTGGCCGTCGCTTTGCAGCAGCCCCTGTGTAACCTGTTGGTTCACCGGGGTGTCTTCAACCAGCAGGATATCCAGCGCCTGTCGGCCGGTAAGTGGCTGTTCTTCCTGAAGTTGCTGCGGTGCTTCAGAGGCGATCGGGTAGGTGAGTTCAAACCAGAACGTGGTACCACTGGATTCTTCGCTGTCAAAGCCGATCCGCCCGCCCTGCTGTTCGATAATCTGCTTGGTGATCGCCAGACCCAGCCCGGTGCCACCGTAGCGGCGGGTAATGGAGCTGTCTGCCTGAGTGAAGTGCTGGAATATTTTTGCTTTGGCCTGATCGGCAATACCGATGCCGGTATCTTCTATGCTGAAATGCACTTTGACCCGGTTATCCTGAAGCGTTTCTCCCCGGGCCTGAATCCGGATATAGCCCTGATGGGTGAACTTCAGAGCGTTGGAGCAGAGGTTCATCAGGATCTGATTCAGCAGGCGCTTATCGCCCAGCAGGGGAGGCAGGCTGCGATCGATCGCCGGGACTATCTGCAGGGATTTCTCCTGCGCAACCGGCAGGAACAGGTTGTAGGTTTCGTCGAGCACCTGTTGCAGCCAGAACGGTTTCTGTTCCAGTTCAAGCTGGCCTGATTCGACCTTGGAGTAGTCGAGAATATTGTTCAGGATCGCCAGCAGGGACTGACCCGCGTTGTAGATGGTTTCTACCTGTTCGCTCTGCGCCTGACTGAGTTGACCCTTTTTCATCAGTTGTGCCATGCCGAGGATGCCGTTCATCGGGGTGCGGATCTCGTGGCTCATGGTGGCGAGGAACAGGGATTTAGCCTCATTTTCGGCCTCAGCTTCGTGCCGTGCCTGCTCGGCGGCTTCCTTGGCTTTTCGCTCGCCAATATCGGTCAGGGAGCCTTCGTAGTACTGAATCTGTCCGTTGGCATCGATCACCTTGCGGGCGGAGATGGAAACAAACAGCGGCTCCCCGGATTTGGTGCGCCAGCGGGTTTCAAAGTTAACTACCTTGTGTTCCCGGTCCAGCTTCTGCAGGCATTCATCACGCTCATCATCATCGAAGAAGCATTGTTTGGTGATGTCGCTGATATTGCTGTGGAACTCATCCATGGTCTGGAAACCGAGCAGGGCCGCCAGTGCCGGGTTGGCGGAGATAAACTGCCCTCGTGGCGTGGTTCGGAAGATCCCCTCAACGGCGTTCAGGAACAGGGATTTAAAGTCGTGCTCGGATTGTTCCAGACTCTGGTAGAGCTTGGCATTTTCGATGGAGATCGCTGCCTGAGACGCGAGTATCTGCAAGGTTTCCAGCCGGTCACGATTGAAAACGTCACTGCTCTGGTTGTTTTCCAGATAGATGATGGCGGTCAGTTCGCCGTGGTAGAGGATCGGTAGCGCCAGTAATGATAACGGGCGCACGTCCCGGATATAGCTGTCCTGCTGGAACATCTCATGGGCACTGGCATTGCCAAGCACTACGTTTTCCTTGGTGCGGGCGACGTAGTGGATGATGCTGGTGGGTAAGATTTCTACGGCCCGGTTCAGCGGCATCTCCTGAAAGAATCGGGTCTCCTGATCGATCATGGTTTCTGCTGAGAGCACCAGACTGTCGTGGTTCATCAGCAGGACAGCGCGCTGTGCCCCGGCATTGACGATGGCCAGCCTGAGCAGGGTGGAGATCAGGGGTTCCAGCATAATCTCGTCAGAGATCGCCTGTGAGGCTTTAATGACCGAAGCGATATCGTAACTGTGGTGGCTCAGGTGATCGTCACGCTCGGCCAGATTATGATTCGTTTCTGTCGGCAGTAGCGGGTCCGGATTGATAAAACTGAAGCGCTGCTCCAGTTGTCGGGTTTTGCTTTTCGCGCCCCAGTCAGCATAAACCTGATGAGCCTGGTTAAGGTAATGCTGGAACAGGGGTTCTTTCTGCCACAGACGGTAGCAGTGTCCGGTGAGTTCCAGGCAGATGGCATGATCGAGTGTAAACTGCTGTTTCTGCGCATGGCTGCTGGCCTGATCAAACAGATCGATGGCGCTGCTGTAACGGCCTTCACAGGTGAGCAGCATCGCTTTCACCAGCAGATAGTGGTGGCGGTGATTTTCCGGCGCATAGCGGCAGAGTTTCCCGGTCTGTTTCAGGTAGCGTCGCGCTCGCTTCAGGGTGGCCGGGTGCTCCAGTACGCTGGTCTGCTCCAGCAGCATCAGACTGTTCAGGGTGGCGAAAAAATGCAGCTGCGGAGCGGTATAGGTGCCGCTGATATAGGGGGCATAGGCGCTGGCTTCAGCAAAACAGGTTTCCGCTTCAGTGTAATCCTGATAGATAAACGCGAGCAGGCCCTTGTAATGATAATGCAGGCAGATCGCTGTTCGGTGATTGTTGCTGCGGTACTCTTCCAGCATCTGTGCTTCGTTATAAAAGGCGCCATCCAGCCCGGCTGGTGAAGGCCCGGTCAGGGTATCCACGGTCTGCTGGGTCATCAGGGTATAATCCAGCGATTGCTGCTGCCCGGATTCACGCAGTTGCAGAACATACTGTTTCAGCGACTGGGCAAAACTGCGCAGATTGCCGTTCAGGGCAAACTCATACTGGGAGTAAGCGGCCAGCAGGTAGGCGCTCCACTCGATATCACCCCCTTCCAGCGCTTTGATATGGTAATCAAACAGGCTGTCAGCGCAGATGCGAAGCGGATCTTTAAAGTGCCGTACATAGGCGTTGTAGAGGTATTGGGTCTGGTGCTCCCGGGGATTGCCCAGTTGCTGGCTCAGTTCTATTGCCAGATGGCCCAGACGCAGGCCTTGTGGAATCTGGCCATATTTGCCGCAGAGTATCCCGGCGTAACCGGCAAAAGCCATGGGAGACTCGTCACTGAGTCCGTGGCGCAGCGTCAGCTCAACCTCTTTTGCCATAACCAGAGGACGCAGACCTGAGCTGGAAAACTTCACCACGCCAAACATATTCGCCAGTAACGACATGGCGGCGAGCCGGGTGGGATCGGTAATTATGGGCAGGCTGAGGATGCGTTTATCGGAGTAGCGTTGCAGCAGCAGGCTGAGCTTAACCCGGTTGAGGGCGATACTCTTTGGCGATGGCAGCAGCGGCAGCGGGGTTTTTAACTGTTGCAGCAGTCGGATGGCGACCCGCAGCGCTTCAGAAAACTGATTTTGCGCCACCAGTGCGTGGATTCGCAGCTCCTCTAGCTGGCTCTTCTGGGGCAGGGTCTCAGCATTGGGGATTGCTTCGCTCAGCAGTCGGTCCAGAAATTCAAAATCGGCCCGGATATAGGCGGTTTCGGCGGCGTGTTTCTGCAGGTCTCTCAACAGGGCGCCCGGTTCGTTTCGGGCGGGCAGCAGTGAGAGCCCCTGAGTGAAATACTCAAACGCAGATTCGAATGCGGCTGACTCCTTGGCGCGGATGCCTGTTTTCAGGTTCAGCCGGGCCAGCTCCGTGCGCTCTTTATCGCTGCTGATGAGGGATTGTGACTGATTCAGATGATTGGTTACGTCAAACAGGCGGCGGCCCAGTTCGGCGATCGGCAGGCTGGCTTTGAGCTCCTGACCGATCTGATAGTGCAGCGGGGCCAGTTCATCCGGGCTGATCAGTGAGTATGCGGCCTGCTGAACCCGGTCATGCACAAAGCGATAGAGGATTTTTTCCGGCTCAGAAGCCGGGTCGTAAAGGTGACTGTTACCCAGCGGTAGCAGCAGGCCTTCGGTCAGGGCCTGCCAGAGGTTATCTGCGGTCTCAACCGCATTCAGTCGACACACCCGGGAGAGAATATGCAGGGGCACCGGGTTGCCGATACAGGCGGCGACCTTAAGTACCCGCAGTGCCTGACTGGAAAGCCTCTGTAGCTTATCAACCATAAAGTCGATAACGCTGTTGCTGATCTCGCATTCGCGAATCTGCTGGTCATCCCAGGTCCAGCCATTGTTCTGGAAGCTGATCAGCCCCTTATCATAAAGATCGAGCAGGAACTGGTTAAGAAAGAAGGGGTTACCGCGGGTTTTCTGGATGCAGATCCGGGCCAGTTCGGCACATCGATGACGCGGTTGGCCCAGTGTATCCATCACCAGTTGGGTGATGTCCTCAAGCTGCAGCGGGTGAATCTCCAGCTGCTGTACCTCTACCGGGGCCTGTTTCAGATGCTCAATCGCCAGTTTGAACGGGTGGTTGCTGCTGAAATCCTGATCCCGGTAGCTGCCGATAATCAGCAGATAGGGGTGCTGCGGGTTATGTGAAAGTTTACTCAGCAGTTTTAGGGATGAGAGATCGGCCCAGTGCAGGTCATCAAAAAACAAGACCAGCGGATGCGCAGCGGTAGCGAATACTTTGAGAATCTGCCGGATGACGTGGGAGAAACGGTGCTGCTCCTCGGACGGTGGCAGTTTCGGTGCAGTGGGCTGCTTACCCAGTATCAGTTCCAGTTCCGGGATCAGGCGAAACAGAACCTGTGCATTGCTGCCGGTGGCTTTGAGCAGATCGTCACGCCACTGCTGAATACGGTCATCGGACTCGGTGAGTAACTGGCGGATCAGTATCTGCAGGGCCTGATAGATCGCCGAGTAGGGGCGGTTGCGGTGATACTGATCGAACTTGCCCGCAGCGAAAAAACCGTGGTGCTGGGTAATGTACTGGCGAATCTCATGGGCCAGACTGGATTTCCCGATCCCGGCATAGCCGGTGATCAGGGTCAGTGACTGGCGGCCACGGGTAATCGCATCAAAGCTGCTTTTCAGCGCGTTAACCGTAAACTCCCGGCCATAGAGTTTCTGCGGCAGTTCAAAGCGTTCCGATATATCTTCTTTACCCAGAGCGAAGGGGCCGCGCTTCTGGCTGGCGTTCATAGTTTCGACGGCCTGCAGGTCTTTACACAGACCCAGGCAGGATTGATAGCGCTGTCCGGCATCTTTGGCCAGCAACTTCATAATGATCTGGGACAGGGGTTCCGGCAGATCTGTGTTCTGGATATAGGGCTCGACCGGTTGGCGGGCCAGATGGCAGTGGATCAGTTCCAGGCTGTCTTCGCTCTGAAACGGCGGGGCACCGGTGAACATCTCGTAGAAGGTGGCACCGAGCCCGTAATAGTCGCTGCGATAGTCGATCACCCGGTTAATTCGCCCGGTCTGCTCCGGGGCGATGTAGGCCAGATCCTGCTTGCTGCTGATCGCCGCCAGGGATACCGGGTGTTCCCGTTGCAGGCGGGAGCTCAGACTGAAATCGATGATCCTGATCTGCAGGGTTTCCGGATCGATCAGCAGATTGTCCGGGCTGATCTGTTTATGAATAATGCCGGCCTCGTGGATCTGACCCAGCGCGCGGGCGATATTCAGTGCAGCGCTCAGTCGCTGCCGGAAGTCAGGGCGTTGCAGGCTGAGCCAGCGGCGCAGGCTGAGCGATCCGGCGTCCTGAAACAGGATCTGATTGCCCTGTTCGCTCTGGCGCAACTCCAGTGGCTTGCAGATAACCTCCAGATCAAGCTGGCTGAGGATGCTGAATTCATGGCTGAGCCGGAGATTACCGGTTTTATTCAGTTCGCTGCGCGCCAGTTGTTTGATGATCACCGGAAACTGCTGGCCGCCAGCCCGTTCAATGCTGCCGCGGGAGATGCGGCTATGTTTTCCTTTGTGCAGTCTTTCCGTGAACCGAAGCCGGTCTGTGACCATGCTCAACTGACCTCACCGGCAAACATGTATCCGGCACCGTGAGCGGTGAGAATAAAGTGGGGGTTAGCCGGGTTATCACCCAGCTTACGCCGCAGGCGGCCGACCATGACATCCACTGAGCGATCGTTAGGGGTCCACTCCCGGTCATGGATCGCGTCCATTAGCTGGTCACGGGAAAGGATGGCGCCGGGTGTCGCCAGCAGGCAGGAGAGCAGTTTGAACTCTCCCTCCGGCAGGCGCTCGCTGACCCCCTGAGGGTCGGTCAGCAGGCGTTTGTTGGCGTTCAGGCTCCAGCCTTCAAACAACCATTGCTGGCTGTTGCTGTTCTCGCTGGCGCGGGCCTGCTGGCTGTCCCGGACCCGCCACAGCAGGTTTTTTGCCCGAACCAGCAACTCTCGTGGATTGAAGGGTTTGCTGACATAGTCATCTGCGCCCAGCTCCAGACCCACGATACGGTCTATTTCGTCGCCCTTACTGGTCACCAGAATGATGCCGACGCTGGAGACGGAACGCAGTTCCCGGGTCAGGGTCAGGCCATCTTTTCCGGGCAGGTTGATATCCAGCAGAACCAGATCGATCCGTTCATTCTGTACCCGCGTACTGAGATCGTCCGCCTGCTCTGTTTCACTGACGCTGTAACCCTCTTTGCTCAGGTAACTGGACAGCAACGAGCGGGAGGCCAGATCGTCTTCAACGATAAGGATGCGGTAAGGGGTATTGGCATTCTGATTCATAGGGGTTCATCAGCAAGGGTTTGATTCCAGTCTAGCAACCGCTTCAGGGCATGAAAAGTATTCGGTGTAACGGGGTGCGATAATTAAATACTCTTTTTATTTCATTAGCTTATGATTTTTGAATGATCGATTGTTACAGTTTGTTACATAAGCCGACAAAACAACACATCTGCCCGGTACTTCATTTACATCATTGGCGTACTTTGGGCATACCCAAACAAGGGAATCTGCGAATAAGTCCTGTTAGTGCTCTGCAAGCCCTGAAGCCTGTAGATGCAAGGCGCAGTTCGCCGTTAATGGCCGTAGTCCTTAACAAGAGCTGCAACACCGCAGATACAGGCTGCAGGGCTTGCCCTGCGGGGCTTCAGTGATGATTCACACTCGGTGTCAGTATTTTTTGTAAGGTCCAGACATTACTGCAAAATACTTCCTTGATTGTGAACCATCACTGGAGCCAGAGTGCCTACACGACTTGTTCGCAGGTTCCTGAACATCCGCCGGATAAGCCGCAGGATGTTTGCTATATAACAAAGGATCACCAAAAAGTGGGGAGTGATAGTCTTGAAAAATCATAGCATGAAGCGGGTTCTACGCTTTGGCGGGGCTGTAGCTTTTCTGGGGTTTGCAAGTGCTGCGTCGGCGATAGACGGGCCGCAGATCATCAAGGAAAACTGTCTGTTGTGCCACAGTGAAACCGGTCAGGCGGAAGCGCCGTTCACGCGCATCAGCCAGCAGCGTAAAACCCCGGAAGGATGGCAGATGACCATCAACCGTATGAAGTCACAGCGCGGTCTGCATATCTCTCCTGAGCATGAGCGGGTGCTGATTAAGTACCTGGCTGATAATCAGGGTCTGGCACCGAGTGAGACAGCAGGTCTGCGTTATGTTCTGGAACGTGAGCCGAACGTAGTAGAGCAGGATGTGCCCGAGCATGTGGCAGGCACCTGTACCGGTTGTCACTCCAGCGCCCGTTCTGGTCTGCAGCGCAGAACTCAGGACGAGTGGGAAAAACTGGTCCACTTCCATATGGGGCAGGTACCTTCGATTGAATTCCTGGCGGGTCATCGTGACCGTCCATGGTTCCAGATTGCTGTGGATGAGACCAGCGTTAAGCTGGGCGAAGGCTATCCCTTCAAATCTAAAGCCTGGGATGACTGGAAAGCAGCGCCTAAAGCTGATCTGAAAGGCGACTGGGCGATGTCTGGCTTTATGCCGGATAAAGGTGAGTTCACCGCGACCATGTCTGTGATGCCGAGCCAGAAAGATGAATACGTGGTACTGATCAATGGTCACTACGCGGACGGCTCCAAACTGAGCGGCAGTGGCAGTGCTAAGGTGTTCACGGGTTACGAATGGCGTGCGGCTGTCGTGATCGACGGACGTAACGTGCGTCAGGTGTTTGCGGCCTCTGAAGACGGTAAGCAGCTGAGCGGTCGTGCGTACCTTAAAAATGACGATGTGATGGGTGGTTCTGTTACCGCGGTTAAAGCGGATAAAGCTGCCACGCTGGTTTCTGTTTCACCGGCTTCCGTGAAGCAGGGTGCAACTCAGACGCTGGTGATCGCGGGTGCCAACCTGAGCGACAAAGTCTCTCTGGGTGCCGGTGTTAAGGTTGAGAAAGTGCTCAGCCAGTCGGCCGATCGTCTGGTTGTGCAGGTGAAGGCTGCAGCCAATGCGGCGATGGGTCAGCGCGATCTGAAAGTCGGTGATCAGACGCTGGCCGGTGCGGTTGCTGTTTATGACAGCGTAGCGCGTGTTGAGATCACTCCGTCAGAATCCATTGCCCGTATCGGTGGTAATGGTGGTCCGATTCCTAAGCAGAAAGCGATCTATCGCGCCGTTGGTTATGCCGCGGGTGCCGATGGTAAAGCGGGCACTGAAGATGACCTGTCTCTGGGTTATCTGCCAGCAAGCTGGACGCTTAAGGCTTTCGATGAGATGGCCGAACATGACAATGACCTGAAATACGCCGGTTCGATCGATGCCAAAGGTATCTTTACACCGGGTGATGCGGGTCTTAACCCTGAGCGTAAGATGTCCACTAACAACGTGGGTAATCTGGCGGTTGTCGGTACAGTCAAAGATGGCGCTGATGCAGTGAGTGGTCAGGCACATCTGATGGTAACCGTTCAGGACTTTGTCAAAGAACTGATTCAGTAATCTGAATGTGATAGCAACCTCAACCAGCCTAAGGGCATACAAATATTAACGAGGTGAGTATGGGATCTCTGTCTCTGGTAAAACCGAACATCCACCTGGTGGACCTGAAGTCACGCACTATGCTGTTTCATGTGCCAACCAGCGGTCTGTTCGAACTGGATGAGATGAGTAAGGATGTGATTGATCTGTTTGGCGAACAGGGTGAAGTAACAGCGCCAATGATCAAACAGCGTCTGGAAGACCGTTATGCGGCGAGCGATGTGTTCGAGCTGCTTGAAGAGTTCAAGTCGCTGGAAATCATCCACGATAGCAACGGTGTTGCACGCTACAATCCTGAACCGAAAAAGGTCGAAAATTTTCCGTTAACCACGGTCGTACTGAACGTTAACACCGGCTGCAACCTGAGTTGTACCTACTGCTACAAAGAGGACCTGACGACCCCTTCCGAAGGTTTGAAAATGTCGGTAGATACGGCGATTCAGTCGGTTGAGATGCTGCTTAAGGAATCTCCTGATCAGCGTCAGTACAACGTTGTTTTCTTCGGCGGGGAACCGCTGTCGAACATGCCGCTGATCCGTGAAGTGGTGGCGTACTGCGAACGCCGTTTTGCTGATCTGGAAGCCCGGGTGGATTTCACTCTGACAACCAATGCGACACTGCTGACTGAAGATCTGATTGACTGGTTTAACGAGCACCGTTTTGGTCTGACCATCTCTATGGATGGCCCAAAGGCGATGCACGACAAAAACCGGATCACGGTCGGTGGTCAGGGTACTTATGATGTGGTTAAGAAAAAGGTCGATATGCTGCTGTCGCGGTATACGGCGCGCCCGGTGGGTTGCCGTGTCACCCTGACCAAGGGTATCACCGATGTGGAAACGATCTTTGATCACCTCTATCACGACCTGGGCTTCGCCGAGGTCGGATTCGGACCGGTAACTTCGGGTGATATTGCCGCCTTTAACCTCTCCGAAGAGGAGATGGCTGAGGTGTTTGAAGGGCAGAAGCGTCTGGGTAAAAAGTACCTGGAAGCGGCGCTGCAAAACAAAAACTTCGGTTTTGGCAATATGCATCAGTTAATGACCGACCTGCACGAAGGCAATAAGAAACAACTGCCCTGCGGTGCCGGTGTGGGTCTGCTGGCGGTAGATAAAGAGGGTGGTCTTAACCTCTGTCACCGTTTTACCGGATCGGATATGCCGCTGTTTGGGGATGTGGAAAACGGCATCGATAAACCGGCGCTCTCCAGCTTTATTGAGGAGCGTCTGGATCGTAGCGGTAAAGGCTGCGAAACCTGCCGTATCCGTAATATCTGTTCTGGCGGTTGCTATCACGAAAGCTATGCAAAATATGGTGATCCTGCGAAACCGTCCTACCACTACTGCGATCTGCTGCGCGACTGGATCGACTATGGGGTAGAGATTTACTCGCAGATTATGCTCGAGAACCCGGGGTTCTTTGATGCATATGTATCTCCACGAAGAGGTGCTTAATAAGATGAAACACTTAAAGTCATTCAATAAGAAAGCAAAAATGCTTGATGCCGCCGTTTCCCAGGGGGATGTGGAAGAGGTGGTAGCGATGCAGTCGGTTGTCGGCTGTACCTCCGTGAACGATCCGGGCTGGGAAGTAGACCCGTTTGGTGGCCTGGGTTCCCTGTGCCAGCCGATGGAGTCTGACCTCTACGGTTGTGCAGACGCCTGCTGGTGGCCTGCTCAGGTACCAGACACTATGTCGACCCATCCTAACTGGTCTCAGGATGTGGCTAAAGCAGATGAAGACTGGCGTAAGATCGATGCCATCTTCCCGGAATCTGAGTAAGGGAGTGACAGTGATGAAACGTAAATCCAAGTTCAGCCCGGCGAAGCTGCTGGGTGGTGCGATGACCAGTCTGGCTCTGCTGGGTACCGGCTTCAGCGCTCAGGCGGCGACTGACGAGTACCTGCTGACGGTGACCCGTCCTAACCAGTTACATGTGATTGATACCAAAACTGACAAGGTACTGCGTAGCTGCGATGTGCCGGGTATCTTCGGTAATGGTGGGGTTGCACCTTCTCCGGACGGTAAGATCGCTTACGTGATGACCAATAAATGGGAAGACGTGGTTGGTTTTGATATCAGCAACTGCGAGATCGTCTTCTCCATGAAACAGTCCTCTCCGACGGAGCAGGTGAAGAGCATGATCTCTATGGCAGTGAGTGCCGACGGTAAAGAGCTGTATACGGTTCAGAACCCGGTGAAACTGCATAAAGATCACTTTGAAGCTCTGCAGCCACGTCTGGCGGTATACAACACCGCTGATGGTCTGGATGCAAAACCGGTCCGTACTTTCCCGGTAGACCGTCGTATTACCAAGCTGGGTTTCATTGAGAAAACCGGTGAGGTTATTCTGGGTGGTGGTGACGTTAAGGCGATTGATGCCAAGACCGGCGAAATCCGTACTCTGGCGAAACTGCAGAACTGGGATCGGGATCAGAGCGAGTGGGTTCCACCTGATGCCTTCCAGATGCACACCATCGGTGAGCACATTGGCGAATACATCATGCCGTACTTCACTATTAAGTGGAACGGCGAGCCGGGCGATATGGAGAAAGCGGAGTTCCTCTGGGGTATGACCCGTATCGATACCAAAACCGGTGAGGTGGAAACGGGTGAAGTGCTGCCATTTGAATTTATCGTATTCAACTGGCTGACCGACCCGAACGACAAAGATGTGGTGTACGGCTCTTTTAACCAGTTGTCCAAGCACAACATCAAAGAGGGTAAAAACCTGATCGTTCAGCCTCTGGCACACACCTACTACAACCTGAACATGCTGCAGGATGGTAGTAAGATCTATGTCGGTGGTACCTCGAGTGATATTTCGATTCATGACCCGAAAACGCTGGAGAAGATCGGTTCGATCCAGCTCACCGGTGATATGTCGACCTCTGATCTGCGTATTGCAAAAGTACAGCGCTAAGATTAGGGTAATCACTTATCAGTAAGAAAAGGGGCGATTCTTATCGCCCCTTTTTTGTCTCAGACTGAATCCGATAATCAGAAGAGTGTTAAGCACCTGATGCTGAAATGGCTTTCCCGCACCGTTACCCACGATAACCCGGCCCAACTGGAACAGGCTTTCCGCTGGCTCTACAGTTTTGTCCGGCCACAGAAAAAATCGATTCTGGGGCTGTTGTTGCTCTCGATGTGTGCCTCTCTGCTGGTGCTGCTGCAGCCCTGGCTGACCAAGATGCTGATCGATGACGGCCTGCTGGCTAAAGACTATTCCGCGCTGGTGACTATTGCTATAGGGATGATCTTTGTCGGGATTTTCAGTACAGCCCTGTCGGGTGTGAACCGCTACCTGCACACGGGATTATCTGGCCGCATTCTGTTTGCTTTGCGCAATGATCTTTACCAGCACCTTCAGGGTTTATCACCTCTGTTTTATGGTCGTCAGCGGATCGGTGATCTGATATCGCGACTGGATGGCGATGTTGCCCAGATTCAGCGTTTTGCGGTCGATAGCCTGTTCTCTGCGGTCAGCAGTATTCTCGGGCTGGTCGGCGCCGCAGTGATGATGTTGCTGCTCTCCTGGAAGCTCTCCCTGCTGGTGCTGATCATGATTCCGCTGGAGGTGCTCTGGTTACGCTGGATGCGGCAGAAGGTCGAGGTGCAGACCCGGCGCTTGCGCGAACGTTCGGCCGATATCTCCAGTTTTCTGGTGGAAACGCTGCCAGCCATGAAGTTTATTCAGTCGGTTGGTCAGGAACCGCGCGAGCGGAAACGGCTTGAAGGGCTGAATCAGGAGTACTTGGGTGATCTGCTGAAACTTCAGGTCACCGAATTCTTTACCCAGGCGATCCCCAATACCCTGACGTCCATGACCCGGGCCAGTGCATTTCTGATTGGTGGCTACTGGGTGATTGAGGGGCAGTGGCAACTGGGTTCGCTGATCGCTTTTTCTACCTATCTGGGTATGGCCGTCGGGCCGGTGAACAGCCTGCTGGGGCTTTATGTGGCGGTACAGCGAATGAGCGTCAGCCTGGGGCGTGTTAACGAATTACGTTTGCATCAGCCGGATGTTTCAGCATCCGCATCATTACAGGCAGATCTGCCCGCCGGTTTCGGTGAATTACGTATCTCCGGTCTCGACTTTGCCTATCCGGGGCGTCAGGAGAAGGTGTTTGATCAGGCTGAACTTTATATACCCGGTGGCAGCAAGGTGGCGCTGAGTGGTACCTCCGGGGTGGGTAAATCAACGCTGGTGGATCTGATTCACCGTCACTTTGAACCGGCAGGCGGCGAGATTCTGCTGGATGGGCAGCCGGTTAATTCCATTGCTCCGGCGCTGCTGCGTACTCAGGTGGCGGTTGTCAGTCAGGATATTGTGCTGTTCCGCGCCTCCCTTAAAGAAAATATTCGCTATGCAGCGCCTTCCGCCAGTGATGATGAGGTTGAGCAGGCGGCAAGAGCCGCTCAGTTAAATGGCTTAATCGAGCATCTGCCGCAGGGTCTGGATTCGGAGCTTGGTGAAAGAGGTCAGCAGCTTTCCGGTGGGCAGCGCCAGCGCATTGCGATTGCCCGGGCGATCTTGCAAAAGCCGCGTTTGCTGATTCTTGATGAAGCGACGGCGGCGGTGGATGAACAGACCGAAGCTGAGGTGATAGCGGCGGTGGATCATCTGTTCAGCCAGCAGACCCGTATTCTGATTTCGCACCGTGCTTCAACCCTGCTGGGGGTTGATCAGCACTATCAGGTTGAGGGCGGTAAGCTGAAGCCGGTTGCGGTTTCTGAGCTGACAGTGGAGTAACCGATGACAGTCAAAGTAGGTGTAATCGACAGCGGCGCCGCCGCGGATCAGTTGCTGGCAGACAGTGCGGCTTTCTACCTTGAGGATGGCGCGCTATGGATGGGTGAGGCGGGGCCTGATGAGATGGATCACGGTGCCCGGATTGCCGAAATTATCAGCCATCATGCGGCGCAGGCTGAACTGTATATGGCTCAGGTATTTGATCGTCGCGGGGTAACCAGTCCGGCGCAGGTTGCGGCTGCAATCGACTGGCTCTGTGAGCAGGGGGTACGCCTGATCAATATGAGTCTGGGCCTGCGTCAGGATCGCGAGGTACTCGCCGGCGCGGTGGCACGTGCGGTTGCGCAGGGGGTGATCCTCTGTGCATCCTCTCCGGCACGGGGGGAGCCGGTCTATCCTTCGGCCTATCCGGGTGTTTTACGCATGACCGGCGATGCACGTTGTTCGGTCGATGAGATCTCCTGTCTGGAAACGGAGTTTGCCGACTTTGGCGGACACGTACTCGGATTTGATGGAGTTCAGGCCCGGGCAGGTGCCAGTCTGGGTTGTGCGCATATGTGCGGTCATCTGGCTAAACTGTTGCAGGAGCAGCCCGGTCTGAAGAGCGCCGAAGCGGCTGCCATACTTAAACAGCGGGCGGTTTATTTTGGCCCGGAACGACGACTGCGCTAGAGGGAGAAAGGATGCTGAGTCAACAACGCGAAATTGTAATCCTCGGTGGCGGCCCCTCAGGTGCGGCGGTCGCGCTGGGCTTGCAGAAGCTTGGTTATGAAAGAATCACGCTGGTGACCGAAGCCCGTCCATTCAAAGCGATGGAGGGGATATCCGAACGTGTGGTGGAAGGGCTGCGTGGCGCGGGGTTTCAGCATGCGCTGAAAGATCTTCCGGAGCCGGGGCCGCGATTTGTCACCTGGAACGGAGAGAGTAACCAGGCGAATACAGAGCGTCTGATTGATCGGGTTCTGTTTGATCAGTCGCTGATGATGGATCTGGCGATGCAGGGTGTGCATGTGATTCAGGGCCGGGTTAAAGGGGTTAAAAGCGCTGAGTTTGGTCATGAAATTCAGGTGGAATCCTGCGGGCAGCCGATTGTTTTGCAGGCGGATTTTCTGGTTGAGGCCCGGGGCAGGGCAGCACCGGGCGGTCAGCTTAAGCGCCTGCGCGGTGCGGAAACGGTTTCCCTGCTGCAGTACTGGCAGGGGAGTGAGATGGAGCGCCGCTCTGCGGTGCAGAGTTTTGATCGTGGCTGGGCATGGCTGGCATCCGATGGATTGGGGAGACGCTATCTGCAGTTGACCTTTGATGTGGCCAGTGCCGCGCTGCCGGAAAAAAACCGGTTGGTGGAGTTCTGTAATGAGCAGCTGCTGCGTCTGGATCAGGCGGCGCCGTTTCTCAGTGGTGCAGAACCTACCGGAGAGCTGCATGCCCGTACCAGCACGCCGGTGCTTTGCGAAGAAGCATCAGGCCCGAACTGGATCAGGGTCGGCGATGCGGCGATGTCGGTTGATCCGCTCTCCGGTAACGGGATTTTTCAGACGCTTTCCTCCTCGTTGCAGGCGCCTGCGGTGATCAATACGCTGCTGAATAAACCTTCACAGGCGCGTCTGGCGCAGCAGTTTCATCAACTCAGAATTACTGAGTTGTTCTATCGCTTTGCCCGGATTGGCCGCGATTTTTATGCCATGGAACAGCAGTGGCCGGAGCAGCCGTTCTGGCAGGGACGTAGTCACTGGCCGGATGATCAGCCCCTGCATCTGCCAGCGGATATTGATCAGGTTCAGGTCTGTCAGCGCCCGGTGGTGAATCATGGTTTTGTGCAGATGGTGGATGTGGTGACAACACCGGACCAGCCGCTGGGCATCTGGCATCTGTCCGGTACGCCTCTGGCGCCGGTAGTGACTGCCTACCGTAGTAGCCGGGATCTGCCGGAACTACTCAGCCGGCTTGCTGCCGGGGGGCTCTCCGAGCCGCAGCAGAAGATGGTGCTGGGCTGGCTGCAACAGCAAGGGGCTCGCTTCTGAGCGTTCAGTTCAGGGTTCTGGTTACGTTCTGTTACATCTGAGAACAATTTAAGACATTCATCGCGTATCTGGTTTACACCGCCGTTTTACTATCATCTGATCAAAACCGTAAGTCCTCATGGCTGCGGTCAATAACAAGAAAGATGATTGTGATCGGTGGAGGAGCCATCCCGATGAAAAAAATGTTTACCCAATCTCTGTTGACCGCTGCGGTAGCGGCAGCAGTTGCCATGCCTGCCCAGGCCTATAATCTGAGTTCCAGCGATGCCGGTGAGGTGAATCTGGATGTTGAGGCGATCTTCGGTGTTTTCAGCAGTGAAGAAACCTACAACACGGTGGGTGGTAACACCGGTGAAAGCCGTGACTGGCAGGAAGCTTACATCAAAGCGGGCTTCAGCGGTTTCCGTAATCTTGACAACGGTGCTCAGGTTTACGGTGGCATCAACGCGCTGTTCAGCGGTACCTGGGGTGACGGTGATCCTGCGGGCTTCACCACCGGTGATGAGCGTGAAATCGATCTGGAAGACGCGTATATCGGTTACCGTAACGACATGATCGACTTCTCTGTTGGTCGTCAGAACCTTTCTTTCGGCGACGGCTTCCTGATTAACGGCGATGCGCTGAACCTGGGTGAAGGTCTGGGTGATGAGTTTGACCGGGGTGGTGCGTACTGGCTGGCAGGTCGTAAAGCGTTCGACAAAACGGCAATGCTGCGCGTGGGTGGTGACTCCGGCCTGCGTTCTGACCTGTTCTGGTTCGAGTCTGATAACGTTGCACAGGCTAAGCCTGAGATGGCGGGTATCAACGTTGAGTACGTAACCGAGACCGGTACCTTCGGTGCTATGTACCTGAACGGTCTGGATGTTGAACAGGGCTATGGTTATGACCACCGTGATGGTCAGGACACTTTCAGCCTGCGCTATCAGGGCAGTGCCGGTGTTGAGAACCTGTTCCTGTCCGGTGAGTTTGTTACCCAGAACGCGGGTGATAACAGCGCCGACGGCGACGCCTGGTACGTGGAAGCGGGCTGGACGTTTGCTGACGTAGCCTGGACCCCAAGCGTAAACTATCGCTACAGCACCTTCGATGAAGGTTTTGACCCTCTGTTCTTCGGCTTTAACCGTGGCTACGGTACCTGGTTCCAGGGTGAAGTAGCGGCAAACTATGCCGGTCCTTTCAACAGCGATACCGATGTTCATCACATTGCGCTGAAAGCGGCACCGACTGAAACACTGGCAGTGGGTGCGCTGTTCTTCGACTTCAGCGGCACTGCAGGTGATGCGATGGATGGTCAGGAAATTGACCTGTACGCGGAGTGGGTGGTTAACGATAACCTGATCATCAGCCCGCTGCTGGGTTTCTATACGCCTGATTCTGCTGGTAGCACTCAGGGTAACGATGATACCAACACTTACTTCCAGGTTCTGGCGATCGTACCTTTCTAACCCCTTCGGAAAAAACGATCTACTGGACCGCCGGGCTCTGTCCCGGCGGTTTTAACTTCACAGAATTCGGATGCATGCTCTATGACTAAACACTACTCCATGCTGATTAATGGCAGCGCTGTTGCCGGGGATGAAGGAAGCTTCCCGGTTATCGATCCGGCGACGGCAGCGGCGTTTGCTGAATGCCCTAAAGCGTCGGTTGCACAGCTTGATCAGGCGGTTGCTGCTGCGGCTGAGGCTTTTAAATCCTTCCAGCACACCAGCCATGATGAGCGCAAAGCGCTGCTGCATCAGATCGCTGATAAGATCGAGCAGAATGCTGCTGAACTGGCTGAGATCATTGTGCGTGAACAGGGCAAACCCATGCCGCTGGCACAGATGGAAGTGGGTGGTGCTGTTGCCTGGACCCGTTACACCGCTGAACTGGAAGTACCGGTTGAGGTGATCGAGGACAGCGAAAACAAGCGTATTGAGATGCATCGTAAACCGATCGGTGTTGTTGGCTCGATTCTGCCATGGAACTGGCCACTGATGATTGCGGTATGGCATATCATGCCAGCGCTGCGGACCGGTAATACCGTGGTGGTTAAGCCTTCTCCGCTGACGCCGTTTAATACCCTGCGTCTGGTCGAACTGATCAGCGAAGTGGTGCCTGCCGGTGTGATCAATGTGCTGACCGATGAAGAGAAGGTCGGCCCGGCGATGAGTGCACATCCGGGGATTTCGAAGATTGTTTTCACCGGATCTACCCCGACGGGACAGCATATTATGCGCAGCGCGGCGGCCAATCTGAAACGCCTGACGCTGGAACTGGGAGGTAACGATGGCGGTATCGTTCTGCCGGGCGCTGATCTGGATGCCATCGCTGAAGGTATCTTCCAGACGGCTTTCCTGAATATGGGCCAGACCTGTGCCGCTCTGAAGCGACTCTATGTACATGAGTCTCAATACGATGAACTGGCAGAAAAATTGATAGCCATTGCAGCTCAGCAGAAAGTCGGTTCCGGCTTTGATGAAGGTGTCAGCTTCGGTCCGCTGCAAAATAAGATGCAGTACGATCTGGTTAACAGCCTGATTGCGGATGCGGCAGACAATGGTGCTCAGGTGCATGCTTCTGCGGCCTTACCTGCCGGTAATGGTTACTTTATTGCGCCGACCATTGTTACCGGTGCAAAAGATGGCATGGCGGTAGTCGATAAAGAACAGTTTGGCCCGGTACTGCCGATCATCGCCTACAGCGATGTGGATCAGGCGGTGGCTGCGGTCAACGCCAGTGAAAATGGTTTGGGTGGCTCTGTCTGGGGTTCTGATCTGGAACTGGCACAGAGAGTGGGTATGCAGCTTGAGTGTGGCACCGTATGGATCAACGGTCATGCTGAAGTACTGCCTCACGCACCGTTTGGCGGCTGTAAAATGTCAGGCTTTGGTGTCGAGTTTGGTCAGGAAGGCCTGCTGGAGTACACCACAATTCAGGTGGTTAACATCAACCGCTGATCCGGTTGTGCTGCGTACCCCTTCGCGCGGCACACCGTTTATTTGTTTTATTCTTTCCTCTGCTAGGTTCGGGGCGACCGTCCCGGATCTGCCCTCAAGTCACTTTGGCAGCTTGAGAACCTTGGGAGCGGCCCGCTCCCTTTTTTCTATCTGATTTGAACCCATACCCTGTAAATGATGCCTGCGGGATGAATCCCGGTTGGTGCAATACGCTTTGCTATTGCACCCTACATGGTCGGTGCGGAGCATTTGTGAAAGGATTGCAGGTTGGGTTAGCGGAGCGTAACCCAAAAAAATTTATGGGTTTGCCGGATGGGTTTTCATTGGTGCAATACGCTTTGCTATTGCACCCTACATGGTCGGTGGGGAGCCTTTGTGAAAGGATTGTAGGTTGGGTTAGCGGAGCGTAACCCAAAAAAATTATTGGTTTGCCGGATGGGTTTTCATTGGTGCAATACGCTTTGCTATTGCACCCTGCATGGGCGGTGCGGAGCCTTTGTGAAAGGATTGTAGGTTGGGTTAGCGGAGCGTAACCCAAAAAATTATTGGTTTGTCGGATGGGTTTTCATTGGTGCAATACGCTTCGTTATTGCACCCTGCATGGTCGGTGCGATCCTTTCTGAAAGGGTTGTAGGTTGGGTTAGCGGAGCGTAACCCAAAAAAATTTATGGGTTTGCCGGATGGGTTTTCATTGGTGCAATACGCTTTGCTATTGCACCCTGCATGGCCGGTGCGGAGCCTTTGTGAAAGGATTGTAGGTTGGGTTAGCGGAGCGTAACCCAAAAATGAGAAGTTGTGGCATGAGGGGAATCCCGATTTGTGCAATACGCTTTGCTATTGCACCCTACAGGCCCGATAAGGCCAGCAGTCGAAATCGTGAAAAAAACCACCCGGTTGGGTGGTTTCAGGATGGATTTCAGACCAGTCGGTCACTTGCCGGAGCTTCCGGCAGGGCCTGATCAAAAAATCCCTCTTTGTGGATCATGGTTTCACTGGCACCCAGCGCCATAGCAGCTTCTGAGCAGGCTTCGACAAAATCCGGGCTGCCAGCAATATACACCGAATGCTGTGACAGGTCGGGGTAATGCTCGCCCAGAATCGCCGGGATACGGCCGTGCAGATAGCCTTCTTTCTCTTCCCGGGTCAGGGTCGGGATAAATTTAAACCGGCGGTGTTTGGCATTCCAGAACGCCATCAGCCCTTTATCGTAGATATCCTCTTCCTTTTGAGCGGAGAACATCAGGTGTACCGGCTGTTTGAAGCCACGGCGTAAAGCTGCATCGGCCAGAGACAGAATGGGGGCGAGCCCGGTGCCTGCAACCAGACAGAGTACCGGGCCATCGGTGCTGGGATCGCCGATAAAAGTCCCGTAGGGGCCGGAAACATTCAGCATTTTTCCGGGAAACAGGTTGTCATGCACCCAGTTGCTGGTTTCGCCCTCAGGTACCCGGGTGATCTGCAGGACAATTTCACCGTCGTTGGTCGGTGCGTTGGCAATGGAATAACAGCGTGGCGTGATCTTACGTTCCACGTCGTTAAGCATCACATACTGACCGGGCCAGTAACGCATCTGCTGGCCAATCGGGCGGATGCGCAGTTCAGTGATACGTGGGGTGCGTTCAATCCGGTCAACCACGATAAAACGGATATTTTCACTGGGTGGGAACAGTTTCGGTTGAGCGTCTTCAGTACCCCACTCAATCTCCAGCTCATCGGTCAATGGTTTGCACATGCACATCAGGCCGTAGCCTTCGGCGCGTTCTTCCTGAGACAGGGCCATATCCAGCACCATTCCCTGGTCAAACTCGCCGCTGGTGACCTTAACCTTACACTCACCACAGGCACCTGCCCGGCAGTTGTTGGGCAGGGCGTATCCGGCCCGTTCCAGGGTTTCCAGTACGGTTTCACCTGCGCTTGATTCTACTTCCTTACCGGAAGGGGAAAGTCTGACAACTCCCATGCTTTTTCTCCTGAAGGGTTATAGCAAAGAAACCTGCGAACCAGTCGTGTAAGTGCTAACAGGACTTGTTCGCAGGTTCTCAGGCCAAAGAGGGGCCTTTGGCTTGTGTGGTCTGGATTAAGTCAGACAGGATCAGAAGATCGGGATAATATCCGCCGCATCCAGATCAGCCTGGGTTACCTCTTCGCCGGTGATATCTACTTCAGGGATCGCCGGGAATGGGGTGTCGTACTTATCCAGTACCGCCTTCAGGTTGAGCATGGCAGCGCGCCAGTTATCCTTCTTCGCTTCGAAATCAGGAATGCCAAAGCCGGCTTCGCGGGCGATCGCTTCAGCTTCGCGCTGTGTGTCAATGAAGTCTTCCGGCAGATCCCAGAACTCTGCGGGTGGCTCAAACAGTACCGCAGAGAGGAACAGGTAGCCCGCGCGGATCTGCTTGGTGATGATCTTCTTCTCTTCGTCGGTCAGCTTCGGATAGTCGCGTTCCATCAGAGAGAGGCAGATCGCCATATGGCGGCCTTCGTCACGACCGATGTTCTTGAATGCTTCCTGGAACACCATCTCCTCACAGCTCTCAGACATCTGCTTAAAGATCGTTGCCGCAGCAATTTCACCCATCAGGAAGGAGCTGAACAGTACAGCGAGGCTGTACTTAGGCACGGCCTGTTTGTAACCGTTCCAGTAACGACCGCCGTTGTAGTAAAGCCATGCAGCATTACGTTTGAGACGTTTACCCAGATCGGTTTTTGGCTCGTATTCCAGCGGGCTGGCGCACTCCAGTAATTTTGTAATGGCCAGACCACACATCTGTTCGTGGTTCTGCTCATCACGGGTAACGGAGAAGAAGCAGCGACGAATCGCATCTTCTTCGTGATCTTCATAGGTTTTTATGAAGGCTTCTGCAAATACTGGCGGCGCAGACGCGTCAAATACAGACAGCAGGGTCCACCAGTAAGCGATAGCTTCACGCTCTTCCCAGGAGTAACTGGAAACGTCGAAGGTGTCCCATGGCAGGTCTTTCGGGTTCCATGCTTCGCGTAATGATGCATCCCAGATCTCCTCCGCTTTGGACGTTTTGGTTTCCCAGCGCAGCGGGTAGATATTCGGCTGCGGCGTTTCCGGTGGCATGTCCATGGTGTTAGCAATCTTGTCGTGTGAAGCCATTCTCTTAACCTCGTCTATGTGTCTTGTTGTAATTATTTAATACATTAACGAAAGTAAGGTTATTTTAAAGTGATACGCAAAATCAATATTAAATTTTATTGTTGTGTCATTTACTTTGTGTGGGTATTCGTATTCAAAGCCGTTTTTGCGCGAGAAATGAATGTTTCAGAGTGGCTGCGCTGTTTAAAAAAGCTAATAAATTTATAGGGTTAATTTAATGGTGGGCAGGGGTGGTCGTACTGGCTTATTGAGCGGGTAACAAATTGTAATTTTTTGTAACCTGATACCTGTTTTTTGTTTTTGAGTGTCATCTATGTGTCTTATGGGCTTATCTTTTGTTTCATCCTTTAGTAGCATCAGCGTATAAGAACAACAAAAGAGGTCGCTGCCTTGAGTATTTATCAGTCGGTTGAACGTGTCTGCTTCAACTCCCTTAGTAAAAAAATAGTCGGTAACGTGGTTTTTCTGTCGCTGCCAGGCATTCTGATGATGCTGGCGGGATATTGGAGCTATCTTGAGTTGCAGCCTGTGGTGCAGCAATTATCGGCTGCCGATGGACAGACCGCTGAGGTTATCCGGACAGTCGGCGACAGTCTGCTGCAGGCGGTACTGGTGGTGGCTGTATTCGGCTTGCTGGTGGCAGGGTTCAGTATCCTGTTCATGCGTCATCTGTTTTTGCGCCCGGTTAATCAGATCACTGAGGTGTTAAGTGCAGTAAAAGAACAGGACGGCGATATCTCGGCAACGCTGCCGGATTACACTTTCGATGAAATTTCACTGCTGGCGAAAAGCTACAATGGCTTCTCTGAAAGCCTGAAACAGATGATCGCCGATACCCGGCAACGCAGTGTCAAGGTGGCGCTGAGTGCTAACCAGTTACAGAAGGTTATTCTGGAAGCGGAGCAGTCGGCGCAGTCTCAGGAGGAGCAGGCACAGAAGGTGTTTCAGGCCAGTCAGGAGGCTTCTCAGGCGATAGCGGAGATCGCTCAGCATACCCAGAGTATCTCCAGCAGTAATGACAATAATCTGCAGGAGATCCGGGTTGCGGGGGAAGAGATGCAGCATGTGCGTGAGCAGATGCGGGCGATCGAATCTCAGGTCAGTGATTTCCGTGGTGTAGTTGAGCAGTTGTCGGCTAATTCGGAGAATATTCTCAAGGTACTGAATCTGGTTCAGGATTTTTCTGATCAGACCAATCTGCTGGCCCTTAACGCTTCTATCGAGGCCGCGCGTGCAGGTGAAGCCGGACGTGGTTTTGCTGTGGTGGCTGATGAAGTGCGCACGCTCTCTCAGAAAGTGAACGAGGCGACCAAAGAGATCGACAGTAACATCAATGAGATGGTGACGCTGGTTGAAGGCACCCGCAGTGGGGCTGCGAATATTATGAGCTATGTCACAGATACAGACAGCTATATTTCGCAGAGCAGTGAGAAGTTTATCTCCATGATTGCTGACTTCGAGCAGGTCAGTGAGCAGATGAATGAGATCAGTGCGGCGATTGAGGAGTTGTCTTATACCAACGACAATACCCATACCCATGTCACCGAAATTACTCAGCTCTCGGGATCGATCCGCTCTGAGATGGAGTTGTCTGCGAATCACTCACTGGAACTGGAAGGTTCCACTGAGGAGATGCAGGAGTTGCTGTCGCGCTTCAAAATTGGCTACGGCGGTTTTGAAGATATCCTCAGCAAAACCCGCGAAGGTGCCGGCCGGGTTCAGCAAGCGCTGGATCATCTGGCGGCTCAGGGGCTCAATCTGTTTGATACCGCATACCAGCGCAGTAACCCTGATCAATTGCCTGAGAAGTTCGATACCAGCTACACCGATGCGTTTGAACGTGTGATGCAGCCGATTTACGATCAGGTCACCGCGGAAAATCCCGAATTCGTTATTGCCTGTGCGTTTGATAAAAACGGCTACTGCCCGGCGCATAACAGCAAAATATCGCAGCCGATGACGGGCGATTTTGATAAGGACAATGCACTCAGTCGCCATCGCCGCTTTTATAACGCGAACCGGGGGGAGCAGCGTCGTGCCAATCAGACATCACCTTTCCTGTTGTTGACCTTTATCCGTGATACCGGCGAAATTATGAACTCCATCTCCATACCGCTGTATGTGAATGGCCAGCACTGGGGTAATTTCTGCGCCGGTTTCCTGCCGGAGCAGCTACTCAGCGTTGAAAACTAAGCACCTGCCTATTCAGGTTCAGTCAGCAGTCTGACTACATATTTATCTTTTGGGGGAGGGGCTCCTCCCCCGTACCTGGCTCTCATGCCGAGATAAAGGTGAAGCCCCTTCTGCAATGCATTAGAATTGCCGCCTCATTGAAGAACAGCTAAGGCAAGACTTTTGGCCCACAGTAAGAAACAGCTCCGTGCACTGCTCGGCGAATGTAAATTATCTGACCGATTCCACCTAAAACGTCGTCTGGATCGATTGAAAGAGGGCACGGATGAGGCCGCACTGAATAAACTGGCAGATGATATTGCTGCTTCGGTAGAGTGGGTTGCGCTGCGCAAAGAGCTGTCTGCAAAGCAGGAGATTGTTTTTCCGGATCTGCCGATCTCTTCACGGCGTGAGGAGATTGCCAAAGCGATAGCGGAAAATCAGGTGGTGGTGCTCGCCGGCGAGACCGGGTCCGGTAAGACGACGCAGTTGCCAAAAATCTGTCTCGATCTGGGTTTGGGCTGCAAGGGGCTGATTGGTCATACCCAGCCGCGCCGTCTGGCCGCCCGGACAGTGGCTTCGCGGATTGCTGAAGAGCTGGATACCACGCTGGGCGAGCGTGTCGGCTATCAGGTACGGTTTCACGATCAGGTAGGCGACAGTACTCAGGTCAAGTTGATGACCGATGGTATTTTGCTGGGCGAAACCCGACATGACCGCTTTCTCGAAAAATATGAAGTCCTGATTATCGATGAGGCTCATGAGCGCAGCCTAAACATCGATTTTCTGCTGGGTTATATCAAACGGATTCTGCCGAAACGTCCGGACCTTAAGCTGATTATCACCTCCGCCACCATTGATCTGGAGCGCTTCTCAAAGCATTTCAATGACGCACCAATTATTGAAGTTTCCGGGCGTACCTATCCTGTGGAGGTGCTTTATCGCCCGCTGCATGAGCTGGAATCGGACGATGATAAGGCGCTTGACCTGCAACAGGGCGTACTGGCTGCGGTTGAGGAGCTGCTGCAGATGGAGCGCAAACAGGGCAGGGGGCCGCAGGGCGATATTCTGGTGTTCCTTCCGGGGGAGCGGGAGATCCGCGAAACCGCCGACCAGTTGCGTCGGGCTGAGCTGAAACACGTCGATATACTGCCACTCTATGCGCGCTTGTCTCTGGCGGAGCAGAACCGGGTGTTTCAGCGTAGTAAAGGGGCTGTTGGCACCCGGGTGGTGTTGTCGACGAATGTCGCTGAAACCTCCCTGACGGTGCCGGGTATTAAATATGTGATCGATACCGGCCTGGCGCGTATCAGTCGATACAGCTATCGCTCTAAAGTGCAGCGTTTGCCGATTGAGGCTGTATCACAGGCCAGTGCCAATCAGCGTGCCGGGCGTTGTGGTCGTGTTTCGGAAGGTACCTGCATCCGGCTTTATGCTGAAGAAGATTTTGTCAGCCGTCCTGAATTTACGGATGCCGAGATCCGGCGGACGAATCTGGCGGCGGTTATTCTGCAGATGTTGTCGCTCAAGCTCGGAGATATCGCTGAGTTTCCGTTTGTCGATCCGCCCGACAGTCGTTATATCAATGATGGCTTCAAATTGTTGCAGGAACTGGGTGCGGTTGACTCAAAGCGCGGTATTACCCGAATTGGTCGCCAGTTAGCACAGTTACCGATCGATCCCCGTCTTGGAAGAATGGTGATCGAAGCCGCACGCAATAACTGTTTGCGTGAGGTGCTGATTATTGTCAGTGCACTGGGTATTCAGGATCCGCGGGAGCGCCCTCAGGATAAACGTCAGGCGAGTGATGAAAAACATCGTCTGTATGCCCATGAGGAGTCCGATTTCCTTACTCTGGTGAACCTGTGGGATCTTTATGAAGAGCAGCGCCAGGAGCTGAGCCAGAATCAGTTGCGAAAATACTGTGCGAAACAGTTCCTCTCCTATATGCGCATGCGGGAGTGGCGTGATACCCACCGTCAGTTACACCTTATCTGTAAAAACCTGAAAGAGCAGGACGGTAGTTTTGTCGAGCGCAGTGAGCCTGCCTCCTATGAAGCGGTACATCGCTCCCTGCTGGCCGGTTTGCTCAGCCATATGGGCTTTAAACAGGAAGGCAAAGAGTATCTCGGTGCGCGCAACCGTCGATTCTTCCTGTTTCCGGGGTCAGGTATTTATAAAAAAGCCCCGAAGTGGGTGATGGCGGCCGAGCTGGTGGAGACCAGTCAGTTGTATGCCCGCTGTATCGCCCGGGTCGATCCCCTCTGGGCGGAGAAGCTGGCTCCGCATCTGATCAAGAAAAATTACTCTGAGCCGCACTGGGAGAAAAAGCGCGGGGAGGTGGTTGCCACCGAACAGGTAACGCTGTATGGGCTGATTATCGTGCCAAAGCGTAAAGTCAGCTTCAGTAAGATTGACGCTCAGTTGGCGCATCAGATCTTCATTCGTCAGGCGCTGGTAGAAGGTGAGCTGAAGACTCAGGCGACTTTTATCCGGAAAAACAGAGCGTTGCTGCGTGATGTAGAGCAACTGGAAGCCAAGTCGCGACGTAAAGACCTGCTGGTGGATGAGGAGCAGTTGTTTGAGTTCTACCGTCTGCGTCTGAAATCTCTCAATGCAGAACATCTGGTGAATGCGGCTGGTTTCGAAAAGTGGCGTAAGCAGATTGAGCAGGAGCAGCCGGAAGCGCTCTTGATGCAGGAGGAAGATATCCTGCAGCGCTCAGCAGACCATGTAACGGCTCAGGCGTTTCCCGATTACCTGCAATGGGAAGAGGCCCGCTTACGCCTGTTTTACAACTTCGCTCCCGGTGCCAGGGATGACGGCGTCAGCCTGCAGGTACCGCTGCCCCTGTTAACGGCGCTGCCGCTGCAACAGATGGAATGGCTGGTGCCGGGAATGCTGGAAGAGAAGTGCACGGCGATCCTCAAGGGCCTGCCAAAACAGCAGCGCAAACACTTTGTCCCGGTGCCGAACTATGTGGAGGCGTTTGTTCAGGCAGCGGAATTTGGTGTGGGGGATCTGTACGAAGTCTTCGCTCACCAGTTACTGCGTATGACCGGTGTGCGCCTCCAGGTGGAGGATCTGCGTCGCAGTGAATTGACTGATCACCTGCTGATGAATATCCGTCTGGTGGATGAAAAAGGGCGTTTACTGGAAGAATCCCGCGATTGGGAGCAGCTTAACAAAAAGTACTCTTCGCAGATTGGCGAACGGCTTGCTCAGAAGTCGGATCAGGACTGGGGCCGGGAAGGGCTTACCGAATGGAGCTTTGGTGAGCTGGAGGAAAGTATCCGCATAAATAAATACGCCGGAGTAGAGGTTGAGGCCTATCCTGCATTGGTGGATAACACAGAGTCGGTTTCGCTCTGTCTGAAACCGCACAAAGCAGAAGCGGATCAGGCCAGCTTGCAGGGTATTGTCAGGTTAGCCCTGTTACAACTCAAAGAGCAGATCCGCTTTGTTAAAAAAGCATTAGCAAAAGATAAACTGACCCAGATTGCACTGCTAACCGGGGGCATGTTGAACCCGCAGAAACTTGAAGCCGATATTATCTGGTCAGCTTGCCGCGAGTTGATGCAACTGGATCGGCAGTTGGTGCGTGATCAGGGCGCTTTTGCCACCGCAGTTCAGCGTGCCCGGACTGATTTGGTGCCGGAAGCTGAATCCCTGCTGGAGCTGATGCTGGAAATGGCTCAATCCTACAACCGGATTCAGAAACAGCTTAAAGGCAAAGTGCAACTGAACGAAGTGCCGGTACTGAACGATATAAAACAGCAGCTTGCGCTGTTGTTCAGTGCCGATGCATTACAGCAGAATTCCCGTCAGGTGCTGAATCGATACCCCCGTTACCTGAAAGGGATCGAAGTACGGCTGGAGAAATTCCGGCGTAGTCTGCGACAGGAAGTGCTGCACAGCGAGCAACTGGGCGGCTTTTATAAGCAGTATGAAGCCAGGCTGGAAAAACACCGTTCGCAAGGGGTCTTTGATCCCGAGCTGGAAAACTACCGCTGGATGATCGAAGAGCTACGTATTTCGCTGTTCGCTCAACAGTTAGGGACGGAAATGACCGTCTCTGTAAAACGATTGCAACAACAGTGGTCTAAAGTGCTGGCTTGACCCAGATCAACCAACTTGACGACTAATACTTTTGTAGGTGTCGATAAGGTCGATATTGGCCAGAGCAAAGGTTGCACAAGGGCTGGGTCTATGTTGTAATGCGCGAAATTTAGATACGCTGGCGACTGCTGAAGGCCGAAAAGTAGCCTCAAATCAGTAAAAGTCAGGCAAAATGACCGGCAGCTATTCAGAAAACTGATTTTTTGCCGAAAAGAATTTAGAAGAAAAAATCTTTCATTTATTTGAAATATTTTTTTTTTATAGTATTTTCATAGCGTAATAGCGCATAGAGTGCGTTATGCTAAGAAAAATTAATAATTCACTACTAGTATGTTGAATATATTGAAGGGGAAATGTTGATGAAAAAGTCACTGATCGCTCTGGCTGTTGCTGGCGCAATGACTGCACCAATGATCGCACAGGCTGACGCTACTCTGTACGGTAAGTTCGAAGTACGTCTGACTGCTCAGGACTCTGAAGACCTGAACATTGAGTCTGACGACTTCCGTATCGGTATCAAAGGCGATGCAGATCTGGGTATCGATGGTGTTAAAGGCCTGTACGGCTACGAATTTGAAGTTAACCCATCTGTAGGTCCTACAGAGTACAATGCTTCTACTTCTACTCTGAACACTCGTAAAGCATTCGTTGGTGTAACTGGCGATTTCGGTACAGTTCTGGCGGGTCAGATTGCTAACCCAGCTGAAGCTGTTCCTTCTAAAGTTTGCAACCAGTCTGAAATGACTACTGCTTGCGACATGACTCCAGACTTCCTGGGTTCCACTGTTGCTTACGTATCTCCAGCAATGAACGGCTTCACTGCATACGTTGGTGTTGTAATGGATCAGGACGGTACTCCTAGCGATGCTGACTCTGACGACGACGTATGGCTGATCGGTGCAAACTACGTTGCAAACGGTCTGGATCTGTCTGTTGCTCATTGGGCTGCTGATGACAAGTACGATGCTGCTGAGACTGAATTCACTGGTATCTCCGGTGCATACACTTTCGGTGCTACTACTGTAGCTCTGGGTTACCAGGAAAATGATACTACTACTGCTCAGACTGACGTAGCTAGCATCAAAGTTTCCCACAAAATCGACAACCTGACTCTGTGGGCTAACTACCACGACGTTGATGATGACATCAACAACGAAATCGACAGCCAGTACGGTCTGGGTGCTGTATACAAGCTGGGTTCCCAGGCGTCTCTGGACGTAGAGTGGGTTGACCTGGAAGGTGTTACTGCTGCAGACGATGACGACATCCTGTCTGTTGGTTACACTGTTAAGTTCTAATCTTTCTTAGCAAAGATTTGAATCCGAAAAGGGCTCCTTGTGAGCCCTTTTTGCGTTTATGAACTTTTTATTTTTATGGCATTTATCTGAAAAATAAGCTTTTTTCTTATTTTTATTAGTGTTTATTCTCCGTTAGAATACGCACTATCAGTGGGGTAAGGTGAGAAGGGAACCTAAATGAAATCCAAACTACGTAATCTGCTTTTGACGGGTGCGCTTTCTGCGGCACTGATCCAGCCTGCGGTGGCTGAGGATGTTGATCCTTGGGAAGGGTTTAACCGCACAATGTTCAGCTTCAATGATGGTTTGGATACCTATGCTCTGAAGCCGCTTGCAAAAGGTTATAAAGCGGTGATGCCTGAGCCGGCAGAAAAGGGTGTGAATAACTTCTTCGAAAACCTGGCGGATATTGGCACCATGATCAATAACCTGCTGCAGGGTAAGTTTAACGATGCCGGTCAGGATCTGGGGCGTGTTGCTTTTAATACAACCTTCGGTCTGGCGGGCCTGATCGATGTAGCAACGCCGATGGGCATCCCTAAGCATGACGAAGATTTTGGCCAGACCTTTGGCTACTGGGGTATGGAGAGTGGTCCGTATCTGGTACTGCCGTTCTTTGGTCCGTCCAGCGTGCGTGATGGTATTGGCCTGATTCCGGATACTTATACGGATCCTGTTTATCACGTGGGTGAGAATGGTGATCGCAACGCGCTTTACGTGGTGCGTGTTATCGATAAACGTGCTCAACTGCTGGAGTCTGAGAAGCTGATCTCCGGTGATAAGTACACCTTTATCCGTGACGCTTACCTGCAGAAGCGCGCTTACGAAATTGCTGATGGTAATATTGAAAATTACGATGACAGCAATTTCTGATCTGTGCGATCCCCGGCCTGTCCGGGGATCGGCCTTCCTGTTTTTCTCTTCTTTTCGCTAAATTTTCATTGCATGTTAAGTCTTCTGGATTTAACGTGGTCTCTCATGGATCGCAGCCTATTCACAAAGGCTAAGCTATGAGGCAGATTTACCAAACCATTCTTTTAATTGATCAGATGGCAGAAGCTATCGATTCCGTTATCGATGCCTGTGATCTGGCGGATCTACCCCCGGTCAAGATCTCTACCGCCTTCAGCAGCCGTTATGCACTTGAGATGATGCAGGAGCATGAGTTCTCTTTGTTGATTGTCGGGGTGGGTGAGCATCTCGATCTGGAAGCCCTGAAGCTTCTGGCGGCACAGCAGGCCCCCAAACCGGTGTTAACCCTGTTGCCGGATGAGCAGGGGGAGCTGGTGCTACAGGCTTTGCGTCAGGGAGCGTCCGATGTATTCCTGCGTAAATCTGTCAGTCTTGAACAGACGGTTTTTGCCCAGGCCATTTCCAGGCTGCTGAATCAGGCGGATCTGATCGAAAAAAATGTCCACTACCGGGATGAGCTGGAAAAGAGTTTAGGCGAGCTGCAGGATGATCAGCAGGCGGCGCGACAGATCCAGCAGAATATGCTGCCGGATAATCACGTTGTGCTGGGGCGGGTGCAGGCGCGTTATCTGTTGATTCCCTCACTGTATCTCAGTGGTGATTTTGTCGATGTGGTATCCATTGATAAAAATAAGACGCTGTTTTATCTGGCGGATGTTTCAGGTCATGGTGCGTCTTCTGCGCTGGTAACGGTGCTGCTGAAAAATATGACCAATCGGCTGCTGCGTAATTTTCGGCGCCGCTCCAGCTTTGATATTTTGTCGCCGATTGACGTACTTTATCGAATCAACTCTGAACTTCTGGAAACAGAATTAGGTAAGCATCTGAGTATTTTTATCGGTTTGTATGATGAGCAGAACGGTAGTCTTACCTATGCGGTGGGAGGTCATCATCCGATGCCGGTGCTACGTGATCAGCAGGGGTGTCGTTTCCTTGAGGGCCGGGGCATGCCGGTGGGGCTGTTTCCTGAACCGCTGTTTCAGGAGCAGAAACTGATGTTGCCCGCTCAGTTTGAGTTGACCCTTTTCTCTGATGGTATTCTCGAGGTGTTACCAGAGGAGGGAATGGAGGCTAAAGAACAGCGTCTGATTGATGCGGTTGCTGAGACTAAAGGGGGAGGCCCTGAAAGGATTAAGCATGCTTTACTTCCCGGTATAATCAGCCCGGCACCGGATGATATCGCGATCATGACAATTTGCAGGCAGTGATAATGCAGGAAGGTTCTATCTATTCAGCGTTGGTCGAAGGGCGGTTTGTCCTGAAATTTGTGGGTGATGTCCGGCTGACGCTTTGCTCATCGCTCGATTGTCACCTTGAGGGCGCGTTATCTGAGCCTGAAGTCAGTGAAATTCTTATCGACCTGACACAGGCGGAAGGAATCGACAGCACTTCTCTGGGGCTCATCGCCAAGCTGGCAATAAAAGCCAAGGCGCTGGGGCTGGATAAGCCGGCGCTGGTCTCAACCAATCCCGATATTACCCGCATTCTTTACACCATGGGCTTTGATCATATCTTTATCCTGTTGGAGCAGTTGCCAACCAGTGTGCATGATCTGAAGCAGTTGCCTCTGGTGCAGGAGTCTGTGGATGAAATGAAGGTTCGGATTATTGCGGCTCACCGGATTCTGATGGATCTGAACGAGAGCAATCGAGAAGCCTTCAGGGATCTGGTTTCGACTTTAGAATCAGTTAAGGAAAAATAGGAATTTTTCCTATATCAGTTTCCCTCTCAGACCTTACAATCGGTACTGGACATGAGGTGCAAAGGAATTGCAGCAGTTTTCATGGACTGAATCCTCAATCTCATTGCTTCAGGAAGAGGCGATGACCGACAGGGACGTTGGGGGAAATGGCTCGTTAGCAGGTATGCTATCGGGCCTTTTTTATGGTTATACCAACCGGACTGGCATCCTTCGTGGCCCCCAACTGCCCGGTTGAGTGCTGAACCGTCCCGGCAGTTTGCTGCTACAGCCCCGGCAGTTACCCGCAGCATCCAGATTCCACTCCCCGAGTTGATACCAGTCCCTCTCGATCAGGCGGAGCCCGCAGTGATGGCAGTAGGTACTGCTCCCCGCCGGATCGTGTACGTTACCCGTATAGGGGTAGTGCAGTCCGCAATTCAGAGCAATCTCTCTGGCCCTTGTGAGGGTTTCTGATGGCGTATGGGGCGTATTCAGCATTTTGTAGTCTGGATGGAAGGCAGAAAAGTGCAGTGGAGTTTCCGGGCCGAGCTCATCGTGGATCCAGCGACACATCGCTTCAAGCTCCTGATTGCTGTCATTTTCTCCGGGGATAATCAGGTTGGTAATCTCAAACCAGCAGTCGGTTTCCTGTTTCAGGTAGAGCAGGGTATCCAGTACGGGGGCCAGTTGGCCGCCACAGATCTTCTTATAAAATCTCTCTGAGAATGATTTCAGATCAATATTGGCGGCATCCATCTGACTGAAAAACTCGGTTCTGGGAGCATCACAGATATAGCCGGCGCTGACGGCTACCGCTTTCAGCCCCCGCTCATGGCAGGCCGTGGCGACATCGAGTGCGTATTCCATAAAGATCACAGGGTCGTTATAAGTAAATGCAACGCCAAGGCAGTGATGCTGCAGGCAGGATTCAGCAAGCTGTTCCGGCCTGGCCTGATCAGCCAGCGTGTCCATCTCCCGGGACTTGCTCATATCCCAGTTCTGGCAGAACCTGCAGTTCAGATTACAGCCGGCGGTACCGAAGGAGAGTATCGGCTCCCCCGGGTAGAAATGATTCAGGGGCTTTTTCTCAATCGGATCGATACAGAAGCCACTTGAGCGGCCCCAGCTAAAAAGTTTGATCTCGCCTCCCTGATTACCACGAACATAACAAAGTCCTCGCTGTGACTCTTTGAGCTTGCAGAAGCGGGGGCAGAGATCGCACTGTACCCGTCCATCTTCCAGCGTGTGCCAGTAGCGGGTTGGGTGGCCCTCAGGCTGTTCATCGATATTCATGGTTGCTCCCTCCGTTCTGCCTCTAAGTTTAGATCGCTATGGCGCGCTCAGGAGGGTTATTGATGTTATAAACAACTTCTGTGGATAACTCTGTTTATAGTTTATGGGTAAAGGCCTGAAACGCCTGTTTTTATGCCAGATTTAGCAAATTGATTGAAAATGAATCAGGGTAAAATCCTTTAATTTTCATGGTGTTAAAATTTGTATTTAATTAAATCTTTCTCCTTTGTTTGATCCAATAGTCAAGCGCTATTACTAATTTTTTGTGACTTTTTTCACAGAATTATCCTCTGCGACTATTGACCCCCGGCTGAGTGTTCTTTAGTGCTGTTTTGGCAGAACGCGCTGCCGGGCTGTTCAGAGATGTCTATAGTAAGGGTCAGGTCTCTGGCCTGTTTACATACTCAGTCAGTCAACGAGGTCGTGTTGAACCGATTGTCTAATCCCCATCAGTGTTTTCATCTCTGGTTGCTGTTCAGCGGCCTGTTTCTGTTTGCGCTGTTCATCGTCTGGGAGCTGGGCCTGTTACCCCGTGTATTACAGCAGGACAGCACCCGCATTTCCGTCGTCATTCTGATACTTACCGGCGCTGGCTGGCTGCACTGTGCCTACCGAAGCTGGTTCCTTAGCCGTCAGGCGTGGATGATGAGTGTTCTGGAGCATGTTGCGGAGCACGAACAGCAGTGTCGGTTTTCTGCAGGTGAGTCCTTTGTTCAGGATTACCTGAGGAGAAACCGTCCGGATGATGACACCTCCGCGCTTTCCGCTGAGTTGCTGGCTGAGAAGTTGCGCGGTGCCCATCAGGTGGGCTGGTTTCTCAGCTCGTTGCTGATCAAGCTGGGCCTGCTCGGCACGGTGGTAGGGTTTATTCTGATGCTGAGCTCTGTTTCCGGCCTGCAGCAACTGGACATTTCCGATATCAAACAACTGATGCAACAGATGACGCAGGGAATGGGCGTGGCTATGAATACGACGCTGGTAGGATTACTGGCCAGTATGCTGCTGGGGGTTCAGTATCTGTTGCTGGATCGTTGCGCAGATCAGCTACTGGCTGCCGCAGTGGCGTTAAAGCTGGATCGCACAGATATGCCAGCAGTTGAGGAGTGCTGAGGCGTGGCGCTGTTCGGTTCAGGTCAGCGCTCAGATTTAGATCCCTTTACGGATCTGCTGTTTAATGCGCTTCTGACCTTTACCTTCCTGTTTCTGGTTGCTCTGTTGCTGCTGAATCCTCCCGCCAAGACAGGGATTATCGACCCTAAAGCGGAATTACTGGTCACCGTCAGTTGGCCGGACCTGGACCCGAATGATATCGACCTCTGGGCGCAGGGGCCGGGCGGTCGAAAGGTCTGGTATAAGCGAACCCAGGACGGGCTGATCCATCTTGATCGGGATGATCGCGGGCTGGTCAATGATACGCAGGTGGTTGAGGGCAGGGAGATTATCAACCCGCTCAATCAGGAGGTGCTGACAATCCGCGGTCGTCCACCGGGAGAGTATGTGGTTAACGTGCATTACTTCAAAAGCGAATCCGCAGAGGCCGTGCCGGTGACTGTCTATCTGGCGGAGGTAAATCCGGTAATGAAAGTCCTGCACTATCATACCCTGCAGTTAACCCGGGAGGGGGAGGAGGCAACCGCCGTCCGGTTTACGCTGACGCCCGAAGGCAACGTTATCAATATTAATCAGTTACAGAAACCACTGGCCCGGGGGCAGAATAAATGACGGAGATGCAGATCTGGTTTGTACTGGCATATGGATTTCTCACGGCTCTGTTGTTGCTGGTACTGATCTACGGTCGGCTTAAGCACTGGCTGAAAACGATTCTGCTGATTCTGGTACTGCTGTTCTACGGGGGCAGTTATCAGGGCTGGAAAGAGGTGCAGGGATGGCCTGCAGAACGGTCAGTGCCTGAGCGATTTCTGTTGCATGCGGCGGTGATAGAGGAGCCGGATCAACAGCCGGGCAGCGCCGGGAGTATCTACCTCTGGCTCAGTAACCTGAGCGAAGACACATTGGCTGAACGTCCCCGGGCTTATCGGCTGGAATACGATCAGGCATTGCATGGCCGGGTCGAACGGGCATTACGGGAGATGCGTAACGGTCAGCTTCAGTTGGGAGAGGTGAAACCCCTGACCGCGCTTCGCCAGCAGGAAAAACAGAAAGGCCGGACCGGACAGAAGTACCCGCAACTGGAATTTGTCCGGTTGCCTGATCCTGCTCTGCCGGAGAAATAGGATGCGTGGTTTTCTGCTTCTTATACTGGTTCTGGCGGGATGTGGGGAAAAGCCTCCCAAAGATAACTATTTTCCTCTGCAACCGGGGCTTGAGTGGCATTATGACGTAACCCTTGAACGTGCGGGTGAAATTGAGCGCTCTCCGTTTTCGATTAAGATCGGGGGCAGCTACCGGGATGAAGAGCGGTATTATGAAACCCCGCTGATTCTCCGGCGGACCAGCAACGGCACCGATTATTTCATTCTGCAGGATGATGCCGGCACCCATCGGGTGGCCAAGCGGACACTGGTGGAAACCCGACCGCGGTTCGACCCTGAACCGAGACAGGTATTACCCGCATTCAGGGATCTGGAAGTTGGCCGGGTGTGGCAGGTGCAGTCGCAACCTTATCTGCTGCATGGCGTAACCGCGCATGCGCTGCCTGATCCCGGTCAGCATCGCTTTATGCTGTCCTATGAAATTATCGAAACTGATGCCCGGGTCGTGGTACCTGCCGGAGAGTTTGTGGACTGTATCCGGGTGGAAGCGACGGGCACGCTGGTACTTTATGCGGATCCCAGGCTGGGCTATCAGGAGGTCAGTGTGCGACAGAGTGAGTGGTACGCGCCCGGCGTCGGGCTGGTGAAGTTAGCGCGGCAGGAGCCGCTGGATCTGGCGTTGTTTAAAGGTGGCAGTATGGTTTTTGAGTTACAGCGATTTGAGTATTGAGGTGCGCCCCTGTAGGCGGGTAAACAAAACGGGGAAGCATTGCTTCCCCGTTGTCATTGAAGGTTAACCTTCACCCTCCTGTACCGAACACTCGGCCCCCGGAGTGCTCTGTTTCACACCTTTCGAGCGGCGATAGAGCTCCAGCAGCGGAGGCAGCAGCAGAACCACAACCGCGACGATAACGATACTGAGGGTCAGTGGCCGCTCCCAGAGGAAAGCGAAGCTGCCATCGGAGATCGTCAGTGCCCGGCTCAGGTTGTTCTCCATCAGGCCGCCGAGGATAAAGCCCAGCAGCATCGGTGCCATCGGGAACTCCAGCAGTTTCAGGAAGATCGCTATCACGGTGATGATCGCCATCAGGTGAATATCAAAGCTATTGAAGCTGACCAGATAGACGCCGGTGATCGAGAAGAACAGAATCAGCGGAATCAGAATGGGCCGCGGGATCACCAGTAGTCTGGAGATGTACGGAATCAACGGCAGGTTAAGGATCAGCAGTACCAGATTGCCAAAGTACATGGAGATAATAACTGACCAGAAAACATCCGGGTTATCCAGAAACAGCCGTGGGCCGGGCTGGATACCGTAAGCGATCAGCGCACCGAGCATAATGGCCGTGGTGCCGGAGCCGGGAATACCCAGTGTCAGCAAAGGCACGAAGGAGCCGGTTGAGGCGGCATTATTCGCAGATTCTGGCGCAGCCAGACCGCGCAGAGCGCCTTTACCGAACTTCAGTTTCTCTTTCGCAGAGGCCAGATTACGTTCCAGACCATAGGCAAGGAAAGACGCGATAGTCGCACCGGCACCCGGCAGAATTCCGATCAGGAAACCGAAGACAGATGAGCGGCCGATGGTTGGTGCTACGTGTTTCACCTCCTCGCGGCTGAGCTTCATGCTGCCTAGCTGGCTCATGTCGATCTGCTCTTCCTCCTCGCGGTGCTGGCCTTTGAGTACGGTCATAATCACTTCGGTCAGGGCGAACGTAGCCATTGCCAGCAGCAGGAAGCTGATACCGTCAATCAGATCAACGCTGCCAAAGGTAAAGCGAGTGGTGCCTGAGGTGACATCGGTGCCGACCGTGGCAATCATCAGGCCGAATACGGTCATAATCAGCGCTTTGATGACCTGACCCTTACCGGAGAAGGCAGCCACCGCGGTGAGGCCGAGAATCATCAGTGCAAAGTAATCGCTGGACTGAAAACTGAGTGAAACCGACGCCAGAGCAGGTGCGGCAAACAGCAGTACCAGTGCTCCGATCGTACCGCCGGTGAATGAAGAGTAAGCCGCCAGTGCCAGCGCTTTACCGGCCTGTTTCTGCTGAGCCAGCGGGTAGCCGTCAAAGGAGGTTACCACGGTGCTGGCGCAGCCCGGCGCATTGATCAGGATGGAGGAGGTGGAGCCGCCAAACACTGCGCCGTAGTAGACACCGGCCATCAGGATGATACCGGATGAGGGATCCAGTCCGTAAGTAATCGGGATCATCAGCGCAACCGCTGAGATGGGGCCAAGGCCCGGGAGCATACCGATAAAGGTGCCGGCAAAGCAGCCAACGACGACCATCATCAGGTTAAAGGGCATAACCGCAGTGGTCAGGCCGGTCATAATTCCGTCTAACATCGGATCAGCCTCCAAAAAGGTGTGTGAATAACTGGCCCGGTGCCAGATAGATATCCAGCAACTGGGTCAGAACAAACCAGATGCCGGCCGCAAAAGGTACTGACGCCAGCAGCAGAGTGCGGGGTCTGCGTTCGCCGAGCAACCAGTAGCCGCCGATCAGGAAGACACAGGTTGCCAGCAGGAAACCGATCCATTCCAGCGCCAGGGCAAACAGGATGACCAGTAGCAGGAGTTTGGCTACCAGCGCGAAATCGTAGCCTTTGAGCTTAAGCTTGTGCTCGCCGGTGCGGTCGGCGGTGACCAGCAGTGCGATGGACAGCAGGGTGCCGAACAGGGCCAGAGCGTTAGGTACGGTCTGGGCGTGGAACGGTTCAAACTCATCGCCCGGCAGCAGGGGGATCTGACCGGCGTAGTAGCCATAGGCCACCGACAGGGCAAGAAATACTAGACCGCCGATATGGTCTTTACTCAGGAACATGGAGCCTCCCTCAATGGTGCAAGGGCACCATCAGTCTGTCTGGTTAAAAAATCCGGGGCCCGTCGACAGAGCCAGGCCCCGGTAAGAGAGGTTCCGGCAAACAGGGGCCGGGAGCACATTTAACAGGGGCCGGTAATCTACCGGCCAGATATCAGTCAATAATCAGCGCAGGAAGCCCAGCTCACGCATCAGTGCGCCGACTTCTTTCTCCTGCTGTTCGAGGAATGCAACAAACTCCTGACCCGGTTTGAAAATCTCGGTCCAGCCGTTACGTGAACGGACCTCTTCCCAGGCTTCGGTGTCGTACATCTGTTTCAGGACGCTGACATACTCGGCTTTTTCAGCTTCGGAGATGCCCGGTGCAGCAAAGAAACCACGCCAGTTGACGAAAGTCGCATCGTAGCCAAGCTCCTGCAGAGTAGGAACTTCAGGCGCGGCTTCATTACGCTCAGCGCCGGTCATTACCAGAATCCGGACTTCACCGGCTTCTGCCAGTGCCAGCGCTTCAGAAAAACCAGTAGAGAGCAATTGGGTCTCGCCGGAGAGCAGGCCAGCCATCGCTTTACCGCCGGCATCGTATGCTACATAACGTACCTGACGGGCATCGCCACCGGCGGCTTTGAATGCCATCGCTGCAACCAGATGATCCATGCTGCCTCGGGCTGAACCGCCGGCAATTTTGATGGCGCGAGGGTTCGCCTGATAATCGGCGACCACTTCAGTAAAGCTCTGGTATTTGGAGTCTTTCTTGACCACAAATGCGCCGTAATCACCGATGGTAGCGGCGACCGGCGTCAGATCGCGGAATGATTGCGGAAATACTTTAGATAGGGAGCGGATCACAATCGGGGTTGAGTTCACCATCAGGGTGTCGCTTTTCTGATCGGCCGTCTCAATCAGGTGCGCGATCGCTTTACCGCCGCCGCCACCGGACATGTTTTCGTAGGAGATGGTCTCGACCAGTCCGGATTTAGACAGGGCTTCGCCGGTGCCACGGGCTGTAGAATCCCAGCCGCCGCCAGCGCCGCCGGGAATCAGAAAGTGGACCTCTTCAAGTGCCTGGGCATTGAACGAAGCACCGGCTGCGATACAGGTACTGAGCAGAGCGGCTGCCAGACCTTTTTTGCTGTTTGGTTTGCAGAACATCGTGTCACCTCAATCGTTATTGTTTTGATGTCTGCAAATTAGATTGTTACTGTTTTGAAATGAAGCTTATGAATTTAAAGAGTTTTTAAAACATAAAGTGCATTTTGTTTATATTGTTCACGGGCCAGATATCAGAGAGCTGCGCTACTATCAAGAGGTGTATAGACGACTGATCCGCTTATGAAACGACTTCCTCACCTGAAACTGAAAAGCCGGATGATTCTGATTCTGGGCCTGATGGCACTGGTGCAGACCGGGTTTATCGGTTTTTTTGCTGTCCACTCCCTGCAACAGTCGCTGGATGAACAGATCGGCCAGCGGGCGCTGGATGTGGCTAAAACCATAGCCGCAACCCCCCAGGTTATTACGGCGGTTGAACATCGTAACAGTGACTATCTGCAGCCACTCAGTCTCACATTAGCGCGGGAGACGCAAGCCCGGTTTGTGGTGATTGGCGACCGCGAAGGGATCCGGTTAGCCCACCCGCGGCCAGAGAAAATTGGTCATTCGATGTCTGACGATGAAGGCGATGACAATGCTCCGGCGCTGGTTGAGGGGCAGGGTTATCTGTCTAAGGCGCAAGGCAGTATGGGCTGGTCGATGCGGGGCAAGGCGCCGATCTTTTCAACCGAAACCGGTGCGATTATCGGGCTGGTGTCTGTCGGGTATCATCTGGATCAGGTTGAACAGATCATCCGTCGTTACCGGTTTACCCTGATCGGTGTTATCTCGGCGTCATTCCTGCTTAGCGCCTTGATTGCGGTCTGGTTTGCCAATCACTTCAAGCGAGCGATCTTCGGTCTGGAGCCAGAACAGATTGCCCGGCTGTTTGATGAACAGAAGGCTACGCTGGAATCGGTGCGGGAAGGGATTATTGCGATCAACAGTGATGGCCTGATCACAACCTTTAACCGTACGGCTGTGGAAACCCTCGGCCTGCCGGAAGGGATAGAATTGTCCGGGCGTTATATTGGCGATGTGCTGCCGGATAGTTCGATGCTGGAGGTGCTGCGTACCGGAGAACCTCAGTATGACGAGGAGGTCTGGCGACATGGCAGTAGTATTATCGCCAACCGCCTGCCCCTGAAGCAGGGAGATACGATTACCGGTGTGGTCTCCAGTTTCCGGCGCAAAGATGAGCTGGCCATGGTGAGTAAAAAACTGACCCGGATTCAGCAGTATGCCGATACGCTGCGCAGTCAGTCCCATGAATACTCGAATAAACTGCACACCATTGCCGGACTGATTCAGATTGGCGCCACTGAAGAGGCACTGGCGCTGATCGGGCAGGAATCGCGCAGTCATCAGGATCTTATCCGGTTGCTGATGGACGCGGTACCCGACCCGATTCTGGCGGGCTGTCTGCTGGGTAAATATAATCGGGCGCGGGAGATGGGGCTCCGGCTGAGTATCGATCCGGAGAGTCATATGACAGAGATTCCGGAATGCCTGCCCCGAGAGCATCTGGTCAGTATTATCGGCAACCTGATCGATAATGCACTGGAGGCCACCTGGCGTCAGGCCGGTGCCGGCGGTGAAATATCACTGAGTATGACGGATCTGGGGAATGACCTGATTTTTGAGATCGAAGATCAGGGCCCGGGAATCAGTGAAGAAGCACAGGAACGGATTTTCGACAAAGGTTTCAGCAGTAAACAAAACGAGGGGCATGGCTATGGCCTGCATCTGGTGAAAAGTTTACTGGACAGCCTGGGAGGCACTGTGACCTGGGAGCCGGTGGAGCCTCACGGCAGCCGGTTTATTGTTTACATACCAAAATAAGACTCACAAGATAAGTATAAAAAGATGAGTAAAGTACGGGTAGTTATTGCCGAGGACGATCAGCAGATCGCCGAGATTCAAAAGCGCTTTCTTGAGCGTATAGATGGTTTTGAGCTGGTGGGCGTGGCGCATGGTCTTCAGGATGCTGAGGATCTGGTCGATATCATGCAACCTGAGCTTCTGCTTCTGGATATTCAGTTCCCAACCGGCACCGGTCTGGATCTGTTGCGTAAGATCCGTTCCGGCAGCCGTCGTGTGGATGTCATACTGATTACGGCGGCAAAAGAGGTCGATACCCTTCGCGAGGCGCTGCATGGCGGGGTGTTTGATTATATTCTTAAGCCGCTGGTGTTTGATCGCTTACGTGAGACGCTGGAAAACTATCAGTCTCACCTGCAGAAACTACGCGCGATGGAGTCGCTGGCACAGAGTGATGTGGATACCCTGTTGCCCCGTTCTTCAGGGCAGACGCAGCCGGTTCAGCCTGTGACGGATCAGCGCTTGCCGAAAGGTGTAGATGCACTGACGCTGGATAAAGTGCGGCAGGTTGTTCTGACGGAATCAGGCGCGTTGAGTGCAGAGGCGGTAGGTGAGCGGATCGGTGCCAGCCGAACCACCGCGCGGCGTTATCTGGAGTATCTGGTAAGTACCGATGAACTGGGAACTGAGGTTAATTATGGCAGTGTGGGGCGACCGGAACGGCGCTATTGCAAACGCTGATCTGATTCAGGTCGGGTCTGTTGCGGAGCTGACGGGGTGTGGATGCTGAACCGGCGACGCTTTCTGATTGGCCTTTTACCGCTGGGAGCGGCAGGCTGCACCACCCATGATGCGTTTCGTATTGCTGAGAGCGTGGCCCGGGGGAACAGCCTTGAGGGGGCGGTGGGCTCCCGGCTGAAAAGCCGCGCGACGGGTTGGGTCACTAATCCGCAATCGCTGGTCAATGATGTTGAGCGGGTGAGCGGTTTTGTCCGGCAGATCACCGGAGTCTGGGGTGAAGAGAACGCACGCAGGCCCACGGCAACAACCTACGTGAAATACAGTGAGCACTATATCAGCCGGGGGGTGGTGGATTTCGAAACCGGGCGGGTCCGGGTTGAGAGCCTGCAGCGTGAGAAACTGCGCGAAGCCATTATCGTTACGCTGTTGTCACCCGAAGATCCGGTGAATATTGATCTGTTTTCAGATCAGGCGGTGCAACTCGGTGCGGAACCTTTCCTCTTCCGACAGGTACTGGATCAGGAGGGGCAACCCTTGCGCTGGTCATGGCGCAGTGGTCGTTTTGCTGATCATCTGCTTAATACTGCGCTGCAGCAGCGCCAGATCAACCTGCCGGATGGTCAGCAGGGAACGGAGTATTATGTAGAGTTTCCGCTGGTTTCTGATCATCGGCTCAAGCGGCGCTACCGTTATGCGCAGTACGTCGAGAAATACGCACGTCAGTATCGGCTGAACCCCTCACTGGTCTATGCAATCATTGAAACTGAGAGTCATTTTAACCCCTATGCGGTCAGTTGGGTGCCGGCTTACGGGCTTATGCAGATCGTTCCGACCACCGCCGGACGGGATGCGCATGCCCTGATCCACGGTCGTGAGGGGACGCCTTCGCGGGATTATCTGTTTAATGTCGAAAATAATATCCGTATGGGCTGCGCCTACCTGCATATCCTGCAGAGCCGCTATCTGGCTGACATACAGAATCCGCAAAGCAAGGAATACTGTGTGATTGCTGCCTACAATGGTGGGGCAGGTAATGTGTTGCGCAGTTTTTCCGGCGACCGGACGCGGGCAATCAATGCCATCAACCGCCAGTCACCGCAGCAGGTCTGGCAGCGTTTGCGGCAAAAAATGCCCAATGAAAGCCGGCATTATCTGGTTAAAGTTACCGAAGCTAAAAAGCGTTATGTCTGAGTGAAAATAAATACTTATAGTTTATGCTGGTATTTATGCAGGGAAACCTATTAACTAAAGAATCTGCGAACTGCGCCTTACCTATACAGGCTTCAGAGCATGCAGAGCACGAACAGGGGTTGTTCGTCGGTTTCCTGAATGGAGTTTCGCCTGTAGGTCGTATATGCCGTTAAAGACGCTCTCACCGCTTAAAAAAATTAACCTGGTTCTGCTGGTCGGCGGGGTGGTCGCCCTGTTGATTCTGATCGCTTATCTGAATGTCAGTCTGCGACAGTCTGCGGTGGAGCGTTGGCAGCAGGATGTACTGCATTCGGTGAGGCAACTGGCGGGCTGGGTGGATAGTGAATTTGATCAGGCCCGGGAACGACTGGAGTACATTGCCAACCGACCGGAATTTACCCCGCCACTGGATCGGCAACTGGTCGATCGTAAACTCAACGGCATTCCCCAGAGTCTGGACCCGGGGCGCCGGATATCGCTGCAGTGGACGCTGGAGGATAACAGTCACGGTTTTAATGTGCTGTTTGTCCTTTTTGCCAACGGTGATCACTACCTCTCGCATCCCTATCGTGTTCAGAAAGAGCTGAAAACATACAACCTGTCGCATCGTGAATATTTCCGCCGGGCGACGGCGATGAAGAAATCGGTACTGTCGAATACATTTGTGGGGGCTGACGGCGTGCCGGCCGTGGCGATTGATGTTCCGATACTCGATCCCCAAGGTGAGATCCTCTCCCACCTTGGGGGGGTGATGTATCTCAACCAGATGACATCCCTGTTCAGCAGTCAGGGGCGCATGGGGCTGGGTGAAACCTACTTTATGCTCGACCGTGTGGGCAACGAGGTGGTGAAAACGGGACTCTCTGCCGGGGCTAATGAACATATCAGGCAACTGGTCACCGAGCGCGATGCCTGGCAGGAACTGGATCAGGGCTATGCCTACCGCATTGGTGCGCTGAGTGAGGCCTATGGCCGGGAGCAGTTACTGGTGCTGGTACGCTTGCAGAGTGGCTGGACGCTGGGGGTCGTGTCTAATTTTTCTGCGGTGGCGGAGCAATTTGCTTCCAATGTTGAACAGACTGCGCTGATTGCTGCAATGCTGATTCTGCTGATTATTGGCGCATCGATTTTGCTGGTACGTCAGATCGGGGCACGCTGGCAGGCTGCTGAGCGCGAGGTACAGCTCAGTAACCAGAAACTGGAGCAGCGGGTCGAAGAACGAACTCACCAACTGATCCTGCGTGAAAATGCGGTACAGGACGCTCGCCAGCGTCTGCAGGATATTATCGAAGCCACTCAGGTAGGTACCTGGGAATGGAACCTGCAGGAAGACAGTTGTCATTTTAACGAGCGATGGGCCGGGATGCTCGGCTATACCCTCGATGAGTTAAAACCGCATAACTACGCCTGCTTTACGAATCTGTTGCACCCGGATGATCTGCCTGAAGTCGAGCGGGAGATGGAGCTGCATCTGCAGGGGAAACAGGCGACGTTTCAATGCGAAATGCGTATGAAGCACAAGCAGGGGCAGTGGATCTGGGTTCAGAGTAAGGGGCGGATTACCGCGCTGGATCAGCAGGGAAAACCACAGAGAATCTCAGGAACTCACACGGAAATCAGCGACCGGAAGGCGGCGGAGCATGAGCTGAAAATGGCAGCGAGCGTTTTCTCCCATGCCCGTGAAGGGATCATGATCACCGATGCTGATGCCCGGATTATTGAGGTCAACGAAACCTTTACCGACCTGACCGGTTACAGCCGTGAAGAGGTGCTGGGGCAGAATCCGCGGATTCTCCGTTCGGGGATGCAGAGTGAAGCGTTTTATCAGGATATGTGGCAACACCTGCAGAACCATGATCACTGGAATGGTGAGATCTGGAACCGGAAAAAATCCGGGCAGTTCTATGCTGAACTGCTGACCATCAGTGCGGTAAGGGATCGCTCCGGGAAACTGACTAACTATGTGGCCTTGTTCTCAGATATTACCCACAGCAAAATGAATGAGCAGCGCCTGGAACATGTGGCGCACTATGATGCGCTTACCGATCTGCCGAACCGGATTTTGTTGGCAGACAGGCTCGGTCAGGCCCTTATACAGGCGGACCGTGAGCAGGAACAGGTGGTGGTTGCTTATCTGGATCTGGACGGGTTCAAGGATATCAACGACTGTTACGGCCATGATCAGGGGGATCTGCTGCTGATCGAAGTGGCCCGGCGAATGAAGGCCTGCCTGCGCAGATGCGATACCATTGCCCGTCTGGGCGGCGATGAATTTGTCGCCGTGCTGACCGGTTTTAAGCAGGTTGCTGATGCCTCTGCGTTGCTGGAACGTTTGCTGCGGGCTGCGGCGCGTCCGGTACAGAGCGGTGAACTCAGCCTTCAGGTATCGGCCAGTCTGGGGGTGACCTATTACCCCCAGGACGAGGAGATCAGTGCGGACCAGTTAATGCGTCAGGCCGATCAGGCGATGTATCAGGCCAAACTTGAGGGCAAAAACTGCTATCACTTCTTCAATCCTGAGCAAGACCGTGCAGCCAAAGGTCTGAATGCCAGTCTGCAAAGTATCCGTCAGGGATTGGAGCAGGGAGAGTTTGTTGTTTACTACCAGCCTAAGATTCGTCTGGCCACGGGTGAAGTGGTCGGGATGGAGGCGCTGGTGCGCTGGCAGCACCCGCAACGGGGGCTGTTATCGCCGGCGGAGTTTCTGCCCTTAATTGAAGAACACGCGCTGAGTGTAGAGTTGGGCCAGCAGGTGCTGTCTCAGGTGCTGAGCCAGTTAGCGAACTGGCGTGAGCAGGGTGTGCACTTGCGGGTCAGTGTGAACATCAGCAGTATCGAAATTCAGGATGAGCGTTTCATGCAACGCCTGCGGCAGAAACTGAGCGCTTACCCTAAGTTAGAGCCCGGTTGTCTGCAACTGGAAATACTCGAAACCTGCGCCCTCAAAGACATTGAGAAAGTATCCCGCACCATGAAAGAGTGCCGTGCAATGGGGGTACAGTTCTCGCTGGATGATTTCGGCACCGGCTACTCCTCGCTGACCTATCTGAAACGGCTGCCTGCGGCGGAGCTTAAAATTGATCAGAGCTTTGTGCGCGATATGCTGGAAGATCCGGATGATCTGGCGATCATCGAAGGCGTGCTGGGTCTGGCGCGTGCCTTCGGACGGCAGGTGATTGCCGAGGGGGTTGAGTCAACCGCACATGGTGTCCGCTTACTGCAACTGGGCTGTGAATACGCTCAGGGCTATGCGATTGCCCGGCCGATGCCGGCTGATCAGATCGCAGGCTGGATGGAGACATGGCGTAATCCGGCCGAATGGACTGCAATCGCAGAGGCCTGAATGCGGGGCGCTGCCCTTCAGGTATCTGTTGATTCCGGCACAGAAACAATATACCAAACCCGGATCGATCGTTAGAATAGCGCCATCGTTCGACTTCAGCTAGGAGACTCCCTTGACCCAGTTTCGTCCATGTATCGACCTGCATCAGGGCCAGGTTAAACAGATCGTTGGTGGCAGTCTGCAGGACAGTGGCGCCCAGACCAACTATGTCAGCCCTTATGATGCGGCGTACTATGCGCGGCTCTATCAACAGCATAACCTGACCGGCGGGCACGTTATCGCACTCGGCCCGGGTAACAAAGAGCAGGCGCTGCTGGCGTTGAAAACCTGGCCGCAGGGGTTGCAGTTTGGCGGTGGTGTTAATCCGGAAAATGCCGCCGAATACCTTGAGGCGGGCGCATCGCATCTGATCGTAACCTCCTATCTGTTTGAAGATGGCCAGTTTAGCTGGTCACGACTGGAAAAAATAAAGGCAGAAACCGGTGCCGATCGACTGATTCTTGACCTGAGCTGCCGTCGTACGGAAAGTGGCTGGAACATCGCCACTGACCGTTGGCAGACCGTAACCGAGACCTCGGTTAATGCGCAAACGCTGCAGGCGCTGGGTGATCATTGTGCCGAATTTCTGATCCACGCAGCGGATGTAGAAGGGCTGCAGGCGGGAATCGATCAGGAGCTGGTGGAGCTGCTCGGTAAGGCTTCACCGATCCCGGTCACCTATGCCGGTGGCGCACGTTCACTGGACGATCTGGAACGGGTAAAACACTTATCGGCCGGTAGGGTCGACCTGACGATTGGCAGTGCGCTGGATATCTTCGGGGGCTCCGGGGTGACGTTAGAGGCCTGTATCGACTGGAATCGTCAGCAGTAAGCCAGCGGGGCAGTGGTATCAACCACTCCCCCTGTCTGTTTACTTAACCACCTGTCTGTTTACTTAAATAGCTGGCTGTACTCTGCGTAACCGCGCAGTTCTAACTCCTCTTTTGGCACAAAGCGCAGCGCTGCTGAATTGATACAGTAGCGCAGACCGGTTGGGGCAGGTCCATCACTGAACACATGGCCGAGGTGCGAATCCGCGATCGGGCTACGTACTTCCACGCGGGTCATAAACAGTGAGTTGTCCTCTTTCTCTACAATCGAAACACCCTGAATGGGTTGGGTAAAGCTGGGCCATCCGGTGCCGGATTTGTATTTGTCGGTAGAGGAAAACAGCGGCTCACCACTGACAATATCCACATAAATCCCTTCGCGTTTTTCGTCCCAGTAGGGGTTATCAAAGGCGCGCTCGGTGCCATCTTCCTGAGTCACTTCATATTCCAGATCAGAGAGGGTATGACGCAGATAGTGTTCGGAGGGTTTCACATACCTGCCCGCCGGGAAGTCTGCTGCGGATTGCTGGTTACTGAACTGGCTGTAGTCGAGTTCCAGTTGCTCTCCCCAGATATGTTTCAGGAATTGATCCCGACCGGAGCCATTGCGGTAATAACTGTAACGGATCGGATTTTTGAAATAGTAATCCTGATGGTACTCCTCGGCCGGATAAAACGTTGTAAAAGGTTTTACTTCGGTGGCCATAGGTTTGGGGAAAACGCCGGAGCGCTGCAGTGCGGCCAGTGAAGCTTCTGCTAACTGTTTCTGCGCCTGATTGTGGTAGAACACGGCAGGGCGATACTGTTTGCCACGATCTACGAACTGACCATCACCATCGGATGGATTCATTTCACGCCAGAGCCGCTGCAATAGTCCCTCGTAGGAGATGACCTGAGGGTTATAGTAAATCTGAACCGCTTCCGTATGTCCTGTACGGCCGGCAGAAACCTGCTTATAAGTGGGGTTAGTTTCTTCGCCGCCGCTGTAGCCGGAAATCGCCTGTACTACGCCCTCCAGTTTTTCAAAGTCGGCTTCGGTGCACCAGAAACAGCCGCCGGCAAATGTCGCCAGAGCTAGGTTTTCAGCCAGCGGGGGCGTACTCGCGGGCATCTCTTTTGCGTTGCTGCCGGCGCTGGCCAATGGCGCCTGTAACAGCATGCTCAGGGTTAATAGGGAGACGGGAATCAGTTTGTTCATGCTCTTCACCTGTGGGTTAATTAAGGCTTGGCTACCTCCGCTTTTGATGCAACACAAAGGAATAGGTTCCCCAGACAGGTTTTGTTCAGCTTTCTGCTATGCTTAATGGCTGAACTTCACGATAAATCGGTGCTCTCTGCTGCCCCCGGCATCTATCAAGGAACGAAACATGCTTACTGATCCACGCAAGGCTAAAAAACAAAACGCTTCTCCCTGTATCCGAAACTGCTGCCTGGATGATAACGATGTCTGTCTGGGCTGCTATCGCTCGTTGTCTGAAATTCTGGCCTGGAGCGAAGAAAGTGAAGAGGAGAAGGCCGCGATCCTGCGCCGAACAAAAGAAAGAAGAAGTATCGCCCGGTTGCAGTTGCAGAGCTGAAGCCGGGAAAGGGCAGTGTGAGCAGCGGATAAAGATTAACCAGCTTTACTACCTGAGTAGTAGGAAAGTCAAAAAAAGCCGAAAAATCATATGGTTTTCTGGAAAACCCTTTGACATATTATTGTAGTTAAGCGAATTTTATAATGAGATTTGTTGGTCGCCCGTTCGGTATGGAAGTACTTACCAGAACCTGATCGCTCAGTGGAACAAAGGAAAACAATCTATGGCTACTGGTAGTACCCTTAAATTGCCCGAAGAGCTCTCTATAGCAAATGTCACAGAATGGAAAAATAAGCTGATTGATCTGGTTAATGAACCTGAGCCTCTGCTGCTCGAAGCCGATCAGCTTGCCCGGGTAGATACCGCTGCGATGCAGTTGCTGCTGGCCTTTGTGCGCAAAGCCAGTGCTGCGAATAAATCCTGCCAGTGGCAAAACCCATCCACTGTTCTTATTGAGACGGCTGAACAGCTTGGCCTGAGTCAGTCCCTTTCACTCAATGCAGATTAATTACTTGCCCCCTGATGTTTTGGAGAGATTTACATGGCTAGCATCTTAGTTGTTGATGACTCGGCTTCCCTGAGAAATATGGTGACCTTTACCCTGAAACAGGAGGGTTATCAGGTTGTAGAGGCCGGAAACGGGCAGGAGGCTCTGACCAAGGCTCAGGGCGCACGATTCGATCTGGTCCTGACCGATGTGAACATGCCAATTATGGATGGCATTACCCTGTGTGGAGAGTTGCGTAAGCTGCCTGCTTTCAAATTTACCCCTATTCTGGTGCTGACAACCGAGAGCTCACCCGAGATGAAGCAGCGTGGTAAAACGGCAGGCGCTACCGGATGGCTGGTGAAGCCATTTAACCCGGAAAAGCTGCTCAGCACTATTAAACGCGTCGTACGGTAGAAACCTATGTCTATTGATCTTTCACAGTTTATTGCGACTTTCATGGAAGAAAGTTACGAAGGGCTGGAGGTGATGGAGTCCAGCCTGCTGAATCTGGATTCGGCCGATGAAGAAACGATCAATACAATATTCAGGGCCGCCCACTCCATCAAAGGCGGTGCCGGCACGTTCGGTTTCAGCGAAGTTGCGGACTTTACCCATGTGGTCGAAACCCTGCTGGATGAACTGCGCAGCGGTAAACAGAGCATTACACCGCCGCTGGTAAATCTGCTGCTGGAGTCGGTCGACTGCATGAAGATGCTGCTCGAAGCGACTCAGGAGGGGCCTGAAGCGGATGCGGATGTGATTGCTCAGGTTCGACAGCGGCTCGAGCAGGCCTTAGGCGCAGAGGGGGTGGCTGAAACCCCTGACGAGACGCCGATGCCGGTCGAAACATCCGACGGGACATCCGGTAAGGGGTACTGGGAGATTGAGTTCCTGCCCCATGCTGACCTGTTACAGGCGGGCCATGAACCGATCTTTATGTTCCAGACTCTGGCCGAATCTGGCCGTCTGGAGGTGCAGGTAAACCCTGAAAAGTTGCCGAAACTCTCCAAGCTGAATCCGGAACAGATTCACCTTAACTGGACCCTGCGGTTGCACTCGGACTGTGACGAAGCGGAAATCCGCGAAGTGTTTGAGTGGGTGGAAGACGAGTGCGAGCTGAATATTCGCCGCTGCTCCGAAACTGCGTTAACAGAGGCCCCGGCAGCAGGGCAGTCCGGGCAGGTGTCGGGCTGGCGGATAAGTTTCCGGCCTAAACCGAGCTTGCTGGAAACCGGAAATGAACCGGCGTACATGTTTCAGGCCCTGGCTGAGCTGGGGCGCCTGGTGGTTTCGCCTGTGGCGCAGGCGCTGCCGGATCTGACGGAGCTGGACCCGGAAAAGATCTACCTCAGTTGGGAGCTGGAGATTTACTCTGACTGTGACCGGGAAGAGGTAGCCGAAGTTTTTGAATGGGTTGAGGATGAGTGCGATCTGCAGATCGAAGCGCTGCAGTCCCCGATTGAACCGGTAGCTGAAGAAGCCGCTCCGGTGCAGGCTGCCGCGCAGGCTGAACCTGTGTCCTCTCCTCAAACCTGCCGCTCCGGGCAAACCGGCTGCGGCCGCTGCCGCTAAACCTGCGGCCAGCGCAGCACGTAAGCCAAAAGCGGCTGCAGAAAGCAGCTCTATCCGGGTGGATACCGATAAGATTGATGCGCTGATCAACCGTGTGGGTGAGCTGGTAATCACTCAGGCGATGCTGGGGCAGGTGGGTGCTGAACTGGCTGAGATTGCAGCAGGCTCTGAAGTGGAGCGGCTGCAGGAAGGTCTCGAACAACTGGAACGTAACACCCGGGATCTGCAGGAAGATGTGATGCGGGTGCGAATGCTGCCAATCAGCTTCGTATTTAACCGTTTCCCGCGTCTGGTCCATGATGTCAGCGGTAAGCTGGGCAAAAAAGTTGAACTGATTATCAAGGGTGAGCAGACCGAGATTGATAAAACCGTGATGGAGAAGATCGGTGACCCTATGGTTCACCTGATCCGTAACTCTCTGGATCATGGTCTGGAAATGCCTGAAGAACGCGTCGCCGCGGGTAAGTCTGAAACCGGTCGGGTTGAGCTGGATGCTTACCATCAGGGTGGCTTTATCATTATCGATATCACCGATGACGGGCGTGGCCTGAATACCGAAAAAATTTATCAGAAAGCGTTGGATAACGGCCTGATTACTGCCGATCAGCAGCTTTCTGACAGCGAAATCAATGAACTGATTTTCAAGCCCGGTTTCTCCACCGCCGATGCGGTCAGCGATCTGTCCGGTCGCGGCGTGGGTATGGACGTGGTGCGTCGGAATATTGAATCCCTGGGTGGCCATGTTCAGGTTAAATCGGAGCCGGGACACGGCTCCACCTTCAGCGTCAGTCTGCCGCTGACGCTGGCGATTCTCGACGGGCAACTGATCCGGGTCGAGGAGCAGACCTACATCGTACCGCTGATCTCCATTGTCGAAACGATTCTGGCTGATAAAAATGCCATGAGCCCGATTGCCGGCGAGCACAAACTGCTGCATTTCCGTGACGAATATATCCCGCTGATTAATCTGCGCTCCCTGTTCAAACTGCCGCAACTTGAAGAGCAGGCCGACAACAGTCTGATCGCCATTGTAGAAAACGGCGGCCAGAAAGTAGGGCTGGTGGTGGATGAGCTCTATGGCCAGCAGCAGGTGGTGATCAAAAGTCTCGAAGTTAATTTCAAACGGCTTGAAGGCTTTGCCGGTGCGACCATCCTCGGTGATGGCAGTGTTGCGCTGATCCTTGATATTGCCGGTTTGATGAAACGCGGACTGGACTTTGAAACCGCGAAGGCGGCGCAGAAACGGAATGAAATATTTCACAATGAACAGGGGCACAACCCGCGGGGAGTCGTGGCATGACGGACGCTGAATGGCAGTTGGAGACCGGGCAGGCGGGCCATCAGGTCGATGGTCAGCAATACCTCAGTTTCCTGCTGGATAACGAAGAGTACGGTATCGATATCCTCAGGGTTCAGGAGCTGAGGGGCTGGACTCCGGTGACCCATATCCCGGATATGCCTGAATACCTTAAAGGTGTTCTGAACCTGCGTGGAGCGATCATTCCGGTGATCGATCTGCGCCAGCGTTTTGGCCTGAAACGGTTGGAATACGGACCCACCACCGTGGTGATTGTAATCAAGGTAGACAGCGGAAGTTGTGAACGAGTGATGGGGATCGTGGTGGATGCGGTTGCTGAAACCTATACCCTGTCGGCTGATCAGATTCAGCCGGCACCGCAGATCGGAGGGGTGATAAACACTGAGTTCATCACCGGTCTGGTTGCGCAGGAAGATAAAATGATTGTCCTGATGGACATCGATGAACTGATGAATTCCGATGAACTGGCCATTGAACAGCCAGCAAGAAGCGATGTTTAAGCACTGGGTGCGGAGGTTAAACAATGAAGATCAATGAGCCGGTTACAGATCGAGAGGTAAAGCTCAGAGATGGTCAGGAACTTGTAACAAAGACGGACCTTAAAGGGATCATTACCTACACCAATCCCGATTTTGTCGAGGTCAGTGGTTTCAGTCGTGAGGAGCTGGTGGGTAAGAACCATAATGTGGTTCGTCACCCGGATATGCCTCCGGCAGCCTTTAAGGATCTGTGGGATACCCTGAAGCTGGGTCGTCCGTGGTCCAAGCTGGTGAAAAACCGCTGTAAAAATGGCGATTACTACTGGGTTAAGGCCAATGTGACGCCGATCTTCCGGAATGGCGAGATCGTTGAATACATGTCGGTTCGCACCCGCCCCAGTGAAGAAGAGGTCGCGGCTTCCAGTGCGCTCTATGCCAAGCTGAAGCGTAATGAAGCCAGCCTGCCGGCACCGGGCTCTGTTTCCAGCTCCAATTTGTCCAGTCAGTTGACGCAGTACGCGATTATTGCGGTTGTGGCTGCTTTGCTGATTGATGCCGGGCTCTATCTGGCAGGCCTGCCGGGTGCCAGTCTGATGATCGGGCCGATCGTTGCGTTCCTGATTATGCTGTTTGGTGCCAACAGTTGCATGTCCAGCAAAGTGATCAAGCCACTGAATCAGGCGAAACGGCATATGCTGGATGTCACCGAGGGTGAGTATCTGGCACCCATTCCGCTGGATGAAGCGGGTGAAGCAGGTGAACTGAAGCGGATTGTTAAAATCCTTGCCGTGAAACTGGGCTATGAGGTCAATGACGCGAAAGAAGCCGGGCGTCGTGCTCAGCGTATCAAAGTGGCGCTGGATAACGTCTCCTCCAATGTCATGCTGGCCGACAATGACGGTGAGATTATCTACTGTAACGAAGCGGTACTGGACATGATGCGCAACGCTCAGGAGGATATCCGTGAGCAACTGCCAGACTTTGACACCGATAAAATACTGGGCTCCAATTTTGACCTGTTCCACAAGAACCCGGATCATCAGCGGCGGATGCTGGAGAGCCTGAAATCGACCTACCGCGGCAAAATCCGAGTGGGTAAACGCAGCTTCAGCCTGATCGCCAATCCGGTTATCGATGAAACCGGCAACCGCCTGGGTACTGTGGTTGAGTGGATGGATATTACCGATCAGCTTATTGCGGAAGAACAGGTTGAGAATCTGATCCAGAAAGCCTCTCAGGGCGAGCTGAACGAGCGTCTGGATGTATCAATTTACTCTGGCTTTATGAAGAACATCGCCACCGGGGTTAACCAGATGCTGGATGCAGTGGTTGAACCTATGCGTGAAGTGAAGCGGGTACTGAATGCACTGTCTGACGGTGATCTGACCCAGCAGATGAGCGGTGACTTCCAGGGCGAATTTGCGGAGCTGAATGACTCCCTGAACAGTTCGATCAGCAATCTGAATAACATGGTGGGTGAGATTCGTTCTGCCGGCCAGAGTATCACTACCGGTGCTTCGGAAATTTCCAGCGGGAATGCGACTTTGAGTAGCCGGACAGAAGCTCAGGCTGCCAGCCTGCAGGAAACTGCAGCCAGCATGGAGCAGATGACCAGTACGGTGAAACAGAACGCGGATAACGCAGATGAGGCACGTAAGCAGGCAACGGATGCCCAGAGTCTGGCTGAGAAAGGCGGAGAAATCTCCAACAAAGTGGTTCACTCAATGGGTGATATCCGTGCCAGCTCTACCAAAATTGCCGAAATCATCGGCGTGATTGATGAGATCGCCTTCCAGACCAACCTGCTGGCGCTCAACGCCGCGGTGGAAGCGGCCCGTGCCGGTGAACAGGGACGTGGATTTGCGGTGGTTGCCTCTGAAGTACGCAGTCTGGCACAGCGCAGTGCCAGCGCAGCGAAAGAGATCAAAGAGCTGATCAGCGACAGCGTGGAAAAAGTGGAAGAGGGTGGCCTGTTTGTAGATGAATCCGGCAAAGCCCTGGCTGAGATCATGGAAGCGATCAAAAATGTCTCTACAATCATCAGTGAGATAGCCGCCGCCAGCCGTGAGCAGGCGATCGGTATCGAGCAGGTGAACATTGCCGTGACCCAGATGGATGAGGGGACCCAGCAGAACGCTGCGTTGGTGGAAGAGGTGGCAGCCGCTTCCTCCTCTATGGAAGATCAGGCAGGACAACTGCAACGTCTTGTTAATCAGTTTGTGGTTTCTGAATCTCAGGCACAGGTTGCTGCTGCGGCCCCGGCAACGGGCTCGGTTAACCGGATTCGGGAACTGGCAAAGCAGGGCGCACCGGCAGAGAAAAAACCGGAAGTTAAACGTAATCTGCCGCCGCAGCCAATAGTTCCGGCCGGTGGCAGTGATGACGAATGGGAAGAGTTCTGAGCACTGAATCTTCCCGACCGGCTCCCCATGAGGGAGCCGGTTATCCGCTTTAGCTGTTCGTTGTTGCCCGCCATAAGGAAACGATATGTCGAAAGAGCCTGAAAGAGACCGTGAGTTTGTTTTCTCACGGGCGGATTTCATCAGGGTTAGGGACGAACTGTACGATTATGCGGGAATTGTGCTGGCAGATCACAAACAGGATATGGCCTACAACCGGCTGGTACGCCGGCTGCGTGAGCTGAAGCTGAACAGTTTTGCCGAGTACTTCGAGCATCTGGATAAAAATCCGGCCGAATTTTCCCAGTTTATCAATGCGCTGACGACTAACCTCACGGCCTTCTTTCGTGAACGTCATCACTTTGAATTTATTCGAGACACCATTCTTCCGGAGATTAAAGCCAGTGGGCAGCGGCGTTTGCGCGGCTGGTCGGCCGGCTGTTCTCTGGGTGAGGAACCCTACAGTCTGGCGATAACACTCTGTGAAGCCGGCGTAGATACAACCAACTGGGATGTACGGCTGCTGGCTACGGATATCGATTCTAAGGTGCTCGGCAGCGCTCAGGCCGGGATCTATGCCCATGATCGCCTGAAGGCTTTACCACAGGCTCAGATCCGTCGCTGGTTTATGAAAGGCAAAGGGAAAAATCAGGGGCAGGTTAAAGTGAGACCGGAACTGCAGAAAATGCTGACCTTTAAATACCTTAACCTGATGCAGGATTGGCCGATGCAGGGGCCGCTGGATTTTATCTTCTGTCGAAACGTGATGATCTATTTTGATCAGAACACCCAGACAAACCTGCTGGAACGCATGGCGCAGCTACTGAAGCCCAACGGTTATCTGTTTGTCGGGCATTCTGAATCGCTGGCGCGTCAGGCAAAAATGTTTGAACTGGTGGGCAAAACCATCTATCGCAAGGTTGGCTAGTCTGATGGGCGACCAGATGCTGACCCCGACCCTGTTACACGACTTCAGCGGAGCCAAACTGTTCTGGGAGCCGCGCTGGAAGTGTTATGCGGTTAAGGTTTATCCCGGCGATTATTTCGTTGCCAATACCGAACTGGTGATCACTACTGTGCTGGGATCCTGTATCTCCGCCTGTATCCATGATCCGGTTGCCGGTTTTGGCGGAATGAACCACTTTATGTTGCCGGAAGGGGATGCACGCGATGATCTGTGCCGTTCATCCCGTTATGGACTGTTTGCGATGGAGCAGTTGATCAATGAATTGATGAAGCATGGCTGCAGTCGTCATAACATGCAGGTCAAGCTGACGGGAGGCGGCCGGATGATTGCCGGCATGAGTAATATAGGTCAGCAGAATATAGACTTTATTCTTAAGTATATTGAGGATGAAAGCCTAAACCTGATAGCTTCAGATTTAGGCGGTGATCAGGCGCGGAAAGTGGCTTACTTTCCGCTGGAAGGCAGGATGTTGGTTAATAAGCTGGATCATCGTGAAGACCAGCGCCTGATTGAGGCCGAGCGCTCCTATCAGGTCGATGTTAATCAGCATCTTGATGATACAGATGTAGAACTGTTTTGAAGGTACTAGTTAAGCCTATGGATATTACCCGGGTACTGGTGGTTGATGATTCTGCGGTTGTCCGCAGTATCCTCACGGAGCTGTTGTCGCAAGATCCAGGTTTGGAAGTGGTAGGGGCTGCTGTGGATCCTTATGATGCACGGGACAAAATTAAACAGTTAAAGCCGGATGTGCTGACGCTGGATATTGAAATGCCGAAAATGGATGGCCTGACCTTCCTCAAAAATCTGATGAAACTGAACCCGATGCCGGTGGTCATGCTGTCAACACTGACCCACGAAGGGGCGGATGCAACGCTTCAGGCGCTGGAGCTGGGGGCGGTTGATTTTATCGCCAAGCCGTCCACCGCTGAGTCTGACAGTGCATTACAGCAGTTTCAGCAGGAGCTGATTGGCAAGGTTAAAACCGCCGCTTCAACCAGTAATAAACTGAAATTTAGACGCCCGAGTGCGGCAAAAGAGCCTGCGGCCAGTACTATCCCTCTTCAGGGAGGCGTTAAGCGTCACAATCAGCTGATCGCCATTGGCTCTTCCACCGGTGGTACAGAAGCGCTGCACGATATTCTGGTGCAATTGCCGGCGACTATGCCGCCGATTATCGTCACCCAGCATATTCCGGCCAGTTTCAGTGAGCGTTTTGCTAACCGGCTGGACCGGAACTGTACCCTGAATGTTAAAGAGGCGAGTGATGGCGATGTACTGCATCCGGGCAGCGTTTATATTGCACCGGGAGATTACCACCTGACGGTGGTTCAGTATGGCCATGAACATGTCTGTAAGCTGGATCCCCGGGCGCCGGTGAATCGTCATAAGCCTTCTGTTGAAGTGATGTTCGATTCACTGGAAGCGCTTGATCAGCGTAATATCACCACCGTGATGCTGACCGGCATGGGGGAGGATGGGGCTGCAGCGATGAAGCGTCTGGTCGATCTTGGCGCCTATTCCATTGTGCAGGATGAAGCCAGCAGTCTGGTCTGGGGAATGCCCGGGGCTGCGGTGAGGCTTGGTGCTGCACGGGAAGTCGTGGCGTTAGATAAGATTGCGAAACAACTGGTTAAACACCTGTCGTAGCTCGGGATGAGTGAGGTTATTCGGATGAAACAGAAAAAGTTGATTTTGGTGCTGGCCCTGGTTGCAGCCATTGTTCTGGCCGTATCGAAACTGCTGGGTCTGGCAGCGCTGATCGAGTGGGCCGCCATCGCTGTTGTCGTGGTGGCAGTCCTGATCCTTCTGCTGCAAAAGAGCGAAGCGCCGGCAGCGCAGAAAAAAGTTGAAGCAGAGCCCGGTGATCCGGTGGACACTCATCTGCGCAATGCGATCGGTGAAGTGTCTGAGACACTGGTGCATGATGCGATGATCGTGAATCAGGAGGTTAACCGGGTTGACGGCCTGATAAAAGAATCGGTGCACCTGCTCAGCGACAGCTTTCATACCATGCACTCGCTGGCCAGCCAGCAGGCAGCATTGACCACTGAAATCATCGACCAGACACATGAGGGAGAGGGTAACAGTGAAGGTTTCAGCATTCAGGGCTTTATCAATGAAACCGGTTATACCCTTGATCAGTTTGTTAAGGTGATGGTGGATGTCAGCAAAAACAGTCTGGAAACGGTGCACCATATTGATGATATGGTGGAAAAACTGGACGGGATTTTTGGCCTGATCGAAAACGTAGAAGGGCTGGCCAGTCAGACCAACCTGCTGGCACTGAACGCCAGTATCGAAGCGGCCCGTGCCGGTGAAGCCGGACGTGGTTTTGCGGTGGTCGCCGATGAAGTCAGAACCCTGTCGATTAACTCAGCACAACTGAATAATCAGATCCGCGAAGAGATCGGTTCGGCAAAAGAGACCATCGAAGTCCTGCGTAACACCGTGGGTAGCATGGCCTCAACCGATATGAGCGATACCATCGGCACTAAGGATAAAATGGCCCATATGCTGGAGCATATGGCGAATATGAACCATTACCTGAATGAGAAGGTAATGCAGATCTCCGATATTGGTCAGCAGTTGAGCGGCAGTGTGGATCAGGCGGTACGCTCACTGCAGTTTGAGGATATCTCCTCTCAGGCGCTGGCTTCGGTAGAACACAATGTGAACTCCCTGAATGAGGTTTCTGCGCTGATCTCGAATGTGGTCACTGCAGATAATCAGGTCAATCCGGAAGCGGCTGAGCATTGTATGACCCGATGCCGTGAACTGCGCCAGGAGGCGCAGAGCCGCAACCAGATGCGCACGGTTGCTCAGAATGACATGGATGAAGGCGACATCGAATTGTTTTAAATCTGTCGGGCTTAAACCGGCAGGATCAGTTTCTTATAGTGAGAATGTAGTATGACAATATCCGTTAACAACGCGAGCGACAGCAAAACCGTTAACATCAATGTTTCGCAGCAGTTTGATTATTCCCTGCATCAGGGCTTCCGTGACGCCTACCGTAATGTCAGTGCTGCCGGTACCACCTTCAAGGTTGATCTGTCGAAAGCCACCTACATGGACAGCTCCGCGCTGGGCATGATCCTGCTGCTCAAGGAGCATGCGGAGAAGCTGGGTGGTCGGGTGATCATCAGCAAACCCAACGAGTCAGTACGCAAAATTCTGATGATCGCCAATTTTGATCAGTTTGTAACCATCGAGAACTAATCATGCCGCAGCCAGGCCAGTCGATGGACAGCGAAAAGCTGGTCCTGATCGTTGATGATGTCCGTCTGAACCGCGAGATTCTCGGTCAGATGATCCGTGGAATGGGGCTTGAGGTGGCATTTGCCTGCACCGGTGAGGAGGCCATCGAAAAGTTTATCGAGCTCCAGCCGAGCCTGATCCTGATGGATATCAACATGCCCGGTATGGATGGTATTGAGGCGACCCGGCGGATAAAAGCACTGGCCGAAGACCGCTTTATTCCGGTAATTTTTGTGACCGGCGCTGAAGGTCAGGATGTGATTCGAAATGCCATTGGCGTGGGCGGGGACGATTATATTCAGCGACCATTTCCGTTCGAGTTACTGGAGGGTAAGATCATTGCCCTGCGCCGTATTGCAGAACTCTATCGACAGGTTAACCAGCTCTATTATCTGCGCGCCCGTGAAGAGGAGGTTGCCGAGCAACTGCTCAGCGGTGCCGTTGAGTCGAGTAATGTTGCGCTGGATCAGGTACGCATCCACAAACAGCCCGCCGAGACTTTCAGTGGCGATGTCTTGCTGACAGCGTTTCGGCCCAATGGTGAACTGAATGTGCTGCTCGGTGATTTCACCGGCCATGGCCTGACATCCACCGTGGGGGCACTGCCTCTGTCTGAGACATTCCGGGCCATGACCACGAAAGGTTATGATGCGGAAGATATTCTGGCCCAGATCAACCGCAAGTTACAGCGCCTGCTGCCGACCGGGATGTTCCTTGCCTGTGGCATGGTGACGCTGGCCCATGATGGCAGTGCAAAGATCTGGAACGGTGGCTTACCGGATATTCTGGTGATCTCTCAGGGGCGCTTATTAAAGCGGGTGCTCTCTAATCACCCACCGCTGGGTATCGTTGCGAACCTGCATGAGCTTCATTTTGAGCATACCCAACTTGAGCCGGAGGATCGAATCCTGCTGCTCAGTGACGGGGTGCTGGAAGCGGAAGATGCTGAAGGGGAGCAGTTTGGTGAGGAGCGTCTGCTTGCAGCGGTTGCAGCGCTTGGTCAGAGCAGTGACAGTTGTCTGGTGGATCTGGTTCTAAAAGGGCTCTACGACTTTGTTGGCTCCCATACCCAGAAAGATGATATCTCCATGATTGATGTTCCCGGCCGGGTGACGGCGCAGGGATTTTCTGCGGAGGTCGCCAGTGAATCGGGTGTTGAGCCGGATGATGCGGCGCTGGACACCTGGAACTGGAGTCTGGAGCTGCAAGGCAAAAGTCTGGCACGTATTAATCCGGTTGCCCAGGCCCTGAGCCGGTTACAGGAAACAGAGGGAGGCGGTGATCACTGGCACAGTGTGTTCAGTATCCTGACCGAACTTTACGTGAACGCGCTGGACCACGGGGTACTGAAGCTGGAATCGAGCATGAAATCTTCTCCGGAAGGGTTTGCCAGTTATTTCAGCGAGCGCGAAAAGCGGATGGAGTGTCTCAATACCGGCTCGGTTTCTCTGTTTATGCAGCACACCCGTTTGTCTTCCGGCGGTCGGCTGATGGTACGGGTGGAAGACAGTGGTGATGGCTTTGACTATGATCACTGGCTGAGTAAGCGCAGCAAAGGGGACAATATGTTTTCCGGGCGTGGCATTGCTCTGGTGACCGATCTCTGCGAAAAGGTGCACTACGAAAACGGCGGCAGTGCAGTCGAGATCGTTTACAACTACACGGTTAAGAAGTGACTTTCGCGGCGATCAGGAGAAACTCCCGGTTGCCGTCTCCGCCTTTTATCGGGCTTTCAAAATAATCGCGGGGCTCAAGGCCCAGCGTTTTGCAACAATCCTCAACCTTGGTTCTGACTTCAGCGTAAAGGCTACTGTCGCGGACGATACCGCCGCGACCTACGCCGGCCTTGCCGACTTCAAACTGTGGTTTAACCAGACTGATCAGCGTACCGCCCGGGGCAATCAGCCCGGCCAGTGAGGGCAGAATTTTACACTGCGAGATAAAAGAAACGTCCATGACAGCCAGATCAAAGCCGTTGCCTGCGGTGTGCTCGAGTAACTGTGCTTTGGGGAGCTCCCGGGCGTTCATCCCTTCGTAGCAGTGAACCCGGCTGTCCTGTCGCAGTTTCCCGGCTAACTGATCGTGACCCACCTCAATACCCACGACCGTGGCGGCACCCGCCTGTAACAGACAATCGGTAAAGCCACCGGTCGACTGACCCACGTCTATGGCGGTCAGACCCTCTGCAGACAAACCGCTGCGCTCCAGTGCGCCGAGCAGTTTAAGTGCACCGCGAGAGACGAAACGGTCTGCCAGATCCTCCTCGATCCGAAACTGGGTGTCGGTTTCCAGTTTCAGTCCCGGCTTGGTCAACGTCTGCCAGTGATCTTTGATACAGGCTTCAACCTGACCATTTTTAATCAGTCGCTGGGCGTGGGTGCGGGATTGAGCAAGGTTCAGTTCAACCAGAAGCAGGTCGGCGCGTTGCATAGGGTATATCCGGGAAAATGGCCAATTATACGCCATTCGATCCTGACTGGTTAGATATTTGAGGGCGGTGTAAACTGCACTCTGAATCTGTGCAAACCCAGGGAAAGACCATGCGCCAGTTATTACCTCTGATCTTGTTGTTCCTGCCTCTGCAGGGTTGGGCCCAGACCAATGAAGCGGATCTCAGCAAATGCCGTGAATACGCTAACGCAGCACTGCGCAGTCAGTGTGTGCAGTTCTACAAACGAACCAATACCCGGGTAGCTTTCAGCCGTTGCAAAAAAGACCTTGAATGCTGGCAGGATCGCTATCAGGAGCAGGCAAAAGAGTCCTGCCGTCTGGCTTTTAAACGGCGTGCCGCAGGTTCCTCTCTGTGGGCCTCCTACTGGCACAGTCAGGACTTTGATAAAGCGCGCTGGTTTGATCAGGGTGCCGGAGTACTGATGTATTACGAGCGTGAAAGCAATGCGGAGATCCAGTGTATCTTCAACCCTAAACTACCCAACCGGGTGCGCTTACGTATCGCCGCCAGAAGTTAACAAACTGCCGCCCTGTGGCACGGCCCTGGGCGGCGGTTTGGCTTATAATCCATAGCTGAAAATCATATCAACTCTGATAGGGACAACCATGAATAAAAGTATTATCAGTACCGAGAATGCCCCTTCTGCAATCGGCACCTATTCTCAGGCTGTACGTGTCGGTAACACGGTTTATCTTTCCGGCCAGATTCCACTGGTTCCGGCGACCATGGAGATGGTGACCGAATCGTTTGAGGCTCAGGCTGAACAGGTATTCAGTAACCTGAAGGCAGTCGCTGAAGCAGCGGGAGGCACTCTGGCTGATGTGGTTAAGGTTACCATTCTGCTGTCAGATATGAGTCACTTTGCGACCGTAAATGAAGTGATGGCACGCTACTTCTCTGAGCCGTACCCGGCACGCGCGGCCTTTGCGGTGAAGCAGTTGCCGAAAGATGCGGATATTGAAGTTGAAGCGATTATGGTGGTAACGGCAGAATAAGCCGAATTTCTGAAAGAAAAAAAGCAAGCCGGTGGCTTGCTTTTTTTATGTCTAATCCCTTAGAGAGCACCGGATATTCTGCGAAGGGGTGGCAGAATACCCGGTGAAGATGGGAACTAACCGGTCCTGATTGTATTTTGATCAGGGAGGGAGTCTGCGATCAGGCCCTGTAGCCGGTATCTGCAGGCTTCAGGAATTGCAGAGCACTAGCAGGACTTATTCGCAGGCTCCTTAGCTATCTTTACTCTTTTTTGTGTCTTTCTTGTGACGGCGAGGTGGTTTGTGGCCATTATTGCCGCGACGGCGGCCACCACGTCCCTCTTTCTGGTCTTCAGAAAGATCTTTAATATTCAGGCGCTGACCGCAGACAACCGCTTTGCGCAGTTGTGCCAGTACAGACTTAGGCATGCCGCCTGGCAGGTCTACCGTAGAAAAGTCATCATAGATATCGATGCTGCCGATAAAGTTAGCATCCAGATCCGCTTCGTTAGCGATAGCGCCGACGATGTTTTTCGGTGCAACGCCATGCTCATGGCCAACCCAGATCTGGTAGCGACGCATCTCAACATCCGGATGGTCTTTCAGCGGCTTAGCGCGTGAGGAGAAATTTTTCGGCATCCGTCTGTTACCACGCTCACCGCGATCGCCACGGTCTTCACGCTCAGCGCGTGGCGGACGTGCCTGCTCTTCCATCAGCAGCGGAGTTTTGCCCTGAAGTAGCTGCGCCAGAGCAGCGGCGATCACCAGAGGATCGGCTTCATGCTCCTGCTGATATTCGGTCAGCAGGTTGTGGTAGAACTCCAGATTTTCGCTCTCGATGGTGTTGCTGATGCGATCTACGAAACGCTGTACACGTTTTTCGTTGATAGCATCGGTAGAGGGTAGTTGCATCGGTTCGATCTTCTGGCGGGTCGCGCGTTCGATCGCTTTCAGCATCCGCTGCTCGCGTGGAGAAACGAACAGGATCGCCTCACCTTCGCGGCCCGCACGGCCGGTACGGCCAATACGGTGGATGTAGGATTCGGTGTCGTACGGAATATCGTAGTTGAGTACGTGGCTGATACGCTCTACGTCCAGACCACGGGCAACGACATCGGTCGCGATCAGAATGTCGATCTGGCTTTTCTTCAGGCGGTCGATGGTGCGTTCACGCAGGTTCTGTGAAATATCACCGTTCAGCGCTTCACAGGCATAACCACGGGCAGACAATTTTTCAGCCAGTTCCACGGTCGCCGATTTTGTGCGCACAAAGATCAGCATGGCATCGAACGACTGCATCTCCAGAATCCGGGTCAGGGAGTCCAGCTTCTGATTGCCGGAAACCCGCAGGTATTTCTGGGTAATGGTCGTTGCTGTTGCGGTTTTCGCTTTGATCCGTACTTCAGCCGGATTGTCCAGATGGTTCTGGGCAACGGTTTTGATCTCGGTCGGCATCGTTGCTGAGAACAGAGCAATCTGGCGGGTTTCCGGAGTATGTTCCAGAACCCATTTAACGTCGTCGATGAAGCCCATGCGCAGCATCTCATCGGCTTCGTCCAGTACCAGTGCCTGCAGGTTGTTCAGCTTCAGGGAGCCACGACGCATATGGTCCATGACCCGGCCCGGAGTGCCGACAACCACCTGAGCACCACGCTTCAGTTGGCGCAACTGGCTGTCATAGGCCTGACCACCGTAGATTGGCAGGACGTGGAAGTCCGGCAGGTTACGGGCATAGGTCTGACAGGCTTCAGCTACCTGAATCGCCAGTTCACGGGTGGGTGCCAGAATCAGAAGCTGCGTGTTACGGCTCTTCAGATCAAGCCGGGACAGCAGTGGCAGAGAGAAGGCAGCAGTTTTACCTGTACCGGTCTGGGCGATACCCAGCAGATCCCTGCCCTCAAGAAGATGAGGGATACTGGCTGCCTGAATGGGGGACGGCGTCTCATAGCCGATCTCGTCCAGAACTTTTAATACGGGTGCTGCAATGCCAAGTTCAGCAAAGGATAGCTGATCTTCTGAATTCATTTATTTGTGTTACCTGTTTGGAATTAGGGCAGGGTGTATCTGTGTTGATACAGTATAGGCTGCGCTGGTAGGAAAGGGGGGCATTATACACTTGATTTGCTGCAAAGCAAGGTATAGGGCGTTGTAGTCCATCATTATACCGTTATCTTGAAGGGTTGTGAGCGGGTTTCTGATAATAAAACCGGTGAAATGAACGGCGGCCCGGCTTCAGGCTTCCAGAATTCGGGTCAGTAACTGTTTTACCGTGGCTGGCTCAAAAGGTTTGTCGGTCATCGCATTCACACCCGATTTAGCCACGTTACTGAGGTGGGTCTGCCGGGACTCGCTGGTGACCATCAGAATGGGCAGGTGGGAGTAGTCCGCTGAATTACGAATATGTTCGGCCAGTTCAAGGCCGTTTACCTGAGGCATGTTGAAATCGGTTACCACCAGATCAAACCCCTGCGGTAACAGGGTGATCGCTTCTGCCCCATCCTCCGCCTGGGTAATCTGGTCGATGCCCAGATTGCCGAGTACCTTGATAATGACATTGCGTGCCATGCGACTGTCATCGACGACCAGAACCCGCAGAGAGGCCGGGTCGTAAAACTCAAGGTCCAGTTCATCATTGGAGAGCAGATCAAGGGTTGAGTTAAGGGCGGTGACAAGATGATCGTGATTGAAAGGCTTTGGCAGGATAGCTATGACACCGGACTGTTTAAACTGATCCAGTTCTGAATGACGGGTTTCGCTGGAAACCAGCATAAACGGCAGATCGCTGGTTTCATCCGATTCCCGGATCTGCTGCAGCAGGTCCATCGCTGAGCCATCGGGCAGGTAAAGACAACTGATCACCAGATCCGGCTTCACCGCATGAATCCGTTCCAGTGCTGTGGCTACACTGCCTGCTTCGTCGATGGCATCGACGCGCTCTTTGTTCAGCTCTTTACGGATAATTTTGCGCTGCATCGCCGAAGGCTCGACCAGCAATATATTCAGGTCTGATGATCTCAGTTCAGCCATAGAGTTAACCATTTTTCCTTGTTATAACCAGAACATAGCAGTCTTTACCGGCCCGGAACAGTCGCTGTTTGTATAACAGCAGACGGATCTCTATTGAGCCGGTTCAGTTTGCAATCATAGCTAATTCGGCACAGAGTTTAAGGGTAATTTTTAACGGTGACTATTCTGATGATGAAGAAACAACAGGTGGTGCTTTTTCTGGCCCTGCTTTTCAGCTCGCTGTTGCATGCGGAGACCTCGGTATGGAAGGTGAGTAAAGGGCAGAGCCATATGTACCTGGGTGGCACTATTCATATGCTTTCGGCGACAGATTTTCCGTTACCGCAGGCGTTTGATCAGGCCTATTCAGATGCTGCGCGGGTGGTGCTGGAAACTGATATGGCGGTGTTGTTGCAGCCTCAGTTCCAGATGCAGTTGATGTCCCGTCTCTCTTATCAGGATGGCCGATTGCTGAACCAGATAATATCGGCAGAGCTTTATGCTGAATTAAATCAGTATCTGCGCGCACGCGGGATGCTGCCCAACCTGTTTATTGGTATGAAGCCGGCGGGGGTCATGCTGACGATGCTGGCGATTGAGTTTCAGCGTCTGGGAATCTCAGAAAGTGGTGCCGATACGGTCTACTACCAGCGCGCTGTGGCAGACGGAAAAGCGGTTGCCGGGCTGGAGTCGATCGAGAGCCATCTGAATTATATTGCAGGGCTTGGTGAGGGCAACGAAGAGACATTTCTGCGTCAGTCGCTCGAAGATAGTCTTCAGACCGAACAGATGATGAGACAGATTGTGAAGGCCTGGAAACAGGGGGATGTGCCGGCGCTTGAGCGTCTCGTGGTGTCAGATATGCAGCAATACTATCCTGCGGTATATCAGTCGCTTCTGGTGGAGCGAAACCTGAACTGGCTGCCACAGATTCAGCGTATGCTGGATAATCAGGAGGTCGAGCTGGTTCTGGTTGGGGCCGCACATCTGATTGGGCCTGACGGTATTCTGCGGGCTTTAGCCGCGCAGGGCTATCAGATAGAACAGTTGTAGAGGATCGTATGATGCTGGGAACCCGGGTTATTCTGTTGGGTATGAACGCGTTACCGGATGCGGATCAGGGCGATACGGGAGCAGAAATGTTATGTGCCGCTAACCATGAGATTCCGCTGTTCTGGTTATTGCCGTTTGTCGAATCGGATCTGCAGCAATTTACCGATGAAAGCGCTGAAGCAGAAAACTACCCGCTGTTGATTGCCGGGCGTACCGCACTGCTGAGCTGCCTGCAAAACCGGATAGACTCTCTGTTACCAGAGCTGAATCCGGATGATGCCGGCTTATTGAAGCGTTGGCAGGCGTTTTTGTCGGAACAGGATTATCCCGTTCTGGCGATTGATACCTATGAGCTCTGGCGCAACCGGGCCGACCCCGGGACACTGGAGCAGGAGCTTGCTCAACGCTTGCAGCAACTGCAACGGATCGCGACAAACCCTGCCGCCTGTCTGCAAGCCTTACAGGCTGATGGTGTGTGGTCGTCAGGAAACCCGATCGCGCTTGCGGGCTTTGGCTGGTAGCGAAAGATAAAAAAAACCGCCACATAATCTTGCTGCGCTAAGGCGTGGCAAGCTGTGACGGTGTTCAGGAAGGTTAGTTTCAGTATAAACCAAAAATGCTGATAGTCACCGTCAGGCCGTGACCCAGATCACCTCGGCGTCTTCTTCACTGGTGGAAACCAGCGCATGGCCCATCTCGCAATCGTAATAGGCGGAATCACCGGCAAACAGCTCCAGTGGTTCATAGAATTCGGTGTAGAGCAGCAATGAGCCGCGCAGGACAAACAGGAACTCTTCGCCGTCATGGCGTACCCAGTCCTGATACTCATCAAAGTTGCGTGCCCTGACCGTGGTGCGGTAGGGAATCATCTTCTTGGTGCTCAGTTGAGTCGCCAGCAGCTCATGTTCATAGGTGGGGGTCGGATGGGGCAGGCCTTCACCACCACGGGTGATATCGCGTCGTCCGCCGGCACCGTTACCGCGTTTGGGTTGCGAGAAAAGCTGCGGGATATCGATGCCCAGACCTTTAACCAGTTTGTTAACCGCGCTGAAGGTGGGGGAGATCTGTTCGTTCTCGATTTTAGACAGGGTGGATCGTGCCAGGCCAGTCAGTTTACTGGCTTCTTCCAGAGTCAGGTTCTGGCTGAGTCGGATCTCCTTGACCCTTTTTCCAAGCTGAAGAGGTTCCAGAGTCGCTTCGGTGCTGGCATCAGCCCGCTGCAGGCCCAGTTTCTCTTTCTCTTCTTTGAGGAAAAATGGTTCGTCAGACATTCACGCACTCCACTCTCTTGTGCTTCTGTTGTTCTTAAAATCGACAAAAAATGCTTGGATAAGAACAGTATACATGGTTGTGGCCGGGTTCCATAATCACTCCTCAGCGGCTGTCGCAAATGGACCGCTCAGACGTTCAATCTCCTTGCGCATCAGCAGGGCGCGCTCGGCCGTAGTCGGGTGCGAGCGCTCACGGCCCGGGTCGATGGTCTGGGGGTGCAGGCTGGCCATCTGCTGCCAGAAACGGTCCAGCCCCCGGATCTCATAGCCCGCCTGTTGCAGAAGGGGCAGAGCCAGCAGGTCGGCCTCGATCTCGTAGTCCTGAGTGTGCAGGTTGGCAGCCAGACCTGTCATCAGCATGGGGCTGAAAATGCCGCTGCTGATCAGCCCTATATCCAGCAAACTGCCGAGGCCTGCATTGCTCAGGCGCTGGCTGATATGCCGCTGACTGTTATGTACGATCTCATGGGCGATAATCAGAGCCAGTTGGTTATCAGCCTCAGCGAAGCGCATCATCCCGGCGGTAATAATCACCCGGCTGCCGTCTGCGTAGCCGTTGATCTGGTCGCTGTTACGCAGGCTCACCGGGTAGTCACAGACAGGTTCTGCCTGCAATTGAAGGTTCAGTGGTTGCCCGTTTCTCTCCACCTTCAGGCTGATCGAGGGGTTCTGTTGCAGTGCCTGATGCAACTTCTGCAGTGCTCGCCGACTGTTGTCCTGAGGGAGTTTTTCGCTGTTGACCTGAAGCAATATGTCGCCGCGCAGTAACTGCCCGTTAACCGACCCATTACTCAGCGGATAGAGCACTTGCAGGCGCCGGTCAGTGTTATAGCGCTGTGCTACCATTTTACGTTGAGCTTCAGGGTAATCATCAATGCTGTGTAACAGAACCCCGAGGCTGTTGCGCTGACTTCTGCACTGGTCAGTCGCGCTGCGCAGCAGGGGGCGGGATACTTCGGCAAGGCGAATCTGTTGCTGTAGCTGATATTCAAAGGCCAGTTGATACTGCGTTTGACGCTCCTGACTCAGTTCCTCCTCGCTATACGCGGGTGCGATATGCTGCGGTGCGGCGCATCCGCTGAGGATCACAAGGCAGGTGAGGGGCAGTAAGCGGCGTATAAAGTGACAGCGTTTCATAGAGTCAGAGGATCAGCAGTTTTCACTCTTATAGCAGTCTGCTGCGGGCTCAGGCAAGCGGAGAAAAGACTGTGCCATTTTTTAGGCCGATCAGATGAGGCCGCGGGGTTGATCCAGATCAAACTCTGCGCACACTCCCCGCCGGCACGCTGGCATCAACGGATAACCCGGCTAGTATGCAATATTTGGCTGAAATCAAATGCTGCGGTGATGGTTGGCTAAGACCACCATCGGGGCTGTGGTCTGTTTACAGAAGTATAGCGATGAAAATAAACGAGCCGGTTACGGACAGAGAAGTGAAGCTCCGCCCCGGACAGGAGCTGGTATCGATCACCGATCTTAAAGGGATCATCACCTATGCCAATCCGGATTTTATTGAAATCAGTGGTTTCAGCCACGCCGAACTGATCGGCAAAAACCATAATCTGGTTCGCCATCCTGATATGCCCCCTGCGGCGTTCAAAGACCTCTGGGATACGCTGCACTTAGGGCGTCCCTGGTCGAAACTGGTCAAAAACCGTTGTAAGAGCGGCGATTATTACTGGGTCAAAGCCAACGTGACCCCGGTTTTCAAAAACGGACAGATTACCGAGTATATGTCGGTCCGAACCCGTCCCTCGGAGCAGGAAATTGCAGCCGCATCGGCCGCTTATGCCAGGCTTGGCCGGGGCGAAATCAGCCTGCCGGATCCCCGCCAGCTCAGCGCCAAAGGGCTTTGCAGTAATCTGCATCGCACTGCGCTGGTCGGTGTGTTCGCTGCTGTACTGGTCAATCTGGCGCTTTATGTCAGTGGAGTCGAGGGTGCCGGCCTGATTCTGGGGCCATTATTGGCCTTTATTATCATGCTGCTCGGGGCGTTCCGCACGCTGCAACGGGATGTGATTCAGCCGTTGCAGGTCAGCCGGGCGCATATGCTGGAAGTGGTGGAGGGCGCTTATCTGGAGCCGATCCCACTGGAGCAACCGGCAGAGACCGGTGAGCTGAATCGCAGTATCAAGATGCTGGCGGTTAAACTCGGATTTGAGGTTAATGATGCCAGACAGGCGGCACAGCAGGCAGACCGTATCAGAGTGGCGCTGGATAACGTGGCAGCCAACGTCATGCTGGCGGATAATCAGGGCGAGATCATTTACTGCAATCAGGCAGTGTCAGAGATGATGTCCCGGGCTGAGGCGGACATCCGCGAGCAGTTACCGGATTTTTCAGCACAGCAGATTGTCGGCTCCAATTTTGATCGTTTTCACAAAAATCCTCAGCATCAGCGTGACCTGTTGCAGAGTCTCAGCTCGACCTATCACGGGCGGATTAAAGTGGGCCGGCGTCGCTTTGATCTGCATGCCAGCCCGGTGCTGGATGAGCAGGGTAAACGACTGGGCACTGTAGTTGAGTGGCAGGATATTACCGACCAGCTCATCGCTGAGGAGCAGGTAGAGGAGCTGATTCGTCAGGCTTCCTGCGGGCAGTTGAACCAGCGTCTGGATGAGAGCCTTTACACCGGGTTCCTGCAGCAGATTGCATCCGGCATCAATCAGATGCTTGGGGCTGTGGTGGCGCCGCTGCAGGAGTTAAAACGGGTATTGGGTGCGATGGCAGAGGGTGATCTGCGACAACGCATGAGCGGCGATTTTCAGGGGGAATTTGCCGAACTGAATGACGCTCTGAATCGCTCAATCGATAACCTGAATCAGTTGCTGGGTCAGATTGCCGTGGCGGGCAGCACCATCACCACCGGGGCAACCGAGATCTCCACCGGTAACGGGACGCTGAGCAGCCGCACCGAAAGTCAGGCGGCCAGTCTCGAAGAAACTGCGGCCAGCATGGAGGAGATGACCAGTACCGTACGGCAAAATGCAGACAATGCTGAGCAGGCCAGAACACAGGCAGTAGAAGCGCAGCGCCTTGCCGAGAAAGGCACGCAGGTGGCAGACAGTGTGGTCGCCTCCATGCATGGGATCAGTGACAGTTCATCGCGGATTGCCGAGATCATCGGAGTGATTGATGAGATCGCTTTCCAGACTAACCTGTTAGCCCTGAATGCAGCCGTCGAAGCGGCCCGTGCCGGGGAGCAGGGGCGTGGTTTTGCCGTAGTGGCGTCAGAAGTGCGTAGTCTGGCGCAGCGCAGTGCCGCGGCGGCGAAAGAGATTAAAGAGCTGATCAGCGACAGTGTTGACAAGGTTGGTGAAGGGTCGTTGCTGGTGGATCAGTCCGGGCAGGCGCTGCATGAAATTATGAGCGCTATTACCCGGGTGGCTGAGATCACTCGTGAGATTGCCAGTGCCAGCCGGGAGCAGGCGATCGGAATTGAACAGGTCAATGTTGCAGTTACCCAGATGGACGGGGCGACACAGCAAAATGCTGCCCTGGTCGAGCAGGTTGCAGCCGCCTCCAGCGCCATGGAGGCGGAAGCGGGGCAGTTACAATCGCTGGTAGGCCGGTTCAAAGTCTGAATAGCCCGGCAAAGGGTAAATTCAGGGTATTGGGGTTTACCCTGATTAATCTGTTATGATCGGGCCTGAATCCCTGATTAGTAAGGCAGCATCATGACAACAGCGTGGCTTATTGCAGCGGCGAAAACCATCGACAGCGAGGGCTGTCAGCAACACTGTCTGCAACTGGAAGAGGCGATCCGCTCCCGGGGTACAGAGCTGCACGAGCTGGTGATTGAGCCGCTCAGTGCGGACTGGCACAGCCCTGAGGCAGAGAACCATTTTCGCAGCGGCTGTGCACCCATCGAAGCACTGGCCAGAGCCAAAGCGCTGATCGAATCCGGTGCCGATGCGGTACTGATCAGCGGTGAGGATCAGATTAAGACCGGTTACCCCCGTGAAGAGCGGTTACGCAAAATGGCGGTTTACGGTGACGAATACCCGCTGACCGAAGCCTATAATGACCTGGCTGAACATTTTCTCCGGGTCCATGAGAGGGATGATGAACACTTTCGTGAAATCGCTCAGGCCCTGTTCGAAAACTACAAACTCAGTTACCGGCATGCGCTGGCAGATAACTTTACCCCGGATCAGCTTCCGGACGAGCGCTGGTACAAACCGATTACCACCCTGTTTCGGGGTGTTGACTGCGCTAACCCGCTGGTGGACTTCTCCGGCCGTCTGCTGATCTGCTCTGATACCCTGACCGAAGCTCTGGGAGTGCCTGCCGAGGAGCGCTTGCAGATCAAAAGTGTGGGGCTGGGGCGGCTTGAGGGCGATGGGCAACACTATATTGAACAGATCGCCAGCTATGAACATCTGCGTCAGGCTTACCAGCAGTGTTGCAGCGAAGCGGGAATCGATTTTGCCAGCGAATTCCGGCGTGGTGCCGGGTTACTCGAAGCGTATACCTGCTATCCGGTGGTACCCATGGCCTTCCTGCTGGTCAGTGGTCTGGTGGATATGCTGGATCAGTTACCTGATTTTCTTCAGCAGCACAGTATTACGGTAACCGGAGGCATGAATCTGGCGCGTGCCCCTTGGAATAATCCGGCCCTGAACGCATTGATCACGATGCATCACCGTTTGCTCGAAGGGGAAGAGGTTTATGGCATGGTGCACGGCAATGGTGGTTTGGGTTATCGACAGGGTGTGGCTTTACTGGCCAAAGCGGAGACAGCCTGAGGCGATGATCTGAGTGGCTCAGGCTGCCGTAATGGTTCAGGCGAAACCGCGATATCCATGACTAAACAACAGGTGAACCGATGGCAAACTGGCTGGAAGCTTATATTTCGGCGCTGGAAGCGTTGAATCCCGGTAACGTAGATGCACTTGAGAAGCTGACCTCTGCTGATATTGAGTTTCGCGATCCCTTTAACCTGAGTCAGGGGCGGGCATCGTTTATCGAACTGATGGCCGATATGTTTGAGCGGCTGGATGAGGTTGAGTTTCGGGTAGATCAGCGTATCGCTGAAGGTCATTGTGCGATGATTCACTGGCGTTTTTCCGGGCATAGCCAGATGACCGGGGCTTTCAGTTTTCAGGGAATGAGCCGGATCGAAGCCGATTCCGAAGGGCTAATCAGGCTGCACCACGATTACTGGGACAGCGCGGAGATCCTGCAAAAGGTGCCAATGCTCGGCAGGGTGCTCCGCTACGTGAAGCGTCGCGCCAGTCATGCTGGCGCGAGCAGCAGCCGCGGGTGATCCTGATCAGGCATGCCTGAGCTGGTACAGCCCCACGTCGATAGCACCTTCCTCGAACCCGCCCTCACAGTAAGCCAGATAATAGCGCCATAACCGGTAAAAGCGCTGGTCGAAACCCGACTGCTGAATCTCTGACCAGTTATCTTCAAACTGCTGTCGCCAGAGGCGCAGGGTCTCTGCGTAATCTTTGCCAAAGCGCTGTTCCTGCTGCAGAACAAATCCATGTTCTGCGATCTTCTCCTTCAGTGCACAGACGCTGGGTAGCATCCCGCCGGGGAAAATATACCGCTGAATAAAGTCAGCCTGCTTTCGATACTTCAGGAAACGCTGATCGTCGATACTGATCACCTGAAGTACCGCGTTGCCGCCGGGTTTAAGAATCCGTTTCAGGGTCGAAAAGTAATGATCCCAGTGGGCCTCACCCACCGCTTCAAACATCTCAATGGATACCACGCCATCATAAGATTTTTGCAGATCCCGGTAATCGGTCAGGGAAAACTGCAGGGCAGAATCCAGCCCGGCAGCCGTGCTTTTCTCCTGTGCCCAGGCGAGCTGCTCCCGGGAGAGGGTGATGCCATCTACCCGTAACTGGTTTTGTTCTGCAGCCTGACGGGCAAAAGCCCCCCAGCCACAGCCTATCTCGACAATCTGCTGACCGGGCCGGGCATCGAGCATCTGCAGAATGCGCTGGTTCTTATTCGCCTGAGCCTGTTCCAGAGGTTGGCCGGGATGCGCAAACAGTGCGGCCGAGTAGGTCATGCCGGCATCAAGCCAGCGGCGGTAAAACTCATTGCCCAGATCATAGTGGGCGGCAATATTCCTGCGGCTGCCCCGACGGCTGTTATCCCGGCTGTAGTGATACAGATTGTGCAGTGTGCGAATGATAAAGCCGGCTTTGGTCATCTGCTCCAGCCGGGTTTCGTTTTTCAGGGCCCAGCGTATCAGGGCGGTCAGATCCTGACTCTCCCATTCGCCGGCGGGATAGCCCTCAGACCAGCCATTAATGCCACCAAAAAACAGCCTGACGAACGGGCGCAGAGAGTTCAGTTGCAGGCTGGCTGCAGGGCCCTGCTGACCAAACCGGGTCTGATAGCCACTGGGCAGGGTTAACAGCAGTTGCCCCTGACACCGCTCCAGCTGCTTTTTGAGCAGGCTGAGCAGCGGTTTTTCCAGACCAGAAGGTTGCTGTTGCTGTAACGGGTGCGAGGGCTGTTCATAGGCGCTCATAGTGGGATACTCCTTGCTCATCCTGCCAACTGATACTGCGACTGATCGCCCGGTCGCGGGGCTGTATGCTGAGTTTTTTGCGCCACAGACGCAGCGCTTCCCAGTGAATCGCCGCTATCACTTTCAGGGTCATCAGTGGGTAAGTGAAAAAAAGCCTGGCTAACTGACGGTCTCCCAGTGCTGTGCGCTTGCCTGTGAAACTGGCGTTTAGCAGCGGATCACCACTGCGGCTGTCAGTTTGTCTGATAAGCACAGAGACCTGTTGCTGAGGCGGAAGTATGCGGAAACCGTAACGGGTCTGCATCGGCATAAACGGGCTGACATACATCGCTTTGTCACAGCTATGTTGCAGGGGCCGGGCTTGCGCTTCTGCGGGCAGAATATAGGTGTGCCGCGAACCAAATGTGTTGCTGACCTCATACAGGACGACGGCTAACTCTTCGTTGGCGTCGTAGCAGTAATAGACACTCAGCGGGTTGAAGGTATAGCCCAGAATACGCGGATAGCAGAGCAGGCGGATACGGTGTGTTGCCTGAGGATAACCGTGCCGGATCAGCAGGCGACGAATCTCTCCTGCCAGATGACCTTCTCCGCTGCCATGGTCACGCTCCATAAAAGAGAACAGGTTAAAACGGTTGATGGAGAACAGCTTCAGCTTTTGCAGCCAGGGCAGTTCATCCAGATCGATACAGATCGAGAACACCCGGTAGGCGAAACGATGCCGGGCCGGATGATAGCGGTGATGAACCACCTTGCCGGTGAACAGACAGGAGCTGAAATCACTCATTGGCTGCTGGCCTCACGAATCGGCTGTGGATGATGCCGCACAGGGGTAACGTGAATTCGGCTGTGCTTGTCTTCCAGCGTCCACGGCCGGGGTATGCCACCAAGCTGCTCGGCTACGGCAAGTCCCGCCTGCAAGCCATCTTCATGGAACCCGTAACCAAAATAGGCCCCGCAGAACCAGGTATTCTGCTGCCCTTGCAGAGACCAGAGCTGCTGCTGGGCGTCCAGAGAGTTACGACCGAACTGCGGGTGATCATAGTGGAAGGTACGAATGATCGATCCCGGTTTCGGTTCACGCAGCGGGTTCAGCGAGACAAACAGAGGTTGCTCTGTGTTGAGCGGTTGTAACCGGTTCATCCAGTAGCTTACGGAAACCTGTTGTGAGGCATCGCGCCAGCCTTCAGACAAATAGTTCCAGCTAGACCATACCGCCTGGCGTTCAGGCATTAATGCAGAATCCTGATGCAGATAGGCCAGATTGCGCTGGTAGGGGAAGTGCCGCAACAACTGCTGTTCTTCAACGCTGGGTGAATCCAGTAACCGCAGCGCCTGATCCGCGTGGCAGGCGAGCACCACCTCATCAAAGGTTTCTCGCTGACCGTGATGATCTTCGATAATCACAGCGTTGGGTTGGCGATAGATCTTATGAATGCGTCGGTTAAGGCTGACCCTACCCTGAAGCTCGTCAGCGATCCGTTTGACATACTGCCGGCTGCCGCCGACTACGGTGCGCCATTGGGGGCGGTCTTTGAACTGCACTAAACCGTGATTCTGACAGAAGCGGAGGAAGCTCTCTGCCGGATATTCCAGCATGCCGCTCACCGGTGTTGACCAGATCGCCGCTCCCATGGGCAGCAGATGATCATAGATGAAGGGATCGGAGTAGTTCTTCTGCTGTAACAGATCGCCGAGTGTCAGCCCACGGAGTTGTTGTGGCTCCTGCATCAGCTCGGCAGATTCTGCGTAGAACCGCTTCAACTGCAACAGCATCTGCCAGAAGCGAGGGCGCAGAAGGTTACGTTTCTGAGCCAGAAGGCCCGGAATACCCGTGCCCGAATACTCAAGGTTGCCCTGATTAATCGAAACCGAGAATGACATATCGGTGTCACAGGTCTCTACGCCAAGCTCTGAGAAAAACGCCACCAGATTAGGGTAGTTAACCGGGTTGTAGACTATAAAGCCGGTATCAACCGCGATCCGCTCGCCCTGACGCTCAAACTCGACCGTATTGGAGTGGCCGCCGAGGCGATCATCTTTCTCGAACAGGGTGACTTTGTGTGCTTTGTTCAGCAACCAGGCACAACTCAGCCCGGAGATCCCGGAACCCACAACGGCTATTTTTTTTTCGCGGATGGCAGAAACGTTCATTCTTTATCCATACTTAAAGCTTGTTTGCTGCCTGTTACGCAGCGATCATGGGAAAAGATCACAATCAGGCTGATTTCAGTCCGGAATGGTAACAGGGTGATCCAATCTGAACACGGCTGCGTAAGGGGAACTATGCAAAATAAGCCACCCGGTGATGACGTGGAAAATCTGCTCGTACTTTCACAAAAAGAAAAAAAAGCTGACTGGAACGACCTGCTGACCCGCCTGGCCGAGACCCGGGACCGTAAGCTGTACGTTCAGTTGTTTCAGCATTTCGCCCCGCGGATCAAAGCTTACATTATTCGTCTGGGGTTGACTGACAGTACCGCTGAAGAGCTGATGCAGGAGACGATGCTCGCGGTGTGGAAAAAAGCCCACATGTACAATCGCAGCAAAGCGGCAGCGAGTACCTGGATTTTTACTCTGGCGCGTAACCAGAGTATCGACTGGATGCGCAAGCAGAAATACCCTGAGTATGGCCTTGAGGAGTGGCATGAGGAGCCGGATGAGTCGATCGATATGTGTGAACAGACCGTCACCGCAGATCGCATGGGAAAAGCCATTGAACAACTGCCGGAGAATCAGGCGCAGGTGATCTACATGTCCTTTTTCGAGGGGCGTTCCCACTCTGATATCTCGGAACGACTTGGCATTCCGCTGGGCAGTGTGAAATCACGGATCCGGCTGGCATCAGAAAAATTGAAACAGATGTGGAGGGCTGATGTATGAACATTAAACATCACCTGGATGAAGCAACGCTGGTCAGTTACGCCGCGGGAGCCATCTCGCAGTCAATGGCACTGGTTGTGGCTTCCCATATCTCCCTTTGCCCGAGTTGCCGGCAACGGGTTGCCCAGGCTGAATCGATCGGTGGTCTGCTGCTGGATCAGATGCAACAGGCGGAGATCCGCAGTGACGCCATGGAACAGGCGCTGGCAGCGCTGGATGGTGTCATGCCGGAATCCGTAAGTGCCAGAGAACCGATCAGCACGGTCCGGCGAGAACCGGGCCTGCCCGCGCCGCTGTTTGAACAACTGGGGTGCAATCTGGATCAGGTGAACTGGAAACGTCTCGTTCCCGGGGTTTACTACCATGATCTGCCCTGTAAAAGTGAACGCGGCGGGGTGTCACGCCTGATGCGGATCGCGCCGGGTAAGGGAATGTTGCCGCATACCCATGATGGTAATGAACTGACGCTGGTACTGCAGGGATCATTCTGTGATGAGGTGGGCCGCTTCAGTGCCGGCGATGTGGCGGATCTGGATTCCGAGATAGAACACCAGCCACTGGTCGACAGTGATGAGGATTGTATCTGCCTGATCGCTACCGATGCACCGCTCAAATTCAGCACATTGCTGGGTCGGGTCGTGCAGCCGTTTACCGGTTTTTAGCAGACAGCGCTTAACAACGGGGGAAACCGATGGAACAAGAACAGACTATCCCGCGTATTCCGGTGGGCATCAGTGCCTGCCTGCTGGGGCATAAGGTGCGCTACGATGGCGGCCACAAGCAGTCCCGTTACTGCCTGAATGTGCTCAGTGATTGCTTTGATTTTGTACCGTTCTGCCCAGAGGTCGGGATTGGCCTGAGTACGCCGCGGGAGCCGATCCGGCTGGTAGGTCAGGCAGATGCGCCCCGGGTTCTGGGGACAAAAGACCCCTCACTGGATGTGACTGAGCCCCTGCAGGCTTATGCCGATCGGGTGACTGAGCAAAATACGCATCTTTGTGGCTACATATTGATGAAGGGCTCGCCCAGTTGCGGCATGGAACGGGTTAAGGTCTACCATGAAAATGGTCTGCCAAATGAAGCTGGCAGCGGGGTTTATGCTGCACGGCTGATGCAGAATAATCCGGCCCTTCCGGTCGAAGAGGAGGGGCGTCTCAACGATCCGGTGCTTCGGGAAAACTTCATAACCCGGGTATTTGTTTACTACGGTTGGCAAAAAGAGGTGTTGCCGGAACCCAGTTTGCACCGGGTTATTCAGTTCCATAGCTGCCATAAGTATATGCTGATGGCGCACAGCTATGAGGGCTACAAGCAGCTTGGCCGTTATCTGGCGATGGAGGCATCGGAACAGCCGATTGAGCAGGTACTGGACTATTATATCCGGCAGTTGATGGCGCACCTCAGCCATCGCGCCAGCCGTAAAACCCATACCAACACCCTGATGCATATCATGGGCTACCTGAAAAAAGAGATCGATACCCAGACCAAGCAGGATCTGCTGGAGGCGATCGAGCAGTACCGGACCAACAAAGTGCATCTGGCGGTGCCGCTGGCGTTGCTGAAGCATTATCTGAAACGTTATGGCTCTGATTACATCCGGTCTCAGGTTTATCTTGACCCCTACCCACACGAACTCGGTTTAAGGAACTATATTTAAGTGACGCCTAATAAACTGGTCTGGTTTCGTAACGATCTCAGGACAGGAGACCACCGCGCCCTCTACCAGGCATGTATGGACAGTGCAGGAGAGGGCGTTCTGGCCGTGGCCGTGATCAGCCCGAAACAGTGGCAGTTACAGGATGAAGCCCGGTGCCGGGTGCAGTTCTGGCTGGCTAATCTGGCCTCCCTGCAACAGGATCTGGCGAGGCTGAACATCCCTTTAAAAGTGGTACGTGCTGCCACCAACAATGAAATTCCCGCGACACTTCTCAATCTGGCGCGTCAGCATCAGGTCTCCGCGCTCTATTTCAACCGGGAATACCCGGATTATGAGCAGCGCCGGGACCAGCAGGTCGAGGCGCTGTTTCGCCGTGAGGGGATCGCCTGCCTCAGCTTCGATAATGATCTGGTACTGCCGCCCGGTTCGGTGCTGAATCAGCAGGGGGGCGCTTACAAAGTGTTTACCCCTTTCAGCCGCACTTGGCGGCGCAAGTATATGCAACTGAACCCGCAGCCACTGCCCCCACCCCCGATGCAGGCGCAGGCTCCGGTCGTTTCAGACCCGATTCCCGAGAAGATTGGTTACGCCAATACCATGGGCGCCGAATGGCGTCAGGATCTGTGGCCGGCCGGTTGTGATCAGGCGCATCACCGGCTGCAGGCGTTTGTCCGGGAGCAGGTGTCAGAGTATAAGCAGTTGCGGGATTTTCCGGCGCAGCCGGGAACCTCAGCACTCTCTCCCTATCTGAGTGTCGGAGTGCTCAGTACCGGTCAGTGTCTGGCCGCGATGCAGGCGTATTCAGAATCACCCGACTGGTTTGAAAACCAGTGGGTGACCGAGCTGATCTGGCGTGAGTTCTACCGTCACCTGCTGGTGCTGTTCCCTGAAATGAACCGCTGGCTGCCTTTTAAGCCAGAGGTCGAAGAGAAATTGCGCTGGCAGTCTCAGCCGGAGATATTTCACGCCTGGTGCGCCGGTGAAACCGGCTATGCGATGGTCGATGCCGGTATGAAACAACTGCTGGAAACCGGCTGGATGCATAACCGCTTGCGGATGATCACGGCTGCGTTTCTCTGCAAGTTGCTGCGTCAGGACTGGCGCCTTGGTGCACGTTTCTTTATGCAGCATCTGATTGACGGGGATTTTGCATCCAACCTCGGAGGCTGGCAGTGGAGTGCCGCGGTGGGTGCCGATGCGGCTCCCTATTTCCGGATCTTTAATCCGATGCTTCAGGCAGAACGTTTCGATCCGCAGGGTGAGTATGTGGCCCGCTGGTTGCCGGAACTGGCGGGTCTTGACTGGCGCCGGCAGCAGGATCCGCTGTTTGCTCAGGGGCAGGGGCGGCCAGAACCGCTGATCGATTATGCCCGTGAGCGAACTATCAGTATTCAGCAGTACAACGGCGAAACGCCATAGACTCCGGGTTCGGTTATAATCCGGCTCACTAAACACAGAGGGAGCCGGATGAATAAGGAACCGCATGTTGCGCTGCTGGGAGTCTATCGGGGTGCGGTGACGCAGCGCTATGGACTACAAACCGCGATCGCTAAATGCCCGGTTGATACGCCGGTGTATCTTTCTGAGCTGGGGCTCGAGGGAGATCAGTGCGCCGATCTGCGTCATCACGGCGGGCTTGACCGGGCATTGCATCATTATCCCAGAGAGCATTACGCATTCTGGCAGCAGCAATGTCCTGAAAGTGGCCACTGGCAGGCCCCCGGTATGGGCGAGAACCTCAGTACGCTGGGAATGACAGAAGCAACCGTATGTCTCGGGGATCGCTTGCGCTGGGGTGACGCTGAGATCGAAGTCAGCCAGCCCCGTTCACCCTGTTTTAAACTCAACCGTCGCTGGCAGGTGGCTGATTTTGCCGCACAGATGCAGCGCTCCGGACGCTGCGGCTGGCTGTATCGGGTTGTGAAGCCGGGCAGGGTGAGTATCTCTGAACCGCTTGTATTGATTGACCGGCTGGCGCAGGCGATGACAGTGGCGCAGGTTTGTCAGATCTACTTCGGCGATCCGTTGCAGGAGCAGGGTTTACGCCAATTGCTCAGCCAGAGTGCACTGGCGGCAAGCTGGCGGGAGAAAATTGAGCAGCGCCTGCAAACCGGACAGGTGGAGCCCTGGCATTTTCGTTTGCAGGGCCCACCTGAATCAGGGTAGATCAGTGGTAATGGCAGAGGTTTACTGTTTAACCAGAATCTCGCTGAGGCCGTGTTTTTCCGCGGCGGCGGCCAGTTTGCCCGAACGTTTCATCTCCCTGAGGAAGGCATTAACCTCTTCCAGCCACGCCGTCTCTCCTTTAGGTACAGCATAGGCGTATGAAGTGGGGGCCAGAGGCTGTGGCGGGGCGAACAGCACGGCCCACTCGGTCAGGGCGGTCATGCGTTTGCCGTAGGGGTAGTCGGTCATAAAAACATCGGCCCGGCCGCTTTCTACTTCCTGTTCACGGGCTTTAAAGCTGTCTACCACCGCGACCCGGGCTTTTTTAAAGTAGTTATTGGCGACCGGCTCCATATAGGTGCCTTTCTGTACGACGGCAACATTGCCTGACTGGTCGATATCCTGCCATTGCCTGATCAGTTCGTTATTTCGCGTGGCCACTGCATAGATCCCGCTGGAGAGATAGGGCTCAGAGAACTCCATGTAGGGCTTGCGGCTGTCACGCACACCCACACCGTGCATAGAGATATCGCACTGATTATTACTCATGTTGTCGATCAGCTTACCAAAGGAGCTTTCGACAAAACGCAGATTAACGCCGAGGTGGCGTGCAAACTCGCCGGCCATATCAATGTCGATCCCCTCCAGTTCGCCGGAGCGCGGATTACGATAGCTGATGGCAAAATAGCCGGGCCAGATACAGACTTTTACCTCTCCGGCCTGCTTGATCTGTTGCAGCCGTTCACTGGCCAGTGTCGGCGCACTCAGGGTGGTGCAGAGCAGAATACCGCAGGTCAGGGCTTTCAGGTTCATACGCTCACTTCCTCAGGGGTAATACAATAGGCGATATTAAGCATTCAGGTCATGGTGATTTGCAAGAGTGGCGTGATAGGATGCGCGTTAAATACGAGTTTTATTGATGTGAAGTAGTTGTATGACGCCAAAGGCTAAACCCGGGCCGTATAGTTTCTCAAAATGGGTTTATTCCATCGTCAGTTGCTTTGTAATACTTATCCTGCTGTTGCTCTGGCTGAGTTTTACCCAGAGCGTTACCGAACGGAATCAGCGCGCAGGTTTGTATGCGCGCATGATCGAAGGCACTATTACCCGGACACTGGAATCAGTCGAAGTCAGCCTGGCCTCGGTGGCTGATGATCTGAATGCGGGCCAACTGGATCCGGAACATCTGCACCGGGTCAGAGCACGTGCCCAGAAAATGCTGCGGTTTGCCCCGCATCTGCGGCAGATTGTGGTGATTCGCGGTGACCAGACCCTGATAGATACCCTTTATGACGATCCCTATCCGATCAACCTCGGGGTACTGGGTATCGACTGGCAGCAACGCCAGCATCTCTCGCTGGGGTTACAACTGGGGCATACGGTACGTGGCCGTTTTCTCCCCAAAGCGGGCAGTTTCCCGGACGAATCGATGCGACATAGCATGATTCCGGTGGGTTTCAGCGCTCTCACGCAGGATCAGCAGCCGCTCAAGGTAATCGCCACACTGAATCCGGATTATCTGAAACGCTATATCAATGACCTTGATCTGGCGGCCCGCGATAATGTCTATCTGGTGGATTTCAGGGCTGATACGCTGTTGCAAAAAGGCCTTTACGGGCCGCATCGCGAGGCCGTTGTGGCCCAGCTTCAGCAACTGATCGACCGGGGGGCTGACGAAGCGCTACAGGAGCAGCAACCGGGCCTGTTGCCGTTAAATACTGTGGCCATCCGTCTGCTGGCTAAGTATCCGCTGGCGGTGGCACTGGTTGTGGAGCATCGCCAGTCGCTCTATTTGTGGCTCGAGGAAAAGCTCCTGTTGCTGGCCGGTCTGATCGGTGCTCTGCTGGTACTCGGCTGCTCAGCGCTGCTGCTGGTGCGCAATAACCGCCATTCGCTGGAGATGAAAGAGCAGGTACAGCTTCTGTCGAAAGTAGTGGAGCACAGCCCTACGGTGATCGTGATTACCGATGCTGAAGGCAATATTGAGTACGTTAATAAAACCTTCTCACGGGTGACCGGGTACGCTCTCGAAGAGGTCGTTGGCAGGAACCCGCGTATGCTTCAGTCCGGTGAAACCGGGGAGGAAGAGTATCAGGCGATGTGGCAGCAGATCCGCAACGGCGGTACCTGGTATGGTGAATTCCATAACCGCGCCCGGGATGGTTCGTTGTACTGGGAACGGGCTACCATCGGCTCGTTGCGCAATGAACAGGGTGAGGTCAGCCACTATATTGCCCTGAAAGAGGTGATTACCGAGGAGAAAGAGGCGGCGGAGAAATTGCGTCTGGCCTCAGCGGTATTCAGTGCCGCGGCCGAGGCGATTATGGTCACCGATGCGGATAACCGGATTCAGATGGTGAATGAATCGTTCCATCGTATTACCGGTTACGATGAGGAGGAGGTGCTCGGGCTGAACCCCTCTCTGCTCAAATCCGGTAAGCATGATGATGAGTTTTATCAGTCACTTTACAGCACGCTGAAATCCCACCATTACTGGGAGGGAGAGATCTGGAACCGGCGTAAAAATGGTCAGTTGTATCCGCAATGGCTGACCATCTCTTCGCGCTATGATCAGGCGGGAGAGCTGGAAGGCTATGTCTGCCTGTTCAGTGATATCACCAAGCGCAAGAATGATGAAGCGATCATTATCCGTCAGGCCAACTTTGACGCCCTGACCGGGTTACCTAACCGCAATCTGTTCAGTGATCGTCTGTCTCAGGCGGTGCGGCTGTCGAGCCGTGAACATTCGCAGGTGGCGCTGATGTTTATCGATCTGGACCGGTTTAAGTACGTGAATGATACCTTTGGCCATTTCACCGGAGATCTGTTGCTGAAGCAGGTCGCTGAGCGTCTGGCCGAGTGCGTTCGTAAGAGTGATACGGTTGCCCGGTTGGGCGGCGATGAGTTTGCTGTGGTGGTGCCGCAGCTCAATTCGGTTGAGGTGGTTGACCGCATCGCCGACAAGATTCTCTGTAGTCTGGAAAAGCCATATAACCTGAATGGCCACGAGGCCTTTATCTCCTGCAGCATAGGTATCGCTCTGTACCCGGATAACGGCGAGGAGTTCGAGAGTCTGGTGCTGCATGCCGACGCTGCGATGTATAAAGCGAAAGCCCGGGGGCGGAATACCAAAGAGTACTATTCCAGCGAGCTGAACGAAACCAGCCTGTTGCGTTCGCAGATGGAGAAAGAGATCTTCCGTGCACTGGAACTGGATCAGTTCTTTCTGGTTTACCAGCCGATCTGGAGCACCGATGGCGCACGGATTGAAGCCTCAGAAGCGTTGCTGCGCTGGCGTCATCCGGAGAAGGGGCTGGTATCACCGGCGGACTTTATCCCGATTGCAGAGGAGACCGGCTGCATCCACAGTATCGGCGAGTGGGTGCTGGAACAGTCCTGTCGTTTTGCCCGTGATCTGCACCGGACACAGGGTTTCTGTCCGACGGTGAGTGTCAATGTGTCCAGTCTACAGTTCCAGCGCGGCGGTATTGCTGAGCAACTGGCGCTGATGCTGCAACGCTATGAGCTGCCGGGTGAAAGCCTTCTGCTGGAGATAACCGAGAGCCTTCTGCTGATGGATGAGGAGATCGTGGGTAAGCAGTTCCAGGCGCTGGTGGCGATGGGAATCCGGCTGGCGGTTGATGATTTTGGTACCGGTTATTCCTCACTCAGTTACCTGAAGAAATACCCGATCTCCCGGATCAAGATCGATAAATCCTTTATCAACGACCTTGATCATAATGAGGATGATCAGGCGCTGGTCTCCGGCCTTATCTCCATGGCGGATTCTCTGGCCATGGAGGTTATTGTGGAGGGGGTTGAGACGGTGGAGCAGCTTAATCGACTGCAACAATATGGGCGACCGAAGATTCAGGGATATCTGTTCTCACGGCCGTTGTCTGAACCCGACTTTATCGAGGTGCTGAAGAAAAACCGGTAGTCCGCCGCAGACCATCTCAGGTAAGAAACTCGGCCCGGGTGCGGGGGTTGCTTTTAAAAATCCCGCCCAGAGCTGTCGTTTCGGTCTGTGAGTTAACGTCCATTACACCGCGGGATTTGACGCAGTAATGGGTGGCATTGATCGATACGGCAACATTGTCGGTTTCGAGCAGGGTCTGCAGGGCAATCAGTATCTGCTTGGTCAGCCGCTCCTGCACCTGCGGGCGCTGGCTGAAAAAGCGCACCAGCCGGTTGATTTTAGACAAGCCGATTATCTTGCGATTGGGGATATAAGCCACTTTGGCTGTGCCGTCGATGGTTACAAAGTGGTGCTCGCAGGAACTGACCACGCTGATATCCCATACCTTGACCATCTCCTCAACGTCCATTTTATTCTCGATCATCGCGATCTGCGGGAAGTTGGCGTAATCAAGCCCTGAGAAGATCTCGTATACATACATCTTGGCGATGCGGTGTGGGGTCTCTCTGAGGCTGTCGTCTTCCAGATTCAGGCCGAGCGTGCTGACCACCTCGGTCATCAGGCCTTTAATCCTCTGGTAGCGTTGCTCCTGAGAGATGCCATTATCAATGCTGGGAGTTTCCAGCCCTTTTTCGATCAGTTGGTCGCGGACGGCGATCGCTTCGGCAGAGATCATACAGGGTATCCTTATTCTGGCTTTAAGCGGCAAATGACTACGCGGTTACAGCCTTGTTACGCGGGAATACTCAATTCAGATTAGTTGTGATCTGACAGAAGGTGTAAGTCGTACTCTCAATTGTTGTATCAGAGTAGTGAATTTATACCGGAACAGGACCAGACAATGCAGACCCAGGCACTGGATCTATTCACCTATTTCAGCGGTCAGACCCGGGCCTATGGCCTGTTTGAAGATCGCTTCGGGCGCATTCGGCGCAGCTTTACTGTGGATATTCAGGGCCGGGTTGAAGGGCCTGAGCTGGTGCTTGAGGAGCATTTTCTCTATGACGACGGGAACAAAGAGCTCCGGGTCTGGCGGATACGTCAGCAGGGCGAAGGGATTTATCGGGGGCGTGCCGAGGGGGTGGTCGGCGAGGCTTCAGGGCTGATCCGGGAAAACCATCTGCGCTGGCATTACCGTTTCGATCTCCCGCTGGGCCAGCATAAGCTGCGGGTGAAATTTGATGATCAGATGCTGCTGATGCCCGATCAGATACTGCTGAACCGGGCCCGCGTCAGCAAATGGGGGCTGACGCTCGGGCAGGTGACTCTGAGTTTCTGTAAGCCGGAACCGGGGTAAGGGGCCGTATCAGATCAGATCCGGAAACGGGAAATCGTCACACATCATCCGTGGATGCTTAGTCACTTCAATCGCGTGTTTGATATCTGAGCCCTCTCGCATGGCATTGATCAGCAGGCTGAGAATAAAGGCGATCGAGTAATACTCCACATGGCTGGTGAGGAAGGGCAGGTTAATTTCACTATGGGCCTGCTGACTGAGGCGCGCGGCTAACTGGGCCGCTTCACTGTCGTCGAAGCCCTCATCCAGATTATGGATCAGTTCGTAGATCTCATTTGGCAGATTTTCGTAGAGGTAATGATCCAGCTTAAGCACGATTTTAACCAGTACAGCGTGCTCTTTCTGTTCACTCAGAAATGGCAGGGTGACTTTTTCATTCAGCCGCCCGGCAATGGCGATACACTCTGTCCGGGTCAATAGTCTGCGTGCAGAGCGCTTGGCAAAAAAATCTTTAACCAGAGTGCGGTACTGATCTTCGCTCAGCGTAATCTTAGCCATCGTTAATCCTTATCCTGAAAACCTTCGCCTGACGATTTTAGGGTAGATTGCGGATGGAGGATAGTGGCATGAGCGAAAACGCGGCCGCGCATCCGGGGAAACCGGGATGTGGATCAAAGTTCAGACCGATTAGTCTCTAAGGAGGATGAAACGGGCGTTTAGAGGAGCTATGATGGGCGCTTATTCAGAGCTGTTATCGGGAGAATCGGTGAATGTTTTTTTCAGGGAAATTGAACCTGCAAATTAAGGACCTTGAAGCTGAGATTGCTCAGTTGAAAGATCAGAATCAACAATTGATTTCTGAAAATCAGGCTTTGACCGTTCGTTGCTATGAGCAGGATAACAGCCAGGATGATCACAGTGCTGAACAGCAGGCACTTTGCTCCGCCTGGGTTCAGGGCGGGCAACTGGTGGCACAGGTACGGGATACCATCGCTGCTGCCGCAGCTAATCTGGATCAGGAAAAGCACAGTCTGGATAACTCTCTGTCTATATTCGACGAAACCCGCCAGGCGGTAGAAACCATTCTGGAGCGGGTGCATGTCATCCAGACCCGTTCTCAGGATGGTAATCAGCAGGTGAAAGGACTGCTGACCGTATCGGAGCAGATTGAAAAGTTTGTAGGTGTGATTCGTGATATCTCCGATCAGACTAACCTGCTGGCATTGAACGCTGCGATTGAAGCTGCCCGTGCCGGTGAGTCAGGTCGGGGGTTCGCGGTGGTGGCCGATGAGGTACGTAATCTGGCACGTAAAGCCAGTGAAGCCAGTAATGAGATTGCCAATCTGGTCGGCCAGATCAGCCAGCAGACCGCAGTGGCCTCGGAAGATATTGAACAGGTAGACTTGCTGAGCAGCGAGGTTGTGGCCTCCGCGGAGCAGATTAAAGCCGGTGTACGGGATGTGGTTGATCTGTCCGGGCGGATGAGCGCGGTCATTAACCGCAGCGCTTCCAGTACCTTTATCGAGACCGTTAAGCTGGATCACGTTAACTGGAAAAACAGTGTTTATGAGGGGATTGTGACCGGCAATCTCGGCAGCCTGAGTTCGCTGGCGGATCACACCTCCTGCCGTCTGGGGAACTGGTATTTTGTCGGTGATGGCCGGGAAAAATACAGCCATCTGCCAGGCTTTGACAGCCTGAATGCACCCCATGAACGGGTTCACAGCTCAGGGCTTGCGGCGGTCGAAGCTGCACGTCAGGGCGATATTAAAACCGCTGCCCAGCATCTTGCCAGCATGGAACAGGCCAGCCTTGAAGTGGCCCGGGTGCTGGATCAGTTAAATCACGAATTGTGTTGATGCAGAACATCGCAGTATTTTGTGGTGCAAAGCCGGGTAATGATCCGGTTTATCGTCAGGCAGCCGTATTGACCGGGCAGGCCCTCGCCAGAGCTGGTCTTGGTCTGGTATTTGGTGGCAGCGTAAATGGGCTGATGGGCACGGTTGCTGATGCAGCGCTGGCCGAAGGCGGGCGGGTAATCGGGGTGATGCCGGAACATCTGACACGGCAGGAGCCGATCCATCCGGGCCTCAGCGAGTTGATCCCGGTCGATACGATGGCAGAAAGAAAGTCGACGATGCTGGAGATCAGCGATGGCTTTCTTGCCCTGCCCGGCGGCAGTGGCACGCTGGATGAGATCTTTGAAGCGATCACCCTGTCACAGATCGGCCAGCACAGAAAACCCTGTGCTTTCCTCAATATCGAGGGGTTCTACGATCCGCTGCTGGCATTTCTGGCGGGAGCGCGGGATCAGGGGTTCCTGCACCCGGATTACTACCGTATGCTGATCTGTTCCGGCTCTGTCGACGAGATTCTGCGCCAGATGGATAGCTTTGTTCATCCCCACAGCCGTTAACGTTTGTGCTGCCGGCCCCGGCGGGGATGTCGCTGAGTTTCAGGTAACTTGTCAGGATCATGCAGCCCGAGAGGCAAGGAGACAAGGTGGACAATCCTCTGTTGAGCCCGGATCAGCTCAATACCATTCTTGAAAGTTTCGATCAGCCGGTCGCTGTATTATCCGACAGTTACCGGATTCTGGCGACCAATCAGGCTTATCTGGAACATTATCAGCAGGCCCCTTCGCCGGTGGGCCGTAACTGCTATGAAGTTTCCCACGGGTATGACCGGCCCTGCGATCAGGCCGGGGAGTCCTGTCCCCTGTTAAACTGCCGCAGCAGTGGATTACGCCAGCGGGTGCTGCATCTGCATAACACCTGCCACGGCCGTGAACATGTTGACGTAGAGATGCTGCCGCTGCCGCAACAGCCCGGCAAACCCCGGCTTTACCTTGAAATTATGCATAAGGTCCGGGTTGCAGAAACCCATGCTGAAGGCAGTGGTCTGGTTGGCACCTCAGCGGCATTTAACCGCATGCTGGAACTGATTCAGCGGGCAGCTCCGAGTGAGATTTCGGTGCTGTTGCTGGGGCAGTCCGGCAGCGGAAAGGAGCTGGTGGCGAAAGCCCTGCATCAGGCCAGTCGTCGCAGTGATAAACCCTTTGTTACGGTGGAGTGTTCCGGGCTTTCTGAATCGCTGTTCGAAAGTGAGATGTTCGGCCATGAGCGCGGAGCGTTCACCGGTGCCGTGAGCAGAAAAACCGGGCTGGTGTCTGAAGCGCAGGGGGGGACCCTGTTTCTCGATGAGGTGGGGGATATTCCGCCAACGCTGCAGGTTAAATTGCTGCGACTGATTGAAACCGGTACCTACCGCGCGGCGGGTGGGGTTGATCTCAAACAGGCTGATTTCAGGCTGATCTGTGCGACCCACCATAATCTGCGGCAGAAAGTGGAGCAGGGATTATTTCGACAGGACCTGTTTTATCGTATCAGCAGTTTTCCGGTTGAATTGCCGAGTTTGCAGCAGCGTCTGGAAGACCTGCCGTTACTGGTTGAGGCCTTGCTGAAACGGATTAAGGGGGGCGAACATTACCAGCTGACGCCGGCTGCGCTTGACCGGCTGCGCCGCTATGCATTTCCCGGCAATATCCGTGAACTGAGAAACTTTCTGGAACGCGGGGTCCTGCTCAGTGACAGCGGATGGATCGGGCCGGAGCATCTGCCGGATGAGGTGGGTGGTATTCAGTCTCAACAGGTGAATCCGTTATTGCCGCAAACCCTGATCCCGCTGGACCAGCTCGAGACGGCTTATCTGCAACAGATCAGAAAGCAGTTCAGCGGAAGTAACCGGGAATTGGCGGATCAGCTTGGGGTCAGTGAGCGAACCCTGTATCGTAAATTACGTCAGCTATCCTGACCTGGGAATACGCTGGTTGAACCGTGGCTGGAATACGTGGTTGAATCGGGTCATTGGGCTGTATTTAGCTCGCAGGCTGTGCCGGGAAAGAACCCGTTGATTGCGGAAAGAGGGGCTTGCCGGCCAACCTGAGTTATCAAGTAGCGGACCGTGTTGATTACCCTGTGGTGGAGTAAGAGGAAAGAGTTCATGAGTATGAATCGTCGTGCAGTGGTTAAAGCGATCGCCAGCGGCAGTGCCCTGATCGGCATCAGCGTGCTGATGCCACGCATCGCGCTGGCTGCCTGGAACAGCGACGCATTTCAGGCAGATAATCAGGCAACTGCCATGGAAGCACTGCTGGGGGGGAGTCCGCAGCCCAGTGCAGACGTCACACTGAAAGTGCCGGATAGTGCCGACAATGGGGCGATGGTGCCGGTCACCGTGCGCACCAGCATGGCCAATGTGGAATCGATCAGTCTGTTTGTTGAAGGTAATCCGGCACCGCTGGTGGCAGAGTTCCTGATTCCTGAGGGGACCGAGGCGGATGTGGCTACCCGGGTGCGGATGGCATCAACCTCGACCGTGACCGCTGTTGTTAAAGCGGAGGGCCAGCTCTACAGTGCGGCTAAAGAGGTGAAGGTCGTGCTGGGTGGTTGCGATAGCTGAAAGGTCGGGTTGAGAAGAGGTAGAAACAATGGCAAAAGGCATTATCCGGGTCAAAGCCAAAGCGGTGGGTGGCATGACCAAAGTAAAAATGATGGCTAAACACACGATGGAAACCGGACGGCGCACGGATAATACCAGCGGTGAACGGATTCCGGCCAGGTATCTGCAGACGTTGCAGGTGATGCATCAGGGTAAAACTGTGTTTGCCGCGAATCTGGGGACAGCAATCTCAAAGAACCCTTTCTTCGCCTTCAGCTTTGCGGCCGGTGAACCGGGTGATGAACTGATGATCACCTGGCTGGAAAATACCGGCGATACGGCCACCGAAAGCGTCAAGATCAAATAACGGCCCCGGGACGGTTCCCCTTCTGACCTGATCAGTTCTCTGCAAGCGTCCCTGAGTGTACTAGTATCAACAGCAGTGACACAAAAGGACTGCCCGGGTGCTGAACTTTCTGTTTTTATTCATCGTTATATACACTCAGACGCTTGCAGCCGCTGAACTGGAGGTGCTGGCGATTGAGTATCCTCCCTATACAACCCGCAACCAGAGCGATCAGGGAATCGCGTTTCGGTTGCTGCGTCAGTATCTGGCCGATCAGCCGGAGATCCGGGTTAAACCGCGGTTTTTGCCGCCGGCCAGAGTTCAGTTGCAGTTTAGTGAAATCCGTTGGTGCGGCAGTTTTTACCCGCCACCAGCGGAATCCGGCAGCCGTTTTTTCCCGTTGTCTGCTGAGCCTTTGAAGATCGGCTTATACCATCGTCAGGATGACCCCCACTATAACTGGCAAACGCTGCACCAGCTCAAAGGCTATCGGGTGGCTCTGTTACGGAATTTGCAGACCAGTGTGTTTAATGAGCAATTTCAGGTAGCAGGGATCAGGCCGGTTTTTGTTGATACGGTGATTCAGGGAATGAGAATGCTGCAACAGAAGAGGGTAGATGCGGCGCTGGGGGATGAGCATCTGCAGGCATTCTTGAGCGACCAGTGGCGACGTGACCTGCCGTTCCGTTTCTCCACCACAGCCCTGATCACGACGCCCATCGGTATTCATCTCAACCCCCAGTGTCCACTCAGCCGGTTTTTCCGTTAACGCTCTCCTTTTCTCAGCAGGGGAATCGGTTAGAATATCTGCTTTAAATCAGGGAATGGAGTGACCAGGTGAAACTGTTGCATTCAGCCGTATTGCTATCTGCGGTGCTGCTAACCGCGTGTAATTCTGCCGGAGTCAAACCGCAGTCTGCGGGTGATGATGCTGTTCCTGCAGAGGAACTGGCTTCCGCCGAACGTCAGGTGGTCACTCCGCCAAAACAGCCGATCAATACCGCTGCCGCGCCTGCGGCTCAGAAACCGCAGCAGATCGAACTGATCGCTAATCGTCTCACCGCAGTGCAGGACCACCTGCTGCAGATCAAGTCGCAGGCGGCCCAGCTACAACAACAGAATCAGGCCCTGTCGCTGCAGTTACAGCAGTTGCAGGGAGCGCTCAGCAGTGTCCCGCAAGCGGACGGGGCTGCAGAACCGGCTGCTGCACCCGATGCAGCAGAATTTAACGGTGTGCTCGATCAGATCACTATGCTGGCCAACGAGATGAGTAATCAGGTTCAGAACGGGGCCTTTCAGATCACCTCGGCTTACACCGCGAAGGGTGAATGGGTATTGATCCGTTATCACCGTTACAGCGGGGAGACCTGGCTGGCTGATAAAGGTCAATGGATCAGGCTGGAAGAGAGTACCAGCACTGGTACAGCCGAGTACGACGTTGTATTGTTGCGCGCCGAACAGGATGTAAAAGGTTATGTGGCTGCCCGTATAAACCGGATCAGTGGTGAGAGCTGGTGGTTAAAGCAGCACACCTGGCAGCCCTATATACGCAACTGATAGGCAAGATGTGAAAGAACCGCACGTTGAGGCGCTGATTGAGCTGTTCAATCAGCTGTTTAAAGATTCTCTGAATACCATTCTGGTGAAGGGGGAAGATGAGCCCATTTATCTTCCTGCCGATGCCGACCACCCGCATCACCGGGTGATCTTTGCCCATGGCTTTTATGCCAGCGCCCTGCACGAAATCGCACACTGGTGTGTAGCCGGTGCCAGACGACGGGAGTTAGTCGATTTTGGCTACTGGTATAAACCCGACGGACGCAGTGCCGATGAGCAGGCTGAGTTTGAACGGGTAGAGGTGCGCCCTCAGGCCTTTGAGTGGCTGATGTCCTGTGCTGCCGGAAAACGATTCCATTTCAGTGCCGATAACCTCTCCGCCGAGCTGGGGGCCAGCGATCAGTTTCAGCAGAATGTGCTGACGACCGTGCATCAGCTTCTCGATACCGGACTGCCGGAACGACTCGGTAAACTGGTGCATGCCCTGTGCCTGCAGAGCGGCCGTGGGCCGTTGCAGAAAGCTGAATTTCAGCTCTGACCGGGCCTCCCGGATGAGTTCAGCCCGGCAGCCGGGCGTTCTTTGTTCTGATCCTGCTTCAGGTTCAGGTTTTCCTCAGGACCTTATGCTAAGGTGATGAAGGTTCCCTGACATTTTGCGTCCGGGAATCCTGACGGCTGCTGCCGTCCGGGTGACTAAAAGGAGTACAGGATGAAGCAGGGATGTCTGATTCTGTTGTTTACGCTACTGCTCGGTTGCAGTGATCCCTTACCTGAAGATCGTCTCAATTATGCCGGTGAGTGGCAGAGTCGGGAGATGGGATTGTTGATACTGGCAGATGGCAGCGTTTCTTATAAGCGTCTTAAAGGCGGTACCACGGTGTCGGTTAATGGCCCTGTTAAAGCTTTCGACGGCGATAGTTTTGAAGTAGGTCTGGGCCCTCTGTCGACCCGGTTTCATGTCAGTCAGCCACCCCATAAGGTGAATGGTCGCTGGCAGATGGTGGTAGATGGCGTTCGTTTAACCCGGGTGGATGAGCACAATTAAAGCCCCTTTCACAGCGAGGCGGGTTTTAAGCCGGCAGCGGTTCTGACTGCCTTTACGGCAATAACAAGGGATCTGGGAGGATCATTATGGATAATGAAAAAAACCAACAGGGAAGCTGTCTTTGCGGTGCGGTGCAGGTCATGGCCGATGTGACAACCGGGAATATGGGCGTTTGCCACTGTTCAATCTGCAGAAAGTGGGGCGGTGGGCCGCTGTTTGCAACCGATTGTGGTGGCGGCGTGGAGTTCAGTGGTGAGGAGAATATCGGGGTTTACTCCTCCTCTGAGTGGGCTGAACGGGGCTTCTGTAAATCCTGCGGCACTCACCTGTTTTATCGTCTCAAGCAGGGGGCGCATTACGTGATTCCGGTAGGGCTGTTTGATGCCGGGGTTGAGTGGCGTTTCAGTGAACAGATCTTTATCGACGAAAAGCCCCGCTACTACCGTTTTGCTGACAAAACCCGGGAACTGACCGGCGAGGCGGTGTTTGCTGAGTACGCTCAGAACGGTTGCGACTGAATAGTAGCCGCGCCAGGTGATGACGCTGTACTGAGATGCCTGGCTACGGCCTACGGTCTCTTCAGGCTTCGTTTTCGGCGGAGAAACCGGAGCCGGTCAGGTAAGTTTTCAGTTCAGAACTCAGCAGGGCTACCCGCGTTGAGAGATGTTTTCGGTGTGGGTAGATCAGCTGAACCGGAGTCCGGTTATCAAACTGATCCGCCAGCAGGGGGATCAGTTCTCCGGAATTTATCAGCGCAGTGACAGCAAAGTCCGGGCAGTAACAGATCGCAGCGCCACTGCGGGCCATACTGGCTGATGCCAGAGCGCTGTTGACCCGTACTTTCTGCCTTGGGTTCACCTGCACGCTTCCCTGTTCAGTATTAAACGCCCAGTGACTGTATCGGTAGTTGGTATCGAATACACAGGGAAGTGACTTCAGTGCCTGCAGATTCGCGGGAGTGCCGTAGCGTTGCAGAAAATCAGGTGCTGCGCAAAGCTGCATTCGGATTTCGCCCAGTTGGCTGGCAATCAGTGAGGAGTCCTGCAACTGGCCAATGCGCACTGCCGCATCAAACCCCTCGTTGATAATATCCACGTAGCGGTCACTGAGCATCAGATCAAATTCAAGTTGCGGATGTGTCTGCAGCAGCTCGGCGAGAAACGGCATCAGGACGACCTCGCCAAACGTAGTGGGCGCACTCAAGCGCAGCTTTCCCTGCAGGCTGTGATGTTCATCCCTGAGGCGTGCTTCCAGATTACTGATCTCATCCAGAATCTGTCTGGCCTGTTCATAGTAGCTGCGACCGGCTGATGTCGGCTTCAGGCTTCGGGTGGAACGGGTAATCAGACGCACCTGAAGGTGTTCCTCCAACTGAGCTATCTGGGTGCTGAGCAGGGCCTTGGTTTTCCCCAGTCTCCGCGCGGCGGCGGTATAGCTACCCTCTTCATACACACAGATAAACGCCTGCATCAGGTTAATCTTGTTCATTGTTAAATAAATTTGAACACTGTTTTATAAAATATAGATATTGTTTGATTTTGTTCTGTTGCTGATAATTTTTCAAACCCTATTTTTTATCCGGCCCGAAGTCCGGGGCAGCAGGAGTCCGTGTTATGTTGATGAATGGTCAGTGGTCCGCAAAATGGGATCCGGTACAGCAAAAAGATGAGCGGGGGCGGTTTATCCGTCAGAGCAGTGCGTTTACCGGGGGGCTGTCAGCGGAAGAGGTCGAGTCAGGTCGGTACAGGCTCTGCGTTGCCTATATCTGCCCCTGGGCCTGCCGTACCCTGATTGCCCGGTCACTGCTGGGGCTGGAAGCGCATATTCCGTTATCAGTGGTGGAGCCGGTTCTGACCGATTCTGGCTGGCGCTTTGCGTCAGAACAGGGGGCTGAATATCCCGGTGCCACCGGCAGTGGTATTACCGGTGTGGAGTATATGCATCAGTTGTATACGGCTACCGAGCCTGCCTATACGGGCCGGGCGACCGTGCCGGTACTCTGGGATCAGCGCGAAGGCCGGATCGTTAACAATGAATCTGCAGATATATTGCGGCTGTTGAATGAGGCCTTTCGCCCGTTGCATGGGGGCGATCTGAACCTGTGTCCCGATGCATTGAAGCCAGAGATTGACCAGTTTAACGAGCGGATCTACCAGCGCTTTAATAACGGAGTATACCGGGCCGGTTTTGCTTCCAGTCAGCAGGCCTATGCCGAGGCGCTGGATGATGTGTTCACCACCCTGAACTGGCTGGAAACACATTTCCGGCAGCAGGCGTTTGCCGTGGGAGATCAGCTTACAGAGAGTGATATCCGCCTGTTTGTGACACTGGTGCGTTTCGATCCGGCATATTACGGCCTGTTTAAAACCAATCTGCATCAGATCGGCAATTATCCGTCGGTTTCTGCTTATCTGGAGAGGCTGCTGCAGATTCCGGCATTTGCTAAAAACACCCGGATTGATCATATCAAGGCGGGCTATTATTCAATCAAGGCGCTGAACCCCAACGGTATTGTGCCGGCAGGGCCGCAGTTACCCTGGTTCAGATGGTTACAGGAGGGCGTATGAGTAGGGCACCGGTGATGTTTATCAGTCATGGATCGCCCATGTTCGCGCTCGAGCCGGGCCCGGCGGGCAGGCTGTTACAGCAACACTCAACAGAACTGGATGATGTAAAGGCGATGCTCTGGGTATCGCCACACTGGAGTACACCGGACCTGCGAATCAGCAGTGGGGCACAGCCCGAAACCATTCACGACTTTGGAGGCTTTCCGGCTCCGTTGTATCAACTGGAATATCCGGTCAGGGGGGCACCTGAGCTGGCTGAAACGGTGCGGGGTCTGTTGGATAAGGCTGGGTTTTCCGGTCAGGCGGATCCGCGCCGGGGGTTGGATCACGGGGTCTGGGTTCCGCTGCTGCATCTGCGCCCGGAAGCGGATATTCCGGTTTTACAGCTCTCTTTGAGTCGTCAGCATACACTGCCCCGGCTTCTGGCGCTGGGTGCGGCACTGAGCGCGCTCCGGGAGCAGGGGATTGCGATCATCGCTTCCGGTGGGGTCACTCACAATCTTTACGATATCCGGCGTGACAGTGAGCAGTCGGCAGCGTACGTGCAGCGCTTTCAGGGCTGGCTGCGCTCCCGGCTGGAAGGGCGCGATAGCCAGGCATTGCTGAGGCCGGATCAGCACAATGAGGATTTTAACCGGGCCCACCCGACCCCCGAGCATTATCTACCGTTGTTGATTGCGCTGGGGGCCTCTTCAGTTGAGGACAGGTTCAGCGTGCTTGAAGGGGGTATCAGTCACTACGCGCTGTCGATGGAGAGCTATCTGTGGAGTGGTCAGGAGTAGCCTGAATCAGGGGCCGTGTACGATCTGCCGGCCCCTCTTTGGCGGGAGCTTCAGTGGTTCATTTTACCGTGTTGCATGCCTGCCATGACCCGCTTTACCGGCAGGTTGAGATCCTGCCGGGTGCCGTCGGAGAAGTTAAGCTGCAGGTCGATATGTGAGCCTTCAGGCAGATCCTGTTTCAGGCCGATCAGCATGATATGGTAGCCCCCGGGTTGCAGAGTGACAGAGCCGGAGGCGGGTACCTCGATCTGCTCTACCTGACGCATCTGCATGACGCCGTCAGCGTGGCTGTGGGTATGCAGTTCGACTGATTCAGCTACAGCCGAGCTGGCGGATACCAGCGCTACTTTTTCAGCGTCACTGTTGTTCAACTGCATAAACGATGCGCTGATTTTCTGGCCGGGCGGTACCGCACGGGCATAAGCACCTTCGATGCTGATTTCTGCCATTGCGGTTGCTGAGAAGCCAAGACAGGCTGCTATCAGGGTGGTACGCAAACGTGCTTTGGTCATCGTTATGATTCCTGTCAGAGTAAATTCCGAATTTCTTCGCTGAGTTGGTCCGGCGCTGTGGCGTGGGGCAGGGCACGGGCCAGCTTGCCATCTTTACCGATCAGGTACAGCCGGGATGAGTGGTCAACCGCGTAGCCCATGGCGGAGTCATTCATATCGACCATGCGGTAGAAGGCGCCGTACTGTTTAACCACCCGGTCAATGGTTTCCCGGTCGGCGGTGGCGCCGCGAAAATTGGGGTGGAAAAAGCCACTGTATTTGGCCAGCTTTTCGACCGAGTCACGATCCGGGTCGACGCTCATAAAGATGCCGGCAACCTGTTGCTGTTCCTCTTCAGAGAGGTTGTGCAGCCCCTGCGCGGCAACCGCCAGTGCCGTGGGGCATACATCCGGACAGGATGCGTAGCCGATAAAAAACAGTACCACTTTACCGCGCATATCATTCAGGCTTAACGGACCTGACTCCGACTGCAGGGTAAAGTCACCGCCAAGCTGTTCGCCCAGAGCGATCCTCTGTTCCAGCGGTTGTGGGCGGAAATAAAGAGCAACGGCAACACCGATCAGCATGACCAGAGTCAGAAACAGCAGATTACGTAATGTTTTCATGGGGGTCGGTTCCTGTCGATTCAATGCGCCTTAAATTCGAAATCAGCCTGGATGATATTGCCTTCGGCCTCGGCCATGACTGAACTTATCCAGATCATTTCACCCGTGGTACACACGGCGAGGGTGGCCTCGCCCTGCCACGCGCCCGGTGTCTCAGGAACCGGTTGCAACCGGACCTGATTGATTCCCATATACATCGCTTTGCCTTTCAGATCGAGCAGCACCTGATCGGCCTCGATATTGTGCAGTATGACCTTAAATTGCAATGGCACACCGGAACGAAGCGGGTCGGCCTGAATGCTCAGACTGATTTGCTGATCTGCAGAACCGGCCATGCAACTGCTGCGATCGAGATTGCATCCGGGAGCCGTTGTCAGCAGGCGAGATGTCGGGGGCGCGGGCTGCAACAGTTGTGGTCCATAGAGTACAGCCGCCAGTCCGCCCAGCATCAGCAGGACGAAGAGTGCTTGAAGGAGAAGGGGGCGTTTCCCTGTGGCTGGTTCTGTCATCTGTGTCCATCCCGAATGCAGCGTTATTGTAGGGGCAGGCGAAGGGCCTTAAAAAGTGACATATTGTCGCACTCCCTGTTCAGGGTTGCATCAGGCACGCCATCAGTTGTGCGTTGACGGGGTGCCAGTCGGGCTTGCGGTGACTGATCAGCTCAAGCCGGCTATCTCGCCGATAGGCAATCGGGCTGATGTCGGTTTCCTCGCCGACCCGGTTATACAGCAACCAGCCGCGATCGGTATAAAACACGCCCTTCGCACGCTGGCAGTCCTGCAGGGAATCGAGCAGCGTGAACAGCGCCTGGCTGCGGAATTTATCGTTTGGATTAAAGACCCAGCCGGCACTGAACAGACCGGTACCCTGTCCATCCCTGAAAAAGGGCGCGCCGGGCAGGGGAGCTAACTGTAGCCCCGGTGTCAGAACAGGCTCAGCCACGGGGGTCTGTTGATGGGCCAGAGGAAACTGGCTGGCGAAGTGCGCGCTGCGCTGATGATCGAGCAGTGCCGGATCAAGCTCACCCCGGGTTGTTTCCAGCACATGCTGTTTGGCCGGGTACAGTGCACTGATATATTCCCGGGCTGCGCTGAGCTGTGCGCTGCTGGCCAGGTCGGTTTTGTTGATCAGAACCAGATCTGCCAGATTCAGTTGATCCTGAAAGCTTGGATTGCTGACCACCTCCGGCTGATCCAGCGCACGCGGATCCAGCAGGCAGATTACCGACTGCAGGGAGAGAACCTGATTAAACTGGGCTCCCTGCAGCAGATCGATGATCCCTGCCGGATGTCCGATACCGGTCGGTTCAATTAACAGCCGGTCAGGGCGGGTACGACGGATCAGTGTCGTCAGGGTGCTGCTGAGAGCGGGCCCCTGAGCACAGCAGATACAGCCGCCGGGGAGTTCTTTGAGGATCAGGCCGTTTGAGGACTGGGGCAGGGTGGCCTGATCGATGCCGATCTGGCCGAACTCATTGACCAGTATCGCCCAGGTCTCCGTTTCTGGTTTTTGCTCCAGCAGCCTGTTGATCGCGGTGGTTTTACCAACGCCGAGAAACCCGGTGATCAGGTTAGTCGGTATATTATTCAACTTGTGCAATCTGTTTTTCCCGTTTTATCAAAGCTGGCAATTGTGAGATCAGCATGCCGAGCAGCATCAGCCCGCAACCGATCAAACCGGCGGTGCTGAACTGCTCATTCAGCATCCACCAGCCACCGAGTGCAGCGGCGACGGCTTCCAGACTCATGATAATTGCTGCATGGGCCGGAGGTGCATGTTTCTGGGCAACAATCTGCAGCGTATAAGCGATCCCCACGGAGATCAGACCTGCATACGCAATTGGCGCCCAGGAGCTGACAGCATTTTCAAGGTTAAAGCTGTCGGCTTCAATAAACAGCGCAACGATGCCACTGAGCATGGCGCAGACAGCAAACTGGGTAATGGCTAGTCGCAGGTTGTCCAGCTTGGGGGCAAGTTTGCCAATCAGCAGCACATGGGCTGCCCAGCAGGCGGCACCCAGCAGCTCGAGAATGTCACCAAAGTTGACCGCGCCGAGATCCTGAAAGCTCAGCAAGTAGAGCCCCAGTACAGCCAGCAGTCCACCGATCCAGGTGTTGATAATGGTGCGCTGTCCCACGGCTAATCCGAGAATCGGTACCAGTATAATGTACAGACCGGTGATAAAACCGGCATTACCTGCGGTGGTGTAGAGCAGGCCGGCCTGTTGCAGCGAGGCACCTGCAAACAGAACTGAGCCAGCAATCACGCCGCTCTTAAGCAGGCTTTTATTGCAGTGTTCCGGGCTGGCTTTAAACAGCAGTAACAGTGGCAGCAGTGACAGGGCGCCCAGCATAAAGCGGAAGGCGTTAAAGCCAAAAGGCCCGAGAGACTCCATGCCCAGACGTTGGGCAACAAAAGCGAAGCCCCAGATCGCGGCGACCAGCAGCAGAATCAGATCGGATTGTATTTTCTTGGAATGCATGGGAACCCCGCCAGCAAAAATTGGCGCTAAGTTACCTTATTCAGGGGAATCAGGGAAATGTGAATATTTTTATAAAAATGATGTTGCAAATCATTCTCAATATCAATATTATCGTACTCGCTCATAAGTGATCGGCAATGGACGACCTCACCTCACTAACATTGCCGAAAATGGGTGCCACCTTCACTGCTCACTGGAGGCTGGCACCGGGATACCGGGTTTCCCCCTCGAACCCCGGTATCATTACCGGACCCTCACCTGTTCGGTTCACCCTAAAGCCGGATCATCTGATCCGGCTTTTTTATTTCCGTTGGCCCCCTGAGCAGATCAATCCTGTCTATTCAGTGAAATATCCTCTGTGGTGCTCAGCGCTTTACAGGGTAAGAACAGACAGGGGAGGAAATAATTACAAATAATTTTATAAATATTATTGCAAATCATTATCATTCGTATAATATAGTTTCCAACACGTCAGGCGGCAGGCTCCCCTCACTAGCTCGGCCGCCATGCACTTCTGATAGTTGCATCGTGTGTATGTGTCGCGCCGTGCCTCCGCAGGCGCAATCTGAATACTCCCTTACAGGTATTCAAGCACATGGCTCTTGTCATTGAAGCACATTGCTTAACCGGACCCTCAGGGGCTCCGGTTTTTTTTTTGGCCGGAGTAAACACCTGTTGTGGTAGAATTGCGATCCGACTCATTAACGGTGTGGAGAGGGTGATGCAGGAGCTTCTGACTTTTTCTGTGGTGGCATTGTTATTGGTGATGTCACCGGGTCCCAATGGTGTCCTGATCGTCAAGACCGCTTCGGTTGGCGGACGCGCACCGGCTTTCGCCAATATCGCCGGATTGTTCAGTGCAACCTTCTGTCATGGTGCATTTTCTATCTTTGGCTTGTCAGCGCTGCTGTTGCAGTCGGCAGAACTGTTTCTGCTGATTAAGTTGCTCGGTGCCGCTTACCTTTTCTATATTGGTGCCCGTGCAATCTTCGCCTCGTTTCGTGCTGCTGACGTTGCTGCCCGGGAGCGCTTGCCGGCCAGTATGAAAAAGCCACAAGCCAGAGGGTTGGGGGGAAGCTTTGTCGAAGGTTTTCTTACCCAGTTGCTTAACCCGAAAGTGTCGATGTTTTATCTGGCAGCTTTTCCGCAGTTTCTCGATTTTTCAACGCCGGGCTATGCCAGCGCATTTGTTCTGGTGGCCATTCATGCGGTGCTGATCGCGTTGTGGTTTTTCGGCGTGACTCTGGCCATTGACCGGATTCGTGCCCGTGCCGGAGAGGGCAGAGCAGGCCGTTGGGTGCAGCGTTTATCCGGCAGTGTCATGATCTATTTCAGCAGTTTGCTGCTGACTCACAGGGCCTGAGGTCATTTTATGTATGCGGTGATTTTCCGGGCACAAACCGGGAAGCAGGATCAGGCGTACGCGGATACGGTGGCGCGGATGCGGCAACTGGCATTCGAAAAATATGCTTGCCTTGAGTTTGTGGCCCTGACTGAAGGGGATCAGGAGATTGCGATCTCTTACTGGCGCTGCGAAGCGGACATTCTGGCCTGGAAGCAAGACCCGGAACACGCACTGGCTCAGCAGCAGGGCCGGGATCAATGGTATCGCGGCTACAGTGTCGAAGTGGTTGAATTGAAGCGGCGTTATCAGTTTCCTGCTGAGTAAGCCTTATTCCTCTGAGACCGACCTGAGTACACTGGGTAAACTGAAGTCATAGTTTTTTAGCTGCGGGTTATAGACTTTGGAGAATCGTTTGAAGTCGATTCTGGACCAGGTGGCAGGTTCGATCAGCCGGGCATAGCGCTGGTAGTTCTCAGCGGAGAGCAGGCTCATATCGGTTTTCATTTTCAGCCCTTCGCTGTTGGCGAAGTCATGCCCTTTGAGATAATCGTGAACACTGATCAGCGCCCAGGCACCCTCCATAAAGTGGCCGCCGGCACTGGCCTGAATAACGCGCTGATGAACCCCTTCGACCCCATCCAGAGACCAGTCTACTCCACCCACCAGAATAGTAGCCTGAGAGTCATCCATCCCCTCCAGGGCATCGGCTACGCCCAGCGCCATGCCGTCACTGGCCGTCCATACGGCACTGATATCCGGGTAACGTTTTAGCAGATGTTCAAAAGCCCGTTGGGCTTTTTCCCTCTCCCAGTTAGCCCGTACTACCTGATACAGCTCGGTGTCCGGAAATTCCTCTACTGCCCGCATCAGGCCTTTTTCCCGCTCCAGCGAGGCCGAGGTGCCAAACGGTCCGCTGATCGCTACCAGCGTTGCCGGATGATTGGGGTGATTGATCAGGCTTTGCTGGATCAGGTATTTCGCCAGTACATAACCCGCCATCTCATCGTCGGGCAGCATTTCACCAATGTACCAGGGGAAGTACTGCCTGGGGCTGCCTACAGCGGTATCCAGAATGGCAGAATTTTCGATGAACAGGGGAACGGATGCCTGTTCGCAGACTTTCAGAATCCGGGCGCCGCTCTCTTTCACGCTGACAGCAATCACAGCGTCCAGAGGATGGTCACCGTTAAGCTGTTCAGCCACAAGGTCAGCCACCTGAAGGTGGTTATCGTTGGCTTCAATGACAACCAGCTCAACTTCCAGATCGTTGGCGGCCTGCTGCATAAAGGCAACGACCGGCCCGTAGAACATATCGTCTACGGTACGTGAGATTACGTAACCAATGCGAAGGGTATCAGCGGCCAGCAGGGGGGCAAACAGCAGGAGCAGGGAAGCAAACAGGGCACGACATCTGTCGGCACGTAAAACACACATAGGACACCTCAGCGTTCGGTACTGTGACATCCTTTTCTATATCAGTGAGTATAGAACGGCGAAGGTGTTTTGCCGGGAAGTTTTCAAATAAGGGCCGCCCGGCAGCGGCCCGAAGTGCCAGCTTCAGAAACGGATAGAGTCCTTCAGCAGACGGTAAGGGCTGAGAATATGTTGCCTGATCAGCGCCACTGCAGTGGCTTTATCGCGTGCCAGAAGCGCGTCGGTCAGGGTCTGATGTTCTTTTTGATTGGCATCAAACACCACTTTGTCGAGCATGTTTTCTTTCAGCCAGTAGTTTCGGTAGCGGGAGGCTTTCTCATACAGGGAGCGGCGAACATGCAACAGTGTCGGTGACTGGCAGCCAGCGGCTATCGCCTTGTGAAAAGCCTGATGCAGTGCTTCCCACTGCTGAATGTTCTGCGGATTATCCTGTTCCAGCAGGTGAGATGATTTATTCAACTGATGGGCTGCGGCAAGAATACCTGCTTCCCAGGCGTCATCGCCTTTATCAATGGCCTGACTGATGCAGAGTGCTTCAATCTCCGCCCGGGTCTGATAGATATCTTCCAGCTCTTCAGCGCTGATCGGGTGTACGGTGAAACCGCGCTGGTTTTCGACCACCACCAGTTGTTCTACCAGCAACTGAGAAAGCGCTTCCCGCAGAGGGCCGACACCCACCTGATAACGCTCTTTCAGACGCGCCATCTTGAGTTTTTCACCCGGATTAAAGTAACCGCTAAGAATGTCCTGCTTCAGTTGCCCCAGTACCTGAGCGGCAAAATTGTCGCTGCTCTGGGCCGGGTTCAGGCGGGTTTGCGCTGTCATCTGTACTCTCTGTATCAGCATTGATTGGGGGTATTTTACGTGAATAGGCGAACAGATTTAAACATCGATCAAAAAATATAATGTTGACATAATTAAAAAATGTCGACATTATTGGCTGCATATTACTCATACACCGATTCTGAGGAAGAATAAAAATGTCAGCGATCGAGAAATTACAGGCCAATTCTGCTGAAACCTCTGGTTTCAGCGTTCACTCATTTGCCGCCAATCAGCGTCTGCAGGTAGTTACATTGTCCGAACAGGTGCTGAACCGGTTTGAAACCGAAACCCGTCAGTGGGGTGTTCAGGCGCTGGAGTACAAACCATTCCTGCGTTTTGCTATTGCCGATAAGCTGGATCAGTTGTGCAGTGGTGAACTCGGTGAGTGCCTTAACCGGATTATGCGCAACCGTGATCAGGCCGGTTTCCTGCTGCAGTATGAGGGGCAGGCGGAAGATGATCAGACCGAGCTGAACGTTAAGCTCTCCACGGCTGTGTCACATCTGATCGGTATGCCTAACTTTGACTCCATGTATGGCAAGTACTACGCCCGCTTTACGGTGAAAAATGAAGACAACAGTGACAGCTACCTGCGTCAGGCTCACCGCCGTATGGAGCTGCATAATGACGGTACATACGTAGATGAACGCACCGATTTTGTTCTGATGATGAAGATGGAAGAGCAGAACATGGAGGGCGGTGATTCCCTGCTGCTGCACATCGATGACTGGCAGGATCTGGATAAATTCTACAATCACCCGCTGGCAAAACAGGATATCGTCTGGGGTTCTCCGCCAAGCAAGAAGGTGGATTACAAACTGGAGCACCCGGTGTTCTTCGAAGAGGACAGTAACGGTAAGCCGCATATGCTGTTTATCGACCAGTTTGCGGAGCCACAGAACATGCGTCAGGGTCTTTACCTGTACGAGATGGGCGAATCGCTGGAGGCGGAAGAGAATTGCTTTAACGTGCGGGTGCCTGTAGGTTCTATGCTGGTTGTACAGAACCACTGCTGGCTGCATGGCCGTGATAAATTTGTGCCGCATCCGGGCCTGTCCCGTGAGCTGCTGCGTCAGCGCGGCCACTTTACAAAAGCCTGATTCTGTCTAGTCACCCGGCGGGAGTCTTTCGTTAACAGCGAAACTCCCGCTTTATTGCGTATTGGAAACCATGATTTACGATTATCTGATTATTGGCGGCGGGATTGTCGGCGCTTCAACCGCCTGGCAACTGAAGCAGCGTTACCCCGATAAATCGGTGCTGCTGGTTGAGAAAGAAGCGGCGTATGCTATGCACCAGACCGGTCATAACAGCGGTGTGATCCATGCCGGTGTCTATTACGCGCCGGGCAGTCTTAAAGCTAAATTCTGTAAAGAGGGCGTGGCTGCGACGATCAAATTCTGCGAAGAGCAGAATATCCCTTACGATCAATGCGGTAAGTTGCTGGTGGCAACCAACGAGCTGGAGCGGGAACGGATGCTGGCCCTGTTCGAGCGTTGTCAGACCAATGGCATTGAGGTGGAGCTGCTGGATCAGCAGCAGCTTAACGCGCTGGAACCGGACATCACCGGGGTTGGGGCGATTAAGGTCAACACGACCGGGATTGTCGATTATCAGAAAGTCACCACGGCGATGGCGAAATGCTTTGAGCAGTTGGGTGGCGAAACGCGCCTCAATACCCGGGTGGTCGGGATGCAGGAAACGGCGGATCTGATCCGGCTGGATGTTGAAACTCAGGGCCGCAGCGAACAGATTGAAAGTCGCTTTGTGATTACCTGTTCCGGTCTGATGGCGGATCGCACGACGCGTATGCTGGGCATCAAGACCGATTTTCAGATCATTCCGTTCCGGGGTGAATATTATCAGTTGGGCCCGGAACACAACCAGATTGTTAAACATCTGATCTACCCGATCCCCGACCCGGATTTGCCGTTCCTCGGCGTTCACCTGACCCGGATGATCGATGGTTCGGTGACGGTTGGGCCGAATGCGGTGCAGGGCTGGAAACGTGAGGGCTATGGGCGGATTAATATCAGCCTGCGAGACCTGCTGGATATGTTCCGTTTCAGTGGATTCTGGAAGGTGCTGTGTGCTCACTTCAGGGTGGGTCTGGTGGAGACCCGTAACTCCTGGTGGAAGCCGGGTTACCTGAAAACTGTGCAGAAATACTGCCCTAAGCTGAAACTGTCCGATCTTAAGCCGTATCCTGCCGGTATTCGGGCTCAGGCGGTGATGGCCGATGGCTCGCTGGTGCATGACTTTCTGTTTGCGGAAAGTCCGCGCAGCCTGCATGTCTGTAACGCGCCGTCTCCGGCTGCTACCTCGTCGATTCCGATCGGCAATTATATCTGCGACAAGGTCGCCGAGAAGCTTGGCGCGGAGTAACCCGCTCCGGTCAGCGGCGGATCAGCCGCTGACCAAACGCCTGAATTTCTTCTTTCAACCAGATAATCGCCGGGTCTTCTGCATACAATGGATGGCTGACAATGGTCATGTCGATAGCCGGTAGCTCTGCGGGCGGTTCCACCCGTTTCAGCGGCAGCATTTCGGCAAACAGCTCGCCCATACGAGAGGGCAGCGTGATCAGTGCATCGGTATGCGTCGCCAGCCTCGCTGCTGCCGTATAGTTGGTAGCGCGGGCAATCGGCTGGCGGGTTTTACCCAGCCGGGTCAGCCAGTGATCGACCCCGCTACTGGTTTCTCCCTCCAGATCAAAAAACAGAATATGCGGCTGTTCCAGATACTCATCGAGGCTGAGCTGGTCGCCGATCTGGTGATTGGCCGCCGCGCTGAGGCAGGTCTGGCGCTCGCTTATCCAGTCTTCTACCAGCAGATGCTTAGGCAGTGACTGACCCGCTTCCATACCCACAATCAGATCGATCTGCCCCTGCTGCAGATGGCTACTGGCGGTTTCAACGGCAATCAGGGCGATCTCAACCTGAATATGAGGTGCCCGTTGGCGCAACTGGCTGAACCAGTCCGGGAAGACAACGGTTTCAAAGTAGTCGGTGCTGGCGATGCGGAAGGTCCGGCTGCTGCTGGCCGGATCAAAGGGGGCAGGGGGTTCCAGCGTTCTGCCAACTAACTGTAGCGCCTGTCGCACCTGAGGCAGCATCTGTAAGGCTCTGGGGGTGGGCTGAAGGCCGTTCTCGGTGCGTACCAGTAAAGGGTCGTCGAGTAGTTCACGTAAACGGTTCAGGGCGTGGCTCATGGCAGACTGGCTGAGAAATACCTTTTCCGCAGCCCGGGTTACATGGCATTCGCTGATCAGGGCTTCAAACAATACCAGCAGATTGAGGTCAAACTGTCGCAGGAGTTTCATGCGGAATCCAATTATTAATTTGGTGCATTTATATATTTTAATAATGCATTTCAATAATTATTGGTCAGAGGCTACCCTGTAATCAAGTTGAATTTAAGTGTGAGGTGAGCACGGTGAGTGATAAAGAACAACAAGTAACAGTGGCAAATGCGGATGTTCCCCTGTACGGCGCACTGGGTATGACTTTTATGCAGTTTCCTCAGCTACGGGATCTGCAGACGAGTGATGCGGAAGTCATTGTCAGCGGCGTGCCTTACGATATGTCCACTTCCGGCCGCCCGGGTGCTCGCTTCGGACCTGAAGGGATCCGTTCAGCTTCTGCCAACCTGTCATGGGAAGGCGCGCGCTGGCCGTGGAATTTTGCTCTGGATGATCACCTGAACGTAGAAGATGCAGGTAACGTTTACTTCAAGCATGGTGAGCCGCAGACGCTGGTAGATAATCTGGAAGCGCATATCAGCAAGATTATGGAAGCGGACAAATCCGCGCTGACCTTCGGTGGTGATCACTTTATTACCCTGCCGATTCTGCGTGCTTACGCGAAAAAGCATGGCCCGATTGCGGTGATCCACTTTGATGCACACACCGATACCTATTCCGGTGGCACTAAGTATGACCACGGTACGCTGTTCCATCATGCGGTCAATGAAGGTCTGATCGACACTGAGCACTCTCTGCAGATCGGTATCCGTACCGCTTACGATACAGAAGGTCACCCATTTGAAGTACTGGATGCGGCCTGGGTGAATGGCAACGGTCCGGAAGCTACGCTGGAGCGTATCCGCAAACGTGTGGCCGATAAGAAAGTTTATGTCAGCTTCGATATCGACGGTCTGGATCCGGCGTTTGCTCCGGGTACAGGTACCCCGGTTTCTGCAGGCATGAGCATCGATACTGCGCTGAAAGTGATTCGTGGTATGAAAGGTCTGAACCTGATCGGTATGGATGTGGTTGAAGTGGCACCGGCCTACGATAACTCCGATATTACCTCTCTGGCAGGCGCTACGCTGGCACTGGAATACCTCTACGTACTGGCAGCCAATCAGGGCGCAGGCGGGGACTACCTGTCTAAATAACGCGACAGATCAGCCATGGCTGCTACCGGTGGTCGTGCATGGCCGGCAGAGCGAATTCGCCCTGCCGGCTTTTTTTCATTTGTATTCACCCCGCCGGCGACATCGCTCAGCCGCGCTATCGGTTAGCTCTGCCATCAGCTCTGTCAGGTTTTGCCCGCATATACCTCTTCAGGGTTAGAGTGCTTTGCCCCGGATTTTGACTACACTTTCAACAATATATGGCGATGCTCAAGATCGTCACACCCTTTCCCCAAAGGACAGTTCAACAATAACAATAAGGAGTCTTCCTGATGTCGATCAGAGCCTTGCCGATCAGTGTCAAGCTGCTGTCTACCATTATTATTGCGTTTGTTCTGCTGGTCGGGATTCTGAGCAGCAGCCTCTATCTGAGTCTGGGCAAGATGGAGTCCGATATTCTGGCGCAGACTCAGGAGGAGATGGAGAGTGAAATACTCGGCCGCCTGAATGCTGAAGCGGGTCGTCTGAGCAGTTTTATCTCAGGATACGTAGACAGTGTCTACCGGGTTCCCCTGACGGTATCCCGGATTCTCGCGGCAACCGCAGCGAAACCGGATGTGCGTCTGAGCCGGGATCAGGTCAACGAGCTGGTACGCGCCAGCCTCAGCCAGCATCAGGATATCAGCTCTACCTATGCGCAGTTTGAAGCCAATGGTTATGATGGTGCGGATAACTACAACCGGGGCAGCCAGTCGATCCATACCGTCGCCGACTCGGGTGCGCTGGAGATCTATTGGGTGCGCAACTCTCCCTCGGAGCTGGAACAGCAGCGGGTAGAGGACAGTCAGGAAAAATATGCCGACGAAGTCGGTGAGTTTGGCATTCGTGAAGCGGAGTGGTATCTCTGCGCGAAAGATAAGAAAGCGCCCTGTATTCTTGACCCTTACCTGTATGAGATCTCGCCGGGCAACAGTGAGCTGATGACCAGCCTGACAGCACCGGTCATGGTTGAAGGTACGTTTTCCGGTCTGGTAGGGATTGACGTTAATCTGCCGATTTTTCAGAACCTGACCGAGCGTGTCAGTAAAGAGCTCTATGGCGGACGCAGTAAGGTCAGTCTGCTGAGTGATAAAGGGCTGATTGTGAGCTCCAGTCATTACCGTGAAAAACTCACCCGGCCCCTGACCGAAGCGCGCAATGATCTGCCTGCCGGTATTCTTAAACTGCACCAGCAGGCTAATGGTATTGAGCTGTTTGAGGGGACTTACTATGTTGCCTATCCGGTTAAAATCGCTGCGGCTGATACTACCTGGTCGCTGTTGATTGAACTGCCTCAGGAGGTGGTGCTGGAGAGTGCCAACCGTCTGTCTGCGACCATTGATCAGCAGGTACTGACCATACTCAGCTCGCAGATTATTCAGATTCTGGTGGTGTCTGCGGCGGCGATCTTCCTGCTGTTGCTGCTGATCCGTTCGGTGGTGTCACCGATTCGTGAGCTGGATCGCCGGGTGATGAACCTGTCCAGTGCTGAGGGGGATCTGACCCAGGTGCTGACCATCGATACCCATGCTGAGCTGATCTCATTGAGTAATGGCTTCAACCAGTTTATGCATAAGCTGCGGGATATGGTGACGCAGCTTAAAAATGTCGGCGAGGGCGCTAAACAGTGCGCCCTGAAAGGCCGGGAAATTAATGACCTGTCGCTGAATGCAACCACCGATCAGCAGCGCGAAATTCAGAGCGTGGTGGTGGCAACCAATGAGCTTTCTGCAACCTCCTCGGAGGTATCCAAACTGGCAGCAGAGGTGGCGGGTAACGCGCAGCGGGCCAGACAATCAGTTGAGAATGCGCAGAAAACCCTTTCGGCGTCCGTGGATGAGGTTGGTCAGTTGACGGCTGAGATGGGGCAAGCCAATGAATCGATTCAGGAGGTGGCTAACCGCACTGATGAAATCTACCGGATTCTGGAAGTGATTCAGGGCATTGCCGAGCAGACGAACCTGCTGGCACTGAACGCGGCGATTGAAGCAGCGCGGGCGGGTGATAAAGGTCGTGGCTTTGCGGTGGTGGCTGATGAGGTGCGTAATCTGGCATCGAAAACACAGGACAGTACTGAAGAGATCAATACGATGATTCAGGGCCTCAAGAGCGGTGTGACACAGGCAGTAGCGACGATTGAGCAGGGTACTCAGCGTGCTAATGGCACCCGCGAAGAGACCTTGCAGAGCTACGATCTGCTGGCAACGGTCGGCAGTGAAATTGGAGAGATTGCCGAGCATATCACTCAGGTGGCGACGGCGGCTGAGCAGCAAAGCTCGGTCAGCGAAGAGATCAGCCGAAACCTCACTGTGATCGGTGATGCAACGGAAGCGCTGGCAGAGCTGGCCGGACAGAGTAATCAGGCCAGTACTGAACTGGAGAATGAGATCCTGACGCTGGATCAGCAACTGAGTTCACTGCGTACCTGATAAAGCGCGCCGGGAGGGCGCGACTAATGTAATGGGTTCCTGTCAGCGTCGGCTGTGCTATGTTTGATCTCAGTAAGATGGAACAGAAGGAACCCATTGTGGATATGGATTTAACCTTACCTCAGACCCGGGTGATTGGTGCGTTGCTTGAAAAAGAGATCACCACCCCGGATCAATACCCCCTCTCCCTGAATGCCCTGACCCAGGCCTGCAACCAGAAAAGTAACCGTGAACCGGTGATGAGCCTCGCTGAAGCCGATGTAATGACGCTGCTGGATCAGTTGCGTGATAAGCGTCTGATTCGTGAAGAATCCGGATTTGGCAGCCGGGTCATGAAGTACAAACATCGCTTCTGTAACACTGAATTCAGTGATCTGCAGCTAACCGCGCAGGAGCTGGGCATTATCTGCGTCCTGCTTCTCAGAGGCGCGCAGACCCCGGGAGAGTTGCGCAGCCGGACTAATCGCCTGTGCAGCTTTAATGATGTCAGTGAGGTGGAGCAGGTATTAGTCCGCCTTGCTGAGCGAGCGCTGGTGGTGCGGCTTGAACGCGAGCCGGGCAAGCGGGAGTCGCGTTATCTGCATCTATTCAGTGGCCCGGTGGATCAGGCTGCTGTTATCCCGGAAGAAGATAAACCCCTGAGCCGGAGTGCACTGGAGCAGCGGGTAGCGCAACTGGAAGATGAGCTGGCGTCACTGAAGCAGCAGTTACTGGAGATGACGCACTCAGAAGAGCAGGAGAGATAAAAAGCCGCCCCTGCGAGGGAGCAGGGGCGGAAAGTGCATAATATCGAAGAGGGCATGAACCTTTGCCCGTGACTGTAGTGGAGTAGCATTGACCGGCCCGGGGTAAGTCAGGCCGGTCGCTGTTAATCCGGTAGCCAGTCCACTACCGGATCCTTCAGCTTAGAACGTGCGGGATACGCTCAGCAGCAACGTGTTGTCGTTGCGGAATGCACCGGAATCAACTTCGTCGTCACCGTCCAGATCAGTGAACAGGTAAGCTGCAGACAGATCCAGACCCGCGTATGAGCCGGAGATGCCTACAGAGTAGTCGGTGTAGTCATCCAGATCGCCGATATCTTCGTTGCCCCAGTAGTCACCGAAAGAGCGGCCAGCGTGCAGATCCAGGCTTACTGCTTCGGTCAGCGCGTAGCTGTAATCGATCGCCAGATAGTGAGCAGACTCACCCGCGTTGAAGTTGTCGTCAGCGTAGGCGTAAGTCAGACCCAGATCGCCGTAGTACAGGCCGGCAATAATTTCAGCGTAATCGCCGTCTGCAGCATCGTAACCCGGATAGGTGTAGTAGTTCAGGCTGATGTCGTAGCTCCAATCATCATTGATCTCGCCCCAGTAACCCACGTAGTAGTCGATTTCCAGGTTTGCGTCGTCATCAAAATCTACGTTACTGCCCCAGATACCGGCGTAAACACCGTTTTCAAACTCCACATCCAGACTGCCCTGAACGGCGGCATCACCAGCGGTCTGGCTGACGCCACGGAAACGGTAGTCGTTGGTGAAGCTGATCGTGCCGGAAACTTCAGCCGCGTTTACGCTGCTGACAGCCATCGCCAGAGTCAGGCCGGTAAGAATTTTTTTCATCAGTTGTTCCCCTTCTTATTTTTTACAGAGATAGTCATTGTTGAAAATCTGCACAAGAACCGTCTATACCCCCGGGAGGGTATACCTCGGGGGGTAGATTAAAGGTCGAACAGAGAAACTTCGGGCAACTACCCATTTGGGTGTATAGCCGCCCCGGCGGGCGCTCTTCTAGAATCCGGCTATTGCTGTAACTAGCCTCGGGAGAATTTTAACAATGAAAAGCTATAGCGAGTGGAAAGCCCTCAGTGAAACCCTGACACTTCATGGTCAGGCTTATATCAATGGTGGTTTTCAGCCAGCTGTCAGTGGTGAAACCTTTGACTGTGTAAACCCGGCTACAGAACAACTCCTGACGACCGTTGCGAGCTGCGATGAGGCGGACGTCAATATTGCGGTGGCGAACGCCCGTGAAGTCTTCAAATCCGGTGAGTGGTCGCAGAAACATCCGCGCGAGCGTAAGCAGATCATGCTGAAGTGGGCCGACCTGATCGAGCAGCACAAAGATGAGTTTGCACTGCTGGATACGCTGGACATGGGTAAATCCATCAATGAGATGGTGAATATCGATGTGCCGGATGCGATCGATTGCTTCCGCTGGACTGCCGAATCCATTGATAAAGTGTACGGTGAAATTGCGCCGACCGGTAACGACACGCTGGCCCTGATCAGCCACGAACCCGTGGGTGTTGTGGGCGCTATCACGCCGTGGAACTACCCGCTGCTGATGGTGAGCTGGAAGATTGCACCGGCGCTGGCAGCCGGTAACTCGGTTGTGCTGAAACCGTCTGAGAAGTCACCTCTGAGTGCGCTGCGTCTGGCTGAGCTGGCGGTAGAAGCCGGTATCCCGGCGGGTGTACTGAACGTGCTGCCGGGCTTTGGTCATACCGCAGGTAAAGCGCTGGCTCTGCATATGGATGTTAATGTACTGGCCTTCACCGGTTCTACCCGGGTTGCGGGTATGCTGATGGGCTACTCCGGTCAGTCCAACATGAAACGTATCTGGCTGGAAGCGGGCGGTAAATCGCCGAATCTGGTATTCGCGGACTGCGATATCAAGAAAGCGGCCGCCGGTGCCGCGAACGCGATCTTTGCCAATCAGGGTGAAGTCTGTATTGCCTGCTCCCGTCTGTATGTTGAGAAGAGCATCAAAGAGCAGTTTATGGCGGCACTGATCGAAGAAGCGGCACGCTTCCAGACCGGTGATCCGCTGGACCCGGCAACCACGATGGGGCCGATGGTTGATGCAGCGCAGTTGCAGACCGTTGAGCGCTATGTTCGCTCTGCTGTGGAAGAGGGCGGTGAAGTGGTACTGGGTGGTCTGCCTGAGTATGTTGAAGGGCAGGGTTTCTATGCTAAACCGACCATTGTCGATAAGGCACACAACGGAATGACCTTTGTCAAAGAGGAGATCTTTGGTCCGGTACTGGCGGTTTGCGAGTTTGAAACGGAAGCGGAAGCGATCGCGCTGGCGAACGACTCTGAATATGGTCTGGGTGCTGCCGTATGGACTGAAAATCTGTCCCGTGCTCACCGTGTCAGCGGTCAGATCGAGAGTGGTATGGTCTGGGTTAATACCTGGGGTGAAGGCGACTCTACGGTGCCATTCGGCGGTGTTAAAGCGTCTGGTAACGGCCGCGATAAATCCCTGCATGCGCTGGAAAAATACACCGATGTTAAGAAGGTGCTGATTCGTCTGTAATCGCAGATTGAATCTACTCTTAACCCGGAATACCCCTGTTATCTGACAGGGGTATTTTTTTGTCTGCGAAATAGTCAGGCAAAGTTAAAGGCGTAAAAAAGCCCTCCGTTGGAGGGCTTTTTCGTTTGAGCGGGCCGTTAAAGCCAGAGGCTTAAGGCTGCTTCAGTTTCATATCCGGCATATTGCGGCCGTAGAAGATCTCGTTCATCTCTTTATAGAGGCGATCGGTAATATCCTGTACCTCTGACGCCGGCAGTTCCTCTTTGGTGGTGCCGAACAGGTAGGTGTTCAGGTTGAAGTCCTTCAGCATCATCTTGGTGTGGAAGATGTTTTCCTGATAAACATTCACGTCCAGCATCTGGTACTGGTCGTGGATATCGGCCGTGAAGAAGTTCTGGATCGAGTTGATATCGTGATCGATGTAGTGTTTCACGCCGTGAATATCACGGGTAAAACCACGCACCCGGTAGTCCACGGTGACGATATCCGATTCCAGTTGATGGATCAGATAGTTCAGCGCTTTCAGCGGTGAAATAATACCGCAGGTAGACACTTCAATATCGGCGCGGAAGGTACAGATACCGTCATCCGGATGTGCTTCAGGGTAAGTGTGAACGCAGATATGGCTCTTATCCAGATGGGCTACCACGGAGTCGGGCAGAGGGCCGGGTTTCTCGGTGGTGTCGACGTTGTTAGCGTCTTTGACCGGTTCTTCAGCCACCAGAATTGTTACGCTGGCGCCCTGCGGATCGTAATCCTGTCGTGCAACATTCAGAATGTTGGCGCCGATGATCTCGCAGCATTCGCTGAGGATTTCGGTCAGGCGGTCGGCATTGTACTGTTCATCAATGTACGCAATGTATTCGGCTTTCTGTTCAGCCGTTTGTGCGTAACAAACATCATAGATGCAGAAGCTCAGGCTTTTGGTCAGATTGTTAAAACCCTGCAGCTTGATTTTTCTGGTGGTAGGCAATGTCGTATGCTCCGGTTAGGCACCAAAATCAGACGCGCGATTTTAGTAGACAATGGGGCTCGGAGGAAGAAAAAAATCATTACATCTGGATGAAAATCATTAATTCCTCTCAAGCCCTTTAAACATGGGCTCTGCGGGCCTGCTTAGTCGCGTTCAGCAAGCCATTCAACTATAGCGGGAGCGACCTGAGTTTGCGATTTTCCGGAAACAAACACGCCGATATGCCCGGCCCGGACCTCAAGCTCCTGATAATCGTCTGAGCTGATCAGTGGTTTCAGTGCGGTTGAGGCTTTGGGTGGTACCAGATGGTCAAAGCTGCCATAGATGTTAAGTACCGGCTGGCTGATCTGTTTCAGGTCGACCCGGTACTCGCCGATCATCGCTTCCGCTTTGATCAGTTTGTTCTGCTGAAAAAACTGGGTAATAAACTGGCGGAATGCTTCACCGGCCTGATCCGGGCTGTCGTAGATCCACTTTTCCATGCGCAGAAAGCTGAGCGCGCTCTCGCGGTTTTCCAGTTGGTTGGGCATGCCCAGGTTCTTCTGTACGCCGAGGCGCATCGGCATCAGAGAGTTGTAGGAGTCATTCAGCATGCTGCCCGGAATATTGCCATAGGTTTCAACGGCTAGGTCTGCATCCACGTACTTGGCCAGATGGTACAGCAGGTTATCTTCGGTCTGAAAATCCACTGGGGTGACCATGGTGATCAGGTTTTTGATCCGCGCCGGATTCAGCGCGGTATAGCAAAGACTGAAGGTGCCGCCCTGACAAATACCGAGCAGGTTGGTTTGTTCGCTGCCGGCATGCTGGCAGGTGGCGGCAACGCAGTTATTCAGGTATTCGTTGATATAGTCGTCGAGATCCAGATAACGGTCTGCCGGGTCCGGGTAGCCCCAGTCGATCAGGTAAACATCCAGGCCCAGTTCCAGCAGGCGCTGCAGCATGGAGCGTTTGCTTTCCAGATCGATCATATAGGGCCGGTTAACCAGCGCATAGCAGATCAGTAGCGGGGTGGTGCAGCGTTTTTCACCGCGGGCACTGTAGTAGCGCAGGCGCATCTTGTCCTCGGTGTAGATCACCTCGTAGGGGGTGGAGTCGACATCCACTTCCTTGAGTTGCGCCAGCGTATTGTAGCTTTTCAGCAGCTTACGATTGAACTCAAACAGCTCGTTGCTGATCAGGGCCGGGTCCAGATTGAATCCACTCATGCTTTAGCACTCCTGCGCTGCTTTTTCAGTTCGGCCACCTCAGCCCGCAGGCTGGCAATCTCTTGTTTCAGTTCGCTGATCAGTGCGGCTGCGGATTCATTCTGCAGCTCATTTACCTGCTGTTTCAGTGCCTGTAGCTCGCGATGGCTGGTGCGCTGCTCTTTACGCATCTGGTGCTGGCGTTGCAGGGCGGTATCCAGTCCTTTGCGCGTGGCCAGACCGACTGACTGGAAGTGAACGTCGCGCACATCCTGCACATACTTGCGCAGTTGCATCAGGGCGTTGCTGATGCGCCCGTGGGAGCGTTGATAGGCATCGGTGAACACGGTGTCGGCATAAGCGGATTCGTAGGCGTCGACCCATATATCATGCAGTTGCTGCAGGCTGTTGATCTTGTCGTCGCTGTTGCCAAGAATCTGCAGCATCTTACTGGCGGCATGCTGATTGATGGAGTTGTAGTGGTTGACGTATTCCTGCAGCGCTTCCTGATATTCCAGAGTCAGGCGGATCGCTTCTCTGATCTGTTCCTGGGATTCGCGCTGGCCGCCGATCACCGGGGTTTCCAGCAGGCTTTTCATACCGCTGATAAATGGGTTTTCAAACAGCAGATCGTCGCGAAAACTATGGGTTTTGAAAAGCGAGGCAAACTGTTCCGGGAATTGCCACTGCTGCATCAATGCATCAGCGGTTTGTTTTTGCATATATTTCTGAAACTGCTGTACGGCATCATTGATGTGTTGTTCGCCACCTTCGCGGTACTGCTTCAGCAGCTCCTCGCCGTACTGGGTAAAGTTAGCCGACTGGGCGCCGAGAATATCCAGTAGCTGAGAAAACTGTTTTGGCGCTTCCTGTTTAACTGTTTCCTGATTGCGGGCGATAAATTCTGCCCACGCTTCAGGGGATTGCGCGCCACTGCCGGAGGCGATCTGCTCCCAGTAGGTTTTCTGGGCTTCTAACAGAGCATCGAGTGTTGAACCGTTATTTTCCATAAGCCAGTTTTTCCGCTTCAGTTGGTCTGTCTCATCTTATTACAACTAAGCCCTGCTTTATATACGCTTATCGTTCCTGACGCAGCATCTCAACCAGATAGCCTGCGGCGTTGGATAAAGTGCGGTTGCGGTGGTAAATCAGCCCCAGATTTCGATGAACCGGTTCCGAATCAATGACGTTCAGTACCCTCAGTTCGGGGGTGATCAGACTGTCCGGCAGCAGGCTCCAGCCGAGGCCGATACTGACCATCATGCGCACTGTATCCAGATAGTTTGTCGACATGCTGACATTAAGTGCCAGTTGGTGATGGGCGAACAGATCTTCTACCAGTGAGCGGGTGAAGGTGTTGCTGCCCGGGAGTATCGCGTTGTAGCGGGTCAGCTCCTGCAGGGCGATCCGGGGTTTATTGGCCAGCGGATGATCCGGTGCCACTACATAACGCAACAGATCATCCCAGATGATTTCGGAACGGATGGCGGCATCTGGCTGGGGTGAAAGGGTGATCAGTGCCAGCTCAAGATCCCCTTTAAGCACACCTTCGTAGGCGATTTCGGATTCTGCAAACTGCAGGTCAAGCTCCACCCGGGGACACTCCTGACTGAACTGTTTCAATAAGGGAGGCAGGCGATGCAGGCTGATATGGTGACTGGCTGCCAGCGAGAGGCGGCCGGTCACGTCACCCGCATTTAAATTGCCGATCACCCGGCGTGCATCATCCAGCTGCAGAAGTATGTCCCGGGCGCGTGGCAGCAGGGCATTGCCTGCTTCTGTCATGGAGACGGTGCGGCCGATGCGGTCAAACAGTTTGCTGTCGAGTTGCTCTTCGAGCAGGGCGATCCGTTTGCTCACGGCGGACTGGGTAATAAACAGGGCATCGGCGGCTTTGGAAAAGGAGCGGCTGTCGGCAACCGCAAGAAAGGCCTGCAGGCTGTTGGTATCCATGGGCTTCATCTGTGTCAGTGATAAGGATTGAAAATATTCTATTCCATATTGGAATCCAAAGTATAAAAATTATGAATTTGTTTTGTAGCTTGGTCTGCACTAGGATGGCTGCATTGAGCTGAAAGCCGGACCGGTGAAGGGGTTCGGCACTGAGAGATAAATGAGGTGAACGCGCATGTCCGGTAAGACGTTGTACGATAAGTTGTTCGAATCGCATCTGGTTCGAACCAATGATGACGGTAGTTCTTTGATCTATATCGACCGTCAGGTTCTGCATGAAGTGACTTCGCCACAGGCTTTCGAAGGTCTGCGTCTGGCGGGACGCCAGCCATGGCGTATCGATGCGAACATCGCAACGCCGGACCATAACGTACCGACCACTGATCGTTCTGGTGGTGTAGATGAAATTGTTGATCCGGTATCCCGCATTCAGGTGAAAACCCTCGATTCCAACTGCGATGATTTTGGCATTCTGGAGTTCAAGATGAACGACCAGCGTCAGGGGATCGTTCACGTAATGGCGCCGGAGCAGGGCGCGATCCTGCCGGGTGTGACCGCGGTTTGTGGTGACTCGCACACGGCAACGCTGGGTGCGCTGGGCGCACTGGCTCACGGTGTGGGTACTTCTGAAGTGGAACATGTTCTGGCTACTCAGTGCCTGATTACCAAGAAAATGAAGAACATGCTGGTGCGTGTGGATGGTGAACTGGGCATTGGCGTGACACCGAAGGATGTGATTCTGCATGTAATTGGTGTAATCGGCACTGCCGGTGGCACGGGTTACGCCATTGAGTTTGGTGGTGAAGTGTTCCGTAATATGAGCATGGAAGGCCGTATGACCGTGTGTAACATGGCAATTGAAGCCGGTGCCCGCGTGGGTCTGGTGGCTGTGGATCAGATCACCATTGATTATGTGGAAGGTCGTCCTTTTGCGCCGAAGGGTGAGCAGTGGGATATGGCGGTTAAGGCCTGGAAAGGGCTGGTGTCTGATGCGGATGCTGAATTCGATACCGTGGTTGAGATCAACGGTGCGGATATTGAACCGCAGGTAACCTGGGGTACGTCACCTGAGATGGTGGTGGGTGTATCCGGTCAGGTGCCAAATCCGGCCAATGAATCTGATCCGGTTAAGGTGGATGGTATCAACCGTGCGCTGAAATACATGGGTCTGAATGCAGATCAGAATATTACTGATATCAAACTGGATCGCGTTTTTATCGGTTCCTGCACCAACTCCCGAATCGAAGATCTGCGTGATGCGGCGAAAGTGGTTGAAGGCCGTAAAGTAGCGGACAACATTCTGCAGGCGCTGGTGGTTCCGGGTTCTGGTCTGGTTAAAGAGCAGGCGGAGCAGGAAGGTCTGGATAAGATCTTTATCGAAGCGGGTTTGGAATGGCGTGAGCCGGGTTGCTCTATGTGTCTGGCGATGAACCCGGATAAGCTGGGTAATGGCGAGCATTGTGCGTCGACCTCTAACCGCAACTTCGAAGGCCGTCAGGGCTTTGGTGGTCGTACTCATCTGGTCAGCCCGGCGATGGCCGCGGCGGCTGCGGTGAGCGGTCATTTTGTCGATGTACGTGAGTTGATTAAGTAAGGTATCAGGAGAGCGAGATGAATAAGTTTACGTTACACACCGGTATCGCAGCTCCATTGGATCGTGCCAATGTGGATACCGATATGATCATTCCGAAACAGTTTCTGAAATCGATCAAGCGTTCCGGCTTCGGCAAGAATCTGTTTGACGAACTGCGTTATCTGGATGAAGGTCAGCCGGATCAGGATTGCTGCGGTCGTCCGCTGAATCAGGAATTCGTACTCAACCAGCCTCGTTACCAGGGCACCAGTGTGCTGCTGGCGCGCGAAAACTTTGGTTGTGGTTCCAGCCGTGAGCACGCCCCGTGGGCGCTGGAAGATTTTGGTATTCGCAGCGTGATTGCGCCGAGTTTTGCTGAGATCTTCTACAATAACTGCTTTAAAAACGGCCTGCTGCCGATCGTACTCAGTGATGAGCAGGTCGATCAGTTGTTCAAAGAGGTTGCGGCAGAAGAGGGCTATCAACTGACCATCGATCTGGAAAAGCAGGTTGTGGTAACGCCTTCAGGCGCTGAAATGGCGTTTGAGATCGATGGGTTCCGTAAGCACTGTTTGCTTAATGGCCTGGATGATATCGGTCTGACCCTGCAGCATGCTGACGATATCAAAGCCTATGAAGAGAAGCGCAAGCAGTCGGCTCCCTGGTTGTTTGGCGCGATTCAGTGACGGGTTTATAAAAGAATTAAAGCTCCCCTGAGCGGAGTAAGTGGAAAATTTTACTATGTCTAAGAATGTATTGATTTTGCCGGGTGACGGCATTGGTCCGGAAATCGTAACTGAAGCGCGTCGCGTACTGGAGCTGGTTAACGAGCAGGATAAGCTGGGTCTTGAATTCAGTGAAGCGCTGGTGGGTGGTGCCGCGATTGATGCGGATGGCGTACCTCTGCCTGAAGCCACGCTGACTGCAGCGAAAGCAGCCGATGCGATTCTGCTGGGTGCGGTGGGTGGTCCTAAGTGGGATACCAATCCGGACTTCCAGATTCGCCCGGAGAAAGGTCTGCTGGGTATCCGTTCGCAGCTTGAGCTGTTTGGTAACCTGCGTCCGGCCATTCTTTATCCGCAACTGGCTCATGCTTCTACGCTGAAGCCTGAAGTTGTATCCGGTCTGGACATTCTGATCGTGCGCGAACTGACCGGCGGTATCTACTTCGGTCAGCCACGCGGTGTGCGTGAGAAAGAGGGTGGTATTCGTGAGGGTTACAACACCTACGTATACGATGAAAATGAAATCCGCCGTATTGGCCGGGTGGCATTTGAAGCGGCGCGGGCGCGTGATAAGCGTCTCTGCTCTGTCGATAAAGCCAACGTGCTGGAAGTGACCGTGCTCTGGCGTGAAATCATGGAAGAGCTGGCTAAGGAGTATCCGGATGTAGAGCTGAGCCACATGTACGTCGACAATGCTGCGATGCAACTGGTGCGTGCGCCTAAACAGTTCGACGTGATGGTGACCGGCAACATGTTCGGTGACATTCTGTCCGATGCGGCGGCGATGCTGACCGGTTCTATTGGTATGTTGCCATCCGCCTCTCTGGATGAGAGTGGCAAAGGTATGTACGAGCCTTGCCACGGTTCTGCGCCGGATATTGCCGGTCAGGGTCTGGCTAACCCGCTGGCGACTATCCTGTCTGCGGCAATGATGCTGCGTTACTCTCTGGGGGCGGGCGAGTCTGCTGATCGTATTGAAGCGGCAGTAAGCAAGGTGCTGGATCAGAATCTGCGTACTGCAGACATTATGTCTGAAGGGATGCAGCAGGTTTCGACCTCGGCTATGGGCGATGCGGTAATCGCTGCGCTGCAGGCGTAATTTAGTCTTAGTCGGGCATCCTGATGCCAGATTACCATAGTCTCAAATGCAGAAATAATGCATAATTGAGCGACTCTGATGCGTTCAGGGTATACGAAAGCTGGTGTCGATGGCGGCACCGGCTTTGTTGTTTTTTCTAGATTATTTGGTGAATTTAATGAAACGTGTAGGTTTTGTTGGCTGGCGTGGAATGGTGGGTTCCGTGCTGATGCAACGCATGATGGAAGAGCGTGATTTCGATCATATCGAAGAACCGGTCTTCTTCACCACATCTCAGGTAGGTCAGGCGGGTCCGGATATTGGTAAAACCATTCCGGCGCTGAAAGACGCGACATCGATTGATGAGCTGAAGCAGATGGATGCCATTATCTCCTGTCAGGGTGGTGACTACACGAAACAGGTCTACGCTGATCTGCGTGGTGCTGGCTGGAACGGTTACTGGATCGATGCTGCATCCTCCCTGCGTATGGACGACAGTGCGATCATCGTGCTGGATCCGGTCAACATGAACGTGATCAAAGACGGTCTGAGCCAGGGCGTAAAAACCTTTGTTGGTGGTAACTGCACCGTGTCCCTGATGCTGATGGGGCTGGGTGGCCTGTTTAAATCCGGTCAGGTTGAGTGGATGACCTCCATGACCTATCAGGCGGCTTCCGGTGGCGGTGCGCGTCATATGCGTGAGCTGATCAGTCAGATGGGTATTATCAAAGAGTCGGTAGCCACTGATCTGGCGAATCCTGCGTCTGCGATTCTGGATATCGATCGTCAGGTAGCGGAAACCATCCGCAGTGATGCGATGCCGGTTGATAACTTTGGTGTTCCTCTGGCGGGCTCTCTGATTCCATGGATCGATACCAAACTGGACAACGGCCAGAGCCGTGAAGAGTGGAAAGCCTACGCCGAAACCAACAAGATTCTGGGGCTGGGTGATAACCCGATCCCGATCGATGGTACCTGCGTGCGAATTGGTGCGATGCGTTGCCACAGTCAGGCGTTCACCATCAAACTGAAGCAGAACGTACCGATGGACGAGATCGAGTCCATGCTGGCCGAAGCCAATGACTGGGTTAAAGTGATTCCGAACGAGCGTGACATCACTGCGCAGGAGCTGACCCCGGCGAAAGTGACCGGCACCCTGAGTGTACCGGTGGGTCGTCTGCGTAAGATGAATCTGGGTGATGAGTACCTTAATGCATTCAGCGTAGGTGATCAGTTGCTTTGGGGAGCGGCCGAGCCGCTTCGCCGTATGCTGCGGATTCTGCTGGCTGACTAAACCGTCACCGTTTAAAAAAGAATATTAACCAGCCCGACATTGTTCGGGCTGGTTTGCTTTTGGGAGCAAATAGATGAGTCAGGGTTACAGTATTGCGCTGGTGGGCGCGACCGGCATGGTGGGTGAGGCGATTCTGGAAATTCTCGAACAACGGGAGTTTCCGGTAGAGAACCTTTATCTGCTGGCCAGTGAAAACAGTGTCGGTAAACAGATTCAGTTCCGCGACAAATCCTACCGGGTTGAAGCGGTTGATGAGTTCGATTTTTCACAGGCACAGATCGCTTTCTTTACGGCAGGCGCAGCGGTTTCTGAGGAACATGCTCAGGTTGCGGCGGATCAGGGGTGTATAGTTATCGATAATACCTCCTGCTTCCGTTATGACTATGATGTGCCGCTGGTGGTGCCGGAAGTCAATCCGGAGCGGATCGCTGATTATCAGAATCGTGGCATTATCGCTAACCCGAACTGCTCGACCATTCAGATGTTGCTGGCGGTCGCGCCGATCCACCGTCATGCGTCTGTGAAGCGGATCAATGTGGCGACTTATCAGGCGGTATCCGGCAGCGGCAAATCCGGTGTAGAAGAGCTGGCCGGACAGACGGCGCGTTTGCTGAATGCTCAGACCCCGGAGAATAAGGTGTATCCGAAGCAGATCGCCTTCAATGTGCTGCCGATGATCGATGAGCTGCAAGATAATGGTTACAGCCGTGAAGAGATGAAGATGGTCTGGGAAACCCAGAAAATTCTCGGTGATGAAAGCATCATGGTTAACCCGACCTGTGTTCGGGTGCCGGTGTTTTTCGGCCACAGTGAAGCTGTCAATCTGGAGTGCTGGGATCCGATCAGTGCTGAAGAGGTGCGTGAACTGCTGAGTCATGCAGAAGGCGTCGAGGTAATCGACGGTCAGGATGAGGCTGAATTTGCAACTCCGGTAAGCGATGCGGCAAAGGCCGACGAGGTATTCGTTAGTCGAATCCGGGAGGATATTTCCTGTGAGAATGCTATAAATCTTTGGGTAGTGGCCGATAATGTGCGTAAGGGAGCAGCCCTGAATAGTGTGCAGATCGCAGAAAATTTGATCCGGCACTATATTTAGCGCGCTTTTATCAGGGGAAATACAAACAGCTGTTTGTATTTCCTTGACCCATAAGCAGTTTATAAACAATACTGTGATGAGATTTCGGAATCGCAACCCTCTGATTTATGCCAAGTTTTGAGGGTCGGGGAACAAGGAAACTGATGATGTTGCGTAAACTCGCCGTCAGCCTTGCTGTGGCAGGTGTAATTGGGGCCACCAACGCAAACGCGCTTGGGTTAGGTGAAATTAAGATCAATTCCGCACTGAACGAACCACTCAGTGCAGAGATTAAGTTGCTTCAGGTGCGGCAACTGAGTCCGCTGCAGATTCAACCGCGGATGGCCGATATTGATGAGTTCGCACTTGCCGGACTCGACAGGTCCCGCTTTCTGAGCGATGTCAGCTTCCAGGTTAAAGTTAATCCGGATGGTACTGGCCTGATCACCCTCCGTTCCAAGAATCCGGTACGTGAACCTTTCCTCAACTTCCTGGTTGAGATTAACTGGCCAAACGGCCGCCTGGTTCGTGAATATACCCTGCTACTGGATCCTCCTGTTTTTGATCCAACCCCGGTACGTCAGACCGTCCAGCCTGCGGCGGCGGTAGAGGCGCCCGCGGCAAAAAAGCCCGTTAGCCCACGGCCTGCAGTAACCGCACCCGCTGTTACCGGATCCCGTTCGGCTGGTCAGTCCCAGGTGTACGTGGATACAAAAGATACGCTGTGGGGTATTGCCCTTAAACATCGCCCGGCTAAGAGCGTCCCTGTTCGCCGGATGATGATAGCGATTCAGGATAAAAACCCTGATGCCTTTATCGGCGGCAATATTAATCGGCTGAAAGCGGGCGTAACGCTGCAGATGCCGACCCCTGAGGAGCTGAACAAGCTGGATAATGCTCAGGTGCTGCGCGAATTCGAGCGTCAGACAGAATCCTGGCGTAATCAGACCAAGCAGGAAAAAGCACCGGTTGAAGCCTCCGCGAAAAAGCCGGTAACGGATGCTGTGCCTGAACAGCCTGCGCCTGAGGACGACAAATCTGCCGAACTCAAAATCGTCACACCTAAAGATAAGATTGAGCCTGAAGAGGGCATGGCAACCGACCAGTCTGATAACGGTATGGGCGAAGAACCCAAACCGGAAATGAAAGACGACGAGGCGGCGACTGAAGAAACCGGTGATGCGCAGACAGATACGGAAAAAGCGCTGCTGGAAAAGAACCAGGATCTGGAAGATCGTCTGAATCAGTCTCTGGAAAACGTTGATAAAGTCAGCCGTGAAAACGCGGAGCTGAATGAGCGTCTTGATTCTATCCAGTATGAACTGGAAAAACTTCGCGAGATGCTTGAGCTCAAAGATCAGGAGATGGCCTCGTTGCAGAACGAGGTGGCGAAAGCCAAGGCGGCTCCGCCACCGGCTCCTGCACCTGCTCCTGCTCCGGAAAAAAGCCTGCTGGATACCATTCTGCAGTCCCCGGCAATGCTGGGTGGCCTGGGTGCCGGCCTGATTGCGCTGCTGGCCGGATTGCTGTTCTTCCTGCGCCGGAACAAAAAAGAGGAATCGGCCGAGGATAACGATGGGCTGGTACAGGTACCGGAGGAGCTGAACGCGCCTAAAACTGACGATGATCTTGAAGCGATGGCGGCGGCTGAGGCTGCTGAAGAGCTGACTGCAGAGCCTGAAGCTGAAGAGGTTGCTGATGATCTGGAAGAGATCAGTGATCTGGATGACCTCGACGACCTTGAAGATCTGAGCGATGTGGATGATCTGGATATCGGTGATGAGGAAGATCTGCTCAACGACAGCGATCTGAATCTGAATGATGCGGATGAAATTTCTGATCTGGATGACCTTGATCTGGATATGGACCTGAATCTTGAAGATGAGATGGCAGGTGGTGCGCTGGATAAGGTTGAGGAAAACGACGAAGCCGACGATGAGCTGGATGCTCTGCTGGCGGATGACGAATTCGACCTGGGCATTGACGATGAGCTTGAAACAGCCGAAGAGGATGCGGCTGAAGACGACAGTCTGGATGCGATTCTGGATGAGGTGCCTGAAGCTGAAGAAGAAACCGCGACCGATGATGCGCTGGATGACATTCTTGGCGAAGCCTCTGCAGACGAGTCTGCTGAAGAGGATGTAGAGCTTGATCTGGAACTGGGCGATGATCTGGACTTCGATGTTCAGGAGATGGCTCAGCCGGAAGCGGCGGAGGCAGCCGGGGAGGCTGACGACGACGGGTTAGATTTTGTCGTTGATGAAGTGCCTGAGCTGGTTGAAACAGAGGAAGCTGCAGAGGCTGAAGTGGTTTCAGCGGATGACGATCTGGATCTGGAGCTGGGTGAAGACCTCGACGACATTCTCTCCTCCACAGAGGAGTCGGAAGCATCAGCAGAGGCACCGGCTGAAACTGACAGCGCTGATGACGATCTGGAAGCTCTGATGGCATCCGATCTGGATATGAGCGAGTTGGAAGAGGCGCCAGCGGAAGCTGATGCTGAAGCTCCGGCTGCTGCTGACGATGAAGAGCTGGATGCTGATTTGGAAGCGATGCTGGCAGCTAACCCTGATCCACAGGATCTGGCGGTGCCGGTTAAAGACCAGATTGAGGTCGAAGAAGACTTTGAGGATATGGATTTCGAATCCGATGAAGGCTTCGATGCACTGCTCGATAAAGTCGATGAAGATATCGATCTGGCGAGGGCTGCTGAACCGGAAGCTGAAGAGGAAGCGTCTGAAGAGGAATCCGATGCTGCCGCTGATGATCTTGATGCGATGCTGGATGATATTGGTGTTGGCATCGAAGAAGAGATGGCTGCGGCGCCGCAGGCTGATGGCAAGGATCAGATCGATCTTGAAGATGACGGTCTGCTGAGCGGGGCGCATGACCTTGAAGCGGAACTCGATTCTGAGCTGAGTGCGCTGCTTGAAGGTGGTGACAATGACTTTGAGCTGGATGAAACCATGGCCGATGCAGAGGATGGTTCAGTGGATGAGGACTTTGATGAGCTGGCCGGGCTGAATCTGCTGGAAGGCGCTGATGAGGTCGAAACCAAGCTGGATCTGGCACGTGCCTATATGGATATGGAAGATCTGGATGGGGCTAAGGATATCCTCGAAGAGATCATCCTTGAGGGCAGCGATGAGCAGAAACAAGAAGCGGAAGCGCTGATTCGGTCCATTAACGAAAAATAGTATGACCAACGAAAAAAATCCGGAGCCGCAAGGCTCCACCCAAGGGGCGATTTCGATCGCCCCTTATCGTTATGCCCTTTGTGTGGAATATTCAGGTGCGGCCTATCGTGGCTGGCAGATTCAGCGCGAGGGCGATGTACCCAGTATTCAGGCTGAAGTTGAGGCTGCGCTCAGTAAAATTGCCAATGCCCCGGTCTCGGTGGTCTGCGCAGGGCGAACTGATGCCCGGGTTAATGCAACTTATCAGATTATCCATTTCGACAGCCCGGTACAGCGCGATGAGCGAGCCTGGGTGCTGGGTACCAATACCAATCTGCCTGATGATATTGCGATTCAGTGGGCAAAGCCGGTTTCGCAGGATTTTCATGCCCGTTTCTCGGCACTGGAGCGGCGTTACCGCTACCTGATCTACTCGAATCCGTTTAAGCCTGCCATCCTTCCTAAGGGGATTACCTGGACCTATAAAGAGATGGATCTGGCGCAGATGAATGAAGCTGCACAGTACCTTATTGGCGAGCATGATTTTACCTCTTACCGTGCGGTGGGTTGTCAGGCCCATAGCCCGGTGCGCACGGTTAAGCAACTGGATGTCTATCAATCCGGAAGGTTGGTTGTGCTGGATGTCCGCGCCAACGCGTTTCTGCACCATATGATCCGCAACTTTGCCGGCGTGCTGATGAAAATCGGTGCCGGCGAGGCGGAGCCGGTCTGGGCAAAGCAGGTGCTGGAAGCGCGGGACCGCCGTCAGGGCGGGGTTACAGCCCCGCCATATGGCCTGTATTTTGTCGACGCGATCTATCCGCCAGAGTTTGAACTGCCAAAATCACAAATAGGCCCGTTTTTCCTTGGCTAGCAGCCTGACTTCAGGCTCAGGTATCTGCTACTATTTGCAGCTTGGTAGATTTCAGAGTGGAACGCAGCTACGTGAACAGAACCCGTGTTAAGATTTGTGGCATCACCCGTACTGAAGATGCCCTGCATGCGGTACAGGCAGGGGCTGATGCACTGGGTTTTGTGTTCTATGCAAAAAGCCCGCGTGCGGTAGATGTTGAGAAGGCGGCTGACATTAACCGTCACCTGCCGGCGTTTATTACCACAACGGCTCTGTTTGTTGATGCAGAAACCGATTATATTGATCGGGTTATCCGACAGACACGTATAGATCTGTTGCAGTTCCACGGTCACGAAGATGAGCGCTTCTGTAACCAGTTTTCCCGCCCGTACATCAAAGCACTGCGCATGAAGCCGGGGCTGGATCTGGGCGCGGAAGTGAAGCGGTTTTCGAGTGCTCAGGCAATTCTGCTGGATGCTTATCAGCCCGGCGTACCGGGTGGTACCGGAGAGGTGTTTGACTGGGATCGGATTCCCGAGTCGCATCCGGCACCGATTATTCTGGCGGGCGGTCTTAACAGCGCCAACATCGCCGAAGCTGTTTCTGTTGTCCGGCCCTATGCTGTTGATGTCAGTGGTGGGGTCGAAGCAAGTAAAGGCATCAAAGATGCCGCTAAAGTAACTACGTTTATCAATGAGGTAACCCGTGCCAACAACAATTGATCTTAAAGCACTTTCTCAGTTGCCCGATGCTAAGGGGCATTTTGGTCCTTACGGGGGCCGTTTCGTTTCTGAAACTCTGATGGCTGCTCTGAAACAGCTTGAAGAAACCTATGAGAAATTGTGGCGAGATCCCGCGTTCCAGGAAGAGTTTGACCGTGACCTGGCGCACTATGTTGGTCGTCCTTCGCCGCTGTACCATGCCAAACATCTGTCTGACAAAGTCGGTGGCGCTCAGATCTACCTGAAACGTGAAGATCTGAACCATACCGGTGCCCACAAGGTGAATAACACCATCGGTCAGGCGCTGCTGGCGAAATACACCGGTAAGCCGCGTGTTATCGCAGAAACCGGTGCCGGTCAGCACGGTGTTGCATCCGCTACTGTTGCGGCGCGACTCGGTCTGGAATGTCAGGTTTACATGGGTGCGGAAGATGTTCAGCGTCAGGCGCTTAACGTTTATCGTATGAAGCTGCTGGGTGCTGAGGTTATCGCGGTTGAATCGGGTACCCGTACTCTGAAAGACGCTATGAATGAAGCGATGCGTGACTGGGTAACCAATGTCGATGATACCTTCTATATCATCGGTACTGCTGCGGGCCCGCACCCGTATCCGAAACTGGTTCGTGATTTCCAGTGCATTATCGGCCGTGAGGCCCGTCAGCAGTGTCTGGATCAGACCGGTCGTCTGCCTGATGCGCTGGTGGCCTGTGTCGGTGGTGGCTCCAATGCGATCGGCTTGTTCCATCCGTTTATCGAAGATGCCGACGTGAAAATGTATGGTGTTGAAGCGGGTGGTTACGGGGTTGAAACCGGTCAGCATGCAGCGCCGCTGTCTGCCGGCTCTCCGGGGGTTCTGCATGGTAACCGTACCTACCTGATGTCTGACGATGGTGGTCAGATCATCGGTACGCATTCGGTTTCTGCGGGTCTGGATTATCCGGGCGTGGGGCCAGAGCACTCTTATCTGAAAGATACTGGCCGTGCTGAGTACGTGGATGCGACCGACGAAGAAGCAATGGATGCGTTCCGTACCCTGACCCGGGTTGAGGGAATTATGCCGGCGCTGGAGTCCAGTCATGCTGTGGCTTATGCCATGAAACTGGCGAAACAGATGGATAAAGATCAGACCATTGTGGTTAACCTGTCTGGTCGTGGTGATAAAGATATTCATACGGTCGCGCAGATCGATGGCATCAATATCTGATTTGTGCGGAGAATTAAATCATGAGTCGTATTTCAACAAGCTTTGCCAAGCTTAAGACGGAAGGGCGCAAGGCGCTCATCCCCTATGTTACTGCCGGTGATCCGGCTCCGGCTATCACGGTTGGTCTGCTTCATGCGCTGGTTGAGGCGGGCGCAGATGTAATCGAGCTGGGTGTTCCATTCTCCGATCCGATGGCCGATGGCCCGGTAATTCAACTGGCATGTGAGCGGGCTTTGACCCACAATACACGTCTGCTGGATGTACTGGATATGGTGTCTGAATTCCGTCAGAGCAATCAGGAAACGCCGATTGTTCTGATGGGGTATCTGAATCCGATTGAGGTGCTGGGCTACCAGCGCTTCGCTGAGGCAGCTCAGGCGGCGGGTGTTGACGGTGTTCTGACCGTTGATCTGCCACCGGAAGAATCTGAAGAATTTAATCAGATTATGAGTGCCCATGGTATCGACACGATCTATCTGCTGGCACCGACCACCGAAGAGGAACGGATCAAGTACATCTGTGACAACGGAAGTGGCTACATCTACTATGTTTCGGTTAAAGGTGTAACCGGTTCCGCATCGCTGGATGTTCAGGCGGTGGCGGACAAGCTGGATGTGGTGCGTCGCTACACTGACCTGCCACTGGGTGTGGGCTTCGGCATCAAAGATGCTGAATCCGCACGGGCGGTCTCTGAAGTTGCCGATGGGGTTATTGTCGGTAGCGTACTGGTGAATAAAATAGCCGAACTGGTTAAGGATCAGGCGCAGATTGCACCGCAGGTTGCGGCAATCATCAGCGAAATGCGTCAGGCCATGGACAGCTAAAGTTAATTAAGGTTTTGTAAGAAGATGAGTAACTGGCTGGAAAAAATTGTTCCTTCTCTGGTGCGTTCAGAGAAGAAGCGTTCAAACATTCCTGAGGGGCTTTGGAAGAAGTGCCCGAAGTGTGAATCGGTCCTGTATCGTCCGGAACTGGAAAAGAATCTCAATGTATGCCCGAAGTGTGATCATCACATGCGGCTGCATGCCCGTCGTCGGCTGGAGCTGTTCCTCGATGAGAACAACCGTCGTGAGATTGGTGCTGAGGTTGAGCCGGTCGATCGCCTGAAGTTTAAGGACTCGAAGAAATATAAAGACCGTCTTTCTGCTGCGCAGAAGGGGACCGGTGAAAAAGACGCACTGATCGCTATGCGCGGTGAGCTCGAAGGGATGCCGGTTGTGGCCGTCGCTTTCGAATTCAGCTTTATGGGCGGTTCCATGGGCGCGGTGGTCGGCGAGCGTTTTGTACGTGCGGCGAATATCGCGCTGGAAGAGAATATCCCGCTGATCTGTTTCTCTGCCTCCGGTGGTGCGCGTATGCAGGAAGCGCTGTTCTCTCTGTTCCAGATGGCTAAAACCAGTGCGGTACTTGAGAAGCTGCGTCTGCAGGGTACGCCTTACCTGTCGGTTCTGACTGATCCGGTTTATGGTGGTGTATCTGCCTCTCTGGCGATGCTGGGTGATCTGAACATTGCTGAACCTAAAGCACTCATGGGCTTTGCCGGCCCTCGTGTCATTGAGCAGACGGTTCGTGAAAAACTGCCGGAAGGTTTCCAGCGCAGTGAATTCCTGCTTGAGCATGGTCAGGTTGATATGATTATCAGCCGTGGTGAGATGCGTTCCCGACTGGCGCGAATTCTGCGCAAGTTTACCCATCAGAGCCCGGTTGAAGTGCCTGAAGCGGTAGAGGGTGAAGTGGTGACTGAAGCGGAGATTCCGCCAGCGCCGGAAGCCAGCTAAACGAACGTTCAGTACCTGAATGGCCGACGTGAAAACGCCGGCCTTTTTATTTTCTTCTGATAGCCCTACTGTCGTTGTATGAGTGACTCTGCGATGAAAACAAGCCTGTCTGAATGGCTTACCTGGATGGAGCAGTGCCATCCTGCTGAAATTGAGTTGGGTCTGGAGCGGGTCAGCCGGGTCGCTGAAAGCCTGCAACTGGATCTGTCTGCATCTACTGTCGTGACCATTGCCGGGACCAACGGCAAAGGCTCAACCCTGACATTTCTCAATCGCATCTATCGCGAGGCGGGTTACCGTGTCGGGGCTTATACATCACCCCACTTCATAGATTATAACGAGCGGGTCCAGATCAATGGTGTGAATGCCAGTGATCAGCAGTTGTGCGATGCTTTTCAGAAAATTGATCAGGCCCGTGGTGATATTCCGCTGACCTATTTTGAATTCGGTACGCTGGCGGCGCTGGTTATTTTCTCGGCAGAAAAGCCGGATCTGGTCCTGCTTGAAGTAGGTTTGGGCGGTCGGCTGGATGCGGTGAATATCATCGATCCGGATATCGCAGTTGTCACGACCGTGGCGATTGATCATGTCGACTGGCTGGGAGATGACCGGAATAAGATCGGCTATGAGAAAGCCGGGATTTTCCGTGCCGGGCGTCCTGCTGTCTGCGGTGATCTGGATCCGCCACCATCGGTTGCAGAATATGCGGCACAGATCGGGGCTCAGTTATATCAGTCCGGCACCCATTTCTCGATCACAGCGGATGAGAACGGCTGGAACTGGTTTGCTCAGGGTGAGCCTGAGCCGGTGATCAGTCAGTTACCGTTGCCGGCTCTGCCATTGCAGAATGCGGCAACCGCGCTTCAGGCAGTGCAACTGATTCCATTGCCGGTCACACCGCAGCAGATTCGTGATGGGATTGCGCGGGCGCAGATGACCGGCCGGATGCAGCGTCTTGAAAAAAACGGGCGCATCTACTGGCTGGATGTGGCACACAACCCGGAAGCGGCCGGGTTACTGGCACAGCGGATCCGGGCGTTGCCGGGGTGCAGTAAATTATTGCTGGGAATGCTCGCCGATAAGGACTGTCGTCAGGTTCTCAGTTTGCTCGCACCGGAGGTAGAAAGCCTCTATCTGGCTGATCTGCAGGGGTCGCGGGCACAAACCGCCGGGCAACTGGCGGGCATGTTACCTGAGGGTTGTCCTGCACAGCAGTTCAGTTCGGTAACTGCAGCGCTTCAGGCGCTGAAAATAGACACTAACCCGGGCGACAATGTTATTATCGCAGGATCATTCTTCACCGTAAGTGAAGCGTTGCAGGCATTGGAAAAGGACAGATAAATGCAGCAGAAGGTTAAATACCGTTTAGTGGGGATGGCTGTCATCCTGCTCTCGGCTGCGGTGATCTTTCCTGTGTTTTTTGACGGTTCAGGCTATAAAGAGAGGCATCTGGTGTCGGAAATACCCGATGCGCCAGAGCGCCCTGAGATTGTACGTATCGAGCCACAGAATCAGCCATTGCCGGATACATCCGAGCCTGCCGAACCGGCAGCACCGGCAGCGTTGCCTGTACCGCCGGAGAAAGTGGTTCAGGTCATCAAACGCCAACGTGAAGAGAATAAAGCTGAGCTGGAGATTCATCAGGACCAGCCGGTGCTCGATCAGCAGGGGGTGCCGGTTGCCTGGACGCTGCAGTTAGCCAGTTTTAAAGATGAAGCCAACGCCAAAAGCCTGCGCAAGCAACTGATTGCCGAAGGTCACAAGGTCTTCACCCGGAAACAGGGTGAGTTGGTTAAGGTCTATATCGGTCCGGAATTTCAGAAGAGCCGGTTAGAAAGTCTGAAGCTGAAACTCAAACAGGAGTTTGGCTTAAACGGAATCATTGTGCGTTTTACAACGCAGTAATAAGGGCGTTTAGCGGGGCTGCTTTCTCTGTTAAAATGCGCCCTCTTTTTCGTTGAGCAGTGGATATGAACTGGGCTGACTGGACTATCTTAGGCATTTTCGCAATCTCAAGCCTGCTGAGCCTGAAGCGGGGCTTTGTCCGCGAAGCGCTGTCGCTGGTCACCTGGATTGCGGCATTTATTGTAGCCCGTCTGTTTTCGCAGTCACTCTCTGTGCTGCTCGAAGCCTATATTGAAACACCGTCCGTACGCCTTGTGGCAGCCTTTGCTATCCTCTTTATAGTCACCCTCGTGGTGGGCGTACTGATTAATAAGCTGATTGGCGCGCTGGTAGAAGCGACTGGCCTTTCGGCCACTGACAGAATTTTAGGAATAGGGTTCGGTGCTGCGCGTGGAGGGCTGATTATTGTCGCCATCGTTGCGCTGATCGGAATGAGCCCGGCGGTAAACGATCGCTGGTTTCAGGAATCGGAGCTGATTCCCCATTTCGTACTTATGGAAGCATGGACCAAAGATGCGGCGGGCGAAGTGGGCCGTCTTATCTGGAATGCGGGACGCTGAATTATTTAATCGTTAGTTTGCACCTGAGGTGAGTTTTAATGTGCGGCATTGTTGGCATCGTAGCCAAATCTTATGTAAACCAGACTATTTTTGATGCGCTGACTGTACTTCAGCACCGTGGCCAGGATGCTGCTGGTATGGTGACCTGTGAAGGCAATCGCTTCTTCCTGAGAAAGGATAACGGTCTGGTCAATGAGGTGTTTCGTACCCGTCATATGAAACGCCTGCTGGGCAACGTGGGTATCGGTCACGTCCGTTACCCGACCGCAGGCAGCTCAAGCTCCGCGGAGGCACAGCCTTTCTACGTTAACTCACCTTACGGTATTGCGCTGGCCCATAACGGCAATCTGACCAACGCTGAAGAGCTGGCAGAGAAGATGTTCCGTGCTGACCTGCGCCATATCAACACCACTTCCGACTCTGAAGTACTGCTCAACGTATTTGCCCACGAGTTACAGCGTCAGGGTAAGCTGCAGCCTCAGGCAGAAGATATGTTTGAAGCGGTGCGTCGCGTACATGAGCGCTGTAAAGGCGGCTACGCTGCGGTCGCGCTGATCACCGGTTACGGCATGCTGGCGTTCCGCGATCCGAACGGCATTCGTCCGCTGACTTACGGTAAGCGTGAAACCGAACAGGGCACCGAGTATATGGTGGCTTCTGAGAGCGTGGCACTGGATATCTCCGGCTTTGAGCGGGTACGTGATATTGAGCCGGGTGAAGCGATCTATATCGATATGGAAGGCAATATTTCGACTCAGCAGTGTGCAGATAATACACAGTTGGCTCCTTGTCTGTTTGAATACGTTTATCTGGCGCGCCCGGACTCCATCATTGATGACGTTAACGTGCATATCTCGCGTATGCGTATGGGTAAAAAGCTGGCCGACAAAGTGCGGCGCGAACGCCCGGACCATGATATTGATGTGATTATCCCGATTCCTGATACCAGCCGTACCTCTGCGATGGAGATGGCGCGGGAGCTCGGTGTGACGTTCCGTGAAGGGTTTATCAAAAACCGTTATATCGGGCGTACTTTCATCATGCCGGGGCAGACTCAGCGTAAAAAGTCGGTTCGCCGCAAGCTCAACCCGATCGGCATGGAGTTCAAAGACAAGGTTGTCATGCTGGTAGATGATTCCATCGTCCGCGGTACTACCTCCAGCCAGATCGTACAGATGGCACGTGATGTCGGGGCGAAGAAAGTTTACTTTGCTTCTGCCGCACCGGCGGTTAAGTACCCGAACGTTTACGGTATCGACATGCCTTCATCGGAAGAGCTGATCGCACACGGTCGTACCGATGAAGAGGTGGGCAAAGAGATCGGCTGTGACTGGATGATCTATCAGGACCTGCAGGATCTCAAAGATGCTGTGAGCGAAGGCAACAGCAATATTCAGGCGTTTGATACCTGCGTGTTTGACGGTGAGTATGTGGCCGGTGATATCGATGAGAACTACCTTAACCGTCTGCAGGAAGCGCGTAACGACGCTGCCAAAGGTGAGCAGGGTCAGGTGATCAGCAATGAGTCTTCCAACCTGTGCAATAAGATCGACTAAGGAGAGGATGTAATGTCCATTGCGGATTATGAGCGTTCCGAGCGCATCCAGTTCGACCCGGATGGCTATGCACAGGAAACGCTTGCCCTGCGTGCAGGTCAGCATCGTTCTCTGGAAGGGGAGCACAGCGACCCGATCTACCCGACTTCAAGCTATGTATTCTCCAGTGCGCGGGAAGCGGCTGCACGTTTCGGTGGTGATGAAGCGGGTAATATCTACTCCCGTTTCACCAACCCGACGGTCCAGTTCTTCGAAGAGCGTATTGCGGCGATGGAAGGCGGTGAGCGCGCGGTAGCTACGGCCTCGGGCATGGCGGCGATTCTTTCTACCTGCTTGTCTCTGTTACAGCAGGGTGATCACGTGGTTTGTTCACGCAGCGTTTTTGGCTCGACAGTTTCACTGTTTGATAAGTATCTCTCCCGCACCGGGATCAGTGTCAGCTATGTTGACCCGACTGACCTGGAGTCATGGCGTTCCGGCATCAGGGCCGAAACCAAAATGCTGTTTCTGGAGACCCCATCTAACCCGCTGGCAGAGTTGACTGATGTGTCGGCGCTGTCAGAGATTGCTCATGAGCATGGCGCGCTGTTAGTGGTAGATAACTGTTTCTGTACCCCGATCCTGCAGCAGCCGTTGCAGCAGGGCGCAGATATTGTGATCCATTCAGCGACCAAATATCTGGATGGTCAGGGGCGTTGTGTCGGCGGTGTTGTAGTGGGTGCCAATAAAGAGATGGAAGAGGTATATGGCTTCATCCGTACCGGTGGTGCCTGCCTCAGCCCGTTTAACGCCTGGGTTTTCCTTAAAGGTCTGGAAACCCTGAAGCTGCGTATGGATGCACACTGTCGAAACGCGCTTGCTATGGCTCAGTGGCTGGAGCAGCAACCGGGGATTGAGCGGGTGTTCTATGCAGGTCTCGAAAGCCATCCGCAGCATGCGCTGGCCAGTCGCCAGCAAAAAGCGTTTGGGGGGGTGCTGTCGTTTGAGGTGAAAGGTGATCAGGCAGCAGCCTGGCGCTTTATCGACGCCACCCGAATGATCTCCATCACCGGAAATCTGGGCGATGTGAAAACCACCATCACCCATCCGTCTACGACTACCCATGGTCGTATGTCACCAGAAGCCCGCGCAGAAGCGGGTATTCGGGATAACCTGATCCGCCTCTCTGTAGGGATTGAGGATCTGGATGATCTCAAGAAGGATCTGCAGCGCGGTCTGGCTGCTATCTGAAGCTTTCCTGTATCAACTGTCACGTCGTTGCCGATTGCGCCGGCGTGACAGTATTCTCTTCCCTCTCGTGCACCACCATCTGTAAAGACAACATCGTTTGAGTGCGATAGTGAACAGCGCTGTCCCGCACTGCTGTTTGTGCAGTGGTTGTTGGCCTTGTGCCCATAAAAAACCCCGGCACGGGGCCGGGGTGGGAGGCTTGTCTGCACCTTAGCAAGCCAAAAATGGAGCCTGTTGCTTAGCGACCAGTCTTGATGTCAGACCACTGGCGGCTGCGCAGTTTAGTGATCTTAGGCGGTGTCTGGTCGGCCATGAACAGGTTCTTTTTCGCCTCTTCAGTCGGGTAGATCGCGGTGTCTGTAGCGATCTCCTGATCGATCAGATCGGTAGCGTCCTTGTTCGGGTTGGCATACCAGACGTAATCAGTGATCTCTGCAATGATCTCCGGGCGCAGCAGGAAGTTAATAAACTTGTGCGCGTTCTCAGCATTTTTAGCATCTGCCGGAATCACCATCATATCGAACCAGATATCGGTACCTTCTTTAGGAATGCTGTACAGCACTTCAACACCGTTGTCTGCTTCTTCAGCGCGGGCAGCGGCCTGGAAAACGTCACCGGAGTAGCCGATTGCTACACAGCTATCACCGTTCGCCAGATCGTTTACGTACTGGGAGGAGTGGAACTGTTTCACATAAGGACGCACGGATTTCAGGGTTTTGATCGCCGGGGAGTTCGGAGTGAAATCCTTGCGATCGGTACTGCTTGGGTTCTGACCGTTGTAGTGCAGGGCGAAGGTGATCATCTCGTCCGCAGAATCCAGGAAGCTGACGCCACAGCTTGCCAGTTTTTCCATGTATTCCGGCTTAAATACCAGATCCCAGCTATCCACAGGGGCGTCTTCACCCAGGACTTCAGCAACCATTGCAGGGTTGTAGCCGATACCGGTGGTGCCCCAGAGGTAAGGTACGCCGAACTTGTTACCCGGGTCTTTCTTTTCCAGTGTCTTCATCAGGTCCGAATCCAGATGAGTCAGGTTCGGCAGTTTGCTTTTGTCCAGTGGCTGGAAGATACCCGCTTTGATCTGAAGCTGCATAAAGTGGGAGCTTGGAACGACCAGGTCATAACCGGAGTTGCCGGCCAGTAGCTTGGCTTCCAGAGTTTCATTGCTGTCAAAAACGTCGTAGGTCACCTCAATGCCGGTTTCCTGCTCAAATTTGGCAATGGTTTCTTCAGCAATGTAGTCGGACCAGTTGTATACGTTCAAGACCTCCTGCGCCTGGGCCTGAGTGGCGGCTGCCACGCTCAGAGCCAGTGCTGACAGGCTGAGTTTTAAACGGGATGGAACAGTTTTACTCATTATTTTCTGCCTCACATCTTAAGTTTAATGGCTCCGGGCTGGGCAACCGGAGCCGTTTGGAATGAAAATCAGTTAGCTAATCAGACGTTGAGGAGCAGGTATTCCCGCTCCCAGGAGCTGATGACTTTATGGAAGGTTTCGAATTCCGCACGTTTCACGCCAATGTAGGCTTCGACGAACTCGGACCCCATGATTTCGCGCAGTTCAGGGCACTCTTCCAGCAGACGCAGACCCTCTTCCAGGGTGCGTGCCAGTTCAACGGTGTCTCCCTCTTCAGCGGCTGCATCTGTCGTTGGCTTAGTTGGCTGAAGCTTGCCTTTCAGGCCGAGGTAGCCGCAGGCCAGACTGGCAGCAATTGCCAGATATGGGTTGCAGTCTGCACCCGGGAAGCGGTTTTCGATACGGGTCGCAGCGCCTGTTGCATCGGGTGCGCGCAGGCCTGCGGTGCGGTTATCGATACCCCACTTCATATTGATCGGTGCGGAAATTTCTGGTGCAAAACGGCGATAGGAGTTTACGTTAGGCGCAAAGAAGGTAATCGCGTTTGGCGTGTATTTCTGCAGACCGCCAAGGTAGTGGTAGAACCGTTCGCTGAAGCGTTCACCATCTTTACCGGCAAAGATATTCTCTCCGGTTTTAACATCGACCAGACTCTGATGAATATGCATTGAGCTGCCGGGTTCCGCCTGCATCGGCTTGGCCATAAAGGTAGCGTAAACACCGTGTTTAAACGCCGCCTCACGCAGGGTGCGCTTAAAGGTGAACACCTGATCAGCCAGCTTCAGCGGGTCTCCGTGAAGGAAGTTGATCTCCATCTGCGCAGCGCCGGTCTCGTGAATCAGGGTATCTACATCCAGACCGAGGGTGTCGCAGTAGTCATACAGGGTGTCGATCAGCGGATCAAACTCATTGACCGCATCGATGCTGTAAGACTGGCGTGCACTTTCACGGCGACCGGAGCGGCCAATGGCCGGTTTCAGTTCGTAATCCGGGTCGGTGTTTTTCTGAATCAGATAGAACTCGACTTCAGGTGCGATGATCGGTTTCAGGCCCTCTTTTTCATACAGCGCCAGTACCTTACGCAGTACCGAGCGGCTTGAAAGAGGGTGGAGTTCGCCTTCCACGGTGTAGCAGTCATTAATTACCTGAGCGGTTGGCTCGTTGGCCCAGGGAACGGTGCGCAGGGTATCGGGGTCTGGTTTAAGCACCATGTCCCGGTCGCTGGAGTCAACAATGTCGTAGTGGTTGTCGGCCCATTCACCGGTAACGGTCTGGACCAGCAGGGTCTCAGGAATGCGACCCCCTTTCTCCGCAAGGAACTTCTTGGTCGGGTAAAACTTGCCACGGGCATTGCCGGTCATGTCCGGCATGGTGGATTCAACTTCAGTAATGGCGTTCTCTTTGAGAAACCTGGCAACGGCTTCCATAAATCACCTATATCAATCTTGTTCTTAGTTTCAGCTTGAGTGCTGGCCTCTTCACTTTAGTCTGTTTAACGGTAAACAGCAGTCAGTGTCAAAGCGGATTTTATTTTTTCGAATAATGTTTCGACTATGCGTTGTTGTGTGGTGTGCTGTAAGTCGAATCATTATTCGGCTTTTAGGCTAAGATATGAGAATTTATAAATCAACACTAAACTTGAAAAAAATATCCAAAAAATCTGGCTTGTAAGGGGTAATTATTAGAAGTATTATTCGGTTTGTTGTGTGGTCTTATTCTAATAAAACATGTTTCCTTCTTGCATAACTAACGGTTTTGTAAGGGTTTTGGAGAAAAAGGCTATGAGTTTGAAAGGGTACGAGTCCTCTTATTACGCGGACTCTGCAAACGCAAAAAAGGATTATCCTTCTCTGCAGGGTGAGGTACGGACCGATATCTGTGTGATCGGTGCCGGTTTTACCGGCTTGTCTGCCGCATTGCATCTGGCAGAAAAAGGCTATTCGGTTTCTCTGCTGGAAGCTGAGAAGGTGGGCTGGGGTGCATCCGGCCGCAATGGTGGTCAGGTCTGTCAGGGTCATAATATGGGCCATGAAGAGATGATCGCTAAAGTGGGCCGTCCGGCAGCGGATGCGCTGTGGCAGATGTCTCTGGAGTCGGTTGATCTGGTGAAAGAGCTGATCGACAGGCATCAGATCAGTTGTGACCTGAAGCAGGGCGTGATGCACGTTGCTGCCAAACCTTCACACAGTAAAGAGCTGCAGGAATCCGTAGAATATAAGCAGAATGTGCTTGGCTATGATGCGATCAGGTATGTAGAGCCCTCTGAGGTGGCCGACATGCTGGGGACTCACCGTTACCATGCCGGAGAATACTGGACTGAAGCGGCGCATCTGCATCCATTGAATTATGCGTTGGGTCTGGCGGCGGCAGCAGAGAAGGCCGGCGTCAAAATCTACGAAAACAGTCGCGTAACGGAGTACCACGCCGGTGCGGGTGCCCGGGTAAAAACTGCAGAGGGTGAGGTGCGGGCTGACTACATTCTGCTGGCCTGTAATGGTTATCTGGGTAAGCTGGAGCCGCGTATTGCCGGTAAGATCATGCCGATCAATAACTTTATTCTGGCTACAGAACCGCTGGATGAAGCACTGTGCCGCAAAATAAACCGCGATGACCTGGCGATTGCTGATTCCCGTTTCGTTATTAACTACTTCAAATTGTCCGGTGATAACCGTCTGCTCTGGGGGGGCGGTGAGAACTACACCACTAAGTTCCCGAGCGATATCGGCAGTTTTGTGCGCAAGTATATGCTTGAGTTTTACCCTGAGCTTAAAGATCTGCGTATTGACTACGGTTGGGGCGGAACGCTGGCGATTACGCTCAACCGGATGCCGTATTTCGACCGCGTTGAGGAGAATCTGTTTGTGGCACAGGGCTACTCCGGGCATGGTGTTGCGCTGGCGACACTGGGAGGCAAGCTGATGGCTGAAGCGGTCAGTGGTTCTGCCGAGAAGTTTGATCTGTTCTCGAAAGTGCCGACGCCAACGTTCCCGGGCGGAACCTTACTGCGTTTCCCGGGGCTGGTTGCCGGGATGCTTTATTACTCTATGCGTGACCGGTTCTTTTAATCGGCCCCAATCGAAGTTGCTTTTCACTTATAATGACTGCAATTATACGATTTCAGGCTGACGCTTAAGCATGAGTAAGGAAGGGATGAGCAAGGATCAATCCGCAAACCAGAAGACCCCGGTAAAACGTAAGGCACAGGATCTTAAACCGCGTAACGCTCCGGTTCAGGGGCGTTCAAAAAAACGCTCAAAGCAGATCATTGATGTGACTGGCGAATTACTGGAGCGGGTTGGCTTTGACGATCTGAACACCATTCTGATCGCTAAAGAGGTGGGGATCTCAATCGGTTCTCTGTACCACTATTTCCCGAACAAGCATGCGATTCTCTATGCCATGGGCCTGAGCTGGCTTGAAGAGATTGACCGGGTACTGCAAGAGATTGCCCAGTGGCCGGTTGAGGAGATGGCGCTTGAAGAGCTGGTCGATAAGATGCTGGCCATCAACCTTAAGGTTTATAAGCGACAGAAGGCGGTTCTGACGCTGGTGCAGGCGATGTTCTCCGTACCTGAATTACGTGATCTGGATGCCCGGCACGATGAGCTGGTTATCTCCCGGATGGCGGCCTTGTTCAAACGTATGGGGATCAACCGTCACCTTAAGGAGCGTGAGCGCCTCGGTCGACTCTACCTGGAAACCAGTCATAGTGTTTTTCTGGTGGTGGTGAATCAGACCGGCGAGCGTTCCAAGCGTACCCTTGCAGATCTGAAATTTATGCTTTGTAGCCTGTTGCGTCAGCATCTGCAGCAGTGTCAGACAGATCAATAAGTGATTAAGCAACTTCAAACAGTTTTTTAAAGGCCGATCAAGGCCAATATGTTTGAGGTGATTTATGCAGAAAAAACTACTTCGTATCAAGCCGGCAGAGGTTGCACCTGAAGCGATGCCTATTGCTCAGGAGCGGATTTTGTCCGGTGCGCCCAAAGAGGTGCTGGAAAACCTGTTTACCAACGATAAAGAAAACTTCTTCTGTGGCGTCTGGTCTTCTGATACAGGTCGCTGGACTCTGAACTATACCGAGGATGAGTTTTGCTACATGATCCGTGGCAAAGCGATTATCACCAATAGTGAAGGTGGCGCCGAAGAGGTGAACGCCGGTGACGCGTTTGTGATTCCGGCGGGCTTTCAGGGTAGCTGGGAAACCGTAGGTGAAGCGCAGAAGTTTTACGCGATCTACGAAGAGGCGTAAACCGTTGAGAGCGGGCTATCCGGCCCGCTCTGTATTAATCAGTTCTTCAAGATAAGCCTCCAGTACCAGATTGGTACGGGCTCCTTTACGGGTTATTGCCATAAACTGGGTATGAAAATAGCGTTGCCCCGGCTGAATCGCGCGTAACTTTCCGTCCCTGACCCAGCGTTCAGCAAAGTGGGTCGGTAGAAATCCGATATATTCTCCACTCAGAATCAGAAACGCGATCCCTTCACGATCGGTCGAACTGGCGCTGGCTTTGAGCCCGGCCTGCTGCTGACGGATTTCGGCGGCCTGAGGGTAGGCGGGCAAAACGGCTTCGGCACTGGCCAGATCCTGTTCGCTGATCTCGGAATCGTAGCGCCCGAACAGTGGGTGGGTATCACTGCAGTACAGCTCCGAACGTTCCTCATACAGTGGGAAGTAGTTCAGGCCGGGGAGGGTGCGCAGTTCCGGTACCACGCCGATCTGCAACTGGCCGTCGAGTACCGCGGTTTCAATTGCATTCGGCGGAATCATGCGGATATTGATAACAATCTCCGGACCGCGTTGTTTCAGCGCCGCCAGCGACCGGGTGATACGCATCCGTGGCATGCTCACCATATTGTCGGTAATGCCAATATTCAATTCGCCGCGCAGGTCGGTGTTGATGGCATTAATCTGGGCGCGGAAGGTTTCCAGACTGCTCAGTAGTTGCAAGGTGGCCTGATAGACCGCTTCGCCTTCCTCTGTGATGGAAAAGCCGGAGCGTCCGCGGTTGCAGAGTCTCATCTGCAGCAGGCTTTCCAGTTCGCTGATCGCCTGACTGATCGCCGGGCGACTGATATTCAGAATCACTTCGGCGGAAGAGAAACCGCCACTCTCAATGACTGCTTTATAGATTCTCAGCAAGCGTATATGGGCGTCGCCAAGCTGGCGCGGCAGGAGGTTATCGGAGCGGCTCATTGGGTAACTTTTTACTTATCTTAAATTAATATTTATTGAATTTAACAACCTAACAGGTGGGCCATAATGGGGTCAACTTAATTGAGCAATGTTTTCCCTGAAGAGGTGGATAATGCCTGACAAAAATGACCGCCTGGCAAAATGTGGCCTGACCCAGCAGCAGCTGGATGCACACTGGATGCCGTTTACTGGTAACCGCCAGTTCAAACAGGACCCGCGTCTGATCGTATCAGCCGAAGGTAACTACTACACCGATGCTGACGGCCGCAAGATCTTTGATGGTCTCTCCGGCCTGTGGACTTGTGGTGCGGGTCACAGCCGCCCGGAGATCACCGAAGCGGTCAGCAAACAGGTTAAGGAGCTGGATTATTCTCCGGCCTTCCAGTTTGGTCACCCGAAATCCTTTGAGCTTGCACACCGTATCACCGAGCTGATGCCGGAAGGCCTTAATCGCGTGTTCTTTACCGGTTCCGGTTCTGAGTCGGTAGAAACTGCCCTGAAGATCGCCCGTGCTTACTGGCGTAAGAAAGGCATGGCCGGCAAGACTCGTCTGGTTGGTCGCGCGAAAGGTTACCATGGAGTTAACTTTGGTGGCATCAGTGTGGGTGGTATTGGGCCTAACCGGGCTATCTACGGTCAGGGCATCGATGCGATTCACCTGCCGCACACTATGCTGGCGGAAAACCGCTTTGCTCAGGGTATGCCGGATTCCGGTGCTCATCTGGCGGATGATCTGGAGCAACAGATCATGCTGCACGATGCGTCTAACATTGCCGCGGTTATCGTTGAGCCTATGTCCGGTTCTGCCGGCGTAATCCCGCCACCGCAGGGTTACCTGCAGCGTCTGCGTGAGATCTGCGACAAGCACAATATTCTGCTGATCTTCGATGAGGTGATCACCGCATTCGGTCGTATGGGCTCCAACACCGGTGCCGAAGAGTTTGGCGTTACCCCGGACCTGATGACGACAGCGAAGCAGTTGACCAACGGTGTGATTCCGATGGGTGCTGTGATCGCAAAGCAAGAGATCTACGACACCTTCATGGCTGAGGGCGGTGCAGATTACATGCTCGAACTGCCACACGGTTACACCTACTCAGCGCATCCGGTTGCTTGTGCAGCGGGTCTGGCTTCTCTGGATATTCTGGCGAATGACAAGCTGGTGGAGCGGGTTAAATCGATCTCTCCTCAGTTCCAGGAGATGGTGCATAGCCTCAAAGGTACCAAGTACATCAGCGATATCCGTAACTACGGTCTGGCGGCGGGCTTCACGATTGAATCCGCACCGGGTGAGCCTGCGCTGCGTCCTTACCAGATCGCGATGAAGTGCTGGGAGAAAGGTTTCTATGTGCGTTACGGCGGTGACACCATCCAGCTGGGTCTGCCGTTTACGGTTGAGATTTCCGAAATCGATTCCCTGATCAATGCGCTGGGTGAATCGATTAACGAACTGGACTAATTCCGGTCAGTCATTTTTTAAAGGGCCCCGCCCCGTCGGGGCTGTTGAGTCTTACAGATTTTATAGAGTAGAAATTATGTCAATTATCGGACATCTGATTAACGGCGAGATCCGCACTGATGCGGCGCGCACCCAGGACGTTTTCAACCCATCCACCGGTGCTGCAGATAAGCAGGTTGCACTGGCAAGCGTTGCAACTGTAGAAGAGGCGATTGCAGCAGCAGAAGCCGCTTTCCCGGCATGGCGCAACACCCCACCGGCGAAACGTGCACAGGTGATGTACCGCTTCAAACACCTGCTGGAACAGCACGCAGACAAAATCTGCGAAATGATCGGTGAAGAACACGGTAAGATCCACCACGATGCGATGGGCGAACTGCAGCGCGGTATCGAAAACGTTGAGTATGCCTGCGGTGCGCCTGAGCTGCTCAAAGGCGAGCACAGCCGTAACGTCGGTCCGGGTATCGATTCCTGGAGTGAGTTCCAGCCACTGGGTGTGGTGGCCGGTATTACGCCGTTCAACTTCCCGGCGATGGTACCGCTGTGGATGTACCCGATGGCGATCGTTTGCGGTAACACGTTCGTTCTGAAACCATCTGAGCGTGATCCTTCCTCCACTATGTTCATTGCTGAACTGCTGGAAGAAGCGGGTCTGCCAAAAGGCGTGATCAACGTCGTTAACGGTGACAAAGAAGCAGTTGATGTACTGCTGACCGACGAGCGTGTTAAAGCGGTCAGCTTTGTTGGTTCTACACCGATTGCTGAGTACATCTACAGCACGGCGAACGCGCACGGTAAGCGTTGTCAGGCACTGGGTGGCGCGAAAAACCACGCCATCGTGATGCCGGATGCGGATATGGATAACGCCGTAAACCAACTGCTCGGTGCGGCTTTCGGCTCCTCCGGTGAGCGCTGCATGGCCCTGTCTGTTGCCGTTGCCGTGGGTGATGAAGCCGCGGATACGCTGGTCGCTAAGTTGAAAGAAGCGATGGCACCACTGAAAGTAGGTGCGTTCAGCAACCGCGAAAACGACTTTGGCCCGGTGATCACCCGTGCTCATCAGGAGAAAGTGAACGGTTATATCAGCAGTGCGGAAGCCGATGGTGCGAGCGTGGTGGTTGATGGCCGTAACCCGCAGGTTGCCGGCTATGAAGAAGGCTTCTATGTGGGCGCAACGCTGATCGACAACGTTACAGCAGAGATGCAGAGCTATCAGGAAGAGATCTTCGGCCCGGTGCTGCAGGTAGTACGTGCAGATTCAATGGAAGCGGCGATGCAACTGATCAACGATCACGAATACGGTAACGGTACCTGTATCTTTACCCGTGACGGTGAAGCGGCGCGTTACTTCTCTGATCACATTCAGGTGGGCATGGTCGGTATCAACGTACCGCTGCCGGTACCGGTTTCCTACCACAGCTTTGGTGGCTGGAAGCGCTCTCTGTTCGGTGACCTGCATGCCTACGGCCCGGATGCGGTTCGCTTCTACACCAAGCGCAAGACGATCACCCAGCGCTGGCCATCCAGCGGTGTGCGTGAAGGGGTGAGCTTCTCATTCCCGAGCTAAGGCCAGCCTTAGTAGCCTCTATTGTTTATACATTCTTTGCTCTACTTAGTAAGTTTTGCGGCTGTTTTCACAGCCGCTTTTTTTTATCAGGTTTCTGCCAGAGGCTATGGCTCAATACTGTTGATCCAGTCTGCGGACTTTTCTTAAAAACCTTTCCTGTGAATCAGCCGATACGCACTCGTATTGCAGATGATTGCTCTGACCCAGTTTCACATAGTTGTAGGCATCAGATACGGCGATGCTGAATCCCTTTCCTTTATTGTGTGCATACAGCCCACCTAAGAAGTGATGGCAACCGTTCAGGCGCTTACCAAACCGCATGATTTTGGCGTGTACTCTTTTGACTAAACTCTGATTAATGTGCTTCATCTCAGCCTTCCTCAAAAGTGTATTCAGTTCCGGGGGAGTAGCCTGGTTGTGATTATCTAAACAAAAAATCCTGCACCTGATAACAGGTTTTCTGAGAGAGTCGTTCTTAAAAAATCTTAAAACTATTTATTACCAACGAGGTCAATCTGTTTTCAGGCGGGTATTAAATTCCAGATGCGGGGTGGCCTATGTTCTCTATTTATGACTATGAAGGGCGAGTTTTCAGAAACACACTTGAGGAGCTTTACAGGGTTAATCCTGTCGAGAGTTCGGCTGAGCTGCTCAAGTCCAGCGGTGAGTTCCATCAGGACAGCTCACAGGCCGGTTTTGTTGCTAAACACCCTGTGCCTAACCATACCGCATTGCAGGCATACCGTGACTTAATTCATGCCAGTCCTAAAGATGAATTACGCCACGCCTATGAGATCATGCAGGAAGAATTTGACTTGCTGAGTGATACCAGCACGGTTTATGAAGCAATGAATACACTGGTCGAGCGGCAATTAAATGCATTACCGGTGGTCAATGATAAGAAACGTATTGTCGGCATATTTTCACATGATCTGCTTGTGAAAACGTTGCTTGAAAGTGAATCGGAACCCCCGAATTTAAAAATAACGCCGCTGAATACCTGTGTCTCAGATAAGGTCATTACCGCTGAACCTGTCACCAGTATTCGAAGAATTGCGGAGGTCATGTATCAATATAATCTGACGCTGATACCTGTGACCGATGCTTATGAAGCGTTAGTGGGCCTTATCTCAGCCAGAGATATAGCTAAAGCTGTCGCGAATGAGCCTCCCGTCAGTATCTGGACGTAAACGGCTGACTCAGTGTACGCGGTCAGGTTTGTCGCATGTTCTAACGGCTATAAACCGGGAGGGGGCTTCATTCATACGTTTTTATTGCTGAAGTTCAGCAGTTGCTCCAGACCCGGATTAATCAGACTGCTGTCGCGATAAATCGCATATAGATCCTCAGTGATGCTATTAGCAACACCAATCACTTCGACGCCATACTGCTGACAGATTTCATCTGCGATAAATGTGGGCGCTGAGAAAAAACCTTCCCCGGACTGCCCTAATACTTTTAACAGAGCGCTGTCATCGATCTCAGCCCGGATGTTGAGTTGAATGTTATGGATTTTGAACCAGTCTCTTAACTTTTCCAGATAAGGTGTTTGTCGGCCGTAACTGAGAAAAGGATGATGATTAAGGCTTTGCGGGAACTCCTCTCTGAGCAGGGCTGCTTTTTCTTTCTGGAAAAAGAATGACATGGATGTGGTTAAAAGTTTATGTGCGGTCAGGCCATCACGGTCACATTCATGGGGCAGGTAGTCGGTAATCAGCACATCTACTTTTTTTTGCTTTAACTGGAGAAGTAATTCATATGCGTCTGATGTTTTACATACAAGCTGAATCTTATTCGGTATGTGCATAGCGGGTTTTATGACTTTCCAGGCAAGTATCTTATGCACGGTAGATGCAATACCTACTGAAAAATCGATCGCGCGGTTTTCAGGTGCCTGCTGCAACACTTCCTCGAGTTGAGCTGTAATATCAAAAATTTTATTGGCATAGGCAAATACTTCCTTGCCTAACGGTGTCATCACCAGAGAGCGGCCCTCGCGTTTAAAGAGCATGTGCTGAATGTTCTCTTCGAGGGTAGCGATTTGCGAGCTGAGTGTTTGTGGCGCTAAATCCAGAATTTCACAGGCCTGGGAAATAGAGCCTTCTCTGGCTGTCAGCCAGAAATAGTAGAGGTGTTTCAGGTTCAACATTTTCATCGTGTTGACTCCGTTGCAGGCTGTGAGTACCACTCATATAACCTAGTGCATTACTAGGTTATATGGCCGTGCAACTTTGTCAACTTAACCGGCGGGGACACTGGCTGCCTAAGCAGCCAGTTCTTTATCTGACATTTCCATTCTATTGTCCCAGCCGGGCTGGGCAGGGTCGTGTGTTACAGGCACTTCAAATATATGAAACGCTTCGGGTTTAAGCAGATCGACTGCGGTATGTACGTGTATGAAATCAGAAGGCACGGACTCGTTGGTTTTCTTTACCACAAATGTCTTTCTGGTTTCCGGGATATCTGCACGTAACGGGATCTCTACCCACAAGCAGATACGGCGTTCGGTAACCAGATACTCGATGCGAACAATCCGGTAGCCCGCTTTAAAAGACAGGGTCTGATGTTCTTTATCGGTCGTCAGGGTGAGCTTCTGTATGGTTTTCATAACTACACTCCTCTATTGGGTTGCAGTCACTATCCCTGAGTAAACGCTCGGAAAAAACAGAATTGATGGAAACAAAGCTTCGAAAAAATTGGGGTGTCTGGTCAAGGGGGGGCTGTCGGACACCGGTCTCTGGTGTTTATACCTTGTCTGCTCTGTTGAGGAGGCCGGGCCCGGTTGATCGCTGATCTCTGGCATACATTCTGATCGCAGTCAGATACAGAATGTATGCGAACTATTCGTGACACAGTTGGAGCCAGCGTTTGATGCCTTCGCTTTGATACTTGTGCCGGTTCAGGGCGATAAACAACTGGCGGTTAAAGTCCCTTCCGGCGACGTTAAGCGGTACCAGTGTGCCGTGGTCGAATGATTCCTGCAGGGCAATACGTGACAGGCAGCCGATCCCCATACCGCTGCTTACGGCGCGGATGATAGAGCCGCTTTGCTCCAGTTCGAACAGAATGTTCAGGCTCGAGAGCAGGCCGTGCAACGCCCAGTCGAAGGCCTGACGGGTACCTGAGCCGGATTCACGCAGTATCCATTGAGCGCTCAGCAAGTCGCTGTCGCTGAGTAGGTTTTTGCTGGCCAGCGGGTGATCCGGTGCAGCAAATACCACCAGTTCGTCCTGCAGCCAGGGCTGAATATCCAGATCGGGGTGATTGATCTCCCCCTCAACCAGGCCGATATCCAGATCATAGTTCAGCAGTTGTTCGGCGATGCTTGAGGTATTGCCTACCTTAAGTTGCAGTCGGGCCTCGGGGTATTGTTTCAGATAGCGCGCCATCAGGTCGACGGCCAGTGAGTTGCCGATGGTCAGGGTGGCACCGATCTTCAGCTCACCAATAGCCTGATGCTGCTGCAGGCTCTGTTGCAGGGCCGATGCCCGTTCCAGCAGCGCTTCAGCCTGAGGTCGCAGCAGCCTCCCCAGTTCGTTGATCTGCAGGCGTTTACCGATGCGATCAAACAGGCGAATTTCAAACTGGGTTTCCAGATCTCGCAGGGCACCGCTGACTGCGGACTGGGACATCGACAACTGGTCTGCTGCACGGGTGATATTTTCACTCTGGGCGACGGCGAGGAATACCTCTAACTGACGCAGGGTATATTTCATATTCGGTATTTCCGATTATGGTTAGAAGAATAATCGTCTTTACCAATATGTTAGTCAGGATTAGGCTGTCATCACAAGATCAGCTATACCTTTTTTAAACAGCAGGTGGCGTAACTATGTCGAATATCGGTCATGAAGAAGTGCTCAGTGTGCATCACTGGAATGATTCTCTGTTCAGTTTTACAACCACCCGTGATCCCGGGTTTCGTTTTAAGAACGGCCATTTCACGATGATCGGGCTGGAACATGAAGGGCGTCCACTGATGCGTGCCTACAGCATTGCCAGCGCCAACTACGAAGACCAGCTTGAGTTCTTCAGCATTAAAGTGCCGGATGGCCCGCTGACCTCAAAGCTTCAGAATATTACGGTGGGTGATAAAATTCTGGTCAGCCGCAAACCCACCGGTACGCTGATTAATGACCATCTGTTGCCCGGAAAGCGGCTTTACCTGATCAGTACCGGTACCGGACTGGCGCCGTTTATGAGCATCATTAAAGACCCTGAGATCTATGAGCAGTATGATCAGGTGATTCTGACCCATGGCGTACGCCACCTGTCGGAACTGGCATACTCCGATGTGATACAGGAGCACCTGCCGGGTAACGAATACTTCGGTGAAATGGTGGCGGATAAGCTGCGCTACTACCCGACAGTAACCCGTGAGCCGTTCCGAAATCAGGGCCGCCTGACGGATCTGATTACCAGCGGCAAACTCACCGATGATCTTGGTCTGCCACCGCTGAATACTGCGGAAGACCGGTTTATGATCTGCGGCAGCCCGAGCATGCTCCAGGATTGTTGCGATATTCTTGATGAGATGGGCTTTATCGAGGCGCGCCACGGTGATCTGGGCCACTATGTGATTGAGCGTGCCTTTGTTGAGCGTTGATTCAGCACTGGCTCAGAAATAGCGCCACAGGGCCGCTGTCAGGATCCCGGCAAGGATCGCAGGCAGCGGTTTTTTCAGTAGCAGGGTCACCACGGCGGTAACCAGCAGCGCCAGCCGGGCACCGTTGTCACCCGAGATGGCCATGGGTGTCAGGATGGCAACCAGCACAGAGCCTGACATGGCGTTGATAAATTGCTTCACTCTGTAGCTGATAGGCACATAGGACATCACAAAGACGCCGCCCCAGCGGGTTGCCAGCGTTACCAGTGCCATCAGCAGGATGATTAACAGTGCACCGAAGCCGGTGGTCTCAATGTTCATGTTTCTGCTCCCTGATGATAAGCCCGGCTATACCGCCGGCCAGTGCGCCAACCACCACATGGCTGTTTTCCGGCAGATACCAGAACGCCAGCAACGACGCAGCGGCTGCGACGATCCAGATTAACAGCATGCGCAGGTTCTTCTCGCCGCCCACCACCATCGCCAGCAGGAAACAACCCATCACCATATCCAGACCGAGGCTTTTCGGGTCTTGAATCGCGCTGCCAAAGTAGATCCCCGCCCAGGTACCGACAATCCAGAACGACCAGAGCGTCAGGCCTCCGCCGAGCAGCAGACCAAGCCCCGGTTGACCCCGGCTGAACGCCTGCATCGCAAGCGCCCAGTTCGCATCGGAAGCCAGCAGCATCGTGCCGTAGCGTTTTCCGGGTGGCAGATGGCGTAGCCAGGGGTAAAGGGTTGCCCCCATCAACAGATGGCGGGCATTGATGGCGAAAACCGTGATCAGAATCGTAAACAGTGGCGCTTCTGGCCCCCATAGCTCCAGTGCAGCAAACTGCGACGCCCCGGCAAAGACCAGCGTACTCATCGCCAAAATCAGCGGGTCACTGATACCGGTCTGACTGGCGGCCAGACCAAAGGCTGCACCGAAGGCGATCACCAGCGTCGAAAGCGGCACCAGTTGTTTATAACCGGCCCAGACCAGTGGCCAGTTGAGTTGATGCAGTTCCTTATCGGGTTGCTCCACGCAGGTCTCCTTGTGATTGCCGGGCAGAGCGAGCTGTGCCTGAATTTGATTAATATATAAATAAACACCGGAGTGGAGTGCACTATATGGGTACCGCAGCGGGTGTTTCAAGGCCTTAATCGATCATGCGGTGTGTGCTGAGCATAATATACCGCTTTGGGGTGATATCTTTCCGGTTTCAGGCTGTGGTCTAGTGGGTTTTTGCTGTGTTTTGTTGGAGAGTGAAGGTGAAGACAGGCATTTTGATTACCGGTGATACCAAGGGTGAGCTTAAGCAGCGCTATGGCAGTTTCGCGGACATGTTTATGGCGCTGCTCCGTCAGGCCGATCCTGATCTGGAGTTTGCCTGTTTTGATCTGCTTAAGCATGAGTTTCCTGATAACCCGCAGCAGTGTGATAGCTGGTTAATTACCGGATCGGAGCATGGTGTATATGACAACCTGCCGTGGATGGCTCCGCTGCAGCAGTTTATCCGGGAGGTCGCAGCAGCCGGAGTCCCGATGGTCGGGATCTGCTTCGGTCATCAGATCATGGCAGCGGCTTTGGGTGCCCGGGTAGAAAAATCCGATAAAGGCTGGGGGCTGGGGCCGCAGCGTTACCAGATTGAAGGTATCGCAGAGCAGAGCAGTGTCGTACTGAACGCTATCCATCAGGATCAGGTACTGAGCCTGCCGCCACAGGGCAAGGTGTTTATGCGTTCAGAATTTTGCCCGTATGCCGGCGTCTGCTACGGTGAGTCAATGATGAGCATTCAGGCCCATCCGGAGTTTATGGCGGATTTCACGGCTGAACAGCTACTTGAGCTGAAAGGAAATCTGTTTCCTGAGGCGTTAACCGATGCTGCGATTCAACGTTTACAGCAGCCCGAGTGGGCGGCAGATACGGATCTGGTCAGACGCCTGATGCTGAATCTGCTGCGGCCGGTTTCGGTCTGAGGTATTCGTCGTGATAATGGCCTATACCTGTAGTAGGGCGATCGGCTGATCGTTCGCAGGAAGAGGTGAGGTTGAATGCAACAGTTGTCTGGTTCTGAGATTAAAACCCGGTTTCCGGAGATCCGCTGCCGGGAGTTGTCGATGTTTGGTGCCCTGAGCAATGACAGTCTGCAGTTTCTTCTGGCGGAGGGACGGGTACTGGAATATGCCGCCGGAGAGACATTGTTCCATGACGGGGATGCATCAGAGCGGTTCTATATTATCCTCGATGGCAGTCTGGGTTATTTCCGCAAAGAGCAGGGTGAAGCTATCCACATCCGCAGCTTTCGTACCGGTGAGCAGTTAGGTTACGTCGGTATGATCGGGTTGCATGAACGTCGCGGTGACGCTGTGGCGGAAGTGGATAGCTGTGTTCTGGAGATCTCCTGTGAGCTGTTTCACCGGGTCTGTGACACCTTTGCCAGTGACTTTGTTATCTTTCTGATCAATATGACCCGTGAGATGAGCCGGGAGATTACTGATCTTGATGCGATCTGCAGCGGTCTCAGTGCCCAGTTAAGGAAGCGCTGAGAGCGGAGTCTTCCATAGCGTCTGGTTGTTTAACCGGGAACAGCCAGTCGTAGGCCAGACCAAACAGGAAGGTATACACGACGACCCCGGCCATCATCCCCAGATCCATAATCAGCGCTTCAATAAACCCCAGCTCCAGCCACCACATCATCAGTGGCAGGGTCAGCGTGACCAGCGACAGCTCAAACCCCAGTGCATGTAACACCCTGCGGGGCATGGAGCGTTCGCTTGGTATCCGGCCGCAACGGGCATCCCAACGGTCGAAAACGTAGTTATAGACATAGTTGCAGCCCAGCGCGAGCAGGCTCATGGCGACCCCCATCAGGCCGATATCCAGCAGTTCCCGTTGCAGAATCGTCGCGATGATCAGGGTACAGAGCGTCAGCAGGATAAGCTCAAACGACAGGGCATAACGCAGCCGGTCCCATCCGCTTCGCATAACAATTTTGGTCGCCATTTTCTCCTCCTGTCCTGTTTAGCAATAAGTTTTTCTGCATAATAAAGTGATTATTGATAAATAATAGTTAGCATCCATCAGTTTTATAGATAGGTTGAATATGTGGAGTCTTGAACAGCTCAACTGTTTTGTCACAGCGGCCGAAACGGGGTCATTCTCCGCAGCCGCCAGAAAACTGGGTAAGGCGCAGTCTGCTGTGAGTATGGCGATCAGTAATCTGGAGATCGATCTTAACCTTGAGCTGTTTCAGCGTTCCGGTCGCACGCCGGTGCTGACGGATGCCGGGAGGGCACTGCTGGAAACCGCCAGCAGTGTGTTGCTCAGTCAGCAGGAGTTTACAGCGCATGCGGCCTCGCTGGGGGAGGAGGATGAAACCAGCCTGTGTATTGCGCTGGAGCAGAATATTTCTACCGTTCCGCTGCTGCCCTTGCTGGAAACCTTCGCTGAGCGTTTTCCTTACGTCACCGTGGAACTGCTGGATCCCGGCAGCGGTGATGTGGCGGAGTTGATCCGTAGTCATCGCGCCCATATCGGCTTGATGATCGAGCAGGAGCATTACCCGATGGGGTTTCACTTTCGTGGGATTGGTCACTCTCAGGTGGTGGCGGTTGCGCATGCTGACTACCCGCTGGCAAAGAAGCCCAGCGTTGATCTGGCAGATCTGCGCCAGCATCGGCAACTGATCGGACGCAGTCTGGATCCGGATAATCGCAGTCATGAGCGTTACCGGCTCAGTCCCCGCGTCTGGCTGGCGGAAAGTCCCTATTCGATTCTGGAATTGCTCTCGGCCGGTATTGGCTGGGCCTACCTGCATCAGGCGGTGGTCGAGGAAAAGTTGGCCAGTGGCGATCTGGTGGAGCTGAATCTGGCCTATCAGCAGGCCGACCTGTTGCAGGGGATTGATCTGATCTGGAGTGATAGCCGCCCTCTGGGGCGTGCAGGGCAATGGTTCCTGCAGCAACTGCAGCGGCTGGAATATAGCCCGGGCCTGAACCGTTCGGTCTGACCCGGACTCATCTGTGGGTTATCTGTGGGTTAATCCACCGCAGCGGTGTGTTCCAGCGGTTTCATACTGGCTTTACGGCGCCGGTCACCCAGTTCGGAGATCAGCATGCCGCCGAGAATCATGCCGGCCCCGATAAATCCCTGAAGCCCCAGATGTTCATCCAGAAACAGCCAGGCGGAGGCGTGGGCAAAGATCGGTTCGGTAGCAAATACCAGTGCCACCTTGTGCGGTTCGATAACGGTCTGGCAGGCCGATTGTGCCCAGTAGGCATAAGCGGTTCCAAGCAGAGCAGAAACCAGCAGGGCCCAGATAATGACCGGCTGGTTTAGCTGATCCGGCCAGCTTACCGGCGTTGCTTCCGGATGATAGAACGCGGGGTCGGGGCTCAGCCAGGCGGCGAGTGCACTGTAAATGGCGACCGCAAATAGCTGAATAATACTCAGCAGAATCACCGGCATTTTATCGACAAAGCGACCGGTCAGTACAATGTGTACCGCAAAGGCGAAGGCGCAGGTAAGTACCAGCAGGTCACCCCGGTTGAGTGTCAGCGCGCCGCCCATGGTCAGGAAATACAGGCCCAGGGTCGCGATAATAATCCCCAGCCAGACATTCTTGCCAACCCGGTTGCGGAACAGCAGGTAACCCATAACCGGTACCAGTGGCACGTTCAGGCCGGTGATAAAGCCGGCATTGGAGACGCTGGTGTAGCGCAATCCTTCGGTCTGAGTGTAAAAGCCGATGAACAGCAGAAAGCCGAGCAGAAGACCGGCGGCCAGCAGCTTCGGCCAGGTGCCGGGGGCAATGTTTTCCCGTGCAAACCACAGCAGTGGCAGAAGGGAGAGGGCCGCAATGCTGAAGCGCACGGCGTTAAAACTATGGGTCGGGAGTATGGCTACAGCCAGGTCGATCAGAACGAACTCTGATCCCCAGAAAAAGCTGACCAGCAGCAGAAGAAGGATCGCGTTGCGAGGGGAGGTTATTGTCATGATTATTTCTCGCGGTGGCCTGAAACAAACAAACGCCCCGGGGAAAGTGGCAACCCCGGGGCGTTTTCAGAACGGTTTAGTGTGGGAGCCCGGCGTTAAGCCATGGCAAAGCCCAGTACGATCAGAGCAACAAAGGTGATCGCTGCGCCAATCAGGGCGTAAGGGATCTGTGTCAGTGCGTGCTGCATCGGTGTACAACCTGAACCCTGAGAAGAGAGTACAGTGGAGTCACTGAAGAAGCAGGCATGGCTACCAAACGCGGAAGCGGACAGCAGTGCACCTACGGTCAGGGGCATGGAGATATCCAGTGTCAGCGCCATCGGGATAACGATCGGCAGAGAGACAACAAACACGCCCCAGCTTGAACCGGTTGCAAATACCACGGCAGCCATTGCAGCAAATACCAGCGCAGGCAGCAGCTCGCGAGACAGGTAAGGAGTCAGGGATTCAATGATATAGGGGGTCATACCCAACTGATCATTTACCTCTTTGAGCATAAAGCCGGCACAGACCACCGCGATCGGATGCAGCATGACTTTGAAGCCATCGAGCATGGAATCGACCAGTTTGCCGAAGCTCAGCAGACCCTGCCAGAAGTACAGCACCATGGTGAACATGGACGCAACCAGAGCACCTAGCAGCAGATCAATCTCGTAGTAAACACTGGCAGCAACCAGTACAGCCATTGGCAGCAGGAAGTTGATCAGACCAACAATCGGGCTGGTTTTCTTGATGCCGGACAGATCAAATCCATCCTGCTGAGCACCGTCCGGGATTGGCTGACCTGCCTGAGCGCGGTTCTCGGCCTGTTTCATGGCGCCGAAGTCACCGAGGATACCGGCAGCCACCAGGAAAACGACAAACAGCGCGATCCAGCCGTAAGCCATATACGGGATCGCGTCGATGTACAGGGACATGCCCTTGCCTTCAGCAACCGCACCGTTTTCTTCCAGCAGAGCAGCAAAGTAAACCGCCCAGGTAGAAACCGGCACCAGAATGCAGACCGGCGCAGCCGTGGAGTCAACCAGAAATGCCAGTTTCTCACGGGAGATTTTGTAGCGGTCGGTCAGGTTTTTCATGGAGGCCGAAACGGCCAGCGAGTTCAGGTAGTCATCGATGAAGACCATAATGCCCAGGAAGCAGGTGGTCAGCATGGTGCCGCGTTTGGTTTTGATACGCCTGGCCAGCATCTCACCAAAACTCAGGACGCTGCCGCCCCGTTCCAGCATGTTGATCAGGCCGCCCATCATACCGCAGACCAGTACGATCCAGGCGATGGTCTCATCCATAACGACCGCAATTGAGATATCGCCGAGTCCGGTGACGATATTTGTCGGATCGAGCAGCAGCAGGCCGGAGATGATACCGGCAAAGATCGATTCCAGCGGCTTTTTGGTGATTACCGCCACAAACAGAATCAGCAGGGCCGGCAGCAGGCTGTAGACACCATAGGATTCACCATCAACGTGCTGGGTTGACAGGTAGGCAAAGCCAGCCATCACCAGACCGTAAAAAACTAACCAGCGGGTAGGCTGGGAAACACCCTGTTGGGCAGCGTCAGCCAGTTGCGCAGCACTTGGCTGAGTAGCATCAGTACTCATGGAGGGACCCTTTATATTTTTTATGACACTTGTGACAGAGCAGGGCGACCAGCGGGTCACCCTGCGGAGCAGGTTTTAGATACCCAGTTTATCGCGCAGATTGTAGTACCATGCGCCCATCGCAGTATATGGGATTCGGAAGGTAGTACCGCCCGGGAACGGGTACTGTGGCAGGCTGGCAAAAACGTCGTAACGCTCAGCCTGGCCCTGAATGGCATCAGACAGGACTTTACCCGCCAGATGTGAACAGGTTACGCCGTGGCCACTGTAGCCCTGTGCGTAGTAGATGTTGCTGCCAATACGGCCGAACTGCGGCAGGCGCATCAGAGTCAGCAGGAAGTTACCGGTCCAGGCGTAATCAACGCGCACACCTTTCAGTTGCGGGAAGGTTTTCAGCATCTTCGGCACGATCAGGGATTCGACCTTACCCGGCTCGCGGGCACCGTAAGTAACGCCGCCGCCGTAGATCAGGCGACCATCGCCGGAGAGACGGAAGTAATCCAGCAGGTAGTTGCAGTCTTCAACGCACTGATCGTGAGGCAGCAGAGCTTTCTGCTGCGCTTCGCTCAGGGGCTCGGTGGTGATTACCTGAGTGCCACAGGGCATTGCTTTGGACTGCAGTTTAGGAATCAGACCGCCCAGATAAGCGTTGCCGGCAACCACAACGAAGTCAGCCGTGACGCTGCCCTTGTCGGTGAATACTTTCGCTTTTGTGCCTTCTTCGACACGGGTCACCGGAGAATCTTCATAGATCACGCCGCCGAGGGATTCGAAACCCGCCGCTTCACCCAAAACCAGATTCAGTGGGTGAAAGTGGCCGCCTGACTTATCCAGCAGAGCTCCATGGTAGCGATCGGTACCCACGTAATCCTGAGTGCCGGCTGCAGACAGCAGCTCCAGATCTTTATGGCCGTGGGCCTCCCACAGTGCTTTTTTGCTTTCCAGCTCACGCATCTGCTTGTCGTTACAGGCAGCGAAGATACCACCGTCTTTCAGATCACACTGGATATTGTAATCTTTAACCAGGCGACGGATGATACGGCCACCTTCAAAGGCCATCTTGCCCATTTCAGTGCCGGTGTCTTTACCGTAATGTTTCTCGATAAAATCGATATCACGGCTGTAGCTGTGAACGATCTGACCGCCATTACGGCCGGACGCGCCGAAGCCGATGCGGGTTGCTTCAACCACAACCACCTTGAAACCGCTTTCGGCCAGGTGCAGGGCAGTTGACATGCCGGTGTATCCGGCACCGATGACGCAGACATCCGCTTCAACGTGAGATGTCAGCGCAGGGCGAATGTTTTTATCATTCGCTGAGGCAGCATAGTATGAGGTGGTATGTGAAGGTGCAGACATAATAATTCTCTGTTTTTATTTAACCGCTGCGCTACAGCCGGTTTTATTCTTATCAACGCCCCCTCAGGGGGTGTCTCCAGATATAACAAAGATACGTTGCCATTGAGGTGGGTTTATATACCCCCCGCAGGGTATTTTTAAGCATAGCCCGGACGGCGGGGCCTGTAGCTGAAATTGTTCAGTACGGGGCCTGATCCGGATCGCTTCCGGGAGAAGCGATATATAACATCTGCTATAGCAGCATCACTATAGAGGCTGATCATCGCATCATCTGTCAGAACCGGGTCGTGGGCTTTATAAAAGGTGGAAGTAGTCCATCCCTTCCGGCCGCCTGGTGAGTCTTTGTGATGCGTGATTAATCCCGACGGAATTGATGCTCAGACGAGGGACTCGGTCAGGCACTCGATAAACAGGTTGGTGATCAGCGGGTTGCGTTGAGTGTCGCGCCAGAGGGCCTGAAACGTATTGCGATAACCGTATCGCTCTTCGAAAAGCGGGCGCAGCTCGTCACTCAGGCCCCAGTTCTGTACCAGATGGCGGGGCAGGAAGCCCAGATAGTGCCCGCTCAGAATCAGCGATGCACGGGCTTCCTGATGGTGGGCTTTGGCCTGTTTGTTCCAGCCACGCATATCCGGGTGTGTTTCGCGTCCGGGCAGCAGGCGGGGGGATTCAATAAAGCGGTGCTCGCTGAGCTCCTCCGGCGGTATCGGCTGATCACGATAAAACAGTGGATGGCTGCGGGCGCAGAACAGCAACATATCCTCTTCAAACAGTTTCAGGCTTTTCAGCTCCGGGTAGGGGCGGGTGAGTACGGTGATGCCGATATCGATCTGGTGATTCATCAGTGCTGATGCCACCTCTTCAGAGCCCAGTGTGCTGATCCGGATATTAACGTCCGGCGCCTCGGTTGAGAAACGATCCAGCGCCGCTGTGATACAGGAGTCATGGGCACCGAGCATATGTTCGGCAAAACCCAGATGCAGATTGCCCAGTATCCGGTTGTGGGATCGGTTGATGGTGTTGCGGAAATGATCGACCGCTGCCAGTAACTCCAGCGTGGATTCATAGACCACCCGGCCCTGATCGGTCAGGGCGAAGCCGGAGCGGCCGCGGTCACAGAGACGCATGTCGAGGCGCTTCTCCAGATCGGAGATATAGTTAGTAATGGTCGAGTTGGCCAGATTGAGCTCCAGCTCAGCGGCGCTGAAACCGCCGGCCTCAACCACGGATTTAAAAACCCGTAGCAGGCGGAAATCGATATCTGCCAGTTGGCCGGACAGTGCTGCTTTACGGCGACCCATGGGAAAACGCTCCGGAAAATAGTAATTACTTTTGTAAAACTAAATGTAAGCTCATTTAAATCATTATATAAGCCATAAATATTCTGGTCTATAAATGAGCATATAGTGTGCAGCCCATATTGTAGCGGGCTGCTAATGTGCAGGAGATAACAAGAATGTCGATCCAGTTGAAAGATGCCGGGCTGCTGAAAACCCAGGCTTACATTGATGGTCAGTGGGTAGACGGTGAAGAAGGTGTAACCTTTCCCGTACTGAACCCGGCAACCGGAGAAACCATTGCTGAAGTGGCCAGCGTGACTGCAGGCCAGACCCGTCAGGCGATTGAAGCGGCGGAAAAAGCGATGAAATCCTGGCGTGCGCTGCCGGCAAAAGAGCGCTCTGACCTGCTGGAACGCTGGCATCAACTGATTCTGGACAACCAGGAAGATCTGGCGGTGCTGATGACTGCAGAGCAGGGCAAGCCACTGTTCGAGTCACGTGGCGAAGTGATGTACGGTGCGTCCTTCCTGAAATGGTTCGCTGAAGAAGGCAAGCGTGTTTACGGTGATGTTCTGCCATCCACTCAGGATCGTCGCAGCATCGTAATTAAGCAGCCGGTAGGGGTTGTGGCGGCCATCACGCCATGGAATTTTCCGAATGCCATGATCACCCGTAAGGTGGCGCCGGCACTGGCGGTTGGTTGTGCCATGGTGCTCAAGCCTGCAGCGGAAACGCCGCTGTCTGCGCTGGCGCTGGTGGAACTGGCTGAGCGTGCCGGTCTGCCTGCTGGTCTGTTCAGCGTACTGCCAAGTGCGACTGCATCGGCCGTCGGTGGTGAGATGACCTCTAACCCGATCGTTAAGAAAGTGACTTTCACCGGTTCTACCGGCGTTGGCAAACTGCTGATGAAACAGTGTGCCGATACCGTTAAGCGCACCTCGATGGAGCTGGGCGGTAACGCACCGGTGATCGTATTTGATGACGCTGATCTGGATAAAGCCGTTGCCGGTGCACTGGTTTCTAAATACAGAAACTCCGGTCAGACCTGTATCTGTGCGAACCGTTTGCTGGTTCAGGCCGGTATCTACGACGCTTTCGTCGAGAAGTTTGCTGCCGCGGTTAAAGAGTTCCGTATCGGTAATGGTCTGGAAGAGAGCACGACTCACGGCCCGGTGATTACTGAGAAAGCAGTGGCCGATATCCACGCAAAAGTTGATGCGGCGGTAGCGGAAGGTGCAGAGGTTGTGCTGGGCGGTAAAGTGAGCGAACAGGGTTCTCACTTCTACGAGCCAACGATTCTGACCGGCGTTACTCAGGATATGAGTCTGTTCAAAGAGGAGATCTTTGGCCCGGTTGCGCCGATCTTCAAATTTGAAACAGAAGAGGAAGCGATTGATATGGCCAACGACACTGAGTTTGGTCTGGCTTCCTACGTATACACCAACGACCTGGGCCGTATCTGGCGCGTGTCTGAGGGTATTGATTACGGCATGGTCGGTGTTAACGAGACCATGATCAGCTCCGAAATTATTCCTTTCGGTGGCGTTAAAGAGTCCGGTCAGGGCCGTGAAGGTTCCAAGTATGGCCTGGATGACTATCTCGAAACTAAATATATCTGCCTGGGCGGTCTGTGAGGGGCATTGAAATGAGCACAATTATCTATCCAACTACAAACCTGAAAGCAACAGAGACTCTGACTCTGGAGCGTGGTGACGGTGCTTACGTTTACGACAACAACGGTAAGCAGTATCTGGAAGCACTGGCGGGTCTGTGGTGTACCTCTCTGGGTTACAACAACCGTGAGCTGATCGATACCGTAAACCAGCAGATGGGTCAGCTTTCTTACTCCCACATGTTCGGTGGTAAAACGCACCAGGTGGGTATGGATCTGGCTGAAAAGCTGTCTTCTATGCTGCCGATGGATAACGCGAAGATCTTCTTCGGTAACTCCGGTAGTGATGCGAACGACAGCCACGTAAAAATGCTGCGTTACTACTTCAACGCGATCGGTAAGCCTGAGAAATTCAAGATTATCGCCCGGGAACGTGCTTACCACGGAGTAACCGTTGCGGCTGCGTCTCTGACCGGCCTGACGCCTAACCACACTCACTTCGATCTGCCGTTCGAAGCACTGGGTATCCTGCGTACTGATGCGCCACATTACTACCGTGGCCGTCTGCAGGGCGAATCGGAAGAGCAGTTTGTTGACCGTATTACCAACAATCTGGAACAGTTGATTCTGAAAGAGGGCGCGGACACGATCGCTGCCTTCATCGCAGAGCCAATCACCGGTGCCAGCGGCGTTATCGTGCCGCCTAAAGGTTACTACGAGAAGGTTCAGGCGATCCTGAATAAGTACGACATCCTGTTCTGGGCAGATGAAGTAATCACCGGTTTCGGTCGTACCGGTAATGACTTCGGTTCTACCACAATGAACATCCAGAAGCCGGACATGATGACCATGGCGAAGCAGCTTTCTTCTGCTTACATGCCAATCAGTGCTTCTGCGATCCGTGGTGATATGTACGAAGCGATGATCGAGCCAAGCGCTCAGGTCGGCGTATTCGGTCACGGTTACACCTACTCCGGTCACCCGGTTTCCTGTGCGGTTGCACTGAAAACGCTGGAGATCTACGAGCGTGACAACATCTTTGGTCATGCTGCTGAGATCGGTGAATACATGCAGAAACGTCTGCGTGAATTCCAGGATCACCCGCTGGTGGGTGAGATCCGCGGCAAGGGCATGATCGCTGCGGTTGAAATGGTTGCCAACAAGAAGACCGGTAAGGCCTTTGAGGGTGGTGCAGTCGGTGGTTTCGCCATGCAGGCGTGCCAGAACCACGGCATGATCACCCGCGCGGTAGCGGGTTCCTCTCTGGCGTTCTGTCCTCCGCTGATCATCGACAAATCCCAGGTCGATGAGATGATCGAGAAGTTCTCGCTTGGTCTGCAGGACACCCTGGACTTCGTGACCCGCGAAGGTCTGCTGGAAGACTAATTCCAGACGCTAAAACCCAAGAGCCGTCAGCCTGCTGATCAGGGGGGCTGACGGTTGCTGATCCGAGACTACCACTGCGGATCGCTTCCACCCTGATTTACGATAGGCGCTCTGTTTCCGGAGTACCTTGGCTCTACGCTCTGGTCCATCCTGGATCGTTTGTTTGTTTTGGGGGAACCTTGTTCCCCCTTTTTTTATCTGCGCTTTCACCGCTGCCATCTCCCTTATTTATTGTTTGCTACAATGGCTGGATTCCCTCGTTTAAGGACAGATCATGAGTGAAATTAAATTCAGTAACGATCAGACCGCGCGGCTGGTCAGCAAAGTCAAAGCCTACTTTGAAGCCGAGCTCGATCAGGAGATTGGTGGCTTTGAGGCTGAATTTCTGATCGATTTTTTCGCATCCGAGATTGGCCCCCACTTTTACAATCAGGGGCTGGCCGACGCTCATCTGCTGTTGCAGGAAAAAGTAGAGGAGCTGGGTTACCAGATTCAGGAACTGGAGAAGGTTCCCGGATGATCGAGGGGGATATAGCCCTTAATGTAGTAACAGGAGGTTCAGGCAAATGGGTAAGCTTTTTTCTCAGTTAACCGATCAGCAGATAAGCTTTATTGCTGAACAGAAAATCTATTTTGTCGCCACGGCGGCAGAGACCGGCAACGTCAACCTGTCGCCCAAAGGCGCCGATTCATTGCGGGTAATCGACCCCAATACCATTGTCTGGCTGAACCTGACCGGCAGCGGTAATGAGTCTGCCGCCCACGTTCTGAAAAATCCGCGTATGACCCTGATGTTCTGTGCCTTTGATGGGGCACCGCTGATTCTGCGAACCTACGGCAACGCCCGTGTGCTTCATCCTGATGATCCTGAATGGGCAGCGTATTCAGCACTGTTTCCTGAGTACGTGGCGGCCCGGCAGATCTTTGTGCAAAGCATCGATCAGGTACAGGCTTCCTGCGGTACCTCGGTGCCCCTGTTTCAGTATCAGGAGGAGCGCAGTCAGCATAGCCAGTGGGCGCAACAGAAGGGCCGTGCCGGCATTGAGGCATACTGGGTCAGCCGTAACCAGCAATCAATCGATGGCTTTGCCACCGAAATAGTCGAACGCAGTGGCGTGAAACCCGGCAGCTAACAGCAGGGTTCCCCCTGTACTACGCTGATACGGTGGTCATCGGGCCGCCACGCCCGGATACCCGCTGTAAGGAGTACACCGATGCAGGATTCCTCTCTTGTTCAGCCACTGACCTGTCACTCAGACGAGGCTCAGGTTTTATACCGGACTGCGCTGGAGCAGATGCTGGGCTCTGAATCCGGGGCTGCGGATAATCTCGACCGTGCCCTGCAACTGGACCCTGAATTTGCGTTGGCCGCGGCCGCGCGTTACAGCGTGGCCAAGGACAGTGGTGAGGCGGGGGCGGACCGGTTCCGCCAGCAGGCAGAAGCCACCGCCGGGCTTGTATCTGAACCTGAGCAACAGCATATCCGGATTCTGATCGGCCTGATCGATCAGCCCGCAGAGAACCGCGCCGAAGCTGAAGCGTATCTGCGGCGCAACCCAACAGACCGGCTGGTACTGGCGCAATTGGGCGGTTATCTGTTCTTTTACGGCGGTCCGGACAAACTGAATATCGTGCTTACGCTCTTCGATTCGGTATCCGGGGCGCTGGCCGACGACTGGGCTCTGCTGGCCCGGCTCGGTTTTGCCGCCAGTGAGGCCGGGCAATATAAGCGCGGCAGGGCGCTGCTCGAGCGGGCATTAGCGTTGCGTCCGCAGGCGCTTTACAGCATTCATGCGCTGGCCCATCTGCTGCATGATGAGGGCGCGGCGGAGGAATCTGCCCGGTTACTCCACGACTGGTTAGAACAGTATGGCGACGGTGCGTTGCAGGGACAGATGTACGGTCATGTGCAGTGGCATCTGGCGCTTTCCGAATGGCAGGTGGGGGAGCGGGAAGCCGCGATCCGTCGCTATCAGCAGTACTGTTCGCCGCGAACCACAACCTGCGGCCCGATTCTGACGCTGGCTGACTGTGCTGGTTTCCTGCTCAGGGACTATCTCAAAAGCGGTGAGGTTCAGACACTGGATCAGGAGGTTCAGGCGCATATCGATAAGGTCTGGCACATGCTGGGGCATCCGTTTATCGCCCTGCATGTGGCCGGGCTCTACGCTTCGGCTGAAGATAAAGCCGGGCTACAACGCTGTCACGATACAGTGAATATAATGGCCCAAAGTCCGAACCGGACGCTCTCGCTGGTGCTGATTGATGCGCTTATCAGCTACGTTGCTGCAGATTATACTGCGGCGGAGGCATCACTGGCCGGAATCACGCCGGGCGAGCGGATCGGTATCGGCGGCAGTAATGTCGAGCGGATTCTGATCGAGTTGCTTGAGCAGCAGAGCCGGGCGCGCCAGCCAACCTTGTCTTAGCTTCAGCTCTGCCACCACTGGATGATTCCTTTACCGATAATCAGCAGAGCTGAAAGTAAGGCAATGCTGAGTAGTACCGGCTTCGCACTGGTTGCCGGGATACGACCATCGAACCGGTTACCTATCCAGAAACCCAGTAGCAGGCCGGGCAGGAGCTTCAGGCTGAGCTGGAGACTGTCCAGATCCAATACCCCCTGTTGCAGCAGGGCCAGCAGGGAGAACGGGGTGCCAAGCAGGAAAAACATCGCCAGCTCATTACGTGCTTCGATCCGGTCTAGCTCCTGATACACGAGAGCAATGGGTGGCCCGCCGATCGAGGTGGCGGTGCCGGTCAGTCCGGAGAAAAAGCCACCTGCCAGCATGTTCCGCCGCGTCGCGCGGACTTTGAAAAGGCGCCAGGTCAGGCCTGCGGCAGCCAGAAGACAGACACCAAATAACAGGCTCAGACTCCAGCCGGGAATCGCTGCCAGCAGCACTGCGCCAAGCCAGGCTCCCGGGAGTCGCGCCAGTATTGCCGGTGTAATCCGGGACCACTGTACCTGCCCGCGAGTACGTCGGACCATCAGCAGGGAGAGGCAAAAGCCAAGAATCAACACCGGTGCCGGCACATAGGCCGGATTAATCAGGTAGAGCAGCGGCGCGGCGACCAGACCAAAGCCGATACCAAACCAGCTTTGCAGGCTGATGCCGGCGCTGACCAGTAACAGCGCCAGTATGTCAGTGGGAGTGTAGAGCATGTGAATAATTGCCTGAATTATGCAGAGCGGAAAAGCCGGTTCCCGGCACCAGACAAGGAGAGGGCCCGCAGCCAGTTTAGCCTGCTGCGGGCCGGGGCAGAAGGGGCTTAGCGACCGCCAGCGCCGAGACGTGAGCGTTCGCTGTTTTCTACCAGAACGCCATCGCCGATCCGGTTGATCTCAGACCAGACAGCAGGATCAATATCGATACCGAAATCTACGCTCTGTTCCTTGTTCAGCTTAATCTGTCGGGCACTGATGTGGCTGACATTTCGGTTGCCGCTGGATTGCTGCAGTGATGAGGTGAGATCTACCCGGGAGCTGCAGACAATAGTCAGGGCCTGCCGGTCCTCACTGCTGGCCGCCAGACTGGTGGTGGCTTCGCTGTAACTGGGGTAGCGCTCGCCGGCTTTTATCGCAGCGGTATGTTCGGTGATGGTCTGACTGCCATTGCGCCAGTAAGCGGCCACGCTGATTCCCCGGCGACCGCAATCGGTCAGTGCCTTAAGGATAAACATCCGGTTATGGCAGTTGTGTACTGTAACCGTGGCAATGCCGGTTTCCAGTGCTTTGGCATGGGCCAGATCCACCGATGCGGCGATGCAGTTCAGGGCGCTGCGGCCGTGGCTGTCGATGATTGCCGAGGTACTGTCTTCATAGACCACCGTGCTGAGCGGTTTATCACTATCCTGATTGATGTAGGGGAGTGCCCGTTGCAGTTCGCCAAGTCCGTTAAGGCCATGTTTTTCCAGCCAGAGAATCATATTCGCGGCATCTTCATAATTGCCAACGAAATAGCCGGTGGCTTCGAAGCAGCGGCGCAGTGCCGCTTTCAGTTCAGTCATAGAGACATGCATGGTGATTCTCCTCAAACCTTAGGTGCCAGCGGCATAAACCAGTCATCATTAAAGCAGTGGCCAATATCTTCCAGCAGCGGGGCGCCCTGGAACATGGTGTTGCGCACCCAGAGCCGGGAACGGGGATCGAATTTTCCGACCCCGAAAAACGCCAGTTTTGCGCGCAGCAGGTGCATGGGCAGGATATCCCGATCCAGCAGGTTGGCCTGAATGTCACCATAGATACAGCGGTTCATGCTCTGAATACGGCGCACGATGCCACGCAGTTTGGGCTGTGCAACCATAAACCGGGCAGTGCTGTGGTCCGGGTGTTCGGCGATGTAGGCTGAAAGTTGGTCATAGCATTTACGTACCGCATAGGCTACGCCGAGCGCCATCTGCTTATCTTTACCATCTTCTTCGGCGGCGTTACCTAAACGCGGTTCCATTTTTTCCTCGGAGCGATACCAGAAAATATCCCGGCTGCCTTCCTCGCTGAAGTCGTAATCCAGCGCCCAGCGATAGCGTTGCTCGATCACTGATTTCAGCTCGCTCACGGGCATCACCGGGTCGAGATCGAGAAACTCTTCAGCACAGTGGTAATCTTCCAGTTCATTGACCAGCTCCGGGTACAGTTCCAGCAGAATGGAAACCAGCATCTCCTGTCCCTGCAGGGAGCAGTGCTGTTCACTCCATCTCAGCAAACTGTCCCAATCACTGACTCCCTCTGAGCAGTGTTGTTGCAACTGTTGCAGATCTTGCAGAACCAGGCGGTTATTTTCAGTCTGCCACTCATCTTCGGTAACGGTTTCTGCGGTGTGGGCAGCGCAGCGTTGCAGCAGCTCCTGAAACTGAGCAGCAATGCGTGGATTCAGGGTGCCGAGCACTCTGACCCGGGCCAGCGCCAGCTCACGCATCTCCACCCACTGGTTAATCAGCAACGGATGGTTGATCAGATAGGGAGCCATGCCCAGCCCGGTGGAGTTGCCGATACCGAAAAAGCGTTTCACTTCGGGCAGCATGGGTGTGCAGGTTTCCGGGGCCTGATGGCGAGCGATATGTTCCGCCTGAATCAGGCTGAAGTTACGCAGCATCAGGCAGACAAACATCTCTGCGGCAAAGGGGCGGGCAAAATCCGGGTGCCGGCTGGCAACCTTTTCCCAGTCCGACATGCCCAGTTTGCCGCTGCCATAAACGGCGGTAGTACGGTACAGGTAGCCAACCTTTGCAATCTGTTCTACGTCCGGTTGTTCGCCTTTTGCCAGTTGCGCGACCACATAATCAAAATTGCGTGCACTGCGATTTGCGCGGGAAAGCACAAACACCCGGGCATCGACCCGGCCTGCTTCCTGTAATGGTACGTTCTGACGCAGTTTTTCCAGATAGATATCATCTACTTCGCCATCGACCAGTGCCATGGTCAGATCCCACTTAGTCGCGATCACACGGTCATTGCGTTCCTCAGGCGACAGATAGTCGGAAAACAGGACAAAGCTGTAGCACTTGTTCGGGGTGTGGATCTCATAGATCACGGTGCCGTAGCCCTGATCATTCAGATTGAACTGAACAGGTTTGATCTGCCAGCGTTCCCGCATAATCCGACGTACCAGAGTACGCATAAAACTCAGCCGGCTCTGGTGAATAGAGCCGAGACGCTCCAGGTTCATCACCTGGTCAACGGGTCGCAGGGGCAGGGCGTTATCGCCGCGCAGGGCCGCCTGAATGGAAGCTGGCGTTGTCATTTTTATTATCCTCATACTTTGCAGCACATTTAAGGTTGCAGCATAGTGGTGTCGCTTGCCTTGAGGCCTCAGTCGGCGACAGGCTTGTTCTGCTCGCTATAGCTGTCGTTATTGATGTTGTTATCTGGCAGCAGGAGCGATCAGAGCAGAGGACAGTTTGAGACTATCTTAAGTCTGGCACTGTTTAAGGCCGATGCCATCTGCTTAGATCTTGCATACATCATCGGGCATAACGCAGTGGCCGTACAAATCAGAAGGTTATATCGTTTGATAAGGCAAACTTATCAAATGTGGCGAAGTTATTATTTTTTCTATAGGTTTTTCTGGCGCGGAGGAAGGTTTTCGGCCTGAGACAGGCCTTTCAAGGGGCCAATGCTGTAGGAGCGCGGTCCCCGCGCGATGTCTGCTGTGACAGGGCAAAAGAGCTGTTCGGACTGAGGCAGGCTTCTTATGAGGTTTGTTTGAACGGCAGGTAGCCTGTCAGCTCCTCTATCTGTTGATCAACTGCTTCTGTTTCTTCATCAACAAACTGGCGGATCGCCTGATTGAACCCCTGTTCCTGAAGCCAGTGTGCAGACCAGGTTGGCACCGGTTCAAAGCCACGCTGAATCTTGTGCTCGCCCTGTGCACCGGAATCAAACCGCTGCAGGCCTTCGCGGATACAGTATTCAATCCCCTGGTAGTAGCATGTTTCAAAATGCAGGCTGTCATATTCGTCGTAACAGCCCCAGTAGCGTCCGTATAGCGTCGTGCTGTCGCGCAGAGAGAGGGCGCCGGCCACCGGTTTGTCATCGCGACAGGCGAGCACCAGTAGCAGGTTCTCTGGCATCTGTTGTTGCAGCAGGTCGAAGAAAGCCCGGCTCAGATAGGCTTCGCGGCCACGTTTCAGGTAGGTCAGACGATAAAAATCATAAAACTGATCCATCTGCTCCGCTGTGATGTCGTTACCACTGAGCTGAAGATGGGTAATGCCCTGTTGTTGGGTTTTCTGGCGCTCTTTTCTGACGTTTTTTCGTTTGCGTGAGGTGAAGTGCTGGAGGAAATCGTCAAAGTCGCGGTAGTCACGGTTAAACCATTGATACTGGCAGCCCTTACGCACAATCAGGTCGGTGTCTGTTGTTTGCTCGAGTTCGCGTGGGAACAGCAGGTGCCATGAGTGTGCTTTGAGGGACTCACACAGTTGCGGCAGCAGGCGTTCCAGTTGTTGTAACAGCGGTGCCGGGTCGAGCCGGGTGAGTAATCTCGGGCCGCAGACCGGTGAGTAGGGGATGGCAGTGACCAGCTTCGGGTAGTAATTCAGGCCGTAACGCTGATAGGCATCAGCCCAGGCCCAGTCAAACACATATTCGCCATAAGAGTGGCTTTTCAGATAGAGCGGCATTACTGCGATCAGTTCACCCTGATCGATGAACTGCAGGTGTAGCGGTTGCCAGCCGGTTCGGGCGCAGACGCTGTTAGATTCTTCCAGCGCAGAGAGGAACTCATAGCGGCAGAACGGGTAATCATCAGGGCATAGGCTGTTCCAGCGTTGCGCGCCTATTTCACTGATTTTATGGCTGATTTTTACTTCCTGCATGTGCGGGTTCCACTCAGAATTGCTAAGCTTGAGTTACTGGATGATCGTACGGGCCATTTTAAATACCCGATCAGGTGTAGGTACAGGAGTATTGTAATGGATGAATTAGAACTTGAATTTGAACTGCATCCGCAACTGGCGGCAGATTGTATCGTTTTGGGGGATTTTCCCCTGAGTCGTCTGTTGCTGTTAAATGATGCCAATTATCCCTGGTTTATTCTGGTTCCGCGACGGGCAGGGGCGACAGAGATCTATCATCTGTCAGAAGAGGAGCAGTGTACGCTGATTCGTGAGTCATCATTTCTGGCTTCAAACCTGGCAGATACCTTTGCGGCGCGGAAGATGAATGTGGCCTCGCTGGGAAATATGGTACCGCAACTGCATCTGCATCATATTGTTCGCTATGAATCCGATAAGGCCTGGCCGGGTCCGGTTTGGGGTAAGGTGCCAGCGGTGCCCTACACCGCAGAACAGCTTCATGATGTCCGGCGTAAGCTGGAGGCGCTGATGGCCGGGGAGCTGGAGTTTGTACCGGAGGCTGTGTAACCGGTAGGTTATCGGGCGGACTGATTGCCCGTTCCTGCCTGCTGTTGAGTGTCTGAAATCTTTCCGGCCCCAATCTCATCTGGGGCCTGTTTCCGCTGGATAAATCAGGTATAATCCGCCGTTTTTATAACGTACAGCCCCTTTGCGGGGATCGGGTTTAAAACAAATGCCAATCTTTGATTTTCAGTGTGAAAGCTGCGGTCACGGGTTTGAAAAGCTTGTACTTAAAAGTGACGCGCCGGCCCCGGCCTGCGTGGCCTGTTCGAGCAATGAAGTGATCCGAAAAATATCTGCTCCGGGTTTTCGTCTGTCCGGTTCCGGTTGGTACGAAACCGATTTTAAAACCGGCAAAAAGAAAAATCTGGCTTCCGGTTCAGATGCCTCTTCCGGTAGTTAAAGCAGTCTAACCTAATTCATTTATCAGTGTCCGGGCGTTGTCCGGGCCGAGCTAAGTAAACAGGAACAAGAAAATATGCGCAGTCATTATTGCGGCGATCTCAGAAAAGAGCATATCGGCGAAGACATTACCCTGTGTGGTTGGGTGCATCGTCGTCGTGACCACGGTGGTGTTATCTTCCTGGATGTGCGTGACCGTGAAGGTATCGCACAGGTGGTATTCGATCCGGACCGTGAAGACAGCTTTGCGCTGGCGGATAGCTGCCGTAGCGAATTCGTGGTTGAGATCAAAGGTACTGTGCGTAATCGTCCGGAAGGTACTGTTAACACAGATATGCCTACCGGTGAGATCGAAGTTCTGGGCAAAGAGCTGATCATCCTGAACAAGGCTGAAACGCCTCCGTTCCAGTTGGATGAGCACCAGAATGTAGGTGAAGAGGTGCGTCTGCGTCACCGTTATATCGACCTGCGCCGTCCTGAAATGCAGGAAAAACTGCGTTTCCGCTCTAAAGTGACCAATGCGATCCGTAACTTCCTGGATGACAATGGCTTCCTGGATATTGAAACGCCGATTCTGAACCGTGCAACACCGGAAGGAGCGCGTGACTATCTGGTACCAAGCCGTGTACACGAAGGTCACTTCTTCGCACTGCCGCAGTCTCCACAGTTGTTCAAACAGTTGCTGATGGTGGCGGGTTTTGATCGTTACTATCAGGTGGCCAAGTGCTTCCGTGACGAAGACCTGCGTGCTGACCGTCAGCCTGAATTTACTCAGATCGATATCGAAACCTCGTTTATGGACGAGGAAGGCATTATGTCGATCACTGAAGGTATGATTCGCAAGCTGTTTGTTGAGCTGAAAGGTGTAGATCTGGGCGAGTTCCCGCGCATGCCTTACGCTGAAGCAATGCAGCGTTACGGCTCCGACAAGCCGGATCTGCGTTACCCGATGGAGCTGGTTGACGTTGCTGACCTGATGGCTGAGATCGAGTTCAAGGTATTTGCAGGCCCTGCAAACGATCCTAAATGCCGTGTGACCGCGCTGAAAGTGCCGGGTGGTGCTCAGCTAACCCGTAAGAACATCGACGATTACACCAAGTTCGTCAGCATCTACGGTGCCAAAGGTCTGGCCTGGATCAAAGTGAACGAGATCGAGAACGGCGTTGATGGTCTGCAGTCGCCGATCATCAAGTTCCTGGGTGAAGATGTGACCATGGCGATCATGCAGCGTCTGGGTGCTGAAAATGGCGATATCGTCTTCTTCGGTGCAGACAAAGCGAAGATCGTTTCTGAGGCGCTGGGTGCCCTGCGTATTAAAGTGGGTGAAGATCTGCAGATGGCCGAGAGTGAGTGGGCTCCGCTGTGGGTTGTCGACTTCCCGATGTTTGAAGAGACCGATGCAGGCCTGACAGCCTTGCATCACCCGTTTACTGCGCCAAGCTGCTCACCGGAAGAGCTGAAAGCGAATCCGCTGGAAGCGCTGTCCCGTGCCTACGATATGGTTCTGAATGGTTGCGAACTGGGCGGTGGTTCTGTGCGTATCCACGATCAGGCGATGCAGGCGACTGTACTGGATATTCTGGGTATCTCTGATGAAGAAGCCGATGACAAGTTTGGCTTCCTGCTGAATGCGCTGAAGTTCGGTGCGCCTCCGCACGGTGGTCTGGCCTTTGGTCTGGACCGTCTGATCATGCTGATGACTGGCACGGATTCCATTCGTGAAGTGATCGCATTCCCGAAAACTCAGAGTGCATCTTGTATGATGACAGAGGCTCCGGGTGAAGTGAGTGCGGCTCAGTTGCGTGAACTGAATATTAAACTGCGTAAAACGCCCTGATTTTTCAGGTCGTTCAGTGTAAAACGATAAGCTGCCTCCGGGCAGCTTATTTGTATCCGGGGCAAGGCTCCACCTGATTGCAACAGAAGAGGGACGCTATGGCAGGTCATTCTAAATGGGCAAATATCAAGCATCGTAAGGCAGCGCAAGATGCGAAGCGAGGCAAAATTTTCACCAAACTGATTCGTGAACTGGTGGTCGCTGCGAAAGAGGGTGGCGGCAACCCGGAGGATAATCCGCGCCTTCGGGCGGCCGTTGATAAAGCCCTGGGCGCGAACATGAAGCGCGATACCATCGATAAGGCGATCCTGCGTGGTGCGGGCGGTGGTGAAGGTGAGAACTATGATGAACTGACCTACGAAGGCTATGGCTCCAACGGCGTGGCGATTCTGGTGGAATGTATGACCGACAACGTCAACCGTACGGTAGCGGGTGTGCGGGCGGCGTTTAATAAGTACAACGGTAATCTCGGGACTAACGGTTCGGTCTCCTATCTGTTTGAGAAGAAAGGTCAGATCACCTTTGCTGATGAGGCCGATGAAGAGCAGATTATGGATGCGGCGCTCGAAGCGGGTGCCGATGATGTGGTCAGTAATGACGATGGTTCTATCGATGTATTTACACCCTGGCAGGAGTTTATGGATGTGAAGCAGTCGCTGACCGATGCCGGGCTTGAGGCGGTTCATGCGGAAGTGTCCATGATTCCATCGACCACGGTCGAACTCGATGTGGAGACCGCGCGTAAAGTGCTCAAGCTGATCGATGCGCTCGATGATCTGGATGATTCGCAGAATGTTTATCACAACGCGATCATACCGGAAGAGGCGATGGAGGAGTGATCCTCTACTGAAGCGATAGAAGGCCGGGCTCAGTCCCGGCTTTTTGCTTTCTGTAGGTACGTGTTTGGGCTTTTTAAATCGGCATCACTGCTGTATGCTTGCCTGTATAAATAACCAGTGATTCGAGGCTGAAGGCTTCGGGATGAATGTGCTGACTGAATGCTGATATTAGGTATAGACCCGGGTTCGCGAATTACCGGCTACGGGATCATTAACTGCGTGGGTAATAAGAACGAATATGTGGCCAGTGGCTGTATCCGGATTAAGGGTGAAGAGCTCCCGGAGCGGTTACAGCAGGTCTATGCCGGGGTGGCGCAGATTATCGAGCAGTACTGCCCGCAGGAGATGGCGATAGAGCAGGTCTTCATGGCGCGAAATGCCGATTCGGCGCTGAAGCTGGGGCAGGCGCGTGGCGTGGCGATTGTCGCTGGCGCCAATGCGGAGTTGCCGGTTTATGAATATGCGGCACGCAAGGTAAAGCAGTCAGTCGTCGGTAAAGGCTCCGCCGATAAAAGTCAGGTTCAGCATATGGTGGCGCATATTCTGAAATTGCCCGGTCTGCCTCAGGCAGATGCTGCCGATGCATTGGCCATTGCGCTCTGTCATGCTCATACCCGGAATAGTCTGATCAAAACCGCTGGCAGTATGTCGGCCCGAAATGCCAGTTGGCGGCGATAATCTGATGCCTGAATTAAGTTACAGTGAATTTATCTATATTGCGGATCTGATCGGGGTGGCGGTGTTTGCTACCGCCGGTGCTCTGGCGGCTCAGGGTAAACGGCTCGATATTCTCGGGGTTGTAGTGCTGGCCATTGTCACCGCACTGGGCGGCGGAACGATTCGCGATATTACACTGGATATTCATCCGGTTGTCTGGGTGGCTGATACAGCCTACCTCTGGACTGCGATTGTTTCTGCGGTGGTCGCCTTTATCGTGTGTCGCTATATGCAGTATCCACGTCGCATGTTGCTGGTGCTGGATGCGATGGGTCTGGCGCTGTTTGCGGTGCTGGGTGCTGAAAAAGCGCTGGCGATGGAGTTGCCGGCCTTGATAGTGGTTATGATGGCAGTGATTACCGGCTGTGCCGGAGGCATGATCCGTGATGTGCTCACCGGACAGATTCCACTATTGCTGCAACGGGAGTTGTACGCCACCTGCGCCCTTGCCGGCGCACTGTTCTATGTGGTTTTTCAGCCCTATATACCCGGGCAGCCGCTGGCGGTAACCTCGATGATGATCATCTTTGTGCTGCGTATGGCAACGCTGTTTGCTGATTTGAGTCTGCCTGAATTTATTGTGGCCGGGCATAAACTGGAAAAGCTTGAGAAGGAAGAGAATAAGTGATTGGTCGACTGACAGGAGAATTGATCGAGAAACAGCCGCCTCAACTGGTACTGGATGTGAACGGAGTGGGCTACGAAGTCGAGGCTTCGATGAATACCTTCTATCGTCTGCCGGAGCTGGGGGCAAAGCTGACGCTGTTCACTCACTTTGTGGTGCGTGAGGATGCTCAGTTGCTGTATGGCTTTTATGATCGTGAAGAGCGGGCGTTATTCCGCACGCTGATTAAGGCTAACGGTGTGGGCCCTAAGCTGGCGATCACGATTCTTTCAGGTATATCGACTTCAGAATTTGTCCGCTGCGTGAACGATGGCGATACCGCATCACTGGTGAAACTGCCGGGGGTGGGTAAAAAGACGGCAGAGCGGCTGATTGTTGAGATGAAAGACAAGATTAAAGCGCTGGGGCTTGAAAGTGCCGGTGAATTCCAGCTATCGGCTGCAGATGGGCCGGATATGAGCGGCTTTGAACCGGTGAATGATGTGCGTGCTGAAGCGGAAAGTGCGCTGGTAGCGCTGGGCTATAAACCGGTTCAGGCGAGCAAGGCCATTGCGCAGGCAGATAAAGCGCTGGGTGCCGGGGCCAGTTGTGAAGAGTTGATCCGGGCGGCACTCAGGGCGATGGTAGGGTAAATCGTGATGATCGAAGCAGACCGTTTTATTTCACCACTGAGCAATCCGGTTGAAGAGGCTCAGGACCGGGCGATCCGGCCAAAAACACTTGAAGACTATGTGGGTCAGCCGGTGGTGCGCGAGCAGATGGAGATCTTTATCCAGGCTGCACGGATGCGCAATGAGGCGTTGGATCATACGCTGATCTTCGGGCCGCCCGGTTTGGGCAAGACGACACTGGCAAATATTATTGCCAATGAGATGGGTTCTGAGATTAAAACCACTTCAGGGCCGGTGCTTGAAAAGGCGGGCGACCTTGCTGCCCTGCTGACTAACCTTGAACCGAATGATGTGCTGTTCATTGATGAGATTCATCGTCTCAGCCCTAACGTTGAAGAGGTGCTCTATCCTGCGATGGAGGACTACCAGTTGGATATTATGATCGGTGAAGGCCCAGCAGCTCGTTCTATTAAGCTGGAATTGCCGCCTTTTACGCTGGTCGGCGCAACCACCCGTGCCGGGCTGCTGACCTCGCCGTTGCGCGATCGGTTCGGAATCGTTCAGCGACTGGAGTTCTATAACGTCGAGGATCTGACGCATATTGTGGCCCGTTCGGCCAACCTGTCTGGTATGCAGATCGATCAGCAGGGTGCCGGTGAAGTGGCAAAGCGCTCGCGCGGGACTCCGCGAATTGCCAATCGTCTGCTGCGCCGTGCCCGTGACTACGCAGAAGTGAAGGCCGACGGTGTGATCAATAATCAGGTCGCCGATCTGGCGCTGAATATGCTGAACGTGGATCATCATGGCTTTGATCATCTTGATCGGCGTATGTTATTGACTATGATCGAAAAATTCGGTGGTGGCCCGGTGGGTGTTGAGAGTCTGGCAGCGGCTATCAGTGAAGAGCGGGATACCATTGAAGATGTGCTGGAACCCTATCTGATTCAGCAGGGATTTTTGATGCGAACACCGCGAGGCAGGGTCGTGACGGATCACGCGTATCGCCACTTTGGTATAGCCAAACCCGACACAGATCAATAAACCCTGAAGAAACTAAGCTTTTTGTTTTCCGCTGATCTCAATCAAGGTGCATTCATGCTTTAGCCGTCTAATATGCGTAGAAAATAACTAATAATTAAATACGCATAGCGGGTACGAGCATGACGGCAACTCTTAATCTTTCTGAAGTCGCGTCTTTTAAAGCCGAGCTGGAAACGCTGCTGGAGCAGCTCAAAGCAGAATCCGCCGAGCAGTTCAGGCGTCAGCAGCAGGCGGAGAACCCTGAGGTTCACGATGTGGGTGATGAGGCTGCAGCGGTCACTAGTCTGCTGGTTAATGTGGAATCAATCAGTCACCAGAACGAAGAGATTGCGGAGTGTCTGGAAGCGCTGGCGAGAATAGAAAACGGAGATTTCGGTTTCTGTATCGATTGTGATGAGGAGATCGAACTGACTCGTCTCAAAGCCTGCCCGACCGCGTCTCGCTGCATCCGCTGCCAGTCTGTTCATGAGGCGGGGGTTCGAAAAACCGCCTGATAACCCTCCTGTTTAAACGGCCGTTCCATCCGGCCTGTCAAAAGCACCCGGAACCAGCCAAATTGGCTGGTTTTTTCTTGTATTAATCGTTCTGACTGTTATTGTTTAGCCTTCTTATTCATCACCAAAAAATGAACTGAACTTCTGCCGCCGAATACAATCACAGAGCCGGTTAGATTCAGGTTCTGGGAATTGTTAGAGGGAAGGTACTGTGGTCGAAAAAATGTCGATCTGGAGTCTGGTGGCAAATGCAAGTCTTGTAGTGCAGTTGGTTATGTTGATGCTGCTGCTGGCATCGGTGCTTTCCTGGGTGATGATCTTTCAGCGTCATGCTGTTCTGAAGCAGGCGCGTAAATCAATGCGTCGTTTCGAGGACCGTTTCTGGTCCGGAGTCGATCTCGGTCAGTTATTCCGGGAGATCAATCATGAACCCAACAACGATTGCGGCGCTGAAAATATCTTCCGGGCCGGAATCAAAGAGTTTACCCGCCTGACCCAGCAGAATGGTTATGACCGGGATTCAGTGATGGATGGCGTCGAGCGAAGCATGCGTGTAGCGCTATCCAGAGAAGAGGATAAGTTAGAGCGGCATCTGCCGTTTCTGGCAACGGTCGGTTCTACCAGCCCCTATGTGGGCCTGTTTGGTACTGTCTGGGGTATTATGAATTCCTTCCGGGGGCTGGCTAATGTGCATCAGGCAACGCTGGCTTCGGTTGCACCGGGTATCTCCGAGGCACTGATTGCGACCGCGATTGGCCTGTTTGCTGCGATTCCAGCGGTTATTGCCTACAACCGCTATTCGGCGCAGGTAGAGTACCTGCTGGGTAACTATGAAACCTTCGCCGATGAGTTCTCCTCGATTCTGCACCGCCGTATGCATGCCTCTTAAGGGCTGGGGTGAACTGTGATCAGACGACACAAGAAAAAACGCAAGCTGAATGCAGAGATCAACGTTGTACCTTATATCGATGTGATGATGGTACTGCTGGTAATCTTTATGGTGACCGCGCCGATGCTGACGCAGGGGGTTAATGTTGAGCTGCCGAAAGCGCCGGCTGAGCCTGTGGATGACAGCGATAATGAGCCGGTGATTGTCACGGTGGATGCTGAAGGCCGCTACTACATCGATATCGGTGGCGATCCGAAGGTACCGGTCAGCGGTGAAGAGGTGGCTGACCGGGTCGGTAAAGTGCTGGCCTCCAATCCTAAGAAGATGTTGCTGGTACGGGGTGATCGAAGCGTCAATTACGATCAGGTGGTGCAGTTGATGGTTCTGTTGCAGCAGGCCGGTGCGCCTGCTGTCGGTCTGGTGACAGAGTAGGGGCGGGCTTTTGAGAGCGGGTAGTTACCTAGTCCCAACCATTCTGGCGGTTTTGCTGCACGGCGTTGTGATTGTGTTGCTGGCGCAGAGCTGGTTTGAACACCATGAAGAGGTGCGTAAAACACCGCGTCATGTGCAGGCGCAGGTGGTTGACCTGAAATCTCAGGCCGCGCGCAAGAAAGCTGAAACTGAGGCGAAGGCAAAAGAGCGTGCGCGCCAGCAGCGTCTCGCGGATGAGCAGAAAAAACGTGAAGCCGAGCAAAAGCGTCAACAGGCGTTGAAAGAGAAACAGGCGGCAGAAAAACGTAAGCAGGAACAGGCGAAGCAGCGCGCTGCTGAAGAGAAGAAACGTCAGCAGGCTGCAAAGAAGAAAGCAGAGCAGGAAAAGGCTAAGAAAGCCGCGGCAGAAAAACAGCGCAAAGCCGCAGAAGCCAAACGTCAGGCAGAGGCAAAACGCAAACAGGAAGCTGAGCGCAAAGCGGCAGAAGCCAAAGCGCGGGCCGCGAAAGAGAAAGCTGCCCGCGAGGCGAAAGAAGCGGCTGAGCGTAAAGCGCGTAATGAAGCCCTGCAGCGGGCGATGGAAGCAGAAGAGGCGGCTCTTCGTGCCGAGGAGGAGCGGGCTTCAGCGATGAGCTATGAGGCCTATGTGGTTGAGATGATCACACGCAACTGGCGACGTTCACCTTCAGCCCGAAATGGTATGGTAGTGGAGGTGACCGTGCACCTGCTGCCATCCGGCCGGGTGAATGATCGTTATGTCAGCCGCTCCAGTGGCGACAGCCGGTTCGATAACGATGCGCTTCGGGCAATAGACCGGGTAGGTGTGTTTGATAAGCTGCAGGAGATGGATTCTGCGGTCTTTGATCGTTATTTCCGTAAACGGGTGCTGCGTTTCCGTCCGGAAGATCTGCGTGACTAAACCGGTAATGTCTCATACTGAGGTTTCAGGGAGTTAAAGGAGTTTATGGTGAACAAGTTGATATGCCGGATAGTGGCCACTTTAGCTTTACTATGGGGTTTTTCAGCCCAGGCTGCTGAAAGTGACCTGGCGCTGGAAATTACCCAGGGTATAGATGAGCCAACGCCGGTGGCGGTGGTACCGTTTTCATGGAGTGGCGGTTCAGCGCTGCCTGAAGATATTGCCCAGATTGTCTCCGCGGATCTGGCCAGAACAGGCCTGTTCTCCCTGATGGATCGAAAGAATATGCTCAGCCTGCCCACAGAGCGTGGACAAGTGTTTTTCCGTGACTGGCGTGTCAGCAAAACTGAGTTTCTGGTGATCGGCCGGCAGATGCCCGCTGAAAACGGCCAGATGAAGGTCGAATTCGAACTCTACGATGTGCTCAAAGAGCAGCAGATTCTGGCTGAGCGTGTTTCCGGTAACCGCGATAACATGCGTGGTATAGCGCACTACATCGCTGATATGATCTACGAAAAACTGACGGGTATTCGTGGCGCTTTCTCTACCCGCATTGTCTACGTTACCGCGCAGCGTTTTGGTGAGGGTAAAGTACGCTACCGCCTTAAACTGGCGGATGCCGACGGCGCCCGGCCGATGACCATTCGCGAGCAGAGCGAGCCCATTATGTCCCCGGCCTGGTCCCGGGATGGCAGCAAGCTGGCTTATGTTTCCTTCGAAACCAGTAAGCCGAGAATCTATATCCAGCATCTGGCGACAGGCAAACGCGAGCGTCTGCCCTCTTTCCGTGGTCTGAACGGTGCGCCGGCCTGGTCACCGGACGGTACCAAGCTGGCACTGGTTTTGTCTAAAGATGGTAACCCTGAAATCTATATTCAGGATCTGACCTCCCCACGACTGGTGCGCGTGACCCATCATTACGGTATTGATACCGAACCTTCCTGGTCGCCTGATGGTCAGTCTCTGATCTTTACTTCGGATCGTGGCGGTCAGCCCCAGATCTATCGTATTCATCTGCCGACCCGGCAGCTTGAACGTGTCACTTTTGAAGGGAACTATAACTCCCGTGGACGGTTGACGCAGGACGGGCGCTTTCTGACGATGGTGCATCGTGGTGATGACAATGTCTTCCATATTGCGGTACAGGATCTGAAAACCGGCCGGCTCGATATACTGACCGACACCTATCTGGATGAGTCCCCGACCATCGCGCCTAATGGCAGCATTATCCTCTACGCAACTCAGAAAGGGGTGCAGGGTGTACTGGGTGGCGTGACTCTGGATGGCAACGTGCGTTTCATTCTGCCATCGGCCAGTGGTGATGTCAGGGAGCCAGCGTGGAGTCCCTACTTGCAATAATGCTGTCTAGACATTAACTTATGTTCAGTTTTGGATGTGGCGGCTAAACACAATTTTATCTTGCCGAAAACCGGCAAATTACAGGAGTATTCAATGCGAGCTTCCAATGTAACTAAAGCAGTGGCTTTGGCTCTTTCCGTAGCATGGGTAGCAGGTTGTTCTACCGGCAGTAAAACCTCTGAAGGATCTGCTACAGCAGGCACTGATACCGGTTCTACTCAGGGCGTAAGCCAGGGTACTGGTGTCAGCGGTTCCTCCATGTCTGATGTCGCTAACTTGCAGACTGTTTTCTACTTTGACTTCGATAAGTCTGTAGTACGTGCTGCTGGCTTTGAAGATCTGGAAAAACATGCCGCTTACCTGGCCGCTAACCCTTCCGCGCAGGTTGTTCTGGAAGGCCACGCCGATGAGCGTGGTACCCGCGAATACAACATCGCTCTGGGCGAGCGTCGTGCCAAAGCGGTTGAGCGCTTCATGCAGGTAAACGGTGCCTCTGCTTCTCAGATCGAAACCGTAAGTTTCGGTGAAGAGAAGCCGGCTATTCTGGGTCATAGCGAAGCCAGCTGGAGCCAGAACCGTCGTGTAGAACTGAAGTACGTAACTCGCTAAGTTATGCCTTCAGCGCGCATACTATCCGTTCCTGCACTGGCGCTGATGATCAGCGCCAGTGTCGGTGCAGAAGAAGTGCCGGTGATTGATCTGGGGGGCGGCAGCGTTCCTCAGAACAATCAGCCTGTGGCTGTTGCTGCTGCGCCGATCTCGCGTAACAGTGAACTGGTTCTGATTGTCCAGCAGCTTCAGGATGAGGTCCGGGCACTGCGAGGGCAGGTTGAAGAACAGGGTTACCGTCTTAAGCAGATGGAACGCCAGCAACTGGATCGTTATCGCGATCTGGATCGACGTATTGGTTCCATGCAATCGACGCCTGGAGTTGCACAGCCACCTGTAACAGGTGGACAGGCGGCAGCACCTGCGACGCAGCCTCAACCACAACCTGTATTAACTCAGCCTGATGCATCGCCCAGTGATGCCAAGGCTTATCGCGAAGCCTTTGCTTTAGTCCGGCAGCGGGATTTTGCAAAAGCGGCTGAAGCTTTTACCGCTTTCATCAAGGATTATCCGCAGAGTGCGCGCCTGGCTAATGCGCATTACTGGCTGGGTGAGATCCACCTTGCGGAGCAGAAGCCTGAGCTGGCGCGAGAGTCCTTTGTGCAGGTGGTTACCCACTTTGCCGGTCATCGCAAAGCACCTGATGCGGCCTATAAGCTGGGCATCGTCTATGATCAGTTGGGAGATGCTAAGAAGTCTGAAGAGTATCTCGATCTGGTTATCACTAAGTATCCGGACTCCTCAGCCGTTCGACTGGCTAAAGAGTTCAAGCGTCTGCAATAAGTTACACCGGTAAATTTCATGACAACTACTGAGAAAAGGGCAGTGGTACTGCTCTCGGGTGGGCTGGATTCGGCTACCGCTCTGGCGATGGCGGCGGATCAGGGATATGCCTGCTACGTGTTGAGTTTCGACTACGGTCAGCGTTCTCTGACTGAGTTAAATGCGGCCCGGCAGATCGCTGCTGAGCAGAAGGTCGCTGAGCACCGTGTGATCCGTCTGCATCTGGAAGATTTCGGTGGCTCCGCTCTGACTGATCACAGCATCGATGTGCCTGAAGACGAAACCGATGAAATTCCGGTCACCTATGTGCCTGCACGAAATACCGTATTTCTTTCGCTGGCACTGGGCTGGGCTGAGGTGCTTGAGGCGGATGCGATCTTTATCGGCGTGAATGCGGTCGATTACTCGGGCTACCCGGATTGTCGCCCGGAATATATCGCAGCGTTCGAGACGATGGCTAATCTGGCGACCAAGCGTGGTGTCAGTGGTGATCCGATCCGGATCGAAACGCCGCTGATTGACCTGACCAAAGAGCAGATTATTCAGGAAGGAACGCGACTGGGAGTCGACTACGGTCTGACGGTTTCCTGTTATCAGGCGGACGATGAAGGCCGCGCTTGTGGTGTCTGTGATAGCTGCCGATTAAGGGCCAAAGGCTTCACTGATGCAGGCGTGGATGACCCGACCCGTTACCAGTAAAAAAGCCTTGCATTTCAAATAAGAGTACGTAGAATACGCGCTCTCTGTGTGGGTCGTTAGCTCAGTCGGTAGAGCAGTTGGCTTTTAACCAATTGGTCATAGGTTCGAATCCTATACGACCCACCACTTTAAAAACTCCAGCTTCGGCTGGTTTTTTTATGCCTGAAAGAAACTACGTTTCGTATAGGATGAGAACCGTAAAGGTTCGAGCCGAGCCGCTATTGCGGCGAGACAGCGTTGCTGCTTGCGGCAACGACCCGAAGGGCAAGCGCCGAAGGTGCGCAGTAATCCTATACGACACACCACTTTAAAAAAACAGTCCTAACGCTGTTGATGGCCAAACTGAAACGGAGCCGAGCGGCTTTGCCGCGAGACAGCGTTGCCGCTTGCGGCAACGACCCGAAGGGCAAGCACCGAAGGTGCGCAGCAATCCTATACGGCTATTTGGTCAGGCCACTTTAAAAACTCCAGCTTCGGCTGGTTTTTTTATGCCTGAAAGAAACTGCGTTTCGTATAGGATGAGAACCGTAAAGGTTCGAGCCGAGCGGCTTTGCCGCGAGACAGCGTTGCTGCTTGCAGCAACGACCCGTAGGGCAAGCACCGAAGGTGCGTAGCAATCCTATACGGCTATTCGGTCAGGCCACTCTAAAAACTCCAGCTTCGGCTGGTTTTTTTATGCCTGAAAGAAACTGCGTTTCGTACAGGATGAGAACCGCTTCCTTTAATGTAGATAGCAGGAGGGGGAGGTTCGAGCCGAAACGGAGCCGAGAGCCTGTTACCACTTGTCACCACGATCCGGGTCCGATGCGCTATCGTTCTGATTTATCCGGCGCTGCCTCTCTTCGCCCGCTCTGTAATCTGTCTAAACTTAACGGCAGTACCGGTAAGCAAATAATCATCCTGCATGCCTTATTGAAAGCCTCAGGAAACAATCATGATCTGGACTGTGATTAAACTGCTCCTTTGTTTTTTATTGGCGGCGTTGTTTGGCTTCCTCTTTTACCAGCGCTACTGGAAATACGCGGAGTGTATTCAGCAAGCGATCTCGGGCTGTGTGTCTGAGCAGGGTTTAAGCCTTTCCAGTGGGGGGATGGTGTGGATTATTCCATGCATTGTTTTTGTGGTTCTAGGGGGTTATCAATGCATAAGGCTGTTTCGACGGTGAGTACAGTACCCTGTTCTCTTGTCAGTGCCCGGTAACCTGCTTACAACGCTGCTTCCGCCTCAGACTGTGTGATACAATGCGCGCTTTCTCGCATCTGAAAGCTTTCAGATAGCAGCGCCGCAACATGAAAGGTGAGCAGGGCGGCGCTCCACCTCAGAACGAATGAGTAATACAGCACATGTTGAGCAAACAGGATATTTCCGATCGGATCCTTGTGCAGGAGCACTTCGCTAAAGAGCACCTGCCACTGGATATGACCCTTGAGCAGGTCGAAGACTATAAGGCACGTATTAAGCAGAAGCTGAAAGAAAAGGATGCCTGTCTGGTCGCCCACTACTACACCGATCCGATTCTGCAGCAACTGGCCGATGAAACCGGCGGTTGTGTATCTGACTCGCTGGAGATGGCGCGTTTCGGTAATGCCCATTCGGCCAGTACACTGGTTGTGGCGGGTGTTAAATTTATGGGTGAGACGGCCAAGATCCTGACACCTGAAAAACGGGTTATCATGCCGACCATCGAGGCAACCTGTTCGCTGGATATCGGTTGCCCGATCGATGAATTCTCTGCATTCTGCGATGCACATCCTGACCATGAAGTCGTGGTGTACGCGAACACATCGGCTGCGGTTAAGGCGCGGGCGGACTGGGTGGTTACCTCCAGCATCGCACTGGAAGTGGTTGAGCACCTGGCGGAACAGGGTAAGAAGATTATCTGGGCGCCGGATAAGCACCTGGGCACTTATGTGCAACGGGAAACCGGCATCGAGATGCTGATGTGGGATGGTTCCTGCATTGTGCATGAGGAGTTCAAGGCCAAAGGTATTCTCGATCTGAAACAGGTTTACCCGGATGCGGCGGTGCTGGTGCATCCTGAGTCTCCGGATTCTGTGGTTGAGATCGCCGATGCTGTAGGTTCTACCACACAGATTATCAATGCCGCGCGCGATCTGCCGAACAAGCAGTTTATTGTGGCTACCGATAAGGCGATTTTCTACAAGATGCGTCAGGCAGCGCCGGGCAAAGAATTTATTGAGGCGCCGACCGGCGGTTCCGGTGCAACCTGCCGAAGCTGCGCGCACTGCCCATGGATGGCCATGAACGGTCTTGAAAGTGTGTTGCATGCACTGGAAACCGGGCAGGATGAGATCTTCGTTGATGATGCCCTGATCGAAGATGCTCGCAAACCTCTGCAGCGCATGCTCGACTTCTCCGCCAACCTGAAGCGCTGAAGTCCCGATTAAGCCCGGCTGGTGTGAATCAGACCGGGTTTTTTTCTTCAGAAATCCATCTCCAGTGACTGTCTGATCTCCAGCGCCTCTTCTTTACGCTGTTCCAGCCGGGCGCGCTGATACTCCGTCAGGCTTTTCTCCCGCAGCGCGAATTCAATCTGTCGCAGTGCGCGGTCGATATTTGCCGTCAGCAGGAAGAATTCAATTCGTGCTTCGTGTACTGCAACGATGTTGCCTTCCAGACCGTAGGCTTCTGCCAGCAGATACCAGGCGTGGCTGTCGTTGGGGTTGCTCTCGGTAAGCGACTCATAGATTTCAACTGCCGGCGCCGGGCGGTTGGTCTTGAGGAGGGCGTCAGCCAGGGTATAGCTTATGGCCCGGTTGCCAGGATAGATCTGTCGCAGCCGGGTCAGTTGTTCAGCAGCGTCGCGGTACTTTTCCTGTGCCATCAGCATTTCAGCCTGCAGTAGCTTTGCGCTCAGTTGGGCGCGAAAAGCGGGGCTGAAAGCAGCCATGTTTTTCTCTGCAAGGGCAAAGTTTTCATTTTTGATCGCACTGTAAGCAACGGCATAGCGTATGCCGTCGTGATCGTTCTGCTGTTGCTGGTTGAGGTACTCCTGAAGGAGTTTTTTCGGCTCTGCGGCGTACAGGGTTTGCAGACGGGCTCGAATAATATTGAAGTCCAGACTGTTGCTGCGTTTGCCGGCAGGTGAGTAGGCCTGTGCCCGATTCTGCGCATCAGAGATACGCGCCTGAGTGATCGGGTGGGTGAGTAAAAACTCGGGTGGCAGGCGACTGAAGCGTGCCTGTTTCTGTAGTTGCTCAAACATGGCGGCCATCGCTTGTGGTGCATAGCCGGCTGATATCAGGGTCTGCATGCCGATATGATCGGCTTCACGTTCATTGTCCCGGCTGAAAGAGAGCTGGTTGGCGATATTGGCCGCCATGCTTGATTGCAGTCCGACAATACCGGCTTCAGGATCGGCAGCGGTTAACAGGATGCTGCCGAGAATTGAAGCCAGCATAAAGGGGCGGTTACGGCGTTTTTCTTCCAGTTGGGCGGCAAAATGACGCTGGCTCAGGTGAGCGAGTTCATGTGACAGTACCGAAGCCAGTTGAGCTTCATTTTCTGCGGCCAGTATCAGGCCGGTATGTACCCCGATAATGCCGCCGGGTACAGCAAAGGCATTCACCTTGGGGTTGTCGAGCAGGAGAATTTCAAGACGACGGTCATTCAGCTGACTATGACCGACAAGGCTCCAGGTCAGCTCTTCAATATACTGACTGGCAAGGGCATCTTCCGAAAGTTTGGCGCTGCCGCGCAGCATTCTGACCCAGGCCCGTCCGAGCTGATACTCCTGCTGCGTTGAGATTACGCTGTAACCACTTCCGCCGAGATCGGGCAGTTGTTGCGCTGCATGGCTGATTGTTACAGAGCCCAGAATAACCCAGGCGAATAAGGCGGTAAAAAGCTGACGCATATCCCTGTCCAAAATAAAAAAGCAACTAAGGTCCACTATACGTTATCTGTGGTCCTGTTTTAAAAATAAAAGGTTAAGATCTGAATACCGGTCCGAAAGTTCCCTGCGTCTGGCCCGGTTCATCAATCTTTAAACATGAATGGCTTAACCCGGAGAGTAAATCCGCGCCGGATCGGCTGCGGAGTTCCGTTTTTGCTGTAAAGGGTTAGGGCCTGTCCGGGAATATGTTATATAGTGCCCGATTAAATCCAAATCGCTGATGCCTGAAGAGACCCAGATGACGGAATATGCCTACGACGAACTCCTTGATGCCTCGGGGCTGAATTGCCCGCTGCCGCTGCTCAAAGCCAAGCAGGCACTGAACCGCCTAAGCGAAGGTCAGGTCCTGAAAGTGGTGGCAACTGACAGTGGCTCCATCCGCGATTTCAAATCTTATACCGATCAGTCCGCACACGAGCTGCTGGCGGCTGAGACCGATCAAGAACCTTATATCTACCTGATCAAACGGGGTTAACCAGGCACGCCATGCGCAAGATTTTCAGTAAATGGATTGATCGCTACTTCTCCGATGAGGAAGCGCTGCTGTTGTTTGTCCTGCTGGCCGGGTCTCTGGTGGTTATTCTTACTCTGGGGCAGGCGCTTGCGCCGGTATTCGCCGGGATTATTCTGGCGTTTCTGATGCAGGGGGGCGTCAACCGCCTGAAGCAGCTTAACGTGCCGCATTTGCTGTCGGTGGTGCTGGTCTTTCTGGCTTTTGTCGGGGGGCTGGCGGCTTTACTGTTGATCGTTATGCCGTTGGCCTGGCGTCAGTCGGTTAACCTGTTTAATGAGCTTCCCGGAATTATGTCGCAGACCCAGTCCGTGCTTCTGCTGTTGCCGGAGCGTTACCCGGAGATGATCTCTGAGGAACGGATTCGTGAGCTGATCAGCCTGGCGGCAACGGAGCTTTCGCAGATGGGGCAGTGGGTGGTGACCTTCTCACTGAACTCAATCACCAATATTATCGCGCTGCTGATCTACCTGGTACTGGTACCGATTCTGGTGTTTTTCTTCCTCAAGGATGGCGCGTCGCTGGCTAACTGGTGGGTTTCATTTCTGCCGGAAAAACGCGAGATGATGACCAAGGTCTGGGTGGAGATGGATGATCAGATCGCTAACTACATTCGTGGTAAGGCGATAGAGATTATCGTAGTCGGTGCGGTGACTTATGTGACCTTCGTATTTCTGGGTATTAACTATGCGGCCCTGCTTGGGATTCTGGTGGGGCTGTCGGTGCTGATTCCCTACATCGGCGCGGCACTGGTCACCTTGCCGGTGGCGTTGATCGCCTTCTTCCAGTGGGGCTGGAGCAGCGAGTTCATGTACCTGATGATCGCCTACGGCATTATTCAGGCGCTCGATGGTAACGTGCTGGTGCCGCTGTTATTTTCGGAAGCGGTTAACCTGCATCCGGTGGCTATTATCGTAGCGGTGCTGGTCTTCGGTGGGCTTTGGGGCTTCTGGGGGCTGTTCTTTGCGATCCCGCTGGCAACTTTGTTCAAGGCCGTGGTGAATGCCTGGCCGAAGGTGCAGCAGGTCGGTGTGGAGGAGAGCGGTACCTGAGTACCGCTCAGGATGGCTTACAGGGCCTGGGCGGCTGCCAGTACCTCGTCTACATGACCTTTGACTTTTACGCTGCGCCATTCGTTGCGCAGCACGCCTTCGGCATCAATCAGGAAGGTTGAACGATCGATGCCCATATATTCCCGGCCATAGTTTTTCTTCAGCTTAATCACATCAAACAGTTTGCACAGCGCTTCATCAGGATCGCTGATCAACTCGAACGGAAATGACTGTTTGCTGCGGAAGTTTTCGTGGGCGCGCAGGCCATCGCGGGATACCCCGAAAATGACCGTGTTGGCGGCTTCAAACTGATCGATCGCATCACGAAAATTCTGGCCTTCAGTGGTGCAGCCCGGTGTGCTGTCCTTAGGGTAAAAGTAGATAACCAGGTTTTTGCCCTGCAGTTCGCTCAGGGTAACGCTCATGTCGCTGGTGGCCTGGGCGGTAAAATCAGGCACTTTCTGGCCAATAGCTACGCTGCTCATAATAAATCCTTAGTGATGATGGCTACTCAACAAAGTGAAAAATCGTATAGAATAACGACCCTTTTATACGATACCAGATATGGTTCGGATTATAAGCTGTACCGGGAATCGGCACAGCGATCTTTTCCGGGATCCTGATTCTGGCCGGGTTCGCCGGGAAACGACCCCGCTTCTGCAAAAAATTAATTTTTTCATATAGCTAGGGCGGGATAAGTATAGTTTTAAGGTTGTAATAAGCACTGGGGCAGAGTAGTTTTGTCCCTTGCTTAACCTGATATATATCTCATGGAGAATAAAATGATTACTGGCAGCATTGTTGCTCTTGTTACCCCTATGCATTCTAACGGTGACGTCGATTGGGAAGCCCTCGACAAACTGGTGGATATGCATCTGGATAAGGGCACTGATTCCATCGTCGCTGTGGGCACCACCGGTGAGTCCGCTACTCTGAACTGCGATGAGCATTGCCAGGTCATTAAACGGGTGGTTGACCGCGTTGCCGGTCGCATGCCTGTGATCGCCGGTACCGGTGCTAACTCCACTGCCGAAGCCATTGAGCTGACCGCAGAAGCGAAACGTGTCGGTGCAGACGCCTGTCTGCTCGTAACGCCGTACTACAACAAACCGACTCAGGAAGGTTTGTATCAGCACTTTAAAGCGATCGCTGAAGCGGTCGATATCGATCAGATCCTGTATAACGTTCCGGGCCGTACCGCCTGTGATATGCAGACCGAAACGGTGCTGCGTCTGGCTGAAGTTCCGAATATTGTCGGTATTAAAGAAGCAACCGGTGATGTTGAACGTGGCGTTGACCTGATTCAGCGTGCGCCGGAAGATTTTGCGGTTTATTCCGGTGATGACCCGACAGCCGTTGAGCTGATGCTGGGTGGCGGTAAAGGCAATATTTCTGTGACTGCGAACGTTGCGCCGGCAGAGATGTCTGAACTGTGCCGGCTGGCTATGGCCGGAGAAACTGAGCAGGCACGTGACCTGAACAACCGTCTGATGCCTCTGCATGAGAAGTTGTTTGTAGAAGCGAACCCGATCCCGGTTAAATGGGCGATGGCAGAGATGGGCCTGATGGGCCTGGGTATTCGTCTGCCACTGACCGTGCTGGCAGATGGCTGCCACGCTCAGGTGCGTGAAGCAATGCAGAAATGCGACATTATTTAAGCGATTCATTTAAGCGATTCGACTAATGAAGAAACAAGTATCTCTATCTGTACTGGCTGGTCTTCTGGTTTCCGGCTGTAGTGTCATTGATGACAATCCTATCTATGGAGACAGCGGCATCATCCGTGACCGCAGTCAGGACTATGAGCTGGCTGAGAAGGCTGAACGGTTGCAGGTTCCCGGTCACCTGAAGCCAAAACAGACAGAAGATACCCTGCGGGTGCCAGACGTCAGTCGTGTGGCAACCACACGGAGCGGGGACTTTATTGTTCCCCGCCCTGAGTTCTTCTATGCCCATGCGGGCAGCGAAACGGTCAGCATGAAACGTGAAGACGGTGAAAAACTCATCATCGTCGACGAAGGGATTACCAGTGTCTGGGTCAAGCTGCAGGAGTTCTGGCAGTTTAACGGCATCGATATTGCCAAATCTGATCCGCGACGCGGGGTGATGGAAACCCAGTGGATCTACCATGAAGCGAAAGACTACAGCTTTGTAGATACCTGGGTTAAGCGCCTGACCTTCCAGGATATTCCGGGGCCTACCAAAGATCGTCTGCGGGTTAGTCTGAAGCCGGTCGATGGTGAGCCGGGGCGGACCATGGTGGCAATGCAGCATGTTCGTTTTGCCTCTGACGAAGAAGTGACGGCTATTGATTGGGGGCAAAGTGCCCGCGACGTCAGCTACAAGTCCGACATGATGTTTGAGATGCTGCGTTATCTGGGTAAAGCCACCGGTGAGCGCAGTGCGCAGACCCTGCTGGCGTTCCAGGAAAAACGCCGTCAGGGCACCCAACTGGGGCGTGATTCCCGTGGTAACCCGGTTCTGAAACTGAATGCAGATATCCAGACCGCCTGGAATGAAGTCAGCCGGGCGCTGGATGAAGCCGATATGGATGTGGGTACCCGCGATGAAGGTGCCGGTGTCTTCTATATGACCTATACCACCACGACGCCGTTTGAAAACGAGGAAGAGATGGGTTTCTTCGAGTGGTTGCACTCAGATCGTGGTGAGATCAAGCTGGATACCAGCGTACTGGAGTCTGCACTGGGTATTGAACGCGATCCGGAAGAGGGTGGTGTTACCTATACATCCGGCAAGACAGCCGAGCGTTTCATGGCTGCGCAGGGTGAGGGTTCCAGTGATCTGCTGAATGATCCGCAGGATGCGGCAAACAAACAGGGTTACAAAATCTGGTTTGCCGGCAAGCCGATCTATGTCTTTGGTGGCGATAACTCCGGTATCTTTAACCAGAGCACCGGCAAGTTTGAACACACCGGTCAGTATCAGTTGAAGATGATCCGTACCCGCAGTGATGTCTTCCTCAGTGTGCAGACGGCTGAAGCGGTGTCTGCACCCGCTATTATTGCTGAAGAGATTCTGTGGGAGATCAAGGACCGCCTGCCGGGCGCCTGATCAGACGCACTCTCTTAACTTAATAAGGGCCCGACGGGCCCTTTTTACTTTCTGTAACAGGATAAAACCATGCGCGCTGTGATCTTAGACCTTAAAGGAATGGAAAATCTGGACCTGACGCCACTGCAAAGGGAGCTGGACGAACTGGTGACCTACCCCCTGACCCGGGCTGAGGATGTTGCAGGGCGGGCGGCAGGTTTTGATATTGTGATCACCAACAAAACCCCGCTCACCCGCGAACTGCTGCAGTCGTTGCCGGATCTGAAATATATCTGTGTGGTCGCCACTGGCACCAATGTGGTTGATAAAGAAGCGGCGGCGGAGCTGGGTATTCCGGTTTCTAACTGTGTGGCTTATGGTGTTGATTCGGTTGTTCAGCATGTCTGGTCAATGATTCTTGCGCTGCATACCAATCTGCTTAACTATTCCCGTGACGTGGCGCAGGGTGAATGGCAGCGTTCAGAACAGTTCTGTTTTCTTACCCATCCGATCGTGGAGCTCAAAGGTAAAACGCTGGGGATTATCGGTTATGGTCATCTGGGACAGGGCGTGGCTGAGATTGGTCGTGCGTTTGGTATGCAGGTGCTGATCGCGCAGCGACCGGGTTCCGAGCAGGCGCAGTCAGGCCGGGTCAGCCTGGACCGGGTGCTCGAAATGTCCGATGTACTCAGCCTGCATTGCCCGCTCACCGAGGATACCGAAAATCTGATCGATGCGGCTGTGCTGGCGCGGATGAAACCGAATGCGTTCCTGATCAATGCAGCGCGGGGAGGCATCGTTAACGAGGCTGATCTGCTGGCAGCTTTGCAGGCGGGAGAGATCGCAGGGGCTGCGACCGATGTGCTCAGCGAAGAACCGCCCCGGCAGGGTAACCCGCTGTTGGATCAGGCGCTGCCGAATCTGATCGTTACACCGCATATCGCCTGGGGAAGTGCCGAGGCACGTACACGTATTATCCAGCAGACGGCAGAAAATATTCATGCGTTTGTTGGTGGAAGACATATTCGCGGCGTATAGTTTATTATCAAACGTAATATGCATGTAACCGCAATGATCATTCTGGGGGGAATGTAGTGCCGTTATCCAAGCCCACCTCGCGCAGCCGCTATGGACTGCGCTCTGTTATCTGTGCCGCGGCGTTGGTGTTGATCAGCCCAATGGTACAGGCCGATGCGACAGTACGTGCGCTGGTTCAGAACTCTCAGCCCAAGTATTTTCTGGAAAACGCTAACCTCGGCGGGTTGTGCGGTGAGATCTATCAAAGGCTGAAAAGCCGTTTGGCACAGCGTCAGGTAGAGCTGAAGATTGATACCCAGTATCTGCCCATTAAACGCATTTTGCGTGAGGTCGAAATGGGCCCGGCGGGGATTTACTGTGGTGCGGGTCGCAATGCCGAGCGCGAGAAGCGCTTTATCTATTCAGCGATTCCTGTATACAGCGTCTCCAATGTGGTGCTGGCTCATCAGGATGAGGCCTACCTGCCGTCTTCCATTGCTCAGCTGGCCAAAGATGGGATCAGTGTGGGGGCGTTGTTTGGTACCAGCTCGGCGGCTTATCTGAAAAGCCATCAGGGCACCGAAGTGTTTGATAAGATCTACAGTCTGGATGAAGCACTAAGGCTGGTGGCAAAACGCAAGATTCGGTTGTTCTATTACCACGATCTGGGCCTGAATTATCTGGTTAAGCACAGCGACTATTCACTGAAAGTCCTGCCAACCCGCTTCAGAACCACTCCGCAATGGGTGGTTTACAGCCCGGCAATGTCTCCTGAATTGCGCCAGATTCTGGATCAGGAACTTCAGGCAATGCTCAATAGCGGTGAGCTGGCTGCTATCAACCGTAATTATCTGGATTAAAACGGGCAGGGTGCCTGGAAACTGCACTCTTTCCCATTTTCCGGGTGGGGAAAGGCCAGTTGTTCCGCGTGCAGTAGCAGTCTTTCCGATGCGGCCTGCGATCTTTCATCGGCATAAAACCGGTCCCCGACAATGGGGTGGCCAATCGCCTGCATATGTACCCGCAATTGATGAGAGCGGCCGGTAACCGGGGTCAGTTCGATCCGTGTTCCCAGTTCATGTTCTCCTGTGATCTGCCAGTGCGTCAGCGCTGCTTTCCCCTGTTCATGGTCGACTATCTGTAATGGGCGACGTTCCCAGTCACAACGCAGCGGTAGCTCCACGCGGCCACAGCGCTGTCCGGGTGTGCCGGCAATAATCGCCTGATAGCGCTTTTGTGTCTGGCGCTCCTGAAACGCCCGGCTCAACTGGCGTTGTGCTTCCAGTGTCAGCGCCAGAACCATCAGGCCGGAGGTGGCATAATCAAGTCGGTGGACGATCCGGGCGGTCGGGAATTGCTGCTGCACCCGGCGCCAGAGGCAGTCCTGCTTATCTTCGCCACGACCGGGTACGGAGAGCATATCCCAGGGTTTGTTAGCGATGACCAGTGCGTCATCGGCATAAATAATCTCGATCATCTCAGTGGCGCTCAAACAGAGCCAGCGACTCAACGTGAGAGGTATGCGGGAACATATCCATCACGCAGAAACGACTGGCACGATAGCCCTGCCGGATAAGCTCAGCGCCGTCTCTTGCCAGTGCCGCCGGGTTGCAGGAAACATAGAGGACTGTATCCGCCTTGTGCTGCTGTAACTGCCGGATAATTTCCAGCGCACCGGTGCGGGGCGGGTCGAGCAGAATCTTGTTGAATCCCTGCTTGTACCAGGCCATTGCGCGCAGATCTTTGCTCAGGTCTGCGCGGAAAAATTCGCAGTTGTTTTGCTGATTGCGTTGAACATTGTCCCGAGCACGATGCACCATCTCATCGACGCCTTCAATGCCAACAACGCGTCCCGCCTGACGGGCTAGCGGCAGGGTGAAATTACCGACCCCGGAGAAAAGATCGAGGATGGAGTCTTCTGCGGACGGGGTAAGCCAGGCCAGTGCGCGATCGATCATCTGTTGGTTCACGCTGGCATTCACCTGAATAAAATCGCCGGGTTTAAAATGGATCTCTGCACCACTCGCGGCATGCTGATAAAACAGTTCTGCATCCCCAGCATAGGCGCGGATCTGCTCACCGTTATCCAGATACAGTTTAAAGTTGTGGCTTTCAGCTAACTGCTGAAGTTTCACGCAGAGCTCCGGCTGCGGTGTCTTTTTTACCCGAAGGGTCAGAGCCCCTTCTGTATCACCCTGAGTCAGCTCAGCGTGCGTGATCTCTTTAAACTGATCGGCGGTTGCCAGTACCTCGCGCAGGCCGGTCATAATCTGCTCCAGCGCGGGCGCCAGTACCGGGCAGTGCTCGATCTGGGTCAGCTTGCTACTGCCGCGACGGCGAAAGCCGATCAGCGGGCTGCCATCACGTAATAGCTGGTTAACGCCGATGCGTGCACTGCGGCGGTAATGCCAGGCGGGGCTGGTGATGGGTGCTTCGATCTGCTCCGGGCGGAATTTGCCAAGGCGCTGTAACTGCTCCAGCACAATCTCCTGTTTGGCGTTGATCTGCTGATCATGCGCCAGATGCTGCAGGTCACAACCACCGCAGACACCATAATGCGGGCAGACCGGGTCGGTACGTTCGTTAGCCGGGGTGATGACTTCAACACAGTGACCTTCATCAAAGCGACGGTGTTTTGTATCAATACTGAAACGCACGGTTTCACCGGGCAGGGCGCCGGAAATAAACAGGGTTTTGCCCTGATGCCGGGCAACACCTCTGCCTTCGTGGCTGAGGCGCTCGATCTCAAGGGTTTCAGGGTAAGCCAGAGGTTCGCGGGATTTTACCGGTTTTTTGGCGGCTGGACGGCTGAACAGACTGTTTTTGCGTTTCATGTATCACTACCCGATGGAAGAGGCGTGATTTTAGCAGAAAGCGCAGGGATCGTCAGAGTGGTCTGATCTTTTCCTGGGTAATTGTCGGTGCCGGCCGTCTTTAACTGGCTTTAAAACCAGGACAGGCAGAGCCAGAGGTAGATGGCCAGTTCGCACAGTTGCTGGCAGCAACCCAGGCAGTCGCCGGTGTAGCCGCCGATCCAGCGCCGAAAGTAGCGCGCCATGCACAGGGTGATCAGCAGGCAGAGTGGAATCAGACTCAGGTAGCTGGCCGGCAGAAACAGCAGGCAGAGGAGCACCGGCAGGGCTGCGAATAAAAGTTGCGTGCGTGTCGGCGGTGTCAGCAGGGCGCTTGATTTGCTGCTCTGTTCCAGCCCGACGTAACTTTCCCGATAAACCAGCAGCAGGGGGGCAAGGCGGCTTAATGTGTGGCCGAGAATCAGAGCCGGAATAATCTGCTCGAGTTGCAGCAGTGCCTCATATTTTGTCAGCAGCACCAGAACAAGGCCTATGACACCAAATGTGCCGACCTGAGAATCTTTCATAATCTGCAGGATTTTGTCCCGCTGCCAGCCACCGCCAAAGCCATCACAGCAATCGGCCAGACCATCTTCATGTAATCCGCCCGTAAGCAGAATGCCTGCGCCTATGGTTAACAGCAGTGCAACGCTGGTGGGCAGAATTGACTCACAGAGCCAGAAAACCAGTGCCGATAATACGCCGATTAAAAGCCCGACCCAGGGTAGGTAGGGCAGTGCTCTGGCCTGATTGTCCGGGCGGAAATCTACCCAGCCGGGCACCGGGATGCGGCTGAAGAAGCTCAGCGCATTAAAAAAAAGGTGTAGCTGCTGTGGGTAGGATTTCATTAAACTTAGGGTCAGAAGGTGATTGCTGCCTACTCTATTCATTCCGCCAACGAAGGACAAGGTAAAACTGACCATGGTAGAAGAGCATAAATTTGCCCCATTTGTACGTATTCTGGGTAAAGGCAAGAATGGTACCCGTTCGCTGAGCCGTGAAGAAGCGGCCGAGGCGATGGGTATGATTCTCGATGGTCAGGTACGCCCTGAACAGTTGGGGGCTTTCCTGATGCTGTTGCGGGTCAAAGAGGAGGCGCCGGAAGAACTGGCAGGGTTTGCGGATGCGGTACGTGCCCGTTATTCGGTGGGCCGCGAACTGCATGTGGATCTGGACTGGTCTACTTACGCCGGTAAAAAACGGCGTCATTCCTGGTATCTGCTGGTGGCGCTGTGTCTGGCCAGTCATGGCTACCGGGTGTTTATGCATGGTTCCCGTGGCCATACGCCGGGCCGGATCTACGTTGAGGATATGCTGGCGCTGTTCGGTATGAAGGCTTGTCAGGACTGGGAGCAGGTGAGTACGGAGCTGGATCGGTGCAATTTTGCTTATATTTCGGTCGACCATTTCTGCCCGCCGCTGGGTGAGATTATCCAGTTGCGTCCGATCCTTGGGTTGCGCTCTCCGGTGCATACCCTGTGCCGGATGCTCAATCCGGCTCAGGCGCCGGCAAGTATTGATGGCGTTTTTCACCCTCCTTACGGGCCTATGCATCAGAAGGCCGCGCAGTTATTGGGAATTCAGCGCAACCTGACGATGAAAGGGGATGGCGGTGAGGCGGAGATCCGACCGGATACTGAGTCCCTGCTGCAGTGGGTAATCGATGGCGAACTCAGTGAATACGAATGGCCCCGTTCAGTGGAGAAACGCTTTGTTAAAGAGGATGAGCTGTCCGATCAGATGCTGCTCGAACTCTGGCAGGGTACGGGATCGCATGAGTACGGTCAGCGCGCGATTATCGATACACTGGCGGTGACTTTGCGTCTGCTTGGTGAGTCGGGTGATGTCAGCGAACTGCGGCAGCGCGCTGAAGCACTCTGGGGTAGCCGGAACATCAGCCTGTTTGGCTGACATTCCGGCTGGATTAACCGATTAGTCGCGGCGCAGTTTGTCAGAGACTGCAATGGGTGATGGGAAGTTAAAGATCACCACATAACTGGAGAAGAGGAAGGTCAGAATCGCGGTGGCCTGAATAACATGTGATGCTTCTTCTCCGATCATCAGTGCGCCTGCCGCGATATAAGCGATCAGCAGCGAGAATTCACTGATCTGACCGAGACGGAAGCCTACCTCCCAGCCCAGTTGTGGCGACTCGCTGATACGGCTCAGCATAAAGCGGAAGACCACCGGTTTCACCACCAGAATCAACACTGCCAGAATGATCGCCGGAATGGCGATCACGCCAACCAGATCCAGATTAAAGCTGGCACCGATCGAGAAGAAGAACAGGATCAGGAAGAAATCACGCAGGGGTTTCAGACTGGTGGCTATGTATTGCGAGATCGGGCTGGTTGCCAGCGAGACTCCGGCAACAAACGCACCGATTTCTGCGGACAGCCCGGCCAGATGTGCCAGTTCGGCCAGCCCCAGGCACCAGCCGATTGCCAGCAGAAAGATATACTCATGAAAACGGTCGAAGCGCTGTATGAGTTTCAGCAGTACATATTTTACAAAGATAAAGGCACCGAGAATGATCAGCGGCAGGGCAACCAGCGTGGTGGCGAACTGCGCCATTGTGTCGCTCTTGCTTGCGCCATCGCCGCTGTAAAGAAACAGCAGTACCATGATCGCAATGACGTCCTGCAGCAGGAGCAGGCCCACGACCAGCTCACCGGTATGGCGGTGGTGCAGCACGGTGGTGGGCAGGAGCTTGATGCCGATAATGGTGCTGGAGAACATCACAGCAATGCCGATGATCATGTTCTCTGTCTGACTGTAGCCAAAGACATAGCCAACGCCATACCCCAGTGCAAAGAAGATCAGAGAGCTGCCGATGGCGACCAGAGTCGCCTTCTTCAGCATATGCAGCAGGTGTGAGGGCTGCATATCCAGACCGAGCAGAAACAGCAGGAAGATAATACCGACATGGGAGATATCTGAGAGCAGTTTGGTATCAGACACCATGCTCATCCCATAAGGGCCGAGGATGGCACCCAGAACGATATAAGCGACCAGCAGAGGTTGGCGGGTGTAGAGCGCGAGAGAGGCGACAACGGCGGCGCCTGTAAAAATCAGAAAAAACGAAAAAACCAGCGACTGTTCTGTCATCTATTCGTCACTTATTCCATCAAGCTTTAAGGGATTAAACCAATATATCAATTTCACCCTTGGGGCGAAAACTAAATTCTGATCTTCTGCCAGTTCTGCTGTGACCAGATGCGCATGAACAGAACCGAAGAGGCTGCGCGATGCAGCACCTGCATCAGCCAGATTCCGATCAGGCCAAAGCCGAGTATCGGGCCAAACAGCCAGGCCAGCGGCAGAAAGAAACACCACTGTCCAAAGGTACTGATCAGAAGCACAGTACGGTTTGCACCGACGCCGAGCAGGGATTGGGTCAGAACCAGTGCCGCAGCATCCAGACAGATGGCCAGCGCCGTCAACTGTAAAGGCAGGCTGGCCTGTTCGATCAGGGGCGCTGAGGTCAGGAAGATCGCCAGTACCTGCTGCGGAAGAAACCAGAGAGGAAGGCTGAGCAGGCAGAGCGTCGACAGGGCTGTTTTAACCACGTCCCATCCCCACTGTGCTGCGGCATCCACGCGCCCGGCGCCCAGATCATGGCTGATCAGTGAGGTAGAGGCGACGCCAAAACCTACAGCGGGCAGGATCAGGAACAGTGACAGGTTGATCAGGACATGAGCGATCGCCTGCTCATTGGTACCCAACTGGCCAATAATCCAGATCAGTATGCAGATCGCCAATGCCAGAAATAACTGTTGCAGGGAGTGGGGCACTGCCAGTTGGATCACCTGGCGCAGGCCGGGCAGCAGATTAAACCAATTGATCTGGCGGTGGGCCTGTGGATCGCGGCAGAACAGAAATCCATTGAGCAGCGCACCGCTGAACAGGGCGATGGCACTGCCTAACCCGGCCCCCTGAGCCCCCAGCCGGGGCAGGCCGAATTCACCAAAAATCAGACAATAGCTGATGATGACGTTGAGCAGATGGGTGATCAGCAGGGCACGGAAATAATGGTAGGGGCGCTTACTGCCGTTCCACCAACCGCGGAAAGACAGGTTAAGCCCGACCGCCAGCATAGCCGCGGTACGGTAGTCGAAATAGCCGGAAGCGATCTCCTGTACGGCAGGGTCGTCAGTCATCAGGCTGATTATCCATTCCGAATGACTGATAAAGAGGAGGCTCAGGGGCAGGGCGATCAGAAATGAGATCAACACACCGGCATAAACCGGATGGCAGGCTAGTTCTGCCCGTCCTTCACCACGACGTCTGGCCACCAACGCCTGAACCGCAGAAGAGAGCCCCAGAATCAGGCTGATAACGACAAAATTGGCATAGCCGCCGATACCGACACCGGCGAGAGAGGCCTCGCCAAGGCGGCCGACCAGCGCTGCGTCGATCAGATTAAGCACGCTCTGGGAGAGCATGCCGGCGATGATCGGCAGGCCAAGAGTGAATATAATCTTCTGGCGTTGCAGGGAGGTCATGGAAGAACGGCGTCGCTGAAAACGCGCGATTCTACCAGATATCAGGCGCAGAAGATCGTTTTCCGGGCGGTCAGACGGGCGAAATAAATTATTATTTTTTCTGTTCCGGATAATAGTTGATCAATTTACTCGGTTTTGTTTTGGGTGTATCCTAGCAGGGCAAAGATTATCTGGTTCAACATACAGGACATCGTATGAACATTACCGTCACCGAAACGGCTGAAGAATATCTGGTAGAACTCCTGGAAAAACAGGACGTAGAAGGCATGGCTGTGCGTATGTTTGTCACCCAGCCAGGTACATCCTACGCTGAGACCTGTCTGGCGTACTGTCGCCCGGATGAAGTTATTGAGGATGACGAGATCCTCGAGCTGCCTACGCTGCGCTTCTACATTGAGAAGAACAGCATTCCTTATCTGGATGAAGCGCTGGTGGATTTCGCCAAGGATCGTATGGGCGGACAGTTAACCATTAAAGCGCCGAACGCAAAAGTGCCGAAGGTGTCTCCGGACAGCCCTATCGCTGAACAGATCAACTACATCCTCTACTCTGAGATCAATCCCGGCCTGGCGTCCCATGGTGGCGAAGTGAAGCTGATGGAAGTGGTTGAAGAGGAAGAGGGTCATATTGCGATTTTGCAGTTCGGTGGCGGGTGCCAGGGCTGCAGCGCAGTAGATATGACGCTGAAAGACGGTGTCGAAGCGACACTGGTTGAGCGTATCGCCAGCCTCGTAGGGGTTCGCGATATCACTGATCACAGTGTTCGTGATCAGGCATATTACAAGTAAGCATAAAATCTTTATAAAAGGGGGGCAGAGGTCCCCTTTTTTATTGTCTCAGTGTCGGGATGTTGCTATAAGTTTTATCAATCCCGACTCTCTATGTCCCTAACCCCCTGACGTGCACGCATTTTTTTACTCCGGTTGGTTGCATTTGAAAAGTTGACCCCCACATGTAACCTAAACGCGCACTATTAAGAATTCTCCGCAGTACACCGCGGACTGGTTTGACGAGGCTTTAGCAGCATGACGCAACTTGACGAAACTCAGGCACAAATTTTTGAGTTACCGGCACTTCCGCTTCGGGATGTGGTGGTATACCCGCATATGGTGATCCCGCTGTTTGTTGGCCGGGAAAAATCCATCGAAGCCCTTGAAGCAGCCATGTCCGGGGATAAAGAGATCCTGCTGGTGGCGCAGAAGAATGCCTCGGACGATGAACCTTCCGCAGACGATCTGTTTTCTGTGGGTACCGTAGCCAGCGTACTGCAGATGCTGAAACTGCCGGATGGCACAGTCAAAGTGCTGGTCGAAGGTGATTATCGTGCCAGCATTCACAGCCTGCATGAGGAGGAGGGCTTCTTTACCGCCCATGCCTCCGTGCTGCCGATTGAGGAACTCAGTGAAGCTGAGGATGAGCTATACAAACGTACTGTGCTGGAACAGTTCGAGCGCTTCGTTCAGGTCAACAAGAAGATTCCTTCGGAAGTGCTTTCCTCGCTGCAGAATATCGATGATGTGGGCCGTCTGGCAGATACCATTGCTGCGCATATGTCCCTCAAGCTGGAAGAGAAACAGCAGATTCTGGAGATGCTCGGTAATAAAGAGCGTCTGGAGCATCTGATGGCGCTGATGGAGTCTGAAATCGATCTGGTTGAGGTTGAGAAGCGTATCCGCGGCCGGGTCAAAAAGCAGATGGAGAAGAGCCAGCGCGAGTACTATCTCAATGAACAGATGAAAGCGATCCAGAAAGAGCTGGGGGACATGGATGAGTCCGGCAGCAACGATATGGATGAGCTGAAAAAGCGCATCGCTGACGCAAAAATGCCTCAGGAAGCGTTCGATAAAACCATGGGCGAATATAACAAGCTGAAGATGATGTCGCCGATGTCAGCCGAAGCGACGGTTGTTCGCGGTTATATCGACTGGATGCTGCAGATCCCATGGTCGAAACGCTCCAAAGTTCGCCATGATATGAAGCGCGCCGAGAAAGTCCTGAATCAGGATCACTTCGGTCTGGAAGAGGTGAAAGACCGTATCCTTGAGTATCTGGCGGTACAGAAGCGGGTTAAAAAGCTGAAGGGGCCGATTCTCTGTCTGGTTGGCCCTCCGGGTGTCGGTAAAACCTCGCTGGGCCGTTCTATCGCCCGTGCGACAAACCGAGAGTATGTGCGCATGGCGCTGGGTGGCGTGCGTGATGAAGCCGAAATTCGTGGTCACCGTCGTACCTACATTGGCTCTATGCCGGGCAAACTGCTGCAGAAGATGTCCAAAGTCGGCGTGAAGAACCCTCTGTTCCTGCTCGACGAGATCGACAAAATGGGTATGGATCAGCGTGGTGATCCGGCTTCAGCACTGCTTGAAGTGCTTGATCCGGAGCAGAACAACAGCTTTAACGATCACTACCTCGAGGTCGACTACGACCTCTCCGATGTGATGTTTGTCTGTACCTCTAACTCCATGAACATTCCGGGTCCGTTGCTGGACCGTATGGAGATTATCCGGATTCCGGGTTACACCGAGGATGAAAAGCTCAACATCGCACGCAACTACCTGATTGAGAAACAGTTTAAAAACAATGGCCTGAAAGCCGGTGAAGTAGAAGTTACCGACGAAGCCATCACCGGACTGATCCGCTACTACACCCGTGAAGCGGGTGTGCGTGGTCTGGAACGTGAGATTGCCAAACTCTGCCGTAAGGTGGTTAAAGAGCTGGCGCTTGATGACAAAGCGTCCAAGCCGGTGGTAATCAACCTTGAAAATCTGGAGCACTACAGTGGTGTGCGCAAGCATAACTTCGGTATGGCGGAAGAACAGGATCAGGTGGGTCTGGTAACCGGTCTGGCATGGACTCAGGTCGGCGGAGATATCCTCAGCATTGAAACGGCTGTGGTCCCGGGTAAAGGACGTCAGGTGACGACCGGTAGCCTCGGTGATGTGATGAAAGAATCGATTCAGGCGGCTCTCACTGTTGTGCGTAATCGTGCTGAATCATTGGGTATCGCCAGCGACTTCCATGAGAAACAGGATATCCATATCCATGTCCCGGAAGGCGCGACACCAAAAGATGGCCCGAGCGCGGGTATCGGTATGTGTACCGCTTTAGTCTCAGTTTTGACCAATATTCCGGTGAAAGCGGATGTGGCAATGACCGGTGAAATCACCCTGCGCGGGCAGGTTTTACCGATCGGCGGCTTGAAGGAAAAGCTGCTTGCAGCGCACCGTGGCGGGATCAAGACCGTGGTCATTCCGAAGGAGAATGAGCGTGATTTGAAGGAAATTCCCGACAATATCAAAGCAGATCTCGATATTAAGGCGGTGAAGTGGATTGATGAGGTTTTGGATATTGCGCTGAAGTACCAGCCGGAACCCCTCGGCGAAAGCACAAAAGAGGTGGTTTCCGCAAAGGAGAAATCGGCTAAAACTGCGCCGAAGCAAATAAAGCCACATTAGTAACCATCAGGGGTAGAAAGGTGTTGAAGTTGTCTTGACACCCCTTTCTAGCCCTTGGTATAAATGCCTGACCATCTTGCTGGGCATGGATAACGGAACAATTAAAAATAACGATCTATTAAAGGGGAACAACGTGAATAAGTCTGAACTGATCGACGCTATCGCAGCTTCAGCCGACATTCCAAAAGCAGCCGCTGGTCGCGCGCTGGATGCAACTCTGGAAGCGGTTACTGGTGCACTACAGAATGGAGATTCTGTTGCGCTTGTTGGTTTCGGTACATTTTCGGTTAAAGAGCGCGCTGCGCGCACTGGTCGCAACCCGCAGACTGGTAATCCAATCGAGATTGCTGCTGCGACGCTGCCAACTTTCAAGCCTGGTAAGGCTCTGAAAGACGCAGTTAACAAGTAAGATCTGATCGCGTCACGATCTTGCTTTGCCGGGCGGTTCATTCGTGAATTGCCCAGCCCTGAAAACCAGAGTTCGGTTTTCCGGGCAGCGGGATAAAACCCGCAACAGGAGCGGTAGTTCAGTTGGTTAGAATACCTGCCTGTCACGCAGGGGGTCGCGGGTTCGAGTCCCGTCCGTTCCGCCAACTATGCAGTACACAAGTCCGGACTGGCATAGTGACAAGCTGAGACTCATCAGCGCGTCGGAAAAGAATTCTAGAAAGGCGCCTTCAGATGAAAGCGCTTTTTTTATGTGTAAAAGAAATTGCCAGGGGTTTAGAAGGCATAATGTTACAGTCCATTCGGGATAACTCTCAGGGAATCATCGCCAAAGTCATCGTTGGTCTGATTGCCATTACCTTTGCTTTATTCGGTGTTGAATCGCTGGTTAGCCTGACTGCGGGCAGTAATGCGCCAGCCACGGTTAATGGCGAAGAGATCAGTCAGCAGGAACTTTATCAGGGCGTACAGCTGCAGCGCAGACAGATGCTGTCTCAGATGGGCGAAGATGCCGATCCTGCACTGCTGGATGAAAACCTGATCAGCAATATGGTGCTGGAAGGGCTGATCGAACAGTCTGTTCTGGTGCAGTCTGCCGAAAATCAGGGGCTGACTTTCTCAGACCCGATGATTGATCAGTTGATCTTGGCGACCAAAGAGTTTCAGGTTGACGGCCGTTTTGACCGGGCACAGTTCGAAGCCACGCTGCGAAATGTTGGTCTGACCCCGCTGATGTATCGTGATCTGGTACGCAAAGAGAAAGTGACTGAGCAGGAGCGTGTCGCTTACCTGCTGTCTGCCTTCTCTCTGCCGGGTGAACTCAACACCCTGACCGCTTTGCAGAACCAGACCCGCGATTTCCGCTACTTCGTTCTCGGTGCAGACGATCTGCGCAGCAGCCTGCAGGTATCGGATGCCGATGTAGAGGCTTACTTCGCCGAACACAGCGCTGAGTTTATGACTGAGGAGCAGGTGGCCATCGAATACCTGCTGCTTGATCGTTCCGCGCTTGAGCAGGAGATCACTGTTTCTGAGCAGGAACTGGAAACGGCCTACCAGCAGTTGGTGGATAACTTCCAGGCCTCAGAACAGCGTCATGCGGCGCACATTCTGGTAGAAGTGTCTGACAGCCGTGATGATGCAGCCGCGAAAGAGAAGATCGAATCTCTGGCACAGCGCCTGCAGGCGGGCGAGTCTTTCGCTGATCTGGCTCAGGCTGAATCCGATGATCCGGTTTCTGCGGAGATGGGCGGTGATCTGGGCGTTAACGAAAAAGGCGTTTTCTCGGAAGCGTTCGATGATGCGTTGTATAGCCTTCAGGAAAAGGGAGATGTCTCTGCTCCTGTTCGTACCGAGTACGGTTACCACCTGATCCAGTTGGTTGATGTTGTTGAATCTGAAGTGCCGAGCTTCGCTGCCGCTCGTGCGGGTCTTGAATCTGACCTGATCGATGCTCGCTCCGAAGAGGAGTATGTCGGTCAGTTAGAGCGTCTGGCGGATATCTCATTCTCTTCCGGGGATCTGCTTGAACCGGCGGAAGCGCTGGGCCTTAAGATCCAGAAAACCGAGCTGTTCTCCCGGGTCGGGAACGAGGCGGAAATCACCTCCAATCCTAAAGTGCTGGCGATGGCCTTTGATCCGGAGCTGATTAACGATGGCCTGAACAGTACTCCGATTGAGCTCGATTCCGGTCGTGCAGTGGTGCTGCGCGTTGTTCAGCATGAACTGCCCCGTGCAGAAGAGCTGAGCGAAGTAGCCGACCAGATCCGTGCGCTGCTGGTTGAAGAAAAGGTCGCAGAGGCACTGAATACTCAGGCGGATGAGCTGATTGCCAGACTGAAGCAGGGTGAAGCACTGGAAGCCGTTGCCGGGGGTGCTGAGGTGATCGCTGAAAACGGTGTTAACCGTTCTGGTGAGGGCGTTGCGCAGGAGCTGCGTACAGCGCTGTTCAGCATGCCAAAACCGGCTGATAAGCCAAGCTACGCTGCGGTAGACATGCTCGATGGCAGTAAAGCGCTGGTAGCGCTGGATAAGGTGTCTGAATCTGAGGAAACCCTTGAAGCGGAGCAGCTTCGTTTTATGGGTATGATGCTGAATAACCGTCTGGGACAGCAGGATTATCAGGATCACCTGAGCCAGCTGAAACAGAAAGCAGAGATTGAACGCCTGTAATCAGGCCACTCACTTTCTTCAAAAACCACCTTCGGGTGGTTTTTTGTTGTACGGCATTGGCTCTGTCCATTAGCCTGCCGAAAAGGATGCACAGATGAAAAAAATCGTATTGTTACTGAGCCATGGTGTTGTCGGGTTTTTAGGCTTTGCATTGGGTATTTATCTGTTGCCGGTGCTGACTGCGCAGCAGGCCCCGGCTCCAGAAAGACTAGAGCGTGCGGCTGAGAGAGCTGAGTTTCATGGGGAGTTTCGAAAAGATCTGCGCGGCAGTGACTGGCTGCACTGGGGGACAGGCACAATCAGTCTGAGTGCAGAGCAGATTATTTTTCAGGGGGAACTGGCGCCCGGGCCAGATTATAAGCTGTATCTCTCACCACAGTTCGTCGAGGATGAAGCGAGTTTTGTGGCTCTGAAACCACAGATGGTTCAGATTGCCGATGTACGGGGCTTTGATGGCTTTATGTTTGATCTGCCGAAGGGGCTGGATTTACAGCAATACAACACGGTGGTGATCTGGTGTGAATCCTTCGGCGAGTTTATCACCGCAGCCCGCTATCGCTAGCAGGCCCGTTCTTCCGGCAGGGTAGAGAATACCGCTGTTAGCTTAGGGTCATGTAACTGGCTGGCCGGGGTAATCGTCAGCCGTTTCCAGGGGATCAGACCGAAATACCAGCAGCGCCAGAAACCAACCGACGCCTGTGGATTTTCGTCGAGAAGTTCACGCAGGGTCTGAACCTTACCCAGCTCCACTCCCAGTGCTTCCTTATATGTCAGGTAGACAAACTTTGAGCAGAACTGGCGTTGCGAGTCGAATTTGAAACCGGTGTGATAGAGTTTGCCCATACGGCGTTCCGCGACCTGTTTCAGCGCTGTAATCTGTTGCGGCGCTAAGGGTTGCTTAAGTCGTCTGATGCTGACCTGATTGTCACAGGTTCGGGCGAGAAACTGCTTCAGTGGTGTCCGGCGGACAAAAGGCACTGCGCTTTCCAGTACAATCCATTCATTCCCTTCACGAACAATAAAACCCACATGGGAGGTCCAGCTCCCGGTACCTTTTGCTACCTGTCGGTAGAGCAGGTTACGGATCGAGATAAAGATAATATCTCCCTCTTTAATCTGGCTGGCGATCTGGTGGGTGAGTTGATTCAGGGTCAGGTCTTTCATAGCGGCACTCCAGGCTACTCATCAACGGGGAGTGCCGAGTATGCTGCGTATGCTGGGGATTCTGCAGAAGATTGGTTGAGGTAGCAAAATCCACTACTTTGGGATGTGAATCCTGTCTGCGGTGCTAAAATAGGCTTCTTTTTTCTTGTCCGGGCTGTCCATGCGCATACTTCTACTCTCTGCTTACGATGCTGAAAGCCATCTTTACTGGCGTAAGGGGCTGGTTGAACATCTGCCTGAGCATGACTGGACAGTTCTTTCGCTCCCCGGGCGCTATTTCAGTTGGCGGATTCGGGGTAACAGTCTGAGCTGGGCGTTTTCTGAGCGTGATACATTGCAGCAGGATTACGATCTGGTGATTGCGACTTCCATGACTGATCTCTCCGCACTGCGGGGCTTTGTGCCTTCAATGGCGCAGATCCCGACGCTGGTTTATTTCCACGAGAATCAGTTTGCCTACCCCAGTTCAGGGCGAGAGTTTCAGTCGGTTGAGCCCTGTATCCTCAACCTGTATACCGCGCTGGCGGCGGATCACTGCCTGTTCAACAGTGAGTACAATCGCCGGACCCTGCTCAAAGGAGCGAAAAAACTGCTGAAAAAACTCCCGGATCAGGTGCCGTCGGGGTTGGTCGAACGGATCGCTGCCAATTCATCGGTGTTGCCCGTGCCACTGCGTGATGACAGCTTTCAGCCCGCATTGCCTGAAGCGGGGCGGTTTCATATTGTCTGGAACCACCGCTGGGAGAGTGTCACAGATGGTCATACAGTGAGACCCATATGTATCACATGGGCTGCTAGATGGGAATATGACAAGGGGCCAGACAGGCTTCTAGCTATCCTCAGACGGCTTGAGAGTAACGCTGTGGACTACCGCCTATGTCTTCTGGGTCAGAGCTTCAAGCACTCTCCCAAAGAGTTCCAGATGATCAAGGAAGAGTTTGCCCATCGGATAGACCATGCGGGATACGCAGCCAGTCGAGATGAGTACAAGGCGTGGTTGGCAGCGTCAGACATTTTCTTATCCACCTCAATACATGAGTTCCAAGGACTTGCTGTTCTGGAGGCGGTCGCGCAAGGCTGTATCCCTGTGCTGCCTGACCGGATGTCTTACACAGAGATGTTCAGTAGTGAGTATCTTTATGCTGACTGTGGGGCTGACATAGAGTATGAATCGGTGGCGGCTGTAGATGCGATCTGTCATCACAAGGGGTTGATTGAGCAGGGTCGGCATAAAGTCCCAGATGTGTCAGGGTATAGTTGGGGTGTCATGGCAGACCGATACCGTCACCTCATAGATACTATGGTCGCAAAATGATATGAGTTATTGGTATGCTGGATATGGCGACAATACATAGGGTAATCAATCCTGTGACAAATGTTACTACTCCTAGAGTTCCACAAGTCCATGCGAGAGGATCAACCCACCTAGGTTGTTGAGCAACTTCCAGTTCTCCGTCTTCAAGCAATTTCCATCTCTCACCAAATATATAGCCACCAATAATCATCAGTAGCATTACGGCTAACATTGAAATAATGCTTGAGAATAATAACGACCATGACCATGCTAAGAGTAAGCGAGTATCTTCAGATAAAATAGTATGTTGGCTATTTGTAAAAACACCGATGGACACTGACAAAGCAACGCCCGTGACTGTCAGGATATAACGTACAAGAGTATCAACGCGTTTCCTTGTGTCTGCTTGGTTTTCATTGAGTTGCTTCTGCCGTTCCAGCTTGATTTTCAACTCTTCAGGGTCAGCCTTCTTAGGCTGTTCATCCTGTGGATCATCAAGCGTATCAAGTTTTAATTCGGGACTTGCACATTTAGTCACGGCGCGCGGTGATGGACTTCTACCACCCATTCCATTCTCCTGATCACTCCTAAAGACCAAGAGAATATGCCCCAACTACCTCGAAAACAATAGGGGAGACATTAAGTCTCCCTTTCTATATCCCGCCGTACTTTGTCGCTGACTACCAGACAATCAAGGTAAACATTAGGATTCATCCTTCTATCCGCAGAGGCGCGGCACAGCTCTTTGTAAACACGCCTTGGTAACTTGAAAGTGAATGTTTCTAGCTTGGGCTTACTCATCGTGGGAAGGCTCCAAGTCATACGCTGAGTGGGCTTCTGGTCTCTCAGTCCCCTCAGCCTCGATCAGATTCTCTTGCTCATCGATCACCAACTTAATCACTGCTCTGACCCTTTGGCTGTGGTCGTACTGCGAACAGGGGGCAGTGCTTAGCAGTACAGGCAGCTATCTGTTGCAGCTTCCCGCCTTCACTTTTCTTGTCATAGATACACTGGGTACACATCTCGTTGATGGCGTTACGTAAACTCATTTTTATCTCTCTTTCTTTGGGTATAAGGGGCGGGGCTGTAGGTTGGTATACCCCGCCATCTGAACTCAGCTCACAGCTTTAAAAAGAAGCTGATTTGCGGGTTTTTCTAGGCTTGCTTGGTGGTAGTAGGTGTAGGCGAAGGTTATCGAGGGGGCGGTACAAAGACAGGTTTAGGAGCCAATGCTTTTGGATATAGGAGCTATATTATCTGTGATATAGCCTTTCGGAATTTTGGGAGGTATCTAAGTCTGATCTTTTCTGGGGCTGTTTTTACTAAATACTGCTCTGCTGTTGTTAGGGGGCGAGGTATGAACTCTAAATCTTCCTGCAGTTTGAATAATAGGTCTGAGAATATTTCGTAGGTTAGACCTTCTATCTCGAAATCTATTGCTTGATCTTGGAGTCTCTTTGCTTCGGTTAGCAAGGTTTCAAATTCGTAAAAGTTCTTCTTTGAGCACATGTGTGTTCTCCTTTGTTGGTTTAATTGGTTGTTGCAATGACAGTCGTTTCCCTAAACCTTCACTTAACAGCTTTAGGAATACCTTTTCGTATAGCAAGCTGATCTGAGGTCCAGGGAATGTGCGATGCCTATAATGTGGGCTATCAAGAGGGAGCTGAACTTGCTGGTCGTAGATTGGTTTTTGGTGGCATTGCGCGTTCTAGCTCAGAGGCAAACCAATCCTTTGTTTCTTTGTTCGCGTAGTAAAACCAATCTACTTTCAGCGATAGTGCAAGGTGACCGTCTCCCAAATCGAGAATATGTTTTTGCGAAGTAAACTGTGTGAATACTTTACGAAAGCGCTGATTGAGTTTTGTACATTCTTTGAAATAAGGCATCGCTAGGATTGGTGTAGCTTCGTCACCTGTTGCATATCTAGTTTGTAGCGCTTCAAATGCGGTCTCGATGATTCTTTCAGGCCCAGGTGAACAGGTCGGCAAGTACATGAAACGAGGCATATCTTTAATAAGCATGAAGTGAATGCCTGACTTCGGATATCCATATGAAGACTCTTCTATGCAACGTGCTTGGCTATCGTATCTGTATGAAGGGATTTCTTTATTGTTTTGAAATCTAAGGCTATGTGTAATCATCTTGATTAGTGTTCGGCAAAAAGCCTCAACGACATTGCTTGATAGTACTACGGCTTCTAAGTCTTCAGAGATATCACCTAGTATTCGGTAATTTTTGTCTATCTTTTCTACATAGCCACGTTTGACTAAGGAGTTGAGGCAATTAGATATTTGCTGTGGGCTGGGCTTACTAGAAAGATAGATACCTTCTAAGCTTAGGCGAAGCTCTGCTGTCGAAACTAAAGAGCCTGATGGAAATTCATTGAGTGTTAAAAAAATAGTGTCAGGCAATCCATCGGCTTTTAGAGGTTTCAGGCCTCTGTGCTGATATGCAGCGAGTCGCCTTTTTTCATGGGGTTCTAAGTTATCTGTGGTGACCAAAATCATCACTCCTTTATGTGTGTATTAAAGAGCTTTTATTTACATAGTGTGTATTATTGGTTTTTAACCTACATATGTATATATATGTGTGTAAAGACCTCCTGTATCTTACACAGGAGATTAAGTGCTATTAGAGTGGGTTATGACCTCTCCGTCATTACTAAGCTAGGTTTCTGACAGAGAAAACAGGGAGGGGTAGCTGTTAAACCTATTCCCCTATGTGTATTTCGGCACACAAGGTTTGCTGCTTGAAGAATTAGGGGTAGTTAGATTTCTGATTGCTGTTGTGTGTAGTTGATGAAAACAACAGGGTGACAGATAGATACAGGGATTCACCGTTTCACGGAGTGTTTCACAGCGAGAAAACAATAGGGCTGACACAATGCCTAAAGAGGACTGGGTCTTCTCTAAGGTACTGAAGACTACTGGCATAGGTATAACATTAATAATTAATAACCATAGTAGTAACCCTGAGTATCACTGTACCTAAGTAACTCAGGGTAGGCTTTAAGTACTGTAGGTGTACCTATAGTATTTCCCTAGTCATCTTCTTTCCTAGAGTGTGGTATATTAAATGTATATACATCTACCCATTCAGGATGCGATACACAGAGGCTCGACCTATGCCCAACTCCCGGCTGATAGCAGTGGCACCCATACCTTTCGCTTTTAGCTCTCTGACCTTCTCAGTGTCTATAACAGCTTGCTTTCCTCGGTACTTACCCTCAGCCTTGGCTTTGGCTATACCAGCCATCTGACGCTCTTTGCGCAGGTTGGTCTCAAACTCAGCGAAGACCCCAAGCATCTGAAGGAACGCTTTGCCGCTGGCGGTGCTGGTGTCAATCTTCTGATCAAGTATCTCTAGGGATGCGCCTTTGTCCTCTAGGGTCTGAACGATGTTCGTGAGGTCATTCATATTCCTTGCGAGACGGTCCAACTTCCAGACAACCAGCTTGTCTCCCTTGCTGACCATATCCAGTATCAGTTCAAGGACTTCCCGGCCTTCTGTGGTTTTCCCTGAAGCCTTCTCCGTTCTGATTACTGCGTCAGGGTAGGCTTTGTGTATAGCCTCTTCCTGAATGGTCGTGTCCTGATCCAGAGTTGATACACGGCAGTATGCAAAGGTAGTCACAGCGTTGTCCTTCTGTCTCGTATAAATCTAAGATGGTGAGACGTTACTGTATCGTATAAGGCTAAGTCAACCTTTATGAGACAAGGTTTTATTGTATTGCTAGGGTTTACTCCAAGAATACATTGATCTGAGGCTAGCTAGTTTTGGCCAATGTCATTACGAGGATCAATTTTGAAATCTCTCCTCAGTATGAATATAGAAGGTATTCCTCCCCAATTCTGAGTACCCTGAAGAGGTCTCATGGCCAATCTGCCTATTGGGTTACGACATTTTCACTGTCTTTCGATCCACCGGTTCAATTGCAGTGGTAAGACACTATGTCATATACACCCCTTCTCACTGTGGTTTTTTGAAGGTGCTTCCATCGTTAATCTGGGGTATGTCTGGGTTTGGAAAAAAGCAGGGGGGAAGGGGGGAACTTATGCTTATAGAGTCTGAAAATAGACTCATGGATTTTTCTCTGTTTTTTAAAGCTTTTCTGAATCTAGCTATATGCCTTAGGATTACTTCTTAGTTGATCTGGTATACATGGAGTAGTAATGAGCGACTTTGATAAGCGATACAACAGCATAGCAAATGGATTTCTTCTTATGTGGGTCTTGTGCTTTTTTACACCACTAGGTCTATTCATGTGGTTTTTCTACAGCAATCACGAAACGATGCCGCAGGAGATAAATGACTGGGGTGTGGTTGGTGACTTTGTTGGAGGTCTTTCCAATCCCATTATTAGTACGATGACCTTTATGGCATTGATCTTTACTATTTTGCAAAACCAAAAGGTATTGAAATTAACTGAAGAAGAACTCGCTGAGACTCGAAAGGAAATTGAGATGACCAGGAAAGCAAATGAGTACCAGGCTGAGGAGTTCAAAACGCAAAATTATCTTGCAGTAAAACAAGCTGAACTCCAATCCACTGTAGATGCATTACTTAAAACTACCGAGCTAGTAAATCGTAGCTGGAACAAGCCGACTGATATACCTATCAACCACCCGGCTAAGGATGGATCGATGGTATCTAAATACTATTCTTTGCACGATATGACCGCTCCTGGTTTCGGTATTGACCCTAAGGAGTTCGGATCAGATTTGATACCCGCCTTGTCTGAGGTTATGACATTGCTAACGGTTCACAAAAAATTACTAGAGAGAATGCATGAGCTATCACCGAATAATCCGATGATTGAGTCAGTTTCTTGGTTAGTAAAAGAGCCAATGGGATGGATTGCTGAAAATACTTTGCCCAATTTGAGCCAGCACCAAATTGCAGTTATCGGAGAGTTAAAGCCGTTTTACTCGGGGCTTTGGGAAGGGGGAGTAAAGCAAGAAAACTATACAGCTTAATAATTCAGAGAGCTGATAAAAGCTCGCACACAAGGGGGTGTACTTATCCTGTCCCGATCCTGTCAGAATGCAACTGGACAGAATAGTCTGAACCTCAGATACTTTTTTCAACTTAATCAAAGGGAGTTTTGATATGTCTGCTTCACGAGTTCCTTATATCAGCGCTAACATCGAATTTGCTTTCGATGAGAATCGAGCACTGGCTGTGCTTATCTCCGAAGCGCAAAAAACAGATGGACAAGTTAAACATATTTCACAGAAAGCAGGGTCAATCCTAGGTGCAGTTAGAGAGTGCTTTGACTACTTCATTGCTGACATTAAATCTGATTTTCTCCCTGACGCACGTAGCAATGTTTATTTCCCGTTTCATCCTGATACTTTATCTAGGGGGAAACCGTTGTACCCTCTCAGTGAAGGACATGGACATGTATACGCCGTATTGCAATCCGTAGCTAATAAAATCGTATCTGGTGACACTATTCCAGGCACCATCTGTAGCTATGGAGACATGAAAGCCGTTAATGAACTCGTAAATTCAAAAAAGCATGATCGGGTTACAGAGGTTGTGGGAAAGCGTGAAGCAAAATCCAGAATTGAATTTCCCGGTGGGGCAGTGGTTACAGTATCCCCAATGTATAAAGTGAATGACAACGGCTCTGTTGATTTTTCTCAACCGCATAGTCCTGTTGGCGCTGAGGGGTGGACTAACGTAGCCGGTGGTAATGTGATTGCTGTAAAGGACTTCTTATTTAACGTCCCTGAAATAACTATGAGTCGAAATGATGTTCACGGTTTCTGTATGATGACTATTACTGCTGCACGTTTCATTCTGAGCGATCTATATAATCAAATCTATGGTTTACCGTCTGACCAGTTTAAAGAGCAATGATAACTTTCCTTGGTCCTATGTATTATCGTGGCTACCATTTGGGTAAGTGTTCTTGATCGTTTATCTGGCGAAAACAATAGGGCCACCTGTAGTTAACAAGTGGCCCCACTCAGCATCACATAGCGTCTGCTAAAGGCTTACCACCGAAGTCCTCTGCTGCCTTATCTGCATGTAACCAGATACCAGTAGAGACCTCACTGTCTGCTCTGTGGCATACAAGGGTGTCAGTTTCCCAATCGACAGTAATAGCCTTGAAGCGATCACGTAGAAACTTGCTGACAACGCATACACCGTCAGTTTCCTTCAGTAGCTCCGGCAGCTTAGAGAAAGCCTCACGTGTCTCTTCTAATTCACCTTGCGCTTTGTCTAGCAGTTCTCGCTTAGGGAGTTTTACCCCTAACTCCCTTTGTACATTATCCAATTCCAGATCGATCTCCTTGAGTCGGCTGAGTAAGACTGGGATGGAACTGTCTTCCTCAATTGCCTCCAGTAGTTTAGCCTGACGCTTCTCTAACTCACCTTGGCGCATCTGTAGTACTTCGATCTCATCAGTCAGCTTGCATAGTGCCTGACTCTGCTCGCTCTGAATCTCCGGGAAGACCGAAGCCCAATCAAGATGCTGAAGCCCAACAAGGAGAGAACCTACAGTTTTTTTATAGTTGAGGAATCTAGTGTCGTGTCCGCAATCGTGCCCATATTCAGTATTGCGGCGGCAGTGTAGGTAGGCTTGCTTCCCCTTGTTCTTGGTGTACCTCATCGGTGAGCCACAGGCACAGTAGAGAAGGCGGGTGAAGATTGATGTGCCAAACTTGGCTTTACCTTCACTGCCTTTAAGCCCCCCTCGGTTCCTGCCTCTTCTGTCAGCTTGAACCTTTGCCCATGTCGCTTGGTCAATGATCCCTGGGTAGATGGTCAGTGGTTCACCGTGAGGTATAAAGCGCTTCTTACCTTCAACAATGTGTGACTTCCTTGGTTGCCACTCACCTAGCACTGTACGTCTGGTCAGCATCTTCGATAGACAACCGGCAGACCATTGCTGACCTGTGAAAGACTTAACCCCTTCTTCATTAAGCTTGCGGGCGATAGCCATTGAACCAAACCCCGTAGCAGCCAAATGAAAGATACGCTGAACAACCTCTACACGCTCTGGGATTAACTCAAAGCCTTTACGGTCTGCTGTCCGTTTCAACCAGCCGGGGACGATACCGCCCATCTTTGCTATGTCTCCTTCACGGCATTTGTCCCACGCATAAGCACTGCGGTTGGATTTGACCTGAGACTCTTCATGCGCCCGGTGCATGTTGACTAGGCAGATCATAATGCGACCCAAGTCATTAGCACTCTCAGGGGTATACACTTGGTTATCAGAGAGAGTGACTACAGTCACACCGCTGGTCAGAAGTGATTGGAATCGAGTCTGAGCCTTGCCCAGTTCATCGCGGCCTAAGCGGTCAATGGACTCAACGATGAGGGCGCAAGGTGTTTCTATCAGTCCTTCCTGCACTGCTCTGAGGAATTTACCGAACGCTCCACCGTCATGACTCCCCCGGAACGCTGAGACTCCTAGGTCTTGGAAAGTCGCTTGTGTATCTAAATCCCAACCGTGGGCTTGTGCGTATTCAAATGCTTGTTGGCTTTGTCTTTCTAAGCTGGTCCCTTTGGATTGCTGGGCGCTGCTGAATCGAATATAGCTGTACGCTTTCATGGTCTATCCCCGTAATTACTTAAAAGTCCTATAGGGTGTTGGATGACCATGTGTAACTAATCGCTGGGAGTTCGACAAGAATCCGCAACTGCTGCTGGAGGGGATCCGTATGCTGTTGCAGCAGAGCCGCGATTTCACCCTGCATGTTGTTGGTCAGCAGTTCAGGCATACGCCACCGCCCTTTAGCGAATTGCATAGCCTGCTCGGTGATCAGGCGGGCCACTGGGGCTATATGCAATCCCGCGAAGCTTATCAGAAATTATTGCAGCAGGCCGATGTGGTGTTATCGACGGCACTGCATGATTATCAGGGCATTGCTGTACTGGAAGGTGCTGCCGCCGGCGCATGGCCGATCGTTCCGGATCGGCTGGCCTATCAGGAGTTGTTTCCGGAAGCCTGTCGCTATCCGGCTCAGGATGAGCCTGCAGCGATGGCGGCGATGTTGCTACAGCGAATTAATGAGAAAGCAGAGGGCGGAGCTGAGAGCCGGGTGGATGTCAGCCAACTGGGCTGGGGACAGTTGGCTGAATGCTACCGGCAGCAGATTGAGCGCGTGGCTAAACGCGGCGCACCTTAAACTTGCGGCCTTTGATTTTGCCCTTGGCAAGGCGGTCTTCTGCCTTGCGGGCTTCTTTACGAATCACTGCGACATAGGTAAAAAAATCGAAGACGTTAATTTTGCCTACCTGATCCCCTTTCAGGCCTGCATCTCCGGTGAGTGCACCGAGAATATCGCCGGGCCGTACCTTGTTTTTCTTGCCGCCGGCAATCGACAGGGTCACCATCGCCGGTCGGGGTGGTTCGTAGTGAGGCAGGTCGGCAGGTAACTGGCTGACCGGAAACTCACAGTTCAGGGAGCGTTCGATCGCAGTGACCTTGTACGCCTCTGATGGCTGGTAGAGGTTAAGGGCAAGGCCCTGCTTACCGGCCCGGCCGGTGCGACCGATCCGGTGAGTATGCACCTCCGCATCGCGGGTCAGGTCGTAGTTGATCACACAGGGCAGGTCATCAATGTCCAGTCCGCGAGCCGCTACGTCGGTGGCAATCAGGAAGTTGCAGCTCCGGTTGGCAAACTGCACCAGAATCTGATCCCGGTCACGCTGGTCCAGATCACCGTGGATGGCCATGGCACTGTAGCCCTGAGAGCGGAGGAAACTTTGTACCTCAGTGCAGGTCTGCTTCATATTGCAGAAGATCACCGCATGACTGGGTTGATACTGCTGCAGCAACTGGCCCAGCCCTGCCAGTTTATCTTCCTTATCAAACTCAAAGAACAGTTGTTCGATCTGGCCCGGTGTGTGTTGTGTTTCTACCTCGACAGTGACCGGCTGGTTGAGAATATCAGCGCTGAGTTGCTTGATGGAGCTGGGGTAAGTTGCGGAAAACAACAGAGTCTGTCGTTGCTCAGGGCAGTGGCCGATGATGTTGCGGATCTCATCGGCAAAACCCATATCCAGCATGCGGTCAGCTTCGTCCAGCACCACGGTGCTGGCCTGATCCAGTTTCATGGTGCCTTTTCGCAGGTGGTCCTTGATCCGTCCCGGTGTGCCGACAATCACATGAGCGCCATGTTCTAAAGAGCCGATTTGCGGGCCGATGGGCATGCCGCCGCAGATGGTCAGTATTTTCAGGTTCTCGGTAAAACGGGCCAGTTTCCGTAGCTCGTTGGCGACCTGAGTGGCCAGTTCACGCGTCGGGCATAACACCAGTGCCTGCGTGGCGAAATTACGCTGCTTCAGCTTGAGTAACAGACCAATACCAAAGGCTGCGGTTTTCCCGCTGCCGGTTTTGGCTTTAGCAATCAGATCACGTCCACCCAGCACTTCAGGGATCGCCTGTTGCTGAATGGGTGTCATCTCCTGATAACCGATCTGTTTCAGGTTACTTAGCATGGAGTCTGGCAGGGCAAGGCTGGAAAAACTGGAACTGGACACGGAATGCTCATCGTTGGAATGATTGGCTGGGCATTATAGCGGATCTTTGCAGGTATTTAGCGGCTTTTTTGCGTATACTGCGAGCCTTGTTTTACCGGTCAGGAAAGGTGGATTGAGATGAACACTCCTTATGATATTGTGATCGTCGGCGGCGGTATGGTGGGGGCCACCATTGCGGCAGCGCTGGGCGATACTGATCTGCGGATTGCGCTGTTAGAAAGCGTCTACCCAGAGGAGTTTGAGTCCTCCCAACCGAACGATTTACGGGTTTCCGCCCTGAGCCAGGCATCAGAAAATATCCTGCGCATGGTTGGCGCCTGGGAGGGAATCACTTCCCGACGCAGTTGTCCCTACCGCAGAATGAAGGTTTGGGAACTTAGCGAAGAGCGGGCCGCCACCGAGTTTAATTCTGACCATATCGGCCATGATCATCTGGGGCATATCGTTGAAAACCGGGTGATTCAACTGGCGTTGCTGGAACGCCTCAAAGCATTCAGCAATATCGATCTGATCTGTCCGGTCAGTATCGAAGAGATCGATTATTCCCCGGGCTCCAGCCTGATTCGTCTGAGTGATGACCGTGAACTGATCGGCCGCTTGTTGATTGCGGCTGATGGTGGTGAATCCAGGGTACGTCAGGCTGCCGGTATCGGTGTGACCAAATGGGATTACGATCAGTTTGCGCTGGTCGCCTCGGTAACGACCGCTTACCCGCAGCAGGATATTACCTGGCAGCAGTTTACCCCGACCGGCCCGCTGGCATTTTTGCCCCTGTGTGGTCAGAACGCGTCACTGGTCTGGTACAACACCCCGGATCAGGTGAAGCGTTTGATGACGCTGGACGATCATCAGTTCATGCAGGAGCTGAACGCTACCTTCCCGGCTGCGCTGGGTGAAATCGATCAGCTACTGCAGCGTGGCTACTTCCCGCTGCGCAGGCAGCATGCTCAGGAATATGTGCTCGAAGGTCTGGCTTTAGCCGGTGATGCAGCGCATATGATTCACCCGCTGGCAGGTCAGGGCGTGAATATTGGTCTGTTGGATGCTGCCGCGCTGGCTGAGGTTTTACTGCAGGCGGCACGTACCGGTGAGGATATCACTGAGCTGGAAGTGCTGCGTGATTATGAGAAACAACGTCGTCAGCATAATCTGCTGATGATGCAAACCATGGACGCGTTCTACCGGGTGTTCAGCAATCAGAACACGCCATTAAAGCTACTGCGGAATATTGGTCTGGGGCTGGCAGAAAAAGTCACCCCGGCAAAAAACAAAGTCATGCAGTTTGCGATGGGGCTGGAAGGGCCGTTGCCCGCACTGGCGCGTAGGGAACAGATCTGAGATAAAAAAAGGCCGGTCTGGGAGACCGGCAAAGGATAAAGGCTTGGTGATTAACCAGCCAGAGTAGAGAAGTGGGACCGTAACGTGGTCCCGGACGTGAATTTATTCGGCAGCAGGTTTAGCAGCCGCTGGTGCAGCCGGTGCTGCTTTGGTTGCAGCAGGCTTACGCTTAGCCGGAGCTTTCTTAGCTGGCGCTTTCTTTGCCGGTGCCGGTGTTGCAGCGGCGGCTGGCGCAGCTTCTGCGGCTGGTGTAACCGTTGCCTGAACCTGGCTCATGGCAGAAGACGCAGCTTCAGCCGTTTCAGTCAGGAACTTGTTGAAATCAGTCATGTACGGCATTTCGCTGATTTCTGACAGACTTTTCTCAACGATCTCAGAGATCTCTTCCTTAGCTGCAGTCAGGGCTGCCAGTTCTTTTTCAGCGGTTGCAGACATCTTGCTTTCCAGGTCCTTCATAAACTGAACCTGCAGTTCAACCGCCTGTTTTGCTTCCTTAACTTCAGAAAGAGCTTTCAGTTGAGCAACGCTGGAGTCAACAAAGTCTGTTACGTATTCAGACTGCAGAGTAAACAGGGTTTCCAGTGCTTTTTTGTTTACTTCAGCAACGTCGATGGCAGGTTGCATTTTTTCCTGAACGTCTTTCATCAGATCATCGTACATTTTCAATTCCTCTGAGAACCTAAATTTATTTTGTTGCATTGCAGCATTAGTGCTCAATATAGTGGTTAATAAATAACCTGTCAAACATTTTTTTGTGCGATGCACAAAAGGGCTTTAGGGTTAATTATTGAATGGATTTAGTCATAAATAACAGAAGGTTAGTTAAATGACTAAATTTCCATGAGGAAGCTGTTTTGTGCTCTGGCAGCGCGAAAAACGGTAATTTCTGTTCGCCCGAAACGCCGGTTGCTGAGTGTGACGACGGTTGTTTATCTAAAGCAATTATCATTACAATCAAGGCATCACGCGAAACGGCCAGGTTACAGCTTTTCCGGCTGATCGCATCCGCTCCCTTGTGACAGGATCGTTTATTTCCATGACAAAATTGCAAACCGCAGGCAAGGCCCATTCATCTTTCCGTTTTCTTCGTGCTGAGACCATTGAGTCTCTGGGTATCGACGTTACGGAATATGTCCATAATAAGACCGGCCTGGTTCACTACCATATTGCCGCTGATCACAGCGAAAATGTATTTCTGGTAGGTTTGCGAACCGTGCCTGAGGACTCCAAAGGGGTCGCACATATTCTGGAACATACTGCCCTGTGTGGCAGTGAACGTTTCCCGGTACGTGACCCGTTTTTTATGATGACGCGGCGCTCACTGAATACTTTTATGAACGCTATGACCAGCAGTGACTGGACCGCGTACCCATTTGCCAGCCAGAACCGCAAAGACTATTTCAATCTGCTGGATGTCTATCTTGATGCGGTCTTCTTCAGCCGTCTGGATGAGCTGGACTTTGAGCAGGAAGGGCATCGTCTTGAGTTTGCCGAAACCGGAAATACGGATTCGGCGCTGGAGTATAAAGGGGTGGTCTTCAACGAGATGAAAGGGGCGATGAGCTCGCCGGTTTCCCGTCTGTGGCAGTCGGTGACTAAGTACCTGTTCCCGACCACGACCTACCACCATAACAGTGGCGGTGAGCCGGAGAGTATTCCTGATCTGAGCTACGACGAGCTGCTTGAGTTTTACCGGACCCACTACCATCCGAGCAACGCGGTGATTATGACCTTTGGTGATATCCCGGCAGAAGAACTGCAGTCCTTTATTGATGAGAAAGCCCTGTCCCGGTTTGAGCCGCTTGGACGGACTATTGATATCCATGATGAGAAGCGTTACTTCGCACCGTTGCGGGTAGAAGAGGGGTATGAGCTGGATCAGGACGATCTGAGCGGCAAAACCCACCATGTACTGGCCTGGTTGCTGGGGCATTCCAGTGATCTGGAAGCGCAGCTAAAAGCGCATCTGCTGTCACGGGTATTGCTGGATAACAGTGCATCACCCCTGCGTTATGCGCTGGAGTCGACCGATCTGGGTAGTGCGCCTTCACCGCTTTGCGGACTGGAAGACTCTAACCGGGAGATGAGTTTTATGTGTGGTATTGAGGGCAGCGAGGTGGAATCCGCCGCAGCCTTTGAAACCCTGGTGCTGGATGTTCTGCGTGAGGTCGCTGAAAAGGGCGTACCTCAGGCGATGCTGGAAGCACAGCTACATCAGTTAGAATTGCAGCAACGCGAAATCAACGGTGACGGCTACCCCTATGGTCTGAGTTTGATCATGTCCTCGCTGGGAGCGGCTGTGAATCATGGCGATCCGATTGCATTGCTGAATCTGGATCCGGTGCTGGATCGTCTGCGTGAAGAGATCAAACAACCGGATTTCGTTCAGAAACAGGTTCAGGAACTGCTGGACAATCCGCACCGCGTTCGCCTGACGCTGTACCCGGATAATCGTCTGGCCGAACGCCGGGATGCCGCTGAGAAAGCGCGTCTGGCGCAGATCAAAGCGGGCCTGAGCGACGCTGAGAAACAGCATCTGGTGGAACGTGCTGCTGAACTGGAAGCACGGCAGAATATTGAGGATGATGAGACCATCCTGCCCAAAGTCACGCTGGCGGATGTACCGGATGAGCTGATCGTACCGGAAACCACAGAGGTTTCTTCTACGTTGCCACTGACCCGTTATGATCAGGGCACGAACGGATTGGTCTATCAGCAGGTGATTATGCAGTTGCCTGAATTAAGCGAGGCGGAGCAACATCTGCTGCCACTCTTCAGCCATCTGCTGACAGAACTGGGTTGCGGTGAACGCAGTTATCAGGAGAACCAGCAGTACCAGACAGAAGTCAGTGGTGGAATCCATGCCTTTGCGTCGGTCCGTGGAATGCCGGATAACGAACAGGATGTCAGAGGTTACTTCACGCTTTCCGGTAAGGCGCTGCTGAGTAAACAGAGTGAGCTGCTCGGGCTGATGAAAGAAACACTGGATCAGGCACGTTTTGATGAGCTGAGCCGTATCCGTGAAGTGGTATCCCAGATGCGCACCCGTAAAGAGCAGAGCATTACCGGTCAGGGTCATGCGCTGGCGATGATGGCAGCCACCTCGAAGATGAGTCCTGCCGCTGCGCTTGCTCAGGCAACGAAAGGGCTTGAATCCATTCATTTCTTTAAACAGTTGGATGAGAAACTGGCAGAAGAGGCCGCGCTGCAAAACCTGTCGGATCAGTTGCAGTCTCTGCACGCGAAGATCCGTCAGGCGCCGCGTCAGTTCCTGCTGGTGGCCGAAGAGGAGCATCAGGCGCTGTTGCAGAAATCGCTGGAATCCGTCTGGGCGGAGACGCCTTCGGGTTCGGTAGCAGGGTTCTCACTGCCGGCGTTGCGCGAGACGGTTAAGCAATGCTGGGTGACCAGTACTCAGGTCAGCTTCTGTGCCAAAGCCTTTCCTACCGTGGCGGTTGATCACCCGGATGCTGCACCGCTGACAATTCTCGGTGAGTTTCTGCGCAACGGCTTCCTCCATCGGGCCATCCGTGAGCGCGGAGGTGCCTATGGTTCCGGCGCCGGTCAGGATTCAGGTGATGCGGCTTTCCGTTTCTTCTCCTACCGTGACCCGCGCCTGACCGAGACGCTGGATGATTTTGATGCCTCGGTTTCCTGGTTACTGCAACAGGATCACGATCCGCAGAAGCTGGAAGAGGCTATTCTGGGTGTGGTCAGTTCCATTGATAAACCCGGTTCACCGGCAGGCGAAGCGAAACAGGCATTCCACAGCACCTTGTTTGGGCGTACGCCGGAGCAGCGCCGTGAGTTCCGATCGCGCATTCTGCAGGTGACCATGGATGATCTTAAACGGGTCGCCCGGACCTATCTGCTGGATGCCGAGAGCAGTGTGGCCGTAGTGACCAGCAAAGAGCTGGCGGTCAAGCTGGCGGATGACTACGAGGTGATAGAGGTATAAACTTCTCCGCTCTCTATCGATCAGAGCCACCCATTAGGGTGGCTCTTTGCTTTCAGAAGACTCTCTATGCCAACCAATGCTATCTATCAGGGCGCGCTGCTGATTATTTTTTCAGAACTGTTTCTGGTGGGATCAGGCATGGTGGTCAAGCAGATCTCCGGTGAGCTTCCAACCGAGATGATCGTCTTTGCACGGAACCTGTTTGGTCTGATGCTGCTGATTCCCTGGTTGTTACGCAAAGGGTTGGGTGCGATCAGAACCGAATACCTGCGGTTTCATTTTATGCGGGCTGCGGTCGGGGTGACGGCCATGATGTGCCTCTACTACTCCTGGGGTCATCTGCCTTTGGCTGAAGCGGCGCTGATTAAGCAGACTGCACCGTTTTTTATTCCGCTGTTTGCACTGTGGTGGCTGGGCGAAAAAATCACCGGCGCTGTCAAAATGGCCATTCTGGTGGGTTTTACCGGTGTCTTTATGATTCTTAACCCCGGTCAGGGGAGCCTCAATCTGGTGGTACTGGTTGCTCTGTTTGGCGCGATGCTGGGTGCGCTGGCGAAGGTGGTGATCCGCCGGATGAGCAGTACCGAACCTGCGCAGCGGGTGGTGTTCTATTTTGCTTTCTTCAGTACGCTGCTTTCGCTGTTACCGGCGTTGCTTAACTGGCAGACACCTGATCTGCCACAGGCAGCCTGGTTGCTGCTCATGGCGCTGACTTCAACGACTGCCCAGTTGCTGCTGAGTAAAGGCTACTCGCTGGCACCTGCCGGGCAGTTAGGGCCTTATACCTACGCCTCGGTGGCGTTCGCCGCGCTGTTTGGCTGGCTGTTGTGGGATGAGGTGCTCTCGTACCACAGCTGGATCGGTATTTTTTTGATTATCGGTGCCGGTGTTCTGGCGGTGGGACAATCGAAAAAGCCACGGTTAAACAAAGAGTTGGTTAACAATTGATCGGTTGGTTAATTCAGGTCAAGTTTTTTTCATGGTGAGTAAAAATAGCTTGTATTCCCGGGTGAGAGTGGTACTACTGTAAGTGTAAAGAGCAACAGGACAATCGTCCGGACTGCTCTAACAGCAACATGGCATTAAGGATTTGCTCATGAACATTAAAATAACTCACCGCAATGCTAAAGTTTCTGACAGTATCAAAGAGAAGGTAAATGACTGGCTTTATAACAGCCAGGATCGTTATGAAGTGATTACAAGCGCCCATGTCATTCTGGAGAAAAATGATCGCGAAGACATGGCTGAAGCAACTATCCACATCGCCGGTAAAGATATTTTTGCGAAAGCATCCGCAGATAATCTCTATGCCGCGCTGGATGCACTGGCCGACAAGATTGATCGCCAGTTGGATAAAATTCATCAGAAGCATGTGAGCAAGAAGGGGACAGGGCGACCTGAAGCGGCAGTAGATGACGCTGAGGTAGATGAAGAGGCATTGGCCTGATACCTGAACACGATTGCAGATCAATCTGAATGCCCGGCCTTTTGGCCGGGCATTTTTGTTTATGCATGGGAAGAGCGGAAACGCAGTGCTTGATCTGACAGTCTTTAAAGAAGATAATGTGAATCGTTATCATTACTATTGAGTCGGTTAAGGAGATTCTGTGAAGGCAGCACTGTTTTATGGCAGCACTACCGGTAACACCGGAGATATCGCGGAGAAGATCAGGCAGCAGTGGAATGAAAGTGAGCTGGATCTGTTTGACGTGGTGGACACGGCGCTGGGCAAAATTGACGAGTATGAACTGCTGATTTTTGCACTGCCGACCTGGGATTATGGCGAGGTACAGGAAGACTGGCTTGAGGTTTGGGATGAAGTAGATCAGATCGACTTCAGCGGCAAGCAGGTCGCGCTGATCGGCCTCGGAGATCAGTTTGGTTACCCGGAGTGGTTCGTGGATGCTATGGGCATGCTGCATGATAAAGTGATCGCCCGGGGCGCTGAGATTGTCGGCCACTGGTCGATAGAGGGCTACGAATTTGAAGAATCCAAGGCCCTGAGCAAAGATGGTAAACACTTTGTAGGTCTGGCACTGGATGAAGACTGGCAGCGGGATCAGACTGATCAGCGTATCAGCGACTGGCTGGAGCAGGTCAAACTGGAGCTTGGCATCTTCTGACCCACCACGCAGCGCTTGTTCAGGGTTGCAGCCATGAACAGCGAACTGCGCCTTGTCGACACAAACTTCAGAATAGACAGAGCACTACGAGGACTTATTCAAAGGTTCCGTAGCGCTCTGAACCCATTGGACTATGCTTGAGGGAACGTTCCCGCTGAGTCCAATACTATGAGCAACGTCGTTAAACGGGATGATCTGGCAGTTATCTTCCTGTTAGCTCTGGTCTTTATGGCCTTCGGCGGTCTCAGTTTACGTTCTCCGCTGCTGGAAAGTTATGACAACCTCTGGCTGGATTACCTGATTAGACAGCGAGCTGAAAAGGTTCAGCCAGCCAGTAATATCGTGGTTATCGATATTGATGATGCCAGCCTGGACAATATGGCGCCGCTTGCCGGCGGTTGGCCCTGGCCTCGGGCGGTTCATGCAGAAATGCTTGAGCTGCTGCAACCGCAGCAGCCAACAGCGGTTGTGTTTGATCTGATTTTTGCCGATCGTGATATCTATAACCCGGAAAGCGACCTCTATCTGAATGAGGTGATGGCGGCCTCGGCGAATGTCTATTTGCCTTTTCTGCACCTGAAGACCGATTCCGATCTTCTTTTCCCGCAACTGGATCAATACCCTCCCCAGGTGCCGAGCTATCAACTGGAAGCTGAGCAGCCGGCCCCTCATGTCAGTCTGGTATTACCTAAAGCGATTGAACCGGCGTCCTGGAAACTGGGCAGTATCAATTTTCAATCCGATAAGGATGGCATTGGCCGCCGTTATGAATCGATCCATCGTTTTTCCGGCTGGGGCGTGGCGACCATGCCTGCGGTGCTCGCACAGGATCTGGCCGGGGTAGAGCCGACCGCACAGGAGTACTGGCTGGACTGGCGGGGAAACAGCGTGCAACCCTATCCTCGTCATGGCTACTATCAGGTGTACAGCGCACTGAGTCAGGGCGAGGTTTTTCACAGCAAAAACTACTTTCGCGACAAAATTGTGATTATCGGCTCAACGGCGGCCGGCCTGCATGACATTAAGGTGACGCCGATCAGCACCACTTATCCCGGGGTGTTTATCCTTGCCACCGCGATCGATAATTTTACGCAACAGAGTTTTCTAACCCCTCTTTCTCGCGGGGTCACCCTGGCAATCTATCTGGGAGTCTTTTTACTACTCTGTCTGATTATGCTGATGCTGCCACGTATCAGCAGGGTGCTGCCGGCTCTGCTGCTGGTTTATGCCTCGATGTTTCTTCTCAGCCATCAGTTACTGATGCAGATGGCCCTGTTGTTGCCTGTTCTCAGTTGGTTGTCGCTTTTCAGCCTGATGCTGATCTGTTTCTACGTATACCGCTACCTGCAACAGCAACGGGAGATCCGTAAAACAGTGGATATCTTTGGTCGGTTTCTGGACCCGAAGGTGGTCAAACTGCTGCTGGAACAGGGGCTGACGGAGCGGGCCCTGAAAGGGCGAAGCACCCGGGTGACTATTCTGTTTACTGATATTCGTGAGTTCACTCATCTCTCGGAATACCGTTCTGCTGTTGAGATTGTGGAGCTGCTTAATCACTATTTTTCCCGTCAGGTTGAAGTGATTTTCAAACATTCTGGCACGCTGGATAAGTTTATTGGCGATGCGATTATGGCGTTTTGGGGGGAGCCGGTACCGCAGCCGAATCAGGAGATCGCAGCGGTTGAAGCAGCGCTGGATATGGTTGAGCAGATGATGCAGTTCCGTCGGGAGTTCGGCTTATTTGATTTTGATATCGGCATAGGTATCCATACCGGTGAAGTGGTGGTCGGTGCAATTGGTACCCAGAGTCGTTATGACTATACGGCCATTGGCGATGCAGTGAACCTGGCCAGCCGGATCGAGGGGCTGACCAAAGAGGCTGACCGGCGTGTATTGGTTTCTGAGGAGACCCGCCTTGCCTGCGGTGACGCTTTTGACTTTGAACTTATCGGTGACTATAAGGTTAAAGGCCGGGAAGAGTTAGTCACGGTGTATCAACCGAGGAGGTTGAGTGATGAAAGTTAAAATCGGGATAATAGGGTTGGCACTCCTGTTATCCTCCTGGGCAAGTGCCGAACAGAACGCATTGACGGTGCGCGCTGTCCCCCTTCTTGAAACGCCCGCCCTGACCGCCAAATCCATTCTTCTGTTACCCAAAAATACCCAAGTCCTGATCCTGCAACGAGAGGGTGGCTGGTATCTGGTTGAGGTCAAAGGGCAGACCGGCTGGATTAAGATGCTCAGTGTCCGCTATGACCGGGTACAGACATCGCCACATTTGGCGGGCGAAAAAGACTACCGCAGTGAAACCACCACAACTACAGGCGTCAGAGGCCTCAACGAAGATGCGGCATCCGGTGCCGGGCAGGGTGTTGAGCTGCAGAGGATCGATCAGTATCAGGTGAGCCAGCAACAGGCGCAGGGATTCGCCCGGCAGGCGGGACTGAAGTCCCGGGAGGTGGGCTATGTTGAGTAAATACAAACAGGCCGGATTCTCCCTGCTGCTCAGTGCGGTGCTGATCAGCAGTGGCTGTCAGGTCAATAACATTAATCTGACCCCCTTGATGGATGCCGGTAAAAAGTCCTCTGATCTGTTTGAGAAATCGCTGGATGAGGAGGTGAGTCTGGGGCAGGAGGTCAGTGGTGTCCTTTTGCGGGATCAGAATCTTTACAACGTTGCTGAGGTTCAGCGCTATGTCAGTTCCGTCGGCCTGTGGCTGGCACTGCACAGTGAGAGAACAGAAGTGCCGTGGAAGTTTGCGGTGATCCGGGATGACAGTTTCAATGCCTACGCGACCCCCGGAGGGTACATCTACATTACCAGTGGCACGCTGGAGCAACTCGACAGCGAAGCGGAACTGGCAGGGGTTTTAGCCCATGAGATCGCCCATGTGGTAGAGAAACATCACCTGCAGGCAATTCAGAAAGAGGCCCGGGTAGGCATTGCGGCGGATCTGGCAAAATTCCTCCGCGACAGTCAGCGCGATACCAAACAGCATAATGAGATGTTTGCCGGTATGAGCCCGGAAGCAAAATTGCTGCAGTCGGTTCAGGATATTTACAGTGATGGTCTGGCCCGTGAAGACGAGCTGGCGGCGGATCGTCTCGGGATGCTGATCGCAGCACGGGCCGGTTATGACCCGATGGCCTATATCACCGTGTTGCAGAAGATCGACTCGCGCAGTCAGGACAGTTACTTCTGGGAGCGCTTTAATAAACGCCACCCTTCGGCGACCGATCGGCTGGAAGCACTGGAAGCGATCGCCGCAGCTCTGTCCCCGCTGCGCGGTAAAGTGCTTAATCAGCGCTATGCCGACATGATAAAGTAGCCGCTTTAATCACCGCGATTGAGTGCCTGTTGTGCAAGAGACCGATTCTGTTGAAGTGATGTCCGCAGAGGATATACCCCGGGTGCTGGAACACTGGTGTCAGTTAAACCGGGAGTTGCCGGCGCATCACTTCCAGCCGTTCGGAACGCCGCTTGAAGAGGGGCAGCGCGAACGCCTGCAGCACACACTGCAACAGTGTGCGGCACGGGATGATGCTGTCATTCTGCTGGCCAGTGCGGGCGGGAAACTGGGTTCCATTGCAGTCATACTGAATCAACACACCGGTTTCAGCAAACCGCACAGCGGTGTGATCTTTAATCTCTGGATAGAACCTGAGTACCGTCGCCGGGGGCTGGGCAGTGAGTTGGTTGCCGCTGCCAGCGACTGGCTGCGCGCGCAGGGGGCAACCTCCGCGCAGGTTGGCTGGCATCCGGATAACCGGGCGGCGGACCTGTTCTGGAAGCAGCTCGGTTTTCGTAACTACGAAGTGATTGCCGCCAAACCTCTCTGATATCAATAACCTGAGCACAGGAATCTATGTCTAAAGCAGAACAGAAGTGGGATCAGCGTTATCTTGAAAAAGGCGATCAACTGCCTCAGGTACCGGAATCGTTGATGGAGCACTATACCGATCTGAAGCCGGGGCGGGTGCTGGATCTGGCAGCAGGCGATGGCGCCGTCAGTCTGTTTCTGGCGGATAAAGGGTTCCGCCTTGCGGCTGTCGATATCTCTTCGGTAGGGCTGCAGCGACTGGCATCCCATCTCGGGGCCCGCGGCTACCATGCCGAGTTGTTTCAGCAGGATCTTGAATCGGTGGATTGCTCATTAGAGGAGCTGGGTCTGTTCGATTCGATTGTTATCCTGCGTTACAAGCCGGCAGACCGCCTCTGGCCCCAACTGATCAAAGCACTGCGCCCCGGTGGCCGCTTGTTGATTACCACCTTTAATCTGGCGCACCATCGGCGAACGGGCTTTTCAAAACGATTCTGTCTGCAGCCGAACGAACTGCTGGCGCGTTTTACCGGGCTGCGATTATGTTGCCTTGAGAGCGATACCCATCAGTCGGGTATGGATCTCTATCTGTTTGAGAAAAGAGATGAATCCTGAACCGCTGTGTTTAAAATATTTCGAACATCAATGTATATACAAAGTTATACATCTGATTTACAAGGGATATTTGTGGTACAGCAGAAAAATAGATCGAACTCAATATTTCATTTTTTTTACCGAAAAATGACGAATTTGTAACAAAACTGTAATTACTTGGCTTAATAATTCCGTCATAATTCGCCCGCCTGAACAGCAGCGTTGTTCAAAAATCATCCTAAATTTTAAGGTGTGTTAAATGGTGTCCACCAACAACCCGTTTTTGCAGATGTTTGCACGTTCTCCGTTCAAACCCATGCAGGAACACATCGCTAAAGCGCAGGAATGTGCTGTTGAGCTGATCCCGTTTATGGAAGCGGTTATTGCCAATGACTGGAACGAAGCTTCCAGCGTACAGGCAAGAATCGCTGTTCTGGAGGGTGAAGCGGATGCAATGAAGAAAGATATCCGCCAGAGCCTGCCAAAAAGTATTTTTCTGCCGGTACCGCGTACCGATCTGCTCGAAGTTGTACGGATGCAGGATAAGATCGCTAACCGTGCCAAAGATATCGCAGGTCTGATGCTGGGACGTCAGATGCAGATTCCTGAGTCGATTCAGTCGGATATGCAGGATTTTGTGCGTATGGCCCTGAATACATCAGAACAGGCGCTGACAGCATTGCAGGAACTGGACGAACTGGTTAACAGTGGCTTCGGTGGCCACGAAACGGATGTCATTGAAAAGATGCTGGTTCGCCTCGACGAACTGGAGCATCGCACCGATGAACATGAGCGTGCTATCCGCGCGAAACTGTTCGCTATTGAGAAGGAACTCCCACCGGTGGACGTGATGTTCCTCTATCAGGTGATCAGGCTGATCGGCGACCTGGCTGATCGTTCTCAACAGGTTGGTAGCCGACTTCAGCTACTGGTAGCCCGCTAAATGTTTCGGTAAACGCTCATGGAAATTATTGCTCAGTACGGCGATATCATCGTCATCCTCGCATGTGTTTTTGGTTTCTTTATGGCCTGGGGTGTGGGGGCTAACGATGTCGCCAACGCGATGGGAACCTCAGTAGGTTCTAAAGCATTAACCCTGAAGCAGGCGATCATGATCGCCATCATCTTTGAATTCCTCGGTGCCTATCTGGCCGGTGGTGCAGTAACCTCCACCATCCGTAAAGGCATTATTGACCCGGGTCTGTTAAGTGGAACACCTGAATTACTGGTGTTCGGCATGATGGCCTCTCTGCTGGCAGCCGGTATCTGGTTGCTGGTGGCGACTCACTTTGGCTGGCCGGTTTCCACTACCCACTCCATTGTGGGCGCGATCGTTGGTTTTGCTGCTGTGGGCATCTCGATGGATGCAGTTAACTGGGGCAAAGTCAGTAAGATTGTTGCAAGCTGGGTGGTTTCACCCGTGACCGCCGGTATTATCGCTTTCTTCCTGTTCCGCAGTGTACAGAAGCTGGTACTGGATACTGACAAGCCTTTCGAAAACGCCAAGCGCTACATTCCGGGTTATATCTTCCTGGTGGGCTTTATCGTAGCGATGGTGACGTTTACCAAAGGCTTGAAGCATGTTGGTCTGCACCTGAGCTGGGGTGAAAGTGCGCTGGCATCGGTCGCTATCGGTGTTGTGATCATGGCAATCGGTGTGCAGATGCTGAAGAAGATCAGCCCGGATGTTGATGCGGATCGCGAACACCACTTCACCAGCGTTGAAAAATTGTTCGGTATCCTGATGATGTTTACCGCCTGTGCCATGGCCTTTGCTCACGGTTCTAACGATGTGGCGAATGCGGTGGGGCCGCTGGCGGCGATTGTCGGTGTGGTCAGTGCAGGTGGTGAAGTGGCGCAGAAATCTGCCATGCCGGCCTGGATCCTGCTGCTGGGTGGTGGCGGTATCGTTGCCGGTCTGGTGATGTACGGTCACAAAGTGATTGCAACGGTGGGTACCAATATCACTGAGCTGACTCCGAGCCGTGGTTTTGCTGCGACTCTGGCGGCTGCCGCGACAGTGGTGGTGGCTTCAGGTACGGGTCTGCCGATCTCTACCACGCACACCCTGGTGGGTGCGGTACTGGGTGTTGGTATTGCCCGGGGTATGGCGGCACTGAACCTGCGTATTGTCGGTACGATCTTCGTATCCTGGGTGGTAACGCTGCCTGCAGGTGCCGGTCTGGCAATCATCTTCTTCTTTATGTTTAAAGGTATGTTCAGCTAAAACGGCTGAGCTTTACCCGAAAAAGCCCTGCAATGTTGCCATTGCGGGGCTTTTTTTATCTCTAAAACTAATTAATGTGGTCACAATTTCATCATATTAGGGTAAAATTTCCGCCCCAATTTTTCTGTCAGGGTCGGGGCTCTGGCAACGATTAAGTTAATCCGGAAAGAAGATGCATACAGTTGAGAAGATCGGCGGCACTTCCATGAGTCGCTTTGAGGAATTGATGGACACCATTCTGGTGGGTAAGCGCACCACACCTGAAGAACTGTATAACCGAATTTTTGTGGTATCTGCCTACGGCGGTATTACCAACTATCTTCTGGAGCACAAGAAAACCGGTGAGCCGGGTGTTTATGCCCGTTTTGCCAACGCCGAAAGCGAAGAAGCCTGGGTTGAAGAGCTGAACAAGGTTCAGGCGCGGATGGAAGAGATCAACGCTGAACTGTTCCCGGATGCTGAGTTTGAACGCAATGCCGCCGACAGTTTCGTGATTGAACGTCTGAACGATGTCCGTGACTGCATGAAGAGTCTGCACCACCTCTGCACCTATGGTCACTTCCAGTTGGAAGAGCACCTGATGAAGGTGCGTGAAATGCTCGCCTCTATCGGTGAAGCGCACAGTGCATACAACTCTGTACTGGCGCTGCGTAAAGCCGGAATCAACGCCCGTTTCGTGGATCTGACCGGCTGGCATATGGATCAGCCGCTGCCGTTTGAAGAGATGGTTCAACTGCAGTTTGAAGGCGTTGAGATCGACAAAGAGATGGTGATCGCGACCGGTTACACGCACTGCGCCGAAGGCCTGATGAAAACGTTTGACCGGGGTTACAGTGAGATGACCTTCAGCATGATTGCCACCGTAACCGGCGCTGCTGAAGCGATTATCCACAAAGAGTACCACCTGAGCTCGGCGGATCCGATGCTGGTTGGCCCGGAAAATGTGGTGACCATCGGTGCGACCAACTACGATGTGGCGGATCAGCTATCTAATCTGGGGATGGAAGCGATCCACCCTAAGGCAGCTAAAGGTCTGCGTCGTAACGGTGTGAAACTGCGGGTTAAAAACGCGTTTGAGCCAGAACATGAAGGAACCACCATCAGTCAGGATTACCACAGCGATACGCCACGGGTAGAGATCGTTGCCGGGCGTAAGGATGTGTTTGGCATTGAGATCTTCGATCAGGAGATGCTGGGCGATGCGGAGTACGATATCGAGATCTCCAAGCTGCTGGCCAAACTGAAACTCTACGTGGTGAATAAAGACGCTGATGCTAACAGTATCACCTACTACGTGGGTGGTTCCCGTAAGATGGTGAACCGCGCTGCACGGCTGATGGAAGATATGTACCCGGAAGGTCAGATTCAGTTGCATAATCTGGCGATTGTTTCTGCCATCGGCTCGCATATGAAAGTGAAGGGCATTCTGGCCCGTACCGTCAGTGCGCTGGCTGAGGCCGGTATCAATGTGATGGCGCTGCACCAGTCAATCCGTCAGGTGGAGATGCAGTGTGTGGTCTCAGAAGATGATTACGAAAAAGCGATTATCGCGCTGCACGCCGCCCTGATTGAAAAAGCGGGGCAGGATATCGGCACCGCCGCCTGATGTGCAGACCCTGAGCCCGCCCAGTGCGGGCTTTTTATTATCGAGTTTGTATCGACTGAACAAAGGGGCTTTAGCCATACATGAGCGCTGACAACCAAAACCGTACTCAGTCCGATATTGATGAGCTGACCCGGCAGCACTTTTATCAGGTTCTCTACGGGCGTCGTGATGTACGCAGTCAGTTTCTGTCGAAGCCTGTCGGGGACGAGGTGCTGACGAATATTCTGCATGCCGCGCACCACGCACCGTCGGTAGGGCTTTCCCAGCCCTGGAACTTTATCCTGATTCGGGATCAGGAGAAGCGTAAGCAGATACATGCGGCCTTTGAGCAGGCCAATCGTGAGGCGGCTGAGATGTTCAGTGGTGCACGCCGTGAGCAGTATCAGGGGCTTAAGCTTCAGGGGATTCTCGATGCGCCGCTGAATATCTGCATTACCTGCGACCGTAAACGGGGTGGTCCGGTTATTCTGGGGAAAACCCATCAGCCGGAAATGGATCTGTACAGTACCGTCTGCGCCGTACAGAACCTGTGGCTGGCAGCCCGGGCAGAAAATGTCGGGGTTGGCTGGGTCTCGATCATCGACCGGGATACGCTGGCACAACGGCTGGAATTGCCAGAGGGTGTCGTGCCGGTAGCCTACCTGTGTGTTGGCTATGTTTCTGAATTTCTGGAAAAACCTGAGCTGGAACTGGCCAACTGGGAGAAGCGCAAGCAACTGGAACAGATGGTATTCAGTGAAAAATGGGGGCAACCAGCACAGTCTGACTGAAACTGAGGATTGCTCATACTGAGCCTTTGTGGTGAAAAAATAACCTATAGTGCATGTATCCCTGTTTAAACATTGTCTGTTTAAACCGCACTCAGGTAGACCGCAGGGAGGTTCGATATGCGTTTCGTCCTCAGTATTACTGCCGTTTTATCTCTGCTTGCTTTCTACCCGCCGGTCATACAGGCACTGGAAGTCAGCGATACAAGCGATCAGTATGCCGACACTTTACACCAGCTCACTGTCCGGTTAGCACCCGACCTTAAGCAGCTTCCGGCTCTGCAACAGCAGCGTCTGGCTGATGTGAAAATCCGCCTTGCAGATCATCCGCGCGGGTTGCCCATGGCATTGGCACTGCCGGGTGATGCGCCGCAAATTCTGATCAGTGAACAATTCCTTGATGGCCTGTCGCACTATATTGAAGTCTACCTGCTGGCTCGTGAGCGTCAGCAGCCGCAGTGGATAGAGCAGTATTTCAGTCAGTATTTCTGGAACCGTCACCCGGACTCCGCAGCGGCACCGGTTAAATCACCCTGGCAGCTATTTGCCGTTGGGCAGGAAGAGCAGGCGCAGCTTTTAGCGGAAAAGCAGCGTTTGTTTCTCAGTGTATTGCAGGATGTACTGCTGCATGAGATGGGGCATCACGCCATGGATGCGTTCTATCATTTCCGGGCCAGCAGTATTGTCCGGGAAGAGGGGGAGCGTAAAGCGGATGAGTGGGCGGAGCATTTCCGCGCCCACTATCTTGATGGCGAAAACCCCTTGGGCCGGATGCTGGTCATTGCTTTTATCTTCGAACAGGACCGCTGGGCTATGCTCTCGGGGGATGGTTACTATCCGCGATTGCTGGCTGCGGTGATACAGCATATGCCGGATCACTGCGCTGAACTGAGCCGCGCTGAGCAGATCCGGCTCTGTAGCCGTTTGCGCAACGATATTGATGATTATATGAGTAACCAGATCGAAACCGCTTATCTGGAGCGGATCGAGGCGGGTGAGCCATTCGCCGGGTTTCCGATGGGGCAGATCCAACTGGCCAAAAGCAATTTTGTCGATGCCTGTCACTATTTTAATGAAAGCCTGATCTATGGGCAGGTTGCGCGAGCCGCCAGTTATGTGGGCTGGTGCTATCAGAAAGGTTATCTGGAGCCGTCACCGCCGGATGCGCAGGTACTGGCACTGATCCATTCCCGCAATGGCAGTGGTTATGGTTTCAGCGATAAGCGGCAACAGGGGTTATACCTGCTGAGTCAGAATTAAACGCTGGTTCAGGCAACTAAGCTGAACAGGTTTGGGCTGTCAGCCATTTTCACCTACAATGTACCACCGGCCCGCATCAGGGCCGTTCATCTATCTGAACCGGAGTAAAAAATATGGCACGTGCAACCGCTCGACACATCCTGGTAGACACCGAAGCTCAGTGTGAACAACTGAAGACAGATATTGCTGCTGGTCTTGATTTTGCTGAAGCCGCACGTCAGCACTCCAACTGCCCGTCCGGTGCGCAGGGCGGTGATCTGGGTTCATTTGGTCGTGGTCAGATGGTACCTGAGTTTGATCAGGCAGTATTTACCGGTGAAGTAGGTGCGGTGCAGGGACCGATCAAAACTCAGTTCGGTTATCACCTGCTGGAAGTTACCAGTCGCGAAGACTAAGAAACCTCAAAGCAAGCCCTGAAGGTGCTCCGCAGGCTTCAGGGCTTGTTTGCAGATTCCTGCGCCCGCAAGGGCTGGCTGTTGTTTTATGCAAAGAAAATGGATTCGCTGTATGCAATGGATTGGTTTGCTGCTGCCAGTCGCAATTTTTTTACTGTTCTGGCTGCTGGCTATCTCCTCCCGGGAAGGGCGTGCGATTGGTCTGACTGAGGGGCGGCTTGCGGGGTGCCCGAATAAGGCAAACTGTGTTTGTTCCGAACCCGATACCCGGCCTGAATCTTTCATCGCGCCCCTGCAACTTCCCGAATCTGTGGACTCGGCCGAGCAGGTCATGCCGCCCCTGGTCGCACTGATCGAACAGGCCGGTGGTCGGGTTGAGATCAGATCGGATCTTTATCTGGCGGCGGTGTTTAAAAGCCGGTTTTTCGGTTTTGTGGATGACCTTGAGGTCAGGCTGGATCTGGCAGAGCGGCAGTTACACTTCCGCTCTGCATCCCGGGTCGGGCATTCTGATTTTGGCGTCAACCGTAAACGGGTTGAGCAGTTACAGCAAAAGCTCGCTGTGGCGTCAGGCTCAGGCTCAGGCTAAGCCGGCAAGCAACGCCCTGCAACGAATACCGTCGCAGGGCATGGGTTCAGCTCTGTAGCTGTGGCAGGTTGGCAAACAGCTCCAGTGCCTGCGGATTGGCCAGTGCATCTTTGTTGGTCACGGTCTCACCCAGTACCACTTTACGTACCGCAAGCTCCACGATCTTTCCGCTGATGGTACGGGGAATGTCGGCGACCTGAATAATCAGCGCCGGTACATGGCGGGGCGTTGTGTTGGCGCGGATGGTCTGTTTTATCCGTGTACTCAGTTCATCATCCAGTGTGAAGCCCGGTTTCAGGACGACAAACAGAATCACCCGGGTATCATCTTTCCACGGCTGGCCGATGCAGATCGATTCCTGTACCTCATCCACCTTTTCTACCTGACGGTAGATCTCCGCAGTACCGATACGAACCCCGCCCGGGTTCAGCACTGCATCAGAGCGGCCATGAATAATCACGCCCCCATGGGCGGTCAGTTCACCGTAATCACCGTGTGCCCAGATATTATCGAACTGAGCGAAGTAGGCGCTGCGATACTTCTCGCCGCTTTCATCAGCCCAGAAACCGATCGGCATCGACGGGAAGGGGCTGCGGCAGACCAGTTCGCCTTTCTGCTCGCGAATCTCCTGACCCTGATCATCAAAGATGGCGACATCCATGCCCAGTCCGCGGCACTGCAGCTCGCCGGTGTAAACCGGCAGCATCGGGCAGCCCAGAGCAAAACAGGAAAGAATATCGGTACCGCCGGAGATAGAGGCCAGCAGCAGATCGGCTTTAATATCCCGGTAGACGTATTCAAAGCTCTCATGGGCCAGTGGTGAGCCGGTGGAGAGCACTGCACGCAGATCGCTCAGATCGTGACTGCTGCCCGGTTTGTTGCCGGCTTTTTCCAGCGCGGCAATATACTTGGCGCTGGTGCCGAACACGCTGATTTTTTCCTGTTCAGCAATGTCCCATAGCACCGAAGGCGAGGGGGCAAACGGCGAGCCGTCAAACAGGACCAGAGTACAGCCGCAGGCGATCCCGCTGACCAGCCAGTTCCACATCATCCAGCCGCAGGTCGTGTAATAGAACAGCTTGTCTTCGCGGCGTATATCCGTGTGTAACTGATGTTCTTTCAGGTGCTGCAGCAGGGTGCCGCCGACACTGTGGACAATGCATTTGGGTGTGCCGGTCGTGCCGGAAGAGTACATGATATAGAGCGGTGCGGAGAACTCTACAGGCTCGAAGCTTACTTCGGTGGCGCTGGTGTCAACGAATGCATCCAGCCAGCAGGCATGACGCACGTCGGTGATCGTTTCGTTTTGTCCCAGATAGGGCACAAATACCACCTGTTCCGTGGAGTCTAGCTGAGCCGCGATCTTCTCCACTTTTTCGATGCAGTCGATCTTTTTACCGTTATAGAGGTAGGCAGGGATCGTGAACAGAACCTTCGGCTTAACCTGACCAAACCGATCCATCACGCCCTGAATACCAAAATCGGGCGAGCAGGAGGTCCAGATCGCACCCAGCGAGGTTGTGGCCAGCATGGCGATCAGGGTTTCCGGAATATTGGGCATAAAGCCGGCAACCACGTCACCTTTGCCGACACCGCGTTGTTTCAGGCCGGCTGCATACTGAGCGACCCGGGTGTAAAGCTCGGCATAGGTTAGCTCAGCACGCTGATCGGTTTCTGTGCGGAAGATTATAGCGCTGCGCTCATCACGGTAGCGCAGCAGGTTTTCGGCAAAATTAATTCGCGCCTGTGGGAACCATTTAGCGCCGGGCATTTTGTCGCCGTCAACCAGATAGGGCGCATCCCCTTTATGGCCAATCACCCCGCAGCGATCCCATATCTCGTTCCAGAAGGATTCCGGGTGGGATACTGACCACTGGTGAAAACTGGAATAGGAGTCCAGCTTTTGTCCATGTGCCTGATTGATATGCTGCATGAACTGATAAACCTGACTCTGTTCAACTTGCGCTTGCGTTGGGCTCCACAGTGGATTGCTCATAATCTTTTCCGTTCTAATTATTGTCGAATAGATCACCAGACCTGTTATCGCCTGATAATAAACAATAAGGGAATACCTGTATAGGGTAGTTTACGTAAACGGAAGGTGTTTTGTCTGAAAAAAGCTGGCGGTGTTACCCGGCCAGCTTCACCGAATCAGCGGATATAGTTTTTTGAAATCTCGCGGAAGCTGTCGGTTCCGGCTTTCTGCATCCACTCAAAAGCCACCATCTCCCGGCTTACCACGTAAATACCAGCCTGACGCATGCGTTCCAGCGCCAGCGCTTTATCTTCCGGATTACGTGAAGAGACACAGTCTGCCACCACATACACCTCACGTGCCTGCTGTTTGAGCTGAAGCGCGGTCTGCAGCACACAGACATGGGCTTCCATTCCGACAACGACAACCTGATTGGGACGCAGGGCGTTGATCTTTTCATTGCAGGCGGGCTCGGACATGCAGGAAAAATGTACTTTCTCCATGATTCCTTCGGCCGGTACCACCTCGGCAATTTCGGCAATCGTATGGCCGAGCCCCTGCGGGTACTGTTCACTCGTCAGTACCGGCACATTCAGCTTGCCGGCAATCTCCGCCAGCCAGCGGGTGTTTTCTACCAGCGTTTCTTTGTTATGAATGGCCGGAACCAGTTTCTCCTGAATATCGACAATCAGCAGGCAGGACTTATTGGGATGAATCAGCATCGTCTTTTCCTTGTTCAGGCAGGCTCAGGCTGATTGCAGCGCGGCTCCTGCTCCAGGTTGGTAACCGGGATGGCTTCCGGTTGATTTCCCTGATGATAGTGAGGCCAGTGCTTCTTCACAATAGGGCCATCCGCCGCCAGCGCATGACAGGTGTCCAGCAGCGGGGGGCGTTCATCGCTGTCCTGCCAGAAATTAGCGGCTTTCTCCCGCTCCTGATGGGTTGACTGAAAGGCCGCCGTAGCCAGCGGGCCAAGCAGTTCAAGCAGGTGTGTGCAGCCGCTGCGACCGGCAAACAGTGCTTTGGTTTGTTTGGTAAAACCCGGCTGAATTTTCAGGCCGATCAGTTGCCTGTACGCACTGGCAATGGCCGGACACTGTTTAAAGGGGGTGTGATCCATCGTCGCCACGGCATCGAGAATATTCAGCTCCAGATCCACGGTAATGCGGATCGACATTCCGTGCAGAGCCTCACCGGCTGGCAGGGTACGCGGGTTAAGATCCCGGATCTGCAGATCAAAGCTCTTGGTATCGAGCAGAAACGCTTCGATATCCCAGAGTCCGTCTTCCCGCTCATATCCTTCGCAGATAACACGGCGGGTGTGCTTAAGTTTACGCGCAGCAGGTGTAGGTAAAGGCATAGGCGTTACTGATTGGCGGACGTAAACGCCCGGATTACTGAAAAGGGCGCTATTTTACGGGGGAAACAGCTTCAGGTATATGCGTAAAAAAGCAACTCACTGTTCTAGGGGCGTGTGTACGCGGGGCATCCGTATGCAGAACTGCCGTTTCTTATAAGTAAGGAATTAAAGTCCCTGTAACAGCGGGTCGTTTCTGCGTGCCCTCACATTTCAGGAAGGCACGCATCTCAGTAGAGTCGAAAGGAATGTCTTGAAGTTCAGATATAGTGAAATAAATTGATAAACAGAACAGAGGCGACTGCAATGTGCCAAAAGCAGCTGTTAATTCAGCTTTCTGTCTACGAGAAGGGTTAAGCCAAGACCGAATAATAGACTAGATTCCCAGTGTAACCCTATATAGCAGCACTCCATGAGGAGATGGAATCTCGTCTGATTCGATTTCCGCGTTACTCAGATATCTCATGTTGGATACATCTTAGGGTCCCGATAGCAAACCCCTCCATATCTTCATACTCCTCTAGGTAGGTGTGCTCACCATGTTCAAGAATGTACTGAATTGTCTCAACAGAGAGAGAATTACGTGGAATGGCTTCAATCAGGTCCAGAGCGTAGTCTGCAGCCCGAATGATATCTTTGGCATAGTTCTCTCGGTTTTGGCGGAATTCACCTGAGAAGTATTTTTCTGAACCGTACTCCCGGTGCTTTTTGCAAACCCTTTTGGCATGTTTTAAAAGAGTCTTGCGTTCATCTTTGCTGAGTGTTGAAAGGGGTAATTGTGTAGATCGAAGTGCATTAAGATTGATGGATTGATCTATGTTTGGTATTTCTACATTGGCCAAAGCCATAGCTAATGAATCTTGGGATTCTGCTTTAATCTTTGTCGCCAGACTGTAGACCTCGCTGATCTCCGTAGGCCAGCCACCGAACATCCCAGGTGTGGGTACATGTAGCTGATCCAATAGTCTCTTAAGGCAATTCAGTTCCCATGCAGCATATGCATACTCTGAACTTAAGCTGTCTTGAATCTTCGGCGTCAATTCAGGTGGCTTACCACAGTGCCAACCCCGGTTCTGAGAATCGACTATGGGGCTAGTTTTGAGGTTCTCATCAGCAGTCAGGTATTCTGCAGGAATACACAAATAATCAAGCATAAATTCCTTTTACCTCCCTTAATCGTAATAGTGTTTTGCTGTTGGCTTAATAGTGAACATCTGTCCACCAATATGCTGAACCGAGTTTAAGGCGCTCTCCAGTGTTTCCCAGAAGCCTTCCCCTGCTGTTTGTTGTTGTAGCTGATAAACATAGATCTCTCGAGGGTGTTGTGTCGATACAATTTTCAGCCTTTCTACTACAGGGTGGTTAAAGTAAAGTGTTACAGAGTGAAAAGCACCATGCTGCCTATAACGTACTTTTTCTACTGCGAACTGATAACCCCTCTCTGAAAATACCGCCACCTTCGGCTTCTTCAGTATCTATCAATAACAGGGTGGGCGGTCATCCCCTTGGCATATAGGCTCAAAATCTTGTCATCCATTGACGTAAAGCGAGTCTGCTGCTTTTTGACTAGCTGAGGTTGAAAACTGCCATCCCGATCTCGTGGTGCATCGATCTCGAACTGGCCGTCTTCAGTACGTAGGGTCTTGATGAAGTGGCCGTTACGGCTGTTATCCGATGGGCTTTTACCGTGCCTATCATAACCCAGATGATCATTCAGCTCGGCATTGAGGGCGGTTTCCACGGTGACTTTGGTCAGCATCTGCCTGAAGACATTAAGGTCACTTTCAGTTTTGATGCTTTTGGCGGCCTCACGAGCGAGGGTTTCGAGTTGTTTCTTATCCATACTGCCTATCCTTAGCCATTGCTGGCTCTGTAATAGGCAGTTACACAGTTTTATCTACAGTCTCTTTCATAAGTATCGCATGTGTTCGGTTTATTAGCTGATAATTATAGTCAGTTTATGAATATAACCTGAGATGCTTACGCTTTGTTGCTTAAAAGCAATATAGTTAACCTTCCGTACATCTTCCATGGTGTCTGATGACACCCGTTATGAATGGATTTTAGGAATGGAAATGGTCCAGACAGTTAGCCGTAATTCATCCCAGTTCTTTCTTGTGTTGTTTTCAATGATGAGTCTCCTTTTAGTATCAGGCTGTCAGCCCTTAACAACTGTTCCCTCCAGCTCTGTCGATATTCATGTAGAAACCGGGACAATTCAGGTAGAAGGCCCTTTTAGCACAGCGAATGACCAACTAAATATCATTGCGGTCTCTGTGTATGACGATGATGCAGAGATGATTGCTGCTGGTGAGAGCAGCATGATAAGTAGTGCAGCACTTAGTTGGAATGATGTGACTGTTTTCGCTATTAATGGCAGAGAGGGAACATTTGCTTCTGAAGATATCCCTGGGCCTGAAGCCTCATATGACTATGTGTCTTTCAGGGGGTACTGCTTACGGGAATCGAATGGAAATATGAGCCTGATATTTGCGGGTAACTACTCTGGGACGGTAAATGCCGCCCGCCCGGATGATTTATTTTATGTTTTTTACGATCAAAAGCATAAGCGCGTTGAGTATAAGGAAGTCACTGAGGGCTTCTTAACGACTAAGGGTTGTGTAGATTTGATCGATGCCTACAAACAGTTGAGCGTAGAGGCTGTCAAAGCGGAACAGCAGTTGATTGAAAGTCTGACCCCTCTAAAGGGTAAGCAGGGAAGGTCAGACCTTAATGATACTTTACAAGTCACAGAGCTAAGCAGTGATCCTCGAGCTTCTATCCTAGAACACTTTGAGCGATATAACGGCTATTACAATGTGCCTGATTGTGAGGTGGGGCAGGATGATGAGATTTACGAACGGAGCTGCTTACCCAGTTACAGCCAATTCTCATTGGTAGTAAAACATCCTGAATACGAAATTCATCGACTCGAGTTTATTCATGATTGTGACAGTGCGGGTGTAGATCTGCTGCATGTGAATGAAACAGATAGCTGGTTTCACCTGTATAGTATTCCTTCTGGGTGCTCGAAACACTTTCTCTACTATCCTGAATACACATCACTGTCTTCCTCTAAGATTAGTTTGGAGCTGTGTACCTACTGCTCACATTGGGGGACATGGGAAGCGTTTGAATTTGATATGAATAGCCAAGTGATCAGAAGGGTCGAGCGGTAATCAGCTATGCACAAAGCACCTTATAGAAATATCACGTTGCTGCTCTCAATTTTTGGTGTTGCCTTATACTGCTACTTCCTGATCTCGCCCGTATTACTTTTGCCTGCAGATCCTCACTTTGGACGACTGACTATCGGTAGACCATCGATTCAGATCGATGGGGAGTCATGGATACCTATCTACGGACTTTATCTTGTAATGAAAATCGGGTTAGAGAACGTTTTGATGCTAGCCTTGGTTATATTCACAACAGTAGTGATTCTTTTCCTGTCCCCTTTTGTCGCTTATTTCCGTAAAAAGATCATACTGATTTCCATCTCTCTTTCTGTAATAGTCAATCTTTTCGGGCTGGGGGCTGCCATAACCATCTTTACCCCTTATTTTGAAAACATGGCTATCACTTCAGGCTTCATCGCGATGCTATTACTCCTAGCTGCTCTCTTCTTCAGACTCCGAGTCCTGAAAACAATGGGGGAATGAACTAATGAACCTATATAAGAACCTTGTTCTAGCTATTGTGCTCTTTATGCCAGTTAAACTGCTGGCAGGATCAGGTGGGGAAGACCCTATTGAGGTAATGTTGCAGGAAACACTGTTTAAGGTTGAAACCTCACCTACTTTTGAAAAGAAGCAACAGGCTCTAATCACTTTGGAATATGATCTCTTTAAATTGGATGAGTCAGATCAGCTAAGTGAGCACTATGATTATCAGGAACTAGTTGCTGCGTTAGCCCATGCTGAGCTTAATACTCTGGATTCAGAGAGTTGCCTGCAAGCACTGGATCGATTAGAGAAAGGCGGTAGCTCAGTGTCTGAAACAGATATGTCACCTCCCTATGGGATGTATCGTGTTGTATACGACATTGTGCATCATTTGTGCTTTTTTGATTCAGACGATTTTAGTTAGGGGGATATTTTGAACAGCCTGTTAGGAAGATTACAGCCTCAGAAATACCTGACTATCCTTATACCTGTGTTCATCTCTTCGCATACTCATGCTGGATGTGATTCAGGAGAAGGTGTTTGCAAAGTGGTAACTGGTCAGGAAGAGAAGGCGATTGCTTGCCAGGTTAAAGTTTGCGCTAGTGCCAATGACTATATGATCAAGTGGGTATTAGCGGATAAAACACAGATCATGGAGCAGGTTGGTCCCGAAACAGACATAAAAGTCTCGATCAATGGAGAGGTAGTGGATGTAATGTCTCAGGGGCAATCAGGTGATGAATATACCTGCTACGCATTGAACGGTTCTGGTACCAAACACTGTATAAAATACCCTGAATTTTAACCCAATCCCACTTATCTCAGTTATTAAGTCCGGGGCATATACTGGAAAGAAGTTTGCCGATTTCTTTCTCTGACTCAGATGTTGCGGAGATTATGCCATCCGGGTTTGTGTAAGTTTGCCAATATAAATCACAATCTTCTTGCATGAAAATTTCGTTTGTTGGAATAGCTGGGAGAAATACTTCCATAACACTCAGATAGTCTAGGCGGACTTGTGTAGGCATCGATCCCTCAAGCTCTGTGAAATGTTTTTGTAAAGATTCCCTGAGATCGTTAATCAGAGAAAACTTTTCCTCAAGGGTGTTGCTATTAGTTACTTCTTTTACAGTGTTCTGAATATAAAACAGCGGTAACTTATGGTGGTCTTTTTCCGATCCGTTTGCTGATGTGATACAGAATAAAAGCAAAACCGGAGCTGCTTTTAAGTGGGGAAGAAAGTTACTTACTCTTATTTTCATCATTTAAATTCCACTGGGGCAAGGCCCTCTGAAAAAGGTAAAAGAGAGCTATAGGAGCCATCAATAACCGTTTTCCCTGTTTTATCAACAAAAACCCATTGATCAGATAAGTAGACAGGAGCTAAACCTTCTGAGAACCCCCAATTCAAATAATCAATACCCGGCGCAGGCCATAGTCCATATCCGTCGCCATCTATCGAAAAGATGACGTTTCCTCTGATATCGATAAACTCCCATTTACCTTTAGAGTTTTGGACTAAAGCCAGGCCTTCAGAAAAGTTATGCCCGTAATGGTAAATAGGGGGGATTACTGGCTGGGCCTGGTGATCAAAGTAACCAACCAGCCCACCTTTCCAAAATGGGGCCAACCCTCCGCTAAAGCTACCTACTCCATCATATTCTGAACTTATCGCCCAGGCTCCACTATGGTCAATAAAGCCGTATTTGGTTTTATATGAATAATCGACACCAACCATTGCAAGGCCATCAGAGAACGGGTCCGTAGGATCTCCATTGAAATCCCAGTTTTGTTTGGGGGAAATAATGCGTTTGCCGTCTTGATCGATAAAAAAGTAATTTCGGGGTGCTTGTTTAGAGCTTACTCGGGCGACCCCTTCGGTAAAGGGCCAGGCGTTTGCATATGAGGGTTTTAATTTGAAACTGCCATCAGGTTTTATGTAGCCCCATGAGCCATCTTTCAGAACAGCGGCTAAACCCTCATGGAAGGGAATGGCGGTGTCAAACTCTGATGCGATAATTACATTGCCTGAACGATCAATGTAGCCCCATTTTTCACCTAACAATACAGGAGCAAGACCTTCAGAAAAGGGCTTCGCACCATCAAACTTCGCATTAATGACCACGGTTCCCTGTTTATCTATATAACCCCAGTCAGATGCAAAGCTTTCTGATGAAATAGCCAGTAGGGCAGAGACAAGTACCAGAGATCCAGAATTTAGTTTCATATCAGGGCCTAGGGTTGAAAAATTATTATTTCTTAATGTATAGCGATGAAAAGCATTGGCTGAAACAATTATATTACGACACAGGAGATGCATAGCTTTTTTAGATAGTTTAAAGACGATATCATACCAATTCTTGTTACATAGCTCATAAGACGACTTACCTTCCTGTCTTACCTTAGTAGCTCATAGAGTTTTTGATATATCCAGCCACATCCTCATGCCCATTGTTGATGGCTGCTTGATACGCATCAAGCTCCATAAGGTCTTTAGTTTTCAGTTCGGCGCCGTTTTGCACGAGGTATTTTACAAGATCTAAATAACCTTTCTCCGCAGCAATGATCAAAGCAGTACTACCTAAATCATTTTCAGTATCAATATTCACAACTCCGTTTAGAGTTCTAACCATTGCTACATCATTGCTTGAAACACTTCGAAACCACTGTGTAACAGGACTATGATCGGTAGGTTTAACCACTTTTTCTAACTGAGAATTCAGTTCCTTATACCTATCAAATAAGGTATTTAATTCAGTGGATTGACTTAGTTCATCCTGCCGATTCTTTCCAAATTCATCTACAGGTTTTAAGTGCACCTGAACACCGTTATGAGCTAAATATTTTACATATTCAAATGAAAGGTCATAGTTCTTTTTAACTAATTCCTTGAGTTTAAAAAGATCATAACCATGGCCCATATCGTAGTATTTAAGCCCTTTCTTTCTCAATGCATTAAACGCCTGTCGGTATGCATCCACATCTGCGTAGGGAGAAAACATGACATGTCGAATCAATGCTTCCATGTACTGCATATCGGGGCGCTTTGGATTAGCTAATGAGTAAAACTCTCTGGAAAAACTAAGGCTCATTCCGTTTTCAGCTAATGCTATGATCTTATGAGGGTTATTTCTGGTCAGACCTGAAACCAGCATATTAAAACGTATGGATTCATCGATATCATCACTCAATAGGGGGATTAAGTATTTATTCCAAATATCGATATGAGAACCTGAACTTAAATGAGGTTTTAGCTTGTCGATAGAAGAAAAAGGACTCAGGCTCCATGAATATTTGTGTCCTGGATGAACTCCAAAATCCAAAAGCATAATGATAGAGCCCTCTATATTTCCACTAAACAGGGGGCTTTTTTGGTTTAGTCCGGTCAGTCCTTCCTCTAAGAAATTTATAACACAAGTATTTAAAACTTTTTGTTCACTATTACTTAGCTTGTATTGAGAAATTTTTTTTGTATAGCTTTCTTTTCCTTGTAAAGCAGCATTTACAATAGCAACCCGGTCTTTATAGGCTGGATTACACACCTTTTTATAAAGCGGGTCTGAGGCACTAAAAACTGCATTGCTAAATAATAATATTAAAGTAATAAATAAAGACTTCATAATGCCTCCTGTTGTAGTTCTTCCTTAATATCTACTAAGAAATCCGGTAAAGGATTAGCCTCATAGCTTAACAGCTTATCTACTTCTTCAGTGACAATTTCAAAAGGTAAGCCGATCCAGTCCGGTTGTTGATCAGCGCGGAGTATGTTTGGGTTCCTTAAAAGGTATAGTTTGTTGAAGCGGTCAGATAAATTAGAAAGTTGTACCTGAGTCAGAAATTCATCTTTACCTATCAGCCCATTTTGCGTTTGAAAAACAGCATTAAGATAATCATCATTGATAATCTCATCAGTGAAAATAATGCCTAAAAGGTGTGTAGTAATGACTTTCATAAGTTCAAGTTCATTCAGGTACTCACCAATTTCCTGAATGGCTTTCTCATACTCAACCTGATGAGATGATGTTGATTGGGTTCTGAATTCAGATGGTTCTACTAACCTAGCTACTGTTAAAATATCATCAACTACCTTTTTAGAAAGCTGCTCAAGATGCTGATGTAAAAATAAGTTTAATGGCTGAAGAGCAGAATCTGTAACAGGTCTGCTTCTTAAATAGTAAAACTCTTTGTCTCCTAATAACTTATGAGAGTTGTATTCTAGAGGGTCTAAGGTTGATAAACGATATGCGAAGCTGTCAGAATTGGCTTCCATTGAACTTTTGAATTTTGTAGCAAAATTATTGTAATCGAGTTTATAAACCTGAGTGCTAATATCCGTGCTGGATGTATAATTAAAAAATTTACTCCCCTGTCCATCTGCAATATTTCCGTTTTGATCCATTAAAGGGTGAATCACACCTGTCGTTACGCTGCCTAAGAAAGGTAAAGAGTTTATTTTAAAATCATGGGTTTTCTTAATATTTATGAATTCAAAAATGGGTCCTTCAAGATACTCGGTAAAAGATACTGCTTTACTTTGGGATTTTATATATGCCCACCTGTCAAGGATGGACTGTTTGAATAGCCGGTTGTTTTCATCAGATAGGTAGGATCTGATTTTTCTTTTAAATTTTTCAGTAGGTTTTAAAACGTTTACAAGCTCAATAGCATAATGACCATGGCTTAGTGGTCCTATCTTGCCATTGTTTCTTATATTAAGAATTTTTTGAACTTCTTGTGCATCGATAGCGTCCATTGAAGATTTTGAGTATGACATGTGATAAGACAAGTAATAACAGACTTTATGGGTAGCAAAACCTGAAGCAATTAAATACACCTTCTCAGAGCTAAGATATTTGGCTGCTGCATTCTCGATGTTAGGAGCTTTTAAATTTACATCTGTTAGCAGATCATTTCGATACTCTATCTTGGGTGCATATTCTATATTAAAGCCACTGAGGCTTAAACAATTTGCTATGTGTCCATCGGGGTTTGGAGGGCGTTGAGCCAGTTGGATATCCAGTAGACCAAGGTCAAAAAAGCCACTAATCGGTTCAGATTCAGCTTTTTTCAGAGTGACATTAGCTCTGTCAGCATCAATGCTGGCCATAACAGCTTTTGGCTTAGATTCTAGTATTTTCTTTCGCAGTTCTATGCTGGAATTTTCGTAGTTATCAAGTGCCTCGCCTAAAAGTATTTTCCTGCTTTTACGTATATGCTCTATATTTTCTAGAAATGCGGTAAGGCTTTTAAGGATGCTCTCATTACTTACGGAAGGGGTGTGTCCTTGATTGTGGAAGTGTAGTTTCTTAAGCCATTCAACGCCCCTTAACCACTCTTGAAAATTTATAGCTTTGTTTGGAAGTTTGACATTTATAAGCCCGAATAAATATTTTAATGTTGAGTAATATTTTAATAATTTATTGTCTAGAGAAGAGGCTTTATCGGCACTCAGTTTTAAAATATCAGTACTTTTAGTTAATCTATCTGAATGTGAAAAACTTGGTGCAAGTATTTCTTCTCCACTTTCAAACTCAGACCAATTAAAAAATATAGCTTCACATTCAGAGAAAACCTCTTTAGCCATTGCTCCAGTTTGAGTAAAGCTCCGTGTATGGCATAGCTGAATGTCCTTGTTTGCAAGTTCTGCCATCATTCGGGTGATTCTTTTTTCGGTGGCAATATTGTTAGATCTTATTTTTTCAAGGTTTTGTACAATAGTCCTGGATTCAGCCTTAAGGTAATCCAGGCTTCGTTGAATCTGGCTAAGCTCTTCATTTAAGCTAAAGTGTATTTGATTTAGCTTATGATCAATTTTGTCGAAGCGGGTATGCATTTGTTTAGAAAGCTGTTCGATCATTTTGCCGAGATCCTGCACGGCTTCTAAAATAGTTTCCTCTGGAGTTTTTTTATCTGGTGTACTAAAAATACTGAATATCTGAATCGCACCCAAAATGTAGTTGCCAGATAGTAAAGTCGTACTAATGCCTCCAACTCCGTTATTAGAGTCGATTTGCATTTTGACGAGTCTATAAACAACTTGTGATACTTCCCCTATTTTTTTTGCGGCTTCAGGGTCTTCGAACTTAATAACCTCAATAAGTATATGTGTGGCTACCTCATACTCCGCTACCTTGAGTTTCTGTTCGTCTCTTGCCTGTTGGATATCCTGTTTGATAGGGTTTAGTAATTTCATTAAACGCGGGTCTTTTCTCACGGCATCTAAAGTGACCGTAATATCTTTACCCAGTACTCTTTTTGCGTGTCTCCGCTTAGTTTCATCTCCTGTTAAATAATCAAAAATGGCTTCGGAATTCCCAAGGCGTAAGTGCATATCAAGCATATGCCTTTTTTTCTCATCCATTGCGATGGGGCCAGCTTGACTTTGAATTAATTTATATATTGCTTTATGGTTTTTTTCTGAGGTCTGAATGCTTTTCTTTGCCATCTCTGTTAGTTTGCTCAATTCCCCCTTTAATTGATCAATAGCCTCATCTCGAGCCTTATTGTTGTCACCCGGATGTTGTTTTTTTATAGATTCAATTTTATCTATAATTTCCTTGTATTGTTTCGCCTTAGAATGCCCTAACTTACTATCAATTTCGTCTTGTGTTAGGTTTAACTGGAATTCACTTCCTGAAGAATAAGCTTTCCTATTAGTGTTATAGGACTGGACAAAATCATTATAGAAACCCGGGTACTTTTCTTTTACCTTTTCAAGATCATTATAAACATCGGAATTAGCATAGGGATTATCTTCATCAAAGGCTTTTCTAGCTCCCTTGATAAGATAACCATCCAGTAAACCCGGACCTGCCGTATCTACCCCTACAGCAAAAAGCGCTGATTTAACCTTGGTTCCAAAAACAGAATAAATAGCCGATCCCACTGTACCTATGGAGTTCACCGCACCTGGAGAACAATTACCTCTTTGTATACAGCTTTTGTAGCTTTCAGCTTCATGCCTTACATTGTCCATACGGTCTTTAACAATACGCCTTAATTCTGATCCTTCTCTTGCGTTATTGAGCTTTTCCTCCATAAATATGCGGGTATGAGCTTTGTCTAGAAAGCGCGCATAACCATCTGTATGCTTTTCGTAGTAGCTTCGTTGAGCAATCTTGAGTTGAAAATTTTTATTACGCTCAAGCTCTAAGTCAATAAGGCCACCAAAAGCAGGTTTTATAAATGCCAAAATAACATTGAGCAATAGAAATGAACTAAAACCTATTCGCATTACACACTCCAGAAGTCAATTGGTGCGCATTTCAGAAAAGTTTGTACAAGTTATCAGGTTGTTAGCATTCCCTAACAGTCTCATGAATGGTAGTTCATTTACTAAACTTGTGCAGGACTTTGAGTTCTTATGACAGTAAGGTACTTGAGTAGATCCACCCTGTTGAGGCTAGAATGTCCGGTTAGGGAAGCTTGATACCGGAGTGCCATATTCGAAATATCTCCGTTATTGTCGCTCAGTGTCGGTAGAAGACTCGGCATCTAGGAATAGCCTGTGCCTGACACTTGGAAGTTGCGCAGCAATCATAAAGCAGTCTTAAGGCTGCTTTTTCATTTCCGTTTCACTTTTATGAGGCGCCTTTTTATTACTTATGAGAAATGGCCAGAGCGTTGACATAATTCGGATTCTTATTGTTTCAGTCCTGTGCCTTCAATTTGCTGATGGACGATCTCTCTGATCCGGCCGGCTTCAATCAGTTTTTTGAGTTGTTCGGAAAAGGCGGGGGCGAGCGATATGCAGGGGGATTTGCGTGAAATTGCGAGATAAAGCGGGTTGCGAATGAGTACCTCAGCGCTATGTCTGAATCTGTCCTCCCAGCCCTGTTGCCGGATCAGAAGCTGCGTTCTCAGGTGATCGTAAACAACGTAATCCACACGGTTGGCGATTAGCATAGAGAATGCATCCTCAATCTCATGAACTCTGAGGATTTTCTCTTTGCGAAAGAACAGGTCGAACTGCTCACCGTAAGTTGTGCCAAAACGCAGTGCTCCGCGAAGCCCGTTAAGATCATTCAGCGTATTCAGTTCCCGGGTCGAGTCGGACCGTTGCCAGATCACCGTATCGGCATAGAGGTAGGCGGGTTCGATAAACAGCGTGTATTGTTCCCGGTCCGGGTTGCGGGCCATCAGTGGGGCTATATCAACCTGACCTCGGGCGAGCATCTTTAACTGCCGTTTGTAGGGGTAGCCCGTATCATGGATTACCTTAATCTCCATTTCATCCAGTAACAGCGCTGTCGCTGTGGCGCCAATGCCCTTAACCGCTCCCTCTTCAGCCCAGATATAGGGCGGAAAATCCGGGTGCCCGCCGATAACGGCCTGAGTGCATGCGGCCATGGCCTTCAGCGGAAACAGCAGGGAGGCAAGCATGAGGATTGTTAGCGAAATAACGGAAAACATGCGGAGCACCCGTTTTTTATTGAACCGACTAAGCGCCCGGTTGTTTAAGTATAAGCCTTAATTTGGGTGGGGGCCGGGAATCTGCTGTCTTCTTCACTTAATCGAAAACTGTTCCAGCATCCAGTCTTTAAACAGGCGCGAGGCTTTATTCAGTGGGCGTTGTTTCGGATGCACCAGATAGTAGTTTTTTTCCAGCGGCAGGCTGAGTGGGAAAGGCTCAATGAGTTCTCCCAGCCTGAGTTCTTCCTGAACCAGCAGTGCATTGGCCAATATCACACCTTGATGGCGTCTGGCCGCCTCAATTGAGAGCAGGGCCTGATCAAAATGTATCCTGTTCATGGCGTTTCGCTGCTCGGGGCTTATCCGGGTGAACTGGTCGAGCCAGGCGTCCCAGAAAGGGAGCACTGTCGTAACAATCAGAGTGGCATGGTGTAGCTGGTCTATTGCATAAAGTTGTTTCTTCTGCTGGTAGGCAGGGCTGCAGTAGAGGTGAATTTCATCATCATAGACCAGCGTGGCATCCAGCTCTGGATCCCGGCCATCAAAATGCCGCACCGCCAGATCTATCTGGTTGGTTGCAAAATCAATCGGGCTGTTCGAAGCATTAATATGTACCTCAATATCGGGGTGCTGACTGACAAAGCTTTCAAGGCGGGGCCCCAGCCATCTGGATGCGAGTGCATGGGTCATAGAGACAGCGACTTTTCGCTCTGAGCTGCACCGGCTGTTTTTACTTGCCGTACTGATCTGTTCCATGGCCGGTGCAATCTGACTGAAGTAGGTCATGCCCCGTTCCGTTACCTCGAGCTTGCGCACCTGACGCAGAAACAGGGGATAACCCAGCCAGTGCTCGAGTTTAATCACCTGCTGTGAAACCGCGCCCGGGGTGATGTTAAGTTCTGCTGCGGCCTGTTTGAAGCTGCCGTGACGAACGGCGGCTTCAAATGCGACCAGCGCGCGCAGGGGAGGAAGGGTTCTGTGCATCGGAATCTGACTGCTTATAAGATAGAAATTCTATTTCATTATGAGGTAATTAATCGTTTGTCACCAGCGTAAATATCACAAAAAATAGGTTCGCCAGAGCAGTTCCGCTATGACGGGCGCTTCGGTTCAGCCGCAGGCCGGTCATAACATTTCAGGAGGCAGGATCTAATGATGAGTCGTAGTAATACGCACCCCGGCAATGTTTTGTTTAACCCCGTGTTAATCGCGGGTTGTATTATCATTCTGGTCAGTTTTGCGATCAGGTCCTCCTTTGGAATTTTCCAGATTCCCATCGCGGAAGAGTTTAACTGGCTGCGAGCCGATTTCTCTTTTGCCATCGCTGTTCAGAACCTGTTCTGGGGGATCGGCCAGCCGTTGTTTGGTGCGCTTGCGGAAAAGTACGGCGACCGGAAGGCGATTATTGCCGGTGCTATGACCTATGCCGCCGGGTTGTTGCTTTCTTCCTATGCGATTACTCCGGGGCAGCATCAGTTTCTGGAAATTCTCGTGGGCTTTGGCATAGCGGGTACCGGTTTTGGGGTAATCCTTGCGGTTGTTGGCAGGGCTGCTTCGGATCAGCACCGCTCTCTGGCGCTGGGTATTGCAACCGCTGCAGGCTCGGCAGGCCAGATTGTAGGCCCTCCTTTAGCGCAGTTCCTGTTGCAGGATCTTGCATGGCAGTCTGTCTTTGTTGTTTTCGCCGGTCTGATTATGCTTTCGCTTCTGGTGCTGTTTTTTATGCAGGTGCCGAAACCTGCAAGCCCGACACAGCAGGATGAAGGTCTGGGACAGGTTGTTCTCAAAGCGGTGCAGGACCCGACCTTTGCCTTTATCTTTGTCGGATTTTTCTCCTGCGGCTACCAGCTCGCGTTTATTACCGCCCATTTTCCGGCGTTTATCACTGAAATGTGCAGTGCGGTGGCGCCAGGGAGTATCATTCAGTCGCTGGGCGTATCCACGACCTCGATTCTGGGGGCGGTCGCGATTGCTCTGATCGGTGTGTCGAATATTGGCGGCACAATTCTGGCCGGCTGGCTTGGCAACCGTTACTCCCGTAAATACCTGCTGGCGAGCATCTATCTGATGCGAACTCTGGTTGCAGCCGTGTTCATTATGAACCCGATTACCCCTGAGTCTGTGGTGATCTTTTCCATATTGATGGGCGCACTCTGGCTGGCCACCGTGCCGCTGACCGCCGGGCTGATCGCCCAGATCTACGGGCTGCGTTATATGGGAACCTTATATGGGCTGGTGTTTTTCTCACATCAGCTAGGCGGATTTCTGGGGGTGTGGCTCGGCGGTTCTATGTATGACCTGTATGGTAATTACACGCTGGTATGGTGGATAGGCATCGGTGTTGGTGCGTTTTCAGCCTTGATCCACCTGCCGGTTAATGAAAAGCCCTGGGCGCAGAGAAGCGGCGGTGCACCGGTGCCGGCCTGAAGGAATCGACCCGGAATATCAGGGCAGTGTGCATTCGAAAAAAAACCACCCGTTATCGGGTGGTTTTTTTGTGTCCTGTCGCTGCGATGAATCTGGCAGCCGGTCGCTCTGGCAGAATTATTCGTACATCGCCTGCATCGACTCCTGAGTCCATTCCAGACTGGAGCGGTACGCTTTGTCATACAGGGTGCCATCGAGATCCATCGGTAACAGGTCCCAGTCGCCGTTTTCGTAGTTAACGACGTTCCGGAGGACTTCGCCGATTGGCCCCTGACCCAGGCTGACAGCATTTTTAATATCATCGCCGAGGGGAACCTGTTCCAGCATGGTGTCGCGTTCTATATCGAGCAGAGCATGCAGTCCGGACATCATACCGGCCATAAAGTAGCTGCCCGGGCTGGGGCGTTTTTCATTCTGAGCGACCTGTTCGCACATACGGCCGCGAATCAGCAGGCTGCGGGAGAGCTCTTCCGGTTTGTCCTGATTGGAGGACATGGCGATCAGGGTTGCCCATTTCTTAACCTGTTCAAGGCCCAGCAGAACGATCGCTTCAGCAACTGATTCTACCTGTCGAACCAACTGATAACCGGCGGAGTTAACGATACGCAGCAGTTTATAGGTAAGGGCCGGGTCACGGATAATCAGCTCTTCGAGCTTTTCCGGTGTGGCTTTAGGGTTCTGCAGTTCCTGTATAAGCTGCATCAGCGCAACCTGACTGCCCTGAATCTTTTTGCCTTTGATCACCTTAGGCTTACTCAGGAAGTGGCCCTGAAACAGTTTAAAGCCCAGCTCGATACACTCTTCGAGCTTTTCGTGGGTTTCGATCTTTTCTGCCAGCAGGGTGACTTTATGCTTGCGCAGCGCTTTGACCTGCTCTTTGATCTGCTCGGAGTCCAGCTCAAACACGTCAACTTTGACGATATGGCAGTACTCCAGCAGTGCATCAAATTTGGGCTCATAGACAAAATCGTCCATGGCGATGCGGTATCCGTCGTTGTGAAGTTTACGGACGGCATCCAGCAGCTCGTCATCGGGCTCGATATCTTCCAGAATCTCGAGCACGATCTGTTTCTTGGAAACTTCAGGCAGCTTCTGTTCAACCAGAATATCACGGGTCAGATTGATAAAAGCGGGAACCCGGCGCATCTCACCAGAGTCAGAAATACTGGTGTATGCATTGAGCAGAACCTCACTGGTGGCCTCTGTGTTCGCAAACAGAGCATGCCCCTGGGCATCTTCGGTACGGTATAACAGCTCGTAGGCTACAACTTTCTGATTGCGGTCAAAAATTGGCTGGCGCGCCATCAGGACCTGAGAGTTATCGGTATGTTCCATATAGCGTGAAGTATCCTTAATGCATGGATGAACAGAACAAAGCCAAGTCTACCACCAACTGGGGGGGTGAAAAGCCCAATTCGGCTAAATTTCAGATTAATTATCTTCCCGGGTGGTGCCGGATCAGCATTCATACTTTGCATGCAGTATAATAGTGTACTTTTACCGTTTTAGGACTAGCCAATGAGTATTAACTGGTTTCCGGGGCATATGCACAAAGCCCGGAAAGAGATCGCCAAAGTAATGGATGAGGTGGATGTCATTATTGAGGTGCTTGATGCCCGTCTGCCTCAATCCAGTGAAAACCCATTGGTGGATACTCTGCGCAAAGGCAAGCCAACCCTGAAACTGCTGAATAAGAGCGATCTGGCCGACGATGAAAAAACCGAGGCCTGGCTTGAGTATTTCAACAGCCTGCCGGACACCCGCGCTATGGCGCTGAATCATACCCAGAAAAAACTGATCAACCGTATCGCCGAGATCTGCAAACAGATGGTGCCGGGGCGTTCTGATGCCGGTCGGCCGGTGCGGGCGATGATCATGGGTATTCCCAATGTTGGTAAATCGACGCTGATTAATGCGCTGCTGGGGCGCAAAATCGCCAAGGTGGGTAATGAGCCTGCGGTGACGAAAAGCCAGCAGCGTTTTACCGCCCGCAATGGGCTGGCGCTGTCGGATACGCCGGGTATTCTCTGGCCAAAAATTGAAGACCCGGATTCCGGTTACCGTCTGGCGGCCAGTGGCGCGATCAAGGATACCGCGATCGAGCATGAGGATGTGGCGCTGTTTGCGACCGGGTTTATGAGTCAGGATTATCCGCAACGGCTGGCCGAGCGCTTCAACCTGAAAGAGATGCCGGATCATGCACAGGGGGTGCTCGACGAAATCGGCCGCCGCCGCGGGTGTTTACGGCCGGGTGGCATTGTTGACCGCAATAAGGCGGCAACGCTGTTGTTAAACGAGATACGTTCCGGAAAACTCGGTAAAATAAGTTTTGAAACAGTGGCAGAATGGCAGCATAAGCGTCATCTGGCTGAGCTGGAAAGATTAGCCGCTGAAGCTGCGGCAGCAGAAGAAGCCGCAGAGAGCAAAAGGTAATAAAATGACACGATTGAAGAAAAGCCGTAAGGCAAAAGGCTTTATTCCCAGCGATACCCCTAGTCGGCGTGAGCGTCTGGCGGATCCGGAAAGCTATGACAGCAGACGACGTAAAGCGCAGGAAAAAAAGAAAAAGCATGTCTCTGTATATGAAAAAGAACGTCAGAAAGAGGAGGCTGCCGCGGGCCAGAAGCCTGCTGAGCGCAAAACCCGGCTGGCGGATAAAATTAAAAAGCTGAATCAGGATAAAGAACAGCAGGAGTAACCTCTGTTTCCTGAATCAGCCGGCACTCACCGTTGTGGATGTGCCTGAAAAACCGAAACCTGTGTTTCGGTTTTTTATTGCCTGCGTCAAGTTTGTAAAGAAGATAAAGAAGCTTGATGTGTATAAGAATGTGCTAGATAATCATTCTCATTAACGTTTATTTGTCTCTTGGGAATGATCATGCATGGAAAGTTTACCTGTACGGTGCTGAGCCTGGCACTGTCTGTCGCTGTGGCAAACGCGGCACAATTACCCTCCGCAAGCGCACAGGCGGGCGCAGTGCATGAACTCGGTCAGAAGGCGCAGAAGCGGATAAATCAGCTTGACCTGAATAGTCAGGAGGCAACCGAGACCTATCTGGCTAATGAGCGCATGGCTGATCTGACAGAAGCCTACAACCAGCAGATGGCTCAGCTGGTCGCCTCGCAACAGGCTGAAATGGCTGATCTGCAGCAACAGATCGACTCCATTGAAGAGATGGATCAGAGCGTGCTGCCGATGCTGAATCGAATGCTCAGTACCCTGCAGCAGTTTGTCTCCGCAGATACCCCGTTTCTTCCACAAGAGCGCCAGCAGCGAATAGCGCGCCTGCATGCCCTGTTAAAGCGTGCGGATATCAGTGTTGCGGAAAAGTATCGTCAGATTCTGCAGGCCTATCTGGTGGAAGTGGAGTATGGGCGGACGCTTGAAGCCTACAGTGGCAGCCTGCCGGACGCAGAGGGCCGACAGGTGACGTTCCTCCGTCTGGGGCGCGTGGCGCTCTACTATCAGAGTCTGGATCGACGTCAGAGTGCACTCTGGCAACCGTCGCAGCAACGCTGGCAGATGTTGGATGAAGCGCAGAATCTGGCGCTGGGTCAGGCGATTCAGGTGGCACTGCAGCAGCAGGTTCCCGCTTTGCTGAATCTGCCGTTGCCGGCAATGGAGGTGGCTCATGCGGAATAAATGGTTAACTTCAGGTTTGCTGGTGCTGGGTATCAGTAGTGCGGTTATGGCTGATCCGGTGCCTTTGCGTGGATTGCTGGATGATGTGCAACAGATTCGCAGTAACGACACCCAGATCAACCGTCAGCGTGAAGCCCGTTTTACCGCCGAGCTGGATCAGCGCGAACAGTTGCTGAAAGAGAGTCAGTTACGGTTGCAGGCAGCGGAAGCGGAACAGACCCGCCTGAAAGCTGAATTTGATGCCAATGATACCCGTTTGGCCGGTCTGGAAGAGGCGTTGCAGCAACGTTCCGGCCAGTTAGGTGAGGTCTTTGGTGTTGCCCGTGAAGTGGCTGCAGAGCTGCGTCCTTTGTTGCAGGACTCCATGACCAGTGCTGAATACCCTGAGCGGACCGGACAACTGGCATTTGCAGATTCAAAGCGGGTGCCGGATCTGCAGGATCTGCAAAATCTCTGGTACCAGTTACAACTGGAGATGACCGCTAGTGGTGAGATTGCCCGTATCAAGGCCCCGGTAACGGCGGGGGATGGTTTGTCTGAAGTACGCGACCTGCTGCGCATAGGTACTTTCACCGCAGCAACGGCGGAGGGCGAGTTTCTTAGCTGGAACACCTCACAGCAACTATTCAGTGTGCTGGCAAAACAGCCCCCGGCGGCAGATCAGCAGGCGTTTGTGGAATATCTGAATGGCACCGGTAGCGATCTGTTGATTGATCCCTCGCGCGGGCAGTTGCTGGCATTGCTGGAGCGTATGCCCGGTCTGTCGGAGCGGATTCGTCAGGGGGGTGAAGTGGGTTACCTGATTCTGGCGCTGGGTGGCATAGGTCTGCTGGTCGCGTTATGGCAGATGCTGATGATGACCCGCAGCGAACTGCGGGTGCGCAGCCAGTTAAATGATCCGCTCAATCTGAATTCAGGCAACCCGCTGGGGCGGGTGTTGCTGGCACTGAACGGAACTGATGATTCTCTCAGTCAGCGCGAACTGCGGGTCGATGAGGCGATCCTGCGGGAGTTGCCGGCCATTGAACGGGGTCAGAACATAATCAAACTGCTGGCCGCGGTGGCCCCGCTGTTGGGGCTGCTGGGTACGGTGGTCGGTATGATCGCGACTTTCCAGAGCATCACGCTGTTCGGAACCAGTGATCCTAAACTGATGGCCGGCGGTATCTCTCAGGCGCTGATGACCACGGTATTGGGTCTGGTGGTAGCGATTCCGCTGCTGTTCTGTCACAGCTATCTGTCGTCCCGCAGTCGCCGGATCAGCCAGTTGCTGCAGGAGAAAAGCCTCGGCCTGCTGGCGGAATCGGAAATCGGGGAAGAACCTGAGGCGCTGTCACATGCTGCCTAGCCTGCATGACTGGCTCTATGCACTGAGCCAGTTTTTTCAGACCGGCGGTTGGGTGCTTTACCTGATTCTGCTGGTGGGTGTCGTGCTGTTTAGTCTGATTCTGGAAAGGCTGGGGTATCGCTTCTGGCAGTATCCGGCGGCTAAGAAGGCGCTGACCACAGAGCTGGGGCGCACTGCCACGTTCTCGGTACGACGCAGCCGGGTCTGTGATCTCGATATCGCTCTGAACAGTCAGTTCGCCATGATCAAATGTCTGATTACGCTTTGTCCGCTGATCGGCCTGCTGGGCACGGTCACCGGCATGATTCAGGTGTTTGATGCGCTGGCACTCTATGGCACGGGCAATCCGAGAATGATGGCGGCGGGTGTGGCCAGTGCAACCTTCCCAACCATGACCGGAATGGCGGTCGCAGTGGCCGGCCTGCTGTTTTACAACCGATTATTTCGCTGGGCGGAGGCTGAGCGCAGTCGTTTGCGTCTGGTGCTACAGACAGGAGAAAACCGATGAGGCAGCGTTTGCTGGTTTCACAACAACAGGATGAAGCTGAGATTAATATGACGCCGATGCTGGATGTGGTTTTCATTATGCTGATCTTTTTTATCGTCTCCACCTCGTTTGTGCGTGAGGCGGGTATCGACGTTAACCGGCCGAGTGCGGCCAGCAGTGCGGAGCAAAGTAAGACTGCTGTGCTGGTGGCTATCTCTGACCAGAATCAGATCTGGGTGGATCGTAAGCCGGTTGATATCCGTATGCTGCGTCCTGCTATTGAACGTCTGAAGAGTGAACAGGCTGAGATCAATGTGGTGATTCAGGCGGATCAGGCGTCTACGACCGGGCAACTGGTTAAAGTGATCGATCAGTTGCGACTGGCGAAGGTGGCTTACACCGTTTCGACCCGCGAGGGTAACGATTGATGTTGCGCATGTTGCTGGCCCTGCCGGGCGGTGTGTTATCGGTATTGCTGCTGTTTTATCTGCTGGCAATGCTTTCGCTCAGCCCGCAACAGGCAAACCGGGATTCGTCGATGACACCGGAGCTGAATTTCCACTTGCTGCGTGAAGATCCGGAGCTGCAGTTGCGGCAACGGCAGAAGCCGCCGGAACCGGAGCAGATTGTGCCGCAGTCTGCTCCACCGGTGCCGAGTATGGATCTGCCACAGCCGGAGCTGGATACGCTGGCGCCGCAGGTCGATATTCCTGATCTGATGCCCTCGCAACCGGTGCTCACTGCGTTGGCTCCCTTGGCGCCACCCCAGCCAGCGCTGTATCTGGACAGCAACCCGACGGTGCTGAGTCAGGTGCCTCCGGGCTACCCGCGACGGGCCTTGCGCCGCAAGCAGGAGGGCAGTGTGACGGTGGAGTTTCTGGTGACCGAAGCCGGTACGGTTCAGCCGGACAGCATTAAGGTGATCCGTTCGACACCGGCCGGGGTGTTTGATGATGCGGTGCTTCGCTCGATCAAGCGCTGGCGTTTCAAAATACGCCGGGTCGAGGGGCGGGCCGTACCTTTTAAGGCCCGTCAGGAGCTGGAATTCAAACTGGAGAAGTAATCCCATGAAACCTATTACACAGTCTATCCTCTGGTTATGCCTGATCTTCGCGGGCTCATCGCAGGCGGCTCAGGCAAGGCTGACCGAAGCGGAATACCGGCAGTTGAATGCGGTATTTCCGTTGATGGAGCAGGGGCAATGGGCTGAAGCCAGAAAGCAGTGGCTCAGTGTTGAGAAACAGGTTCGCAGTGATTATGCCAAAGCGCTGGTTTTCCATAATCTGGCGCAGGTCAGCCTGCAACTGGAGCAGTACCCGGCTGCTATCGGCTATCTGAAGCAGGCCAGGGGGCTGGATGCGTTGCCGCCTGAACAGATGCTCAACCTGCAGCATACGCTTGGCCAGTTATATTGCACTGAGGCGCAGTGGAAAAACTGTATCCGTGAGATCAGCCAGTGGATGCAGCAGCCGGAGGCTAAGGCCAGAGCTGAGGATTATCTGTTGCTGGCGCAGGCTAATGCGCAACTGGAGCGCTGGCGCGAAGTGCTACCGCCGATCAGGGCTGCTATCAGTCAGCGTAAGGTAGCACCGGCCAGTTGGTACCTGCTACAGATCGGTGCCCACGTGCAACTGAAACAGTGGGCCGGTGCGGTCAGGCAGCAACAGCAACTGGTGCAGCATTATGCAGATAAGCCCGAATACTGGCGCCAACTGGTTTCTTTGCAGGTACGTCAGGGGGCCGAAAAGCAGGCGCTGGCAACCCAGCGTCTGGGGTATCAGCGCGGGTTGTTAAACGAAGCACGGGATTATCGTCTGCTGGCGCAGCTCCTGCTGAACCAGCAGTTGCCCTATGTTGCCGGAGAGATACTGGATAAAGGGGTGCGCAAGGGCGTACTCCGGGCCAACGCCAAAAATCTGGATCTGCTGGCCAACGCCTGGATCAGGGCGCGGGAGGATCAGCGTGCTATTAACGTGCTGAATCGCCTTCAGGCTCAGGCCCCTCGCCAGAGTCGCGCAGTGCGTCTGGCGCAGTTGCATCTGAAAACAGGGCAGTGGCACAGCGCAGAAACCTTGCTGCTCAAAGCGTTGCAGCAGAAACCGGCCAAACCGGCTGAGCTGCAGTTGTTGCTGGGAATCGCCCGGGTCAACATGAAGCAGTTTGAGCAGGCACGCAGCGCCTTTGTTAACGCCTCCCGTGAAGATCGCTACGCCCGGTCTGTGGCTGGCTGGATGCGTTATCTGGAACAACTGGAGGCTGCCAGTGAACGCCAGGGCTGATTGGATGGAGCGGGGAGTACAGGTGGATTCCGCTGCGGTCAGGCCGGATCTGACGGCACGCATTCTGTTGATTGAGGATGACCGTGAAGTCAGTGATGCGCTGGCCGGAATGCTCGGGCAGAAGGGCTATCATACCGTACAGAGCTTCAACGGCCGGGAGGGGTTGATCACTGCGATCAACCAGACCTTTGATCTTATATTACTGGATAAAATGTTGCCGGAGCTGGATGGTCTGGAGCTGTTACAGCGGCTCCGCCGTTATCGTGATACGCCGGTAATGATCCTGTCTGCCTGTGGTGCGGAACAGGATCGGATCGACGGCTTCAATGGCGGTGCCGATGACTATCTGCCGAAACCGTTCAATATGACTGAGCTGATGCTGCGGATCAGGGCGTTACTGCGCCGCAGTCTGGCGCAACCTGCAACCCGGGAGCGCCCCAGTCGGTTTGAGGATGAGGAGCTGGTGCTCGATCTGCAGCAGCAACGGCTGGTTTCGCCACAGGCGGAGGTGGAGCTGACACCGATCGAAGCCGAACTGCTGAAAACCTTTCTCAGCCACAAAGGCGAGATACTGAGCAAGCCGTATCTCTACCAGCGGGTACTGAACAAGCCTTTCAGCCGTTATGACCGGGGGCTGGATATGCATGTCAGTAATCTGCGTTCCAAATTTACCGCAGTGTCTGCTCTGCAACGGATTAAAACCATCCGCGGACAGGGTTACTGCTATCAATGAACCGTCGCTTATTCTGGCGTCTTAACTTCAGTTTGCTGGCGCTGTCACTGATTCTGTTTTCGGGTCTGCATCACCTCTCATCCCGGATTACGCTGGGGATGACCGAAGTCTCAGCGGACAATCAGACACGGATCCGTGAGCTGGCGCTGGAGATTGAGGGGGCCCTGTTGCAGGGTGATGAAGCCCGGGTACTGCAGGTACAGCAGAGGATCCGGCGGGAATACGGGGTCTGGTCTGGCGTCAGGCTTGCGGATCACCGGTTGCTGGCAGATCAGCCCATACCCGAAGTGCTGCGGCCCCGGCTTGGGTTCCAGCGCCAGGTGAACTGGCCGGTGCACCCGTTTATGCAGCACCTGCTGATCGGTGAGCCGTTCACCCGTAGCGGCGGCAGTTTTATTCTGCAGTTGCCGCGAAGCATGTATCCGCAGGGCAATACGGCGCTGGTTCACAGTCTGCTGACCATCATACTGCCCTCACTGATTATGACCCTGTTCTGCTGGCTGGCTTATCGTTATCTGATGCAGCCACTGGAGGCGATGAATAAGGGGGCGCTGCGTCTGGCCGATGGTGACTTGTCTGCGCGGGTTTTACCCGACATCCGTCGGCGGCGCGCCGATGAACTGACCCGGGTGGCGATTTCATTTGACCGTATGGCCGATCAGGTAGAACAACTGGTCAGCTCCCAGCGACAGTTGCTGGGGGATCTTTCCCATGAGCTGCGAACTCCGCTGACACGTCTGGCGCTGGCACTGGAGATCAGCGAAACCGAACCGAAACGGATCGGTGAGTTGCAGCCGCGTCTGAAACGGGAACTGGCCCAGATGCACCAACTGGTTGAGGATGCACTGACGCTGGCGTGGCTCGAAGGGGAGCCGGAAATAGAGACCGGGGATGCATTTAACCTGACAACCTTGCTGGACCTGATCTGTGAAGACGCCGGTTTTGAGTTTCCCGGGCGGCAGATCCGGCGAGATTACCCGGCGCAGCTACCCTTGCGGCAATCCTCTCAGATGGCGCTGGCACAGACACTGGAAAATGCCCTGCGTAACGCACTGAAATATTCACCTGAAGATGAGCCGGTGAGGGTGTCCTGTTGCAGCAGGGAAGGGGAGTATCGGGTGACAATTTCTGACCGGGGGCCGGGCGTACCTGAGGCTTATCTGGAGAAAATCTTCGATCCGTTTTTTCGCACCGATAAAGCCCGGTCCCGCGAAGTGGGAGGCTTTGGACTCGGTCTGGCGCTGTGTAAACGGCAGGTACGCCTTTTAGGTGGAGAGATCCGCGCAGAGTTGAATACGGCGGGCGGTCTGGATATTGTCCTCACGCTGCCGGCAGGTGCCTGAACCGGTTTTGAATTGTAAATTGTGTAAAGGGTGTTGGAATTTTGCAGTAGATATAAATAATGCAAATCATTCTCATTATTTATTATCGGAATAACGCAAATGAAAACGCTTGTTGCTACCAAATTACCTCTGGTGCTGGCTGTCGGCATCGCCACCCAGGCCTGGGCAGAAACCCCGGTTGTCGAAAACAGTAAAGTTCAGGTATGGGGCACGCAGATCAGCAATGCCTCCTCACTGCTGAGTGAGGATATCGAACTGAAACAGGCAGATCACCTGAGTGACCTTTTGCGTGATCAGCCCGGTGTGGATATCGGTGGCGCCCATTCAACCAACCAGCGTATCAATATCCGTGGTATGCAGGATCTGGATCTGGATATCACCATCGACGGTGCCCGTCAGAACAACTTTATGTACCACCATATGGGCAACCTGCTGATCAACGCGGATATTCTTAAGGCGGTTGATCTTCAGGTGGGCACCAACTCGGTGATTAATGGCGGCCTTTCCGGTGGCGTTGCCTTTGAAACCAAAGACGCCAAAGACCTGTTGAAAGAGGGCCAGAAAATCGGTGCCCGTCTGCATGCCAGCGTTGCCAGCAACGACTACTTTGGATACTCCGCTACCGCCTACAGCCAGTTGAATGATCAACTGGATCTGCTGGCCTACTTTAACACTACCAACCGTGACAACCCGGAAGATGGCTCGGGCAATGAGAGCATCGGTAACGACGGTGAGATCGATAACGCACTGGTCAAACTGGGGCTGGATATTGATGATGCCAACCGGGTGGAGTTCAGCTACGACAAATACACCGATGCAGGTGACTACGCGCCGCGTGCGGACATGGGCGCACTGACCAATGCGGCGATTACCGACAACACGGTTTACCCGACCGAGTTTGAACGTGAAACCCTGACCCTGAACTACGAGCTGGATCTGGGTGATGCTGTCAACCTGCGGGCAACCCTCTACCAGAACACGATGCACCTGTGGCGTGATGAAGCGCTGAACAGCCGTGCATCCTACCGTTACGCTGAGGGTGAATCGGTGAACCGGGGTCTGAACCTGCTGGCAGAGTCTGTGCTGGAAGGTGACAGCGTGTTGCATACCCTGCGCTACGGTCTGGAAACCTGGAAGCATGAGACCGAACGTCTGGAAGATGGCGCACTGGTTCGTCCGGAAGAGGCCACCTCGATGGCCCTGTTTGTGGAAGATGCGATCGAATTTGAAAATGGCTTTGTGCTGACGCCGGGTGCTCGCTATAACCGCTACAAACTCGACACCACCGCCTCAGATAAAACCTTTACCGATACCACGCTGGGTCTGGCGGCGGCTTATCCGCTGACCGATGCCTGGACCCTCCGTGCCAGCAGCACTCAGTTGTTCCAGGGGCCAAACCTGTCTGAAGTGTTCTCCAGCTCTACATCGGCTGCTAACCCGGATCTGAAAGCAGAAACCGGTATCAACCATGAACTGGGTGTGTCCTTCGAAGAATCCGGGGTGGCCGGGCTAGATCGGCTGAACTTCTCCCTGACCCTGTTCCAGACAGATATTGATGATTACATCGACGATGAAGGTAACGGAACGCTGGAAAATGTCGGCGACTACCGCCTGCGCGGTTTCGAAGCCAGTGTGGGGCTGAGTCAGGGTAATCTGGATGCACGCCTCTCTTACGCGCATTCCGGCTCCGAGAATCGGGAAACCGGTGAGGCTCTCTCTCGCGAAGTAGGTGACAGCATTGCACTGGGTCTGGATTACTACATTCCGTCACAGAATCTGGCGCTTAACTGGACCAGCCAGTTCATTCTGGAAGAGGAGTACTACGATAAGCCGGCTTACGATGTGCACAGCCTGTCGGCTAACTGGACACCGGTATCGATTCAGGGACTGACTCTGACCGCCGGTATCGAGAACCTGTTCGATGAGTACTACGCCTCCCACGCCTCCCGCATCGGTGATGCGAACCACCCGGTGTTTGGGGCACTGCACCTGACCGACTACGAGCCGGGGCGTAACTTCAAGCTTTCCGCTTCTTACAGCTTCTGATTATTTCCTCCCCCTTCAGGAAAGATGCAGAGTGTCGCCCGGGCAATTGTCCGGGCGCTTTTCGATTGTAAAGAATGTATGGGTGTTTGGCGTCAGTTGACTCAAGCTATAAATTAATGATTTTGATTGTTATTTAGATTAATGAATCAGTCCCTTACTGTCAGGCCAAAGAAAAGCAGCAAAGTAAACCGGTTGGTCCGGTTGCTGCACGTCTATACCTCCATGCTGATGCTGCTGGTGATGCTGTTTTTTACCCTGACCGGCCTGACGCTGAACCATCGCGACTGGTTTGCCGATGCCCCTGCGCCTGAAAGGCTGGAATTGCCATTGCCGCAAATGCTGGCGCAGCCTGAGTTGTGGCGGGAAGATCCGCTGGCGCAGGCTGAGCAGGTACGCCGCTGGCTCAGCCGGGAATATCAGGTGCTGGGGAATCAGGTGAGTTACGAGTGGGAGGCCGATTCACAGTTGATGGTGATCGATGTGAAGCGTCCCGGTGGTTACAGCCTGGCTGAGGTGGATCTGGAAAGCGCCTCCGTGCTGCTGGAAAAACAGACCTACGGCGCTGTAGCGACGCTCAATGATCTGCATATGGGGCGCTATTCCGGTGCGCTGTGGAGCGGCTTTATCGACCTCTCAGCCGTCGCCATGCTGCTGTTTACCCTGACCGGATTCTGGCTGGTGCTGCCGCAAAAGAAAAAGCGCCAGCGTCTGATCTCACTCAGCCTGCTGGGGAGCGGTTTGTTTGGCAGCGCCTACCTCTGGGTGATTCTGACTTAAATACGGAGTGTGCATGAAACGCATCCTTAATCCTGCACTGCTGGTGTGTTGTCTGCTGGGCGCTGTCCCGGCGGTTGCGCAGCAGGTGCAGATCGATTTTACCCTGCCGCAACTGCAGGTGGCGAAGTATCAGCGGCCGTTTCTGGCGGTCTGGGTTGAACGTAAAGGCGAGCGCCGTGCGGTGGGTACGGTGAGTGTCTGGTATGACGACAAAAAATGGCTCAAGGATATTCGCCGCTGGTGGCGCAAAGATGGCCGTTATCAAAGCGAGCTGGATGGTGTCTCTGGTGCCACCCGGCCACCGGGGGATTATCAGTTGATCTGGCATGGCGAGGATCAGCAGGGACAAGCGTTGCCGGATGGCGAGTACACCCTCTATCTGGAAGCTGTGCGCGAGCACGGCGATCACACCCTGCTGAAGCAGAAATTTACCCTGGGCCAGTCGGCGCAGACTTACCGTCTGGATGCCGGCGAAGAACTGGGCCCGGTAGTTATCAGTGTTGGAGAGAAATAACCATGTTTAAAGGCATACGTCACCCTGTTAAAAGCTGCCTGCTGGGCGGTTTGCTGGCCATCTCATCGATGGCGCAGGCTCATCCGCTGTGGGTACTGCCCAGTGAGTTTTCTCTGTCGACTGAAGAGGGTCAGGGGCAATGGGTCAGTTTTGATGTGAGTGCATCGCATACGGTTTTTGCCTATGACAAAGGTGTACCGCTGGACAGCTTTAAGCTGTATGCGCCGGATGGTGACCGGCAACCGCTGGGCAGCTATTTCAAAGGCCATCGGCGCAGTGTGTTTGAGCTGTATCTGGATCAGAACGGAACCTACAAGATTGAGGGACAGCGCCCGGCGTTCTACTTTACCAGCTATAAATCCGGCAAACGGGATACCCCGAAGCGGATGATGGCGAACAAACAGGAAGCGAAGCAGCGGTTGCCGAAAAATGCCCGTGACGTATCTACCCTGCTGATCGATCTGTCGACCCGAACCTATGTCACCAACAACACACCGAGTGACAGCGTTCTGACCCCGGCGGCCAAAGGTCTGGATCTTAATCTGCTGACCCATCCGAGCGATATTGTCGTCGGTGAGCCGGTTGAGCTGGCGCTGCTGCTTGATGGCAAGCCGGTGAGCGATGTTGAAGTGGAAATCACCCCCGGCGGCACCCGTTATCGCAGTGAACGTGGCGCTCTGCAGTTGAATACTGATCAGCAGGGCGCTATCCGCTTTACCCCGGAGCAGGCAGGCCCCTGGTTGCTCGGTGCGAGCCTGAAAAGCCCGGTAGACAGCCCGTTGGCAGATTACAAAATGTCGATCCGCTATATGAGCTTTGAGGTACTGCCGGAATGATCCGGCCGTTGACTCTCCTTGGTGGCCTGACGGGGCTGATGATCTCCGCGGGCGCCCTGGCGCATTATCCGATGATGGAATGTGCAGCACAGAGCGAAATGATCGAATGTCGGGTTGGTTTCAGTGATGGCTCCAAAGCCACAGGTAAACCGGTGCGCCTGTACGATTACGATGAAAATCTGATTGCCGAAGCCGAGGCGGATCAGCGCTCACTGGTCAGCTTCAGCCAGCCACAGGGCGAGTTTTATATCCAGTTTGATTCCGGGCATGAATTCCCGGTAGAGGTGGACTATGGCGAGCTTTAATTCGGGCGGCACGCGGGAGCGGCTCCTGCCCGATGATGGCCGTCGTGAGAGTGGCTGGCTATTGCTCTGTATCGCAATCATCCTGACTGCGGCCGCCATGTTACTGCAGTTTAATCAGACTCAGACCCGGAGCGCGACGACCCATCTGCATCTGGATCTGCAGGGCCGGGCGATGCTGACATCGCTGATCAACGCGGCCGACGAGATCCGCTTTATCACCTCTGATCCCGGAGTATTGCCGGCTCTGGCTGAGCTGGTAGATATGCAACTGCCGCCGTTTGCAGCGGATACGGAGCATGCCGGGCAGTATCAGTGGCAGTTGCTGGCCGGGGGATGTTATTACGGCGTGCCGGGGTCCCCCGGAGACGCGACATTTATTCTTAAGCCGGGGGCATCTGACTCCGGCGTGTATTGGTATTTTAATCCCGGATTCAGCGCAGATTGCGCTGATCTGACCTCATGGCAGACCGTCGATGAACATCATTAAACCAGGCTTTATTTTTTCTCTTCTGCTGCTCAGTCTGAATCTGTCGGCAGCCCCGCTGAAAGTCGGTATCACACTGCACCCTTACTATGCCTATGTGGCGAATATTGTGCAGGACCGCGCTGAGATCGTACCGCTGGTGAAAGCCGGGTTTAACCCCCACAGCTACGAGCTGCAACCGGCAGACCTGAAACGCCTGATGACCATGGACGCGCTGGTGGTGAACGGAATTGGCCATGATGAGTTTGCGTTCCGGGCGCTGGAAACGCTGGAGAGTCAGTATGGGAAAGAGCGTGATCATCTGCGTCTGATCCACGCCAACCGCGACGTCCCACTGCTGGCGGCGGAGAATACGCAGGGGGCATGGAATCCGCATACTTTTGTTTCGATCAGTGCGGCAGTGCGGCAGGTTTATACCATCGCCGAGTCGTTGGGTGAGCTGGACCCGGACAACGCCACGTTCTTCAAGAAAAACGCGGTGGCTTATGCGCGTAAGCTGCGCAAACTGAAAAATCATTACAGCAAAGCGTTGCTGGGGCTGGATCTGACGGGCATCCGCATCGCCAGTACCCACAACGCTTACGGGTATTTTCTGCAGGAATTCGGAATCGGTGTCGATACGGTGATTGAACCGGCTCACGGTGTTGAGCCCAGTGCCAGTCAGTTACAGGCCACCATCGACCGGATTCGGCAGGCCAATGTGCAGTTGCTGTTTACCGAGCTGAATATGGACTATCGCTATGTGGCGACGGTGGAGGAAGCCACCGGGGTTCAGTTGCATCACTTCTCCCACCTGACATTTGGTGAGTATGACCCGGATCTGGTTTACCGGGAGATGGAAGCGAACCTGAAAACACTGGTTGAGGCGATCCAGTCTGCAGTGAACAAGGGGGCCTGAATGGGACCGGAAATCAGCGTGAATAACCTCAGCCTGAGCCTGAATGGCAGAACCATTCTGGCCCCTGTGAATGCCCAGTTGGCAGCAGGGCAGTTGCATCTGCTGGTGGGGCCTAATGGCGCAGGAAAAACCTCATTGTTGCGTTCGTTGCTGGGGCTGACTGCCTACCGGGGTGAGATTATCCGGCACTGGCCGGGTAAGGCGCAGCGTCCGGTATATATACCGCAGCAGCCACGATTTGATCAGGTACTGCCGGTGACCTGCGCTGATTTTTTGCTCTCGGCTGTCAGTCGCCGCCCGGTGTTTTTGGGTGCCGGACTGAAGCGCCGTCAGCAGGTAACGGATTTGTTGTGCCGGGTAGGGATGCAGGATAAAGCCGGCCTGCAACTGGGGCGGCTCTCCGGTGGTGAACGTCAGCGCCTGATGTTTGCACTTGCGCTGAGCCGGCCGGCGGATCTGTGGTTTCTGGATGAGCCAATGACCGGGCTGGATACAGAGGGGCAGACGCTGTTTGCCGAACTGATACTGAGCCTCAGGGCAGAGGAGAAAACGCTGATCATGGTGCACCACGACATGCAGTTTGTTGCGCAGCATGCCGACAATGTCCTGCTGGTAGACGGTGGCTTAAAACAGAGCGGGCATCCGCATCTGCTGAGCCTGCCTGAGACGTCGTTTGGCAGTGCGATGGCGGAGGTGGCCTGATGGAGGCATTACGTAACTGGGTGTTTCAACTGGCAGAGGCGGGAAGCCTGCCGGCGATCTTTGAATACGGATTTCTGATCAATGCGCTGGTGGCGGCGCTGATCATCGGCCCCTTGCTGGGGGGGATGGGGAGTCTGGTGGTGATCAAGCGTCTGGCTTTTTTCTCCGAAGCGGTAGGGCACGCAGCCCTGACCGGTATTGCGATAGGGATTCTGCTGGGCGAGCCGGCGGCGCACCCGTATGCCTCGCTGTTCAGTTTCTGCCTGATCTTTGCCCTGTTGCTGCACTGGGTAAAGAGCCGTACCGAGGTGCCTTATGATGCACTGGTCGGCGTGTTTCTGGCGGTGGCCATCGCTATAGGGGCCGCGCTGCTGCTCTATGTGGCGCGTAAGGTAAACATCCATATTCTGGAAAATGTGCTGTTTGGCTCGATCCTTACGGTTCAGGATCAGGACCTGCTGGTACTGGCGGTGATTGCGGCGATCTGCTCCCTGCTGGCGATCTGCTTTGGTAATCAGGCATTGCAGGCCGCGCTGAACCCTGAACTGGCGCAGGTGAGCGGTATCAATACCCGCTTGTTCGATTATGTATTTGTCGCCCTCATTGCGCTGATTACTGTGGCGGCGGTAAAGATCGCCGGTGCGGTACTGGTGGGCGCTATGCTGTTGATTCCGGCGACGACGGCCCGCTTGATCAGCCACAACCTGCGGCAATTTTTCTGGCTGAATATTCTGCTGTCGACCTCCTGTTGTGTGTTGGGGATTATTCTGCCGATGGCGCTTGAACTGCCGATTCCATCCGGCGCTTCCATCGTGCTGCTGGCGAGCCTTGGGTTTGTTCTCGCCGTATTGATTAACCGAATGAATGCGTATGCCTGAGGCCTGATATGCGAACACTGATTGCTCTTACCTCTGTACTTTTTCTGTTTTACCTCACACCTGCACAGGCCCACAGTAAAGCCCAACCGGATGCATCGATTGTCAGTGCACTGCCCGTGCTGCATGCACTCAATCAGGCCCTGCTGAACGGAACACCGGTTAAAGCCATCTACCTGCCTCCGAAACGTCTGCCGGTCAGCCGGATCGGTAACTGGTTGCAGCATAAAAGCGGCAACGTGATTTCCGGGCTGGAACCGGTAACGGCTCTGACGACCATCGAGTCAGTCTGGCCGGAACAGGCGTTGCTGAAACACCTGCGTGCGAATAACGTTGCCGTGATTGAGCTGGATGCGGCTTCCGAACTGCTCAATGGCGGTGCCCGGATCAGCCTGAGCCGGGAAGATACCGATAACCGCACCTCATTCTGGATGGCACCGGATAATCTGCAGGTGATGAGTCAGATACTGGCGCGTGATATGCAGCGGATCTGGCCGCGCTATGCCGCCACCATTCGGGCCAACCAACTGCAATTGCAACAACAGGTGCGGGATTATGCACTGCAGATGGATCAGTGGCTGATCGATCATGATCTGGCAGAGATCTGCCTGTTAAGCCCTGAACTGATGCCGTTGGCCCGGGCCACCAACTTACCGGTGGCTGTCTCTGACTGTGCCCCTGACGCACTGCAACTTAAGCGGGATACGGGTAAAGGCAGTCCGGTTGCCGGTGTGTGGCAGGTCAATGGTTTACAGAAGCCGCTCAAAGGTAACCTTGAGCAGTGGCTTGATGCTAATCTTCAGCGCCTGAGGCAATCTGCAGGCTGAGCAAAGTTTGCTCAAACCCCGGCTCTCTTCTACGTTTAGTGGAAACCGAACCCTAAATCAGAGGAGTGCCATGCTATGTCTCATTCACCGGTACACCGGGCAGGGGATGCGCCGGCCAAAGTTCATCTGGAAGAGGGCCAGACCTACGCGTGGTGTGCCTGCGGGCGCTCTGCTTCACAGCCGTTTTGTGATGGTTCACATCAGGGTACCGGCATCGATCCGGTGGTGTTCACCGCCGAAAAAGATGGTGATGTCTGGCTCTGCATGTGTAAGCAGTCCGGCACGCCGCCACTGTGCGATGGCTCCCATAAAAACTGACACCGGGCGATCAGGGCTATGGTAAGATAGCGCGCTTTCAAAATCAGCGGAGAGTGCGCGTGTTGCAGTATGATGTGGTGATTATCGGTGCCGGAGCCTCAGGGCTGATGTGCGCTGCAACAGCCGGTTACCGGGGGCGTTCGGTGCTGGTGCTGGAACATACTGCAAAGGTGGGCCGGAAGATTCTGATGTCCGGCGGCGGGCGCTGTAACTTCACCAATATTCATAACGGCCCGGCTAACTTTCTCTCTGCTAACCCGCATTTCTGCAAATCAGCTCTCAGCCGCTACAGTGCGCAGGACTTTATCGAACTGGTCGAACGTCACGGGGTGGAATACCACGAGAAAACGCTTGGCCAACTGTTCTGCAATGAGAGCAGCAAAGAGATTTTGCAACTACTTCTCACCGAATCGGAATGGGCCGGCAATGAGATCCGCACCGGCGTTTCAGTGTCTGCCATTGTGCCCTGTGAGCAGGGCTACCGGTTACAGAGCAGCGATGGCGAAATTGCTGCATCTTCAGTGGTGATTGCCAGCGGCGGTCTCTCCATACCCAATGGCGGTGCGACTCCTTTTGCTTACGACATTGCTCAGCAGTATGGCCTTGAAGTGCTGCCCTGCAGCGCAGCGCTGGTGCCTTTTACCCTGCAGCCGAAAGAGAAAGAGCTGTTGAAGGAGCTGTCGGGAGTATCGCATAAAATTGCCGCCAGCATCGGTAAGACCCGCTTTGTAGAAAATATGCTGTTTACCCATCGCGGCCTCAGCGGCCCCGCGATCCTGCAGATCTCCTCCTACTGGCAACCCGGTGGCGAAGTCACGCTGGATCTGTTCCCCGAATTTGATCTGCTCACCTGGCTGAAAGAGCAGCGTGAAGCCCGGCCTAAAGCGGAGCTGGTGAATGTGATGGCACAGCAGATGAGTAAGCGCATGGCGCAGATACTCTGCCAGATGTTCGCTCTGGCAGGGGTTATGGGCAGCCTCTCCAACAAAGATCTGGAACAGGTCGAACAGGCGTTCCGCCAGTGGAAAATCAAACCCTCCGGCACCGAAGGCTACCGCACTGCGGAAGTCACGCTGGGCGGTATCGACACCAACGAGATCAACCAGAAAACCATGGAAGCGAAAAAAGCCCCCGGCCTCTACTTTATCGGTGAATGCCTCGATGTCACCGGCCATCTGGGCGGCCACAACTTCCAGTGGGCCTGGGCCTCAGGGTTTGCCGCGGGGCAGGTGGTTTAATGTGGAGTATCTCCGTTTCTTGCGAATTGAAGAAAGCTTGTTGATTAAGATATGACTATTATTAGGCCTTAATCCTAATGTATAGGCTTTAATTCAGTGCTCAGTACCTTGGTCAGATCCTATGCAGTCTAAGGCAATACTGAATTGTTCCCCGTTAGGGTAAAAGAACCGATATGAAAAGCGCTTGCTCTGTGCCTATAGCGTTGCAGGTGATTCATACTCAATTGTTATGTTCTTGTTTGATTCGAAAATATGTCAACGACCGTCGCCACAAGCATGGTATTGATCGCTTCAATATCGATGGGCAAGGCTTTAGCGGTCAGGGTATATCCTTCAACGTAGGGAATAATCAGGCTGGCAATCAGACGGCTGCTGTTTACCGGGATTAGTTGAACAGCAGCCTCACACTATCCGCTATTGCGGTGACTGTGACCGCGTAGCCGGGCCCGGAATAATCCTGATCCGCTTTCACGCCCTGCACTGATATGCTATTAATCTGGCAAATCTTTTCATCTGCTTAGTGATAATGCTACCGGGGACGTCCGACATGAACAGGCAAATAGACTACTACTGTACCAGCCTCTCTCCGTTTACCTATTTGGGTCATACGCGTTTGCTGGAACTGGCGGGCAGTTTTCATGCCCGGATACTTTATAAGCCTGTTATCGTGCCTCAGATCTTTGCCGAATCGGGCGCGCTTCCGCTTAAGGAGCGACCCAAGGCCCGGCAGAACTATCGTTTGCTGGAGATCGGTCGTTGGGCACGGAAAAGGGGCTTGCCGGTCCATTTACATCCGGCTTATTTCCCGGTGGATCCCAGTCTTGCCGATAAATGTGTGATTGCACTGCAGCTCGCCGGCGAGGACGCTGGTGCGTTTCTTGGGCGCGCACTCGCCGCGTGTTGGGCAGAACAGAAAAATATTGCCGACCCGGAGGTAATCCGTGCGCTTCTGGATGCATTAAACATGGAAAGTGAGGAGATACTGCTGCAAGCAGATTCCTCTGAGGTGGACGCGGTTTACCGGGAAAACACGCAAGATGCGATAGCCAAAGAGGTACTCGGCGTACCTGCCTATGTGCTGGATGGCGAACAGTTCTGGGGGCAGGATCGTCTGGAATTATTAGCAGATACACTGCAGAGTCTGCATACCCAAGCGGATTGAGAAGTGCGGCCACGCTTCTGTAACGCTGAGCTGAAAAGCAGTTTCTTTACAGTCAGCGTGGCCGACAGATCAAGGGATGACCGGTGCTTGTCCGAAGCTGGCTTTCTTTAGCTTTCCTCAGTCAGATTCCGTTCGGAATTGCCGGCAAATTGTTTCCTGCTCGGCGCTCAGCGTGGTCACGCTGCCTGAAAAATCCAGAACTTCACGGCTGAGCCCTATGTTCTGTTCGACCGTATCAGCCACTTTCGTCATGTTCTGGTTTATTTCATGTGATGTCTGTGCGACTTCCTCGATACCAATCGCTAACCGGTTGTTGGTTTCTGAAACCTGCACAATCAGATTGCTGATGTTGTTAATCTCCCCGGCTGCCTGATCTCCCAATTGCAGGCTTTCGGTGACCCGGCTGGCGCCCTGATCCATAGTGGTCATAAGTGAGGTGAGCTGCATTTTCATGGCCTGAACGATCTGGTTGATATCGCTGGTGGCCTTTACTGTTTTTTCCGCCAGTGCTCTTACTTCGTCAGCGACAACCGAAAAGCCTCGCCCGGCTTCACCCGCACGTGCGGCTTCTATCGCGGCATTGAGTGCCAGAAGGTTGGTTTGCTCGGCTAAGCCGTTGATCATGTCGGTCACGCCGTCCACTTTACTCGATGCGCTATCGAGCTCACCTGCACAATGATTAAGTTCAGTGAATACCTGACCAATCTGGTCCAGTGAGCTGAGCGCGTCTGTGACTACCGCTTTGCTGTTCTCTGCGGTATCTCTGGCCTGAGTCGCCTGTTTTTGTGCGGCGGATGTTTCAGACGCCATCTGAGCAGTCGTTGTTGTGATCTGCTCAACGGCGGCAGCGACAGTTTGCGCCTGCAGGCCTGCATCGATATTTCTCTCCGTAAGGCTGCTCAGCGTGGCCTGTAGCTGGTGAGTCATCTGCTGAACCTGATTACTGCCTTTGGTTATCTTGCTGAACATATCGGAGAGGTTTTGCGTCAGCAGGTTCACGGCTAAGCCTAACTGGTCAAACTCATCGTTTCTCTGCTGATTGACGTTGAGCTTAATACTCAGATCGCCTGAGGAAACTTTTTGTAAAGAACCGACGGTCTGGCTGAGGGTGCGGTTAGCCTGCAGCCAGGTGAACAGAAGAAGCCCCAGAACCAGCAATGAAACAATAACCCCGCAAAGAATAATCTGTTGAATAACGACCTGACCGTTCTGTTGAGCCACAGCTCTTGCGTCGGATAATTTGGTATTTAAGGATTGCTTCTCTGCACTGATCTGCTGGATTAACTGAGCCCGGGTTTGCTGCATAGCCACTGACAGTATTTCTAGTTGCTGGTAACGCAGGATCAGCGGCTTTAAAGTGGCTTCTACTGCGGCCAGCGGCTCGCCGAGATAATCCGTCATATCTTTTTCTACGACCAGACGGTTTAACTCAGCCAGTTCAGACTGGATTGCATCCTGACTTTTAAGGCTGCCAGTCTGAATCATCTCAAGTACCGCCAGATGGAAGGCTTTAAATGTCTTACGGTAAACACTGAAGAGTGATTGCTCTAATGTCAGCAGTTTCTGGTTGTAGTTATAAAGTTCGCCCCGGGTCTCCAGATCACCGAGTTGTTGCAGTATCAGGGCAGCATCCTGTTTGCTGGTGATCCAGCTACTGAGTAACGGCATCATGGATGCCTGACTCTCTTCGGGAATCGAATACTGTGCAAATAAATCAGAATATTTCTGCTCAAGCCCGTTGATTGCCTGCATATTTTTCGGGCTGTCATCTTCTGCTGAAAGTTTGAGGATTTCCAGATGGAGCTGGTTAAGAATGGTTTGTTGCTGATTTAACTGGTCAATATCTTCGGATGTTTCACTGAGCGAGGCCAGTGAGGAAACCGAAAGGGTAGACAGTGATAAATAGCCTATAAAGGTCAAGCCAATGGCGAGCAGAAGTTTGTGCTTGAAGCTGAGATTGATACCGGGCATACAACTACCATCTTGTTATGATTGTGAGGCGTTATGATGCTCAGATATTTTATGGGAATTGGCCAAAACGATTGTCTGGCATACGGCGGCATTTTTTATTATTACGACAAGCCGCTTAAGCGTTTACCGTCGAAGTCCTTTTTACTCCACTGCCTGATCGGGTGAAAAACCATACTGTTGTTTCAGGGACGTCATCGTGCCATCCAGTTTGATGGTTTTCAGCCCCTTGTTGAAGGTGTCGATAATCTCTGTAGCTCTGGGGTGGTTCCGGGAGACCATAAAATACAGATGGTTGTAGCTGAGGGCGGGAGTTACCATCTCTACTTTGTCCTGGTACTCCTGCAGAGGCCCTTGCAGAGAGTAGTTCAGCATGCCGGCGTCTCTGATGGTGAGATCTACTCTGCCTTCTGCGACCATTTTTATTGCACTTTCCTCCTCTGAGACATACCGCCTGGTGATCTTGTCTGAGTGATCAAACTCTTCGGAGTGAACACCGCCTCTGAGGAGTACAAATGTGTAAGGGGTCAGATCTTCAATGGTGTTCCAGGAAAATACCCGGTCTTTCCGTTTTACCAGCACAATCTTATTCAGCAGGATCGGATCACTGTAGAGAAACTTTCGGGCACGCTCACTGCTATACCAGGCGGGCATGCCGTCTAACTGGTTAAACGCAACCTCGCGCAGGGCTCTGTTCCATGGAATTATCTCCCAGCGGGTGTTGATACCCTGCCGTTTAAAAGCGGCTGAGATCAGTTCTACAACCAGACCCCCACCCTGAATCCGGGCGGATGTGTAGGGCGGCCATTCATTGGCCGTCAGGCGCAGAGTGTTATCACCTGCATAAACAGCAGGGGTTAACAGAAGGCAGGTCAGCGCGATTGCGCAGGCCCGCCTGATCTTACCCGCAAGGTGGACTGGGAACTGACTCATCGCAGCGCTTAACTCGTTTCCCGGGAGTATCCGATTAAACCGGAATACACTGGGTACTGATTGGCAATACCGCATTACCGCAGCACGGATTATGAAATGCAGTATAGACATAAGTTGGGCGGATCTGTGTGCCTTAACCGATGCTGTTGAGCATCCAGAGCGTCAGCATCCCTCCGGCCACAGGCCAGAGTACACTGCGTGAAAACCTGGCGATCACTATTGTTACCGTCGCCGCTGCCAGTTGTTCAGCGCTGATCGAAAACTCTGCTATGGGTCTGCTGAACAGGAGAGAGGGCGCGCAGAGCGCGGCCAGAATCACAGCAGGTAGCAGGCTTAAAACGTGCCGATAGCGTTGGATCAGGGTATCGGTTCTGGCATGAAACTGAATAAAAGAAAGCCTGACCAGAAAAGTTGCCAGACCAACAGCGGCAAAGAGAAACCAGAGCTCAGTCGTGTTCATGGTCATTGATCCATTATGGGTGACTTGGGCGAATCAGGTAGCCGCTGAGGACGCCACAGCCGACAGCAATCAGAAAGCCCAGGTTGTAAGGTAAGGCGTAAAAGATAATGGCTGCGCTGGCCGAGATGATGGCTGCCAGCAGCATTCGTCGGTTACTGATGGTGCCGACCAGCATCGTGAGAAAGGCCAGTGGGATAGTAAATTCAAGGGACCAGCTCGGTGGAATTTCCGAGCCCAAAACGATGCCGAGCGCGACAGAACCAATCCAGGCCAGCAGCATAGAGCTGGCTACACCGCTGAGATAGAAAAGCCGTTCAGGTGCTGTTTTTTCCACCTGTTCCGGGCGCTGACAGAGACCATAAACCTGATCGGAGAGCATATAGGCCAGTGGGAAACGATAGCGTTTTCGCAGAGGGCCGATCAGTCCGGAGAAGCTGGCGCTATAGATAGCGAAGCGTAAATTTATAACGATGACTGTCAGCAGTATGATCAGGAAGGGCGCGTTATCCTGAATAAGACTGTAGCTGGCCAGTTGCGCGGAACCCGCGAAGAATAAAAGGGTCATGCCCATGATCATTTCCGGGGTCATGCCCAGTGAAACGCCGGTAGCACCGGCGATGAGCCCGAAGGGCAGGATTCCGGATACCAGAGGCATCAGATCTTTTACGCCCAGCCAGAATTGCTTAGTCAGCGGTTTCATATCGCTACCTCGAACATGCGAAAACAGGGCATAAAGCCCTGTTTGATCGGGAGCATGGTTCGCTCAGTTGATATAACCAAATAGTCTTGGCAGATAAAGCGCCAGTGGTGGCCAGTAGGTAGTGACCAGCATGACGGGCAGGGCAGCGAATGCCATAAAGCCAAGGGCCGGACGCATCACCTGAGACATACCTACTTTACCGATACGGCAGGTCATAAACAGAATTGGCGCCATCGGCGGGCTGTTACAGCCAATGACCACACTGGTACCGACAATCGCTGCAAAGTGAACCGGATCGACACCGATATTCACCATCACGGGCAGTAGCAGCGGGCTGATAATCGCAACGACACTGACATCATCCATAATCATGCCCAGCAGGATCAGGAAGATATTCACGACCAGCAGAATCAGCAGTTTATTCTGGAACAGATCCATCATCAGCTCAGTGAGTTCCTGAGGAACCCGCTCGAAGGTGAAGATGCGGCTGGCGACGAATGAGAATACCAGAATGACCATGATGACGCCGGTGGTAGCGGCTGCGTTAATCAGGCAGGCTGCCATTTTCTTGAAATCCAGCTCTTTATAGATAAAGAATCCAACCGGAACAGAGTAGACAACAGCAACGGCAGCGGCTTCTGTCGGTGTGAATACACCACCGTAAATACCCCCCAGAATGATGACAGGCAGCATCAGTGCGGGCAGCGCTTTCCAGAAGCTGCCACCGATTGCTTCGGCGCGTTCGCGCATGTTCATCTTCTCAGCGGCTTCATCCGGGTGATTGCGCATCTTCAGCCAGTTCATGAAGCACAACGTTATTATCAGCAGAATGCCGGGACCGATGGTTGCCAGAAAGCAGGCGGCTACGGACTGTCGGGTTACTACTGCATACAGAATCATGGTAATGCTGGGAGGAATCAGCAGGCCGAGTAATGAGGAGATGCCGAGCAGGGCGCTGGTGTATTCGCGGCTATATCCATGGCGCTCCATCGGGCCGATCATAATGGTACCGATTGAGGCTACGGCGGCGGAGGCGGTACCGGAGATAGCACCGAAAACACCGCAGGCCAAGACCATGGATGAGCCCATACCACTGCGTGAGCGTCCCACCAGATTTTCAACAAACTCTACCAGTCGGGCGGCCAGTCCACCGGCCTGCATCAGGTAGCCGGTCATGATGAACAGGGGGAGCGCCAGAAGGATGATGGAGTTAACCGACCAGAAGCCGGTGGTCATCAGAGACGAGATATCGACCTCGTACATCACGGAAAGAATCAGCGTCATGGCGGCGAATGAAAAGACCACCGGTACGCCAATCATCATTAATATCACCACAGCGGCGATTGCAATTAAAGCACCCATAATAAAACCCTAATACTTTATATTTATATTTTGACTACGCCGCTATTCCGTGGGTCGTTAATCATTTTTAAAGCTATTCAGATCGTTGAGCAGGTCGCGGATCAGATAAAAGATAAATAAAACACTGGCCACAAACAGGCTGCTTTGAGACAGATACCAGGGCAGTTTAAACACCGTAGTGGTCTGGCTCTTTTCAAAGGCCCATTGCATCAGGTCAAAGCTCCAGGTGGCAAAGAAGCCAGCCATCACCAGTGAGATAAAAGTGGCCAGCAAATGCATAAAGCTGATCACTTTCTGGTTATCGGTAAAAACCTGCACGAAGTCTGCGCAGAGGTGAGAGCGATCTCTGGAAGCCAGTACGGCTCCGAGCATGTAGAGCCACATGGCGCTCATAAGGACCAGCTCTTCAAGGCCGAACACGGGTTGATCGAGTATCGCCCGGGTGAAAATGCCGTAAGTCAGCATCAGTGCAATCGCTGAACTGATCAGCACAACGATAGGTTTAATCACCGCGGAGATCAGTTGATCAATCGTGCTTATGGAGGAGAGGAGAATAGTCATTGGTAACCCGCTTTTTTTCTTGTAACGACCGACGGGGTTCCGCCGGTCGTTTGTGCTCAGAGAGCTTTTATAAGGATAGAACTAATGACGACTTACTGAGGTACAGAGGCGTTAGCGCGCAGTTTAGCCATGAGCTCACTGCCGAGGGATTCCTCAGCCTGTGGCCATACTTCGTCACGCACTCGTTTTACCCAGGCCTGCATCTCTTCAGTGGTTGGCACGATGTATTCCATGCCCGCTTCCTGAGCAGCCTTGATCCATTTCTCATCTTCAGCTTTTGCGGCCTTGAACTGTTCGTTAATGATCACCTGAGCGCTTTCTTCAATGATCTTGCGATCTTCAGCGTCAAGCTCAGCCCAGGTTTCATCGCTCATCAGCAATGCGTAAGAGGAGAAGTTGTGTTTTGAATGAACGTAGTAGTTCAGCTGATCACGGAAGTACTCGTAATCCCAGTAGATCACGTTGCTGGAGTCCCCATCCACGACGCCTGTCTGGATAGAGGTGTAAACTTCAGCCCAATCGATTGGCACGGCCTGGAAACCCATGGCTTTCATGGTCTGTGGCAGAGGGAATACCGGCTGTGAACGTACTTTCATGCCTTTCGCAGCTTCGAAGGAAGTCGCGTAGCGACCTTTGGTGGCAATGCCGCCAAAACCTTCAGGATAAGGGCCGAAATATTTCAGGCCGATATCTTTGTAGACCGGGCCGAGGATATTCTTCAGCCAGCCGTTCTCGCCGTAGGCTGCAAGTGCATCATCCCAGCCAAGGGTCAGATACGGAATGTAGTTGACCGCCAGGCGCTCGTCATAAGAGGTTTGCGGCCAGGTCACCATCATATCGATGTTGCCCTTGACCAACTGATCGAACATCTCCTGCTGACCACCCAGCTCGCCCTGATAGAAAATATTCACTTTCATGCGGCCATCGGAGTTCTGTTTGATCAAATCTGCCCATTTCTGCATGGATTTACCCTGAGCGGAGTCACGGTCCCCTGACTCAAGAGCAAGTTTGAATTTGTAGTTGTTATCACTGGCAGTGGCTTCGGCTGCGCCAAACAGAGCAATCGCTGCGGAAACCGTAACAATCTGTGTGGTTTTGGCAATTTTTTTAGCAATAAACTTCATGCTAGTAACCCTTGTTATTGTTGTCTTTTGGTTGCTCTCAAATACTGTTGTGATCATCCGAAGGTGACCTTCGACAGCGCTATGAGTACGTTCAATCAGTATATGGAGGGGGGGCAAAAACCGTCCAATGATATATTTACTGTGCTATCCATAACCTGAAGTTATTGGTTTTTGCGCTTTTCATGCCTTATTTCTGCTGGTTTTCACTCAATGGCAGTATGAAAACAGAGTTTTCATCTGAACCATGAAAACCACCGGTTTTTGTCGGGGATAAAGGGGAGGGCGCTTCGATTGAGCAGGCCTGCGGGACTGTGTGGTTGAGCACAGAGAACGCTGAGCTGGATAAAACAAGCCAGAACAGACGAGATGATCGGCGTTTAAAGCGATGTTGAAATCAACAAGGGTTTTTAGGTCAATATGAGGTGATGCAGGTACAAGGTATTGCAGCTACAGAAAGCGGGTAAGCCGGCCAGCGGCCGGCTTCAGATAAACGTCAGAGTTCAAGCCCCGCTTGCCACTCCTTGAAGCGCATGGTGGCATTGGCACCAATGCTGAGGAAGGGTTCCGGTGGCAGTCGGGAAGGGTTAGGGTAGTCCAGAAACAGGTCAAGCAGTTCGGATTTGCCCAAGACGGCTTGCTCCGCAGCCATCATGCCCGACAGTGTACCTTTCACCGTCCCCAGTCCGTTCTGGCAGCAGGCGGACCAGACCCGCTCTTCAATTTCACCAAAGGCCGGTACTGAATTCAGTGTCAGGCATAATCTGCCGCCCCACCGATATTCCATTTCAATACCCGAGAGCATGGGAAACCGATTCTCAAATGAGCGGTCCTGCAGCATTGCAGCCCGCTGCATATTGCTCTCTTTGGCTTCAATGGACTGATTCAGAGTCGCATGGTTTCTGATGACGATGCGATCCCCGCCACCCTGATAATCTGAGAAACGTCGAACCGTTGTTCCCATAGGGTCTGCCGGGAGTATACCCCAGTCTGAACTTCCACCAAGCCTTTTGATCTCCTGGGGCGAGAGTGGGCGAGTCATTGAGGCGTAGGTAAAAACATGCAGCAAGCGACCCGGGAAATAACCAAAAGACTGGAGATGCCCGTTAACGGCCATGATCACGTTTTTGGCTTTCACCTTTCCCTGCGGGGTCGACAGTGTGTGTGTATCGCCCAGTTGCATCGAGACCACCGGGGTATTCTCATAGATGGCAACTCGCTCAGAGAGCCCATCAGCCACTGAGCGGATGAATGAGGCGGGCTGAATCATGACAGCGCCCGGGGTAAACAGGCCTTTTTGATAGAACTCTGTGCCGGTCCAGGTCTTCATCTCGTCGGCGGAGCGAACCTCGTACTGTTCGCCCAGTGTTTCGAGGTGCTGCCGATAGCTTTCAATGTGTGCAACACCTTTTGCCGTGCCGGCTGCAGTGACTTTACCGCAGGGGTCAAAAACGGCCTTGGGCATTGCGTATTCTTCTGCCATTTCGCGGGCAAAATCGATAGCCGCGCGATTCAGTTTTATCTGACGCAGATCCTGCGCATGCCCGCCGGCATAGCTTTCGGAGTTCAGCTCGTGGGGCAGATCGATCATAAATCCGCTATTACGACCTGCAGGTCCCTGTGCCAGTGCACTGGCTTCCAGCAGGGCGATGCTGTCATTACCCACCAGTTGGGATAACCGTTTCGCTGCGGCTAAACCGGCAAAACCGCCACCAATAATCGCCCAATCTACGGTGATATCTTCCCTGAGGAGTGGATAGGTACGCGCTTTGGGGAGAATGCTGTTCCAGGCGGCTGGACCCGGGTCAACCGGCAGGCGTTTGACATTAATGTTGTTTTTATTAGCCATGATGATTCCATCGAGCAGGGTAAAGCTTTGCTGGCCAGGCCCGGAGCCGTATTCAGGCCCGGCCAGCAAAGGGGTTGCTAAAAAATCATAAAGAACGAGCGTGAACTGATGTTCAGAACACGCTGTAGCGTGATCAATCCAGATCGACCCAGATTGTTTTCAGTTGAGTGAACTGGTCATGGGCGTGGATTGAGTTATCGCGACCACCAAAGCCGGACTGTTTATAGCCGCCAAACGGTGTGCTGATATCGCCCTCGCCGAAGCAGTTGACCGTGACGGTACCCGCTCTCAGCGCCTGAGCCGCACGCATTGAGCGCTTAGCATGTGCGGTGAAAACAGATGCGGTCAGACCGTATTCTGTGTCGTTGGCCACAGCGATAGCTTCTTCATAACCCGATACGGTAATCACTGAAAGAATCGGGCCGAAAATTTCTTCGCGGGCCAGACGGTCACTGTTTTTAACGCCATCATAGATGGTAGGCAGTACGTAGCAGCCATCGACAGATTCGCCACCAATTACCAACTGATGACCATCTTCTTTAGCGATATCGAAGTATTCGGTCACCTTATTGAAGTGGCCCTGATCGACCAGTGCGCCCAACTGATTTTCCGGGTCGAGTGGGTCACCGGTTTTCCACGCTCTAGCTTGCTCAACAATCTTCTCAAGCAGCGCGTCTTTGATACCCTCTTCGACGATCAGGCGGGAGCCTGCAGAGCAGTTTTCACCCATGTTCCAGAACGCGGCAGATACAACATGCTCGGCAACCACATCAAGATCCTCAGCGTCATTCAGGACAACGCATGGGTTCTTACCGCCCAGTTCCAGTACGACTTCTTTGATGTTGGAGTCAGCGGAGTAGTTGAGGAATTTCCGACCCGTTGCGGTAGAACCGGTGAAGGTCACCATGTCGATATCCATGTGTTTGCCGATTGCCTCACCCACCACGCGACCAGAACCGGTGATAACATTCAGCACGCCCGCAGGCAGGCCAGCTTCCACCGCCAGTTCAGCAACACGAATAGCTGTCAGGGAGGTTTGCGCAGCCGGTTTGAGTACAACAGAGCAACCTGCAGCCAGAGACGGCGCGATCTTCCATGCCAGCATCAGAATTGGGAAATTCCAGGGCAGAACGGCACCGACTACGCCTACCGGTTCGCGTACGATCATTGATACAGCGCCACTGCCTACAGGTGCTGTCTGATCATAGATTTTATCGATCAGTTCAGCGTGCCAGCGCAGTGTGTGAGCCACTTCTGGAATATCAATGGTGACACAGTCGGCGATCGGTTTACCTGAATCCATACTTTCCAGTACGGCCAGTTCATCACCATTGTCCTCAATCAACTGTGCCAGTTTAATCAGCACTTCCTTGCGCTCGCCAGGGTGACGTTTGCTCCAGCTTCCACTTTCAAATACATCACGGGCAGCCGCTACCGCCAGATCTACATCTTCGGTTGTGCATGCCGGGATCTGAGTGATCTCAGCACCGGTTGCCGGGTTGGTCACCTTGATGACCTCTCCGTTGCTGGCGGAATGTAAACTACCGTTGATGAAGCACTGGGATGGAGGCGTCAGTTCTGCGGCAATCTTCTGGTATTCCTGATGAGTACGTAGATCAGACATCACTTCGCTCCTTCCACAATATCGCGGATGTTCGTTTTCAGGGTCTCGACTACCGCCGCCATGGCCTGTTTCTCGTCTTCGCTCAGGCCCAGAAGGGGTTTGCGGACTTCGCCGGCGAAACGGCCACCGTGAGTTACACCGTACTTAACGCTCTGGATGAATTTGCCACCCTGTTCCAGAACCTGCATCAGAGGCATCATTTCTGCCATGATGCGGCGACCTTTGCCGAAATCATTTTCGATGACGCAAGCCTGATACAAAGCCAGATGCTCTTCCGGCAGGAAGTTCGAACCGGCACATACCCAGCTTTTTGCACCCCAGGCAAAGAATTCCAGTGCCTGATCGTCCATGCCGCAGGAAACCTGAATTTCAGGGTACTGATTAACCAGCATGTGCAGTCGGTTAATGTCACCGGAGCTTTCCTTGATGCCGCAGATGTTCTTACGATCAGCGATCAGATCGAAAAACTCGGCTTCCATATTGATACCCATGCGATCAGGGTAGTTGTACAGCATCACCGGCAGGTCGGCCGCACTGTCAATGGTCAGTGCGTGCTGCGCCAGTTCATACTGGGTTGGCAACGAGTATGGCGGTGTAGCCAGCAAAATTATATCGGCCTGATGTTTGGCCGCATCTTCAGCCAGCTTAACTGAGGCGTTTGGGTTAACTGATCCGGTACCAAAAATAATCTGCAGATTATCTGCACAGATCTGGCGAGCGATTTTCAGAAGTTCTACGCGCTCTTCGTGGGTTTCTACATAGTACTCACCCGTGGTTCCGCCAATCATAAGACCGTGAACACCGGACTTCAGCAGGTATTCAACCTGGGCTGCGTAAGCGTCATAGTCAATGGAGTAGTCATCTTTGAATGGAGTGATGACCGGCGTATAAATACCTTCAAATTGCATTGCATTCACCGTCAATATGGTTGTTATTCTGGACCGGAATAATTTGATCCCGACGTGCAATAAATATTAACGAGGTAAAAGAAACCGGCACAATCAACCTTTTTTGCATGGAAAGCATAACGTCAGGTTATGGAAATAAGGCCAGTGCTCGGGAGTATCCGGGGGGTATTATTGCGCTGCGCCCATGATCAGGCAGGCGAGTTTCACCTTCGCACAGAGACAGATAGCGGGTCAGGGGGCGTTACAGGATGTGTGCCTTGCGGGCTGAGCTGCGCGCCTTATTCTTTATCAGATAAATTGGCGACGCAGGTGGGTTCCTGAGCTATACGCTCCAGAAACCATTCTTTAAATGTCATAAAGGCCGGGTCTTGAGCCTTGTTTTCTGAGTAGGTCAGGTAATGTAACTTTTCGCGGTAGCAGACTTCCAGCTCACCTGCCTTAACCAGCCAGCCCTGATCGATCATCGGTGAAACCAGTTGGTTCCAGCCCAGCGTAACCCCCTGATGGCTGAGTGCCATCTGGATCAGCATGTTGTAATCATTGGCGTTAAATGAGAAGTCGTCCTCGGTTAAATCAGAGCCCAGTTCAGAATCCAGGGTATTAAACCAGACACCCCAGTCAACATGCTCGGCAACCCCGGAGCGTCCGTATGGGGTCAGATTCAGCAGTCGGGACGTTTGCAGGCCTTCCAGAGTTTCAATTTCGGGATGCTGCTTCAGATACAGAGGGGAGCAGACCGGAAATACACGGTCGTAGAACAGAGGGATGGAATGATAGCCCTCCCGGGTATCGCAGGCTTTGTTGATGAACATGTCCGGGTAGACACCGGGTTCCATATGCAGGAAGTTGTTCGTGGTGACGACGTTCACGACAATGTCGGGGTTTTCGGTAAAGAAGCTGGGCAGATGGGCGGACAGCCAGAATGCAGAGAATGCCGGGCTGCAGCAGATCGTCAATTCATGCCTTGTTTTGGCGGCTTCACCAATACGGCGTGCGGCTTGCGCAATGTTCATAAAGGAAAGGTAGCCGGCATCGTAAAGAATATTGCCTGCCTCGGTAAGCTCAACGGCTCTGCCTGTGCGTTTGAAAAGCTCAACGCCAAGGTTGTCTTCGAGCTCCCGGATCTGCCGGCTGATTGAAGCCTGAGTCACGCAAAGGGCTTCAGCCGCGCGGGTGAAGTTCTGATATTTAGCGGCTGCGACAAAACACCTGACCGCCCTCAGGGAGGGCATTTTTACAAGTATCAAATCGGGTTCTACGTGTTTTACCACAGCAATCAGCACCTAATAGTTCGTTCTTAAGCACTGATAATACACATAACGAAAGGTCAGATGAAACGCTTTCAACAGGTTGCAGGTGGTATGCCTGCTGCTTTGGATACGAGGGAGGCGCGGGTTTAATGACTTTTGGTTATGAATAGCTCCGCGAAAATATCATTGGAAGCAAGTGGGGATAAACAATAAGTTAGATAGTGGCTTGTTAGCTGTCCTGTCATCCGGAAACCACAAAGCAACCAACACAATAATAAAGGGTTCTCATATGAATAACTCCAAATCTGCTCAGCCAATGACGTCATCAGCCTCGGTAGGGTTTGTTCTCCAGGAGCATTTTTCAATGATGGCTTTTACTGCGGCACTGGATGCTTTGGTTACCACCAATCTGGTGCATGATTCGGAGATATTCACCTATCAGACGATCGCGACCGCAGGAAAGTCGGTTACCAGTGATCTGGGGATCAAGTTGCCAGTTGATAGTTGCTTAGCCACAGATGACGAGCTGGCCCGGGCTGATTTTGACATCGTCATTGTCTGCGGCGGATATCGCACCCCACTGGCAGAGGATGCCAGGTTAACCTCATTTTTACAGTCGGCAGATAAATCGGGTGCTGTCCTCGCTGCGCTCTGGAATGGGGTAATACCGATTGCCCATGCGGGCCTGATGCAGGATCGTGAGTCAGCTCTGCATCCTGATAATCATGCTTACTTCGGAGAATCTTTTAAAGATCTGCGGGTTACCAAAAACACGATGTCGTTTGATGAGAAAAGAGCTTCATCTTCCGGCCCTGCCAGCGCTTTAGAAATGATACTCAGACTGATTCAGTCGGTGATTGGCGCTGAGGCGGTCAAAGACGTTTGTCAGATCATCAATTGCGACTCAGTGAAGCAATCTTCAACCGATACACCTCTGCAGATCGGTGATGATCCAAGGCTTCCGGAACCCGTTCGTGAAGCGATGCAGTTGATGAGAAGTAATATTGAGGAGCCCCTGACACTCGGGGAAATCAGCGATTGTATTAATATTTCACGCCGACAACTGGAGCGACTGTTTCATAATCATCTGGATATCAGCCCCTCACGACATTACCTGCATATCAGGCTGAACCATGCACGAAACTTATTGCAGCAGACTAATGAGACAATTACCAATGTGGCGCTGGCCAGTGGCTTTGTGAGTTCCAGTCATTTCAGTAACTGTTTCAAAGAGCACTTTGGCATGTCCCCGACAACGATCAGAAGCAAGCGACGTGGCCTGAGTCCACAAAGCAGTGAGCGCGAAGTCAGTTGGGCAGATGGTTCGGTGAAACCGAACCGGCCGGGTTCTCCGCTTACTTTCAGACTGGCGGTAGATCAGACAGCGGCTTTCAGACAGGTCAGTGGACTCTGATAGCCGGGTGAGGAGGGGGCTGGCAGCTCCGAAGCTTAGTTTACTGCAACAACCCCTCTGCTGCCCGTTCGCGGATTGTTGCTGAGAGGCGCTGAGTGGCTTCGTTTACGTTGTTGGCGACAAACAGCGTTGCGTGGGTTTTGGGTAGTGCTGGCAACCCTTCTTCGATAACAGAGATGCCCGGTTCTACGGTAGAGCGGGGCAGAACTCCGATGCCGATCCCGGCTTTGACTGCGGCGAGAATACCGGTTCGGCTCTGGCTGCTGAAGGCGATACGGTAGTCTTTCTCCGCTGCCTGCAGGGCGCTTTGGGCGCTGTCCCGGTGGTAACAGCCGTCGAGGAAAACCGCCAGAGGCAGGGTCATGTTGAGGTCAATCTGATGACTGGGTGAGCGTACCCAGACCAGTTCATCCAGCGTTAAACGTTCACCTCCTTCCGAAGAGAAGGGCATTTCGATCAGGGCCAGATCAAGTTGGTCTTCATCCAGCATCTTCTGCAATTGTTGCGGGCGATGGTCAATAAACACTTCCAGATTTGCCTCGGGATAAGAGAGCACAAAGGCTTCCAGTATCGGGGTCAGCACACGGGTGGCGTATTGATCATGGGTGCCCAGACGCACGGTGCCCTTAATGCCGCCATGCTGGTAATTGCCAAGAATCTGGTCATGCAGGCTGATCAGTTTGCGTGCATCCATCTCCAGTTGGCGACCTGCGGCGGTCAGCCTGACGCCATACTGTCCGCGTTCCAGCAGGGTTGCGTCGAGCAGACTCTCAAGCCGGCTTAACTGCATACTCACGGTTGAAGGAGCCTTATGCCGCTGTTGCGCTGCACTGGTCAGGTTCAGGGTTCGGGCGACGGTCACGAAGGTTCGCAAAAGTGAGATTGGCAGGTCTTTCATATCAGGATTCAATTAAGTTGAATGTGTTGGTCAATATTTATCGATATATTGAAGGTGGTCAAGTGAATAATAATGGCGCTTATTCAGATCAGCAGGCGAGTAGTATTAAGGAGAATAAGCATGAAATTAACTGCATTACTGGGGGCCAATCAGGTGCTCAGTCATGGCTTTGGCGTGTTTCTGTTTGCCGCGCTGTTTCCGTTTATGCGTGATGATCTGGGGCTTACCTACTGGCACCTGTCGGCGGTTGGCATCGCGACGCAACTGGCGTATCTGGCCGGCGCGATGTCCATCGGATTGTTGGGGCGTATTCTGCCCGCAGAGAAACTGATTCTGCTCTCGGCTGCGGCCAGCTCAGGGCTTTTATTCTCTCTTGCTGTTTTGCTGCAGCCGGTGCTGATGATTATGGTGCTGGCGCTGCTGGCTTTCAGTGCCGCGGTTTGCTGGGGCTCTATTGTCGGTATTATTACCCGCTATGTGCCTGCAGACAGAGCTGCCAGCTCCCTGTCGGCGGCAGGCAGCGGCACCGCCTGGGGTTATGGTGTTAACGGATTGTTGCTGCTGTTCTGGGTACCGTTGCTTGGCTGGCAGATAACCTGGATGGTGACCGCCGCAGCCGGTGTTTTTGTTCTGCTGCTGTCTCTGTTTATGTTGCGTTCTCTTCAAGGGTTGCCCGATGTGGCACTTGTTAGCCCACAGGTTGAGCGCAGCCCCGGGGTGCTGAGTACGCGCAAGTTATTCCGGGCGTTGCTGACGGAGCAACGCGCTGCGCTGAGTTGTGCCATCTATTTTCTGATCGGCTTTACCTGCATTACTTTTTCAGGCTGGCTGAACACTTATCTGGATGAGCTTGGGCAGACCTCGCTGGCGGGGCCCACCTGGACGATACTCGGGGTGAGCGGCATGCTGGCCGGCGCGGGTATTGGTCGGCTGGCGGACAAAAAAGGCCATGCAACTGCCATGCTGGTCATGGCTTTGGGCTATGCAGTGAGTCTGGCTGTGTTCAGCTATGATCCGGTTGAGTATGCCTTTATCGCCGGGATCGGTTATGGGCTGATCTATTTCCCGGTGTGGGGGATTCTCGCCTCCTGGGTATCTCAGGTTTATTCTCCGGTTGCGACTATGCAGCTCAGCGGTTTAGGTATGGTGGCGTCAGCGCTTGGTGGCAGCTCCGGGAATTTCGTTGCCGGTCTGATTCAGACAACCACCGGTTCACTGGAGATGCTGTATCTTCTGCTGGCCAGTGGCAGTGGCGTTTTACTGGCGCTGGCGCTGATTATGTTATGGCAACAGAAACAGCGCAGCGAACAGTATGAGCCTTGTCTGTAGCCCGGTGCGTTACACGGTGGCAGGGGTGGTTTTGTTGAGGACCAGAAAAACACCTGCCGCCATCAGGCCCAGTCCAATGATCCGTTGTAATCCGATTGTGGATTGTTGAGCGCCCAGCAGGCCGAAGTGGTCGATAGCGCTCATGGCGATCAGTTGTCCAAGCAGGGCAAAAGCGATGGCATTGGAGATGCCGAAGCGTGGCGCAATCCAGGTGACGCTGATGATATAAAACGCCACGCAGAATCCGCCCAGATAGTAATAAACCGGCGTGTCGGCGGCGACAAGCTTGCTGGGTACCCCTTCAGTTGCGAACAGGTAGATAACCGCCACGGTGAAGCCAACCGCCAGTGAGATGGTGGTAGCCAGCGTTGAACTGAGCAGTTTGCTGCCGAGGCCGCCGTTGAGCGTGGCCATCGTAGGGATACCGATACCGGCGAGTAACATAAACAGAGCATAGGTCAGTGAGTTATTCATGGTCTTTCTCCGCTGTGGGTGCGGTTTGATTTTCTGGTTGCGGGTTTATATCTGCTGACAGGCGTTCAGCGGTTGCCTGACCTGCCTGCAGTAAGCGGTCAGATAATTCTTCTGAATACACGGCACGGGATAACACCAGTGAGCCGATGATCAGGGACATAAAGGCCAGTGATTGTTGAGAACGGTCTTTATCTGTTTCAGAGAACGCTTCGCCACAGACTGCAGTCAGCGACTTAAGCAGCTCTTTTTCGTAGTTTTGCCGAAAAGCATCGTTGCTGCGGGCGGCTTCCGAACACAGCGAGGCAAGTGCACAACTGTTACTCAGATCGTTACGGTGGCCTGGGGTCAGGTAGCGTTTCGCCAGACGGGCCAGGCGTTGTGACCAAGGTTCTTTTTTCGGCCGTCCTATCCAGCGCTTGCGGTTATCGTCCAGTGCGGTATGCAGCGCATCGCGAAGCATTTCATCTTTGTTTTTGAAATGCGAATAAAACGCGCCGTGGGTGAGGCCGGCATCTTTCATTACTGCTGCAATACCGGATCCGTCCAGCCCCTCAATCCGCATTCTCTGTCCAGCAGCGCTGAGAATTTTGTCCCGCGATTGCTGTTTCATATCTGCTCTGAGCGTCATGGTAACCTCGCATGATGGTCGTCATGCGAATTAGAATCTCGCATGATGATCATCATGTCAATAGCGGGGTTAAAACCGGCAGAAGTAACGCAGGCACGTTCAGGGAATTAAGTGGGGCCGGGAGAGGCTGGGGGAGTGCCGTGGAGTGGCCTCCCGGCGCAGGGGCGTCGGGAGGTCGGTTTCGGGAGCTGTGATCAGGTCGCTTTTAACAGGATCAGGCGTCTTCCGGACCTGTGGCTTCCGGCAGTGAGTCGGGCAGGTCGGCCACGGTCGGGCTGCGGCGGCGACGGGTTTTCGCCGGGATCATCTCGCGCATCGATTCCATCTTACCGAAACAGAGCAGTTTGTCTTCAGCTTCCAGTACCCGGTCTTTACGGGGGTTTGGAATCACTTTGTTGCCCCGGTAAAGGGTCAGGACGTTAATGTCCTTCTCATTAAGCTGGGTCTCAACAATGGTTTTACCGACAAACTTAGAACCTTCAGGCACATATATTTCACCAACACCGTAACCCTTACTGACGGTCAGGCGCTGGCGCACGTCGATCTCAGGGAAATCCACCTGCGCTGCAATGTACTCGATAATCGCACCGGCCACATCCAGTCCGGTACAGGTTTCAATGCCTTCCAGACCCGGGGAGGAGTTCACTTCCATCACCTGTGGGCCGGTCTGGCTCTCAAGCATATCAACCCCGGCTACCTGCAAGCCCATGATCTGGGCTGCACGCACAGCGGTCTCTTTATATTCGTCGCTCAGTTCCACCGCTTCAGCAATACCGCCACGATGCACGTTGCTGCGGAACTCCTGTCCCTGTGCAACGCGGCGCATGGCGGCAACGACCCGGTCGCCAACCACGATGGCACGGATATCCTTACCTTTACTTTCGGCCACAAATTTCTGAATGAGCACGTTCTGTTTCTGACTCTGTAGCAGTTCGATGATCGATTCTGCCGTGGTTACGGATTCCGCCAGCAGGACACCGATGCCCTGAGTACCTTCGATCAGTTTGATGATGACCGGCGCGCCACCGACACGTTCAATCGCAGGCAGTACATCTTTTTTATCGCGCACAAACGCAGTACGCGGGATGCCGATATGATGCCGGCTCAGTAGCTGCAGGCTGCGCAGTTTGTCGCGGGAGTTGTTGATGCCATGTGCAGTATTGGCACAGAACACATCCATCTCCTGAAACTGGCGTACGACTGCGGTGCCATAGTAGGTGATTGACGCGCCAATTCTCGGCAGCACTGCATCGTATTCGCTGAGTGCTTTCTGGCGGAAGTGCAGGGCAGGGGTGCCACGCTGCAGATCAATCGCAAATTTAAGGGTATTCAGCACCTTAACGTCGTGTCCTCGCTGGAGAGCGGCCTCTTTCAGGCGCTGTGTGCTGTAGGAGTTCGGGCCGCACGAGAGTATTGCTAGTTTCATGGTAATGCTTTCCTGATATGTCTGGCGGGTTGATCCGTCAGGTACTGAAAATGTTTGGGCTCACCGGGCCAAGGGGTTGATCAGACCGGGTCATCGGAAACCAGAAACTCCCGGCTGGGATCAACCAGAATATGATCGGTCATCGCTTCCCGCCCCAACAGCATCAGATTCTGCATGCTGGAGCGGTCAGTCAGGGTCAGTTTGATCGGCCATTCGCGTCCGCCTAACTGAATTATAGTCTTTATCACAAAGCGCTTTTCCCGGTCGGCGGTAGAACTTTTCACCACCTTCTTACCTTTGAGCAGCAGCGACTTATTCACCACACGGTCAACGTTGTGAACATCCGGATGGATATCAAAGTTAACCCAGCGTTTGCCGTCTTTGGTAAATTCTTCGATATTGTCGACGTGCAGTGACGATGTGGCAGCGCCGGTATCGACGCGCATCTGAACGCCGGAAAGTTCCAGATCCGGCAGATCGCAGCATTCCAGTGCACCAACCAGTAACTTCTGCTTGTTTTCTGTCATTTATCCCTAACCTCTGCAGATGAACACCTGAATATGTGCGAAAAGTCGTGTGTAAACAGGTTGTTAGTGGGCCTGTGGCCGTGTCTCCGTTTAGGTTAGCCTAAGTTGCTGCAGATGCCCAGCCGGCGCTCTGGCAATTGTTCATCAGGTTTTCTGCCGGTTGGAAAAATATGCGTTGGGTGTAAACCAATGCACTTGGCCGGGATTGATTGTTTTCTGTTATCGGGCTTGTTTGTTTGCGTTGTATCAATTCTTCACATCGTTCTGTGGCCGGTTGACACAATCGCCGTGTAAAGAGGCCCCCCGGGGCAAGTTACACAGGACTTCTTCGTCGGTTCCCTAGGACTTAGCTTCATTCTTATTTATAATGGCCCGCCTGGTTGAGGGGACGTGGATTTCTGCCTGGCATTGTTTTAATCGGCTGGTGGGCAGGGGGACGAAACGGTAAAATTATGCCCCTCTTCGGCAGCCGGTTTTTGTTGGAGTGCAGGCACTCTTTCTGCCGGAGATAGTACGAGTTGCGACATCAGGGTTGAATCTGCTCAGAGGGTATGGTTCTTTAACCGCCTTTTTGGGTAGTGGTGCCGCTAGTGGGAGCTATGCCGGGTGGCGTAGTTTCTGATTTGCTGGAGATTTGCCGGGGCTGTTGTGGCTGCCCCTGAGGCGAATGTTTGTGTTTTTTGTGGTCTTACCGCAATCAGGGCAGACCCAACTGTGCAAATCTCAGCTCGTCGATTACTTCGTCGCTGACGACCTTATTTCCGTGCGCTATTCAGCCGGAAGCCCGGTTCATCGGGCGCTGTCGGTCGGCATGATGTCATGATTTAACTTTAAGGTAGATTTAATGAGCAATGTTCAGGTAAGCATCATTATGGGCTCTCAGTCCGATTGGCCTACCATGCAGGAAGCAACCATCCTGCTGGAGGAGTTGGGCGTACCCTATGAAGCAAAAGTGGTTTCCGCACACCGGACCCCGGGCCGTTTGTACGAGTTCGCAACCAACGCACACAACGAAGGTGTTGAAGTGATTATTGCCGGTGCGGGCGGTGCAGCTCACCTGGCGGGCATGGCGGCTGCGATGACTCATCTGCCGGTTATCGCGGTTCCCGTTGCCAGTAAAAACCTGAAAGGTATGGACAGCCTGATGTCCATGGTACAGATGCCTCGTGGTGTAGCGGTTGCCTGTCAGGCAATTGGAGCCGCAGGTGCTTACAATGCAGGTCTGCTGGCGTGCCAGATGCTGGCCCTGAAAGATCCTGCACTGAGCCAGCGTCTGGTCGAGTGGAGAACCAAACAAACCGACGCTATCCCGCAGGAGGTTGAATAATGCACATTGCGATCATCGGTTGCGGTCAGTTAGCGCGAATGATGGCACTCGATGGCTGGAGAATGGGTTATACCTTCACGTTTGCCGCATTTCCCGGTGAGAGTGTTCAGCCGGTAGAAGGTCTGGGTGAAATCGTTGAAGTACCTGACAGTCTTCGTGGTGAAGCGTTGTTTAAGGCACTGGGCGAGCCTGCGGTAGTGACCGTAGAGCGTGAAGACGTGGATACCGATATGCTGCGTGATGTTCAGCAGTTCTGTAACGTGTATCCGTCGCCGGAAGCAATTGAGAAGTGTAAGCACCGTGGCGTAGAGAAATCTTTCCTCCGCGATATCGGCGTACCGACAGCACCTTTTGCGCTGGCGGACTGTGCTGATTCGGTGGCGAAAGGTGTGGCCGAGGTTGGTCTGCCAGTGATCATTAAATCCTGTCAGCAGGGGTATGATGGTCGTGGCCAGTGGCGCCTGAAAACGCAGGAAGATCTGGATACCTGGCTGGAAGAAAATCAGGTCAGCATGGAATATATCGTTGAAGGCGTGATCAGCTTTGAACGTGAAATCTCTACGGTTTCGGTACGCGCTGCGGATGGCCGTTGTGCCTTTTATCCGGCGGCTGAGAACCACCATGAGAATGGCATTCTGCTTACCTCCATCGCGCCGGCTGCTTTTGCTGACGATGCACTGAAAGCAGAAGCGCAGCAGATCACTCAGAAAATTCTCGATGCACTGGATTACACCGGAGTTCTCTCCGTTGAGTTCTTTGTGACTCAGGATCAGCGTCTGCTGGTGAATGAGATGGCGCCACGCGTACACAACAGTGGTCACTGGACTCAGGCTGCCGGAGTGTGCAGCCAGTTCGCTAACCATCTGCTGGGTATTACGGATCAGCCACTGGGCGAAACAAATCCGGTTTGTCATACGGCAATGGTCAACCTGCTGGGTAAAGAGGTCGATAAAGACCTGCCTTGCCGCGGCAATGTTCAGGTTCACCTGTATAACAAATCGATCCGTCCGGGTCGTAAAGTCGGTCATATCAATCTATGGGATATCGACCGTGGGCGTCTTGAGCAGCAGATGCTTAGCCTGAAAGAATCGATCTATCAGGATTGATTTTGTGGTAGAACCCTTCGCCAGCGGGCGGAGGGTTCTATCCGATAGCTTTTTTCTGAGGCGTTTCCGCCTTCTTTTCCTGTTGTTTTATTCTCTTCTCTCCTCTTCTCTGATCTGAAGCGTCCGCTGATGGGCTGCTCAGAGGGTAATTTTCCGTTCGGTATTTGCAATCGGGTTGGCAATTTTACTGCGCTGTGTTGTCGCCCGGGTTATGCGTCAGCTTCTCATCTTTTCACCGTTCCACCTTTCACCTTATAAGCTGAAATCAACTCTGTTATTGGCAGGGGTAATCCGTAGTCGCAAGGTCGCAAGAAGGTACCGCCGCTATTTGCGCACCCAACTTTTAACAGGGCGGCTATAACGCTGATTATCGTGGATATTCGCCAGATCGGCGAAGCAGGTTTCCTCTGATCCACTGCCGTTGTTTCGACGTAGAGAGTGCTTGTCTGTCGGGTGATTATCAAACAGGAAAATAGATCAGTAATCGCTTGACTATAACCCTTCAATCTGTAAGTTTATTGGTCTTCCGTTTAATACAATAAGTTGTATTTAAACAGATGCCGGCAATTTGAATAAGACCGGCAAGGGAATTAACGACGGAACTCCGGGAGGGGCTTTACAGTTCGCTGACCGGTCAAACAAAAATAATATAAAGGACTGTGAACACCGCAGATGGGGCCCGGCTAAAGGGAAGGTGCGGTGTTCTTTACACACCAAATGAGACGACAACTATCAGAGCGGCACCCGGAAACAAACGAAAAACAAACGATTAGAATTGATGTAGGCAAACAGCTTAAATTTGACCAATACGGTTGGTTCCGCAATGCTTACATCGACCAGCTCGGTACCTCGAGCCATTTCGAGGTCGATCTGAGTCAACTGGAGGAGATGGATTCTTCGGGGCTGGCGATGCTGATCATCCTTAAAGATCAGGCTAAAGCCAGCGGGGCTAAGGTCAGTTTTAATCAGCCCACGGTATTCGCACGGCAGGTGCTGGGCCTTTGTCCCGACTATCTGCTGGAGGAGTAGTAACCCGATCGTAATGGCCTGCGAAACGGTTGCGTATGCTAAGAAAGGGAAAGGCTATTAAATACCTCTGGGCAATTATCTTTACGGCCGGGCTTATCTGGTCCGGTATCAACCCAAAAGATCAGTTCACCTGGTTTCTCGAAGTGCTGCCCGCGATGCTCGGTGCCGTGCTGCTGTTAACCACTTACCGCCGTTTTCCTCTCACACCGATGCTCTACCTGTTTATCCTGTTGCACTGTCTGGTGCTGATGGTGGGAGGGCACTATACCTACGCTGAAGTGCCTCTGTTTGATGGTCTGTTCGGGGCTGAGCGCAACAATTACGACAAGGTGGGGCACTTCTTTCAGGGGTTCGTGCCTGCGCTGCTGGCGCGTGAAATCCTGATTCGTAAACAGGTCGTCAACGGTGAAGGATGGTGCGTATTGTTTGTGATCTCAGTCTGCCTCGCTTTCAGCGCATTCTATGAACTGCTTGAGTGGTGGGTTGCGCTGGCCAGCGGTGAGGGGGCCGAGGCATTTCTCGGTACTCAGGGGTATGTCTGGGATACCCAGTCAGATATGGCGCTGGCACTGCTGGGAGCGATCAGTGCATTACTGTTCCTGTCAAAACTGCATAACCGCCAGTTGAAGCAGGTGCAAATCAGTTAAACGGCGATTATTCAGGCCTGTAGCAGCGCAGCAGACTATTACAGGCCTGGGCCGGCAAAGAGATTAGCGGTTATCGGTTGCTTCGGCGATACGTGACCAAAGCTGGTTGAGGATAATATTCAGCAAGGGCTCGTCCTGCACCGGGTAGGAACCATAGCCGCAGATCATCAGTTCCCGGTTCAGATCGTACCAGGCAAACTGACCATGAATACCCAGCATACTGAACTGGTGCTGTTCCGGATTCAGGACCCAGAACTGATTGCGGTACTGGCCGTTAGCAAAGAGTGTACTGAGCGGATCACCTGAGAAAGCCTGTCGTGAGGATTCTCTGATTGCCACCGTGTCATGGATAAACGCTTCGGGGATCACCTGATCGCCATTCAGGTTGCGTCCCTGATTAAGCATCAGCAGCGCCCAGCGGGTAAAGTCTTCCAGTGTCAGGCTCATCTGACCTTCCATAATCGGTACACCATGCCCATCGGTATTTACCCAGGCAGGTTCGGCGCAGCCGACACGTTGATAAAGTTTCTCCTCAATCAGCTCCAGGCAGGGGCGCTGGTATGCGTTGGCAACGGCCATACCCAGAGCGTTGGTCAGGGGGGAACAGTAGTTGAACCGAGTACCGGGAGTGCTGACTGGGTTAATCAGGTTTTCCAGCATCCAGGCTTTAGTCCCGATCGGTTCTTCTCCGGGTTCTGTCGGGTAGTAACCGACGGCACGGGCGTAAGGGAAGAAGGGACAATCGTCCCGTGAGTAATCTTCGTGGTAGTCCACGCCGACAGCCATATCGAGGACATGTTGCAGGGTCACTTCCTGCCATGCCGGAAAATCTTTCAGCTCTGGCATATAAGTTGTGAACGGTGCATCCGCTGACATCTGACCCTCATCAATGGCAATGCCTACCAGCATGGCCATAAAGGACTTGGTGGTGGAATGCTGCAGATGATGATCATCAGGGTGCATACCATTACGATAAGATTCATGGATCACCTGACCTCGGTGGAACACCAGCAGAGCATCGTTATACAAGCGGCGGTCGAGGAATTGTTCACCATTCATCGGTCGGTTATTAAACGGATCAGTGAACAGCATGTCGGAGATGTTAAGTGGCAGGGTGGTGCGTGGTAGCTGTTGAGTGTGTGGGCCCGGCTCCAGCAGAGTAAGCGGCATCATCCGGTCCATATGCAGATGGCTATAGGCCATCATGCTTGGTTCTTCCCAGTTGGCGCGGCTAATACCCAGTTGCGAATGGATAATTCCTTCAACCTGTTGCGTGGTGACGATTTGTACCATGTGATTTACCTTAAGCGACCGACCACTGGTCGCATGATCCCGGTTGCTTCAACCAGAGTTATTCAGGGTCGGGTGAATGTTTTGCTACCTGGCCGGGGAACGGCCAGGGATTAAGAGGGCTTAGCGGCCGGTTTTAATGTTGGACCAGGCACGGCTGAGCAGGCGATCATATTTCTGGCTGTGTGCTTGCTGCGTAAACAACTTTGATTTGATCTCTTCTGTTGGATAAACCGCTGGGTTATTGAGAATCTCCGGCTCCACCAGCGGGGCTATCCTGGTATTGGGCACCGCGTAGTAAACGTAGTTGGAGAGGCCTGCACCGGTTTCCGGTTCCAGAAGAAAGTCGATGAACTTGTGAGCGGCTTCTTTGTTAGGCGCGTCAGCCGGGATAGCAACCAGATCAAACCAGGCGATAGTACCCTCTTTAGGGATCAGGTATTCCAGAGTAACGCCTGTTTTGGCTTCGTCGGCCCGGCCCTGAGCCTGCAGCATATCGCCGCTGTAGCCCAGGCCGAGACAGAGGTCGCCGTTGATCAGGTCAGCCTGTATATTGCCGGTATTGAAGTGCTTGTAACTTGAGCGAACTGAATTGAGCAGGTCGGTTGCCTGCTTCAGATCCTCTTTGCGTTCACTGTTCGGGTCCAGACCCAGGTAGTTGAGGGCCAGCGCCATCACTTCGGCGGGGGAGTCCACCAGACCGATACCGCAGTCCTGTAATTTGGCTGCAACCTCAGGTTTGAACAGGAGGTCGTAGCTGTCCAGTGGCATATCCCCCAGACGTTGTTTGAGCATATCCACATTGTAAGCCAATCCAAGGGTTCCCCAGGTGTAAGGTACAGCATACGTATTTCCCGGGTCGTGGCCTTCGATCTGTTTCATCAGAGCCGGATCGAGATTGGAATAGTTCTTCAATTGGCTTCGATCGAGCCTGGAATAGACGCCGGATTTCGCCTGACGTTCGAGAAAGTTTGCGCTTGGCACAACAATGTCATAACCGCTTCCGCCCGACATTAGTTTGGCTTCAAGAATTTCGTTGGAGTCATAGACATCGTAATTAACCTTGATACCGGTTTTCGCCTGAAATTCTTCAACTGCACCCGGCGTGATGTAATCCCACCAGTTGTATACGTTGAGTACCTGTTCAGTGGCTGAAACGGTAGGAGAGGAGGCGAGGGCCAGGGAAAGTAAGGCGCTAAGGCTGGTTTTCTTAAACTGCATATTGATCTCCGGTGTTATTGTTTTTCTGCGAACCATCAAGGGCTGCCGGCGAATCCTGGGGATCCGGGCATCAATCCCGAGCTGTGGTTTTTAGTGTTAGAGATCTGTATTTAAATCACAATATCAGAAAATGTTACTTATCTAACATTCTTGAATAGGTATTAATTTCAATCAATTAGCCATACTGAGTGTTTTAATTGGGTAGATAGAAAGTCTGTTTACCAAAAAAGATTCAGTGCTTTTGTACGTTCTCCCCAAACCCGGTAGCGCTCTGCGCTATGTTCCGGATCTCGTTGGGCGATGGCGTTGACCAGGGCATTGGCAGCCAGCACGACGCCCCATGAGGACTCGGCAAACAAACCGGTCTGGCAGCGCGCATAGATTACATGTTCTGTGTAGAGTTTGGTCCAGTGGCAAAATTCATCACTGATCACAACAAGCTCGATACCTAACTCTTTAGTGAGTTTGCAGAGGGTTTGGTTATCCGCAGCATAGGGGGCTATATCGATGAGGATAATGGTAATTTTCTCATCAGACTGAGGCTTTTTTGAAGGTAGCAGTTCAGCCAGCATGCCATCGTGTGGGGACAGATAATAAACATCGTTGCGGGCCAGTGCCAGATGACGGTATAGATCCTCGGCGGCCCCGCGAATGGCCTGAAAACCCGTGACATAGACCCGGTTGGCTTCAAACACGCAGTCTACTAACCGCTCCCAGGCTGGTGTGCCGAACTGTTTATAGAGGCTGACCAGCGATTCAGCGTCCCGTTGCATCTGTGCAGCATATTGGCTGTGGATCTCCTGATCCTGACGTCGGCCTTCTGATCCGTCCAGCGGCAACTGCTCCTTCTGAACTTCAGCCTTGAGCGCTGCGATCCCCTTATATCCTGCTTTTTTCAGAAACCGACTCACAGTGATCTGACTGACCGCGGCTTTTTCCGCAATCGAGGCGCCGGTTTCATAGCCGATGCGATGCAGGTTCAGGAGAATAAACTGCGCGACCCGCGCTTCCGATTTAGTCACTCGTTGGCTAAGTTGACGGATCTTATGAGCGGTAATTGGCGCTATATAGTCATGTTCGGCAATGGTTTCGTTGTAAGTCATGGTAGCTGAATAACAATATTGAAAAGTGTTAGTCGATGCTATCAGTTGTGTGCTTCTCAGGCCAGACGGCTCAAATAACGCGCCGCTATCGCTGGCGCGTTTTGTTGATTCCGCTCAGCCCAGCACGCCTTTACGGCGCAGCTCGGTCATATCGGCCAACCGATCCGGCAGCAGCTCTGCAAGTACGGATTCGGTATGTTCACCGAGTGCAGGCGGTGCGGTGCGGGCGTTTTGTGGTTGCTGATCCATTCGTACCGGATTGCTGACCAGATTAACGCGACCGGCCTGCGGATGCGGAAGTTCGATCTCGACGCCCCGGTGTTTTACCTGAGGGTCGGCGAACACTTCCTCCATACTGTTGATCGGGCCACAGGGTACACCCTCGGCTTCCAGTGCTTTCAGCCAGAAGGCGGAAGGGCGTCGGGCGATGGCAGCGGCTACCTGAGGCACCAGTTCATTCCGGTTTTCCACCCGGCCACGATTCGTCGCAAAACGTGAGTCCTGCGCCAGTTCACTGACCTCAGCGACCTGACAGAATCGCTGGAACTGACTGTCGTTGCCCACGGCCAGAATGATATGCCCATCGGCCGTGGGGAAGGCCTGATAAGGGACGATATTCGGATGCGCGTTTCCCAGACGGCCGGGAGAGGTGCCCGAGGTAAGGTAGTTCATCGCCTGATTGGCGAGCACCGCAACCTGAACATCAAGCAGGGAGAGGTCGATCCAGGTGCCTTCCCCGGTCTGCTGCCGGCCGATAATGGCAGACAGGATTGAGGTTGCTGCATACATGCCGGTAAACAGATCGGTGACGGCAACGCCAACTTTAACCGGGCCTCCACCGGGTTCTGAGTCCGGTTTGCCGGTGATCCCCATCAGGCCGCCCATGCCCTGCAGCAGGAAATCGTATCCGGCGCGGTTGGCATAGGGGCCGTCCTGACCGAATCCGGTGATCGAGCAGTAGATCAGTTTCGGGTTAATAGCCCGGAGGCTGTCGTAATCCAGCCCGTAACGCTTAAGGCCACCCACCTTAAAGTTTTCCAGCAAGACATCACTTTGCAGGCAGAGTTCACGAATCAGCGCCTGCCCCTCTTCCTGAGCGATATCTACCGCGATCGATTTTTTACCCCGGTTTGCGCAGAGATAATAGGCCGCATCATGGGTCTCCCTGAGGTAAGGAGGCCCCCAGCCGCGGGTATCATCCCCCCGTGACGGGTGCTCGACTTTAATCACCTCAGCACCCATATCTGCCAGATGCTGACTGCACCAGGGGCCTGCGAGTATGCGTGACAGATCAAGTACGCGTATTCCTTGCAGAGGCTTATCCATGGTCATCCTCCAGAGTGGGGCCAGAGCCTGAGTCTGGCCCCGTAACGGTTAACAGAAAGCCTGAATACCGGTTTGTGCACGCCCCAGAATCAGTGCGTGGACATCGTGGGTACCCTCGTAGGTGTTCACCGTTTCCAGATTGACCATGTGACGCATCACCCCAAACTCGTCTGCGATACCGTTACCGCCGTGCATATCACGCGCCATGCGCGCAACATCCAGCGCTTTACCGCAGTTATTGCGTTTGATCAGAGATACCATCTCCGGTGCCCAGTTGCCGCTGTCCATCAGGCGGCCCACCTGCAGCGCGGCCTGCAGGCCCAGCGTGATCTCGGTCTGCATATTGGCCAGTTTAAGCTGGATTAACTGGTTGGCGGCCAGCGGGCGATTAAACTGCTTGCGATCCAGTGTGTACTGGCGTGCCGCATGCCAGCAGAATTCTGCAGCGCCCATCGCACCCCAGGCAATACCAAAGCGCGCTTTGTTGAGGCAGCCAAAGGGGCCGGACAGGCCGCTGGCGTTGGGCAGCAGGTTTTCTTCTGGCACAAAGGCTTCATCCAGCACAATTTCGCCGGTGATCGACGCGCGCAGGCTTAGCTTGCCTTCAATCTTTGGAGTGGAGAAACCTTCGGTGCCGCGTTCCACGATAAAGCCGCGGATCTTGTTTTCGTGAGCGTCAGAGCGGGCCCAGACCACCGCGAGATCAGCGATCGGGCTGTTGGTGATCCACATTTTTTGCCCTGTCAGCAGGTAGCCGCCATCGACTTTTTTCGCGCGGGTGTTCATGGAACCCGGGTCAGAACCGTGATCCGGTTCGGTCAGGCCGAAGCAACCGATAAATTCACCGGAGGCCAGTTTTGGCAAAAACTTCTGTTTCTGCTCTTCTGATCCGTAAGCTTCGATCGGATACATCACCAGTGATGACTGCACACTCATAGCGGAGCGGTAACCGGAATCAACCCGCTCAACTTCACGTGCAACCAGACCGTAGGCGACATGGCCAAGGCCCGCGCCACCGTACTCTTCCGCTACGGTGGCACCGAGCAGGCCCATCTCACCCATCTCATTCATGATCTCACGGTCAAACCGCTCTTCACGGTAGGCGCTGAGCACCCGTGGCTGCAACTGCTCCTGACAGTACGCCCGGGCAGCGTCGCTGATCTGTCGCTCCTCCTCGGTCAGTTGCTGAACCAGCAGTAAAGGGTCATCCCAGTTGAAATGAGAGGTAGCCGTCATCTTGTTTCTCCATAGCCTGTTCTGAGTGTCAGACGTTGTTATTGGTGAATTTTTAAACTCTATTTTTACTATTTATAGTAATAAATATAATAATTCAACCATATCGATAAAGACCTTGATCTGTGGCAGGATGGGAAACCCAGACCTTCTCGACGTAAACAATATGCAAGACAAGACCTTAGCCAGCCCAAAACGTATTAAACGTGCGGATCAGATTGTTGAATCGATCAAGCGCTGGGTTGCCATTAATAACAAACAGCCGGGAGACCGGCTGCCAAACGAAAAAGAGCTGATGGAGCAGTTTGAATGCTCCAAAGGCACCGTACGGGAAGCGCTGAAGTCACTTGAAGTTCAGGGGCTCATAAGCATTAAGACCGGCCCTAACGGTGGCGCTGTCCTGATGCGGGTGGAGTTCAGCAAAGCCAGCGAATTACTGCGCAACTTCCTCCACTTCGAACAACCCTGCGGAACCGAAATTTACGCCTTGCGCACCCTGATTGAGCCAGAAATTGCGGCACTGGCGACGCCGAACCTGAGCGCCGAAGATCTGGATGAGCTGCAGGCGCTGGTGGATCGGTGTGAAACACCACCGGACAGCTTTGAAGAGCGGATGGCGCAACGGGTGGCGGAGCTGGAGTTTCACGTGGTGCTGGCACGTCGCTGTCAGAACTCAATGCTGGAGTTTATCGGTCGCTTCGTTAACGACATGATTCGGGATCTGGTGTTCTTCAAAAAATCAGAGCTGCCGGAGCAGCGTGAGTTCTCCTGTGCCAACCTGAACTACCATAAACGGTTGCTGAGTGCCTTCAGAGCCGGTGATGCCGAACAGGCCCGCGAACTGATGTTGCAGCATATGCAATCCGCAGAGCACTTCAACCGCGAACTCGAAGGCCAGCTCAACCAGCATTTTCTGACGCCACAGTAGTCTGAATCAACAGGAATAAAAGGGGCCGGGGCGGTTAACCCGCTGCGGCCTGAATCTGGCGGGGTGATTCGCCAAAAAAACGTTTGAATTCGCGGCTGAACTGGGAAGGGCTGTTATAACCGACCTGATAGGAGGTCTCACTGGCGGCATTCCCGCTTAACAGCAGCGAGTGGGCCTGATGTAGGCGCAGGCTTTTAACAAACTGCATCGGTGACATGGACGTGACCTGCTTGAAGTGATCATGCAGGGTCGAGCTGCTCATCCCTGCATGCCGGGCGATGGTCTCCACATCCAGTGGCTGATGAAAGTTTTCCTCAATGAAATTCACCACTGAGGCAATCCGGTGGGCTCCGCTGTGGTTGGCAACGCAGTTCTTCAGTACATGGCCGAAAGGCCCCCGTAGCACCTCATAAAAAATCTCACGCTTCAGGGCTGGGGCCAGCACCCGGGTATCCATAGGATTATCGAGACAATTCAATAGCCGGATCACTGAGTCATTGAGGCGCTCACTCACTGCGGTGGAAACAATAATATCTTCGGTGGGCGGAGTGTTCTGATTCTGCAGTTCCATCTCAATCAGCAACTGGCTGACCAGATAGCTTTCGATCTCCAGACTCAGGCCCAGGTAGGGAGCGTCGTCAGTCACATCATGTACTTCTGCTTCCAGCGGCATGGACACGGAGTTGATCAGATAGTTATCCGGATCGTAAGCGCGGGTCTGGTCGCCGAAATAGAGCTGTTTACGCCCCTGGGCGACGATACAGATAGCCGGGGCATACATAGCCGGTTGCCGGGGAGGCGGGGCATGCAACTGGTATAGGTTCAGGCCTGCCACCGGGGTTTCGTTAATACCCTCATTCTGACAGTAACCGGCAATAGTCGCAGCCAGCCTGGAGTTATAGTGCACGGGCCTCTCCCAGCAGTGATTCAGATCATAGGATTATGGCACTGAATACCCGGAATGCTCCATTAATAATGCGAAGGTTCGGAGTTTTGTGCAAATAGTTCGGAGAATCTTAATAACGGATTATTGTGCTGGCGGCCATAGTATTAGGCATTGTCTAAATTGCTAACTTTCAGGAGCAAGTGTTATGTCCGTCACACTGAATGTGAATGGCAGGGAACATACCCTTGATGTTGAACCCGATACCCCGTTGCTCTGGGCGATCAGGGATCATATCGAACTGACCGGCACAAAATTTGGTTGCGGTATTGCGATGTGCGGTGCCTGCACAGTGCACGCCGATGGTAATCCGGTACGCTCATGTTCGATTCCGGTGGTGGCGGTGGCCGGAATGAAGATCACCACCATCGAAGGGGTAGAATCGTCTGCTGCCAAGGTGGTGCAGGATGCCTGGGAATCTCTGCAGGTACCCCAGTGCGGGTACTGCCAGTCCGGCCAGATTATGTCGGCTACAGCACTGCTCGAGTCTAACCCGAATCCTTCCGATGCGGATATTGATGCCGCCATGCAGGGCAATATCTGCCGCTGTGCCACCTATCCAAGAATCCGTGCTGCGATTAAATCGGCGGCAGAAAAGCTGGGGTAAGTTGATATGTTGAATCGAATCAAACAGCAGCGCGGTGTGGCTGCGACCAGCCGACGTAACTTTCTGAAACTGGTGGCAGGTAGCGGTGCGGGATTAACGCTGGCGATGAAGTTGCCCAATGCGGTTGCCGCAGAGAAAGCAGAGTCACACCTGAACGGGGATGGTCAATTCCAGCCCAATGCATTTGTCAAAATCGGCAACGACGGAAAAGTCCGGGTGCTGATGAAGCATCTGGAGATGGGGCAGGGTAGTTATACCGGTTTGGCCACACTGGTGGCTGAGGAGCTGGATGCCAATTGGGATGATGTGATTGCCGAAGGCGCTCCGGCCGATGCCGCGCGCTATAAAAACCTGCACTGGGGCGCTCAGGGTACCGGTGGCAGCTCAGCAATCGCTAACTCATTTGAACAGATGCGCATAGCGGGAGCGACAGCCAAAGCGATGCTGGTGGCTGCTGCGGCTGAGCAGTGGCAGGTAGCGGCTTCCGGTATTCGGGTTGAGCAGGGGGTTGTGACCGATCCGGCGAGCGGTCGTAAGGCCGGATTTGCAGAACTGGCCGATGCAGCAGCACAACAGCGGGTGCCGGACGTATCGGAGCTGAAACTGAAAGATCCGAAAGCGTTCAGCCTGATTGGTAAAACCCGTCTGCGACGTAAAGATCAGGGCAAAACCGATGGTACAGCGATCTTCACTCAGGACTTAAAGCTGGAGGGGATGCTCACCGCACTGGTAGCTCATGCCCCCCGTTTTGGCGCCACCCTGAAAACCTTTGACGCCGCGGCTGCTAAAGCGGTTAAGGGTGTGGTCGATGTTGTCGCCATTCCAACAGGCGTTGCGGTGCTGGCCATAGATTTCTGGAGTGCGAAAAAAGGCCGTGATGCGCTCAGCATCGAGTGGGATCAGTCTCAGGCACTGAATAAAAGCTCGGCGCAACTGATGCAGAAGTACCGCGAGCTGGCGGCAAAACCCGGCGCAACAGCGACTAATAACGGTGATGCTGTTGCCGGGCTGGACAATGCTGCGACCCTGATCGAAGCGGATTTTGAATTTCCTTATCTGGCCCACGCGGCGATGGAGCCGCTTAACTGCGTGGCCAGAGTCAGTGCCGGGGGTTGCGAGATCTGGAACGGTGAGCAGATGCAGACCAACGACCAGTACACTATTGCGGCGCTTCTGCAGATTAAACCGGAACAGGTGAAGATCAATATGCTGTTTGCCGGAGGTAGTTTCGGGCGTCGGGCCAACCCCCATGCCGATTACCTGCTGGAGTGTGTGAACATAGCCAGGCAACGTCCGGGAACGCCGGTGAAACTGGTCTGGACCCGTGAAGATGATACCCGGCAGGGCTACTATCGACCGATGTACTTCCACCGTATTCGTGGCGGGCTGGATGCCGATGGCAATCTGATTGCCTGGCAACAGCGGATTGTCGGTCAGTCGATCGGTGCCGGTACTGTGCTTGAACAGTATCTGATTAAAGATGGGGTCGATGCCACCTCGGTTGAGGGGGCAAACAACCTGCCTTATGCGGTAGATAACCTGCAGGTCGAACTGCACACCGTACAGTTACCGGTTCCGGTACAGTGGTGGCGTTCAGTCGGGCATACCCATACCGCGTTTTCTACCGAAGTGTTTATGGACCGGGTGGCTAAAGCAGCCGGCAAAGATCCGGTTGCCTTGCGTCTTGAGTTGCTGAAAGCGCACCCACGACACAGCGGCGTACTTAAACTGGCGGCGGAAAAAGCCGGTTGGGGTAAAACCCTGCCGAAAGGCCATGCTCAGGGGGTGGCGGTGGTCGAATCGTTTAACTCCTACGTGGCTCAGGTTGCCGAAGTAGCGCTGGCGGAGGATGGAACTTTCCGCGTTGTGAAAGTCATCTGTGCTGTGGATTGCGGTTTAGCAATTAACCCGGATGTGATCAAAGCACAAATGGAGGGGGGCATCGGCTTTGGCCTGTCGCCTGCATTGATGAGCGAGATCACACTGGAAAACGGTGCCGCAGTACAGTCCAACTTTAATGACTACGAAGTGCTGCGCATTCATCAGATGCCGGAGATCGAGGTGCATATTGTGCCTTCAGCCGAGCCGCCCACCGGGGTCGGTGAGCCCGGTACGCCGCCGATTGCACCGGCCGTGGCGAATGCGCTCTTCGCGTTGACCGGGCAGACGTTTGATCGTTTACCCATTCAGATTAAATCGCCCGCTTAAGTCGCTTAAGCCTGAAAGCCCGCGTCCTGATGGCGCGGGCAGGAGGAACTGACATGGCTAACCAGCTTTCTGCATTGCTGGAACAGTGGTATCCGCAGCGCGATGAATGCGACTGGGTGCTGGGAACGGTTTACCGCACCGAAGGCCCGAGTTATCGAAAAGCCGGGGCGATGATGCTGTTCAACAGCCTCGGTCAGCAGTTTGGGATGCTCAGCGGGGGCTGCCTGGAATCGGATATTCAGACCCATGCCCGGCGAGTGATGCAGACCGGCAGCTCGTTGACGCTCTGTTACGACGGCAGTGATGAGGATGATCTCTCGTTTCAACTCGGTATTGGTTGTGGCGGCACGGTGTATATCATGCTGCACCGGATTGACCGCGAAAATGATTATCAGCAGTTGGATCAGTTGTATGAACACCTGCGTAACCGGGTTTCAGGGCTCTATTACCAGCAGATCCCGGTCAATGGAGGCAGGGCGAGCTCCATCTTTTTGCCGTTGGATCAGCACAGAAGCAGCGATCAGAAACACCGGATTACTCAAAGTGAAGGCCAGAACTGGCTGGTCACGGCGATTGATCCGGATCCCCACCTGCTGGTGGTAGGGGGCGGCGTTGATGCACAACCGCTGGTCGCAATGGCTAAACAGCTCGGCTGGGAAGTCAGCCTGTGGGACCCGAGGCCGGCCAATGCCCGGCGTGAACATTTCATGCTGGCCGACAGGATTCTGCGTGATAACGTGTCTGACCTGAATGGCTATATCAGCCAGAACCGGGTTAATGCCGCGGTGCTGATGTCTCACAATGTGGAGCTGGATGCAGCGGCTTTACAGGCAGTTAACGGGGCCGGGCTGGAATATATGGCACTGCTCGGGCCGCACAGTCGTAAACAGAAAGTGTTGCGTCAGGCCCGGCTGAAAACCGCAATGCTGCAGCCAGCGCTGGCCGGCCCTGCAGGTATGCCTTTGGGGGGCGAACTGCCGGAGAGTATTGCTTTGTCCATTCTGGCCGAGTGTCATCGCCAGTTGCATCTGGGTGAAGCCAGCCAGTCCCGGCCACGGAGTGAGGCTGCATGAGTCTGGCGGTGCTGATTATGGCCGCAGGGTCCAGCAGTCGCTTTGGTGGCTGCAAACTCCTGGCGGAGGTCGCACCCGGCGTGGCGCTGCTGGAACACAGCATACAGTTGGCAATGCCGCTGCAAGCGGAGTTTATGGCGATTGTCAGTGGCGCCTGGCATGCTGAAATCGTTGCAGCGCAACAGCAGCAGCGTGTAACCGCTTTGCCGCTGATTCATAATCCGAATTGGCAGGAGGGACTGGGCAGTTCAATTGCTGAAGCGGTTCGCCAGTTACCAGAGGATACAGATCAGTTACTGATACTGCTGGCGGATCAGATTGCGCTGACGACGACCGATCTGCAGCGATTATTGTTGATCTCTGATCCGGCCGATGTGGTCTGTGCCGAATATGCCGGGCGCAGGGGTGTACCGGCGTTGTTTCGCCGTGCGTTGTTTCCTGAGCTGATCTCTCTGCAGGGAGATAAGGGGGCGAAACAACTCCTCTACAGCCCGTCATTGCATATTGAAACCCTGGCGATGCCCAATGCCGAACAGGATATCGATACGCCTGAGGCGCTGGCGCACTATCTCCGTTGATCAGGCGAGCCCGTGTACCTTGCGGATATTCAGGGCAATCTGATCCAGATGCTGATCCCAGGTGCCACAGCAACCGCCCCAGATATCCATATGCGGGTAACGTTTTGCCAGTTCACCACACTGTTCACCCAGTTCAACCGGGTCACCTGATTCCAGATGGCCGATCTTACAGAGTGCGACTTTTTCCATTTTCGAGGCATTGGGCCGCACACCGCGAACCCTTTGCAACCACGGGCCCCCATCAATGGCCGGTTCATACTCGATGGGGTGTGAGCAGTTGATGGAATAAAATTCGACAGAGTGATCCGTGGCCTGATCGATCTGTTCAATGGCGTCGGCCAGTGGCGTGCCATCACCCAGCGTTGAGTTGCGATTGAGGGTCAGGGAGATGGCCAGCGGAACGCCGATCGTTTTCGCTGCCCGGGCGACGCCGATCGATTCTTCAACATTGTTAAAGGTGATCGCCAGCGCGAGGTCGACACCGGCTTTTTTCAGGGTCGTTAACTGTATGGCATGGTAATCTTCGGCGGCCTCTGCAGTGATGGTATGGCCCTGTTGGTAGGCGTCACCCCGTGGGCCGATCAGGCCCTGAATCAGGGTTTGCTCAATATCATGCGCGTACTCTGCTGCCACGTCGCGCAGAAAGTCGATCGATTGCAGGTTCGCTTCAGCCAGCCCCGCGTCGGAATAGCCCAGCAGTTTGCCCCAGTCGGGGCTGGCGCGGTAGTCGAGCCCGCCAATCAATGCACACAGCTTATGTTTGGCCACCACATCAAGGTAGTAGCGGAACATATCGCGCATTTTGGTTACTGCTGCCGGGTTGTCCAGCAGAGGAAACATGGCAAAGTGAGGCAGTTCAAAACCGTATTTGTACATGATTTCGGTTTCTGTTCCGCCCTCGGTCAGGTACAACCGCCCCGGCCGGGACAGTGGAAAACCCTGTTGCTCAGACATCTGCGACACCTCCTTTGCGGCTGGATGGGTGGCCCCGGCAAGTTCGGGTCATTCAACTATAGCCTATCGATGAGCGGGCGCAGGAAAAGGGCAGGTGACCCATGCCGGGCCGATGTGGGGCCGGTATCTTTTCGGCGTGAGACACGCCTCGTACAGGAATTGAGCCGGCGGTAGGACGCTCGCCCCGGGCCGATGTGGGTGCAGTTATTTCGGGGCCTGGTGGCGGTTGACCAACTGGTACACCACCGGAATCAGGAGCAGGCTTACCAGCAGGGAAAAGCTCAGGCCCCAGACTACGGTGATGGCCAGCGGCTGTAACATCTCAGCACCGTCGCCCCAGCCCAGGGCCAGTGGGAACATCCCGGCGACGGTACTCAGGGTGGTCATAATCACCGGTCTCAGGCGTAACCGGGCGGCGGTCAGAATGGCTGAACGCAGACCGAGCTTACGTTGCTGACGGGCGATCTCAATATACTCCACCATCAGAATGGCGTTATTAACCACAATCCCGGTGAGCATGATCATGCCGAGCCAGACTGGCATCGACAGGGGCACGGCCAGCAATTCAATGCCCAGTGCCACGCCGATGGCGCAGAAGGGAACACCAAAGATGATAATCAGCGGATTACGCAGCGATTCATACTGAATCGCCATCACCACAAACACCAGAAACAGTGCCAGCCCTAACAAGATCAGGGTGAGCTGGTTTTGTTCTTCGAGGGCCTGTCGCGCCCCGCCATCGTAAAGAGTGTAACCCTGAGGCAGGGCAAATTCGGTTTTGACCTGATCCAGTGCATTGAGCACTTCACCCAGTGTCGCGCCTTCAACCAGTGAGGCGGTGACTTCTACAATCCGCATCTGGTTGTCACGCATAATGGTCGCGGGGGATTCCAGCAGCTCGATGGCAGCGACATCGCCAAGTAACACGGCAGGGCGGGAGCTGGCCTGCGGGAACAGGAGAATATTTTCCAGCGCTTGCGGCGAGTTAATGTCGGTCTGATTAAAACGCATGCGAATATCGTAGGAACGGTCTCCCTCGATAAAGTCGCTGATGATCTGACCCTGCAGGGAGATACGCGCGGCTTTAACCAGATCTTCCTGACTGACCCCCAACTGGGCTGCTCTGACCCGGTCCAGCTTCAGGGATATCTCATTTACCGAGTCTTCTGCTGAATGGGTGATATTGCGCAAGCCAGATACCGACCGAACCCGGTCAACCAGTTGTTCTGCCAGCGTTTTCAGAATCTGCAGATCGTCACCCTGCAGGCGCAGGCTGATATCATCATCGCCACGGCTGGTACGGATGCCGCGAATGCCCCGTTGGCTCATCCGCACTTTGAGCCCTGCCAGTTCCAGCGCTGCAATCTGCTTATTCATCCGCTGTATCCAGGCCTGACTGCTGACACTGCGCTGCTGCAGGGGCTTGAGCTGAACGGTAATGGTTGAGCGGCTCGGGGTTTCCCGCTGGGTTCGGCCAAATACCGAACCGCCCACCAGCGTGTAGAGGGTTTCAGTTTCCTCCTGCTGCTCAAACAGGGTTTCCAGTAACCGGGTTTTGGCATTCATCTCAGGTAGGGAGATACCGGTATCGGCGGATACGATCACCCGGATCAGGCCATTATCCAGTTGTGGCAGAAAGATCTGTTTGCCGCTCATAAACACCGGCACGCTCAGCCCCAGTGCGAGAATAAAAGCGCAGAAGGTAAACCCGGGGCGGTTGAGAAAGATCCCCAGAGCAGAGGCATAAGCGGCCTGAGTGTTACGCATCACCCGGTCAAACCAGCGGCGTTTACTGCGACCTTCGCGAATGAGAATACGGCTGCGCGCAGCGAGCGCAGGAACCAGTGTCAGGGCGATAATCATGGAGGCAAAAATCGCTGCGGAAATGGTAATAATCAGTTCCTGAAACAGCAGGCCGGTCAGGCCGCCGATAAAAAGGAAGGGGAGTACGGCGCAGAGGTTGGTCGAGGTAGAAGCGATAATCGCGCTGTTAACCTCAGTCGCCGCCGTTTGTGCGGCCTGCATGGGCTGTTCATGGTTTTGCTGATGGCGGTTGATGTTTTCCAGCATAACAATGGTGTTATCGACCAGCATGCCGATGCCCAGCGCCAGCCCGCCCAGTGTCATAATGTTTAATGTCAGATCGCCAAGCCCCATCAGGACACAGGTAAACATTATAGCGATCGGAATCGCACTGCCGATAATCAGGGTATGGCGCAGATTGCCGAGGAACATATACACCACTGCCATCGCCAGCAGGGCGCCACTGATCGCGGCCATCGCGGCATTACTCAGGGACTGAGTAATATAGATCGACTGGTCGGAGATCGCTGTTACCTGAATCTCCGTGGGAATAATCCGTTCCGACTGCAGCCAGGCGAGACGTTGTTTAACGTAAGCGGCGACTTCGGTGGTGTTTGCGGTGGGCTGCTTCTGTATGGAGAGTTTGATACCGGAAGTGCCATTGGCGCGGATCAGAATGCGTTCATCTTCGGCGGAAGATTCAACCTGTGCCACATCGGTCAGAAACAGTGTCTGACCGTTGTTCTCAGCGATCGGTAATTGTTTCAGCTCATCTATGGTCTGCAACCGGCCGCTGATCCGGCTGGCAATCTCATAGCCGGACATATCGATGCGGCCAATCGAATCATCACTGTTGGCGGACCGGATAGCATCAATCACCTGCGTATAGCTCAGGCCGTATGCCTTCAGGCGCTGCTGATCCGGGATAACATGCACCTCCCGCACGACACCCCCGCCCACTTCTGCGGCGGCGACGCCGGGCAGATTGAGCAGCCACTTGGAGAGGGTGTTATCGGTCCAGTCACGTAACCGGGTGCTGTCGAGTTCAGCGGAGCTGACCACAAATTCCATCACCGGAATCTGTGACGGGTCCAGTTTATAGATCACCGGCGGATCGATGGAGTCCGGCAGGAACCGTTTGGCCCGATCCAGCCGGGTGCTGGCATCGCGCAGGGCGATGTCGATATCTTTGCCATAATCAAAGGAGAGGTCGACCGTGCTGACGCCACGGGTTGTGTTTGACTGAACGTGGTAAGCATCTTCGGTGATCGCCAGTTGTTCCTCCAACTGACGGGTGATTTTGTCTTCCATTATGGAGGGCGGGACACCGTTATCCAGCACTCGTACCCGGATCTCGGGATAGATAATATGGGGTAACAGATCTATTGAAAGCCGATGCAGGCTGAACAGGCCGACCACCATCACCGCCAGAGCAATCATCACCACGCCGACCGGATGGCTGATCGACCAGTTCGCTAATCCCCGCGAGTGCAGCATGATTTATTCCTGTTTCTCGCGGCCAGAGCCTGAAATCTGAACGCTCTGGCCCGGCCTCAGGTTGGTGAATCCCCGGGTGATTACCTGCTGCCCCTCATTCAGGCCGCTGAGCACTTCAATGGCGTCTGCGTAACGCAGACCGGTACTGACTTCGGCGATACCCACCGTACCATCCGGGTGACGGACATAAAGGATGGTTTGTCCATCCTGACTGCGCAGGCTGGCATAGGGTACCAGGAGACTCTGCCGGGATTCGACGCTGAACCTGACCCGTGCGAACTGACCGGGGCGGGCGCCTGATGGGATCGGTTCCAGCGTAATCTCCACCACCCCTTTACGGGTGCCGGGGTCGATCACCGGATGGATACGGCTGATCTTACCGTGGAAGGGATAATCGCCGGAGGTGCCGGAGTTAGCCAGTGCATCGATCTGAATCGCCACCGGCATGTTAAGCCTGAGCTGATTCAGAAACAGCTCGGATACCGAAACTTCGATCAGCAGGGCGCTGAGGTCTGAAATACTCAGCAGATGACTGTACTCTTCTGCGATATTGCCGGGTTCGGTCAGGCGCTGGCTGATCACCCCGTCGATCGGCGAAAAGACAGAGGTGTAGCCAAGCCGGGTTGCGATCAGCCTCTCATCTGCCTGCGCAATCGCCAGCTCAGTTTCCCGCTGAGTCAGTTCTGATTGCGAAACCAGTTTACGCCGGATCAGCTCCTGCACCCGTTGCAGATCTTTCTCCGCTTTTCTGCGGATTGCCCGGGCGCGTTCAAGCTGGGCCTGAAGCAATTTGCCATCGATTCTGACCAGCAGATCGCCCTGTTTTACCACGTCTCCCTCGTGATAGGGCAATTGAATAATCTGTCCCTCTTCCTGATTAAACAGTTTCAGGGTCTGTTTTGCGGTGAGGGTGCCGGTCTGGGTGCGCTCCAGCGTCAGGGGCTGTTTTCGGGCGGTTACCACCTCAACTAAGTGGACTTTGGCTTTAGTTTTTCCCGGGGATGAGGGCGCTTCGTCGCAACCGCTGAGCAACGCTGTACAGCAGAGCAAAAAAGTAGTCACTTTGAACGACATGGCATGTCCCTGTATACAGCCGTTAAGCAGCGGTTTCGCACGAATCAGGTTCCGGCTTAATCGGGGGCCGGACACCCGTGCGTATTAATTGACTAATTTAGTGGGGAATATGGGGCGGTGCAAGCAATATCATCCGTGTTCAGGCTATCCGGGAGCCCCAAAACAGGGCGTTCCGGCCAGTCCGGGTGGCCGGAAGCAGGAGATTTATATCTATCAAGTCTATACTTTGCCTGACACGCGGAAATAACCATTCAAACAGGTGTTAGTTTATGTGTTCAGAGTGGTTATTTATTGGCTGAGGACTGGTATAGTGTGACAGGTCTGGCCCAACCGCGGGAAGCGGGGCGTTCAGGATTGTATGTACTGTAATTATTGGTGATGCAACTATCGGCTTAGCGGGCGTAAAGCACGTTGGCAGATAATAACAGGACCGGTAGTATCAGTGTTCAGGGGTGTCGTCTGTAAATCAGCCGTTTACGGATCACTTGCTGAACCTGTAACGGCGGTCTTTCGGCGACATGCCTTTGACCGAACTGGCAGGTTCAGTACAGATGACAGAGCGACCACAGTCATATTGGCTGCCCCCATACAGCTTTTTGCGCTGCAGGAGTGTTTCTCGCAACGGGAGCCTCTTCTGGGTGATATCTATGATGTTACAAGGATGATTCCATAATGATAAATTCAATTCGCTTACCTGCTGCAGCCCTGAGCCTTCTGCTCCTGGGTGGCTGTTCTGGTTATAGCAATCTGGTTAACAGCATGGCACCAGAGAAGCCGGAGTGGGAGATCGCTCTTTCCGATGGTGGCAAGATTCGCCGCACTGAAGACGGGCATGAATGTGAACCGGGTGAATACACCGAAATGGCTCTGCCCGCTGATCCGGTTCCGGTTGAGAAACCCACTTCATTGGTGGCCCGCCTCTACTTTATTTTCAACACCGATCAGTTGACCCCTGAATCCGCTCGCGAGGCGCAGGAGGTTTATACCAATATTCTCAGCCGTCAGACCGGTGATGTTATTGTCGTAGGTCACACGGATACCATGGGCAGTCACAGCTATAACGACAGCCTCTCGCTGCGTCGTGCGAAGAAGGTCCGTGAGAACCTGATCGATCTGGGTCTGGAAGCCGAGCGGATTAAAGTGTCCGGCATGGGTGAAAGGGAACTGCTGGTGGAAACTGCCGACAGTGTCAATGAACTGCGCAATCGTCGTGTCGAAATCAACATGCGCTAAGCTGCGGTAAGGATCAGGAGCTAATTATGAAAAACAAGCAACTATGGACGATTTTGCTGCCCTGTGTTCTGTTGCCGACGCATCTGCCGGCGCAGACCCTGACAGAAGCGGTCAGCCAGACCATGACCACCAACCCGGAGATGCAGGTTTACGGTTACCGTAAGCTGGCCGCTGATCGTAATGTGGATCAGGCCCGCGCCGGTTACTACCCTAAAGTCGATGCCAATCTGGGTATCGGTTATGAGCGAACCAACAACAGCTCTACCCGTCCGGACACCGTTGAGCTGACCCGTGGAGAAGCAGGTCTGAATGCAACTCAGATGCTGTTTGACGGTTTCCGTACCAAGAATGAAGTCGATGCGGCGAATGCCCGTGTTGATGAAGCGGTTAACCGGGTTGCCAGTGAATCTGAGCGCCTGGGTCTGGCTGCGGTAACAGCTTATATGGAAGTGCTGCGTCAGGATGAACTGCTGCAGATGTCTGATAAGAACATCGAGTTCCATAAAGAGACCTACGACCGTATCGAATCCCGCTCCAGCAGCGGTTTTGGCAGCACGGTAGATCTGCAGCAGGTAGAGGGCCGTCTGGCACAGGCGGAATCCAACCGTCTGGCTATTCTGCAGGCTCAGAAAGATGCGCGGGCGAACTTTGTCCGTATCGTTGGTAGCGAGCCTGAAAACCTGAGCCTGCCAAAACTGGAAGATTGCTGTACTGACAATATCCCGCCGACCCTGCAACTGGCAGTAGATCAGGCTTGCCTGCGTCACCCTGAACTGAAAGCGGCGATTGCCAACTATGAGAACAGCCTCTCCCGCGAGCTGGCAGAAAAATCCCGTTACAGCCCTGAGCTGCGTCTGGATCTGGAAGCCAACTGGGATAACGATCTCGATGGTGTAGATGGCACCAACGAAGACAAACTGGCAATGCTGCGTGGCGATTACAACGTTTACAAAGGTGGTTCTGATCAGGCGGCAAACCGTCAGCAGCAACACCTCAGTGAAGCGGCTAAACAGCAGGTTCGTGAGATCAAGCGTCAGTTAGATCGTGATATTCGTCTGGCGTGGAATTCACGTATCCTGACAGGTAAGACTCTGCCTAAGCTGGAGCAGCGCGCGATGGCTGCAGAAGAAACACGTGATTCCTACACCGAACAGTTCCGTATCGGCCAGCGCACATTGCTTGACCTGCTGGACACCGAGAACGAGCTGTTCTCTGCCCGTTCTGAGCTGGTTAACGGTAAGTATGACAACCATCTCTCTGAATACCGTCTGATGGCGGCGGTTGGTGTATTGCTGCAGAGCATGGATATTCCTGTACCTGAGGTAGAGGATATGACCGTTGCTGAAAATCAGTAACCACTGAGTAAACGATAATAGGCAGCCCAGAGGGCTGCCTTTTTTGTATCAGGCGTAAATATCGTAGAAAAAGTAGGCGGTAATACCGCAACTGGCGACAATCACGAAGTTGCGTACCAGTTGCTGAGGCAACTGGCGCGAGTAATGGGCAGCAAAATAGCCGCCAGCCAGTGTTCCGAGCATCACAATTGTGCCGGCGTACCAGTCAATCACGCCATCCACTACAAACAGCACAATGGCGATCAGGGAGACAAAAGAGGAGACGAGGAGTTTAATCCCGTTCATGGTGTTGATATTGCTGTAACCGGCCAGTGCCAGATAACTCAGAGTGATAATTCCCAGTCCGGCGTTAAAGAATCCCCCGTAAATACAGACGCCCAACAGCAGAAGCAACAATAGCAAACCGCCCAGAGAAGAGGCGTGCTTGTGCACGGAAGCGAGTTTTTTCAGTTCGCTGTTAAGCCGCGCACCAAAGATAAACAGAATGGTTGCAAACAGCAGCAGCCAGGGTACGGCTTCAACAAATACCTCTTCCGGCGTGCGCAACAGCAGCCAGGCACCACAGATACCACCGATCAAACTAAGCAGCGTCAGTTTCAGCAGATTCTCGCGATCCTGCAATATATCCTTACGAAACGCATAGGCCCCGCTCATATAACCGGCACAGGCGGAGAACGTGTTAGTGGCATTGGCGCTGATCGGTGGAATGCCGACAAACAGCAGGGCAGGGAAGGTGATAAAACTTCCGCCGCCAGCCACGGAGTTAAGCACGCCGCCAAAAAAACCGGCAGCAAACAGAATCAGCAGTTCAGACAACATAGGGCTCGCATCCTTACAGAGAAGCGCTAAGGTATCATAGCTGCCAGGACTATCCTATTGATGCGTCTGGATTGTTACCGGCTACGGTTGTCGCTTTCAGGTGTAGCAAACTGTTCAAGCGGGATTCGCAACGCGTAGCATTTTCACAATACGTTGGTTTTAGCGTTTAAGGCGGTATGCGGCGGCTTTGGTATTGCGTTGCTCACCCCTTAGCAGGGCGCTATGACACGCTTCGTGTCGATAGAAAACATGTGCCTGCTACTCGCAAGCTATGTCTCAATAAGAAAGCAGCCTTAGGCTGCTTTCTTATTTCTGTTTCACGTTATATGCAACGATATTTCACTATTTGTGAGAAACGACATTCAGGCTGTGTTGCGGATACGGATCAGTTCGCTGACCTGATCGTAGCCAATGCCCCAGTTATCCGTATTAACCTGATCGATCACCACAAAGGTGGTTTCCGGCTGCTTATTCAGCACCTCCACCATCACCTCAGTGATACGGGCGATCACCTGTTTTTTTTGTTCGCGGGTTACATTTTCATCGGTAATTTTTACATTGATATAAGGCATTATTGCTCTCCCGGATACACTGCAAATTAAGCGTCAGCGTACATTTTGTTGACGATCATCCAGCGGCCCTGCTCTTTAAGGAGGCCGAGGAAATCGATGTACTGTCTGCCCGGAAGTGGGCAGTAAACTTTCACCATCGCTTGCTCATTGAGCAGGTCGACAGACAAAATGCGGTAGTCGAAGGGCATATTCAGTTCAGCCGGTATCTCCCGGTTACTCACTTTTTCCAGCCATGCTTTTTTAGTGCGTCGCAGGCCCGGGGCTTTAAGCACCGCATCGGGGTGGAAAACCGCATCCAGCTTTGTAACCTCTGCGTAATGCAGCCCGGAAAAGTAGTCCTGAACAAGTGAGATGACAGTATCCAGATCATTTAGATTCCGGGGATTCATATTGCTTTCTCCCCGGTTACGAGCGCTGCTTCAGCTTTGAGCGACTCAACAAACGATGGCAGTGACAGAACGCGGTTGATCATCGAACGGCAATTTTCCGGGATATCAATTTCAACCGGGAAGCTGTCGCCCCAGCGTGAGTAAACCGTTAAAAGAATATCGGCGGCCGAGGGGTGCAGGCCTCCCAGATAGGGCTGATCTGCCAGTTTTTGTGCTACTACCTGCCAGAGCTGATTGATCAGGGCGGCGGATTCGGCAAAAAGGATCTGGCGTTGCTCGCTATCGACGCTGTTGGCCGCGGCAAAGAACAACCTGCCGTAAGCCGGATGCATAGTAGCGTTGGCGAACATAATATTCTCAATGGCGTCCTGTTGCGCCTGAGGGGAAGAGGGGAACAGCCGGTTCGGATGCCTGTTGAGGAGAAAGAGCAGAATCGCAGCCCCTTCGGTGTGCTTATCCGTCCCGTCCATCAGTACAGGAACGACCCCCGCGGGATTAATTGAGTGAAAGTCTGCGATGTTCTGCCGGTTAATTAATTTGACCTCCTGATTCAGTTCTCGGAGCACTACCTGAGTGGCGAGTGAGCAGGCATCGGGTAAAAAATATAGTGAATACATAGAGTTTCTCCCTGGATGAAAGCCATAGTTAGCAGCTCTGAGGCGCTTGTCTGAGCGGTCTCAGATGACAAGGGAGAGAGTAGAATGTATTGTTTGTTTTATATATGTGAATAATGTAAAAGCGATGTTTCCAAATAAGAAACGGGATAATGAATAAACTCAGAGCAATGCAGTTGTTTGTTCGTCTGATGGAGGCGGGCAGCTTTACCAGAGTGGCTGAGCAGAACCAGCTATCAAAATCGATGGTCAGTAAAGAGATCAGCCGATTGGAAGATGAACTGGGTACCCGGTTGCTGCACAGAACAACTCGAAATCTGCAGTTAACTCATGCCGGAGAGGGGTATCTGACAAGAGCCCGGGAAGTGCTGGAAAAACTGGAACAAGCAGAACGCTTTGTCGAGGAACTTCAGGCAGAGCCTCGCGGTAAACTGAAAGTGAATGCCCCCATGGCGCTGGGGCTGACGGATCTCTCCAGCCTGTTTACTGACTTTATGCGTGCCTTCCCTGATGTCGATCTGGATATCCATCTGGGAGATGAAGATGTGGATCTTGTCGCAGAAGGCTTTGATCTGGGGTTTCGGGCCTCAAGCCAGCCATTTGATTCCAGCTATGTAGGGCGGCCTCTGACCCGCTTCAACTATCATATCTGTGTCAGTCCGGCCTATCTTGAAAAGAATCCGGCGATTAAAGTCCCTGAAGACCTGCATGCGCATAACTGTTTTGAGTACAGTTATTTCCGAGGTAAAAATCTTTGGCCATTGGAAGGGGGGATCAGAATTGATGGTTCCCTCAGGGTTAACAGTGTGCTGTTTATGCTACAGGTGATAAAAGGTGGTCTGGGGGTGGGTTACCTGCCTGAATTTGTCTGCCGTGATCAGTTAGCAGCCGGTGAACTGGTGGAGGTGCTGGCGGACTTCGAACGGCCGCAACTCACGCTCTATGCGCTGTACCCGGCCCGGCGCTTTGTTCCTCCGGCGGTGATTCAGTGCATAGAGTTTCTGGAAAGGTGGTTTACCCTCAAGAACAAACCGGGCTAGCAGCTAAGGTTCCCGGGCCGTTGCTTGTGATGACCGTATCAGGGTTGATGTTTGCACGCATTTTGAATGGATTGATATTTTTGTGAAGAAAAAGTTAAAGCGCCCGGCACCCGATTTTCGGATCGGTTTTGATAAACCGGTGGCGGCAAAAGGCTGTATCCGCGAGGTTTTGCCCTTTCGCCGTTCCTGGCTGGTTATAGGCATTATCGCCGTAGTCGATCTGGTCTTTCTGGTGCCGGCCTTTGGGGCTTATCAGCAGGCCAGTGCCAGTTGGGCGCGTCTGGATTCACTGATGGATCTGACTTCAGTGATTTTTACCAGCGCCTGGTTGCTGGGCTGGTCGGTGGCGCCGTTGATTCTTACTCTGCTGCTGGTGATTATGTTGACTGGCCGTGAGGTACTCCGGGCCGGGCCGGGCTGGCTGGAAATTGGAATCGGTCTTCCCGGACTGGCGCTGTTTATTCCTTATGATCCGAAGCGACTGCGTAATTTACGCAGGGTGAGCCCTGAGAAAAACTCAGGCACCGCATGGCGTGGCACGCATCTGGCGTTTGATGACGGGGGGTATCAGATCGATTTTGGTTCAGCGATCGATGAGTCGCGTCTGACACAGATCCGCTCCCGGCTGGAGCAGGCCACAGGGGTGATTTTACGTGAGGGTGATGCGACCGAAGCGGAGCTGAATGATCAGGCGCTCGCCGCAGAACGGGCGGCTGAAAAACGCATGGCCCGAAAACGCTCTGCGCCGGCGCCGGCTTTGGCTGAGGCTGAAGCAGAAGAGGCCGCGCCACTGAGCCAGTTCTACCTGTCGACGCTGCTTTTGGTGGGGGCCAATCTGATTCCGGTACTGGGCTGGTGGCTGTGGGGCTGGCGATTGTCTGATGTGATGGTGCTGTACTGGGCAGAGAGTGCCGTGATCGGTTTCTTTAATCTGTGCAAGATGGCGATCATTAATCGCTGGCTGGTGCTGATCAGTGGCCCCTTCTTTGTCGGGCATTTCGGTGCCTTTATGGCGGTCCACTTTATGTTTATCTACGGCCTGTTTGTGGAAGGGTTCAACGGTGGCGGTCCCGGAGACAGTCTGGCGGAGGTGGCTGCGTTATTTGTGCCACTCTGGCCTGCCTTGCTGGCACTGTTTTTAAGCCACGGGCTCTCGTTTTTCACTAATTTTATCGGCCGCAGAGAGTACCTTGGCAGGAGCATCAAACAGCAGATGACTGAGCCTTACAGCCGGATTATTTTTATGCATATGGTGCTGATTTTCGGGGGCGGGCTGGCGATGGTGTTAGGCGATGCAGGTCCCGTAATTCTGCTGGTGATTGTGCTTAAGATTATTGTCGATATCCGGGCGCATCTGAAGCAGCGACAGAACCAGATGGCAGTTGCAGAAGCCTCCGGCAACCGCCGTCCATCGGCAAGTTAACACGCGGGCTAACAGGTTATTCAGATGCGGTGTTATTGGCAAACTGCTGTTTCGGATTGAGCTCCCTGAATGGCAGTGGCCGGCTCATCAGGTAGCCCTGACCAAAGTTACAGTTCATTCCGCTGAGGCTGTGGTATTGCTGATCCAGCTCGATACCCTCGGCAATCACCTCGATATCCAGATCGTGAGCCAGACGGATAATGTTCTTAACCAGCGCCAGATTGCGTTCGTTTGAGAGCATAGACTGAACGAACGAGCGGTCGATCTTCAGGGTGTCAAAGGAGAAGTCTTTAATGTAGTTGAGGGCGGAAAACCCGGTGCCGAAGTCGTCAATCGAAACCTTGATGCCCATCCGCTGCAACCGCTGGATGCGCTGTTCTACCTGCACGGCATCTTCGGCCAGTACTCGCTCGGTCAGCTCTATCTCGATCTGATCCGGGCTCAGGCCACTATTACGAATGGCGCTTTGCAGGGTCGCGACAAAGTCATCTGAGATAAAGTGCTGATAGCAGACGTTGATGGCGAGTCGGATCTCGCAATCATTCAGCGTACAAAGCCGGGCCATATCGGCGCAAGCGGTCTCGATCACCCACTCCTCGATGGGGATAATCATCGCTTCGTCTTCCGCAATCTCGATAAAACGGTCAGGCGGGACAAACCCCAGTTCCGGGCTGTGCCAGCGGATCAGCGCTTCATAGCCCTGAATGATGCCGCTTCTCAGATCAACAATGGGCTGGTAGTTGAGGCTGAATTCACGGCGCGGCAGGGCATTGATCAGGGAGTGGCGGATCTGGTCCCGCTCATTGATCTCCATATCCAGTGACTGCTCGTAGTAAACCGGGCGGGCAGCTTTCCGGGAGGCTTTACCCATGCGCTCGCTGGCCAGCAGCATTTGCTCGGATGTGGTGAAATCTTCAGGGTAATGAACCACGCCAATAGCCAGTTTCAGTGAGAAACTGACCCGGGAGCGGGGCAGCCTGAACTTGGTTTCAAGCTCCTCTTTGACCAGGCAGACCACCTGCTCAATCTCCTGTTGTTGCACAGGGCGTTTGTTGATCACGATAAAACGGTCGCTACCGTAGCGGGAGATATAAAAATTATCGGCCAGACACGAAGACAGTCGCCGCTTTGATTCGATCAGGAACTGATCACCCACGGTACTGCCATATAGCCCGTTGATCGACTTGAAGTTGATAAAGTCGAGATAGATCACATAAACCGATTCTTCTGCCACGGCAGAGGCGATGCGCTGTTGCAGAAATTGCTGGCAGTTTTTGCGGTTGGGCAGACGGGTCAGGCCATCATAATTGGATTCGGCTTCCAGTTGTGCCTGATATTCAAGTGCGCGGGTCTGCTCACCTTTAATACGTTCGATTAACTGATTGATCTTTTCTTTGATCAGTTCAATCTCGTAGGTCTGCGAGGCGCCTTCCTGCAACCCGCTTTCCAGGCGATCAGGTGAGATGTTCTCGATGCCGCTGGTAATCTGTTTCAGATCACGAAGCACGCTCCAGCGCACCGCGGTAAAGATCGCCAGGGTCTGCAGCGCGAAGAAGATCAGCAGGAAGTAGACCGCAGAGAGAATCTCCTGTTTGATCAGCTCTTCGCGTATGCTGCGATCCAGATACAGATGGATGGTGGCGATGCGACGTTTTTCCCGCTGCAGGGGAAAAGCAATGGCGCGGCTCACGGAGGGCATAGCGCCGGCGCTGAGCTCGAAGTAGGGGATCGCCTCCACTTCAATACGTTTAATGTACTTGGAGGTGGTGACGCCATTGATGATCCGTTGAACCTGCGCGTCGTTAAAGTTCCAGACCGCTTCCTCAAGCGATGGCAGATGAGATGCCTGAAACTGGGCAATACTTTGTTCGAATTCGGTATTCACCTGCGCGATCGTGCGCTGCAGGCTGATTGAGGTATAGACCGTGGTAGTCAGTATGGCGACAAACAGTGAAGAGATGATCAGTTTAAAGCTGATAGAACGCATCTATTGTGACAACCATTTGGCAAAAATAGCACGGTACTCCTCTGTGCCTTTAAATACCTTCAACTCCCTGTCAAAAGCCCTGTAAATAGATTGTATATCAGGATTGGCAGAATTCTTCACGAATGCAACCGGATAACGCTTTGAATATAAAGATACCTTGCCGGCTTCAACCTGATCATTCAGTTGTAGCAGATTCGTGGTGTAACGGCCATAGGTGAAACTGGCAATGGTCAGGTCAACCCGACCGTGGGCAACTTTAAGCAGGTTCTGTTTCAGGCTGGAAACCGGTACCAGATCCGCATGAGGTCGGGCAATCGCCAGATCGCCGGGAAATTCCTGGCTGCCATCGGCAAAAGGATAGGCTCGCCAGAAGCGGGGATGGTACGAGTTACCGGTGATAGTGCCAATTTTAAGCCCCTGCTCACGCGCAAATTCGAGATTCATCCGGGCCGGATCAAAGCGCCCCTTCTGAAAGAAAAAGACAAAATCATCCTGCCACATATCCTCTTGCGGATACCACACGTAGGGCTCCCGGGTGGTTTTGCGACTGGTGGTCAGGACGACATCCGCCATGCCTTCCTGAACATGATACCAGGCGCGTTTCCAGGGCATAATACGGTATTCCACGTCATAACCGAGCCGTTGGAAAATGGCGTTGCAGATATCGATATCGATCCCCACGACCTGACCGTCCTGCACAAACTCAAACGGGGGGAACTCCTCACCGATGATCAGCAGCTTATCACGGGCAGCCTGAACGGGCACCGGGGTCAAAAAGCAGCAGCAAAGCAGGAGGAAAAGTACTGAATAGCGTATTCGCATCGAAACCTGGAGTCTGTCTGGCAGACCTTAACAACGTATGGGGGAGCCCGTTGGGCGGGTTCCATTAAAAGTGAATACTATGACATTAATGTTACAGTGTTGCAGCAGCGCTTCCTGATATAAACATCATTTGGGCCTTCTTCGGCGCTGCTGGTTTAGTGGTGATAAGGGTCAGCGGCATCGCGAAGCCCGTCACCCATAAAATTAAACGCCAGTATCACCAGAATAACCGGCACGACCGGCAGCATCAGCCAGGGATAAATCGCCACGTTATTGATATTTTGCGCCTCATTGAGCAGCACTCCCCAACTGGTAATGGGGGGACGCAGACCGAGCCCGAGAAAAGAGAGCGCGGTTTCACCGAGAATCATTGCCGGAACAGAGAGCGATGCAGAAGCGATCAGGTGACTGAACAGGCTGGGAAACATATGCCGGGAGATTACCCGCGAGGGTTTCGCGCCCATCAGCAGGGCTGCAGTGGTGTAATCCTCCTCACGCAGGGCAAGGATCTTGGCGCGCACGGTGCGCGCCAGTCCGGTCCAGTCGAGCATGGCAAGGATCAGTGTGATACCAAAGAAGATCCACAGGGGGCTCCAGTTCAGGGGGAGCAGGGCGGAGAGCGCCATCCACAATGGCAGCTCCGGGAAGGAGCGGATGATCTCGGTAACCCGTTGTACCGAGCTGTCGATCAGGCCGCCATAAAAACCTGCCAGCCCGCCAAAGGTCAGCCCCAGAATAAAGCTCAGCATAATGCCCAGCAGGCCGATGGTCAGCGAAATGCGGGCACCGTAGATGATCCTTGAAAGCATATCGTGGCCGAGCCGGTCGGTACCGAGCAGGTATACAGAGCCCGGCTGTTCAACACAGAACAGATGACGGTCAGATTCGATCAGCCCCCAGAGCTGGTAGCTGTCACCACGGCAGAAAAACTGTAGCGGATAACGCACACTGCGATCCTCGCTGTATTCGCGGATCAGTTTGTCCATGTTCAACTGGTAATTCCAGCCGTAAACAAACGGCCCCTGAAACTCACCCTGATCAAACCAGTGTACCGCCTGCGGCGGCGAGTAGATGGTATGGGTATGCCGGTTATGCAGGCCATAGGGGGCGAAGAACTCAGCAAACAGCGCCACGCTGTAGATCAGTACAAGAAACAGGGCCGAGAGCATAGCGATACGATGGCGTTTGAACTTCCACCAGATCAGTTGCCACTGGGAGGCCATGTAAAACTTTTCCTGCTCTGCGGAGAGCTGGGCCGTGGTGTGAGGATCGAAGGGTTTATCGCTGACCCAGTGCTCGTTCATCGTTGAGCGCCTCCCTGTAAGCGGATACGCGGATCCAGCAGTGCCAGTGCAATATCTGATACCAGCACGCCTATGACCGTCAGAATGGCGAGAAACATCAGGAATGAGCCGGCCAGATACATATCCTGACTCTGCAGCGCTGCCAGCAGGATCGGCCCGGTAGTCGGCAGTGAAAGCACCACCGCAACCACTTCAGCGCCGGAGATAATACTGGGTAACAGACTGCCGATATCGGCGATAAAGAAATTCAGCGAGATCCGAAGCGGGTATTTGACCAGTAAGCGGGTTTCACCCAGCCCTTTGGCACGCCCGGTAACAACATAAGGTTTACGCAACTCATCCATCAGATTGGCGCGCAGCCGGCGGATCATCCCGGCGGTGCCTGAGGTGCCGATCACCAGCACCGGTATCCACAAGTGCTCCAGTACCGATACCAGTTTTGCCCAGCTCCAGGGCTGGTCGAGAAACTCCGGGTCCATCAGGCCACCGATCGAGGTGCCGAAGTAACGGTTTGCCAGGTAGAGCAGAACCAGTGCCAGCAGGAAGTTCGGTGTCGCCAGACCGAGAAAACCCAGCAGGGTGAGGCTGTAGTCGCTCCAACTGTAGGGGTGAGTAGCGGAATAGATACCAATCGGAAAGGCGATCAGCCAGGTGACGAGAATGGTAAAGAAGGAAACCAGAATCGTCAGCCACATTTTGTCACCGATCACTTCGGCGACCGGCAGGTTGTATTCGAAGGAGTAGCCCAGATCGCCCTGCAAAAAGCCTCCGGCCCAGGTGATATATTGCTCCCATAAAGGTTTGTCGAGGCCATACTCTTCGCGCAGGAAGGCGATCTTCTGCGGATCGACGCTCTCGCCCTGACTTTCGAGCTCTGCAATGTAGCTTTCCAGATAATCACCGGGCGGTAACTGGATAATGATAAACACCAGTATGCTGATCACGATCAGGGTCGGAATCATCAGTGCAATGCGTTTGCCCAGATAGCTCAGCATCTTCGTACCTCAGCGTTATGCGGCTTAACGACTGGCATGATCTGCCTCCTGACTGAAGTAAAATGCCGGCATATTGTGCACCCCGAAGTAGGCACCGGGGTCCCAGTTATAAAAGGCTTTTTCCGGCACATTGCGCAGCGATTTATGTACCACGATGGGTTGCAGTACGCCGCTGACCAGCCCGATCGAGAACACCTGATCGGCATGGATCTGCAGCATGCGTTGCCAGATCTCAGTCTGATAGGCGAAGCTGTCGGTCCGGCCCCAGGCATTATTCAGGTTGACCAGCTCTTTCACCGCCATCAGAGTGGGGCTTTCGCCCTCACCGGTTTCATAATAGCGGCCCCATTGCGGCCACTGGTACTGATCCTGATGGGTTGGCGCAAGCTGTTCCGGGCTCATATTGGCAATCGGCAGCCCGTTGGGAAGCCCATACCAGGCAGACATGACGGCATCGCCAGAAAATACCCGGTTACGCAGCACTTCGCGCTGGGTCGGTTTGACATAAAGTTTGATGCCGGCCTGCCGCCAACTGTCCTCCACCAGTGAGAGTACATCGGTTTCTTCGGTGCTTTCGCCTGCGGTCTGAACCATCAGTTCCAGAGGCGAGCCGTCAGGCAAGAGGCGAATACCGCGATTGTCCCGTTTCGTCAGGCCCATCTCATCCAGTAACTGATTAGCGGCCTGCAGGTCAAAGTCGCTCCAGGCGGTGGCGAATGATTCTTTATACAGCGGGCACTCGGGTAAGACGGTATTGGCCATTTTGCGTGCCAGACCGAAATAGACCACCTGATTGATCTCATGCCGGTTGACCGCCAGTGAGAGTGCCCGCCTGAAGCGCACATCCTGCATCAGTTCGCGCCATCTGGGGTCTTTCGCATTCAGGTTAGGGTAGAGGGCAATCTGTGCACCGCGCCCGGTTTCCCAGAGGAAAACCCGGTAGTGACCGTTCTGCTCACCCTCTTTGAGGAAGGTGTAGTTATCCATCCGCAGGTAGCGTGCCTGAAGGTCGACTTCGCCAGACCCGGCTTTGGCCGGTATCAGCCCGGTGGAAGCAAGGTTGATCTCCACCTCATCGATATAGGGGAGTTGCTGGCCTTGCGGGTCGACCCGGTGAAAATAGGGGTTGCGCCTGAACAGGAAGCGTTCGGCGGGAGGTCGGGTGGTGTTCACCCAGGGTTGCAGGCTTGGCAGATCGGGATTGGTTAGTTTGTACTGCCGGCCCATCTCAACAAACAGCCCGCGCCAGTTGCGTTTATGGGCCTGTTCGATCAGGCGATCGAGCTCTGCCTTGTCCTGAAAATCGGCGTGGAACTGTTTCATATAGTGCGCCGGCATATAGATGAACAGAGGCCGTGGCCCGGCCAGCGCGGGCAGGAAATAGGGGTTCGGATGGGGCCAGCTAAAGCGTACCCTATAGCGGTCAAGCACCTCAAAGCGGGGGGCTTCGCCCTGCGCGAGCATCGCTTTAGGCGGGCCGAACGGAGATAAGGTTGCGTTGCTGGCGATATCTTCCCAGTAAAAACGAAAATCTTCGGCGGTAAAGGGGTGGCCGTCGGACCAGCGCATTCCCGGTCTTAACTGCAGGGTAAAGACCCGGTTATCTTCAACCTCAATTCCCTGCAGTATATCTGCCCGCAGTTGCAGATGGGCATCGTAGCCGACCAGCCGGGCATAGCCGAAGACTACCATCTGACGTATATCTTTGGCTTTTGACATCAGCATCCGCAGGCGCCCGCCGTACTGGCCTGTCTCGCGGTCTGCAAACGAAGGCATTGCCGGTACCTCCGGCAGCCTCTGCTGCATCGGTGGCAGTTGCCGTGCATCAACCTGCGGCTGCAGGTAAGGGATCTCTGTAGCCACGCCAGCTACAGCCTCTGTCGTGAGCAGGATCAGACTTAATCCCAGACCCTGTAAAAGAGAAAACGCTTTCACCGGCTGGCCTCCCGTATCAGGTGACCGGGGCTGACTTCGCGCATCAGTCCGGGATCGTCGTTAATCAGTTGATAAGGGCCGGGCCATGCGGTCGGGTCCATATGCTTGCGGTCCAGTTGGCTGTAATCCAGCGGCCGCTCGAGTTCGGCATAGGGGATCGCAGCGAGCAGGGCATGGGTGTAAGGGTGCAGCGGCTGGCGGAACAGTGTGTGACGCGGCGCTACTTCGACCAACTGGCCCTGACACATCACCCCGATCCGGTCGGCAATATAATCAACCACCGCCAGATTGTGCGAGATAAACAGGTAGGTCAGCCCCAGATTCTGCTGCAGATCTTTCAGCAGATTCAGAATCTGTGCCTGAACGGAGACATCCAGCGCTGAAACCGGTTCATCCAGAATCAGCAGATCGGGTTCCAGTGCCAGCGCACGGGCAATACTGATTCGCTGGCGCTGGCCACCGGAGAAACTGTGCGGGTAACGGTTAAGAAAGCGGTTATCGAGCCCCACCAGATTCATCAGCTCTTTGGCGCGCTGACGCCGGAAGTCAGCGTTGCCGATCCCGTGGATCACAAAAGGCTCACAGAGAATATCCAGCACGGTCATGCGCGGGCTCAGGGAGCTGAAAGGGTCCTGAAATACAAACTGCATCTTCTGGCGGAACTGGCGTAAGGGCTGCTCCTCCATCTGTAGCAGGTCGATCTGCTGGCCGCGATCGTTGTACAGAATCTTGCCGCGACTAGGGGTAACCGCACGCATCAGCATTTTGCAGAGTGTGGTTTTACCGCAACCGCTTTCACCCACCAGACCAAAACTTTCGCCGGGCGGAATATCCAGACTGAAATCCCGCACCGCGTGAATAACTTTGCTCTTGCCCTGCCAGCTACCATGGCGGCTGTGATAGTCCTTACCCAGACCCTGAATACTCAGATGCGGAGCGGCCTGTTTTTCTGCCTCGCTCCAGCGATGCCGGTGGGCCTGAACGTAGTGGCTATCGAGAGTCACCGGGCGTAGTGATGTCAGGCGCGCGCCATCTGCCATATCAAAGCTGGGAATAGCGGCGAACAGCGCTTTCAGATAAGGATGCTGAGGGTCACGAAACAGGGTACGGATCGGCCCCCTTTCGACCACTTCGCCATGAAACATCACCACCACATCATCGGCCATATTGGCGACTACGCCCAGATCATGAGTGATCAGTAGCACAGACATGGAGAATTCCGCCTGCAGAGATTTAATCAACTGGAGAATCTGTGCCTGTACGGTCACATCCAGTGCGGTAGTCGGTTCATCCGCGATCAGCAGGGCAGGCTGACAGATCAGAGCCATGGCGATCATGGCTCGCTGGCGCAGGCCACCGGACAGTTCAAACGGATACTGATTGAGGGCTTTTTCGGGATCAGGAAACCCGGTTTTTTCCAGCATGCTGAGCACAGCCTGCCGGGTCTCGGCGGCGCTGACTTTTCGGTGCAGACGCAGGGCTTCGCCTATCTGATCGAGCAGCTTGTGAACCGGGGAGAGGGAAACCATCGGCTCCTGAAAAATAATGCTGATCTGGTCCCCGCGCAGATTGCGCATGGCGCTGCTGGCCGGTGCGAGTTGAGCGATATCCACTTGCCGGTGCTGATCATGGAACAGAATCTCTCCGTCACTGATCCGGGCGCTGGTTGGCAAAATACCAAGAATCGCCTGGGCGGTAACGGATTTACCGGATCCGGATTCGCCCACCAGAGCCACCGTTTTGCCGCGGGGTATTTTAAAGCTGACATCGCGCACCGCAGCCACTTCGGTACCATGAACGGCAAAACTGACGGCCAGATTTCTGACCTCCAGCACTGATTGTGCGGCAGTGTCTGAAGTTTCAGAACGTGTCAGTGCTTCGGTGGCGTACATAAGTCTGGTCCGGTTCTCTCACCCGTTGGACGGCTTTCGCCTGATTACTCACAGTATAGATAACCTGTCGAAAACCTTGGTTTCATTGCATCTTATCTAATGGCAAATTCAGGGCCTGCAGGTACCAGCGACCGTTGGCATAGCCAAATTGCTGCAGGCAGTTGTAATCCAGTTTGTGCGGAGCTTTGTGTTGCATATCCCAGTCAGCCGCTGCTGCGTAAACAGCCCGGATCACCCCTTTATGGCTGATGCAGCCAATGCCGGCAGGGTGACTGATCTGTGCGGCCCAGTGGCTGATACGATCCAGTACCCGGGCCGGCGATTCTCCCTGTGGCGGGGTCATCTGCAGGCCTCTGGCCTCTTCAAGGGCCATCGCATCAGGCCGGGCATGGCGCAGTTCAGCCAGAGTGTGTCCCTCCCAGTCGCCCCAGTTCATCTCAATCAGGGCCGGGTCGGTCGCAGCGTCCAGTTGTAGCAGGGCCGCGGTCTGGCGGGCACGCGCAAGCGGGCTGCTGTACCAGTCAAGAAGACGATAGGCCGGGTCCATCCCGGCGGCGCGGGCTTGCATTTGTGCGACGCCTTCCGGGCAAAGAGGAATATCGGTGCGGCCCTGAATCCTCTTCTTCTGGTTCCACTCGGTCATGCCGTGGCGCAAAAAGTAAAACTGCTGCATTAACGATGGCTCCCGAATTGACCGAGCGTTTCGTTCAACCGTGCGGTGGTACTGTTTAAGCTGTGCTGCTGCTGAATATAGTCAGCAGCATGGCGGCGATAGCGTTGCAAGCGTTGCGGGTCGGCCAGCAACTGATCAAGCGCGAGGGCCATGGCTGCTGTATCACCGGGTGGCGTCAGAATGCCGCTCTGGCCATCGGCTACAACCGAGTGCACACCACGCTCCCGGCCGGCTATGATCGCCACGCCTTGCGACTGGGCTTCGACAAAGTTAAGTCCGATCGCTTCATTAACGGCGGGCCAGAGGTTCACAGAAAACTCGTTGAACATACGAAACAGTTCGGGGTTGTCGAGTTTGCCGGCAAATCGCACCCGTGGATCACTGCCCAGCAGGCTGCGCACTTCAGCGCCGCAAACTCCATCACCCACCACCAGCAGGTTAAACCGGGCATGGCTCTGCTGCAGAACCCGGCTCAGCAGGGTATAGGATTCCATCTTGTCGCCGGGCCGCATCATGGCGACGGTGATCAGCCACGGCAGTGCCGGATCAAGCTGGAACCGCGCGGCAATCGCCTGTCGGCTCAGAGACGTGACCGCCGGCGGATCAATAAATGCCGGAAGGTCATACATCCGTTGCAGCATCTCGGGCCGGGTGCGTTGATAAAAGCGCGACAGTTCCAGCCGATCGACCGGATTCAGCGTATAGATACCATCGGCCCGGGCTAAGGCTGCTTCTACCTGCTGGTGGAAACAGGCCCATTCGCCCGTTGCGCGTTTTTCAGACCAGGAGGCTTCTGCAATCAGGTAAGGAATGTTCAGTGCGCGGCAGATATGCGGGCCGATCAGATCCGGTGCTTTGTAATAGAGGTGATAGGTAAACCAGAGGTCTGGCGTCTGTTGAGTATGTTGCCAGCGCCGCAGCAGCCGGTCAGCCAGATATTTGCCGATCCGGCATAAGCGCTGCTGGGCAGACAGGTCGCCCTGTTTTTCCAGCGTGCGCAGCTCGCTGACCAGTGAAACCCTATGCCCCGCATGTTGCAGCGCCCGGATCAGGAGCCGGGCGATCTGGCGGTCACCCGACGGGTTTGGGTGATGGGGCGACTTCAGCGGCGCGTAAAAGGCAATATTCATGGCGCAGACGATCGGAGGAACAGTTCGCTGAGCTGATCAATGCCCAGTTCCACATCAAACCGCTGCTGTAACAGCTCCTGACCTTTCTGGCCCAGTGCCTGACGCAGTTGGGAGTCACGGATAAGCGTTTCCAGCGCGGAGGTCAGGGCAGCGGGATCCGCCTGCGGCACCAGCCAGCCGTTTTCGCCATGGTTAATCAGTTCGGGGATACCGGATATATCGGTCGCCAGGCAGCAAAGTTTCTGGCTCTGGGCTTCCATCAGTACATTGGGCAGGCCATCCCGATCGCCGTCGGCGACGATTTTACTGGCGAGCACGAACAGGTCGCTGTTGCGGTAAGCTGCCAGCACCTCTTTTTGTGGCAGGGCGCCCAGCCACTGAATCCGGTCTTCGATATTGAGCGAACGGGCCTGTGCCTGAAGGGATTTCAGCAGGCCACCGCCACCGATATGAGTGAACTGCCAGTCGAGCTCCGCAGGCAGTTGCGACAGGGCTGTCAGCAGGTCATCGTAGCCTTTTTTCTCGACGGCGCGGCCGACGCTGATAATCCTGACCGGTGTCGAAGCCTGTGTCTGCCCGGATGCTTGCGGTGCGGCAAAGCGTTTAAAATCGAGCCCGTGATAGACCAGTTGAACTTTCTCCGGCCGGTCAGCCAGACTCCGCAGGTAATCAAAGTTAGCCCGGGTGCAGGTCGAGAGCCAGTCCAGCTCCTGCAGTTTCTCTTTTAACTCCCAGCTCGGGCTGGTCCAGATATCTTTGGCGTGGGCAGAACAGCTCCAGCGGATGCCGGTCAGCAGCGCTGCGTAGCGGGTGACTGAAGCCGGTGTATGCAGAAAGTGGGCATAAAGCTGTTCGGTACCGGGTGGCATCTCCGCTGCCAGTACCAGTGCCTGACCGAAGCGACGCACCCGGTTGCGGCTGTGATCCCGCTTAAAATCCCGCCACAATGCTTTGATTGCGGAACCAACCGGATAACGGCGCAGGCAGGCCCATGCGGCTTTGAGTACGCGTCCGGGTTCGTGATGCAGGTACTCCGGCAGATAGATGACATCAGCCCGGATCTGATCATGGATCGGATGAGTGCGTTTATCGGTCGGGTGGCGCAGTGAAACCAGTGTGATCTCGAATCCGCGCTGCTCAAGCGCATGAATCTCCTGAGCGATAAAGGTTTCGGAGAGTCGTGGGTAGCCTTTCAGAACCAGAGTAATTTTTTTCACAGGTAACCTTTATTTCGCTTCGAGCAATGCCGGGCCGCCAGCCCAGTTAAGATGGGAAAATGGTTTCAGACAGGCAAATAAACGGCTGAGAAACGCCCAGCACTCTGCATCATGATCCAGATGGTGGGTCATCAACCCGTAAGGTTCATCCGGGTCCAGTTCTCCGCGGCGGCGGGCCTGCAGGTTGTCAATTATCTGCTGCAGCAAGCGGGCTTCGCCGGCAAACCTGCGCTGTTTCCAGTCGATGATATCAAGGTGTACATTCAGCTCTGCCGGTTCTGCCTGAGGAGCGCGCGGGCCCAGAACAGAAAGCCGCTGATATCCAAGCGCTGAGAGTGAGCTGAGCAGTTCTGGATCGATCCGGTTCCACGGCGGCACCAGAATATCCAGATAGCGGCAGGCAAACTGTTGCTGCAACTGGTGCCGGCCCTCGGCCAGAGCGCTCAACGCGGCAGTGGCAGTTAACTGGCCACCCAGTTCGATTTTACGCTGGCCTTCACGGGCATTGTTCTGATGGCAGATACCATGCTGCAAGATGTAGCAGGGGGCCCGGGTGGTATCGATCAGCGTGATCAGGCTATCCTCTGTCAGTTGCGGAATGGTCGCCAGATGAACCGGCACCTGATATTGATCGGCCAACTGCAGTAGCTGGCGTAATGCCGGCGTGTCGCGACTGACATCATCATCCCGCCACCAGAGCGTGAGCGGACGCTGCCATTGCTCGAGTTCCTTTACTAATTGCTTCCAGTCAGCCATTCAGGGGTTCTCCTGATAGGCCGTACCGGCCTCGGCCCACTGTTTGACCAGTCGGGCGGTGGTCGCAGCACCTTCGATATCTATCTGCGGACGCTGACCAGACTGACCGATCACCTGTTCCAGTGCCCTTTTCAGGGTTTCGGGGGAGAGCTGGTTTTCGCGGATGATTTTCAGCAGATCCTGAGCTTCCAGCAGTTCGCTGCGTGCCAGTTGTTCTGTCTCCTTGACCGCCTCAAACGGCACAACAACGGCCGGAACCGAAGTCTGCAGCAGGTCCATGACGGTGTTGTAGCCGGCCATGGAGACGGAAGCGGCAGCGCGGTTAAGGCAGCCTACGAAATCATCTGCCAGCTCAACGACCTCAAGCCGTGGCCCCTGAAAGGTCTGAATAAAGGCTTTGTCCTCAGGTGGCATGTTCGGTCCGGTAATCAGCAGCCACTCATGATCTGCGGCAAAACCAGAGTGTTGTAACTGAGCGGCGGTTTGCAGGATATCCCGGCCGGTGGCGCCGCCTCCGGCAGAAACGACAATCAATTTTTCCCGGCTGACAGCGGGCAGAGGCGGTGGGCACACGTATCCACTGTAGGCAATTTTATCGGCAATCTGTTCTGTACGGGAAAAGCTGGCCTGCAACGGGGTAAACTCAGGATCGCCGTGTACCAGAATATGGTCATAATAGCGCTGTACCAGCTCGACGGTTTCCAGTTCCCGTTCATCCCGGCGCGCCTGCAAGATATCCCTGATCGAGCTGATGACCACGGGCTTATGGGTCTGTTCAGCGCTCCAGCGCAGCAGGGGTTTCAGCTCAAAGCGCATCTGGCGGCGGCCAAAGGGATAGGTTTCGGTAACGATCAGGTCCGGTTGCAGCGCATCGCAGATTGAGAGTAAGGCCCGGGTTCGGCTGGCCTTATCGGCCTCAGTCAGCTCGCTGCCATCAACTTTGACCAGACCGGTAAACCCCAGATCTGAGGTTTTAACCGGATCAAGATAGTGCATGCGGGCCGGGGCGAAGCTGATATGTTCGACCGGTGCACCGCCGAATACCACATCGACCTGCAGACCCGCGTCACACATCGCACGGACATTAAGGGCTGCGCGACGGACATGGCCGATGCCGAGCAGATACTGTACATAGAAAAGGATTTTTGCAGGACGTGTCATAGACGATATGGGCTCTGTGATAAAAAAGAGTTTTGGCTGGCCTCGGTACCGATCAGCCGACCGACCCGGTCGGTAACAAAATCGAGCCCGCTGAGCAATCCGCAGCCAGCGGCCGCAGACGGCGGGGCCTGTTCAACCAGTTGCTGAATCGCTTGATGCATCTGTTCTGCTGTGCGTTCGCTCTCCAGAGGCAGGTAGTTGAGCAGCCCGAGTTGCTGGGCTTTGCGTGCCCGGATCAGTTGTTCGCGGCGGGGCTGGCTGCGGGGCAGAATCAGGGCCGGCCGGTCGAAGGAGAGAATTTCGCAGAAGGTGTTGTAACCACCCATGGCTATCACCGCATGGGCGTTAGCCATCAGGTGTTCGAGATTTTCACTGAAATCGAGGGTCTCAACCTGCGCCAACTGAGCGGCGCGCTGCTGGAACCGGGTCCGGTCCGCCAGCGGCATGAAAGGGCCCAGTACGATAAAGGCGGGCATCGGTTGCGATTGCTGTTCATAGGTGCGGATCACCCAGTCGACCATCTCGACGCCGTCACCGCCGCCACCGGATGTCACCAGAATATAGGGCTGTTGTGGCAGTTGCAGGGCCTCAGGCTGAATCGCTTCGGGCAGTTGCCGGGGCAGGTAGCCGGTGTACATCAGTTTGTCGGCCACCTTATGTTCCATGCTTAATCCCTGCAGCGGGCTGCCCAGACTTTCAGGACCGTAAACCCATAGCTCATCATAGAGTTCCTCCAGCACCGGCCACACCGCTTTCTGCTGCCATTCACGTTCAAGCAGTTCAGGATCGTCCATAACATCACGCAGCCCGAGCACACAGCGGGTCGGGGTGTTGGCAAACATCTCCAGTGTGGATTTAACCTCTCCCTTGAGTCCGGTCGGCTCTTTGTCTACCAGAAACAGATCGGGGGCGAAGGTTTGCGCGGTATGCAGGATAATCGACTCGCGCAGGGCGAGGGTGTCAGCCAGATCGATATGCAGACCAAGGGGTGTATATTCGCCATTATGCAGTTTGATGACGCCGGGAATCCGGACAAAATCGACCCGGGCTTTAAAATCAAAGCGACCGATAATCGGCGAGCCGGTCAGGATCAGAACGGAAAGACCTTTGTAGCGGTCTACCAGCGCGTGGGCCAGCGTACGGCAACGGCGCAGGTGGCCCAGCCCAAAGGAGTCGTGGCTGTAGATCAGCAGGCGGCAGTTATCCAGTTTGTTCAAGAACCTGTCCCTTATCCTTGGTTATTGTGGGCTTTTTCGGCATAAACCCTTTTATGCAGGGTTATCTGGCGATAAAAGTAAAGTGATATCGCTCCGTCAGCGGAGTGTTTAAACGCTGTCACTGTCGGCCCCGATCGGATTAGCTTTTTCATCATCGATTTTGTCATGCCGACGCAGCTCTGCACTTCCTTCGAGTGCCGCAGCACCAAGCAGCATGCGCCGCTGGGGTGTCTGATCATCGCTGTTCTCCTCCGTGGTGCCATTCTGATCTGGCATCAGCACGTGGACGGAACGATGAGCAAAGTGAATGCCGTTCTCGCTTAGTGCTTCTTTAACCAGACGGTAAGCTTCGCGGCGGATCACCCATTGTTCTCCCGGAACACAGGTGAATTTCATCCGGCAGATCAGTGCTGATTCTTCGATGCGGATCACGCCCTGAGACTTAAGCGGCAGCAGGAAATGCTGGCCATACTCTTCATGTGTGAGCATCTCCTGACCGACCCGTTTAATGATCTTACGTACTTTTTCGATATCGGTGTCGTAGGCCAGGCGGAACTCGAGCTTCATTGTGATCCAGTCGCGTGACAAATTGGTAATAGTCGCCATTTCGCCAAACGGAATGGTTTGTACCGCCCCCAGATGATGGCGCAGACGGATCGAACGGATAGAGATCCTTTCCACGGTGCCGCGAAGGCCCGCAGCCTCAATGTATTCACCGCGGCGGAAGGCATCATCGAGGAGGAAGAAGATCCCGGAGATCACATCCTGAACCAGTTTCTGGGCCCCAAAACCCACGGCAATACCGATAATCCCGGCACCCGCCAGCAGAGGGCCGATCTGTACGCCGGAGATACTCATCACCGTCAGGGTGACGGTGACCAGCAGGAAAACCAGCAAAAATGAGCGCACCAGCGGCAGCAGTGTTTCAGAACGACTCGCCCCGGCACCGCCGCCTTCACCCTCCAGCGTTGCCATTGCGGCGTCTTCTTCTGGCAGCTCTTCGGGCAGATGACGTTCAATAGCTGACTGGATAATCTCCCAGATGGCGTAGGCGACAATCAGCACCACCACGACGTCACGGAACTTATCAAACAGATTGCCGAAGTTGTCGGTCAGCATGGACAGGGTGTCGTAGCCGATTGTGTTGGTGAGGTGATAGAGCACAGCCACGAATATACTGATCCGGAAGATCAGCAGGCTGCGGGAGATAAAGCGGTCGCAGCGCTGTTCATAGGTGCGGCTCTGCAGCCAGCTTACACCCTTAAGGCGGCTCATCAGCACATACAGAATCCGGTCAAGCAGCGGGAAACTCAGGGTCAGCCACCAGGCCGGTGTCAGGTGATCTGCCTGAGTGTAGTAGCCGAGAAACTCGTTACTGGCCCAGATGGTCCAGAGCAGCATCAGCCAGATGGTCAGAAGCGTGGGCCAGCTCTGGCGGATAAACTGCAACAGTAAAGAGGCGGACTCATAGCCATTGGTAAACAGGTGGGTGATGGTTTTGCGGTGCGCGTAGATAAATATGATCGCGACCAGATTCAGTATCAGCCCGTTAACCGGAACAATAAGCGCGAACATGATCGGATCGATACCATGCTGGAACAGCAGCTTCCAGGCTGCGGTGGAGATCAGGTAGAAGCTGATAAAGCCCAGCGTCCAGCGATAAAACCCCTGAGAATCCTGACACTCCATATGCATCAGGCGCAGGCCCGACGCGTTAGGTGCCCAGAACATCTGTGCGATGATCGCCAGTGCACGAATCTTGATGATCAGTCCGATCAGCTCTTCAAGGGTGCTGTGGAAACTGTCCTGGGGGTGATACAGAATCAGCGGAATCGCATAGGCGGCCAGTGCAAATACGCCCAGAGCAATCAGGCTGAAGAAACTGCGTAGTAGCAGAAAGCCCAGGCTTTCATGCCAGTTTTCACACTTCTGATCGCGTATTTTCAGGCTCAGGCTGCGCAGTTTGTAGGCGATCAGGCTCTCAGCAGCAAAGCCGACAAGCAGGGCAAATCCCAGCACCATCAGCAGTTCGCTGATGCCATCCCATCCCTGATTTTTACTCAGGCTTGAAAAGATGGCCTGCTGCTGTTCCGGCCAGCGTCCGAGGCTTTCAATGAGCTGTTCTTTACGGTCCATGGCATGTTGCATGAACAGGAAAGAAGCCATTTTTTCGGAGGAGTACTGAAACTGTGGGTCTTCGCCACCATCAACTGCGGCCATGACGGGGATTGTCAGAGCGAGCAGAAGATACAGCAAGCAGGTTCTGAGCATAGGGTCGTGATTCCGTTGTAAAGCTGGCTGGGGGGTGCCCACAGACAGACTATGAGTTACAGCATAGTTGAAAATAAAAGCGCCTACACAGCCCTTTAATGGCCGCCGGCAGTGTATGGGTATTCGCATGACTAGACTATCTGCCTGGCGAATAGTTCATTTGCACGCAGTGCATATCTGTTTCTGAATCCCTGTTGTGAGCTGTGGCTGCCGCCATGAATATCCATGGAAGCAGTATGGGGTAAGGCGCTTTATTCGTGTAGCAGGGGAAAGGTTAAATTGGTTGATAGTATAAGTTGAAAAGGCGATGCCAGAACTGCAGCGTCTGGCGCTTACCATCCTATGACCGGATGCGTTGAATCCGCACTTCTGAGGTCACTGAAAACGGATATCAATCTGATATTTAACTGCTTTGTCACAGTCCTGCATTAGGGTGTGACGTTGCCGGTAATAATGCTTCAAAGGAAGAAGATCGTTTGACAAGCAACCGTGTGCTTTAGCCCCCCGCCGGCGGATTCAGCAACGGGTCAGATGCTGGCCTGTTCATGCCGGTTTTTGTTTCATGCCTGAAGCGCCAGAAACGGCGTAGCTGATACCAAACAAGGAGTTTGAATGGACTACTCCCTGGCAGAGATACGTGCCTTTAATGCAACCGTGGTGTGTGGGAACTTCTCCCGCGCAGCAGAAAAGCTCGGGGTCAGCCAGCCCGCAATTACGGCGCAGATCAGAAAGCTTGAAAATCGTTTTGAGTACCCCCTGCTGGAACGTTTCAGCAAAGGTATTGTGCCAACCGAACTCGGGCGGCGTCTGTATCGCATTACATCACAGTTTCAGGATCTGGAAGGGGCGATCGAACTGCTCGCCAACCCGCAGCATATCAGCGGAGAGATCAGCCTGCGTCTGGCGGTCGCATCGCCTCTGGTGTTTATGCCGCTGATTGCTGATTTCCGCCAGCACTACCCGCAGGTCAGGCTCAAAATTGCATCCCACTCATCCCTGAAATGTCAGGAAATGGTTATGAACCGGGAAGCCGATATCGCGCTTTGCCCCTTGCTGGACAAGCCTAAAGGCGCTTTGCGGCTGGCTTTTCATGCGCACCGGCTGGTGGCGGTGTTGCCGGCAGGGCATCCGCTGTGTCGTGAATCTGAGGTGTCACTGGTGCAGCTAAACCGCGAATCATTAATTTTTTCCCGCTCCCATTCTCTGACCCAGTTTGTGATTGATGAAGGCTTCAGTCAGGCGAATCTGGAACCCTGCTCGCATATTCTGATGGATAACCGCCAGGAAATTTGTGAAGCCGTGTCATTTGGCCTAGGGATCGGTTTTGCCTTTGAGAATGATATCCGTCCTGAATCAAGGATTGAGCTACGCCCGATCCGGGAACTGTCCGATGAGGTGGTGGAACATGTCTGCTGGCTGAAAAATCGCAGCACGCTGCCGGGTATCAGGGATTTCATTCAACTGGCCCTGCAACAGCGCTGTATGGCTTTGCCTGCAGAGGAACAGTTGGATATCGCCTGAGCAGGATATAACAAGTGCGCATGATCATGTGCGGCTGTTTTTAAGGTCACTCGCGCCGGATCGGGAGGGGTATGCGGCATAAGCAACTCAGGGCATTTCATCGGGTAGCGGTCGAAGGCAGCTTTACCCGGGCGGCAGAACGGCTCTCTCTGACCCAGCCGGCTCTGACGGTGCAGGTGCGTAATCTTGAAAAAGAATACGGCGTGCGTTTGTTTGATCGACAGGGACATCAGGTGGTGCTGACGGATCAGGGGAGGGAGCTGTTTGACCTCACCCAGCAACTGTTTGCCCTTGAAGACCGGATTCGTGACAGCCTCAGCAGCAACAGTTCAGAGCTGACCGGTAAACTGCTGATCGGGGTGGATAATCCCTTTGTCGCGCTGCCATTGATCGCTGAATATCAGCACCGCTTTCCCAGTGTCGAGATTGAACTGAGCTCCGGTAGTTCTCAGCAGATCTGGCAGGACCTGCTGCAGGAGCGGATCGACATGGCACTGATCACCGAACCCCGGGATGATCCCCGGTTGCAGCGCATTGTGCTGAATGAAACGCATCTGCTGGTGGCGGCACCGGCGACGCCTGAGTGGTGTGCTCAGGAACGGATCAGTTTGCATGATCTGAAAGCCCTGCCGCTGATCAGCCGGGAAGCCGGTTCAAATACCCAGAGGCTGGTGGATCGGGTAGCTGCTCAGTTGAAGATCCGCCTGAATTACAAATTCACGCTGGGCAGCCGGGAGCTGGTAAAAGAGGCGGTAGCGGCTGGTCTGGGGATCGGCTTTGTGATGTCCGGGGAAGCGGGGGTGGATCCGAGGTTGCATTTTATGAATCTGGAGCAGGCAGAGGAGACGCGCTCGGACTATCTGCTATACCGGGTCAATGATCGTCATCGCAAAGTGATTACTGCCATGTTACAGGTGCTGGGTGGCCGCTATGCAGTGTAAACTGCAAACTGGAGCAGAGAAATCCGGGAGCGGGCAAAGGTATGAAGTGGCTGCAGAGCTTTAATCTGGAAGACCTGAGTCAGGTCAGTATCGGGGCCTTCGCACTGGCGGTACCGATCTCCTTTTCTGAAGAGGCATGGCAACTGGGGCAAACGCTGCCGGCACTGAACCTCAGCCTGTTATTTCTGCTTTCGCTGGCATTTCTCAGCTTTTACACCTATCAGAGTGTGTTTCAGCACAATATCCGTCATCGGGTCGGTGTTTTTTTGTTTCGGATACTGATTGCTTACCTGATTGCCACGCTGGTGGTGATTCTGGTGTTATCATCTCTGGATAAATTTCCTCTCTGGAGTGATCCGCTGTTGGCGCTTAAGCGAACCATTATTGTGGCTATGCCTGCATCGATGGGGGCGATAATCGTCGATGGGCTCGACAAGGAGTGAGTCATGCGTCAGAGGAGGAGAGTCGTGATCAATGGAGTAAGGGAGACGTAATGCGATTTATTACCACAGAACAGAAAGTGCACTGTATCCGGCTGTTACCCGAAGGCGAGGAGCAGACCGTCGTTACCTTTGATATAGGTATCGATACTGTTGCGCCCCATGTGGCAGCACTGCTTTCGCAGCGTGAGATCGAGGAGCTGGAAAAATGGCTGGCTGATCGATCTGTGTTGAGACAGGAGATCAAAAAGCGTACCCCGGAGGAGGTTATTCTGGGGGCCTTTCCCGGTCTGATTTGTGAGGCGACTGAGGCATTGAAGAGCCGTGGCCATCTGAGTCAGGAGCTTAAACAGGAACTCAAGTCGCAACTGAAAGCCTTCAAAGCCGAGCTGGAAGCAGCAGAAGTGAGCAAGCCGGTAAAACGCAAAAAGCTGGAAAAGATTGGCAAGAAAGAGCAACTGAAAATGAAGCTCAAGGCGATTAAAGGCAAACTATAATCGGCGTTTGCGCGCCATTCCGGTCGGGCATCACGGTGACCTGCGGATGTCGGAAATCTTCAATACCCGCTTCACGCACCCGGTTATCTTCTCAGTTAAATCATCTGAGGAGAGATCACATGACAATAAGCACCACTACACGGGCTAACTACTTTCAACTGGGTGCCGGCGCAATGGAAATTCTGTTGCAGCAGGAGAACTACCTCCGGGAGCAATTCACTGTTTCCGAAACACTGTCAATTTCGCTCTGGGAATTGGTTAAACTCAGGGTTTCACAGATCAACCAGTGTGCTTTCTGTATTGATATGCACAGCCGCGATGCACTGGCACAGGGGGAAACCACAGCGCGCCTGCTGGGGTTAAATGCCTGGCGTGATATGCCACTGTACACTGAAACTGAACGTGCGGCGCTGGACTGGGCGGAGCATCTGAGTGCTGCACTTGCCGTTGATGATCAGCGCTACAGGCAACTGGTCGAAGTGTTGGGGGAGCAGGCGCTGGTGGATCTGAATGTCGCTATTAATGCGATCAACAGTTGGAACCGGATTGCCAAAACATTTAAACCAGAGGTGGGCAGTTATAAACCCTGACAACGCAGTTAACCACGGACTTGAGTTCAGGCTGTCCCGACCCTCGGGGCAGCTTGCGGCCTGTGTGCAGGCAATCTGGTCTGCTCAGGTGATGCAGCATCACACCATCAAGAAGCGACTCTACTCTGATGCCGGCAGCGGGATTCTTTTTAACCTTGCAGGGCAGCTCAGGATGGGTGAAACCAGTCTGCCTCAGGGCGTGATCATGCTGCCAGTCAGCCAGCAGGCGCAAACCATCTGTCTGGGCCCCGGCTCCGAGCTGGTGGGTATCCGCTTTCATCCCGCGGTCAGTTACGCTTTATTTGCCCGGCACTATGCCAGCCCGACTTTGCTACAGAGCGGTGATGATCGGTTTGCAGCGTTATTTCAGCTCTATACCCGTTTGTGTGAGGAGCCTGATTTTGACAGCAGAAAAACCAGGCTGGAGCGCTGGGCGAGCGATGCACTGTCAGAGCCGGAGCCGATACCCGATGCCTTAATACAGGCGTTTTTACAGGCAGAGCATCCTCAGGGGAGTGGAAATCAATACCCCGGTCAGGGCTTGAGTCAGCGCCAGATTGAGCGGCTGTTTCAGCGCTGGCTGCAGATGACCCCAAAACGCTATCAAAGGATTGTGCGTATCCGCAAAGCGGTTCAGCACCTACGCCAGCATCCGCAGGCGGGGCTGGCCGAGACGGCACATGCGTTTGGTTTCAGTGATCAGGCCCATATGACCCGCGAGTTTCAGGCGATTGCCCGGGTAACACCGGGGCGGCTTTGATATGCATTTTGGTTTTAATTCACTTCGATAAATGAATAATGGGGCGATTATCGGTTAAACTACCCGCCCTCCTCAGCGGGCTGCTGTGAGCCCGTTAAACTCATATTAAAAGAAGTTAAAAAAGCTATGTCTCTACCTCCTTGCCCGAAATGTAACTCCGAATTTGTTTATCAGGATCAGGAACTGATGATCTGTCCTGAGTGTGCCCACGAGTGGAACCCCAACGAAGTGAATGCTGAAGACGCAGAACCGACGGCGAAAGATGCCAACGGCACTCAGCTTGAAGCCGGGGATAAAGTCACAATGGTTAAAGACCTGAAGGTTAAGGGCAGCTCTCAGGTACTGAAAATCGGTACCAAAGCGACGATCAAGCGGATTGTTGACGGTAAGGACCACGAGCTTGACTGCAAAGTGGACGGTGCCGGCGATATGATGGTGACGGCGGCATTTGTTAAGAAAGCCTGAGCCGACGATCAGAAAAAAGCCACCTGAATAAGGTGGCTTTTTTTATCCTGAACCGCTGCGCAGACTACTGTGAGCGTTCACCGAGTACGTCAGACAGGGTGCCGCGGGAAAGGCGGCCGGTCAGGTTACCCTCCTCATCGACCACGGGCAGGGGATAATCCGCTTCCAGTGTGCAGGGAATAACGGTTTCCAGCACTGCTGCCTGTTCAACCGGTTCTACCGATTCAATAATGGCTTCACTCAGTTCGGCATCTTTATTGTCCCGGTAGGCTTCTTCCAGCGTGTCCTCGGTGACCATGCCCTGATAGCCATCACCGCTGACCAGATAGCCATAATCCTTTTTGAATCCGCGCATCTGTTGCAGCGCTTCCTCAATGGTATCGGCGGCGATCCGGTAAGCCGGCGGTTTCATCACGGTTTCTACGGTCAGTGCCCGGGCGCGGTTAACGTCACGGACAAAAGCTTCGACATAATCGGTTGCCGGATTAAGCAGAATATCTTCCGGTTCACCCTGCTGAACAATCTCGCCATCTTTAAGGATCGCAATCCGGTCACCCAGACGCAGTGCCTCATCCAGATCGTGGGTGATAAAGATAATGGTTTTGTGCAGTGTTTCCTGAAGCTGAATCAACTGGTCCTGCATCTCCGAGCGGATCAGCGGGTCAAGTGCAGAGAAGGCCTCATCCATCAGCAGAATTTCAGCATCGGTGCACAGGGCGCGGGCCAGACCAACACGCTGTTGCTGACCACCGGAAAGCTGTGAGGGGTATTGCTCCTCATAACCTGCCAGACCGACTGTTTCGAGCCACTCTCTGGCTTTAGTATTCGCTTCGGATTTGGCCACGCCCTGAATGCTCAGGCCGTAGGCGACATTGGCCACGACGGTCTTGTGTGGCAGCAGGCCGAAGCGCTGAAATACCATCGACATTTTGTGCCGGCGGAACTCCTGGAGCTCATTAGGGCCAAACTGCATCACATCACTGCCTTCAACCTTGATGACCCCTTCCGTCGGATCGATCAGCCGGTTGAAGTGACGGATCAGGGTGGATTTCCCGGAGCCGGAGAGGCCCATAATCACAAAGATTTCGCCCCTTCGGATCTGCAGGTTGATATCTTTAAGGCCCAGTGTATGGCCGGTTGCGGCAAGGATTTCATCCTTGGACTGGCCCTGATGAACCAGCGGCATATGCTTTTCGGGCTGATTGCCGAACAGCTTATAAAGCCCCTTTACTTCGATCAGCAGGTCATCAGCCATGATCCATACCCTCCAGATGGCTCTGGGTACGTTTGGCGTAAGCCTGAGAGACCCGGTCGAAAATAATAGCCAGTGCAACAATGGCCAGACCATTCAGCAGGCCCAGAGTGAAGTACTGGTTGGTGATTGACTTGAGCACCGGCTGGCCGAGGCCTTTTACGCCGATCATCGAGGCGATAACCACCATCGACAGCGCCATCATAATCGTCTGGTTAATACCCGCCATGATGGTGGGCATTGCCAGCGGGAGCTGGACATCAAGCAAACGCTGCCGGGCGCTGGCACCGTAGGCGGTGGCGGCTTCCATTACATCTTTGTCGACCAGACGTATCCCCAGATTGGTGAGGCGGATCACCGGCGGAATCGCATAAATGATGACCGCAATGACCCCCGGAATTTTACCGATGCCGAGCAGCATCACCACCGGGATCAGATAAACGAAAGCAGGCATGGTCTGCATAATATCCAGCACCGGCGTGACCAGTGACTGAGTCCGGTCAGAGCGGGCCATGGCGATACCGATAGGCACCCCCAGCGCAATAGCCAGCAGGGTACAGACCAGAATAATGCTCATGGTGCGCATCGTGTCGTCCCACATGCCGAAATAGCCGATCAGCAGGAAGGAGACGACAACGCCCAGTCCCAGTTTCCAGGAGCGGCTGGCCAGGTAGCTGAGCCCGGCGACGACTGCGATAACAAGCCACCACGGGGTGGCCAGCAGCAGTTTTTCAAACCAGACCAGAAAGGTCAGCAGGGGATCAAAAAAGGATTCAATAATATCCCCGTATTCACGGGAAAAGTCCCGGTAACCGGAATCGAGCGCTTTACGTATATCGCGCAGGGCACTGCGATCCAGTTGGGGGAACTCGGTCAGCCAGTTGGAATCGGCCATAATACAACCTCAGGGTCAATCGGCGCCCACCGCAGTGCAGTGGGCGCGTTCGGTTTACAGCGCGGATTTAACTTTTGCGGCGACTTCCGGCGTTACCCACTGAGTCCAGATCGCTTCATGCTCGGTGAGGAAGTATTCCATCGCGACTTCACCGTCCGCCTGATTGTCTTCCATCCACGCCAGCAGGGCGTTCATCTGGGCGTTGGTGAAAGCACGCTGACTCAGATAGCTGTAGGCTTCCGGTGAGCGGCTGGCAAATCCTTCTGTGGTCACGGTCTGTACCAGTGATGGCGGGTACATGGTCACTTTCGGGCTTTCACAGCCCTCCATTGAGGTGCAGTTAATGTATTCATCTTTATCAACGCCACTGCCAAAGTCCACTTTGGTCATCTCATATTTACCCAGTACAGAGGTGGGTGCCCAGTAGTAGCCGAACCATGGCTCGCCACGCTCGTAAGCTTTAGCGATGGCACCGGACAGGCCCGCACCGGAACCCGGATCGATCATCTCAAAACCGGAGTCTTCCAGCTTCAGCGCCTTGAACAGGTTGCCCGCACTGATCTGACAGTTCCAGCCGGCAGGGCAGCCGTAAAACGCTGATGCATCCGGATCTTCAGGGTGCTCAAACAGCTTTGCATTGGCCTTGATCCCTTCGATGGTGTTCAGGTTGGGGTATTTCTCCAGCAGGTAGGTCGGTACCCAGAATCCCTCTTCACCACCGTCGGAGAGAGAATTCCCTGCATAACGCAGGCGTTTTTCGGCGACACCTTTGTCCAGTGCTTCACGCAGGGAGTTACTCCACATCTCTGGCGCAATATCCGGCTCGCCTTTTTCGATCATTGAGGTACCGGTCGGCATGGTATCGCCGGGCACCAGCTCGGCATCACAGTTATAACCGTGTTCCAGAATAAAGCGGTCGACATTCGCCATCAGGGTAGCGGAGCTCCAGTTCATATCGGCGATAGTGACCTTGCCACAGGCTTCGCCGGCAAATGAAGCGGTGCTGGTTAAAAGCAGTGGAATAGCAGCATAAGCTATAGATTTCATGGTAACTCCAGTACGTCGTATCAGATTTTTGTGGTTATTAATCGGGGCCGGAAGCGGGCCCGGTTGGCGTAGTGTTTATGATTAAATCCGGGATTTTCTTGATGAAACTGATCCTTTTCGGGCTTTAAACCGAAGCAGGATTTTAGATATGCAAAGGAGTTCTGTTGCTTGGCAGGGGTGCAACGGCGGGCTGCCGATAGGTAGGGGTGATCAGTCTCTGCGGTTTGATTCCGCAAAAGTGAGGGTAAACAGCGGAGAAGCTCCGCCTGACTGCCGCGTTTTTGCAAGGTGCTACTTAGCAAAACAGAGAATCCGTGACGCCTGATTACTTAGCATGTTAAAACATTCGCTATGCTAAATAAACAGGCTGCCCTATGTTCGCCCGGCGGTACTTAACCGCCGGTGTTCTGCAGGGGCTTGCTACGAGAGGATTTACACGTTTCTAAAGCCTGTGGATGGGAGTAAAATCAGCCGCCGGAATAATGTGATGAGCGAAGTTATCATGGATAAAAGTCAGGATGCTCTGGTCCTGTTGCGACAGATTATCAGGGCCACCGATATGCAGGATAAAGAGATCAGCCGCTGTACCGGGCTGACACTGCCGCAATTAATGATTATGCAGACCCTGCGTATGTCAGCACCCCTGAGTACCGGGGAACTGGCGAAAGAGATCACGCTGACTCAGGCAACGGTGACCAGTATTCTGGATCGTCTGGAGAAAAAGAACCTGATCTCTCGTGAGCGTGGCACTGAAGATAAGCGTAAGGTCTGGGTTAACCTGACTCAGGAAGGACTTGAGCTGATCAAAGGTGCGCCGACGCCGCAGCAGGATCTGTTCAGTCGCCGTTTTGATGATATGCAGGGCTGGGAGCAGTCAATGGTGATCTCCGCACTGGAACGTGTCGCCTTTATGCTCGATGCGCAGCATCTGGATGCAGCACCGATGCTGGATATCGGTCAGTTGGACCGTCCGGACACCGGGCTTAAAAAATAACGCTTTCTCCTGTCGGAGCGGGCTCAGTCCAGCTCCAGACAGAGGTCATCCCAGGCCAGCCTGAAAGGTTCAGGTAACGGGTTGCGTAACAACCACCGATCCATCTCATGGCTGATATGGGTCAGCCATATCTGCTCTGCCGGGAGTTCTTTCGCCAATTTCTGTAACAGTGAAAAATCGTTGTGATTACGTGGCTTGTCCGGAGAGGGCGGGTGGGTGCAATCGATCGCCAGTTTCAGACCCGGAATCTGTTGCAGAAATGCCAGACTCTGTGGCGGCAGGCCGACCGTATCGGTCAGGTAAGCGAAGGATATGTCGCCGTGTCGGAACAGGTAACCGTAGGTGGGTTTTGAGTGTTGCAGAGGAATCGGGGTGATCTGCAGAGGGCCCAGTTGAAACGGCACGAATGCTGCCGGTACCGGCTGAAATGCCAGTATGCCGGGGTGTTTCAGCAGGTCGGCACAGCCGGTGGTGTCGTCAGGGCCAAACACGGGAATCTTCTCACCCTGTCCCCAGCGCAGATGAAAAAGCCCCTGAACATGATCCACATGGTAGTGAGTCAGCAAAATGGCGCTGAGCTGGCCGGGCTGAAAGCGCTCGCAGAGGTCGGTCAGGCCGCCATCGATCAGCAGATCTATACCGGCATCGGGCAGTTGCAGTCGGGCGCTGCAGGGTTTGCGCCGGAACCGGGCGACGTGTCTTGCCCGTTCGCAGACATCGCAGGGGCAGCCGAATACCGGCACCTGAGCCACATCGCCGGTGCCGAGGAATTGAAATTTTATCATGGGGTGGGCTGCCAGCAGTTATGGTTGATGATCTGCATCAGGCTTTCGATTCCCTGTTCCAGCGTGCCGCTGTTATCGACAAACAGGGTACCCTCCGGCAGTTGATGCAGTAACTGCTGGTGTCTGAGCAGCCGCTGTTCGATTTCCGCACTGCTCTCGCGTCCGCGCCGGATCAGGCGCTCGCGCAGCAGCTCCGGCTTTACCTCAATCATCACCGGAATCAACTCGTCATACCGGGCCAGCGCTCGGGGCAGGTATTCACGCGAGCCGTTGACCAGCACATTGAAGCCTGCATCCAGCCAGCTATCAATCTCCCTGCTGATGCCGTAAAGATGGTTGTGAGAGGCCCAGTGCATGGCAAACAGGCCGCCTTTAACCCGTTGCGCAAATTCGGTTTCGGTCAGATGAACATGGTTTTCGCCACCGGCACCCGCTGCACGGGTGATAAACCGGTGCGCGGTCAGGGTGTGGCTCTCGCTTTCAAGCCGGGCCCGGCAGCCCTGCAACAGCGAGTCTTTGCCGGAACCGGAGGCGCCTATCAGATAAAACAGTGTGCCTGACATATCAGAATACCCGCTTGCCACGGGACCAGACCCGCTCTACCAGCGGCATCAGGGAATGGCTGTTAACCTGAACCAGATCGGCACGTTGGCCCACGGCTATTTCTCCTCGGTCATTCAGGTTGGCGGCGCGTGCCGGGTTATAGCTGACCAGACGGATCGCATCGGGCAGGCTGTAGGGGTTATCGTCCATATTGGCGACCATAAAGGCGGACTGGATCAAAGCAGAAGGGTAATAGTCCGAGCTGAGAATATCCAGCACTCCGGCGCTGGCGAGGTCTTTCGCAGCAATATTACCGGAGTGGGAACCGCCGCGTACGATATTCGGTGCGCCCATCAGCACATTAAGCCCCAGTTCGTGAGATACACTGGCCGCTTCCAGTGTGGTGGGGAATTCGGCAACGCGCATGCCCAGTGCTGCTGACTCGCGTGCGTGGGCCTCTGTTGCATCATCGTGACTGGCGATGGCTATGCCGCGATCATGGCAGACTTCGCAGATGGTACGGCGGAAGCGATCCGCGTATCGGGCGCTGTTTTCCTGTTGCACGCGGATAAATCCATCCATCTCGTTGTCGCTCAGTCCGTACTTGATCTGATAATACTCGCGGTATTTGGGGATATTCTCCGGTGGAAACTGGCGTTGGCCCGGTGCGTGGTCCATCACTGATACAAGCCGTACCCGCTCTTCACCGATATACTGCTCAAACAGCGGCATCAGATCCGGAAAACTGACTTCGCAGCGCAGGTGCAGCAGGTGGCTGGCGCGGGTGATGCCCTGTTTTTCTGAATCGACAATGGCGCGGATCATCGCATCCAGTTTTTCGACCCGGGTGCTGTCACCGATAATATCGCCAAGGGCTACCGAATCGAACGAGGTGGTAATCCCGGCGGCGACCAGTTGTGCATCGTGGGTCGCCATCGCCATATGCCCCGGCCAGTCGACTCTGGGGCGTGGAGTGAAGTATTTTTCCTGATTATCAGTATGCAGCTCTACCATCCCCGGCATCAGGTACTCCTGATCCAGATCCTCTGCCTGCGGCAACTGGCTCTGGCTTTCGCTGATCCCGGCGATCAGGCCGTCACGGATCAGCAGGGTACCGTTGATCACTTCATCGCGCAGGATCAGTTTGGCGTTTGTCAGAATCTGTTCTTTCATCGTTACTCAACTTTTTCTTCGGCGTCAGGCCGGTTCAGATCGCTTTGATATCTACCAGTCGGTCGGCGACAGCTTCCCTGACATCTTCATCGTGGAAGATCCCGACCAGTGCGCTGCCGCGTTGTTTGACTTCGTTAATCAGCTCCACCACGACTTTGCGGTTGTTGGCGTCGAGGGAGGCCGTTGGCTCATCCAGCAGCATAATCGGGTAATCAACGATAAAACCACGGGCGATATTTACCCGCTGCTGTTCGCCACCGGAGAAGGTGCCCGGTGCGAGGTGCCAGAGCCGCTGCGGCACGTTAAGCCGTTGCAGCAGGTGTTTTGCCCGGGCTTCACAGGTCGTTGGGTCAACACCCAGATCGAGCAAGGGCTGCATCACCACCTGCAGGGTCGGCAACCGTGGGATGACCCGCAGAAACTGAGATACATACCCGACCGTCTGACGGCGCAGGGCGATAATCCGGCGCGGCAGGGCGCGGGTGATATCGACCATCTCCTCACCATCGCGCAGACAGATGCTGCCCCGGTTAATAGCGTAATTGGCGTATAGCGCCTTCAGCAGGGTGCTCTTACCGGCACCGGACTGGCCGTGAAGCACGACACATTCGCCGGCGGCGACTTCAAGCCGGGCGTTACTGAGCACTTCAAAGCTGACTCCGCCCTGATTGTGCAGGGTGAAGGATTTTTCAACCGCGGTGACCTGAATCATGGTTGTCATGGTGTTACTCCTTAGTTCTGCAGGATCGAGGAGACCAGTAGCTGGGTGTAAGGGTGTTGCGGATCGTCCAGCACCTGATCGGTAAGGCCTGTTTCTACTACCGCGCCGCGACGCATTACCATCAGCCGGTGTGCCAGCAATCGCGCCACGGCCAGATCGTGGGTGACGATAATCACCGACAGGCCCAGTTGTGCCACCAGATTGCGCAGCAGATCGAGCAGTTTCGCCTGCACTGAAACATCCAGTCCGCCGGTGGGTTCATCCATAAAGATCAGCCGGGGGTGGGTGACCAGATTGCGGGCGATCTGCAAACGCTGCTGCATACCACCGGAGAACTGGGTCGGGCGGTCATCGATACGGTTGATATCGATCTCCACCGCTTCCAGCCAGGTTTCCGCCTTGCTGCGGATAGCGCCGTAGTGACGCTCGCCCACAGCCATCAGCCGTTCACCGATATTGGCGCCGGCGCTGACATTCATCCGCAGACCATCCCGTGGGTGCTGGTGGACGATCCCCCATTCGGAGCGCATCAGAATGCGCCGTTGAGCCTCATCACACTGGTACAGATCCATCTCGCCGAACTGCTCGCTGTTGTAGATCACCTGACCCGCGTCAGGAATCAGCCGTGAAGAGAGACTGCTGAGCAGGGTCGATTTTCCGGAGCCGGATTCGCCGACAATGCCCAGAACTTCACCGGGATAAAGGTCAAAACTGATATCGCCACAGCCTTTGCCCGGCGCATAGAATTTACTCAGCTCGCGCACACTGAGCAGCGGTGCTATATCCTGCCAAGTCGGATTCTTGTTCATCTCGGTCATGCTCATTTCAGTCATGCTGGTTGAGGGGTTCACAGGGTTGCCTCCTGCACCGGGCCATAGGTTTCCACCCGCTCCCGGCAGTAGTCGGTATCGGAGCAGACAAACATCTTGCTGCCCCGGTCATCGGTGATCACTTCATCAAGGAAACTGTGATCGGAACCACAGATGGCGCAGTTTTCCTGCCACGTCTGGACCTCAAACGGGTAATCATCGAAGTCGAGGCTTTCCACCCGGGTAAAGGGGGGTACGGCATAAATACGTTTCTCGAAACCGGCGCCGAACAGTTGCAGTGCCGGCATCCTGTTCATTTTCGGATTGTCGAATTTCGGGATGGGCGAGGGGTCCATCATGTAGCGATCGTTGACGAACACCGGGTAGTCATAACTGGTGGCGATATGGCCAAAGCGGGCCACGTCTTCATAGAGTTTGACCTGCATCGCACCGTACTCGCGCAGGGCGTGCATTTTGCGGGTTTCACTCTCGCGCGGTTCGATATAGCGCAGCGGCTCTGGGATCGGTACCTGATAGATCAGGATCTGATCCGCCTGCAGCGGGCGTTCCGGTATCCGGTGCCGGGTCTGAATCAACGTGGCATCGGCGGTTTTTTCGGTGGTTTCCACGCCAGCGGTGTGGGCGAAAAAGCGGCGGATACTCACCGCATTGGTGGTGTCATCAGCGCCCTGATCGATCACTTTAAGACGGTCCGATTCACCGATAATGCTCGCCGTCACCTGCATGCCGCCGGTACCCCAGCCGTGAGGCAGTGGCATCTCGCGGCCGCCGAAGGGCACCTGATATCCGGGAATGGCAACGCCCTTAAGGATGGCCCGGCGAATCATCCGCTTTGACTGCTCATCCAGATAGGCAAAGTTGTAGCCTGTGTTTGTTGTCATGGTTTATTCCTCGTTACCCTGTTGCGGCGTGCTGTTTTCCCGGCGCAGGCGGCGGATCATCTCCAGTTCCGACTGAAAATCGACGTAGTGCGGCAGTTTCAGGTGGGAAACAAAGCCGTTGGCAGAGACCGCATCAGTATGTGCCAGCACAAACTCCTGATCCTGAGTCGGAAACAGCACCTCTTCGTCCAGCTCTTCGGCGCGCAGGGCACGCTCGACCAGTGCGACCGACATCGCTTTGCGCTCCGCCCGGCCGAAGGCCACGCCGTAGCCACGGGTAAACTGCGGGGGCTGGGTTTTACTGCCTTTAAACTGGTTAACCATTTCGCACTCAGAGAGCAGGATTTCACCGACCTCAAGTGGAAAACCCAGCTCCTCCGGAACCAGCTCTACACTCACCCGGCCGATCCGGATCTCGCCGGCAAAGGGGTGGCTGTCGCCGTAGCCACGCATGGAGGCGTAGCTGAGTGAGAGCAGAAAACCTTCATCTCCACGGATCAGGTTCTGCAGCCGCAGGCTCCTTTCTGCCGGATAGTTGACCGGTTCGCGGGTCAGGTCGCGGGGTGTCTGATCGGTTTCGCCGGGCTGCCGGCTCTGCTCGATCAGCCCCTCTTTGTTCAGAATCTCCAGTACCCGGGGGCAGCTTTCCACCGCCGCCGGTGCTGTCGGACTTGTGCTGAATTCGTTGCTGCCAAGACCTGCTTCACCACTGGCCAGCAGGCTGAAATCCAGCAGGCGGTGGGTATAGTCATAGGTTGAGCCGAGGATCTGGCCGCCGGGAAGGTCTTTGAACGTGCCCGATATCCGGCGCTCAATCTGCATCGTTTCAGTATCGATCGCTTCGCTGTAACCGAAGCGGGGCAGGGTGGTGCGATAGGCACGCAGCAGGAAGATCGCTTCCAGCATATCGCCACCTGACTGCTTCAGAGCCAGTGCCGCCAGCTCCGGGTCGTAGACTGAACCTTCGTTCATCACCCGATCGACCGCTTGCCCCAGTTGTTGCTGAATCTGGCTGACACTGAGTTCAGCGACCTGAAGATCGCCGCGGCGCTGAGTGCGCATCAGGCTGTGTGCACTGTCTATGGCCTTTTCGCCGCCTTTTACCGCTACATACATCAGACAGACTCCTCGTTGATCCGGGTGGTTCGGGGCAGGGCAACCAGGGTTTCACCGCTGCAGAACAGAGTGTCGATGCCCAGCGGAAAGCGTCTCCGGCTGGCGATAAGCTGCTCACGGAAGGTTGCGTCGAGGCCGCCGATTCGCAATGGGCGGCTGTGTTCAATTCCCGGGCCGCTCAGTTGCCAGAAAGGCTCATCACTGATCGCCGGCACCTGAATAATCAGGGTGGTGGAGCGGTCCGGATACTCGGAACTGCCCCAGTTAAAACGATCCAGATCCGGTAGTTCGTCGGCATCGGCCAGCGCGAAATCGGCGTTTTTGGGCTCATCAGTCATTGGGCACCGGCAGTGAAAACGCAGATTGCTGAGCAGGCTGGCGTTCTGCCGCAGGCGCGGGCTGAGCCAGATGCGGGTATCCGGATCAAACAGCGCCAGTGCCAGTTGCCAACTGCCGGGCTGGAGTTGCTCAGGCGTATTCAGTCCTTTAATGGCGCTGACCTGCGTTCCGGGTTCGCTCATCGCTTTAAGTGCAGAACGGAACAGTTGCTGGGAATCGGCTACTGGTTGCGGAAAGCCGCCGATCAGCAGTTCGGCGTCTACCTGAGTCTTGTTCATCAGTCCTCCCCCCTGACCAGAGTGAAGAAGTCCACTTTGGTCTGGCTGACTTGTGCCTCGCGCGCGGTTTTATTCGCGGTGTAAGCCTGCTGCAGCGGCGTGATCAGTTGTTGCTGTACCTGAGCAGAGCTGTCGGCTTGTTGTAACAGGGCATCCGCCAGCGCGGCGATCGTGGCGTGCTGCTGGTTACGACCGGCTACATAGCTGACGCCAAGCGTGCCGCTACTGAGCCGGACAGCACAGCGGGTGAGGGTCATCTCACCGATGTTAAACGGCTGGCCACTGCCGCCGATGCGGCCACGAACCATGGTCAGCCCGGTTTCAGGCTGACGGATAAAACTGTATTCAGGCTCAGGCCCGAGCGTCCGCCATAAGCGAACCAGTGTTTCGCTATCGGCTTTAGCCAGGGTGTCCATCCACTGCTGGCGGTTGGCCTGATTCTGCTGATTGGCAACAGACATCTGAAAAATCCTGTATGTGCTGGTTAATCGATGGCGCCATTCTGGTCGGGTTGTGCGGATTAAAAAATGGAGGGTTTCTTAATGGCGGGGTTAGAAAATCTGGGGATAGGCCTGTACCGGAGCATTGCTGCCGGGTACAGAGAATTGAATAGCGGAAATAGCAGTGAAACGCGGTTCGCGCCGGATCAAGGTCATATTTCTGTCATTTTTGTTTGCTAGTTATGCTGGCGATTGAAGCGGCTATTCGGTAGATTTTCTGATGCCTGAATTCAGGGAAATCGGTGTTAACAGAGCCAGTGAGGGAAGATGAAAAAGATCTGTATTGTCGGGGCTTCAGGAAAACTCGGACGTTATATGCTGCAGCACGCGCTGGAGCGGGGCTATGAAGTGGTTGCCGTGTGCCGGCCTGAAAGTGTGCCGAAGCTGGAGCCTTACAGGGAGCAGATCCGCATTATTCCCGGTAAAACTAATGACCGCGAGGTTATCCGTGAGGCGGTGAAAGGCTGCAGCGGTGTACTGGTCGTGCTTGCGCCCTGGGGCGTACAGCAATACTCATCCGGTACCGCGCAGGCTGTCATGGATTACGCAGAACCGGGTGCGCGCTTAATTTTTTCCTGCGGCTGGCATATCAGCCGTGATGGGCAGGATCGTTATTCGTGGAAATTGAAGGCCCTGGTTACAGTGTTTGGGGCGATTGCCCGTGCGCTGCGTCTGGTCGAACTCAAAGATCAGGTCGAGGCCTGCGCGCGAATTTTTGCCAGTGATACTCTCTGGACGGTGGTGCGCGGCAGTGATCTGGAGGAGGGGGAATCGCAGGGGCTGCCAATCTGGCGTGAGCATGTAGGTGACCCGGCGCTGGCCAGTAATCTGACCCGCCGGATCGATTTTGCCCTGTTTATGGTGGCCGCGCTGGAGGATGACAGCCTGATCCGGCAGGCACCGGCGATTGTCGGCTGTCAGTCGCCCTCCGCGCTGGCTCACGCAGGCTGAGTGTCGCTCAGAAACCTTCCAGCACCACTTTGCCGATCGCTGTGCCGGACTCGATGCTGGCGTGGGCGCGTTTCAGGTTCGCCGCGTTGATCTTACCGTAGTGTTCGCCCAGCGTGGTCTGGATCTGCCCTGAATCGATCAGCCCGGCAACACGGTTCAGCAGGTTGCGCTGTTGTTCGATGTCATCAGTGGTAAACATCGAACGTGTGTACATAAACTCCCAGTGCAGCGAGATGGATTTCATCTTCATCAGCTTAATATCCAGTGGCAGTGCCGGGTCATCGATCAGTCCCAGTTTGCCTTGTGGCGCCAGACTGTTCACGATCTCTGCATAGTGCTGATCGGTAGCATTCAGGGAAGCTGCGTGTGTGACATCATTAATGCCGATCCGTTGCAGTTCACTGCTGAGGGGCTTTCGGTGGTCGATCACATAATCGGCACCGAGTGCTTTAACCCAAGCCTGACTTTCCGGGCGAGAGGCGGTAGCAATCACCGTTGCATTGGTTAAACGGGCTGCCAGTTGCACCAGAACAGAACCGACTCCACCGGCCGCACCGACAATCAACAGGCGTTGTTCGCCGTTTTTCTCAGGGGTATCGGCTTGTGTAATCCCGAGGCGGTCAAACAGGAGTTCCCATGCGGTGATCGCGGTCAGCGGCAGGGCGGCGGCTTCTGCATTGGAGAGGCTCTCTGGCCGGGCTCCGACAATGCGCTCATCCACCAGATGAAACTCTGCATTGGTTCCGGGACGAGTCAGGTCACCGGCATACCAGACCTTGTCACCCGGTTGGTAATATTCAACCTGATCACCCACGGCGATCACTTCGCCGACCGCATCCCAGCCGAGAATTTTGTATTGCCCGGCCTCGGGCGCAACATTGTTGCGGATTTTGGTATCAACCGGGTTGACTGAGATGGCATCGATTTTTACCAGCAGATCCCGGCCGCTGGCCTCAGGCATCGGCAGGTCAATGTCGGTTAATGCATCCGGTTGTGTGATCTCTTGGGGTTGGGTGTAGCCGATCGCTTTCATGGGGTTCTCCGATCTGTTCACAGTTGATGGGAGACATTTTGAGCGATCATGAATAAACTAAAAACAGGGTAATAATTTAATTAGTTTCAAAAATATTTTGATAAATGAATACATCAGATTTAACGCTTTTTGTCAGAACCGCCGATACCGGCAGCATTACGGCTGCGGCCGGGCAGTTAGCTATAACCCCTGCCGCAGCAAGCGCCGCCCTTAAGCGCCTTGAAAAACAGCTTGAGACGCAATTGTTTATCCGCTCAACCCGTCAGTTGAGAATCACGGCGGAGGGGGAGCGGTTTCTGCTGTACTGTCGTCAGGCGCTGACCTCGCTTGAAGAGGGGCAACTCTCGCTGAATGCGATGCGCGGGGAGATTGCCGGTGAACTGCGTTTAGCGGTGTCGTCAGATCTGGGGCGAAATATTGTGCTGCCCTGGCTCGATGAGGTGTTGGAGCAACACCCTGCGCTGTCGTTGCACCTGAGTATGGGGGATACGCTGTCCGACTTTTATATGGACCGGGTTGATGTGGCGCTGCGTTATGGAGAGCCGGAAGACTCCTCAATGGTGGCGTTTCACATCGCAACAGCAGAGCGGGTGGTGTTTGCATCGCCTGAGTATCTGCAGCGGTACGGCGAGCCGACCACACCGGATGAACTGCAGCAACACAACTGCCTGCTCTACCAGTTGGGGCAGCGGACTTATGATACCTGGAATTTCAGCCGGGGCGGCGAACGCTATAAAGTGCAAGTGAGTGGTAACCGTGAAAGTAACGACGCGGATGTGGTCAGACGCTGGGCCGTTGCCGGCAAGGGGATCGGCTATAAATCCAGCCTCGATGTCAGTGCTGATCTGCTTTCGGGGCGGGTGCGTCGCTTACTGAAAGATTACGAATCTGCGCCGCTCAATACCTGGCTGATCTGCCCGAGCAGAAAACAGGTGACACCTGCCATCCTGATGCTGCGCGACCACTTGCGACAGCGCTGTGCGGAGGTGCTGAAGCGGGTACATAGTTGATGGGCGAGATAAACGGATGGCATAACGCGCCGTGACATAGTGCTGTAGTTTTCTGGCGGGTTAAAGCAATACCTGGACTGGCGCAGGCGATATTCAGAGAGAAGTGGGTGTGCCGGGGGAGTTGAAGCGAAGATTCCTGAAAAACAACAGATCTTCGCTGTGATGTTGTATGGTGCGTTACAGGCTGTCCTTACCTTTTTCGATCGCTTCCCGGATCTCTGCCATTTCGATACAACTCAACATAGTGGACCTCAACTTTCATTTCAGTATTACTTGTGTTTCCTGCAGGCGGGCCTGCTGCCCTGATACAGGGCCGGCGCAGGTTACAGGATCTGATTTCCGGAGAGAAATCAGATAGATGAATAGCTGGTCATAAGGTTTTGTTAAATCACGCGGGTGGCGCGGGATAGCGCCTAACAGCGCCACTCCAGTATAGGCCAGTCGCGGTTCAGTGCATGCTGGCGCAGCACCGGGTCGGGGCTGACCGCGACGGGATAGGCGACTCGCTGCAGCAGTGGCAGATCGTTCTGAGAATCACTGTAGAACCAGCTCTCTTCCAGGCTATGCTCCCGATCTTCGAGCCACTCCTGCAGACGGGTGATTTTACCCTCGCGATAACAGATCACCCCATCGGGCTGACCGGTGATTTTCTCTTTAATCGTCTCAATCTGGATGCCGATGGCGTGATCGATACCCAGTCGGCGGGCAATGGGTGCCACCAGAAACGCGACCGAGGCGGATACCACGATACACTGATCGCCCCGGGCCTGATGTTGACGGATATTGGCAACCGCTGCCGGGCGGAAGTGAGGTTCAATGTACTCATCGAGGAACTGTTCCAGCCCCTGCGTGGCTTCGCACAGGGTTTTGCCGATGTGCGGCTGCAACTGCATCTGCAGATAGTCGCGCATATCCAGCTTACCCTGTCGATAAAGCGCATCCAGCCGTTGCTCCTCCTGCAGGATGCTGTCGTCTGCCTGTCCTGAGTCGTGCAGATAACGAATCCACAGCCGGGAGCAGTCTTCGTTGAGCAGGGTATCGTCTAAATCGTAAATCACCAGTGCCATAGGTCGACCTCGGGAGAGCAAATAGGCTTATTCTCTCCATAAACGGGGTTGTGAAAAGCCAGAATAACTGGGGAATTGAGTTAGAAAATCTAAGTTAATGGGTGCTATGTTATACGTCGTACCGGGAAGTGAAGGGGTGCGCTCAACTAAATGAATTACTTGTAATTACTGAAAGGTAGCTGCAATGCATTTGTAATACAGTGTTGTTATAAAGCAAGATCGGTTTGATGTTTTATTGATAGTTTTTCTGGGGTTTATATGCGATTGAACAGCCGTCCACTCCCGCCGCTGAAGGCGCTTAAGGCATTTGAGGCTGCCGCACGGTTACGCAGCCTGACCCGGGCGGCAGAAGAGCTGCATGTAACTCAGGGGGCGGTCAGTCAGCAGGTGAAACTGCTGGAGGAGTATCTTGATACTCAGTTGTTTATACGAAAACCCAGAAAGCTCGAACTGACCGAAGCGGCACGGGCTTACCTGCCGGTGCTGACCGATGTATTTAATAACCTGCAGGCGTCTACCAATGAGTTGTTCAGCAAGGATCAGCAGACTCTGCTGACTGTGAAGTGCGGCTCCAGTTTTATGCGCCACTGGCTGATTCCCAATCTGACGGCGTTCTATCAGCAGTATCCGCATATTCGTGTGCGCCTGATGTCATCGGTCTGGCCCTCTCAGGACGAGGTGGCGGAAGCGGATATTGAGATCTGTAACGGGTTTGGCGATTGCAGCGGATTGCAGGTGGAGCGGCTGACCTGGGAGAAACACATCGTGGTGGGCAGCCCTGAATTTGTCGCGGCTAATCTGCTCAATGACGATCCGTTAAAACTGATGCAGCTACCGCTGATCAGTGTCATCGGTGATCGGGAAAACTGGCAGCAATGGTTTCGCCGGCAAAATCTGAGCAACTGGATGCCGACACCGGTACTGGAGTGCGATACCACTGCGGCGGCGATCGATGCTGCCTGCCATGGCGTCGGCTTCCTGCTGGCCCGCAACCATATTCTGAAGCCGGTACTGGATCGCGGTGAACTGGTGCAGGCGCACTCGTTTGAGGTGGAAGCTGCCGGGGCGCACTATCTGGTGTTGCCCAACAAACCCCTCACACCCAAAGTAACCGCGTTCCGTGACTGGGTGATGGCGACCTTTCAGCAACCTGTCGGGCCCATAAATCGCTGACCGAATGCGCCTGCGTGCTGGCAGAGCTGTTCAGCTTCACTATAGAATCGGGCCTGATCCTTGCTGTCAGGGTCTGATTGTTTATCTGAAGGTGAAGCCAAGATGCAGGAACAGAAGATCCGTGAATTGATGCAGACCTACCGTCGTTGCTGGATGGCGGGGGATCTTAACGCTGTGTTGTCGTTGTATCATCCTGATATTCGCGTCAATAACGTCTCTGAAGGTCTGGAGATCGGGCCGGAAGCGATGGCTGACTACGTTTCACTGTTCCTGCCGACGCAGCCTGAGGAGGTGTTATCTCCGGTGGACCGTATCCGGGTGGATGGCGACACTGCAATTCTGCAATGGGAGATCGTGATGCGGCAGCGCAAATCCGGGATGCTTAAATCCTTTGCCGGGGTGGAGATCATTCAGGTGAAGGATGAAAAGATCTACCGGATACGGGAATTCTCAACCCCATTGAATCATCTCCGGACAGCGCAGGCAGGCAATAAAGCTGATCCGATGGCCTGCCGGATCGGGCTGGATCAGAACCGTCTTGGCGTGGTTGCCGACGATCTGCAAACCTACTTTGACAGCAGTCAGGCCTTCCTTGATCCGGATCTGAGTCTGGCTCAGGTGGCTGAGGCTACCGGTTATACCCGTAACCAGATCTCCTATGTCCTTAACCATGTACTGGAGATCAGTTTCTACGAATATCTGAACCGTGCCCGGGTTGAGGCGATTCTGTTGCAGTTGCAGCAGCCCGAGCCTAAGGGCGTCACCGAGCTGGCGTTCAGCATGGGGTTTAATTCGGTTTCTACTTTCTATAAAGCGTTCAAAAAGCGCACCGGCATCACACCGTCGGCCTACCTGAAACAGGTTTCTGCCTGATCCGGTTTTTCGATCGGTCCCGGACGTAAGAAAAACCTTCGCAGTGCTTTATATGATCCTCTTCAGGGCTGTTCATACCGTCAGCCGGAACCGAGAGGAATTCCAGTGAAGTGTTATCAGGATACCAGTTACTGGTTCACCACGCTGAACCACGCACAGCCGCATCGGCCAGCGTTAGAGCATGATATTGAGGCGGATGTGGTTATTGTCGGCGCGGGTTACACCGGGCTCTGGACAGCTTACTACCTGAAACAGCATGCGCCTGATCTGTCGATAGCTATTCTCGAAGCAGAAACTGTTGGTTTCGGTGCCTCCGGGCGCAATGGCGGCTGGCTGATCGGCAGTTGTGCCGGGCATGAAAAATACCTCGCCGGGTTGGCACCTGTGGCGGCAGCGCGGTGTCGTCAATTGCTGCTGGGAATCGTCGATCATGTCTGCGGGATAATCAGCAAAGAGCAGATAGATTGTGATTATCAGCGTGGTGGGGTGGTCTATGCCGCCGCCCGTTATCCGGAACAACTTCAGTTTCAGCGCCATCATCTTGAGCATCTCTATCAGGCGGGTTACGACGAAACCCAGTTCCGCTGGCTGAATGAGACTGAGCTGGAAGAACTGGTCAGGATGCGTAATCCACTGGGGGCAATCTACTCGCCTTACTGCGCAACGATCAATCCGGCCAGACTGGTCAAGGGGTTGGCCCGGGTAGTTGAAGGGCTGGGGGTGAAGATCTTTGAGCAGACGCCTGTCACTGCGATCAGGCAGGGATCTGTTGAGACACGAAAGGGGCAGGTGCGATCACCGGTTATCGTGCCGGCACTGGAAGGTTATGCCCGCAGTGTACCCGGGGCAAAGGGCCAGTATCTGCTGCCGGTACAAAGCCTGATTGTGGCCACCGAACCGCTCAGTGCCGCGCAATGGGATGAAGTAGGTCTGGAAACACGTCCGGCGTTCAGTGATGGCGGGCGTCTGGTCACATACGGTCAGCGCACGGCGGACGGGCGTTTAATTTTTGGTGCCAGAGGCGCTTATCTGTTTGGCGGTAAACCCCAGAGTCGCTTTGCGCTTGAAGACCCTGAGTTTCAGCTCCGTGCCAATCTGATGCGGGATATCTTCCCTGCACTGGAGGGGGTTAACGTCACTCACGGTTGGGGTGGCACCCTGAGTATCTCCCGCCGTTTTGCGCCCCATGCATTGTTTGATCGCGATAGCGGGCTGGCGCTGGCAGGCGGTTACGGCGGGGAAGGGGTGGGGGCATCCAATCTGTTTGCCCGAACCTTAGCGGATCTGATTCTGCAACGTGAAACCGAGCTGACAACAATGCCCTGGGTGCAGCAGAACCCGCAGCGTCACAACCTGCGTCGGTGGGAGCCGGAGCCTTTTCGCTGGCTGGCTTATAAGGCGATTATGGCCGGCTGTGCCTGGGAGGAAAGTCTCTGCAACCACCCGCATGCGGCGACCTGGAAAAAACGCATCGCCAGTTCCACAGCAGGCATGCTGGCCGGGTTGATGGAGTAAAGCCGGGTTTTCAGGCGCATGGGAAGCTTTATGGTCTGATTAAGAGAGAGGGGGTTATTGGTAACTCCCTCTCTGTCTTTTATGGTTTCCAAAACGGTTTTCGCGCTTCTGTCAGCGCATCACTGCGGCTGAGGCCGATATCGCTGAGGGCTCTTCGATCCAGCCGCGCCAGTGCTTTGCGGCTGTGGTGGTTGTGTTTCCATTGCTGGATTTTTTGTTGAATTCCGCCCAGTATCTGAACGGTTTTCGATAAATAAAAACTTTTGCTTTTCTGCTGGCAAAGGCCAGCGCTGCACGCTGTGTTGATCATGGTTGTGCTCCACATTACTGTTGATGTGGGTCTATAATGGTCTCGTTGGCTTTGCCCGACAAACGATATAAATTTCCTTTCGGTTAAGAAAAAGTTAACTCTATGTTGCGCATACCCTCACTTAAGGCTTTACGTGTTTTCCAGCAGGCGGCAGAGCTTGGCAGTTTTAAGCTGGCTGCGCAGAGGCTGCATGTCACTCAGGCGGCGATCAGTCAGCAGATCAGGGCGCTGGAAGCGGATCTGGGGGTGCAGTTATTTGAACGGCTGAACCGGGAGGTTCGCCTGACGGCGGCGGCCAGACAACTGCTGCCTTATCTGCAGACCGCTTTCAGCGCAATAGAGGAGGGCGTGCGCGGGCTGTCGGATGATCCCAACCCGGATCAGCTCAAAATCACGACCATCTCCTCATTCGCCGCGCGCTGGCTGGTGCCCCGGTTGCAGCGTTTTCAGCAGTCACAGCCGGGCCTGAGCTGTTATGTGACAACGACCATGCAGATTTACGATTTTTCTGACAACAGTCAGGATCTGGCGATCCGGTTCAGTCCGGGGCGGGATGATGGCCTGACTCAAATCCTGCTGGCGGAGGATTATATTGTTCCGCTCTGCCACCCGCATTTACTGCAAAGACTGCAAAGTGGCGAGATGTTACAGACTGAGATGCCGCTGCTGATCGATGATTCCTCTGATCTGGCAGAGGTCAATCCGCAGTTCAGGGCCCTGTTCGGCGGAGAGGAGCAGGTGGCGCTGAAGATGAAGGATGCATCCATTCTGATCGATGCTGCGCTGAATGGTCAGGGAGTGGCCGCGACCCGATTCAGTCTGGCGCAGGATCAGGTTGAACGTGGGTTGCTGGTGCCGGCGTGCCCGGTCTACTGGCCATCGCCTTATCGTTACTATCTGGTGGCTCCGGAAACCTATTTCCTCCGTCATAAAGTGAGTGAGTTTCAACGTTGGGTGCAGACGGAGGCGGAAGATCTGAACCGGAGCTGGCAGTGCTTCAGCCAGACGCATCATTTACGTTGCGCTGAGCCGCCTGTCGGAAGCGATCCTGATAATCTGGCATAAAGTCTGCACTATTTGGCTGCATAACAGGTCTGCTGTGACCTGTTTTACCGCAGAGGACGGCGTGCCGCGGATTCAGTCAGCTTTTTAGTCAGTCTACCACCTGTCTGTTGCACTGCTTTGGTTCCTTTGTGCCTTTTTCTGGTGCATAAGGTTTGGGGTCAGGTGTTAACGGATGAGTGCTAGCCAACGAATTTTCAAAGAGCGTCGGCGCTATAACCGCTGGGTGGCGAACCAGACGCTTGAAGATTACGCGCTGCGTTTTACGGCGGTCAGTGGCCGGCATATGAGTATCAGCCGGGTGGGGATGACCGCACTGGGTGCAACCTCGTTTCTTGCACTTGAAGGGTTGGCGGCGGCAGTAACCCTGAGCTATGGCTTCAGCAATACCCTGTGGGCGATGCTGGCGGTGTGTCTGGTGATGTTTATTACCGGTTTCCCGATTGCGTATTACTGTGCCCGGCAGGGGCTGGATATTGATCTGCTGACCCGCGGAGCCGGTTTTGGCTATCTGGGTTCAACGATTACCTCGCTGATCTATGCCTCTTTTACTTTTATCTTTTTTGCCATTGAGGCGGCGATTCTGGCCGGTGCCCTCAAGGCGCTGTTTGGTATACCGCTGTTCCTGGGTTATATCCTCTGTGCGCTCGCGGTGATCCCTATTGTGACCCACGGAATTACCGCGATCAGCCGGTTTCAGGTAGCAACCCAGTATATCTGGCTCTCCCTGCAACTGGCGGCGTTGCTTGTGGTGGTGCTGTTTGAGTATCAGAATCTCTCCGGCTGGACCGAATTCACCTTACCGGATAAGCCGCAGGGAGCCGGTTTTGATCTGGCGCTGTTTGGCGCGGCCGTTTCTATACTGATCGCACTGGTCGCTCAGATCGGTGAGCAGGCAGATTACCTGCGCTTTATGCCGCCAAAGAATAAAGACAATCGCAAACAGTGGTGGTTCTGGTTGATTCTTACAGGCCCGGGCTGGGTTGTGCCCGGACTGATCAAGATGTTGCTTGGCTCGTTTCTGGCTTATCTGGCCTATACGCAGCTCTTGCCGATGGAGCAGGCGACCGACCCGACGCATATGTATCAACGGGTCTTTCTGTTGCTGACTGATTCGCCGATGCTGGCGCTGATTCTGGCGGCGGTGATGGTAATCTTCTGCCAGATGAAGATCAACGTAACCAATGCTTATGCCGGTTCCATCGCCTGGTCTAACTTCTTCTCCCGTGTCACCCACAGCCATCCCGGCCGGGTGGTGTGGCTGGTGTTTAATGTTTCGATCGCCCTCTTGCTGATGGAGCTGGGTATCTATCAGGTGCTGGAATCGATTCTCGGTAGTTTTGCGATACTGGCGCTGGCCTGGCTCGGTTCTCTGTCGGCTGATCTGCTGATCAACAAGCCGCTGGGGTTGAGTCCGAAAGAGATCGAATTCAAGCGGGCGCATCTGTATGACATCAACCCGGTGGGTACCGGATCGATGCTGATTTCAACGCTGGTTGGGATACTGGCATATCTCGGGGTGTTCGGGGCGGAAGCGCGCCATCTGTGTCACTTTGTGACCCTGCTCAGTTGCCTGATCTGCGTTCCTTCACTTGCCTGGCTCACGGGAGGGCGGTACTACCGGGCGCGTCAGTCGGACAATCTTGAACTCTATGTAGAAGACCCGCAGCAGCCGGGCCAGCCGATCACCTGTGGGGTGTGTGAGAACGCTTTTGAAATGGCCGATATGAGTTACTGCCCGGCTTATCAGCGTCCTATCTGCTCGCTGTGTTGCTCGCTGGATGTTCGTTGTCTGGATCGATGCAAGCCTAAGACCGGTATATCCCAGCGTCTGCTCAGAAGTTTATACCGTTATCTTAAGCCGGATTTTGTACGTGGTATCTATTCCCGGCTGGGGCGGTTTATCAGTCTGGTGGTGGGGGTGAACGCGCTGCTCGCAGGGCTGTTTCTGCTGATTTACAGTCGGGTTGAACCTGCAGATGAGGCGCAGGTAGCGATGTTACAGAGCACATTGCTGGCGATCTACATCGTACTGTTCATTGTTTCCGGGGTCATTATCTGGGTGTTTCTGCTGGCCCATGAAAGCCGCATAACCGCTCAGCGGGAATCAAACCGGCAGAGTCTGAAGCTGACCAGGGAGATTGACGCCCACGAACAGACTGACCGTGAATTACAGCGGGCCAAAGAGTTCGCCGAGCGGGCCAATGAAGCGAAAAGTCGTTATCTGACAGGCATAAGCCATGAATTGCGCACGCCATTACAGTCGATACTGGGTTATGCCCAGTTGTTGTCCGATCGTGAAGATATGCCGGATAACCATCGACGCGGGCTGCAGATTATCCATCGCAGTGGCCAGTACCTGACTGATCTGATCGAAGGCTTGCTGGATATCTCCAAGATTGAGGCAGGGCGTCTGGAACTGCTGCGTAATCGGGTGGCGTTCCCTGAACTGATCGACCAGTTGACTCAGATGTTCCGCATGCAGGCCCGGGAGAAGGGACTGAATCTCAGATTGCAGATCCATGATCCTTTGCCGGATCTGATCGCCACAGATGAAAAACGTCTGCGTCAGATTCTGATCAACCTGCTTTCTAATGCCGTTAAATATACCCCCGAAGGCCAGATCGATTTTGAGGTGCGTTACCGGAATCAGGTTGCTGAGTTCCTGATTCGTGATACCGGACCGGGGATTGATTCGCAGTATATGGAGAGGATCTTCCAGCCTTTCGAACGGGTGCGTAACAGCGCCAGTGCCAACCTTCCGGGCACCGGGTTGGGGCTGACCATCGTCAAACTGCTGACTGAAATTATGGGGGGAGACCTGCAGGTACACAGTGAGCCGGGCCAGGGCAGTGAATTCCGGGTAGCGGTGCTGTTGCCCTGGGTCAGTGCCAGTCAGCCGGAAGAGGTCAGTGCTGAGCGGATAGTCGGTTATGAAGGCTATCAGCGAACGCTTTGTGTGGTGGATGATGACCCGGTATTGAGGGGGCTGCTGTCTGAGTTGCTGGTGCCGCTGGGGTTCAACACACTGGAAGCCCATGATGCTGCGAGCTGTCTTGCACTGCTGGAGCACAACCGGCCTGATCTGTTCCTGCTGGATATCTCCATGCCCGGTATCAGTGGACTGGAACTGGCGGCTGAACTGCGTCAGCAGGGGATTCGTGAACCGGTGATTATGCTCTCCGCCAACGTTGAAGAGGATCGTAAACAAAGCGGTCGCGAGGTGGCTTATGACGAGTATCTGGTTAAGCCGGTCAGTAACCAGATTCTGCTGGAGACGTTGGCAGAGTATCTCCAGTTAAGCTGGGTTTACCATGCTCAGCCGGATCATAAGGCTGCACTGACTGAACAGGGTAAGGCGGTAACCCGACAGCCACAGCCGTTGCCCGGCGAACATCGTTTATTGCTGGAGCTTAAAGCCTATGCGGAGATGGGCTACCAGAAAGGGGTGGTGGCCAGTCTGCATAAGATCGAGCAGGAAGGGCTGATCAGTGAGCAGGCGCATCGTGCATTGCATCAGCTTTGCGAGAATTTTCAATTTGAAACCATGGCACAACATATCGAGGCAGGTAGCGTATGAATACAGCGATGACGAACGAGATTGTACTGGTTGTCGATGATTCGCCCGATGCGCTCAGCCTGATCAACGATGCGCTGGAACAGGCGGGTATGGATGTACTGGTTGCGTTGGAGGGGCGGCAGGCGCTGACCATCTCTAAAAGAATTCGCCCGGATATTATTCTGCTGGATGCCATCATGCCGAATATGGATGGTTTTGAAACCTGTCGGTTACTGAAAGATGATCCGGAGATGGCATCGATTCCGGTCATCTTTATGACCGGATTAACGGATACGGCGGATGTGGTAAAGGGGCTGGAAGCCGGTGGTGTTGATTATCTTACCAAGCCAATCAATCCTGCAGAGTTGCTGGCGCGGATGCGGGTTCATCTGAATAACGCACGTCAGGCTGCCAGTGCCCAGACAGCACTCGATAGCAGCGGTCAGTATCTGTTAACCCTCAGCCGAGCGGGAGAGGTGATCTGGGGAACACCTCAGGCCTATGCTCTGCTGGCTAAGGCGGGTATTGACCGACGCTGGCTGGAGCAGCATCTGCCCCGGCAGGTTGAGTCCTGGTTTGCGCCGCAAGATGAAGATCCGGCTCCGGTGTTAAAGCTATCGGGGCTGGAATACCCTCTGGAGCTGAAACGGCTGGCGCTGCAGGATAACGGTGAGCTGCTGTTGCGCCTGATTGACGGGCAACGGCTTCAGGGGGCAGAGCTGTTATGCGCCAAACTGGCTGTGACGGAGCGTGAATCCGAAGTGCTGCACTGGATTGCTAACGGAAAAACTAACCGGGAGGTGGCAGAAATTCTGCAGATGAGCCCACGGACAGTGAACAAACATCTGGAGCAGATATTCCCAAAACTGGGTGTCGAAAACCGCACGGCTGCAGCCGGTGTGGCGTTGCGCTTGCTGGCCCGGGAATAGGGCATCGGGGCAAGGCTGGTGATTCTCCTTAATATTTGTAGGGTAACAGGAGAAATACAGGGTATCTGCAGCGGGCTTTGGTCTAAACTACTGACTGATCTGTGTTTAAATTAAAGTAATAATCCCTACAGGAACCGGCTGAGAGTTTTGGTATGTTGTACCTGATCCGCATCACACTGATTTTCTGTTTGCTCGTATGCAGCACCCTGCTGCGCGCTGAATCTGACAAAGTTGAACTTTATACCGTCAACTACCCGCCTTACACGATTATTGATGAAGCCGGCAATATCAGCGGTATTGATGTTGAGGTGACAAAAGCGGCGTTTGCGGCAGTGGGTATCGATGCGATTATCAAAACCGAGCCCTGGAAACGTATCTATAAAAATGTCACCCACGGCAGGGTAGCCGGGGTGCTCAGTTGTTCGCGCCGTCCCGACCGGGAAGCGATTATTCTGTTTTCGGACCCGACCAGTGAGGCCACTCAGGTAGCCATTGCGGCCACCGAAACCGACCTGAGCGAGCTGCAGGTATTTGCGGATCTGAAAAAATTCTCGGTGACCTCCGTTGAAGGCTGGGGTATCGAAAAAGAGCTGACCCGTGCAGGGATAGAACACACCACCACGCCAGACCCGGAGGGCAGTTTACGGGCGGTGGTTTTCAGGGATCTGGATATCTATTACAGCGGTCGTCTGACCACACTTTATCTGGCCCGGCAGATGGGTCTGGCCGACAAAATCAAGGTGAAAACCTTTACCGACAAGCAGAGCACTGATTTTCATCTGTGTCTGAGTAAGCAGTTTCCCGGTTCCGAGTCACTTCGGGAGACGTTCAACCGCGGCCTGAAGATGATCAGGGAAAATGGCCAGTTCCAGAGTATCTATGACCGTTATCTCTGATTCAGACACCTGCGGGCGGTTGTTATGTCGTTAATTCATCTCCGTCATCGACTGGCTTTCCGGCAGGCGGTGGCGGTGGTCCTGATCTCCGTGGTGATTGGTTTCTGTACCAAGGCAGTAGAGATCTATCTCGATCTGAGGCATCAGCAGGACAGCGCTGCGGCCAGTATTGCTCAGGTGGTAGAGCTGCACCGGGATACAGCGGCACGGGCTGTTTATCTGCTCGACAGGAATATGGGCCGGGAGGTTACCGATGCGTTGATCAGCCACCCGGCGATCTATTCTGCTGTGGTAATGGATGACTTCGGTGACCCGCTGGCGGCGAGTAAACGTAGTCCAAGTCAGGAGATCAGATCTGTTTTCAGTGGTGAGCTGGTGGGTTATCTGCTCAACTTCGAAAGCCATATTGAGCAACCTCTGCGGCTGGAGGGGGTGGGATATGTGGAAGATCACAGCTCACGACTGGTCATCGACATAGACACGCCGTTTATTGCCAGTGAAGTGGGCAAGCGCGCGATTGACGGGCTGGCCATTGGTTTGTTCAATGTACTGCTGCTGGCGCTGACACTGCTGTTTTTGTTTTATCACTACCTGTCCCGTCCGATTTTGCGTATCGCCCGTTGGGTGGAGCAACTCGGTGAGGGCGAGTTAGGCAAACTACCCTACACACAACGGGATGAGCTCGGCGATCTGGTGAACAGTATTGGACATCTGTGGCAGGAGCGACAGGAGGCAACTGACCGGCTGAGTGAGTCAGTTGCACAGCTTTCCCGTAGTGAGCAGTTCTCCCGTTCTCTGATGGAAAACGCCGGTGATGCGATGTTTCTCTGTGAGCTGGATGGCACCATCGTGAGGCTCAATCATCAGGCAGCAGACAGTCTTGGGTATGCACAGGGGGCGTTACTGGGCAGTAACCTGGCTAAGTTCAGTGAGATACGATCGCAATCTGAATACCAGTCCCTGTTTGATTCTATGGACAGCCGTGAAGCGGTGACTTTTGAAGACCGGCAACGCCGGGCTAAAGGGGATCTGTTTCCGATCGAGGCGCGGGGAATTCGACTCGAGCAACAGGAACAGCAGTATGTGCTGATCATCGCCCGTGACATTACGCTGCGCAAAGAAGCTGAGATGCGGATCCATGAACTGGCATTTTTCGATACGCTGACCCGGTTACCGAACCGCCGCCTGTTTACGGATCGACTTAACTCCGCCATTGAACTGCACCGGGCCAAAGGTAATCTCGGCGCAGTGTTGTATATGGATCTGGATCGCTTTAAGACAATCAACGACTCCCTCGGTCATACCGTTGGGGATCAGTTACTCTGCGCCATTGCCAGCCGGGTGCGTCACACACTCCCCAATGAGGCCACCTGTTCCCGGTTCGGTGGGGATGAATTTGTCATGCTGGTTCCTGAAATTGACAACACCCGGGAGTCCTGTGCGGAGGCGGCCGCTAATCTGGCCTCCGAACTGGTACAGCAGATGCAGATCCCGTTCGAGATTGACGGCCATGTCCTTTACTGCAGTGCCAGTGTGGGGATCAGCCTGTTCCCCCACAGCGGCGCAGATCAGATGGATGTACTGCGTCAGGCGGATACGGCGTTGTACCGGGTCAAGGCAATGGGGCGCAACGGTTTTCAGTTTTACGATCCCGAGATGCAGACCACTGCACAGCAGCGCCTGCAGGTTGAAAAGGGATTGCATCAGGCGCTGGATAATGACGAGCTGGAACTCTGGTATCAGCCTCAGTACAACAGCCGTGAACAGATGATCGGGGCTGAGGTGCTGATTCGCTGGAACCATCCCGAAAGGGGGATGGTACTTCCCGGGGAGTTTATTCAGGTAGCCGAGGACAGTGGCCAGATTCTCGACATTGGTAACTGGGTGCTCGACCGCGCTTTTCGCCAGCTTTGCTGCTGGCGTGAACAGGGCCTGCCGGAAACCTTCCAGCGGCTGGCGGTTAATATCAGCCCGATGCAGTTTATGCAGGTGGATTTTGTTGATCGGGTAACGGAACTGCTCAAACTCTACCAACTGCCCGGCAGTATGCTCGAGCTGGAGATCACCGAGAACATGCTGCTGAATAACTTCGACGTGGCCTGTCAGAAAATGAAACTGCTGAAACAGAAAGGGGTTCATTTTGCGATCGATGATTTTGGAACCGGCTACTCTTCGTTGAAATACCTGCGTCATCTGCCATTGGACGTACTGAAAATTGACCGCTCTTTTGTTACCGGCCTGCGCACCGATACTGAACAGGCGGCCATTGTTCAGGTCATTATTACCACAGCAGAACGCCTGAATCTGGTGGTCATCGCCGAGGGCGTAGAGACGGTAGATGAACGCGAAGCCCTGCAACAACTGGGGTGCTTCAGCTTTCAGGGATATTTGTTCGCACGTCCGATATCAGCAGACCTGCTGACGGAAAAGCTCACTCTGGAGCAGACTAAAGCCTGACACGCTGCACGCCGGGCTCACTAGCTGAAATACATCATCGCCGCGCCGAGCCCGATGCCCGTAAGCATGGCCGGTGCGGTCTGTTTTGCCAGATCCGGATGAGCAATGGTGATGACCATCAGCATCTTCACCAGACTGTTCGCGCTGGCTGCGATATAGATACCGAGCATAGCGACCTGAGGCGTGATCTGAGCCGGGCTCTGCCGGCCCAGTGTCAGGGTGATCGGGTCCACATCCGACAGACCGGAAAGCCCGCTGAGGAGCAATACCCCGGTGTCGCCAAACCACTCAGACAACGCCTGCGACAGCAGCATAATCAGCATCAGCAGAAAGCCAAAAAACAGCGCTGCACTCAGGGCCAGCGGGTTGCGGTTTTCACTCATCGGTGACCCGTCGCCATCGTGTTGTTGTCGCCAGAGCCAGAGCGCCGGCAGATAAAACCCCAGCATCATCACCAGCAAGACCGGGGCCAGCGCCTCTGCCAGTGGCGGATTGAGAATCAGTAGCACCAGCAGAATGCGCGGAAACATCGTGCCACAACTGAACAGAATGCCACTGGATAACAGGTGGCTCAGGGAGTGGCTGCTTTTCGAAAGCTGGGAAAATTGCAGGGTCAGTGCGGTGGAAGAACTCAGCCCGGCAAATACCGAGGTAAACAGAATACCGCGCCGGGGACCGCCAATACGGATAGCAAAATAACCGACAAAAGAGATCGATGCGATCAGCACCACCATCCACCAGATCTCATAGGGATTGATCGCCTGCCAGGGGCCGAAACCCTGATCAGGTAACAGCGGCAGCATCACAATGGAGATCAGCAGTAATCGCAGCCCCGCATCCAGTTCATACTCCTGCAGGCGTTGCAGGGCACCGTGCAGTTCGGGTTTGCTGTCGAGAATCAAAGCCGTGATCACCGCGGCGGCAGCGGCAATAGCAGGTTGCCCCGAGACCGCAACAGCGCCCAGAAGATAAGTGATCAGTAAGCCAATCACCCCGGTGATGCTGACATCCCCGCCATGGCGATGGCTGATATAGAAGGCCACAGCCATAATGATGATCAGCGCCAGCAGGCCAAATCCCGGCAGCCATGGGGTATACTGCTGAGCCAGTGTGGCGCAGAGGCCGCCGAACAAACCGGTGAGTGCGAAGGTGCGTATTCCGGCGACCCGGCTACCAGCGATCTCATGGCGCTGTGACCAGCCGCGTTCTATGCCAATGATCAGGCCCAGTGCCAGGGAGATCAGCAGCAGCCAGAATTGTTCGGTGCCTATAGTTAAGGTATTGGTTTCCATACAGTTAATAGTGAAACATGGAATCCGCTTCCGCCAGTTCAGTCAGCAGAAATTTTTATCCGGAGTTGTTTCGATAAATATGGTTAACCAACGTTTGGAGCAGATCTGGCAGCGGGCAAGTGAAGCCCACGCTGCGATTCAGAACGCATATTCAGAGATGGAGCCACGGGTTGGCGTCAGTCAGAGTATGCGCAGCCAGGGAATCCCCGCCGATGCGATGACCATTGATAACCCAAAGAATCAGCGGCGTATTATCCTGATTCTGCACGACCAGCAGCCGGAAACCATCAGCTACCAGTTCGCCTGGATGGATAAAGACCCGGAGGGAGAGTTTAAAACCCTGCCGGATCAGCAGCTAACTACCGGGCTTATTTACGAATGGATGGAAGCTTACCTGATCGGACACTGATTCGACGGCGGCGCTTTATGCTCAGCATTGATACCAACAGGGAGACTTAGCAGCCATGGCGCTGGTGATATCACTTAATGATCAGATTCAGGAAGCCGAAGTGGTCGCACTTTATCGTGCTAACGGCTGGTCCTCTGCCGAAAAACCGGAGAAACTGCTGCCCGCACTGAGAGGATCAGACCGGCTGGTAACAGCGCGGGAATCGGGGCGTCTGATCGGTATTGGTAATGCGATATCCGATGGTCATCTGGTGGTGTATTACCCGCATATGCTGGTGCACCCCGATTTTCAGGGCCGCGGTATTGGCAGGCAGATGATGCAGCAACTGTTGCAATGCTATGAAGGTTTTCATCAGCAGATGCTGACCGCAGATGGTGATGCGGTGGCTTTCTACCAGCGAATGGGCTTTTCACCTGCAGGTCAGACCCGATCCATGTGGATCTACAGCGGGGATGAACATTAAGCGTCTCGCCCAAAAAGCTATCTGATATAAAGATCCGGTAATTTGGGGTTAGAAACGACATAATAAAAGGGATTCTAGATGGCGGATCAGGGAGAAAAAATGAAGATCAGCGAGTATCGGGTTAAGCAGTGGCAGGTTTATCATAAGTTTCATAAGTCACGTGTTAACTTACTGATTCATATTGTTTTTGTGCCGGTGTTTATTTACGGATTTCTGTTACTGCTGAGCTCGCTTGTACTGCTCAAGCCTTTTGGTTTAGTACTCTCATTGCTGATGATGGGCATCGCGTTTGCTGCGCAGGGCTTCGGCCACTCGCGGGAATCCGAACCGGCGGCCCCGTTTACCGGCATCTCCAATGCCTTAATTCGTATCCTGCTGGAACAGCTCTACACCTTCCCGAAATATGTCCTGACCGGGGGCTGGTACCGGGCGTTCCGTGGGGAAAAGGATTCTGTCATTTGATGTATTCCCGGTATCGATGGGATTCCACAAGCCGATCATAATCAATTCATAAGTCAACTCAGTTCCCAAAGTGAATACAATTTAACGGCCTCGGATTTATCCGTTTAGTATCTGAGCGGAAGTGGCTAAAAATCCATCAGCAGTCTAGTCTTTTTTCTATTGGGAAGGGGGTAGGCAACGGCTAAAGTGCCTTCATTTCTTCTTGCCATTTTTATGGCTTGAGGCCGAGCCATGGCAATTTTTGCTAAAAGACCTGTATCCGCAGTGCCTCTATATCTCAAATCAGTGACGAGAAAGGGTATAGAAATGAAGAGCTTAAAAAACAACAAATATTGGCTTATTGTAGCGGCTTTGATGCCTCTGTCGGTATCAGCTAGTACGGCCAGTATCTCAGGAAACCTGAGTCTGGAAGGTGTTGATATATGGATGGGTAATCCCGTAGGGAGAAAATATTCTGTAGAGCTTCAGGGTAGAAGCCCTTATGTCTACCGATATTTTCAAGATGGAGGTTATCGAACCGGAATCACTCCCTACAATTTTATCAACTTACCGTCCTCAAATTACAGGATTAATGTTACAGCAGATTTTTGGCATGACTCACTGCCCGCAGAAACATCAACCACGTTTACACAAGGAGGACAACAATACCTTTGGGATGAACTTTTTATTCTTGACGGAGAAAATGGAGTAGTTAATTTTCATAAAGGGGTCAGCGCTATAACAGGGCAAATTCGTTATACGGGACTCTGGAGTGCGAATGACTTCAGATATAACCCCGGTTTTTTTACTTCGGTGGGTATTGTGACTTATGAAGAAGGTCCATCCTATTCTTACCCACGAGAAAACATATTTGATACCGCTACCAGTAAGCTTAATGACTATGATGAATACTTTGCGGTTCTGCCTACAGATAAAGCCGGATTTTTAAAAAGTGCTTCTATAGGGGAGATATATAGCAATTATCATTGGGTTTATAGCAAGTCATTTCCATACCCTGTAACCGATGCTGGAGCAACGAACCCAGTTACTTTTGGGGCACGAGACTACCACTTGCCGTTAAATCCTGATTTGCAAAATCAGGTTGATTACATGCCCGAGGTTGCAATAAATACATCAGAAACTGAGGTCGTAATTGACTTAAATGAACTTGGTTTATCTTCTACTGATCAAAATAACCAGCCGGTAGGGATTCAGCAAATTATTATTTCCGGTAAGGATGTATCGTCTAAGCAGTCAATATATTACAAATACACAGCTCAATCAGGTGAAGCTTCTAATCCTATCAGCATAGTGTTGAGGGGAGAGCCTGGTGAATACAGCAGGCGAGCCTCAATATCAGTTATTGATACCTTGGGCAATACTACAGCTATCCCATTTAATTTTACTTTGGGGGTTCCTGTTGCTGCCGGAGTTGGGGCCAATGTCGAGACGTCATTCGATAATGATTCCGGAGAGACTATCGCTGCAATTGTATTTGATGAAATTACCTCTGAAGGTGAAGTCACATTTAATACTGTGTCTGATGGTCCTACCCCACCATACGGATTCAAATTAGCCTCAAGCTCTGGAGATTTTCAGTTCTTTGATCTACGTAGTTCTGCTGAATTTACATCAGCAGAAATGTGTTTTTCGTATGATGAGCCATCTGTAAACGAAACAGATCTGAAAATTCTCCATTTCGAATGCGATTCTAATAATCAGTGTTCTTGGGAAGATATAACTAATGTTGATTCCCCTGATACCACAAATAATATTATTTGTGGTACCACGGATAGCTTTTCCATTTTTGCGATTATGGAGCCTGCGATTTTGGATACTGATCAGGATGGAACACCGGACGATGAAGATAACTGTCCTGTGAATTCAAATAGTGGCCAAGAGGATTGGGATGGTGATTCTGTAGGTGATGTTTGTGACGAAGATGCAGATGGGGATAAGGTTATTGGTGAAAATGATAACTGTCCTTATACCATCTTGAGTTCTACCGTGGATAGTAACGGTTGTAGTAGCGATCAGCGATTAGACCTTAATTGCCCTGCGGAAGTCGAATATAAAAACCACGGCCAGTATCTGAAATGTATTGCTCATGAGATTAATTCCCAAGTAGAAGATGGACTATTAAATGAAAATCAAAAAGGTGAGATTATTAATAGCCATGCTCAAAAGCGATAGATAGTAAACAGAGAGGATGCCCCTTTGCTAACCATTAGGCAGGGGTAACCTTTTGAGGGAATATAATCTTTTTATTAAGCAGCCAGTCGGCTGCTTTTTATCGTCTCAGATGAGGTTCTATTTCAGAAAATTCCAGTTTTAATCTTAGGGTATCCCGACACTTACGTTTCGTTTCTCAGAGATATACGTCAAATGACGTATATCGCTGCGTCAATCACCGAATACCTGTTTTGCCGGCTTTGCCATAGCCTTATTGCAATGCACAACCGATGGATTTTACCGCCGGTTGCAGGGTGATTAACTTTGACGAAGGGAAGGGTACAGCATGAAACTGAAAACCTTAGCTGTGGGTATTGCACTGTCAATGGGCGCTTCAGTGCTCAGCTTTAACGCGATGGCGGCCGACGACACTATCAAAGTGGGGGTGCTGCACTCACTCTCCGGCACGATGGCGATCTCTGAAACAACACTGAAAGACACTGTTCTGATGATGGTGGAAGAGCAGAACAAGAAAGGGGGTCTGCTGGGTAAACAACTGGAAGCCGTGGTTGTTGATCCGGCCTCTAACTGGCCACTGTTCGCGGAGAAAACCCGTGAGCTGATCACCAAAGAGGGTGTAGATGTCATTTTCGGTTGCTGGACTTCAGTCTCCCGTAAGTCGGTACTGCCGGTTATTGAAGAGCTGAACGGCCTGATGTTCTACCCGGTACAGTACGAGGGTGAAGAGTCCTCTAAAAACGTATTCTACACCGGCGCTGCGCCTAACCAGCAGGCGATTCCTGCGGTGGATTACCTGATGAACGATCTGGGTGTTGAGCGCTGGGTACTGGCGGGTACCGACTACGTTTATCCGCGTACTACCAACAAGATCCTTGAAGCCTACCTGAAAGCTAAAGGTGTGGCGGAAGAGGATATCATGATCAATTACACACCGTTTGGTCACTCTGACTGGCAGTCCATTGTTTCTGATGTGAAGAAATTCGGCAGCGCAGGTAAGAAAACGGCCGTGGTATCCACTATCAACGGCGATGCGAACGTACCTTTCTACATAGAACTGGGTAACCAGGGTATCTCCGCTGAGGATATTCCTGTAGTGGCCTTCTCTGTAGGTGAGGAGGAGCTGTCTGGTATCGATACTAAACCGCTGGTTGGTCATCTGGCTGCCTGGAACTACTTCCAGAGCGTAGATAACGAAGCGAATGATGCATTCATCCAGAAGTGGAAGGCTTTCACCAGTGAAGATCGCGTAACTAATGACCCGATGGAAGCGACTTATATCGGCTTCAACATGTGGGTGAATGCGGTTAAACAGGCGGGTTCCACCGAAGTTGATGCCGTTGAGCAGGCGATGATCGGCCAGGAAACGCCGAACCTGACTGGTGGTATGGCGGTGATGAACAAGAACCACCATCTGAGTAAGCCGGTGCTGATCGGTGAAATTCAGGACGACGGTCAGTTTGAGGTGGTCTGGGAAACTGAAAGCATTGTTCAGGGTGATGCCTGGTCTGATTACCTGCCGGGTTCTAAGGATCTGGTGGCAGACTGGACAGCGCCGATCAAGTGCGGCAACTACAACACGAAAACCAAAACCTGTTCCGGTCAGAACTACTAAGACCGAACTGTCCTCCCGGCTGGCCTGATTGGCTGGCCGGGTCTGAACCACAGGCTTCGTACTTTAGCGAAGCCTTCCTATTCCTGATGTGCCGATCCATAGAATAAGAACGTACAGGATTGCCATCTCAAAGGAGAGACTACGTGAGACGCCTGTTAGCCGTTTTATGCTGCTGTTTGGCGCTGTTTTCTGTCTCTGTACAGGCCAATAAGCAGACCATTCCTGATTCCGAAACCCAGGCGCTGATGGCGCAACTGGTAACGGTAAAACTATCTAAAACTCTGCCGCTGCTTGAGCAGCTTGAAGCTGTGGGTGGCGCAGAGCTGCTGCCGCTGTTCAAAACCCTGCTCGGTGGCGATCTGTATTTCATTAAAGCCAGCAAACAACTGGTAGCTGCTGAGAAAAAATCCGGTCAGTATCAGTTACGTGACCTGTTCAGCGGCGAAGATCTGGGGCTGGTGGCAAAAAAACAGATTAAAAAAATCCGGGTAAACAACACCTTGCGGGTGTTCCTGCGTCAGGCGATTGCGCGGATACAACTCAATCACCCAGCGCCTGAGAGCCGGCTCACGGCGGTTAAAGAACTGTTATCAGACCTTAACTCGGAGACTCTGAGTTTGCTGACTGAGGCCCGGGCGAATGAACATGACAGCCGGGTGCAGGCGTTAATGGATCTGGCTTTTGCGCTGAACAATGCCGGTAGCCATGATCCGGCCGAACGGCGTCAGGCGGTTGATGTGCTGGCGGCCAGTCTGGAAAACGAAGCCCGGAATGCACTGGCGGATCTGGCGGAAAACGATACCGATAAGGCGGTAAAAACCGCCGCTGCTAAAGCCCTGAAAAAGATCAATGAGCGTATTGAGTTCTATGATTTTATCGATCAGCTCTTCTTCGGCCTGAGCCTCGGTTCGGTTCTACTGCTGGCCGCAATCGGTCTGGCCATCACCTTTGGTGTGATGGGCGTGATCAACATGGCTCACGGTGAGATGATCATGCTCGGTGCCTACACCACCTACGTGATTCAACTGCTGATGCCGGAAGCGATTGAATACTCCCTGCTGGTGGCGGTGCCCGCTGCCTTTGTGGTCTCTGGTCTGGTGGGTGTGCTCATTGAGCGCGGCGTGATCCGGTTTCTGCATGGCCGGCCGCTGGAAACCCTGCTGGCGACCTTTGGTATCAGTCTGATCCTGCAGCAACTGGTGCGTACCGTGTTCTCTCCGCTCAACCGTCAGGTGGAATCGCCTTCATGGATGAGTGGCTCGCTGGATATCAATCCGGTGCTGAGCCTGACTCTGAACCGTCTCTATATTCTGGCTTTTGCCCTGCTGGTGTTCGGCCTGTTACTGCTGATCCTGCGTAAAACATCGCTGGGTCTTAATGTACGTGCGGTATCGCAGAACCGGGATATGGCCAGAGCGATGGGTATCCGTACTGACTGGGTCGACGCCATGACTTTTGGTCTGGGTTCAGGTATTGCCGGCATTGCAGGTGTGGCGCTGAGCCAGTTAACCAACGTCGGCCCGAATCTGGGGCAATCCTACATTATCGATTCGTTTATGGTGGTGGTGTTTGGTGGTGTCGGTAACCTGTGGGGCACGCTGGTAGCAGCCTTCTCTCTGGGGGTGGCCAACAAGTTCCTCGAGCCGGTTACCGGCGCGGTACTTGCCAGTATTCTGGTGCTCGTATTTATCATTCTCTTTATTCAGAAAAAACCTAAGGGCCTGTTCCCGCAGAAAGGGAGGGCTGCCGAATGAATCAGCTAATCCGTTTTACCCGCCTGCATGGCGATAGCAAAGTGGCGCCGTTTGTCGCCATTCTGGTGGTGCTCACCGCACTGGCGTCTGTTGGTAACCTGCTGATGCCGGAGGATTCAATCTTCTACGTCAGCACCTACACCATTACCCTGCTGGGTAAGTACCTCTGCTATGCCATGCTGGCACTGGCCGTGGATGTGATCTGGGGCTACTGCGGTATTCTCAGTCTCGGCCACGGGGCGTTCTTTGCACTGGGTGGTTACGCCATGGGCATGTACCTGATGCGTCAGATCGGTGACCGGGGTGTTTATGGCAACCCGGATCTGCCGGATTTTATGGTGTTCCTGAACTGGACCGAGCTGCCCTGGTTCTGGTCCGGCATGGATCAGTTCTGGTTCGCAATGCTGATGGTGCTGCTGGTTCCGGGCCTGCTGGCTTTTGTCTTCGGCTGGCTGGCTTTCCGCTCCCGGGTAACCGGTGTTTACCTGTCGATCATGACTCAGGCGCTGACCTACGCGCTGTTGCTTGCGTTCTTCCGCAATGAGATGGGTTTTGGCGGCAATAACGGCCTGACCGACTTTAAAGATATCCTCGGCTTTGATCTGCAATCCGACACCACCCGTGTTGCTCTGTTTGCGGTCACAGCCCTGTTGCTGGCTGTAGCGCTGATCACCAGTCACAAGATTCTGAAATCCCGTATGGGTAAAGTGATCGTGGCGATCCGTGATGGTGAAAGCCGTGCCCGCTTCCTCGGTTACCGGACCGAGCGTTATAAGGTCTGGCTGTTTGTCTACTCGGCCTGCATCGCCGGTATTGCCGGTGCGCTTTATGTACCACAGGTGGGGATTATCAATCCGGGCGAGTTCTCTCCGCTGAATTCAATTGAGATCGTGATCTGGGTAGCGGTTGGCGGACGTGGCACCCTGATCGGCGCAATTATCGGTGCGCTGCTGGTGAACTACGCGAAAACCAAGTTCACCGCGATCATGCCGGATGGCTGGCTGTTTGCGCTGGGTGCGATGTTCGTGCTGGTCACTCTGTTCCTGCCACAGGGGCTGATGGGGCTGTTCAGCAAACTTAAGGCGAAGACCAAAACCAAACCGGTATCTGCTGAGGAGGCGAACGCATGAGTTCTCTGGATGATCTGCGTGAAGTAATGCGCCGCGACCGGGTCTGGTCATTCCTGCAGACGGAACAGGCACAGGTGGATGTCTCCAAAGAGGTGATTCTCTACGTCGAAGGGCTGAACCTGAGCTTTGACGGGTTTAAAGCACTCAATGACCTGAACCTGTATGTCAATGATGGCGAGCTGCGCTGCCTGATTGGTGCGAATGGCGCCGGCAAAACAACCCTGATGGATGTGATTACCGGCAAAACCACACCGGACAGTGGCTCGGTGTATTTTGGTCAGACGCTGAATCTGCTGCAGCACGATGAGGCGGATATCGCCAATATGGGGATTGGCCGCAAGTTTCAGAAGCCCACAGTATTCGAAGCCCACAGCGTGTTCGACAATCTCGAACTATCCTTGAAACAACAAAAAGCGGTGCTGCCCACATTGCTGGCGCGGCTGAGCCCGACAGAGATAAACCGGATCGATGAAGTGCTGGAGATCATCGGTCTCAAAGAACAGCGCTTTATGCTGGCCGGAGCGCTCTCCCATGGCCAGAAACAATGGCTGGAGATCGGCATGCTGCTGATGGCGGAACCGCGTCTGTTACTGGTTGATGAGCCGGTGGCGGGGATGACCGCACAGGAAACGGAACGGACTGCTGAGCTGCTCACCTCACTGGCTGGTGAGCATACCGTGATCGTGGTGGAACATGATATGGAGTTTGTCCGCAGTATTGCTCGTACCGTCACTGTGCTGCATCAGGGCTCGGTACTGGCCGAGGGGACAATGGATCAGGTGCAGAACAACCCTGATGTTATCGAAGTGTATCTGGGAGAGGCACCATGATCGAAATTAATCAGTTAAACCAGCGATATGGTGGCACGCAGATTCTCTGGGATCTGGATCTGACTATCGAACCCGGCTCCTGCACCTGCATCATGGGTCGTAATGGTGTGGGCAAAACCACCTTACTGAAATGCCTGATGGGCCTGCTGCCGGTCGAAAGCGGGCAGATCCTGCTCGACGGCCAACCGCTGCAGGGCAAGCCGGCTGAGTTCCGCGCGCCGGCAGGGATCGGATATGTACCCCAGGGGCGAGATATTTTCCCGCTGCTGACGGTAGAGGAGAACCTGCGCATCGGTTTGCCAATTCGCAAAGACAAAGCAAAAGAGATACCGGAGAAGATCTTTGAGCTGTTTCCGGTGCTGAAAGAGATGCTGCACCGTCGTGGTGGTGACCTCTCCGGCGGTCAGCAACAGCAACTGGCTATTGGCCGGGCGCTTGTGCTGGAACCTAAAGTGCTGATTCTGGATGAACCCAATGAGGGGATTCAGCCGAATATCGTACAGCAGATCGGCGACGTTATTCTCAAATTGAATGAGGAAGAGGGGCTGACGGTGATACTGGTCGAACAGAAACTCGGGTTTGCCCGTCGTGTCGGCAAAGAGTTTCGCCTGATGGAAAAGGGGCGGGTGGTGGCCAGCGATAAGATGGCCAACCTCTCGGAAGATCTGATCAAACAGTATCTGGCGGTATAAGGCGTACCCATGAATCAGATTGTAAGTCAGGCCACCTTACCCGGCGCGTCAAGCTGGCAGGCCGAGTTAACCCTCGGCCTCAGCCGCACGGCACGCGGTACGGTGTTGAAACGAAGCGAACACCGTGGCCCGCTCTATGTGCAGAAGCCGTTTTACCCGGAGGGGCGGGAGCTGGCTCACCTGTATCTGCTGCACCCACCGGGCGGCATGGTTTCCGGGGATGATCTGCAGATCCGGGTCAACACCGATTCGGATGCCCATGCGCTGATCACCACACCCGGTGCCGGTCGGGTTTACCGGGCACGACCAGACCGGAGCCTGCAGAAGCAGTGCATTCAGTTGCAGGTTGCAGAAAACAGCAGTCTGGAATGGCTGCCGCTGGAAAATATCATTTTCCCGGATGCCAATACCGAACTGCAGATGCAGATTGATCTGGCGGAGAACAGCCAGTTGATCGCCTGGGATATCACCTGTTTTGGTCTGCCCGCCAGTCAGCAACCTTTTGACCGGGGCGAGGTACGCCAGAGTCTGCAACTGTTTCAGGGCGGACGACTGAAACTTCGGGAAAAGCTTAACCTGAATCCGCAACACAATAGCCTGATGCAGAGTCGTGCCGGACTGGCAGGTCAGGCGGTTAACGGGCTGATGCTGGCAGGGCCATTTTTCTCCGAAGAGTGCGTAACCGAACTGATCGCTTCATTGCGCGAAGCCTGTGCTTCTGAGTCCGCACTCGCGGCTGTCAGCCTGAACGGTGAGTTTTTGCAGATCCGTTATCTGGGGGCCTGTTCGGAGCAGGCGCGGTTACTGTTTACCCGTTGCTGGAAACTGATCCGGCCTCAGTTGCTGCAGCGCGATGGCTGTGAACCCCGTATCTGGGCAACCTGAAAAAGAATCTGGGCCACCTGTAAAGAGAATAACTTATGGAACTGTTACCAAGAGAGAAAGATAAGCTGCTGGTGTTTACCGCGGCACTGCTGGCGGAGCGTCGCCTGAACCGGGGGCTGAAACTGAACTACCCGGAGGCGATGGCTTACATCACCATGGAGATTATAGAAGGCGCCCGTGATGGCAAAACCGTGGCGGAGCTGATGAGTTATGGCAAAAACCTGCTCAGTGCAGAACAGGTGATGGAAGGGGTGCCGGAACTGATTCATGAAGTTCAGGTAGAGGCGACATTTGCGGATGGCACCAAACTAGTGACCGTACACAACCCGATCAACTGAGGTGATGCCATGATACCAGGAGAGATCCGGGCTGCTGAGGGCAGTATCGAACTGAATGCGGGCCGTAAAACCCTGCGCCTGCGGGTGGAGAACAGTGGTGACCGGCCGGTACAGGTAGGCTCGCACTATCACTTCTATGAAGTGAATCCGGCACTGAGTTTTGACCGTGAATCAGCGAAAGGTTACCGCCTGAATATTGCCTCCGGCACCGCCGTCCGGTTTGAGCCGGGGCAGGGGCGTGAGGTAGAGCTGGTGGAATATGCCGGCAGCCGCACGATTTATGGCTTTCGCGGTGAGGTGATGGGGCCGCTGGATGAGGAGGAGAAGGCATGAGCCGTATGGATCGTACCAGTTATGCGCAGATGTTCGGCCCGACCACCGGTGACCGGGTCCGTCTTGGCGATACTGAACTCTGGATTGAGGTAGAGAAAGATTACACCCGTTACGGCGATGAGGTGAAGTTCGGTGGCGGTAAGGTTATCCGTGATGGCATGGGACAGAGCCAGTGCACCAACGAGATCGCAATGGATCTGGTGATCACCAATGCATTGATTCTGGATCACTGGGGCATCGTCAAAGCCGATGTCGGGGTGAAGGAGGGGCGTATTGCCCGGATCGGTAAAGCGGGTAACCCGGATGTGCAGGACGGCGTTGATATCGTGATCGGCCCCGGTACCGAGATTATTGCCGGCGAGGGCTCCATCCTGACCGCCGGTGGTATTGATGCGCATATCCACTTTATCTGCCCGCAACAGATCGAAGAGGCGCTGATGTCAGGGGTCACCACCATGATCGGTGGTGGTACCGGCCCCGCGACAGGCACCAATGCGACTACCTGTACGCCCGGCCCCTGGTATATGGGCAAGATGCTGCAGGCGACTGACAACATGCCGATGAACCTCGGGTTTCTCGGCAAGGGCAACGCCAGCCTGCCGGACGCACTGGAAGAGCAGCTACTGGCCGGGGCCTGTGGCCTGAAACTGCATGAAGACTGGGGGACGACGCCCGCTGCGATCGACACCTGCCTCAGCGTGGCCGAGAAATATGATGTTCAGGTCGCGATCCATACCGATACCCTGAATGAGTCCGGGTTTGTCGATGACACCATCGGTGCGTTTAAGGGACGGGTGATCCACACCTACCATACCGAGGGAGCGGGTGGCGGCCATGCGCCGGATATTATCCGCGCCTGTGCTTACCCCAATGTGATGCCATCCTCGACCAACCCGACCCGGCCTTACACCCGGAACACCGTGGATGAGCATCTGGATATGCTGATGGTCTGTCACCATCTGGACAGCAATATTCCTGAAGATGTGGCCTTTGCCGACTCCCGGATCCGCAAAGAGACCATCGCCGCCGAAGACATTTTCCATGATCGTGGCGCATTCAGCATGATCTCCTCGGATTCTCAGGCGATGGGGCGTGTCGGTGAAGTGGTGACACGCACCTGGCAGACCGCACACAAGATGAAACAGCAGTTCGGGCTGCTGGCTGAGGATCTGGATCTGGGCGCAGACAATTTCCGTGCCCGGCGTTATATCGCCAAGTACACCATCAACCCGGCGATCACTCACGGCATCTCCCATGAGGTGGGCTCGATAGAAGCCGGCAAACTTGCGGATCTGGTACTGTGGAAGCCGGCGTTTTTTGGCGTTAAACCGTCGATGATTATCAAAGGGGGGATGATCGCAGCGGCACCGATGGGTGATCCGAATGCCTCGATCCCGACGCCGCAGCCGGTTCACTACCGGCCTATGTTCGGTGCCTTCGGTTCGGCACCGGCAAAAACTTCGGTGACATTTGTCTGTCAGGCGGCGCTGGATAACGATATCGCTTCTGAGCTGGGGCTGCAGCGACGTCTGGTGGCCTGCTCAAACACCCGGACCATCAGCAAGTCGGACATGATTCACAATGGCTGGATGCCGGATATCAGTGTCGATCCGCAAACCTATGAGGTGCGGGCGGATGGCGAACTGCTGACCTGCGAACCGGCCGAAGAGCTGCCGCTGGCGCAACTCTATACTCTGTTTTAGGAGCGAACGATGTTAGAAGTCTATGAACGTCTGGGCACCCACTGCCATGAAAAAGCCGACAGTACGGTGGTGCTCAACCATGAACAGCGGGATCGCGGCCGCCTGCGGCTGACCGCAGAGGATGGCGAAGAGGTCCGGGTTTTTCTGGAGCGGGGTAAGCCTCTGCTGGTGGGTGAATTTCTGAAAACCACCTGTGGTCGTTATGTGCGGGTTGAGGGTGCGGTTGAGGCGGTAGCCCATGCATCCTGCGATCACTGGCACACCTTTGCCCGCGCCTGTTATCACCTGGGCAACCGGCATACCAAAATGGAGGTGGGAGAGCGCTGGCTGCGGATCAAGCCGGATCATGTGCTGGAGGAGATGCTGGTTCAGTTGGGGCTGGTTGTCAGCCATGAAGATGCCCTGTTTATACCGGAATCCGGAGCTTACAGCCATGGACATTCGCACCACTGACAGCGGCCTGATTCGTCTGCTGCAACTGAGCAGTGTCAGCCTGCCGGTGGGGGGGTATTCCTTCTCGCAGGGGCTGGAGTATGCCATTGACTGTGGCTGGCTGCGCAATCAGCAGCAAGTGCACGAATGGCTGGAGATGCAACTGCTGCACTCGGTTGCGCAGGTAGACCTGCCCCTGTTACGGCTGTGTATGCAGGCCGCAGCAGAGCAGGATCATGCGGAGCTGTTTCGGCTGAATGACCTGCTGCTGGCCTGCCGCGAGAGTAAAGAGCTGCGTCTGACCGACACGGCTATGGGTGAAGCCCTGATACGCCTGCTGAATAGTTTGCAGGTACCCCAGCCTTTTGCCCACGGCGCTGATGCGCAGGCGGTCAGTTTTGTCTGCCTGTTTGCGATTGCTGCGACCCACTGGGGTATCAAAAGCGATCTGGCGGCACTGGGATTCAGTTGGGCATGGCTGGAAAATCAGGTGGCGGCAGCCACCAAGCTGGTGCCGCTGGGGCAGACTCAGGCGCAGATTCTGCTGGGGGAGCTGCAACCGGTGATCAGTGAAGCCATTGCCGCAGCGGACAAAACAGAAGAACAACAGATCGGGGCCGGATTGCCAGCGCTGGCAATCGCAAGTGCCCTGCATGAACAACAGTATTCACGATTATTCCGCTCATAAACAGCCGGAATGACGGGAGGAGAGAAGATGAGCAAACCCAAACAGACCTTACGCGTGGGTGTCGGTGGGCCGGTAGGTTCCGGAAAAACCGCGTTGCTGCGCTCACTGTGTGCAGCTATGCGCGAGCACTATGATATTGCGGTGGTGACTAACGATATTTATACCCAGGAAGATGCCAAGTTCCTGACCCGGCATGAAGCGCTCGAGGCAGACCGGATTATCGGGGTGGAGACCGGTGGCTGTCCACATACCGCGATCCGTGAGGATGCATCCATGAATCTGGCGGCGATTGATCAGTTAATCGCCCGGCATGGTGAACTGGATGTGGTGTTTGTAGAGAGTGGCGGTGACAACCTGAGTGCAACTTTCAGCCCGGAGCTGTCTGATCTGACCATCTACGTGATCGATGTGTCAGCCGGCGATAAAATTCCGCGCAAGGGCGGGCCGGGCATTACCAAATCGGATCTTTTGATCATTAACAAAATCGATCTGGCTCCACTGGTGGGCGCTTCGCTGGAAGTCATGGATGAGGATGCGCGGAAAATGCGCGGCGAACGGCCTTTTGTTTTCTCAAATCTGAAGCAGGCCAAAGGTCTGGATGATATCATTCAGTTCATCATTACAGAGGGGATGCTGGCGGCGAAGACACTGCCACCGGCTCAGGCTGTAGTGTGATTTTTTATAGACAGGTGAATTATATGTTGAAGAAATTTGTTTCCAGAGCCGGCGTTTTGAGTGCTGTGGCTGTATCGGTTCCGGCGGTTGCGCATGATGGCTCAGAACAGGCCAGCGTGATGAGCGGTATTATCCACTTTATGACCGAGCCGGATCATCTGCTGGTGTCTGCGGTGGTTGCTGCGGGTCTGATTTATACGATCCGTAAGCTGGCCGCGAAACGCGGTTAAGGCTGTACTTACCGGCCGGGTAATCGCTTCAGCCGTTACTCAGCCGGTGCTGGCGCAGGCTGTCCAGTTCCTGCGCCTGTTCCTCCATCAACTGATGTATCACACTGCGAAACCAGCGATGGGCTGCATCCTCGTGATAGCGGCGGTGCCAGAGCAGTCGGGTATTTACTTTAGGTACCGGCTCCTGACTGGCAAAGGGAACACAGCAGAGTTCCTCGGCGCGCGGTGACAGGTAGGTCAGCATCTCACTGCCGATCATACAGTACTGTCGATCACAGATCGCATTCAGCGCGGTCATCATGTTATTGGTTTCCAGTCCGACACGACGGTCGTTAAGAATCCAGTCTGGCAGTGTCTCCGCCAGAAATCCGGGAATAATAAAATCCACGTGATTTTGTTCGGCGTACTGCTGAGGTGTGATGCTTTTCTGTCCGGCCAGCGGGTGATTCCGGCTCATAAGGCAGTGCGGATAGTTCTGAAACAGAATGCGTGAATGGATATTGGCCGGGGCGTTATCACCGAAGTTGATAATAAAATCCAACTGACCGGCGATCAGAGCATCCATGCTGTGGGTTTCCAGATTCTGAATTTTCAGGCTGACACCGGGTGCATGTTCTTCCAGGTAGCCAAGCAGGGGGGCAATCAAACCCTGTGAGACCGGATCGATCACGCTGATACGAAAACGCCGCCGGAGCTTTTTCGGATCCAGCTCGACCGGAGAGACCAGCCGCAGGATGTCATCCAGTACCAGCTTCAGTTGCTGATGCAGTTGTTCCGCACGAGGGCTGGGGGCCAGCCCATGGGACTGGCGGATAAACAGATCGTCACCGAACAACTGACGTAACTGACGCAAGTTACGGCTGGCCGCAGGCTGGGACAGACCCAGTCTGGCTGCGGCACGGGTGACACTGCGCTCTTCCATGAGGGCGTTGAACACGACCAGAAGCCGCAGATCTACATTGCTCAGGTCATCAGGTGTCATCGTTACTCAACTCGGTCTGGCTGCGGTAGGGAATCCGGTAAGCCAGTGTATAGAGCACGGGTACCACGAGCAATGTCAGCAGCGTAGCAACGCCCAGACCGAAACTGATCACCACGGCCATACTGGCGAAGAAGTCATCGAACAGCAGCGGTATCATGCCCAGTATGGTGGTAACCGCGGCCATACAGACCGGGCGCACCCTGGAAACGGCAGAATCAAATACTGCCCGGTAGGGCTCCCGACCCGCTTCCAGTTCCAGATTAATCTGATCTAGCAGGACGATACCATTTTTCAGCAGCATGCCGGATAAACTCAGGAAGCCGAGCAGTGCCATAAAGCCGAACGGCAGATCCAGCGCCAGCAAGCCCAGAGTTACACCGGTTATCGCCAGAGGCAGGGTTGCCCAGATTACCAGCGGCTTGCGCAACGAGTTGAACAGCACCAGCGTAATCAGAAACATGGCGAGGAACCCCAGTGGCATGGCGCTCATAATCGGTGCCTGTGCGTCTCTTGAGCTCTCATACTCACCGCCCCATTCGATGCTGTAACCTACCGGCAGTTCAAGGGCTTCGATCTGCGGTTGCAGGCGGCCCAGCAGGGAGGCAGCGGTATCATCGGCAAACAGGTCCGGGTCGGTCATCAGGGTCAGGGTGCGTTTGCGGTCGCGGCGCATGATCAGAGAATCCTCCCAGACCAGATCAAAGCCGCCGACGATCTGATCGACCGGAATCCAGCTCTGATAGCGCGGACTCCAGATGGTCAGCTCCTTCAGGTTGTCGATGCCGAGACGTTCTTCATCCGGGGTGCGGGCGATGATCGGCAGCAGGGTCGTACCATCCCGGTAAAGGCCAATCCGCTGTCCGGTAAAGTTCATCAGCAGGGTGTTGTCCAGATCCTGCTTATTGATTCCTGCACGGCGTGCCTGAGCTTCAAGAAATTCAGGGCGTATCAGCTTCGTGCGTTCGCGCCAGTCATGGCGGATATTGCTCGCCGCAGGGTCGGCACGGAAGATCTCTGCAGCCTGACTGGCGATCAGCCTGAGCTGATCCGGGTCGGGGCCGCTGATCCGCAGTTCGATCTTGGCATTGGTGGATGGGCCGATCTCCAGTCGCTTGAGTTTATACTGGGCGTGGGCATAGTTCTGTTTCAGATGCTGATCCAGATCGTTCAGAACCGCATTTATCACTTCGCTGTCGCCGGTACGGACAATAAACTGTCCATAGGCTGCGTAGCGCTTTTCCGGTGTGTAGGTGAGCATAAACCGCAGCGCACCCTGACCGGTGGTTGTGGCTACATATTCAACCCGGTCATCTTTAAGCAGCCAGCTTTCAATCTCTTTCACATCAGCCGCAGTCGCACGAATATCGGTACCCTGAACCCGCCAGTAATCCACCAGAAACATCGGTGTGGTGGATGGGGGGAAGAAGGCCTGACGTACCTGACCAAAACCGGCTACGGCCAGTGCGGTGGCCAGTAAAACCACGCCTATGGTTGTCCAGCGCCAGCGCATGCACAGATCCAGCAGCCATTTATAGAAGGTGAATACCGCGCCTTTATAGGGATCGGCAGTCCCGTCGGCACCGTCGGTGCTGCCCTCTTTGAACATCAGGTCGCAGAAGAACGGAGTCAGTGTCAGTGCTGTTACCCAGGAGAGCATCAGCGAGATCAGCAAGACCCAGAACAGCGAGCCGGCAAATTCACCGGTGGCGTCCGGAGAGAGGCCGATCGGGGCGAAGGCAATAACCGCAATCACAGTGGCACCCAGCAGAGGCCACTGGTTCTGTGTGGCGACCATGCGCGCAGCGGCGAGTTTGGTGTGGCCGCGCTGCAGATTAATGAGAATGCCCTCTGTAATCACGATCGCGTTATCAACCAGCATTCCCAGCGCGATAATCAGGGCGCCGAGGGAGATTCGTTGCAGGTTGATATCAGCGACCTTCATAAAGATAAAGGTACCCATGATGGTCAGCAGCAGGATCAGGCTGATCAGTATGCCGCTGCGCAGGCCCATGAATACCAGCAGCACCAGCGCAACAATGACGATGGCCGCCAGCAGGTTGCTGATGAAACTGTCGATGGAGCGTTCCACTTCCTGCGGCTGGTTATACAGCGTTGCGATCTCCATACCGATCGGGCGGGCGTATTCGAGCTGTTCGAGCCGCTCACTGATGGCTGCCCCGACATCGACGACGTTGACACCACTGATAAATGAGATGCCGATATGCAGTGACGCTGCACTGTTGTAGGAGACCAGATTTTTCGGTACTTCAGCATAGCCCCGGCTGATCGAGGCTACGTCGCCAAGGCGAATCAGTTGTGAGGCACCGGCATCACTGATAATCAGGCGTTCCAGTTCGGCCACATCGGTGAACTCACCGGTGGGCGAAATACGGATATATTCACTGCCCACCTGAACGGAGCCCGCATTGGATACTACGTTCTGGTTGGCCAGCAGTTCATAGATCCGCTGCAGGGAGATTCCGAGGTTGTTCAGCCGGATACGGGAGATCTCGACGATAACCTGCTCATCCTGTTCGCCGTGGATGTCCACCTTGCTGACGCCATCGACCAGAATCAGTTCCCGGCGCAGGAAGTCGGTATAGTCCTTCAGCTCTTCATAGTTATAGCCGTCACCGGTCACGGCCAGCATGATGCCAAACACATCACCAAAGTCATCATTGATCCACGGAGGGTTAACACCGGGAGGCAGGCTGGGGCGGTAGTCATCAATTTTACGGCGTAATTCATCCCAGATCTGGCGCAGTTCATCGCCGGCATAGATGCTTTTGATCGATACGGTGATCTGCGATAAGCCCGGTGATGAGATGGAGCGGACATTATCGACCCACGGGAGCTGCTGAACCTGCTGCTCAAGCGGGAAGGTCAGTTCCTCCTCAACCTGCTGCGCGGAGGCACCGGGATAGGAGGTGATAATCATCGCGTCCTTAATGGTGAACGGTGGATCTTCAAGCTGCCCGAGACCAAAAAAGGCCAGAGTACCGCCCAGACCCAGGAGCAGGGCGAACATCCAGCTGGTAACCCGGTGGCGGATAAAATAATCAGCGCTGTTCATTTACAGCCCTCTCTCTCTTTCCCAGGCGCGGACTTTCATCCCCTCGCGCAGGTAGTTGGCACCGGCAACGACGACAATATCGCCCACTTCCAGTCCGGCGCGAATCTCAATCCCCTTGCCGGTCAGGCTGCCGACGACAACATCAGCCCGGAACACCTGCATGGTTTCAGGGTTTACTTTCCAGATCTGGCGTTCAGGGCTGTCCAGTGGCTTATCTTCCGCTGAGATCACCGCTTCTACCGGCAGGGTGAAGACCGCTTCCTGCAGCATAAAGACCTTGTTCATATCCACCGTTACTGTGGCAGTCATCCCCGGATACAGATGCATCCCTTGTGGTTTTTTCAGGCTCAGGGTAACCCGATAAGCGCCGGTGGCCGGGTCTGCTTCACCACTGTGTTCGCGGTAACGGGCTTTGAAAACCTGATCCGGAAAAGCTTCCAGACGAACATCAGACAGAACATCTGTGGCCTCCGGGCGGGTTTGCATTGAGATGATCTGTTCAGGAAGCTGCAACTCAATATCCAGTTGGTCGTCTGACTGCAGAATCAAGATCGGCTGCTTCGCCTGAATGTTCTGAAAATTCTCCACCAGGCGCTGTGATACGACGCCGTCATAAGGCGCACGCAGCTCGGTGTACTCGCGGTTCAGGCGGGCCTGATTCAGGGCTGAGCGGGCGATATTCAGCTCCGCCTCTTTCTGATCGTATTGCGCCTGAGAGAGCAGCTTGCGCTCAAGCATCACCTGACTGCGTTCAAACTGTTGTCTCGCCAGTTTGTACTCAGCCTGATAACGCTGCAGGCTGACGTCATAGTCTGCCGGGTCTAAACGGGCGAGTATCTGACCTTTGGTTACGGTTTCACCCTCTTTTGGCAGCAGGTGGGTCAGTACACCGCTGACCCTGAAGGCCAGCTCCGTACGTGCCGACGCTTTCACCTCGGCAGGGAAGGTACGTAACGCCCGGGTGGCGGGGTCGGTAATCTGTAATAACTTGGCGGGACGAACCAGGGGTTGTGATGCGTTATCGGCAGCCAGTAAGGCAGGGCTTAACAGCATGTTCAGGCCGAAAACGAAAGCAAGGCTGCGTAGACGCATTGAGTGACCTTCTGTGTTTGCTATATGAATAATTGAACAATCATATCAAATCCAAATATGAGATATTAATGCAATAAAAGTATAGATGATATTTACATAATTGATATGACTAATCTTTGTATAGCGCCGCTATCTCTCCCGGGCAGGCGAGTTGTCCTGAATAGGTAATTATTTGGCTGTTATGGTGGTTGAGGACTTCAAAAAGACCTAACAGACTCTTTAGTCTGCCCTGCGTCTGTTTGCAGGGGACGGCGAGTAATCAGAGGGAAACGCTATGAATGCAGTGATTGCAGCAGATTTTCAGCAACCTGAAGCGGGTGAATTGCAGGAGATCAGGCCCGGCGTTCTCTGGTTGCGAATGCCGCTGCCGTTTGCGCTCGATCACATCAACCTTTATCTGTTGCGTGAGGCGCAGGGCTGGGCCGTGGTGGATTGTGGTTTATACAATCCGGAGACGGTTGAGATCTGGTCGCGGCTGGTGGCTGAAGCACTCGACGGTTTGCCTCTGACCCGGGTGATTGTGACGCATTCCCATGTGGACCATATCGGCGCGGCAGGCTGGCTATGCCAGACATTTGATCTGCCACTGTTTATCAGTTCCGCCGAATTTTCACACATTCGTGCTTTTATGCAGGGAGAATATGACCCGCAGGCGCTGGAAACGTTTTACCTCCGACTGGGGATGGAACCGGAGCTGATTGGTGGCCTGCTGAAGATGTTCAGCGGCATGCGTAACCTGATCTCTGACCTGCCTCAGGGGTTCCACTCTCTTGAACATGATATGTCCCTTCAGATCGGTGGCCAGCACTGGCAGGTTATTCACTCCCGCGGACACACGATCTGTCACAGTTCGCTGTATAACCCTGAGGAGAAAATTCTGATCTCGGGGGATCAGGTGTTGCCGCGCATCAGTTCCAATGTCAGTGTCGGTCATCAGGCACCTGATGCGAATCCATTGCAGTGCTGGCTTGAGGCTTTGCATCAGCTTAAGCAGTTACCGGCAGATACACTGACACTGCCGGCTCACAATTTTCCTTTCCTTGGTCTGCATAAACGTCTGGATGAACTGATTCGTGGGCATCAGGATGATCTGACAAAGATTGCCGGATTATGTCAGGAGCCACTGACGGTCATGGCACTGGCTGAAAAGGTCTATCAGCGTGAACTGGGTCTGCTGGATAAACTGCTGGCCTGTGGCGAAACACTGGCGCACCTCAATTTCCTTCAGGCTGAAGGTCGGGTCAGGCAATCGGCTGACGCTGAGAGTCCGTTTTTGTTCAGTGCGGTCTGAGGGCGGACAAGCAACCGGTTTATCCGCTAGAATCGGCTTATGACTGAACACCACCTCACCTTAGACCTGCGCAGCTATAATCAGGAATCCCACAGCCATGAGCACAGTTATCATCAACTGGTGCTGCCACTGCGGGGTACACTGGATATCAGCGTAGACGGGCAGGGGGCTCAGTTGGGCGGGCAGACCGCAGCGGTGATCAGTGCCGGTTCGGTTCATGGCTTTCTCGCAGAATCGGAGAACCGTTTTCTGGTGGCCGATATACCCAGTGCGCTGGCGCCGCAACTGGAAAGCCTGCCAGCCTTTATTCAGTTGGATGAAGCGCTGTCCTGTTATGTGGCTTTTCTGCATCAGCAGGTTCAGTCTGCACAGGTCAACAGTACCACTCAGCGGCAGATGCTGTTGTTACTGATTCAGTTGCTGGAGGAAAAATTTGGCCACCGGCTTAAGCTGGATCGCCGGATTGAGGCGGCTGTGTCGTATCTGCAGCAGAACTACCGTCATCAGATACCGCTACAAGCGTTAGCACGGGTGGCCAGCCTCAGTCCCAGACAGCTCAGTGAACGGTTCCGCCGGCAATTCGGTATGACGCCACAGCAGTATCAGATTGAATTACGGATGCAGCAGGCGTGGCAATTACTTGAGCAGGGCACGCTGAGCATTCAGCAGATCGCCGCCGATGTCGGCTACAGCAATCTGGCCGCTTTCAGTGATCGTTTTCGCCGCCATTTCGGAAAATCCCCCCGTTACTTTTCGTTGCCTGACGCCTCAGGTTCGCCAGATCGGCAAAGTTAATCGCCTGTCTGCGAAAGTCAGGCGGTTCCGTTAAGCAGTATGCTTCTGCCTCTGATTATGGAGGTAATGATGAACAATCGATTTAAAGCGACAGCCATCGGCGCAATCGCCATCGTGCTGTGGGGCACGCTGGCCCTGATGACCCGGCTGACCGAGGGCATTATCCCGCCGTTTCAACTGATGGCGATGACGTTTTTTGTCGGCTTTCTGCTGATCGGCTCGCGCTGGTGGTTACGTGGTGAAAGCGGCTTAGGTTATCTGCGCCAGCCGTGGACGGTCTGGCTGCTGGGGATCAGTGGCTACTTTATCTATCACCTTTGTTATTTTGCGGCGATGGCGAATGCGCCGGCCGTGGAAGTCAGCCTGATCGCTTACCTGTGGCCATTACTGATTGTCCTGTTTTCCGCGCTGCTGCCCGGTGAACGACTGATGTGGCGGCACCTGCTGGGGG